>JACKBS010000009.1 GCA_020634435.1 Ardenticatenaceae bacterium | reverse complement strand
TGATGCGGTGGTTGCCGACACAACCTTCGATATGCTCATGGGCAGCGAAGTAGGGCCGCGCAAACGTTTCATCATGACCCACAGCAGCGAGGTTCGTAACCTGGACGTGTAATAAAGGTGCTATTTCTGACGGCCTCTAACTTGCTTCATAGCCGTTAAGACTGTCCTGTTTTAAACCAATTTCAAAGCTTTTAGAGCACTTCTGAAAAATCAGAAGTGCTCTTTTTGTTTGAGGCTTACGCTAATTTACGAACTGGGATTGGCGTTTCGCCGTGTCAGCTACAGTGATCACAAAATCTCCTTTCTAAGTGCCAGCGCGGGCAGCAGGCAGACTATAAGATATGTCAGGTTAACAGCTGCTCTCATCCAAAACGGCCGTTTCCCCAAGTCCATCCCAACAATGCGGCCCAATACAGCCCCAATGCCCAACAGCACAAACCAGGGCGTGAACAAAAAAGCGGGCGACCACCTGACCGCCATCGTGGCCAAATCGTGAAGGCCACCGGAAATGGCAAACGTCAGGATGAAGGCAACAGCCGGCGGCAGCACCCGGCGCAGCGGAACATACACATATCGCCCCAGACCATACCCCCAAATCGGGTTCCAGTATCGCCAGAACCCGGCAAAAGAGGCGGCACCAAAAGAACGCTGGAGCATGTTGCGCAGGGAACGGCCGTCTCCCAACGGGACGCCATTGCGCAACGCAACATATTGTGCAAGCGTGTAACTTTGCCACCGCTGCGCCTTTGGTTTTTCGGTTTGAATCTTGTCCATGAGGATGAATCCTTTAGCCTGGCACAATTTAGTTGCTGACCGTCTTGAACTTAGCGGTTTGGTCAACGATCAGCTAATGGCAAGCCTTTTCTAAATCAATTATTGGTGGAGAATCCGAACAATGCGGTTATAAATGATATTTGATATTGCCGTGGCTTTTCCACCGATCACATTCGCCGTGCCCCAGGTATCGCCGCCGGTTGTGCTCACAAACTGAACCACGACGGTGTCAATATCTTCATGATAGCGTGCCATACTGTGGTATCCAGGCACCCAACCGTCATGATCATATTCGTAAATTGAGGCATAAATCGCTTCCTCGTCATCATTGAGCAATGATCCATCATTCAATGCTCTCAAAAAGATACCGACATCCTCCGCCGTGGCGATCATCGACCCTTCAAGATACCTGAGATCATCGTCATATTCATACCAATACCCACTGACAACATCGTCGTATTCCACTTCATCAAGCGTAAAGAACGTATTCGTTAGCCCCAGCGGCGCCAATATTTCCTTATAGACATATTGATGGTGACTATATCCCAACACATTATCAAGAATACGGCCAAGCAACAGATAATTTGAGTTGGAATAACTGTAGCGCGCGTTAGGCTTAAAATCGGCTGGTTCATCAAATATCCGTGCCAGGTCCTCGTCCCCATCTGTGTGTGGCGTGAACCAGTCGAATTCGCTTTGGTCGGTGAAATTAGGAATGCCGCTGCGATGTTGCACCATCATTCTAACTGTAATCTGATCGGCATATTCAATTTTGCCCACAAGTTCAGGTAAATAATCTGCCAGAGTGTCTTCTAAGGACAAACTCCCGTTGCTGACCAGCTTGGCAACAGATGTAGCGATATACAGTTTGTGGATACTGCCAATTTTGAAGAATGCATGCGGATCAGCCGGTTCCTGGGTGAGTTTATTTTTCCAACCTGCCGCATAAAATACGGGTTCCTTGCCTGCCTGATCGACATAGACGATGATGCCATCTAGCCCCTGATTAATGGCATCGTGAACCTGCGCCTGCACCGTGTCTGGCAAGGGTGCTATCAATGGGGGTATAAGGTCCAAGGGGGGGATGACAATGATGGTGATTAGCCCTATGATAGGCCCAATTATTCTAAGTATCTGAACGATACGGGTCTTATTGAGATTTTCCATTTTCATCAGCTATTTTGCTCCACGGTGATGACCACTTTTCCCTGAGCGCGTCCTTCTCCCATGTAGCGAAAAGCGTCAGCAACCTCGCTTAACGGATAACGCCTATCAATAACAGGTGTGACTTTGTTAGCTTCAATCAGTTCTTTGACAAAAACGAGATCAGTTTTGTTTGGTTTTACCAGCATGCCGCCCATTTTCTTGCGCCCGGTCATGGAGATGAATGGGCCGAGCATGGTTGCTTGCAGACTTTGCGTCATGGTGCCGCCGGTGGCGACATAAATTCCCTCGGGACTTAAAGCACGCTTGTAATCTGAAATCGGGTGATAGCCGTTGGCTGCCAGAATGAGGTCATACTGTTGCCCGTTTTGGGTGAAATCTTCTTGAGTGTAATCAACGACGTGATCGGCTCCTAGTGAGCATACTAACTCAATGTTGCGCGTGCTGCAAACGGCCGTTACCTCCACCCCAAACGCTTTCGCAATCTGCACCGCATACAAGCCCACCCCACCAGATGCCCCATTAATCAAAACCTTTTGCCCTGACTGAATCTTTCCTTTATCACGCAGTCCCTGCAAAGCAACAACGGCCGATTCCGGCACAGCGGCGGCTTCCTCAAAGGTCAAATTAGTCGGTTTCAGCGCGATGGCACTTTCAGGAACAGCGACATATTCAGCAAAAGCGCCCCAACTTGCCACAGACAGGTCGCCAAACACCTCATCCCCAAGTTGAAACTGGGTAACGTTTTGACCAACTGCTACCACCCGCCCGGCCATCTCTTTGCCAGGAATCATGTTTTTTGGTTCTAACAGCCCGGTCGCCAAGCGGGTCACGAATGGCTCACCCTTCAAGACGATCACGTCGCCAGCAGTGATGGCTGCCGCGTGAATTTTTACCAGGACCTCATTGTCGTTAGGAGCAGGTTTTTCGACCTCTTCCAGCTGAAGAACCTCAGGGGAACCGTATTTTGTGGTTACAATCGCTTTCATTGTGGTAGTCATCATTACTCCTTGTTCATCTTATTTTTATTGCCGCCTGGTATCGCTAGACAGTCCAGGCGGCATCGGATGGGAAATTTAGCTTGGCGAAACAGAAGGAATTGCCGCTGAGTTGAATCCTTTGAAAATTAGCCAAAGGCTCAGAGCAATTTCAAATAAACCACCGGGAATCGCCAGCATGACACCCACACTGCTTCCGAAAAGTTCGAAAATTGTTCCGGCAAAAAACACGGCATAGCCAATAAACCCCCAGACAGAAAACAGTTGAGGGACGATTTTCGATTTGTAGAGAACGGCTACAAACAACAAGCCGCCCAACCCCCAGATGGCCATCCCGATTTGGTAAGCGTAAAACCCGCCCATTTTTAGGAGTTCGCCGATAGTTTCAAAATGATCCGTGGCGGCAGAGCCAGCGTTTACATACTGACTGCTCAAGGGGATGAGTAACATCAAGAAAATCCCGCTGACGACGATCACGGTGGTTGATGCGATTGCGAAACTCAGATAGCCATAGGTGAGGTTCTCGTGGAATGGCTTCAGGATGGGCATGAGTAGGACCGGCAGCCCGATATTTACAAACGTATGAACCAGGGCGATAAGAATGACGCCAACGATAATGGTTGTGTGGTTGGCATCGACATTCGTCAGAAAATCAGAGGTACTGGTAATCGAACCTATCATGCCACTGCCAATACCATAAGCTAAAAAAGCAATGATAAAAAAGATACCCCAAAGTCTGGCTGCGTTTCTGTGTGTAAACATTTTTTACTCTCCTTTTGTTTGCGGGTTGACCGAAATGATGGTCAAGCCTAAATTGCTAACTTTTTTGAATACACCGTGCAGCGCAGCCTGGTCTTTGACCTCGCCACATAAAATGGTATTGCCGTCATCGGTCAGAGTGATGGTTAAACCATCAAACCAATCCTGCCAGCGGGGATCTAAATGCCCCTTTATTTTGATGTGGTAGTTGCTCTGTTTGTTGGTGCGTTCGTTCTTCATGCCCCTAGGATAGGGCAATCAGCGCGACAGCTTGCCACAAGAAATTGTGGGTTTTGCGGCCAAATGTTGTAGGTTTAGACGGAAAGAGTTGTAGGAAGTCTAGTTGTAGGGAACCTAAATGAGGTTAAATTCTTTTGCTTTAGCGATAGCCAGAGTGCGTTTATTGACACCAAGTTTGCTGTAGATATTTTTGGTGTGATAGAGGACTGTGTTAAGACTAACAACCAACTGTTCGGCAATCTCCTTGCTTTTCAGTCCGGCGGCGATAAGGGTTAAAATTTCCAGCTCGCGATTTGTGAGGGGATCGATGGAGGATTGGGTAAGTGATGGATCGGGTTTATATTCGATCTTCTGCCCCTCAGCTTCAAATACAGTCAATAGCTTGCCACAATAGTCAGGCCTAATTCCACGAGCTACCGCTTCTGACAACAACTGCGCCATTGGCAGCCCTTCATCGACGAAGATGCGGATGAAGCCGCCCGGCTTTGCCAACGCCAACGCATCCCCTAACAGTTGCACAGCCTCATCCTTTTCCCCCTGCGCCCGAAGGACAAGCGCTTGTAAAATCATGATCTTGAGCCGTTCATCGTGCCAGCCGTTGGCTTCCCTCTGTTGGCGGGATGACTCTAACAACGCTAAAGCGCCTCGTAGATCACCCTGGGCCAGCTTTACGCGCGCCTGACTGACGGGGAGTTCGTGTTTCTCAGCCAGATAGGCCGCTGCCGTCAGATTGCCCTGCCGCAGCAAGGTCAGCACTTGCGCAGCAACCACATCAGGCAGCCGAAAGAGGAAGTTATGCCGACGGGCGAACGACTCAGCTTCAGCCAAAGCCGCCGTTGCGCCAGAAACGTCTCCCTGAGCAAGCTTCAAGTGGGCGAGAAACACGCCATACGAAGCGAAAGTGTCGATACTCTCTTGCTGCTGCGTCAGTTGAGCACATTGCTGCCCATACTCCAGGGCGGTATCCAATTCGTTCCATTGATACTGTATGCGGGCCAGACCAAGAAACGCTTCACAGGCAATCAACTGCGGCGGATCCCCAGCCGCTTGCAGAACCCGTTCATATGTTTCTGATGCCAACCAAAGTTTGTTATCTGCTTCCTGTAATTGACCTAGGTTGATTGCCGCCGCTATGGTGTAGATGGAACCCTCAAACGATTCAGTTAGTGATAGGACCTCAGTGAAGGATTGGCTGGCCGCAGCACGATCCCCTTTGAGATGATAAGCAACCCCCAACGTATAAGCGGCAGCAGAGCGAAAAAGCAGGTTGTCGGGGTGCAGATGCTCTAGGGCCTGGCGCGATTGGGTAATAATGGTTGCCACATCCTGCTGAATGATTGCCAAAGTGGCGCGAAGGGCAGCAATCCGTCCGACCAAGTCTTGCGTTGTTGCGTCTGGTTTTGTACTTTGCATTGCCACTGAGCTTGCCAAGCAAGCTTCAGCAGATTGCAGTTTCTGTTCGACGGCCGTATGTTGACCAACAAACAATAAAACCGAGGCGTATGTCACCCACAGCGAAGGTCGGGCATCGAGTAAAGTTGTGGGCAATGACTCCAGCCAGTGAAGCACAGGGACACCAGCGCCGCGGAAGTGCAAGGGGATGCCGTCTCCTTCAATGAGGCGCTCGGTGCGTTCAATATCATGGGCAGCGGCGGCGTGGTGAAAAGCATCGATCTCCAGGCCATTGTTTTCGTACCAAATGCTGGCCCGGTGATGCAGTTCCGTCACTCTTTTCTCCGCATCCCCTTTAGGCAGACCAGCGCTCTGAGCCAGTCGTTGCCGAAGCAAATCGGCAAAGAGATGATGATAGCGGTACCAACGCCGCTCGTCGTCCAGAGGAATAAGGAAGATGTTGTGGGTTTCTAGCTGTTCCAGGATTTGTTGGCTGGTAGATGGAGTTTGCAGTATGGCATCACACAGATCGGCACATAGGCGGGTGAGAACGGCCGTTTGCAATAAAAAGTCCTGCACTTCAATTGGTTGCTGATTGAGCACCTCTTCCACCAGATAATCCATGATGAAGCGATGGCTACCCGTGAAACTGGTCACAAACTCATCCACATCATCCCGGTTTTGCATGGAAAGAGCAGCCATCTGTAACCCAGCCACCCAGCCTTCGGTGCGTGCTTCGAGCGCAGAAATTTGCTCTGGAGAAAGGGTGATACCCATGACTGATTGTAAGAAAACGGCCGTTTCTTCTGTTGAAAAACGTAAATCATCAGCCCTTATCTCTGTCAACTGATTCCGGGCACGCAAGCGAGAAAGTGGGAATCCGGGATCGCTGCGGCTGGTAATGACCAGGTGTAGATGAGGCGGCATATGATCAAGCAAAAATGCCAATGCCAGATCGATTTCGGAAGATTCAACGACATGATAATCATCGAGGACCAGGAGGCAAGGAGTGGAAACGGCCGTACAATCATTGACCAATGCCGTTGCCAAAGCTTTGGCTGGCGGTGGTTGTGACGCTTGCAGTAAGTTGGCAAGTGTTTGGCGGTTGGCGATAAACGGATGTAGGGCTGCGGCAATATAGCTAAAAAACTGCTGTGGATCGCTGTCATCTTCATCCAAAGAGACCCACGCAATGGGTCGCTCCAGTTGAGAGAGCCAGGCTGTAATCAGCGTTGTTTTGCCAAACCCAGCTGGCGCAGACAGGAGCGTAAGTTTGCCGTTGAGGCCCCTGGTAAGTTGTTCAATCAGACGTGAACGCGGCACGATGGTGCTGCGGGTTGGTGGGATATAAAGTTTAGTTTGCAGCAGTGTGCTCATAACGCTGCCGATTATAGAGTAAAGTGGCGGGGATCGGTAACGGCCGTTGATCCGCCCGGCAACAACTGATGGGAAAACCCAGATACCTCCGGTGCATTCGCCGGACAGGCCCGCTACCGACCGCCCCCTGGTCTTTGCTAAGGCGATTGTTTTGCCACAGCTGTGGCGCTGCAACGATTGCCGTTTGACGGTCAGCCACAAGAGGCTGACAGACGCACGTCGTGGGAGTTAGCCAAGAGGTTGCTGACGGTGGACAACTCCTCTAGATCGAGTGCATCTTTCATTGTTTCTAGATTTGGGTGGGGACGGTTGTTGCTGCCGCCTCGACTTTGGGAAAGTAACGCAAGGTCACATACAAAGCACAGAAGGCCATGAGCAGCGACAACACAAATAATGGGCGGTAGCCCCAGTTTTGCGCGATTGGACCAGCAATAAACGGGGTAACGAAGGAGGCAACGGCCGTTACCGTATTCGACAGCCCCGCGTAAACCGGCAATTTATCCGCCTGCGCATAATCCACCAACCAGTTCAAAAAGCACATAAACAGATTAGCACCCGCCGCCAAACCAGACACCAGAAAGCCAACGTACAGCAGCCAAGGCCCCACGCTGCTGGCCAACAGGGCGCAAACAGGCAGCATTGCCGCACTCACCAGAGACAACTGGATGTACAAGGTATTATTGCGTGACCCCAGCCAGGCATAAAGCAAAGCCCCGACAACACTGCCCACTGTTTGCACCGCCAGTAGGACGGGCACGGCTACTTCGCTGGATAGGCCCAGGTCCACCGTGGCAAAGCCAATGTAAAAAGGGGCAGCCATCATCAGTAGATTGGTGAAAATACGGGCCACGATATAGGCGCGGAATGGCATATCATCCCGCAGCAGTTCGCCCAACTGGGGCAGAAATTCGGCCAGGGTGGGCAACTTTTCCAGCGCCTTGCCGCCAGGCATTTCATGGATAAACAAGCCCGGCAAGATGGAAGCGGCAAAAAGAAGCCCGGCAATGCCAAACAGAAAAGCGTAATTATTGGGGAATCCAGGCCCATTTTTGCCCAGAATATTGCCGATTAGCGGGGCGACGAGCAGCATGATCACCCCTGAAATAGCGGCGGAGAAACCCAACATACGGGCGCGCCACCGCTTATCCAGACTTGAGCCTATTAAATCTGTCCAGGGAACACCAACCAGGCCATCGCCAAAAGCAAAAAGCGTATAGCAGCCGAAAAATGCCAGCAAAATGAGCCCGCTCCGCTCTTGTCCGAGCCAGATGATAACGGCCGCAAAGAGCAGCATTACAAAGCGCATGGGAATGTTGGGGCCAACAAACCACCATTTTTTGCGGGCATAACGGACAATGTAGCGGGCAATAAACAGTTGGGGCAAGGTATAGCCGATGGTAAAAACATTCCCGGCCAGCCCAATTAAGATTTCAGAGTCAGTGAGGCGCCGGACAAAATCGGGGATGACGGTGGTCGCACCCAGGATGCCCATCGCGACTGTAAACAGAATGCTATCGATTAGAAAATAGGTGAAATTGCGGCGGTAGGTTTGCTCTTTGGAAGCAAGGAGTTGTGTTTCAGAATTGATCATAGCGATGTACTCCAAATTTAAAGTTATGATTTACGCTCCGTTTTGTAGCCTTTGTCGCCCATTGGTGCAAGCGGGATTTTGCACTCTTTTGGGGCAATTTGCTCAGCGATGGCGGTTGGCGTTTTTGCCTCTCGCCAGCTTCCGGTACGGGCTTGATTAAAACGCCTTTTGGCATAGCTTCTAAGGTGATGCCTCGCCCAATCGGATTTGCTAATTCGATTAATATCAAGGTTGAATCCATTCATTGCGTGCAGCCTCAAAATGGTCGATCGCAGCGATCATGGGTGCCCCAGTCTGGTTAAATTTGAAGCTGGTGCAAAAATCGCGGGGTGGTTCGCTATCAAAAATTTTTGCTCCATAAACGGCACCCTCATCATCACGACTGGCCACCAGATGGATCATGATTTCTACAAAAGATGAGCGCTCTTGCGCTAGATAATCTTGCAAAGCCAATTTGCCGTGCAGGTCAGGCTGGCCAGTAATTTTGACGCAAACATCTTCGGCTACATGTGCCAGAATGTGTGCACCATTGCCAGTCAAAAAAGCTATAACAAATCCCTCGATTAGGAAATTCTCGGGAGACTGAAAATCGTAATTCCGGGTAATTTTGGTCATAAGGTGATGTTTTACCGCCAGGGATGTTGTTGAAGCAATGCAGGATGGTAGCAGGTTCGAAATTTCAAAGCAATTTGTGGGCCACGGTCTTGCTTCCCCATGCCGAAAAAATACACCCTGGTTGATTCAAGTGGTTAAACGAAAAACCATCGGCCCCTCCTTCTTGTTATTCAGACCTTAACACACCGTTACCATGGTATTAAACGGCCGTTAAATAACCCTCTCTAGCATGTACTCCAGTGGACAGTCTCTTTAACATCGGCAGTCTGCCTTGCCTGCCGACAACACCTACACCCGGAGGACAAATGAAAAAACAGATTCAAACGTATCACTGGATGAAGAAAGCGGCCCTGTTACTAGGGGCCTTGCTGGTTACGCTAGCGGTCATTCCCGTCGCCGCCAGCAGCTATGCCCCCATGATGGCGGGCAACGGTGGGTACACAACCTCAGCGGCTTTTACCGTTGGCGAAACGATTGATGGTTACCAACCCATCGGCATTTTGGATGGAACGGCCGCTTACAATCTGGATGAAAACACCGTTCGCGTTTTGGTAAACCACGAAGCTGGGCCTAATGTCGGCTATGCCTATCAATTAGCCAGCGGAGCGGAAATGAGCGGTGCTCGTATTTCATACATGGATTTTGACAAAAACAGTCGGGAAATCATGACGGCGGGATTGGCTTTTTCGGCCGTTTACGATCGCAACGGGCAACTTGTCACCAATGCGTCTCAGATAAATGAAATTGCTGGCAACAGCACCGATGGTTTTTCGCGCTTCTGCTCGGCCCAAGGATATGCTGCGGGCCAGTATGGGTTTGTAGACAACATCTACTTTACAGGGGAAGAAACCTCGGCCTCATCTGGCCATCCCCACGGTGGGTCAATTTGGGCCTTAGATGTGGACTCCGGCGAATTGTGGGCCGTTCCCGCCATGGGTCGTGGAGCCTGGGAAAATGTAACGGCCGTAAATTCTGGCAGCCGCAACCATGTCGCCATCCTGTTAGGTGATGACTCTGCTGGAGCACCACTCTATCTGTACGTGGGCACAAAAAATGCGCTGGGTGATGGCAGCTTCCTGGACCGGAATGGTCTGGCAGCAGGCAATTTATTTGTCTGGCGCAGCAATGTGCGCGGCCAGGTAAGCCCAGAAACATTTAACACGACGGGCAGCATCACTGCCGGGCACTTTATTCCTGTTCAGGTGCGCAACGGCCGTATGGCGGATGAAGCTGGTTACGATGCCGCTGGTTATCTGGATGACACAACTTTGCGCCAGGCTGCCTCGGATAAAGGGGCATTTGCTTTCTCGCGGCCTGAAGACCTGCACACCAATCCTGACAATGACCAACAAGTAGCCATGGCTTCAACCGGACGAGGCCAACTGTTCCCCTCGGACAACTGGGGCACCATCTATCAAATTGACCTGCGCATTCGCGCCGCACAGTACACCAAAGCTGGGCTTGGCTCGACGGCCGTTCTCACCATTCTGCATGATGGGGATGATTACGGCGATATTGGCATCCGCAGCGCCGACAACCTGGTTTGGGCCAGCGACGGCAACATCTATGTGCAGGAAGACCGCTCCACCAGCCCCGGTTCACTTTTCGGCAGCGCCAGCGGTCGGGAAGCATCCATCTGGCAGTTGAACCCGCACACGTTTGCTTTTGAACAAAATGCCGAGATGGACCGTACGGCCGTTGCTCCCACTGGTTCCACGGATTCTGCCATAGGCGACATCGGCAACTGGGAATCCTCGGGCATTCTGGATGTCACCAACCTGTTCCCCACTGCCGACGGCGAACTGCTCTTCATTGGTACCGTTCAGGCCCACAGCGTTCGTGATGGCATTATTGCTGACAACAATCTGGCCGAAGGGGGCCAACTGCTTTTGATCAGCCACCGTTAATCGTACACAGCCTTTCCTCAGTTTTAACCTCAAGCGACGCGGGCTTAAAAGTCAGCGTCGCTTTTTGACTGCTTACATGGTCAATCAAAATCCTAACCACCCTGGCTCCCTTGGATAGCATCCAGATAGGCCCGCAGCATAAACTGGAAATCATCGTCGGCATGGGTCTGTAGAAAATAAGGAGCCAGATTTGCCAAATGTGGCAGAGTCTCAGCATCCCACTGGCTGGTATCTGCTTGATCCCATTCTTGCTGGGCCATCTCTTTTGTGGTGCTAAACCCCTGCGTGTGCGTCAGAATAAATCCAAAGCACATCGCCAGCAGCCCGCGAAACGCATTCACCTGCCGCAACGGCGGTAGTCCCGCTTCTGCTAGCGCCGCAATGATGCTATCTGCGCCTTGCATGACGTTTGGATTGACCTGCTCAGATGAAATCAAAATCACCAGCGTGGGATGTTGAATGAATGCCTCATATATTTTTATGGCACTTGCTTCTAAACGCTCGCGCCACGGCAGGGCAGCGTCGGGGAGTTCAATGCGGGCAAGAACCAAATCCACGACGCCATTTAGCAAATCATTCTTATTTTGCACATGGTTATAAAGCGACATCGCCTCAACGTGCAGCGCAGAAGCCAGTTTCCGCATGGACAGGCCATCCATGCCTTGTTCATCCAATATTTTTAGTGCAGTTTCTAACACAAATTCGCGGGTAAGTGGGGCGCGTTTTTTGGGCATAGGTTTGTCTCGCCTTTGTTTGCTGATTGACAACTTACAGTGTAAGTATTACAATGACTTACGCTGTAAGTTTACCACAGTTTTGAGAAAACAATGGCAGCAAATTCACGACAGCTAGGAATCAAGTGATGATTTACAAGACCTTTAAACAATGGATGTACCGAAACGGCCGTCCCCACACCCTGGCCAGAATTCTCAACCGCATCCAGGCCATTCTGCACGCCCGCGGTCTCATTGCCGAACACCTGGTTACGCTGGAAGTGATGGGGCGTAAATCAGGCAAACCTGTTCGTTTTCCCCTCGTGGTAGCCGTTGTGAATGGGCAAAAGTATTTGGTCTCTATGCTGGGTAATGAGGCAAATTGGGTCCGCAATGTGAGAAGTGCCAATGGCAAAGCGACGCTTTATCACGGCATTCGTGAGGATGTTCTCTTGACCGAGGTGGATGTTCAGCTCAGAGCACCCATCTTAAAAGCCTATCTGCAAAAAGCAGATGGCGCACGACCACACATTCCCGTCAACAAAGATGCCCCCGTGGCGGCATTTGCTAAGGTAGCGACCAAATATCCAGTCTTCCATCTGGAAACAGTTGGAAGGGCCAACGAATGAAAACGTTGCCTCACTTTTTGTGGCTCGCGCTTCTTTTTTCGCTGCCGCTCTGGCTAGCGGCCAGCTTCCTAGACACGACAAAATTTATTCCTGTCAAGCTGCCCTTTAGCGCCCTGTCGTTCCTCTCAATTTTGCTGGCGGCAGTCGTTGTTACTCGCCAGGATCATGGCTCAGTGCGTGACTTGTTGTTGCGTGGCTTCGACGTGCAGCGTATTCAGAACCCAGGCTGGCGGATAGGCATCTTTGTGCTGATGCCACTGGTTGTTGCTGCATCGTACCTGATCATGCGCTGGATCGGCGTTGATGTGCCCGATAAAAGGACGCCGCTCTACACGATTCCCATCTTTTTGCTGGTGTACGGCGTTAGCGGTTACTGTGAACAGATTGGCTGGACGGCCGTTATGACCGATGAGTTGCTGCAACGCTATTCCGTTGTCACAGCGGGTCTGGTTGTGGGCGTCGCGTGGGCTGTGTGGCACATCATCCCTTTTTGGCAAACGCATCATACGGCCGTTTGGATTTTTTGGCAGTGCATTTTCACCATTCTCTTCCGCGTACTGCTAACCAAAGTGTACGTCGCGACCGGCCACACTGTTTTTAGCACCATCGCCATGCACGCCACGTACAATACTACTTTTTCACTCCTGCCATACTTTGGCTCCTCTTACAACCCACTATACATGGCCCTCGCCACATTCGTGACCACAATCTTTGTACTGGTGGTGTTCTAATCTTTTACGGGCAACCTATGAGACCGCTAGAAATTGTATTAAGCATCGTCAACTTGCTGGCCTTGTGCCTGTTGATCGCTTCACGGCTTAATCGGACTTATCGCCCATGGCCTGTGGCATTTTTGCCAATGGTCGCAACTGCTCTGCAAATCGTGTTGGAAGGGTACAGATGGCCAATGGTTCCGGCATACGCGCTGGCACTGGGGCTGAGCACAATCCTTCTCTTACAATTGGTACGTTCACCAAAAAACAAGTCACAACGGCCGTTTATCAAGCGATTGGTGATCGGGGGATTAACAGGCGGTGGGGCGCTTATGTTTCTCATTTCTCTTATTCTGCCGATATTTATCCGCGTATTCCGTCTGGCAGAGCCATCAGGGCCGTATCAGATCGGGACGGTCACCTATCATTGGACAGACGTGGATCGGCAAGAAATCTTTAGCATCAATCTCGAAGATCGCAGGCAGTTAATGGCGCAGGTCTGGTATCCTGTGCAAGGTGATTCATCAGCAGCGCGAGCGCCGTACGTGATTGATGCGGCGGCGGTGTCCGCCGGGCTGGCACGAACGCTGTCGTCGAATGGGCTGATTAAACTGCCTTCATTCGCGTTCAACCATTTCCAAGATGTGCCGACACACGCGATCCCCTCTGCGGCTATCGCTGCCAACAAAACCTCATTTCCGGTGCTTATTTATCTCACCGGGCTCGATGGGTTTCGCCAGGCGAGCATGTTTCAGGTTGAGCACCTAGTTTCGCATGGCTATGTTGTGGTGGGGCTTGACCAGCCGTACACGGCCGTTTCTGTCACATTTCCCAACGGGCAGATAATTGATGGGCTGTCTAAATCGCAAATTCAACCGCTCATCGACCAGAGCATTAGCCCAGTTGACGATGCGCCACGACTAAACGGCCGTTCACTCCCCAACGGCATCATCCCCTATCTGGCGGAAGATGTCAGTTTTGTACTCGACCAACTGGAACTCTTGAATGCTGCGGAGGGAATGTGGAACGGCCGTCTTGATTTGCAACACGTAGGCGTCTTTGGCGTGTCACTTGGGGCCATGACCGCGGCCGAAGCGTGTCATAGTGACCCGCGTCTCAGTGCCTGTCTGATGATGGATGCCGCGATGCCCGCCGGCGTAGTGAACACAGGCTTGCCGCAGCCAGGCATATGGCTAACGCGCCCGGCGGACGACATGCGGCGGGAAAGAACACGAATGGGGGGTTGGACCGAGCAAGATATTGAAGAAACGCTAACAACCATGCAGGCCGTTTTTGACAAAGCCAGTCCAGACAGCAGCTATTTTGTAAGCATTCCAGGCATGTTCCATCTGAATTTCACAGATGCACCGTACTATTCACCATTTACCTCACTGCTCGGACTCACTGGTCCTATCAATGGTCAGCGTGGATTCGATATTGTTAATGCCTACACCCTGGCATTTTTCAACAAATCGCTCAGAGGTGAGCTATCGCCACTGCTTAGTGAATCATCACAACGATACCCCATCGAATTCATTTTTAGAACAAAACACCTCATTTGTAATCTCATCCCCCAATTTGACCTCTTTTGTATTAGTGAAATAGAGGGACGACTTGGGTCAGCCAGCAGAGCGATAAATTCTACATGATGTCAACTTCTCTTTAACTTCCGCCCGCACCCTTTACATCACACAGACAATTGGGCTGTCGCTGGCCTTTTAAGCTATGTAAATGTGCCCATTGAATGATCAACTGGGTTTGACACGGCCGTCTGGACCGCTACCGAAAGCACACCTGGACTAGCCTGGGCTGATCCTGAGGTCATTGCCGCTGATGTAACGGCCGTTCGCGATCAGGTCGATCTGGTCATCGTGGTGCTGCACAGCGGCTACGAATATGTCGAGGAACCAAGCGAACCACAGGTCGCTGCCGCCCAGGCCGCCATCGACGCCGGGGCCAGGCTGGTTATCGGCCACCACGCCCACATTTTGCAGGGGATCGATTTTTACAACGACGGGGTGATTGTGTACGGGCTGGGGAATTTTGCCTTTGAGATTGATGGCGCGCCGGAAACGGCCGTGCTCAACGTCTGGCTAGATGCGAATGGTGTGCGGTCGCTGGAACTCATCCCCGCAATTATTCAAGAAGGCGGTGCACCCCGTCTGGCCGAGAGCTGGGAAGCAGCCCCCATTTTGCGCCAAGTCTACTTTTTAACACGGATTTTGAATTCACGCTGAGATGGCTGTAGTGAGTTTTACGGCCGTTTCCTCTTTCAAACACACATTTTCCTGAATAGTAAGCAGCGTTTCCTGGCTAAACGTCGCCTTGATTTCGTCCACCGTGAGCTTGGCCAGCCGCAAGGCAATCAAAAACGTGCCTGGGTCTAAAATGCAAATGCCCTCGTACTGCTTTAGTTCTAGCAAATCTTGTCGCTGCTCACCAAATAATGCGCTTTGCCTGCCACGGCACACGCCAAAAATTTGTCATCATTCGGATCGCGGCATACACCAGAAATTTGGTCTGCACCGTCAACAAAAAGCGAAAATTTGGCGACCTCTCGTTTCAGGCGTTCAATTGGCTCTTTGGCCAAAGCCCGAATTTTAGGGCGATCGAGTACCTCATTCAATTCTGCCCTTGTTTGCCATGACGTAATCAGAGCAAATTCCTCAGTACGCCAGGCAAAAACAATCTGGCTCATGATGTCCCCGGTGGTAAGCACAAAGCTTATTAAAGAGCTGGTGTCCAAAACAACGCGAAGGCTCATTATTTACTTTGCTGCTCTTCCCAAACTTCTTGCCGGGCTTGCTCAATAATCGCCAAAATTTCGGCTTCACTTAAATCCTTGTTGTGTTCAGCATTTATGGCGGCCGTTTCCCGCAACCAATCAAAAAACTCAGTGCGTTCTTGCTGGTAGCGTAAAAAGTTTTGGTATTGATCCAAATCCACAATGGCGACCTGTGGCCGACCAAACGTTTCTACCACATAAGTCGCCTTTTCTTCTTTAATTTCCTGAATTACGTCCGTCAACTTTTGCCGTAAATCGGTTGTGCCAATTTGCTTTTCCATTTTTATGCACCTTACAAAGTTTATAAACATTATAAACTTGCTCTTGCCAATTGCAAGGGCAAGCTATATGAGCAGCTTCAAGCGCAAGATTGATTGAAAGTGACTGTTTTTGTTGACTATTGCTCATTTGAGATTTATAATGCGCATTATTCAAGGGGAAATGAGTGATTTGCTATGAAATCTGTGCGCCACACCCAAATCCGCGACATTGTTAATCGTAACGGTCAAATTTCCGTGACCGAGCTGAACAACTTGCTCAACGTGAGCGAAGCCACCATCCGCCGCGACCTGGAAGAGATGTCACAGCTGGGTTGGATTCGGCGCACGCACGGCGGCGCGGTCCGCGTGGGTAGGGCTGAAAAAGAACCCCCCATCCTGCAACGCCAAATCGAGCAAGCCGATGAAAAGCAGCGCATCGGGCAGATGGCCGCCACATTGGTCTCGCCCAGGCAAACGATCTTTTTGGGTAGCGGCAGCACGGTAGCAGCCATGGCCCCCCACCTCTGGGAAATTGCTGATCTGACCGTCATCACCAACTCAATTCCCGTCATCAATCAGCTGGCTGGGCAAGACAATATTGAGCTAATTGTGGTCGGCGGCATGCTGCGGCAGAGCGAAATGTCGATGGTGGGCCACATTGCCGAAATGGCCATCCGTGAATTCCGGGCCGACATTGCCTTTATGGGGATGCGGGCCATTGACGCGGAGCACGGCTTTACCAGCGACTACATGCCCGAAGCGATGACCGATCGGGCCATTCTGCAAATTGCGCCCCGCTGTGTCATCATGGCCGACCACACAAAATTTGAGCGGGTGAGCACTGTGTTTCTGGCCCCCATCACCGCCGCGCACACCATCATCTCCGACACCCAACTCCAACCAGATACGGCCGTTGAGCTACGTGACAAAGGTCTTGAACTAATTCTGACTTAATAGGAAATTTTAACGATGGAGCTGCGCGACTTTCGCCCGCAATCCAAGTTGGTGACCAAGGAAACGGCCGTTCCTACCCCCCGTTTTCGCGTCATTGATGCCCACAACCATCTGGCTGAACCGTTTGGGGGTGGCTGGGATAAACGGCCGTCGCCCGAACTCCTGGATCGCCTTGATGAAGCGCATGTGGATGTGTACGTCGATTTAGACGGCGGCTGGGGCGAAACAATTCTGCAAAAGCACCTGGATTATTTCAAACAGCCCGCGCCGGAACGCTTTGTCTTGTTTGGCGGCGTCGATTGGAGCCAGTGGCCCGAAAAGGGAAATCAATTTGGTGAATGGGCCGCATCTCGATTACGCGAACAGGCGAAATGGGGTGCCCAAGGCTTAAAAATTTGGAAGCCGCTGGGCCTGCACGTGCGTGATGAAAACGATGCGCTGGTAGCGATGGATGATGAGCGACTGATGCCTATTTGGGAAACGGCCGCTTCGCTCAACTGGCCTATCCTGGTGCACGTGGCTGACCCGGTAGCCTTTTTTGACCCCATCACCCCGAAAAACGAACGGTGGGGAGAGCTGCACAATCACCCCAACTGGCAGTTTCCCAGTCCGCCCTACCCCGCCTTTTTGACCATCATAAACCAGTTTGCCAACGTCGTCAGGCGGCATCCGCAGGCCAACTTCATTGGGGCGCACGTGGGCTGCTATGCCGAAAATTTGGCCTGGGTGGGGCAGCTTTTGGATGAATGCCCCAACTTTTTCATCGACATCAGCGCCCGATTGGGCGAGCTGGGCCGCCAGCCGTATGCCGCCCGTCGCTTCTTTTTGCAGTACGCCGATCGCATTTTGTTTGGCACAGACGCCGGGCCATCGCTGGCGCATTACCAGCTTTACTACCGCTTTCTAGAAACAGATGACGAATATTTTAATTACAGTCCCAGCGATCCGCCACCACAGGGCCGCTGGCACATTTACGGCCTACATTTGCCCGATGACGTTATACAAAAAATCTACGCCGCCAACGCCAGACGGCTGTTCAATCTTTAAGAAGACCAATTATGAATGGACAACACACCTATCAAGAAATTACCACCCAACCCACCGCCTGGGAAGATGCGCTGACTGCATTTGCCGGGATTGCACCCACGCTCAAAGCAAGTTGGCAGGCACTGGACGCAAATCAGGTACTTTTTATTGGCTGTGGCTCGACGCACTATCTGTCGCTGGCGGCGGCGGCATTGTTTCAACAAACAACCGGGGTTGCGGCACGGGCCGTGCCGTCTTCCGAACTGCTGCTATTTGACAAGACGGTGGTTGCAGACCCGGCCCGGACGCTGCTGGTTGCCATTTCCCGCTCGGGCACAACGACGGAAACGATTACGGCCGTTTCCAAATTCCAGCAGCAAGGGGGCGCGGCCGTCTGGACGATCACCTGCTATCCAGAAAGCCCACTGGCGCAACTATCCAACATTGTGCTGCCTACCGTAGCCGCACAGGAGCAAAGCGTGGCCCAAACCCGCTCATTTGCCAGCATGATGATCATGGCGCAGGCACTCGCCGCCCACCTCGGTGGCCAGGATTGGACCGTGCTACATGAGCTGCCGGAATACGGCCGTACCCTCATCGACCAGACAAACGACACCGTACAAGCGTTGGCCCAACGGACAGATTTGGCCCGCTTCACCTTCCTCGGCTCCGGGCCACAATACGGCATCGCCAGCGAAGCGATGCTCAAAATGACCGAAATGTCGCTAACCGTCGCCTACGCCTTCCACTTTATGGAATACCGGCACGGGCCAATGTCCATGGCCAACAGCGAAGCGGCCATCATTGGGCTCTTATCGCCCACGGCCACCACGCATGAAAAACAGGTGCTGGATGAAATGGCGGCCAACGGCGCTGTCACATTGGCCATTTCTCCCGCAGGATCGGGCATAAGCCTCCCTGATAATTTGCCTGTCTGGGCCTACCCGGTGCTCTATCTGCCTCCGTTGCAGCTGCTTGCCTATCACCGTTCTATTGCCAAAGGACTTGATCCCGACAATCCACGTAATTTAACGGCCGTTGTTTACTTAGATACGGCCGCTTTTTAATATTTTCTGCTGCGAAAGATTGGCCAAAGCCAGCCTTTCACCTTAACGAGGAGAAATTCACATGAAGAAGATTTGGTTATTGTTGTTGCTCGTTTTAATGTTGGCAGCCTGCGGCGGCGGTACAGACACAGACGACGCAGCCGATAGCGATTCAGCGAGCAGTGAATCAACAGACACAAGCACCAGTGGTGACGGGGTTACCGTCCGTTTGTGGACACACCAAAACGACGCGTTTAACAATGGTTATCAAACCCTGGCTGATGCGTACATGGCAGAAAACCCCAATGTCACCATCGAATTAGAAACCTTCGATTACGACACTTACATTCAAACCTTGCAGACCTCGCTGCCCGCGGGCACAGAAGCGGACGTGTTACAAATGTTTGGCTCTTGGGTATGCAGCTATGCCGACGGTGGCAATCTAGCGGCCGTTCCTGACGATGTTATTACGTTGAGCAACGCCCAAGCGGCCATCTTCCCGGCCCAGATTGGTGGCTACACTTGTGGCGACCAGCTCTACGGCATTCCGCAAGAGTTCAACATCGAATATGGCGCAGTTTTGGTAAACACGCAGCTGGCCGAAGAAGTGGGCCTTACCGATATCACCGCAGGCTGGAATTCCTGGGACGATTTTATTGCCGACGCCAAAGCAATGGCCAACGTTCAGGACGGAATCATCACCCGCGCTGGCTACAACTTCACCGGCTCCGACGGCATGTCGGCCACCTTCTACTCGCTCATTTTGCAAAACGGGGGCCAATACCTCACCGATGATGGTTTCTCGGTCAACACGCCCGAAGGTCATGCCGCCCTGGAACTCATGAAGCGGTTTGTTGATGAAGGGCTGGTGGATCCGGTTCTGTTCAATGACGAATCAAACTGGGTTGGTGACTCCTACTTTGACGGCAGCAGCGCCATTGGCCTGGTGGGACCGTGGGTTGTGCCCGAATATGGCACAGACTACCCGGACATGATCGAGGTAACCCAATACGTGCCGCTGCCCACTGCCGGTGAAAACGTGCTGGTTGCTGCCTCTGGGTGGGGGTTAACCGTCTCGGAAAACAGTGCGGTAAAAGATGCGGCCTGGGATTTTGTGAAATTTGTGACGCTCAACGCCGACAACGCCGTGCAGTGGAATCTGGCCTCGGGCACGCTACCTGCGCTAAAAGCCAACGCCGAAGGGGCGAACGCCGAGGAACTGGTAGCGCAATTCCCGCACTTTGGCCCGTTCTTGGAACTGCTGCCCTATGCCCAGTACGAAGGTGCTTTCCCGGACCGCGATCTGGTGTGGTATGAGATCACCTATCCCAACATTCTGAACTTCTTGCAAGGCAACGGCACCATCGACGAAACGTTGGAAGCCATTGACCGCGAAGTAAATGAATCCTTCGAATAGTTTGAGTTATCGGTAAACGGTGATCGGTAAATCGTTAAGAGAGACCGACTACCGTTTACCGATTACCGTCCACCGGAAACAGTATGGAACTTTCGGCCATAGAAACAAAAACAAAAAAACGCAGCTTTTGGCAGCTGGGAAACGGCCGTGAAGGATCAAAGCGGCTGTTTGTAACGTCGGCGGTCCTGCCGATGGCGCTGTACATGGCCTTTTTTAGCGTTTTGCCCATCGTGTGGGCCTTTGCGCTGGCCTTTTTTGAGTACAGCGCCCGCCGTGAGGGTGGCCCTATTTTGGGGCTGGGCGGCGATAATCCGTTTGTGGGTTTACAGCACTTTCAGGCCATGCTTAACTTTAGCACCGACGCGCCGTTGGAGGTACGCCAGTTTCACATTGGCGTCAGAACGACGCTGATGTTTGCCTTCCTGGTAGTGCCTATCAACCTGGCGCTCACATTGCCATTGGCGGCCATGATTGAATCGGTGGGCCGACGGCTGCGCCTGCTGTTCCGCACCATCTTCTTTTTGCCCATCGTCACCTCGTCGGTGGGTGTGGCGATTATGTGGGGCTACATTTTCCATCCGCAGCGTGGCTTGCTGAATGGGATGTTAACGGCCGTTCTCGGCAAGCTCACCGTCATCAACTGGACAGGCGATCAGGCGCTGGTTTTTGGCGGCGTACCGGTGGCCCTTGTTGCCGTAATGATCGCTTATTTGTGGCAGGATTTGGGCTATAACCTGATCATTTTCATCGCCGCCTTGCAAGCCATTCCCGACAGCATCAAAGATGCGGCGATTGTGGACGGCGCGAACGCCCGGCAACAGTTCTTCAACATCACCCTCCCCTTGCTCAAACCAACCATTCTCATGGCCGCCATTTTAACCATGATTTCCGCCTTTCAGGTGTTTGACATCATCCAGGTGATGACGCGTGGCGGCCCGAATGAGCAAACGCGGGTGATGGTCATTGACATTTACGACAACGCTTTCCGGTTCCAGCGCATGGGTTGGGCAGCGGCCGTTTCTGTGGTGCTCTTTTTGCTGGTGTTGATTATTTCACTGGTGCAAAACCGAATGCTACGCAGCGAGTGGGAGTATTAAGATGGTTACGTCCAAACGTGCAACCACTGCGTCAATCATTCCTGGCCGAGCTCTGGTGTATCTGATTCTGATCATCGGCGGTCTGATTGCGCTGATTCCCTTCATCTGGATGATTTTGGCGACCTTCAAAACGGGGGCCGAAGTGCGGCAAATTCCACCCACATTTTTCCCGCAAGAGTTCACGCTGGAAAATTACAAAACGATATTCTCGGATGAGAACCTGCCGCTGGGGCTGTTTTATCGCAACTCATTGATTATTGCCCTGAGCAATACCTTGCTGGTAATTCTGACCAGCTCGCTCTTTGGCTACATCTTTGCCAAGCATGATTTTTGGGGCAAACGGCCGTTTTTCTGGTTCATTCTCGCCACGATGATGATTCCGTTTCAGGTAACTATGATTCCCGGCTACCTCATTTTGGTGAAGCTGCAACTGCTCAACAAACTGTCCGGGCTTATCATTCCTTCGGCCATTAGCGCCTTTGGCATTTTCCTGATCACCCAATTTGCCAAATCCATTCCCAATGAGATGCTGGATGCCGCGCGGGTGGATGGGGCCGGGGAGTGGCGCATTTACCGCTCGATTGCCCTGCCGCAATTGGGGCCAGCTTTAGCTACGCTGGGGATGCTCACCTTCATGTCCAATTGGAACGCCTACCTGTGGCCGCTCATTGTGCTCACCGAGCAAGAGAAGCGCACCCTGCCCATCATCCTGACGTGGTACACCACACAGCACTCCAACCAGATTCACCTGTCGATGGCGGCTTCAGTGCTGGTGGTGCTGCCGATTTTGCTGGTCTTTTTGCTGGCACAGCGCTGGATTATTCGCGGCATCTCCTTGACGGGCATGAAAGGATAGCGCTAAGGCAGGCACCACCAACCAGATGATCACCATTCGCGCCTTCTACTTTATCTACTACGCCGCCGCCGCGTCGCTCATTCCCTTTCTCACGCTTTACTATCAAGGATTGGGGCTGTCGGGGCGAGAAATTGGCGTGCTTACCGGCATTTCGCCCTTAATGACGCTGGTCGGCGCGTCAGTCTGGAGCTTGCTAGCTGACCTGACGCAAAAACATCGTGCTTTGTTTTTTGTGGGGATTGTGGGCGCGTGGGGCAGCGTCTTTTTGCTATCCCAGATTGAGACATTCGCGCTGCTCATTCCGGCGGTGGTCGCTTATGCCTTCTTCCTCGCCCCGGTGATGCCGCTGCTGGACAACTCGGTGATGGTGCTGTTGGGCAAGGAGAATGCGGGATACGGCCGTTTCCGAGTCTGGGGCGCTTACGGCTGGGGTGTGGCAGCGGCCATCACCGGCTGGCTGCTGCAACAAACCGACCTGCACTGGATTTTTACCATCTACCTCGCCCTGCTCCTGGTGCTGCTGCTGATTTCCACCCGCCTGCCCATTCAGCAAACCGGCAGCCAGCCCAACTTCTGGCGCGGCCTGGGCCAACTGCTAACCAATCGGCGCTGGCTCCTCTTTTTAACCGTTGCGTTGGTCGAAGGGATGAGCCTGAGCATCTTCCTCAACTACCTGTTTTTGCATCTGGAAAGCATGGGGGCCAGCCGGGTGGTGATGGGGCTGTCATTAACCATTGCCACGATTAGCGAAATTCCCATCTTTTTGTACTCCAGCCGCCTGCTGCGTCGGGGTGCGCCTTTTTTGTTGGCCGTCTCGCTGGGCATCATGGTTATTCGCGCCTTTGCCTATGCCAGCATGACGGCACCGTGGCAGGTGCTGCTGATCAGTTTGCTGCACGGGCCGACTTTTTCGGCCATGTGGTCGGCGGGGGTGGCTTATGCGAATGAAACGGCCGTTTCCGGTCTATCTGCCACGGCTCAAGGCGTCTTCAACGGCACCGTGCTGGGCCTCGGCTCAGCGCTGGGCGCGGTTGTGGGCGGCTTTTTGTACGACAGTTCGGGGGCCGTCGTGGCCTTTCAATGGGCAGGTTGGGCCACCCTGGCCGCACTCATTATTTTTGTAGGCGTGCATCGCCAATCACTCATTAAGTTATCAGCGAGTGGGTAATGGTGAGCAAAAAGTTTTCGAAAAACAAACAATCAAAGATTAAAAAGATTCTTTTTGTCTCAAATCTTTGTAATCTGCGAAATCTGTTGATTATGAAGTTTAGAAACTTTTTGCCATTCATTACAAAAAGCTCGCAAAAAAGGAGCTATCAATGCCAAAAGTAACCATTATCGGGGCCGGCAGCGCCGTGTTTGCCACCGAAGTTATGTCCGATATTTTGTCTACGCCAGGATTGGAGGACGGCACCTTTGCCCTGGTAGACATTCACGAGGGGCGGCTGGAGCTGGCCCACCAGATGGCCGAATTTTTGGTTGCCAAAAGCGGCCGTAACTGGACCATCGAAGCCAGCACTGACCGCACCAAAGTGCTGCCCGGCAGCAACTACATCGTAAACACCATCGAGGTCGCCGGGCGCGAAAACGTGCGCCACGATTACGACATTCCCCTGAAGTATGGCGTCGATCAATGCATCGGCGACACCATTGGCCCCGGCGGGTTGTTCAAGGCATTGCGAACCCTGCCCGCCTGGCTGGACATTTTGGCCGATGTGGAACGACTGGCTCCAAAATCGTTGGTGATGAACTACACCAATCCGATGTCGCTCACCGTGCTCACGGGCGCACGCGCCAGCAAGCTGCCCATCGTGGGCCTGTGCCACTCCATCCAGCACACCAGCTACCAACTGGCCGAATATTTGGACATTCCCTGGAACGAAATCGATTGGCGTGCGGCGGGCATCAACCATTTGGCCTGGTTTGTGAAGCTGGAGCGCAACGGCGAGGATTTGTACCCGGTGCTGCGGCAGCGCATCGAGGCGCATCCCGAAATTTACGAGGAAGATCCGGTCCGTTTTGAGATGATGAGGCATTTGGGCGCGTTTGTCACCGAATCCAGCGGCCATACCTCGGAGTACACGGGCTATTTCCGCAAACGGCCCGACCTGATCAAAAAATATATGCGCTCGGAATATCGCGGCGAGAGTGGTTTTTACGCCAATAACTGGCCGATGTGGCTGAAAGAATCGGCGCAGGAAATTCGCAGCTATCTGTCTGGCGCGGAAGAATTTGAGTTGGAGCGTGGTCCAGAATTTGCCTCGTACATCATCGAAGCAATGGAAACGGGCCAGCCAGCAGTGATTTATGGCAATGTACCCAACACCGGGCTGATTGACAATTTGCCGCAGGATGGCGTGGTAGAAGTGGCCTGCCTCGTAGACAAAAAGGGCATCCAGCCGACGCACTTTGGCGCACTGCCGACCCATCTGGCCGCCCTGGATGCGCAGCATATGGCGTTTCATGATTTGGTAGCAACGGCCGTTCTCCAACAAGATCGGGAAGCGGCCGTACATGCCCTGATGGTAGACCCGCTCACCGCCGCCGTCTGCTCTTTGGACGAAATCCGCGCCATGTTTGACGAAATGGCCACCGTCCAGCGCGACTATCTGCCTGGCTTCCTGCAAAAATAAGGATTTAAAGCCACAGAGGAAAAAGAGAAATCGGAGAATTGAACCTAATCCTCTAAACCCTCTGTGACCTCTGTGGCCAATATCCAGACAGGCATTAGGCAGAATCGTTATGAAAGCACCATTTGATTTACTGGTCGTGGGTGAAATCAACCCGGACATCATCCTGCGCGGGGCGGACATTGTGCCCGCGTTTGGTCAGGTGGAAAAACTGGTCGATGAAGCCAATCTGACGATTGGCGCATCCTCGGTCATCACCGCTTGCGGCGCGGCCCGGCTGGGCCTAAAGGTGGCGTTTGTCGGCGTAGTAGGGGATGATTTATACGGCCGTTTCATGCTCAACGCCCTGCAAGAACGGGGCATCGACACCAGCCACTGCATCATCGACCCTGATCTGCAAACAGGCTTCACCGTCATCCTGGCCAAACCGGATGGCGACCGGGCGATGCTCACCTTCTCCGGCACTATTGCCGCCCTCAAATCCGAGCAAATTGACCGAGAACTGTTGACGCAAGCCAAGCATCTTCATGTGGGCAGTTACTTTTTGCTCGATGGCTTGCGCCCTGAATTACCTACTCTCTTTGAAGCGGCCCACGCCCACGGCGTGACCACCTCGCTGGACACCAATTGGGACCCGCAGGAGCAGTGGGCCTGCGACGAAATCCTGCCCCACTGCGATTTGCTGCTGCCCAACGATGCAGAGGCGATGAAAGTGGCGGGCCGTGCGGATTTGGAAACGGCCGTATCTCACCTATCAACCATCGTTCCAACGCTAGCTGTGAAGTGCGGCGCGGACGGGGGAATTGGTTTTCAAGGAGGAGAGAGGGTTGCGTTACGGCCGTTTCCCGCGCAAGTCGTGGATACCGTTGGCGCAGGCGACTCATTCAACGCCGGGTTTTTGTACGGCTTCATCCACAACTGGCCACTCGCACAAAGTTTGCAGTTGGCGCTGGCCTGTGGTTCACTTTCCACCCAAGCTGCTGGCGGCACAACGGCCCAACCAACGCTTGAAGAAGCACTTTCCCTTATCAAACAGTAGTTTCAACGCTAACCTAGATTGGACCAATTTTTTTGCATTTTAAGAATTAAACCGAGTAATGAACTTGTCATTCCGAACGGAGTCTTCGGAGTGAGGAATCTTTCCCGCTTGGCCACCTTGAAAGATTCCTCGGAGGACCTCGGAATGACACCTTACCCAACTAATTTTTTAAAGACTAATAAAATTGATCCAATCTCCTATCAGGTTTTATTATGACATTACAAAACATCCTCCCCTGGATTCAGGAAGCACACCAAAATGGCTACGGCATCGCCGCCTTTAACGCCAACACGATGGAGCAAATGCAGGCCATCGTCCTGGCTGCCCAGGCCGAAAATGCGCCGGTCATCATTCAGGTGAGCCACCGCGCCTTGCAATATGTGGGCAGCGGCAATGAAATTCGCGGCCTGCAATACATGGCAGCGATTGGCAAAGTCGCCGCCAACAGCGTAGACGTGCCCGTTTCGCTCCATCTGGACCATGCCAACGAGCAGGAAGTGCTGCAAGCCATCGCCCTCGGCTTCACCTCCGTCATGTTCGATGGCGACGACCTGCCCTACGCCGAAAACGTGGCCATTACCAAACGGCTCGGCGAGGTTGCTCACGCTGCTGGCGTTTGCATGGAAGCCGAAATTGGCGAAGTGCCCAAACCAGACGGTGCGCCGTTCGATCCCAACGCCATCAACCTCACCGATCCTGAGGAAGCGGCCGCGTTTGTGGCCGCCACCGGGGTTGATTTGCTGGCCATCGCCTTGGGGTCCGTGCACGGCTTGAAAGACAAGTCACTTTCGCTTGATTTGGATCGCCTGCAAGCCATTCGGCAGCACGTGAGTGTGCCGCTGGTTTTGCACGGCTCATCGGGCGTCAACAACGATGACATTGCCCAGGGCATCAAGCTTGGGCTGGCCAAAGTCAATATCGCTACGCAGCTCAACAAAGCATTCACCAGCGGCGTGCGCCAGGTGCTGGCTGCCGACGGCGAACTGGTCGATCCGCGAAAATATTTAGGCGTTGGCCGCGACGCACAAATGGCAGAAGTGCGTGAGCGACTGCGCTTTGTCGGCGCATCGGGAAAAGCATGATTCTTTGTGTCAATTTGAACGCCGCGATTGATAAAACAATTGTGGTGAACAGTTTTAAGTTGGGTGACATTCATCGGCCCGAAAAAGTGTTGGCGCTAGCTGGAGGCAAAGGGTGCAACGTCGCCCGCGCCCTCAAACAATTTGGGCAGTCTCCCGTGGTTACGGGCTGGATCGGCGGGTCAGCGGGGCAGTTCATTGAAAACAATTTGCAGCAAGAGGGCATCGCCACCGATTTTGTGGATACCGGCATTGAATCCCGCACCTGCACCTCCATTCTGGACAGTAGTAACCAAACGCTGACGGAAATTTACGAAAAGGGCGAATCGATTCCGCCAGACAAAGTTGAAGCGATGTTGGATCATTTCCGGGAGATGGTGAGGAAGGTAACGGCCGTTTCCCTCTCAGGTAGTCTTCCACCCGGTGTCCTCCAAAATTTTTACGCCCAACTCATCGAAATTGCCCACGAGTCAAATACCCCTGTATTTCTCGACAGCAGTGGCGAGGCATTGGCGCATGGGGTAGCGGCCAAACCATTTCTCATCAAGCCCAACGAAAAAGAAATCGCCGTCTTGGCCCAGCGGCAGTTAAACAATTTTGCCGATTTTGTAGCCGCCGCGGCTGACGTTTCAGTCAACTACAGCACGATGGTGGTTTTGTCACTCGGAGCCAATGGGGCATTGGCCGCCAAAGAAGGCAAGGTAGCTCACGTAAAACCGCCGCTTGTTAATGCCATCAGCGCCGTGGGTTCGGGGGATTGTACACTGGCGGGCTTGATGTTTGGTTTCGCCCAGTCGCTAGACTGGATTGACGCCACCAAGCTGGGTGTGGCCGCGGGCACAGCCAACACGTTAATTACTGGTGCCGGGAAATTTTCTATGGCTGATTTCAATGATATTTTGGCCGATGTGGAAGTAGAACTCATCAGGGGATAACAAAAGAGGCAACGGCCGTTTCCCACCGTTGCCTCTTTCAACTTAACAAACCACAGCGGGTTCAAACTGTGGCGGCAGCGCCAGCGGCCAGTTAAAGGCCACCAACGCGGACCTTGCCAACAGTCGTACCCGCCGCCACACATCACTGCGACGCAAGGCCACATCGGTGCAGGTATGGTCCAGGCACACGCGCATCAGATCGCGCCGCAGAGAAGCCAACACCTCTTTTTGCGCGGCGGTGAGGCAGTCTGCTGCGGCCACAAAAAGCGGTTCAGATTGTTCAAATTCCTGTATCAAACGACTCACTTTACAGGCTTCGTTGGGATACAGGCGCAGTTGCCCCGTCACTGGCAGCGCCAGCGCTTGCAAAACTGCTCGTAGTTCATTCGATTGCGTATTCATTGTATCCCGTCCTTCGTAAGTAATTGGGTAATTGAGTAATTCGACAAATTACCCAATTACTCAATTACAAATTACACACTCGTCGGCACCGCGCCATCAAGTCCATACACTTTTTCCCGCTCATCGCGGAACTGTTTGGTGTACAAATTGTAATAATGACCGCGCGCCCGGATAAGCTCGGCGTGGGTGCCCATTTCCGACACACCACCGTTTTCAATCACCATGATGCGATCGGCATTTTTGATGGTAGACAACCGGTGGGCGATAATGAAGCTGGTACGGCCGTCCATCAACTTCTCCATACCCTGCTGAATCAACGCCTCTGTTAGCGTATCCACCGAACTCGTTGCCTCGTCCATGATAAAGATGTCTGGCTTGGCCAAGATGGCACGCGCCAGGCTGATCAACTGCTTCTGACCAACCGAGAGCAACACCCCACCCTCGCCAACTTCTGTTTTGTAACCATGCTCCAGCTTGACGATGAAGTCATGCGCCCCAGCCAGCCTTGCCGCCTCTTCCACTTCAGCATCGGTGGCATCAAGACGGCCGTAACGCAAGTTGTCCTGCACCGTGCCCGAAAACAGATGCGGTGTTTGCAGCACTATACCCGTGCGAGACTGGATGGCGTGCTGCGTCAGCGTGGTGTAATCATGCCCATTGATCACAATCCGGCCTGCCGTAGGTTCATAGAACCGGCAAATCAGATTGACCAGGGTCGATTTACCTGCCCCAGTCGGACCAACCAGCGCCACCGTTTCGCCCTGCGGAATGCGCAGCGACAGATTCTCAATCACCGGCTTGCCGTCTTCGTAGTGGAACGACACATCATCAAACACAATGTCGCCACGGATGCTGCCGGGATCAAACGCCCCAGGCGCATCAACAATTTCAGGTTCCGTATCCAGCAGCGAGAAGATGCGCTCGCCAGAGGCAACGGCCTGTTGCATGCTGGCATACACCGCCGCCATCTGCTGAATCGGCCACAGCATGAAGGCAACATAGGAGATGAACGCCTGAAGGCCACCTATCGTCATACCACCCGCATTGAAATTGGCCCCGCTAAACCAGACCACCACCGCAATCCCAGTTGCGCTGACCAGCTGGACAGCGGGCAAGAACAACGCCGACAGCCATGCCGCCCGGTATGAAGCCTGGTACATGTCATCGGTCAACTCGTTAAACTCGTTCAGATTTTCGTGTTCACGCCCGAGCGACTTCACCACGCGCACACCGGTAATGCTTTCGCTGTACGAACCGGTAATCTTGGAATTCAGCTTACGCACCCGGCGATACTCCGTCAGGATGCGCTGCTTGAAGGTGATGGCCACTTTCCACAAGGCTGGAATCATCACCAGGACCAACAGCGTCAGCTTCCAGTTGATCACGAACATGAAGCCCAAAGAGGTCAGAACGCTGGTCACGGTCCAGGCGGTATCCAGAAAACCCCAGGAAACCAGATCACCCACGCGCGTCGCATCGGATGTCACACGCGACATGAGCCAACCATTCGACGTGCGGTTGTAGTACGACAAGGGCAGCTTCTGCAGATGATCAAACATCTGCTTGCGCAAATCGTACTGTACCAGATGGCCCAGGTAACCAGCGGCCGTGATAAAACCAAAGATAAACACGGCAAACACGACGAACCAGAGGCCATACTGAATCGCCAGCGACCGCAAAGCATCCAGGTCTCGCGCCATGATGCCTTCATCAATCATCTGCTTGGTAAGGTACGTAAAGTAAGATTCGATGAGCGCAACGGCCGTAATGCACACCAAAAAGGTCGCCATAAACTGCCAGTGCGTCAAACCCTGCCGCAAAATGCGGCGGATTGTTGTGCTATTTACCTGACTTTCGAAGTCTTCTTCTTCAAAATTAAGATCGTCCATTAGATTTCTCGTTTTGTGTGGTAGAGACGTTGCCAGGCAACGCCTCTACGCACCATTTTTAGTCGCCCGCCTGAGGCAGCTTGTGGTAACCATTCGCATGCTCGTTGGTCACCGTCACGGTGGACAAATCCGCTTCCAACTCATCCTCGATGCGCGATTGCAAATCGTAGATGCGTTGGTAGGTACCGGGCACATTCACCAGGGTGTCGTGGGTGCCACGCTGCACGATACGGCCGTTTTCCAACACCAGCACCAGGTCGGCATTCATCACGCTCTGGATACGATGGGCAATCAGGAAGGTCGTTCGTGATTCCATCAGCCGGTCCAGCGCCGCTCGGATTTCCGCTTCTGTCTCGGTATCCACCGAAGAGGTAGCGTCGTCCAGAATCAGCAGGCGCGGATTGCGCAGAAAAGTACGGGCCAGCGTTACACGCTGCTTCTGCCCACCGGAAAGCGTCACGCCCCGTTCACCCACCATCGTGTCGTAGCCATGGGGGAACGACAAGATGACATCGTGCACCGCAGCGGCGCGAGCGGCCGTTTCGATCTCCGCCTCACTCACTTCGCGCGTCACCCCATAGGTGATGTTCTCGCGAATCGTCAGCGAAAAGAGGAATGGTTCCTGCATCACGATACCGATCTGCTGGCGCAAGTAGTCACGCGGATAATCCTTTAGCTCCACGTCATCGAGGAGAATACGGCCGTAGGTATATTCGTAAAACCGCGGCAACAAATTCACCAACGACGTTTTGCCCGAACCCGTACCGCCCAACAGGGCAACCACCTGACCTGGCGCCACGTCAAAGGAAATGTGGTGCAGCACCTGGTCGTCTTCACCTTCGTAGGTAAACCCAACGTCTTCAAAACGCACCGCACCGCGTACGGCCTGCTCTGGCCGATGTGCGCCAATGGTGATAGGTTCTTGTTCCTGCCGCACAATTTGCAGAATACGGCCGTAAGACACCAACCCCGTCGAAACATCGGCAATCAAACGCCCCAAGTTCCGAATCGGCCAGATGATTTGCGCAACAAAGCCCACATACGCGATGTACTCGCCAGGAGTGATCAAACCATCAATCGCCATACGCGCGCCGACATAGTAGCCCAGCAGCATCTGCGCCCCGCTCAAGAGATCGGTCGAGGGCCAGAACAGCGCGTGCATGGTTGTCAAACGACGCCCACGACGGTACTTTTCCATGTTTTCACCCTCAAACATATCCTTCTCAAACGATTGGCGGGCAAAAGCCTTCACCACACGCACCCCAGCCAGATTCTCTTGCAGCCGGTTAGACAGCGTTGCTTCCTGCTCTTGAAAGTGCTCATAAGCCTCACCTACCTTCACAAAGAAATAGTAGGAAATGACCAGCACGATTGGAATAATCGCTACCGACAGAAAGGCCAGCTTGACATCAAGTGTTAACAACGCAATGAAGTTCACCACAAACAACAACACAATACGGCCGATTCCCACCGCTTGCTCAGCAAACAACTTGCGCACCGCATCTACATCAGAAGTGGCACGCTGTAGCAGTTCACCTGTTTGCATATTGTCATGGTAAGTAAAGGACAGCCGCTGGATGTGGTCATACAAGAAGTTGCGAATGCGCAGCACCGCTTTCTCAGACACTTTGGCAGCCAAACGGCCGCCAACAAAAGTAAACAACCCCTGCAACATTGCCAGGGCAATAAAGCCCAAAGCAACCCAGGGCAGCAGTTGAAGCATGTTGTCAGCCGGTAAAATCTTGTCCACAAAGTAGCCCAAGAAGTAATAAATACCGGTCTGCGCCAGCGCCGCCACCCCGATACTCACGATGGCGACAAAATAGACAAACTGATAGCCTTTTAGCAATCGCCACAGGCCCACAAATTTGTTCTCTACAACCGTTTCTTTTAGGTCAAACGTTTCTATACTCATGATAATTTCCACATTTTTCGCGGAGCGACCAGTGGCCACCCCCCTTGTTTGTTACAGGATATCAACGATTGTTGACACCCTTTGTCCGGTATTAAACCTCCCAAAACTGCCAATCTAAATCGCCCCGTTTACGGACGTTTTTCAGGAGGTCAGAGCAACAAAAAACGCCACCAGGCGTACCCGTGGCGTTCTCAAAAACAAAAAACGGTCACGGGCTTGTGAGCGCCGTGACCGTCAGAATCAGCTCTTATTTGTGAAATTTATCACAAATGGCGTACCCGGTCACAGGCGCAAAGATTTCCGTATCCACCAGCGGCGTTACGGAATTTGTTGATGCTGCTATCGAAGAACAATGTGTGCATTTGCGCCTATCTCCTTTAAGATTTTGCTAATATTTCAAGCCTCGGCACTATAACATAGGTTGTTTTGAGCGTCAAGGCTAATTTTTGCGTCACTATTGCAGCCAAGATGTTACAAGGCAGCGTCTCTACAGTTCGCCAGCGATGTATGCTTCGGTGAGCTTGCGTGCTTCGTCGTCAGTAAACTGTTCTGGCGGCGTCTTCATGAAGTAAGACGATGGGGCAATCAGCGGGCCGCCAATGCCGCGATCTAGAGCCAGCTTAGCGCAGCGCACGGCATCAATCATCACGCCAGCGGAATTGGGTGAATCCCACACTTCCAGCTTGAGTTCCAGATTGAGCGGTACATTACCAAAAGCGCGGCCTTCCATGCGGATGTGGCACCATTTACGGTCGGTGAGCCACGGAACGTAGTCGCTAGGACCAACGTGCACATTTTCAGCTCCCAGATCGTACGGCAATTGGCTGGTAACGGCACCGGTCTTGGAGATTTTCTTGGACTCCAGCCGTTCACGTTCCAACATGTTGTAGAAATCCATGTTACCGCCAAAGTTGAGCTGGTACGTGCGATCCAGGTGAATGCCCCGATCGTTAAACAGATTGGTCAGCACGCGGTGGGTAATCGTGGCCCCAACCTGGCTTTTGATGTCATCGCCAACGATGGGGATGCCCCGCTCCGCAAACCGCTTACTCCAATATTCGGAGCTGGCAATGAAGACGGGGATGCCATTCACAAACGCACAGCCTGCTTCCAAGGCCTGCTCAACATACCACTTGGTGGCCATCTCTGAACCAACAGGCATAAAGTTCACAATCACATCTGTGCCGGTATCTTTGAGAATTTTAACGATGTTGTCCGTCGGGCCAGGTGCCTTTTCTACGACAGTTTTGACGTACTTGCCCAGACCATCGTGGGTCATACCGCGAGATACGGGCACATTGAGGTATGGCACATCAGAGAACTTAATCGTGTTGTTGGGATGTGCCCAAATCGCTTCGCTTAAATCTTTGCCCACCTTGCCCTGCACCACATCGAAGGCGGCCGAAAACTCAATATCGCGCACATGGTAGCCACCAACCGTGGCGTGCATTAGTCCAGGAATTGCCGCATCGTCGGCAGCATCTTTGTAATATTGAACGCCTTGAACCAGTGATGAGGCACAGTTACCCACGCCGATAATGGCTACGCGCACTTTTTTTCTTTCTGACATTTTTTCTCCTAACTTTTGGGCCGTTGCTGTCGGGAGTAGGCATGCAAAGCAATGAATGGGTGCCGATCAAGCAGATGTTGAATCTGGGTGAGCACAAAACCCTGGCTCAGCGTGTCAGGCTCTCGATTTTGAAATAGCCCGATTGATTGATGAATGAAATGTTTCCAGCAGGCGATTATACCTCTGTGAAAAAAGATGACAAAACATTATGTTAACTTCTAGAACCACGTTCGCGATTCTTTTAGGTAGGTGAGAACCGTGTTACGGCCGTCCTCCCCCACCCCCGCGCCAAACGGATCAACCCCAGGCGGTAGGCACTCCAAAATGACGGGTACGTCGGGCAGACCTTCTAACGCCCAAAGGTGCAGCCCCAGCTTTAGGTGACCCCGGCCAATTGCCTGACGGTTGGAGTCGGCCATGTAGAAGAGGAAGAGCTTGTCGCCCGCACTGCGCATCGTGGCCGCAGCATCTTGCTCTTCAATGTTCATGTGGAACGCGCTGAGGGCAAGGCCAAGATTGGGTTGGTTAAGTTGCTCAAGCAGTGCCAGCGCTTCGACCGTTTTTGTACACAAAAAGCTTTCGTACCGGTTGACTACCTCAATTGCCAGCCGAATGTTTCGGTCAGCGGCAAAGATGGCTAGATGAGATACGGCCGTTGCATACCATTCCATCTCCTCTTCTTTGCTGCCTACGGGATAGATACGGCCCGGTAAATTGCGCAGCGTGACAGTTGGCGCATGGAGCGCAACGGCCGTTTCTATCACTTCTTGCACATGGTCGATGGCGAGTTGGCGAACGGCCGTATTGGGATGCACCAAATCTACGGGGTTAGGCGTTACAGCAAAGCAAGTGAGCGCATTTTCCTGCAAAATTTGCGCCGCACCGTTTGGCAAATCAATGTGGGCAAACGGCAAAACGACACCATCGTACTGCATCTCAGCAACCAGTGGGGCAGATTCAGCCAGGGGCATCACTCCTAATGTCCAAAGAGCCACGCCCAATTTAGGGCGAGAGAAAATTTCCATTGGCAATCCTTTTGCGAAGGGTGACAGGCACTTCCAAATGCTGTCACCAAACTACGTGCAATCAGCGCTCAATGCTGCGGCCATCGAAACGGTGCATCACGAGCAGCCCCAGCCCCAACAAAACAAGCAGGATGAGACCAACGGCCGTAATCATCCGGCCCAACTGGAAGCTCCGCGGGGCAAAGGTGAAAACAACCTCGTGATCACCGGCCGGCAACTGCACGCCGCGAAACAAGCCATCTGCCTGGATCAACTCAGCCGGTGCGCCATCTACGGTGACCTGCCAGCCAGGGTAATTGGCATCCGTCAGCATGAGTAGCTGGGAATCACTGCTGCTGGTTAGCACCACCACCTGCTCCGGCGTGTACGTCACGATTTGGGCCGCACTTCTTAGAGCAGACGTCCCTGCTTGATTTTCGCCACTGCCGAGCAGAACGGCCGTTTCTCTCACGGAAAACTCAGGCTGCTGGAGAGTTTGCAGAACGGCCGTTTCGTCCGGCTGCCAAGTCCAGTTTGAGAGCAAAAAGGCACGCGGCAACACGTCCAGATTCTCGTAGATTTTTACATCGCCAGAATGAATGAGCCGGTAATTGCCCAGCGTCAATGGCTGGAAAGTGCCTTCATTTTCATTGATCAACGTCGCGCCAAAAATTTGCCAGACACCATCCTCAGGGCCGTGCAAAACCAGGCGCGTTGGCACCGCTTCGCCTAGCAGATGCCGCATGGATGAAACGGGCCAGCCAACCCGGACCACGCCGCTGCCGACCGCAAACGCAGGCTGTTCCCATCTATCACCAGTCGTCGTTTCAACCCATACCGAACCAGGTTCACCTTCAGAAACGAAAGCGAACGCCGTGGACAAGAATCCTGGCATGTAGGCAATTTCCAGCGACTCGCCCGGCCCCAGCGCCACGGGGAATTCCAGGTCGAAGAAGGCCGTCATGCCATAGCCCACCTGCTGCCAGACATCGCCCACTTTGTCGGTGATGATGTAACGGCTGTTGGTGAGATCAAGCCAAGTGTCGGGGGGAACGGCCGTAAGATGCTCGCGAAGACGGCCGTCTGTGGTCCGCGTTCCGTCAGGCAACACAAGCTGCACAAATTGGCTATACGAATTTAATGGCAAAATGCCGCCATCAAAGCCATCCACCGCCGCCAGACCAAAACTCAACGGCAGGTTCGGACCGATAATCTCCTTCTGCTTGATGGCGATGGTGTAATCGTACTGCGCCTCGAGCGAAAGCTGGTCGCCATAAATTGTGTCAATTTCCGCCTGATCCCCCACATCAAAAAAGATGTCCGACAGGCTCAAAAACCGATCCGGCGGCACATCGCATTCCTTAGCCTGTGCCTGAAGGCACAGGTCTTCGGAAATCAACCGCGCCAGCGGCGGACGCAAATCGAAGTACGCTTCAGGCGTGGTGAGATTGTTGTAGGGATGGGTGCGCGTGCCCCAAAAGAGCAGCCCGGCCATGAGCGGCAGCAACAGCCAGGGCGAACCGGGTTGGCGCATCTCCAACTTGACGCGAAACCGATTTTCCGGTGCATAAACCAGACGTTGCCCTTGAACGAGACCAACCAACAGGACCATTTCCAGGAGCCAGAACAGCAGCGTAATGGGCTCCACTCCTTCAAACGGAGCTTCGGGGCCGGTGGGCACAAAGATGGCGGCGATTTGGGCCAGGGCGTTCCAGGCGATGAGGCCAGCCAGCAGCCAGATGCCGTAACGAAACGGCCGTTCCAAATGCCACAAATTTTCTTTGGCACGGAGCGGAATGCTGCGCCAGTCGCGCTGCCGCACCAGCCAACGATCCAGCACCATTTGCCAACCCAGCCCAGCTAGCAGGGCCACGCCGAGGGCATACACCGCCAACCAACGGGCAGGCACGCGAAACAGGTCGAAGCCGGGCAAGCGGGCCAGCAACCAGTTAAGCGGATTGAAGATGCCCAGCGCCAGCAGCAAGCCCAGCAAAACCAGACTGATAGCAGGCACCACACCGCGCCACTGCCGCCACTGCCACGCCGCTAAAAAGGCCAGCAGCAGCGCCGTCAGTGGCAAAATAGCGACGTATTCGCTGAAGAGCGACTGGCCATAAGCCGGCAACAGCGCCCGGTTAAGCAGCAGCGGATGCAGCGAAAATGAGAGCACTTCGTTAGAGGTGAGTCCGCCCTGGCGACTGGATTGTTGGATGAGTTCAAAGGTGGGCAGGAGCTGAACGGCCGTTAACAAAATCGCCACGCCCCCCCCCATCAGCAAAGCCAGGGGCAGCCGCCGATAAAATCTGCGCCACTGAAAGGAAAGTCCGAGGCCGTGCGGCGAATTGCGCAGGAGCCACTTCTCCAGCCAGTGCGCCCCGCCCCAGGTGACGAGCATGACGCCGGTGATGAAGCTGGTCTGGGTGTGCCCGGCCAGCAGTTGCAGGCTAAACAGCAGGGCAAAACCAAATACACCCTGCCCCACCAGCACCCAGCGATTGCCCAAGCGGCTGCGAAAAACGCGGGCGGCGACCCACAAAAACCAGGGCATCCAGGCCAGCCCTTGCAGCTGGTTGATGTGCTCCACCTGGGCGGTGAGATAGCCACCGAGGGCGAAGAGAACGGCCGTTACCAATCCACCCCATCGCCCCAGCCCCAGCGTTTGCCGCCCGGCCAGATACGCGCCCACACCAGCGATAAGCAGGTGCAGCAAAATCGAAGCGCTAACGGCGTACGGCGTGGGCAACAGTAGCCAGACGGGCCAGTTGAGCGGGTAAAAGAAGCCGACCTGGCTGTTAGCCAAAAAGGGTGCGCCCATGAACAGGTACGGATTCCAGAGGGGGATACGGCCGTGGCGCAGTGCCTCGGCGGCGGCGTCCCAATAGGGATAAAAGTAAAGAAACGTGTCGCCGCGCGCCAAAATAAGGTTGCTAAAGGCCATCTTGTTAAAAAAGATGCCCAGCAGCACGGGCAGCCAGACCAGCGGCGGCAGGCGCTTAATTCGCTCAAGCCAGTTCACGCCACCGCTCCTGTTTTTACCGCAGAGAGCGCGGAGATTTTTTGGTTATTTCTCTGCGGTCTCTGCGTGCTCTGCGGTGAAATAATTTTGTAGAGGATGATTTGGTTGGATTGGGCAACGGCCGTTAGCGTAAAGCCTGCTTCTTGCACGGTGCGGATGATGGGTTGGGCAACGGCCGTATTTGGCAAAGCAAGGTAGCGCGGCGCGCCGTCCTGGCCAAAGGCGGTCAGGTCGGTGGCCAGGGCGTTGGCGTGGGGGAACCAGCTGACGAAGACGCGCTTATCGAACAGGTGGTAGCGCCACTGCCAGCTAAACCAATGGTCGTAGAGGACGGTGCCGTAAGGCGCATCAGCCAGGGCAGCAGCGATTTCGGCTGCACCTTCATCGGATTGGGAGGAGCTACCGAGGGGAGTACGGCCGTTCCGCGCCGCCCATGACGCCGAAATCGACAACAGAATCAAAATCACAATTGCCCCGCGAAATCGCAAGATTGGCGAGAGTGAAGGCAGTTGGACTAACAGCTCATCGTAGGCACACGCGAGTAAGATCGCTAGCAGTGGCAGCAAGGGGAGCAGATAGCGATCCCACACCGGAATGGCAAACAGCCAGTGAAAGAGACCGTAGCCTAAAATGAAGATGAGCAAAAGACGGTCTGCTTGCCAAGACCTGTCAGGTCTGTTGTGCCGGGGGGTAGGAATCGCGGGGGAGACCTGACAGGTCTGGATGATGAACCAACCCACAGCGGGAATGAAGAGGAAAAAGATGAGGGGGGAAACGGCCGTTTGCCACAAGTCCGCCCATGCCAAAAAACGGGGCCAGAGTTCCCACGAGGAGCTGAGGCGAACGCCGCCAAAATTGCTAATCTGGTTTTGCCAAAGCAGGAAGTGGCCGCTGCGGGCAAATTCCCAAACGAACAGCACCACGAGCAGCGGCAGCAGTCCGACGAGCCCGCGTGCCCATCGGACCAGGCGCCAGTCGAAAATCCAGCCTAATCCAAGCAACAGCGGTAAAAACAAAATCGCCTGATATTTTGTCAGCAGCGCTAGGCCAAATAGAACGCCCGCCCAACTTGTTTTTTGGCCGGAAACGGCCGTAAATGCAGCAATCAGCCAAAAAGTGAGTAGTGGGTCGATAAAGGCAGTGGCGCTGAATTGGATGGTAAGTGGGAAGAGAGCAACGAGGGCGGCGGCGAGAACGGCTGTTTCCGACCGACGATACAGTTTCCACACCAAAATTCCCGTCAGCGGCACCAACAAAAGCGAAGCAATCCAGTTGGGCCAGCGGGCGGCAAATTCCACTGGGCCAAACAACGGATAAAAGAGCGCTTGCAGATAAAAAAGCAGTGGCGGCTTGTCTACCGGCTGCATCGCCAACAGCGGATCGCGCCAGATGGCAATTTCTCGGGCCCAGGTCGCAAACAGCGCCTCGTCCGCCTGAAAGCTGTTGGCAAACAAACCGGGGGCACGCAGAACGGCCGTTAGCCCGGTCATCAGTAGAATAGGGAGCTTGGGGAAGCGAGGCATTGGGTAATTGGGTAATTGGGTAATTGGGTAATTACGTAATTACTCAATTACCTAATTACTTCTTTAATCAACAAACCGATACTTCAACAGATAGTACAGCGCCTTCGGCCCTTCGACCCACGGGTTGAGCTTTTTGCCTTCTTCAAACTCACGGCCGTTGTAGGAAATCGGCACTTCGTAGATGCGGTGGCCGCGTTTGAGCACCTTGGAAGTGATTTCTGGCTCAAACTCGAAGCCGCGCGAGCGCAGCGGCATGTCACGAATCACGTCGGCGCGGAACACTTTGTAGCAGGTTTCCATGTCGGACAAAATGGTGTTGTAGACAATGTTGGTGATGAGCGTCAGCAGCTTGTTACCCACCATATGCCAGAAAAACATCGTTTTGGTCGGCCCACCGCGAAAACGAGAGCCGTAAACAACGGCCACTTTCCCTTCCACAATCGGCTGCACCAATGCCGGATAATCACGCGGATCATACTCCAAGTCGGCATCCTGGATGAGGAAAATATCGCCCGTGGCCTTGTTAAACCCGGTGCGCACGGCGGCGCCTTTGCCCTGGTTTTTCTCGTGCATATATACTTTGATGCAATCATCCAGAGCGGCAATGGCCGGATACAACTCGCGCGTGCCGTCGGTAGAACCATCATCGACCAGTACAATCTCGTCGGCCATTTCCACCGCCAACACGGCCTTTACCGACGCTTCTAAAGTTTCCCGCTCGTTATAGACGGGCATAATCACTGATAATTTCACGGAACTCTTCCTTAAGTTGATTTTGCCGAGCTTCAGGCAGGGCAATTGTATAACAACCTTCCCCCCAATGCCCATGTGACTCAACTACCCATTGCCCACGCATCCGCTATAATCCAACCCATGAACCAGATTAAGAACCTCATTTTAGACATGGACGGCGTGCTGTGGCGGGGGGATGTGCCCATGCCCGGCCTGGCCGAATTTTTCGAGACGATGCAACAGCAGGGCATTGGCGTGGTGATGGCCACCAACAATGCTTCCAAAACGCCGCAGCAGTATGTGGCCAAGCTGGCCAAATTTGGCGTCACGGTCAGCGAAGAGCAGATTTTCACCTCGGCAGAAGCGACGGGAGATTATTTGCAGCGGACTTACAAACCGGGCGTGAAGGCGTTTGTGGTGGGGGATGTGGGGCTGGTAACGGCCGTTCAATCCCGCGGCTTCCAGTTATTGAGTGTGGAAGAGGTGATGGGGGGAGAAACGGCCGTGTTCGTCGTGGCTGGCTTTAACCCCAATGCTGTCTACGCACAAATGGCTGCTGGTGCCCTGCTCATCCACAAAGGGGCCGATTTTGTCGGCACCAACCCGGACCTCACCTTCCCCAGCGAGTACGGCCCCCTGCCCGGCGCAGGCTCCTTCCTCGCCTTCTTGCAGGCCGCAACTGGCGTGGAACCGGTGGTAATTGGCAAGCCCGGCCCGCTCATCTTCCAGATGGCGATGGAAAAGCTGGGCGGCACGCCGCAAAACACCGCCATGGTCGGCGACCGCCTGGAAACGGACATCGCGGGCGGCAAAGCGGCGGGCATCCAAACCATTCTCGTCCTCTCCGGCATCAGCCAGCTGGAAGACGTGGCCAAAGCCAACGACCTCCAGCCCGATTTCATCTTTGCGGACATTGCTGAAATTGCTAAAGAAGTAGCAGATAATAAGCTTAGCTTTGGTCAACGATAACATGACAGAACAAGAATTTATGGAAATTCTCGCTTTTGGCAGAGAACAGCATGGGATTGAATTCAAAGGACCCGGAACCAAAAGCTCCCTTCTCGCAAAAGTTGTTCGCGCAGTTCTATCAATGGCAAACAAAAGAGACGGAGGAATGGTAATAATTGGGATAGATGAAGATTCAAATGGGCAACCTGTCCCAACAGGTCTATCCGCAAGTGAACTAGCTACTTGGTCTTACGATGATTTCGCAGATTCGCTCTCAAGGTATGCTGATCCGAACGTCAGTTTCGATTTAGACATTCTGGAATATCAAGCATCTAAATTCATCATTATAAACGTCAACGAATTTGACGACATACCTATTTTGTGCAAGAAAGATCATTCCCACATACTACGCGAAGGAGCTTGCTACATTAGGACAAGAAGAAAACCGGAAACATCAGAAATCCCATCACAGTCCGAAATGAGAGATTTGCTTGATCTTGCAACTGTAAAAGCTCTAAGGAAATACTTCTCAACCGCACATACAGCAGGGCTAGAACTATCGGTGGCAGCAAACCGAGAAACAGACTATGACAAATTTGATGCCCAATTAGGTGATTTATGGAAGAACAAATGAAAAGCTCCTTGCATGAAATGATTCTGTCAAGAGGATACTGGCAAGTATTAGTTCGTCCAGCAACTTTCAAGAAAGACCTTATAGGGGATATTTCTGCGCTTTTGCCCCTTCTTGTTAAGAACAAGGTTCGGATAAGGGGGTGGGACTTCCCTCACATTGATTCCAAAAACAAGCCACAGTTATTTTTGGACTGGATTGAACAACAATTTAATTGGGAACATCATAAATCAATTTGGCGACTCTACCAAAGCGGTCAGTTTTTTCAAATCGCAGCTCTACCTATTGACTGGCGCGACGAGTCATCATTTTGGCCCGCTACTTCAGATTGGAAGTATGGAACACAGTTGTATGTTGGAGACACTATTGCAACACTCACAGAAATTTTTGAATTTGCTGCCCGCTTAGCACTCAGTGACGCGGGAGATGAAAATATGCAAATAAAATTTGTCTTGGGCAATTTAAAAAATCGGTTCTTAGTGAATGACAAGGATCCTTTCTTCGGATATGGAGAAACATGTAAGGCATCAATTAGTAGCTTTCCCTATGAAAGCACAGTCTCTAGGACTGAATTAGTATCTGAATCAAAAAATATTGCTTTAAAAACTGCGGTTGAAATATTTAAACGGTTTAACTGGAACATTTCTAGTTTTGAGAGTTTACGGGGCTGGCAAAATGAATTTAAGATCTGAAGGGTCATCATAAGATGCAAAAAATAGATATTTTTGATTTAAACTTTGGTGAGCTTTCTGAATTACTCACCAAACTAGGCGAGCCAAAGTTTCGGGCGCAGCAGGTTTGGGAATGGCTGTACAAGAAGTACGTCACCGACTTTGCGGAGATGCGCAATTTGCCGAAGAGCTTGATTGAAAAGTTGGCAGCCAACGCGGTTATCCACAGCGCCACCATTGCCAGTGAGCAGCATTCCAGCGATGGGCAAACCAAAAAAGTGCTCTTCCAACTGCCAGACGGCCAATACATCGAGACCGTACTCATGCGCTACGACAAGCGGCGCACGCTGTGTATCAGCGCGCAGGCGGGCTGCGCCATGGGCTGCGTCTTTTGCGCCACCGGGCAGATGGGCTTCTTCCGCAACCTCACCGTCAGCGAAATCGTGGCCCAAGTGCTCTATTTTGCCCACGAACTATCCCTCACCGAGGAGCACGTCACCAACATTGTGATGATGGGCATGGGCGAGCCGCTGCACAATTACAACAACACCCTGGCCGCCATTGACCGCCTGACGGATGAAACTGGCTTCAACCTGGGCGCCCGCAAAATCACCATCTCCACCGTGGGGCTTGTGCCAGCCATCCGCCGCTACGCCGATGAGCAGCGCCAAACGCCGCTGGCCATCTCCCTGCACGCCGCCACCGACGCCGAGCGCGACAAGCTCATCCCCATCAACCATCGCTGGCCCATTGCCGAATTGATGGACACCTGCCGCTATTACATCGAGAAAACGGGGCGACGGTTGACCTTTGAGTGGGCGCTCATCTCTGGCGAAAATGACACGATTGAGCAGGCGCGCGCGCTGGGCAACTTACTGCAAGGTATGTTATGCCACGTGAACCTGATTCCGCTCAATCCTACGGCCGATTACAGCGGTGGCCCTTCCTCCAAGGAACGCGTCGAAGCATTCCAGGCCGAGCTAAGCCATTACGGCGTCAGCAGCACCGTCCGTGTGCGCCGTGGCATTGACATTCAGGCAGGCTGCGGCCAACTGCGTGATCGCGTAGTCGGTGGTCGGTAATCCGTAAACGGTTAACCGATTACCGATAACGGATTACCGCCTACCGGCATCAACAGCCGATGTACCAGCAGGGATTATCCCGATTGTTGTTGATGCGAATTTCGAAGTGGATATGCGGCCCGGAGGAGTTACCCGTGTTACCCGTACCCCCAATCACATTCCCCTGGTAGACAATTTGCCCCGGCACCACGTTAAAGCTGCTGAGATGGCCATAAAATGTCTCGTAGCCATTGCCGTGGTTAATCACGATCAGGTTGCCATAGCCGTACACATTCCAGCCAGCAAACGTCACCGTTCCGGTGTCCGAGGCATAAACGGCCGATCCTTCCGGCAGCGCAATGTCAATCCCCGGATGCCCATACCAGAAATATTGAGTGAAGTTGCGCGAGTTCACCGGGTAGATAAACGTCCCGGTACCCACGATCACCGGGCGCACGCTGCCACCTTCTGAAGAGGTACCGCCCACCGAGGAAAGATCGGGCGGGGTCCAGACAAACAGTTCGCGAACGGCACCGGGCACCAAAATTTGCGTGTCGGGCTGCAAGCGGTAGGGAAATTCAAGATTGTTCGGCCCGTAGGCAATAATATCTTCGGTGGGAATGCCGTATTGCAGCGAGAGGCTTTCCAGCGTGTCGCCGGGCTGGACGTTGTGGAGCACGCCATTCACCGGCAAAATGGTAAGAACCGTACCTACCTGAAGCAAGCTGGACTCTTCGCTGAGCTGGGGGTTGCCGCCAAGGATTGTCTCTGGCTCAATACCATACTGCTGAGCAATGCCGTTAGGCGTCTCGCCACGCACAACGGTGTGCGTGACAAAGTCGTGTTCCGGTGTTTTGCCTTCAAACGTCAGCGGATTTGGGGCAGGAACCAGGCTGCTGTCATCTACGACTGGCAAATCGCTACCGTTAAACTGGAGCGGGTCGCTGGTATCGGCCGTAGCATCTGGCTCAGTGAGGGTGGATACGGCCGTATCACCCACCACGCCCCCTTCTTCGGCCACCGCCACAATGCTGGGGCGCAAACCAAAACGCCAAACGAGCAAAATGAGTAAGGCAATGCCAACAATAACAAAATGTCCTTGCCAACGTCGCCAGATCGATCCAAATTTGTCCATAACAATACCTGTAACTCAGCAAACTTCCCCGGAAACAGGCTGAAATCTTCAAACATTAATGCTTACAGTTTCCGGGGAAATGAGTGCGCAAAATTAAGTGCAGTCCTGGTAGCCACCGCCCAGGCGGTCGAGGGGGTTGGTGCGGAAGTCGTGGTCACGAATTTCAAAGTGGATGTGCGGCCCGCTGGAACGGCCGGTGTTGCCCGTAAAGCCAATGAGTTCACCCTGCGTCACCGTTTGGCCGGGGAAAACACCAATACTGCTCAGGTGGGCATAAAATGTTTCAAAGCCATTGCCATGATTGATCACAATCAGGTTGACCGTAATCGTAGTATGTTCCGGCGGCAAAGGCGGCATAGGTCACCGTGCCGGTGTCTGAAGCGTAAACGGGCGATCCCTCGCTGGCAGACACGTCAATTGCCGGATGAAAACCATTGTAATATTGCGTGATGCAACGGCCGTTACTCGGCCAGATATACGTTCCGGTGCCAAAAACCTTCCACTGCGGTTGTCCCGCCGCATTGGTCGCCACCGATTTTGGCGCGGTAAAGAAAAATTGGCCGATGGATGCACCCGGCACAACGAGTTCTGTATCCGGTACCAACCGGTAGAAAGGAAATTCCAGATTGTTCGGCCCGTAATTAATGATGTCGGTGGGAGAAACCTGGTACAGCTCGGCAATGCTCTCGATGGTTTCTCCCGCGCGCACCTTGTGCAGCACCCCATTCACTGGCAAGATGACCAGCTGCGCCCCAACTTGCAGCTGGTTGGATTCCTGACTCAACCACGTATTGCCACCTAACAGCGTGTCGGCGGAAATGCCGTATTGGTCCGCAATGATATTGGGCGTCTCACCACGGGCCACTTCATGCATTTGGAAGTTGTGATCAGGCAGTTTGGTCTGGTAAGTTCGGGGATTGGGCAGCGGGGCCAGCGTATTGTCGTTGATAACCGGCAGCGGACCTTGCGGGACCACCGTCGCGGTCACAACTTCTGTCTGAGCCAATTCTTCAGACGTCGATGCGATGGGGGTAGGAACGGCCGTAACCGTCAACAACTCCGCCTCAGCCGTATTCCACTGAAATTGTCCTAGGGCAATTAGAATGAGTGCTCCACCCGCCAATATAAGATGCCCGCTTAAGCGGTGCCAAAAACGTTGTTCGTTTGCCATGTCTCAAGGGCGGGATGCTATCACAAAGTCGCCCCACAGCAAAAACGGGCCTGATGGCAGGCCCGTTTTCTTACAGTTCATTCAGGTTCAAACAAACGTTGCACTACATCATATCTTTGGTCAACGTTTCCAGGAACTCGTAGTTGGTCTTGGTTGAGCGCAGACGTTCCATCACAGCCCCGGTGGCACTGCTGATGTCGTAGCCTGGCGTATCCATCAGATGACCCAACATGCGGCGCATCATGTAAACACGCTGTAATTCATCGCCAGAAAGCAGCAAATCTTCGCGGCGGGTGCTGGAGCGTTCGATGTCGAAAGCTGGGAATACCCGGCGTTCTTGCAGACGACGGCTCAATAAAAGTTCCATGTTACCGGTACCCTTGAACTCTTCGTAAATCACATCGTCCATACGGCTGCCCGTGTCCACCAGACAAGTGCCGATGATGGTCAAACTGCCACCAAATTCCAGGTTACGGGCGGCACCAAAGAAGCGCTTGGGCGGATACAAAGCCGTCGGGTCCAAACCACCAGACAATGTACGGCCGCTTGGCGACACTGTCAGGTTATAGCCACGAGCCAATCGGGTAATGGAGTCCAGCAAGATGACCACATCCCGGCCAGCTTCAACCAGACGCTTGGCCCGTTCCAAGGCCATCTCCGCCACCTTGCAATGCTGGCGCACCGGCTCATCAAAGGTGGAGCTAATCACTTCACCATCAATCGAGCGGTCCATATCCGTTACTTCTTCAGGGCGCTCACCAATGAGCACAACCATCAGATGCACATCCGGGTAATTGGAGGAGATACCATTGGCAATCTCCTTCAAAACGGTCGTTTTACCCGCTTTTGGCGGGGATACAATCAAACCACGCTGGCCACGGCCAATTGGCGCCACCAGGTCCAACAACCGGGTAGAGAGTATGTTGGGTTGGGTTTCTAATTTCAGTTTTTGGTCAGGGAAAATGGGGGTTAATGTTTCGTAACGGGGGCGTTTTTTGGCTAGATCGGGGCTCATGCCATTTACTGATTCCACCCGTAGCAAGCTGTAATATTTTTCGTTGTCTTTGGGGGCACGAACCTGACCCATCACCCAGTCGCCCGTGCGCAGCCCCAGGCGGCGAATTTGAGAGTTGGAAACGTAAATATCATCAGGGCCGGGTAAATAATTTTTTGCCCGCAAAAAGCCCATCGTTTGTTTGTCATCGTCTACAATTTCCAACACACCGCCGCGAAAATCATAGCCCTGGGCCTGGGCATTGGCCCGAAGAATTTCGTAAACCAGCCCCTGTTTTTTCATGGTGCTAAATCCAGGAATGTCCAGTTCGCGGGCCATCTCGCGCAGTTCAGTAATCTTTTTTGATTCTAATTCGCCAATATCCATACAGTTTTCTCCGCAACACACTTAACAGTGCTGATTGTGCAAATGGTATCTCGCAACTATCCACGGCGAGCATTTTCGGCGGGTAGCAGTCGAGTCAATAATTTTTATTGGTAAGTTTGGGTAGATATTTCTTGCAATTGTTTGGGATCGAGCATGAAGTTGTTCTGATTCCAATGATACCCGACAGGGAGAATGGCGGTTATGTCATTCCTAAGCGCCTTGTCGTCGAGGCAATCATACTTGTTGATTATTCAATTCTCACTAGCGGTTGAAATGATCAAACAATATTTTATGGCTTCCACAAATTCAGGGGAATTCTCAGTGCAGGTTAAATTCAAAACAGGTTTTAACTTTCAATTTCTCTGGATCAGGGAGTTATCAAGGCATCCTCTGTATGGGCGAAAAAAGTATAACACGCCCTTAAAACTACGTCAACGATTGTAACCGCCCGATTTTGGACCTTTTTAGTAGGAAATTTGGGATGGGAAACGGCCGTTTCTCACCCCTAAACTCCTGCTGATAACCTTAGTTAGAAACTACCCGTTCCTCCTGCAAAAAGCGCTCCACCTGATATACCAGGGAGCGGTTGCCCACAAAAAGTGGCGTTCGCTGGTGCAAATCGGTTGGGTCAATATCAAGAATAGGTTCATATCCGCTAGACGCATAACCACCCGCCTGCTCGGCCAGGAATGCCAGCGGCCCAGCCTCGTACAACAAGCGGATCTTGCCGTTAGGCTTGTCCTTTTCCGCTGGATAACAAAATATACCGCCTCGCAGCAAATTACGGTGGAAATCGGCCACCAACGAACCGATGTACCTTGAAGACAATGCTGGTCCTTCCCGGCCTTCTCGACCTTGCAGCCAGCGCAAATAGCGCTGAATTGCTGGCGACCATCGATCAAAATAGGCGTGATTCACGCTGTAAAATGTTGGAGGCTCTGGCAGCCGCATATTCTCATGAGACAGTAAAAATTCACCCAGCTCCGGGTCCAACGTAAAGCCATGTACACCTTGCCCAGTTGTGTAGACCAACATGGTGCTAGAGCCATACAACACATACCCTGCGGCTACCAAACGCCGTCCTGGCTGCAAAACATCCTCACGCCGCCCGCGTAAATCCCAATTCAGGCAGCGGTAAATGCCAAAAATAGTGCCAATGCTTACGTTAACATCAATGTTAGAGGAGCCATCTAGCGGATCATAAACCAGAACGTAAGAGCCTTTTTTGAAAGGTTCAGGAATAGGAATGATATCTTCGCGCTCCTCAGAAGCCATAGCGCATAAGCGCCCGGTGTGGTCACACACGCGGAAGATAATATCGTCAGCAAAGACGTCCAGCTTTTGCTGCTGCTCCCCTTGGATGTTGGTAGCCCCGGCCCGCCCCAAAATGTCCACCAAGCCGGCGCGATTGGTTTTGTGGGCAATGACTTTAGCCGCCAGGGCAATATCGTAAAGCAGGTTGGTAAATTCACCCCGGGCATAATCCGGCTGGTAATCTAAAATAAAGCGCTCAATTGTCACAATTTTGGACATAATTTGTGCCTCCTCTCGCGGTCATTTGTAAAAGTGGGAAAAATCGGGCACAGCTGAGGAAAATGTGTGGGAAGATCACCTCGCTGGCCGCTGGTCTAGGTAGAAGTGGGCACCCGACCAACTGGTCTTGACTATAGTTTGTCCGTTCAATTTGTACTATAGAAATAGTTGGGCCAGATAGTAGGCGATGGCTACCGTCCACATCAAAGAATCAATGCGGTCTAGTGCGCCACCATGCCCCGGAAATAAGTTTCCAGAATCTTTTACCCCCGCCTCCCGTTTAAGCAATGAGATGCTTAAATCACCAACCGTACCTAATGTGGAAACAAGCAAGCCCAGCAGCAAGGCAGGCAGTAACTCAATTCCCAGAAGTGAACCAATCAGCACGGTAAATAGCGTTCCTAAAACCACGCCGCCTAGAAAACCTTCAACTGTTTTGTTGGGGCTGAGGCGCGGTGTCAGCGCATGTTTGCCCAAAACCACTTTACCCGCCAAGAAGCGCCCGACCACGTATGCTCCAGAATCGGAAATCCAGGTACTGAGCATCGCCAGCATGGTCCACTGCCAGGCCATCTCGGGCATGGCCCGCAAGCGGAAGAAGTGGCTACAGACCCAGCCAAAAAGCATCAGACCAGCCATGAGGGCAAACCAGTTTGCTGGCACTTGCTGGATTGAGCCTTTTTCGTACTGCCACAAGGCATAAGCGGCTAAAACAAAAAGGCTGGCTAAGAGCAGCGGGGCAAACAAGGATTGATTTGGCCATTGTGCCAAAACCCATTGGATAGCGACGACCGGGACAAGTAAAAACGCCGGTACGGCCCAGCCCATCTTGTTGGCCATCTGTGTATATTCTAAGGTTGCCAGTAACAGGATAATAGCAAGAGGAATAAAGTAAAACAGACCACCCAGGTAAATGAGGTATAAGGCTAGTGGACCCAGGGTAAATGAAATTAAGGCACGTTGCAAGAACATAGTTTAGATGGAGGATAGGTTACGGCCGTTTCCCACTCCGGCCAAAAGAAATCAGGGCGTTTCAGTCACCAAACCAAATCGCCGTTCACGCTGATTAAAAGCTACAATCGCCTCGTACAACTCTTCACGACCGAAATCTGGCCAATAAACCGGCGTTGGATAGAACTCGGAGTAAGCCGCCTGCCAGATGAGGAAATTGCTAATGCGCAGCTCGCCGCTGGTCCGAATAACTAAGTCTGGATCAGGCAGCCCGCGAGTGAACAGATAGGAACTAAACAAACTTTCGGTGAGCGTCTCGGGGGCAATTTGGTCCGCCAACATTTGGCGCACCGCATGTAGAATTTCGGCTCGCCCCCCGTAGTTGAAAGCCACATTGAGAATAAGACGGTCGTTGTTTTTGGTCAGCTCAATAGCTTTGCGGACCTTGTTTTGTAAATCTTGCTCCACCCCCGTCAGGTCGCCCAAATGATGCAAACAGACACCTTGGGCGTCTAGCTCATTGAGCTCCTGATCGAGGACGCGAGCAATGATTTTCATCAGAGCCCGAACTTCACGTTCGGGACGGCCCCAATTTTCTGTGGAAAAAGCATAAATGGTGAGGATTTTGATGCCAAATTCGACGCTGGCATTGATGATGCGGCGCAAATTCTCCGCCCCCGCACGATGACCCGCATGTCTGGGCAAATTGCGCTTACGCGCCCAACGGCCGTTTCCGTCCATGATAATAGCCACATGCTGCGGGATACGATACAGTTCCAAATCCAGGGGCTTGTCGTTATTTGCCATACCCACCACTATACTTCCATAATCTCTTTTACTTTCTGGCTGCCCAACACATCAATCTCACTCACATATTTATCCGTTAATTCTTGCAGCTTATCTTGGCCCCGGAAATAATCATCTTCCGTGATCAGGGATTCATTCCTGTAATCGCGTAGATCGCCGAGGATGTCACGGCGCACGTTACGTACAGCCACTTTGGCGTCTTCTACACGACGGCTAAGTAGTTTGGTTAGATCACGACGACGCTCTTCAGTAAGGCGCGGCAGGTTCAGTCGGATAATTTTGCCATCGTTGTTGGGAGTAAGGCCAAGATTGGATTTCAAAATGGCTCGTTCAATAGCCGAAATGGAGCTGGCATCGTACGGCCGTATCGCCAACTGCTGCGGCTCAGGGACAGAGATCACCGCAAGTTGAATCAGGTGCATTACCTGACCGTACATTTCAACTTCCAATTTCTCGATCAGCTGCGGGGAAGCCCGACCTGTCCGGTAACCAGCAACGTCTGATTCAAGAGATGCAATAGCACCAGCCATACGGTCTTGGGCATCATCCATAAGCTCAGGTATCATTTCAACCTCCTTGGGGAATCATCAAGGTAAATTTTAACGCAAGGCAGAAACCCACGCACTATGCCTCAGATATGCATCTGACGCTGGGGGTTCTTACCATAAGTATACCGATGTTTGGCCCAACTCACACATTGCAAATGGTGGTTCCGATGGATTCCCCCAAAACTAGCCGCTTGACGCTGTCTTTCTGCCAAAAATTCAGTACCACGATGGGCAGGTCATTATCCATACAAAGAGAAACGGCCGTACTATCCATCACCCGCAGCCGCATATTTAGAAAATCAATGTAGGAAATTTTGTCAAAACGCGTGGCGTCCGGGTTCAAAATCGGGTCGGCATCGTAAATAGCATCTACCTTGGTGGCTTTAATCATCACATCGGCATCAATTTCCATGGCCCGCAGCGCCCCGGCCGAATCCGTGGTGAAGTATGGATTGCCCGTGCCGCCCCCAAAGATAACCACCCGGCCCTTGTCCAGATGGCGAATAGCCCGCAAACGAATGTAGGGTTCGGCGATGGTCCGCATTTCGATGGCCGTCTGGACGCGGGTCACGACCCCTTTACGCTCTAGAGCATCTTGCAACGCCAGCGCATTCATCACCGTGGCAATCATCCCAATATGGTCAGCCGATGGCCGCGCCATCCCCATCGTGCTGCCTACCGAACCGCGCCACAAATTGCCGCCGCCAATTACCAGGGCAACCTGGACACCCAAATCGTAAACATCCTTCACAACCTGGGCCACTTCCGTAGCGCGAACCGGATCAATTCCATACCCATTTGGGCCGGCCAAAGCTTCACCGCCCATTTTCAGCAAAATTCGTTTATATTGAACTGATGACATAGTGCATGACTCCAATTTTGTGGATAAGAGGCTAAACGCGTCTGCCTAATGGCACACCAGCACATAATCGAACAATTTGAGCCTGGTGTGAAAATTCCCCCACGGTAACCAGTTGGCCTTAACCAAAATCTTGGGGGTAAAAACAGGGCGCTCAAATGAGCGCCCCGTTTAATCAACTATCTGTGAGTGTTTGTTTATTCACCCAGTTCGTAGCGGGCAAATCGCCGCACCACAATATTTTCACCCGTTTTACGAATGGCTTCGGTGATCATTTCCTTGATCTTGATCTTGTCATCTTTGACAAATGGCTGCTCCAGCAGACAAAACTCTTCGTAGAACTTGGTCATCCGGCCAGCTACGATTTTGTCTATTACCTGCTCCGGCTTACCTTCGGCCAAAGCCTGGTTGCGCAGCACTTCGATCTCACGATTGAGTTCATCAGCAGGCACCTCATCGGTGGTGATGTACTGTGGGCTCATGGCAGCGATGTGCAAAGCCAGATCGTGGGCCAGGGTGGTGAACTCGTCGTTACGTGCCACGAAGTCTGTTTCGCAGTTCAGCTCCAAAATAACGCCAACGCGGTTGCCAGGATGGGCATAAAGTTCAATAACACCTTCGCTAGCATCACGGCCGGAACGCTTAGCGGCACGTGCAGCACCTTTCTCGCGCAGGCTATCTACTGCTTTGTCGAAGTTACCGTCAGAGGCTTCTAAAGCTTTTTTGGCTTCCAGCACACCAGCCCCGGTGGCTTCGCGCAGTTCTTTTACCATTTGGGTAGTAATATTCATAATTCTACTGTGCTCCTAAATTCTGCTTCATCGACGGCCGTTTACTAATCTTCGTCGTCGTCCTCAAAATCACCTTCAAAATCGTCGCCGTCAACCTCTTCGCTGTCATCGTCATCGGTGTCGTCTTCATCATCAACGGCCGCTTCGCGCATCTTGGCTAATGTGGACTCACCCAACAACATTTCGTCGTCCACATCTTCCATGCCATCAAAGCTGGCACCATAAGAATCGACATCGGTGACTTCTTCATCCATGTTTTCCTGACGCAGGGCCGTGCCTTCAATGGCCGCATCAGCCATCTTGCCCACAATGAGCTTAATGGCGCGAATGGCATCGTCGTTGGAGGGGATGAGATAGTCAATGGGATCGGGGTTGCAGTTGGTATCTACCAGCGCAATCACGGGAATACCAAGGATATTGGCTTCGCGAACGGCCGTTTCCTCATGGTTAATATCAACAATAAACAGCAAGCTCGGCAGACCCTTCATCTCACGGATACCGCCCAGACGCATGTTCAGATTCTCGATTTCACGCTCAACCCGCAAACGTTCCCGCTTCTTGAGCAGATCAAAATCACCTTCGTCACGACGTTTTTCCAGGCGCTTCAAATACTCAATCCGCTGGCGAATCGTCTGCCAGTTGGTCAGCGTGCCGCCCAACCAGCGTTCATTTACAAATGGCTGACGCGCCCGTGCGGCTTCAAACGCCACGGTGTCTTGTGCCTGGCGCTTGGTGCCTACAAACAAAACGGACCCGCCTTCTGTTACGGTGTCGCGAATGACATTGTAGGCATCTTCGATCATGCCTAAAGTTTGCTGCAAATCAATAATGTGGATGCCGTTTCGCTCCGTAAAGATGTATGGTTTCATCTTTGGATTCCAACGACGAGTTCTGTGTCCGAAATGCACGCCAGTTTCTAGCAGTGCTTTCATTGAAACAACGGCCATGGGGATATTCTCCTTTAACTGTTTTGTCGCGTCCTGTTATTAGATTTCAGAACACGCGTCCACACCGTTCATCCAGACAAAAACTTGCATGGCCTACACCACCAAAGCCACCTGAAGATTCCAGGGCAACATTGGCAAGTGACTGCAAGCACAGTTTGCCTGTCCGGGTGTGTGTTTGATTGGTAATTGATTCTTTGGGAATCTGATTCTCTTGGAATCTAATAATGTTTACCTGCAACGGGTCGCAGGCGTCGAAGAATTATAGCGAAAGTGAATAATTGCGCAAACCAGTTTCACAGAGTTGTGGCGGCTGTATGCTTGTGTAGATGCAGCCGCCACAACGGGTTTATTTTGGGGGCAATTAGGCAGGAACGGCCGTAAACCGTTTGGCAGCCTCGCGCAGTTGATCGGCCCGGTTGGTGTTTTCCCAAGGAGCGTCGATGTCGTTGCGACCAAAATGACCATAAGCGGCCGTTTTGCGGTAAATCGGACGGCGCAGATCGAGGTCACGAATAATGGCCCCCGGACGCAGGTCGAAAGTGTCTTCCACCAGCTCTACCAGTTGATCCGAGGTATATTCGCTGGTGTCAAAGGTCTCGACGTTGATGCTCAACGGCTCAGCCACACCAATGGCATACGCCAGTTGCACTTCACATCGCTCGGCCAGACCAGCAGCAACCAGGTTCTTGGCCACCCAACGGGCTGCGTACGCTGCACTGCGGTCTACCTTGGTGCAATCCTTGCCGCTGAATGCGCCACCACCGTGCCGCCCCATGCCGCCATAGGTGTCCACAATGATCTTGCGACCGGTCAGACCAGCATCACCCATTGGGCCACCCACCACAAAACGACCGGTGGGATTTACAAAGATGCGCAGCTCTTCATCGACCAGCTCAGCAGGTAGCACAGGTTTAATCACGTGCTCAATAATGCCCGCACGGATGGCGTCATTGTCTACTTCGGGGGCATGCTGCGTGCTGATCAAGACAGTGTGCACGCGCTTGGGCTTGCCATAGCTGTACTCAATGGTCACCTGAGCTTTGCCGTCAGGGCGAACCCAGGGCAGCGTGCCGTTGCGGCGCACTTCGCTCAACCGACGGGTGAGGAGGTGAGACAGGTGGATGGGCAGCGGCATCAGCGCTTCAGTTTCATTACAGGCAAAACCAAACATCATGCCCTGGTCACCAGCGCCCAACGCCTCAATTTCAGCTTCATCAGTGCCATTGCTGCGGTATTCCAAAGCGCGATCAACACCTTGGGCAATATCGGGGCTTTGGCTGGCGATGGCCGACTGTACACCACAGGTGTTACCGTCAAAGCCTTTGTCGCTGCTGTCAAAGCCGATATCGACGATGACTTCCCGTACCAGTTTGTCAAAATCAACAAAAGCGTTGGTAGTAATTTCACCAAGCAGCAGCACAAAACCAGTTTTGATAGCCGTCTCACAAGCTACGCGGGACGTGGGGTCTTGGGCCAACAGTGCATCCAATACGGCATCACTAATTTGATCGCACATCTTGTCGGGATGTCCCTCAGTGACGGATTCCGAAGTGAACAAGAGGCTTGGGGCTTTCATGAATGTTGTCATTTACTTTACCTCCATGGTAAGTGGCAAATCACAGGGGAATTTTGGAGCTGCAATTTGCGATAGTGTTACGTACAAAATTTCAACTAACAAATGGCTTCACAATCTAATCTGGCTAATCTGGCAAAAAAATAGCCTCTTGACAAGCAAGAGGCTAGCAAATTCTGCATCTACCTCTTATCTCTCAGCTTCTGCTGACGGATTTAGCACCTTCCCATTGTGGGGGTTGCTGCAGCTTCATCGGGCCGATCCCTCCGCTGCTCCTGATAAGATTGTGAATTGTACCTGCATCAATGAGACACAAGCGGTTTTAAGTATAACGAAACGGCCGTTCGTGTCAAGATGCAACGGCCGTTCTAAAGCCAGGTTTCGGGCGGCTCCGGCATGCCTAAAATATTGTACCCGGCATCCACATAAATGACTTCGCCCGTGACGCCACTGCTGAGATCACTGCACAGCCACAGAGCGGTCTGCCCCACTTCTTCCTGGGTAACGTTCCGCCGTAGCGGAGAGCGCTCCTCGGTATATTTGAGCATTTTGCGGAACCCGGCAATGCCTGCGGCAGATAATGTTTTAATCGGTCCGGCAGAAATAGCGTTAACGCGAATGTTTTGTGGCCCAAGGTCCGCGGCGAGGTAGCGAGTGCTGGCTTCCAGAGCCGCCTTGGCCACACCCATGACGTTGTAGTGCGGCACGGCTTTTTCTGCGCCGTAGTACGTCATGCTGAGGATGCTGCCGCCGTTAGTCATCAATGGCACAGCCGCGCGGGTCAATGCTACCAGGCTGTAGACGCTGACGCCCATCGCCAAATGAAAACCATCGCGGCTGGTATCGACAAAGGTGCCGCTTAAGTCTTCGCGCTTGGCGTGAGCAATGGAATGCACCAAGATATCGATCTGACCGAAGTGATCAGCTGCTTTTTGGAAGACCTTGGTAATTTCATCATCTTCTTCAATGTTGCATTCTTCTACAAATTGGACGCCTAATTCGTCGGCCAACGGCCGTACGCGCTTTTCCAACTGCTCAAACCCGTAGCTAAAGCCAAGTTCGGCCCCATGGGCGTGCAGCGCCTGGGCAATCCCCCAAGCAATCGAATTTTTGTTGGCGATGCCAAAAATCAGTGCTTTTTTCCCTTCAAGTAACTTCATAGCCTCTCCTGCTCAATTATTTTGCCGCGTTTGTCGCGGGGTTTCCAGAGGCTTGCCCACTATTTGGAGACAAATGGATTGCCTGCCAGCCAATAACGCCACGGCATGGAATACCAGGGTTCTGGCGTCTTGCCCATGCCGATACGCGGACCGACAGCAATCTGGCTTGGGTCTATAGCGGGTGCCTCTTCAATCCATATAACCCCGTCTGGCACACAAAGGTTTGCCCCGTTGAAAGATTTGTCGATGGCCAGTGCCTGCGCCAGTTTCGCTGGGCCGTTGGTGAGTTCGGATAACGGCCGTTCGCCACGCCGCGCCGTCATCTGATCCATTCCCTCCACTGGCTCTAGCGCCCGGACCAAAACCGCGTTGGGCTGCCCCGGCTCGCCAGTAACCACGTTAAACATCCAATGCATGCCATAGGTGAAATAGACGTAGACTACACCAGCCGCACCAAACATAACGGCCGTTCGCGGTGTGGGTTGGGCATTGTTTACGCGTTCGCCGTGGCAGGCCAGGTCCGGGGTATCACCGTCGCAGTACGCTTCGGTTTCCACGATGATGCCGCTGAGGCGACGCCCGTTTAGCTGACGCACCAACGTTTTGCCCAGCAATGTCTGAGCCACTGTCCGAGCCGAGCGAGCATAAAACTCGGCAGGCAATTTAACCGGCATCGAATGGTTCACTTGGTCCAGTTTGGGATTTTACCAGGGGCAGTTGCACAACAAAACAGCTCCCTACGCCTACTTCGCTTTCCACGGCAATCGTGCCCCCGTATTGCGCCAGCAGTTCCTTTACCACGGCCAGCCCAAGCCCGTTGCCCGGCAGCCCAGATTCAACAGCCTGAGCACCCCGATAAAAGCGATCAAAGAGATACGGCCGTTCATTTTCTGGAATACCAGGTCCATCGTCGCAAACGCGAAGCCGCAAAGCAGTCTGGTCATCGTCCTGCCACCCAACGCTCACCTGGATAATTCCAGCAGGGTTGGTGTGAGTTAACGCGTTGTCCATCAAACGCGTCAACAATTTTTCCATCTGGTACTTTTCCATGTAAATCTGTGGCTGAGCTGCGGCAATATCATCAGCCAGCGAAATCTCTAGTTGACGCTCTTCCCGCTCGGCCCGCTCCACAAAAGATGGCCAGACGATCTCCCAAAATTCAACCAAATCCGTGGATGCGTTGGGATTGGGCGCCACTTCGGCATCTAGACGGGATATATCTAATAAATCCTGGATCAATCGCGCCAGACGATCAATTTCTTGGTGCAGGACCGAAAAATAGCGGGGGAACTTCTCGGGTTTGCCTTTGTTCAGCAAGGAAACATACGTTTTGATGTTCGTCAGCGGCGTGCGCAGCTGGTGGGATACGTTGGCAATAAACTCAGTTTTTAGCCGCTCAAGCTCCTTCAAGCGCGTAATGTCTGACTGCACGCTAACGTATCCGGTTACTTCACCATCTGCACCGGTGATAGGCGTTACAGCCACCGCCACATCGTACACATGACCATTTTTGTGCTGGTTGATCAGCTCACCCGTCCAGCGCTGGTGGCTAAGTAAATGCCGCCACATGTCGGAAAATACTGTCTTGGGTACCAGACTGCTGCCCAACATGCGCGGGTTTTGCAGCTGAAGCTCCTGGCGCGAATACCCGCTTTGCCGCTCCATGGCCGGGTTTGCATACAAAATATGGGCATTGATATCAGTGAGAATAATGGCCTCACCAGCGCTCTCTAAGATAGCAAACAGCTTGTCCCGCTCCATTTTTAGTTCGCTGGTGCGCAGCTGCACCTGTTCAGCCAGACTTTTAGCCTGTACCTTGAGGGTTTGGTACAGTCGGGCTCGTTCCAAAACGGCCGAAATACTACCAGCCAATGTGGTCAAAAAGTCGAGGTCACGCTCAGAAAAGGCGTCCAGTTCTGGGCTTTCAACATTGATTACCCCGATGACTTCGTAATTTACCTTGAGGGGAACAGCCATTTCTGAGCTAATCTTCATGCCCGATGAAAAATAATGGGGGTCTTCGTGAACGTTGGGTGCGTAATAAGGCTGCCCCGTAAGCACTACGTGACCAATAATGCTGTTTTCCAGGGGGATGATAATGTCCTTCTTAACCTGCGGCACGCCCTGAAAAGAGTAGTGAGCCCGCAGTTCATGGCTTTTTTCATCGTAAAGGATGAAGCCAAAAACAGTGGAATAAAGCTCCTGACCGACAAGATTGGTGACGTCTTCGAGAAAAATATCTATATCCAGAGCAACGGCCGTTTCTTGCGCAATTTGGTTGAGAATTGCCAGCTCTTTGGCCTGCCGCATCGTTTCGTCATACAGACGCGCATTTTCAATAGCTACAGCCGCCTGATTGGCAAAAGCAGCGACAGTTTGGCCATCTTCATCGGAATAATGCCCACTTTCAACGCTATCAACGCACAACAGGCCGATTTGCTCACCCTTCACCAGCAGCAGAGCACCAATCCAGGCGCGAATTCGCTCCAGGCCATCCTTAAAAACCCAGGCCGGATGCCCATTTACATTTCTAATAACTGCCCATGTTTCATTGTCTAAAAACTTTTGGTGGATAATGTGGCTGGCCAATCGCAGCTGCGTACCCTCAAACAATTCCTCTTCAAAACCGCGCCCGGCCACCATTACAAACTCTTGCCGGGCAGCGTCTAGCAAGAAAAGCGAGGCCGAATCATACACCACCACCTGACCCAGCAAATCGAATATTTGATCGTAAACTTCTTCTAGTTGGAGGCTGGTTGTTAAGAGAGCACCAACTTTTTGTAAAGTCTGGGAAAGATGCAGCTGGCGGCGTTCATTGGCAAACAGGCGCGCATTTTCGATAGCAATCGCCGCCTGGTTGGCCACCCCTTGCAGCAAAGCCACCTCCTCAGCCGAAAAACGACGCGGCACATACCAATGATTCACATGCATCGTCCCCAGCACGCGACCTTGCACTTTTAGCGGCACGCATAAGATGGCCCGCAACCCTTCTTTCATCATCTTGTGCGTGTATTCGTTGGCAAAGGGAATCTCGTTCAGGTCCGAAATAATGACGGCTTCGCCTTCTTGAATAGCCAGTTGACTGGAAAAAGTATCAGAGATGGCTACTTTTAATCCAGGATGATTGTAAGAAAATTTCTCTTCAGCCCACCAGGAGGTAATGGTATCCAGATGCTGTCTATCCTCTGAAATGAGCGAGATAGAGCAGTTGTGAACATCGCTGAGGTAGACACGCAAGATTTCCATAACGCGCCTCAGAATTTCGTCCCGGTCCAGGCTGCTGGAGACAAATTCAGAGATGTCTAGCAGTATTTCCGCTTCCCGACGGCGGCTGGCTTCAGCTTGAAACAGTTGAGCACGGGTAAGGGCAACGGCCGTTTGCCGGGCCACCACCTGCATTAATTCAATATCATACGTAGAAAAAGTACGCACCCGCGCCGACAGAAGCTCGATGCAGCCAATCAAATCCCCCTGCTCCACCAACGGCACACAAAGCAGCGTCTGCGCCGATTGGTTAGCCAAATGAACGCGCATCCATTTAGAAAGTGCACTGTCTTGCGCCCTAAAAATGATGGGGAGTTGGCTGCCCTGCCAGCTCAAACTATCGATCACGTTGGCCAAAATCTTGTTGTCGTACTCTTTATCTTTGGCCGAAATGAGTGGAGCGGTCGGTTTTTGCGCTTCCGCGAGTGGGGCGACCACACCCCAAACCGCATTCCATTCCATGATTCGAACGGTCGCCAAATCAAACACGTCACGCAGGCGCTCTGCCAGCTGGTCAAGGCTGCTTTGAATGTCCATATTTGACGACAGCAGCGTCACAATTTCCAGGAAGATGCTGGTATACCCGGGCGTTCCTGTATCTTGACGAATGGCGGCTTTAAAGGCCGTCACATCGGTCATCATGCCGCACAACAACGGCTTGCCCTGATGGGGCAGCACACACACACGGTCGCGAAACCACAGCGAAGCGCCATCGGCTGTGTCCAGACGATATTCAACTAGATGTGTGTCCTGATCCGAAACGGCCGTAGCAAACTCTGTCAGCACCCGGTCAACATCGGCCGTATGGAGGTGATCTTGCCAGAAAGACGGCCGTAACCATTCATCTACCGCCATTCCCAGGGCACCTTCAGCATGAGGACTGACATACACCAGCTGGAACGTCTGCGGATCGGCCGCCCAGAAAATGACATCGGCTCGTTCCGCATAAGCCGGAAACAGGCTCGAATCCGGTTGTATGGGGGATAATTCATTGGCTTGATCAGTGCTCATTCAGAATTCCTAAACGCCCAATCAGAGGTACTTTTTAAGTTTGTTGAGAACAATTGATGTGAAGTATCATAAGCAAAGGTTGCTTACTTGAAAAGACCACAAGGAAGAAAGTAATGTCACAAACTCGTTCTCCAATTGCCCGGTTAATGATTTTTTTTGGCACAACGGCCGTTGCCATCCTGCTTCTTTACCGCTACAGCGAACAGTGGCTGCGCTCACTCTTACTTTACCTGTCAAAGGCCAGTTGGGCCCGACAAATTGCCACCGATTTTCCGCCAGCCTGGCAAGTGGCCAGTCGATTCATCGCGGGGAAAACTATTCAAGATGCCATTCGCGCCACCCAAGAAGTCAACCAGAGCGGTCTGTCAGCCACGCTGAACTACCTGGGTGAAAGCGTTGAAACGGCCAAAGATGCGGCCATCGCCCGCGAAGCCATCACCGACTTGATGCGCCACATTCACCTCAGCGGCGTCAATGCCACCGTGTCGGTAAAACCCACCCAACTTGGACTGCATTTGAGTACGGCCGTTATCCATAGCAATCTCCAACAGCTGCTCACCGCTGCTGAAAAATACGACACGCGCATTCGCATCGACATGGAAGATAGCAGCGTCACCGACACCACGCTAGAACTATACCGCGGCTTGCGCGATGACGACGGCTTCGGCCATCGCGTGGGCATTGTCATCCAGGCCTACCTGTACCGCACCGAAGAAGATATCCGCGCCCTCATTCAGGAAGGGGCCTGGGTCCGACTGTGTAAAGGTGCCTACAAAGAACCACACGAACTGGCCTTTCCGCAAAAATCCGACACCGACGCCAACTTCTTACATCTGGCCAAAGAAATGCTCAGCGATGAGGCGCGGAACCGGGGCATGTACCCCTGCTTTGCCACCCATGATGATCAGCTCATCGAGGCGATTATGCAGTATGCTCGCCAGCATCAAATCGACAAAGATTCCTTTGAATTTCAAATGTTGTATGGTGTACGTCGAGAACTACAGCAGGCGGTGCACCAACAGGGCTATCGAGTCCGCGTATACATTCCCTTTGGCACCACCTGGTATCCTTATTTTATGCGCCGTCTGGCAGAACGGCCTGCCAATCTATGGTTTTTTCTGAGCAACTTTTTTAAGTAAGGATTAACCGCCTACAAGGCGTGCCCACAGGGGCGGCCCCAGCAGCAGCAGCCCAACCAGCACTGCACCCAAAGCACCAACCAAAACGGCCGCTGCGGCCACATCCTTTGCCACTTTGGCCAGGGGATGAATATCGGGCATCGTCATATCGACAACGGCTTCAATGGCCGTGTTCATAAATTCGGCCATCCACACGGCCATGAAGGTAAGAATGAGCACGGCCCAATCCCGCACCGGCAAACCAACCCACAAACCAACGGCGACAACCGCCAAGGTCACCACAGCGTGAATCCAGGCGTTATGCTGCGTACGCAGCACAAACCACCATCCTTCAAACGCATAGTGGAAGCTTTTGGCGCGATTGTACAATTCGGAGCGTTTTTCGATGGACAAGGCTGCTACTCCTCCGTTTCCTCCGGGGGGCCAGTAATTTCAGCGCCTAGCTGGGCCAAGATCGAAGCCTGGGCCCACCACATGCGGGTTTTTTCTTCGGGCTCTTCGTGGTCGTAGCCTAGCAGGTGCAGCGTGCCGTGTACCGCCAGCAGTTGGAGCTCGGCTTTCAGGCTGTGGCCGCCCTGCTTAGCCTGGCGCTCCGCCGTGGGCACAGAAATAACGATGTCGCCCAGGTACGGTTCATCTTCATCCATGCCCGGCATCGTTTCACCCACCTCAAAGCTCAGCACGTCCGTTGGCGCGTCTATGCCACGATATTCTTTGTTCAATGACTTAAGCTGGTCATCGTCGGTAAGCAGCAGGGTAACTTCGGCGGGGGGTCTATGTTTTTCGTGGCGCAGGGTGACGGTTACGGCCGTTCGCAACGCCGCCGCTACCGACTGAACTACCTTCTCTTTTTGCTGCACGTGAATCTTGTACGAGGCCACTAGACTGGTTCCTTGCTGTATTGGGTTTGATCAACATCGGCGGGCAGCTGGGCGGGCTGGACGGCTGGCTCAGCCACCGCCTGCTCCTCCGGGGACAAAATCGCCTCATTGCCCGGGTATTTCACCCGCACATGGAAACGACCCTTGAGTGTTTTGATGAACGATTCGCGAATCAGCCGGATATCGCCCAAGGTCAGGCCAGACATATCCAACTGCCCGTCTGTCAAATCCTCATCAATCAGCGAATTGACGAGCTTTTCAATCGCCTTCTCGCTGTTCGGCTGCAAGGCTCGCGAAGTAGATTCGATGACGTCGGCCAGCATCACTACGCCGGTTTCCCGCGTGCGCGGCCGAGAGCCAGGATAGCGAAATTTGGCTGGGTCCACCACCTCACCTTCGGCGGCCTGCTCTTTGGCCTTGTGATAAAAACCTTTCACCAGCCGCGTGCCGTGATGTTCCTCAATAAATTGGTGAATGCGATAAGGCAACTTGTACCGCTTGGCCAATTCCAAGCCATCCGTGACGTGGCTGATAATGATACGGGCGCTGGTTTGCGGATCCAACGCGTCGTGCGGATTGACCCCTTCCTGATTTTCGCTAAAAAACGGCGGGCGGTTCATCTTGCCAATGTCGTGGTAAAACGCCCCCACACGAACCAAAGCGCTGTTGGCCTTAATTTGCTCGGCGGCTTGCTCGGCTAAATTCGCAACCATGATACTGTGATGATACGTGCCCGGCGCACGCCGCAGCAGCTCTTGCAACAAAGGATGATCCAATCGGGAAAGTTCTTGCAGCTGGAGCGTGGTCGTGATGCCAAACAAACTGCCCAACACAAAAAAGCCCACCAGCGTCAGCGCCGAAGAGAGCACGCCGTTAACCACAGCGTAGCCCATCAGCTCCAGCATGTTAAATACGTCGATGGTGTCTTGATTAAGACGAAACACCAAAATGACGGCACAGTAGCCAATAGCCGCCGCCAGACCGGCGCGGAAGAAAGCATTGATGCGCTGGGCATCTTGCAAGTTCAAACTGGCCAGCAAACCGCCAACGGCCGTATACGCCGCCAGTTCCAACGAGTTCGGGGTCAAAAAACCAATCAGGGCCGCCATGATAATGGTGATCGTGAGTGAAAAACGCACGTCGTAAATGACGCTCAACAGCATGGAGAGCGCGGCCATGGGGAACATGTAGGTCAGGAAGCTGGTACCGGTGATCATCAGCTTGGCAATAGCGGCAAACACAAGCAGCAAACTGGCGAGAACGGTGAGATAACGGCCGTTGTCGCGCACCCGGTTCCAGAAAAATTGGTGCCAATACATGGTGATGAGCACCACAGACAGCAGCGACGCCACAAAAACGGCCGCTACATCGCGCCAGTCGAACTGGCTTTGCAGCAGGCCCAGTTGGGTGAGCTTCTCAATGTCCAGCGCCGTGACAATATCGCCCTGGCGCACAATGCGCTCATTATCGGCAATGGTGACGGGGAAAGTGCCGACAGCCTGGGCGGCTTCGTCACGCAAAGCGGTCGTTGCTTCTGGATCGGGGAAAACGGTAGCCACCAAAAACTGTGGTGCCAGGTTGGTCACCACATTTTCCTGCCGGGGCGTCAGCTCCAGGCTGGCCTCGCGCCGGGCAATAATCTGGTACTCGCGCAGCTGGTTTTCGCGGATGTCCTGGCGCATCAAGTCGCCAACAATGCGCGAAATCTCCCGCTTCACCACATCATAATCTGCCGCCGACAGCTCCAACAAATCCAGCCCCACCTGCTCCTGAATCGTCAGCCGGTTTATGGCTTGTATATATGAAAGCTGTGTCTCCTTGGTGGCTAGCGTATCGGCCCGGACCACATCGGTAAAGGAAAAGACGGCATTGACCAGGCTAAGCTGATTCCGGCCAATATCGTTGCCATCGCGGACATACTGCTCCGGCACGGCGGCACGCGCATTTTCGCGAGCCGTGGACAGCAATACTTCACTGTCGTAGTTTATGGAACGAGGCGCGAGAATATCTTCGCTGGCCGGTTCGCCTAACGTCACCTGCACTTCACTGGCGGTTACCAGATTGAAGCTAAAAATAATGGTAAGTCCGAGGGTAACCGCACTGGTGAAGATCCACAGCATCGAGCTCTGGAGCAACTTCCGCCAACGAGATCTTTCCTCTGTTTTTGGTGTCATGATTTGCGGTGGAATTACTGGTTTTTCAGCAGGTCCCGAACAACTTCATTTACTAAACGGCCGTCAGCCTGTCCTTTTACCTTGGGCATCAATTTGCCCATCACCTGGCCCATCCCCTTGGCGTCGGTAACGCCCAACTCGGCAATAATTGCCGCGGCCAATGCTTCCACTTCGGCCCGCCCCATTTGTTGGGGCAAATACGATTCAATAATTTCCAATTCGGCCTTCTCACTGGCAGCCATTTCGTCACGGCCAGCTTTTTCATAATCGGCGATGCTCTCACGGCGCTGTTTGGCCTGCTTCATCAATACCGCCAGCACACCTTCGTCATCGAGGGTGATCTGGGTGTCTACTTCTTCTTGTTTAATAGCCGCCAATATCAAACCGAGAGCGTTCCGTTTCGTGGTATCGCCTCCGCGCATGGCGGCAATTCTGTCCTGTTGGACCTGTTCTTTCAGGGTCATTTTGGTTATCCTCCGCGTTAAGATTGTAGCATTGGCAGGGTGGGTGTCAATACGGTGTACAGGCTGAGGTTGCCTTCTTTGCCATCACTGTAAAACTGATCCACGATGGTTAATCCGGCCTGCGCGGCCAATTCGGCCGTTTCAGCAGCGTTGATGTGGCAGGCGTAGCGCAAAGCAAAACCGCCGCGCTGCCACGCCAGCAAATAGTCGTTTGGCTCCACGTCGTCAGCAGTTAGGCCCAATTGAGACCAATTCTGAACTTTGCGCCGCTGGCGTGGGCTGTCCATAAATTGCCAGTTGGAGATGAGGAGACGGCCGTTTTCCACCAAATGCGTCTTTATCTCTTGCAGCAACCGCAGACGATTCGCCTTCCCCGGCAGATGATGCATCACTGCCAAACAGGAGATGGCCGGGAACTGGCCCAGACCGTCCAGGCAACCCGGTTTCAGGAGGTTGCGCTGGTAAAACGTGCCGGTAGCATTTTGGGCGGCATCAGCCAGCAGCTCTTCGCTGAAATCTACGCCGACAAATTCACCAATGCGATTGTTTTCCTGGAGAAACTGCGCGAAACGGCCGTTGCCACACCCCACGTCTAAAAAGCGGGGGCATGGCTGAGGTAAATAGGGCAACAATCGGGCAAAACCAGGCTGGGGCGACACACGACTGCCGGAAAATGAATCCGCCTGGGCATCATAAAATTCCTGGTTTAGGTTCAGCAATCGCTGAACAATTTCATCACGCATATGATTACATTTGTCCGTGGGGCTGAAGCCCCAGGCTATTGGGCGTCCACAACTCGGCGGATGCGACGGCCGTTGGTGACAAACCAGGGACGGCCGTCTTCCGTTTGGACCCACACAGCAGGGGGCTGGTGCCCAACCACCACGCCGGGCAGCCACACCTGCTCACCTAGCCAAATTTCTACGGCCGTTCCCACGGCATACAGTTCAACCAATCGTTCCGCCATAATTGTAAAGGGCGAGGGTGGCGATGCGGTAAGCCGCGAAACGAACATCAGGCCACCTGCCTCGCCCCTGCTTTTCACTTTTTACTTATCACTTCCCAGCACTTTCAACCGCGCCATCCGCTCCGGTTCGTCGGCGGCCAGCCAGTCCAGCTGGGAAAGTTCGTTGTAAGCATGGGCAAAATACGGCCGTGCTTCATCGCCACGCCCCAAGGCCAGCAAACATTCGCCAAGTTCCTCATAAACAAAGCCATCGGTTTGGCCAACACCTTCGTACTCAGCTAGGAGTGTCTGCTGTAAGGCCAGCGCCTCATCAAGCCGATTCAGCGAGCGGTAGGTGCGCCCCACGCACCACTTGGCAATCCGCACCGTTTCCAAATTCTTTTGCGGTTGGCTTTCACGCCAGGCGAGCGCTTTCTCAAAAATCGCCAGCGCCTTTTCGAAATCGCCCATATCATGGTAAGTCCAGCCGATGTTGTTGTATAGCGACCCGCGCCAGCCGCCCGCCCGCTCGTCCGGGCTGGCTTCGGCCAGGGTGAGCGCGGCCTCGTTCCACTGCAACTGGTTGGCAGGCTGAGTCTCGGCAATGGCCATCATGTGGGCCGCGTCGATGGTGTGGAAGTCGGCCTGGGTGCCAACGGCCGTTCCCAACGTAAACGCCTCGCGAAACAACGGCAACGCCTTCTCTGGCTCGCCCGCCGAGTTAAAGCAGCGACCGCGCTCCAAAAGGCAGCGGATTTTGGGCACGATCATCTCGTCGGTAAGCAGCGCCTCAGCCTGGTCCAGCAAGTCGTGGGCCTCGGCAAACTGGCGGCGCAGGCTATGGGTGCGCGCCAGCTGACCTAGCAGTTCCACATGGTAAGCGCGGTCTTCGCTAGCCGCCACGGCAGGCAGCAGCTCCTGGAAACGAACGGCCGTTCCCGCCGGATCATTGTAATCCCATAATGCATATAGCTCAGGAAATTGATTCATACTTGTTCCTTACTTTTAGAAAAAAATCACGCAAAAACACCAAGAAAAATCTGCGCCATCTGTGAAATCTGTGGTTCTTTAGACAAAAATGTTGACAGACTTACATGCCAAAGCGGCGCAGGACTGAATCGACCATGCTGACGTAACTGCCGCCAAAGTGGCACACGTGGCTCAGCAGTGGGTAAAGGCTGTAGAGGTGGCGTCGTTCTTCATAAAAACCGGGCGGCAACGGCCGTATTTCTTCATAGCGCTGGAAAAATGGGGCACCAAATGAGTCAAACATGGCGATGTAAGCCAGCTCCATCTCGTCGATGGCAAAATAGAGCGCAGGATCAAGGAAGGCCGTGACACGGCCGTTTTCCGCCAGCACATTACTCGTCCAGATATCGCCGTGAATCAGAGACGGCCGTTCCGGTTCCGCCAGCCAACGATGCCACTGGCCACACAACTTTTCCAACCGCGGCACAAACGAGTGTGGCAACCGCCCCACCCGAACGCCTTCCCACATCAAATGAAAAATGCGCTGATCACGAAAGAAATCCAGCCAGCTGGCGGTGGGCGGATTGGGCTGGGTAAATGCGCCAATGAGCGTCATGAAGGGAAAGCCAAAATCGGGCGCGGTAACCGCGTGCAGCGCCGCCAAATGCTCGGCGGCATCCGCCTCGGCCTGGGGCGAAAAGTGGCTCTGCCCCGGCATCCACTCCATGACCAGCAGGTGGGGCTGGCTAAAAATGACCGTGGGCACAGGCAGTTGGGTATGTTCGGCCAGGTAGCGCAGCATCGCCCCCTCGATGTCTAGCTGCGGCTCCGGGCCGTCATCAAACTTCACCACCAGAGGCGAGCCATCGGTTAAGGTGACGCGGTACACATCACCAATTTGCCCACCGGACAGGGGAGACAATTCACGAATGGGTTGAGCAACGGCCGTTTCTACCGCCTCACGCACATTCATTACGGCCGTCGCACCACCAGATTGTCAAACGCCACCTGAGCCTGCGGCTGGACAAACGTGCCGGCATCCAAAGCAATTGTGCCGCTGCTGTAGGTGGTGTCGGTAAACTGGTGCACCTGGATGTCGTTGACGTACAGCGTAACGGTCTGCCCCAGCGCTTCCACCTTTAGCCGGTTGGTGCTGTTCAACCCCTGGTTGATGGCCGGGGCTTCTGTCCAATCATTCACCAGGCGCGTCCACCCAGATTCGCCATCACGCCGCTCGACGACAAACAGGCCGTCGCCCGTAATATCGAAGCGGTAAAAGTGGGTCGTGTCCTGCATCCGAAACAAAACGCCGTAGCTGCTGCCCTGATCGCCTTGCAACAGACGGGCATCAACTTCCAAAATGAAGTTATCGAACTGGTGGTCGGGCAAGGTGGTGAACTGCATGATGTGGTTGTCGTCTAGCTCAATCACCAACTGTTCGTCAATGACGGCCGTTTGCCCCGCATTGTCCCCCTCGATTACCCAGTTGCCCGTTTCACCCGGCACAAAACCATCGGCATAGATGACATCCGCGCCCTGCGCACCGGGCACACCCGTGGCATCGGCACAGGCTGCTAACAGAGTGACAGCGAGGCAAATGGCAAAACAGATCAGCGAGAATTTGCGTTGCATGATGAAAACCATCAAAGATTTCGCAGATTGAGAAGCTTTTTTATCCTTTCAATCTGCGGAATCTGCTCATAAATAACTGAATTAGGGGGCAAGAACGAGCAGATCGTCAAATTGGACAACGGCCGTTCCTGGCTCCAGCGTACTCACACCGAGGCCCACATCACCACCAACAAAGGAGCTATCCGACACAGTAACCAGCGGTAGGCCGTTGACCGACAGGCTGAGCTCGTTGCCCACGCAGCTCACGCGCAGCAAATTGGTGGCCACGCCCTGGTTAATCACATCCGAGAAAACATATTCGCCATTTGGCGTCAGATAGGTGATTTGATCCCGACCGGTTTCATACTTGCCAATGGCGTAATAGCCATCCCCACTGATGAGGAAAATGTAGAAATTATTCTCATCCTGGTAGCGACACAGCACGCCGTAGGCATTGTTATTGGGGCCGCTTGTCTGCCGCGCCTGCACGGTGATGATCACATCACTCAAGTCACGCCCCGCATTGGTCCACCAAATCTGGCCTGTCTGGCTGGTGCTAATGTTAAGAGTGCCATCAGCGATGCCCACCACCGCCCCGCCCTGGTTGTACTCGCGCCAACCACAGGTCTGGGTACCACTAAAGTCATCCTGGAGCAGGGCGCCGTTGTCATTACAAGGGTCCGGCTGCGACGACCCTACAATCGAGCAAGCTGTTACCGAAAACAGCGCCAGCAAAAGCAGCAGCGGTCGAAGAATCCATTTTCCCATACTGTTTCTCCTGTGAATTATTGTCGCTTATCTTCTTTATCCAGCTTTTGTTGCAGCTGTTCTAACTCATCGGCAATGTTTTTTTGCTGACGCGAGGTGTACAGGTAGAAAGCATACGCGCCCAACCACAAGATCGTAATCAAAATAATAACCAGCGTTAGATTCTCAAACATAGTCTCCTCGGTAATGCCTTATTTTGGGGTCAAAGTGTACCTAAAAAACAACGAACCGGCACACGAGAAACTGGCTCATCTCCGCTATAAACGACTATCCCACAACGGTTCCGGCACGCCGCGCTGTGTGTTTTCATAGCGGGCCATCACAAACAGGGCATCGGACAGGCGATTCAGGTAAGGAATCACAAATTTACCCACCGCTTCTTCACGCGCCAGGGCAATGACCAGCCGCTCGGCACGGCGGCAAACAGTGCGTGCCACGTGCAGCTGCGCTGCCCCCAGCGACCCACCCGGCAAGATAAAATTTTCTAAGGGACCGATAACGGCCGTTAACTCATCAATCAGCTCTTCTAACACCGTGACATGCTTTTCTTCAATCTGCGGAATCTGATATTCCACTTTGTCGTCCTCAGTAAAGCAGAGGTCAGAGCCGAGGTGAAACAGTTCGTTTTGCATAACCGGCACCGATTCGGCCAGACGAGGCATCAACCCATGAGCCAATGCCACTCCCAGGACCGAGTTTAGTTCGTCCACCGTGCCATACGCCGACACCCGCAGCGAATCCTTGGGCACCCGCGTCCGGCTGCCCAGCGAGGTCATCCCTTCATCACCGCTGCGTGTGTAAATTTTGGTCAATCGTGGCATCAAGCACCTCCCGCCAGCGTCGTCTTATTCCGGGGCAGCAGCCAAATGCCCGGCACGCTCAAAAAGGCCGCCACTGACCCAATCACAAACGCCGTGGTCAGCCCCACCGAATCGGCCATGAGGCCAATCACCCAAATGGCCAGGGCACGGATGAGAAAGTTCAGGCCGATGTAAATGCCGTTGGCCAATGCCCGATGGTTCGGGAAGGCATCTTGCACCACCGCCAGCAGCACCGGCGTTGGGGAGATGGCCGTCAATCCCAGGGCAATCAGCAGCGGTACGGCCAGCCAGCCAGGGCCATAGATGAACAGCAGCGCCAGCAGCGGTGAAACAAAGGTCAGCGCGACCAATACCCGATGACGGCCGAAGCGATCACTGGCCGTGCCGGAGAATAACGCGCCAGCCACCCCCGCGCCTTCCAAAATGGAAAGGGCCGCCGCCGCCAACCACAGACTCGCTTCCACTTCGTCCTTCATGTACAGCGGCAGGTAGGTGGTGAGGGCCACCACCATGCCGCTGCGCGCCAGCATAATCCAGCCCAGCGCAGGGAAAAAGCGGCGGATTTGTGGCCATGCGTCATGCAGGCCTGCCGGTTTTGTATCGGTTCGGGCCGAGACATCATGCAGCCGCCAGTAGAGAACGGCCGTTACTGCCCAGCCGACAAACATCAATCGCCACATTCCTTCCAGACCAAACCAGCCCACACCGGCCACGGCCACAATTGGCCCCACGGTGCGACCCAGTTCGCCGCTGGCCATGAAGATGCTCATGCCCGTGCCTACACGCTTACCGGCCAAACGGCCCACCATCGCGGGCGCAGGCGAGTGAAAGGCGGCGATGCTGACGCCACCGGCCAGCAGCAGCATGGCAATGACCATGTAGCTGTTGAAAATACCCAAAATGCTAAACAAGGTGGCCGTAACAGCTGGAGCCAAAATGACAAAATAGCGCACGCTCACCCGGTCAGCCAGGTAGCCGATGAGCGGATTCAGCAGGCTAGGCAGCTGGGCAAAAATGGCCAAACTGCCGGTAAGAGCGTAATTGGTCGCCAATCGCTCTTGCAGCAGCGGCAGCAGCGGGGCAATAAAGGCACTGTACGTGTCGTGTACAAAATGGCCGCCAGCAATGGTGAAAATCTGGCCGGTCGAAAAGGTGGATTCGGCCGTTTCCACCGAATCACTGGTGCTTTCTGAGGTTGTTGTCGGGTTCATCGTAATGCTCACTTTCTCTTCAAGATTTACAAGAAAGTGATTATACGGCAGTTTGTCCACATTAACCCGCCCCAGCTTCCATTTTCAATCATTTGTTGAATGGTCGGAATTATTGGAATCTTTTACAATAACACTTCGATTCTTTGTACAAACAATAGTGTCAACAAATTTAAAATAAATACTATGATTAATAAAATATCAATATTGCGCGACAAAATGAATAATCATTTAAGCAGTAATGACCTTCGTTCACTTTGTTTTGATTTAAATGTTGACTATGAGAATTTATCAGGAGATACAAAAAAGCAAAGAATTGAATCATTAATAAAATTGAGTGAAAGGAGTGATTTGTTCAACTCACTAATTCAACATTGCAAGAAAAAGTTCCCAAAACTAGACTGGGAATTGCATGATAAACAAAAATCTAATTCCTCAAATATCTTTTCCCCGTTTCACAATCTTCCTCATTTAAATTATGCTAAATTCATCGGACGAAAAGAAGAATTTAAATGGATATGCGATAGACTTTCTTCTAATTCTCCAATTGGACAAATAACTCTCACAGGTATAGGAGGAGTTGGTAAAAGCACCCTAGCTTTACATGTAGGCTATTACTTTTTAAACCAGTACCAAAACCTGCCAAAGACGGATAGATTTGATGCTATTGTTTGGATTTCTGCCAAAGAATTAGTATTAACAACATCTGGGCAAGAGGAAGCGAATTTACCCGAGAATATTCTCCATACATTAGAAGACGTTTATTCATCCATTGGTCAAACCCTAGGCCGAGAAGATATAACCCGTTCTAAACCTAGTAAGCAAGGCTCATTGGTTATGAGGGTTTTGCGACACCAAAGAATACTGATAATTATTGACAATTTTGAGAGTATTACAGATAAGCGAATAATTCCATTTCTTCGTCAACTGCCATTACCCAGCAAAGCACTCATTACCTCTCGCCAATGGCCAGATTTTACTGGCACCAAACTGTTAGCTGGGTTTACATGGGAGGAATCAGAAAAGTTTCTTGATGCGGAAGCTGCATTGAATCAGATAAATCTCAACCCCATCCAAAAAAAACGCATCTTTGAGCTAACTTCTGGTTTACCTTTGCCACTAAAATTGAGTGTAGCCAGATTTTCTTATGGTGAAAGTTATCGGGCCGTCGAAAGATGGTTAAATGATGCAACTGGAGATTTACCAGAATATTGTCTAAAAGGGCAGATTGAAATCGCCTCGAAATTAACAAATAATAGTCAAAAATTACTAATTGTATGCTCTCTTTTTGACCGAAATGCAGGTACCTCTGGAAAAGCACTTGAAGAAATAATGCAGCTAACTCCAAATGAATTTGATCTTGAAACATCAATTTTGTTAAAACTAAATTTACTTTCCTTAATTGAAGGCGAAGGAAATCAAAGATTCAGAGTTTTACCAATTGTTCAAAGATATTCTCAACAAAATTTACAGCAAACAAGTGATTGGGAAAAAATTATTACCAGGTGGATTTCATGGTTAATGAAATTTGCTAGAGCAAATAATGCTCATTTAAGAACATCCCATGTTCAAAGACGTTTATTCAAACAAGAATATCCAAACCTTTTCGTAGCTATTAATTGGTGCTACGAGCAAAAAAAATGGGAACTCTTGCTTAAACTTTGTGAAAATACATGGAACTACGCTTATCAATGTTCTTTATTCAACGACTTAGAATATATTTTGGGTTTATACACAGAGTCTGCAATAAACTTAAATGATGCAAATTCAAAAGCAACTACAGACTTGATAAAAGCACGATTGTTTTGGTTGCGGGATAAGAATTCTGAAAAAAGCTTAGAATATTTAGAAAGAGCTGAAAAGCAAATAGCAGATGGTGAATTATTTTCAGATTTAGCGGAAGCTTGGAGTACCTTTTCTCAAATCTATGAAGAAAAAGGCCAAATTGAAAAAGCTGTGTCATATACACTTAAAACTATTTCATTGGGGAACAAAACAAACAATCCTACAATCATTCTTTCTGGAATGCGCCGCTTGACCATTGTTTATATAAATAATGGTCAATTTGAAAAGGCTGCCAAAATTATTAAATCGGCCGAGCAGATAATCAGAGATAACAGAGAAATGCATGACCCTGGCTCTATGGAGGCGGAACGATATTTAGCTCATTTAATCGACTTCATTTATTTTCGTGCAAAGATATTATTCTTGAAGAAAAATTTTCTTGAGGCAAAACTTCTTTTGGAGAAAATAGAAGATATTGCCCAAGGCGATGGAAACGATCGCAAATCTGTTTATCGTAAACATCGAATGGTGGAAATACTGCTAAATCTAAAAGAATTTCCAGAAGCACGTAGTTTGGGCCTAAATGTAATTCAAATGTATGAAAAATTTGGCATTAGCGGCAGAAAAAGGCAACTCCAAGAACTTTTAAACAGCAAGTTGCCAAATCAAGGCCTTTGAAATCTAAGCAAGCAATTATCTTATGTCTAACTGTGAAAAACAATGAAGCAAGTGCTGGACCTACCGGAGTCAAACGTTCGTAGAGCGAGTTTTCCCTTCAGGGATCCCACAAATTCTGAGACCGCATATTTGGGTGGCAGCGATACTACCAGATGGATATGGTCTTCTTGAATGTTTACTTCCAATACTTCTACGCCGTCCTTTTGGCTGCACAGTCGGTAGATTTGCTCTTTGAGATACGTAGCTACCTCCTCTTGCAGGATTTTGTACCGATACTTTGGACAGAATACGATGTGATACTTGCACTCATACAATGAGTGGGCTAACTTCTTAAATTGACGAGTAGTCATTGTCTATCTCCTATTAGTTTCGCACCTTCTAGGTAGATAGATACTACTCGTCATTCTCAATGCACTGGTAGAACCGTTACTTTTTTAAACTATTATTGAAATTGATTTCAAACTTCGAAAGAGAATACCAGATCGCCATGCCAGTTCCTCGACAGGGGCGGAAAGGCGCAAGTTGGGGAACCGCTCAAACAGAGTTTGCAGCCCAATTTGCCCCTCCAGGCGAGCCAGCGGCGCACCAAGACAGTAGTGAATGCCCATGCCAAACGCCAGGTGCCGGTTGTCGCGGCGAGTCACGTCTAGGGTGTCTGGCTGGGCAAAGTGGCAGGCGTCTCGGTTAGCCGAGGCCAGCACCACGCGCACCACGTCGCCGCGCTGCATGGGGTGCCCTTCAAATACAAAATCCTCCCGCACCCAGCGTGTGGTGGAGGTTTCGACTGGGCCATCGAAGCGAAGGAGTTCTTCAACGGCCGTTTCCCAACCGCCATTCTCCCGCAAAATCCCCAACTGCTCAGGATGATTCAGCAGTGCCAGCGCCCCGTTCCCCAGCAAATTCACCGTCGTCTCGTGCCCCGTTACCAGCAACAGCGCCACCATGCTGGAAAGCTCCGCCTCGTTTAGCCGCTCACCCGCCTCTTCTGCTTGCACCAACGCCGAAATCAAATCATCCTGCGGAGATTTTTGGCGCTGGGCAAACATCTCTTGCAAATAGGCCACAAAGGCGCGCACCTTGCGCTTGCGGGCGCTGTAGTTCAAATCGCGACTACCCGGGGAGATGATCGCCTGGGACCAATCCGCCACCTGTGCCTGGTCGGCGGGCGGAATGCCCAGCAGTTCGGCAATGATGCGCACCGGCATCGGCAGGGCAAAGTCGGCGATGAGGTCAGCCTGTCCGGCGACGGCAATCTCGTCGAGAAGCTCATCGGTGATGTGCTGGATGCGCGGGGCGAGCTGCTCCACGCGGCGGGGGGTGAATGCCTGGTTCACCAGCGCCCGCAGCCGCGTGTGATCCGGCGGATCGGCAAAGAGCATATTTTCGTTGATGAGGCGGTGCATGGCAGATTTGCGCGGCGTCTTGAAATCTGGCGGCAAGGTATGGCGGATGTCCTTCACAAAATGATCGTTGTCTTTGAGAACGGCCGTAACCTCCGCAAACCGGGTGATGTACCAAATCGTCCCGCCACCAGGGGAACGATGCGCATAAATTGGGTCCTCTTGGCGCATCTGGGCAAACGTTGGGAATGGATTGGCTTTGAAACTAGGGGAGAAGAGATCGTATTTGTTAGTAATCGTTTGCGCTCCTTAAAAAGCGGAACACAGAGTTACGCAGAGGAGGCACAGAGGCGCACAGAGAAAATCTGCGAAATCTGTTGATTTTGAGTTTACTCTACTCGTTCCACGCTTGGCGTGGAATGCAGTCTGGGACACTCCAGCGTCCCCTCGCGGCGCAGAACGCTGCACCCGGCATTCCCACGCGGTTGCATTTTAAGAACTAAAACAGGCAACGATATTAGGTAGGGGCAGACCCCCGTGTCTGCCCAAGTTTGGGCGCACACGGGGGTGCGCCCCTACCATTACCTGATTTATCTTTTAAATACCAAGAGCGTGGAACGAGCGGTCAAGCCGTGTTGACCATCCAGCCGGAAAAGCCAACCAGAAAGTCACGGAAGGCGGGTAAATGCTCGACGGGAAAATCGTATTTTTCCGGCGCATTATCCAGAACTGCGTTAAAGCAGTCCAACCACACTTGCCGCGCCGCCTCGTCGATGGAGAATGGCATGTGGCGCGCCCGCATCATCGGGTTGCCGTACTGCTGATGGTACAGCGGCGGACCGCCCAACAGCCCCACAAAAAATGCAGCCGATTTTCGCGAAGCGCGGGCCGTGTCGCGCGGGAACATGCCGCGAATTTCAGATTCGGCCAGCTGTTGGTAAAAATCGGCCAGCATGGCAAAAATATTTTCCTGCCCCATGATGGCATAAATTTCCGGGCTGGGCGCACTTACACGAGGCGGGCCACCCGGTGGCACATAAAACGATCGTTCTTCACTCATACAGCTTCTTCTATGGGCAATGTGTTATTGAGGGCAAATCCAATGGCTTCCGGCAGCGCAAGCAAGCGCCCCTGGGCAATATAATCGGTGGCATTTTCAACTTGCAGAACGGCCGTTAAACGGCCGTCTAGCTGCCCCTGCTCCACGGTTGACAGCGGCGTACCAATTTCCTCGCGCAGTGCCTGAGCCGCCCCAACCAGCAGCAAAGCCCGGCGCGATTGGTCCTGAGCAGCTTCCAGCCCGGCCATGTCTTCCAAAACATAGGCAATGGCCCGCTTGTCGCCAAATTCATGGTTAATGGTCAAACTTTCCACATAAAACTGACGCGCCGTATCAAAATCGGCCTGATCGCGCACCACGTTGCCCAGATTGTTGAGGGAATTGGCAATCGCCCAGCGGTCGCCTACCTCCCGCTGGAGCTGAAGCGCTTCTTCCAAATGGCGGCGCGCCTGGGCCAGATCGCCCAGATTACGCACCAGATTGCCTAAATTATTTAATGAATTGGCGATGGTGCGCCGGTCACCCACCTGCCGCCGAATTTCCAGCGCTTCTTCGTTCAAGCGGCGAGACTCGGCTAAATCCCCCTGGAAGCGAGCAATGATGGCCAGATTGCTCAACAGCGCCGCAATGAAGGCGGGTTGGTTCAGCTCACGGCGCAGCGCCATGCTTTGCTCGTACAGCGTGCGTGCCTTTTCGTACTGGCCCTGCTGCGCCGCCAGCGTTCCAGCAGAGTGGAATGCCTGGGCCACACCGGCTTCATCTTCCAGCTTTTCAAACGTCAGCCGGGCTGCTTCCAAATGGTTGGTGGCCTCTTCAAATCGGCCGCGTTTGCGCAGCAGTTCGGCCTGGGCTGCCTGGCACCACGCTTCCTCTTGCCGGGTGGCGTATTTCTGCGCCAGCTGCAAACCCTGAAGGTACAATGTGCTAGCCTCATCCCACTGGCCCACCAGCTCCAGCACATTGCCCAATTTGCGCATGACCCCAGCCCGATTCGGTTCAGGCAGCAGCGGTAAGGCGCGGCGGAAATATTCAATGGCCGCTTCGTTAGCATATTCTGCCTGGGCCGCTTCCCCCGCTTTGAGCAGGTATTCGCGCTTTTTAGGCTCGTTGTCGGAACGGCCGTAATGGTAAGCCAGCAACCCCACGTACTGCGACAACACATGCGCGTAATGCTTCTCGATGTACTGCCCGATTAAATCGTGCAGCATGGCCCGCGTAGCAAACGGCAAACTTTCGTAAGCCACTTCTTGCGTCACCACATTTTTGAACAGGTAGGCCAGCTCCGGTTCGGGGGTATCCAGCGGCGTCAGGTCAAGCTGCTCCAGCACTTCCAGGTCAGACTTCACCTGCTGCGGCCCGCCCAGCGGCGGATACGCGCCCCACAGCATGGCCGCGCGGAACAAACGGCCAATGACGCTGGCCACCTTGATCGTATTGCGCTGGGTCTCGGTAAGCTGGTCAATGCGGCTCAAAATCAGGCTGTGCAAACTGGTTGGCAGGTCCAAATCTTGCAGCGTGTGCAGGGCAACGGCCGTTTGGCTCTGCAAATAGTTGAGCAGCTCCTCAATGTAGAACGGATTGCCTGCCGCCCGCTCCATAATTTTGTCGCGCAAAACGCGCGGAATGCGGATTTTGGCGCGGGTGAGCTGCTCCATTTTTAAGGCCATCAAATGCTCGGCCTCTTCCTGGGTGAACTCGTTGAGCCGTATTTCTAAAAAGTTGGGCAAATGACGGAAAGCGGCCGTTTGCGTACGATTTAGTTCCGGCTCGCGAATGGCCAGCACAATCAAAATGGGCCGGTCAGCAATGGCCCTGGAAATTGCTTCCAGCAGGTCCAACGACAACGGATCGAGCCAGTGGCAATCTTCCAAAACAATAAAAATCGGCTTTGTCTCGGCCCGCGCCCGCAAACATTCCACCAGCAGCGACTCCAGCGACACTTTGCGCAACTGGGCGTCAAACGACTGGGTTAAATCGTTATCGGGAATGCTGAGGCGCAGCACAGCCCCCAGCAGCGGTAGACGAGCTTGCAAAGCCGGGTTAATGGCAGTGAGCTGACTGCTCACATGTTCAATTTGCTGATCGTGCGTCATTTCGGCCGTCAGGCCAAAAAAATCTTGCCAGATACGCTGCCAAACCAGGTAGCTGGTGCTGGTGCCGTACGACTGGCATTCGCCGCCAAAGCCTATAAAGCCGTCTTCGCTGGCCTGACGAATAATGTTGGCCACCAGCCGCGACTTGCCAATGCCCGCCTCGCCGCTAATGACGATAATCTGGCCTTTGCCGTCCTTCACTGCCGCCATTTTTTCGCGGATTTGCTGCTGCTCGGCAGCGCGACCAACCATTGGCAGGGCATATTGCGGCTCTTGCAGGCGAACGGCCGTTTGCGTCTGTCTTCTTGTGACGGCAAAAACAGTTAGCGGTTCCGCCTTGCCCTTTACCCGGACTGGTGGCAGTTCTTCCCAGGAGAAGCGATCGCCGGTTTGCCGGATAGTGGCATCGGTGACCAAAATCTGGCCGGGAGCGGCCGTTTGCATAAGGCGAGCGGCCGTATTCACCGCATCCCCCAACACGCCGTACGTCCGGCGCATGGTGCCACCGTAAGCGCCGGTGCGGGCACGTCCCTGGCAAATGCCAATTTGCACTGAGGTGATGTAAGACAGCCGCCCCACCAGTTCCTGCAACTCCAACGCCACAGAAACCGCCCGCACCGCATCGTCTTCATGGGCGTAAGGTGCGCCAAACGCCGCGTACATGGCGCTGCCCTTGTCGCCAATCGTCAGCTGAAGCAGATTGCTTTCGTAGCGCGAGAGAATTTCCTGCACGTTTTGTACAAAGGTGTCTAGCTTGGTTTCTGCGTCTTCGTCGGCATCGTAATCAATGCCAGAGAAGCGCAGAAAGAGGGCCACCGCCGGGCGCAGTTCGGCCAGAAATTCGTCGCCGCCTTCCACCAAACGGCGGTAAACGGGCGGCAGCAGCCAGCGCCGGGTAATCGACTCATCCAGGGCATCAGGCGGAATGGGCGGCCAGTAGGCAGGAATGCTCAAATTTTCCAGGCTGCCCACCACGCCCAGCTGCGCCCCGGTCAGCGAGCTGTATCGCCACGCCTTAATGCTCACACGCTGTCCCAAATTATCTATCGTCGTCTCGTCGAGGATAACTTCGCCCTTCTCCGCCTCATGCTCTGCTTCCACCAGCCGATCCAGCAGCTTACCCGCCAGCACATCAATGAGCTGCACCTGCGGATTGCCAATGAGAAAACGACGCGCCGTACCGGTGACAACGGCCGTTTTCATCGCCAGGGTAATTTCGCCAGAGGGGGTTTCGATGGTTTGGGCCTGCTGCATGACGGCCTGCATAGCCAGGGCGCAGGTGGTAGCGCGAAAACCGTTATCGCCTTCAAACCAGCAGGTCACGGCATCGCCGCTAAAGCTAATCACGCTACCCCCGTACCGATGCAGTTCATCCACCAGGCCATCGAACACGCGGTTGAGATGGCGGGTCACTTCTTCCGCCCCGCGCTGCGGACCTAAATCGCGCACTAAATGCTCAGTGAGCGGGGTAAAACCGGAAACATCCGCAAACAGCGCCGCGCCGTGGGCCGGATCGGGCAATTTCTCACCCCGGTACAGGGCCTGTCGCCTATCCATAGGAATGTAGGAAATCGGCCGTTCCATCATACGAGTAGTTGGCCTCCAACTTTTGAAGCCGTTCAGGGTTGTGTCACAAAGATACTATTATACGGATGTTGGCGCTTTGTGCAGGCGAGAAATAAACGAAAAACTGGGGCGGAGGAATTTCGCCCCAGTTTTTCACGCGACTGGTGGTGGGGTTTTTTCTAGCAACAATTACCGAATGGCAATTGCATCAATCTGTGCATCATACAGACCATAATCCGCAGCATTCCAGAACACGGTAGGCGTGCAGTCGGTGTTCGAACCAAGCGAAGCAGGGCTGCACGTTAGAACCTGACTGCCATTACCACTGGATACCAGATAAAGATCGCCCGTTTCTTCATCCTGATGGACCGCTTCCAGGCTATCCTGGCTGGCGCTGAGGAGAGGTACATCGGAACCATCAAAGTACAGCGCCCAACTGCCAGATGTATTTTCACCCATGCTGGTGGGGGTAAACACAACCAGATCACGGCTCTTAGCGTTCAGGCTACCCGCTTTGAACGGCCCCTTGGTGCTGATGACGATACGGCCGTCGGCCAACACCGTCAGAGCGCGAATGGCTTCTTGAGGCGAGTTCAGGTCTACATCCGAGCCATCAAAGTAAAGCGACCAGGTACCCGAGGTGTTTTCACCCAAAGATTGCGGCGTAAAGCGCAGAATGTCGGCATTGTCCACGTTGCTGCCACCCTTCCCGGCAACTGGCTGATTCAGAGCGCCCAGGTAGAAATCTTCGGCAACGGCAACCAGCAAACTGCCATCGGGCAGCCAGGCAAAGGCCGTCACATCCTGTCCCGCCAAACCCACATCGGAGCCGTCAAACAGCAGCGACCACTGACCGTTTTCCAGGTCAAAGCCCAGCACATCCTCAGGGCTGTAGACAATCCCGTCTACGGTGCCGCTGTGCGCGGTGCTTAGGTACAGCGTCTGGCCCGTTTCCACCACTGGTTCAACAATGGTCAACAAACCACTGACGCTAGATGGCAGATAGCGATCATCGGGCAAGTTCAAATTACCGGAAGGCAGCGGAATGGTGCCACTGAAATAAACGTCCACGGTATATACGCCAACGGGCAGCGGCACGCTGTGCAAGGTGGCGCGCCCGGCAAAGTCGGTAATCACTGCCTCAGCATAGCTGCCATTTTCACCGGTGATGATGAAGAAGACGGTTTTCTGGCTAAACGGCCGTTGCAACCCATCCATCAAGGTCGCCACAAACGGCAGGTCTTGCCCCAGCTCAACCGTGGCAGCCTCAGGCACCAAGGTCAGGCTGGTAGGCTGCTTGGTGATGGTAAACGGCACGGTGTCAAACGACGCTTCGTACTCAGCGTCGCCAGCAAACGTCACGGTGAGTTCGGTACTGCCAGCTTGACCCAGCAACGCCAGATTGGCCGTAGCTTCACCAGCCGCATTGGTCAGCACAGTGCGCGTTTGCGGCCCCACGTGGAAGCTCACGTAGCGATTGGCTACAGGTTCTCCGCCAGACGTTAGCACGGCGCTGACGCCAATTTCAGAACTGTATGCGCCAGAGGTGGGTGGCGAGAGGAGGGTTACGGCCGTATCCAGCAAATCACCCTCAGCCGTACCTGCGCCACTGTAATATGCGCCGAGATTAGTCGCCGCACTTACCAGCCCCACGCCATTGGCTGCCTGAACAATAAAGCGCACATCGTCAGCAGGCACACCATTGAGCGGCAAAGTGGCTTGCCACAGCGTGCTGTCATTTTCGCTCTGCACCAGGTCGATGGACTGCCACAGGCCAGCCATTGGGCCGCTGCCCGTGTAGGTAACCCACACTTCCTGGATGCCCGCCGTCGGATCGCCCACGACACGCGCCTGAATCGTCACCACGCCATCATTCGGGAAGGCGTTTACCTGTGAGATAGAAGGCGGTGCCGCCAGCGCCGGAACGTTGCCCGTCACTTCAGACTGGGCGATGTAGCTGCTGTAGTACAGGCGGAAATCTATCGCGCCAAACTGGCGCAGCGTGCCGGTTAGCGCCCCCGCATTGTCCGAAAGGAACTGCGCTGGCATCACGTTGAGCTGCACGGTGCCGCCCAAGCCATCCACCAGCTGGCCGAAGTAATTCACCTGGTACGGCTGCATCGGGTAAAAGACGTCGGTAACAAACGGTGGATGCACCCCGCGAATTTCAGTGGTGGCCGCGCCCGTCAGCGGCAAAATACCGGGGAGATCGGTGAAGGCACCGCCACGGAAGCCCACGCCGCGCAGCACGGTATCGGCTACGCCCACGTTGAACGATTCCAGCGGCAGCACCGGTTCGGCCGCGTTTACAATCACGCCGTCGCTGCCCGCCAGGTAGGTTGCCGTCACGCTGGTCGGTTCGGCCGCGCCAACGATGTCCAACGGCTGCTCAACCTGAGTCAATTCTGGCTCGATGGTCAGATCGGCGTAAGTGAGGCCTAACGTCTGGCCAGGATTGCTGGCAAATCCGGTTGTGCTGCCCACGACGGAAGTTTCACCGGAAGGATTACCACGCCCGGCAGGCATGTCGATTTTGAGCATCGGCAGACCAAACAGGGTGGCCACCAGGAGCGATTTTTCATGCAACGGCCGTAATTCTTGCGTTTCGGCCAGATAGGTTTGCTTGGCAGCGGTGAGCGCCTGTCCAATAGCCACTGGGCCAGTGCCCGCACGCAGCTCTTCGCTGAAAGCGAGGTACAGCCGTTCGCTGTACTCGATAAAGTCGGTGTCACCGTACTGGTAACCGGTGCCAGCAATCAGCGTGGCCCCCTTGCTGGCAAACGCCTGCGCCCAGTCCGGCTCGCCCGTCACGCCGGGCACACCGTGCGCATCCACGATGTTGTAGCCTGCATGGCAGCCCGCGCTGAAGACCAGTGCGTTGGTCATGTCCACGCTTGAGGCCGCCAAATCAGAGGCCAGAAGGCGGGTAGTGTAGTCGGCCGCCAACGTACTGTTGGCGCTGAAATGCCCGGCCAGGAAGCTCACATCATAGCGGTTGTTCAGCAGCAGATCGCCTAGTTGAACGGCCGTCCATGAAGCAGAATCCGTCGGGGCCACATCACGCGGGGTAATGAGGGTCGTTGCCGGGCTGCCCAACCCGCTGGTCAGCTCGCTAGCTACAGCATTGGCTGCATCTTCCAAAAAGTCATAGCCGCTCACCAGGGCTGAGTTGGGTGCATTAACTACGCCGTTGGCCGTGCTGAGATAGGCATCCAGCATGGTTACAATCTGCTCGGGTGTTTCCACCAGGCGGCCCACCGCCAGGTCAGGAATGGGCAGCGTGTCGATTTTGCTAGAGAGCTCAACCGACGCGCCATAACGATCCTGGCTGAGCACGTAGCCCAAGCGCAGGCTGGCTTGTGAGGCGGTAGCGTCCAGGACGGGCGGTACGTAGTTGCGCTCGTTGGCCAGCAGCGCCTGGTCGGGATGGCGGAAGAAGGGAATCACGTCATCATTGCCGATGATGACGATGTAGGCAAGCGGATTCAGCGCCCGGTAGCTTTCAACGATGTCTTTGATGGCGTAGGCCACCAGATTTTTGGCAAAGGGGCAGGCTGGATTGAGATCAGCCTGGGCGTTGGCGGCCGCCACACGGGCATCACTACTCACATCAACGATAACGCCATTGACCTCGGCGCGGGCGGCAAAGGTCGCCAATCGTGCCTGCATGGTGGTGAGATCGCCGGATAGACGGCCGTAATCTACCAAAATAATCGTGTTGCTGTTGTTGGCAACGGCCGTATGGGTGCTGGCAGGCAGTGCAGTGGTCACATTGCCACAATTGCCCGCCGTTTGCATCACATTCAGCGTGAAGCTGTTGTTGGGATCAAAGACGCCATTGCGACCCCGCACGCGAATGTAGAAGTCGCCGCTGTTTTCCCAGCTATTCAGGCGCACTCCCTCACCCGCCTTGCCGTTGAAGGCCGAGACCGCAATCAGGCTGCGCATCTGGGCGCTGGAAAAAGCGTCTGGGCTAAATGCATCGGGTGAAAAAGCATCCGGGCTAAACGCATCAGGTGAGAAAGCATCCGGGCTAAACGCATCGGGACTAAACGCGTCCGGTGAGAAAGCATCCGGGCTAAATGCATCGGGACTAAACGCATCCGGCGAGAATGCATCGGGGCTAAACGCGTCGGGACTGAACGCGTCCGGCGAGAATGCATCCGGGCTAAACGCATCGGGACTGAACGCATCCGGTGAGAAAGCATCCGGGCTAAACGCATCGGGACTGAACGCATCCGGGGCAAATTCGGCCGTAAGCGAGACTAAATCGGCCGTGCTGTCCAGCGTTTGCAGCGAAGCCCACTCGGCGGCGATGTCTTTATAAACGGTGAGATCGTAGTTGGCTGGCAGGTCAGTCAGGGCAATTACCAACTGGCTATTGGGCTGCACGGAAAATTTGTACCAGCGGGATTGTCCAGCCAAATCCAGGGGCTGGCTAATTTCGGCGGTTTGCACTTCAGGTGAAACGGAATCGGGCGTTAGTTCCAGGTTCAGAGCACGCGGCCAGGAATCATTGCCCAGGCCCAGGCGGATGCAGCGGCTGAATTCGGAAGTGCCATCAGCGCCAGTGGCCAGGGCCGTGAGGCTGGCATTGGCGAGGGTCGTAGAAACGGCCGTTGTAAAGCTTGCATTGCCGTTTTCATCCGTTGTTAGTTCCGTGCCGCCCAGCCAGGTCTGGCCATCGCCAAAACCGCTTTCGCGGCAACTGTCACTAGCAAAAAAGTCAATCGTGTAGCTGTGGTTCGCCTGGCTGTTCAGCAGCCCTTCAATTTCCAGAGTAGAACCAGTGGGTACGGCGCGGATGAGTGTGGGAGCGTTTTGACGGCCGTTTGCCCCTTCATCGGTATCACCCAAATCATTGCTCGTTTGGCCATCGCCGCCCAAGTCAATGCCCAGGCCATCGTTGCCAAAAATCTGGTTCTGGCGCAGCAGATTACCGCTGCCCTCCAGAACCAGAATGCCGCTGCCGCCATTACCGCTGATAGTCGTGCCCTCAACCGTGTTGCCACTGCCGTTAATCACCACACCGCTGCCGCTAAAGTTTTGGATCGTTAAGTTTCGCACGGTAACACCGTCGCCAACAATTACCAACCCATCGGCGACACCGGCTTCGCTGCCATCCAGAATGACATCAATGCTGTTTGTTGCATTGGTTCTTAGCTCAACCGCATGTGTGAGTTCAGGCAAGGGAGATGTGGGAGTAATAACAACAGGATTCTGAGTACCAACCTTAAACTGAATAATTGCAGTGCCGCCGTGGAGCGCATTGACCGCTTGAATCGCTTCACGCAAGGAGCAGTGATAATTGGTACAAAGGCCATCCGACACATCGGCCGTCGTATTAACCGTGTACACAGCCTTGCATTCCTTGCTGGCCAAGACAGTTGTGGAGAAAAATAAGACAAAGAGGGTTGCCAGAATGACAGCACTTGCACGCCAAAGATTCGATCGTTTCACGATTTTCATTACCTTTTCTCTCGTACCAAGATGCAGTCCTTCCCTTTGAAACACTGCGGTTACTTCAAATCCTGGCAAATAAAACAATATTCAGTTTTGGCTCCACCACAAGAATATTTTGAGACAGACGACGAAGTTGCATTGAGGTCGCCTGAACGGCTAAACGCGTTGTTGAATGGCTTTTAAGCCATCCTTACATAGTTTGTCGGGGCATACTTACGAATAAAATTAATGAAAACTTTATGATTGGTTTTCGGACACGGCCGTTAGTATAACATTTGCCTTAACGGTTTTTCGTGAAGAAGTGCGGGGAATTGGGTGAAGATAAAGTTAATGGTTTAACAGTTAGCAGCGTCAGCTGGCACGATGGGCAATCCGGCCAACTGCATGATTTTGAGGGCATTGGTTGTGGGGCAAGGGCCGGGATGCAGTTTGTAATCGAAGACCATACGGCCGTCTACCACCGCATCCCGAAAATGCACATTTTGAATCTTGGGCGATGTCTCCGCCAGCTGCACCAGCTCCAGATCATGCGTGGCAATTGCCCCCAATCCGCCGCCTTGCGCTAGCGCCTGGATGTACGCCCGGCTGCCAATCAGCCGCTCCCGGTTGTTGGTACCACGGAAAATCTCGTCGATGAGAAAGAGCAACGGCCGTTCCCCCTCCAACTTGAGCGCGGTGAGTAGCTGCGACAGGCGGCGCACCTCGGCATAGAAAAAAGAAAACCCATCGTTGAGCGAATCGGCCACGCGGATAGTGGCAAAAAGGCGCAGCCAGCTGGCCTGGAATGCTCGGGCCATCACAGGGCCGCCAGCATAGGCCAGCACCAAATTCACCCCAATCGTGCGTAAAAATGAACTTTTCCCGGCCATGTTGGAGCCAGTGATAAGGTAAATCGGCCGTGTGCTGTCCAGCAGCACATCGTTGCAGACGCGCTGCGTGCTGGAAATAAGTGGATGGCCCAGCTGTTCAGCGGCAAAAACCGGCGCGTTGGCTTCTGCCAGGGTAGGCCAGATCGCTTCACCGGGATTGAGGTAAGCAAAGGTGGCCAGACTGCTGGCGGCTTCCAACTCGTACCAAACATCCAGCCAACGCGGCAAACGCTGAGCCAGATCGGCGCGGCACTGGTCCAGCCGGTAAGCAAAATAGATGTCCCACGGCAGCAACGCATTCAGCAAAAAGCCCAGCAGCCAATTCTGGCGCAGCCCCACGCCAGCCACCACTTTTTGCACCCGGCTGATGTGCGCGGACGGCCGTTCCCCCTTCTCTAAAAATGACTGGCACAGCTGCTGGATTTCCGGCATTTTGCCATAGCGCCACTGCTCCAGAAAAGCAAACACCCCGTTCAACACGCGCAGCCGATCGGCGAGGAACAGTACATCGGTAAACAGGCTGGCAGCTCGCTGAAAGCCCAGGGTGATGAACAGCACGCCGTAGAGCAAGGCGCTGCCCAACCAGAGCATTGGCCATTGCCACAGCTGGTACCCGGCAAACAAGACCCAGTTCACCACAGCCAGCACCGCCAACACAATGAGCAACGGCCGTAATGATCGCCCTCCACTTTCCCGCTCCAGCCAATCTATGAGCTCCTGCCCTGCCCATGGCTGGTCATCGCCGGACACAACCAGGGCCGCTTGCAGCGCCAACCGCTGCCGAAAACGGGTCTGCTGCGCCAGCTCGCGCACACGGCGCTGCCGCAGCTGCACGGTGTCCTCTTGAGGTAAAGTTTCCAGCAGCCAACTGTGCAAACGATGACTGCCTTCGCGCGAAACGGCCGTATCCAGCAGCCGGTGCAGTGAAAAATCGCCCACCACATCCAAATCCTGGGCAAAAGGATGATCGGTTGGGACGGGAAACGGCCGTTCTGCGGGCAGCTTTGCCCAATCCAACGTCATCCGTGCCAGGTGCGACTGCTTCATCCGCTGCCAAAGATCAAAGCGAATGACGGCCGTTTCTATCCGCCGATGCACGATAACGGACACAATGAAGGGAATGAAGGCAACGGCCGTTACCCACAGCCACACCACTGGCCCCCATTGCAAAAAGCTAGCCCCGCTCACCAATCCGCCCAAGGCAAACAGGCCCAATCGCCAGCGTGAAAACTGGTCGCTGCGGTGGCGCAACGCCACCAATCGCCGCTCCAGGCGGGCCGATTGGTGCTGCAATAGGTGAAGGCGCTTCGCTTTTTCGGTCATCAGAAGAGGGATTATAGAGGATGCGATTGATAAAAGAAAAAGGGTCTTCAAGGTTTCTAAGGGTTGATAACCGTCACCTTTCACAAAGAACTGGAAACCCTAGCCTTCGATCATGAAATATTGGCCGTTACCCCGCCGCACCATGCTCATGTGACATTTGTCACCCCGAAGGCGTGATACTTCTCCAAATCGCTCTGGTGTAAGTTTCTTTGTAAGCACGAAAGTTGCATGATCTAAAGTGTAGCCATAGGTATTCTTTTCTCCTCAAGTTTACGGTGAATCCTGATGAGATCAATCAAACACTTTTTTGGCAAAACGGGAGACGGTGCCTGGAGCGTGACCGAAGATGGTCAGATAGTTTTCTGGAATCAGGCAGCGGTTGATTTGCTGGGCTACGCCGTAGAGGAAGCAGTTGATCAATACTGCTGGCAGCTTCTGGTTGGGCTTACACCTCAGGGAGAGCCTCACTGTGCGCCCAACTGTCCGGTGCGTCAGGATATAAAAAATGGTTCTCCGGTTGCCAGTGTTGATATTCAACTGCGCCACCGCAACGGGCACTATGTTCTCACCAACATGAGTACCATCCCCGTACCCTCAGAATTTGAGGAGAGCTTTTTAGTTCACCTGCTGCGCCTACGCCAACAAAAGTGGCATGCTCACCAACCTTTCCGCATTTATCTGCTAGGTCCCCTGGTCGTTACCCGCCAAGATGGCTCGCAGGTTGAAGGAGCACTGTGGAATCGCGTCAAAACGCGCGCGCTGATGGCGTACCTGGTCATGCAAAAAGGCACGGCCGTTTCTCGCGAGCAAATCCTGGATATGTTGTGGCCCGACCTGGAATACAAAGCGGCCATGCACAACCTGAACACCACCGTCTACAACCTGCGCCGCAGCCTGGAACCCAAACTGGAAAAGGCCAGCCAATCCCGCTACCTGCTGTACCAAAATGGCTGCTATCGTCTGGCTGAGGCCAAAAAGCATTGGATCGATGTAGACATTTTTGAGAGTGGGATTCGGCAAGCCCGGCAAGAAACAGATGCAACAACGGCCGTTTCCCTCTACAAAACCGCGCTCTCCCTTTACCGGGGCGACTATCTATTTGACCTCACCGACACGCACAGCTGGATACGCGACCAGCAGTTTCGGCTGCAAGAAATTTACCTGAGGGCCCTTGCCGAGCTGGCCAGCCTCTACGAAAAACTGGACATGGCCGAAGAGGCCATCGACACCTACCAGCAAATTCTGTCCATCGACTGCTGCCAGGAAGCCAGCTGCCGCCAGCTGATGTCCCTCTTTACCAAGCTGGGCAAACGCAGCGAAGCAATTCAAGTATGCCAACGGCTCACCCAATGCCTGGCCGATGAGCTGGATATTTTAATTAGCGACCAGACGCGCGCGCTGTACAACAAAATCCGCGACACCGTTTAGATTTGGTTGACTTCTGGCCCCTATCCTCTGGGCAGGAGACGTACCATGCAAAAAGTCGGCCGTTCCCCCTGTGTGATCCTTTTGATGTTTGTCCTCACTGCCTGGCTGTTGGCCATTCGCCCACCACAGGCTGCGTGCCAGCCGGATACTCTGAATCTCCCGCAATGGTTTTTTGAAAGCGATGAAGCCTCCGCCAGCCTCGGTTGGGCAGTTAGCGGGGCGGGAGATGTGAATGGCGATGGGTTTGAAGACATCCTGGTAGGCGCACCCAAGTACAGCGGCACCATCCACAAAGCAGGTACGGTTTTTGCCTTTTATGGCTCGGCCAGCGGATTGCAGCCTATGCCCCAGTGGCATTACGACGGCACTCAGACCGGGGCCGATTTAGGCTTTGCCGTCGCTGCCGCAGGCGATGTAAACGGCGATGGCTTTGCCGATATTTTGCTCACAGCCCCACGCTATAACCAGGCATTCTCGCGTGAGGGGCGCGTCTATGCTTTTTATGGCACATCCTCAGGTCTGCCGCCTGTACCCGATTGGCAGCTGGAAGGCGTGCTGGTAGAAGCATATTTGGGCTGGTCGGTGGCCGGAGCTGGCGATGTGAATAACGACGGCTATGATGATGTAATTGTAGGTGCCAAGTGGGCGCAGCAGGACTTTTATAATGAGGGCATGGCGCAGCTTTACCTGGGCGGCCCAAACGGGCTGTCCAACACACCAGCCTGGACGGTGTTTGGCGAGCAGGCGGGGGCCAGTTTGGGTACGGCCGTTTCTCCGGCAGGCGACATCAACCACGATGGGTTTGACGACGTGTTGGTGGGCGTGCCTCTATTTGACACAGACGTAGAAGACGGCGGGCGTGTGTTGGCCTTTTGTGGCACAGCTGAAGGGCTGACCCAGACACCATGCTGGAGCGTGACTGGTTCGCAGGCAAACGGCCGTTTGGGTGAAGCGGTCAGCGGTGGTGGGGATATCACGGGCGACGGGCTGGACGATGTGCTCGTTGGCGCACCGGGGCGGGACGCCGCTGTGCCTGAAGCTGGCGCGGTACTGTTGTTTGGCGGAACGGCCGTTGGACCTAGCGCTACACCCGTATGGACGGCCGTTGCTGACCAATCCTTTACCAACTTTGGCAGCGCCGTCAACATGCTCCACGACCTCAACAACGATGGCCTACACGATGTGCTGGTGGGCGCCTACACCTACAGCGCGGATCAATCGCAAGAAGGCCGTCTTTACGTTTATTATGGCGCTCTGGGTGGCCCCAATGCCCAACCAAGCTGGATTGCCGAAGGCAACAAAGCTGAAGCCGAGTTTGGCTTTGCTTTAGGCAGCAGCGATGTGGACGGCGACGGCCAAGCCGAAGTGCTGGTAGGCGCACCCAACTATCGCAAGGAAACAGAACTGCGCGGACGCGCCTTTCTTTATGAACCAGTGCCCGGCAGTATGATAATCCACGAGCTTTTCCTTCCTCTCGTCGAAAACAATTAGCCCAATTTCCCCAAAAATTACCCGTCCCGTTGAGGATTTGTTGAGTTTGCTGTAGTACTTTTTTCCTACCGCATTCTCTGCGGCGAGCGAACGCCATTAATTGAGCCAACGGGGCGGACAACGACGGGGCTATTTACATGAACCATATCCGGCAAGCTTTTGAAAAAATGACGATGCCTGTTTGCGCTATTAACGCGGCACAGCAGCTTGTTTTTTGGAACCCGGCAGCCACGGCAATTTTTGGACATGCCGCTGAGGATGTGGTGGGGCGACCCTGTTGGGCCGTCATCCAGGGGAACTCGCTGCAAGGCAAGCCCATTTGCCGCCGCCACTGCCCCATGCTGGCCCTGATACAACAAACCGAAGCAACGACCGATTTCCGCATGCTCAGCCAGGGGCCAGATGGGGTGCTGCATCAATGGCAAGTGCACACAACAACAGTAAGAACCACGGATCATACCAATCATCTGGTTCATTTCTTGCGGCCAGCTTCGGCTCCTAACCCGGCCTTTGCGCTTCATCTGCTGGGCGCGGTTCAGCTGTGTGCCGCAGACGGCCGTCGCCTCAACGGCACCACCTGGGCCAGCGAACGGCAACTAGCCATTTTTGTATACCTGGCGCTCAACCGCGATCATCCCGTGACGCCCAAGGAGTTGCAGCACCAGCTTTGGCCGCACTTGCCTGCTGAAGATGTAGTGGGGGAAGTAACGGCCGTTTCCAACACCTTAGCTCATCTTCTCAATCTGGCAAATCCTGTATGGCAGGTGAACGGCGGCTACCAGTTGCCAAAGAATCTGTGCTTCTGGCTGGATACGGATGAGTTCGACAAACGGCTCACCCAGGCTGCTGACGAGCCGGACCCCGCCGAAGAAACTCGCCTTTTGCAGGAAGTAGTCGATTTATACCGCGACGATTTTTTGCTCAATGTGCCGCTTCGTTCCAGCTGGATTGTCACCTGGCGCACCCATTTTCAACAAGGATACCTGGCCGCCTTGCAGCGATTGAGCACGCTCTATGAAGAAGCCGGCGAATTGCTGGCCGCGCAGCAAATTTATCTAAACGCACTCAAAACACGGCCGCTTTCAGGGGAATACGGCCGTTCCTTCATCCATCTGGTAGAAGCCAATGCCACACCCTCACAAACCTTGCGCCAGTGCAAACGATTAATTTCGCTGCTGCAAAGCGAACTAGAAATTTTACAAGAGGCTTGTCGCCAACCTCTTACCAGTTCCGATCCGGCAAACGATGAGTTGTAAGAGGAAGGAGGAGAAAAGCATTTGAAAAAGACACAACCACTTGCTCATTTCAGTAATTGGCAGATGAACTCACCGAACCCATACATCCATTTTTGGATAAGGAGTATGTAAAAGGATGAAAAGTAAGCGACTTCTATCCATCACTCTGCTGGGCATCTTCATGGCCCTGATCGTTGGCATTTTGCAAGCCGACGACGGCCAAATGTTCCGGCGCAACATCTCTAAAACACCAGAACAAGAGACCGAACGAGCCAACCTGGCTCATATGACTTTTTACGTTCCAGCCCAAACCTCTGACGGCGAAATAACGGCCGTAGAATATTACGACGCAGCCGGGTCACTGGTAGATCTGCGTGAATTTGCCAAACCCCTCGTCGCTGTCTACATTGATGGCATATTGGAAACGGCCGTAACTAGCGCCGAATTCCCGTTTGCCATCCTCAGTGGCGCAGGCTACGGTGCCCATGATGCCCATGCCGCCTTCTCGCTGGACGATGGCGCAACGTGGAAGCGCACCAATCTCTCCAATTCGGCCGCGCTTTCCTCCTTTGTGCTGGCCAATGGCCAACCCTACCCCGGTGACGCGCACAACATGACCTTCGCCGTGGCAGGAGACAAAGTGCTGGTTGGCTGGATCAGCAAATATTGCGACGGCGGTTCGCCCGCCTACACCTGGCAAGACGAAGAAGGCAATGACCTCTATCCCGACATCTGGGGTGTGTCCGGGTCACAGCGTTCCGTCAACTACACCTTGCAAGGCTTCCCCGAAGTAGGCGAAATTCCCTACTCCTGCGTTTGGAGCGCCCGGGGCACCTTGCTGGAAGTAGATGCCGACGGCGTGCCCGCTGATGGCGGCGGCTTTTATGACATCATCTGGACCAAGGCCGAACGCCTCACCTCTGGGCGGCGGGATGCAAACCGCCTGGAAATCAACGGCGACGGCGCCGCTGGCTTCATGATGATCTGGCAAGAAGACCCCGAAGGGTTACGTCCTGGTCAAGGGCTTGGCCCCGGTGAAGGTTGGTCTGGCGCGGTGGTAAACCAGCAAACAGACCTGTGGTATTCCTACATTTCCATGGCCGACTTTGAAATGGTGCAGACTTCTGATGAGGATGAAACGGCCGTTTCCGTCTACGACTACACGGGCGACACGATGCCCAAAGTCGCTGCCCCCATGGCCCTGCCGGTGCGCCTCACCGACAACAAAATGTGTAAGGCCAGTGGCTCTGACCCCTACTGCTACATCGACTTCGACAACGTGGACGCCGACGGCAACCTGATTCTGTCTGATCCACTGCCCACCACCCCCGAACCCGGAGCAGACTTCTGCGCCGAAACGGTAAGCTGGACCAACCCCGGTGGTACCACACTTGAACTGTGCCAGGCGGAAGACGGCCGTGTGCTGCAAGGTCGCGTCGGTGCTTCCCGGCCACGCGTAAACGTGCAGCCCTACGACTCTGACGGCGATGGCGTCTACGACAGCGCCTGGGTCATCACCGCCGCCGAAGAATCCAAAGCCCTGGGCGAAGGCTCCCAAGAAGAAGACCTTGAGCCAGAAGACATCGGCAAGAACATGTGGTACTACACCTTCGACATGCTCAACCCCGAAGTGGTCATGCAGGGCGGTATGCTCAACCAACCTGCTGTTGACCCAGAAACCGGAACATTCTTCGAAATGCTGGAGGATGATTTCGGCAACCCGTTCTACGAAACAGAAATTGCCCGCCGCTTCTCGCACATGACCCAACCTATCCACCAGATCGGCGAGTCCGGCACGGCTGGCATCCTCATCACCAAGGCAGGCATACTCAACCAGGGTGGCCCGGCCGACATCTTCCTGCGCCGCCTGGTCGTGCCCGATGACGTCTGGGAAGCCTGCGAAACAGACGGTGATCCCACCACTACAGAATCCTGTCTGCCTGCCGGATACAACCCATACGTTTATGAGAATCTAGCCTGCGATGACTGGGCCTACACCGATGGCAGCAACCCGCGCTATCTGCAAGGCATTTGCCTGAGCCCGGCCATTAACGTCTCTGGCACCACCATCGTCGCCTGCGACAACGGCACCAGCGGCGAAGCCTGCGCCGATCTTTTCCCGTGGGACGGTGGCGTTTCTCCGTTCCCCAAAGTGACGGAATGGATTCAAACAGAAGACAACCTGGATGACCAGTCCTGGGAGAATCCATACGACGTGGCCAAGGGACATCGGGGCTTCATTGATGGCGACTTTGTCATGATGATGTACGCCTGGTCGCCCAACTGGAAGGCCAACACCGTAGGCAACGACCACTACAACCTCTACATCCGTCGCTCCTTCGACGGCGGCGTTACCTGGACGACCACACCAGCTGACTTGGGCGGTGATGGCACAGAAACCTGCGAAAACTACGGCGCGGGTACCGAATACACCACCGTTTGCACCACCTACGGCGCGGGCGAATTCGAGCAGTCGCGCAACGTGTCGCAGCTCACCGGCAACAAGGTCACCATCCTTGATCCGCGCTACACACCCACCGGCGGTGTGAAAATGCTGCCCATCACGGACCTGAAAGAGGTTGGCTTCACGGGCTACGAAGACGATGAACGCGATCCGTCGAAATTCTTTGTGGTCTATGAAACGGGTGACAACACCACCGTAGCCGAAGGCGAGGCCGTTCCGCTGGACCTCTTCTACAGCCGGGCCACCAACTGGGGCGACGATTACGACCTGGTGGAGTATTTCAACTCCTCCACGGGTGAAGTCTCGCTTGAGTTTGACTGGCTGGAGCACGACCAGGAAGACCTCTCTGGTGAGGCGGCCAATACGGCCAACCCCGGCGGCACATTCTACTACGTCGTGTGGAATCAGTGGCAAGAAGACGAGCATGAGAATGTTTCCGAAAGCGACATCATTTTCCGCCGCATCATGTTCTTGGATGAGGCAGCGACGGAAGATACTGCGCCCATCGTGCAGCTTCTCTTTGTTAGCCACGAAATGGCCGATTACGATGACATGCTGCTGTTTGTCGGCTCAGCCCGCGATGGCGACAGCGTCAGCGACCTGCCGCAAAATGACATCGCCGAGTATCGCTGGACCGATACACTAAACGGCGTCACTACATCTATTAGCAACCAGGCACGGCTGGAAATGCCTGCAAGCAGCTTCCAGCCTGGCTGGCATACGTTTACGTTCTCAGCCAAAGATAAGAGCGGCAACTGGTCACCTGGCGTTACGTTTGAAGTGTGGATTGTCCGGGAGCTACACCAACTGTACATGCCAACGATTCGTAAATAGCTCATGACTCTGTGGGGCTGGATGTGTTCGCCGCAAAAGCCAGCACATCCAGCCTTTTGCCCATTTAAAACGCGATAAGTCGCAATACGTGGTGCAACGATGAATCTAAAACGTTACCCTTTCCGAGTTATGCTGGCCGTGCTGATGACGGGGATAATGGGTACGGCCGTTTACGCTCATTACGACATGCTGCACATCTATCTCAGCCCAGGGTCGCTCTCCGGTGTTAACCACAGCGGGGACACACTGGGTGGCTACGACTCGCACGCCATGTTTGAGGAAGCATGTACCCACTGCCATGCCCCCGTCCACTGCGTTACTGACACCAAATGCCAGGATTGCCACATCGAGATTGCTCGCCAGCGCACCGAGATGGTTGGGCTGCACAGCCGCCTGCCCGGCACCGAAAAGTGCCAGAGCTGCCATGTAGAACACCGTGGTCGGGACGCCATCATTAGCGCGGTCGCGTTAAGCAATATCAATCACCAGGAGCTAAGCGGCTTTAGCCTGGAGCACCACGAAGTGCGCTTCGATGGTTCGCAAATGGTGTGCGAGGATTGCCACACCGAGGGTCGCTTTTCGCCAGACGAAGTCAGCTGCCTGGACTGCCACGAAGATGCCGATGGCGAACTGATTGCCCAGCACAGCGATGAACATGGCGCAGAGTGCCTGGGCTGCCACAATGGCACCGGTGCGATTGTGGAATTTGATCACAACACTGTTTATCTGCTGGAAGCGGGGCATGAAACAACCAGTTGCCAGGCCTGCCATGCGGATTATCTTTTTGCCGGAACCAGCCAGACTTGCGGCGGCTGTCATGCCGAACCCGACATTCACACCGGCCAGTTTGGTCAAGATTGTGCGCGCTGCCATACGGCCGTTGCCTGGGCACCGGCCCAACTCACCCAACATCGCTTTGCCCTAAATCATGGCGACGGTGAAGCATTAGAGTGCACTGCCTGCCACAAAAGCGCTTACGACCAGGTGATTTGCACGGACTGCCATCTGGCTGCCGACATGGCGGGGCTGCACCCGCCAGAAAGCGTGCCCGACTACCAGCCGAACGCCACGTGCATCAGCTGCCACCCCACAGGCGGCCCGGAAGATGCCCTGCCACTGGCCAGAGCCAGCCTTTGGCCCGCAACGGAGTAAAAGTAACGAGGGTACGAAGTTTTACGGAGGATTAAGATGAAACCCAGGTGGACAAACAAATGGTTTCTTTCCTTCATTTTTTTGACGATAGGGCTGCTGGCAGGCACGCTTTATCTTGGCCTGACAACGCCGTTCCACCCTGGCCAGCTGCTGTACCGCTGGCAACATGTGGCCGAACTGGCCCAACTAAATCTAACGGCCGTTCCCGAAGAGCGGGCCACCCTGGCACTCAACCAGGCAGACCGCCGTCTGGCTGACCTGGCCCAGGCACAAACGTCCGCCGCAACCCAAGCAGCCATCCCAGCTTTGAACGACGCGTTGACAACGGCCGTTACCCAACTCAATAATCTGCCCGCCGCCCAGCAAGCCTATTATGCTGCCCAATTCCAGGCGCTGCTGCGCCGTACCGAAATTGTGCTCGCAGCGCTAGAACCCGAAGAGGACGGGCCGCTCACCAAGCTAACCAGCCGGGTCAAAGCGTGGCAAGCGCTGGATTCTCTTGCCGAAATGGCGGCCCAACTGCCCGCGCCAACAGAAACACCCCGGCTCAATACGGCCGCGTTCGTCCCCTTCCTGGTGAGCAACGTTGATCATTCAGCTTTCCCCCTGACCGCCGGACACGCCAATTTGCCCTGCGAAAGCTGCCACGAAGATGGCCAATATGCCCACACACCCACCGCCTGCGCCGACTGCCACACCTTGCCACCAGCGCAAACCGCCACCACGCTGCTGGCCACCGAAAGCAGCAGCTTGTGGCATGTCTATCCGAATCATTTTGCCGGAGAGTGTGAATCTTGCCACACCCTGTACAGCTGGCAGCTGTACCAGTTTGACCACATCGGCGTAACTGAATGCACGAGCTGCCACACGAATGATTTGCCTCAGCCTGTGCTGCCAGAAATCATTTTGGTCAATAATATGGCAACGGCCGTTTCCCCCACCCATTATCCCGGCGACTGCCAGCTGTGCCACACCGATACGGCCGTTTGGGAGCTGACTGCTTACGAGCACGACAGCACGGCTGCCTGTGAAACTTGCCATAACCCGGACACGCCCGTTTTTCATTACCCTGGCTTGTGCCAAGAGTGCCACGCGGATACAGAAAATTGGAACCTGACCGCCTACGCTCACGAAGGCGTCACCGAATGTGAAATTTGCCACATGCAGGATACGCCGGAACCCCATTTGCCCGGTACGTGCACTGCCTGCCACGCGGATGTGGAAGAGTGGACTGAGATTGAAGTCAACCATGCAGGTCTCACAGCCAACTGCCTTACCTGCCACCGGGCAGAAACGCCCCAACCGCACTACGAAGGAACCTGCCGCAGCTGTCACAACACGCTCAACTGGGCAACGGTCAACTTTGACCACACCTTCTACCAGAACTGCCAGAGCTGCCACACAGAAGAGTTACCCATTGATCATTATTTTGGACAGTGCAGCAGCTGCCACCAGGAAACCACCTGGCAAGATGTAGAATTTAATCACACCGGCCAGCCAGACTGCAACGGTTGCCACAGTCAGGAAAAACCAGACAATCACTATCCTGGCTACTGCGGCAGCTGCCATCTAACCACTGCCTGGGAGCAAGTGTGGATCACTCACGAAGGCTTTACCAACTGCACGCAGTGCCACAGCACGCCGAGCAATCACTTCACTACCCCCTGCGCCAACTGTCATAACACCGATGATTGGCACGCGGTGACTTTTAGCCACGCGGGCCTGAACAACTGCCAAAGCTGCCACGTGGCCCAAACGCCAAATGGCCACATGCCAGGCCAATGCTCCACCTGCCACAACACCAGCAGCTGGAACGAGGTCACATTTAGCCATACCGGAACCACCGACTGCCTGGCATGCCACACAGCGCCGGGCGGCCACTGGCCCGGACAATGCTCCACCTGCCATAACACAACGAGTTGGCAGACCTCAACTGTTGATCACACGGGTCTGACCGACTGTGCGGCTTGTCATTCAGTAACCGGTGGCCACTGGCTGGGCCAATGTTCAGATTGCCACAACACCACTAACTGGCAAGAGGTCGCCGTAGACCACACCGATCTGTACGATTGCGTGGCCTGCCATGCCCCGCCGGGCGGCCATTGGCCCGGCCAATGTTCCAGCTGCCACAATACCAACAATTGGGCCGAGGTGACGTTTGATCACACGGGCTATACGGACTGCAAAGCATGCCACATCCGGCCCGATGATCACGGCCGTGGCCAATGTTCGCGCTGCCATACCACCATTTCTTGGGAGATTGAACCGACACCAACCCCAACGGCCGTTCCCCTCCCCACCAGCACACCACCCCCTACACCATAAAAAACCGGGGTGCAGCATGCGCTGCACCCCGGCCACTGACCAGCCTACAAAAGGCCGATCGCTTAATCAAAAACGATGCTACGGAATCGTGATCTCCACCGGAACTTGCAGCAGCCCAGGCGCTTCGGCCGGACCCATCAAGATGAGGCCAGAGTAGGTGCCGGACGCAAAGCCAGTGGTATCCCACATCACGTCAATCGTCGCTGAGCCACCCGCCGGGATGGACGAGGGGAGGTTGTTGACAGAAACGGCCGTTCCCTGCACCGCATTGATCGTCAATTCAAACGTATCGCTGCCGCCGGGCACGCTCCAACCATGCACCGCCACCGTGTAGGCACCATCTTCGGGGAAGATAATGCTCACCGTTTCGGCATCCGATGAGGTCGTTGAGGAGGCCACCAACGCGCCGGACGGATCGTACACGTACAGGTCAATGTCCGAGCCCGCCGTGCAGCAGGTAGTCACCTCTAGCAGTGCTCCGTGATTGATGTCCACCGTGGTCACAAACGAGGCGGTTGACGGGTCGTTGGGATCATCCTGCTGAATATCTTCGAGGGTCGTCACCGGCCCACCCAAGCCAAAGCCTTCAGCCGAAAAACCACCCAGTTCCAGCTCGCTGCCCAGCGTCAGGCTAGCCGAACCAGGTCCCGCTGCGGCTGATGAGACAATCGCACCTGGGTCCAGGTTAATCAGCCCCACACTGCCACCAAACGGTTCGCCGATGCTGCTGCCATCTACCCGCACCTGGTGGAAGAAGATACCGTGCAGCCCATCCTGCACCGGAGCAGCGACAATTTCACGCGGGCCACCAGAAGTGGTGTCCTGCAACCAGCGGCCGCTGCCAATGTAGGCGTAGTTGCTGCGGCCCACTTGAGACAACGTGTACGGGCCATAGAATTCAGAACCAGGATAGCCACCAAGCAGCCCATCACACCCCACGCCGTTGCTCAAACAATCCTCGGTGGGGCCAAAAATGATGGTGTCGATGTCCGTGCCCGCGCCTGCCCAGCTGTTGTCTACCACCAGGTAAGAAGTGCCGTTGGCGGGCAGATCTTCACCATTGACGTCGGTCCAGAAGAAGCGCCAGTCACCGGATTCAGCCCGCCAGGTGTAATCGGTGTAGCCGAAGACGGTATCGTTGTCATACAGCATGGGGAAGTCGAGAATAGCAGCAGAACGGCCGTTTGGCGCATTTTCCTGCCCAAACTCAAAGGAAGTACCAGACGCAGCTACCGCCACCGTCACGGGAATCACCACTTCCTCGTCCCCGTAATTCAGGTTAACCGAGCCTTCATACATGCCATAGGGCGTGCCTTTGGGCACATGCAGCGTCACGGTAAAGCTGCGCGTCTGGCCAGGAGCAATGGCAAAAGAGGTCCGCGTGGGCTTGGCCCAAGACCAATTTTGCAGCTGCCAGTAGGTCAGCTCCAGACCCAGGTCCGTTTGCGGCACTTCGGGCACCTGATCTCGGTGGCGCAAGGTCACAAAAAGGCCATCCGTCATACGCTCCAGCGGATTCGCGATGCGCGCCTGTTGGTTTGGCCCGGAGTTGTAACCATACGTAAAGCGAAGATGCTCACCCGTGTCCACTTCACCCAGGTCCACCTTGCCGTTGCCGTTGGCATCATCCCAGAGCAGACCATCACCATCCAGATCAGTCCAATTCTGGATATGTACGCGCCAGTTGTTGAACGGCTCAAACAGGTCCTGATTGGGATCAAACTGCTCATAAGGCTTGGAAAGATTCACCATCAACAAGTCCGTACCCTCGGGGATGAGCGGATCGACGCGGAAAGCATAGTCTGGCGTGGTAAAGCTGCCGTGATCAAGCGATTGGTCGAGCGAGGTGAACGAAAGATCATCCGAGCCAATCTGCACGTGCGTTTGCGTAGACACCTGCACCCGCAGCGGCCCACTGCCGGTATTGGTCACCGTAAAGACCTGCCGATCGCGGTCGCCAGGCTGCATGATGTGGGTAAATGCGCCGTACTCTGTACCGCGATAATCACCCGCTGACCATTCCGCAGGCGAAACATACAGCCCGCGAATGCCGCCCGCAATGTCGGTCCCGATGTCGGCATTTACCATGCCCGCGCCCTGTGACCAGACATCATGATCGGTATTTTTGGCGCTGTTCATGAGCAATGTCCGGGCTTCCTCAAAGGTGGGCCATTCGCCGAAATTTTCATACCAGGCCTGGTACATCAAGGCCAGATTACCGGCGGCTACGGGCGCAGCCATTGAGGTGCCACTAAAGCTGTCGGTGGCGATGGCCCCCCACAGAACGCCGTTCAGGGAAAGATCGCCGGTGCCGAATGCTCCGGTGGCCACCACATCGGCCCCCACAACATTGCGTGCGCCAGGGCCACGATTGGACCAGGAGATCACGTCCCCGCCGATAATTTGGTCGGCCGACTCAATCTGCTCAAAAATGCCGATGGTGCCAAACAAGGTAGAGGCCCCAATGCCAATGCCGCTGGCTGGAGAAGGCGGTGAAGCCGTTCCATAACCCGGTGCACCATTGCCCGTGGAGAACAGCAGGGCAGTGTTCGGCGCATACGACCGATTGATGATGTCGATCAGGCGGGATTCGTAGTCGAAACCGTCGTTATCGGTGCCGCTGAAGCCCCAGGAATTGCTAACAATCTGGATGTCGTCGCCCGTCCCAGAGATGCCATCATAGCCCAAACCGGCATAAACGTAGGCATCTTCAATGAAGGGCGTGAGGTAGTAGTCGCCATTTTGGGTGGAGGCCACGTCCTTGCCCGGACCAACAACCAGGCCCTGATAATCGGCAATTGGCGAACCGTCTGGTCCCCAATTCACAGAACCCACAACCACGCCCTGGCCCACAGCCACGGAGGTGGTGCCCATACCGTGCGTGCCGCCACCTTCGGTGAAGTCTTGCACGTGGAAGGCAACCAGATCACCGTTGCCGTACGCGGAACCGGGAACGCCCCAATACCAGTCTAGGGTCGGTACGGCCGTTTCGCCATCGGCAATAAAGTAGACCAAACCACCAGAAATGTCGTTCAGTCCGTCATAATCGTAGTCCAGGCAAGCAGTTTCCTGGCTGGTGAAGTCGCGGGTGAGGCGTGCGGGAGTGTCGTCGCTGAAGTCAAAGTTGTAGTTCAGGTCCACATAGACCGTGTCGTACACGCCTGCTTCGTTTTCATCCACTACCAAAACAGCGGCGCGTTCCCCAGAAACGGCCGTACCGTCGCCAAACGAACCACCAATGATGTCCGCTACAGCGGCCAGCGCCTTGTCGGGATGGGAACCATAGTGGTATTCGCCGCTCAGGCTGGTGCCGGAAACGGCATAATCATGGGCAACCGCAGCGCCAATGGGCATGAAGGTAAAATCGCCAGTCGCTGTGGCTGACGTGTCAGCAAAGTCGGCCAGACCGCCCGCAATCAGTGTCGTGCCGACGTAATAATCAAACGCTGCGTAGTAGCTGGACACAGAATCAAACATCTGCGGCAGGCCGTAGTAGGGCGAAGACGCGTCGTCAATGTAAGCCCAGGTACCTTGCAAATCGGGGTGGCAGTAATCCGCACCGGAATCGTTGGACATGTAGCGCACGCCTGCGCCGGTGTACCCCTTGGCCCACGCTTCCTGAGAGCCATGTACCGCACCACTGGTGCCATACCAACCTTCCGGGGACGGCCCAGGGCTGATTTCGCCAGACAGGTTCAGCACTGGCGACACGTTTGCATTCAAATTTGCCGCTACGTCTAGATCGGTGGGCGCAGGCAGTTCCACCAGCGATTCGGACCGCTGCAAGGAAATAACGGCCGTATCCGAGGCCATCTTCAGCAGCGCCGTGGGTGAAGCAAACCCTGCCGCCACGGTTGTGCCATACGGATCCGCAAAGGGGCGAATGAAGTATTGCGACGCATAGGCACTCAGATCTGCCCCGGCGACAATGCGGGCCACAAATTGCAGCTCACCACCATTGGCGGTCGCCCTGGCGGCTAAAGCCGGGCCGTTGGGCGCGGAATTCCCCGCCAAAGCTGCGTCAATATCTTGTAGCAGATTGGGGTGAATTTTGGCGCGGGCATTGGCAACGGCCGTTGGCGTGTTGCCCGTCGCCGAAGCCACCGAAGCCAACAACATGAGAATCAGGCTGAGCAAAACCAGCAACAAGCCGATTCTGCGTGATTTTGTAACGTGAAACATAACTTCCTCCTAATCAAATACACAACTCTTCTGCATGACAGGTGCCAAGCACCTCTTCCAATTTTGAACGCTGTTTACGCACCTCCTTGATGTGAACTGGCACAACCTTTACCAAAACAAAAAACCTGGCAACCCCGCCACATGACGGAACAACCAGGCTAAAAAACGGCCGAATATCGGCAAGAACAAAGAAACCAACGTCTAAGGATGGTTATCTTGGCCATTCTTGTTCGGGTGAAAAATCGCACTACCAGTTCAATCCCTTCGTTATTCAGTTGATTTACTACAAAGAAGTTTTACTTAAGGCACACCAATTATAGCCCACAAACAGGGCCGCAGGCGAACCAAGCGGCAAGTCACCCAAATTAAGGCGTGAAACGCTGCTCCAGCAGCTCACGGATTTCGATGGGGCGCAGGAACTGGCCCAGGTGAATATCGTTCAACCACAGCTCAAAATGCAGATGGGCATCTTCCGTTTCGCTGTTCACCGAAGCAGGCGAGCCCGTGTTGCCGATGAGACCAATTTGCTGCCCGGCAGCAACGGCCGTTCCTTCCACCACCCCCTCGGCAATAGCGCTCAGATGAGCATAGCGGGCCACGAACCCGTCGTCCTGCAAAATCCAAATTTGCATCCCACGGTAAAAATCCAGGTTTTCCTCGGTGGTATAGCCCAATTCGATATTTTCCGCACGACGACGGTTAAACGCAGCTTCAGACGGCCGTTCATATTCCACCGTAGCCCGAACAACGGTACCCGCCGCCGCGGCATAAATTGGGGTGCCATTGGCCCAATAAAAATCGGTACCCTCGTGAATGCCCAGGCGGTAATGGCGCGGCGCACCGGGGATTTGCAGGTCGCGGGATGTCAGGTCCAGGTAATCGCCGGAGATGGGCCAGGTGTAGGGATTTGTGCCTTGCCAGACGGCCGTATCGTGCGGTTGTGGCGCGGCCAGAACAGATCCACCCGTGATAAAGCGGCTGTTCTGCGGCTGCTGCCAAAAGAACAGCTGGTCGCGACCCACCAGCCAAAGCTGAGCGCCTGTGGGTGAGGCGACAAAAGCAGAAACTTCGGGCAGTTGAAACACAGCCTGGAGCGCCCCAGTTTGCGGCTGCAAGCTGAGCAACCGATGACCCGCCTGATCAAGAACGAAGACGGCCGTTTCCGTTGCCACAATCTGGCGCGGTTGAGTCATGGTAATCGTGGGGGCAAATTCCGTCAGTCGCCGGGTTTCCTCATAAAGCGCCACGGTCGCCGTGCCGTCGGGGTTGCGCCACAGCACATACACCCCATCGCCCACGCCGCTGATGTCCACCGGCTGCACACCTTCCGGCAGCGACCAGAGCCGCTGACGGCCGTCTGGGTAAAAATATTGCGCGTACCCATAGCTGGTTTCCACCCGCAAGCGCACGTCGCTGTTGGCCGCATCGTGCCCCAAAGCCACAAAATAATGGCTCGATGTTTCGCCAATCGGCCGTTGGCTTTGCTCCAGACGCCAGGTTTCCGCCGCCAAATCCAGCGCATACACATCCCCTACACGATCCAGCACCAGCAGTTCCTCACCCACCAAAGCCAGGTCCAATGGCTCCTCCACAACCAAGTCGGTCACCCAATCGCCAGGCTGGAGCAACACGCGCGGCGACACACCGTTGACCAAATCAAGCAGCAAAACCCGCCCGCCATCGAGCAAAAAGGCAGACGTTTCATTCATCGCCAGGGCATTGGGATGCCAAAAGCTACCCAAATCAAACTGCCACAAGCCGCTGTTGTCGGGCAAAAGCTGGTAGAAGGGAACGCTGGCGGCAACGGCCGTTTCCTGCATCGCCGGGTCCAGTGGATTTTGCCACATTGGCAAAGCAGGCACCGTAGGCGAAGGAACGGCCGTTGGCGGATTGGTCGGCATGATGGCTGGCGTTTCGGTAGAAACGGCCGTTGGTGTAGGCATCACCACCGTCGGCACACCGGGAACGGCCGTCGGAGTCACAAGCGTGGGCGGTGCGGCACAGGCCAGCAAACCACCCAGCAGCAGCAGCCAAAACAATCGAACCTGGTTCATGTGGCTACTCCTTGCAAGAAAGCAGTGAGCCGCTCAGGAAAGGCGGACCACCAGTCGGCATCCGCTTCAATCCGCAGCAGATGGGTGCTGCCCGGATCGTCCGTGCTGCCCAGGCCAACGGCTAGCGGGGCAACCGTTGGCAGCGAGAGCAGGAAGCGAGCCACGGCCGTTTCCAACCCCAGGCCAGCAGTAGATTCGCGGATAAAGTAGACAGATTTGAGGGTAACGGCCGTTTCCTCCAGCAAAAAGTCCACATGCCAGCGCAATTTCTTGCTGGCTGGCGGCAATAAAGGCGCTGGTCCCAAACCAATTTGCGGAAAAAGTTGCAGCATCCTGGCGCGGATAGCGTGCGGATTTTGGCCATCACCGCGGCTGGCGTGGCGCAACAGCCGCCGGGCCAGGGAGGTTGATCCTTTGGCCGCCAATGCCGAACCGACGTAGAAATAATCACCGGGAGCAACTGGCAGGGAACGGCCGTTTTGAAAACGGCCGAAGCGCACCGCAAGGGGTTCCGCCACCGTTAGCAAAAGCAGGTAAGTGCCCCCTTGTGCCTGGCTCCCCCAGCAGCAAAAATGCTCGTCTCGAAATGTCATTTCCATCCCTATGATTCTATCGTTGAGCGGCTTGAGGGAACAAATTTGAGCAAAAACTCGTTGTGAGGATAGAGTTATGGAGATTCACGACTTGCGTCTTGCCGGATGATTCATCAAGAAATTAGAGAGGAAAAGCATAAAAATTTGGCAGCCCAGGTCTGACACAAGAAAAAGGAAAGAAAAAATGAAACGATTAAAACTAGGGATGTTACTCATCCTATTGACCATTTTGGCCGCCGTAGCCTGCAATGGCCCTATCAATGAGCCAGACGCAACGGCCGTTCCCCCCCAACCTACCGAAGACAATCAGCCAATCCGCCTCACCCCCATCACCACGCCCGCCGTTGAAACCGTGCCCACTACCGACGCTTCGCCCGTGATTGAAGAAGTGCCTGAAGCAATCATGACGGCCGTTTTTGACGACCTCATGGCGACAACGGCCGTTACGCAGGAATCCATTGCTGTGATTCAGGCGGAAGCTGTGGTGTGGAACGATGGTTCGCTTGGCTGCCCCCAGCCAGGTGAGGTGTACACCATGATGCCTGTTGCAGGCTACCAGATTATGCTAGAAGCAAACGGCCGTACCTATGACTACCACGCGGCAGATACCGGCTATGTCGTCCTGTGTGAGAACGCCCTGCCTCAATCCCCAGCTGTAGGTACCCCTACTTCCTAAAGATTTGCCCAAAAACAATGAAGCGGCAAGAATCTGCCGCTTCACAGTTTTAAATCTTGTTTAAGTTAGATTGGCGGTTAACTTAACCACCAATCTAACCAACTTGCTAAAAGGCCTTACGGCGCGGGGAGCAGCAGAGCTTCTGTGGCCGGGGTAGCCCCACCACGAGCACCAGCACCACGATCGCCATTGGTCACCAGCATCAAACCGAGTTCAGGCGTGTTGCCAGGGAACGGTCCAAAGTCGATGGCCGTCATCGTACCGGTGGAGTTGCCAGCGATATCTTCGGGGATACCGAAGTAACGCTCGCCCAACGGTGTCACCGTCAGACCCACAACCTCGTCGCCAGGACCGCCATAGTAGAAGTCCTGAGCCACAACGGACATGTTCACGTTGGTGGACAGCATGTCCGCGCCAGTGAGGCCGACTTGCTCGGCACAGACCAACAGAACGGTGTTGCCCGTGTTCATCGAATGCTCAGCATAGAAAAACGCCGATGCACTACCCGTATTCAGATCCAACGCCCAGGCCAGCTGACGGCCGTCTGAGATAGTGCTTAGACCACTCGCGTCACGGTTGAGAATGACGTAATCATCAGTCCCATCCTGATTGGTGTCAAGCCAGATCTGATGGCTAACCGGCAGCAGATGCTGCTGACGTTCCCAGGTGTTGATGGCAAAAGCCCAGATAAAGGACTCGTCCGCCGAGCAGAAGCCTGCCGGAACGGGGAAGGTGTTCACACCAACCGCACGGATGTCAGGCGTCGGGGCTTGTTCGCCCATGCCGCCTTCCGGCAGGTCGGGGCTAACAGCCAACAGGGAGTAAGCATCGATCTGCGCCACACCAACACCGGTATTCGTCAGATTTACATTATCTTCGCCAACACGGTTGAACCGCAAAGCAGGCGGAGCAACAACCTGGGCATCCTGCCGAGGCAGTACGTGCCAGGCCAGGTGGATCGGGTGCGAACCGTCATCGAGGATCAGATAACCATCATACTCGTTCAGGGTCAGGCCAGACGGATCTGCGCCCATGCTGCCGGAATTCATGTAATTGCCGCGCAGCATATCGCCATGAATGGTCAACCGAACATTAAAGGTTCTGTCCTGTCCAGCTCGGATACTTATGGAGGCTGGAGCATTTATCTCAACGGCACCATTATCGACGTCATTTTGGTACCGGAAGGTTGGCGTAATGCTGTAGTTGATGGTGTGGTTCGAGTAGTTGCGTACGCGAACAGTCTTGTGCAGAACAACGGTGTTATTCGCAACATCCACAAAACCAAAGCTCAAAGCGCCAGCAGTACCACCATCTTCCCAGGCAGCGGCAGGTGCGGTAACGGCACGATCAATACGAACTTCACCACCACCGATGCGGGCAACAGGTGCCAAACCGGAGAATGGATCGGTGTCGATGTTGGTCTCACCATTGTTCATCAAGGTCGCTTTAGCTTCCAGCGGGCTCAGATTGGGCGAGGCTTGCAGCAACAAAGCGGCCGAACCAGATACCATTGGCGCAGCGCCGGAGGTGCCACCAAACGGGCCTTCACCGGTTCCGGTACCAGCAATCGCCGATACGGACGCGCCAGGAGCGCCAATTTCTGGTTTTAACAGAGTGGTGGATTCATGCTGCGGACCACGAGACGAGGAGCCAACCATCTGGCCAACGAGCGGCAGTTGGTTGTTGGGATCAACGGTACCAGTCGAGCCAACGGCCGCTTTAATGGCGTTAGCATCTGCCTGGCTGATCATGTAGCCCGGGATGGTAATTGGGGCATCGCCACCGTCGCCACCAGAGAAGGGAGCGCCAGGAGCAACCAGACCAATGATACCAATGACACCACCAGCATCACCAATGTTCTTGATCTTCAAGGTGAAATTACAGGCACCACGATCAACCAGAACGACGAGGCCACTCAGCGAACCAGCGGCAAAAGGCGCACAACCGTTCAGGTTGCCACCCGCACCATCGCCATACTGCACGGGGCCAGAGATGACACTGGTCGGAGAAACAGACCAGGGCTGGAACACAGCAGGATAATCAACACCGTTTACGGTGATCAGCTGCAAAGCAGCGGAGGGAACTTGAGTCTGAGCCACCGACAGAGCGGTTGGCGCAGCAGCGGGGGAACCCTGGATGTATGGTTTATCGCCACCGTTACCGGCAGAGGCTACCGTTAGAACACCAACGGCCGTTGCATTTTCCACAGCAGCCGAAAGGTCATCATCAAAGGGCTGGCCGTAGTCAGAACCCAAGGACATGTTGATGATGTCTACGTGGTCGGAAGGATCACCGTCACCATTCGGGTCTACGGCAAATTCCATACCTTGAATCAGAGCCACACCGCTACAAGACGTGCTGATCGAGGAACAAACCTTAACAGCGTACAGGTCAGCACCAGGAGCCACACCGCCAGTACCAGCGATGATGTGACCAACGTGGGTACCATGACCAGAGCCTGGACCATCGTCCAACGGATCAGCATCAGGCACAGTGGCCAAACCACTCACCCAGTTGGAACCGACAAAGTCGTACCCGCCCACAACCTTAGCCGTGGGGAAGCTTCCTGGCTCAATGATCGATGGATCGTCATTGTTGTACTCATTGACGTCACCGGAGCCACCCAGAGCAGCATGGTAATAGTCAATACCGCTGTCCAGTACAGCCACGCGTACGCCCGTGCCATCGTAACCCATGTTCTGAACGGCCGTTCCGCCAATGTAGGGCACGGTTTCGCTCAGGTCCATCTGATAATCAACGATGGGGTTGATGGAAACAACATCGGGGCTGGCAGCTAGATCAGACAAAACGGCCGCATCCACACTCATCATCACAGCATTCAAGGCAATGCGCGTGCTGCCCAAAACGCGGGCATTGGCATCGCGGCTCATCGCTGCGGCCACAAAGGCGTCATGCTGAGACTGAATACGATTCTGCTGGGCCACACGGGATTGAGCGCCATTGGCAGCCACGCGAGCTACCGGGGGTTCGCTAAAGCGCACAATTACCTGGGAAGAACCAGAAGCGTTTAGCAAGCTCTGGTCCACCTTGAGCAAAGCAGTAGCGTTGTCTAAATTAATGGGTGAATCAAGCTGGTTGGCCGCAATAGAGGCGGGGAGCGCCCGGTTTGGACGCGAAGGCTGAGTATCCGCCTGGGCCATTGAAACAATGCTCACCAGTAGTATAACAAGGAGCACCAAACTAAGTTTGTTTTTGTGGGTCTTTGGCTTTATAGAGTTAAGCACTTTTTGTTTTCCTCCGAAAATGGGCGATAAAAGTTGAGCGAACTCATATTTTTATCCTAAACGCTGGCTCCCCATATCACAAAGGAATCTACTTTTTAATGGTTTTGGTTCGAGCGCATCACCTCCCTGGTCTTGGTATAGCAAAAAAGCCAAGTCAAATGAATGGTCATTGACTATGGCTAGAATTAACTCAAAAAGTTGTTCGCTTTCAGGAGCATTGGCATATAAAAATGTGTTACTTTTGGCGGGATGGCCGCTAGCTGCAAGTTGATTACAGTGTCTAACAAGCGTGTTGCGGAGGTCATTATAGCAGATTAACCTTAATGAAACCTTACAATATCATTACTCTGTTAACGCCACTGCGCCCCAAAGTGGGGCATCATCCTCTAATTGAGCGGGGACAATATCAAACGTCACCTCTGGCAAAGCAGTGGCCTGGGCAGTCTGGCGCACCCACTTCCACCACCTTTCTCCAGATTTGGTAACCCCACCACCTAACACAATCCGAGCCGGGTTCAGTAAGTTTGCCGCATTACCCAACCCCAACCCCAGGCCACGCGCCCCCCGCTCTAGAATGGCAACGGCCGTTTCCTCGCCCAACTTTGCCCATTCCGCCACCAGCTTACCAGTCACCTCGTTAGCTGGCAGGCCACGGGCCAACGCCACATCCTGCGCCATGTACGGCCCCGAAGCCAACCGCTCCACACAACCCCGCTTGCCGCACAGGCAAACCGGCCCGTTTGGATCAACTACCGTATGGCCAATTTCCCCGGCCATGCCAAATGATCCGCGATACGGCCGTCCGTCCAAAATCCAGCCACCACCCACTCCCGTACTCACCGTCACGTACAGCAGATCGGCCACGCCGCGACCGGCACCAAAGCGCCATTCGCCAAGCGCCGCCACGTTAGCATCATTGTCTACACGAACTGGGGCTTGAAATGCTTGCGCAAAAAGCTGCTGAAGCGGCACCCCTTCCCAGCCGGGCACATGGTGACTTAACCGCACTGTGCCAGATTGGTAATCCACTGGCCCACCAAAACTAATGCCGATGGCCAACGGCCGTTCCCCAGCCAACAGTTCTCGCCCCATCTCCATCATCATGGCAATATCGGTTTGGGCCGTGGCCCCGGCAGGAGAAAATCGCCGCAAATGCCCGCGCCAGGCAACACCCGGCTGATCTAGCTCACTTGCCTCAATCACCGCCGCAGAAAGCTTCGTCCCGCCAAAATCACACGCCAAGATTAACCCTGCCATTCCGCCACCTTTTGTTATACTCGGTAAAAATTCCACAGATTTTCCAGATTGGCACCTGACTTTTACACAATTTCTCTCCGTGTAGCTCTGGGCCACCTCTGCGCAACTCTGTGTTCCTGCTCTTTTACGAAGGAAACGAACTTCATGTCAACCATGTTAACCAACCGCCTGCAAAAACGCTTTCGCCACCTGCGCAAGTGGGCCAACCGCAATGATATTAGCTGTTACCGCCTGTACGAGCGAGACATTCCCGAGTACCCGCTCATCGTTGATTGGTACGACGGCGAAGCCGTGGTCTGGCTGTATGAGCGCAACAGCGAAGACGATGAGGCGTGGCACCAGGATGCGCTTGAGCAAATTCAGGCCGCGTTCGATCTGGCACCCCAGCAGATTTTTGTAAAGACACGGGCTGTGCAGCGAGGGTTGCAGCAGCAATACGGCCGTTTTGGCCAGGAAGGCCACGTGCGTGTGGTACAAGAACACAGCCTCAACTTTGAAGTGAACTTGAGCGACTACCTGGACACTGGCCTCTTTTTGGACCATCGCCCCACAAGAGCCCTGGTGCGCGAAGAGGCAGGTGGCAAGCGCCTGCTGAATTTATTTGCCTACACGGGTTCCTTCACGATTTACGCCATCGCGGGCAAGGCCAAAGCCACCACCACCGTCGATTTGAGCAAAAACTACTGCGGCTGGGCGGTGCGCAATTTGCAGCACAACGGCGTTCGCGAAAGCGATCAGCACCGCGTCATTGCCGATGACTGCTTACGCTTTTTGGCCACCGACAAGCGCAGCTACGATTTGATCGTTTGCGACCCTCCCACGTTTAGCAATTCCAAACGGATGGCCCGTGGTTCGTTTTCGGTGGATCGCGACCACCCAGAACTGATTCAAGCCTGCCTGGATCGGCTGGCGCGGGGTGGAACGCTCATTTTTAGCACCAACTCGCGCAGCTTTAAGTTAGACGAGACGGCCCTGCCTCGTGGCTTCCAGGCCAGGGACATTACGCAGCAAACCATTCCAGAGGATTTTCGCGATGACAAAATCCACCGCTGCTGGCGCATCGAGAAACGTTAATCGTCTGTTTTTTGGCCTGAGCTAAGGACTTGCTATGGATTCCTTGCGGGATGCTTCGGAGGACTTCAGCATGACAGACAGGCTTTAGCTGTCATGCTGAACGGAGTGAAGCATCCCATCCGCTTGAGAATTAACAAAGACTTGGCCTGAGCAAAGCGCATGCGGAGGCACTTTTGAGGTAATGCTCTGTGGAAAAATTAATCAACTGGCAAGAATTTGAGCATCTAGATGCTGCCGCACAGCAGGCGGCGTTGGCTGCGATTGCGGAAATGGTGGTGAAGGAAACGGCCGTTTGCCAACACACCATCGACATGCTCAGCTACCACAACCAGCCAGACGCGCTCATCCAGCTGCTACAAACTGCCTACGCCAAAGTCAGCACCGACAAATCCGCCAGCGAGTGGCAGCAGCAAACCATCACCGCCCAATTGATGGACGCGCTGATTTTCCAATTTCTGGAAAGCGACCCAGCCAATAGCGCCGCCGCCCCGCCAGAACTGGTCGCTGCACTGCAAGCCCTGGTGCCGCTTGAAACAGAGGAGCTAAATCGCTACCTGGCTTTTTTAAGCGGTTATACGCAATACAAATGGGAGCTGGCCCATCTGGCGGAGCATGCGCCGCAAAATATGGCTGCCTTAATGCTTGAGTTCTTGGCTTTTGCCCACAAGGAAGCTGGCGTAGCCTACGGCCGTTCCAACCTCGTCCGCCAACTTTTGCCCACCTACTTTGTCGAGCGGCGCACCGGGCAGCTCAACCCGCGCCAGGACATCGGCGATTTGATGCGCCAGGGGCGCCCCATTGCCCGACCCAAGCCCAACCCACACCCACTGGCACCAGATAGCGACACGCTGGCCCGATTTCTGGCCAAACTGCTGAACTATGATCCGATACGGCCGTATCCCGCCGCCGCTCTTTTTACCCTCATGCCTACCTGGCTGCGCTTTTTGCAGGCACGCAGCTTACTCAAACCGGACGAAGCCAACGCCACGCTGGCTGATCTGGCTAGTTTGAAAGACGATCTGCTCACCTTTTTTGCCAATTTTGCTGGGGATGAGGGGCTGGCAACGGCCGTTGCCCACTGGTCGGACGCACAAAGACCATCCAACACATAACTTGCGAAAATACGCCATTTGGCTCCTCGCTGGAATAGGTGAAATTTACAGGCTTTTACCAAAGTCTCTCTTTATGCGTGTCACCCCCGCGTAGGCGGGGGTCCATCTGGTGGGCCACAATGGATTCCCGCCCCACGCCTTCGCGAGGCAAGCACTTCGCGGGAATGACCTCTTCCTATTTTGGGAAAGGCGTGGTGAAATTTATTCGCCAAACTGCTGAAAGCGTGATAAAAATTACCATCTGGACTTATGTAAAAACCAAAAGAATTTTGAAACAAAAATGAGTTCGAATTTGGTTTTTACTTGAGCAATTCACAGAAAAACACCCTTCATTTTTCAAACTGCTTTCTGTGATTGGCTTAACAGGAGAAAAGATGACTACCCCCATGCCCAGCGGCAGTGCATCGTCCAACAAGCTCAGCTTTGGTCGCAAGCTGGCTTTTGGCGTGGGTGATTTAGGGCCAGCACTGGTCGCCTCCATTCAAGGTTTTTTCCTCAACGCCTTTTTGCTAGATATTGCGGGCATTCGTCCCGCCGCCGCCGGCATCATCTTCCTCATCGTCAAAATTTGGGACAGTGTAAACGACCCCATCATTGGCCGCCTGACGGACAAAACGAATACGCGTTGGGGCCGCCGCCGCCCCTGGCTGCTATTTGGCGCTATTCCGTTTGGCCTGGCCTGGTTTTTGCAGTGGCTGGTGCCCGATTGGGGCCAGGCGGGGCTATTTTGGTATTACCTTCTGGTGGCACTGCTGTTGGATACAGGATTTACGGCCGTTAACGTCCCTTACACCGCCCTCACCCCCGAACTCACGCAAGATTACGACGAACGCACCAGTCTGAACTCCTTCCGCTTCAGCTTTTCCATCATGGGCGGGTTGATTGCCCTGGCTATACACAGCATCCTGATCGAGAGCTTCCCCACCGTTACCCAAGGGTACGCCATCAGCGCCGCCGTCATGGGCGGGGTGATCATTCTAAGCAATTTCATCACCTTTGCCTTTACGGAAGAGAGCCATTTTAAGGTAGCAGATGAAGAAGACGACCCCGGTTTTGTGGAAGGCGTGAAGATTGCGCTGCGGAATCGGCCGTTTTTGTACGTCGTGGCCATCTATCTGCTCTCCTGGCTGTGCATTCAGTTTGTGCAGGCCAACATGCTGCTGTACGTCCGCTACTGGATTGGCGGCGAGGAACGATTCATCCAGCTGGCCTTTGCCCTGCAAATTTCCACCTTTGTCTTTCTGCTAATCTGGTCGCGCATGAGCCAGAAATGGGGCAAGCAAAAAGTGTACTTTGCGGGGATGAGCTTCTGGATTGCCGTAGAAATCGGGCTCTTTTTTGTGCAGCCGGGGCAGTTTACCCTGGTTTTGCTGCTGGCCGTTCTGGCAGGCGTGGGCGTCAGCGTCGGGTACCTCATCCCCTGGAGTATGCTGCCAGATGTGATCGAACTGGACGAACTGGAAACAGGCCAGCGGCGCGAAGGTATTTACTACGGCTTTTTTGTCTTTTTACAGAAGTTGGGCATTTCGCTTGGGCTTGCCCTATCCAATTTCATTTTGGAAGCCGCCGGATACATCAACGCCCAGGATTTGGCCAACCTGCCGCAGCAGCCAACGGCCGTTCTCACAGCGCTCCGTATTTTTGTTAGCCTCGTCCCAGCGGTGATCTTGCTCATCAGCTTCCCCATCGTGCGCAGCTATCCTATCACGCGCGAAAAACACGCCGAAATCCTGGCAGCCATCGCTGCCAAAAAACAATCGTAAACTAGCCACAGAGAACTGAGAGTTTTTCTCCATTCCCTCTGTGAACTCTGTGGCTAAACACAAAATTCCACCAATTTCAAAATTGGTTGTCTATTGGTGTCGATCGGGTTGATTGTTGTTCGTCGTATGAGTAAGAAGGCCAGGAAACGGCCGTAAACATCAAGTAATCGGTTTAAGAACATAACCTTATTTCCAAATCAGGCCGATTACACACACAAGGAGACAAAACCATGCAATATTTACTGATGATTTACACCAGCGAGCAGCAAGATGCCCAACGCAGCCCGGCAGAGCAAGAAGCCAACATGGGCGAATATTTCGCCTTCACCAACGAGGTGCGCCAGGCAGGTGTGATGGTCGCGGGCGAAGCCCTGCACCCCACTACCTCGGCCACGACGGTACGCGTACGTAACGGCCAAATCAGCAGCACCGATGGTCCTTTTGCCGAAACCAAAGAACAGCTGGGCGGCTACTACCTGCTCAACTGTGAAAATCTGGATGAAGCCATTCAATGGGCCGCCAAAATTCCTGGGGCTCGCGACGGGAGCATCGAAATCCGCCCCATCTGGGAATTTGAAAGCTAAGGAAAATTAACGCAGAAAATAGAGAATAAATCTGCGCAATCTGTGTAATCTGTGGATGAATCATAACAAGGAGAAACCCATGCGATACATGCTAATGCTGTACGGCGATGAAAAATTAGGCGAAAACGTCAGCCCCGAAGAGTGGCAAGCCACCATTGAAGCACACAATGCCTTTACCCAGGAAGCGATTGATCGGGGCATGAAGCCCAGCGGAGACGCCCTACAGCCAGTGGCTACAGCCAAAACGGTGCGCTTTGAGAACTTCAAAGTGACCCTCACCACCGACGGCCCGTTTGCCGAAACCAAAGAACAGCTCGGCGGCTTCTACATTCTCGATTGCGAGAGCGAAGCCGAAGCACTGGAAATGGCCGCCAAACTGCCGATGTTTACCGGCTCGGTGGAAGTCCGGCCCGTTATCGAATTTTAAGAACAGAGATTTGGAGATTAAAGATTGGAGATTGGGCGCGAAAATCTCCAGTCCCTAATCTCCAGTCTCCCTAAACTATGGAAGCGATTCATCAGACGATTGAGCGGACATTTCGAGAAGAGTCAGGCCGGGTGCTAGCCGCATTGATCAGCTATCTGAACGATTTTGATCTGGCCGAAGATGCCTTCCAGGATGCGCTCATCGTGGCGCTAGAGAAATGGCCGCAGGACGGCCGTCCCGCAAACCCCGGCGCCTGGATTACGACCACAGCCCGCAATCGGGCTATCGACCGGATTCGCCGCCGCAAAAGCCTGGCCCAAAAACAGCCACAGTTGGTCCAATTCACCCAATCGCCCGCTGAACCGGATGAAATTGAAATGGAGAGCATCCCCGACGAACGCCTCAAGCTGATTTTTACCTGCTGCCATCCCGCCCTTTCGCTGGAAGCGCAGGTGGCGCTAACGTTGCGGACCCTGGGTGGCCTGGAAACGGCCGAGATTGCCAATGCGTTCCTGGTCCCGGTTCCCACAATGGCGCAACGGCTCGTCCGCGCCAAACGCAAAATCCAGCAGGCAGGCATTCCGTACCGCGTCCCACCCATCGATCTGCTGCCAGAGCGGCTCAACGCCGTCCTCACCACGCTCTACCTCATCTTCAACGAGGGATACAACGCCAGCAGTGGCGACGCGCATATTCGCCAGGAGCTAAGCAGCGAGGCCATCCGGCTGGCCCACATTCTGAACGAACTGCTGGCCGACGATCCAAACCTTACCGAAGATGCCGAAGCGTTGGGGTTACTGGCGCTCATGCTGCTGCACGACGCCCGGCGTCCCGCCCGCCTTGGTGAGACAGGCGAGCTTATCTTGCTAGAGAGGCAGGATCGCCGCCTATGGAATCAAGAGCAGATTGTAGTGGGAACGGCCGTTCTCCACCGTGCCCTGGCCAAAAAACAACCTGGACCCTACCAGATTCAAGCCGCCATCGCTGCTCTACACGACCAGGCCACCGCGCCGCAAGAAACCGATTGGCCACAAATTGCCGCGCTGTACGAAGCATTGCAGCGTTACACTACCTCGCCCGTCGTTGTGCTCAATTGGGCCGTCGCTGTAGCCATGGCCGAAGGCCCGATGCGCGGCCTGGCGTTGCTAGACGAACTGGCCGAAGCGGGCACGCTGGACCATTACCACTTTTTCCATGCTGCGCGCGCCGACCTGCTGCGCCGTGCCGGTTTCCGCGACCAGGCGCACGATGCCTACACCATCGCTCTGGATTTGTGCCAGAATGCGGTAGAGAAACGCTTTTTGCGGCGGCGGTTGGCGGAATTGGGAAGTGAAAAGTAAAAAGTGGGGGCTCTTATCACTTTTCACTTTTTACTTTCCCCCCGCCCTCCGTTACAATCCCCGCCATGCAACAAATTTCGCTGACCGACACCCAACCCATCAACTTGCACGATTTGACGCTGGCGGAGCTAACGGCCGTTTGCCAAACCTGGGGTTATTCCGCTTACCACGCCGAGCAAATCTGGGCTGGGCTGTACCGCGAAGATGTGACCACAGTGAACCAGTTCACCTACCTGCGCAGCGATCTCCAGCAAAAGCTGACTGAACTCGCGACCCTCACCACCCTGCGCCAGCAAATCGCCATCGACAGCAGCGACGGCCTGACGCGCAAATTTCTGCTGGCCCTGCCCGACGGGCAGACCATTGAGACGGTATTGATGCAGTTTAAGGGGCGCTGGACAGCGTGTGTCAGTACGCAAGTGGGCTGTGCGATGTGCTGCGTTTTTTGCGCCACCGGGCAGATGGGCTTCACGCGCCACCTTACTCCCGGCGAAATCGCGGGGCAAATCTTGTTTGTCAATCGCGCCCTGGCGGAAACGGGCGAATCGCTGCGCAACATTGTCTTTATGGGCATGGGCGAGCCGCTGCACAACTACGACCACACCATGAGGGCCATCGACATCCTGACAGACCACAAAGGGCTGGCAATTGCGCCCCGGCACATCACGCTAAGCACAGTCGGCGTGGTGCCGGGCATTTTGCGGCTGGCTGAGGAGGAACGGCCGTTTCGCTTAGCCGTCAGTTTGCATGGGGCTACGGATGCCGATCGGCAAAAATTGGTGCCCCCCGCCCGCCGCTGGCCGCTGGCCGAGCTGATAGACGCCTGCCGCATCTACACCCTAAAGCGCAACCGGCACATCTTCTTTGAGTGGACCCTGATCGAGGACGAGAACGACACGCCAGAGCAGGCTCACGCCCTGGGCCGCCTGCTGCAAACGGTGGACAGCCACGTCAATTTGATTCCCTTAAATCCAACCGTTGGGTACAACGGCCGTCCCACCCAACGGCCGCAAGTCAAACAATTTCAAGCCATTTTGGCCGAGTATGGCATCCCCAGCACCGTACGCCAACGCCGTGGCATCGACATTGCCGCCGGGTGTGGCCAGCTAAAAGCAGCGGAGGGAAGTGAAAAGTGATAAGTGAAAAGTAAAAAGTGCTCACTTTTCACTTTCTTCAAATTTACGCCTTTGGCCCGTCAGGTGGCACCTCCGGCAGCGTATCCGCCCCCTCTCTCACCGCCAAAATCACCTTCCCGATGTTCTTATTTTGCCGCACGTAGGCGTGCGCTTCTTGCGCTTTTTCGATGGGGAACACGGTATCCAAAATTGGTTTTAGCTCGCCAGAGCGCAACAGCGGCCAGTAACCAGATTGAAACTGCTCCGTAATTTTCACCTTTTCCGCAGGCGAGCGCGAACGCAGCGTAGAGCCAACCAGGCGCAGACGCTTGCTCAGCAGCAGGCCCATGTTCATTTCGCCATGCGAGCCACCCATCTGGCCAATATTCACCAAACGGCCGAATCGCTTCAGCGCCTTCACATTCCGGTCCAGATACGCCCCACCCACCGGGTCCAAAATCAGGTCCACGCCCTGATCCTTGGTCGCCGCCAGCACCTTTTCCAAAAAATCTTCCTGCTTGTAATTGATGGCCAGCTCGGCCCCCAGCTTGCGGCAGGCCAGCAGCTTCTCCTCACTGCCTGCGGTGACAAACACGGTGGCCTCGGCGGCGTTGGCCAGCTGGATAGCGGCCGTGCCCACGCCGCTGGCCCCGGCATGGATGAGCACCGTTTCCCCAGCCACCAGGTCGCCTTCCAGGAAAAGATTGACGTAGGCGGTGTACCACACCTCAGGCACGGCCGCCCCGATGGCAAACGACCAGCGCCGGGGCAGCTTAATCAGCATGCCCGCCGGAACGGCTACCTGCTCCGCGTACCCGCCGCCGGGCAAGAGGGCACACACCCGGTCGCCTACCTGCCAATCCTCCACATCCTCACCCACGGCAGCGATGGTGCCAGCCATTTCCAGCCCTAATATTTCGCTGGCTCCGGCAGGCGGATTGTAGCCGCCGCGTGCCTGGAGCAGATCGGCTCGATTTACGGCCGTTGCCCACACGTTCACCAGCACCTCGTCCGGCCCAAACGTCACGTCCGGCACCGTTTCCCACACCAACAGCGGCGCTTGACTTTCACCTTTTACAACAATTGCCTTCATTTTCCTGCCACCTTCACCTGACAAACCGGATGCCACCTCTGTGACAATCGGGTAAACTTCACTTCGTGGCGAGCGGCTTGTGGCTAGTAACTGCGCAGCAACTCAACGACTAGCAAACCAGCCACGATCCATGATCTTGGCGGAAACTTCATGAACGTGACCCACAACCACACATAAAAATCCACAAATGGCACAGATGGCACAAATTCTCTTATCTGCAAAATCTGTGTAATCTGTGGCTGATTTTCACAGGAGAGTATCACAAGATGAGCGAACGTGAAACATACCAGGTAGAAATTGCGGGCATCGTACGCCACCTGCCGCTGTTTGAAGTGGCCCCCGGCGTGCGGATTGCCATTTTTAACATGCTGGGCGACACCATCGTGGTGAAAGCCACCGCCGCCGCCCTGGCCGAACGCCTGAAAAACACCCCGGCCGATGTGCTGGTGACGGCCGAAGCCAAGGGCATTCCGCTCATTTATGAGATGAGCGCGTTGATGGGCCTGCCCTACATTGTCCTGCGCAAATCGTACAAGAGCTACATGGGCAATGCCCTCAGCGCGGAAACCGTGTCCATCACCACCGGCAAGCCGCAAACGCTGTACATGGACGAAAAAGACACCCTGTTTATCAAGGGCAAAAAAGTGGTGCTGGTGGACGATGTTATCAGCACCGGCAGCACGCTCAAGGGCATGGAAGAAGTGGTCACCCAAGCAGGCGGCGACATTGTAAAAACAGCGGCCGTTTTCACCGAAGGCGACGCCGATTGGAGCCATATTGTGGCCCTGGATAATTTGCCCGTCTTTATAAAGTAATCAGGTAATTGGGTAATTGAACCACTTAATTACCCAATTGCTCAATTACCCAATTACACCTCTCTATGAGCAAACCAACGGCCGTTTCCCTCTCCATTTTCCGCTACCTGTTCGCCTCCGTGGCTGAGGAGATGGGCGTGACCTTGGGCCGCGCCGCCTACAGCCCCAACATCAAAGAACGGCTGGACTTTAGCTGCGCGCTCTTTTTGGGCGACGGCCGTATGCTGGCCCAAGCGGCTCATATTCCGGTCCATTTGGGGGCAATGCCCGCCTCTGTCCAAGCCGCCATCGCCCAATGCGCCCCCTTCGCCCCCGGCGACGTCGTCATCGTCAACGACCCCTACCAGGGCGGCAACCACCTGCCCGACATCACCCTCGTCTCGCCCGTCTTTTTCAGTAATCCGCCGTCGGTTATCGGTAATCCGTCATCGTCAGACAGTGAGCCACCCAGTGTCTCTGTCACCATGTCACCCCCTCACCCCGTCACCCCGTCACCCCACTTCTTCGTCGCCAGCCGCGCCCACCACGCCGATGTGGGTGGCATGTCACCCGGCTCCATGCCCCTCTCCACCGAAATTTACCAGGAAGGCATCATCATCCCGCCCATCAAGCTGGTGGCCGCCGGGCAGCGCAACGAGGCGGTGTGGCAGCTCATCCTGCGCAACGTGCGCACGCCCGACGAGCGCAACGGCGATTTGGCCGCTCAGTTGGCCGCCCACGCCATCGGCCAGCGGCGGCTGGAAGAAATCGTAGACCGCTACAGCCTGGCAGACGCGCTGGCCCATGCCGAAGCGCTGATTGAATATGCGAAGACGTTGACCGAAACGGCCGTAACCCACATCCCAGACGGCCGTTACACCTTCACCGACTATCTCGACGACGATGGCCAACCCGACAGCCCGCCCATCCCCATCTGCGTGACGATTACGGTTGATGGCAGCCAGATGCATGTGGATTTCACTGGCACCGCGCCCGCCGTGCGCGGCAATCTGAATGCCGTGCCCGCCATCGCCCAATCGGCCGTGGCTTACTGCCTGCGCTGCGCCGCCCTGGCCCTGGTGCAAACCGACCTGCCCATGAATGAGGGTGCCTTTGCCCCGCTCACCATCACCATTCCGCCCGGTTCGCTGCTGGACCCACCGCCGCCGCACGCGGTCGCCGCAGGCAACGTCGAAACGTCGCAGCGCATCACTGACGCCGTGTTTGGCGCATTGGCCCAGGCGCTGCCACAGCTCATCCCCACCGCCAGCCAGGGCACGATGAACAATCTGACCTTTGGCGGCAAACATCCAGGCACGGAACGGCCGTTCGCCTACTACGAAACGATTGGTGGCGGCGCGGGCGCGGGGCCAACTGCCAACGGCGGCAGCGGCATGCACGTACACATGAGCAACACGCTCAACACGCCGGTCGAAGCGCTAGAATACAGCTTTCCGCTGCGGCTGGAGCAATACAGCCTCCGCCCTAACTCCGGCGGCGCGGGACAGCACCACGGCGGCGACGGCCTGGTGCGCAGCATTCGCTTCCTCACACCGGTCACGGTCACGGTGACCAGCGAACGGCGGCAGCGGGGGGCGTATGGGCTGCAAGGGGGTGAAGACGGCCGTCCCGGCCAAAATCGCCTCGTCCAGGGCGAAACAACGACAGAGCTGCCGGGCAAATTCACCCGCCAACTGGATGCAGAAGATGTTTTACAGATAGAAACGCCGGGGGTGGGGGTGGGGAGAATAATTCTATTCGCCAAATCGGCTAATCAAAACTTTGCACGCTGCGACCACATTATCGCGGTAAAAGTCCTCTAGCCGCCTAATTTCTTTATCTTTTTCAAGCAATACAGAATCTGCCCAAAATTGCCTTTCATCTCCAACTGGCAACGCATCTGTTTCAGAATCAATTCCAATAAAAAGGGTGAAGTCAGGATCGAACTGACCCTCGGTTACCTCTCCGCGTAGCCGAGACAAAAGGCGAGTGCCTTCAATCAAGCCAATTTCCTGGTTCAAAATTTGTTCTGCGACCTGCACCACTCGCTGCTGCTGCCTGTAAACATATTCTTCATGAGACATATTTGATGATTGCTGATTCATAACTCTTGTCTGCAATTGCATTATTGAACGCTGATTACCCTGATTCCCATGAGCAAACAATAAGGGTAATCAGGGTAATCAGCATTCCATTTTCTTCAGTTTTAAGAAACTACGGCGTTACGGTGATGACCGTGCTGGCCACGGCCGTTTGCCCGCTGCTCGTAGTAGCACTAAGGGTGATGACGTGCTCACCAGGGGCCAAATCGCTCAAAAAAAGTGCGGCATCGGCCGCGACGGGATTCCCATCTACGGACCAGACAAAATTGCGCAGCGCACCCTCTTCGGCATCGGAGCCAAAGGCGTACAGCGCGGCGTGCGATCCAGCGGTAACAACTTCCGGTCCGCTGATCCAGGCGGTGGGCTGCTTGTCGCTCAGCGGAGTGTCCAGCGTCACCTCAAAGCGGGTTGGCGTACCCTGATCGGCCAGGATGATTTGGAAACGGCCGTTCCCCCCACCCGGCAAATTCGTCAAATCCACCGCCAGGCTGCCACCCAACACGTTTAGCCCCACCACGGTCCAGGTCTGGCCGTTATCGGCGGTGTAGCGCACGTTGGCGGGCACGTCGGCAATGCCCCAGTTAACCGTGGCGGTTTCACTGCGCTGGGCGAGGGTGGCGTTCACCGCCATGCTTGCCGTTGAGAAGGTCCGGCTGGCTACGGCCGTTCCTGAAGCCACCTCCACCACGCGCAGTTCCGCTACGGGCACGTCCGGCGCAGGCACCACCCCGCGAAGGGCCAGGGCCGAAACACCAGGCTCCTCAGCCATCAGCAGGTCTACCGGATGGGTGGCAATGACGCTGCCAGCGTTGTCCAGCAATTCAACCCGGTAGGTGCCGTTTTGCGTGGAAACGGCCGTTGCGGGCACAAAATAAACCGGCTCCAGCGACACGGTGCCATCGTCAGCGACCGAACCACTCACCAACAAACTTTCTTGCAGCGGGCCGACAACGGCCGTACCCTTGCTCAATTGGTCGGCGTAGAGCGCGGTGTAGGTGTAGTCAGACACCCAAACTGGGTCGCAGTAGCTCATCATGTCCACGTAATCGCCGGGGCTGAGCAATTTGAGCGTGCCGCCAATACCATCCAACGCGTACTGGCCAATCGAAGCGCCAGCGTATGGGTAGCTGCCATCAGCAGGCGAAACCCCACAGGGTGCATGGTAGCGGCCGAAATTATGGCCAATTTCATGCCCCGCCAACTCCCCAACCGCATTGGACCCAAATCCCCCAGGCAAGTTGTGAATACCCACAGCCGCACGGAGGCCAATCCAGCCAATTCCGGCAATACCGCCAGAGCAGTTAAACCAGGTGTTGGAACAGTCTGAACCAAAATTCACATAGGCATAATAAACTGTTGACCCTGGCTGGCTTTCACCATTTTTTATGCCAGTTACCAGACTGAGCAAATTGCTCCAATCGCCGCTGTTCTCGCGCAAATTGCCGGTAAACGAAACCGGAGAATGAAAGGTGATGTTCATGTTGCTCAACGGGTACGCCCGCATGATCCAGTCGCTGATTTGTTCGGTAGTAGGGGCCGAATAGGTACCATTGCCCGCTGCGGCACCCGTTTGTGTGTAAATGATAGGCACAATCATCACGTTAAGCGTGGGCACGGTATAAAACGTGAAGGATTGGATCAGGCTGCCCTGAGATTGTCCGGTCACTTTAGCCGTAATCGTCACTGTGCCAGAAAGCCAGCTGGCAGGCAGAGTAATGTTGAAGGTGCTGCCCAGATTGGCCCGACTGGATGCGCCAGAGGCCGTTTGGATGCCCGATGTAATGGGGGTCAACGGCGTACCCCCACGAGTTGCGGTGAGGGTAATGCTGGTGTTGGGCATATCGCTGCCAGTGGTGGTGGCGGTGTAGACACGCACCACCGTGGGCCGATTGGCCACCAGCGCCACGCCATTGCTGGCATCCTGAACGGACTGGTTCACTTCCAGCTTGGTGATGTACAACGCAGGGGAGCGCGAAATGAGTGGCAGATAGGTCAAGGTTTGCGGGTCACCCACAGGCGCAGCCGCCGACTGGCGAGTATCTACACTCAGGCCAACAATTAATGCCAGAGCCAGGGCAAAAAACGAGAGCAGAGACGCAAGACGAAGTTTCATAGTTCAGGTTCCTTTACACTTTCCTTTACAAGGGAATTTCAGTTGAGGGAAGTACGGCAAACAATGTCGCTGGATCACGGGCCAATTTTAGCAATTTGGCAGGCAAAAGTCGCTGCACGATGGTCCTAAAAACAAAAAATCGGATTTCTCTCATAAAGTTCTTTTACAAGAGAAATCCGGCTTTTTTACTGTCTTAAAAAAATTGTGCCAACCTAATCGGTAACGGCTTCCTTGGCCTTGGCAGGCTCTGCCAAACCGCAGGCGACACACTCGGTTTCGTTTTCGTTCACCTGCACCACCAGGCCGTTGCAGCTCTTTTTCTCGTCCACCACGGGGCGCTTCCAGCTGCTGAACTGGCAGTCGGGGTAGCGCGAGCAGCCGTAGAAAACGCGGCCGCGCTTGGTACGCCGCTCCACCATCTCGCCGCCGTTGGGACAGACGACGCCAATTTTGTTAAGCAGCTGCTCCGTGTGGCGGCACTTGGGGAAGTTGGAACAGCCGATGAAACGGCCGTATCGCCCCTCCCGATACACCAAGTCACTGCCACACAACGGACATTCGCGCCCAACCAATTCAACTTCTGGCTTCAAATCCAGCTTAGGAATCGAATCGTCGGCCACTTCTAAATTCTCGGCAAACTGGCCGTAAAAACTGCCAATCACCGGCACCCACGGCTCGCCTTCGGCGATCTTGTCCAGCTCGTCTTCCATCCGCGCCGTAAAATCCACCGACAGGAGGTCGGGGAAATATTCCACCAACAGGTCGTTCACCACCTGTCCGGTCTCGGTGGGCTGGAGGCGCTTGTCTACCCGCTCCACATACCCCCGGTTTTGGATGGTGGAAATGATCGAAGCGTAGGTACTGGGACGGCCGATGCCGTACTCTTCTAGCGATTTCACCAGTGTCGCTTCGCTGTAGCGCGGCGGCGGCTGGGTAAAGTGCTGCTCTGGCAGCAGGCGCATCAGGTCAAGCAGCTCACCTTCAGTCAAATCTGGCGGCACCTGGTTTTGGTCATCGTCGGGCCGATCTTCTGGGCGGCTCTCTTCGTACAGGGCCAGGAACCCGGCAAAGGTCATCACAGACCCGGTGGCGCGGAAGAGATACGGCCGTTCCACCACCGCCACCTTCTGATCGCCCACCCAAATGTCCACCGACACGGTGTCATACCGCGCAGGTGACATCTGGCTGGCCACAAAGCGGTCCCAAATCAGCCGGTACAGCCGGTACTGGTCCCGCGACAAATAATCCTTAATTTCCTTGGGCACGCGCAAAACGGACGTTGGCCGGATGGCTTCGTGCGCTTCCTGCGCCGTTTTGGACTTCGTTTTGTATTCCGGTGGCTTCACCGGCACGTAGTTGGGGCCAAAATGTTTGCCCACGTACGCCCGCGCCTCGGTTTCGGCCTCTTTGGAGACGGAAACGCTGTCGGTACGCATATAGGTAATCAAACCCACCGACCCTTCCTCGCCGTCCAGGTCAATGCCTTCGTACAGCTGCTGGGCGATGCGCATCGTTTTGGTGGTGTTGAAGCCCAACCGCCGCGACGCTTCTTGCTGCATGGTGCTGGTGGTAAACGGGGCCGCTGGCCGACGGGTCCGCTTGCCGACGCGCACTTCGCCCACGTCCCAGCGGCTTTTTTCCAGCACGTCTAGATGAGGCCGTACGTCGGCTTCACTGGTCAGCACGGGGTCTTCCCCGTTGAGTTTAAAGAGGCGCGCGGTGAAAAACGGCCGTTCGTCCACATCCCGGTCTTTTTCCCGGCTCAGCTGCGCATCCAGCGTCCAATACTCTACCGAGACAAACTCCTGGATTTCGCGCTCGCGCTCCACCACCAGCCGCACCGCCACCGACTGCACCCGCCCAGCCGACAAACGGCCGCGCACCTTGCGCCACAGCAGCGGGCTCAGCTTGTAACCCACCAATCGGTCCAAAATGCGCCGCGCCTGCTGCGCGTTCACGCGGTCCATGTCAATGTCACGCGGCTCTTCAAACGCCTTCTGCACCGCCTGCTTGGTAATCTCGTGGAACACCACCCGGCGCGTGATGTCCGGGTCCATTTCGGCGGCTTCCAGCACGTGCCAGGCAATGGCCTCACCTTCCCGGTCAGGGTCAGTGGCCAGGAAAATTTCTTTGGCTTTGGCCGCAGCGGTCGTTAAATCTTTTACGACATCCCGCTTGTCGTTGGTCACGCGGTATTCTGGCTCAAAATCGTTGTCAATGTCCACGCTCAGGCGGGATTTGAGCAGGTCACGCACGTGGCCCACGCTAGACTTCACCGTGTAGCCCTTGCCTAAATAGCGGCCAATCGTCTTGGCCTTGGCCGGGGATTCCACCACCACCAGCTTGCCCGTGCGCCGCCCAGAGGCGGTACTCTTTTTGGCCGTTGTCTTCTTCCTGGCCGTTTTCGCCGCTGGTTTGGCAGCTTTGGCCGATTTAGCCGTCGTCTTTTTAGCCTTTTTAGACTTCTTTTTCCGTACGGCCGTTACCTCGGGTTTGGGCAGCGTGTCGTGCGCCGGAGTGTGGCCCGCCTTGTAGATGGTGCCGCCACAGTTGGCACAGGTACCGCGCGTGCCGGGCGATCCATTGGCCGCCCACTCCGCCTGCGGATTCAAAATTTCATGCTTTTCGCGGCATTTAAAACAATAACCAATCACGTTCTGTTCTTCATCCATAAATAATTTCACTAAAAAACACAAAACGTAAAATGCAGCTTGGTGCGCATTTTACGTTTCCTGTTTGGTCAAAACAGCTTCACCAAGTTCCAGATTAACAACCCGGAACAGGCAGCGTGCTAATCTGTCTTATCAACTATAAGATTCTAAATCGGTACCGTCCAGGCCGTCCACCATTTTCTTAACCAGGGGAATGTTATCCTTGTGGACCACCAGGATCGCATCTGCCGTGTTTACCACAATCATGCCTTCAAGGCCAATAACGGTAATCAGCTTGTCAGATTCGTAGTTGTAAACCAGGCAGTCGGCCGACTCTTCCACAATGACACGGCCCTTCGTGACATTGGCCTTCACATTCGGATTGATCGCTTCTTTGAGGGCGTACAAGGTGCCCGGATCGCTCCAACCCATTTCGCCATGCAGCACCAGCGCATCAGACGGATCCACGTAGTGCAAAATGGCGTCATCAAAGCTCATCACGTCCAAATTGGGATAGACGCGATCTAAAGTCTCCTGGTAATCTGGCTGCCCAATCGCCTCTTCAATTTCCGTGAGACCAGCCCACATGTTGGGTTGATGCTGTTGGTATTGTTTGCGCACAAAACCGATTGTGGTAACGAAGTAGCCAGTATTCCACACATGCGTATTTTCGGCAAACATCTGCTTGCACTCGTCCAACGGCGGGCGGTAGCGCAGAGAATTGAAGCCAAAGTAAGGACGGCCGTTTACCGCCCCTTGCTCCTCACCCAGGCCAATCCAACCCAGCTGATCGTTGGCAAAACGAGGCGTCTCACCAATGAACAAAATTTTGGCTTTGTGGGCCGCAATCAGCTTTTCCGCGCCATCCAGCACCCGCTGAAAAACGTCTACCTGGTCCATGTAGTTGTCGCCCCACAAAATCGCCACCGGCTCCTCGTTAAGCGATTCTTCCGGGGTGGCATGGGCCAGGTGAGCCAGAGCCAGCCCCACGGCGGCCGCCAGATCACGCCGGGTTGGCTCGCCAATCACGTGGTTTGCGGGCAGCTCAGGCAGCTGCTCACGGATGATGTCGGCATAGGCTTGATTGGTGGAGATAAAGATATTTTCGGCACCGTACTGATCTAAAACTCGATCAACGGCCAGGCGGAGGGTGGATTTTTCGCCAATAATGGGTTCAAACTGCTTGGGGGACTTTTTGCGGCTGATGGGCCACAAGCGTCGGCCCGAACCGCCAGCAAAAATGACAATTTTCATGAGCTATCCTCGCTTTCTGTGGTTTGGTAGATAGGTTGGTCCTCGCGCAGCAGCACGTAGTTCATGCCGCCAACCTGCTGGACCATCCCTTTAAGTTCCATTAAGGTCAGGGTGCTGCTCACCAGCGCACTGGGCAGGCCGGTGCTGCGGCTGAGCTCGTCAATGTGCACCGGCTGGGCCGAGAGCTGAGTGTAGAGCGCAATTTCTTCGGCCGTTTCTGGGAGTACCAGCTGGACGGCCGTTCGCTCGGCCACCATGTGCAAATTCAACTCCTCCAGCACATCCTCGACGCGGGTGACCAGCTTGGCCCCTTCCTGAATCAGCTTGTTCGGCCCCTGGCTGGCCGGGCTGTTGATGTTGCCCGGCACGGCAAACACATCGCGGTTTTGCTCCAACGCAAAGTTGGTGGTGATAAGCGCGCCGCTGCGTTCGCCAGCCTCAACGATGATAACGCCAAGGGAAAGCCCACTGATGATGCGGTTGCGGGGCGGGAAATTTTTGGCCTCTGGCTGAACGCCCAGGCCATACTCGCTGATAATAGCCCCGTGTCCTTGCGTAATTTCTTGCGCTAAAGTCCGATTGTCGGCCGGGTAGATGGCGTCCAGCCCCGACCCCAACACGGCCAGCGTGCGACCGCCCAGGTCAACGGCCGTTTTGTGCGCCACCGCATCAATCCCCCGCGCCAGGCCGCTGACGACGGTAATGTTGTTTTGCACCAGCCCCGCCACCAAATCACGCGTGACCTGACGGCCGTAGCTGGTTAAGCGCCGCGTACCCACCACAGCCACCGCCCACCGATCCTGCTCCAGCAGGTCACCCATCACATACAGCAGCGGCGGTGGTGTAGGAATTTCGCGCAGGTAATTAGGATAATCGGGCGATTCCCAGGTGAGCAGCTTAATTTTGGCTTTCTCAACTTGAGCCAGAGTCGCATCCAGGTCTACGTCATGCCGGGTCTGCAAAAAATTAGCAACCGCTCGTTTGTCCAGGCCAATCTTGTACAGCTCAAATTCATTGGCGTGCCAGGCGTTGGCCAGCGATCCGTAATAATCCAGCAGGGCCTGCACCTTTGCCGGGCCGATGCCTTTTACCAAATTAAAACCAAGCCAATATTTGAGATCGGACATGAGAAAAGTATACCTTTCCTAATGAGGCTGTCGATTGAGAGAAACTTTATCGGTAATCAGTAATCGGTGAACGGTAATTGGACGACTGGTTACAGACCACTGATTGCTGAACTACGGCCGTAAACCAGGCAATAAATTCACCGTCATACGGCCGTTTTCAAAATCAATGTCCTGAATCACTTCATCTGTGTCGGGCAGCAGCAGTTCGCCTTGCTCGCCCTGAACCTCAAACACGTTGTTGGCCTTTGTTTCGATAACGTTGGTCAGGATGCCCAAAAGTTCACCTTCGGTGGTGTACACCTCCAGCCCTTCCAACTCGAAGAGATAATATTCGCCTTCTTCAAGAGGCAGCGCTTCATCCTCAGGCACCATGAGCCATTCGCCACGCAGAGATTCAGCTGCAAAACGGTCGGAAACGGCCGTAAGCTTCAACAAGATCATCCCCTGGTGTACCCGCGCCTGCTCCACGGCCATCTTCTTGGGAGAAGTTTCGCCCACGTAAACGTGCTCCAGCCAGGAAAAGCGTTCCGGCTCATCCGTATGCGGCATCACCCGCACCTCACCGCGCACGCCGTGCGGCTTCGTGATCTGGCCAATGACAATAAAGTCGATTTCTGGATCGTTCTCCAGAGGTTTATCCTGCTTTCTAGACATCTTTTTTTGCTCTAAATACTCAGGTAACAACAAAAACCTCGCCAGAGCGAGGTTATCCTGTTGATCCTGTTCAATTCGTGAAGCAGAAGCCAGGCTGTCGCAGCGCGGTGTGCGTTAGCGGTTGCCCGTTTCGATGAGCTCGACGGAAACGCGCTTACCCTGCTTGGCCGCCGCAACTTGCGCCAGCGTGCGAATGGCATTAATCACTCGCCCGCTCTTGCCAATGATTCGGCCCATGTCTGAACCAGACACAGTCAGTTCCAAAACCGTTTCTGCCGCGTCATCAATTTCTTCCACCGACACTTCGTCCGGCGACTCCACCAACGACTTCACGACATATTCAACGAGGTCTTTCATCGAATCCTCAATTAAGCGGCGTCTTCGTCGTCAGATTCCGCTTCGGCCTCGGCCTCAGCTTCTTCTTCCACGGCTTCTTCTTCGGCAGAGGCAACAACTTCAGCAGCTTCTTCAGCTACAGGCTCGTCTTCTTCCTCAACCGTTTCTTCAACTTCGACTACTTCTTCTACCGCCTCGGGCGCAGCCACAACCTCGCCGGTAACCTCGGCAGCCAAAACGGCAACAGATTCACCAGCGTGCAGGCGGCTCAGGCGATCGAAGGTGCCTTGCTTGTCCAACAAACGACGTACAGCGTCAGTGGGTTGGGCACCAACGCTCAGCCAATGCAGAGCACGGTCTTCCTGGATGGCGAACTCGGCCGGGTCGGTCAGGGGGTTGTAATGCCCAATGCGCTCGACGATACGGCCGTCGCGCTTGGAATTTACATCGGCCACCACCACACGGTAGCTGGGTTGTCTTTTCTTGCCTCTACGGCTCAAACGAATTTTTAGCATCTATCCTAATCTCCACTCAATTCAAGATGATATTTTATCAAAATGACTAATATTTTTTTGAGGGCAAACTCGCCCATCACAATTCTACACGATTATTTTGTACCGGGGGAAAAATCCCCAGGCTAAATGAAAAACCTCAGGTTACCCGCCAAAACCGCCCATGCCACCTAGCAGGTTCCGCAATCCACGCCCCCGGCCCTTGGTCAGCTGCTTCATCATCTTTTGCATTTCCTGGAACTGCTTAAGCAGCGAGTTCACATCCTGCACTGTGGTGCCAGAACCAGCGGCGATGCGCCGTTTGCGGCTGGCCTTGAGAATCTTCGGGTGGCGTCGTTCATACGGCGTCATCGAGCGAATAATGGCCTCAATACGCTTCAAATCCTTGTCAGCGTTGCTCAGGTCCACATCTTTGGCCATCTTGTTCATGCCCGGAATCATTTCAATGAGCTGGCCAATTGGCCCCAGACGTTTAATTTGCTGCATCTGGTTTAGAAAATCTTCCAGGTTGAAGTCACCCTGGAGCATCTTCTTGCCCGCTTTTTCGGCCTCTTCCTGATCCATCTGCTCCTGTGCCCGCTCAATGAGCGTCAGCACATCGCCCATGCCCAGAATGCGGCTGGCCAGACGGTCCGGGTAGAACTCTTCGATGGCGTTGAGCTTTTCGCCCGTGCCCAGGAATTTAATCGGCACGCCAGTGACTTCGCGCATGGAAATGGCCGCACCACCGCGGGCATCACCATCAATCTTGGTCATGATGAGGCCGGTGATTTGCACAGCATTATTAAAGTCGGTGGCCACACGGACGGCTTCCTGACCGGTCATGGCGTCGGCAACCAGCAGCGTTTCTACCGGATTCACCTTTGCCTTGATGGCCTTGATTTCATCCATCATCATCTCGTCAATGTTCAGACGACCAGCGGTGTCTAAAATGACGGTTGTGGCTCCGGTAGCCACAGCTTTCTTCACGCCGTTGGCGCACACATTCACCGGGTTGCCTTCTGGCCCTTCATCGTAGACGGGAATGTCTAGCTGGCGACCCAGGGTTTGCAGCTGGTCAATAGCGGCCGGGCGATACACATCCGCACCAACGAGCAACGGCCGTCTGCCTTGTTTGCGCAAGTGGAGGGCCAACTTACCCGCCATGGTCGTCTTACCAGCACCCTGCAAGCCAACCAGCATGATGACGGCTGGCGACTGCATGCCTAGGTTCAACCGTCCTGGCTCGCCGAGCGTTTCCACCAGCTCTTCCTGGACGATTTTCACCACCTGCTGGCCCGGCGTCAGGCTGCGCATCACTTCCTGGCCAATGGCACGCACGCGCACCCGCTCAACCAGGCTTTTGACAACCTTGAAGTTCACGTCCGCTTCCAACAAAGCCAGGCGCACTTCGCGCATCGCTTTATCTACATCCGCTTCGGTGAGCTTGCCGCGCCGCTGGAGTCCGTCAAAGACGGTCTGCAAGCGGTTGCCTAACGATTCAAACACAAGTAATCCTTCAAACGATTCAGAGACAAAAATAAACGGGTCAATAATGGTATTAACCCGTTATTCGTTGCTTTCTATTGGTTAACGTTGCTGCCAATGGCTGAAAAAATGTTTATGTTGCCTTGCAGACGGGCAATTCTAGCCCAGCCGGTTGGTTGCGTCAAGAATGTGATGCAGGGGTGAATTGGATACGGCCGTAATTCCACTTCCCCCTTTACTCAGCCAAAATTTCTTTCACGCGCCCCACTGCACCGCTTTCCAGGCGCACCTTAATGCCATGTGGGTGCGTAGCCGATTTAGTGAGGATAGCCTGGACCACACCCTCGGTGCGTTTGCCAGTGCGCTGATCTTGCTTTAACACAATGGTCACACGCTGGCCAATTTTGATATTGGATCGATTGGTTCCGTTCATATCTATTTTCCTGAAGTGAGGGATCAGTCTCTCATAATTTACCGTTCACGATTGACAATTGGCCATTCATACGGCCGTTCTGCCCACCACCAAAAATCCTCGCCAAACGGCCTTTCACACGAGAAACATAAAAATATCGAAGCGCTTTTTTTATGCAACCTTGGGAGCGCTCTCATTGTGAATAGTACGTTGGTTACATATTCGGCGCGTGTAACAAAATCCGCAAGCGGCCGTTTCTAATCTCAAAGTTAAGAATCAATATTTTTATATCTAACAAATAAATTTTTCAACCATTATCATGAGCAAATTTGAAACAAAAACAGCAAAATTTAGTTACATTTCTTTTACGAACAGAGCATTTGTAGTCTGTCTTTTGCTCGTTATGACCTTTGCCGTCGTCTCAACCGTGATGGCCGATCTGCCGCCAGAAGTTTATTACCAGGGCGTTGATACCGGCGTTAATGGCGACGATGATGGCACGGGCGCTTTGCCCATTGGGTTTGACTTCACTTTTTACGGCAACACCTATAATCAGTTTTATGCAACGTCAAATGGCATGATCACCTTTAGTGATTACCGCCAGCAGGTTGGCTGGGGTGATTGGCCATATTACACCAACAGAAGCATTCCCAACAATAGTGCGCCCAACAATTACATCGCTCCATTTTGGGACGATACCATAGCCGACAACAACCTGGACCAGCGCGTTTTATACCAAACCATTGGCACCGCCCCCAATCGGAAGCTAGTGGTGCAGTACACCAATGCGGGCTTCTACCAGGACCCAACTCCATTAGGCACGTTTTTCGTCATTTTGTACGAGGGTAGCAACAATATTCAGTTTCAATATCGTTACCTGATTGGCGACAACATTCGCGCTCACGGCGATTCGGCCACGGTTGGCATTGAAAACAGCAGTGGGACCGCAGGCACTCAATATTCATACAACACGGAATTCTTGGCTAGCGAACAAGTTATTCTGTTCACACCCAATGGCTCCGGCGGGTACGACATCACCACGAACAGTTATGAACCAGTCTTGTTGGGCCTAGGCCCAACATCGGCCCCAGAAATCCCGGTACAGACGACGCCGCTGAAAGATTCAACGGTCTCCACAACCCCCACCTTTTCCTGGGGCGAAGCAGCCAACGCAACCAGCTACGAAATCCGCGTAGACGACAATCCAAACATGGGTTCTTTGGAAATTCACGAGACTGGCCTTACGAGCACATCCTTCACGCCGACCACCCCGCTGGCCCCTGGCACTTATTACTGGGTCGTTATTGCTCACAATGACAACGATCAGGCCTGGTCACAACAGTGGAATTTCACGGCGAGTGAAACCCCACCCCAGCCCCTGCCAGGCGTGCCGCTATTAATCTCCCCCAACCAGGATGAGACGAATGTTTCCCTGACGCCTACTTTTTCCTGGCAAACTGCCTCTAACGCCGATGAGTATCAGCTCATCGTGTCTGAGCAATCTGACCTGAGTTCACCACTTATCGACCAGGCAGGTATCGCGACAACTTCCTTTGCGACTACCGGTCTTACGGCCGACACGCTGTATTACTGGACTGTGGTAGCCAGCAATGAAACGGGCAGCACGCAGTCGTCAGTGCGGAGCTTTACATCGTTCCACATCAACGTGGCCCCAACGGCCGTTGCCGACACTCCTACCGTCGCCGAAGACAGCGGCACCACCACCTTTGACGTTTTGACCAACGACACGGACCCGGAAAATGATACTCTTTCCGTCAGTTCGGTAGGTACAACCAGCAATGGCGGAACGGCCGTAATCAATAACAACCAAATTGACTACACGCCAGCCGCTAACTTCTTTGGCACCGAAACGTTCAGCTACACCGTCAGCGATGGCGAATTCACCGACAGCGCCACCGTCACCGTGACCGTGACCGCTGTAAATGATGCCCCAACGGCCGTTGCCGATACCCCCACCGTCGCCGAAGACAGCGGCACAACCGCCTTCGATGTGCTGGCCAACGACACCGACCCAGAGAATGATGCCCTTTCCATCAGTTCGGTAGGGACAACCAGCCATGGCGGAACGGCCGTACTCAACAACAACCAAATTGACTACACGCCAGCCGCTAACTTCTCTGGCACCGAAACTTTCAGCTACACCATCAGCGACGGCGAATTCACCGACAGCGCCACCGTCACCGTAGAAGTGACGGCCGTAAACGACCTACCCATTGCCAACGACGACAACGAATCGGCCGTCGAAAACAGCAGCACCATTCAGCTCAACGTGCTGGCCAACGACACCGACCCAGATACCGGCGACATCCTGACGCTGCAATCTGTCGGCACACCGGATCATGGCGGAACGGCCGTAATCAACGGCAGCCTAATTGATTACACGCCAGCCACCGATTTTGCGGGCAGCGAAAGCTTCACTTACACTATCAACGACGGACATGGCGGCACGGCCACAGCCACCGTCATCGTTAATCTGCAAGTGGATGCCAGCAACTCGGCCCCACAGGCCCAAGACGACACGCCAGAAACGCTGGAAGATTCCACGCTGGTCATCTACGTACTCAGCAACGACAGCGATCCCGAAAACGACTCGCTGACCATTCTCAACATTAGCTCGCCCGCCCACGGAACGGCCGTTATTCAGGGTAACTACATCCGGTACACACCAAACGCCAACTTCAACGGTCAGGACAGCTTTACCTACACCATCAGTGACGGCGAATTTACCGACAGCGCCACGGTGAACATCACCGTTGTCTCCGTCAACGATTTGCCCCAGGCCATTCTGGACACCAGCGCCACGATGGCTGGCCAGCCAGTGACCATCAACGTACTGGAAAATGATCAGGACCCGATTGAAGGCAGCAGCTTGTCGGTAACGGCCGTTAGCGTTCCAGCCCACGGCAAAGCAACCACCAACGGCACCAGCATCACTTACACGCCAAACGCTGGCTTCATCGGCACCGAAACTTTCACCTACACCCTGTCCGATGGCACCGATTCAGTCACCGGCACCATCACCGTAACCGTCAATCCCTATCAGATTTTTATCCCTCTGATTAATAAATAAAGCTGAGTCTCCCCCGATTTTGGCTCAAAATAAAAATGACCTGACAAAATCAGGTCATTTTTATTTTCACTCTTTGCGAACGAAAGGTTCAAGGATCACCACGAACCAGTCAAAACTAATTCAAATTCTCAAAGATGCCCGCAGCACCCATGCCACCACCGATGCACATCGTCACCATGCCAAACTGCGACTGACGCCGCTTCATTTCGTTGATGATTTGCACCGTCAGCTTGGCCCCGGTGCAGCCCAGCGGATGCCCTAAGGCAATCGCGCCACCGTTCACGTTGGTGATTTCCTCATCCAGGCCCAACTCACGAATCACAGCCACTGCTTGCGCCGCAAACGCCTCGTTCAGCTCAATCAGGTCGATGTCGCTCAGCGCCATGCCGGTACGCTTCAGCAAACGCGGTACGGCCGAAATCGGCCCCACGCCCATAATTTCCGGGCGCACACCACCGACGTTAAAGCCCACAAAACGAACCAGCGGCTTTAGCCCCAACGCTTCCGCTTTGCTGCGCTCCATCACCAAAACGGCCGCTGCGCCATCACTCAATGGCGAAGAGTTACCGGCGGTCACGGAACCGCCCATTTTGAACACCGGGCGCAGTTTGGCCAATCCTTCCAGCGTGGTGTCCGGGCGAATGTGCTCATCCTTGTCAAAAACGAAGGTTTGCCGCTGCGGCCCATCCGGTCCAGCCGTCACCTCTTCAATCTCGACGGGCAAAATCTCATCCTTGAACAGCTCTTTTTGGTAGGCAGCTACAGCCCGCTGGTGGCTGCGCAAGGCAAACTCATCTTGTGCCTGACGGCTCACCTCAAACTCGGTGGCCACCTGTTCAGCGGTGAGGCCCATGCCCATGTACACTTCTGGCGCATTTTCCACCATGTACGGGTTCGGATTCACCCGAAAGCCGGTCATCGGCACCAGGCTCATCGTTTCTGCACCACCCGCGATAATCGCATCAGCTCCGTTGGCAATGATACGCTCGGCGGCCATGGCGATGGTTTGCAGGCCGCTGGAGCAAAAACGATTGACCGTCATGCCCGGCACGTCCACCGGCAATCCGGCGCGAAGCGCGATGGTACGGCCGAAATTCAGTCCCTGCGCCCCTTCTGGCATAGCACACCCAATAATCACATCATCAATCTCGTGCGGGTCCAGCCCTTCCGCCTGCCGCATCACCTCGGCCACTACCGCCGCTGCCATCTCATCAGACCGCCAGTTGCGAGTCGTGCCACGTTTTGATTTCCCTACGGCCGTACGACTGGCCGCAACGATTACTGCTTCTCTACTCATAATTGTCTCCTTTTTAGGAGTAATTATGTAATTAAGTAATTGAGTAATGTCCCAATTACCAAATTACCCAATTACTTAATTCCGCAATGGTTTTCCAGTCGTCAGCATATGCGTCATACGCTCGCGGGTTTTCTCTTCACCCAGCAGCGAGAGGAACGCTTCCCGCTCCAAATCGAGGATGTACCACGGGTCCACCCAGGTGCCGGTGCTCAGGTCACCGCCGGTGAGCACGTGGGCCAGCTTGCCGCTGATCAACGCATCGTGCTCGCTGGCGTAGTTGCCCCAGACAAAGCTTCTAATGCCCAGCTTGAGCGCGTATAGCGCATCCCGCCCGGCGGCATAGATTTTCTCCGCTTCCGGCGGACGCGCCCCGATTTCCACCAACTGCAACGCACGAGCCTTAGCCACCGCCAAACGATGATCGGCATTCATCACAATCATGTCATCTTCGTGCAGGTAGCCCATTTCTTTGGCCTGCCAGGCAGATTCGCCCACTTTGGCCGTAGCAACCTGGGTGAAAACCTCTTGCAAAACGGGCAGCACGTCGGCGTTTGGTGTTTTCATCACGGGGTTAATTCTGTGACGCAGCAGCTCTTTACAGCCACCACCCGCAGGAATCAGCCCAACGCCAACTTCCACAAGGCCCATATAGCTTTCGTGGGCCGCCACCGCTTCCCAACCAGCCAACGCCATCTCCACACCACCACCGAGGGCCATGCCGCGAACGGCCGTTACTACCGGTTTTGGTGCATGTTGCAAGCCAAAGGTCAGCGATTGCAGGCCGCGAATCATCTGGTTCAGTTGATCCCACATGCCGCTGGCGGCTGCCACGCCCACCGCAAACAGGTTGGCCCCCACGCAGAAGTTGTCCGCGTCATTGCCAATCACCAACGCGTCAAAATCGCTGTCCAATCGGGCCAACGCTTCATGCCCCATGGAAATAATGCCGTCGTCGATGGCATTCATCTTGGCGTGGAACTCAAACAGCAGCACGCCATCGCCCATGTCTAGCAGGCTGGCGCTGTCGTTACGGGCGATTTCTTTGTTCGCCTCGTGCAGCCCGAGCACGGTGATATTTTTCTCGTCAATCGGAACAGGGCTGTACTGCTTGGTTTGGAAGTCGTAGTAACGGCCGTCTTTATAAAAACTGTCGTGCCCAGCCGCAACCATCTCCTTCACCCAATCCGCCACTGCCAGACCTGCCGCTTCCATCTTCTCGATGGTTTCGGCCACGCCCAGCATGTCCCAAATCTCAAATGGGCCTGCTTCGTGGGCAAAACCCCAGCGGTTGGCGTTGTCCACATCCACGATGGAGTGGGCAATTTCGGGCGTCACGTAGCCCGCATAGGCCAGCATGTAGTAGGTGGTGTCGCGCACAAAGTTGGCCGCGCGGTCATCAAATTCCAGCAGTTTGCGCAGCCGCTCGCCTAAATCCTCGATCTTGCGCACCGCGCCTACCGAATCAAAACGCACGCTCGGCGGATTGGAATACTCCAGCGTATCCGGGTCAATCGTGTGGAATTCACGACTGCCGCCCACGCGCACCTGCTTGTAAAAGCCCTGGCCGCTCTTGTTGCCCAGCCATTTGTTGGCCGCCAGCTTTTCGTTCAGCGCCGTGCTCTTGGGGCCTTTCAAAATTTCGCGGTACGGGTCATGGGCGATGGCCGGGTAGAGGTTATTGTTGACGTGCATCATCACGTCCAGCCCCACCAGGTCGGTCAGGCGGAAGGTGGCGGTTTTGGGATGGCCCACCAGCGGCCCGGTGATGGCATCCACCTCGGCAATAGTGTACCCATTTTCCAACGCATACTCCGCCAAATATGAGCCTACAATGGCGATGAAGCGGTTGGCGATGAAGTTGGGCGTGTCTTTACAGACCACCACGCCTTTGCCCAGCACATCGCTGCCAAATTTCACCATAAAATCGACTACTTCGGGATCGGTGTCTGGCGTGGGAATTACTTCCAGCAGCTTGAGGTAGCGCGGCGGGTTGAAGAAGTGGGTGCCCAGGAAATGTGCTTTGAACTCATCGGAACGGCCGTTTGCAATCTCATTGATCGGTATCCCAGACGTGTTGCTGCTGACGATACTGCCCGGCTTGCGCACTTTTTCGATGCGCTCCATCAGCGCCTGCTTGGGCGCTAACTGCTCAATAATGACCTCGACAATCCAGTCACAATCCGCGAGGAGGTCAAAATCATCTTCTAAATTGCCCAGCGTAATGAGATCACCCCGGTCTTTGCGGGCCAGATTCGCCGGACGGGCCTTTGCCATGCGATCGTACAAACTTTGCACGATGCGGTTACGCGCCTTGGGATCGTTCTTCTCGGCGTCGCTCAGGTTGGGCGGAACCATGTCTAGCAGCACCACCGGAATGCCGATGTTGGCCAGATGCGCGGCAATACCCCCGCCCATCGTCCCGGCCCCGATAACGGCCGCTTTTCGTATCGAATATGTCATGTGTCAACTTCTCCTAAATTGCTTGGCCACAGAGAACACAGAGATTTTATGAGGAGACTCTGCGCCATCTGTGATTCATTCAGTGGGTCGGTAACCAGTCCAGGCAAGTGTACCACCACCACCCCGCCGGGCCATAAATGGCTCGGCTATCTAACCGGGGGCTGAAGCCCCCGGCTAAAAACCACCGCTCACCGCTTACCGTTTACTGATTACCGATTACTTCAGTTCCCGTCGGCTGTAACCCAAAATCGACCGGGCAATGATCAGCTGGTTAATCTGCTTCGTGCCTTCGTAGATGTCGTTGATTTTGGCGTCGCGCATCCACTTTTCCGCCAGCCATTCGCGCGAGTAACCCATTGGGCCAAGCAGTTCCACACCCTTTTGGGTGATCCAGGTGACGGCCTCACCGGCGCGGAATTTGCACATGCTGGCGGCCAGCCGGTTGCTCTCGCCATGAGCCATCATGCCGACGGCGCGCAGCGTCAGCAGCCAGGCCCCCTTGTGCCGCACTTCCATCTCCATCAGGTCGCGCTCGATGGCGGTGAGCTCATGGCGCGGCTTGGTGTAATCCAGCACGATACCCTCTTCCGCCAGCTTGTCGCGGGTGAACTCCAGCGCAGCGCGGGCAATGCCCATGGCGCTGGCGGCCACCGCCGGGCGGGAGGCGTCGAACGTTTTCATCGCGCCTTTGAAGCCCTTGTTGGCCGCAGGCTGCTGCGGGTCCAGCGTGCCCAGCATGTTCTCAAACGGCAGCCGCACGTTGTCGAAGTGCAGCGCCACGGTATCGCTGGCGCGAATGCCCAATTTGTGCTCCTGTTTGGCAATGGAAACACCGGGCGTGTGCCCTTCGACCACAAACGATTTGATACCGGCGCGACCTGCGTTCGGGTCAATGGTGGCCCACACCACACACAGCCCGTCGGACTCATCCAGGGCCAGCTTGCCGTTGGTGATAAAGATTTTCTCGCCGTTGAGAATCCATTCGTTGGTGTCAGGGTCGAGAACGGCCGTTGTCCGCATCGAACTATTGTCAGAACCAGCCCCCGGCTCAGTGATGGCCATCGCCCCCCACTTGGGATCACCCTCAGTGAACTTCTTGAGGAAGCGAATCTGCTGCTCCGGCGTGCCCGCCGCCTGCACGGCCGATCCGCCCAGCATCGGGTGCGGCAGGCAGAGGTACTGCCCCGCATCGCCCCAGCTCATCTGCTCCACCATCATGATGAAGCCCAAAATCGAAAAGTCGGGGCCTTTGGGCGCAGAGTGACCGTTGTGCCCATTGGTGCCATTGCCATTCAGGCGCTTTTCCACGCTTTTCAGCGAGGATTTCATCATCTGCTGGGCAAAGGGCCAGGTCATATTCACAAACATTTCCGGCCGCTGGTGCTCATGCTCATCCAAATCACGGGAAAACGGCCGCATCGCCTGCTCTGCCACCATTTTGGTCATCTGGCTTTGGTTCAAAATTGATTCAGGAATCTCGAAACTAATCATTTTTTCTACTCCGTTTTTACGAAGTAATTGGTAGGTAGCGGTTAGTGGCTAGTGGTTGGTAACTAGCAACTAACAACTAACAACTACTCAATTACACAATCGCCAGTCCATCAAATGAGGCAAAACCACGCGCGTTACGCAGCCACAGTTCCACCGGATATTCGCGGATGTAGCCGTAGCCACCCAGCACTTGCAGCGCCCGGTCGGCTACCTGCACCACGATGTCGTCCACGCGCTGCTTCATCAGCGTGGCGTCGCGGGTGATGTCCTTGCCCTGGTCCATCTGCCAGGCGGCTTCCCACACCAGCAGGCGGGCCTCGTCGATGTCGGTGGCCATGTCGGCCAGCATGAAGGCAATGGATTGCTTGTGGGCAATTGGTTCGCCAAACTGGACGCGCTGCTTGGCGTAATCGAGGGCGTACTCGTAGCCCGCGCGGGCCACGCCGACGGCCGCCGCACCCAAAGCAATCCGGCTGTGGTTCAAAATCAGGCCAAAGTCGATGCCTTCGTCACCGCCCAGCTTGTTCTCAGCCGGAACATGGCAGTCGGCCAGCGTAACCTTGAAGGTGGGCAGTCCCTTGATGCCCATCAGCTTGGCTTTTTTGTCGATGGACAAACCAGTGGCATCAGCGGGCACAAGGAATGCTTGCGTTTTGCCGCCTTCGTTGGCGTACACCAGGATGAGTTCGGCGGTTTCTGCCAGGGGCACGGCCGTTTTCACACCATTCAACACATACTCGTTGCCATCGCGAACGGCCGTTGTCTTCAAATTATAGGGGTCAAACTTGACGATGGGTTCGGTGAAAGCGGCCGTCATGGGGGGCATTGCCTCGTCGCAAAACTGGGGCAAATACGCCTCTTTTTGCGCTTCGGTGCCGCACAGCATTACCGGGACGGCGACCAAATTGGGCACCATCACGTTGAGGGCGATGGCCAGATCACCCCAGGCAAGCGCTTCGCTGGCTAACACACCCGTCAGCGCCGTGTATTCGCCAAAGCCGCCGTACGCTTCCGGCAATCCGGTGGGCAAAATGCCCAGCTCCCAGCCTGCCTGGACAACCTCGGGAGGAATACGGCCGTCTTCCTCGGCATCCCGAAACACCTTGCGCATCCGCTCGTTGGCGTAACGGGCAATGGCATCGGTTAGCATCTTCTGTTCTTCATCTAAGCGAAAATCTAACATCTCTTATGCTCCCTTTTGGCCGATTTTGGCAGTGAAAAGTGATAAGTAAAAAGTAATAAGTGTTCCTCTTTTCACCTATCACTTTTCACTTTTTACTATCCCTCAAAATCGACTAAGCTGAACGAATAATCGCGTCTGTCATTTTTGCCAGCCGCACAATTGATTTCACATCATGCACCCGCACAACATCTGCGCCACGGTCAATGCCAATGGCCACGGTCGCGGCCGTGCCTTCCAGCCGCTCCTCCGGTGGCAAATCGAGCGTGTAACCGATAAACGATTTGCGCGAGGTGCCTAATAAGATGGGATACCCCATCGTTTTGAACTGATCCAGTTGGTTCACAATCTGCAAATTTTGGGCAACGGTTTTGCCAAATCCCACGCCGGGGTCCAGAATGATATGCTCCTCCTTGACGCCTGCTTGCAGCGCCAGCTCAACACTCTCGCCCAGCTCCCGCTTGATGTCTTCGATGAGATCGTTGTACTCGATGCCCACATATCGACCACCAAGCCGTTCTTCCTGGGCCACGTCTTTTGGTTTGCTGCGATTGTGCATCAGCACGACGGGGCAGTTCGCTTGTGCCGCTACCTGGGCCAGGCGTGAGTCCATCCGAAAGCCCCAGACGTCGTTGATCCAGTTGGCTCCGGCCGCCAGCGCCGCTTCGGCCACGGTGGCGCGGTAGGTGTCTACGGAGATGGGTAACGGAACGGCCGTTCGCACCGCCTCAATCACTGGAATCACCCGAGCCAGCTCTTCAGCCTCGGTGACGGGTGTACTGCCGGGACGGGTGCTCTCACCGCCAATGTCGATGATGTCTGCACCATCGGCGGCAAACTGCTGCGCCTGGGCCACCGCAGCCGCGATTTCGTCCTCGCGCTGCAAGATACCATCCCCGGAAAAGCTGTCCGGCGTGACGTTCAAGATGCCCATGACGTATGTTTTTGTGCCCCAATCGAACATATTTTTGTTCCAATCAATTAGTAAAAAGTGAAAAGTGAAAAGTAAACCCCACTTATCACTTTTCACTTTTCACTTTTTACTTCTCACTCGCTCCATTGCGCAAACCGTTCAAATGAATGTCGGTAACGGCCGCTCCCAGCGTTTCCGGCGAGGTCGTACCCATCGAGATACCAAGCTCGAACAGGGCAGCAAAACCCATCGTGGTGGCGCTCATCATACGGGCGGTGAGCGCCGGATCGACGGGGCGCATCACGCCAGCATCAATCAGGGCCGTTAGCCGCTGCTCCAGCACGTCGATGATGCGGTGCAGTGCTTCCTGCACGTAATATTGATGCACGTCGGCGTTCAGGCGGGATTCGTACAAAAAGAGCAAGAACAGCCGCCGCTCGCGCCCGCGCCGAAAGCGGTTGGCGGCAAGCTGAGCCAGCATGTCCTCAAACGTCTCGCCCTGCACCGATTCGATGTCGGCGGCGACCTCATCAGCGTAAGCTTTGGCCACGCCGATGAGCAGCTCCCGCTTAGTGGCAAAGTAGTTGAACAGCGTGCCTTCAGACACGTCAGCCAGCTCGGCAATTTCCTTGGTAGTGGCTTTTTCGTACCCTTTGTGGCTGAACACCTGAGCAGCGGCATCGAGCAGCTGAGCCTTGCGGGCAGCGATGCGACGTTCGCGGCGGGAAGTGGTTTCGGTTTCTAGCATAAGTTTTTCTTTTTGAGTCGTCACTCAAAAAATGAGTGGTGACTTTTTTCTGAGTTAAAAAATTTTAACTCACCGGATGCAGGGCAATGGTTTCGGGATACGGCCGTATCCCATCATCCACCACCCGCGCAGACAAAGCCGCAATCGTTTCGCCCAGCACAGGATGCACAAAGTCGGGGGCAATGTCGGCCAGCGGACGCAGCACAAAGGCGCGTTCCGTCAGTCGCGGATGCGGAATGGTCATGTTTTCGGTTTCTACTAACTGTTTGGCGTAAAAAAGAATGTCGATGTCTATGAAGCGCGGTCCCCATCGTTTGGCAGGCTGGCGGCCCAGTTCAACTTCCAGATTTTTGACAAAGGCAAGCAATTCTACCGGCGGCAAATCGGTTTGGGCTTTGAGGCACAGATTCAAAAAGTCGGGCTGGTCGGTGACGCCCCACGGTGGTGTTTGGTAGATGGGCGAAACGGCCGTAATCATCATTCGCGCAGACAGCCCGGCAACAGCTGCCTGTAAATTAGCGACCCGGTCACCCAAATTTGTGCCCAATCCCAAATAAATCGTATGCATGGTGCCTTTTGTTAAAACCAATTAGACAATCTTCACAAATTGTTGCGCTGCGGTGTATGGCAAACTTTATAACACAGCGCGTCATTGATGTCAAACAGGAATTTTCCAGAGATGAGCTGAAAAACAATTTATCGCTTGCCATCTGTACCAAACCTGCGCCAACGAGTAAAATGCCCGTATGAAACGATGGATTTTGCCGCTAGTGCTGCTACTTCTGCTCATCCAAATTCAACAACCGGCTGCGGCGCAGAGCAACGGCCGTATCACCATCCAGCCCGGTGATAGCTGGGCATCGCTCTCGCTGCGCTTCCAGGTGCCAGAAGCCACCTTGCATGAGCTGAACTCGCACATGAACCCGCAGCGGCTCCCGGCAATCGGCACTGAGCTGGCGCTGCCGGAAAACACCACGGAGCAATCCGGCCAGATGCGACGACCGGGGGGGAATTTGCTAGCAACGGCCGTTGCCCAACAAACCTCCCCCTGGCTATTGGCTATACGCAACAACCGAGCATCACCCTATCGCGCCAACTTGTACCGCCCAATTTTAGTGCCCGACGCCACCAGCATCCCCCGCGATTTACCAGCGGGGTTCAGCCGACTGGAGCTGTCGCAGGTGGTGGGCACGCCGGGCCAGGCGGTGGGTTTTCGGGCGGAGATGGATGCGGTGGGGGACGTAACGGCCGTTCTGGGCAGCAACGAGATGGATGTTTTTGCCAATGAGCAATTTCTGGTGGGCCTTACAGGCACCGGGGCATTTTTTGGCACGCAGCAGCCCGTGCTGCAAATCCAGGTCGGCGACGCCCCACCCTGGCGGCAGCCGTGGCAGTTCCGCGATCCCGCCGATTGGGAATATCAGCAGCTCACGCTCACGGGAACGGCCGCTCAAATTGATCAGCAATCCATTGATGAAGAGCGCGCCCGCCTGTTTGCCATCTGGGAGCAAAACAGCGGCCCACCGCAGTGGAATGCGCCGTTTCAACTGCCGATTAACAGCTTTCTGGAAATCAGCTCCACGTTTGGGGCGCGACGTTCCTACAATGGCGGACCGTACCGCACCTACCACGAAGGCGTGGATTTTGCCGCGTACGGCGGCACGCCGGTGCTGGCCCCGGCTGGCGGCACTGTCGTCGTGGCCGAAGTTTTGTACGTGCGCGGTGGCGCGGTGATCATTGACCACGGGCTGGGCATTTACAGCGGCTTTTACCACATGTCCAGCATCACCGTAGCGCCGGGGGATGTGGTGACACCGGGCCAAATTGTGGGTGAAGTGGGCACGACGGGACTGTCTACGGGCAACCACCTGCACTGGGACTTGCTGGTGGACGGCATCTGGGTAGACGCACAGGCGTGGCTGGATCAGGGGATGGATTGCTGGATTTTGGCGGGGCTAAATCGGCCGTGCGGTTAATCTTTCCCCGGAAACTCCGAAGTTTCCGGGGAAATGAAGCGGTTAATCCTCTTCTTCCTCTTCAAACAACTCTTCCAGGAAGTCAATAACGGCGTCGTTGAAGATATCGGGCTGCTCCAGGTTGGGCAGATGGCCCGCATCGGGGATGATGACCAGGTCAGAATCGGGGATGGCTTTGTACATTAGCTCAGCCTCGGAAGGTGGGATGAGTTGGTCATCGGCGCCGTGAATGATGAGCACAGGCGCATCAATGTCGCCTAGAGTCGGTGTAGAATCAATGCGGTCGCGCATGGCGGCTAGCGCCCCGACTACTCCGTTGAGCGAGGCGGCGCTCATGATCTCTTCCACAAATTCCACCAGTTCTTCGTCGTCTTCGTAAGTACTGGGTGCCATCATTTTGGGCAGCATATTGGCCGAAACGGCCGTTGCTCCCTCGTTTTTGGCTAATTCGGCCGTTTTATCACGCCCCGCCTTGCCTTCTTCAGAATCAGCTCCGGCGCGGGTAGAGGCCAGAATCAGCCCGGCCACCTGCTCTGGATAGCGACGGTAGAACTCCAGGGCGATGTAGCCGCCCATGGACAGGCCACAAACCACAAACGGCGTCGCCACGTTCAAATGGTTCAGTAAGTCGGCACAATCATCGGCCAGTTGGGTGATGGTATACGGCCCTGGCACACTGTCTGACTGACCAAAACCGCGCAAATCGGGGGCAATGACGCGTACATAGTCGCCCAAATCTTCCAGCTGCGGCGTCCACATCTGGCTGCTCAACGGAAAGCCGTGAATCAGCAACAATGTTGGCCGGTCGCATGAATCCTGGAAAGCCATTACAAAATCTTCGTCGTGTTCTTCACTCATCTTTTTTCTCCAATTGTCATAGTGGTTGGTTGTTAGTTTTGGTTGCTAGTGGTTACGGGGTGGTAGCTGCTGCTAACTAGCCACCAGCCACTAACCCCCAATTTCATATTTCCATGCCCTCAAACAGCTCACCAATGGAACGGCGCAGGTAGTTTTGGCGGATGGCTTCGGCAAACACATTGCCCACGGAAAGCACCGTCAGATTGGGCAGCGGGCGGTCTGCGGGCTGTTGCACCGTGTCCGTCGTAATCACCTCTCTAATTTGGGGGATTGACCGGATGCGCTCCACGGCAGGACCTAAAAACAGCCCGTGTGTGCAAATCAGCGATATTTCCTCGATGCCACTTTCTACAAGCACTTCGCTTAACTCCACCACAGAACCAGCGGTGGCAATCTCGTCATCGTACACGTAGGCGTGTTTAAACCCTTTGACCTGCCGCCCAATCAGGCCGCCAATCTTTACCTCGGTGTCGGAGACGCGGGTTTTGTCGGCTGAGGCGATGGGCAGCCCCAAACCACCAGCAAAGCGGGCTGCTGGTTTGGCACGGCCCATGTCTGGCGCTACCACCACATCACGATTAGGGTCTAACGGCCGTTGCCGGATAAATTGCTCCAACGTCATACGCGCCGTCAGCGGATCGGCCGGAATGCTAAAAAAGCCATGCACCTGCGGCGAATGCAGCGTCATCGTCATCACGTGCGTGGCCCCAGAGGTATGCAGCAAATCGGCAATCAGCCGGGCGGTGATGGAAATACGCGGGGCATCTTTTTTATCGGAGCGGGCGTAGGAAAAGTACGGGATGATGGCGTGGATTTCCCGCGCCGCGGCGCTTTTGGCAATGTCCAGCATCATCAGCAGCTCCACCAGATGGTCGCTTACCGGCGGCGTAAGTGATTGCACAATGTACACCGTACGGCCACGCACGCTGGAGCCAAGCTGCACAAATAAATTATCGTTACTAAATTTGGAAAACTTGGTTTCATCCAGGGGAATGCCTAAATGCTCGGCAATTTTCCCCGCCAGCGGTCGGTTGGAACGGCCGCTAAACATTCGAACATCTTTAGGATCCAGGTTCCCTTCCATTTTTCTCCTCCTTTATGAAACTAAACGGCCGTTTCCCGCCCATCAAACAAACACGGTATGGGTCAATATGGCCCGATTCAGCAGCCGTCGATACTCATCTGCTGGGATTTCGACTGCCCCAAAGCGGCGCAAGTGCTCCGTCATAAACTGGGTATCCAGCAGGCGAAATTCCTGCTGCCGCAGCTGCGCCACCAAAAAGGCTAGAGCCACCTTGCTGCTGTCGGGCACATGACTAAACATGCTCTCCCCGGCGAAGAAGCCGCCAATGGCTACGCCGTACAGCCCACCCACTAATTCATCCGCCTGCCACGCCTCGACGCTGTGGGCAAATCCCAGCAGGTGCAACCGCGTGTACGCCTGGAGGATGTCATCGTTGATCCAGGTTTCTTCACGGCCCGGAGCTGGAGCGGCACAGGCTTGAACAACGGCCGTAAATGCCGTGTTTAGCCGTATCTCAAAGCGCTGCTGGCGAATGGTGCGTTCAAGCGAACGGGAAACATGAAAACGATCCAAAGGAATGATAGCTCTGGGGTCAGGATCGTACCAGTAGATACGGCCGTCTTCATGCGCCATCGGGAACACACCCTGGCAGTATGCCGAGAGTAACATTTGGGGTGTCAGGTAATGGTCCACTATCTAAACGTAAAGGTAGGCTCCTGCAAGCACTGGCTTTCCCACCACTGCCGAATCCGGCCACCAATCGGCCGTCCTACATAAGCCTCAATTTGATAAACAACATCCCACAGGCGAGCAAAATCCACACCGCTGCCCAGTCCCATTTTGTACGCCAGGAACACCAAATCTTCGGTGGCCAGGTTGCCCGCCGCGCCGGGAGCAAAAGGGCAACCGCCCAGCCCTCCTACGCTGCTGTCAAAAATGCGCACGCCCGCTTGCAGCGCTGTGGTGGCATTAGCCAGCCCCATCGCCTGCGTATCGTGCAGGTGAACGGCCAGCTTGTTCATATCCAGACGACGGCCCAACAGTTCCATCAAATGCCCCACATCCAGCGGATTGGCATGGCCAATGGTATCGGCTATGGCCAATTCATCCGGGGCCATCTGCCACAAACTTTCCGCCAGGGCCAGCGTGCGCTGCGGCGGCGTGTTGCCCTCGAACGGACAAACCCAGGCGGTCATCACGTAAATGCGCGTCCAAATGCCATCGCGCCGCGCCTGGGTCATCAATTCGCGGGTAATGTCGTACGCCCGCTGGGAGGACATGCGCGTGTTCTTCTGGCTAAACGTGTCGCTTACCGACACGCCAAACGCCATCGAGCGGCAGCCCGCGGCCAAGGCCCGATCATAGCCGCGCTGGTTAAATACCAGACCAATGAAATCGCGTTCCGGCCAGCTTTGGCGGCTAAAGGTCATCAACTCATCGGCGTCAGCCATTTGCGGCACCGCCTGGGGGTGCACAAAACTGGTAAGCTCGATGTGGTGCAATCCAGCGGCAACCAGTCCTTCAACTAACGCTTTTTTCTGATTTGTATCAATGAGGTTGGCTTCATTTTGCAAGCCATCGCGCGGACCTACCTCATAAATTTTTAGGGAGTCTGACATGATTTACCTGTACTGCTGCTCGACTTGGCAGGTTGTTGTGGGGGGGCAACCTGCGGGAAAGGTTCTGCGGCGATTTTACCATACATCGCCCCTGGTTTTATGAGCAGCAGTACAGAAGAGGCAGGCGACTAGCCCAAATTGGGAACTCAGAAATTAGTAACGCCCAATTGTGGGATCGACCAGAGCGGCATATGCATCAATGCCACCATCCATGTTGTAGACGTTGGACCAACCCTGTTGGCGTAGCCAGGCGGTGACCTGAGCGCTGCGGTTGCCGTGATGGCACATCACCACAATTTCAGCGTCTTTGTTCAGCACTTCTTCGGGCAGCGCCTGTGGCCCTTGCTGAGCCAGCTCGCTCAAGGGTGCAAGCAGCACATCACTGCCCAAATTGGCGTAGGTCAATTCATACGGTTCGCGCACATCTAGCAGAATAAATTCTTCGCGGTCGTTTTGTTTCTGGGCCACTTCCTGCACGGAAAGGCCCGGTACACCGTAGGGGTTCATATATCTTCCTTATTTTGAAAGCGAGTGTCTCTGAGGTCCATATTTTCAGGTATACAGTTGGTGAGCAGCCTGCTGTTTTAGCATTGCGCCACTTTTGGGAAGCTCAAGCGCGCCAGGCAGCCAAGGCCAGACAGCCCCAGCCAGCGATGAAGGCAACACCGCCCAAAGGTGTGATGGCCCCCAACCAGTTTTGCCGGGTCATAACCAGCAAGTACAAGCTGCCAGAAAAAATCACAATGCCCGCCACAAGTAAGTACCCGCCCCAGGTAGTGAGGCTCACCGGGTATTTGTCGGCCAGCCAGGCAGCGGCAAACAGGCCAAGCGCATGATACACGTGGTAGCGTACGGCCGTTTCATACGTCGCCGCCAAATCGGGGAAACGTTCAAAATACGGTTTTAAGCCGTGAGCACCAAATGCCCCTGCACCAACGCCAATCATCATGAACACAGCGCCCAAAATAACAAATAACTTACTCATCTTCATCGTCCTCTATGATTTCAGTGTTCCAGCGCATGGTGGGCGGCTCTTCGATGGCCGGACCTTCGCCCTTGGCCAGCCGATCCAGCCAGCTCAGCGGATCATCCGGGGCGGCCGTTTCGATAGCCACGTACGCGCTGTAGGTCTCTTCCAAATGCGGCCGTTCGCGCACCACTTCTTGCACCAGTTCAGGGAGACGGCCGTTTCGCTCCATCGTGCCAATCAACAGGCCAGCCTTGTCGCGCGGCGTTTGGCCGCGCAGCTGGTCATACTCCAACCCCAACCGCCGACACAGCAGCCGAAACTCTTCCAGGTTAAACACGGTTAGTAAATCTTCTCGTAGCTGTACACGATCCATTCTTTGATCCTACAAGAGCAGGAGTGAAAAGTAAAAAGTGATAAGTGAAATGGCCCGGCACTTTTTACTTTTCACTTATCACTTTTCACCACGCTCCTCAATTTCCGTTCAAACTCTTAGCCACATGATGCACCAGCCGCTCAGCAACGGCCGTTTTGCTTTGCAGCGGTATCTCTTCCACCACCCCGGCGGAACTTAGCAGCAGCACTTTGTTAGTGTCCACTTCAAAGCCTGCGCCGGTGTCCATCACATCGTTGACGGCAATGAAGTTGAGCCCTTTGCGCAGCAGCTTGTCACGGCCGTATTCAAAGGCGTTGTGCGTCTCAGCAGCAAATCCCAACACCACGCGCGGGAAACCACTTTTATCCCGTTGGGCTTTAACGGCCGTTAAAATATCCAGCGTCACTTCCAGACCAATCGCCAATCCCCACTGCTCGTCGGTCTTTTTGATTTTCTTGTCCGATTGGGTATTGGGGCGAAAATCAGCTACGGCCGCCACCATAAACAAGGCGTCGGCCGCTTTGGCCGCATCGAGCACAGCATTGCCCATTTCCTCGGTGGTTTGCACCGAAACGGCCGTTGCTCCAAAGGGAATCGGCTCAAAAACAGGGCCATGCACCACCGTCACGTCTGCGCCCGCATCCAGCGCGGCTTGCGCGACGGCCAGCCCCTGTTTGCCCGTGGAACGGTTGCTGATAAAGCGCACCGGGTCCATCGGCTCCCGCGTGGGGCCAGTGGAAACCACCACCTTACGCCCCGCCAGCGGACCATGCTGAGCCATCACCTGGCGAATATAGCCGAGCAAATCGGCCGGTTCCACCATGCGTCCCAGGCCGGTCAGGCCAGACGCCATGCGCCCTTCGGCTGGCCCGGCAAACAGCACGCCGCGCTCACGCAGCGTGGCCAGGTTGGCCTGCGTGGCCGGATGGTCATACATGCCGCCGTCCATTGCCGGGGCCACCAGGATGGGGCAGCGTGCCGCCAGGGCCGTTACCGTGAGCAAATTATCGGCCAGACCGTGCGCCATTTTGGCCAGCGTGTGGGCTGTCGCTGGGGCAATCACCAACAGGTCGGCCGATTCGCCCAGGCCCACGTGCTGCACGTGCTGTTCCGTACTCCACATGTCGGTGTAAGACGGCCGTCCCGTCACCGAGCGAAACGTGAGCGGGGTGACAAACTTTTGCGCACCTTCGGTAAGAATGACATCGACCAAGGCCCCAGCTTGCGTCAACTTTGAGGCCAGATCAACTGCTTTGTAGCAGGCAATTGAACCGGTCACACCCAATACGACTCTTTTTCCGTCTAACAGGCTAATTTTGCTCATGAGTCTAGTTTACGGGAAACGCAAAATAGTGACAAAGCAGGTTTAATCCTTAACCACAATCCGCAGATTTAGGCCAAACACCTCTATAAGGCACGCTTATGCCTGTTCGTGAGTTTTGTTTATCGTATGCATTACGTTTGGCCAAAAAAAGAATCTGATTTTTGCTATAATTACGGCCGTTGGCAAATCACAAACAAATTTCCCATTCCCTAAAATCCTACTGAGTTGTGATTTGCTTCGGTAAGAGCCAAAATGGAGTGCGTCGCTGATTATTCTCCTGGCTTTTGCCACATACTGGATTGACAACAACACGAAACAGAATTCCACGCTGGCATATCCAGGCTGGCGTAGCCGCAGGAAATCAGTTCATCAAGTCAAAACCAAATAAATTTCGCCTTATGGTCAAAAAAGGACGAACGGTTTACTCTGGCTGGCAACGGCCGTTTAGGTCGTTATTAGAAACCAGGCAACAATTCCAAGGAGGTTCTCTTGTCCAATCAATTTTCGCTCAAGCAGCACAACATTGATGTTACGAATATCGTTCGCAATGCCATGCCCGCCCAACTTTACCAGGAAGCGCTGGCCTACGAAGCGGATGCCGCCATCGCCGATTCTGGCGCTCTGATGGTGCGCTCCGGTGAGAAAACGGGACGCAGCCCTAAAGACAAGCGCATCGTGGAGCATCCCGATTCCAAAGACAATATCTGGTGGGGTTCCGTCAACATTGCCGTTGACGAGCACACTTTTGAAATTAACCGCGAACGCGCGATAGACTACCTGAACACGCGCCCCAAGCTGTATGTGGTTGATGGCTTTGGCGGCTGGGACCCCAACGAGCAAATCAAGGTGCGTATTATTTGCACACGGCCGTATCACGCCCTCTTCATGTGGAACATGATGATTCGCCCCACGGATGAACAGCTGGCCAACTTTGGCGAACCCGACTATGTCATCTTCAACGCCGGGCAGTTCCCCGCCAACCGATACACCACCGGCATGACCTCAAAAACCAGCGTCGATCTTTCCTTTGAACGGCAAGAAGTGGTTATTCTAGGCACCGAATATGCTGGGGAAATGAAGAAAGGCATCTTCACCGTGATGAACTACATCATGCCCAAGAAAGGCGTGCTTTCCATGCACTGCTCCGCCAACGAAGGCGATGCGGGCGACGTTTCCCTCTTTTTTGGCCTCTCCGGCACGGGCAAAACCACCCTCTCTGCCGACGAGCGGCGCAAGCTCATTGGCGATGACGAACATTGCTGGACCGATACTGGCGTCTTCAACATCGAAGGCGGCTGCTATGCCAAGGCGATCAATCTCTCCGCCGAAAACGAACCGGAAATCTATGGGGCCATCAAGTTTGGCACGGTGCTGGAAAATGTGGTGTACGACGGCCGTACCCACGCGGTAGATTACACAGACGTTAGCATCACCGAAAACACCCGCGCCGCATACCCCATCGAATACATCCCCAACGCCAAAATTCCTTGCGTGGGTGGCCATCCACAAAACATCATTTTGCTCACGGCCGATGCCTTCGGTGTTTTGCCCCCCGTTAGCAAGCTCACGCCAGAACAAACGATGTACCACTTCATCAGCGGCTATACGGCCAAAGTGGCCGGTACCGAAGTTGGCGTCACCGAACCAGAAGCGACCTTCTCGGCCTGTTTTGGCGCGGCGTTTATGGTATGGCATCCCAGCAAATACGCCGAGCTGCTGGCCGAAAAGATGGCTAAATATGGTACAACCGCCTGGCTGGTCAACACGGGTTGGACCGGTGGGCCGTATGGCGTAGGCTCACGCATTAAGCTGCGCTACACCCGCGCCATCATCGACGCCATCCACGATGGATCGTTAAACAACGCCGAATTTGTCACGGATCCCATCTTCGGGCTGGCCATCCCCACCAGCTGCCCCAACGTTCCAGACGAGGTGCTCATTCCCAAAAATACCTGGAACGATGAAGCCGCCTACAATGCGCAGGCCCATAAATTGGCCAACCTGTTCATCAAAAACTTTGAGAAGTACAAGGCAGGCAGCAGTGACGCCATCATCAATGCGGGGCCCAAACTGTAAACCTGTTTGGTAAAACGTTATTAAAAAAACGCCTGGTCATTCCGTGCCAGGCGTTTTTTATTGGACCTTGTAACGGTTGGTAAAATAGCGACATGAAACAAAACAACGACGCCACAACGGATGTGCTGCGTGCTTTTGGCGTGGTGCTGCTAATTTTGGGACTCATTTTTACCGCGGCCTGGTGGTTTAACCGGGCCGATGCGCTGGCTTTTAAAGATGGGTTTGTAGTGGAGGGGACGGTGGAGCAAATTTGGGAAGGCGACTCGCCTGGCGTGCAGATTCGTTTTGTAGACAGCAACGGCCGTTTCCAACGCAGCTATCTGGAAGCAACAACCGCTGACCAACGGGCAGCCTGGTCCGTCGGCGACTCCGTGGTGGCCATACAAATGCGCGATTCGCCCTTGCGCCTGCGGCTCGCTGAAGATGTGGAAGCCCGGCGTCAAGATGCGACTGGCTTGATCCTTGCCGTGGGCCTGATGCTGCCGGGTTTACTGCTGGTGAGTCGAAAACGGCCGTTTGGCAGCCCCGCCAATCAACAACAAATGGCTACACGACAGCAACATTTAGCCAGCGGCAGCCTATTCTTATTTGCGGGACTACTCCTGCTGGTTGGTTTCTTTGCGGTTCTAACCGACCCCGATATTCATTGGCTGGGTAAGCTGATCTTTGGCGCGTTTGCGCTGCTAACTGGGGGTGGTATGACGTTGAGCGGGATACGCTCGCTGTGGCAGGCGTGGCGCAATCGGTGATAGATGAGAAAGGCCTGTCAAACGGCCGTATTTGGTTATAATCGCGCCAGTTCTATCCACGCAAAAGATGGGAGTGTTCCGTTGTCACCTAAGTTGCATCGCACGGTTCTGCGTTTTTGTTTTGTCTTACTGCTCCTGCTCATCGGCAATTTGATTCGCACCGTGTGGCAGCAGAAAGCCTCGATTAACCTGGCCATTGCCAAAGGCCAACAGCTTTACATGTCCCCAGACGGCCAGCCGCTAGCGCTAGACGCAGCGGCACTAGCCAACCTCAACACCGCTGATTCCAACCTGGTTTTTGTTGATGCGCTGCCCATGACCCTGGCCGAATCGCGTCCCTGGGCCGAAATGGGCTGCACCGCCAACAGTTGCGCCCACCTCACCTACTACAATCGGACCACCGGAGGCACCGTCAATCAAATCCTCTGGCTGCACGACAATTCGGTTTTGGCCCAGTGGCAGGATGATCTGGCCCGCCCCGCAGGCAGCAGCTTCATCGCCAATGATGCCATTAAGATTGCCGCTGAAGACCCGGAAGTAACGGCCGTTCTCGGCAACATTGGTGATGGCGATCCGGCTATGATCCCCATGTCGGCCTGGCTGGCCGATGATGCCTGCCGCGACGATTGGTGTGTTGATTTAACCTTCCATAACCCGGCAGGAGACGGCCGTATCTTCCACGTCTTTGTCAACATGACCCAGCAAGCCGTGGCCCGCACCTTTTACACCCGCGCCCGGCCCGATTTAGACGTAGCCGCCCCCGTCTCGCAGCGCGAGGCCTTCACCGATGGCTGTCATGAGCAAGATGGTTGGAACGTCTGCTGGGAAATGACCGCCCACGATGGCGTCCTTTTCCGCGATGCGTCCTATAACGAAAAAGAAATCTTCTCCAGCGTCAAAATCACCCAGGTGGAAGCGTGGTACCCCAGCTGGCCCGGCGGCTACCGAGATGAAATCGGCTTCTCCGCCACCGTGCCACCCTTTGGCGACACCATCGTCAATGAACTAGACGATGGCTTCGAAGTCCGCCAGCTGTTCACCGAATTCACCCGCTGGCCCAACTGCATTTGCTGCTATCGCTACGAAGAAATCATGCGCTTTTTCGCCGATGGCAGCTTCGAGCCGCGCTTCATCTCCTACGGCCCTGGCTGCGACGATTTGTCAATTTATCGGCCGTTTTGGCGCATGGATGTTGATCTCAACGGCCCGGAAAATGATCAGGTCTGGCTGTGGCAGGATAACGAGTGGGCCGAGGCAGAGACTGAGCTGGAGCTGTTCCCCTTTGTCGATAATCTGGACCCCGATGGCTTCAAACTAGCCACTGGCGACGACGATTTGCTCTACCGCTGGACCATGCTGCGCACCGACCCCTTAGGCCTGGACGAGGCCCGCTTTTTTGTCCTGAAAAACAACGAGCTAGAAGGTGAACAACCGCTCTCGCCCGGCCCCGGCGACACCTTCCAGCCACCGCGCCAATGGTTAAACGACGAGCCAATTTTTGGCCAAAACATTGTGCTCTGGTATGTGCCCCTGCTAAAAACAAAGAAAACGGAGCCACTCTGGTGCATGCCTGACCCAGAGCCGGGCATTAACCAATGCGAAGCCATCCTACGCGCCCAAATCACCGACGAATTGCCCCAACCTACCGCTGAAGAACTGGCAGCGATGGCCACCGCTACACCCGTAGCTACAGAAACGGCCGCCACCCCTGCCCCTACACCTACCCCGCGCCCCGTCCAGGGCGACACGGTGGAGGAGATTATTCTGAATGCGGGATGCGGCTCCTGCCATGCCATTGGGGCGCTGGGCGAAGGGCACAAAGTTGGCCCAGACCTATCAGCCATAGGCTACGAAGCTACCGGCCGTATCCCTGATGTGTCCGCGGCCGATTACATTCGTCAATCGATCCTGGAGCCAAACTATGCCCTGGCCCCTACCTGCCCCAACGGCCCCTGCCTGCCCAACATCATGCCGCAGGATTATGCGCAGCGGCTCACAAACGCGCAGGTGGAAACGATTGTCAGTTATTTGCTCACGCTGGATGGCACCCAGGCAAATGAAGATTTGACCGTCATTGGCGACGATAATGCCACGGGTTTCCCCAAAGGTGGCACAGCGGCCAAAGGCGGTGGGGGCATCACCAGCCGCATCCAGCCAATCTCCACAACGGTGCAGTTGGTCATTATTGGAGTAGTGCTGTTGATAACGCTATTTTTGCTATGGAAACGGCCGTATGACAAAGAGGAATAAGTTGGTCATCGTAAGCAACTGTGAAAGTTAAGTAGATAACATAAGAATTGTATGCCTTCTTCGTTGACAAAAGGCTTGAGAAGCGCAATACTGAAACCAACTTCATTGGCTTAGGAATCAGATAAATAATTTTACGGGAGGAACACCGTGTCAGAAGCATTAGATCAAGTTGTGGAACGCGCAATTAGTGATAAGACATATCGCCAGCTGCTCTTCAAAGACCTGGACAAAGCCCTCGAAGGCTATCCAGTTTCTGATGAAGAACGCACCCTATTAGAAAATCTCGACGAAGAAAACTTCGATGAATTTGCCGGAGGCCTCGGCTCCCGCACCACCAAAGGCATTTGGCCCGGTACCGGTTAATAACGAATTTCGTTAATCCAATAATATGCACAAAAAAGCCCAAGAAATAACATCTTGGGCTTTTTCTATATCTCCAAACGTTACTATATTTTGTCAGAAATTTAGTACGCTTTCGAGCCTTCTCGCTTCTTCAAGAATATCTTTTCCATTTTTACTGGCGTTATCTGATGCAAACCTCAGCAGCAACTCCCCAGCTTTCTTCAAACATGTAATTCGATCCACAAATCTGGCCCTTCTCTCAGCTACAGCAACCGCTTCACTGATTAATTCAAATCTATTAGCGTCATCTGTTGCAATTTCAGCCAATTTGATCAGCAGCAACGGTTTATAATCAGGACAGCCAGATTGTTCAATTTTTGCCAGACCTTGTAGCAACTCCTCTTTGGCTGCCAACAAATCCATTGCTTGAACATGAACCAAGGCAAGATAGTAATGAACAGCTGGTGCCCACCAAGATAATTGGCGTGCTTCAATTAATTCCTTAGCTTCGACCAATAAATTGTGAGCCAGGAGCCAATTCTCTGCCGCCAACTCTAGCTGCCCTAGTCCAATCAAAAGGCGGGCTCTTTCTTCTGGATAGTATTCGGGCTGACGATCGATGATTTCTTTTGCCGTTTCAAATCGCATCCTGGCATCTGCGTAATCTTTCAGAGCCATACTAAAATCGTAACCCCAATACAAATTGAGTTCGATCATCTGGCGTGAATGCTGGATAGGATCGAGAAGTTCCAGAGCCTCGTTCAAATTGGCCCGTGCGGAAGCAAATTGACCCAAATAAGCGTAAACGGCCGCTTGATTATAAAGTGTAATTGCCAGAAGATTCCGACTGGTTGTTCGACCTAGTGCAACGGCTTCATCAAACGTCTTCAACGCATCTTCAGCCCGTCCAGCCTCAAATTCAATAAAGGCAACATTATTTTGGGCAAATCCAATGTTAACCGGTGTGCTGAAATCGCGTGAAAGATCGACGCTCTGCTGCATGGCTTCTAAAGCATTTTCCAGGTTTCTTTGGCCATAGTAGACAAAGCCAATCGCTTCTAGAGCAAGCGCCAGACGGTAATTGTTGTTTGTTCGGGCACAAATATCTCTGGCCTTTTGCAGCCATTTTAAGCCTGTTTCATGATCTAGTTTGGAACTTGCTGCCCACCCTGCCCAAATATAGGCACGCGCCAATTGATCGGCTTCGATGCTCTCTTCCTGGCTATCAATTACCTTCTGGGTAAGGGTCTGGACTTCGTCAAAGGCACCTTGACGATAACGGATTTCAGCCATGAGGTTGTAGGCCACGGCCGTTGATCCCTGATCGCCATTTACTTGGGCCAATTCCAATGCTTTTTCGGCGTCGGTAAAGGCGGTGGTTAAGTCACCCAGCAGGATTAATACATTACCCCGCGAGAGATAGAGATGTACGGCCGTTTCCCACAACCCATCATCTGCTAAAGCCTGCAAATGTTTTTCCGCCAGCGTGTACAGGTCGATGGCTTCACGATTGGCAAAGATGTTACGCGCCTCATCAGCCGCCAGGATGGCGTATTGCAGCGCTTCTGGGTGGTTATCGGCCCGGCTATAATGGTAGGCCAGCAGCGAGTGCAGCGGCTTGAGATTATGCTGGTATTTTTGGGCCAGCCAACTGGCCACCGCCGCATGCAAAAACTGCCGTCGCGCATAGGGCAAACTTTCATACGCCACTTCGTGGGTCATCGCATGCTGGAAGAGGTAAATCCACTCGGGATCGGCCGTTACCAGTCGGGTCATTTCCGCTTCAGACAAATCGGTCAGCAGGCGCAGAACCGTTTGTTGCAGCGGGGTCTGGGCAATGACCTGTAGCGGTTCGGCTGAAAACTGGCGACCAATCACCGATGCCACTTGCAACAAATCGCGCCCGGCGGGTGGCAAGCGATCCAGGCGGGCCAGCAGCAGGCCGTGAATCGTGTCCGGCACCTGCATGCGTGATAACTCTGCTTCATCCACATGGACACGGCCGTTTACCCGCAGCACACCCGCCCCCATCATCACGTTGAGCGCCTCTTCCAAAAACAACGGATTCACTGGACTGTCGCGCCCTTCCCGATCTCGCATCCCCAAATGCTGCTCCACGGCTTGCGGCAATTCCGCCGTGCCCACCAGATGGTGCAGCATTTGCCGTGCCGATGCAGGTGACAAATCCGTCAGCGGGATGGGGATGCAAGACGGCCGTTCCACCGTTGCCAGCGCCACCCGATCTCGCGCTCGGAAGGTGAGCGCCAGGAACAATGCAGCCCCGTCCAGATGATTGCTAACCTCATCCAGCAGCGCCAACGATGCCTGGTCGGCCCATTGCAGCCCTTCGAGGACAATAAGCAATGGCTGTTGGGCGGCGATTGCCAGGCAGCAGCGCCGCACCAGCGAAAACAGCCGTACCTGGCGCGCTTCTGCGGTCAGGTCGCGCAATGACGCAGCCTGCGGTATCGGCAAGCCAAGTAGTTCCCGCCACAATCCGATGTCGTCGCCTACGTCGGGCACCAGGGCATGCGTTTTGGTGACAACGGCCGTAATTTGTTGCGTAACGGGCATCCCCGGAGTGATGTCAAAATATTCCCGCCAGACATCGCGCCAGGGGTTATAGGGCGTGTCCTGCGTATGCTGGTAGCAGACGCCAATCAATCCCAATCCATCATTGGTCAGCCAGTGGCGCACGCCAGTCGCCAGCAGACGGGACTTGCCGACGCCCGTACCGCCGTAAATAGCCACCGAGCCGCCAATCCCGCGCAAGGCTGCATCCATGCCCCCCAGCAGCAAATCCAGCTCCGCCTCGCGCCCGACCAACGGCCGTTCCCAACGGTCGATATACGCTTTCATCAAGGTGGTCACAACCCGATCTCGCTGCACCAGGTGGGGCGTAACGGCCGTTTGCTTGCCCTTGAGATGGATCGTCGGCAGGGGCTCACACTCAATCACCTGGCGGGTCCGTTCGGCCGTCACCTGATCGGTCCAAATGGCCCCCGGCTCACACACCTGCATCAGCCGCGCCGATAGGTTGACGATGTCGCCCACCACCGTGTACTCACGCCGCGCCGAGGAACCAACCGGCCCGGCAAACACCTTGCCCACCGCCACGCCAATCCGCTGCGCCTCGATGAAATCGGGCTTGCTGCGCTGCATCGCCAGCAGACAGCGCAGGGCCTGGTCCGGCGCATCCGGGGCCACCGGTGCGCCAAACATGATGTGTAGCTGGTTGCCCTTGTCGCCCGTCAGCACCCGGTTCACCCGCGCATTTTCCTGGCCAAACCGGCTCACTACCTCGCAGGCCCACTCGTAATACGCCTGGAGCTGCTGGCCCAAATCGGCCGTTTCAATCGCCGAAGAATCACCTTGCCGGTTTTTGTAGTCGAACTGGACAAAAATGGTGGTCACTGGCCGATGTTCGGCAATTTCGGTTGCTCCGGTAGAAACCAATCGCCGGTACAGCGCAGGCGGCACAAAGGGCAAAATCACCTCGGCCAGACGCTGCTGAGCGGCATCGTCATACGTGGGCCAATCAAGAATGGGATGCGCGATAGGACGAGAAACGGCCGTTTCCAGCTTCTGAAACGCGGCTGAAGCGGGCAGACCTGCCCGCTTCAGCACGGCCGCGCTGGCGATGATGTCACCTGAGCTGGCCTGCCGTTCCGCCATCGCTGCCTCGTCAACGGCCGTTCCCGTCAACACAAATTCCAGGCTGTGCTCTGGATGACCGACCACGAGTTCCTGGCAACGGCCGTATCCCACACCAATCTTGATCGTCAATTCAAAGAAAGGATGTTTGCCAGGGGGACGATTGGTCACCACGCGATTGAAGCTGGTGAGCATGAGCTGCTGCATCATTTGGGCGCAGAATAACGCCCGCAGAGCGGCCGTGCCGTCCGTGTCGGGGAAATAGACCGACATCGCATCGCCATAAAAATGGTTCACTGCGCCGCCCAACTCGTGAATCACGTCGATCATCGCCGTGAAGGTCACCAGCAAGACGCGATTCAGCTCCTCCGCCCCGCGCGGCCCGTCAGAGGCCAGCTCTTCAGACATGCTGGTAAAGCCAGAAATATCGGAGAACAACGTGGCGGCGTGCAGCGGGTAAGGTTCGCCAGGCGTGGGCAGCCCATGACGCAGGATGCGATCCGCCAGCGTGGCCGGAATATAAGCCGCCAGCTGACGCAGCATCTCACCTGTAACCAACTTCTCTTCGCTCACTGTGTTCATGCCGACCTTTAGTCGTCATCTTCGTCGCGGTGGGGATAGTAGCGGGCATTTAGATAACCAATCAGCCGATTCGCGGGATTGGCCGGCAGATCATGCCCAAAATAGACGTGCTGGTGGCCGTAATCAAAAGCCGGGGTGTGGTATTTTTCGCTGAAGTATAATGGCGTCACATGCGCCCGATCATACGCATCAGTAAGGCCTAAGATGGAAACCGGACGCCGCACAATCAACATATCCTGATGGATAAACAGAATTTCTCGGGTGGCAGCATAATATTGCCACTGCCGCCATACCACCTTCCCCAGCCGGTACAAAATGTACAGCAGCCCTATCAGCATGACGGTGAAAACAAAGGCAAAACGTTCACCAGAGAAGGCAATTTGCCAGGTGTAAATCAGGCCATAAATAAACATACCTATCCAGATAACCAACATGATGCTGTACAAAACGAGGTAGACCCACTGCTTTTTGACTGGCAGCACGATCTTTAAGCGTTCGTTGTTTTCTTCAAACTGAATATTTTCAATACTCGGTAGCATAAAGAACTATTTTATAGCACCGTCACTAAACTATCGAACCGAATTCCAATTTCACGAGGAGAGCAGCAAAGCGAGCCGGAAGTTTGCTCTGTCTAGTGCCACCCCAAAAGATACAGCGAAGCGTTAGGAATTTCGGGGCTCACTTCCGCCATTTGGCGGAAGTGATTGGGCGAGCTGGCGCAAGTGGGCGTCTGGAGCATGGCTGAGCGCAACGCGGGCTTGCTGCAACACAAACTGCCGGTCGGTCAAGCGGGCGCGTTGGTTAGCCGCTTCCACGGCCGTTTCCAAATAATCCCACCCACGCATATCGCCGAGTTCAACGGCCGTTAATCCCATTTGCAGCAAAATTAGCGGCAGTTCATCAGGGCACCCACCTGCCTGCACCGCCTGAAACCCTTGCTGGAAAAACTGCTGGGCTTCGGCAACGGCCGTTTTCCGGTCTGCGCCTACACCTGCGGTGGCCAGCAGCAGTTGTCCCCAGGCATAAAATGCCGCAGGCTGCCACCACACAAACTGGCGCGATGCAACGGCCGTTAACATCTTTTGCAGCAGCGTCCGCGCCTGATCCCAACGCTCGGTGTTCAGGGCTACCAGCCCCATGCCCAGCCACAGTCGCACGCCTTCCTGCATCACCATGCCGTCATCTTTGGGCTGAGCCGTGAGCAATTGCCCCACACGCACCAATCGCCGCCGCGCCTGCCGCCAATCGCCCTGACGGCCGTAATATTCCACCCCCCACAGTAAATACAGCTTGAGCTGCCCGGCCACGTCATCCATACCGTCCAGCAGCTCCCCGGCCACCTGCAAATCGCCCAGCGCCGCGCCAAATTGGCCCAGGTAAATGTACACCGCCGCGCGATGCATCAGGCCATGGGCCAGCACATTCGCCCCGGCTGAACGCAAACGAGAAACGGCCGTTTCTGCCGCCACCAACGATTCTTCCGCCCGACCCAAGCGCAGCAGCACGTGCGACAACGTCAGCTGCACCCGGCCCCACAACAGCGGATCCGCCTCATCGGCCAGTAGGGAAAGAGCAATTTCCAGAGGTTGCAGCGCCGTGTCATCTAGCTGACGCTGGGTTTGCACTTCGGCCAGAGCCATCAGCACCGGCACCATCAGCTGCGGTTGATTGGTGCCCTGCAAAATCGTCTCAGCGTGGCTCAGCTTGCGCAGCGCCGCAGACCAATCACCGAGCGCACTTAACGACTGGCCCCACAACAAATAAGCCTGGCCTTGCGCCTCAAACGGGGTGTTGGGCAGCAGCGAGTTAACCACTTTGTTGGTTAAGCTGGCAATCTCTGTGTAGCGTGCCTGGCGCAGCCGGATTTCGGCCGTCAGGTTGTAGAGGGCCAGCGTTTTATCCATGGCGTTGTGATCCAGGCAAATCTTCATGGCTTCTGAGATCAGCTGATTGGCCTGCCCAAATTGCCCCAAGCGCAGCAGCAGCCGAGCGCGGGCCACACAAACGGATACGGCCGTTTCCCACGCCACGTCCTCGCCCAATGCCTCCAAGTGATGCGTAGCCTGCTTATAAAATTCAGCCGCCCCGCGATAGTTGTGCCCGTCTTCGGCATCTCTGGCGGCAGCCAGCGCATACTTCAACCCATCGGGGTGCTGGTCTGTTTGGCTAAAATGGTAGGCCAACACGGGATATTGCGTCGGCAGCAGCTCACCCGATTGGCGAATGATGAGATCGGCGATGGTAGCGTGCAGCGTTTGCCGCCGGGCATAGGTCAGGCTCTGGTAGACCACCTCATGCACCAGGTTGTGCTGAAACAAAAACGTAGACACCAGCCCAGACGACAGCTGCTGCACCAGGTCGGTTTGCACCAGGGTATTGAGTAACTCAACGGCCGTTTCCCGGCTCAATCCCGGCGAAATAGCCACCAACGTTGCCAGGTCAAACTCACGACCAATCACCGAAGCGGTTTGCAGCAAGCCCCGCTCGGCGGCAGGCAGCTGGTCCAGGCGCGACAGGAGTAGCGTATAAATCGTGTCCGACACTTGCATGTTGGCCAGCGCCGCCTCATTGATACGCAAACGGCCGTCGCCATACTTGTTTTTGTCCAGCTCCACCACCTGCAAAGAAAGCATCAACTGGAGCGATTCTTCCAAAAACAGCGGATTAACGGCCGATTCGCGGCCCTGGCGGTCGCGCAATCCCAGGCGCTGCTCCAGCAACAGTGGCAGTTGGTCAGTCCCCAGCCGCTCCCGAATCAGGCGGCGCGCTTGCTGCGGCGTAAAATCAGTCAGGGCAATCTGGTAGCTGCCGGGATGGCTCAGCGTGGGAAAGTTCAGGCTAGACCCTGTGCGATAGGTCACTAGAAGCAGCAGCGGCAGCTCACGGCTTTGCTCCACCAGCGCATCCAGCATGTCCAGCGATGCCTGATCGGCCAGATGAACATCTTCCAGCACGATAAGATACGGCCGTTCCGTTACCGCCTGTCGCAAACTTTTCATTACCAGCTTAAACAGGCGCATCTGCCGCACCACGGCGGGCAAGTCTAGCAGCAAGGCCGTAGAGCGCAGCGGCGCACCCAGCAGCTCACGCCACAAATTCAGTGCATACGGCGCATCCGGCGTCAGCGCCTCTACGCGATCATTCACTTGAGCCAGTTGATCCGCAGGCGTCATTTCTGAGGTCAGCTCAAAAAAGTCACGCCACACCGAGGTCCACGGCGCGTACGGCACATCGGATGTGTGCTGCTGACACACCCCAACCAGCGCGTGCCCGCCAGCATCCAGCCAATGGCGCACGCCAGCGGCCAAAAAAGGCATCTGCCCGCTACCATAGGAGCCATGAATGGCCAGCAGCCCACCTTCGCCGTCTAGCGCCGCCGCCATCCGCTTGTAAAGCAGCTTTAGCTCCTTGCTGCGCCCAGCAGGCGGCTGCTGCCACTGCTGAAAACGCGCCTGAGCCTGGGTAACGGCCGTTTGCTCGCCCATCACCTGGTAAATGGCCACCGGCTCGGCATGACCCTTCAACTTCACCGAGGGCAGTGGCTTGCTGGCAATGTGCGGCTGAACGCGAACGGCCGTTGCCGCATCGACCAAAATGCCGTCCGGTGGGCAAATCTGGGTCAGTCGGGCCGAAAGATTGACCATGCGCCCGACCACCGTGTACTCGCGACGGTTCATCGAGCCGACGGCCCCGGCAAAAACCCGCCCCACCGTTAACCCAATGCGCTGGCAGGTGATGAAAGACGGCCGTCGCTGCTGCAAAGCCAGGGCGCAGCGCAGCGCCTGCTCCGGCGCATCGGGGGCAACGGGCGCACCAAACAAAATGTGCAGCTGGCTGCCCTTGTCGCCCGTCAAAACGCGATTCACGCGGCTGTTGGGGCCACCGTACCGCTGCACCATCTGCCACGCCCAGCGGTAATAGGCCTGTAACCGTTCGCCCGCAGCCGGATCGGCAAAGTCGATCCCTTCAAACTGGACAAACATGGAAGTCACCGAGCGGTGTTCAGAAATAGATTGGCTGCCGCGATCCTGGAGGCGTTCAAAGACGGAGGGCGGCAAAAAGGCGGGTACGGCCGTTACCAACCGGGTCAGAGCTGGCTGATCATATGCTTCCCAAAATAGCCCTTCGTGGGCATTGGGCACGGGTGGCAGCTCGGCCACCACGCGAAACGGCCCAGTCGTGGGCAGCGCCGCCGCTTGCAGCGCTTCCTGGCTGGCTACGACCTGCCCCGCTTCGGCTTGCATCTGGGCCGCGACGGCTTGATCAACGGCCGTTCCTGCCAGCACAAATTCCAGATTGGCGTCATCCCCCACGAGCATTTCCAGGCAACGGCCGTAGCCCACCCCAATTTTGATGGACAGGGTGTACCCCTTGGCATCTTTCCCGGCAAATTCGGCATCAACCCTGGCAAAATTGGTCTGCATCAGCCGCTGCATAAACTGAGCCGAAGCCAGAGCGCGGGAAGCAGCCTTGCCATCGGCATCCGGGAAGTAGATCATCATCGCGTCGCCATGAAAATGGCTCACCGCCCCACCGGCATCATGAATGGCGTTGATAAGGGCCGTGAACGTCATGAGCAACGTGCGGCTGAGCGCTTCGGTCCCGCGTGCCCCATCTACGGCCAGCGCCTCGGCCACGTGGGTAAAGCCAGACATATCGGCAAACATCGTCGCTGCGGTAATCATCTCGGCCTGGCCGGGCACCAGAGATTCATTTTGCAAAATTTTTCGGGTGAGCGTGGTGGGAATATAGGCGGCCAAACGCTGGGCCAACGTTCGTAAGTTCTGGCCAGATGTACCTTCAAGGGGAGATGTGTTGAGGAGTGATAAGCTCATGGCTACGGTGAATTATAAGGGAAGGGAGTCAGTAATAAATAGGTCTTACTCCCTGCTAATGTTGAGTTTTTCCACATGCTGGGATTTATCAATTCTAAAGTACGGGTCATTTATCACAAACTGGATGACGCTTGCCGGTACGTAGGAAATTGGCCAACGCTGCGCTAAACTACGCGCAATGGTTACGCAAAACGCCCCTATTCTCTTTGTTGATCACGCCACCGGAATGGGTGGCGCGGAACACAGCCTGCTGCTGCTCATGCAGCATCTGGACCCGATCCAATGGCAGTCACATCTGGCCTGCCCCGACGGCGAACTGGCGCGTCAGGCACGAGAGTTGGGCATTACATGGCACTCGATTAGCCTACCGCAGCTGCGCCGCTCGTGGCAGTTTGCCCAAGATTGGCGGCACTTTTCTCATGAACTGGCCCGCACAGCCAAAACGATGGGGGCAACGGCCGTTTATGCCAACACGGTGCGGGCCGCGCTGTACAGCATGGGTGCAGCACGGGTAGCTAAACGGCCGTTCATCTGGCACATGCGCGACTTTTGGCTGTCGGAAACGGCACCGCGCTTTGGGGTGGCGGATTGGGCGGGCAAGTGGCTGTTATGCCGGTCCGCCGCTCAACTGATTGCCAATTCAGCCGCCACAGCCAGCCATTTGCCGTGTGGGGAGAAAACGGCCGTTGTCCACAACGGCATCGACCTGACCCGGTTTACCCAAGCGCCAGATGACCGCGAATTTCGCCAGGCGTTTGGCATTCCCGCAGACGCGCCGCTGGTGGGCATGGTGGGCCGATTACGGCCGTGGAAAGGTCAGCACCGCTTTATCGAAATGGTGGCTCTGGTCCGGCAAGCCCAACCGGAAGCTCATTTTGTGATCGTCGGCGGCGCACCTCTGGGCGAACCCGACGACTATTCGGCGCAACTGCGGCAGCAAGCCGCAGCGCATAATCTGAATGGCCATCTGCACTTCACAGGCCACCTCAGCGATGTACGTCCGGCGCTGGCGGCGCTGGACGTGTTTGTCCATCCTGGCGACCCGGAACCGTTTGGCCTGGTGAACATCGAGGCGATGGCCTCCGGTAAACCGGTGGTGGCCTTTGCCCACGGTGCGCTGCCAGAAATTGTGGCCGATGGGCAAACTGGCCTGCTCGTACTGCCGGAAAATATCGCGGCACTGGCAAATGCCGTCAGCCAGCTGCTGACAGACCCAACAGCACGGCAGCGACTGGGCCAGGCCGGGCAATGCCGCGCCATGGAACAATTTTCGATTGACGAAACGGCCGTTCGCATCGCCCAAATTTTGCAAAAAACGGTGGGGGGCGCGTGAGGAAGCGGTATGTGCTGGACGCCCGCACCGCCACCGACCACTTTCCCGGGATTGGCCGCTACGTCAGCCAATTGGCGCGTCATCTGGTGCCGCAGCTGGCAGCCGGGGAGGAGCTGTTGCTGCTGCACAATCCACAGGCACATTCGGGCTGGCCATTGCCCCCACTGCAAGCCAATGTGACCTGGGTAGAAACGGCCGTTTCGCCCTTTTCTACCGCCCAGCAATGGCAAATCCCACGCTTGCTGCGGCAGTTAAACGCCACCGTGTACCACAGCGCCTACTCGCTCATGCCCTACCGCCCCGGCATTCCCACGCTGCTCACGCTGTATGATGTCATCCCTGAGCAGTTCCCGCAGTTGGTCTCGCCGCAGGCGCGGCTGCTGGCGCGGCTTACCACCTGGCTGGCGCTGTATACAGGCAACCACTTCCTGGCTATTTCCGAAGCAACCCGGCAGGAATTCCTGGCTCGTTATGCGCTTAAGCCTGAACAAGTTTCCACCGTTCTGCTGGCCGCTGATGAGCAGTTTAAGCCGCAGCCGGAAACGGCCGTAACCGCCCTGCGCCACAAGCTAAATCTGCCGGAAAGTTACGTGCTGTATCTGGGTATCAACAAGCCGCATAAAAACCTGGCGCGATTGGTAGACGCCTGGGCGATGGTCGTCCGCGAGCTGTCGGGCGCACCACCACTCTTAATTGCTGGGCGATGGGATTTACGGTATGAGATGGTGAAAACGGCCGTTACTCAGCACAATCTCCAAAACCATATCCGCTTTTTAGGTCCGGTGGACGATGCCGACTTGCCCGCCCTGTACAGCGGGGCGCGGCTGTTTGTGTTTCCCAGTCTGGTGGAGGGGTTTGGTTTGCCAGTGTTAGAGGCGATGGCTTGCGGAACGGCCGTTGCCTGTGCCCAAACATCGAGTCTGCCCGAAGTGGGCGGCGAAGCGGCGGCTTATTTCGACCCGACCGACAGCACAGCCATCGCCCAGGCGCTGCTGGCGCTTTTGCCACATTCAGCAAAATTAGATGAGATGGCGAAACGGGGATTGATACAGGCAAGCAACTTTTCTTGGGAGGAAACGGCCGTTGCTACCCTAACCCACTACCGCCGCCTGGCACAATAGCCGCCGAGCAGTTGGAAACCGTCGGCTGATACAAAAAGTGCGCTCAAGCGCACTACCAATGGCGCCTTCAAACCTGCTTGAGCAGGTTTGCTGTCTCAGACGATGAATTTCATTCATCGTCGCCAAGAGATGCGCTTACGCCAGCTTGCGAAAAAGGCCCCGTTGTTCGGGAGAATTTATGCCTGGGTATGAATATCCGGCAGCAGCGCATGCAGGCGGGATACAACCATCTCAATCGCCACCCGGTTCATGCCGCCGTTGGGAATAATCACATCAGCAAAGCGCTTGCTAGGCTCCACAAACTTCAGGTGCATCGGGCGCACCGTTTCCAGGTACTGCGCCACCACAGACGGCAGGGAACGGCCGCGTTCTTCCATGTCCCGCTGCAAACGCCGAATAAAGCGCACGTCCGCGTCGGTGTCCACATAAACCTTAATGTCCATCAGTTCGCGCAGCCGCCGCTTGGTAAAAATGAGAATCCCGTCCACCAAGATAATAGGAGCTGGCTCTACCAACACGGTCTGATCGGTCCGGCGGTGCGTGGTAAAGTCGTACACCGGCACCTGCACCGCTTTGCCTTGGAGCAGCTGCTGGATGTGTTTCACCATCAACCTGGTTTCGAGCGAATTGGGATGATCGTAGTTGAGTTGGGAACGCTCTTCAAATGAGAGCTTGGGTTGGTCACGGTAGTATGCATCATGGGGCATATAGGCTACCTGAGAAGCGCCGACTGCCTCTAAAATTGTCCTGGCTACGGTTGTTTTACCCGATGCCGTACCACCGGCCACACCGAACACAATGGGGCTGTTTGGCTCGCGCCGTGTCAAATCAGTCATGGACGGAAATCATACCCTGCCCCCGCTACATCAGCAACGCCGGAAGTCGGATTGATATCCGACCCACGCTTGCCTAAGCGGGATGCATCGACTATTGTTTGCCTATCTCAAAACTAGTAAGGGATGGATAAATATGAGCACACTTGAACGCGCCATCGCCATTGCCGCCGAAGCGCACGCGGGACAAACCGACAAAGCCGGAGTAGCCTACATTCTGCATCCCCTCCGCGTCATGCTCATGTTGGAAACCGAAGCGGAACGAATTGTCGGTGTGCTGCATGATGTGGTTGAAGATACGGCCGTTACCTACGAAGATTTACGCGTAGCCGGATTCACAGAAGAAATTTTGGCAGCCCTGGACTCAGTTACCCGGCGAGACGATGAAGATTACGAGGCGTTTGTCCGGCGCGCCGGGGAAAACCCAATCGGCCGTCGGGTGAAGCTAGCTGATCTGAAGGACAATTCTGATCTCTCGCGCATTCCCTCACCCACCGAAAAAGATTATGCTCGCCTCGAAAAATACCGCCGGGCGATTGCCACACTCAGCTAAAATTGGCGTTGAACCACCCACCCTGTAAAATGCGCCGGTGCAGTTTTATTTACCGATTGGATCACAAAAGTGTGAAGCATATGAAAATTTTTCTTTTCAGCAAAGTTCTCTTTGGTGTGGTGTTGATTGGGCTATTAGTGGGGTGCAGCCAGGCAACCAGCAACGCCAGCAGTGAGCCGATAGCTGGCTGTGACGGTCAGATTTATATCGATCCGGCCAAATCGCCGTATGTGCTGCCCTTTCCGCCCGGTGAAACATTCAAAACGGGCCTGACCAACTGCTCCAGTTCCTATCACGGAGCCGGGCAGCCGGACCAGTATGCCTTTGATTTTGATATGCCGGTGGGGACGCCATTTACGGCCGTTCGCGCCGGAACCGTCTACAAAGTGGTGGAAGATCAACCGAGCAACGGCGGCGGCACAGGTGCAGGCAACTACGTCGTGATCGATCATGGTGATGGCACCTATGGCCTTTATTATCATTCGCCCAAAGACGGCATTGAGGTGGAAGTGGGTGACGAAGTAGAACAGGGGGACGTGCTGGGCATTTCGGGGCGGTCTGGCCTGGCGGGATACCCCCACCTGCATTTCATTGTCGTTCAGGGCAATCCCACCTACCCGTACGATGGTCTGGCCATCTCATTCAGCAATGCCATTCCGGCCGATGTGGTGCTAAAAGGGCGTACGGAATATGAAGCGGCCGCTCCTTAAAACGGCTACTTAGGAGGCGTACCATGACTCAGGTGATTGATGAGCAGTTTTATATTCCCCGCATCCCCGTCAACATTGTTGTTTTGCCCGATGGGGCAACGGAAGCCTTCGCCCTGCGCAGCCTGTTAGAAGACTTTGGCTGTTCTGTACAGACCCACTGGACCGGCACGCCGGGAGACTTCCTAAAAGTGCTGGCTCAAGGAGATAATGCGCCCCGCTATCTGGTCATTGCCGGGCACGGGGGTGAAGCAGGCAGCTTCTACGTGGGCGAATATGCCGATTTTATCGACACGTCGATGGTACAAGATCAACATTTACCACCTGAAACCATCGCGCCGGTTATTAATCTGCCAGGGTGTCTGGTAATTTCCACGGCTTGCCGCAGCGGTGGGCCAGAAATGGCCGAGGCATTCTTCCAAAACAAAGCCCTGGGCGGCTATATGGCCTGCCGCATTGGCCCAAATGGAACAGCGATGCTGGTGTTCATGATGAACTTTTTCTTTGGCCTGTTTGGCAAGAAACTGTCCGAACGCGAGGCGTGGCGTCAGGCAGTCAAGGCCACAGACCATCCAGACATTGATCAGGTGAGCTATTTTGGACCAGATGGTGTTGAAGAGCGGTATGCGTAGCGACGTTACGGCCGTATATGCCCATCCCCAATGCACACCCATTTGTAAGTTGTCAGCTCTTCCAGCCCCATCGGGCCGCGGGCGTGCAGCTTTTGGGTGCTAACGGCCACCTCGGCTCCCAGGCCAAACTGGCCGCCATCGTTGAAGCGCGTACTGGCATTCACAAAAACGGCCGAACTGTTCACCTCATTCAAAAACTTGGTCGCGTTGTGCCAATTGTTGGTCAAAATGCTGTCGCTGTGGTTCATGCTGTGCGCGTCGATGTGGTCAATCGCCTCGTCTAGCTCCATAATTTTGATGCCTAAAATCAGGCTCATCCACTCCGTGCTGAAATCATCCGGGCCAGCGGGCACCACTTTGGCCCCTTGCCCGTTACCGCTTAAAATCTCTAGAGCACGCCCCGCCGGACGTAGTTCCACCTTATTTTGCGCCATCCGCGCCGCCACTTTGGGCAAAAACTCGTCAGCAATGGCCGGATGCACCAGCACCGTGTCCAGCGCATTGCACACGCTGGGGCGCTGCACCTTGGCGTTTTCAATGATGTCCACTGCCTTCTCCTGATCGGCGCTCTCATCGACAAACACGTGGCAAATGCCGATGCCGCCCGTGATGACCGGAATCGTCGCCTGCTCGCGGCAGAGGCGGTGCAGTCCGGCCCCACCGCGCGGAATGAGCATGTCGATGTACTGGTCTAGCCGCATCATTTCGGCCACCAGGGCCCGGTCGGGATTGGCAATGTATTGGACGGCCGTTTTCGGCAAGCTCACCTTCTCTAGCGCACTTTGAATCACATTCACCAGAGCCAGGTTGGAGCGTAACGTTTCACTGCCGCCACGCAAAATGGACGCGTTGCCCGTCTTCAGGCAAAGCGTGGCGATGTCGATGGTGACGTTGGGACGGGCTTCGTAAATGACGCCCAGCACGCCGACCGGAATACGGCGACGGCTGAGGCGTAAGCCGTTGGGCAGCACGCGGCTGTCGAACTCTGCCCCAACCGGATCGGGCAGACCAACCACGTTGCGCGTATCAGCCGCTAGACCTGCAATACGGGCCTCGGTCAGCAGCAGCCGATCCAGCAACCCGTCGCTGAGGCCTTTGGCACGGCCGTCTTCAATATCCAGCGCATTTTGGGCCAGCACAACTTCTGTTTGCGCTTCCAGCTCATGGGCAATGGCCAGCAAAGCATGGTTCTTTTCGTTTGTCGTCAGGGTCGCCAATTTCCGCCCCGCTGCCTTGGCTGCTTTCCCCATCGCAATTAAATCACTCATCACTTTCTCCTAATATTAAAGGTGCGACGCACTTTCTCGGCAAGCTTTGCCCACCTTCATTTGCTTATAAGTGCGTCGCACCTCGCCTGTTACAACAAAATCAGGTCGTTGCGGTGCACCACCACCGTGCCGTAGCCGTAACCGAGCCGCTCTTCAATCTGGTCGGAGCGCAGGCCGATAATTTTTTGCAGATCGCTGCTGGTGTAGCGGCTAATGCCACGGGCCAATTCTTGCCCGTTCGCCCCTTCGATGCAAATGGTGTCACCGCGCTCAAAGGTGCCAGTAACGGCCGTAATTCCCGCAGGTAGGAGGGAACGGCCGTTTTCAAACAATGCCCGTGCTGCCCCCGCATCAATCACCACACAGCCCCGCGCCTTGCGCCCAGCAAAAATCCATCGCTTGCGGTTTTCCAGCGGATTCTCCAGCGCCGGAAAGCGCGTCCCGACTGATTCCCCAGCCACGATACGCTCAATCACGTTGGGCGCACGCCCGGCAGCAATCACCACATCGGCCCCGGCGCGACGGGCCACGTCGGCGGCTTGCAGCTTGGTGGCCATGCCGCCCACGCCCAGCCCGCTGACACTGCCCCCGGCCAACGCCTTCACCGTTTCGTCAATCTTATTTACCTCAGGAATGAGTTGGGCGTCGGGGTTGGTGCGTGGATCGGCCGTAAACAGGCCGGGCTGATCGGTCAACAGCAGCAGTAAATCCGCCTCGGACAAAGTGGAAACCAGCGCGGACAGATTGTCGTTGTCGCCCACCTTGATTTCCTCAGTGGCTACCGCATCATTTTCGTTGATAACCGGCACAATGCGATTTTCCAGCAATGTTTGTAGCGTATCGCGGGCGTTCAGATACCGCTTGCGGTTGTTCACGTCCGCCCGCGTTAGCAACATCTGGCCCACGTGAATGCCGTAAATCTCGAAGTACCGCTCCCACATCTGCATCAGGCGGCTTTGACCAACGGCCGCAAACATCTGCTTGGTGGTTACCGTATTGGGCAAATCCGGGAAACCCAGCCGGTGCCGACCCACGGCAATCGCCCCGGAAGTACAAATGATGATGTCTTTGCCCTGGCGATACAGCGCGGCACACTGGCGCACCAGCTCCACCATGTGCGGATGATCCAGCTGGGGCGTACCGCCTGTTAACACGCTGGTTCCCAATTTCACGACAATTCGTTGGTACATTCTGCTCCTGATTGATCGCTGCGCCGTGGCTCAAGCTGGCAGCGTATGGTTGATTGGTTGGTGTTCCATCGGTGGCGTTTACAGCTGGGGCCACGGTAACGAAATTTTCTTACATGGGCGATTACGCCCCAAACGTTAAAGTAATGATAAACGGCAGGTAGAGTCATGCCAAAAAGAGTGGTTTTTTATGGCAAACCTCTGCATACTTGTGTCGGTTGCCCACCAGCGCCAATCAGTTACCAAGTCATCAACATTATCAATGGAATTGTGAACGGCCGTTCCCACCCCCACGAATATTTCCAACGGCCGTCCCTTTCCCGGTTATCGTTTAAGGAGAGTTTTTTATGTCTGGAATTAGCCATATTCCGGCTGGCGTCGTCACTGGCGACCAGGTTCAGGAAATCTTTGCTCACGCCAAGGCCAACCAATATGCCTTGCCTGCCGCCAACGTCGTCGGCACCAACACCGTCAATGCGGTATTAGAAACCGCCCGCGATGTCAATTCCCCCGTCATTTTGCAATTTTCCAACGGCGGCGCCGTCTTTTTTGCCGGTAAAGGCATGAACAACGACGGCCAAAAAGCAGCCATCGCTGGGGCTGTTTCTGGGGCGCATCATGTGCACCAGGTGGCCGCCCTGTACGGCACCCGCGTCATTTTGCACACCGATCACGCCGCCAAAAAGCTGCTGCCCTGGGTCGATGGCATGTTGGACGCTGGCGAAGCGTTCTACAAAGTGCACGGCATCCCGCTCTACAGCTCCCACATGCTGGACCTGTCCGAAGAACCCATCAAGGAAAACATCGAAATCAGCAAACGCTACCTGGAACGCATGAGCAAAATGGGCATGACGCTGGAAATCGAGCTGGGCATCACCGGTGGCGAGGAAGACGGCGTGGACAACAGCGGCGTGGACAGCTCGCGCCTCTACACCCAACCTGAAGAAGTCGCCTACGCCTACGAAGAGCTGATGAAAGTCAGCGAAAAGTTCACCATTGCGGCGGCGTTTGGTAACGTGCATGGTGTCTACAAGCCAGGCAACGTCCAGCTGCGCCCAGTTATTTTGCACAACTCTCAGGTGTACGTGCAGGAAAAATTCGGCACTAAAGAAAAGCCGATTGACTTCGTTTTCCACGGCGGTTCTGGCTCCAGCCCCGAAGAAATCGCTGAGGCGCTATCCTACGGCGCGGTCAAGATGAACATCGACACCGACCTGCAATGGGCCTACTGGGATGGCGTGCGCCTGTACGACCAGAAATACCACGGCTACCTCCAGGGCCAAATCGGCAATCCTGAAGGCGAAGACCAGCCCAACAAGAAATATTATGATCCACGCCGCTGGCTGCGCGCCGGGGAAGATACCTTCCGCGCCCGCCTCACCCGCGCGTTTGAAGAACTGAACAACGTCAACCGTTTGGCGTAAAAATTAACCGCAAAGGACGCGGAGGGCGCAGAGGATAAAAACTCTGCGTTCTCTGCGCTCTCAGCCGCAAAATCCCCATTTTTCCCCCGCAGCAGTGACATTTAGCACTTAAAACCGGCCTTCACCCCCTCTATACTTGACCTGTTTGAAATAAGTCTATACACCGCAAAATGCTTTAAAATTCGGAGCCATTCGAAATATGAGCGTATTCTAGTAGGGGCAGGACAGGCGGGCCACGATCATGACCCTGCGAAGTACCTTACCTCCCGCCTATCTTGCCCAAAACGATCTTTTAATAAAAGCGGGGCGAGACGGCGCGGAGACAAGGCCATCTGTTTTTCCCAAAACCATACCGCGCCGTCCCTCCCCTACGTGATGTTTCGATTCCGGCAAAACTGAGCGATCTTGGCGTATTTTGCGGTGAATATTTGGAGGGAACCCAATGTCTGAAGAAAAGAAAATTTTGATCATTGGCGCGGGCATCGCTGGCTTGGCCGCTGGCTGTTTTGCCCAGATGAATGGCTACCAGTCGGAGATTTTTGAGCTGCATGATTTGCCCGGTGGGCTGTGCACCGCCTGGGAGCGCAAAGGGTATTGGTTCGATGGCTGCATTCATTACCTGTTTGGCTCTGGGCCAGACCAGCCGTTTAACCAGGTGTGGCAGGAGTTGGGCGCATTGGTGAATCGGCCCATCATCAACCATGACACGTTTATGGAGGTGATTGGGGCAGACGGCCGTTCCCTCACCCTCTACGCCGACCCCGACAAGCTACAAGATCACCTCACCGACCTCTCGCCCCGCGACGCCGACCTCATCGAGGATTTATGCGACGGGGTGCGGCTGTTCATGGATTTTGATATGTCGGCCCTGCAACAGAAGCCCAAAGAGCTGATGACCATGATGGATTGGCGGGCGATGGGCCAGCAAATGCTGCCCTACACGCTGCCCCTGGCCAAGTGGGGACCGCTCTCCGCCGCCGAATTTGGCAGCCAGTTTAGCGATCCATTCTTGCGCCGCGCCATCCCGCAAATGTTCGCCTGGCCAGAAATTCCGATGATGGCTGGATTGTCCTTGCTGGCGTACATGCACACGCACAACGCCGGGTTCCCAGCGGGCGGATCGCTGGAATTTGCCCGGGCCATCGAGCAGCGCTATCTGGCGCTGGGCGGCACCATCCATTACAAAGCCCAGGTGGAGAAGGTTTTGGTCGAGGACGATACGGCCGTTGGCGTTCGCCTCTACGATGACCGGGAATTTTTTGGCGATTTTGTGGTCTCCTGCGCCGACGGGCAGAGCACCATCTTTGAAATGCTGGATGGCAACTACGTAGATCGTCCGCTGGAGCGCACTTACGACGGCCGTATGCCCATCCTCTCCCAGCTGCAAATCTCCCTGGGCGTGGACCGCGACATGAGCAGCGAGCCGCATTGGGCGATGTACCTGCTGGACGAGCCGCTAGAAATCACCGGGCAACGCTACGACTGCATCGGCGTGAAACATTACTGCTTCGATCTATCGCTAACGCCGCCGGGAAAATCGGCCGTTGTCATCATGCTGCGCACGGATTACCATTACTGGCAGCGCATTTACGGCCGTAAACTGTACGACACCGAGCAGCTGCAAGCCGCCGACATCTGCATCGACTTCCTAGAAACAAAATATCCTGGCATTCGCGAGCAAATCGAGGTAAAGGACGTGGCGACGCCGGTGAGCTACGAGCGGTACACGGGCAACCATCTCGGCTCCACCTGCGGCTGGCTGCTCACCGACAAAACGATGATGAAGATGATCCAGGGGATGAAAAAGCAACTGCCCGGCCTGAACAATTTTTACATGGCGGGCCAATGGGTGGAACCGGGAGGCAGCGTACCCATCGTGGCCATGTCGGGCCGGAACGTGGTACAGCTCATTTGTGACAAGGATAAACGGCCGTTCAGCACCACCACCGCCCAACCCGCCACCGCACTTTCGTAATTTTTATAGGACGCGGACAAGCGCGGATAACGCAGATAAAAAATTCAGCGCTCGTCCGCGTTCATCCGCGTCCCGTTACTTACTGCAATGACCCTAGACGAACTCAAACAGCGCCTGCATGATGCCGGATGCAGCACCGCCAACTACCACATCGGGGAACCCTGGGCTGTGAGTGATGTGTATTGTTTGGCTGAACGAAACGGCCGTTTCCACTTCTTCTACACCGAGCGCGGCCAGGACTCACCACCCGAAAAAATCTTCGACGACGAGACCGAGGCGTGCCAATACTATTACGACTTTGTGATGAACATCCGCCACAACCATCTCGTCGGGTTCTACCAATCCGCAGATAGTTTGCAACGGCATGTCGCTTTTTTGGAAAAACACGGCATCGCCACCACCAGTGACAAGGTTCCGTACGGCGGTTGGCACGACCCGCGCTACCGCCTCTTTGTCGAAGGCCCGGATATTTTCACCGTGCGGCAGCTGCTGCCCAATCTGCCGCTCAACGACCAATCGGAGCTGCCCCATGCTGATTGACGCCCACACCCACATCGACATGTTCGACGACGCCACGCTGCCCACCGCCCTGGCCGAAATCGAGCAACACCAAATTTTCACCCTCTCCGTGACGATTGACGTGGCCGCTTACGAACGCGCCAAGCAAATCGCTGCCAGCAATCCGCTCATCGTGCCGCTGTTTGGCATCCATCCGTGGGAAGCCCACCGCTTTGCCCGCGACCTGGACAGCTTGGCTCTGCTGCTGGCCGAATCCCCCATGCTAGGCGAAATCGGCCTGGACTTCTTGCTGATGAAAGACAAGAGTCTTTACCCAAAGCAATTTGAAGTGTTTGATTATTTTTTAGATACGGCCGTTTCCCAACAAAAAATCGTCAATATTCACGGACTGGGCGCAGAAACGGCCGTGCTGGAACGCCTGGAGCAATTTCAACCACCCACCCCCATCGTGCATTGGTACTCCGGCCCGCTCAGCCTCATCGACCGTTACCTGGCCGTTGGCACCTACTTCACCTTTGGCGTTGAGCTGCTCTACTCCGAGAAAATCGAGCAAATCCTGGCCGCTATCCCCCCAGACCGACTGCTCACCGAAACCGACAACCCTGGCGCAAACCAACATTTTGCCCAGCAGCCGGGCACGCCTGCGCTCATCAAGCAAGTCACCACCAAAATGGCCCGCTGTCGCCAGCTTTCCGCGGCGGAATTGGATGCCCTGCTCAACCAAAACTTCACCCGGCTCATTGCCAGCAGCTCAGCGTTGACGCAGCATTGGCAAGCCGCCCAGCCATAAAAAAACGGCCGTTCCCTTGCGAGAACGGCCGTTTTCATTTCAGCTCAATCAAACTGCGGACGCGCTACTGAAGCATGTAGGCAATCAGCCAGTTGGACAGATCGATCACCTCGGCGGCATCTGCGTGGGTCAGGAAACCGGTAATTTCCATGACCCGCGTCGTGGTGATGATGAACGTCAGGTTCAGAATCGACGGCACCTCAAGCCCGTATTGGTAATACAGGTACGCTCGCTGCGCCCGATTCACCAGTACCTTGCCGACATTACCAGGGAATTCACCGGCATCGGTCAGTGCTTGCAGCTTGTCAATCAACGCCACAAACTGCTCATCTGCCGTGGGTGGCGGCGGCGCAACTGTGGTGAAGCTGGACTGTGCCGCAACTTGCTGCACGTTGCCGTTACTCACCTGCCCCGTAGCCAGCACGGTGTACGTCGTGCCCTGCGCCAATGGTGCATCCGGCGTGAAGGTAATGACCTGGTTGGTGGCATCGGCCGCAAACGTGCCGCTCACTGCACCCGACGGGCCAGAGACCTCAAAGTCAGTGTCCGCGTCCATTGGCAGGCTCCAGGTGAGCGCGACGGCCGTATCCACCGTCACATCCACAGCACCATCTGCTGGCGAAACGGCCGTTACGATGGGATCACGCCACAGCTGTACCGCTTTGGTATCATCTGGGCCATTGCCCCAGTCGGTGGCCGTCAAGTCTACCATTTGGGTGCCGTCGCTGCCGTAATCCACCGTCATGGCCCGATTGGTCAAGCCAGTGATTTCGCCCCACGCCTCAACGGTTTCCCAATTCCCACGCGTAAACTTGTACTGAACGGCCGTACCGTCCGCAATGTCCAGCGTGTACGTCCACGTCGTCGCATCCACCTGGGTCATCGGCACCAGGCCCGGATTCCACGGGCCAAATGCATCCAGATCACCCACGATGTAGACCGTACCCGGCGTGTACTCGGGCACACCGACGGTGAAGGTGACGCTCACCATCCGCGCTTCGGCGGTGGCCTCTACCGCGTTGGACTCTGCCGAACGGTTGAAGTTTGTGTCGAAGGCAACCAGGGTGTAGCTGTAGGTCGCGCCAGTGGTAACGGCCGTATCCGTGTAACTCGTCGTCGCCGGATCAGCAATCGTGACCAAACGCGTACCATCACGGTACAGCTCAAAACCATACAGATCGCCATCGGTGTTAGGATGGGCATCCCAAACCAGCGAGATACTGCCCGTAGTTGTTCCGGCAATCGCCAGATTGGTCGGCGCGGCTGGTGCAGTTGTGTCCGCACTGGCCACCACCGTCAGCACGCCATATGGTCCAGGACAGGTGGCATTGCCTTCGTCCGGTCCGTTCACGGCGTAGAACCAACTGTTGCCACCGTCGCCGCTGTAGCGCGTGGTGTAGCAGAAAGTGCCCAACGCATCTGGCAACATATTGCCCATGTACTCATCATTGCTGCCCGAATCCACATTGAACGCCATGTCAGACCACGTCCAGCTATCGTCTGGCGTGGAACCAACGGGGCCAAAGCCTACCTCAGCCAGCAGGCCAGGGGTCGCCCCCGGTTGGCTGGTCACACCATCAATCCAAATTTGGCCGTAGACGGTTTCGGTGGGGTTAATCGCGCTGATCGTGTGATTCAGCGTTGGCGGCCACTGCAAGTTGGCCCAGCCGATGCTGTACGCCGTCGTCGCTGAGGCTTCGTTAGAGAGTGCAGCTTCCAATCCGGTGGCGTCATCGCGCCCAACAACTACGTAGTGGTAGCTGGTAGCGACGGTCAAACCGGTATCGCTAAAGCTGGTGCCTGCCGTGTTGCCGATGAAGGCATAGCCGCCACCGCTCAGCAGGCTGCGGTAGACGTCGTAGCTGGTGGCTCCGGCAGCTGCACTCCAGCCCAGATCAATGCTGCTGCTGGAAACGGCCGTAACCATCAAGTCGCTCACCGCTGCCGGAGGTGTACTCAACGCCCCATCCAGCACCAGAACAGCACCGCTCATACCGGGAACACTGCTCAGCACGATGTTGCCCGAAGCATCCACCGTGTAGCTGCCGCCGTTGAGCGCGTCGGTGAAGGTTGCGCCAATGGGCAGATAACCGCTCACATTCACAGTCACGGCTTGGGCTGCGGTGGCGCGATTGACGATCACCACGGCCGCATCGGAATAGTCTGGCATGAGACGGCCGTATGCGTACACATTCGCCGCGTCATCCAACAACAAGGTGTCGAAACTGCCGACCCGCAATGCCGCAGAGTTGTTCCGCGCCGTGGTCAGCGTTTGGTAATAGGTAAACAGCGCATCCTGGCTAACCTGCGATTGCAGATGTGTGTAGAACGGCGTACCGCTCTCGTCCAGCCACGGGTAGGGCAGACGGTTGTACGGATCATCCTGCCAGGTTGAGCCATCCCAGCTCACCGGGCCAACCAAACCAACCTCGTCACCGTAGTAGATGGTCGGCGCGCCAGGCATGGTCATTTGCAGCAGCACCACGCCTTTCAGACGGGTCATGGCGTCGCTCCAGTCGTAGTTGGGATTGTCGTAGAGGGTATCGTCCTGCAAGCCGGTGTTCTCATCCAGCATGAACAGGGCACGATTGGTGTCGTGGCTGCCCAGCAGGTTCATCATCGCCTGGAACGCTTCGGGCGGATACCGCTCTTCCAGGTTGTGCAGCCGCGCATCCAGCTCCGATGGCGTTAGCGGCGTCAGAATGCCCGCCGAGCTGCCGGAGTTGTGGTCATTGTCCACAAAGTTGCTATCGCGCCAGAAGCTCATGATCGCCGAGCCAAACTGGTAGTTCATCGTGGCGTCCCACTCCTGGCCCAGAGTCCAGGCAGTAGCCACATTCCACTCCTCACCGACGATGTAGGCATCGGGGTTTGTGGTGTGTACGGCGTCGCGGAAACCTTCCCAGTAATCGTTGTTCGGGTCGTTGGTCAGGCCGGGGTCCACATCGCCGCCAACGTCCAAGCGCCAGCCATCGGCCCACTGCATCCAGTAGCGGGCAATGGCGTCTTGGCCACCGGCCCAGATGTAGTCACGCACGCCTTGATCGGCGGAGTTCAGCTTGGGCAGGCTGTCGAAGCCAAACCAGGATTCGTAGGTGGTGTCACCTGCACACGGCCCAGCCGTTTGCGGTGAGAAGTTGTACCAGCTGCGGAACGGGCTGGAGACAGACCGACGAGGAGTGATTGAACACGCCGTCGGAAGCATAGCGATTGTACCGGTCAAAGTAGATGCTGTCCGACGAGGAGTGATTGAACACGCCGTCCAGCACCAGGCTCATGCCCCGGCTGTGCGCTTCGGCGGCCAGCGTCTGGAACAGCGCCAGGTCGCCAAAGTTGTCGTCAATCACGCCAAAATCAGTCGTGTCGTACTTGTGGTTCGATGGCGATTCGAAGATCGGGTTCATGTAGATGACCGTCACGCCCAAATCTTGCAGGTAATCCAGCTTGTCGAGGATACCTTGCAGATCGCCACCATAGAAGTTTTGGCCATAAATCTGGAAACAGCTGTTCTCATCGCGCGGATCGCAGATGGGGGTGTTCCAGTCGGTGCCATTGGATCGCACAATACTGCCCCCGGCAATGTCGTAATGGAAGCTGCCCGCCGGGGTGTCGTTGGCCGGATCACCATCGCGGAATCGCTCGGGGAAAATCTGGTACATGATGCCATTTTTCACCCAATCGGGCGTTTGGAAGCTCGGGTCGTAGACGGTGAGCTGCCAGCTGTTGTCTACACTGTCGCCAAAAGTTTGGCCCCAGCCACCGTTGCGGCTGGCGTCATCTTCGTAATAGGCAACGGCCGTTCCATCATGGGCAATGAACCGGTACCAGTAAATGGTCGGGTCGGCGCTAGCAGGCACAGTGGCTTCCCAATATTCGTAGGTGCCATCGTCGGCGGCCAGGGTCATGTTGAGCAGCATTTGGGCATTGAGGCGATCGTCCCAAACGCGCACCTGGGCGCTGGTGAGATCATTGCTGGCGGCACGGAGACGGAGGGTAACGGCCGTTCCGGCCTCCACCGCCCCACCCGGCGTGCGGAACAAGGTATCGCGGCTGTCATGGCCGAGATCATTCCACCAAATGTCATTGTCGTGCTCAGCGCCACCGCTGGGATTGTTAATGCTGTCTTCAACGGTATTGTCGGCACAGTTGTAGCGGATGGTAACGGCCGTTTCCGCCGTCACATCCAACACAACATTGCCACCCGGATAGCTCTCATCCCACGCCTCGTTGCGGGCTACTTTGTATTCGTAGGTTCCCGCAGGCAACGTGGCGGTAAAGCTGTACCAATCGCTGCCGGGGGCTTCCTGCCACAGCATCGTGCGCAAATTGTCCGGCGACCAATCGCCACCACCCAACAGGCTTTGGAAATTACCAGCGACGGTGGCAATACACTGGTTGGCATTGTCCGCCACACGGTTTTCGCCAGGTTGGAAGTACCAACGCATTTGGCTGCCATCCGCACTAAAACCGACGTTATCTGCCGGATACGCGTTGTTCCAGTTGTTGTACTCAACAATTTTGTACTCGTAGCCAGCAGCGGGCAGATTGTCGCCCACAAAGCGGTAAACGCCGTCGGCATTGTTGTCTTCCATGCCGGTTTCCAAACAGGCGTTGTTCCATTCACCACAAGCCGCAGAAACGGGCAAATCATCCTGGAAATTACCCGCGACCACCCATTCTGGCGTGGGCGGTGGCGCGTCGGTGCTGTGCTCCACGGTGTTGTCGGCACAGTTGTAGCGGAAGGTGACGGTGGATTCGGCCGTCAGATTTAGCACCGCGTTGCTGGCCGGGTAGCTTTCAGCCCAGCCTTCGTCACGGGCAACCTTGTATTCCCAGGTACCTGCCGGGAGGGTCGCGGTGAAGCTGTACCAATCACTGCCAGCAGATTCCTGCCACAGCATCGTACGCAGATTGTCGGGTGCCCAATCGCCACCACCAAGCTGGCTTTGGAAGCTGCCAGCAACCGTGGCAATGCATTGGTTCATGTTGTCGGCCACGTGGTTATCACCAGGTTGGAAGTACCAACGCACCTGGTTACCATCAGTATTCAAGGCCACGTTGCCAGCCGGAAATGCGTTGCCCCAGTTGCCCAGTTCAACGACTTTGTATTCATAGCTGCCCGCAGGCAGCCCATCAACAACCAAACGGCTTACGCCATCGCCATCAGCATCTTCCATGGTGGTGGCGGCACAAGCATTGTCCCAGTCGCCGCAGGGCGAACCGGGCAACGCGCTCTGAAAACTACCGGCAACCACCCAATCGGCCCCAAACACCAGGTTAAAGGGGACTACCAGCAGCACAAGCAGGCTGGCACCGATGAGCAATTGCCAATTAAAATGCAATCTTCGACTCATGTTTCCTCCAAATGCAACACGGCACGGGCCATGCTGCGCGTTCAGTGAATAGTGATAAAAAAAGACCGTGATTACCTTTTGCAGGCAATCACGGTCTTGGTTTCAAAATAATGTGCGAAGGTTTGGCCAGCAAAGCAAAAAAGACGCTGGCACCAAAAGCAGCGGTAGACAGTTGCGCTGTGGTCCGTTTGGTATGGCAAGGATTGGTTCACTTTCTTCCTGTGGCGTTCATGAGGCCTAACGGCCGTATCCATCTTCTTCTGCAAAAGTGAAATTGGTTGCAAGTACAACTAGTTGACGTATCAACTATTCTACCTAGGAAATTTAGAAAATCAAACTTACAAGGTTCCTTAAGATACCGTTACCCCATCGAGCAAAAACCGGCTCTGGCCTCCAACTGATTTGGGGACAGATTACACTTCGCATTTTTTAACCATAGTCAACTTTTTTGTGAATCAGCCGCCATTTTTAAGTGATCCATTTTGCAGATTGGATTTAACCACCGCGCACTCTGAGTTTGCGGTAAGTTCATTTAAATATGATCCCCCTTGGTAGATTTTCTCTGGCGCACTCTCCATAATGACGCCTGGAAAGTAAACGGCCGTTACCGGTCAAACATCGCACATCATCAACGTCTATCGAAGGAGAACGACATGAAATCCGATCTAAAGATCGCTATTTTGCTTATCTTGGGCCTGCTATTTGCCACAGGCTGCGGCAGCACCACTTCTACAGCTAAACCGACCGTTCCAGCCACGACAAGCCAGGCGGATTTGTCGGGCATGAAAAACTACTTACTGACCAAAAATACAGACCTGATGCAGCACGCGCTGGCGCTGCAAAACGCCGCCAACACCTATTATGAATTGGCCCAAGCGGCAAACTTTGACTACGCTACTGTTTGGGCTGACGAACCGGAAGCGGTTGCAACGGCGCTTTTTGAGGCCAAAGCGGCCTGGATGCTGGCCAGCCCTGGCTACGAGCAAATTGAAGGGATTGTGGCTGGCGTGCCCACGCTGGCCGAATATGACCTGATTTTGGACGCAGGCGGTGCCGGCACGGGCGAAGATGCTGCTCCATACGATCTGACACTGGCCGATGGCTCGGTTCTAGAGCGACCGGGCAACCTGTTTGGCGTGCTAGAAAGTGCACAGTGGGGCACCAATGAGGCGTGGATCAGTACGGCCGTTCAGCCCGACCTGGACGGCAATGGCACCGTTGATTTTGGCGAAGTCTTGCCAGATGCCAACCTGCTAAAAGGGGCCGCCGACGCGCTGGTGAGCTATGTAGACCAGCTGCAAGCCTCCGCCGAAGCGTGGCAGCCAACGGAAAGTGACGCCTTCACCGCCCTGGTGGTCATGATTCCGACGATGAACGAATACTTTGAATCGTGGAAAAATTCTCGCTTTGTGGCGGGCGATGCCTCGGAACAGGCTGACTTCGTGGTGATTTCCCGTCTGGCAGACATTCAGGACATTCTCAGCAGCTTGCAGGTAGTTCACACGGGCATCAGCCCTCTAATTGTGGACATCGATCCAGCCCAGGATGAGCAAATTGGCGCTGGCCTGGCCAGTCTAAAAGCGTATGTGGCTGATATTTATGCCCAAGAGCAGGCGGGCAAGCAATTCAGCGCTGAAGAGGCCGATTTGCTGGGTGGGGAAGCCCAAACCCGCGCCGAAAATCTGGCCGGGCAAATTGTGCAGCTGGCCGCCCAACTGCAAATTCCAGTTGAAGGGTAGGGCGATGAAGATGACAAAACGCAGAATTTGGGCCTTGCTTTTGCTGGGCATCGTGTGGATGGCAACTGCGGCCATGAGCAGCGCCCAAACGCTTGCGCCAGCCTCGGCGGCTGAACAGATGCGTGCAATGCTGTTCCAGGCCCAGCTTGCTCTCACCACCGAACCACAGGCTGCCCAGGCAGACATAGCAACAGCAGAAACTATCTATGCCGGGGTGTTTACGGCCGTTTTCCCCACCACCGCTCCATCAGCCCATACGCAGGTTGAAGACGGATTTGTTTTGGCCGAAACGGCCGTTGCCACCCAAAACGAATTGCTTCTGGCCCAGGCCCGGGCACAAATCCAGACTGGACTGCTGGCGGGCAGCTACCAGGTGGTCATGCAAGCCATCGCCGCCAACGCGCCCGACCAGGCCCAGCAGTGGCTGCCCCTGCGCGAGTATCGGCCCACCACCCGTTTTTCGCGCCCCAACGTCACCGCAACGGTGGCCATGAGCCAATGGGCCAATGGCGAAATCTCGGCAGAAGATGCCGCCCTGGCAGTGCAAGCCGATTTGCTGGACACCTATCAATTCCAGCTCACCGACAGCCTGGCCGCGCTTAAAACGGCCGATCAGGCGGGATTTAGCTTGCGCCGGGTGGAACATGCCGCACTAGCGCAAGGCTACTTTGCCATGCTTGCCCCGGCATTTGCCGAGCAGCGCGGCGCTGAAGCTGCCGCCGCAATGAGCCAACAGTTTATCAATCTAGTAGAAACGGCCGTTTCTGGCCAAGACCTCACGCCAATTTTGGAAGCGATCACGCCCACTTTGGAAACCTTCCGCGCCGCGCCGCTGAGCCCTGCCGAGCAGGTTCGCCGCGCCGGGCAGCTGCTGCGCTTTCTCTCCCTGGTGCCCGTGGAATATGAACGCGGCGTACGCGGCGGGGTGGTCACCAGCGAGCTGGAAATTCAAGAGGCGGTCACCTTTCAGGCGGGCGCCGCCGCCGCTTTTGCCGATCTGCAAAGCGTGCTTGCCGAACTGAATGCGGATGATACGGCCGTTACCGCCACAAAGCTCGACGCGTTGAATCAACTGCTGCACGCCGCGATGACCGGCAGCACGGTCGCCGATCCGGCCCAGATTGAAACGCTCACGGCCGAACTCGAAGATCAACTGGCCACGCTGCTGCCGGAAGAGTGGCAAACGGGCAGCCTGGACGGCGACTTTGACGTGATTGCCTCGCTGCTGGATCAGATGGAAACGGCCGTTGCCCAAAATGAGTATGCGTTGGCCGAATCGGCTCGGCTGGAAGCGTATGCCATGCTGGAAGTTGGGCCCGAAGCCCGGCTGATTGCCTTTGCCCCGGAAGCGATTCCGCCGCTGGAAAACCTGTTTTGGAACGGCCAGGAAGAAAACGCCGGGCTGGCCTATCTCATCCGCAATGAAGCGCCACTGGCCGAGATTCGCGCCACGCGCCAGGCGCTTGACGGAGCGCTAGCCAACGCGCAAAGCGCCTTGAGCCGCAGCAGTGCGCCGGAAGTAACGGCCGTAAACGCCGCCATCATCGTTTTTCGCGAAGGCTTGGAGGCGGTGCTTATCCTGGCGTCACTGATGGCCAGTTTTAAGGCAGGCGAAGGACGCAAGCTGCGCCGCCCCATGTGGCTGGGCGCGGGGCTGGCGCTGGTGGCGTCGGTGATCACCTGGATTGGGGCCCAGGAGCTGCTTTCTACCCTGGCCCGCTATGGCGAACGGCTGGAAGCGGCCGTTTCGCTCGTTGCCATTGTGGTGCTGCTGCTGATCACCAACTGGTTTTTCCACAAGGTGTACTGGACCGGCTGGATGGCCAATTTCCATTCCCAAAAGCGGCGGTTGCTCAATGCGGAAGCCAGCTTGTGGCTGGGGCTGCTGACGCTGGGCTTTACCAGCATCTACCGCGAAGGGTTTGAAAGTGTGCTCTTTTTGCAGGCGCTGGTGCTGGAGAGTGGAACGGCCGTTGTGCTGCTAGGCACCTTGGCGGGTTTGTTGGGAGCTGCACTGGTGGGCGTCATCGTGTTTGCCTTGCAGGCCCGGCTGCCCTACCGGCAAATGCTCGTTTACACCGGGGTTTTGATTGGCATGGTGCTGCTGGTGATGGTCGGCCATACGGTGCACGTCTGGCAGGTTGTGGGCTGGTTCCCCATCCATCCCATCCGCTGGCTGTCGCTGCCTTACTGGACCGGCAGCTGGTTTGGCATCTTCGCCACCTGGGAAGGATTGGGCCTTCAGCTGGCCGCTGCTGCCTTTGTCATTGGCAGCTACTATCTGGCCGAAGCACTCCAGGCACGCAAGCGGGAGCAAATTCAAAAGCGGCACGTTCCGTCCCCAACCGCCTAATTTCGCCATCAATTTTGTCTAACAACGGGCTATTTTTGCTGCTGATTCTACTCTTCGGCAAAGATAGCCCGTTTTCTTTTGGCACCGTAAGCTTATGAATGGATTAAGACGGCCGTAATCCACCAGCCGTTTGGCGATCTCCTGCTAAAATAGCCGTCCGTTGGCCAAATCAACACCTTGTGCGCAAAACCCTACGATTTCCCAACGAATGACCCTGTTTTGCCACCAAAAAACCCTTTTGTGCTACAATGGGCGGCGCTTACCAATTTTACAAGAGAAGGAGCATCACAGATGGCAGATATCGAGGCTATTGCCAACCGGATTGTGGAAAATGTTGAGAAGGTCATTGTCGGTAAACGATCTTCGGTGCAGTTGACCGTTTTAGGCCTGCTGTGCCAGGGCCACATTTTGATTGAAGATGTGCCCGGCGTCGGCAAAACGGTTCTGGCCAAATCTTTATCCAAATCAGTTGGCTGTAAGTTTCAGCGTATTCAGTTCACCCCGGATATGCTGCCGAGTGATGTGACTGGCGTTTCTGTTTTTAACCAAAAAACACGCGAATTTGAATTCCGCCCCGGTCCCATTCATGCCCAAATTGTGCTGGTGGATGAAATTAACCGGGCTACCCCCAAAACCCAATCGGCCCTGCTGGAAGCAATGGAAGAAAAGCAGGTGACGGTAGATGGCACTACCTACCCGCTGGACAAGCCGTTTATGGTGTTGGCCACCCAAAACCCCATTGAGTATGAAGGCACCTTCCCCTTGCCCGAGGCGCAGCTCGACCGCTTTCTACTGCGTATTCGCCTGGGCTACCCCAGCAAAGATCAGGAAATGGCCATTCTGGACGGCCAGCAATACCAGCACCCGATCGAGTCGATTGAGCAAGTTGTTTCGGTTGAAGAGCTGATTGAGGTGCAAACGGCCGTAAAAGAGATGTACATCGACAATCTGGTGAAGGAGTACATCATCGAGATTGTGCGGCGCACTCGCGAGCATCCCGATGTGTATCTAGGCTCCAGCTCACGAGGTGCATTGGCGCTGTACCGCCTGAGCCAGGCCCGTGCCGCCATGTTTGGCCGCGATTACGTGCTGCCCGATGACGTGAAAGTGCTGGCTGGTGCTGCCCTGAGCCACCGTATCATTGTGGGGCCGGCAGCCCGCATCAAGGACATTGAGCCGGATGCGATTGTGCAAGACATTTTGGACCGCGTGCCGGTGCCCGGTGCCCAAGTAAAAGCGCCCTAAGAGGCAGCCGCCATGTTAAAACTAAGACAGCAACGGCGAACGGCCGTAATTTTGCTGGCGCTGGTGGCCTTGGTCAGTGGGCTGATCACCGGGCGGGACATTTTGTTCAACCTGGCGTACCTGCTGGGACTGCTGCTCATCATCTCGTTTGCCTGGGCCTGGGTCAACATCAACTGGGTGCATCTGTCTCGCGTGACCCGCACCCGCCGCGCCCAGGTGGGACGGCCGTTGGAAGAGCGGTTCACGGTACGCAACACCAGCCGTATTCCCAAGCTGTGGTTAGAAGTGCGCGACTTTGCCACCTTGCCAAGCCATTTTTCCAGCCATGTGATCAACGGCCTGGGCAGCCGCGGCACCCAAAGCTGGCGCGTGACCACCATCTGCCGCCAGCGCGGGCGCTACCAACTTGGCCCTATTCGCCTAAAAAGCAGCGATCCCTTTGGTCTGTTCCCCATGCAGCGCGATCTGGTGCCCACCACCAACGTGGTCATTTACCCCCTGACATTTGAAATTCACCAATTTGCCCTGCCCCTGGGCGTGCTGCCCGGCGGCGATGCTCTACGCCGGCGCACCCACTACATCACCACCAACGCCTCTGGCGTGCGCGATTATGCGCCCGGCGACAGCTTTAGCCGGATTCATTGGCGCAGCACGGCCCGCCGCGAGCGGCTCATCGTGAAAGAGTTTGAGTTAGACCCCCTAGCCGACATCTGGATCGTGCCAGACATGGCGGTGTTTAGCCATGTGGCTCCGCGACAGGATGCGTTTGCCCCGCTGCCCGGCAAGGGCGAACTGCCGGAGTGGATGCGGCTCGAAGAGTTTAAGCTACCTGCCACCACCGAAGAATACACGGTGACGATTGCCGCCTCGCTGGCGCAATATTTTTTGCGGCACGATCGGGCCGTGGGCATGCTGGGCTATGGCCAAACCAATGAGGTCGTGCAGCCCGATCGCGGCGAGCGACAGATGAACCGCATTCTGGAAACGCTTTCCGTGCTACGCGCTGAAGGCGAGGTGCCCATTGCCGATGTGCTGCATGCGGAGTCGCATCTCTTCCCGCGCGGCACCACGGTGATTGTGGTAACGCCCACCACGCGTGAAAGCTGGCCTACGGCGGCCCGGCAGTTGGCTCGTCGTGGCCTGCGCGTGGTGACGGTACTTGTTAACCCGGCCTCATTTGGCGGTTCCCAGTCCACAGACAAGGTGTACATGATGTTGCAAGCCAGCGGCATGGTGGTGTACATGGTCAATGCCGGGGATGATTTAACGGCCGTTCTCAGCCACAGCGTTAAGCGAGCCGGGCATGTCACAATGGTCTGACAGTCAGAAGCGTACTTTCTCGATTGCCCTCATTGCCCTTGCGGCGATTATTGTTTGCCTTGCCGCTCTGGCGGGCATCTTTTTGTTAGCCCGCCAGGTAGCCGTTGTCTCAAATCCGCCACCACCCACGCCCCACCCCGATGATGGTGTGTTGGTAACGGCCGTTCAGCCCAACAGCCCTGCCGCCCAAGCGAATCTCCAACCTGGCCACATTTTGCTGCGCCTCAACGACCAACCCATTACCTCGCCAGAAAGGCTGACGCTGCTGCTGGAAAATATGCCAGCGGGGGAGGCGTATACGTTGCTAGTGCGGGATGAAGCGGGGGAACTGCGGCAAACAACGGCCGTTCGTGCCGCCACACCGCCTTATTTGGGGGTTACCATATCCGAACTGCCCCGATCCACCGCCAATCCCAACCAACCTACCCCCGACGCTACCGTGACTCGTCCGGTGATCACTGACCTACCAGTCGTGACCGGCATTGTGCCCGGCAGCCCGGCGGAATTGGTGGATGTGCGAGTAGGGGATGTAATTACGGCCGTTGACAACCAGGCGATCCTCAATGGGGAGGAACTACTCGACCAAATGGCTCAAAAAGCACCAGGAGACACGGTGACGTTGATGCTGCGGCGGGGGGAAGAGACTTTGCTGAAAACGGCAGTGCTCGCCCCCAACCCGGATGATGCTACTCGCGGCTATTTGGGGATTGAATTTCGGCCGTAGGGTCAAGGCATGTGACCCTACTACGGCCGGTGCAAGCCAGTGTCATACCCGCGAAGGCGGGTATCCATTTGCGTTGCCAGGGTTGATACCCGCCTGCGCGGGAATGACAGGCAAGACGCGCTACAAAACGGTTAGGGGGATCGTTTCAATTGCTGCGGGCTGCTCTGGCTGGGCATCGGCGGGAGTGCCAGAGAGGCTCCAGGGACCAGCGTGCTCGATTTTTACCTGGACCAGTTCACCCTTCAAATTACGCGGATCGTCGAAGAAGACGAGTTTGTTTTGCGGGGAACGGCCGCGCCAGCTGCCTTTGTGTTTGTCCTCGACCAGCACCTCGACGATTTCACTCAACCAGCGATTGTTGCGCTCCTGGGAAATCTCTTTTTGCAGATTTTCGATCAGGTGGAAGCGGCGGCGCTTTTCGGCGTCTGTCACGTCATCTTCCAGGCGGCGGGCGCTGACGGTGCCGGGGCGCGGGCTGTAGCGGGCCAGATGCACTTTGTCCAGCTTGAGGTCGGCCAGCACATTGTAGGTATCCTGGAACTGTGCGGCCGTTTCCCCTGGAAAACCCACGATGATGTCGCAGTGAACGGCCGCATCCGGCACAATCCGGTGAATGCGCTCGACCAAATCGCGGTAGTCCGCCTGGGTGTAGCCGCGCTTCATGTTCACCAGCACCTCGTCGTTGCCCGCCTGGATGGGCACCTCGATTTGGGGCATTACCTTGGGCAGTTCGGCCATGGCCTGCAAAATTTTGTCGGTCATGTAGTTGGGGTGGCTGGTGAGGAAGCGAATCCGCTGCAAGCCGTCAATGTCGTTGATGACTCGCAGCAAGTCGGCCAAATCAGGTCCATCGGGGACGTCATAGCCGTAGCGGTCTACGATTTGGCCGAGCAGCACCACTTCCTTCACGCCCTGAGCGACCAAAGAGCGCACCTCAGCGGCAATTTCGCCAATGGGGCGACTGCGCTCGATGCCGCGCTTTTGCGGGATGATGCAGAATGTGCAGGCGTGGGAGCAGCCGTAGACGATGCTCACCGGGGCGGAAATTAACTTGCCACGCTCGTTGGCGGGCAAAATCACCTCGCCGTCCATCAGGGCGTGGCGCTGGGTGGTTTCAGTCAGGTCCAGGGTCAGGTCGTCGTCCTGCCGCAGCAGGGAAACGAGCGGCTTGCCATCGGTGGAGGGTTCCATGAACACATCCACGAAGGGGAACGCAGCGGATAGTTTTTCGTTACCGCGCACGCCGACCACACAGCCCATGACGGCGATGGTTTTGTCTGGATGTTTTTCTTTTAACGGCCGTAAATTTTGCAACTTGCCATACGCTTTATCCTCCGACTGCTGGCGCACCGTGCACGTTTCCAGCACGATGACATCGGCATCTTCTGCGCGGGCGGTGGATTTGTAACCGAGCTTTTCCAGCTCCGTGGCCACGCGCCGGGCATCGGCATAGTTCATCTGACAGCCTGTAATCCAGAAATAGTATTTTTTAGTCATAATTTTAGTTGATAGTAGCGAGTGGCTAGTGCTTGGTTGCTGGCAAGAATTACTCGCCATTAACCACTATTAACTATTACTAGCCACTTCATCAAGATAGTTTGCCTACAACGAGCAGTTCCGTTAATCGAAAGGTGATTCTATCGTTGCTAATTTGGGGCGTCAAAAAGTCGGCAACGGCCGTTGGTGCCTGCACCAACATCGCTTTGAGCCGAATGGTGTCTTCGGATGAGACCTGCATCCGCGCCGCCCAGCTGCTAAATTCGATCTCTTTGGTGAGCAATTCCTGATGCCGCACCGTGAAGCCAGCTTTGGCAAACCCTTGCTCCCACTCGTTGATGCTCCAACAACGGCCGTGGCTGGGATCACGCAGCTTCTCGAAGGCGTTGACGTAAGCGCCAGCCTCATTGATCAGCCGCGCTTTTTTGCCGCGCAGGTGGGTACCGGGCACGATATTGTCCACCACGGCCAGCAAGCCGCCGGGCTTAAGTACCCGCGCCGCTTCGTTGATAAATTGCTGGATGTCCGGGAAGTGATGCGGAGCAATGCGGCAAGTCACCAGGTTAAACTCTCCGTCGGCATAGGGCAGATTTTCGGCGTCGGCTGGCTCAAACGAGACGTTGGAAAGTCTTTTTTCTGTTGCCAGCCCAGCAGCCACCGTAAGCATTTCTGGCGTGAGATCAGAGGCAATGACGTGAGCCACATGCGGCGCAAAGGCAAACGCCGTGTGTCCGGCGGCGGTAGCCACATCCAACACCTGCCAATCTGGCTGCGGCTGAGTGATTTCCACCAGGCGTGCCAGGCTGTACCCCTTGGCATGGACGGTACTGGTAGCATACGCGGCAGCATTGGCACCAAACTGTTGCTGTACTTTTTCTTTGCTCATGAGCGGATTATAGCTTATTCAGTCGGCAATGGGTTGATCCAGGCCAATGACGTGCACAGTCCAACATCCTTGAAAATCATCTGTTGGTAGTCGTAGGCAGGCGCGATGAGGCCAATAACGTTGTCATCGCGAATGAAGGCCAGCCAGTTACCATCCAGCGACCAATCGAATGTAAAAGAGGGAAAGTAGACGAGGTTGTTGATAACAATCGACCGCTGATCGCCTGTTTCCAAATCCACCAGATGCAGCACCCCAAACGGCGAAGTGTCGATGCGGGAATTATTTTCCTGCCACCAGGCGCCCGTTGCTACGAGGAAACGGCCGTCTGGCGAAAAGCCCAGCGAATGTTCCCCACGCGATAAATCGAGCTGGAGCAGCAGGGTTACCTCAGCCGTGGCAACGTCCACCTGGAAGATGTAGCTGTCGTCGGCCTGGGTAGCAGCCATCACAAACACCTGGTTGGGATTGGTAGGATGGGCCACGGCATAGCGCATGAGCAGTGGATTGCGGCGGTTGCTTTCGGGCAGTTCGGCTTGCAAAGCGGCCGTTTGCAGCACAGGCTGCGCTTCCAAATCGTCCAGCCCCATCACCACCAACTCCTGGGAGGTGGGCAGGTCGGTTTGCGGCACAGAACGAATGAAGCCAAAGAGCGTATCCGTCAGCCAAAACGGCGAGATGCCTTCGCCCACCTTGATGCGTTCGTCCGGCTCGGCCGGAGCTTGCAGTAGCCATAGGTCGGTTACCTGGTTTGGACTACCAGGATTTAAGGTGATGATACGGCCGTCTACCATGTACTGTGGGCTTTCAAACAGATTCGTGTCGGTGAGCAGCAGCAGCTGACCGTTGGGTGACCAGTGCGGGGTACCCTCCACCGCCATGCTGTCACACAATCCATCCTTGCAGCCTTCCACCTCCACAAGCTGGGAGGCAGGCAAAATATCTTCTTCCAGGCCGGTATAAGTGAGCAGGAAACGGCCGTTGGGGTCCATCTGCCCTAACGAAATAGAAAAGACATCTTCGGCCGTTACGATCTCCGTGCCTTCGCTGTTATGCCACCACAGCGTTTCCCAGTATTGTTCGGCGGTAGCCTGCACCAACTGCAAAATGACGCCATTATCCCGCGGCAGTGGATTAAAAAAGGCCATGCCTTGCGAAGAAAATTCGTCAAGCCACGTCTCGGTGCCCAACTGGTAACGGAAAAGCTGCGTTTGGGTAAGGTCCATAGACATGTCCAGATTATTCAAGCAAATAACCTGCAAATCTTGAGCCGGCAAGGGAATTGGCTGCTCGCCGCTGTCCAGCATCTCAGACTGGCTCATGGTAAAAAACCACCAGTCGCGCGATATTTCCTGGGCGGGATTTGACATCAACGATGGCGCTAAAAAAGATTCGCTAATCTCACCCAGCCAGGAAGAAAAATTCTGCCTTGTATCCATACGTTGGATCAAGACCGTCGGCGACACCTGGCGCTGGACGAGAAAATCAACAAACGCAAAAAGGTAACGGCCGTTTTCATCATGCAAATCGGCAAACTCCTGGCTGCCCCAGTACGGGAAAAGCAAGTCTGTGTAAACGCCGTCAGTGGCCAGCTGAGCATAGATTTCTGGAATCATTGGCCACTCGGCCAGGCCCAGCTCGCTCAGCTGATAGATCAAAATTGCCTGATAAACCGGGGCATGTCGGCAGCAGTTATACGCCAGGCTGTGGCCAATCAGTGCCGACACCACGTTTTTGCCGTAGGCCGTACGCAGCGCTTCATAGCCATCCTTGCCGATGGGCAAACCAACCAGGGTTGGCGTGGGTAAATTGAGGCGCAGGCTTTCGTCATACAAATTGGTGGGATCGGCCGCTTCTAGCAGACTTTCCGGATCTGTGTCAAAGCGAATGCGCATGGGGGCGTTACAATCCAGTTCAGGCAGCGTGTCACATGTGTCGGCCAGCAAGCTTTGCAGCATAGGGATAAGTTCAGCCATTACGGCCGTATCCCTCTCCGGGTAAACAAAGGTGAGATTATCCAGTTCCTCGGTTTGCCACTCCCCCCAGAAATCCTCCAGCGGCGGCGAGAGCAACCAACGACTTTCACCACGCCGGTAAACGGCCGTTTGCTGCAAAGTCACCGTCTCTAACCCATCATCAGTCAATGCCAGGTAATCGCGGGCATAAAGCAGCTCGGCACTGTTCAGGTCGGGCGACATTACCAGATCAATAAATCGCTCATCTTCGCGAAACAGGGGGGCAAAAGCAGCGTCACCGTCTGGCAAACGAAGGCCAAATTCGGGGTTTTGGTAAAACAGACCATTCTCCAGCAAATCGCTTTGGACCTGGCTCCAGCCCAGGTCACGCCCAGACAGCACCGCCTTGCCCAAGGCCGCATCCTGTCCGGCAGCAGCTTTGCTCAGCAGATTGTGTGCTGCAAAAATGTCAGATTCAACGGCCGTTGTTGCCTCATCAACCCGTCGATTTACCTGGCGGTAGACCACCACACCAGCCGCTACCAACAACACAGCCACAATGATGATTGTGCGCCAGGGAACTTGAGGTGAATTGGTGGAGATTGGCTTCTCCTGCCAGCCTTGATCTTCCCAACCATTTTCTTCTTCGGTTTGCCAATCGAATGACATAAGCTACCTCTTTCCAGTCCATGCAGCCACGTGCATGAAGGAAATCTGGCTAAGGCAAAGTACCAACCACGCAACCTCTACCATACCATGCAAGTATGAGGCTGACCCTACGGAAATGCCACGTTTCCGCCACTCTTCTATGCAATTCACAGGAAAAATTAACGAAAGCAAACACAAAAACTGGCAGCAAACTTTACAACAGTGAGGTACATATTTCCTTGGCAGAAACCACGCCCATAAGGAACCGTTCAGTTAGCGGTTATTGTCCAACCGCCAGATGGCCGCCGCCCCCACCAGCAGCAGCGCACCAAAGATGAGATACCCTTCCAGGATGGTCGCCTCCGTAATAAAAACCGCCACCATCCCACCCGCGCCGGTGAGCAAGTAAATGAGCAGCACCGCTTCACGTTGGCCGAACCCATGCTGCGCCAGCCGGTGGCTCAAATGATCCTTGCCGGGTGTGTTGGGGCTAACGCCGCGCCGCAGCCGGGAAAACACCACCAGCGTTGTATCAAAAATGGGCACCGACAGAATGAAAACGGGTACCATCCAGGTGACAAAACTGCTGTTGGCCGGAAAGCGCAGCTGTAAACCCAACAGCGCCAGCACAAAGCCCAGGAACAGTGCCCCAGCATCCCCCATGAAAATCTGGGCCGGCTTAAAGTTGAAGCGCAAAAAACCGAGACACGCCCCAAAAACGGCCGCTGCCAATCCCGCCACCAAAAACTGATTGTTCTGCAAACCCAGCAAGGTGATAAACGCCGCCGCAACACCACTGACACCAGCGCTGAGTCCGTCCATGTTGTCTAAAAAGTTGATGGCATTGCTGATACCGGCCAGCCATACAAAAGTAATTAGGTAATTAAGCAATTCAGGGACGGGCAGCTTTACCCGGATATCGAAGTAAGCCAGAATGAGGAACCCAACAAATTGCCCGGCTAACTTGGCCCAGGCTGGTAAGTTGAAGCGATCGTCGAGCAAGCCCACCAAGGCGACAACGGCAAGCGCCAGCAAGACGCCAGCCACGGTATTGGGAAAATCAGGCACAAAGGTGATGACCGCCAAAACTGCACCACCAAAAATGGCCACCCCACCCATGAGCGGCATGGGTGTGCTATGCAGCTTGCGCTGTGCTGGGGCATCGACAAAGCCAATGCGAATGGCCAGCCGACGGACCCAGGGAATGCTAAGCGCCGTGACGGACAAAGCCATGAGGAAGATGGCAAGGACGGTTTGCATGGCTTAATGGGCGAATCCACCCTCACCCCAACCCTCTCCCTGGGAGGGAGAGGGAGCCATTCCCCTCCCCCTTGCAGGGGGAGGGTCAGGGTGGGGGTTGGTGGTTGGGCACATCATTCCTGCACCTCAATGATGTCAATGCGCAGGATTTGGTCGCCAGTGAAGTCCGGGTTTTGCTCAGGGTCGCGCGGGGTGAGGCTTTGCAGCACACCTTCACCTTCAACGAGTTCACCAAAGATGGTGTGACGGCCGTTTAACGAGGGCAGCGGCGCATAAGTGATGAAAAACTGGCTGCCATTGGTGTTTGTTCCGGCATTGGCCATCGCCAGCAGCCCGGCGCGATCAAACGTCAGGCCGTTGTCTACCTCGTCGGTGAAGCGGTAGCCAGGTTCGCCGCCGCCCGTCCCGGTGGGGTCGCCGCCCTGAGCCACAAAATCTGCCAGAACACGATGGAACGTAGTGCCATCATAGAAGCCCTGCTGCGCCAGAAAGACAAAGCTGTTCACTGCCAGCGGTGCCGCATCCGTAAATAGCCGCAGGCGTATTTCCCCTTTTTCGGTCTGGATAATCGCTTCGTACGCCTGATCCAGATCGATGACAAAGGGCGGGTATTCGGTGTAATAATTATTGCGCTCGGCGGGAGGAATGTTAGCCAACGGCCGTTCCGAATCCTCAAACAATGTGCGGCTTTCCGTTGCGGGATGCAGCTGCTGGATAAACAGCTGAATTTCACCCTGGTATTCCGCCGGGCTAAGTTGCAGTGCTTCGTTAGCCAGCGCTTCAGCCTGTGCCAGATCATCCATGTTGCGGTAAATCTGCGCCTGCAAATATTTGATGTTCCAGGCAGGCACTTCTTGCTGAGCTGGGTCTACCAGCAGTGCCTGATCATACGCCGCGATGGCCTCTTCATGCTGCTCAATTTGCTCATACAGCTGGCCCGCCCGCACCCAGGCACGAGCATTGTTCGGGTCAAGTTTTAGGCCGCCCTGCAAAGCCACGACAGCCTGAGCCAGGTAGGCATCGGCTTCGGCGTCTTGAGCGGAGACGGCACAGCTAGCAGCGGCATCGGCCCAGGCAAAGAAAGTGTCCGAGTAGTACGGATCGATCGTCGCTGACTGTTCATAGATTGCCAAACTATCGGCACAATTTTGCCCTTGGGCCAGCACCAACCGGGCATATTCGTTACGAATGACCGAATTTTGCGGGCTGAGGTCCAGCGCACGCTGGTAATACTGCTCCGCTTCTTGCAAATGCTGGGCGCGTTCGCTCTCTGTGGCGCTGACGGCGGCCCAACGAGTATTTAGGCGGGCCAGATTTGCCGTATGATCTGTGTTAAGCGGGTTGATTTCTTGCGCCAGGAACAGCTGCTGCTGCGCTTCGGCCAAGAGCTGCTCCTGTTCGGCGGGGTCAGAAGTGACATTGGAGCGTTCCAGGTAGGCCCGCCCTAGGAAAAGGTAATAAAAATCTTCGCTGGGAGCCCGGTCGATGGCGTCCTGGTAAATCGCGATGGCCCCGTCCCAGCCGGTCGGATCACCACTGGTCGTGGCGTCGCTCTCGAAGAAGCGGGCGCGTTTGTAAACCATATCCGCCTGCACGACGCGCACATTGGTAGCCAGGATGACAAAAATGGCCGCAATCCCCACAAAGCCCAACAAAGACGCCGCCAATGCCGAACCATTGTCGCGCAGTCGCGGCTTTTTGCTGGCGCTCATGGCAAACGCGGCTACCAGCATCAGCGCAAAAATAAAGATATAGAAATGCGTCAGGAAACTGGCCGCCTGACCTGCCTCTTGCACCAGGTAGCTCAGGAGCTGGCTAGCATCTTGCGGCGGGGCGACATACGCCCGGTAAAGTAAGGAAAAGCGCAGCTGGCTGGCCTGGTAGAGGGCATAAAGCAACCCCACGCTAAAAGAAATCGCGGCCATGATGGCCACCGGAGTTAGCAAATTGCGCCAGGTTGGGTCCCACAGCAAATAAAGCATGGCTCCGCTGAAAACGGCCGTTACCACCGCCGCCAACCAGCCACCGCCCACCAGCACCGGCAGAGCAAACAGGAGTCCGGTCACGGCCACACCGGCAGCGAACAAGCGATCATTTTTGGTGAAGCGCAGCTGCAAATTGCCACCGGCCCATAGGCATAATGCGCCCCACATCCACAGCAGGGTCTGCCCCAACAAAGCCGTCGCGCCCGCATCGACCGCCAATGGCACCATCAGGCGATACACAATCGCCGCGGTGCCCATCGCTAAGAATGAGACTGAAGCGAGGGATTTTTGGCTCTTACCCACCTCCCGCACAACGGCCGAAATTTTCAGATCGCCATCCTTCAGCATCTCGCTGACGGCAATGAGCAGCCCCATGCTCCAGGTGAGAACAATCATCAGGTAGATAAACGGCGATTCGGCAAAATCCCGCTTGATGTTCACAAAAAAGCTCTGGTGCATAATGTCGGTAGCGCGTAAATCGTTGACGCTCTCCAGCACCAGATTGGGCGGTTGGGAGTAGGTGGTATAGGTGTAGCCCATGATGCCCACGATAAGCGCCAGCATGAAGGCGTACAGCAACACTGGGCCAACCCATCCAGCAAACGCCGCCGGAACGGCCGTACGCGTACCCCGCCGCCGCCGACCTTTGCCGGGAACGGCCGTTTCTACAGCCTCTACCACGGGCGCTTCTTGCTGCCGGGGCAGCCAGTACGTGACGATGAACAAGAGCCCCACGTACAAAAAGAAGTGCAGGCGCGTCGCTGAAATGGCAATTCCAAAGTGAATTTCTACAAAATGGGCCAAAATTGCGGCCACCAGGGCCACTACCAGCAGTCGCTCCGCCGAAAATGGCTGCGACTCTGCGTCGGATGTATCGGCGAAGAGGGCGTAGTAGATGAGGTAGAGCACCAGCCCGGCAATTGAGCCAAACGGCAGGGCTACACCGATGTAAACCGCACCGCGCCACACGGCAAAAATAACGGCCGTTATCACCCCCACCCCGATCCACAAACCAATCAGCAAGTTACGCTCAAATTTGGTGCGCAGCACACCCAGCCAGCGGAAACCGTACAAAAAGACGCTCAAATACAGCGCCTGCCAGACCAGAAAACCAGCCAAACCGGTAATCACCAGGGCGTCAAACGTTTCGTTATGCGAACGGTCCGGCGAAGCGTTGCGCGATTCCAGCGTAGCCAGTTCCGGCGGATAGAAGCTGTTGTAAGCCACGTACATCGACTCTGGCCCGTAGCCAATTAACGGCCGTAAAAAGTTAAATGTATCCGTGCTGCCATCCGGGAAAGCAATCGGCTCATGCGGCTGGAGAAGTTCTAGAACGCCCTCCCAAATCAGCGTACGCACCCGCCCCGTGCCTGTGTCGGCCTCCAAAATTTGCCCCAAACGGCCGATGCGCGGCAGTTCGCGCCATTCGTCCAACGTGGTGAACACATTGCCCAGCACCGGAACTTCTAGAAACGGATCGGTCGTTTCGCGGGGCAAGTTGAACAGCAAGACCCAGACTACCAACAGCAGCGACATGACGATCCAGCTAAACCAGAGCCAGCGCCAGCCACGCTGGGCGGCCACCAGCACAAACATGCCCAAAATGACCAGCCCCACCGCCACAACAAACGCTACAAATGAGGAAGTTGGTCCAGCCAGGCTGGCCAAATAACCCGCTCCAGTTAGCCCACGCAAAATGAGGAGGATGACGGTGTAGGAAACGGCCGTTCCGACCAGCACAAACAGCGCCCCTCGCCCCGCCTCGGGCAGACGAAAACGGCCCTGGCTGTCGGCCGCATTGCGCAGCCCCACCAGCACTACCAGGATGAAGGCAAATAACCCGGTTCCCAGCCCCAGCCACGGCCCACGACTGCCGGACCAGTAAATGGTGATCAGCTGAATCGCTACCGTGAAAATGTAAGCCGACGAGCGCATCACGTCTGCGCCAGACAGCTCCTCATCGCTCAAAATGCTGCTAAACGAGGCGATGATCCGCGCCACGGTCAGCGGCACGGCCATGATGAGGTAGGCGGCAATGAAGATGGCGTTGCCCATGTGCCCGGCCACACGCTCGGTAACATCGCCCGCCCAGGGCAGCGGATCCAAATCAAAATGTTGCAGCAGGCCATAAAAAGCCACGGGGATGGAGGTGATGATTACGGCCGTTACCAATCGCCGGGCCTGGGCGCGAGTGCGCATGGTAGCAATGGTCGTGCCAAAAATAACGATGTAGGCCAGCGTGGTGTATGTTCCCTGCAAGCGCTGGTACGAACCAGCCCAGCTCACCAGTGGTGTTACCGAAAAGAGCGACGAGACGATGTACACCAGCACTAGCAGCGTCACGATAAGCAAAAACGGCATGCGCCAGAATGAATCTTCGGTGCGCCAACGCAGACGCGCCGCGTACCGCCACTGGCGCAAATCGACGAATTTCACCAACCAGGCGGTGCCCATTACCACGGCAATGGAACGCATCAGGGTGAGTTTATCCGGTTCAAACACACGGTCAGAGTGAATATTGAAGAAGAGCGGCACGGCAATGACAGCAAACAGCCAGCCGACCTCGATAAGACCATCGCACCAGCGAGAGAGTTTTGTTTCCATAGGGGCGCAATGGTAGCTGAAAAATGGCTAATGGTAAATTATTTGCTTGTGGTTCAAAACAATCAAGTGGAAATCAATTCTAGGAGCGAGCAAAAAGAGGTATGAGCTAGAATAGAAGCATGATAACATGTCCCCATTGCCAAAATGCAGAAAACCAAGTCAAAGTCGGCTTCAATCCTTCCGGTAGCCAAAGGTATCTGTGCCCCACTTGCCACCGAAAATATACCCCTGTACCAAATGAAGCCGGCCATAAAGAATCTGTGCGCCAACAAGCGGTGAAAATGTATCTCGATGGCATTAATCAAAGACGCATTGCCAGACAGCTCGGGGTTAGCCAAGGCTCTGTGTCTAATTGGGCTAGAGCGTATGCACGCCAATTACCGCCAGCTGTAAGTCAACCTGAAATTTCTGTGGATGTGGCTGAGTTGGATGAATTGTTCACGTTTGTCGGTGAGAAAAAACAAAGTCTACATCATGACCATTGTTGACCGAGCGAGTCGCTGCTTCCTGAGTTAGCGCGTTGTCAAAGACAGAAGTGAAGCAATAGCCCAGGAAATGGTCTATGAAGCACTAGCCAAACGGTATTATTCAGATCGTTTCAAGATGTACATCAATCTTCATTATGGTGTGGCGCGATATTGGGGGAAGTTTGACAGGAGCGAAACCTACTCTATTGAGGCGGGCAAAGCTAAGTTGTCACCGTTATTTAGCCAGCGTCATTCCCAGCGAATCTGGTCCCACGATGCAGCTACGGCAAGAGCCTTATGACCAAATTTTGTTGGAAGCACCAACACGCGCAGTCGGCCAATCGTGGTCGAGTTTTTTGCCATTTTTCTCGTTTTCACCTGACAGCCACTATCTGGCCTTTTTCACCATAACCAATTCCTCACAATCTGCTCCAACGAATTTAGCCGTTTTCGATCTGGAAAACGACATCATTTTGTGGTCACTACAAGTGCCGTCAGGCGATCTCTTCTGGTCGCCAGATGGGAGCCATTTGCTTTATCGGGCATACGATGGGAATTTGACGCTGCTCAATGTGGCAAACGGCCGTACCACTCCCCTCACTTTCGACGGTGGCCAGCTGGTACGCGATCCGCAGTGGTCATACGACGGCCGTTACCTCAGCGTATTGGTGCAAGAGGAAAGCTGTTACTGCGAAACGGCCGTACTTGCTGTGCCAACAGAGTGACCATTCCCTAAATTTCCCCGGAAACTACACCGGACCTAACCCAAAAAGTTTCCGGGGAAATGACGCTAGAAAAACCGCTGCGCGCCGAGCCAGATTTGATACAGGCCAAAGCCAAACAGCGCCACGGCCGAAACAAAGCCCAACATCCGGTTCAGTCGCGGGCTGGCCTGCCCCAAGATGCCAAACAGCACCACAAAGCTCATAAAGCCGCCAATTAGCGCGCCATAGAAGCCCAGCATAAACGCCAGCCCATGCGATGGCGCTTGCCGCCACCCTTCCAAGAAAATCGGGCCAGCGATAGTGCTCCAAAAAATGTAGGCGTTGGGGCTGAGCATGTTCATCAGGGCAGCTTCGCGGATGCTTTGCCGCTTTTGTGGTATAGGTAGATTAACGGCCGTTACCATCATCTCCCGCGCCGATCGATACGCTTTGTACGCCAGGAAGAGCAAAAAAAAGCCGCCGCCAAAACGCAGCGCCGCCACAAACCAATCCGGCATTTGCGTCAGCACCAGCAGCACCAGCAGCACAATCGGCCCGTCGCTCATCAGCGGCGCCAGCGCCGCCACCAGCGTGCTGCGCAGCCCGTTTTTCAACGTTTGCGACAGTAAATACGCCTGAAACGGCCCTGGCTGCGCGGCCGCCGCCCCGCCATACCCCAATCCCTGCAAAAGATACAAAAACATGCCACGTCCTCGTCATGATTTTTAAGGCGGGCAGTCTAACACAATTAAACGGTTCGCAAAACAAATTTTGGGCGCAGCGAGCGCACATACCAGACTGGTTCTTGAGTGATGGCGCAACAAACGGCCGTTTGCCGCGTAAAGTGGCCACCAGCAGCCCAAACAAACAGTTGTACCTTTACCCCCAATTTCGCTAGAATCTTGGTACGTTTGTATCGTGAACAGCTGATAGGAGATCCATTTTCAAACACGTATTACGGAGTTTATGAATAAAGAATGGAGTACAACCACACGGTATTTTGTTTTTGCCCTCGTTCTGGCGGGCTGCATCTGGTTTATCACCGCGGCCCAGGCGTTGATTGGCGCCATCGCCATTTCGGCCCTTCTGGCTTACCTGCTGAACCCCATCGTAACGCTGGTTAACGAACGCGCCCGCGTGGCTCGTTCTCTCGTCGTATTTTTTGTCTATCTGCTCTCACTAGCGGCCATCGTTACCGTCACCATTATCTTCATTCCCGCCATCCCCGAACAAACCGCCAGCTTTTTGGGCGAGATGCAGACGCTGATGACCCAAACGCAGGAAGATTACCTTTCTGAGCCAATCACCATTCTCAACACCGAAATCTCGCTGGATGGCCTGATGCCAGAAGCCGATCTGTCTGAGCTGGTGTCCTCGTTCATTCGGGCCGACATCATCGTGGAACTGCTGCAAACCAGCACGACCAACCTGGGCTGGATTGCCGTGGTGTTGGTGGCCACCTACTACCTGCTGCAAGATTGGGGCAAACTGCGCGAATGGCTGTTTAGCTGGGCCCCAGACCCATTTGAATCAGACTTTCGGCGGCTGTATGAAGAAATTAAACTGGTGTGGAACCGGTATTTTCGCGGGCAGCTGCGCTTGTCGATAATCGTGGGGCTGCTGACTGGCGCGGGGTCGCTCATTTTGGGGCTGCCAGGGGCGCTGTTGTTTGGCGTCTTTGCCGCCATTTTTGATGTGCTGCTGTCGGTTGGCCCGGCAATTATCATGGTTATTGCCACCCTGGTGGCGGTGCTGGCCGGTTCCAACACACTGGACGTTTCCAACACGCTGTTTGCCGTCATTATCCTGGCGCTCAATCTGGGTATTCAGGGTATCGAAAACATCTGGCTGCGCCCACGCATCATGAGCTCCAGCGTGCGCATTCATCCGGCGATCATCTTCATTGCCATCGTCGGCTCACTCTCGCTGGCGGGCGTCCTGACAGCGCTCATCATCGTGCCCGTGCTAGGCTCGATTGCGGTGGTCAGCCGCTACACCTACTTCAAGCTGTTCAAAATGGACCCGTGGGCAGAAAGCCCTCACATGGCGTCGCACATCATTGATGAGAAGGCCGACAAGAAAACGGCCGTATCCCCCCGCAAACGCGCCAAATCCACCAAATAAACAAAAAACGGCCGTTGCGTTTTGGCAACGGCCGTTTCTATCATCTTATCATCCCTTCACCCTGTCACTTCTACAGCTTCGTCAAAACCTCCACCCCATGATTCGTCACCGCCACCGTATGCTCGTATTGTGCCGATAGCGAGCCATCTTTGGTGATGACTGTCCAGCCATCCGGCAGCAAGATCCACTCATGAGAGCCCATGTTGATCATCGGCTCGATGGTAAACGTCATGCCGGGGCGCAGCTTGGGGCCGTTGCTGCTCTGGCGAATGTGCAGCACCGAGGGCGAGTCGTGCAAAATACGGCCGATTCCATGACCACCCCATTCACGCACCACAGATACGCCGCGGGCGTCAGCCAGATCATTGATTGCCCGGCCAATATCGTTGAGATAGCCACCTGGCTTCACCGCCGCCACACCGACTTCCAGGGCCTCTTTGGCCACATCCAGCAAACGCTGCGTGGCGGGGGCAATCTGCCCCACCGGAAAGGTATAACACGCATCGCCGCAGTAGCCGTGATACTTCAAGCCGATGTCTACCCCGATGATGTCGCCTTCATGCAAAATACGGTCATCCGGCAGGCCGTGACAAATTTCGTGGTTCACCGAGGCACAAATGACGCCCGGAAACGGCGGATGGTTGCTAGCGCTCCCCTTGTACCCTTTGTAGAGCGGTTCCGCGCCCTGGTCGGCGATATACTTCTCAACAATCTGGTCCAGCAGGCGAATACTCACGCCGGGCGAATCGTTTCTTCAAGCAAAGCAAAACATTCGGCGACCATGCGACCAGAATCGCGCATACGGGAAATTGCTTTGGCATCTTTTAGTTTCATCGACGTTCCTTCAGTCTATAAAAATCCACCAAGCTGGCGAATTTCACTCAATTATTTTTGGAACGCGAAGTATATCACACAAGAAAAAGAGCCTGCCACATCGCGGCAAGCTCTCCAATAAAGCGTTTATGCGAAATACAATTAACGACGCAGACGACGCCAGCCGATGGTTTGCAAGACCGCCAGAAGGAAAACTCCCTCGGCTTGAAGCGCAACAAACCAGCGACCGGCCACGGTAAGTTCGGCCCAGGCCAGCCATAAAACCAGGTAACTACCTACCACCCAGGCAAAATTCAAGATGGTGATGAAACGGCCGTACTTTGCCCGCGCCGACAAATCAGACAAAATCCAGTAAATATCCGCCACGAGCGGCATGAAGCTCACACCAATGGCCAAAACGAGCCATGAGGGCACGTTTGGACCCAGGAAGCGAGCCACCGGGCCAGCAACAAAGATAAATACCAAGCCGCTCAGCAACAATAAAAGCGCATCGCTTTGCAGCGCACGACGGAGTAAAAGAGTCTCACTTGTCGCTCTACTTTGACCAGAAATTGTTTGGGATTGCATTTGTTTACCTCCAAAGTTTAAAAAATGTTGATGGAGACAATCTACCCCGATTTTCACTGCCAAGTCTATGAAAAGTAGTGCCAAACAGTGCCAATTTTCGGTAATCGGTGGTCGGTAAACGGTAAACGGTAAACGATTACCGATTACGGATTAGCGTTTACCGATTACGGGGCAAGGCGGCGGGAACGTTCGCGTAAATCGCGGGCGACCAGACGGGAAGCGGCCGTTTGCCAGTTGTAGAGGGTTCGTTCGGGGACCTGGCTTTGGAACCAGGCCAGTATGTCTTGATATTCTTCATCGTGGAAGGCACGACGGCTGTACGGCCGTAACCCCACCACATACGGGAAATAGAGCGCATTGTAATGCCGCCACGCATCCGTCGTGCCAAAGTCGCCCTCATCGCGTGGCTGCATTTTGGTGATACTTTCCGTCAGCAGCGTTTTTAGCTCGTTGGCGCGGGCCAGGGTGCCGTCTGGCTGGCCGTTTTGCTGGAGCCGCTGGCTGACCAGCGACAGGCGCGTCAGCGGATTGCTGGCCAGCTTGGGCAGGTCGCCCATCTGGCTGAGGGCGCGGCGGGTGAGCCGTTCAAACTCGGCCAGGGGCAGCTCCAAAGGCTGGTGCTGGGCATCCAACCGCTGCGCCGCATTCGCCTCTGCCCGCTGCGCAGCACGCGATTGGCGCAGCTGGGGTGCATTAAAAAAGGCGACCCGATCCAGCAGCGTTTGCACCGAATCGGAGAAGGTTTGAATGAAAACGGCCGCACTCACACAGCCGAGCAGCACCAGCACCAGCGGATAATTCAGGCCAGTCCAGGCAGCCATCACCCAAATAATCTGCCCACCAAAAATAAGCGCCGTAAAAAAGGAGTAATCAAAGGCGCGTAAAAAGTGCCACAGCCACGCTTCGCCTTTGTCGGACGCATCCAGCTGGGTGATGATGAGGCCAAAAGCAAACAAATCCAGGCCAATGAACCAGGCCAGGACAGGCGTCATGCGCTGGGTATTGGGGATGATGATAAAGCTCAGCGCCACGCCGTAGAACACAATGCACACCATACTGCCGACCAACAGCAGCCATTGACGGCCGTATCTGTCCTCCCAGGCCGCCCGATTGGGAATGAGCCAGATCATCGCCACCAACCAGAACAGAGCAGGCAGCACAATCAGCAGGCGTTGGGCACGGTACAGATTCACCGCCAGGTCCGATGTGGGTGCAAATTCGCCGAACACCGTCACGGCAATGCCAGTCGAAAAAGCCAGCATGCCGCCGCCAGCCAACCACAGCTGCAAACGGCCCGGATCGCGGGCGATCAGGTAGCAGCCCAACCAGAACATCATGAAGAAAAACACGGTTTGCCAGATCAAGGTAGACAAGCTCATAATGGGATTTTACGAAGCAGCACTGGACAAAAGCAAATTGAATCTTGACGCCGCAAAACTATTTAGATATTCTTCTATTTAGATTTCTATCTAAGTAGTTTGGTAGTTTTAGATTCTGCTCGTCACTAAAGCCCAGGAATAAATTCCTCGGCTAAAAAAAAATACGCTGAAGCGCACTGGGAACAGCAGCATTGCAGTAGTCTGCTTTTAGTCTTCAAAAAAATTTAGTTGGGTAAGAGGTCATTCCGAGGTCCTCCGAGGAATCTCTCTTTTTGACCAAGCGTGGAAGATTCCTCACTCCGAAGACTCCGTTCGGAATGACAAGTTCGTTATCTGCCTTATTTCTTAAAATGCAAGAGCAGACTTTCTTTTCCCGACGCCGAATTCATTCGGTGGCGGCCAGAAGTAGCGAATCTAAGATTGCCATAAAGCCAAAGGTATTCATATGGAAACTGAAAAAGTTGAAACCCTGATGAACTTTTTACAGGCCGCGGGCCAGCGCGAACGACTGCACATTCTTGGCATTCTGGCGGAACAGGAAACGGCCGTTCCCGAACTGTCCCGGCGCATGGGTGTGAAAGAAACGGCCGTTATCAAGCACATCAACCGCCTCAAGCAGGCCAACTTGATCCGCGAAACCGCGCCTTACACCTACCAGCTCAACCAGGATGGTTTGGAACAAATCAACCACACCGTTTTTCACCGGGGTGATTCGGGCAACAAAGAGACGCTGCGCCAGCGGGTTTTGCGCCACTACACCGACGGCACCCGCCTGAAAAAGCTGCCCGAAAACGATGCCGAGCTGCGTGAAATAGCCAGTTGGCTGGCAGATCTGTTTGAGTTTGGCGTAGATTACCCTGAAAAAGAGGTCAATGCCCGCGTGGAGCAAGTCCACCCAGACTTTGCTGAACTGCGTCGCCTGATGGTGGACTTTGGTTTTATGACCCGCAGTTGGGGCGTTTACCAAAAAGTGGAGAAGGCACTATGAGCGAAGAACAATTTCAGCAGCTGCTGAGCTTTTTCAAAGTGCTGGGCAACGAAAGCCGCCTGAAAATTTTGGGCTTGCTGGCTACGCAGGAGCGCAGTGTGGGCGAACTGGCCGCTTTGCTGGATTTGCGCGAACCGACCGTGTCACACCATCTAGCCGCCATGAAAGAGCTGCATTTGGTGAACATGCGTGCCGAAGGCAACAATCGCATTTACTGGCTCAACACCAAAACGCTAGAAACCATGAGCAAAGACATCCTCTCCCAGGCCAAACTGGCCGATATTGCCCCTACCGAAGGTGCGGATCGCTGGGAACAGAAAGTGCTCAATACGTTCATGGAAAACGGCCGTATCACCCAAATCCCGTCCCGCCGCAAAAAACAGCTGGTGATTATGCAGTGGGTAGTAGACCAGTTTGAGTACGATGTGCGCTACCCCGAAGCCGAACTGAACGAACGCCTCAAGGAATTTAACGAGGATTTTGCCTCTTTGCGCCGCTATCTCATCGACTACAAGCTGATGGCCCGCGAGAAAAACGTCTACTGGCGCATCGCGCCACACGAAGGTGCCGCGCCACAGGTAGGTGTCGCGCCGGAGGAAGCCGAATGAACCGCTTACCCGCTAGCTGGCGCACCGAGCGATTGCACGTGGCCGACGGCATTCTGGGCGATGTGCCTCAGCTCATGCACATTTTCAACGCGTGCAGCCACGTCGAACCCTGGGACCCAACGTTCAAAATTTATCCTGAGGAAGAGTTTGCGGAAATTGTTCAGCAAAGTTTGAAAGATAGGATGGAAAACGGCCGTTTTCAACTACAACTCTTTTGCCTAAATGACCAACCCATCGGCTACTTCCACTGCCATCATCACCATCCACAACCAAACGTGCTCCTCATTTCCATGTTTGTCCTGCACCCCGACCACCAAAAAGGCGGCTACGGCACAGAGCTGATTGCGGGGCTGGCGCAGCAGGCCAAAGCGGTCAGCCATCAGGCCATCTGGCTGGAAGTGTTCCTGAAAAACTGGCCCGCCCTCCGCTTTTGGATCAAATCCGGCTTTACCACTATCATCGACCTCGACGGCGCACCGCAGCACGACGCCACCACCCACGCCAGCATCGTCGTCGCCAAATCGTTCTAAAGATTGACAACAGCGAATTTGAGTAAACAACGAATTTTTCTTAATTCGTTTGTGACTCAAATTCGTTGTTGCTGTCGCTTGACAAAGTGTATTTTCTACACTATACTACCGGCATCTTATTTAGTGTAACTCAAACACTTATTGTGATTTCAAAATATCAAAAGAAAGGAGCCCAACATGAGCAACTTCCCTAGCTTTTATGACCCAAGCCGCATCGGTACGCTGTACTATCCCGACGTCGCGAGAATTGCTGCCGAGGCCAACGATGCAGGCCTGACACCTGCCGTGGAGGACAAAGAAAACGTCCACCTGGTCATCATCGACATGCAGGTAGATTTTTGCCACGAAAAAGGCAGCCTATACGTGCCCGGCGCGATGGGCGACATTCAGCGCACCATCGAGTTCATCTACAACAACGCCGAGCGGATCACCAACATCACCTGCTCGCTGGATTCCCACCTGCCCCATCAAATCTTCCACCCAGCATGGTGGGCCGATGAGGCGGGCAACCATCCCGCGCCGTTCACGCTGATTACCTACGATGACATTAAGCAGGGCAAATGGCGGCCGCTGGTTGCCCCGGTGCAGTCCACCAACTACGTCAAGCAGCTAGAGCAGGAAGCCAAAAAGCAGCTCACCATCTGGCCTTACCACGTCATGATTGGTTCGATTGGCAATGCGCTGGACCCGGAACTGTTTACGGCCGTTCTCTACCACAGCATAGCCCGCAAAACCCAACCCACCTGGCTCACCAAAGGCAGCATCCCGCTCACCGAGCATTACTCCATCATCCAGCCCGAGGTGCCCGTGCCCAACCATCCGATGGGCGGCAAAAACAAGCCGTTCCTGGACACACTGGCCCAAGCCGACGTGGTTGTGATTGCTGGCGAAGCGGAAAGCCACTGCGTGCTGGAAACGGTTGAAGATTTGGTTGAAGATTTCAGCAACCAACCCGAAGCGCTGCAAAAAATCTACTTCCTGCGTGACTGCACCTCGCCCGTGCTGCACCCGGATGTGGATTTCCACGCCATTGCCCAGGCTCGCTTCGCCGATTTCGAGAAGCAAGGCGTCAACTTCCTCGACAGCACCGACAAACTGCCCTTTTAGGGAATAGAGATTGGAGATTGGAGATTAGAGACTAAAAAATCTCCTATCTCCAATCTCCCACCTTCTGGAGGTAATCATGAACACAAACAGCAACGGACTTGGCAATTTAGACAATCTTTTTCAATCTGCCCAAGCGGATGGTCTTACGAACAACACGATGGATTTGGTGGTTTCCAACTTGAACGGGCCGACGATGGCAACGGCCGTTGGCACACCCCTCAACCAGCTCACCAGCAATGAAGTCACCCTGGCCATGAACATCATCGACATGAGCGGCTCAATGGGACCACACGCCAGCGACCTCGTTAATGCCTACAACAACGAATACCTCACCGCCATGCTTGGCTCCAGCGCCGCCGATGACATCCTCATGAGCACCATCGTCTTCAACCATGACGTGACCCTGCTGCACGGCTACATGCCGCTCAAAGACGTGCCGCCACTCACCCGCACCAGCTACGCCCCCAGCGGCTCCACCGCCCTGTACGATGCCGTCGCGGGTGGCCTGACCAACATGGTGCTCTACGCCCAACAGCTGCGCCAGAGCGGCGTGATGGTGCGCTGCATCGTCATCGTCTACTCCGATGGCGAGGACAACGCCTCTAAACAGCGCGCCAAGCAGATTCGCCGCGCCGCCACTGAGCTGCTCAAGCACGAAATCTACACTCTGGCCTACGTCGGCTTCCGCACTGGCGGCATCAATCCCGCCGAACTGCGCACCCTGGCCGATGAGATCGGCTTCCCCGACGTACTGGCTGCCGGATTGGATCACCAGGAACTGCGTCGCATCTTCCACATGGTCTCTCAATCCACCATCAGCATGAGTCAGCAAGGGGCGATGCCCGCTGGTATGTTCAGCTAAAAGGAGACTGGAGATTAGAGGTTAACGCAATCTCTAATCTCCAGTCTCCAATCTCTCCAAAAGGGAATTTTACATGTTCATCCCGTTCTCAACCTTACTCATCATCGTCGCTATCACCTTTATGCTGGGGATGATTACCGCCTTTGTCATGGTGATGAACGCCCTGGCCCGGCGACAGAAATAAAAAGACCTCTGAGGTTTGTTAAATCTCAGAGGTCTACCTAACATTTTCGCCTGGATTCCCGCCTTCGCGGGAATGACAGGTGGTAAGCTACTAAATCTCGTCAGCAGTGTTAATGATTTGCCCCACCAGTCCATAATCAATGGCTTCTTTAGCCGACATCCAGAAATTACGCTCGGTGTCTTTGGTTACTTTTTCCAGCGGCTGGCCCGTCTGTTCAGAGAAAATGCGGTTCAAGCGCTCGCGCATCTTGATGATTTCTTCCGCTTCAATCTTGATATCCTGAGCCTGACCACGCACACCGCCCATCGGCTGGTGCAGCAAAAAGCGAGTATTGGGCAAACTGTACCGGTTTTCGCGATCTGCCGCGGCATAGATCAACGCGCCAGCGCTGGCCACCCATCCTGTGCCAATCACTTTCACCTTGGGCTTGACAAAACGAATCATGTCAAAGATGGTGTCGCCAGATTCCACGTGACCACCGGGCGAATTGATAAAGATTTTGATGTCCTCATCAGAATCGGCCGCCAATAGCATGAGCTTTTCGGTAACTTCTTGCGCCAGCTTCATGTTGATTTCGCCAAAAATGGTAATGGTGCGCGTTTCCAGCAGACGCTCCATCAAACTCTTCTTGGGCTTACCTTTGTCTTCGGCTTCTTCGGCCGGTTCTGGTTCTTGTTCTTCAAATCGAATCATGACTTTGTCCTTCGTTTCTGATTGTTTAGCAAAGTGGGCAGAGTGTACCGTGTAAAGATTAGATTCAGGTAAAAAAGGATAGTAGTGAAAAGTAAAAAGTGAGCAAGTATCCACTTTTGACTTTTTACTTTTCACTTTTTACTAAATTTTAGCGGCGCAGGTTGGTAAATGCTTTCAAACCGGGGTAGATCGCCGAATCGCCCAAATCGTCCTCGATGCGGAGGAGTTGGTTGTATTTGGCTACACGGTCGCTGCGAGCAGGGGCACCTGTTTTGATCTGGCCCGTGTTCAGGGCTACAGCCAGGTCGGCAATGGTAGCGTCTTCGCTTTCACCAGAACGATGGGAGGTAACGGCCGTCCAGCCATGACGTTGCACCATTTCTACTGATTGAATCGCCTCGGTCAGCGTGCCAATCTGGTTTACCTTGCACAGCAAACTGTTGGCCGCTTTGCGCTCAATGGCCATTTCGATGCGCTTCACATTGGTCACCAACAGGTCGTCACCCACAATTTGGATTTTGTCGCCCAATTTTTCCATCATCAAGGACCAGGCTCCCCAGTCGTCTTCACCCAAGCCATCTTCAATGGAGATGATGGGATATTTGTTAACCAGCCCGACGTAGAAATCAACCATCTCTTCGCCAGTCAGCTTCTTGCCCTCGACCTTCATGTTGTACATACCGTCTTCGTAAATTTCCGAAGCGGCAGGGTCCATCGCAAACATAATTTGTTCGCCGGGCTTGTAACCAGCTTTCTCGATGGCTTCCAACATCAGCTCAAATGGTTCGCTGTTGTTTTTAACGCGCGGAGCAAAACCACCTTCGTCGCCAACGGTGGTGCCGTAGCCCTTGCTAGCCAACACTTTCTTGAGGCTGTGGTAAATTTCCGCACCCCAGCGCAGCCCTTCAGCAAAAGTGTCTGCGCCGACAGGCATGATCATGTACTCTTGCAGGTCGGTGGCCCCAGCGGCGTGCTTGCCACCGTTCATAATGTTCATCATCGGTACCGGCAGGGTACGGGCGTAGACGCCACCCAGGTAGCGGTAGAGCGGCAGTTCCAGGCTATCGGCGGCGGCGTGGGCCACGGCCAGAGAAACACCTAAGATGGCGTTCGCGCCCAGATTCTTCTTGTTTTCGCTGCCATCCAGCTCCAGCATAACCTGGTCGATACCGACCTGGTCGGTTGCATCCCAACCAACGATCGCTTCGGCAATATCTTCATTTACGGCCGTTACTGCCTGCTGCACACCTTTGCCCAAATAGCGACCCTTGTCACCGTCCCGCTTTTCCCAGGCTTCGTGAATACCTGTGGATGCCCCAGAGGGCACAATCGCCCGGCCATAGCTGCCGTCAAATAGCTGAACTTCAACTTCTACCGTTGGGTTGCCACGGGAATCCAAGACTTCCGTCCGCGAATAGACTCAATGTAAGACATGTTCACTCCTTGTGTAATAATCGGAACTTATTCCCGAGATTGTTAATTTGTGCATTTCTAGGTACAGTGGATTGTATAGGAACTAGAGAAAACTATACAAAAGCAGTCTGGTTCGGGCAAACACAATTCACGGCATTCTCTATGTCAAATGTCATTAATTTATACCGAATGTCCTCTTGTCAATACCGGATGCCCCGGTTATAAATCTCAGGATAGTGAACGACTGCGCTGATCACATGCTGATCTTCTTGAATAAGCACTTATGAGCGATCTGATCTCCATCGAATCCAACCAGATACACAGTTTGTGGCAAAAGCTGGGCGAAGAGCTGCTAAATATCTTCGACGCGCACGGCGTTTGTGCCGTGGTCGCCAATGAAGTAGCGGTTTTTAGCCAGGCAACGGCCGTCGTTGGCGTGAGCGATCCGCAGAAGAAATATTTTGACGTGTGGGTGTGTGACAAAGACGGCCGTTTGCAACAAACGCGCTGGACCACCGAAAAAGCCACCTTCAACAGCTTCATCGAGGCAGGCAAGCCCACCCTCCTGGAAAAATTCAACCGGCCCCCGTCTGAACTCATTCGCAGTGAGCTGTGGCAGTTACCCCATGAGCGCATCATGGGCGTGCCGCTGCCCGCACCGGGCCGCTATGCGCCCGTAACGCCAGCCGGTATCATCTGCCTGCTAGACCCCGATGAGCAAATGCCTCTGGCCCAGCCAGAAAATATGAGCGCCCTGGTTACCCAGGTCACCATAGCTCTGGATCGCGCCTATTTGCGCCAGACGGTCGGACGGCAAGACATCGAGTTTGCCGTGGTATCGGAAATTAGCTACGCGCTGACCTCCACCCTGAGCCTGCAAAACATTTATCATCAGCTCATGGAACCGGTACGCCGCACGCTCAACGTTGGCTCTGTTTCCGTCGGTCTGATCGAACTAACCTCTGGCGACATCATTTTTGTGGATATGCTGCTGGGCGAACTGTTCAGGGATTTGCCCACCATCCGCCTGAAAAAAGGTCAGGGTATTGCCGGGTGGGTTTCCGAGAATCGCCAATCGGTCATCATCAATGATGTCTATTCAGACAAGCGATTTTATTCGCGGGTGGACCGACAGTCGGGCTTCCAAACACACAACATGATTTGTATTCCTCTGCAAATCGAGGACCGGGTGATCGGTATTTTGCAGGCGATTAACAAGCAAAATGGCGACTTTAACGAAAATGATTTGCGCCTGCTGCAAGCCATTGGTGGCCCATTAGCCGCCGCTATCGAAAATGCCAGTTTGCATACGGCCGTTCTCGCCGAAAAGCGCCGCATTGAAACGATCTTCGCCAACATGTCTGAAGGCATGATGACCGTGGACGCGGATGGCCTCATCACCCACGCCAACGAATCGCTGCTCAGCTTGCTGTATCGCGATTTACCGTCGCTGCTGGGCCAGAAAGCCAATGACATGATCCGGCTCACGGCAGGCAGTCTGAACGACTTCATGCAGCGCATCCTTTCCGCCAAGGATGAGTACCCGCAGCTGGCCACCGAGATGAGCCAAAGCGACGGCGGCACGGTACCGGTGCTGCTCAGCGGTGCCCCCATCCGTGACGACAACGACGAAGTGAACGAACTCATCTTCGTCTTTAGCGACCTGAGCCAGATTCGCGAAGTTGAGCGGCTGCGCGACGACTTCTTCCACGGCATCATCCATGAATTGCGCACACCGCTGGCCACCATTCTCATGTACGCCCGCCTACTGCGCGAAGGCAAAGCGCAGCAAAAAGAAAAGGCGGACCGGTTCCTGGGCGTCATCGAACGCGAAAGCGACCGGCTGCAAAAAATGGTGCGCCAGATGCTGGAAGTGGTGAAGATGGAAGCCAGCGAGTTCCAGCGCAGCAATGATCAAATCCGCCTAAACGACCTATTTGACGAAATTTTGCCTCCGCTGGCTGACCGAGCTACCGAAAAAGGGCTTACCTTCCGCCAGCGCATTGCCCCTAACCTGGAGCCCGTGTTGGGCAACCAGGACACCTACCACCTCATCTTCAAAAACCTGATCGATAACGCCTTGAAGTTCACCCTCTCTGGCACGGTGCGGGTTGAAGCCTCCTCCGAAAATGGTCATATTGTGGTTCAGGTAAAGGACGACGGCATTGGCATTCCCAAACAGGCACTGCCGAATTTGTTCGGCCGTTTTTTCCGGGCGCAAACGGCCGTTGAGCGGGGTATTGCGGGTACGGGTCTGGGCCTCTACATGGTCAAAGTCGCCGTCGAAAACTATAATGGCACCATTCAAGTGAAAAGCACGGCGGGCAAGGGCACCACGTTTACAGTCAAACTCCCCATCGCCGAAACATAGTATTGGGTAATTAAGTAATTGCGTGATTGCCCAATTACCAGATTACTTAATTATGTCAACACATATCTACCTCGATCATGGCGCCTCGACGCCAGTTAATCCCCAAGTTATTGAACAAATGATGCCCTTCTGGACGGAACATTACGGCAATCCGTCATCGTCGCACGCCCACGGCCGTTCCGCTGGATTTGCCCTCGATGAAGCGCGGCTCACCATCGCGCAACTGATGAACGCCAAAGCCAAAGAAATCGTGTTCACCGGCTGTGGCTCGGAAAGCGACAACCTGGCGATTCGTGGCGTGATGTGGGCGGCACGCAAGAACGGCACCGGCAACCACCTGATCACCAGCGCCATTGAACATGAGGCCGTGATTGAAACTGCCGTTCAGCTGCGCGATCATTTTAACTTTGATCTGACGATTTTGGGCGCGGATGAATACGGCCGTGTTTCTGTAGAAGACGTCGCTGCCGCCATCCGGCCCGATACCGCGCTCATTTCTATCATGGCCGCCAACAACGAAATTGGCACAATGCAGCCCATTCAAGAGATTGGCGCACTGGCTCGTGAGCACGGCATCCTGTTCCACACAGATGCCGTGCAGGCGGCTGCCACCACCCGCTGGGACATGGCCACCATGCCCATCGATCTGCTGAGCATGGCCCCGCACAAATTTTACGGCCCCAAGGGCGTTGGGATTTTGTACGTGCGGGACGGCGTTGAACTGGTTTCAGCGTTAACAGGGGGCGGACAGGAAGACGGCCGTCGCTCCGGCACGGTTAACGTCGCTTTTGCCGTCGGCGCGGCCGAAGCGTTTAAGCTGGCACAAGACAATCTGGAGGCGCACGTAACCCACTACACCAGCCTCCGCGATCAGCTCATCGCGGGCGTTTTGGCCGCCGTGCCCGCCGATGACATCATCCTCACCGGACACCCCACCGAGCGGCTGCCGCATCACGCCAGCTTTGCCCTCAAAAACCTCAGCGGCAACGACCTGCTGATGCATTTGGACATGGCCGGCATCAGCGCCAGCAGCGGCTCCGCCTGCAAAACTGGCGATCCCAAGCCATCTGCTATTTTGGAAACGATTGGCCTGGACCCCGCCTGGACCAAAGGGGGTCTGCGCTTTACCGTCGGAAGCCAAAACACCCTGGCAGATATCGAGCATGTCATCCAAGCTATGCCCCTCGTCGTGGAAAAAGTGCGCAAAGTCAGCCAGCTTTTTATCCCATCAAACTAGCCAATGAGTCACTTCCAATGCAATGAGGCAATGAGGCACTGCGCCACACCATCATCGCAAATCTGCAGCAGTTTCCTTTTCAATCTGGCAAATTACAAGAGGGCAAGCGAGCAGCGGCAGTGGCTATCACCATCGTTCACATGGCGCACCAACCAACTGTGTAAGGCATTCCAGTAAACGACGGTTGTAAGGAGGAAGCTGCCGTTCTCATCACCCGCCGCTCACTGCGCCTGAAAACATGCCGGACAATGGGCCTTGCCCGGTGGTCGCATCGAGGACAGCTAAACCGCCCTAAGGGAACTGGAAGAGGAATTAGGGCCAAAAGTGTACCTGGAAGTCTATCGTCTACTGGCATATTAATGAGCTGCAAGCTACGCTTGACCAGCTCATTAATATGGTGCCAGTTTATGGACTAGTTATTGGATGAGGACCTGGATTTGTCACCGGGTCTATAGTTGATACGTTTAGAAATGTCTTGGGCAACGTGACCCATTCACCTTATGAAGCAATTTGGCCATCATGCGTGTTGGTTAATTAACCTAACCCACTTAGGACGACCCGCCAAGTCGTCCTAAGTGGTTTATGATTTATATCTTGCGCAGCTGCAAGGTCACATCCTGATCACCGATGGAGACGGTTTGTGTGTACAACGCGTCAGGCATTGGGCCAGATTGCAGGTTGACGGTGAGCGTTTCCTGCTGCACGAAGTCGGCAAAGTTGGTCAGCGCAGCAGCAACGTCGCCAGCAGCACCCTGGTAGCTCAACTCGATGCGGTCGGAGATTTCCAGACCGGCATCTTTGCGCATGTTGTTGACCTGGCGCACCACGTCGCGGGCGTACCCTTCTTGCACCAGCGCGGGCGTCAGTTCGGTATCTACTGCCACCGTCACGCCTTTGTCGGAGGCAACGGCCGTTCCACCGCGTGATTCCGTCTGCACCAACACATCCTCATCACCCAGGCTGACCGTTTCACCCGCCACTTCGATGGTGAGCGCTTCGCCCGCCTGCAAAGTGCGCGCCGCCTCGGCCGGATCGAGCGCCATCAGCGCCTGCCGCACCTTGGGGAAATCCTTGCCAAACTTCGGCCCCAGCACGCGATTGTTGGGCATGAGCACATAGTTCACCAACGCGCCCACCTCTGAGACCACCTCGATTTCCTTGACGTTGATCTCTTCAGCCAGCACGTCGGCCAGCTCTTGCAGGTCGTCCTGCGCCTGCTGGCTGCCCACGTTGATCCGCGCCTTGGCCAGCGGCTGGCGCAGCTTGATATCTTCCGAACTGCGTGCCGAACGGCCGAGACTGGCAGCGGTGATCGCCAGACCCATCTTGTCCAGCAGCCGGCGATCCAGCGAAGCAGCATCGGCGTCCGGGTAAAGTGTGTGGTGCACGCTAAGAGGTGCGTTGGCATCCACGCTGCGCACCAGATTTTGGTACATCACCTCTGTGGTAAAGGGGATGAACGGGGCCAGCAGCCGGATGAATTTGACCATGACCTGATACAGCGTGCGGTACGCGGCGTTTTTGTCGGCGTCGGCTTCGCTCTTCCAGAAGCGGCGGCGGCTGCGGCGCACGTACCAGTTGCTCAGGTCGTCCAGCAGCGCTTCCAGTGCTTGCGTCGCTTTTTCGGCATCGTATTTGTCTAGAGAGGCGCGGACGGAAACGGCCGTTTCATCCACCCGCTCCTTGATCCACGCATCCAGCTGGGCATGCGCCTCGGTGGGCGACGGCGTGCTGTCTAAAAAGTCCTGCACCGACGGCGTCCAGCCGTCCAGATTGGCATACGACACCAGGAACGAATACACGTTCCACAGCGGGATGAGGAAGCGGCGGCGCGTCTCATCACCCACATGGAAACCAAAGCGTAAATTCTGCTCCGGCTTGCAGCTGGCGTACAGCCAGCGCATCGTGTCCGCACCCATCTTATCGGCAGCTTCGTTGAACTCGATGGAATTGCCCCACGATTTGTGCATCTCACGGCCGTCTTCGGCCAGCAGCGTGGAGTAGCCAAACAGGTTCAGGAACGGCGGCTCGTCACCCAGCACGGTGCTTTGCGCCAGCAGGCTGTAGAACCAGTTGCGGAACTGGCCGGGGAACGATTCGCTGATCCAGTCAGCCGGATACCATTTTCCCCAATAGTCGGGATGATGGCGATAGCCCAGCGTACTAAACGCCACGATGCCCGCATCCAGCCACGGATTGCCCACATCCTTGATGCGGCTCACCTTGCCACCACATTCCGGGCAGACGATCTTCACCGCGTCGATAAACGGCCGATGCGGTGTGTGCCCCTCAAAAGTCTCCCAACCTTCGACGGCACGCTCTTCCAACTCTTGCTCATCACCCACGACGGTGAAATGGCCGCAGTCGGCGCATTCCCAGATGGGCAACGCCAAACCCCAGTACCGCTTCTTGGAGATCATCCAGTCGTGCATGTTGCGCAGCCAATCCATCTCCCGGTCGTAGCCAAAGCCGGGATACCAGTTGATTTTGTCCACGCGATCCATGATCTGGTAGCGTAGGCTGGCCTGCTTCTCTGCCTCCGTCACCTCTTCGCGCGGCTTATCGTACAGCTCGCCCATGCTGATGAACCATTCATCCACCAGCCGATAGACCAGCTCCGTGCCGCAGCGCCAGCAGTGCGGGTAGCGGTGCGCGTACCGCTGCTTGCGATAATACACATCTTTTTCGCGCAGATTTTCAAAGATGGACTCGGCCACCTCTTGCGAATGTTGCCCGGTCAGCCAATCAAACCCGTCGATGTAGACGCCGTTTTCGTTCAGCGGCGCGATGATGGGCAGATCGTTTTCCTTGCTGAGCTGGAAGTCTTCCGCACCACAGCCCGGCGCGATGTGCACGATGCCGGTACCTTCATCCGCTCCGACCTCTTTCCAGGGGATAACGCGATGGGTGTAGTTGGCTTCCGCGAACGCTTTCTGGGCCGCAGGCAACTCATCAAACGGGCCGCGGTAAGTCCAGCCAAGCAAATCTTCACCCTTCATTTTGCCCACCACTTCGTACTTGCCGATGAGGCTGTTTTTGATCGCTTCCTCAGCGAGATAGTAGGTCCAGCCATCTTCGTGCTGCACTTTGACGTAGGTGAGTTCGGGGCCAACAGCCGCAGCCACGTTGCTGGTGAGCGTCCAGGGCGTGGTCGTCCAGACCAGCAGCGCTTCTTGCTCAGAAACCCCAAGGGTCTCCGAAGACCCTTGGGGTTTGGCGACGATAGGGAACTTCACAAACACGGAGTCGTGGGTCACTTCAAAGTAGCCATCGGTGACGATTTCGTGCTGGCTGATGCCGGTGCCGCAGCGGGCACACCAGGGCATCACGTCACGCCCTTTGTAGAGCCAACCGTTGTCGCGGCAGGTCTTGAGGAACTTCCAGATCATGTAGTTGTTTTCGTTGCTGAAGGTGAAGTAGGAACCGCCCACATCTACCAGCCCCAACATGCCCACGACCTGCTCCACCGTACCGGTGATCGGGCCTTTCGGGCCTTGGATGGTCACTTCCTGCTGGGCGTCTTCCTTCATCATGGCGCTGAGGCGACGCAGTTCGTCCGGGCTGTTCCAATCCATCCAGTAACCCAAGCGCATGGATTGCTCGGTTTGCACGGCCGCATAATTCAGCACCCGCGCCTTGCACAGCTTGACAAAGTTTTCCAGACCAAACTCTTCGATGTCGCGCTTGGTTTTGAAGCCGAGTTCTTTTTCGACCTCGACCTCGACCCACAAGCCCTGGCAATCGAACCCATTTTGCCAGCGCAGGTTTTTGCCCTGCATGGCCTGGTAGCGCTGGTACAAATCTTTGTAGGTGCGGCCCCAGGCGTGGTGGACGCCCATCGGGTTGTTGGCGGTGATGGGGCCGTCGATAAAGCTGAACCGCTTGCCACTAGTCGCCCGCAGGCGGCGCAGCTCGTTAAAGGCATCGGTTTCTTGCCAAAATTTCAGGATTTCTTGTTCTTGTTCCACAAAGTCCACTTTGTTGGAAACGTCTTTGAAAGACATAGCGTTTACTCCGTATTTCGTATTCCGTGTTGCGTAGGTTTGTAATTTGGTAATTGAGTAATTGGGTAATTCCCGACGACGACTTGCTAACCTATGAGATTAGAAACGGCCGTGTCGGGGCCAGTAATTCGTTTAGATATTCGTATTCGGAAAAATGTATTCATCAGATCTTTCATGATTTTTAGTACCAAATGTATCGCGTTTCTGTTGCCGAAAGCTGTTTGGTATCGGCAAAGTCGAACCGGTGCATAGCGACAGGCCAATAGTTTTGGTCGCGGGTGACGATGCGTTGGTTGTCGTTCCAGCGCACCATGGTGGGCACGGTTTCCAACATTTTACCCGCAATTTCCATCGGTTTGGTGTCGGTAATCAAAAAATAGACATCCGCCGACACTTGCTGCATCGCCAGCGTCTCGTCACCACCGATTTTGCCGTTGAGGGTAACGGCCGTATTCCCCGTCACCTTTTTCGCTTTCAACGCCAACCCCAGGCCAATCGCCGAAGGAAACCAAAACAGGGTACCCGGTTCGATATCGAGGTCTTCGTGGGTGGTACGGCCGTTTACCGCCCGCGTCCCCGTAATATTCGTCTCTGAAAAGAGCAACGTGCCTTCAATTTGTAGTCCGCTGCCCCAAAAACGGTACGCCAACCGCTCCGGCGCACCGTCTGCCCGCCGCACTAGATGGTACAGGTACGAATGCCCCGACTCCGCCTCACGCGCATCCAAATCCACGCGCAGCACCTCGTACCCCTCAGTCGCCTGGGTCAGCCGCCAATGCTCCACGGCTCCCGTCGGCACGCCGTCCAGCTCGTAGCGCATCAGCCCGGCACCAATCGGCTTCTCGTAATCCTGCTCCTTAACGATAAATCTCATAACAAACCAATTTCACCGCGGAGGCGCGGAGAACGCTGAGTTTTCTCTTTTTTCACCAATCTCTGCGCCCTCTGCGTCTCCGCGGTTATTTTTAATCCAACTCCACGTAGATGCGCTTGTTGATTTTGCCTTTGCTCTTGTAATCGGTGATACGCATACGGCCGACTTCCTTTGTATTGGCCACGTGCGTACCGCCGTCTGCCTGCAAATCTAGCCCCACCAACTCAACAGTGCGCACTTCGGAGATGCCTTCGGGCAACAAACTAATCTTGGTGCGGATTAGGTCGGGAATCTGGAACGCTTCTTCGCGCGGCAAAATTTGCACACGGGTTTCGCGGGCAGCTTCCACTTCGACGTTTACGGCCGTTTCAATCTCCGCCACCAGCTCCTGCCGCATCGTCTCAAATTCAAAATCCATGCGCCCCTTGAGCGGGTCCATGTTGCCCCCTGTCACCGAGGCACCGTAATCGCGAAAAACGACACCGCATAAAATGTGCATCGCCGTGTGGGTGCGCATCAATTTGTAGCGGCGATCCCAATCGAGTTGGCCCGTTACGGCCGTCCCCACTGCAAGTGGCTCACCCTCCACAAAATGAACGACCTCGCCGCCAACTTTCTTCACCTTCGTCACGGTCCAGGTTTGGTCGCCTGCCGTGAGCGTGCCCTCATCGTTGGGTTGGCCGCCGCCACCAGGGTAAAACGCGGTCCGATCCAGGATCACGCCATTGTCTTCGGTAACGGCCGTTACCACCGCCGCAAAATTCTGGACATACGCATCGGTTGTGTACAAAAGTTCGGTCATTGTGTCCTCCGGACATAAAAAAAACGCCTTCATCCCAAATTTGGGACGAAGGCGCATTGTCTCCGCGGTACCACCCAAGTTCCTGGCCCATCAACGCCAGACACTCAATCAGCCACCTAAGAATGGCTGCAAGCCCGATAACGTGGGCTGAACCCGTCTGAGCCTACTTGTTTCGGTAATCGGTTATCCGTATTCGGTAAAAGGTTATCGGTTTTACTGCTCACCGATTACTGATTACCGTTCACCAATTACCGACCACCGTTCTTTCAGTCAGAAGCTCCGGAGGGATTTTCGCTTGCTTATCTGTACCTGACTTCCACCATCTCAGGTTCGCTTAACCAGCCTACCAAGCTACTCGTCTCCATCAACGCCAGTTGCAACAGTTGTTGCTTTTCGATTGGCAAAGATTATGCCAAAACGGCCGTTGCCTGTCAAACAAACTAGAATTGGGGACGCGGACTAGCGCAGATGGCGCGAAAGGTTGCTCAAAATCTGCGCTCGTCCGCGTTCATCCGCGTCCTTTTCATTAGCATATGGAATTTGGAAAACCTTAACGCTTCTTTACTTTGCTTCCCAGTTGTGCAAGCGCCAGGCGGCAATGGCAAACACCAAGCCAACCGACACCAAAACGGCCGTTATTCGTGGCCCGACCAGCGCGAGTGAGCCATCATTGCCAAACGAGAGGCGCATTAGCTCAAAAGCGGCCGTACTGGGCAGCCAGGCGGCTACCTGCTGCAACCACTCCGGCAGCGGATTGTTCTGGGCAAAAACCAACAGCAGCGGAAACATCAAAAAAACGGCCAACAAACTCACCCACAGCTGCACCGACCCTTCGCTTTCCACCAGCGTACCGACCAGTAGCCCCATGCCAACGCCGATAACAACGGTGGACAATACGGCCAGCAGCATCAGCCCCCACAAATTGACCAGTGCCAGATTAAAGCTCAGCAAAACGGCCGCGGCCATCAGGCCAAACAACACGCCAGCCAATCCTTTGCCCAGCAAAATCTGATTCATGCTGGCCGGGGAAACCCGCAGCAGCTCCAGCGTGTGCGCCGTTTTCTCATCCAGAATCAGGTAAGGCACCACAATGGAGGTAATGAGGAGGATCACCAGCACCAATCCCAAGGCGACCATGAGGCTGTGCCCGCCATTTTCCAGCGAGGGATACACCGTTTGTGGCTGAATAGTAACCTGCCGTTGGGTAACGGCCGTTAACACATCTTCCACCTGAGCCACCAACGCCACCTGGGTTTGGCGGCTCAGCCAGTGGCCAAAATAGCCCTCAATGGGCAAGGGTCCGCTATTGTCTGCCCAATCAGATGGCAAAATGACAGCGGCTAACGGGCCGCTGGCCTCGCGGGCGGTCGCCAACACATCGGCCTCGGTGCGCATTTCCAGCACCTGGACGTTGCCCTGCTGCCGCAGCTCGTCGGCCAGGCTGGTGCGTGCCCCATCGTAAATGGCCAGGCGCGGCCGATCGTCTAATTTCAGCAGCAGCGGCATCGCCTCCACTGTCGCCATCATCATCACCAATCCCAAAATCATGGTCAACGTTGTTTTGTTTTTAAACGCTTCCATGGTGTCTTTAGCCGCCAGCGTCAGCACCACCCGCCAATATTCCCAGGTTGAAAAGGGCAATCGTTTGCTAAGCTGCATGATAACCACCTCCTACCCTTGATCCTGCCGCCGTACAACCCAAACCAACAGGGCCAACAGCAGCAAAATCGTGCCAACCAAAACCGCCAGCGCCGCCGCATAATGATGCAAGGCCACATTAGGTGTCAACGACAGTCGGAACATTTGGGCCACCAACACCGTAGGAATCCAGTTCATCACGGCGATAGCCCCATCGGGCACCAGGCCTTCTAAAGCAATCAAAACAACTGGCGTCAGGAGCGGCACAACCAGGAACCAGGCCATGAGCTGTAGCTGCGAACGCGCTCCGGCGTAGCTGCCCAGCAGCAAGCCAATCGCCACCATGAATAACGTACACAAAACGGCCGTTCCAATCGCTAAGGGCCACTGAATGATCAGGTACCCAAAGACGGCAAACACCACTGCACTGCCCAGCACGCCGTAAAACAGCCCGGCCAATGCCTTGCCTGCTACCACATGCCACGCCGACGCCGGAGAAACCATCAGCACGTCCAGCGTTTTGGCCTGTTTTTCCTCAATCATCAGGTTGGGGATGATTGAAATACCAATCATGAGGATGACAAAGAGCAAGGACAGGGTGGAGGAGAAAACAAAGAAAAACTTGTTAGCATCGAAGTAAACGTCGTGCCCCGTCAGGTTCAACGTGACGGGCTGGCCCAGTTGGGTTGTCAGTTCGTCTTCAACCAGCGTCTTAATTTCCGCTCGCTGCGCCGCGTCCACCCAGTACATCAGGTAGCCATCCACTACGAGCGGCTGATCACTGGTAACGGCCGTTTCCGGCACCACCACCGCCAGTTCTACCGACTCTGAATCAGCAAACACCTCCATCAGCCGCGCCTGCGAATCGTAGCGGTACACGGCCAGGGCCGGGCTGCGCTCCAGGGCTGTGACCACGGCTGAATCGGTTTCGGCATAGAGCAGCACATTCAGCGTTTCGCTCCCTTCAACCAGAGCCGGGAAGTAGCGATAAAAGAGCACCATCAGCAATGAAATGATGATCGTTGAGAGCGTCGTCTTGGTTTTTAGCGCATCAACAATATCTTTGCCCGCCAGCGCACCAACCAGGCGCAGGTGATCGAGCCAGGAAATTTTGTGCGGGGACGTTGATGAATGAATGGTAGTCATGAGAGTTCACTCCTTCCAGCCAATGGATGACCGGTAAGCGTGAGGAAAACATCCTCTAAGGTAGCGTTTTCCTGCCCAATATTGTGCTTGAGATTTTGCGGGGTGTCCAGAGCAACGATACGGCCGTTATGCACAATCGCCACCCGGTCACACAACCGGTCCGCTTCCTCCATGTAATGCGTGGTGAGGAAAACGGTGACGCCTTGCGCCCGAAGCTCCTGCACCAGCAGGCGAATCTCGCGGGCGACGCCGGGGTCTAACCCACGGGTTGGCTCATCCAGGAACAGCACCTGCGGCTGGTGCAGCAAGGCCCGGGCAATCAGCAGGCGCTGCTTCATGCCATTAGAAAAATGGGCCGTTTTTTTACGCGCCTGGTCTTGCAAACCCACCTGGTGCAGCACCTCATCCACCCGCTTTCGATTTACACCGTACAAACGGGCGCTAAAGCGTAGATTTTCAACGGCCGTCATGCGTTCATAAATGTTTTGGTATTCAAACACCACGCCAATCAGCGGCTTGATCTGCTGCCGCTGCGTCACCACGTTGTAGCCACACACCATCGCCTGGCCACTGGTGGGTCGCAGCTGCCCGGTAAGTATTTTGATAGTGGTGGTTTTGCCCGCGCCATTTGGCCCCAAAAAGCCAAACGTCTCGCCGGGGGTCACGGCAAACGTCAACCGATCGACCGCAGTCACACCATCGAACATGCGTGTGAGGTCACAAGTTTCAATTGCCCACGTTCCATTTTGACTTTTCATGCTGATCTCCAGTTGGCAAACGGCCGTTGCGCCGCTTGCCATAATTGTTGCCTACAGCATAAAAAGAAAGAGAAACGGCCGCATTATATTTTGGCCAAACGGTGCCAAAATTGGGCTGAATGGTGCAAATTTTGGGGCAAATGTGGCGAGTTAATAGTTGAGGAGTTCGCGCAGTTCGCGAGCGGCGTCTTTGCTCAGGGGAATTTTGGTACCTTCAGCATCGTCCAGGCGCAGGCTGTAGCTGCTGCGCGTGTAGGGAATCACTTCGGTGACGTGCTGCAAGTTGACCAGATAGGCGCGATGGGCGCGGAAAAAACCACTGCGGGCCAGCCGCTGTTCCAGTTCGGCCAGGGTGAACTGGGTGGGTAGGGTGCCGGTGGTGGTTTGCAGGAAGGTACGGCCGTTTTCCACCACCACGTACAAAATATCGACTGGATTCACCAACGCCACCCGGTCTTCTAACTTCACCGGAATCTTAAACGGCAGCCCGGCCTCATCCGCTTCTTCTTGCGGATGGCGCGTGGCTACAATGCGCCCCTGGTCCAGCAGATAAATGGTGTGGCACAACGGCGCAAGGTAAGAATCTGTGTCGGCGAGAATCAGCACGGTGCGGCCTGCTGCGGCCTGCTGCTCAATCAGCTCATGCAGCAGCGAAATGGAGGTATCGTCGCAGCGAGCAAACGGTTCGACCAGCAGCAAAACGGTGGGCTGGTGCAAGATGGCGACGCCAAAAGCCAGTCGCCGCTGCAAACCAGAGGAAAGTGAAGCGAATTTTGCCCGAGCATGATCAGCCAGCCCTACTTGCGCGAGCACCTCGTCCACCCGGCTGGCCGGCAGCCCCCGCAGCCGCGCATGAAAGCGCAAATTGTCGCGCGGGGAACGAGTGGCATACAGGCCATCCTGGGGAAACAGCACGCCTATCTGCTGGCTAAGGGACTGTGCCGCGCTGGCCGGATCGACATCGGCCACACACACCGAGCCGCTGGTCGGCCGCGCCTGCCCGGTAAGCAATCCCAGCAAAATCGTGTTGCCGCTGCCGCTGGGACCTACTACAGCAGCAATTTCCCCGGCAGAGACGCGCAATCCGTCAATATCCAACACGGTGCGCTGGTCAACAACTTTGCGCAGCTTTTGCAGCTCAATCATGATGCCTCAGATTGTAGCAGAGATTGGTGGAAAACGGCCGTTCGTTAACACAATGCCAGCAATTCAAAATATGCATATTTCCTGACAGGGGTGAGACGGCGCGGACAAAAGACAGCCTGTTTAGCCCCAAACCAGGCCGCGCCGTCCTGCCCCTACATCTTTCGAATTGCTGACATACCTCGGCCTGACCATAAAAACTTGACGCAGACCCACGGTCACGGTAAAAAATAGTCACAATAGCTTTCGCAATTTTCAACCTTTTGATGGATAATTTTTTCATGGCAGATCTAAATTCATATTACCAAACCGTACAAAACAAAGGCAGTTTACGCACGCCAGACCATGCGCGGCGCTGGAGTACGGCCGTTCTCAAAACACTCGGCTTTACCCTGGGCGGCAAAACTAAAAAGCAGCTGGCCAACGCCCTGCCCAAAGAGCTGGGCGACGATGTGAAGCGTGTGTTTTGGTTGGCCCATTTCAAAAATGACCAACTCACCAGCCACGAATTCCAAAACCAGGTGTCGCGGCGCAGCGGAAACAGCGATCCGCAGTTTGCCAAAATCCCGATTACGGCCGTTTTCCACGGCGTCAAGCAGATTGTTGATAGCAACGTCCAGCAAGCCGTCGCCGACGCCCTCTCGCCCGAAGTGCGCGAGCTGTGGGAAAACGCATAGCGGTAATCGGTAAACCGTAATCAGTAATCGGTAACTCCCACCGATCACCGATTACCAATCACCGATCACCGATTACCCAGCGTGTTCAACAGAAACGCAACCTCAAAGACAGATGAACCTCGCTGGCGAAGAGCCAGCTGTTGGGTCATCTGTCTTTTTTTGTTGCTGCTGGCCGGGTGCGCCCAGCCGGAAGTAGTGAGAGATGAGGCTACGGCCGTTCCCCTCACGCTTCAGGTAGATGGCCAGACGTTTAACCTCACCACCAACACCGCCACCGTGCGCGAGCTGCTAGCCGAAGCCGGTGTGGAATTGGGCGAGCTGGACGAGGTCGATCCGCCGCTATTTACCCCCCTCACGCCAGAAATGGCCATCCACGTGGTCCGCATCAGCGAGACGGTGGACGTCACCGAAGAAATCATCCCCTTCGAGCGCAAATTTATCCGCACCGACAGCATGAGCGCCGACGACCCGCCGCAGATTGTGCAGGCCGGGCAAAATGGCACCAAAGAGATCACCATCCGCATTGTCTACCGCGACGGGCAGGAAGTGAGCCGCATCCGCACCAACGAAGTGACCCTGGAGCAGCCGCAGGACGAACTGGTGATGATTGGCATTGGGGCTAACCGGGGCAACGTGGATTTTAGCGGCACCCTGGCCACCATCAGCGGCGGAACGGCCGTTCTCATGCGGGGCAGTACGGCCGTTCCCGAAACGCTCAACACCGGCAGCAGCCTCGACGGGCGCGTCTTTAGCCTGTCGCCCACCGGCAGCCATTTGCTCTACACCCGCGTCATCAGTGATGGGACCAGCTTTGGCAACAGCCTGTGGGTGATCAGCACCGAGCGCGGGGCCGAACCGCGCGAACTTGGCGTAGAAAACGTGCTGTGGGCCGATTGGAACCCTAACCGCACCACCGTCCAGCAAATTGCCTACACCACTGCCGAGCCCAGTGACCAACCACCCGGTTGGGAAGCTAACAACGATTTGTGGCTGGCCGATGTGTTTGAAAACGATGGCACGCCGTTTGAGCCAGTGCAGTTCATCGACACCTATCCCGCGCTAAACGGCTGGTGGGGTGGTAACTATGCCTGGTCGCCAGACGGCCGTATGCTGGCCTACGCCTACGCCAACGAAGTGGGGGTGATTGACACCTTCGCCGAGGAAGATGCCTTCAAGCGACGCCAACTGCAAGAGTTTACCGCCTACAACACGCTGGCCGATTGGGTTTGGGTACCCACGATTACCTGGTCGCCAGACGGCCGTTTTGTGGCCATTACCAATCACGGCGGGGACGACGACCGAACGATGGAGTTCAACAGCTGGGTGTTCGACCTGTTCTCCAGCCTCGAAATGCAGCTCATCGACCAAACCGGCATGTGGGGCCACCTGCATTGGGTCACTAATCCCGACGCGAGCAGCATTGCCTTTTTGCGCACAGCCGACCCCGTAGACAGCCTACGCAGCAACTACACCCTCTGGCTGATGGACCAGGATGGCAGCAATGCCCGCCAAATCTACCCGCCACTGGGCGAAAACAGCGCATTTTCCCGCGATGAGCAGTTCATGGCCTGGGGACCCAGCGGCCAGGATATTGCCTTTATTTTTAATGATGATTTGTTCATCATGAATTTGGAGGCCTCGGTTGCCACCCAAATTACGGCCGACGACTTGCCCGCCAGCCATCCCACCTGGGCACCCTACGGCCTCGGCCTGCGCGTTGGTTCAACTAGTAGCGATGACACGCCTCTCAATCCTGCCCCCACCCTTGAACCCACACGCCAATTTGTGCCCACAGAATAAAAGCACAGGGAAAATGCAGAATACAAATTAGCGCAGAAAAACGCTGATGCGAAAAATCTGCGTCATCAGCGTTAATCTGCGTCCTATTGCTTTGTAACTACCTGTGGCTTTTTCGGATAGATTCCAAGTCACACGTCGCTTCAGTTTAATTGGACATGATGAAGTTGAGAAGGTCGTCCAATACTTCCTGGCGAACCACCAGGTTGCCCTGCCCCAGCGGCGTTTCCAGATTGTGACCGGACCCTTCATACACCTTGACGGTGATGTTGCTTTTGTTCAACGCTTGCAACCGGGCTTCGCTTTCTAGCGCGGGCACATTGGTATCTTCCAGGCCAAAGATTGCCAGCGCAGGTACATCCAATTCTTCCCAGTACGGCAGCGGGTCAAAATCGCCAATGGCGTGCCAGAACGTCTTTTGCCGTACTTCGCGGATAGACCAGGCCGAAGGGTAAGCCAGCACGTCCGCAACAATGGGCAAGAAACCTATCTGGCGCAAATTTTGTTGTTCTTCAAACAACAGTTGTTCACGAAGGGGCAGGGATGTGCCAGATAAATCAACAATGAAATCAATCTCGTCAGATTGGCTGGCGATGAGTGGCGAGATATGCCCACCCTGGCTGGCACCAATGATACCCACGCGGGAAATCGGCAAATCATCCCGAGCTACCAAATAATCTACTGCGGCAACTGCGTCCATACCTAGCGCCTCAAAGCTGGCAGTTTCCCAATCTCCTTCGGAGCCATCGGCACCACGCTTGTCTGGCACCAGCACCATGACGCCGTTATCCAGCAGATACTTGGTCTCAGTCAAAATGATGCGATTGCCCCGGAAGCTGGGGGCGGAGCCATGCACAAAGACCACTGCCGGGAATGGACCATCGCCCTCTGGCACAAACAACATGCCTGCCAAGCGAAGCTGTTCCGCTTCATTGTAAAATTGCACCTCTTCGTATTCAACTTCATCTAAAGTAACGCCTTCCCAAGTGCGGGATTCTTTTGTTCGTAGCTGGGCTACCAGCACAGGCACCACCAAAATCAACAAAAATGCGATAGCTAAACCAACACCAATTGTTTTGTTCATGATATTTCTCCTTTGCAAAAGTTTTGAATTTGTTGCCAACAGTGTGGCAGATTGGCGTGGCTGGCACATCCACAAAGGGGTGGAAATGGCGCTCCTGAATTTTTGGGAACCGGTCTCCATAATTTTTAGGATGTACGGCCGTTCCCAATCCCCTATAATGTTCAGATGGTAAAACGACGTTGGTTCACGCGGCCGGGCGCTGGCACATTTTTGCTCATCAGCTTTTCCCTGTGGGGGGCCGTCAGCCTGCGCTGGATTACTGAATTTATCGAGCAGCAGCATCCGCTCACCTGGGCCATCTCCCTCATTTTGCTTATCTTTGGCGCGGCGATGGGGCTGGAACCGCTGCTCACGCGCGGTTCTTCCCTACGAGCGCACATTTATCTGGCTGTGCAGATGATTTTGGTTTTTGTCGGCTCCCTTTTCTTTTACGAGCTCGACTTTTTTGCCATGCTGTACATTGTTTTGTGCGGGCAGGCGGCTTATTTGCTCTCGCGGCGGGACAGCTTAATTTGGACAGGGATTTTGGTGGTGGCAACGGCCGTTGCCCAAATCATCCAGTTTGGCATTCCGGTAGCCTTCTCTTTCATCCTGCTCTATGAAGCCGGGCTCATTTTTGTGGCCGCGTTTGTGCGGCTGGTGCTGCAAGCTGATGCCGCCCGCCAGCATAGCGAACAGCTGCTGGCCGACCTGCAAACCGCTCACCAACAGCTGCAAACCTACGCCAATCAGGCCGAAGAGCTGGCTGTGGCCAACGAGCGCACCCGCCTGGCGCGGGATTTACACGATTCGGTAGCCCAAACGCTGTACGGCCTGACTTTGCAGGCAGAAGCCGCCAGCCGCAAGCTAACCGCCGGACAAAACGAAGCGGTGCAAGCCTATCTGGCGGCTATTCAGGAAGATGCCAAGCAAACGCTGCAAGAGACCCGGCTGCTCATTTTTGAGCTGCGCCCGCCTATTTTGGAGAGCAGCGGCTTGGCAGCAGCCTTGCAAGCCCGGCTAGACACGGTGGAAGCACGCAGTGGGCTAACCATGCACGTGGCGCTGGAAGAAATCGGCCATTTACCAGCCAACCTCGAAACCGGACTGTACCGCATTGCCCAGGAGGCGCTCAACAACAGTGCCAAATATGCTCAGGCCAGCACGCTGGCTGTGCAGCTGCGCCGCGAAAATGGCCAGGTTTGCCTGAAATCGGGGATGACGGGATTGGGTTTGAACCAACGGCCGTTCCGCCCGGCAGCGTTGGTCTACAGGGCATGGCCGAACGGGTGGCGCAGCTAAACGGCCGTCTCACCATCAACAGCGCGCCCGGCCAGGGCACGCAAATTCTGGTGGAGGTTCCGGTATGAGTGATTCCCAACCAATTCGCATTCTCATCGCCGACGACCACCACATTGTGCGGCGCGGCATTCGCGATTTGCTAGACACAGAGCCAGACATGACCATTGTGGGCGAGGCTAGCAACGGGGAAGAGGCGGTAACGGCCGTTGCCAACCTGAACCCAGACGTGGTGCTGATGGATTTGGTGATGCCCGGCACAGACGGCATCGAAGCGACACGCCAAATCAAAGCCGCGCAGCCGCAGATGAAAATTCTGGTGCTCACCAGCTTTGCCACCGACGACAAGGTGTTCCCAGCCATCAAAGCGGGCGCGCTGGGCTACCTGATCAAAGACACCGGGCCAGATGAGCTGCTGAATGCCATCCGGCAGGTGCACCGGGGCGAAGCATCCTTGCATCCCACCATTGCCCAGAAATTGTTAGCCGAAGTCGCCCAGCCAGAGAAACGGCCGTCTCCCACCATCGTCGATCCCCTTACCGAGCGAGAAATGGACGTGCTCAAACTGCTAGCCCGTGGCCTCAGCAACCAGGAAATCGCCGAAATGCTCGTCATCGGCGTGACCACCGTTTACTCGCATGTCTCCAACATCCTCGGCAAGCTGCACCTGGCCACCCGCACCCAGGCCGCCCTGTACGCGCTCCGCGAAGGGTTTGTGCCTTTGCACGAGGATGAGAACACGGAATAGGTTCTTTTTTGCCCACTATTTCACGCAGAACTTCACCTCGGCCCCAGAGCTTATGATGCTAAAATACGGCCTTATCTGGCAGCCCCGCCAGAAGTATCGTCAATCGGATTGGCAATCCGACCTACCTTTTCTGAGGAGGAATCATGAATCAAAAACCTGACGCCATCATCATTGGAGCCGGACTCATTGGCTGTGCCACGGCCTATGAATTGACAAAACGCGGCTATAAAACATTAAACATCGACAAACTGCCTGCCGCTGGTTTTGGCTCAACCAGCAATTCCTGTGCCATCGTGCGCTTTCATTACTCCACACTCGATGGCGCCACCATGGCGTATGAAAATTACTTCTACTGGAAAGATTGGGAGAATTACATCGGCCCCGTCGATGACCGCGGCTACGCCAAGTTTGTCGAATGCGGTTTTGTCATCTTCCGCAACGGCGACCCCAGCGAGCAAAACTTCATCAACTTGTTTGAGCAAATTGGCATTCCCTACGAAACGTGGAGCCTGGAAGCGCTGCGCGAACGGTTCCCCATTGGCGATCTGCATTCGTTCTGGCCGCCGCAGCCGATTGATGATGAGACATTTTGGGACGAGCCCACCACGCCGCTCACCGGCGGCATTTACAATCCGCAAGGCGGCTATGTCAACGATCCGCAGTTGGCAACCTACAATTTGATGCAGGCGGCCCAGCGGAATGGCGGCGAGTTTTTGTTTAATGCGGAAGTGGTGGAAGTGCGGAAGGAAAACGGCCGTGTTTCTGGCATCACCCTCAGCGACGGCACCCAAATCGACGCGCCCGTTGTCGTCAATGCCGCCGGGCCACACTCATTTATCATCAACCGGCTGGCGGGCGTGGAAGAGGGCATGAAGATCAAAACCAGCGCCCTACGCCGCGAAGTGCATCACGTTGCCTCACCCAAACGGTTCAACTTCAACCAGGATGGCTTTGTCTTTTCCGACGCGGACAACGGCATCTACTTCCGCCCTGAAACTGGCAACAACATCCTCGTGGGCAGCGCCGACCCGGAATGCGACCCCAAAGAGTGGGTAGACAATCCCGATGAGTACCAAACAGAGCTCACCGACGAGCTGTGGAAAACTCAGGTGTATCGCCTGGCCCGCCGCATCCCGGAGCTAGAGATTCCCACAAAACCGAGCGGCATCGTCAGCATGTATGACGTCACCGCCGACTGGATTCCCGTTTATGATCAATCTGATCTGCCCGGCTTTTATCTGGCGGTGGGCACCAGCGGCAACCAGTTCAAAAACGCGGCTGGCGTAGGCCACCTTATGGCCACGCTCATCGACGCGGTCGAAAAAGGGCAAAACCACGACGAAGACCCCGTCCAGGTAAAAATGCCATACACGGGCGTGGTCCTCAACGCAGGCTTCTACTCCCGCCTCCGTGACCTCAACACCGAAAGCAGCAATACCGTGATGGGCTAGCACCCACATTTCCCCGGAAACTTTGAGTTTCCGGGGAAATACCGACCACCTACTAGTTGCGCAAACTCAAACACGTGGCAAAATCAGCAAACCAGTTACGCATTATCCCGGAAACTCTAAGTTTCCGGGATAATATAAGGAACATACCTCATGCCACGACGGAAAATCCAGTTTACCCAAGGACATTATTACCACATCTACAATCGGGGCGCAGGGCGGCATAATCTCTTCATTGAACAAGACAATTACCTCTATATTCTGCAGAAAATGAAGGAGTATCTAACCAAATTCTCTCTGGTTATGATTGCCTACTGCCTAATGCCCAACCACTATCACTTTTTGCTACGGCAAGATGGCCAAATCTCAGCCAGTGAGCTTCCCAAGCGTCTATTCGGCGGCTACTCACGCGCCGTCCAGCGACGCTACGACTGGACAGGCACTCTATTTGAAGGTCGCTTCCAGGCCCGACACGTTGGCAATGAAAATTACTTACGCCATTTATGCCGCTACATTCATGCAAACCCTGTAAAAGATGGCCTAGTCCACCATTTAGAAGAATGGCCTTACTCCAATTATTTAGAATGGATTGGTGAGCGAGACGGCACGATTGTTGACCGTACTTTTATCCAAGACTTGTTCGGTAGCGGCCAACAATACAAAGAATTTGTGCAAGACTATTTGATTACTCGTCACTTACCCAATGAGTTGAACTACCTGGATTGGGATTAGTAGTCGGCCACTCATTTCCCCGGAAACTTTGAGTTTCCGGGGAAATACCAACCCCGTAGTTAAAGCGTAAGCAGATCATAGTTGCACCAAAAAAGTCTCGTGGCAAAATCAAGCGCATGAATGCTGCCCGGCGTGCCCGCCTATCAACTCTATTTTGGCTATTTCTGGCCCTCATCTCCTTGCTCGCCATTGGTGCGCTTCAATTTCGGCACAATTTCCTCACGCGGGGCATCCCCGATGGCCTGCCGCAGCCGGTGAACTTCGGCGGGGTGCAGCCCGGCCTCAACGTCGCCCTCAACCAGTACGATGATGCGGCACTGGCCGACAATCTACAGCAGATTGCGGATTTGGGCGTGCGGTTTGTGAAGCAGCCGTTTTATTTCAGCGAGGATTTTGATTGGGCGGAGGCGGATCGGTTGGTTACGGCCGTTTCCCAACAAAACCTCACCCTCGTCCCCCTGCTGGATGGCAACCCTGAAAATAAGTTTGCGCCGGTAGAAACGGCCGTCTTCGCGCAATGGGCCGCCGAATTTGCCGAACGGTACGGGGATGTGATCCAGTTCTACATCATCTGGGACGAGCCCAATCTGGCCAGCCATTGGGGCAACCAGCCGCCCAATCCCGACGCGTACGGCGCACTTTTGAGCGCCACCGCCAGCACCATCCGCACCGCCGATAGCGACGCCGTGATTGTGGCCGCGCCGCTGGCCCCCACCGTGGAAACCGGCCCCGATAATTTGGCCGATCACCTCTTCCTGCAACAGCTCTACGAAACCGACGCCGCGACTGCCTTCGACATCGCCGCCGCCAAGCCGTACGGCTTCAACGGCCCGCCCGATGACCGCACCGTGGCCAACGAAACACTCAACTTCAGCCGCCTCATCCTGCTGCGCGAGGTGATGATGCGCAACGGCGATGGCCACAAAGCTATCTGGGCGGGCAACTGGGGCTGGAACAGTCTGCCCACCGACTGGCCGGGCGAACCGTCCATTTGGGGCGAGGTCACCGCTGCCCAGCAAGCCGCGTACACCATCGCCGCTCTGGAACGCGCCCGGTTGGAGTGGCCCTGGTTCGGCGTCGCTTTTCTAGAAAATTGGCAGCCAGACGCGCCAGCAGACGATCCCCGCTGGGGATTTAGCATCGCAGGATCGGAAGTGGCTACCGCTCTGCAAACCACCCTTGCTGAACGAAATACGGCCGTTGCCCAACCCGGCTTCAATCTGGCCCAACCCAACAATCCAGCCCAGATTTATGAAGGCAATTGGGAATTTTCGCCCGAATTTGGCGCCGACATCGGCCAGCAGCCAGATGACGTGCTGCTCGGCGACAAGGTCACCTTCACCTTCACCGGCACCGATTTAGGGCTGCGGGTGCGCCGGGCCAACTTCCGCGCCCGCTTCTACATCACCATCGACGGCCAACCGGCCAACGCCCTGCCCCGCGATGAAAACGGGGCGATGCTCATCCTCACTTCGGCCGTCAAAAGCGACGACTACATCGCCACCGAACCGGTCGCCCGCAACCTGACCCCCGGCGTGCACACGGCGCAAATCATCGCCTCGCGCGGCTGGGACCAGTGGGCACTGAACGGTTTTAGCGTCGGCTACCAGCCAGACGAACCGTGGTATCGCTGGGGAATGTGGATTTTGGCGGGAACGGCCGTTCTCTCCTTCGTATTGGCTATGCGAATTAGCAAGCAGGCAAATTGGCTCGATTGGTCCCGCAGCCAGCGGCGGCGGTTTGTGGCGTTGAACACGAGCTGGCAATTGGGCGTAACGGCCGTTACCGCTGCACTCGTCTTTTTGGCGGGCTGGTTCACCTGGGCCGAGCAGATGGGCGGCGTCTATCGCCGACTGGGCGACGGCGGCCAGCTGGCCCTCACCGCCGCCGTTGCCTCGATTTATTATGTCACGCCCACCTTTTTCATCTACGCCGCCGCGCTGGTGGTGTTGTTTGTGCTGCTTTACTGGCGACCTGTCTGGGGTCTCGTCCTCGTCGCCTTCTGCTTCCCGTTTTACGTCACCCCGATGGCCAAACCGATTCTCAACTACCGCTTCTCCCCAGTGGAGGTATTCACCCTCGTCACCTTTGCCGCCTACGCTACCAACCGCCTCACCCACTACCTATCCCGCATCAAAAACGGCCAACCGCTCACCGTTCACCGCTTACGACTTACCGATTACGGAATACTTGCCTTAACGGCAATCGCCACCGCCTCCCTCTTCTTCACCAACCGCGTAGACGTGGCCAGCAACGAGTGGCGCGTGGTGATTTTGGAACCGGCGCTCTTTTACTGGGTGCTGCGCGGCACAAAACCGCAATCGTCAGAAATGTGGCGCATACTCGATGGCTTTGTGCTGGGCGGTCTGGTCGTAGCGCTGTACGGCCTCTGGCAAATTGGCTTCGCCCGTGAAGAGCTCATCACTGCCGAGGGCGGCTTGCTGCGCCTGCGATCGATTTACGGCTCGCCCAACAACGTGGCGCTCTACCTCGGCCGCGTCATGCCCTTGCTAGGGGCGATGGCGCTGCTGGGCAGCATACAAATTCATGGCAAACGGTGGTGGATTTATACGGCCGTTCTCCTGCCCACCCTCCTCGCCTTCCTGCTTACCTTCAGCAAGGGTGGGCTGTTTTTGGGGCTGCCTGCGGCCTTTGTGATTATTTTTTGGCAATGGCAGGTGGTAAACGGCCGTAAAACCTGGCCCTGGCTGCTACTCTTTGGGGTAATTGGCGTGGTCGGGTTGGTAGCCATCGAAAAAATTCCGGCGCTGGCCGGACGGCTCAGCCTCACCGGGGAGACGGGCGTCTTCCGTCTGAGCCTGTGGCAAGCCAGCCTCAACATGGTGCGCGACCATCCCTGGTTTGGCGTGGGGCTGGACAACTTCTTGTATGAATATCGGGGCCGTTACATTTTGGAATCCGCCTGGCGCGACCCAAATTTAAGCCATCCGCACAACGTGTTTCTAGACTTCGCCACGCGCATCGGCCTGCCGGGGCTGTTGGTAGGTCTGTGGCTCATCGGCAATTTGGCCCGAATCCTGTGGCAACTGCGGCCACGCATTTCGGCTGAGTGGCTGCCTGTTGTGGTGGGTATCGGCGCGGCGCTGGCAGATATGGTGGCGCATGGGTTGGTGGACCACAGCTTTTTCCTGGTGGACCTGGCGTTTGCCTTTTATTTGTTGGTGGGAACGGCCGTCTGGCTGTAAGATCAGCAAATCGAACCAAACCGTCACAAATCCGCGTAACTAACCGATTGACCTGGTGTTTTCCTCTTTGGTGCGGGCCAGCCGCGTCCCCAAAGTGTCCTTGACAATCTGGGGGTTGGTCTTACAATTGCCCGCCATACACCAATTAAAAAACAAACGTTTTCTTGAAGGAGAATAGAATGAGCGACACAGAAGCGCAAGTGAAAGAAATTATTGTGGAATTATTAGGCGTTGACGAGGATCAAATTGTGACCGGGGCACGTTTCCGGGAAGACCTGGAAGCAGATTCGTTGGATCTGGTTGAGCTGATTATGGCCTTTGAAGAACGCTTCAACGGCGAAATTTCCGACGAAGAAGCTCAGAAAATCACCACCGTGGGCGAAGCGGTTACTTACATCGACACCCACATGCGGAATTAAGATGATATTGGGTAATTGAGTAATTGAATTACCCAATTACTCAATTGCTTAATTACAACTTCATCAGCGCTCTCCACTACACTACTTGTTGAGGGCGCTATTTTTTTGCCAGCTGCCAACCCGCCAAAAGCACAACGGCCGTATGCCCCACGGCATTCAACCAAAACCCTGGTCCGTAACCCAACACTAAATGCATCAAATCGCTGACATACGGCCGTACTTCCAAATAAATCAACGTCGGCAAAATTAGCCCAACCAACCCGGCAACAAGCATCAAAACACGGCTCAAGGGGAGCAACCACGGCCACTTACGTTCCCCAAACAATGTAAGCAACCCCGCCACAACCACAACCAAAGCAATGGCGACCAGACGAGAAAGGTATTCACCTCGGCTCGGTCCAGTTAAATCTTCTAGCGCCGGGAAAGCGAGCAAACTTACCACAAGAACCACACCGCGAAAAAGCCAGGTTTGGAAACGGCCGTTGCGCCACCCCACCGTAAAAAATAGCATACTTAACGCCAGAGTGATCGGCGGCAGGTAAAACCAGTTGCGCTTGACACCCAGGCCAAAAAACTTGGTCCACTCCCCCATCTCAAAGCCCAGCAGCTGCAATCCAGCGGATGGCCCGGGCAGCCAGATCATGAAGTAGCCTACCAAAATCACGGTGAAGCTGAGGAGGAAGCAGGTTTGTTGTTGCGATTTTGTCATGAGGAAACCAACGGGTGGGTGAGGTTTTTTGGAACGCGAGATACCACAGAGCTACGGAGAGATTTTAAGAGGAATTTGGGTTAAAAACGGCCGTTAACATCGCATCCTCATCCGACTGATCAGCAAAAAATTTGGCTAGCTCTGGGCTTTGGCGCTGGCGCAGCGCCAGCAGAGCCACGGCCTGCACATCTTCCGGCAGCACTTCGTTCCGCTCATCGGCAGCGGCGTGGGCGCGGGCCGCTTCAAAAAGGGTAATCTCGGCCCGATTGGAGTCGATGGCCAGTTGTTTGACCAGCTTCAGCCCCAGCTCACGCGCCGCATCGCTCACGGTCACCTGGGGCAAGCGGTCCTTTGCCTGCTGGATTTCTTCGGCAAGCGCCAGCGTGCCATCGGCAAAGCTGGCGGCAAACAGTTCGGGGCGATGTTTGTACGCCATGGCCCGTTCATACGCCTGGTAACGTGCGGCCGGATCATCCAGACCGCGCACGACGGCCCGCAGACCAAAACGATCCATCAACTGTGGCCGCAGCCGTCCCTCCTCCGGGTTCATCGAGCCGATAAGCATGAGGCGCGCATTATAGGTCATTTTTAGCGGACCACGGCGCACGGTGTAGTGGCCCTGCGCTGCCGCGTCTAAAATGGCGTCGGTAATGGCATCATCGAGCAAATTCACCTCGTCGATGTACAAAATGTGCCGGTCGGCATGGCCCAAAAGGCCCCGCTCTAGCCGCACTCGATTCTGCTCCAAAGCCACCCGCTCATTAATGCCGCCAACTACATCTTCCAGTCGGGCATTGAGGGGTAGCTCAAAAATGCGGACTTTGTCAACGGCCGTTAGCGGTTCACCGTGGCCAAATTTGGTAGCACAATCCATACAAACGCCATCCATGCCCAACTGCTCGATCATCTCTTCGGTGCAGCCATGCACGCACAGACTGTTTTTGACCGTTGGCAGCAAATCGGTGAGCGAACGAACGGCCGTTGTCTTAGCTGTACCTCGTGGCCCAATGAGCAAAACGCCGCCCACCTCCGGGTTGATGAGTGAGAGCATCAGGGCCAGCTTCATTTCTACCTGCCCCACAATTGCCAGGAAGGGAAACGGCTCCGTTTCGGCGCGGCCCAAATCAGCATCGGGCAGCTCGGTAATTTTGGCCGAAGATGCCTGGAGCAAAATATCTAGCAGCTTGGAGTGTCGTTCGATCATAAACCTTCCTGATGGCGCTGCTTCAGGCGACTAGCCTGGCGCTGGGCGGCTCGTTCAAACCGCGCTTTTTCCTCTTCGGTTTCTAGAATTAGCGGGGGGACTGGCACGGGACGGCCGTTTTCATCAAGGGCCACATAGACAAAATAGGCAGTATTCGTATGCGTCACCGCTCCAGTAATGACATTTTCAGCGGTGACCACCACACGCGTTTCCATTGACGTGCGGCCCACCCAGGTCACCTGGGCATGTACCGTCATCAAATTGCCGATGTTCACTGGCGAATGGAAGTTCATCGAGTCCACCGTCACGGTGACGGCGGGACGGCGGGCATGTTTGGTCGCCGCCATGCCGCCCGCTTCATCGCACAGCTTCATAATGAAACCGCCGTGTACGTTCCCCAGCGTATTGGCATCCGTTGGGCCCATCAGCTGGGTCAGGGTAATTTGGGAGTCAGACGGCCGTTTTCCTTCCATATTGCTTTTACCAAAGAGTGGCCACAGAGTTCACAGAGAACACAGAGAAAGCTGCGCTCCTCTCAATTCTCGTTTTTCTCTGTGACAAAATTTTTATTCCATGTCGGGGCGCGTCTCGGAAACGTAAATGAGCCGCTCGGGGAATTCCTCAAACATATCAATAATCTGGTGTGGCAGCGACGGCAGCAATGGGGCCAGAGGCATATTGGCGGGCATTTTCGGCCGTTCTGGTCGCGGCGGCGGGTCGAGCCGCAGCTTGTCTACAGGGCGGGTTCGCTTACGCAGCAGCCGCTTGTCATCGCTCAAAAAGCCCAGGTAAAGGCCCCCCGTGTCGTAAATGTCTCGACCAACAGCGAAGCCAATCCACTCTCCATCTACATTAAACAGATTTCCCTCGTGGTAAACCGCCACCCATTCACCATCTGTGCGATAAATTGGAACCATAACCGCCTTCCTTCACTACGCAATCGTCATTTCGTGCCTGCATTATAGTGGTGGGCGGGGGCGGGATCAAGAAACGATCATCCAAAGCAAATAAAAATGCCAGGTAAACAGCTGCTTACCTGGCACTACCCAATTTTGATGGGAAATGGCCAAAAGCTAGATGATATTGCCCCGCTCCACGCGAATGGCTTCGGTGAGCTTGTCCAAATCGCGCCGGTTGCGCCAGTAATTGACCATTTCGCGGGCTTTTGCTGGCTTGCTCTGCCCAGGCAGCGATTCAAAATCCATACCCAGGTCGAAACAAAGTGTACGCAGTTCATCCAGGTCGAAGGAGTCTACCAGGGCATGGCGAATGCGGGCCAAATCCGCCCCGGAAGGCGTTGGCAAAACAGGCTGAGTCGGCTCCTGCCGGGCATATTGCCGCAGCCATGTTTGGAAAATACGGCCGTTAATACACACCTCCGCATCGGCCCGATACAGCAGCCCGTAACCATGCAGGCGCCGCACGATGGCATCCAGTTCAAGCGGCGGATAACCGAGATCGGTTAACGGCCGTTCCCCGCTCACGGTAAGCAAAACTGCCCGTTCGCTGGTGGTGAAACTATGCCACCATTGGTCAAAATAAGGCGCCAGGTCCGCCGCCAGCTGCTGCCGAATTAGCTCGGCATCGGGAACACCTCCCGCCCGAATGCGCTGGAACCATTTAGCCGCCGTTGCTTGCACAAAAAACGGCATCGATCCGGCCAAATCCTGAATAGCCATCACATCATCCTCGCTAAACGTCACGCCGCCCTTCGACGCTGGCGTGTCAATCAGCGCCATCGCTTCGGTCAGTTCCAGTGCCGACATGTAAATGGGCGTAGGATAAAAAATGTTGTAGAAGGGTGACGTGGGTGGCAGCCCCAGACGTGTACCAAGCGTATACAGATCCCAGTAAGACGCCGTGACGCAGGCAAGATCATAGTCCAGCACGCCCGTCATGGCCCGCAGCTCGGTCAAGAAATCATGCGTAAACGCTTCCGTGCGCAGATGGTCAAATTCATCCAGCAGCAGCACAATGCGCTGCCCCGGAAACTGGCACAGGTACGCCTCCACATCATAAAGTTTGGTTTGCCCCAGAGGTGATTCTTTCCACAGGTAGCCGGTTTTGCCCTTACCCAGCGCCACTTTCAGCCGCTGTAGCAATCGGTAGTAAAAATCGGCTGGACCCTTGCACGACGAGAGATCGATGTACACCATCGTGTAATCGTCAGGATCAGGCAGGTATTGGGCCATCGTACTGGGATGGGCCACAAATTGGAGAAAAGAAGTTTTCCCCGCGCGCCGCACACCCAAAATACTAACGGACTGCGCCTGCCGTCCTCCTATAATCTCGTAGAAGCGGGTCACTTGTTCGTGACGGCCGTAAAAATCGGCCGGATGCTTAATTGGATGACCAACAATGTACGACATAAAAATACAGCTCCACCAAATTCGCAGAATCGTCCCAAACTAGCACAATACATACTCCGGTACGTGATTCTGTTGGCAGCGGCCGTTTCCCTAAAAGCGAAGGGAGTTACCGCTTAAGTCGTTGATAAGAGTGATCCCAAAGGATGCTTGCGCGCCACCCAGCGGCGCAGCAGATCAAACGAAATAGCATAAGCATAATCTTTGCTGATGAGCGTAGGCTCCCAACCGTTTGGCTGGGCCAACCGCCGCTGAATCTGCCGTTCAACCGACACGCGCGTTAGCAACCGCCGTACTTCCAGCTGCTTTAGCGCCATGTTGATAGCATCTTCAGAGTAAGTGGTCTCCCGCAGCCGCGACGAAATCTCGGCCCGCGATACACTTTCCTCACCAATGTCGTGCGTACCGGCCAAGGATGCCATGACAAAACGTTCTACGGCCGTACTCTCGTTCCAAAGATGTTGCAAATGGCTATCATCCTCTTCAATCACCAGATTGATGATGTCACGCACGTCCCCAATCGTAATCAGCTTGCTCCGCCGCCCTTCCAGGTTGGTAGAGCTAACCAGGCGATGGCAAATTAGCTGACTAAAATAAGGATGACCGCGCGTGGCGAGCCAGATGCGATCAACCGCCAAATCATCGTATTGAATCATTGGCGCAACTGGCTCACGAATCAATGTCTCTGTCTCTTCACGACTTAACGAATCAATTTCCCGGCTAATACCGACGTGGAAAATGATGCTCCAATAATCTTCCACCAGCTGGTTGGTGCCAGCCAGAATAAAAGTCACCCGCGTCCGATGCTGCATAAGCGAGCGCAGATAAGGGAAAATGTCTGATGACAGACGACCCCGTTCTACACTCTCTTGCAGCTGCTCCAACTCGTCGATGATGAGGACCAGCAGCCCATTGGTCGGCAGGGAATCCTCGACCTCATCCAGGAATTGGTCGAACTCGCTGAACAGCGTGCCATTGGACGACCAGTTTTCGCGCGGGGTGATGGCAATGCCTCGTTTATGCAAATTGCGAATGATGTGCTGGGCAAAGCGAGCAAAAAATTCGGGCATTTCGCAACCAGCCAAACGCTGTAGATCAATGTACACCGGATAAATGGGATATCCAGGATACTCACGGATGGTCTTGCCTCGCTTGCCGCCCACCAACTGGTACAGCGTTGAGGTTTTGCCCATACGGCGCTGACCATACAGGATGAGGGTATGCGGTTGGGTTTTGCCCAGCAAGTTCTCCTCAATCCACATGAAGACGTCTTCGCGACCCTTATACAGCTCTTCAGAAGCGGGCGTCAGCGGTTTACCTACCACGTACGGATTGTCGATGTGGAACAGCGAGCGCTCCTGCGCCTGGAAGTTCACCGGCTTCTCGATAAGCTGGCGATATTCGTGGCCCCGCACATCATAGTAGGTCGCCCGTAGCGTGAGGTTGGTCTGCTTCTCCCGCGGCTGTAGCCAGATAGAAACCGGGAATTCCTGCCCGGCATCTAGTGTACCCACGGACAAAACGGCCGATTCTCGTTCCGTCTCATATCCTGTCGAAGGTAGTACCTCTAGCGCCACATTCTCCACCAGGCTGCCAAACAGCGGGTTGATTAACCGGGCAATCACGTTGGCCCGCCCACGGCTCACCACCACATCCTCTGTTTCCAGCTCAAAGTCCAGCGAAACCATCAGGTCGGAGCCTTCAGTGGAAGTGATCTCGCCCAACTCCTGCAAAATCATGCGGGTGGTCTCAGAAATGGGTCGGTTGTCGATAGTGCGCAAACGCTCAATTTCGGCACGGGACACCAGGATATTTTCACGATCCTTAGAGAAGCGTTGGGCATACCAATCAAACTCTTCGCGGCTCAGCGGATGGCGCGGCAGCAGCTCAATCTGGAAAATACGGAACTCATAATCCTTGAAAACATATTCACGGCGCGAGAACTGCCGCTTTTGCACCGGCTTAAACTCATGCACGATGCGGTAATCTTTGGGATTGCGAATGCCCAGTTCTTCCTGCAATTCGCGTTGGATAGCCCGAGCAAAGGAGTCGCGATCACCTTTCTGGTTATCTACCTTACCACCCACCAGGTTGAACATGCCCCAGTTGCTATTCCACTGCAACAGATATTTGCGATCTTCGCCGCTGCCGACGGTGATGGCCGCAAAGGAGCTGCGCTGGCGCAAATTACTGAGAACCTCGGTGAGTTCTAACGGCCGTTCCCCGCCTTCAATCGCCTGCTTGCCAGAAACCAACGCCGAAATCAGCGCCAGCCGCTTGGCCCACGGTGCATTGTCCAACCCCTTAAACTTGAGGGCCGCAACGCTGTGGAAGAAAATCGCCACTGGAAAATGATACTTAAACCGCTCTGGGCTGTACGTCTCGGCAATTTGTCGCAGCGAAAACAGGAAATAGAGTAGGTTTTCCGAGTACATCGGAAAGTGGGTGTACAGATTGTCGTACCACTCCGGTTGGTAATCACGCAAACTGGCCAGAAAATCATCAAAGTTCAATTCGGCCGTTTGCAGCAGCACGTTTTCTACCAACAGGGCAAACTGTGTGGCCGTCGTTTCATCCCACAGCCCTTCGTCCACCATTTCTTTGTACAGGCGGTACAAAATATGGGTGCGGAACTCCACCTCTAGCTTGGCCAGATCAAAATAAACGTGCCCCGGTCGGGCATCAGAAAAGTCAATGAACCAGACAGGCATTTCATCGCTGACCTCAACCAGGATGTTACTGGTGTTCAAATCGCCGTGCACCACAGGGGATACCTGCGGGATGGGCACAATCATGTCCTCACGGCCGATTTCCCACAGCAAACAGCGCACGTTGGTAATGGGCGACAGGAACCGCCCAGAAGCAAATTCAAAGGCATCGTTGTCAAAATCAAACGGCGTGCCGGTGATAGATTCGATGCTTTGGGCCAGAATCGTTTCATCGGTGAACTGGACTCGGCCGCGCACGCTAATGCGCTTACCCCGACGGAAAACAGGATGCGTCAGCATCTGCCGCTGCGACTGCCGCAGCCGAACCTTGAAGCGCAAAATCGGATGGTTCTTATCCTTGAGCAGATTAGAGATGGGGAAGCGCGAAATTAAATCGTCGTGCACATACAGCACGCCCTCTTTTGTGTCCAGCTCGGCCACTTCAAAGCCTTGCAACACCACCGTGGGCGATTCGCCGGCCCGTACTGCCTTTTGGATGCCGCGCAATGCCGGATTACCGGGGATGGAGGATAGCGTCGTCAGATCATCGGCGGAAATCACAAAATCGGCCTGACTGTCCTGGGGATCGACAAGAACCGCATCTTCCAGTGTCAAACTTGGCGGCAGCACGCGCGCGTACAGCGGTGCCCAGTAACGCAGCTCCGTGTCGGAGCTACCCGCGTAGAGCTGCTCTAGACTGGCGCGCAGTTGGGCCAGCACTTTATCGATCAGCTCCTTGCGCACGCGATTTTGATCACGCAGGAATTGTGTCAGGGTGATGGCGTCTTTGTTGGAACCAGCCAGCGTGTAACATGCGCCAGCCAGATGCTCGGCACGAATCATCTTGCCCTGAATCTGCCCCACCTGCCGGTTAAGCCGGGGCTGGATGAGCCGTTCTTGCTTTTCTTGCACCGCTTCAAGACGATCAGCCGCGTCAATTTTGAGGATGCGCTTGAGCTGGTGAGCGGGTTTCACTGTGTAAATGCGGGAACCGCTAAACCCTTCATCCATGCGGAAGATCTGCACCACATCGCTGCCCGCAAAGAGCCGCTTGATGATGTAGCGTTCTTCAGGATTCTGGGTGAGGGCTTCAAGATCTGTGTAGCTCAGGCCCGGCTCAATGCGCGGTTTGAGCGTTTCAGTAGCGTATTGGTCAAACAGATCCTGCCAATTGGTAGCAGAAAAGACGTGTTTTTGTACCTGGCTAACCAGGTCAGCCACATCGGGCGAATCCTTCAGGAAGTGCCAGGTAGCTCCGGCACGCATGAGGTAGCGCATCCGGTCATCAGCGTGGCTGGTAAACACAACGATAGGCAGTTTTGGCCGTATCTCACGCGCCTGGGTCATAAACATGATGATCTCAGGCAGTGAATCCTGATCGGCATCAATAAAAATGAGGTCGATGTCGCGATTCAGGTTAACAACGTCTAGCGCTTTATCGAAGGCGCTTTCAACGTAAAATTTAAAGATGTGTGTATGAACCAAAACATTGTGGGGAAAATTTGGCAAGGATGTGGTATTGGATTGCGTGGTAAAAGCACCAGCAACACAAAGTGTTTTGAGTTTCATGACACCACGGAACAATCCCGATGTCATTTGTCGATCCTCCTCAGATACGCGCCCGAAATAGCTATTTTTCACCTGGGTATGCAGAAACCCATCGCGTTGGTGAACAATCCGCAGCAGCAAGGCTATGGTTGAAGCCAGCTACAGAATGAAAACAAACCGTGAAGTCTAACGGCCGTTTGGGGGAACCCCAGTATTCAATTGGGCACTACTCTGTGAACATACTTCACTATTGCAACCATTATGCATGTTACTATGACGAAATCATAGTTCACATAATGAGACGTTGGTACTAGCTTCTACTCGAGGTAATAGGGAATGGGTACTAATTTCGGGGCAAATTTCAGCACCGGACAAGGTGTTGATAAATTTTCAACAATTTCTGGGCAGAATCGTGCCAGGAAAACTGTTGCGCCTGAACCAGTCCGGCTTGCACCAACTGATGACGAAAATCGTCGTCAACGAGCAAATTGTGCATGGATTTCGTCCAGGCTGCTTCATCTTGAGGGGACAGTTGTTGGGCAGCCGTTCCAGCAACTTCGGGTAAGGAAGAACTGTTGGAGGTCAGTACGGCCGTTCCGCAGCCCATCGCTTCTAACAGAGGCAAACCAAAGCCCTCATACAGGCTGGGAAACACAAACAGATCGGCTGCGCTGTACAGGGTGGGCAAATCGGCATCGTCTACAAAGCCAATGAAGTGTACGCGGCCTGTCAGCCCTTGTCGCGCCACTTCGCCCAACATCTCGTCGTAGAGCCAGCCCTTACCACCGGAAATTACCAAATGATGTGGTACTTTGTCGGCCAGCGGCGCAAAGGCACGGATAAGCATCTGGTAATTTTTGCGCGGCTGGAGTGTGCCCACGCTGAGGATGTAGGGCCAGTTTTGCAGCTGATATTTTTGACGAACGGCCGTAATCACCCCCACATCTTCCACTGGACGAAACCGCTCGTGGACGCCGCTATACAGCACCGTCACCTTTTCCGGCGGCACTTGCCAGATGGTGAGCAAATCCTGCCGGGTCGCTTCCGAATCAGCCAAAATGTGCGTGGCACGGCCGATGGACCACGGCACGACCTGGTTCAGATAGCTAACTAATCGCGCTGGGAAAACATGGGGAAAATGAACAAAAGAGAGGTCGTGAACAGTGAGCAGGGTGGGAATACGGCCGTTTACCGGCGGCAGCACAAAATCGGGCGAATGAAACAAATCCAGTTGCCCCGTCACCCACTGCACCGGCAATGGCAGCCGCAAGCGATACCACAGCCGATAAAGCCAGCGTTCATCCAGCGGCGCAGGCTGGTAAGAAAAGTTCGGTGATTTAGGTAATGGCTCTGGGACGGGCAAATTTACAGGTGGTCTGGCCGAAAACAAACGATAGCTATTTTGTGTATCGACTGCGGCCAGCGCCTGAACCAGCTCCCGCGTGTAGCGGCCAATGCCCCCACCCTGGGTTAATGCTGCGGTTACATCAATGCCAATTTGCATGGGGCCAGTCCGTTATTGGACGTCGTTGTAAGTCCAGTAGCGATTAACAAAGAAGTTCCAGAACATGACCACGATGACGGCCAGGACCAACGCCAGGTTATCGCCCAGGCGCACGCTGTATGGTTCCAGAGCCGAAATCTTAGCGACCAGGTTGGTGAAAGGCGCATGGGTGTAAGTAATAATCGGCACGCGAATCACAATGCCAGCCACGCTCACTACCGTAAATTGGGCCAACTGCCGCCGAATAGAACGGGAGCGAGAATCTGGATAAGTCCAATAGCGGTTCCACAAAAAGTTGCTGACAATCGCTGCAATAAATGAAAGCGTGGAGGCAAAGGTGCGGGCCAGCGAGACAGTTTGCACATCGTTTAGTCCAAGGCCGACCATAAAGTTGTGCAACGCCGTGCCATTTTCTAGAAGCAACTCAAACGGCCGTAAGGTCAAGTTAAAAATGCCAAAATCAACAATAAAGCCGATGGCACCCACAACAGCAAACTTAAAAAAACGTTCTGCCTCCCGCTCGTTTACGCCAAATCGGCCAGCCATACCGGTAAAAATAGAAACCATGAAAATCCTCTTACACTTTTTCGCCGCGTAGATACAGCAATCGCCGCGATTTGTCTTCCAACCCCTGGCGCGCTCCATGCAGTTTGCGGTTCAAATTTTTCTCATCTAAAAGCTGCAACAGCCCAAACAGTGCGCCCAGCTGGATATAAATGTTATTCACGTACAGCTTATCCACCAAATGATGCACCGTTAGCGCGGTCCAGACGCCAAGCAGCCCCAATGCCACGCCGCGCTGCCAGCCATCGCTGCGCCGGATAACGCGAATTGTTTGCCAGAAAACGGCCGTCCACAACAACAAATAGGCCGCCAGCCCCATAATCCCTGTTTCCGCCAACAAGTTCAAATAATAGTTGTGCGCGTGGCCCAATGGATACGGCCAATTGATGAGCGCGTAATCGGCATAGGCAGGCTCGTAATTACCAAACCCTACACCAAACCAGGGCTGGTCTTGGGCCATGCCCAGCGCGGCTTGCCAATGGGCCAAGCGCTCCAGCACGGCATAATTTTCATCGGTAATGTCTTCGCCGCGTACGTCACCAAAGCGCAAATCCTCACTAAAGCTGGTGATGCGCTCCGTGACGGATGCAGGTACCAGCCCAATCTGGCTGCCGCCTAGCAGCAATCCAGCACCAAGCAGCAACAGCAGCGCACCTTGCCACAGCTTACGCGGCCAGAACAACACGAGCATCGCTGCTGCCGCGCCTAAACTCAGCCATGCCCCACGGCTCCAAGAAAAAATGACGGCCATGAGGGCAACGGCCGTTACTGACCCCACCGCAAAAAAAGCCAACCAATTTGGAGGTTGGCGATTAGCGATTGGCGATTGTTGCCTTCTCATCGCCAATCGCCAATTGCCAATTTCCCAAAGATAACTTAACAAGATACCCAGACCGAGAACGGCCGTTAAATTCATAAAGCCGCCGTATGGATTAGGCTGGTTAAAAGTGCCATACGCGCGGTAAAACTGACCCAACACCAAGAAGTGTTCCGGCCCATCGCCACGCAGACCAAACTGATAAATACCCAAGGCTGCCTGGCTCAATCCCGCGGCAAACAAGGCCACCAGTAGCCAAATAACGGGCTTCATGCCGCTTTTCGCGTGGCGCTCTTGCCAGATTGTCACTCGATCTACTACCAGCAACATGATGGCCAGCATCTCGCCCCACTTCAACAGCTCTTTCAAACCAAAGTTGTAAGATGCGGCATCCATCACGGTAATGGCGGCAATGCCCGTGAACAGGGCCAACGGCACAGCCAAAAAGGTGCGTGGCACAAACAGCCTTCGTTGGCGCAGCCCGTGAGCCAGCCAGGCCAACAGGCTAAACAGCAGGTAAAACTGGCCGCTATCCAGCAAGCCAACTTCAATAGCGCCTAGAGGGCCTGTCAACAAGGCAGCAAACAGTCCAGCCAACGGTTCGATGAGGGTAAGCAGGAGTACGGCCGTTCGCAGCAGCAGTGGCCCCGATTCAGCCGGGGGCAGCATGACGAGCACGCCACCAACCAGCACCGCCAGCAGCACAAACCAGGCTGGCTGCCACTGTGATGGGCTAACCAGCCTGGTAAAAATAGTGCGGGGAAACGGCCGTAATTCCTGCAAAACAGTTCTTACACCTTGTCGCGGAAGTAGTCCAAAGTGTTCTTCAACCCTTCGGCCAGGTCCACTTTGGGTTCCCAACCCAGCACGCGCTTGGCTTTGCTAATGTCCGGGCGACGCTGCTTGGGATCATCGGTAAACCGATCATCGGTGGGCTGCACAAACACAATTTCCGACTGGCTGTTGGCAATGTCCACCACGGCACGGGCAAACTCCACAATGGTCATCTCATTGGGATTGCCAATGTTAACCGGCAAATCTTCGTCGGAGTGCAGCAGGCGGTAAATGCCGTCTACCAAATCGCTGTAATATTGGAAGGCGCGCGTCTGGCTGCCATCGCCGTACACGGTAATTGGCTGGTTGGTTAGCGCCTGATGGATGAAGTTAGGCACCACACGGCCGTCATTTAGCCGCATCCGGGGGCCATAGGTGTTAAAAATACGCACAATGCGCGTTTCCAGGCCATGATAGCGCTGGTAGGCCAGGGTCATCGCTTCGGCAAAACGCTTGGCTTCATCATAAACCCCACGCGGCCCGATAGGATTCACATTGCCCCAATAAGTTTCCGGCTGCGGATTCACCTGCGGGTCGCCATATACCTCGGAAGTGGAGGCCAGCAGGTAGCGTGCGCCTTTGGCCTTGGCCAGACCCAGGGTGTTGTGGGTGCCCAGGGAACCTACTTTCAGCGTGGGGATGGGGTGTTCCAAATAATCGTTGGGGCTGGCTGGGGAAGCAAAATGCAGCACTGCATCAATTTCTCCAGGGACGTAAATGTAGTTGCTTACGTCGTGTTTGATGAAGCTGAACCGCTCGTGCCCCATCAGGTGGGCAATATTGTCCATATTGCCAGTGATCAGGTTGTCCATACCTACCACGGTATGGCCTTCAGCAATAAAACGGTCTGATAAATGGGAGCCGAGAAAGCCCGCAGCTCCAGTGATTAAAACGCGCATGGTGTCTCCTTGTCTACCCACTTGCCGGGTAGAGATGGGCTTGTTTACCAGCCGGTCCAGGCGCAATCATACAAATCATTGGGGAAACGGCCGTTCGTCAACCGGGGCTGCGTCTTTGGGCTGGCACTGGTATTGATGTTGTTCAGGTTGTGGCTATTGTATCTTAGCCAGAATGGGGTGACGAACGATACGGCCGTACAATCAACAAACCATTTGCATACGGGATACGTACGGCAAAATCTACCCATTTTACCCCTGCTTTACTTACACCACGTCTGAACACCAAAGTTCGCTTTACCCTCGCAAAACCATACTGGTCAATGTATACTCTTTTGCAGAAATAGGAATTGGAGGGGTATATGCCCAAAAACGAAACGGCCGTTCCCACCCACAACGATGCCACCATCCACGAACGGCGCAAAGCGGATCACATCCGTATCAATCTGGAAGAAAACGTCTCCTTCAACAAACTTACAACCGGGCTAGAAAATTACTTTTTCATGCACCAGGCGCTGCCAGAAATTGACCTGGCGGCGGTTGCTACCACCACCACCCTCTTTGGCAAACTGCTGCAAACGCCCTTGCTCATCTCCTCCATGACGGGCGGCACGCCAGAGGCAGGGCAAATCAACCGCACGTTGGCAGAAGCGGCGCAGGCAGTAGGCATGGCGATGGGGCTTGGCTCGCAGCGAGCGGCCATCGAGGACGACAGTCTGGCCGACACTTACCACGTGCGCCAGGTTGCGCCAGACATTTTGCTGTTTGCCAACGTGGGTGCAGTGCAGCTCAATTACGGCTACGGCCTGGACCATTGCCGCCGTGCCGTAGATATGTGCGAGGCGGATGCACTGATTTTGCACTTTAACGCCCTGCAAGAAGCGGTACAGCCTGAAGGCGACGGAAATTTTGCCAATCTGCTGAGCAAGGTAGAACAAGTTTGTCGCGATTTGCCCGTCCCGGTCATTGCCAAAGAAGTTGGTTGGGGCTTTGCCGAAGAAACGGCGCGCCAGCTGGCCAATGCCGGCATTGCCGCCATTGATGTGGCTGGTGCAGGCGGCACATCGTGGAGCCAGGTAGAGATGTATCGCGCCCCCACCACCCGCCACGCGCGGGTCGCCGGGACTTTTGTGGATTGGGGTATTCCCACGGCCGTATCCATCCAATATTGCCGTCGTGCCGCTCCAAACTTGCCCATCATCGCCAGTGGCGGCATTCGCAACGGCATTGACGTCGCCAAATGCATCGCTCTCGGGGCGAATCTCGCTGGTTTTGCGGGCGAGTTCCTGCGCGCGGCCGATAAAAATGGCGTTGCCGGGGTCGTTGAACTGGCCGAAACGCTCACCGACGAACTGCGCATTAGTATGTTCTGCACCGGAGCAGATAATCTAGCGACTTTATCCCGGACTCAATTGCACACACAATTCCCAAAAATAATTTAGGAATGGAAAGTAGAGAGTGGCGATAAATAGCAACTCCTAATCTCCAATCGCCACTCCCCAATCTCTTGTTATGAACGAACTTCAACAACTCTCTGCACAAATGCGCCAGGCGGTCAACGCCGAAATGAAAGCCGTCCTTCACGCCACCGACGACACACCAAACGCTTTTTACGGCATGATGCATTACCACATGGGCTGGCGCGATGAACAGCTTCAGCCAGCCGATGTCAATGCGGGTAAGCAAATTCGGCCCGTTATTTGCCTGCTGGCGTGCCAGGCAGCGGGCGGCGACTGGCAGCAGGCGGTCCCTGCGGCGGCGGCTATTGAGCTGCTGCACAACTTCTCGCTGATCCACGATGACATCGAGGATGCCAGCCCCACCCGGCGCGGCCGCAAAACATTGTGGACCATCTGGGGCACGGAGCAGGCCATCAACGCGGGCGATGCGATGTTTGCCCTGGCGCATCTGGCCATGAATCGGTTAGTAGATCGGGGTGTGTCGGCAGAAACGGCCGTTACCGCCCTGCGTCGTTTTGATGAGACCTGTGTCCGTCTTACCCAGGGTCAGCATGCCGACATGGATTTTGAGCAGCGTGAGGTTATCACGGTGGATGAGTATCTGGCGATGATTACGGGGAAAACGGCCGTACTGGTCTCTCTATGCACCGAACTTGGTGCACTTATCGCCGGGGCAGACAGTGAAACCGTCGAGCATTACGCTCAATTTGGTCTCAATCTCGGGCTTGCCTTCCAGGTCATAGACGACATCTTGGGCATTTGGGGCGATGAAGCCGTCATTGGCAAGTCTGCTTCTACCGACATTCTCACCAAAAAGAAGACGCTGCCCGTCCTTTACGGGCTCAATCACAACGGCGCACTCCGCCAGCTGTATGAACAGGAACAAACCGACGAGGCATTTGTGAAACAGGCTATCCAGGTGCTCAACACAACTGGCGCCCGCGATTATGCCATCGAACGAGCGACCTACTACTCTGAAAATGCGTTGCAGCACCTGGAGGAAGCAGAGCCAACAGGCTCAGCATTCACAGCCCTCAACCAGCTTTCGGACATGCTTCTGCAACGCGACTTCTAACACTCATCGAGTGTGACGCACTTCTAACTTAACTTTCGCAACAAAAAACGGCGACCCATTTCTGAGTCGCCGTTTTGGTTTGTTTTACCAGGCCCGATTTCTAATCTTCATCATCGTAATCGTCTAAATCAGGCAGTTCCATGTGTTCCCGCGTCGCTTCGGCAGCGGCGGCGGCGGCAATTGCTTCCAACACGGCATCCTCTGTGTTGTCATCAATTAAAGCACCAGAGTAATCAATCGGATCTTCCAAGACCTCATCCATCTCATCCAAACCAGCTTCCAATTCTTCCGGCTGCCGGTTGTGCATATCAAAGCCAGTTCCGGCAGGAATCAGCTTACCGATGATTACGTTTTCTTTCAGACCAATCAAGTCGTCTTCACGACCAGCGATTGCGGCGCTGGCCAACACTTTGATCGTGTGCTGGAAGGAGCTAGCCGACAGGAAGCTGTCCGTGTTCAAAGCACCCTTGGTGATGCCTAACAAAACTGGCTCGGCCTGGGCCGGCTGACCACCTTCCTCCATGATTTCCTCGTTGTTGGCCTGGAAGATTGATGTTTCGATCAACTCACCGGGCAGCATCTCGGTATCACCAGAAGAGGTAACCATCACCTTGCTCAACATCTTGCGAATGATCACTTCAAAGTGCTTGTCGTGAATGTTCTGACCTTGCGGACGATAAACCTGCTGCATTTCACGCAGTAAGTATTGCGTCACGGCATCACGTCCCAGAATATCCAGGATGCGGTGCGGGTTTTTAGACCCTTCTGTCAGCTGTTCACCAGCGCTTACGTCCTGCCCATCCGAAATTAGCATACGCATACCGGCTGGAATTTCGTAGTCGCGTTCGTCTTTGCTTTCCCAGGTCACCTTGATGGCATTACCGCTGCGGCTTACACGTCCACCGTGGCGAGCTACTACAACTTCGTCCTCGTTTTCGGCCAGCACACCACCCGCCTCAATGGCATCGTTATTGCCAACTTTCACGTCCCAACCATCCGTAATCTCGTAGATGTCATCCACCAGACGGACATCGGTCACAAAGACATGGCGAACACCATCAACGACGCGAAGGTCGGCACGGCCACCAATTTCGGTGATGACTGCTTCACCTTTGGGCCGCTGGCGGGCTTCAAACAGCTCTTCCACACGGGGCAAACCCTGGGTAATGTCACCACCCGCCGAGGCGGTACCACCGGTGTGGAATGTACGCAGTGTCAGCTGTGTACCGGGTTCACCAATGGACTGAGCGGCAACAATACCAACGGCCGTTCCTTGCTCCACCGGCTTACCACGGGCCAGATCAATACCGTAACATTTGGCGCAGATACCCCGACGCATCTCACAAGTCATCGGCGAGTAGACATACACCTCGTCAACGCCTATGGCATCAACCTCGTCAGCAATCTGGTCCGTATAATATTCATCCTTGTTAATGACGATTTCGCCCGTTTCTGGGTTGGCAATGGCGGCTGCCGCCACGCGACCCAGAATACGCTCCGCCAACGTTTGCTTGCCAAAGTTATCTACGCGGCGCACCCAAATGCCCTTGGTCGTGCCACAGTCGTCGTCCATGACGATCATTTCCTGGGCAATGTCTACCAAACGGCGAGTGAGATAACCAGCATCGGCCGTACGCAGCGCCGTATCAGCCAGACCCTTACGGGCACCATGCGTGGAGATGAAGTACTCCAACGTGTCCAACCCCTGACGGAAGTTCGACTGAATCGGCACAGGGATAATTTTGCCCTGAGGATCAGCCATCAAACCGCGCATACCAGCCAGCTGCGTGATCGGGCCAAAACCGCCCTTACCCGCGCCGGACAAAGCCATAACAGCAATGGGGCTGGCCGGATCCATCGCATCACGCACGGCCTTTTCCACCTTGTCTTTGGCATCGTTCCACTGCTCAATGGTGCGCTGATATTGCTCTTCTTCTGTCAGCAAACCACGGCGGTATTGGCGGTCAATTTCATTAACACGTTGCAAAGCATCATCCAAAATGCCCTGCCGCTCTTCGGGGATAGTGAGATCGGCTACAGCAATGGTCGTACCAGAAATGGTAGCGTACTTAAAGCCGATGTTCTTGATAGCGTCCACCATATCAATGGTCGCTTCATCACCCACCAGGCGATAAACCCGGTTGATGAGGGCATTCACACCACCTTTGTCCAACACGCGGTTGACGAAGTTGAACTCTTTGGGCATGGCCATGTTAAAGAGCACGCGCCCTGGTGATGTTTCCACAACCCGGCGGCGAGGTTTACCATCGGCATAGCGGGTGTGATCCTCTTTGAAGTATGTCTCTACTTCCAGCTTGATTTTGGCATGGATATCAACATAGCCCAGTTCATAAGCTGTCTCAACTTCTTCCATATTGCCAAATTTGCTGCCTTCACCTTTACGGCCGTTTACCATCAGCGTCAGGTAGTACACACCCAACACCATGTCTTTAGACGGACCCACAATCGGCTGGCCATCAGACGGCTTGAGCAGGTTGCGCGTGGCCATCATCAGGCTCTTGGCCTCATCAACCGCTTTTTGCGACAGCGGCACATGGACAGCCATCTGATCACCGTCAAAGTCAGCATTGAACGCCGCACATACCAGCGGATGCAGCTGAATCGCTTTGCCTTCCACCAGCATCGGCATAAACGCCTGGATACCCAGACGGTGCAAAGTAGGCGCACGGTTTAGCAAAATCGGCCGTCCCTGGATAACTTCTTCCAGCACTTCCCAAACTTCCGGTGGCTGGCGCTCAATGAAGCGACGCGCGCCCTTCACGTTGCTCGCGTAACCATATTCAACCAGTTTGCTAATCACAAACGGCCGGAACAGCTCCAGCGCCATCGTCTTGGGCAAGCCACACTGACCCAACTTGAGGGTCGGACCAACCACGATGACGGAACGACCAGAGTAGTCCACACGTTTACCCAGCAAATTGCGCCGGAAACGGCCCTTTTTACCTTTGAGCATGTCAGACAGCGACTTCAGCTCACGACGGCCCCGGCGGCTCAGCGCCTTGCCACGTTGGCTGTTGTCGATCAAGCTGTCTACCGCTTCCTGGAGCATACGCTTTTCATTGCGCACGATTACGTCGGGCGCACCCAGTTCCAGCAAACGCTTGAGACGGTTGTTACGGTTAATGACACGACGGTATAAATCGTTGAGGTCAGAGGTCGCAAAACGGCCGCCGTCAAGCTGAACCATCGGGCGCAGGTCGGGAGGGATAACCGGCAAAACGGTCAAAATCATCCACTCAGGACGGTTGCCACTCTTGCGCAGCGATTCAACCACTTGCAGACGCTTAGTGGCGCGCTTCGCCGCTTGCTTGGAACGCGTGGTGCGCACCTCGCGCCACAGTTCACGAGAGAGCTTATCCAGGTCCATCTTCTTGAGGATGTCATACAGTGCCTCAGCACCCATGTCGGCGCGGAAGACGTTACCAAACTTGCTCTTCAATTCACGGTAATCGTTTTCATTCAGGAAAACCATTGGCTCCAGGTTTTCCAACTGCTCACGATTGGCTTGAGCCTGCTGCCGCAAACGGGTCAGCTTGAGGGCCAACTCATCACGCAAGTCACCACCGACTGCATCGGCTTCGGTACGCAGCTCTTCAATTTCTTTCTGCAAGCTGGCGACTTCGCTTTGGTGATCCTCTTCGCTTTCCTTCTGAACCTCGTTCAGACGCTCAGAGGTGACTTCTTGCACCAAAACGCTGTGCTCACGCCCGACCGTTTCACCAGACTTCACGATGATGGTGCCGCCCAAAATAATATCTTCGCTGGCAGCAGAACCTTTCAGATTTTCCAGACGACGCTCGACAGACTGCGCCTCTTTTACAACATCATCGGTTGCCTCTGACAGGCGATCTTCAAACGATTCATTAAGCGACTGCAAACGGGCTTCTAATTCGCGCAGGCGTACCTGGGCATCAGAAGTAGCATCACCAATGTTGGACTGCAAATCTTCTTCAAAGCGAAGTTCGGCTTCGGCCAGTTCTTCTTCAAGACGTTTCAAGGCGCGCTGCCGTGCTTCTTCATCGACGCTGGTAATAACGTACTGCGCAAAATAGAGGACGCGATCCAAATTACGGCGCGACACGTTGAGCAGCAAACCCATGTGGCTGGGTACACGCCGGGTATACCAGACGTGGGCAACGGGAGCTGCCAGTTCAATGTGGCCCATGCGCTCACGCCGTACGGCCGAACGCGTTACTTCAACGCCACATTTATCACAAACAATACCCTTATAGCGAACGTTCTTATATTTACCGCAGTAACACTGCCAATCACGCGTGGGGCCAAAAATTGCCTCACAAAATAGACCATCTTTTTCTGGTCGCAAACGGCGATAGTTGATGGTTTCCGGTTTAGTTACCTCACCATATGACCATGACCGCATTTGGTCCGGGGATGCTAAGCTTATGCGTAACGAACGGAATTCGGTTGTCTCCACCAGATGACCTCCCAAAATGAATAAAGCTCCAACCCAAAATAAGTTTGTCCAGACATACTGATTTGCACAGCGATTGCGCACGAGGACGGGGTCCGCTTACGATTTGTTTCGTAAACACGGAAAAAGAGCGTATGGTCTGATCAGGACCAACGCTCTTGAAACGTCGTGGCAAATTTTATATATGTAATGCGATTATATCGGTTTCCGTCAATATTTCAACGCTTTTACATAAGAGTTGCGTAAGCATGTGCAAGCCGAAGATTATACAAAATACGGCCGTTCCTGCCAAGTCCTATTTTTGTCAAAGCGTGATAAAAACCAACCTATTCCGCCGCCGCGGGCATGATGGTAGCCCCGCAAAATTCGCATTCATACACGGTCACACCGCGCGGTTGAGGCGGAACGGCCGCATAACAATTCGGGCACTGTTCTGGGAAGCTTGAGCTGGTGATACCCGCGGCTTCCAACTCGTCCAGATACTCATCAGACCGATCGCCATCGATCTCGCCTGACTGAATCCGGTTAATCATGGCGGCCCAATCGGAAGAATTCTGGCCCTTGAGGTGAAAACGAGCCCGTGACAGCGACGCAGTAGCGGCAAAAACCAGTTCCAAAATATCGGCCTTACCCATGCCCAAGAAACCGCCCTCTTCCTTGTGGGCAATCTGATCAATTTCGTGCACCTGCACAGCAATTTGCAGCTTTTGCACCATTTCAGATTCGGCTTTGAAAAGGCCAAAGCGCTTTTTGGTGACAACTTCTTCGCGCTGTTCAAACAGCAGCCGCTGGTCAGTAAGGAAGAGATACCCCTCGGGGCCGTCCTCGCCATCCTGCTGCCATTTTGTGGCCACAGCCAGCAGTGGCCCCTCCGCCTCCTGCAAACGAATCTCTGAAGAACCGGATATCAGGTCCAACATTTTTTGTACCTGACCCAGCGAATACTCAATTTTGTACAGCTCAGCGGTGATGCCATCATACAGACCTTCAACGGCACGACGCGCCGCGGTCACACGGCTACCCAGAGCGTCTACGGCCGTATCTACCGATTTCACCACCGCAGCATTGGCATTGTTCAGGCGACCCATCTGGCGCTCGGCCTGGTCCAGGTCAGTGTCCAATCGCTGCACCTGCTCGTTGAGGGCATTCTCGACGCGTGGACGCAACTTGTCCCACTGATCATCCAACGCTTCTAGCTTGTCTTCCAGCTGGCCAGAATGAACATAGCCCCGGTCACGCAATGCTTCCAGGTCAAAAGGCAGCTTGGTCAACTTGTCGTCAATGTCGCCAACGGCCGAAAATACATCTTCCATCTGCGCCTGAGCCGAGAGGCGCTCAAACTTATCGTGAATGCTGTTGATTTGGGCAGTAATCTCCGGGGCGACGGCCGCAGCCACCGGTCGCCGCGCCACAGCTGGGCGACGGGGCGGCGTGGGCAACGGCCGTTGGCTAACGGCCGCTTTTCTGGCTTCGGCACGTACAGACGGCCGTACCCGTCGTTTCATTGCGGCCTGACGGGCCGCCTGACCGACGGTGCGTGCGGGACGATTCGCCGGGCGACGCGCTCCCATTCCTGGTTTTTTGTGATCTTCTGCCATCAGTTGCCTCCATTCACTGGTTACGTGGTTGGTACAGATTGTCCTACTTTTTGCTTCAAATACGCTTCCATGAAATCATCCAAACGGCCGTCTAACACCGCCTGGGCATTCCCTACTTCATAATTCGTCCGATGATCTTTGACCATTTTGTACGGATGCAGCACATAAGACCGAATCTGGCTGCCCCAGGCGGCATCAACATCTTCGCCTTTCAGCGCGGCCATTTCAGCATCCTGCTTGCGCTGCTCCAGGTCGAACAGCTGCGCCTTGAGGATTTTCATCGCCATTTCCCGGTTCTGCGTCAGCGACCGCTGGTTTTGGCAAGAGACAACAATCCCGGTGGGCAAGTGAGTGATGCGTACGGCCGTTTCGTTCTTTTGCACATGCTGGCCACCTGCCCCACTCGCCTTAAAACGGTCAATACGCAAATCCTTCTCGTCAACTTCAATTTCGATATCTTCAGCAACGTCTGGCCACACTTCCACCTTGGCAAAGGAGGTGTGGCGACGGCTTGAGGCATCGTAGGGCGAGATGCGCACCAGACGATGCACACCACGCTCAGATTGAAGACGGCCGTAAACATAATTGCCCCGAATCTCCATCATCACGCTCTTAATGCCTGCCTCGTCGCCAGGACTCTCATCAACGATATCCACCACCATTTGGTGCGAATCGGCCCAGCGCATAAACATGCGCTGCAACATTTGGGCCCAATCCTGAGCTTCCGTGCCGCCTGCGCCAGCATGAATGGCCAGGATGCAATTTTCATCGTCATATTGCCCAGAAAAGAGCGTTTCAAACTCCAACCGGGCTACCTGCTCTTCCAGATTAACGACTTCATTGGCCAGCTCAGAAGCCAATTCCTCATCGCCCAATTCCACCAGCTCTTGAGCATCCGTGAGGCGGCGGCTAAGCGCTTCCCACACGCCAACCTGGTCGCGCAGCTTTGTCAGGTCGCGCATGATGACCTGCGCCTTGGCTGAATCATCCCAAAAGCCAGGGGCAGCCGCGACCTCTTCTAATTGTGAAACCTTTAACGCTTTGGCAGGTACGTCAAAGACGCCTCCGCAATAAATTCACTGTTTGTTGCAAATTGGTTAATTTTTCAGCTAATTCTTCCATCTCGGTCTACTTCCTTCTTAGTATGCGGTTTCAGCGATCGCAAAACGATCCTGATTCAATTTTGATTAGAGTTGTTCATTCATAAAAATTCTACCCTGTCATACCCGCGCAGGGGGGAATGACAATTGTTATTCGGGAACAACTCTATTATTCAAACAGGCCGTTGATAAATTGATCGGGGTCAAAGGGGGCCAAATCTTCAATGCGCTCCCCGGTGCCAATGAAGCGCACCGGCAGCCCCAGCTCGCGGTAAATAGCAAACACCATGCCACCTTTAGCCGTGCTGTCCAACTTGGTCAAAATCACACCTGTGACGTGGACAGATTCCTTAAACTTTTGCGCCTGAACCAACGCGTTTTGCCCGGTGGGCGCATCCAGCACCAGCAGCACCTCGTGGGGCGCAGCGTGGACGCTCTTCTTGCAAACACCGTACACCTTTTCCAACTCACGCATCAGGTTAAATTTGGTGTGCAGCCGACCGGCCGTGTCGATAATGAGCAAATCATAGCCACGGGCACGAGCCGCGCGAATGCCGTCGTAGGCCACCGCACCAGGGTCGCCATTGGGCTGCCCGGAAATAACGGGGACATCGGCCCGCTCACCCCAAATTTTGAGCTGATCAATGGCGGCCGCCCGGAAAGTATCGGCCGCGGCCAGCATCACTTTGCGCCCTTTGTTCAGATAATGGCGCGACAACTTGCCAATGGTGGTGGTTTTGCCCGAGCCGTTGACGCCGACCACCATGACGATGGTCAGTTGGCGCGGGGCGTCCAGTTCCAGAGGCGGCGCATCTACCAGCACTTTGCGCAGCTCTTGTTTAAGGGCTTCAGTCAATTGGTCCGCGCGGTACAGGCCATCTTTTTTCACACGTTCCTGCAAAGCTTCCACAATGGCCAGGGTGGTCGGGACACCTACATCGGCCTGCACCAGCAGTGCTTCCAAATCTTCCCAGGTTTCTTCGGTAATGTCGCCTGCACCGAGCACAGAAGCAATCTGACCAAATACGTTATTTCGGGTGCGGCTTAATGATTCACGTATGCTTTTAAACAACTTGTTTTCCCTTCACTTGAATGGCTCTGATTTAGCCACAATTAATTTTTAGATTCGTTTCGTGGGATTTTTATGGAGGCTTCAATACGGCCGTTACGCACCCACACATCCACAGTAAACAACATTCCCTGTGCAATAAATGAGTATAACGATTGTTGAGGGGGCTGACAATTGGGCTTACAGGTCTAGTTCTACGATTTCGCCGTCGCTGGTGAGCTGTTCGATGCGCAATGCGGCCGTTTCCAACTGCACGTTACATTGCTGGGCCAGCTTCTGCCCCTTCTCAAACAGGTCCAGCGAGGCTTCCAGCGTCAAATCCCCCGATTCCAGCTGGGCAACGATCTTTTCAAGTTCGGCCAGGGCGGCCTCGAATGATAATGTTTCACTTACTTCACTCATCATCTGCTCCATTTACCAGGGCGGATTGCCCTGAATCCTTGTTTAACTTTCCGCTCAAAAATCACCAGACACCAGACTGCTCCCGGCGACCGCCAGTCACATATTCGGTGATACGGCGGCGTGTGCCGCGAGAAACGTCCGAAGGCAATTGATCCAGAGGATACGGCCGTACCGCCAAAATCTCGGCTTTATCGGCCTGGCCTACGGTAAAATCGTGGCAGTAAAACACCACAACATGATCATTTTTCAACTCAGTAATGGCACTGTACGTGCCAAACAGGTAAACCTCCCCCAGTTCAGCGCCTAGCTCTTCACGCGCCTCACGACGAACGGCCGTTTCCAAATCTTCATTGCGCTTTACCCCACCGCCGGGCAAAAACCAACCGTGCTGGTAGCTGTGTTTCACCAACCAGACTTGCCCATCTTTGATCAGGAGAATCTTCACGCCCAGGGTGATGGGATGAAAAATCCGCCAGTAGCAGCGGGCTGCTAGGTAAAGGAGTCGGTATTTCCAGTTCACCGGGATGTTTCCCGCCACACTTGTGGATTCAGGGCATTCGGTGGCTTTTGCCCCGCCAGACCAGCGATGAGATTGGCAACGGCCGTTTCCGCCATTTTGCGCCGCGTCTCCCCGGTCGCGCTGCCCAAATGGGGAGCCACAACCAGCCGTTCACGATATTCAGCCAATCCGGCAGTCATTTTTGGCTCCGCCTCAAACACGTCCAGGGCGGCACCCCAAATGACGCCTTCACGCAGCGCCGTCAGCAAATCATCTTCCTTCACGATAGGACCACGCGCCGTATTAACGAGGCAGGCAGTGGGTTTCATCTGGCGTAGCGTTTCCAATGTAAACAAGTGGCGCGTTTCCGGCGTCAGCGGCGTGTTGATGCTAACAAAATCACTCTGGCGGAGCAGCTCCGGCAAACTCACCTTTTGCGCACCAAGTTCCTGCTCAACGGCCGTTTTAGCACTATTGGCCGTGTACAAAATCTTCATGCCAAAACCCAACGCCCCGCGCCAGGCCACAGCTGCGCCAATCCGCCCCATACCCACAATGCCCAGCGTTTTGCCATACACGTCCAGCCCCAGCAGCGGCGGAAACAGTTCAAAGCGCTCATACTTTCCAGCGCGCATAAAGGTATCTGCCTCAGGAATCCGGCGGGCAATGGCCAGCAGCAAGGCAAAGGCATGATCAGCGGTCGTTTCCGTCAGCACATCCGGCGTGTTGCTCACCAGAATACCGCGCCGAGTTGCAGCACCCAGGTCGATGTTGTCATAGCCCACCGCCACATTGGCAACCATTTTCAACTGCGGGGCCGCGTCGAGAACGGCCGTATCCACCCGATCCGTCAGCAGACAAACGAGACCATCGACGGAGCGAACGGCCGTTTGCAGTTCATCCGGCGTCATCGGCACCGTTTCGTCGCGATAGATCACCACGTGCCCAGCATCCCGCAGCCGCTGCACCGCCGCGTCACCAATGTGCTGTGTTACAAAAACTTTTGCCATCTTTTATCCTCAAAAAAGCGGAACACAGAGGTCCACTGAGAAGGCACAGAGCCACGCAGAGAAAACAAGAAATCTGTGCCTTCTGTATAATCTGTGGATTATTCTTTTTCGTCCACAACGACACCAAACTGGCCGTCATGAACCTGCACGGTAAGCGCATCTCCTGGTCGAACAGTCGTGGAACTACGGACGATACGGCCGTCGCCAGTCCGCACAATGGCATAGCCCCGCTCCAATGTTGCTTTGGGGCTAACGGCCGTTAGCTGCGCTTGCAGCACATTCAACCGGTGGTTCGATTGGTCCAGCCGACGCTGCATCGCCCGCTCCAAACGCGCCTGCCAGCCATCCAAGCGCTGCCGGTTCCCGGCAATACCCACACGCGGGCTCAGGTGGTTGAGCGATCGCCTGAGCGTTTGCACCTGCCAGCGGTGCTGCCCAATTTGCTCCAACACCAGGTTTTTCATCTGCTGCTGGATGGTCTGGAAATACGGCCGTAACTCACTCACATCCGGTACCGCCAGCTCAGCTGCGGCGGATGGTGTCGGCGCGCGCAAATCGGCCACAAAATCGGCAATGGTAAAGTCCACCTCATGCCCCACCCCGCTGATGATGGGATGCTGGGCGGCAAAGATGGCCCGCGCCACCCCTTCATCGTTGAAAGCCCACAAATCTTCCATCGAGCCACCACCACGAGCCACGATGATGGTGTCTATGTCAGTACAGCCGTCTAGCCAGCGCAGCGCCCGCACAATTTGTGGCGGCGCGTCGGCTCCCTGCACCAACGTGGGCGCAATGAGCACGGACACCAGCGGGTAGCGGCGGCGCAGCACGTTGATGATGTCGCGCAGGGCGGCGGCATCGGCCGAGGTGACGATGCCAATTTTGCGCGGAAATGGGGGAATGGGTTTCTTAAATTCGGCGTCAAACAGGCCTTCGTCGGCCAGCTTGGCTTTAAGCGCTTCAAAAGCCGCCGCCAGGTCGCCCTGGCCCAACGGCGACATCTGCTCGGCATAGAGCTGATACACGCCACTAGCTTCATAAACGGAGATACGGCCGTTCAAAACCACCGCATCTCCATCTTGCGGCTGAAAGCGAATCCGTTCGGCGGCCGTGCGCCACATCACACACTTCAGCTGCGCTTTGTCATCTTTAAGCGTGAAATAAAGATGGCCAGAGCGGGCGCGGGTAAAGTTGGAGATTTCACCGCTGACTTCTACGTCCTGCAAGCGGTAATCAATCTCAAACAGCTCCCGAATGTACTGCGTCAGTTCAGAAACGGACCATGAGTCAGAGGAAAAGCTGGAACTACGTAAAAATGCCATATTTTATTTACCGCAGAGAGCGTGGCGGTCGCTGAGTTTCTTCCGCTGTTTCAAATCTCTGCGCACTTTGCACCCTTGGCAATTTGCTTATTTATTTTCGTTTTGGGCGCGCCATTCATGGTATTCTGGCACATCTTCGCCGACAGACCAAAAGAAGAAGTAAGCCCCCATCGGCCCCATAAATTTGAACTTCTTGCAAAACTGCTTCTCCCGCTTGGCGTATGGCTGCCCATCCATCGTGCGCAGGTAGTTGTAGAAAGAGCCATGCTCGGCGATGAGTTCCTGGCAAATGCGGGCATTGGTGATGGTAGCTTCGATTTTGCGGCCGTTCCGCACAATGCCCTTGTCTTCTACCAAACGCTCTACATCAACCGGCGTAAACGCCGCGACTTGATCCACATCAAATTCGGCAAACGCACGCTGGAAACCGGGCCATTTGTTGCGAATTACCTGCCAGCTAAAGCCAGCCTGGAACACAGCCTGGGTGATCTTTTCTAAATATCCGGCATCATTTTCCGGCACAGCACGCGGGGGAATTTCATACTGGGGTTCAGACACGAGCAACTCCTTTTTGTAGCTGCGGATTCTTTCCGCGTAGCGGGAGCGCAGCAAAACTGCGGCTACCATCAAACCAAATAGAACATTCGCTCTAATTGTAAAGCGCAGTCCGGCAAGTTGCAACCGCAGCTTGTCAGCCATTCAGGCTCCATGCTACAATCGCCCCACTTCACATAGGAGGTGAAAAATCTGGAAAGTTTAGAATTAGCGCATTTACTGGTAGAAACCATCTTGGATAAAAAAGGCAGCGACATTACGCTGCTCGATTTGCGGGAACAGGCAGTTTTTGCCGACTATTTCCTCATTTGTAATGGTGAGAACGATCGACAGCTGCGAGCCATGGCCAACGGCATTGCTCAAGATGCCAAAGACAAAGCCAGAGCCCTGGCTAAAAGTGTAGAAGGTTCACCCGAATCTGGCTGGGTGCTGGTTGATTTTGGCGACTTGCTGGTGCACGTGTTTTCGCCAGAAACCCGCGAATATTATGACTTAGAAGGTCTATGGAACAATGCCCATATCGTTATGCGAATGGCGTAATACCTGCCACCCGAAAAAAAATAAAAAGCCTGGCTTCCACAACGGTAAGCCAGGCTTTTTATTTTACAGCTGCGACGCACTTTTGAAAGTGCGTCGCAGCTGGTTTACTCGCGAATCCAGCTTTCCGTGGCGCGGGTCCAGGTGACCAATTCTTCGGGCTTAAAGAAGAGATTGGCTTCCTTATCCCCATTTTCTGGGCTATCGGAACCGTGCACCAGGTTACGGCCGATTTCCATGCCAAAGTCGCCACGAATGCTGCCAGGAGCGGCTTCTGCCGGTTTGGTCGCACCGATGGTGGACCGGGCAGCGGCAATCGCATCTTTGCCTTCCCACACCATAGCCAGCACTGGCCCAGAGGTGATGTAAGAGACAAGATCGTTGAAAAACGGCCGTTCCTTATGTACCGCGTAATGTTGGTTGGCCAACTCCTGGCTCATCTGGATGAATTTCATCCCCAACAGTTTCAAACCACGCCGTTCAAAGCGGGCCACAATTTCCCCCATCAGACCGCGCTGCACGCCGTCTGGTTTTACTAAAATCAGTGTACGTTCCATGAAATCTTACTCCATTCTTTTTGATTTTTGACGCAAAAAGAGGCAGCTGCCATCGCTGCGCTGCCTCTTCAAATTGTAACTTTCGTCAGGACGGTGCTGCTTATCCCAACTGAACCAGCTTAATTGTCACTCAAACGAACCGAACTCGCAAACTCTACATCTGGTCAAGCGCGGCACGGTAAGATGCCAATGCTTTTTGCAGCTGACCATTGCGCATGTACGCATCACCTAGCACCTGCGACAATGCCGGGGTGCGCGGATGCGCATCAGCCGCCTGCTCCAACTCCGCAATGATCGTCATCATGCCAGACCCTTCGGCGACCATTTCCTTAAATTGGGAGATGGCTTCGGCCAAACGGCCGTCATCCAGTGCGTTTCGGGCCACATTAAGCCGGGCTTCATCCACGCTGTACGCGCCAGTCGAGGGCTCAAGCACAGGCTCAAACAGGTCGTCGTCCAGCAGGTCAGGTATGGGCGTTGCCACAGGCGCGCGCAGCGGACCCGTGTCCGGCAGTTCGATTTCTTCATCTTGGCCCGCCAGCGTGGCTTCTTCTTCAGCCGCCAGCCACGTATCCGTGTCTACTTCCGGCAGCGTGCGCAGCCAGGCGGTTTCGCCCACAACACGATCATCCTCGTCTTCTTCGAGCCAATCGGGCATTTCAATATCATCTTCATCGTCAGGTTCGGCGGGTAAATCAAAGGATACGGCCGTTTCTTCTACCGCAGCCAAAGGTTCCAAGCCAGATTCGGCCGTCAGATCATCCAAATCCTCAACCATCCAGTCTGGCATTTCCGGCTCGGCATCGGGATCATGCACGGTAGGCAACTCTTCGAGGGCCGCCCCCTGACGCGCCGCCAGCTGTTCCAGCCAAACCACGGCCTCGTCGGGATCATCCGGCACCTCAGAAATGATGTCAGTCTCCACGTCCAGCGATTCTTCCAGCGCCACTTCGTCCAGCTCAATCTCTGGCTCAGCCTCGGCAGCCGGTTCTTGAACCTGGGCATCATCGGTGACAAACATGGCATCTTCGCTGGGCTTGATGGGCGGTGGTTCCATCTCCACATCCATCGCGATGTCGTCGCTCAGCAGCTGCTCTAGCCACGCTTCTGGATCGTCCATCATGTCGGCCATGCCAAACTGATCCGATTCGGCTTCAGCCGTAGCTTCCTCCTCATCTTCCTCGGACTCATCCAGCTCAAACGCTTCAACCAAGTCATCCACCGTTTCCGGCACCATTAATTCCGGTTCGGTCGCCGGTTCAGGCTCATCTTCCACAATGGCAGCCGCGTCATCAGTGACAAACATGGCGTCTTCGCTGGGTTTGATGGGCGGTGGTTCCATGTCGATATCCAACGCCATGTCGCCGCTGAGCATTTGCTCTAGCCACGCCTCGGGGTCATCGCCTATGTCAAAGTCCAGAGCAGCCTCAGCCTCCGATTCAGCTTCCTCGGTCACCAGCAGCATGTCATCGGTTTCACCGTCGAGCGTAGCAGCATCTTCCAGCTCTTCTTCGTCCACCATCTGGTCCAGCCAGGCAACAGCCGCATCTGGATCGTCAGGCATGTCATCCAGGCCAACATCGTCCAGCAGCGAGTCGATCAATTCATCAGTCGTATCCTCAATCTGCTCGATGGGCTCTTCAAATTCGGCCGTTTCCACGACTAGCGCCGCGTCATCGGTAACAAACATGGCGTCTTCGCTAGGCTTGATGGGCGGTGGTTCCATCTCCACATCCATCGCGATGTCGTCGCTCAGCAGCTGCTCTAGCCATGCTTCGGGATCATCAGCCATTGCCTGGAGATCAAAATCACCAGCAGCAGCATCCGCGGCGACGTCCTCTTCTTCGTCATCATCCAGCGCATCGTCCCATGCGTCTACATCTGGCTCGGGAACAACGGCCGTTTCGGCAACATCAGGCGCAGCTTCAATATCTTCAATCCAATCGAGAGCCGCGTTCAACTCCTCATCAGAGAAGGCCAGGGCGAAGACGGCCGTTTCTGGCACCGCCACACCCTCTTCACGCACCTGCATTTCCAGCCGATCGAGCGCCTGCGCCAGTTCATCCTGCTCGGGCGCCACAATGCGTGTCTCTGGCTCGTCGTCAAAATCAGGCCAATCAGCCACAGGTTCAGGCTCGCCAGCGTCGGTGGGCAGCGTGATGCGCGTAGGGGGCGCTTCTTCATCGGGCAGCTCCAGCTCGGCCTCATCATCCAACTCGTCCAGCCACGCCAGCGCCTCTTCCAAATCAGCTTCGGCTCTGGTCAGGCCGCCGGTTTCTTTTAGCGCATCAGTCACGCCGGTGATAACCAGCTCTTCCTCAGGCATACCCGGTTCTTCATCAAACGCATCTTCATCGGCGGCAAACGCTTCGTCTTGCGCCACAAACATATCTTCTAGCTCACTGGCTTCGTCCGGCTCGGCTTCCGCACGGGCATCATCAAACATTTCCGCCAGCCACGCCTCGCCTTCTTCAGCTTCCTCTTCATCGGATTCGGCCATGACGGTATCTAGCCAGCTCAGTTCTTCATCTTCAGGAACGGCCGTTTCGGCCATCAGCGGTTCACTACTCCCAAGCTCCGGTTCGGTTAACTCGGCAGCAAAAAGCTCCTCATCCGCCAATTCGTCGTCCCATAAATCTTCAAGGTCGAAGGCACCTTCGGCCTCCTCCAACGCATCTTCCTCATCTTCATCGAGTACCATCATGTCTGGATGCGTGGTTAAGCTGTCTACAACAGCCGGCGCTTCTTCGATTTCTTCGGCTTCGGGCTGGTTAAGCATGTCCGTGGCCAGTTCATCCAGCCAGGAAATTTCCCCTTCGTCGGCAAAAAGATCGTCGAGGTTTTCAAGATCGTCCAAATCGGAATCGCCAGATTGCAGTCCAGCCTCGGCCATTACTTGTGTATCCGGTAATTCAGCGGCGGGAACGTTTGCCTCAGCAAACAAATCTTCAAGGTCTTCCAGGCGAGCCAGTTCAGACTCATCAAACATTGGTTCAGATTCAGTCATCGCCTGCGCTTCAGGCAAACCAGGCTCATCTGCATCGGCATCAAACAGTTCAGCCGCCAGAGCCTCAGCTTCGGTTTCGGCCAGCCAATCATCCAGCTCATCTTCGTCGTCCAAATCGCCGCCGGTCAATTCAGCCAGCCAGTCGGTGTCTTTCGCCATTGGAGCCGTAGCCATGAGCTGATCGGCGCTATCCAGCTCTTCATCCAGCATCGTTTCGGCCACACTGGGTAGTTCTTCAACCGGCTCATCCTGCTGTGCAGCCAGCTCTTCCAGCCAGGCCATCGGGTCATCCCAATCTTCGGGCGTGCTGTCTGCCTCAACAACAACTTCACCTTCCTTAGGTCTGGCTGGTTCAGGCATTTCCGGCAGAACTTCTTCTTCCGGCTCATCGGGCAGCGTCAACCAGTCTAAACCGGTTTCTTCGGCCATATTAAAATCATCATTACCGGCTTCTTGCAGTGCGCCGGTATCGGCTTCCAACTGGGTCAACCAGGTGGTATCTTCCGCCGAAATGGGCAAATCAGGGCCGTCGTCATCTTCATCCATATCAATTCCAGATAGGATTTCGGTCAGCGAGGGTTCAATTGGCTCAACGCCAAAGTCATCCAGGTTAATTTCGGAAGCGATGGCATCTTCTTCGTAGTTTATTCCGGCCAACAGCTCAGTGAGTCCCATCTCATCGGTAGCGGTATCATAATCGGAGGGGATTTCTTGGGGTTCAGATTCGGCCGTTTTTTCTTCGGCCACGTCATCGCTCCACAAATTGGCCAGCATACCGGTCAGCCCCACGCTTTCTTCGGCCTCAGGTTCTTCGTCGAACAGGTCTTCATCGTCGGTGAGGCTGGTCAAATCGGCCAGCCAATCGTCATCGGAAACGGCCGTATCCGCCACAAAATCACCCGCATCTTCATCATCTGCACTGGAAAGCAGCTGTGTCAAACTGACATTTTCCAGGTCCAGATCGCCTAAGCCCAAACTATCATCAAAGCCGCCAGCGTCCTCGTCGGGCTCCTCATCTTCCAGCTCATCCAACAAGCCCGACATGAAATCATCTTCCGCCCGCGTGGGTTCTGGCTCTGTCAGGGTGAGGTTAGACAGCAAACCCGTCAAACCGCTTCCTTCCAGCTCCGCTTCTTCCTCTTCGTCAAGTGAGGGCGTTTCTTCGGCAAAATCATCTCCAAACCAATCATCCACGGCGGGGAGAGAATCATCGGCCATTTCCATGCCGCCCAACAGCTCTGTCAAGCTGCCGTCAGCGTCTTCATCCACCCAGTCAGTCAGCAGCGAATCCATCTGGTCTAACGGCAGCGCTTCTTCAGGCGCGTCACTTGCATCTGGCGCTACGTCAATTTGCGCCAGCAAACCAGTCAGACCCGGCACATCGGTTGGCAAATCCTCGCCCAGCAGATTCTCTTCCTGGTCTACATCGTCCAGACTCACAGGTTCCTGGAGCCAATCAGGAATTTCAGCGGAAGCGGAATCCCACTCATCCACAACTTCTACACCTTGTTCTAAATCGGCCGTATTGAGCCAGCTGGGCATTCCTTCAGTCTCAATCGGCGGATCAGGCAATGACGGAATGTCATGCTTCTCAGATGTCAATTCATCCAGCCAGTTGAGGACATCCGCAGTCGGATCTTCCTCCGGCACAATTTCCATTTCCGGTTCTTCCGGTTTTGGTGGCTCTTGGGGATCGTTTTCACTACTCACGGCGGCCTCCGATTCCTCTGACAGGTCAACTTCACTATCAAGCCAATCTGGAATATCAGCAAAATCATCGCTATCTAATTCAGGAATGGCCAGATTGGGGTAAATTTCTTCAATATTCTCGCTTTGCAGGATGGCATCCAGATCGGCTTCGGCCGATTCCAGCCAATTGTCGGCATCGCTGAGGGCAGCGAGTTCACTGGTAGTGGCATCCAGTTCCAGGCCAGCGAAAGAGTCCAGCGGCTGGTCCAGGTCAATGGTTTCATCAATACCGCCCTCGGTGAGTGCAGCCAACCAGTCATCGGCACCACCCAGGGCATCCGTTTCGCTTACCGGCTTAAGATCATCCTCGCCAGCCTGTTCAGCTTCATCCAGAACGGCCGTTGGCCCAAATTCCGATTCTACTGCTTCTGGTTCATCTAAAACTGGCAGCTCCAGATCATCCAAAAAGGAAAGATCATCTTCAATCAGTTCAGCATCGCCAGGTTCCTCAGCAAGCTCATCAATCAGGTCATCAATTTCCGAGATCGCTTCGTCTTCCTCATCCTCGGCCATCCAATCCAGAGCATCCTCAGGACTCAACTGCACGGCTTCCAACTCATCACCGGCTATTTCGGAAAGCCAGAACGGCGTCTTAGATTCTTCGACGATATGGGGTTCACTGTCGGCCCAGTCTGCCAGGCTGTCGTCCATCAGGCTGGTCGCATCAATCTCAATTGGGGAATCTTCATTACCCAGAGCATCAAGCCAATTGGGCAACCCTTCAGAGTCAACAGCCTGGGGTTCTTCAGTGACGGCCGTATCGCCCAAATCAGCACCAAACGCGGCCATCTCATCATCAGCAATTTCGTCTGCGTTACCAAACCAATCCGTTTCTTCCGCCGGTAATGCCCCGGATAGTTCGTCAGCCAGTTCTTCCATATCCATTGGCTGGAAGTCAGTTTCTTCTTCAATTTCACCACGCAAATCGGCCAGCCAGTCGGCATCCAATTCATCGGTGGACAGTTTGAGCGATTCCTTAGCCTGACCCTGTGAAAACCAATCTGTTTCGCTGGCAACTTCCTCAGAAACGGCCGTTTCACCCAATTCGTTTGTCTGACTATCACCAATCTCGGCCAGCCAGTCGTAGCTATGCATGCCGCTTTCTGGCTCCATCACCACCTCGCCCGACCCATCGTCCGGCAGGTTGTCAAAGCTTACTTCACCAACCCAATCGGCCGTGGGCTCAGCTGATTTATCAGGCAAAATCGTACCGGTCTGCAAAAACTCTAGCGAAGCTTCTTTGGGCAGAATAAAAGCGCCTTCGGTGGCAAAAGCCTGGCCTACAATGGTCTCTCGGTCCAGCGATTTTTCTGTTTCGCAGGTTAGGCTGTGCAGTCGGTGCAAATATTTTTGCGCTTCGGGGATGCGCCCTGTTTGCAGCCAAATTTCCGCCAGAATGGCATTGGTCACAATACAGTTGGGCAGCAATTCCAGCACGTGCAGGCACACCTCTTCGGCATCAATCCGCTGATCATCCCGCCACAGTGCTTCAGCCAGCAGCACCTGCAAATCCATACGATCAGGTTCTTCAGCCAGAATGCGGCGCAGTTCAGTGATGGCTTGCTGGTAAAGTTCGCCCTGCATATACAGGCGAACCAGCGCTCCACGCGTCAGGGGAATAATACCAGGGCGTTGATCGGTTTGGGTGGTGTAAAGCTGGCGCAGTTCTCCTTGAATGGCCACGTTGTAGGGCTGGATTTCGTAAGCCCGTTCCAGATGCCAAAGCGCCTGATCAAACTGGCTCTCTTCCTTATAAATAATGGACAGCCCCACATGGCTAATAAAGTCGTTGGGATCGGTGCCTAAAATGCGCAGGAACAAATCATTGGCAGCATCATATTCTTGTTTTTCCAGCAGCGCTTTGCCCATCACCCGGTATGTGTCGATGTGGCGGGGGTAGCTGTGCAGAATATGCCGACAGTGCTCAATCGCTTCAACCAGGCGGTTGTCGTCGATGAGCTTGTCGATTTGCTCTACGTAATCGTGCAAAAGAATTGATGTCACGTTTTCGCCTCTATAAAAGTTAAAAGAAGCGGGTTACTTCTGCTTCTTCCTGCCGAGTGGTGAACCAGAACAGCATCACCACGCCGGTTGTTCAGGTTAAGCGCCGTAGCTTAGGTTAAGGAGGAGTTGGATTTACGGCCGTATCCCACCACAGCTGTGAGATATCTTGTTATTGTCAACCTAACATAAATATTATGCTGAGTTTCACCTAATAAATCAAGTGATGGCGCTTTAGTTGGCGCAATAGCTGACTAATGTCCTGTTCCTCCCGCGGGGAGAACCCCAGCGGATCTTCAATTTTGTCTTGCCCCAGAAGGGCGTAAAAGGTGTTGAGAATGCCGTAAGAGAGCGCCTGGAGCTGATACCCGCCCTCTAAAACAAAGAGGATTTTGCCGTTTGTAAGTTCTTGAGCCAGAGCAACCAGCTTCTGAGACAACTGTGCATACCCCGTAAGGCTGAGTCCGGCCATGGCCAGCGGGTCTTGCCAATGTGCATCGTACCCAATCGACACCAAGAGCAGTTCCGGCTTAAATTGGCGGGCCATTGGCTCGATTAGCTCATTAAGAATACGGCCGTATCCCTCATCCCCCACATTGGGCATTAGCGGCACATTCACCGTGTAGCCATGCCCATAGCCGTGCCCCAGCTCCTGAGAATCACCCGTGCCAGGGTAAAACATGCGCGGCATAAAGAGATGGGTCGAAATAAACATTACCGATTCATCATCATAGAAAATATCTTGGGTGCCGTTGCCATGGTGCACATCAAAATCCATGATGAGGATGCGTTTGACACCATGTACCGCCTGGGCCTGACGAGCGGCGGCGGCAACGTTGTTGAAGAGACAGAAACCGCTAATACGGCCGTATTCGGCATGATGTCCTGGTGGGCGCACCAGGGCGAAACCATTGTTTGCCTGTCCGGTTAAGAGTTGGTCCACCAGCGCAATGGTTGAGCCAGCCGCCCGCCGCGCCAGATCGTAGCTTTGCGCCGTGGCATAGGTATCCCCATGATCCAAAATGCCGCCCCCCACCGCAGACACTTCGCGCACTCGCTCGATGAGCGGCGCGGCATGGACCCGACGTAACTGCTTCACCGTCGCCAGCTGCGGTTCAATCAGCTGCACATCGGCCAAAACCCCGGCTTCTTCCAGGAAAGGCAGTAAATGGCTGATGCGCTTCTCATTTTCCGGGTGGCCAGATTTGCTGTGGTTGACGGCGGGGACATACACTGCGGCTGTTGTCATTATTGCTCCAGGGAGGATGATGAATTCATTTGTCGGGGATTATACCTCGTTCATTTGGTTTGTTGTGAAAAACAAAAGGGACGGCCGTAAACGGCCGTCCCATCCTTAGATTCATTTAAGCTATTGGGCCGCCGGGCACCTTTTTAGCCACCGAACCACATGGAGACCAGTCCAGCGCCATTGCCAAAGAAGGTGATCAAACCAGCAAAAACCACCGACGCCATAGACATCAATTTGATCAAAATGTTCAGTGACGGACCAGAGGTATCTTTAAACGGATCGCCAACGGTATCGCCAATGACGGCACCTTTATGCGCTTCAGAACCTTTACCACCGTAATTGCCTTCTTCGATGTACTTCTTGGCATTGTCCCAGGCACCACCAGCGTTAGCCATCATGATGGCCAGGGCAAAGCCGGCAGTGAGGGTACCAGCCAGCAGGCCCAACACGCCAGCCACACCAAACAGCACGCCCACCACAACCGGCACAATCAAGGCCAGCACGGAGGGCGCAATCATCTCTTTTTGGGCAGCGGCCGTACTAATTTCAACACACCGCGCATAATCAGGACGTTGGGTGCCCAGCAAAATGCCAGGGAATTCACGGAATTGACGACGAACCTCTTCCACCATACCACCAGCCGCGCGGCCCACAGCACGCATGGTCATAGCGGCAAAGAAGAATGCAGTCGTTGCGCCGATAAATACGCCAATCAGCACTGCCGGATTCAAAACGGTGACGTTATAGAAGGTCATGAAATCCTGCATGGTCCAAAATTCAACAGCACGGCCGTTTACCATCAGGTCTGCCCCGCCACCGTGCAGCGTCAGCGACAGGCGAACTTCTTCTAAATAAGCCGATAGCAACGCAAGCGACGTGAGCGCCGCTGAACCGATGGCAAAACCTTTACCCATAGCCGCCGTGGTGTTACCTACGGCATCCAATTGGTCGGTCTTTTCACGTACAGTTGGCTCCAGGCCAGACATTTCCGCATTACCGCCCGCGTTATCGGCGATGGGGCCGTACGCATCGGTCGCCAGGGTGAAGCCCAATGTGGAAAGCATACCCACAGCAGCAATCCCCACGCCATAAAGGCCCATCGAGATATTTTCGATGCCGCCCATGGAGTAGAAGCTCACGGCAATACCAGCCACGATGGCCAACACGGGGATACCGGCCGATTCCATACCCACGGCCAGACCTTCAATGAGCAGCGTCGCCGGGCTGGTGATGGCCTGCTCAGCAATATAGCGCGTCGGCTTGTAGGCATGAGACGTGTAATACTCAGTCGCTTTACCCACCAAAATACCCACAATCAAACCCACCAAAATCGAAACCCACACCTGGTAAGCATTGGGCAGGTCAAGAATCAGCACCACGGGCAGCGATAAAACCGCAATGCCGATGGAACTGCCGTACAACCCACGGCTCAAGGCATTGATCAGCTGGCCCTGGCTGGCCCCATCATCGGCGCGAACGAGGTAGACGCCCAAAATGGAGAGCGCCACGCCAATCGCGGCAATGACGATCGGAGCTGCGATATAGCGCAGCTGAAGGTCCATTTGTTGCAGTACGGTTGGTGTCTGACCGTCAAACAGAGCCGTACCCCCAACTACCACAGCAGCCACACCAAGAGCGGCCGTTGCCAAAATCGAACCAGCATAAGATTCGTACAGGTCAGCACCCATACCCGCTACGTCGCCCACGTTGTCACCCACGTTGTCGGCGATAGTTGCCGGGTTACGCGGATCATCTTCCGGGATACCAGCTTCAACTTTACCAACCAGGTCAGCACCCACGTCGGCGGCTTTGGTGTAGATACCACCACCTACACGGGCAAACAAAGCTTGGGTTGAAGCGCCCATACCAAAGGAAAGCATCGTCGCCGTAATCTGCGGCAGTGGGTTAATGGCTTCACGAATAAATGCAGCCGGAGGAATAAAGTAAAGCACAAGGAACCAGACAGTAATGTCTAACAGAGCAAATCCCACAACCACCAAACCCATCACGGCACCAGCGCGCAAAGCGATCTGCAAACCGCCGTTGAGGCTGCCACGGGCCGCATTGGCCGCCCGCGCAGAGGCGTTGGTTGCCGTTTTCATACCAAAAAAGCCACACAACCCAGAGAAAAGACCGCCAGTGAGAAAAGCGACCGGCACAATGGGGTTTTGCAAATCCAGTAAGGCCAGAATGACAAAAATGACAAATAGCCCGCCAAAAACCATACCCACAGCGCGGTACTGCCGCTTGAGGTAAGCCATAGCGCCTTCGCGCACAGCCTGGGCGATCTCGATCATCTTGGGCGAGCCTTCGCTTTCCTTCATCACCTGGGTGTAAAAGTACCAGGCATATCCCAGAGCTAACACCGCCCCGATGGGTCCAAGCCACCAAATTAAAGGCAGACTGGCACGTTCATTTGCCGCTTGTGCTAGAAAAAGTGCATGTTGCATGTACTGTCTGATGCCTCCTGTTCTTATGTGTTCAATTTGGGCAAATAAAAAGCGGGTAGATAGACCCGCTCTTATCTGTTGGAGTTAAAATGCCCCCAGAGGTGGAGGCATTAGAGGCACGATTGTAACGAAAGGCACAAACTCTGTCAAAAACCATTACCGCAGTACTACAGGTGAAAAAAGGGGCAAAAATGGGGAACGGCCGTATCTCCATCCACGCAAAAAAAGAGCCTGAAATCAGAAATTCCAGGCTCTTAAAAAAGCAGCTGATGCGCTTGTGGTATTAAGCTTGATTAGCGGAACGCCACCAGCGGTAATACGTGCTGCGCAGTTCATCGCGCGAAGGCAGCGGGAAATAAATCAAACCTTTCTCGTTACCCAGATAGATACCAGTCTTAATCATACGGTAGGGATACTCAACCGTTTCGACGCGGTTCACGATCTTGGAGTGAATTTCCTTGCCGCGTACCTCCAGCAAACATTCGCGCAGGTGGTGAATGTAGGTGTAAGGCAAATCACGGATAGCGCCGTGTTCGGGGTCATCGGCCAGTTCACCCAGCTGCAAATCAACAAAACAGATGGCCGGGAAATGCACCAGGCTGTCCGGGTTGTGCGTCAGGAATTGATAATACTGCTCTGGGCTCAACGTGCTGACCACCAACGGGTGCACCGGCGCAATCTCCTGGTACATGTTCAGGCCAGTATTTTCGGCAGGCAGTTCATTAGACGGATCTAAACCCAATACCTCACCATAAGCGGTAACCAGGTAAATCTTTTGCATGACTTCCGTGGGAACATGCTCCAGCACGCGGTAAGTGGAGATGTATACAGAACGTTTGGGCATTCCGTTAGGATGGGGCACGCAGCGTTCAACACCAGCATCAATTTTGAAGAACTCATGCCGGAAACTCGGGTCCAGTTCAATAAACATGGCCTGGCCATGCAGCTTCTTGTGGGAACCAACGGCGTAGTAAGTGCCAAATTCTTCGGGCGGCAGCATCGAAGCGATGAGTGCTTCTGGAATGAGGGAGAGGTACAAGTGAACGGTCATAAGGTTAAAACTTCCTTTTCTGAGAAGGTGACGACAAATCGCAAAGAGATTTCTTTGAAAAGATTTCTTCTTTTAAGTTGCCTAACGCAATCTGGGGCTTATCTTCCTTTTTTCAGGTTAATTTCAGTAGTAACAATAGGCGGTTTGTGAGGGTGATTATTGTCACGTATTGGTAATTGTAGGGGAAACCCATGAATTTTCAATTCTGAACAGTAAATTCCGATCCGCTCAAGCGCTTAAACTGAGTCCCAGCCCGAGCCAGATCGATGGGCAGCAGGTAGTGCCCCTGGAACTGAACTTGCTGGGCAAACAGGTCGGGAGGAAGCCCGTTGGTGAACAACACCACGACGCGATTTTTGCCCTCAAAGCCGCCCCGGCTGGGCACGGCATAGGCAGCCAGGGTAAGGATACCAGCGGTAGTACCGTCCTTGGCCGCAAATCTATCGAAGTAGAGCCACCGCAACGGCCAGTCCGACGGAACAGTTTCCATCTTTTGCTGCATGAGGGCACTCACCTCGGCCGAAATGAAGTGACCACTGCCAATTTGGGCCATCAGGTGGGCGTAATCGCGGGCGGTTCCCTTGGGCATCAGCTGTACGGCCGTTTCCTGAAAAGCCCACATCGCCTCACCCTCAATCGACTGGCTCGTTAGACTGCTCATGAACGCCAACTGGGCCTGCCGCCAACTGGCATCATTTTTGTACAGATCAATCAGGCGGTCCAGATCACTGAAATCGCCGTTGGCAACCTTGCTCTGCACGGCTTGCACCCACTCCAAAGAAAACGGTTCCTCATGATTAAAGACGGCCAGCGCATAGCCCAACGTGTAATGGATCGGTGTTTGGTGTGGCAGATGGGTTTGGGTAACGGCCGTTACTCGTTCCAGCCCCACGCGCGCCAGCAAATAATCGGTGGAGGCGTTACCACTGAAATGCATCATCATCGTGGCCAAATCATCGAGGGTGACAACGGCCGTTTGGTCCACAGCAAAGCCCAGATCATCGGCCACCAGCCCCACGCTGCGCAGCCCGGCGATATGCGCCCCGCCGTCGCTGCCCGGCAAATAATACCGCTCCCACTCGGCCACGGGCACTGGTTCGTTGGGGTCCAATTCGCCGCTAACCACCATCTCGGCATAAGTGGCCAAAACGGCCGTTTTCATCACCGAAGCCAGCACCAACGGCGCATCCGCGTTGTAAAACAGGGCCGAGCCATCGTCTACGAGGTTACCATTTTCACCAAAGGTGTAGCTGACAACGGCCGTATCCTGCGGATGAGCCAATATAAAATCGGTCATCGCTCGCTGCACCCGATTAACCTGCCAGAAAACGGCCGTAACGCCAACGGTCCCAAGTAAAACAACTGTTCCTAGAATCCAAAACTTTCTCCGCTTCTTCTGCACGCTTTTTGGCATGTTTCTCTCCATTCTTTGTCAATAATTATTGTTGGTTTACTGCACCAACCGCTTTACGAAAGAAGTTGCCAAAACGCTCACGCACGAACCAACAAAAAAGGCTAGCGCTTCTAAAAACGCCAGCCTTCTCTCGGTTCTTAAAAAACGGAATAGTCGCTTAATCCGCCAGGGTAGACAAATCCCCTTCGTCCTGGCCCATGACGCGGGCTTTGAGGATACGCCGCATGATCTTGCCCGAGCGAGTCTTGGGCAGACTATCTACAAATTCCACCGTGGCCGGTTTGGCAATCGGCCCCATTTCGTGGCCCACGTGGTCGCGCAAGGCCATCGCCAGCTTCTCGCTGGGTTCATACCCCTGCCGCAAAATGCAGAATGCCTTGATGATGTTGCCCTTCACCTCATTCGGATCGGGCACACCGATGCAGGCCGCTTCGGCCACCGCTGCATGGCTCACCAGGGCACTTTCAATTTCGGCCGTACCCAGCCGGTAGCCAGACACTTTGATCACATCGTCAATACGGCCGATTACCCAAATGTAGCCATCCTCATCCTTCTTGGCGCTGTCGCCCGGCAGGTACCAGCCCTGGTCGGCAAAACGCGACCAATACTGCGTCACATACCGGTCTGGGTCCTGGAAGATGGTGCGCAGCATCCCCGGCCAGGGAGCCTTCACTACCAGATACCCCTCTTCATTAGCCGGAACCGGATCGCCTTCTTCGTCCACCACGTCAATTTGTACGCCGGGGAAGGCGCGGGTGGCCGAGCCAGGCTTCAGCGGCACGCTGGGCAACGGCGTAATCATGAAGCCGCCTGTTTCCGTCTGCCACCAGGTATCCATGATCGGGCAGCGTTCTTTACCAATCACCCGGTAATACCACCGCCACGCTTCTGGGTTGATGGGTTCACCCACGGAACCAAGCAAACGCAGGCTGGAAAGATCGTGCTTGTCGGGCCAGCTCTCGCCAAAGCGCATCAGGCCACGAATGGCGGTTGGCGCGGTATACAAAATGGTGATGTGGTATTTGGCCACCAACGACCACCAGCGGTCCGGGTACGGGTGTGTGGGCGCACCTTCATACATGAAGCTAGTCGCCCCCAAAATCAGCGGGGCGTAGACGATGTAGCTGTGGCCGGTAATCCAGCCGGGATCGGCCGCACACCACCAGATGTCTTCTGGCTTGATGTCGAACACCCACTTGAGCGTAGTGGAGGTCCACACCATGTAGCCGCCGTGCGTGTGCAAAATGGCTTTGGGTTTGCCTGTCGTGCCGGAAGTGTACAGAATGAAGAGCGGGTCTTCGGCGTCCATCACCTCGGTTTTGGCGCTGGCGTCGGCCACGGGCAAGCTCATCAGATCGTGGTACCAGTAATCGCGGCCGTGCACCATTTCCACATCGTGCCCGGTGCGCTTGACACAAATCACGGATTGGATGGTTCCGGCACGATCCACCGCCTCGTTGGCAATTTTCTTGAGCTCAATGATGTCGCCGCGCAGCCAGGCACCATCGCAGGTGATGAGCAGCTTGGAGCGGCTGTCATCAATGCGACCCAGCAGCGCCTCGGTGGAGAAACCACCGTAAACCACGGAGTGCATCGCGCCAATTTTGGCGCAGGCCAGCATGGCAATCATCAGCTCGGGGATGCGACCCATGTAAATGGTGACGCGATCCCCCTTGCCAATGCCCATAGAGCGCAAAACGCTGGCAAATTTGCATACTTCGTGATTCAGCTGCTGGTAGGTGTAGACGCGACTGTCGCCTTTTTCACCCTCGAAGATGAGGGCGGCCTTGTTGCGCGTTGCGGTGCGCATATGCCGATCGAGCGCATTGTGGATGATGTTGACTTTGGCATTGACAAACCATTTATAGAATGGCGCGTTGCTGTCATCCAAGACCGTTTCCCACGGCTTGTACCATTCGTAGTTTTCGGCGGCGACTTTGCCCCAAAATCCAGCTAAATCGGCCGTTGCTGCCTTATGCGTTTCTTCGTAATTTTTTATATGGGCGCGTTCGACAATTTCAGGTGCGGGGAAATATACATCACCTGTCATTCCATTGTTCTCTGCCACTGAAAACCTCCTTCCTGGAATGTGTCCTCGCCATGAGCACCTCCTAACGGCATCACCCTTGGGGAATATCAGAAACTGCCCTTAGCGAGTCTGTGTAGGTTGTTATTGATCACCTGGCTTAAGCTGGCTGCGAAGTTTAAGCAGGCAATTTGGTCGGTAGGTTGCCGGCCAAGTAGGGTGTTCTTCGGCCACAAGTATAAGGGGAAAAGTGAGAATCGTAAACTTTTGCTCAACTGGCCTCCACGAGCGGAATAATACGGTTTTTTGAAGAAGTTTTACCCTTTTTTCACGACCAAACCCCGTTTTTCCACCCTGGAGAGAAGCTTGTTAGTTGGAATGTCTTATTTAATGGTCCTATGTAATTTGCTAAGATTTTTTCATTCGCGTGCTTTGTTTGGCGAGAATGCTTGTAAGTGATGTATCTGACTAAAAAGCTCTTTATCTGGTCCCAATGTATCCGATAACTTTTACCCACTTCTCTATCGTTTTACCGCTTGTGTTTATTGGTCTTTCGACGGCAGCGGTAGCAGCATTTATGTGGTCGCGCCGGACGACGGCGCGTTGGACGATAGAAATTACGCTTCTGTTAACGGCTCTTTTCATCTGGACTTTTGGCTATGCGGCGGAGCTTTCCCTTCCTACCGAGCAGCTCAAGCTGCTTATGGCTAAAGTGCAGTATGTGGGCATTACGGCCGTTCCCTACTTCTGGCTCACCTTTGCTCTGCAATTTGCTGGCTACCAGCGCTTTATCACCCGCAATCGCCTTTATTTGCTGGCCATTGTGCCCGTACTAACCTTGCTGCTGGCCTTTACCAACGGGTGGCATGGCCTGGTTTGGTCAGGCACCTCCCTGGATAGTTCTGGGGTCATTGAAATCTTACAGCTGGATCATGGCATTTGGTTTTGGGTGTTTAATGTCTATGCTCAGACCTCTATCATTATTGGCTCCACCGTCTTAATTTTGTACCTGAACAGCATTCACCGCCGCCACCACTGGCGCGTGCGGTTGCTGGCCTATTTGCCGCTCATGCCCTTGTTGGGCAATCTGGCTTACCTGTTCAACTGGGTACCGATTCCGGGGTTGGACCTGACACCGTATGCGTTTTCCGTGAGCGGTTTTTTTCTGGCGTGGGGCATTTACCGGCTGGAACTGTTTGATATTAACCCGATTGCCCGGCAAACGGCCGTTGGCAGCATCAAAGACGGCCTGCTTGTTCTCGATAAACAGCAGCGCATTATCGACATCAACCCGGCGGCGTGCCGCATTTTGGACCGGGAAGCCGATGAAGTGATTGGCAAACATATCATCGCCGTCATTCGTAAAGAAGCCGACCTGGTGGATTGTTACCGTCGGGTGATGGAAGCCACAAGCGCTTCTGTGTTTGATTTGACGTTTAACGGCCGTTCCTACGACATCGATCTCTCCCGAGTAAAAGATGAATTTGCGGTCACCCGCGCCTGGATTATCTCCTTCCGCGACATCTCCGAGCGGAAACAGGCCGAAAAAGAGCTGGAGCAGCAAAAAGCCCTCTTTGAAGGCATCGCCAAAATTGCCAAGGCTCTGGCCGAGGGCCATAATCCCCGCGTCCGCTTCCAAAACGCCCTCAACACCACGGCCGCTCTGGCCCAGGCAGAAAACGGCAGCCTGTTTATTCTGAACGAGCACAAAGAGCTAACCAACGCCTACTTTACCGGCGAGGTGATGCCCAACACGGAGCTAAAACATTTTTTGCAGCAAATCAGCCGCAAAGGGTTGCTGGGCTGGATGATTGAAAATCAAAAACTGGTCATCATTCCCGATGCCCGCCAGGATTCACGTTGGGTGCCTACGCCAGATTGGTTGTTGAATCCACTTTCGGTGCTGGCAATTCCCATCGTCCACAAGGACCATCTCATCGGCATCCTCACGCTAGAACATTCTCAGGTCAACTTCTTCCAACCCGAGATGGCCGATATGCTCAGCGCCGCCACCAGCCAAATTGCCTTGGGCCTTGAAAATGTGCGCATGTACGAGGTGGAAATGCAGCACGCGGCCCAACAGAAAACCCTCTACCGGGTACTGCGCCAGATTAACCTGCATCTGGATTCGCAAACTTTCATCCAAAATACCGTCAACGTCATTCAACACCACATTGCCTGGAAAGCGGTTCACATTTTTGTCCCAGATGAAAGGCAGGCGTCATTCAGGATTCAGGCATCAACTTTTAAGCAAGGCAAGTGGTTGGCTGCCGTGGCCCAATCCAAACAAACGCAAGAGATTGTTCATCAGGCATTTCATTCTGGCGAAACGCAAAATATTTCTGACTTGCGCCCAACAAAGGGCCAGGCGGCCTTACCATTTAACAGCACCATTGCCGTGCCAATGGTTTACAAAAAGCAGAAGCTAGGCGTATTTGTGGCGCAGGATAGCAAAACGGCCGTTTTCAACACCGAAGAATCCTGGCTGGCTGAATCCCTGGCCGAAGCCATTTCCCTGGCCTGGAGCAATGCCCGACTGCACAACCAGACCAAGCTCCAGCTGCGCGAGCAAACCGCCATACGTGAAGCAGTTGCCGCCATCACCTCCACCCTTGACCTGCCTACCCTGCTAAGCCAGCTGGCCAAGCAAATGGGCGAGGCGATCAACGCCACCAGCGTCCTCATCCACCGGTATGAACCCGACACCAAACAATCTGAAGTGCTGGCCCGCTTCCATGCACCAGATGCCACCAAAGAAGAACGCACCCAGTGTGAAAGGTGGCGGCAGCACATTAACACCAACCACCTGACGGACAAGCTGAAAGGTACCCTCATTTTTAGCGCTGCGGCTAATGGCAAAAATAAAAATGGCACCGCCCAGAAAAGTGAAGCCAGTCCTATGCTGACCCTGCCACTGCACGTGGGGCACAAAACCATTGCTTTTGCCGAGCTGTGGAACAGCCGCGACAACCAGGATTTTACGCAAAAAGAGATTGGCCTGGCCCGCACCATCGCTCAGCACGCAGCTATCGCCATCGAAAATGCCAACCTATTTCAGGCCATCGACGAAGAGCAGAGTCGGTTGACAGCCCTCATCCAGTCCAGCCGCGACGGCATCATTTTGGTTGGCACCAACCGGCGCATTTTGATTGTGAACGATACCGCCCTGAAGATGCTGCAACAACAAGATGAGACAGCGCCAGACTGGATCGGCCGTACCTTGTCGGAAATTTTGAGCCAACTCATGGAAAGCTATCCGCAAGTGGTGCGCTCCATGCAGATTATTCCCGCTGGCCATGACCTGAAAACCGGTGAATTTAAGCTCAACGAACAAATCATCTACTGGCAAAACTTGCTGGTAACGGCCGACACCCAGCCCATTGGCCACCTGCTGCTGCTGCGCGACATCACCGATGAGCGTTTGCTGGAGCGGATGCGCGATGACCTGACTCACACCATGGTCCACGACCTGCGCAACCCGATTGGGGCCATCAAAATTTCGCTGGATTTGCTAGCCAGGACAGCCCAGAAAGAGATGTCCGAGCAAAGCATGTCGCTGGTGCAGCGGGCCTCTTCAATTACCGACCGCACGCTGGACCTGGTAAACCAGATTTTGGACATCAGCCAGCTAGAAAGCGGCAAAATGCCCATTACCCGGGAGCCTTTTGACCTGCGCGAATTGGTAGATGAAATCTTAGAAATGCAGTCGGCCATTGCTTCAGAAAAACAGATTGCCCTGGAAACACGCCTCCCACACAAAATGCCGCAGGTGTGGGCCGACCGCAGGTTGATGGCCCGTGTGCTGCAAAATCTGGTGGGCAATGCGCTGAAATTTACACCCGTCGGGGGAACCGTAACGGTAGGTGTGAGCAACGGCCGTTCCAACCCCAAAGAACCTCTCCACCTGACTATTACCGACACGGGCAGCGGCATCCCCGACGCCATTCGGCCCTACCTCTTCCAAAAGTTTGCCACCGGCGAACAAAAAGAACGGGGCAATGGCCTGGGCCTGGCTTTCTGCAAAATGGTGCAAGACAACCACGGCGAAAAGATCGAGATTGTGGACTCCAGCCCGCAAGGCACCACCTTTGGCCTGACGTTGGCCGTTTTCCGCCCCAACGGACTGCTGCAACGCGCCCAGCTCACCGCGGCCAAAGTGCCGTAGCCTCCGCGAAAATCTAAATACGGCCGTATCCAAAACCGGACTCTCGCTTGCGTTGGCCCGGTTTTTTCTTTTCAATCAGCCAATTTTTGGTTACAGTACATGGCTCACAACAAACGCACCCAAAATAAAAAAGGAGCGATTATGCCCCAGACACACCGGCTCGATTGGCAACGGCCGTTTCAACTCCAAGACCTCCCCACCGACGGCAAACAATTTCACCCCAACCGCGATGAAGCCGAAACCGAATTCAAGGCGCTGCGTACTGAGTTCGTTCACCTGCAAGAGCGGCTGTATGCCGAAGATAAACAAAAGCTGCTCATCGTCTTGCAGGCGATGGACGCGGGCGGCAAGGATGGCACTATCCGCAGTGTGCTCAAGGGGGTCAATCCCCAGGGCGTGCGGGTTCATTCGTTTAAAGCCCCATCCAAAGAAGAGCTGGCCCATGACTTTTTGTGGCGCATTCACAAAGTCGTACCTGCGCGGGGCATGATTGGCGTGTTCAACCGCTCCCACTACGAAGATGTGCTGGTGGTGCGGGTGCACAACCTGGTGTCGGAATCGGTCTGGCGGCCTCGCTATACGCAAATCAACCAGTTCGAGAAGCTGCTGCACGACACGGGCACACGCATCCTAAAATTCTACCTGCACATCTCTGCCGATGAGCAAAAAGAGCGCTTCCAGGCGCGGCTGGATGAGCCGGAAAAGCATTGGAAGTTTTCGCTAGAGGATTTGGAGAAGCGTAAATTCTGGCCCGACTACATGACAGCGTACGAAGAAATGCTGCGCGAATGCTCTACCGAATGGGCGCCCTGGTATGTCATTCCGGCCAACCAGAAATGGTACCGCAACCTGGTTATCATGCGCACCATTGTGGGAACTTTGCGCGAAATGAACCCGCAATTCCCAGAGGCAGAAGGTAATCTGGATCAGGTGGTGATTGAGTAGCGGCGTTGACAGACGGCCGTCTCAATGGCATCATTCTCCATCTTTTTATTGACGATTTTTGAGGAAAAACAATGGCTGACTTATTTACAGCGCAAAACTTTGTTGCATTTTTAACCCTGCTGGCCCTGGAAACCGTGCTGGGTATCGACAACGTCATCTTCATCTCCATCCTGTCCGGCAAACTGCCGGAAGGGCAGCAGGCTCGCGGGCGGCAGCTGGGTATTGGCTTTGCGGTGATCAGCCGCATTCTTTTGCTGCTGGCCATCACCTGGGTGCAGCAATTAGAAGGCACTCACCTGTTCACCATCTTTGGCAACCATATTTCCGGCAAAGATTTGGTCCTGCTGTTGGGCGGCCTCTTCCTCATTGGTAAGAGCACCTATGAAATTCACGAAAAGCTGGACATGGAAGACCACAGCGAACATGCGGTGAAAGCAGGCAAGCTGACGCTGAGCGGCATGATCACGCAAGTTCTGTTGATCGATGTAGTGTTCTCGCTGGATTCAGTGATTACGGCCGTTGGTATTTCCAACTCGCTGGTGGTGATGATTTCCGCCATCGTCCTGGCGGCGGGTATCATGATTGTCTTCTCTGGTCAGGTCAGCGCCTTCATCGAGCGGCACCCGTCGATGAAAATTCTGGCGCTGTCGTTCCTCATCCTTATCGGCTCGATGCTGGTGATTGAAGGGTGGGCACACGAAGCCGCCGAAGATTTGCACCTGAAGAATTACATCTACTTTGCCATGGCCTTTGCCGTCATTGTGGATTTCTTGCAGCTGCGCCTGTCGAGCAAAGAAAACATTCCGGTGAAGCTGCACAACCAACCCAAAATCACCGGGAAAGCCGAAACCAGCGACTAATTTTCAGGATTTGCCGCTATCTTTTCAGCAACCATTTGAGCGTGATGCGCATTGTGTATCACGCTTTTGTTTTTTCTTAGGAAGTAATGTCCTGGTGGCGGAAGAGTACGGCCGTTCCGCCCACCAATCCCCCCAACCACAGCAACAAAATCACCATAGAGAGCCACAATGGCGGAACGGCCGTAAAGCCAGGATAGCCGCCAAAGGTAGACCCCACCCCATCAACCACCCAACTACGCACGTTGTCCAAATTGTAAGTTGGCAAAGCTACGAGAATGTTGACCAGATTCGGCCGTTGCACCGCCTGGCTCACAATCACCAGCAGCACCGATGACGTCAGCTCCACAATGCCTACACCCACGCTCAGCAATAAACTGGCAATGATCGAGCGGCTGTACATGGCAATAAGCGCCGCGTAAGAAGCCACAATCAGTGTGCTAACAAATGTCACCAACACCTGCAACAAAGCCTGCTGCAAAAAAGCGCCCCAATCCAATTCCGCCAGCGAAGGGCCATAGGGGACGTTGAATAGCACCGACTCCAGCCAGCCACCCGCCAGCAGCACCAACGAAGTGAGCAGCAGGGCCAGCATGAGCAGCAGCGCCAGCACCAAAAACTTGGCAAAAATCAGGTTCATGCGCGACTGACGCGGCACAATATTTTTCCAGGTGCCCCACTGGTATTCGCCCGCAAAGGCCATGGCAATGAAGGCAATAAAAGGCATCCGCAAAAACGTGCCGCCAGGGAAGCCATTCATCGCGTTCCACACGGAAAGCAAATTCTCGGTCCAGTCAATGGGGCTGGCAGCGATCATTTCTCGCACCGGGTCCAACAGCAGCGCAGGCAAAATTTGGATCAGCAGCACAATCATCAGTGCGCCAATCGGGTAGACCCAAACGAGAAAAGCAATGGCTTTGGTGTGGCCAAGCAGCTTGCGCCACTCAGCGGCGAAGGCACTACGCATGGGCTGTTGCCTCCGATGAGGGTTGGGGTTGATCAACGGCCGTTGCTGCCAAAAACAGCGCTTCTAAACTTTGCTGCTGCACCATCACCTGGAAAATTTGCACCTCGGCAGCGACCAGGCGCTGCACCATTTCAGGAACATCTTCACGGGCAGCCTGCACTTCTAGCCAACGGCCGTTTTCCGTCACCCCCCAGCGCGGCAGAAGCAGCCCCATGGCCCGGTCAGCGGGCGTCACTTCCAACCGGACGATGGCCTGCGCCGAGAGTAAATCAGCCACCTTACCGGTTTGCACCAAACGGCCGTTGTGAATAATGGCCACCTGGTCACACACCTGCTCCACTTCGCTCAGCAAATGGCTGGATAAAAAGACCGTCTTGCCCTGCTTCTCGGCCAGGTCACGAATAAAATGGCGCACGTCTTGAATACCCGCCGGGTCCAGGCCGTTGGTCGGCTCATCCAAAATCACCAAATCAGGGTCGTTGAGCAGCGCCGCCGCCAACCCCAGCCGCTGCTTCATGCCGGTGGAGTAGCCCTGCACGCGGCGGTCGGCACGATCGGCCATACCCACCTGCACGAGCAAGTTCTGAATCTGATCGGGGTTATAGCAGTCACCGGTCCGCGCCAAAATCTCTAAATTTTTGCGCCCGGTGAGGAAGTCGTAAAATGCCGCACCCTCTACCAACGCCCCTACCCGCCGCATGAGCGATGGGTTATTTTGCACGGAACGGCCGTACAAATAAACGCTGCCAGTAGACGGCCGTATCAAATCCATCATCATGCGAATGGTGGTGCTTTTGCCAGCCCCATTTGGCCCCAAAAAGCCAAACACCTGCCCGGCACTCACCTCCAGGCTCAGCTGGCGCACAGCCTCCACCCGCTTACGGCGGCGGCCAAACGTTTTGCTGACATTATCGAGTTGAATCGCAAAAGATTGTGACATGGCAATCAAAAGTAATTGGGTAATCAGGTAATTGAGTAATTGGTAATTTGCCAGGCAACAAATGCCGAATCACTCAATTACAGTTCCGGCTCACCAACCGGTTCCGCTTCCTCCGGTTTTTCCGGTTCTGGCAGGGGATCGGGGGCCGGAACGGCCGTATCCACCACATTGGCTTTGTACGGGTCCACCGCGTGATTACCGCAATACGGGCACAGATTCCATTGGAGTTCCAGCAGTGAATTGCAATCGGGGCACGCTTTTTTCAGGCGGGTGTGGCAGTGGGGGCACAGCAGCCACTTGTCGTCGATGACCCGAGAACAGCCAGGACAATGCGGCCGTTCTTCAATTTCTTGCAGCAGCGCTTCTTCCTCTAATGCCCGCTCATACGCCTCTGCTAGCGTTTCCGGCGGGCGCAAAATGAAGTAAATGACAATGCCCACCACCGGCAGCGCCGCCACCAGCAAAGCCGCCAGCAGTTGGGCAAACGGGTCGCGTGAACGGGCGCGCATGTCGCGGAAGGCCCAAATAATCAGGCTGAGCCACAGCGCTGCCAGCAGCGCACCCATGATGGCCGCGACAATTGTGAGGTAAGAAATGAGGGTATCAAGCGTTGGCAAGCTCATAGTGGCGAGAATTATAGCACAAAGCCATCTTTGGCCAGGGTCCCGCGTGGCAAACAAAAAAGACGCCCTGATTTCAGAGCGCCTTTCTTGGCAAAACAGTGGGCGGAAGTTCTAAACTTACCAACCATTTGTAATGCGGCTGTACATGTTGCCGATCTGGGGACCTAGCAGCGAGATGATCACAATAACCACCACCGCTACCAGGGCAAGCACAAGAGCATATTCCATGAGCCCCTGTCCTCGCTGCCCCTCTCTGTGTAAAAATAACATAATGTCCTCACAAATAAGATAATCAATGTAAAGCGCCAATTATTAATGGTGCCATACAATCATGAAAATCTTACAGACGCTATGACAACATCCTATTTGCGAGGCCAGATATATGTCCCTAAAGCCGTGTTTGAATCAAGGTCTTGACGGATTGGAGACGGCCGTTTAAATCATCCTGGCCTTGCTCACCCGCCTGCTCCATCACCTGATCAATCAGCTGAATGAGTTCGTCAGATACAAACGCTTCATTTTCGTTGAGCAGTTGAGCCTGTTCTTCTGGTGAGTCAGAACGCACCAATTGGTTCAGCAGCTGCACATGCGGTGGCAGCGTGCGCTCCATTTGCGAATAGATCAGGTTGTGAATCTCATTCAGCGCCTGGAACTGGGCCATATCGTTTTTCTCGTCGGCCTCTTGCATCCGGGCCACAAGCACGGCCATAAACGCATCGTCGATGTTTTCCGCATTCTCCGCCAACGCCTGATTTTTATCCGGCGCGGCCAGGATAGTGTTTAGCGTGGCCATCGCCGCTTCCATCATATCTTTCGACTGCTGCTGCATGCCTTCATACAGCTTCAGCAAATCAGCCCGCAGATCAGACAGGCGAGAAACGGCCGCTTTGTCCCCGGCTTTTTCTGCTTTCTCAATTTCGGCCGTCAGCAGGCTGAAAAATTCATACTGCAACGCCCCCTGCCCCGCCATGACCAGAGCATCCACCACGTGCGGCTGCTCCTGGTTAGCGACGATGTGGTTCACCAGCATGGCCGGGGTAAGGCCGCCCTGCTTTTTAGCTTCGCGGCTCAGCTTGTGCAGCGCCATTTGCTGCTGCTCCATACGTTGACCAACGGCCGTTTCCGTCATCAATCGGGCACGTAAATTGGTCAATTTCACCATTTGCTGGTTGTCTTGCATTTGCGACGCCATATCCACAAATTGTTGCAGCATGGCAAAAAACGTCTCGTCAATTTCGCTGGCCCGCTCTTTAATCAGCACATCCTGCACATCTTTATCGGCACGAATCATCGTTTGCAGCAGCTCTGATTGCCGCTTTTGCCGGGCAATCATTTCTGGGGTGATGCCTTCGGTTTCCAGAACTTTTTCCATAAACGTTTGCCAGTTCAGCATGATTTGCGGCTGGAACATATACGCACGCCGTTCTTCTGGCGGCAAGTCGTCCATCACCTGCTTGGTGAGCTGGCCAATCATCTGTTCCCGCTGAACCTGGTTCAAATTGAGTTCCTGGGGCACATACACCATGAACATATCGTAATCGGCATCATGAAAAGCCATCATGGTGGCCATCTGCCCGCCCGCGCCACAGTTGGGGCACACCGCCACATTAAGCTGGCCGCTAAGCAGCTGCTGCTTAAGCTGTGGCGTATGTTTGGAATCAACGACCTGGTGAACTTCGGCCGTATAAGGCGTGCCGCACTGTGGACACGTAATTTGTGTGTACATAATTGCTCCTATTTTTAGTGGTTAATCTTAGTGGCTAGTTTCATCATGGCTCAATTTTTTAGCCACTACCCACTATTTACTAGCTTAATTTCTTGGTAAGGAAAAGGTGAAGGTTGTTCCAGGCCCATCTGGATTTTTGTGGAACCAGATACGGCCGTTGTGCGCCTCAACAATCGCTTTGCTGAGGAATAAACCCAGACCCGTGCCTTCGGTTTTGCGACTTAACGCATTGTCCAGCCGCGAAAATTTTTGAAAAATACGGTGCTGCTCATGGTCTGGAATGCCAATGCCGCTATCGCGCACCGCCACCGTCACGTGCTTTGGATGCAGTTCACCGCGAATCACAATCTCGCCGCCATCAGGCGAATATTTGATGGCGTTGCTGATCAGGTTGTTCATCACCTGCCCCAATCGCCGCTCATCACCCCAAATCGGCGGGAAATTCTCAGGAAACTGCACCACGATTTTATGCTTGTTCGACTGGCTGCCAAATTTACGTGCTGTGTTCTCTACCACGCGATCCAGCTGAACATCTTCACTGACTTCCAGGTTAAACGTGCCCGCCTGCAAACGAGACACTTCCAACAAACTGTCGATCAGATCGGTAAGATTGTCCGCTTCTTCCTCGATCACCGCCAGTGAATCCTGCATCACCTCGGGCGACCAATTGGCATCCTGCCGCCGCAGCGTGCCCGCATACCCTTTGATGATGGATACCGGCGTTTTCAGCTCGTGGCTCACCACGGAAATAAACGTTTTTTGCAGCGCTTCCTCTTCGCGGTAGCGGGTCAAATCGCGCACGTTGGCAATGATGTCGGTCATGTGTCCATCAGCATCCATTAACGGCGCGTAGGTAACGCCCAGGCTAACGCGCTTGCCATCGGCCGTTTCTAATTGTTCATCATACGGCCGTTGCAAATCTCCTTCCACGTACAAATGAGCCGCACCCGGCAACGGCCAGCCATTGGTCAATGCCTCATGCAAATCCATGTTGGTTTTTAAGGAAAGCCACTTAAAAATCGCCTCATGCGGCTGCCCAATAGCTTCCTCTGGCAAGCGGCCCACCATGCGGCTGAGCGCCCGGTTGAACACCGTGATGCGCAGAGAGCGATCCAGAATCATCACCCCATCGGCATTTTGTTGAATAATGGCGTCCAGGCGCTGTTTTTCCTTGTTTACCTGGTCATACAACCGGGCATTTCTTACCGCAATGGCCGCCTGCTCGGCAAAGCTGCCCAGCAATGAAGCGGCCTCATTGGGCAAGTGGTAAGGCGTACCGGACAGGAATACATAAATCAGCCCGATGGTTTCACCCCCGCTAACCATCGGCAGGCGCACCATTTGGGTGTAGCCCAGATTAGCGCGGCGGGCCACGTTTTGTAGACGGCGCGTCAGCTCAGCTTCCTGTTCGGCGCTGTCCAGCGGCGGAATATCATGCAGCAGCGGCGCAAAATGATCCACCATTGCGGCCGGAATGCCATAAACGGCCGCTACCCGCACACTGTCCGTTTCTGGATGGTGCAGGGCAACCATGCCCGCCTTGCCCGCAACTAACTCCACGGCGGCGCGCAAAATAATGCGCAGCACGTCTTGCAGGTCCAGTTCGGCGGTGATGGCCCGTGAAATAGCCAACAAATATTCTCTTTGCAGGATGCGAACGTCTACTAATCCATATGCCATGAGATGTCTCTTGTGATACGGCCGTACTCTCTCTGCTTACCAGCCACCAGCAGGTGCCAATCTGCGATTGTAACATAGCTCAGCGCAGACAGCCCAAAGAAGGGTTTACCATAGCACAGCGGCATTATAGAAGCGTAAACATGGGACAAAACACGCCAGAAACTGTCAAAAATCGCCCAAAAGCGCCCAATTTGGCCCAAAATACGTTATGATGGGCACGATTTTGGCCGTACGCCTGAACCCCTTTCCCCGGAAACTTCTGCTAAAGCGCTTACGGGGAGAGGCAAAGTGCATTTGAGGAAATGCTTTTATGACCGGAAAAGTAAACGTCCGTCCCGTCAGCGAAGATGATTTGCCTGCCGTGCGCAATTTGTTTTACCGCAGTTATGGCGAAGAATATCCCTACAAAGAGTTTTACAACGACGAATGGCTCAAGCGCAGTATTTACCAGGATAGCTATCTCTTCTTGCTGGCGGAGATGGACAGCCGGGTGGTCGGCACAGCGTCCGTCTATTTTGAAGTGGGCGCTTATGCAGATTTGTGTGGTGAATTCGGCCGTTTGGCCGTGGACCCAGACAGTCGCGGCGTGGGTGTGGGCAGCGCTCTCATGGAAGCGCGCCTGGCTTTCGCCAACCGCCGCCTGCACTTTGGCCTCACCGAATGCCGCACCGCCCACCCCTACGCTCAGCAAATCTCCGAAAAGTTTGACCTACGGCCGATTGGCTTCCTGCCGCAAAAAGTGCTGCTAGACGACCGCGAAAGTCTGGTGATGATGGCCAAACCGTTTGGACCAGCCCGCGATCTGCGGCTAAACAACCCACGTGTTATCCCCGAGGCGTTTTTACTGGGGCAGCTGGCTCTGCAAAACATGGGCTTCCGCAGCGACCTTATCGCCGTGGATGATGTGGACGGCTACCCGATCGGCACTGGATTCCAGGTGGAAGAGCTGACGGAATCTGGCCTGCCCTACCTGCTGCGCATCGAGCGCGGGCGGCTGTCGCGGCGGCACGTTTTTGGCAATTTGCAGCTGAGCTACGGCCTCTTTTTGCTGGAATCGCGCAACGTGCGCTACCTGGTCGCCCGGGAAGATGAGCGCATTGTCGGCGCGATTGGCTTTACGGTAGACCCCATCGGCCACAGCATCAAAGTGCTGGAGTTGATTGACTTGCGCGACGACGTGGCCGGTTTCTTGCTGAAAGAGCTGGACGCCTGGGCCAGAGAAATTTACAAGGCGGAGTATATCGAAATTACGGTTTCGGCTTACTGGCCAGACATCCAGCGCACGCTGAGTAATTTAGGCTTTGTGCCGGTCGCCTACTGCCCTTCGTTTGTATTTCACGAGGTGGAGCGGCTGGACACGCTGAAGATGGCCAAGCTGTACGTGCCGCTCAACATCGACCACGCACAGCTCACACCCGCCAGCCAGGAAATTTTCGAGCTGGTGCGGGCCGGATTTGAGGAAAAGCGGCTCGGCATTTCCGTCAACGAGGCGACCCAACACATGGCTATTTTTGAAGGCCTGGAAGAAGGTGAGCTGAGCAAGATTGCCGGTTTATGCGCCGTGGTACAAAAATCCGCTGGGGAAACGGTGCTGCAAGCGGGTCAAACGGGCAACACATTTTACATGGTCTTGGAAGGAGCGATGGACATTTTGTCGCCAGATGGTTCGCACCAGGTTGGTTCGGTACAGGCAGGGGATTTTCTGGGAGAGATTGCCCTGGTGAGCCACCAACCGTACACAGCAACGGCCGTTGCCGCCACCGATGTGACCTTGGTTGCCCTCAAAAACGGTGACTTTGAAAACCTCATCAACCGCTATCCCCGCATTGGCCTGCGCGTCATGCGCAACATTGCCATCTCGGTCGGGGAAAAATTGCGATTGCTCAACATGAAAAATTAGCGACTCGTTTCGCAACACCATTTTGGACAAAAAAACGGCCGTCTGGTGAAGACGGCCGTTTTTATTACGCAGGACTTTTCTCTTTTAAGCTATCAATCAACAGTTGAGGGGTCAATCCCCGCCGCTTTTAACGCCTTGTTATAGGCCGACTTCGCCTTGGAGTTAGAAATACGCGCCCGGCGCACTTCGTCCGGCGACATATCATCGGTGATCTCGATCAGGTCTGGTTTGGGAACGCTGCTAACGGCCGCAGCTGGAGCGGCGGCAGGCGCAGCTGCCGGAGCCACCTGAGCTTGTTCAGCTACCGGGGCAGCAGCCGCCACCGGAGCACCGCCGGGCATCACGACCTTGCCATCAACAATCTCTACATCATTGGGATCAACGCCCGCAGCCTTCAGCGCTTTGTTGAAGGCAGATTTTGCCTTGGAATTGGAGATACGTGCCTTACGCAGTTCATCAGGCGACATATCGTCGGTGATTTCAATCAGCTGCGGTGGTTCAATATTGACAGCTTGAGCGGCAGCAACCGGTTGAGCCGCCACAGCTGCCACCGGAGCAGCCCCAGCCACAGGAACACCCGCGGGCACGCCAGCCGCCTTAGCCGCTTTATAAGCGGCCGTTTTGGCCTTAGAATTGGCAATACGCGCCTTCCGTTTTTCCTCAGGCGACATGCTGTCGGTAATCTTGGTGTATTCGTAATCTTTGCCGGGAACCAGCTTGATTTTCCCAGCCGGAGCGGCCGCGCCACCAGTGGCAACCGCAGCAGGAGCCGCCACAGCGGCCACAGCCCCAGTACGTGCGCCATCCCAACCGTGGTGCAATGCAATGCGAACGGCCGTCATCGGGTCCTCATCCAGAGCAGAACCAGCCGTGCGCAGGTTGGACTGTCCCTTGCGGCCAATGCGCATATTGGCACCACGTGGCAAAGATGCCGCCTTACGCGCTGCCTCCAGCCGTGCCTCTTTCAACATTACTTCGGGATCGGCATCTACCTTCACGGCATGACCAAATGTTACCGCCGGGTTATACCCTTTGTCTTTGGTCTCAACTACATCTTTTGCCTTGTCTACGGCACCAGCAAAGGTTTTGCTGCCCCAGGCAAACACGCCGCCGAGCACAATGGGTAACAGGATGACACCTACAGCAATCAAGAAAATCATTGGGAACCCTCAATTTTTAGCGAAAAATAATCTCTTTTTGCTGTAAAAGCGGGGAAACGCTTGGAAATAATCAGTCGCAAATTACCCGCTTTTACTCAAGTAATCGGCAAAATTTGCCTGTTGGTTTTACACTTACATCTTGGCGATTACTACACTGCCAGGCAGATGGTGAAGGTGCCCGGCCAGTCAGGTGGCAATTATACAGTTTGTGCTGAATTTCTCAAATTCTATTGCCGCCGGTTTCTATCAGCCATTTCCCAGAGGTCAGAAAAAAGTTGACGAGAGGCTGAACATCTGCCACAATGTGCGCAATGGGCACAGATGCTATTTGGAATGCGGTCGGTAGTTTGAATGGTTGGAGAAACGGCCGTTTGCACCTGCTTCTTACTCCCGCTCACAACCACCTGCCAGAAATAAAAACAGCCCGAACAATTTTGTTCGAGCTGTCAACCAGGTGCCGAAGGTGGGAGTCGAACCCACACGAGCGTAATGCTCACTACGCCCTGAACGTAGCGCGTCTGCCTATTTCGCCACTTCGGCTCAGTCGTGCGGTAGTTTATCAACGATTTAGTAAAAGTCAATAACTTGGCCGAAAATACCCATTATTTCGGAGGCACACATGTCAATCGCAAACTTGCTTAAACGGGTACAGCTTTTTGCCAATCTGGAGCCAGATGAACTGGAACAGCTGGCGGCCATTTGCCAGGAAAAAACGGTCGGTTCCGGCGAATTAATCATCACCCAAAACACCACCGGTAAAGAAATGTACATCGTGGCCCAAGGTTCTGCTGAAGTGTATATTCAGGGGCTTACCGATGCGCGCAGCCTGGTGGTATTGGGCAAGGGGCAAGTGATTGGCGAGATGGCCCTCATCGACCAGGGTTATCGTTCAGCCTCCGTGCGCGCCACGCGTGAAGGTGCGTCTCTGTATGTGATCGAAAGCGAGGCTTTTTACAAGCTGTGTGACGAAAACAACCACATCGGCTTTATTGTGATGCGCAATCTGGCGATTGATATTGCCTTTAAGCTGAGGCACCGGAACCTGACAGAGCTATAATTCAGTTTAGAAGGAGCGTGGGCCATGAACGAAGAAGTATTCTACAAAGTAAGTTATGTGGTCGCGGGGGGCGAACATCCTGGCGCTATTATCAATATCGACAAAATGCCGGATGTCGGCGAACAGGTAATGTTTGATGGCCGTATTTTTGAAATTCTAGAAGTGATGGAGCTGATGCCCCCGGTGGGCAACTTTGGCTTTTTACATGCCACGTGCCGCTACGTGCGTGATGCCACCAGTGAGGATATGGCTAATTCGTAAACTTGTTTAAACAATTTCAACGGCCTTGCTGGCCAGCTTCCCAGCTTCATCTAAACCAGCCAGGTCTTGCCCTTTGGCGTTGATCCAGCGAATTTTGTAATTTTCCGCGAGCTTGTCCAGGACCTGCCACAAATCCGCATTGGCCACAGGCTGCTCCCCACCCTTTTTCATCCAATTTCGCTTCCGCCAGCCGCGAATCCACTGCGTAATTCCCTGAAACAAATAATCAGACGTTGTGAAGATTTGTACCTTGCTGCCCGGCAACAGCATAAGCAACCCTTCGATAGCGGCCGTAATTTCCATGCGATTATTGGTCGTTTGTGGCGCGGAACCGCACAACTGTTCCGTTTCGCGGCCTTCTTCCAGAACTGCGCCCCAGCCACCCGGTCCCGGATTCCCTTTGCATGAAGCGCGTAAATAAAGCTTGGGCACATTTTGGTCAATTTCGTCTTCAGGCGTAATTTCTAACCGCGCCTGGCGGGCCAACTGATCGACACGCTCGTTGTACTCATCCCCGGAATGCCCTTTGACCCAGTGCCACTCAATCTGGTGCGTTTTGACCAACGGCCACAGCGCCTGCCACAAATCAACATTTTGGATCGCTTTCCCTTTCTTTTGCCAGCCTTTAGCCGCCCAATCATCGATCCATTCGGTGATGCCTTTGCGCAAGTATTCGGAGTCAGTGTAGAAGGTAATTTCACACGGCCGTTTCAAAGCCTGTAAAGCGCGAATGGCCGCAGTTAACTCCATCCGGTTGTTAGTTGCCTCTGGATCGTTGCCTGTCAGTACCTTCTCATGCTCGCCAAAACGCAAAATAGCGGCCCAGCCACCAATACCGGGATTGGGGTCCGCGCCGCCATCACTGTAGATAATTACTTTCATAAGGTAGGAGGGGATAGTGGTTAGAGGTTAGTGTGGTCTTCTTACTAGCCACTAACCCCTAATCACCAATAACTTTTTAGTGAACGGCCGTTTTGCCCAAAGCGGCCAGCATTTTATCAACTTCGGTAAACTTCACCCGTGGGCGACCCTGTTCCGTGCCAGCGGCCAATTCCAGCTCATCCAGGCGCAGCCAATCTTCGTAGGAGACAAAGTTCGGTTTCTTTTCCTGCATCAGCTGCGTCGCAGCTTCCGGTTCTGGGTGCGTGGGATGAAGGATTTTTCCGGCCGCAAAATCTTCTAACATGCATTCGGCCGTTTCGGTCGCATCCGGCTTATTGGTGCCAATGACACCGCTAGGCCCACGTTTAATCCAGCCCGCCGTGTACTCGCCTACGACCGGCTCATTGCTGTCTGGGTTCAGCACCCGGCCCTTCTCATTCAAAATGACGCCCCAGCGCTCGTGGAACGGCACACCAGATAGCGGCACGCCCATGTAACCAATCGAGCGGAACACCAGGCCCACGGGAATGTCTTCATATTGATCGGTTGCCCGGGGCCGCATCGTGCCGCTTTCCGTCTGGTACAGTTCATTTTTCACCATACGCATGCCCACAACTTCGCCATCCTCATTGCCAAACAGTTCGGTGGGCGAAACCAGGAAGCGCAAAATCAGGCGCTTCGGTTTACCAGTTGGCTCGCGGGCGGCAAGTTCCTGGATGATCTCGATATTGCGCATGGTTCCCCGGTCGGCGTCAGCCAGAGAGGCCTGGCTCAGCGGGTCTAGCTCTGCTTCTTCGGGCAGCACAATTGTGTCGGCACCAACCAGTTCGCCCAATTCTTTGGCTTCTGGTGGCGTGAAGGCAGCCTGCGCCGGACCCCGGCGGCCAATCATGTAGACCTCTTTGACATTGCTGTTGCTAAGCGCTTCCAGAGCATAATCGGCGATGTCTGTTTCCATCAATTCTTCGCGCGTGCGGCACAAGATACGGGCTACGTCTACCGCCACGTTGCCCACGCCAATCACGGCCACGCGCTCTTGCGATAAATCAAATTCGTAATTACGGAAATCGGGATGGCCATTGTACCAAGCCACAAATTCCGTAGCAGGATGGCTATTTTTGAGATCAATGCCAGGAATATCCAGGTAACGATCGGTTTGGGCACCGGTGGTGTACACAATTTGGTGGTAATGATGACGCAAATCCTCGACAGTGATGTCTGAACCCAACTCTACATTGCCAAAAAAGCGAAATTCTGGTTTCGCGGCCAAACGATCAAACACTTTGGTGACCGACTTGATCTTCTGATGATCGGGGGCCACACCGTTACGCACCAGGCCAAACGGGGTCGGCAAACGGTCGTACATATCGACCGTGATGTGAATATTTTTTTCTTTAAAAAGGCGTTCGGCGGTGTAAAATCCGGCCGGACCAGCTCCCACAATAGCGACACGCAGCGGGTTCGTATCGCTGCCGATTTGAGACATATGCTTGCTCCTTGATACCTATTCAGTGGCTAAAATTTGTGTTTCCAGCGTGTCGATCTGACCATGATAATAATCACGCTGTGCCTTCAACACATCTCCAATAGAAATAATCCCCAGCAGTGTACCTTTCTCTACCACCGGCAGATGCCGAAATCGTCGCTCGGTCATCACGCTGGCCACTGACATTAAATCGTCTTGCGGCACACAGGTTATAACCTTGGCCGTCATCAGCTCTTTGACCGGCTGATTCAGCAGGTCATCGCGATGGTTTAGCTGGCGCACGATGTCCCGTTCCGAAACAATGCCAACCAGCGCATCCGCATCATCGAGCACAACGACGGCACCAATATTATGCTGAGCAAAAAGTGCAACTGCTTCCTTCACAGATTGTTCCGGGGCAATGGTGATTAGTTTATTGCCTTTTTTCGCTAAAATTGTACTGACTTTCATCACAAATCTCCCAATTAGTTCATCACGTTACCTAACGTGGCACAAGCTGGACAGCTGCCATTCTGGCGAACGATAGCATAACCAGCCTGGGGATCCCCGTTAAGCTCGTATTTGATGAAATCCAAATTGAACACAATAGCCAATCGAATATACCCGCTGTTCTTAGCAATCTGGGCGGCTTCGGCCAGCCAGGCTGCCTGTTGATTTAACGTGGTGTTCGCCGCCCAGCTAAATCCTTGCGGTACACCATTAAATCCTTCTGGAGTCATGTAGCCAAATTCCGTCAGGCAGAGGCTGCGGGTGGTAAACGTGTTGCGGTACAGGGTTAGCGTTGGCACGAAGTACCAGCTGTAGTGGCGGTCGCCGGGATCGGCCGGATGGCCGGACGTGGCGCTGGGGGACGTGGCCCCGGCATTGTAGTGTACGCCGACGCAGTCCATGTAGTTGGCCGCACCAGCGCTGCGCATTCCTGCCAGATAGCGGCTGTCCGACCAGGCATTGGTCGTGTTGTCAAATCCCGTGGGGGCCAGTGCACCAGAGATTACCATGATGTTTGAATCGACGGCTTTTACGGCCGTATATGCCGGTGCCAGCATGTTGTTCACGTATGAACTGGGGCTGATCTGCCCGGCAGGCCATTCAAAATCAATGTTCATCTCATTCCACACCTCGATGGCATCGGGGTGCAACTGGGCCACTTGCTTTATAAAGTCAATGTAGCTGAGGAAGTTGATGCTGTCGGCCGCCGGATAGGACGTATCGCCGGTTATCGTCACCAAAATTTTGAGCCCTTTATTGTGCGCGGTATTGATGAGTGATTCCAGATTTGCCAGCGTATCTTCAGAAGGCCATTTGTATTGGTACTTGATCCAGGTCATGCCCGCTTCTTCCAGACGCGCCTGGTTGTTCAGGTTAAGCGTTTGCGCACCAAGCGCAAAGCTGGAGCCGACGGGTGGAACGGGCGTGCCCGAACCTCCGCCAGGAATGGTAAGAACCTGGCCTACATAAATCAGGTTGATATTGGTAATGCCGCTCGCCTGGGCAATGGCGGTAACCGTGGTGTTAAAACGTCGGGCAATCCCTGAAAGCGTATCGCCCGACTGGACGATGTAAGTTTGGCTGCCAGTCGGGGGTGGCACCGGTGTAGGCGTTGGGCCAGGAGGTATCGGCGTCGGCGTTACCACGCCATCTGTAGGGATTTCGAGTTCCTGACCCACATAAATCAGGTTTGGGTTGGCAATTTGGGGGTTTGCCTGGAGAAGAGTAGAGATGGATGTCCCAAAGCGGCTGGCGATGCCAGAAAGGGTATCGCCCCAGGTCACGCGGTAAGTGAGGGCAGATACGGCCGTTACCACCCCAAATAACAGCAGCAATGCCAAAATAGAGGCGAGCCAACGCGATCTTTTCATGGTAAATCTCCTGTTGAACACCCTGTTGAAGACAAATCACATTATAAACGGAGATGACATAAACACAAGCCAGCGGGCAGCAACGGCCGTTTTTTCATCCACGGCAGCGGTTCGTGTATACTTGGCGCGAATGGTGAACTGGCAGATTGTTTGGTGGGAAACGGCCGTTTCTGGAACAATGCCAAGCCGCGCCCCATGCCTATGCGCCGTTTTTTTGATACAGTTTTGATACGACTTTGTATTAGCAGCGCCGGACCAATTCGGTATGTTTACCAGGAATGGTTGGCACGAACGGGCTTCATGATTTACGGGCTCAATCGTGGCCGCCTTTGAAGTAGGTCGCTCTGCACAAACGCCAAAAACAGAAAAAACAGGAACCTTTTATGATTGCAGAAACTGCCAGAAAACTCCGCGAAAACATTCAAAAAGTCATTATCGGCAAGGACGAAATTATTGATCTGGCCTTGATTGCCATGCTCACCGGTGGCCATTTGCTGCTGGAAGACGTGCCCGGCACCGGCAAAACCACGCTGGCTAAAACCATTGCTGCTTCGCTCGGCTGCACCTTCCGCCGCGTGCAGTTCACCCCAGACCTGCTGCCGTCTGACGTGACGGGCATCTACTTTTACAACCAGAAAAAGCAGGAGTTTGAATTTCGCGCTGGCCCCATTTTTGCCCAAATTTTGCTGGCCGATGAAATTAACCGGGCCACGCCGCGCACGCAGTCATCTTTGCTGGAAGCGATGCAGGAACGGCAAGTGACGGTAGATATTGCCACCCACAAGTTGGAACGGCCGTTTCTCGTCCTGGCCACGCAAAATCCGGTGGAGCTAGAAGGCACCTTCCCCCTGCCCGAAGCACAACTCGACCGCTTCCTCATGAAGGTCGCCATCGGTTATCCCTCCGCCGAAGAAGAAAATGACATCCTGCTGCGCTTTGAACGGCAAGACCCGCTGGACACGCTGGAAAAAGTTGTAGACCCGGAAGAAATTTTGGCGATGCAGGAAACGGTAAAAACGATCCGCGTTGAAGAGTCGGTGCGCAACTACATCGTCAACGTCTGCCGTGCCACGCGCAGCCACGACGATATTGAGCTAGGCGCCAGCCCACGCGCCACGATGGCCCTCTACCGTACCTGCCAGGCGCTGGCCGCCATTCGCGACCGGGACTTTGTGATTCCTGACGACGTTAAAACAATGGCCCCATACGTCCTAACGCACCGCCTGATGGTCAACCCGCAAACCCGCCTGCGCGGTCGTCAACCGGAAGACGTTATTCGGGAAGTTGTGGATACAGTTCCGGTGCCGGTGGAGAGTAATTGAGTAATTGAGTAATTGGGTAATTGACATAATTACCCAAATACTATTCAAGACCGATGACTGAAAACATCCAAGAAATTCATCTCGTTGTCCGCGAGAACCAGCGCGAGGATCAGAAGCGGGCGCGGCAAAACATTATGCGTGCGGCCGTTACCGGCAAGGCAATGGACATGGCCGATGTGGCTACCGCACGTGGTCTGGTGCTGCGCGAGCGGGAAAATTCGATCTTTAGCGACGCCTGGATACCGTTGGCAGTGCTGTTCCTCATCATCGGGCTGGCGGCGGGGCGGCAGCCGGCCATGCTGGCATTGGGGCTGGTGCTGCTGCTCATCGTGGGCATCAGCACGGCCTGGAAAAATCTATCGCTGCTGGGCGTCACCTACGAGCGCCGCTTCAACCGCACCCGCGTTTTCCCCGGCGAACCCATCGAGCTGACCGTGATGGTAGGCAACGACAAGCCACTGCCGCTCACCTGGCTGCAATTCCGCGATGAACTGCCGGTGGCCATCGACAGCGAACATGCCATTTCGCAAATTTCAACGGAAATCACGGGCCGCTACTGGCTGCAAAATACGTTCTCGCTGTACGGCCGTGAGCGCACCGAACGCACCTTCACTTTGCGCATTCCCAAGCGGGGCTTCTACAAGCTGGGGCCAGTCACCTACGAATCGGGCGATATTTTCACCCTGTTCACTATCCAACGCGATCACCAGTACATCGACAGGTTGGTCATCTTCCCGCAAATTTACCCGCTGGAAGAACTGGGCTTACCCGCCAAAGAGCCGTTTGGCGACCTGAAGGTGCATCGCAGCCTGTTTACCGACCCGATCAAAACGCAGGGGGTGCGCGACTACCAGCCAGGGGATCGGTTCCGCGATGTGCACTGGAAAGCAACGGCCGTTCGCGGCAACATCCAGACCAAGGTGTACGATCCGTCAACCGGCATGACCATCGCTGTCTTCCTCAACGTGGCCACCTTCCCCAAACATTGGATGGGTTTTGATCCCGAGTTGCTGGAACGGGCCATCAGCGTAACAGGGTCGATTGCCAACTACGGCGTGCAGCAAGGCTGGGGAGTAGGGTTCTATGCCAACGGCTCCGTACCCAACTCCGACCAACCCATCCGGGTGCAGCCGGGCCGGTCGCCGGAGCAGTTGGCCCACGTGCTGGAAGCACTGGCCGCCGTCACTGAGTTTGCCACCGGGGCCATCGAACGGATGATGATGCGCACCAGCCCGTCGCTGCCCTGGGCCAGTACGATTGTGTTGGTAACGGCCGTTGTCACCGAAGAAATGATGGTGGCTCTGATTCGCCTCAAGGAAGCCGGGCGGCGCGTGGTGCTCATCTCCCTGGCCGAACAACCCCCGCCGAAGGGATTGGGCAACATTTTGGCTTACCACATTCCATCCACCGTCCCTGCCTTCCAAAAAGGGCATAAGTCCAGCACCGTCACTGAGGCAGCCCTGCACACCATTCCCACCCCCGAACCCGTGGGGTTGGAATTTGAACTCGACGATACGAACTGAGGCATAGTTAATGGCAAATTGTAAATGGTTAACGGTTGCAACCGGCAACCTGCCACTTGCAACCTTCTAAATTTATGCGTTTAACTGTTGATCGGTCCGCTCTTTCGCCCCGTTACGAAGCGCTGCTAACAGCGTGGGGTCACGTGCAGCATGAGCTGCTCTATTTAAGCTGGGCGATCATGGATGCGGCGCTGCTGACGCCGTTTATGCTAGGCATTATGCGCTTCACGCGCTACTGGGAACCGGGCCTGGTGCTGCTCTGGCTGCTCATCCTTATGCTGTTTGCCTTTTACCTGGCCCGGCTGATGAGCGCCATTCGGCTACCCCCACAGCACCAGCAAACCGTCATGGCAGTTACGCTTTTCCTGGTCATCATCATGACCCTCCCCACCCTTTTTCATGAAGGTAGGGCCATTTTTCGGTTTGCCTGGGTAAGCGAACTATTGGCCTCCATCAACCAGGAAAACAACAATTTGTGGCTGCGCGATGTGATGGTGTTTGGCCTGATTGTGCTGGCGTGGGCACGCGGCTTGCAGCTAGTGCAGCGCGAGTACACCGTTGGCCGCGCCGGTCTGCGCTTGCGCGTAGGGGGATTGATTTTGGCTCCGCTGGTCATCTGGCTGGCCAGCACGCAGCTCCTATGGGACAGCAGTCCGTACATTTTGCTCTTTTTCCTGGCGGGTCTAACGGCCGTTGCGCTCATTCGCGCCGAGGAATTGGAACGAGAGCAAAGTGGGGACTCGGTGGTGCTGGACCCGCGCTGGTTAACGGCCGTTATCCTGGCCAGTCTGCTCACCATTTTTACCGCCGGAACCCTGGCCGTCATCATCAGTGGCGAATCGGCCAACCAGATTATTACGATTATGGCCCCGGTGTGGAACGGGCTGCGCCTGACCGGGGCAGTTGCATTAACCACCTTACTTTTTCTGCTGGTGCCCGTGCTGGAATTGGTGGATGTGCTGACGAATTTCCTGCGTCATATTTTGGAGATTGTGTCACCCTGGTTGGCTCAGCAGTGGGCCCTGTTTGGCAAAATCCTGGGCAAGCTTTTTATCAACTTACGCGTGCCATTAATCCTACCCGATGCCAATGCCGGGCAAGTTCCCCTGGAAAACCGGTTCATTTTTGAGGATATAGAGGGGCTGGGATTCCAGTTGAACCGCAATGTGCAATTTATCATTGTACTACTAGCAGTGGCCGTGATTTTGTTGGTTGCATTGCTAATTAATCGCCTTTATCGGCAAAACAAGCTGGCCGCCCGAGCCAGCGGCCGAACCATCAGCCGTGGGGATACCGACGAGGATGAAGGGAACTTGTTGCAGCGTCTGTTGGGACGGCTGGGCTTGCTGCGAGATTGGCAAACGGCCGTATCCATCCGCCGCATCTATCGCAAAATGCTGCGCGCCGCCGACGCCAGCGGCTATCCGCGCCTGGAAGCCGAAACGCCCTACGAATTCCTCAAAACCCTGGCCAAAGCGTGGCCCAACAACCGGCAAGAAGCGCAACTTATTACCACCGCCTACGTCAAAGTGCGCTATGGCGAACTGCCCGAAACCGATCAGGAACTGCAAGCCATCAAAAACGCCTGGCAAACCCTGGAACAAACCCGCCCCATCGAGCAAATTGACGATTAATCGTTGTCGCTTTACGATTGTATGCTTATGAGCCATTCTTCCGCTGCCACTTCACTTGCCCCCAATCAAAAATGGATTCTTGCCTGGGCCTATACCCGGCGCGAGCTGGTGTATGTCACCTGGGCGCTGATGGAAGTGACGCTGCTCACCCCTCTTGCTCTGGCCATCTTGCCCTGGACCGACGAGTGGTGGGGCCGTTCGCGCCTCTTTTTTGGTTTGCTGGTTTTGATGTTGGCAGGCTTCTACCTGGCCCGGTTCCTCTCCTGGCTCCAGCTGCCCGCTGGTGACCAGCGCAACATTCTGGTGGGCGTCGGTGCGGTAATTTTGTTTCTGGCCGTACGCAACATCAACTATGATCCGCAGGGGCCGTTTGATTTCAGCTGGATTGGCGAGAGCTTGAGCAATCTTGCCCTGGCAGGCAGCAATTTGTGGCTGAAAGATTTGTTTTTGCTGATGCTAACGGCCGTTGCCTGGTGGCGTGGTCTAACGTTGCTCAACCGGTCCATTGACGTGATCCACATGGGACGGCGCTTCCGCATCGGCGGCCTGTATATCGCCCCGGTTATCGTGTTGCTGGCCGCCTTCCGGTTAGATTGGTCCGTGCTGCCCTTTCTGCTCTTCTTTTTCATCATCGCGCTCACGGCAATGGTGCTCACGCGTGCCGAATCCATCGAAAAAGAGCAGATGGCGTTGCTGGCATCGCTGTCGCCACGCTGGTTCGGCCTGGTCGTTATGCTCAGCATGGTGACGACCTTTTTGGGCAGCGCAACGGCCGTTCTGGTTAGTGGCCAGCCGGGTGATGCGCTAGGCAGGTTGCTGGCCCCGCTGTGGCACGCACTGCGCTGGGGTGGCGCAACGGCGGGTCTCACCGCCAGCTACTTTCTAAATCCGGTGCTGGAACTGCTTGACGTGGTTTTTCACTTCATTATCGGCGTCTTCCAGGCCGGATTTGCCATCCTGTTTGTGCCCAATCCCGATGCGCCGCCCCCGTCCGACGGCAGCAACGACCTGATGCAAGCCTTCAACGACTGGCTCATGACCCAGGAACAGGGTGGCCCTGGTCTTTTTAGCGGCGTGAACTGGCGGCTGGTCATTCTAGGCGTGGTGCTGCTGGTAGCGTTGATCATTTTGGTGCAGTTTTACCGCAAAAATTTGACCACGCAGGGCAACGGCCGTTTTGGCAAAATCCTGGCCGATGTGACCGATCGCCTCATCCCCAACAGACTCCAGCGCAACCGGACCAAAAACAAAAAAGAGGATTGGCGCAACTGGCGAGCGGCCGTTTCTATCATCAAAATTTACCAGCAAATGATCCATCTCAGCAGCGACGTTGGCTACCCTCGCGCCAACTCCGAGACGCCATTTGAATATCTCAAAACGCTCGTCAAAATCTGGCCCGATCACAAAGCCGAAGTGCAGCTCATCACCCGGGCTTACGTGCGGGTGCGCTACGGTGAATTCCCCGAGACCAAGCAAGAGTTTGAAGCCATCAAACAAGCCTGGCAACGCGTGCAGGAAACGGCCGTTTCTGTTCCTTCAAAAAATTAACATAATCTTGCCAAATGGGTACTATTCTCCCCCTCTGGTTGGTTTGACAGTCAATTTTCGATATGGTATTATCCACCCGTTCTTTGCTAACATAAAATGTGGCAAACCAGAGAAAAATGCCCAATATGTGCAATTAGTTGCGGCACGTCGTTAGTAAAAAAGAGCAAGTTTCCCCAATACGAACGTGTAAGGAGAGTCTGGATGAGATCCCGTACAGAGATGATGGTTGACCGCTTGAAGGATTTACAAGCAGGCACGCCAGATATTGAAGCTTCAGCCGTTGTGAGTGTAGACGGCCTCATTATGGCCTCGTCGCTACCAGCCGGTGTGGACGAGGATCGCATCTCGGCAATGTCTGCCGCCATGCTTTCCCTGGGTGATCGGATCGCTTCTGAATTGCAGCGCGGCCGCCTGGAACAGGTTCACATTCGCGGTACAGACGGTATTATCGTCCTCCGCGCTATCGGGGAAGATGCTGTATTGACCGTGCTGGCACGCGCACAGGCCAAATTGGGCCTCATCTTCCTGGATATGGGACGCGCCGCCGAAGACCTGGAGCGTCTCCTCTAGCAATGCAAGTATGAAAGCAAAACAGTTCGAGCGAATAACTCCTTCGCGGCGAAAAGAAAAATCGCGCTGACGAACGGAAGTAAAAAATTTAGGTGGGGCATGTCACCCAAGATGACATGCCCCACCTCTTTTTTTGGGTAGTGAACGAAAAAGTTTGAGAGGTTAAACAAAGCGAGGCGGAAAATGACAAAATATATCTTTTTCACTGGGGGTGTCGTAAGTTCAGTTGGCAAAGGGGTCACAGCCGCGGCTCTGGGACGGCTGCTAAAGGCCAGAGGGCTTTCTGTAGCGGTGCAAAAGCTCGACCCGTACATCAACGTAGACCCGGGCACCATGTCGCCGTACCAGCATGGCGAGGTGTTTGTCACAGAAGACGGTGCCGAAACCGACCTGGACCTGGGTCACTACGAGCGATTTATCGACATTAACGCCAGCCAGGCATCTAACGTCACAACCGGGCGTGTTTATGCCGAGGTCATTGCCCGCGAGCGGCGCGGCGACTATTTGGGTGGCACCATTCAGGTCATTCCGCACATCACCAACGAGATTAAGCGCAACATTCGGTTGGTAGCCGAACAAAGCCAGGCTGATGTGGTGCTGGTGGAAGTAGGCGGCACCGTTGGCGACATCGAAAGCCTGCCCTTCCTCGAAGCGCTGCGCCAGATGCGCTCTGACGTGGGGCGCAGAAACACGCTCTACGTGCACGTCACGTTTCTGCCGCACATTGGTGCCAGCGATGAGCTAAAAACCAAACCTACCCAACACAGCGTGCGCGAATTGCGCGGTATTGGCATTCACCCGGATGTCATCATTGCCCGCGCCGATCACCCCATCCCTAGAGAACATATTAAAAAGATTGCCCTCTTTGGCGACGTACGGAAGCGGGCGGTTATTCCGGCAGTCACCAGCGACATTCTGTACAACATTCCCCTCTTGCTAGAAGAGACTGGCCTGGGTGATTACGTCATCGACCGGCTAAAGCTCAAGAAAACAGAACGGCCGAATCTCACCGAATGGGAAGAGATGGTCGCCAAAATCCGCAACTCTAAAACCAAAATTCGCATCGGCATTGTGGGCAAATATGTGGAGCTGCACGACGCCTACATGAGCGTTCGGGAATCGCTGTATCATGCGGGCTTTAGCAACAACCGGGATGTAGACGTTGCCTGGATTCACTCTGGCGATCTGGAAAAGAACAAAGGTTGGGAGCAGTTTGAAGGGCTGGATGGCATCGTGGTGCCCGGTGGCTTTGGGGAACGCGGCATCGAAGGCAAAATAATGGCGGCCCGCTGGGCACGCGAAAACAAGGTGCCTTACCTGGGGCTCTGCCTGGGCATGCAGGTGATGTGCATCGAGTTTGCCCGCCACGTGCTGCAAAGCGATGAGCCAAACAGCACCGAGTTTGACAGCCACACGGAACATCCTGTGATTAGCCTGATGCCCGACCAGCATGCGCTGGAGGACATGGGCGGCACGATGCGCCTTGGGTCTTATCCATGCGTGCTAATGGAAGGCAGCAAAGCCGCCGCCGCCTATGACGCCGAGCTGGTGCAGGAACGCCACCGCCATCGCTGGGAGTTCAACAACAGTTACCGCGACCGGCTGGAAGATGCAGGCATGATTTTTAGTGGGTTATCGCCAGACGGCCGTCTCGTCGAAATTGCTGAGCTGAAAGATCATCCCTTCATGCTCGGCAGCCAGTTCCACCCGGAATTCAAGAGCCGTCCCAACCGTCCCCATCCACTGTTTGACGCTTTTCTACGAACGGCCGTTGCCCGGCAAGAAAATCGTCTGGCCACCGCCAACGGGGTCATGCCCGTTGAAGAAATGGTCAGCCCAAAATAGAGAATGCAGCTAGTAAGTAAGTAATTGGGTAATTTTGGGGGAGAATTACCCAATTACCCAATTCCTCAGTTACAATCCCTTCCTGAAGAGAAAACTGATGAGAAGGAAGGAATCCTATGTCTACCCAAACCAACGGGCCTGAAGAGACGATTACGCTGGGTGGTGGTTGTTTTTGGTGTCTGGAAGCGGTTTACGATGAAATGCGCGGCATCACCGATGTGCTTTCCGGCTACTCTGGGGGGCACGTTGCCAACCCCACCTATCGCGAGGTGTGCGGCGAAACCACTGGGCATGCCGAAGTTGTCCAGCTCAAGTTCAACCCAGAAATCATCTCCCTAAAAGAAATTTTGTCTGTCTTTTTTACCATCCACGACCCAACCACCCTCAACCGCCAGGGAGCCGATGTCGGCACGCAATATCGCTCGGTGATTTTTTACCACAACGAGGCTCAGCGAGAAACGGCCGTATCCCTCATCAAGGAACTCAACGACGCGCACATCTGGGATAATCCCATCGTCACAGAAGTAGTCCCGTTTGAAACATTTTATGTCGCCGAAGATTATCACCAAAATTATTATGTCAATAATCCAGGGCAAGGCTACTGTCGTGTGGTGGTGGCCCCCAAAGTGGCAAAATTCCGGCAACGATTCAACCACCTGCAAAAATAAGCCGTTGAGGTAAGGGGAAGCCGTGCCGTGAAGTTCAAGCTCACATTGCGCCACATTTTGTATGCCGTTTTGGCAGTTTTATTTGCCCGATTTGTTTATATAAATCGCGGCCAGCTGGTTGATATTGTGGCTGTGCTGCAACGCGGCGTTTGGTATTACCTGCTGGTTGTGGTCTTTTTGTTTGGCATGGCAGTGCAAAACCAGGGGCGATTGTACAGCAGTATCTATGCCATTTTGCATTTGCCCCCGGAACGAAAAAAACTGTCGGCCATTTTCCTGGTCTCGCGTTTTATGAGCGTTGCCGCGCCCAGCGGTGGCTTATCGGGTGCGGTACCGTTTATTCAGGATGCCCGGCGACGCAATTTGGCCGTGGGTACGGTGCTGGTGGCCAATCTCATTTACCTGATTGTCTGGTACAGCACGTTTACTCTGGTGCTGCTCATTGGGCTTGTACACCTCTTTTTGGTGCAAGATTTACAATGGTTTGAGGTCGCCGAATCATTTATTTTGATTGGCTTTACGGCGCTGCTGGTGGCGATTTTGGCGATGGCCTGGCTGGCGCCCAACTGGCTAAGTGCCATTTTGCACAAATTCACACGGCTGGCCGCCCATATTGCCACCTGGCTCAAGCGCCCCGTCCCCCTGACCGTCTCCCAAACCGATGCACTGGCCAATGAATTGACGCACACGGTGTATCTGATTCGCCATGCGGGTTGGGGTCCAGCATTACGGCCGTTTGCCATCGCCCTTCTCAATGAATTATTAAACCTGCTAATGCTCTTTTTTGTGGCCATGGCCTTTGGCGTGAAGATGAATTTGGGTGTGCTGGTAGCCACTTACAGCATTGGCATCCTCTTCTTTCTCATTTCGCCAACGCCAGGGGGCTTGGGCTTTGTCGAAGGCATCCTCATCCTCGTCATGACCTCGCTGGGCATTGCCGATGAAAGCGCCGCGACGATTACGCTGGCCTATCGGGGCTTCACCTTCTGGCTGCCGTTTATCCTGGGCTTTTTTGCCCTACGCCGCCTGGAACGTACAAACAAAGAAGTGGAAGAATCCATCGAGGAGTTAGAGCCACAAAGTTCATAGGCTAGCAACAAGGATTTTGATTGCGGGTTTGGTGAACGTCTTTGCACAACTGGAATGTATGAAATACGGATACACGCACCCATATTCTAGTGTGTTTATATCCCTCTGAACCGTGCAAGTAAGATCAACTTTCTCTAAATATTGCGGAAAGTAAATAATTTACGCTACAATCGCTTTACGTTTTCCGTTCGATACAGAGGAGTAAGACATGGATGCCGTAACAATTTCGTCTAAATATCAAGTTGTAATTCCACGCCAAATACGAGAGCAATTTAATCTTAAACCTGGCAATAAAATCATATTCATCCCTTATGATCACTCCTTGCGGGTTGTGATCGTCCCCTCCATTGAAAAAGCGATGGGCATATTCGAAGGAATTGACACTGATCCACAAAGAGAAAAGGCAGACCGGGAATTATGAATGTCGTCGATTCTTCTGGTTGGCTAGCGTATTTTGCCAACGACGCAAATGCAGTGCAGTTCGCACCGATCATTCAAGCAACAAACAGTCTGCTCGTCCCCACAATATGTATGTATGAAGTGTTTAAGCGCATACTAATCCAGCGTGGCGAAGAAGACGCACTGCAAGCGGTTGGAATCATGTCTCTAGGAACCAAAGTTGAGTTAACGCAGGAAATTGCTATCAACGCAGCACAAATATCTAGCACCAGCAAGCTCGCTATGGCTGACAGTATCATCCTGGCCACGGCACGCACCAGTAAAGCCACTCTATGGACCCAGGATGCTGATTTTGAGGGTATGGAAGGCGTGGAATACATTGCAAAATAAGGGTGGCCAGTCATTGGAGTTACGGCCGTTTCGCCACCACAACCGCGCGCACCGGAGCCGGATACCCTTCTACCGTCCGGCTGGCATCCGCTTTATCCAAAAAATCTGGTAACGAATTGTACGTCATCCACTCCGTTGAACGCTGCTCGGCAACCGTTGTGGGCGTCACATCCAGCACCTTCGCCGCCACAAAACCACATTGGCGCAGCCAGCCCAACAGGGTGTGTACCGATGGAATGACATGCACATTGCGCATTTGGGCGTAGCGATCCTGCGGCACCAGGACATCCCCCTCAGCACCATCCACGATGAGCGTTTCCAGCACCAGTTCGCCGCCAGGGCGCAAGCAGCCGAGCAAAGTTTGTAGATGGGCCAGCGGATTGCGCCGATGGTAGAGCACACCCATTGAAAAAACGGTGTCAAATGCCGCTAAATTTTCGGGCAATGCTTCTACGCCCAGAGGCAGCACAAAATTGGGCACGTCCTTGCCAACAAAGTGCCGGATGGCCTGGTATTGGGCCACGTACAGCAAAAATGGGTCCAGTCCAACGACCAATCGGGCATCCTGGCCCACCATACGCCAGCCGTAGTAGCCATTGCCACAGCCCACGTCGAGAATGAGACGGCCGTCTAGCTCCGCAATCCCCGCTTGCACCCGATCCCACTTCCAATCCGAGCGCCATTCTGTGTCGATGTGCAAGCCAAAGAGGTGAAACGGCCCCTTGCGCCAAGGATGCAGCTGCCGCAGTTGGTCTTCCAGCTGGGCCAACTGCTCCGGCGGCAGTTCACCCGGCTGGCCCACGATGACACCATCACGCAAATTCACAGAGGATGGGCGAATCTGGGGAAGATTGTTGAGAAGATCGCGCCATTGGGGGAAACGGCCGTGTTTCCCCTCATCCAGCGCCGCCGCCACCTGCCCTGGCAGATGTTCTAACCAACCGGCCAACAGCGGATAATCTTGCAACAAGGTAAAAAGCAGTTCGTAGGTGACCAAATTAGGCTTTCCGCGTGGAATTTGTAACTGAGTGATTGGTAATTGATCCAGCAGCACAATTACTCAATTACCTGATTACTTTTCACCGCCAGCAGCGAAACAAAGTTAAACGCCTGAAACCACAAATCAGCGGAGGTAAAGCCAGCGCGACGCAGGCGTGCCTGATGCTGCGGTACCGTCTCGGAAATAAGCACATTTTCCAGGGCGGTGCGCTTCTGACTAATCTCCAGGTCACTGTAACCGTTGGCCCGCTTGAAGTCGTGGTGCAATGTTACCAGCAAAGCATCCCATTCGGCTGGCTCAAAAACAACCTTCTCCGACAAAATGAGTACCCCGCCAGGGCGCAAACCAGCATAAATGCGCTGGATGAGGTCGTCCCGCTGGGCAGGCGGCACAAACTGGAAGGTAAAGTTCAACACCACCACCGAGGCATTGCTGATGGGGATATGACCAATGTCGGCTTCCACCAAATCAACGGGCAAGCCGGGGCCAGAACGGCCGATTATTTCCGCACACTTTTCAATCATGGCAGGGGAGTTATCAACGGCCGTAATCCGGCACCCCTCCTGTTGAATCTGCTGGCGCAGAGCCAACGTCACCGCGCCCAACGAGCAGCCCAAGTCGTAGCAGCGGCTGTGCGGCTGGGCATAGCGGCTGGCAATTTGCCCGATGAGCGGCAGCAGCAGCGTGTAGCCGGGCACCGACCGCTCAATCATGTCGGGAAAAACCGCCACGACAGATTCATCAAACTCAAACGGAGCAATTTTCTCTCTTGCTCTGGCGTAAATTGTGTCCTGAATCATACACTCCCCTCAAAGCGCTTAAAAAGCCAGCAAATCCTCAATTTTCTGCCGAATCAAATCGACCGTTGGCACAACGCCATCCATGAGCTGGGTACTGAACGGCACGGGGGTTGAGGGCGCGGTAACCCGCTGCACCGGCGCGTCCAAATCCAGGAACGCTTCGGCGACGACGGTAGCCGCTATTTCAGCGCCAAAGCCCCCCAGCCCGATATCTTCATGCACGATGAGGCAGCGGGAGGTTTTCTGCACGGAGCGGAGCACCAGCGCTTTGTCCCACGGCACCAGCGTGCGCAGGTCGATAATCTCGATGCTGCCAGCCACGCCCTGCGCGGCCAATTCGCAGCGCTCGACCATTGCACCCCAGGTGACGATTGTCAAGTCATTTCCTTCAGTGGTAATTTTGCCCTGGCCAAAGGGAAGCAGATAGTCGTCGCCGGGATACGGCCGTCGCGCCCAGCCCGCATCCAGCATGGCCCGATGTTCAAAAAAGATGACCGGATCATTGCCGCGCAGCGCGGTGCGCAGCAGACCCACCGCGTCCTCAGCGTTGGAAGGGGCGGCAAAAAGCAGTCCTGGCTGGTGGACAAAGGTCACTTCGCTGGTAACGCTGTGCCAGGGATCGCCAATCTTGCGGTAACCGCCGGGAATACGAATGACGATGGGGGCGGCAAAACGGCCGTTTGTCCGCCAGCGCACCGTGCCACAGTTGTTAATCGACTCGGTTGCCGGGTCGGCATATTTGCGAAACTGGATTTCGGGCACCGGCACCAGCCCCGCGTAGGCCATCCCCACCGAGCGGCCAATGATGCCTTCCTCGTTCAGGCTGGTGTCGAAAACGCGATCGTCACCGTACTTGCTTTGCAGCCCAAGCGTGGCAGCATGAACACCCCCTTTGTGCCCAACATCTTCGCCAAAGAGCAAAACACGCGGATTAAGCGCCAGCTCCACGTCCAGCGTGCGCCGGACCGCTTCAATCATGTTGATGCGGCGCGGATCGGGGGCATGCGGTACGGCCGTTCCGCCCGGCAGCTCAATCCCCTCCGCCAGCAAACCGCCCACTTCCTGCGGCCATTCCGGCGTGGAATAGATAAACTGGGTCACCGTGTTCGGGTCGGCATGGGGCTGCTTCATTGCCTCATCACGGGCGCGGGCCACGTCACGCTTCACCTGGTTGCGCAAATTTTCCCACTCGTTTTCACGCATCAAGGCGGGCACCAGGTAATCATGCAAATGGGTGATGGGGTCCTGCTGCCACTCCGCCTTGCGCTCCGCTTCCGTTTTGTACGCCTGGTTGTCCACACTGGAATGGCCCGACAAACGTGGCACCGTCAGCCGCAGCAGACCAGGGCCGTTACCCGCGCGCACTTCACGAACGGCCGTATGCACCAATTCGGCCGTTTCTGCCGGGTGCGTGCCGCTGCCGTCCCAGATGGTGAGGTTGTGGAACGAGGCCAGATTGGCGGCAATGTTGCTGCCCGGCGTCTGGGCTGGGCCTTTGACGGAGATAGCGTAGCTGTTGTCTTCGATCACAAAAAGCAACGGCAGCTCCAGCGTCGTGGCCATCGTCAGGGCGCTCCAAAAGCCGTTGGTGGCCACCGCGCCGTCGCCGCCAAACACCACGGCGATGCTGTCTTCGGCAGCGGCCGTTTTCAGCGTCTCTTTGTGATAACGGATCGCCTGGGCCCAGCCCGCCGCCGGGGTAAATTGGGAACCCACATCGGCGGCCATCGGCAGCACCAGGGCGCGCTTGCGCCGGGGCAAGCTAAACACGACACCCACATCCCGCCCACCGGTAATGCTGCCTGTCCGCGCCATGTCGGAAGCCAGCGCCTCGACCAGCGTCAAACCCGAACCAAGCATAAACGGCCGTGAGCGGTAATAAACGCTGGCGGCATCATACGGCCGATCCAGCAGTTGGCTCACCAAAAGCTGCCCCAATTCATGCCCTCGCGCCGAAAATTGGTAGGTCACCAATCCTTGCGGCGTAAGCTCATTTTCTTCTAGTTCGTCCAAAATACGGGAGGCCAGGGCCAGCCGGGCGACTTCTTGCCAATCAAATGCGGGATGTAAGTCCAATCTTAACGCTCCATGTGGTATGATTTGCGGGAGTTTTCTCTCGTTACAGCTATGCTAGGGGGCACAATGTTACTGCAAAAACTGCGAATTGGAAAAACGGCCGTATTCATCGTCATTCTTATTTTGTTAGTGGGAACAGTTAGTTCTCTGCCCTTGTTTCTCCAGGCAGATGAATCAGCAGAATCCGATCATTTTCAATACTTACCTGTCATCTTTCGCGATGCGGATGGCACGCCAGACCCCGGCACAGAGGTTACAGCCACGCCAACTTCCACAGCAACCGCTACAAGTACGAATACACCTTTACCGCCATGTGACATTATGTTTGACAGCCAGGTTTACGCGGGTGAAGGTGCGGTGGACATTACTGGCGATGTGGGAACTGAAGTGACCATCATCAATCTTTCGGATGGTAACACGGTGTTAGGGAGTGGCATATTGACGGGTCCGGTTGCTGGCCACGCCTGTGCAGGGTTTGCCTCTATCACACTCTCACCACCGCTCAACATTACAAACACAGGTCAAATACTGCTCGCCGTGGACCTGGAAAATCCAGACAACAACGACACAATCGTCGTATTCGGCATGCCAACGGTAACGCCGTCAAGCACGCCCACTGAACCGTACATCGTGGCCGTTCCAAATTGCGGCCCCGGACCAGACATTCAATTCACGTTGCAAGGCTTCAACTGGCCAATTGATCAATCGGTGACGCTGTCTTGGGAAGGTGTACCACAAACAGTGTGGCAGGCGGGACAGCACACAGGCAGTTTTAGCACAACCTGGACCTTTAGCGGGCTAGCTAATGGCATTTACACAGTCAGTGCACTATCAGGTACAGGCGGGGCAACTGCTTCAACACAGATTCACATTCCTTGTGGCATTCTACCTACTAGCACTCCAACCTCAACAAGCACACCTAACGAACCGTACCTCGTTGCCGTGCCAAACTGCGGACCAGGGCCAAGTATTGAGTTCAACTTGCAAGGATATAATTGGCCAACAGACCAATCGCTAACGCTTTTTTGGAACGGAATAGCACAAGTTGTATTTCAGGCGAATCAGCATTCCGGCTCCTTCTCTATGAACTGGACATTCAACGGGCTAGCTAACGGGGTTTATCTTGTTTCAGCCCAGTCAGGCATTGGTGGCCCTACAGCTTCGCTTTATGTGGCTATCCCTTGCGAAAATTTACCCACCAATACCCCCGTACCCACCAATACGCCTGTGCCGCAAGCGGTCGATCTGGTAGTAGGACAGCCACAATTAATTAGCACACCGCCCATCATTGTGTACCAGCCGCTCGCTTTTGAGGTTCCCATTACCAACACAGGTGATGTTGATATCAACACCCTCTTTTTTGTGGATTTGCTGTTTGATCCGACACCAGTGCATAGTGAGGATTCGTATACGGCCGTTTCCGGCCTCAGCGGTGGCAGCACAATAACCCTAACCATCACCTCCACCATCGGTCTGGCAAACTTTATTGGCGATCATCAAGTGACTGCTTTTGTTGATTCGCTAAACCACGTGGCCGAAACAGACGAAACCAACAACCTATCGGCCCCCTTTGAAATCACCATCTCAGAGCCAGCAATGACGCCCGACTACACGCCTCTCCCGACCGGCAGTTCAACCATCAGCGGCGTAGCGCGCGCCATGTTGAGCGGCAACTTCCTCCCCCAAGAGCGCATGCGCCTTTCCGCCATTGAAGAAGCGACAGGCAAGGTCGTGGCCGTCACCTACAGCGACGAAAATGGATTTTTTCAGTTTGAGAATTTAGCTGAGGGAACCAGCTACACGGTGCAGGGCTGCATCATGATTGACAACAAGGCCTATTTTGGCTTTCGAAGTAGTCGCATACCACCTGACGCATTTGCCGATATTTTTGCTGTGAAGAGCGCGTCTTGTCCGTAATCAGGGATGGCGTGTGGGGGTTACGGCCGTTTCCCTCCTCATCTTCTTCCTTATGAAAAACAACCCACGCCAAAACCCGAAAGTTCATCAAACTGAAATTGGAGCCCCTGGCAGAGACCAAGCCACAGGCAAGTAGCTGTAAATTTTGGAAAAAGGTATGTTATAATCTGCCTATGACGATTGAACAGATTTTACAAGAAGTCGCTTTAATGCCTGCGCCGACACGCGCTTATATTGCTGAAAAAATCCTGGAAATGATAGATGCCGAGGAACAAATTAATCTATCCCCAGAATGGATCAGCCTGATTGAAAAACGTGTTTCGGACATAGATGCTGGCGTGGTGCAAATGGTTAAAGCCGATGATGTAATGAAACAAATTTGGTCAGAGCTTTGATAATAATCGTTTCCCACCCTCTCCCCCTTGCCTTCTTCCTTGTGAAAAACAACCTACGCCAAAACCCAAAAATTCAGCAAAGTAAAATTGGCGACGCGACCAGAGACCGAGCCACAGCAGGTGGGATTTAATGCCACAAATTAGCGGGAGTTTGCAGACAAATTGTATTTTCCGGGTTTACAAATGTCTCGTAAAAAGTCTCTATATCCATTTCTGTTGCGTCTTCCAAAGCAAGGTAATCTTTTTCTAACGCTGACGTACCATTAATCACTTGTGCAAATGTCAAGTTTAAGCTGGGTGCCCAAAGACTTAAAAATGAAACCACATCTTCTTGAGGACATCCCTGAACTATATCCCCTTGTCTTTCACCGTTGTCACTAAATAGCCCTGCAATACCTTTTTCAGCATAAAATAGTACGATCGCGAATGGTAACTCATTTCCCTCAAGTGCAGATCGATAGGTAAACATCCATACCTCTGAGGGTTGTCCATAATTAGTCAAAAACGTGGGAAGAGTATACGAAGCGAGATAACCCGTTGGAGTGTTACCAAAAGAAACGTCAGTAAAAATTTTCTCTACGAACCCCTCATGCGCCAGAATGCCTAGCTCTGTTTGATCCGCTTGAAATATTTCGGGCAGCAAAGGAATTCTTATTCCATAGTATATCAATTCTGACGTTACAGATGCCTCGTATATGTTAGAATCAAAGATGCTAAGGAAATTTTGCGCCGTCGGCCAATCGGTTTGTCCGGGTGTAATTCCCCACCAACAAGGAAGTTGACACCCATTGTTTGTTTCCAATAACCAAAGAACTTGACTGTTTGTATCGTCACCCGGCGGTGTAGGTATGGCAGTCGGGATTTCTGTGACAATTGATTCAATAGTTGGTGTCAACGTTGGAGTGTTAGTCGGAGCTAATGTAAGTGTGGGTTCTATGGAAGAGGTAAGATTTGCAACAAGATTTGTTGGGGTAAGTGGGATAGGGCTGGCAATAACCGAGGTGGTTAATGATTCCTGCTCTCTCGATGGTACAGGCTCAGTGGATGCAACTGCACAACTCGCTGCAAAGAGTAACAAGACTATACCAATGACATCTACAACCAATGAAAATGATTTACGCTTCATTTTGTGCACCTCTTGGGAATCCTGCAAAGGATAGCTGCTGCAAGAACTGGATGTCAATGAAGATAGGCTATCAATTCGCTACTAATTTTAAGCAGTCGTTCTCACCCACAGACATCAAACACACCCGTTCACCCCTGCCCCACAAACCAACGACGCACCAGCTCAATTTGAAAGCGCAGGCCATCGCCGTGTGGCTCGATGAGTTCGCGCTGTTGGAGTTGGGTGAGGGTTTGGTTGAGCTCCACGCCGCCCATCGCCTCCTTAAATTGGCTACGCGAAAGGGTTTGCTTTTCGCCCGCTTGGGCCAGCAAACGCAGCACCTGTCCCCCTACCTCGTCCGTCTGGTTGCGCATGTCGGCGAAGAAGAAGCTGCCGTGGATGAGCGCTTCGGGTACGGCCGTTTCCACATCCTCCACCGTCGCCAACCGACGCTGCGCCGGGGGCTGCTCGTTTTTCAGGGCCACAATCTCGGCGCAGAGCAGCTGCACCAGGAACGGATGCCCCCGCGTCAGGTCCAGCACCCGCTGGCTGGCGGCCGGTTCATAGCGCAAGGCAAACTGCTGCACCGGCGCTTCCACCAGCTGCCGCGCCTCGTCCGGGTGCAGATAGCCGATGTGCACCACCTGCACGTTGATCAAATAGCTGGACCAGCGCGAAAATTCCGCCAGCGTGTGCGAGCCAGAGAGCAGCACCTTAAATTTGGGCCGGTGCTGGATGAGATGGCGCAGCATCCCCAGCACAATCTCCTCGTCGAAGCGCTGCAAGGCCAGTACCCGCTCCAGCGCCTCAAACTCGTCCAACATCAGCAGCGCCGTTTGGCCACCCAGCGCCGCTTCCACCTCGTCCAGCCATTCGTCGAAGCGGGTGAACGGGTCGTCGTGCAGCTGCTCACGGCTGAGCGGCGGTAGGGCCACGCCCCGCTGCCGTTTGGCCGACTGGACCATGCTGCGGGCCACGTTGTACAAAAAGCCCGCCTCATCCTGCGCCCGCGAGGCCGGGCCTTGCAAGTCCACAAACAGGGGCACGATGCTGCTGGGCAGCAGCCGCCCCAAATTGTTGAGCAGCGACGTTTTGCCTACGCGCCGCTGGCCATAAAGCAGCAGCGGCGGCTGGCGACGGTCCAGCAAAAGCTGCTCGATCCGACTACTCACGTCCTGACGCCCAATGAAAATGGCCTGCTTCTCCGTCAGCGGCACGCCGATGATGTATGGGCTGTCAATCTCCTGGCGCAGCTCCGCCTCCTCGGCCAGCCGCGCCCCCTTTTCGCCAATGATGTGCCGCCAATTCGCCGCAATCGGGCGGAAGCGGGCGGCATATGGCTCATTGCTTCGAGTTAACTCTCGAAGAAGCCCATCCAGCCGATCCTCGACGGCGTGCAGGGCGAGGCGCTGGTTGTAGGCGCTCTCCTGCTGCAAAGCGGCGGCCACGTCGGTACTGAGGCGGCTGAAGCTGCGCAGCAGGGCGCTGGCCGGGCCCACCAGATCGCCCGCCGCCAGACCGGGATGCACCTCAGCGATGGCAACGGCCGTTTCACACAATTCCAACTGCCGCGCATCCAGCCCACTCTGGGCCGATTGGGCCGCCCCATTGCCGCGTGCCGGTGAGGTAAGCCATCGCCGTGCGCCCTCAGCCAGATTTTTTGGATGGTCAGCAGCAGGGCATCCAGATTGAGCAGCGGCAGGCGTTGAAATTCGTCCCAGAAGCGTCGAGTGCCAGTGCAGCAGCGGCCGTTTCGCCCATCATCGCCCGCTGCACATCCAACTGGTACAGGATCTGGTCTCCACACCAGCAAAAATGGGTAGAGCAGGACGGGCCGCCACCAGGCAAGGGTCAGCCCCAGCAAAATCCCGGCCAGGCCAAACGACAAAAATGGACCATACGATGCGCCATCGGTGGCAAACAAAAACAGCCCCGCACCGCTGCCCAGCGCCCCAGCCAAACCGCCCGCCCAGGTGCCGGCAATCTTCTCGGCCAACACGTAAGGCAGGGCAAAGAGCGCCGCCACAAACGCGACAAAAGCCAACGCCTGAACGAGTCCACCAACTGCCGTTGCACTCGGCACACCACCTGCTAACCAAACGGCCGTTCCCACCAACACCCCTGCCACCAGACCCCGTCGCCAACTCTGACTGCGCCAGCCCACGGCTACGCCAAAGGGTAGCGCCGCCAGCAAAGCCGTTGCCCAGCTACCTTCTAAAAATCGGGCCAAAAAACCGGCCGCCAGCCCAATGAGAATGCCCACCACCATGCCGCCCACCTGCCGCAAAACAGAGACGGTAGCCGCTTCCTGCACCATCTCTTCCCGCGTCACGCCCACACCAACGCCGTAGGCCAGTCCACCTGCCAGCCCGCTCGTCGCCCCAATCAGGCTGCTGATGGCAATTTCCAGCGGCACCGGCGCACCGTTCAGCACCAAATCCCCAGCGGAGCGCAGCAGCAGCGCCGCACCCAAACCTAAAGAAAAGCCGGTGGCCATACCCACCGTCACGCCAATCGCCACGCTGCCCGCGATGCTGGCGGCCAGCCCCACAATCAGCCCCACGGCGATGCCCAGCATGACGCCCAGCAGCAGCGCCGTCGTGGGCAGCTTGATCAGCCAGAGCACCATCGCCAACAGCAAGCCGACCAGCAGCGGCCAGGCAAAAAAGGTCATAAGAAGGAAGCGGAGAGCGGCCGTATTCGTCCATTGCCGCCGCCGCAAATCAGCCAAACTAAAATACGGGGAAAGCGTGCTGTCGATGCGTTTAAGGTGGTTGCGCCACGCCGAGGGATGGAAAAAGAGCCAAAACAGCAGCCGCACGCTGCCGGTCAGCAGGTTTCCGGTCAGCGTCGGGGCGTCGGTGTAGCGATTGCGGAGGGTGTCGTTCATTCGGTAATCGGTGGTCGGTTGTCGGTAATCGGTTATCGGTAAACGGTTATCGGTGTTCGGACACGGATTACCGATTACTGATTACGGTTTACCGATCACTGGCCATGCGGCGCAGCGGTTCTAACTGCCGCAGCGCTTCTTCGCGCCAATCGTCGCTGGTTTCGCCTTCGCTAAGAGCCAGCAGCCGCTCACGGCAGAGAATTTGCAGCGGCATGGGCCAACGGCCACTTTCTGCCAAAATCCACTCCACATCCCGCGCGGCAAACTTGATCGGTGCGGTGGCGATTAACTGCTTTGCGCCTTCTTCGGAAAGTGGGCCGAGAACGGCCGTATAGCCAAAAATGTTGAAAAATGGGGAGCCCATCCCCTGATGCTGGGCCAGCACGTCCGGCGGCTGGGCGCTGGAAAGCACAAAACCGAGGTTGCCGTTTACCTGATTGGTCGCCAGGGAGCGCAGGCTTTCCCAAAACGCATCGTCGAGTTCGGGATAGCGGGTCAGGGCCACACCCAGTTCGTCAAACAAGATCACGGTGGGGCGATCCAGATTGTCGCTCACCACATCCATAAAATTTTCGAGCTCGCATGGATCGGGAACGTCCAGTTCCATTTCCGTAAGCAACGTGCGCAGCAGCGTTTCCTGCCGCCCCAACCGCGCGTCCTGAAAATCAACAAAAATCCAGCGATAGCCGCTGGCCTGCGGCAGCCAATCCGCCAACCGTAAATAATGCAGCAGCGAGGTCTTACCGCTGCGCCGGGGTCCGATGATGGCCGCGTTTTGCAACGGCCGTTGCCTTAACAGCATTCCCAAGCGCTTGAGTTCGCGCTCACGACCAAAAAATTGAGTGGGTTCGGTGATGGGTGGCCCAGCGATGAAGGGAGATTGGGTGACGGCGTTTTGCAAACGCTGGTGACCGGGTGACAAGGTGACATTGTCCGGGCGGGTCACCTTGTCACCTTGCCACAAGCGACCTGTGGTCGCAGTCACCTTGTCATACTCGCCAGAGCGAATCTGCTCGTGCAATACGGCCGTTTCCGCCGAAACATCCACCCCCAACTCAGTCGCCAAAATTTGCTGGCACTGCTCAAACTGGTGCAGCGCGGCCGGACGCTGGCCATCGCTGGCTAGCAGTTCCATCAGCAGGCGGTGGCTTGCTTCACGAGTCGGTTCCAGGGTCAGCAGCTGCCGCGCCACGCGGATGCCGTCGGGGTAGCGGCCTTGCGCCAAGAGTTGGCTGGCCCAGGCGTGGTGGGCCGTGATTGCCTGATTGTGGAAAAAGGTGCGCTGCTCGTTGAGCCAGTTGTCAAAATCGGGGGCCTGGCGAATGTAGAACTCTTGTAAAAACTCACCGCGATAAAGCTGAACGGCCGTTTGCCAATCACTGCCATTTTTCTCACCATTGCGGATGGACTGTTGGAAAACGGCCGTATCCACCCAAACGGCCGCTTCAGGATTCAATCCTATTGTTTGGTGATTAATTTGCAGGTACGGTTCCACATGCTGACGCAGTTTCAGCAGCACGCCCCGCAGGTTACGCCGGGCATCGGACTCGGGCAGTTCTCCCCACAACAAATTAGCAAGGGCGTGGCGAGAATGGGAACGGCCGTTTACCGCCAAATAACACAGCAACGCCTGCGCCTTCGCCGAATCCAGCCCGATCAACGGTTCATCGTCGATTGTGATGTGTAATGGACCAAACAAAGCTAATTTCAGTACTTTTGTCATACTCTACGTCAAGAAATTGAGTCAAGATCAACGCTCGATCAACGCTAAAATGACAGGACTCTGCTAACCTTTAACTGGTGACTAAATAAATTGCCCTTGTTCCATCTGCATCCAGTATACCGGAAAGAAGATACAGATGGAATCTATGCCCTGAACAATCATACGCAGAGTAAATTTATCATGATCAAAATCAAACGACGTTTTAGTAACTCTCCCGGACAGGCATTGGTCGAATTTGCCTTAATCATCTCTGTGCTTCTGGCCATGATCTTCCTAATCATCGAAAGTGCCCGCATCCTGTGGGCCTGGAACACGGTGCAAAATGCGGCCCGTGAAGGGGCGCGGTATGCCATTACAGGCCAATCAGAAGCCCCAACCTGCGCCGTTGATTTCGGTCTACCTAAATTTGTTACCGGGGGTCGTGATGTTTGTGATGATTTGCGCCTGGCCTCAGTAATCGACAAAGCCCATACCCATATGGCTGGGTTACCGCTAAACGAAGACTCTGTTGTTTTTGAGGATGATCAATATTACAACATTGAAGTTTGGGGCGTGAACCAGCAGGGCCAACTACAATATGATTTTGCTGGTGTTCCAAGTAATCCTGTTGTGGTTCGGGTTACCTACCGCGTGCCCATCATCACACCGTTCTTCTCTTCGATACTGCCTTCCATTCCCGTGTTTGGCCAGGAAACGCTTAATAACGAAACGTTTGGCCAGTTAGGTGGCAGCGGCAACGAAGGCGCTGCCTTACCACCTAACCTGCCGCCACTACCAACTCCTGGCGTGACGCCATCACCCACACCATCGCCTACACCATCCAATACGCCAACCCCTGGTCCCACCTCCACGCCAACAAACACACCCACCTTTACACCTACGCCACGCTGCGATATTCAGTTCGAGGGTGGTGCTGTAGCTGGGAACAACTTCGTTTTAATCACGGGTGATGTTGGTATTACGGTAACAGTGATCAACTTATCTACGGGCGCCACTTTGGGCAGCGCCGTTTTGGGTGGCCCATTCAACGGACACGCCTGTGCTGGCTTTGGCACGGTCATTCTCAATCCAGCGCTGACATCAGGAAACATTGGCCAAGTCCTGTTGGCACAACAAACCAATGATGGCACTAATAACGATACGACCATCGTCGTTGGCGCACCGCCTACCAACACCCCTTCACCGACCTTCACGCCAGTGCCAACCAACACGCCAACAAATACACCCCTACCATCACCTACCAACACGCCGGGAAGTCCATACATCGTCATCTTCCTGACTGTGGTCCTGGGCCGAATATTCAATTCAATTTGCAGGGTTATAACTGGCCAACCAACCAGTCAGTAACCTTGTCTTGGCAAGGAGCACCACAGGTTGTGCTGCAAGCCAACACACATCCCGGCAATTTCACCTATACCTGGACCTTCAACGGGCTAACAAATGGCACCTACACAGTAAGCGCCTTGTCCGGCACCAATGGGGCAACCGCGTCTGACACGTTTACTATCCCCTGTTCTGGTCAACCCACACCAACTGTACCGGCGCAAACAGTTACACCAATTCCAGCAGACCTACTTGCTTTTGGTCCCCCAAAACTCATCAGCACCCCGCCGATCGTTGCCTACCAACCCGTACAATTTACGGTGAACATCACCAATACGGGTGAAGTAAATGTGGAAAACCAGTTTTTTGTGGATATTTATCTTGATCCGACCACAATTTTGACTGACCGCATACCGCTAACAGAAAGCGACGGCTACTCAGCAGTCAGCGGACTAAACGGTGGCCAAAGTCGAGTTATTACTATTACTTCCCCTTTGGGATTTACAAATAACCCAACGACCCATCAAGTTTACGGTATGGTTGACTCTGTCTTGCAAATTTCCGAAGTGAGCGAATTAAACAATGTGACAAACCCGCTGACCGTTCTCAATGTCACTCCAGCAGCCACACCTACTCCAACTCCAAATCTGACCGGTGATAGCGAAATTAGTGGTGTAGTTCAGGTGCTAACAAGTGAACTATTAACCCAGTTTCGGGCGTTAGTCACTTTAGTAGACCCAGGTGCTCCGGGTAGTGGTGTTGTTGCAATTACACAGACCGATGCTGAAGGCTTGTACACATTTTCAAATATCGGTCCAGCAATTAGTCCATCAGGTTATACGATAAAGGCGTGTGTCACCATTGATAACAATTCTTTCTTTGGTTTACGCACAGGTATAAACCCGCCAACTAACTTTGCAAATGTTTATATGATTCCAGGACCTTGCTCATGATAAAAACAGTACGTTTTCGATTTATATCGCTTCTAGCTCTTGTTTTAATGCCAATTGTTATCCAAGTGACGACTGCTGATGTTGCCGAGCCTGAAGCGATAGAGTCTTTAGCCAATTGGGATAATGCTCAACAGCTGACTAACTCTCAAGACTCGCCAAACGGTGCTCAACGGCCGGTTCTTGCGTCTGCACCCAATGGTGATCTGATCGTTGTTTATTTGAAGCAACTTTCAAGTAATGAATTGGACGCAGATCCCTATTTTCGCAGATCAACCGATGACGGAAAAACATGGTCTGCTCCAGCGAAAATATACGCAAGTACAGCCTTCTCTAGACAAGTCCACGTTGCCTTTGATAATAATAGTAAAGCGCATGCTGTTTGGACTGAAAATGACAATCAAATATGGTATGGTAGCGAGAATGTTTGGGCAAGTAACGGCGCCAAGCAACTATTTTCAACAGCTGATATTTTAATGGAATCCCCAAAAATCGTTGTGAGTAATGACGGGGTTTTACACTTAGTATGGTCACAAGTAAGTTTTTCTGGACAGAATGTTTATTACTCACAATCAACTAATGGGGGAACTACCTGGTCAACTCCTGTAAATGTAAGCAATAGTGGAGGAGCCTCCGAATCTCCATCTATAGCGGTGGACTCCAGTAACAAGCCAAGCATTGTTTGGGAAGAACAAGTTGGAGGCTCTGAATACAAGATAAATTTCGCACAGCGCAACTCTAGCGGAGTGTGGAACACTGCCAGCGGCATTTCAGATTTAATAACGGTTCTCACAAGTGCGAGAGAACCTGACATTGTCATTACAAACAACCACATATTTGTTACTTTCGAAAATCGAGTATCGCAAAGTCAACAAACCCTTTACTACCTTGAATGTGCAACTAACTGTACAGCAAATCCGCTCACTAGTAATGCTTGGCAGTTTCGCCTAGCCTCAGTACAAGCTTTTGGAGCTAAAGATTCGGATCCGACGTTCTTGGTTCCTAAAATTGTTTCGGTAAGTGGTTGTAGAGTAATTTTCTTTAGTGGTATTACGGGTAGCATCAGTACAAATAATGAGAGAGTAAGATTAGCAAACAGTTGTAGTGCTTTCTCTTCTAATCCGTCAATTGGGACAATAGATTCCAGCTTGGGAGCAAATGATAGAGCAATTAAGCCTTCAGCTACTGTTCTAAATAACTGGTTTGTTTTTGTGGCCTATGAAAGAAAAGGTACCACGAGAAGCGATGTATTTATCGTTAGAAATCAACCAGCGCTTTACTTGCCAATAATACGAAAGTAAAACTATGAATCGTTTAGAGTGGATTTTGGGCATTATTTTGGTAGTTTTGCTGGTGGTGGTCGGTGTACTGTCGCTGACGCTGTGGTTCCGCAATGATCGTACGGCCGTTCCCAACTCAGGCCCCGCTGCCAATTCCGCCACCATTATCGCCCAGCGCGCCGATGATATTGCGCCGACACCACTGTATGACGGCCGTTCCGCCATCGTGGCGTATGCATCAGCGCTAAAAGCAGCACAGGCGTGGCAGACCGATGCTCAATTGATGCAGGCCCAGGCCACCTGGCCTCAAGGCTCTACACCCGACCAGCTGCTGCGCGGCGAAGAAAGCTGGGGGTTTACTTTTTACTCGCCATCATCCCAGCGCATTGGCGTCTTCTCTGTGGTTGAAGACAATGCCTGCTGGTTTCAGAGGGCGAACACGAACAAACTGATCCGTTGTCGGCCAGTGGATGGAATTTGGATAGTAAGGACGCAATTGAGATTTTTCTGGCCGGGGGTGGGAGAACCTTTCTGGCCGAACAGGGCGTCTCTACCATGACGATGGCTTTGATGGCCAGTGATATAGAGGTAAACGGCCGTCTCGAATGGCAGGTTGCGCTCTTTTCCCTGCAAACCGGACAAGCCTTCACCATGCGCCTGGATGCAACTTCCGGCGAAGTTTTGGAGACCAACCCGCAATCGTAACAGAATTTGTAAAGTTAGTTAGCGAACAATTTGTAAACAAGACTGTTCAACATCTGGAAATTTAGTTAGAAAAATATTACAGCTGTAGAAGCAGAGGCATAGAAAAAATGAAGCGTCACATCATAAACTCAAAACAAGCACAGCGCGGCCAATCTCTGGTTGAAGTCGCCTTATTTTTCCCCATTTTTGTCATCTTGCTAGCCGGGTTGGTTGAAGTCTCACAGCTGCTAGTTACCCAAAATCGGGTTAGCAGTGCCGCCCGTGCCGGTGCACGTTTCGCCTCCGACGGCGGCGAGGACGCTGGTATCGTTACGGTTGTGCTTAACAACGTCACGCAAACACTGGAAATAGACCCCGAAGTGTGGGATATCTGGAGCATCCGTGCCACTGTCAATTCTGCTGGAACGGAATTAACGCCGAAGATTGGGAGTTCACCCACATTTACGGCATGAGCCAAACCGTGCGCTTCAATTCTGTCGATGAAGCGGAAATAAAAGCACAGGTTGAGGATGAACTGCGTCGCGATGAATTCACCAATGTTTCTACGGGCATTGCTGCCGACTTGAGAATTGTGGGTACTTATGCGATTCACGACGTGGACTCAATTCTTGGGCTGGACGCCATGTCACAACTTGCAGGTTTCTCATCCTTAAATGCGCTCAGCGTGATGCGCATAACAGCTTCCAGCCAGCAAGCAACCAACGGTTGCGCCGCTTTTCCCATTGCCGTGGAAGAAGGTGTGCGTTCTGTTACCGATCCTACCCTGGGCGGCTCAAATCCATATCCTGCTTCCACCAGCTTCACCTACCCTTCCAATCCTCCAGTCTATAGTTCCTTTGTGAATCACCGCGACGACACGCCCCTGCTGTCTGCACAAGAAGGGGATGTTTTTAGAATTTGGAACGGTGCGGGCAGCGGTAACTTTGGCTGGTTAGTTTGGAATATAGGGGTCTCAGCCAACGCCAACACCCTGGCAAACAGTCTGGCCTGGCCAGGAGACAGCACAAATTACAATCAGTGTAGCGGGCCAGGTTGTCCGGCAAGTGGCGATGTGCCCGGTTCAGGTTTCGACTATCCAGTACCTGGCTACATTGAACCAGGAGACCCAACTGATCATTCATTGCACATTGACGATTGGGTAGCCGGAAGCACCGGAACCGTTAGTTCTAATGATGTACGCAATATTCTTGAAGGGCACGTAAGTTTAGGGCGGGATCTCCGAGTGGTTGTTTGGCGGGAGCCAGCAACTGGAACTGGTAGCAATGTCCGTTACCAAATTTCAGGTTTCGCTATTTTCCGCCTGATTGGCTATAACGTCTCGCAAAACTGGATTTTGGCTGAATTCAAGCGATGGGATGATTCGTGTGGTCAGATCAACTAGCAAATTTTGCATCACCAGTTTTACGCCTGGGCAGAAAAAGTACCGATAAGAAACAAGGTTAACCAAATGAAACGTATTAAACAATTCATTCAACAAAAATACCGGGGGAGCACAGCCGAAAAGGGGCAAAGTATCGTCCTTATCGCGCTCATGATGGTGGCCATCGTTGCCTTTGTGGGCATTGCCGTGGACGTGGGCTTTATCTTTGCCCGTGGCTCTCAACTGCAATCCGCTATCGACTCCGCCGCTTTGGCTGGTGTTGTCGAGCTTTCGGAATGGTCCAGCGTCAACACCTCATCAGAGGCCGATGCCCGCACCAAGTCTGGCCAGTTTCTCAACGCCAACAACATGCCGGTTTCGGTTACCTTGTCCATCAATGAAACGGGGAATACGCATGTAGAAAAGACACCGCTAGGCGCGACAGAATATTCCGTCACCGCCACCTGGCCTGTAGAAACCTACTTCCTGCGCGTCATTGGGTTTAGAGAGCCAATTAACCTGACGCGCTCGGCGACAGCGGCCGTTTTCTCTCTCGCCGAAATTTACGCCAGCCGCCGCGTAGAAGATGGTGTCCTCAGTACCTCCAATCAAGGTATCTTTGGACCTGGCTCCTGTACCCACATGGGCGACCCGTTCTCACCGCTCCAAAGCGCTTGGGCCATGGACTCACACCTACACCTACCGTATCTACATTCCTCCTGACTATGGTCATGATATTGTTCGGGTCGAGCTCTTCGATCCGGACTCGATGAATATCGCAACAAACAGCCTAAATATCAATCGTTCTAATATTGCCATTAACAATGGCCTAGGGCTGTGGCTACAAAAACTTGCGGCACCGATGGCGGCAGTTCATCTCGCGTACAACCATGCTTGTTACGCACCGATGAATTGAACTTAGTAAATGGAGCCCCAAACCTTGATTTGGATCAGGTTAACCCGTACTGGTTTGTCCGCATTGACGAAAATCGTATTTCAAATAATCCGCCAACAAATACCTCATGTGGAACACCTGGCAGTTATTTAACCAGTGCTAATACACGGACACGGTACAGCCTGTCTTATTTTGCGCAAAATGCAGATGGAACCATTGCGAAAATCCCTCTAGTAAGCTACTTCGGCCAAACAGGCGACGCAGCCACCGACGGATTAGGCTCTTGGAATCATATGACTGATATGCGTTGGGTCTCCCCTGGAGCACCAGTACCGTTTTCCACAGTAGATGATCCCGGCGTGAACGTGCCTGCAAACGAGCAGACCATAGATAGTTTTGAAATTGACCTGCGGACCGATGTACCCAACATTGTTACCGATCTTAGCAATGGAGCTCGCTACATCTACTTGGATGTTCAAGCCGTGAGCGGCACCTCAGAAAATGGCTTCGAGATTTGGGCTGGGCCACCAAGCTATGTTACTACCGTTCCTAGCGAGGTGAATGCGCGGAACTTATACGTGCTAAATCATCCTGGCTCACACAGCTCTGACGGCGTTACTATCTATGGTCTGGGTAATCTGCCCATGAACTCCAACTTTGATAATCCGGTGGACATTCCCCTGATTTACGTCAGTCCAGACATGATAGGGCAAACCATCAACATCAGTATGTTCGACTCGGACTCTGGCGCGCAACCGCCCGTCATCTTTTACTTCGATTCCATCGCCTTTACCCCGGCCAATACGTCGTTGGGCTACGATCCCAATCAAACAGACTGGGCTATGGCCTTCGGCGTCTCTGGCCAACCGGACCCTGATGGCATTACTACCCGCTGTCGGGCTGGTAGCTGCCCCACCCAATGGGTCGATCCGCCTTATGCAATCAAAGTACCCGGCGATTCAAGGTTCCGCATTATGGATAAACTCAATTATGGAAGATTGCATCTTGCCCTGGTGGCCGCCCGTTATCCGTTAAGAGTGGCGGGTTTCTGATACGTATGGCTGGGCAAATCACCAACAGCCATCACCGGTTAACAATTAGGTCTCCGGCTTACAAAGCGTCTCTCGACCAGGTTAATTTTACTACCATTTGTAATGGCAAAGTAAAATGAGGCATCCTATGAAACATTTTAGGCACCGAAACCAAAATTCAAAATCAGAAGCCGGTCAGGGTTTTGTAGAATACGCCCTTATTCTCATTTTTGTCGGCATCGCCGTCGTCCTGATTGTTAGCTTAATGCAGCCCGCCATCGGGGGTGTCTTTTCACGCTTTGTCGCACAAGCGCCAGTAGCTCCACCATCCCTGCTAAACTACACACCACCACCAACCTTTACGAGTACCCCTACGGTGGACCCGCTTGCCTCACCTACACCGCTAACACCTATTCCTTCTATTACCGTAATTGCGAGCAGTACGCCAATACCGACAAACACACCAATCCCAAGCAACACACCAACTTCTACTTCAACTAATACGCCAACGGCAACAGTGCCTTGCGCCTACGGACCACACACTGTTCCGGCAAACAGTACGGCACGTGTGCAAATGGAAGATCTCGCTGCGGCGGCGCTGGTGTGGCCTTTGGGGAAGCAGCCAACGATGGTGGCCCTGGCAGCAGCCCCTATCGCTCTGATGTAGGCAGTGAGGGTCCAGACCTGGAAAACACATCCGATACTGGTGGTGGGCTCAACGTAGGTTGGGTTGGTACTGGGGAGTGGCTTGAGTATGATGTCATTGCGCCACAGACGATGGCTACCACATTTGTGATCCGTAACGCATCAATCAGCACTAACAATCCTCGTATTCGCGTCACAGTTTCACAAGGGCCTTTGCAGTACAATTCAAACATTATTACATTGGGCCCCACCAACGGTTGGCAAGATTGGACAAATGATGTTATTGGTCCAATCACGCTGTTTGCTGGCTCAAACAATGTGCGCATTACCATGGAAACAGGTGGAGCCAACTACAACTACTTTGAAATCCAACCTTATCAGCCTACACCAACGGCAACACCGGTAACACCCACGGCAACACCTGTTCCTACAAATACTCCGGTGCCTACCAACACACCAGTACCGGTCACCTTGACGTTGTACAGCTATAACCAGCACGACGGTGATATACGCGAAAACAACAACACAGGAACTGGCAATCAAGTTGATAATAGCGGCAATGACATTATCGTCGGCGATTACAATGATACTTACAATGAGCAGTCGGTTGGTATCGTTAGTTTTGACACTTCAGCTATTCCTGCGAACGCGACTATCACCAGTGTTGAACTCCAATTGCAACAACGTGGTGGCTTGACAGGCAATCCATTTGGTGATTTTGGCCTAGGGGTTTTGTATGCAGATATTGCCCCATCAACTGGTTTTAGCGGGAATTACACCCTTCAATCAAGTGACTTCCAGGCAGCCGCAGCGGCCAATAACGTGATTGTTTTGAGTGAAACTTCTAACAATAACGAATGGTCAACAGGTCTAATGGGATCAGGCAATTTCAGCCTGATTAACCGAAATGGGTATACCCAGTTCCGTGTTCACTTCGAATTTCCAGATGACAATGATCACAGTTCGGATCAGTTCATTTTTGACAGCTCCGATGCTGGAACTAACAATCAACCGCCAGCACCCGTGTTAGTCATCACCTATACTGTCCCGTAAACAAAAAGGCGGCGGAACTCTTTAGCTCCGCCGCCTTTCCATCTTTTTCTATCAGTGCCGTTCGCGTTTACCGTGAGCGGCATTTTTTGTCAGGGCATCAGGTAAATGATTCGCCAGCCAGGAACCCTTCTAGCATGGTGCAGGCAGTGTTAATGGCTTCATGACGCGCTTCATAGCGACGGCCGTTTACACTCAACGTCACATGCACCAGCCGGGCCAAACGAAGTGCATCGAGGTGGTGAATCACCGTTGGGGGTCGCAGGCGTAACCGCCGGGCCAGTTCGGCCGGCGTGAGCGGTTCTTCGGAAAGGTAACGCAAAATGCGTAGGCGGGTGGGATCGGCCAACGCTTTGAGCATCTGGTAGAGCAATTCGGGCACCACTTCGCCCGGCACCAGCGAAACATCGTTGGGACGGCCGCCAAACATAAACAGCCAGCGCTTCTTGTCAAACGAAGTAAACATGGAGAGAGGCGTCGTCCAAAAAGACGGGATCATCACCAGCTCTTCCATCCCTTCCGTTTGATCCAACTCAAAACGTAAACCCTGCGACAATTCATTCAAAAGATCGGGCAAGGACAGCGTTTCCGCTAATTCTCTAGCTTCAGCAACACGCGCTTCAAGCGGTTTCAGAATACGAGCCTCTTCCTCTTTGAAGAAAACATCGTAGTAAACTTGTAGCGCGGTCAGCATTTTTTCACTGTACTCGGCGGCATTGGCCCACACATCGAGTGAAGCAATCAGCTCCTCATCGGCAATTTTTTTGCTTTTGCCCGTGTCTTCCTTGTACATCTTTTGGTACAGGTCACGCAGCAAAGATTTGTCCTCTTCCGTCCAGGCACCCTGCTCCGCCACACGAAACAAAAACTCTTGTAGGGGCAGGTTCATGTGGTGCGAAGCAACTTCTTGCATACGTTGCCCGGCGGGAATAGCAGCGAGCTTTTTGAGAATGGTATCACCATCCTTTGGCCCACTTTGGCTGGCTAGCCAGGGGATAGCCCAAAAATGATGGTACTCGTTTGCCTCTTGCAAAAATTCGCGCTGTTCAGCGGGCAGGCGCGACCGAACGCCAGCTGCCCAAGATCCGCGTAGCCCATAACGAGCCGGATCGTGAACAACATTGAGGCTGGTGAAAAGATCATATGCGGTGCCAATATCCCAGGTTAACTGCGGTGTCATGCCCATTACAAATTATTTCCTGCGCTTCTGTTCAAAAAATTAGCAAATCTGCTTATGTAGTTATAAACCAGATGCCTGTTTCAATGCAAAATTTATTAAGAGCCGGTCATTATGGCTTTCGCATCGCGGCGGGAAAATCCGCACCGATCTGGCGCAGCTCCAGTGAGATGGCCTTAAGGGCAGCCTGGTTTTGTGGCGTAGCAGGCGCTTGCATCAGCACCTGCCGCTGCTCGGTCAGTTCGTTGAGGCGTTTGGTGAGTACGGCCGTTTGCAACACCACCTCATGATCCGGCAGCAAATCCTCGGCATTACGAATCGCCGGGAACAAATAGCCACCCAGGCCTACCGCCACGCCAATCAAACCAGAAATCACGAACATCAACCCCATGCCCGCACCTGTGCCCGTACCCACCAGCCAACCAAACAGAGGAGCCAACGCGCCGTCAGGCTGCATGGCAGGCTCAAACAAATTATCGGCCAGCGGGCCAGCCAACGCCGTAGCTACCGGGGCCGTAATTTGGGCAATGAGGCGGCGCACGGCAAAGACGCGCCCCTGCACATCGGGGGCCACTTTGGCCTGCCAGATAGCCTGGTTGGAGCCATTGAGAACCGGAATAATAAACTGACCCATAAAAGCGGCCGTTGCCCAAATGAACACACCCTGCCCAACACCCATCAGCGCCTGGCTCAAAATGCTAGTGGCTACCATGCCCAGCAGCACGCCATTCACCTTGCGTTTAGGTCCGCCCCAGGTGCTCAGCAGCAAGCCGCCCAGCACACCGCCAATCGCCCCCAAGGATTGCACACTAGCCAGGGCAATTTCATCATTGCCGGTGCGGGCGAGAATCATTGGCACCATCACGGCAAAGCCAAACATCGCCAGGAAGTTGATGAAAAAGAAGACCATTTGCAGGCCGAGCAAACTCGGCCGTTCAAAAATGTAGCGGAAGCCGTAAGCCGACTCCTGAAGCAGGCTACCCTGCCCGGTGCGCCCTTCGGGAGCAACCTCTGGCTGGGGAATGTGCACAATGAATAGCGCAAACACGGCAAACAAAAAGGTTGCCACGTCGATACCCATGATGCCCACCAACCCCAGCGGCCCCAGTAGCGCCCCAGCAAACGCAGGGGCCAAAATGCCAGATGCTGAGCCAGCCAGAGAAAGCATGCCCGCCGCACGGCCGTATTGTTCTTTCGGCAGCATCATCGTTACCGCCGCCGAATAGGCCGGGAATTGGAAAGCATTGGCCGCCCCCGCGATCAAATTGGCCAGATAGATGTGCCAAATTTGCAGGCTGTCCACCGCCAGCAACGAGAGCAAAATGATCGTGGCTACCCCCGCCAATAAGTCACTAACGATCATCACCATTTTGCGGTTGGACCGATCCACAATCGCGCCAGCAATAGGGCTGAACAACACACTGGGGGCCATAAAGAAGAACATCGCCCAGGTCAGCGCCGTGGCCTCGCCCGTTTGCTGGAAAATCCAGAAAGAAACAGCAAAATTGGTCATGCCGGTGCCCAACATAGACACGACCTGACCAATCCAGACAATCACAAATCCGCGCATACCGGTTGGCTGCGTTGAAGAATTTGTCATAAAAAGCTCCGCTTACGCTGTACGCATGAATTTTATATTGAAACCTCTCCCCTGTTTTTACAAGGAGGAAAGATGGGAACCAGCCGCAACCAAACCCCATTTATTTGTTAAAACGGCCGATTCCCATCATTTCCAAGAGAAGAGGAAAAGCATGTAAACTGGGAAGTTACATGTCCCAGGTAGCGTCCCCAGAAAAATCGCCGTGATCTTTGGCCAAGAAGGCTTCAATCTGCGCCCGGCGATCGCCCAGGCGAAAATGCGGTCCATGCCCTGGATAACAGACGGTATCATCTGGCCAGGGCAAAACCACATCGCGCAATGTTTCGAGTGTCGTTTTGAAATGTTCGGCCGACCAGGTTCGCCCTGGCCCGCCATCAAAAATTGTATCGCCCACAATTACCCGATGATCATTCTGCACCACAAAACAAATCTGGTCGCCAATGTGGCCCGGTGCATAGGCCACTTGCAACACATGGTTGCCCACCGACACGGTGTCGCCATCATGCAGCCAGCGGTCTGCCCCAATATCCTTGCCCGCCGGCTCATGCGGGCCATCATTGCCCATCACCTGCACAGCCAGCGCCTCCCGCATCTGCGGCAGCGCCCCAGATGTGATCCACGTGGGTATGCGTGAGCAAGATGGCCACCGGCTGGCTGTCGCCTAACATTTCCTGCAAGATTTCTGGATCATCGCCGGGGTCGATGAGGACGCTTTGATTTGTTTCCGGGCAAATGAGAGCATAGGTGTTCATCCCCCAAGGCCCCACCTGGCGGGTTTCAAGTTTCAGTTGAGACATCACACACTCCTTTTCTCGGTGCTTCCATCGGTGCGACGCTCTTGCACAAGAGCATCGCACCTCTCACATCGCTAAGGAATGGTAATGTACCACTGAATGAGCCAATTGGTTTGTTTTTCGGCAGATTCGGCCGTTTTTGCGGCACTTTCTTTTTCAACAGACATAGCATCTCCTTTTGCTTACAGCACTTTTAACCCGGTGATTGGAAAACGGCCGCTTGATAGCCCATCTGCTGCAAAACAGCATACAGCGCGGACGGATCAGCCATACGCACGGCACCAAACCACCATTCACCCTGCGCCCCCCGGAAAACATACGCTCCGGCCGCGTGACGACCCTCGATAGGAATTAGCAGTTGGGTAGGCGCACCCGTGCGCGCCAGCGTGTTGAACTGCAACGGTTTGTCAAAGTACAGCTCTACCACCAGCGAATTTTCGGCGTAGTCGGTCAGCGTTTGCTCAGACAGACCAATACTAACCAGATCAGTATTACCAAACTTGCTCAAAGATTGAACGGCCGCATCTGCCAATTCGTTAAAGTTGTCAGCGCCCGGCTGCAAAACCAGCTCTTCGCCGTTGTTGACGATCACAATACGCGTTGGTGGTTCCAGCACAGCCGCCTTGCCTTGAAACCAAAGCCAGCTGCCACTGTTGAACACGTTTAGCAAGTAAACAATCGCCCCAGCAATTAAAACCAATACAACAAATGGTTCTACAATCTTGATATTACGCGGATCTTTCATGATCAATCCTCCCGATACAGGAATGACGGCACCTCAAAACGTGAGGCAGGAAAACGGCCGTCATCCCCAACATTATTGCTGCCGGGCCGCCTCCAGCAGCCCTTTAATTTCACCAATGTGGGTTCGCGTATGGCCTACCAGCCCCTGTAAAAAGCCAGTACCGTTGTTCAGATAAGTAGCCTTGCGGGCCACAAAAGCTTCCGGTAACAAGGCCATCAGGGCTACAGTTTCAGCTTCGGTGCGTTTCCACAACGCCACCACTTCCGGCAGCGTTTTATAGACCGAAGTGACTGCCTGCATCCAGGCCATTGGATTATTGGGGAACCCGTCCAGCACACCATCCGTAAGCTGTGTGGCCACGCCCATCTGGGACCCACGCTCAGTGGTAATGAGATGACCTAACAGCTCCTTCACATTCCAATTGCCATCTTTGGGCCGGAACTCGGCTTCCGCTTCGGTGGCCCCAGCCAGTACCTCGTCGAGCTCTTTGTCCAGCTGAGCGTATGCTTCGCGCAAGGCATCGGCTAGACCAGCTGGTGTGGATGGCACCTCGGGCACCGGGCGCGTGGAGAGCGTCATTAGCGTTTGCTGCCGTTCTCCGTCCCGGAAATAAGAAACTTTAACGGAGTCACCCGCGCGATACGGCCGTATTGCCTCGCGCAGTGAAAGGAAATCCTTGGTTGTCGCGCCGCCCAGGTCCACAATCACATCATCGGCTTGCAAACCCGCCGCTGCTGCCCCGGTGTTGGCCATCGTGCCAGAAATGCTAATGCCGCCCTCGCCCGCCAAACCGCGCTCCACCATCTGCTCAGCGTTCAACTGTTGGCCAATGAGGATGCCTAAAAAGGCGCGGTCATATACGCGTTTGTCCAGACCAGTTTCCAAGACTGACTTCAAATTAGCCAGGCTGGCTTCCCACCCATCTTTCAAACTCTGGCGCAGGTCGGCAGCTTCTTCGCCGCCGGGCCCATCACTGTGGACCAACTCTACTTGTGTGCCATTGTCGGTTGGGGCGAGGGTGATGGTAACGGTAGAAACGGCCGTATCGCCCTTCCCTTGCCACGAATAAACGACCTTTTCATCTGGCACCAGCTCCTTGAACTCACCGCTGGCAAAGTATCCGTCCTGCCAATACAAAAAGATTGGGCCACCAACACGCGTGGCAACCTGCGAGTTATCGCTCAACCATTCGCGCATAGCACCCCCATTGGTTAAGGCGTAGTAAACGGCCGTTGGTGCCGCTGCAATCTCTTTACAAAAAGTCATTGCTGTTTCAGTTCCCATTTCATCCTCCTTTATTTCTTTGGCTGGCCAGTCGCCAGACGTTCCTCTTGATACAAACGATTGATTTCATACAAAGTATCTGGATGCAAAAGCATGTTCATTGCTTCCTCCTATCACCAGATGAGGCAATTGCCGGTGCTGCTATTCGGGCTGGGATGTTTTTCGGCGAATTGTTGGTCAAACGGGACCAAACTGATAAAATCAGCAATTAGATAGGCACCTAATGCGTTAGATGTTCATCTAATTAGTTAGATGATAATCTAATACACTCGCTTTGTCAACCACTTTGGCAAAATTCATGTTTGCTTGACCTGTCTCCCCCCTCCCCCAAACAACAATTTCCTGACAAACCCAACAAACGCTTTGATTTTCAATCATTGCCGTTTACAATGCCCACACGCGTTTTCTACAACTTGTTTCATGCAAAGGGAGGTACTCATGAATCTCAGGCAACCCATCGCTATTGCCATGCTGATATTGTTCTTTGGATTTGCCACAGTTGCTGCCTATCAGGCATTTGGCCTGTCTGGCATCATCATTATGGTCCTGCTGCTTGTTTTGGTGGGTATCGTTTTATATATCTCTTTTCGTAAGGCCGCATTGGTGGATGAAATGGAAGTTGGTGTTGTATTCAACCGGTTCAACAACAGCTTCATTCGCTTTGTTGTCGGTGCAGAACCTGACGCCGCACGCAACTACAACACCTATTACAAACCAAACTGGATACCTTTTGGACGGACGATGCTCGCCATCAACGATCCCCATTACGTGCGGCTCAGGTGGTTTGAAGAGGTCCGAAGCAGAATTCCCAAAAAGTCACAAACGGCTAAAGGCGAATTGAAGAATTTACGCACAGCGGATGGCATTCCAGTCACTATCAATTGGAAAGTCTCCTACACAGTCGATGTGACACTGATTGAACCTAAAATCAAGCACAAGATGGCCCGCACCCTGCCCGAAAACTCAGAAAAAGTTGTTGGTGGGAAAGTAGAGCAGGCGCTCAAACATTTGATTGAACTGCGAACGATTCAATCTTTATATGGATTAGGCGCTCTACATGCTTTGGAACAAGAATTGTGCCAGCGAGTGGATCGTCAGCTTACCCAGCCGGTGAATTTGGGCTTCCAAACCCTCAAACCCAAGGATGTAGCGCTAGGCCCAATTGTTGTACCTGCGGAGGTGGAGAAGGCGCTGGAACTGGCACATCAACGCCAAATTCAGGCAGAAACGGCCGCTGGCGCATTGGTGCGACTACAACAAGCCATCGGCAGCTTTTCACAAAAGGATATGCATCATCTGGCTGAATTAGAACGGCTGCGCATTTTGGATGACAAAGAAATTCGTTCCCTCTATCTTTCTGATGCCTTTGTCCGAAGTGAGGCGATAAAAATTAAGAAGAATTTGAACGGCAGTTCTCCTTCCTAAAATAGCGGGGGCATGAATTACTCGTTCATGCCCCCACACTCAACTTACTCAGTAAAAGCAAAGATAGCGACCAACGGATCATGATCAGAAACACGGCGGGGCGAGGTGTCTTCGGGATCAGGAACCGGGTAATCTGCGTTGGTGTGCAGCGGCTGCACCAGCACCAGCCGCTCAAACAGCCCCGGCGAAACGACGATATGGTCCAACGTTTGGGTACGGCCTTCGAAGATGTAGGTATACGGCCGTTCCTCATCCGGCAAATACCGATACACATGCTCTAAACCACCCGCCTCCAACGTGTCCACCGGCAGTGTCTGGTAGAACGAATTCAAATCCCCCAGCACCACAAACTGCGCTTCCGGGTTTTCTGCGGCCAGTTCTTCGATGACAGTGATGTTCCAAGCCGCCTGCGCCGTGCGAACCGGCTCGGTGGCTTCCTCACCGGCAGAGAGCGAGAGGAAATGATTGTTGAGTACAATCACCGTCTGGTCGCCGCTAGCCAGGTGAGCGGTGACGTTAATCACCAGCGGCGGACGGGCAAACAACTCGCCAGGGGCATCATAGGCGGCGACGGATTCCACGGTGGCCCGGTCGCTGCGCACCAGGTAGCCCACGTCGATGCCACGTGAGTCGTTGCCTTCAATCAGGTATGGCTGGTAGCCAAATTCAGCAATCGCCTCTTCTTCCACCAAATCCTGCAGAATGTCCAGATTTTCCACTTCCTGCAAGCCAATGATGGTCGGCGCACCCATCGCTACGATGGTTTGGGCAATCTTTTCCAGCTTGTTGCGGTATTCAAACACGGTCGGAATCGGCGGGCTGGAGGGGTGCGGCGTGACCAGATCAAACAGGTTCTCCACGTTGAAGGTGGCGATGCTCAGTTCGTCTTCGGCAGCAGCGCGAATCGTGGGCAACGGCCGATTCATTGCGGCCACATCCGGCACAGCAATTGGCTCGATTTTGTAGTTGCCAAAGGTGTAAGCCAGCGGCCCTACCAAATTGGCCACAAAATCGCCCTTGGCCACGGCGTAGGGCAGGCTGTCCTGATCATCATGCACGGTGGAGGAACCATCGTCCACGTAAATTAGGAAGCCGCTGTCGTCAGTGCGGGCCACAGACGTGACGCCCCATTTTTCATACACCAGCGCATACTCGCCATATTGCGTCGTCGGCGCAATTACCAACGCTGGTTCCAACACGCCCACCAATACACCTTCCAGCGCCTCGTTGTAGGCCAGCGCCGCCGCCGGGTCCTGCGGCGGATCGTACAGCACAGGTGGCTCAAAGACGTTGGTGTAGCCGGAGCTGTTCACCACCACGTCGGCGAGTGACTCAACTTGCAGCGCCGTTTGGCCGGACAGTTCGCGAACACGGCCGTTTACATCCACCAAATCACCCACCTGCACCGTAATTGGCAAAGCACCGGTGAAGATAAAGAGGCCGTCGGAGGTGGCGGGGTTGTCGTCCGGTGCCAAATCCTGGATGAAAAAGCCGTTGAGTTCGGGGAAAACGGCCGTTACCACCCCACTCGTCGCCGCTTCAATGCTCACGTACGGCGAGCGATCACCTTCGCCCTGGATAGCCCAAATCGGCACGGTATCTCCCAGGAAGGTGGTGAAGCTGTTAGAAAGCACTGGTTCCGCCTGTTCGTCGGCGGTGAGTTGGGCGGGCGAGGCCATCAGCGGCTCGGTTTGGCCATCGGGCACAGTGAAAAAGTATTGCAAAACGGCCGTACCGCCATTGGCAGCCAGCTCATCTACCGCCCAAATTACATCCCCGTTGGCGGAAATGCCGTTCTGGTCCGGCTGTACTTGGAGCGCATTGGCCCCGCCACCCGGCACTTCCAGTTCGACAAAGATGTTAGTGAGTGGTTCAGCGGTGTAGTTGGCGGCGGTGACGGTGTAGGTGAGCACTTCGCCAGGAACGGCCGTATTAGCCGACTGCATTTCCAGCAGCACGATCGGCGGCACAATTTCCACAATATCGCTTTGCAAACGCGGCTTCACCTGACGCACCCCCTGGTAAAATTCGCTAATGCCCACCATGCGGTAATTCTGGCCCACCTCGATCAATTCGGCTGAGGCACCGGTCTGCTTTTCGATGAGCACCGTCGCCGTTTCACCCGTACCCTGATCGATTTGCACCTGAAAATCAAACGAAAAATCTTCCACGGCCAGCACCGTGCCCTCGATGGCGACCAGTTCACCCAAAATAGCATCGCTGTTATTCACATCTTCCACTGTCACGGAGAGCGGTTCTGGCAGTTCAGCCTCGCCCAGCAGCTCCACACTCGTCGGCGTGTCCGACGGGATGAGCTCTAGCGAGTCACGATACGGCTCGATGAGGCCGGTCACGCGCACCCGGTCGCCGATGACCACATCTGTCTGCGCTTGTTCCCCAGGAATGTACACCTGAATGCCACCCGTTTCATCTTGCAGGTAAAATTTGCCGCCGCTGCCCGCAAAAAAGCCGCCCGTATACATGGTGGCAATGCCTTCCACGCTCACCACGCTACCCACCAGTTCGCGCGCCGTGGCAATCGGAATCGCCCCACCCGCCATGCTGATGAGTTGCGGCTGGCCAAACGCCGCCAGATACCCCTCGGCGTCGGCGTAGTAGCCGGTGAGCAAGGTATCGGTGTAGGTAAACGGACTGAGTAAGGTGATTTCGGTCGCCTGGTTGCCTTTGGCCTCAATTTCTGAAATGGTCCAGGTGAGACGGCCGTTTGCCAATTCAGCGCCCTCTGGGGCAGCGACCAATTCAAAGTAACTGGCGATGGGCAGGGAAATGGTGACGTTGGTGACGGCCGTATCGCTCACATTGCCAACTTCCACGGTCAACACAAACTCTGAGCCCGGCGCGATGGCCTCTGGCACGGAGACGTCAATCGTCAAAAATTCAGTGGGCATGGGCGTGATGGGGCTGCCGCTGTTTTGCGGATTTGGCGTGGCTAACGCGACAAAATCAGCGGAATTGCTGCCGCTGTTCTGCCCATTGCCCGCCACGCCGCCGGGCAGGCGCTCCAGGCTGGCCCCGCCATCCGGGGCAGCGACCGCTTCCCCAGCAGTGAACTCAGCGGGAGCATCGCCCCAGCCCAACAGGTCCACCGTCTGCTGCGTTTTGTTGCGCAGCAGCAAGCCTCCTTTCCGTTCAAACAATGACTGCGTAAAGTAGCCATCGGCGGCGGCACCCACATCTTGCCCTTCGCGCACTAGCAACACGTGCCCATGCGGGGGGATAACGGCCGTTTCCGTCCAGCGGTACACCAATTGCTGCTCCTGGCCTTCATCCAGCAGGTAAAAAACCGACCAGCCCTGCAAATCTACGGGTTCGGAACCGGCATTGTACAGCTCGATGAACTCCTGACTGTTGCCACCGGGTACGCCGGGCAGCAGTTCGCTAAAAAACACGCCTTCGGCTTGTACCGTCGGTTCTTCGTCCAAAATGGGCGTGGGCGACGGGTCAGGAACGGCCGTTGACGGAGCCGTCGGCGTGGGCGAGGTTGGCGTTGGCGTGCTCTCAGAATCACAGGCAGCCAGCAGGCTGATCAGAACAAAAATGAGGCTAAACACGTGAATGCGGTGACGTGACATGGTGACAAATTTCCTTCAAAGCGGTCTATGGTTGTACTTGGGCCGGATTATAACACGGCTAAACGGGATGGTCGGGCTTTGGAGGAGACGGCCGTATCCTTAACCAAATGTTTACAACCCGTTAGCTTGGTGATAACCTGTTCACCCCGATTTCACTTTGGGTGCTGTTGCCCATCAAAATGGGCGTGATATAATGCGCTACGGTTCTGTGAAGAAACGTCTACAACAGGGAAAGAAGTGTGAATTTAGACCAAAAATCAGTAAAGCCAACCAACTATCCCTTAGTTTTGCAGTTTTCAGGTCCATGCGAGATCTTTTTCCATTTGCACCCCAAACCAGTCGAGATTTATTTGTAAGATAGAGCCAGGTTACGTAAGGCAGGTCGGTTACGGCCGTTTGGCTTAGAACGGAGCTAACGATGAGCGACAGGGCAATTACTTCTCCACCAAGCGCAACAACTCAGGCAGAACGAAACAGCCTGGGCATCTTTTCCGGCCGTCGAGGGATAAAACGTCGGGAAGCGATGCTGGCTTACTTATTTTTATCTCCAGCCATTATCATCATTGGCCTGTTTGGCCTGTTCCCCCTTATTTTTTCCGCCTATCAAAGCACACGCGCTGGCCTAAACAACGTCGTGGGTCGCCCCGATGGGCTTGGCCAATACGTCCGGGCAATGGACAACCTGGCCTATGTGTTGGCTTTTTGGATGGCGATCTTTTTTATTGTCATCGCCGTTCGGCAAATCAATGAGCTGCTAAGTACATCTCGCGCCAAAGAAGAAAATCCGTGGCGCTGGCTGCTGCCCGGTGCGTTAGGTGCCGCTGGTCTGGCTCTGCTGCTCTGGTTTGTCTTCACCTTTATGCCCGGCCTGCTGGAAATTGGTGAAAAGCTAGTCGGGTTTACCGCCGAAGAGCGCAACGAGCTATTTTCTGGATTTTTGAAGGAAGCCTGGACTGCAACTGGTGCATCCACCATTTTTTACTATGGAGTTCTCGCGCTCGTTTTGAGTGGGGTCACTTATTATTTATTACAGCGCAATAGTCCTCCCTCGCTGCGGGATTCTTTTTATACGGGTAAGTTGACAACGGCCGTATTTATGTCCATCCTCGCCGTTGCCTTGATCTACTTAACCTACAGTGAAATTCAAGCCGCCTATGCCGAAGCGTTGGAAGCGGGTGAATCTCTGGCCATTTGGGCACAGATCGTCACCATCAGCGCGGGCTTTGTGCTGTTACTCCTGGCCTGGCTGGTCTGGCGAACGGCCGCAAATCAAGATTCAAACTGGCAAACCGCCCTGCGCTTCCTCGCCGCCATCCTGCTCATGGTAGGCGGCTGGGTACTCATCAGTGAACTGCCCGTTGTCATCGCCGAAGGGGACGAAGATTGGTGGATCGGCTTACGCACCACCATCTACTACGTCATTGGCACCCTACCCGCCGAGCTGTTCCTCGGCCTTATCCTGGCCACGCTACTTTACCAGGAGATCAAGGCCAAGGGCTTGTTCCGTATGATTTTCTTCTTGCCATACATCACGCCAGCGGTGGGCGCAGCGGCCGTTTTCAAAGTACTCTTCTCTGGCAACCCCACCGGCACCATGAACACATTGCTGGCGTCCCTGGGCTTCCAACCGCTTGGCTGGCTCAACGAATCCAACGGCGTGAATCAACTCATTGGCGAAGCCCTCAATATCAACATGCCCGCCTGGGCGGCTGGTCCCAGCTTAGCCCTGGTTGTTGCCATCATCTTTGGTATTTGGAAATTTACCGGCTACAACGTCGTCTTTTTCCTGGCAGGTTTGGGCAATATCTCGCGCGAATATTATGAGGCCGCTTCAATGGATGGCGCAGGTCGGTGGGCCCAGTTCCGCCACATCACCCTCCCCCTCCTTTCGCCAATCACCTACTTTTTAACCATCTTTGGCGTCATCGGCACCTTCAAAGCCTTCAACACCATCTTTGTGCTGCGCTCCAGAGCTGCCCTAGGTACCATGGACACCGCCAGCTTGGTAATTTTCGACGCCTTCAACCGCGATACCCGTATTGGCTATGCTGCCGCGTTGGGCATCGTTTTACTCATCGTCATCTTAAGCGCCACAGCCCTGCTTGACCGTGTGGCCAAAGGGAGAGTGTTCTATGGCTAGCCAAACACCCACCGTCAACATGGTTACCCCCAAACCAGCACGTTCTGGGTTTAACTGGGCCAGATTTTTCACTTATGCGGTGCTGATCATTGGTGCTGTAATTGCCATTGTGCCCTTCCTAGCCACCATCAGCATCTCGCTCATGAACCTCACCGAGGCTACGAGCCAGACCTTCATTCCCAGCACACCACACTGGAGCAACTACATTGAAGCCTGGAAAGAAGCCGACTTTTCTGAATTCTTCTTTAACAGCCTACAAATTGCCCTCCTCACCGTAGCTGGCGAGGTGGTCTTTGGTGTTCTAGCAGCCTATGCCTTTGCCCGCATGGAATTCCCTGGCAAAGAACTTCTGTTTGGTTTATTTCTGGCCACGCTTACCTTGCCCCAAGCCATTGTTTGGGTGCCTAACTTTTTAACTGTTTCATGGCTGGGCAAAGTTACCCCGCTGCAATGGATCGATAACTGGCCCGCCCTCACCATACCATTTATGGCCAGCGCCTTCGGCATCTTTTTGCTGCGTCAGTTTTTCCAACAAATCCCGGATGAGCTGTGGGATTCAGCCCAAATTGATGGTGCAGGCCATTTACGCTACCTGATTCAAATTGTGCTGCCTCTATCCAAAGCGCCAGTCCTCATTTTGGCCCTCTTTGGCTTTTTGGGCAGCTGGGACAGCCTCGCCTGGCCCATTCTTGTGACCCGGTCTCTAGAATGGCGTCCTATTTCTTATGGGCTACAAAGCTTTTTGCAAGAAGCTGGTAGTTTTGTACATTTACAAATGGCTGGTGCCATCATTACAATTCTGCCGATTTTGGTTCTCTACTTCTTTACCCAACGCCAATTCATCGAAGCCATGACCCGTTCTGGCCTGAAAGGGTAAACTCTCTACAACAGAATAAACCACAAACCTTTGTTTAAGGAGGTGATGCGATCGGTTCGGGTCAATGAAAATTTTGCGGGTGAAAACCCTTGCTTCATCAATATCGTTTACAGTCACGGGTTAAAAACGATACCCATCAACCTGTGATTAGATTTAGAAACAAATAGTTTCGAGGAGAAGACAAATGTCTAAAAAATATGTTAGATGGTTCATGCTTTTGGCCTTAATTGTGCCCATGTTCCTGGTAGCTTGTGGTGGTAGCACCGAAGAAACGGTGGAAGATGCCGTCAACACCGTTGAAGAAGTAGCCACTACCGTTGCCGATCAGGCCGAAGAAGTGATGAATGAGGCTGAAGAAGTGATGGAAGAGCCTACTGCCGAGGTCATGGAAGAAGAAACCATGGAAGAACCTACTGCAGAACCCATGGAAGAAGAAACCATGGAAGAAATGGAGCCTTGTGCACCGGCAACCGATGGTCCTTTGGCTGGTGTTGATCCCCGTGGCCAAACCGTTGTTTGGTGGCACAACCACAGCGGCAGCCGCGAAGAGAAACTCATTGAGATCGTAAACGACTTCAATGAAACCAACGAATGTGGCATCACTATTGAGCCGCTGAACCAGGGTAGCTACAACGACATTCGTGACGCTGTAAATGCTTCCGTTGCTTCCGGCGAACTGCCAGCTGCTTTGGTTGTTGGTTACCAAAACGACCAGGCTTTCTACCAGCTGAACGATACGCTGGTTGACCTGAATGAGTACCTGAACGACCCAACCTGGGGTCTCACTGCAGACGAACAAGCTGCTTTTTACCAAAGCTTCTTCAACCAAAGCATCCACGTTGCTTTCGACAACCAGCGCTTAGGCTTCCCGCCCAACCGCTCTATCGAAATGCTCCATGTCAACATGTCTTACCTGCGTGACCTGGGTTACGATGCTCCCCCCGCCACCCCCGATGAATTTGTTGAGATGTCCTGTGCTGCTGCCGCTGCTAGCGAAAGTGGCGTTGGTGGCTATATCCTCCGTGACGATGCCTCCGCAATGGCTGCCTGGACCTATGCTTACGGCGGCGACATTCTGACCGAAGATGGTACCAGCTATGTCTATAACAGCCAGGCAACGGTAGATGCCATGACCATGCTGCAAGAGCTGGCCAATCCCGGCGAAGATGGTGTGGTTTGTGCTTACTTCTTCGATGGTTTCCCGAATCCCGAAGTTGCCAACCGCAATGCGTTGTTCTCCATGGGTTCCAGCTCTGGTATTCCCTTCTACGAAGGTGACTTTGCCACAGTAGCGGCCGACAATGGCACGGAACCGGATGAATATGCCGTAGCTGCTATTCCTCACACCACTGCCGACCCGGTAATGAACATCTATGGTGGCGATGTCATGATTGTCAAGACGACACCAGAACAGCAATTGGCCGCGTGGGAGTTTGTGAAATGGTTTACTTCCCCAGAACCGCAGGCTCGTTGGGTTGAAGCCAGCAACTACTTCCCCACCAACTCTGGTGCAGTTGAGTACCTCGGCGACTACAACGAACAAAACCCGGTATGGGCAACCGCTCTGGACCTGCTGCAATACGGCAAATTTGAGCCGCAGCTGATCTCCTACCAGTCCGTTCGTGACGCAGCCCAGGAAGCTTACAACGCTATCATCCAGGGTGCTGATGTTCAGGCTACGCTGGACGATTTGACCGAACGTGCCAATGAACTGCAAGCCGAACTGCTGGATGAAATTGGCAACTAATTAACCGTTTTAATTGTTAAATGAGTAGAGCGGAAACTGTTCTTCTCTACTCATTTATGAAAAAAGGGTGGGATGATTTGATCATTCTGCCCTTTTTTTATCCAATAAAATCTACTCATTTGTCACCGTTTGGCCCCATGATATAATTTCAGGGCATTTACCATCAATTTGGCCCATCGTCATTCAGGTTAGTCGGCAGTGGGCATTCCCATGTGTTTTTTGAAGGAGGAAACGATGAAAACACGACACTTGGTTAGGCTTTTGATCGGTGTATCTGTGCTCCTGTTTGTGATTGCAGCCTGTACACCCCAGACGGAAACTGTGGAAGTTACACGTGTAGTAACTGAAACGACCGAAGTTGAAGTTCCTGTAGAAACTGAAGTTGAAGTAGAAGTTACCCGCGTTGTCACTGAAACCGTTGTGGAAGAGGTGATGATGGAAGAAGCCGCTCTCGGTTCCGAAGAGCGCCCCATCAAAGTTGTGTTTGTGCCCTCTGTGGAAGTTGACCAGATCATTTCCGGTGGTGAAGTTCTGGCTAATGCTCTAACCGACGCAACTGGCCTGAATTTTGAGGTTAGCGTACCCACCAGCTATGCCGCCACGATCGAAGAGATGTGTGCTTCTCCTGACGATACGATTGGTTTTATCCCAGCTCAAGGGTATGTTTTGGCCAACAATCGTTGTGGTGTGACTGTGGGTGCAGCGGCTGTTCGCTTTGGCCTCTCCTGGTATGCAGCGCAGTATGTGGTGCCGTTTGACAGCCCGGCTCAATCTTTGGAAGACCTGGCTGGGGCTACCTGGTGTATTCCTGATTTCGGCTCCACCTCTGGTTATCTCTACCCCAGTGCTGAATTTGCGGCCTTGGGCATTGAACCTGGTGAAATCATTGAAACTGGTTCGCACAACAACTCTATGCTGGGTGTTTACAATGGCGATTGCGACTTTGCCACGGCTTTCTTCAGCCCCCCGCTGCTGCCAAACTATGAACGTGCCTGGGCCTACGGCGTGGATGATCCGGAAATCTGGCGTGAAGCTGGCGTTAGCCCAATTCGCAACGATGAAGGACGCACCTTCGTAAATGGCGACCCGGCAGACGGTGGCTATCGCATTCTGGATGCCCGTTCCTCCGTTTCTGACACAGCTCCAGACATTTTTGATGCAACTCGTATTCTGGCAATCACGGCGCAAATCCCGAACGACACTGTTTCATTTGGTCCTGAGTTCCCGCTGAATACTGCAAACAACATCATAAACGCTTTGATTGACTTCACTGCCTCCGATGAATGTGCGCAATCCATCTGCTCTGAAGAGTTCTATAACTGGACAGGGCTGGAAGCCGTTACCGATAGCTTCTACGATCCCGTACGCTCCGCTATGGACTACCTGGGCATCACGGAAGAAGATATTCTCGGCGGCTAATCTTTAATTTTTAGCTTTAGGAAGCCGGACGGACAAATATGTTCGCCCGGCTTCTTGATTTATTCCACGTGTGTTTCTTGCTCCCGTCCCTCCGGGTTTCGACTCTTGGGGCGCATCTTTAGATAAATAAAACCCGCAGGCAAATCACGAGAAGGTTCTGGAAAGAAGCGTCCGGCTTTGTTGCGATTTGCTCGAGTAGAAGCGAAAGAAAAATCTTGCGATTGCTTGGCTAGTTTCTGCTTTTACACAGGGCTTACTCTCATGTTAAAAATCCAAAACCTTACAAAAGTATATGAAGACGGCACGGTCGCCTTAAAAGACGTTAGTTTTGAGGTACCTGATGGCGAGTTCGTGGCTGTCATTGGCCTTAGTGGTTCAGGGAAAAGCACCCTCTTGCGCTGCATCAACCGGTTAATCGAACCTACTTCTGGCCAAATTTGGTGGAACGGCATTGAGCTTTCTGAAGTTTCCGGGGAAGAATTACGCCGGGCACGCCGCCAGATTGGCATGATTTTTCAGCATTTTAATTTGGTGAACCGTTCTTCGGTGCTAACTAATGTATTGAGTGGACGCCTGGGATATGTTAATCCAATCGCCAGCGTGTTGGGTCGATTTCCACAAGAGGATATCCAGCGAGCCCACGCCAGTTTGGCGCGGGTGGGCATTGGCGACAAGGCGGATAACCGGGCTGATGAGCTGAGTGGTGGCCAACGGCAGCGGGTAGGCATTGCTCGTGCTTTGATGCAAGAACCAAAGATGATTTTGGCAGATGAGCCGGTTGCCAGTCTTGATCCGGCATTGGCGCACAGCATTATGCGCCATCTGCAACAAATCAACAAAGAGGACAAGATCACGGTCTTGTGTAGTTTGCACTTTTTGGATCTGGTGCAGCAGTACAGCACACGAGCCATTGCTCTGAACCAGGGCAAGCTGGTCTTTGACGGTACGCCCAAAGAGATTGATGACGAGAAGTTCATCGAGATTTACGGCCGTGAAGCGGAACGGATTGGTTAACGGTAATCGGTCGTCGGTAAAACCGATAATAGACCACGGATTACTTTTCACTCCGCCAAAGAGATTTCCATGAAAAATGAGAACAAACACGGCCGTTCCCCTCACTGGTGGAAAACGGCCGTTATCATTCTGGTCATATTTTTGCTATACGCCTATGGCCTGCAAGTGACACGGGTAAACCTGCAAGAACCGCTTGAACCCCAGCGCCAGGAAAACCTGGTTAGCCTCATTCGCAGCTTTGCCCGGCCGGACTTGTTTGCCTATGAAACCGAGACCCGGCGGACGGCCGTTTCCCTACGTATGCCCTGTCCTGAAGAGATCAAAGGTTCGCAGGTAAGTATCGAAGGACGGCAGCTGCTGGTTGTGCCCAACTGCGCCACCACCACTCAGGACCCTATCACCATTACTGGCAGCGGATTTTTACCCAATGCCGAAATTTTGGTGGCCTGGACACCTATCGGCAGCACTTCCACACGCCGCCTGGCGGATTTTAAAGCCAGCGCCACGGGTGACGTGGCGGTGACGTTTACCATGCCGGACATTCGCCCCAGCGAAGAGCCACAAACAATTGAACTGGTAGAGGTAGTGGACCGCCGCATTGTGGGGCTGAGCGACACTACATACGAGGCTTTGGACAAAATTGTTGAGACGGTCTTGATGGCTCTGATGGCTTCAACAATTGGTACACTGCTTTCCATCCCGCTCTCCTTTGTGGCCGCCCGTAATCTGATGCAAAACGTGAAGGCCCCGATGGTCAGCATCATGTCTGGCATTATTCTGCTGCCCATTTTTGGCGGCGTGATGTATTGGCTGGGCCAACTTCTGACGGGGCCTTTGCTAAATCCAGAAGCCACGTTGCTGCCTTCTTTACAGAACAGTTTGACGGTGCTGGGCTTTGTAGGCAACTTTATTTTTGTCATTATTGAGCTGGTTTTGCTACTGCTGCCGCTAACGCTGGCGCTGATTGGGGCAATGTTTGCCAATCTAGTGGGCAGCCGTTTGGGTGAGCAGGCGATTATGCGCTTGCCAGAAGCGCCCGTGCGCATTTTGAACTTTGTCACAACGATGGTGGGAACGGCCGTTCTCGTCATCCTCATCGCCTACAGCCTGGTGTGGATCAATCTGCTGGGCATCCGCGAATTTGTACCGGAACCGTTTTGGGCACAGATGGGCATCTACATCTGGCCAGGGCTGGGGCTGGGATTGCTGGCCGCACTGTGGACCCTGCGCGCCCCCGCCAAACACCACTACCCCATTGGCCTGGTCATTTACAACGTCACCCGCACCGTTTTTAACGCCGTCCGCTCGATTGAACCGCTGATGATGGGCTTCGTGTTTGTGGTTTGGGTGGGCCTGGGACCGTTTGCCGGCATTATGGCCCTGACCCTACACTCCATGGCCGACCTGGGCAAGCTGTTCTCTGAAGAAGTAGAGAACATTGATGAAGGGCCAGTCGAAGCGATTACAGCAACCGGGGCCAACCAGATGCAGCGCATTGTGTACGCGGTGGTGCCGCAGGTAACGCCGCACTACATTGCCTACATTTTCTATCGCTGGGACATCAACGTGCGTATGTCCACGATCATCGGCTTTGTGGGCGGTGGCGGTATCGGCTTTGTCCTCCAACGCAACATCAACCAGATTCTCTACACAAAGGCCAGCGTGATGGTGATTGCCATCGCCATTGTGGTCATTGTGCTGGACAACATCAGTGCCCGCGTGCGCAGTCGGATCATTTAGAGAACGTAATTAGGTAATCGGGTAATTGAGTAATTGAATGGCCTTCCAGTCTAATTACTCAGTCACTTAATTACCCAATTACAAATCCCAAGGATTTGTATGACGACGCTTAAACAAGAAGAAAAATCACCAGGGCGACGCGCCCTGCAAACATTTTTGGCGTTTGTAATTCTGTTTTTGCTCTATGCCATTGCGGTGCAAGTTACCGAAATTGATCTCGGCAAGCTGCAATCGGAAGGCCGGCAAACCCAGCTGGTCAATGTACTGCGCTTTCTGGCTGATCCAGACATTACCAACCCGGACATCATCGACCCGCTGTTTGTGGACGAAACCCAACCGTTTAGCCTTACTGAAACAACGGTAAACACGCTGAACCTGATTGTCGAGACGATTTTTATGGCGCTGCTGGCCACCACGATTGGCACCTTCCTGGCCATTCCGGTTTCATTCCTGGCGGCGCGCAACTTGATGCTGGAGGTGACATCACCGCTGGCCAGCTTCATGTTAGGGCTGGCGCTGCTGCCAGTGGGCGGCGGCTTGGGCTGGCTAGGGGCCAAGCTGATGGTGACTTTGGCCAACAATTTCAGCGATCAGCCGCTGTTTGCCTTGATCATGCTGGTGATAGTTGTGGCCGCGGGTTGGGCGCTGCTGCGTTTTGGCCCGCCAATCCTGTCTGAAGAAAAGCGATCCACAAGTGCCATCTTGATCGCTGTTGTGGAAATAGGAGCGGTGATCTTGCTCGCCTTATTCGGCCTGGCGCTGCTGGCTGCGCTGGGGCAGGCTTTTGGTATCTGGCTCACCAGCGCCTTGAATAATGCAGCTTTTGCGCTGGGTTCTTTTACCGTGAATTTCAGCTTTTTGGGCAATTTTTTCAAGGTAGCAGGCGACATGGTGGCTCTTATTTTGCCTGCTGTGACGGCACTGCTGGGCGGGTTTATTGCTCTACTGCTGGGCAGCCGCTACGGCCAGGAGGCGGTGCTGCGCATGACGGGTACGCCAGCACGGGTGTTAACGGCCGTTTGCACCTTCCTCGGCACATTTGTCGTTATCTTTGGCGTAGGCACCATTCTCAACTGGCTGTATGAGTTCGACTACCCGGCCAACTGGACCTGGATTCCGGCGCTGGTGCTGGGTGGTTTGGCAGCGGTGGGTTCACTGTTTGTGGCTCCGAAACGGCCGTTTGCCATCGGTTTTGTCATCTACACCATTGCCCGCGGCATTTTTAACGCCCTGCGCTCCATCGAGCCGCTCATCATGGCCATTGTGTTTGTGGTCTGGGTTGGGCTGGGGCCGTTTGCTGGGGTGATGGCTCTGACACTGCACACCATTGCCGCCCTGGGCAAGCTGTTCTCCGAGCAAATCGAAGGCATTGACGAGGGTCCCATCGAAGCCATCAACTCGACCGGCGCGAACCGGCTGCAAATGATTGTCTTTGCCGTTATCCCGCAAATTATTCCGCCGTACATCGCCTACACGCTGTACCGCTGGGACATCAACGTGCGCATGTCCACCATCATTGGCTTTGTTGGCGGCGGTGGTATTGGCTTTTTGCTCAGCCAAAGTATCCGCCTGCTGCGCTACCGCGAAGCCAGCGTCATGATGCTGGCCATCGCCATTGTGGTGTCCTTGCTGGACTACGTCAGCGCCAACGTGCGCCGCCGCGTCATTTAAATTTTCTCACCGCAGAGAGCGCGGAGGACGCGGAGAATAAAAAACTTCTGCGCTCTCCGCGTCCTCTGCGGTAAATTACCTGGGAGCTTTTCATGGATGTTGCTGAATTGAATCAACTGCGGGCGGTGGTGGTAGAAACGGCCGTAACCGCCGGAAAACTGGCCCGCGACATGTGGTCTCAACCGCGCCAGATTAGCCAGAAAGGGTTTCGCGATCTGGTGACCGATGCCGACATCGCCACGCAGCAATGCATCACCGACGCCGTGCAGGAACGCTATCCCGACCACGGCTTCCTCACCGAAGAAGAAGACAGCCAGTTACCCGCCAGCGGCCCCATCATCTGGATCATCGATCCGATTGACGGCACCACCAACTACAGCCGCCAGATTCCCGAATTTTGCATCTCCATCGCGGCCTGCCGCCCCACCCTCGGCGGCTACGAGCCACTGGCCGCGGCCATCTACGACCCGATGCGCGACGAGCTGTTTAGCGCCGCCAAAGGCCAGGGGGCCACGCGGCAAATTGGCGCATCCGCCCCCATCCCCATGCAGGTCAGCACCGTCGCCGACACGACCGAAGCCGTGATGACCATTGACTGGAGCGCTTCATCCCGGGCGCGCGTGGACATTATGAGCCTGGTCAACAAGCTGGCCCAAGATTCATTTACGCTGCGGGCCATCGGAACGGCCGCTTTGGCCATGACCTGGGTTGCCGCGGGCCGAGTGGATGGCTACCTGAATATGCGGCTGCGTCCGTGGGACGTGGCCGCCGCTCTGCTGCTGGTCCAAGAAAGCGGCGGCACCATCGTGCAGCCCAGCGGCGAACCAATCGTGTGGGATACGGCAGGGATGGCTTGTGTGGCGACAAACGGCCGTTTGACCCTCAATCTCTAACGCTCCTACCCGTCATTAGGATAATAAGATGTTTAACAGTTTTCTGATTTTTGTGATGTCTCTATCGTTTTTGGGACTATTGCTCATTCAATCAAAACATCTGAGTCAACGTTTAGTTCAAGATAGGAATTTCAAGCACACAAAAGCTGATTTATACGCTGCGATAGTCACGCTTCTGTTATATATTCCGATACTGGGTTTTTTGTTGCTAGGCAATAGAAGCGAAAAAAACTTGGGAATCATGTGGACATTTGGCCTCATATGGTTCATTACATCTTTTGTTATGCTCAGAAATAGAAACCCTATTGTTTAGAAAATGCCCTTGCTCGTATGGGTCTTTATCGTGAGCTGTGGCAGGCGTCCCGCCGTGCCGCTGTCAGTCAGGGCGGCTCATATTGAATTTGGGCAGATTGTGCAGATGAGGTACGGCCGTTTCCAGACAAAATTCAGTTGCCAACAACAACGCTTAGAGTACAATCCCCTCATATGCGCTGGCCTCCCTACAAACACGTCTTCTTCGATTGCGACTCCACCCTTACCACCGTCGAAGGCATTGATGTCCTGGCCGAGACCGCCGGTAAAAAGTGGCGCGTTGAAGTGCTGACCAATGCCGCGATGGATGGCAAACTCGATCTAGAGGATGTTTACGCCAAGCGGCTGCAAGCTGTCCGCCCCACTCACGATCAAATCCAGCAAATTCGCGCCGTTTACAAACGCAACATCGTCGCTGATGCCCAGGCCGTAATTGCCGCCCTGCATTTTTTGGGCCATCACGTCTACATCATCAGCGGTGGGCTGGCCGAGCCGGTGGAGCAGTTTGGTCTCTTTCTCGGCGTGCCCAAGCAAAACATTCGCGCCGTGAATGTGGACTACGACCGGCTGGCGGGCCAATGGTGGCAGGGTGAGGGCAATGGCCATTCGCCCAAGCAGGCACGCTACCTGGATTACGAAGAGGGCGCGCTGACGGTCAGCGATGGCAAAGCGCAAATTGTGCAAGAATTGTTGGGAACGCAAAACGGCCGTTCCATCCTCATTGGTGATGGCAGCAGCGATTTGCTGGCCGGGCGCCGAGTTGACCTGTTTGTCGGTTTTGGCGGCGTGGTCGAGCGCGAACGAGTCAAACGCGAAGCCCCAGTCTTTTTGCAATCGCCCAGCCTGGCCCCGCTGCTGCTGCTGGCCGCCGGACCAGCCGCTATCCGTAAAGTCAAAAACACGCCGCACGAAGCCGTTTTTCAGAAAGCATTTACTCTAACCCATACAGGAGCTATTAATTTTAACCATGAGCGACTCAATGAGAAGTTCCAGCAAGCATATCAAACTGTTCATTCCCGGACCGACTGAAGTTCGCCCGGAGATTCTGGATGCCCAAACCGAGTGGATGGTGGGGCACCGCATGCCTGAGTGCATCGATCTGGTCGGTCGAATCCAGCCCAAACTGCAAAAAGTATTTTTCACCAATCGCCGCATCCTCATTGGGGCCAACTCGGGCACCGGCTTTTGGGAAGGCGCTATCCGCAACTGCGCCGACAAGAAGGTGCTCAACTGCGTCAATGGCGCGTTCAGCGACCGCTGGCGCGAAGTCACCGAGCTGAACGGCAAGGACAACGAAGTTCTGGAAGTGGAATGGGGTCAGCCCATCTTGCCCGAAATGGTCGTCGAACGGCTCTCCAAGGGCGGCTTCGACGCCGTTACCGTGGTGCACAACGAAACCAGCGCCGGGGTCGAAAGCCCGATCAAAGAGATTGCCGAAGCCATCCGCAGCCTGCCCGATGGCAACGACATCATGATCCTGGTAGACAGCGTCAGCGGCCTCTCCGGGGCACGCTTGGAGTTTGATGCCTGGGATTTGGACGTGGTGCTGACCTCCAGCCAAAAAGCGTTTGCCCTGCCCCCTGGCCTGGCCTTCTGCGCTGTGTCCGAACGAGCCATGGCCAAAGCCGCCACGGTCAAAAATCGCGGCTACTACTTCGACTTTATCACCCTGGACAAGTCGATGGCCAAAAACCAGACGCCCGCCACGCCTGCCATCTCCCTGCTCTTTGCCCTGGATCGCCAACTAGACGACATGATGGCCGAGACGATGGACGGCCGTTTTGCCCGTCATCTGGCCATGCGCGATATGACCATCGCCTGGGCCAAGAGCCACGGCTTTGAAATGCTTGCGCCAGAAGGGTATGAATCCCCCACCGTGACCTGCGTGAAGAACAACAAGGGCATCGACATCTCAGCGCTCAACAACTTCCTACGCGAGCGTGGCATGATTCTCTCCAACGGCTATGGCACCCGCCTGAAAAACGTCACCTTCCGCATTGCCCACATGGGCGATTTGCAGCCCTCGGACATGGAAGAGCTTTTGAGCAACGTGGACGAATTTTTGGCGCAAAACAGTTAATTTGCCACAGAGGTCACAGAGCTTTTAGAGAAAACTCGATAATCATAAATTGAGGAGTGAGTAGCCTCAGATGCGAACGGCAAAACCGGCGCACTGGGAATGCTCACTCTTTTTTTATGTTTACCTATTGACATGAATACACGAACTGTGCTACGTTTGCCCCTGGACGTAAATTGTTCCTGATGTAACCGATTCACATAACCCATGCAACCAAAACCAGCAAATTCAGACACCGGTAGTTCTCCAATTCGGGCCATCATTTTTGACGTGGGCGGCGTTTTGCTGCGCACCGAAGATCGTGCCCCCCGGCAGCAGTGGGAGGCAAAGCTGGGCCTGCCGCCCGGCGGGGCTGAGGCGCTGGTATTCAACAGCGTCATGGGCCAAAAAGCGCAGCGCGGCGCAATCAGCGAGCCGGAGCTGTGGCGCTGGATTGGGTCGCACCTGGACCTGACGGCAGAAGAAACGGCCACTTTCCGCACCGGTTTCTGGGCAGGAGACAGGCTGGATATGTCCCTGGTGGCCTTGATTCGCCAGTTGAAGGCACGGTACCAAACGGCCGTTATCAGCAATTACGCCTCCAATTTACGCCAGGAACTCACCGATCTGTTTGGCATCGCCGACGCCTTTGATGACATTACCATTTCCTGCGAAGAAAAGATTATGAAGCCCGACCCGGAAATCTTTCACCGGGCGCTGAACCGTCTGGGCCGTGCCCCAGCTGAAGCCGTGTTTATCGACGATTTCCAGCACAACATTGACGCGGCGGCAGCGGTGGGGCTGGCCACCGTGCATTACCGCGCGGGCATGGATTTAATGCCCGCGCTGCGGCAGTTAGGCGTTTCTTTAGGTTAGCTCATATCATTTGCATCACTATTTCCAATTTGAGTTAAGGAGCAACTTTTATGGCAGGCATCCCTCTCTATCAGAATGATCCCCGTTGGGAAAAAAGCATCATGGGCTTTGGCAAGACCGAGACGATCGGCAATCTGGGCTGCTTGGTCACCAGCCTCACAATGGTGGGCAACTACTTCGGCGGCAACGAGACGGTGAGCTCGTTTAACGAAAAGATGAAGCAAAACAGCGGCTTCCAGGGACCATGGGTGAAGGCTTTCCAGATTTCGGCCGTTTTCCCCAACGTCAAGTACCAAAAGCGCATCGAGTGTGACAACCAGGACGCCCCGCTGGAGGAGATTGACGCCGCGCTGGCGGGTGGATCGCTGGCCGTGGTGCGGGTAGATTATTCGCCAGCGGCGGGCATTCAGAGCCATTGGGTAGTGGTGCACAAAAAAGATGGCAGCGACTACCAGATGTGGGACCCGTACAACAGCCCGGAAAAGCCACCCACCCTGGTGGGCCGCTTTGGTTTTGCCGGAACGGCCGCTCAAATCATCCAGGAGATCATCTTCTTTGGCCAGGGCGACCTGGCTGAACCGAAGCCAGCCAAGACCAGCACCAGCAGCAAACCCGCGCCCAAAGCAGAAACGGCCGTTCCCGCCACCCCCACCGCCACCATTCAAGACGACAGCGACGCCCTCATCATCTCGCCCACGGTCAACGGGTTAAGCATGCGTGATCAGCCGAAAATTTCTGGCTCCAACGTGCTGAAATATTTGCCGCAGAGCAGCAAACTGGTGGTGCTGAAAGATGATGCCGCCACCGCCCGCACCAAAATTGGCAAGCGCAATAACTGGTTCCACGTGCGCGACATCGAAGGTAAAGAGGGATATGTGGCGGCGTGGTATGTAACGGCCGTTGCCAACCCGGCCCTCGGTGCCCACAAAACCAGCCAGGCCAACCAGCCATCTGCCCCCAGCAAATTGGTGGTCAAAACCAGTGGGTCCAGCATTACCCTGCGCACCGAACCGCGCATAGACAAAAGCACGTTTATCATTTACCTACCCTTCGGCACGGAATTGCTGGTGCTGGAAGGCGAGGAAGCCGCCAGCAAAATTGGCCAAAAAGATCAATGGCTAAACGTGCAAACCGTTTCCGGGCGGAAAGGATATATCGCTGCCTGGTTTGTGAAAAAAGTATCGTAAATCGCCAAGAACAGGACGATTTTTAGAGCAGTTGTTGCTGAAGAACGTAAAAATGTCCACCTCAGAAAACCAGCTCAAGCCGTACCGCATTGGCCTGATTGTGTCTGGTCTGTTAAACGTTGTTTTGATTGTTCTGCTGTTGGTAAATCGCGGGAGTGGTAACGAAACGGCCGTTTCTCCCACTCTTCCACCAACCAACCAGGTCGCCGCCGTTCCCAGCGCCACCAGCCTGCCGCCTACCACCACAGCCACGACAGCACCCTCTGAGATCGCGCCTACACCTACTGCCGAATTAGCCGAACCAACACCGACAGCCACCCAACCAGCCACGGCGACACTCATGGCAACGGCCGTTCCCACCGAGCCACCTACCCCTACGGCCACCCTTGAACCCACTGCGACTGCAACGGCAACGGCCGTACCTGGCCCCGACTGGCTGCGCTATTACAACCAGTTCCGCAGCGACGCCGGACTGCCCCAACTAACCGAAAACACGAGCTGGTCGGCAGGCAGCCAAGCCCACAGTCGCTACATGATGATCAACAGCCTCAGCGCCCACGCCGAGGACCCCAACAAGCAAGGTTACTCCGCCCAAAGCGACGAGTCGGGGCAAAATGGCAACATTGCCATCAGCGGTTGGGATGGCGCATCGGACCTGTGGGCAATTGATTACTGGATGTCGGCCCCGTTTCACGCCGTGCCAATGCTCAATCCGCGCCTCACGCAAACCGGCTTTGGCGTCTATCGAGACAGTAGCAACAGCTTCAAAATGACGGCCACGCTGGATGTTTCCAGCAAGCGGGCGTTAGGCGCGATGCCGGCTAACATCACCTACCCCATCACCTATCCCCAAGACGGCGGCGAGATTTGGGTTCTGCGCTACACGCTGCCCGAGTTTCCCAATCCGCTAACGGCGTGCAGCGGCCTGCAAAAGCCTGTTGGCCCACCCATTATTTTGCAAATTGGCGATGGCAGCCTGGTGCCCAGCGTCACTCAAACCTTGCTGACCAACAGCAGCGGCACGGCGCTACCTCACTGCGCCATTGACGAGACGCGCTACGTGAACAGCAACGCCTACCAACAGCAGCAAGGGCGCAATGTCCTCGACAAGCAAGATGCCATCGTGCTGATCCCTGCGCAACCGCTCACCGTCGGCGAGACTTACACCGCCAGCGTCACGGTAAACGGACAAACAATTCAATGGTCATTTACGGCCGTATCTCCCCCAACTGATTATTAATTCTGTAGGGCGGATTGACATCCGCCCTACAAAACAGCATTTTGACGCAAAGAGAAAAAGGGGCAAAGGAAATGATTTTTCCATTGCCCTTTTTCTCTTACAGTTATTGATGCTTGACTTCCCTTACAACAGCAATACAATATAATTATAAAGCGTTTCGTGTTTGAGTGGGACGAGAGTAAAAACAAAGCAAATACACAAAAGCACGGCGTCTCCTTTGAGGAAGCCCAAACCGTTTTCTATGATGAAAATGCGCTATTGATTGATGACCCAGATCATTCAGAGGATGAAGACCGGTTTATCTTGTTTGGTATCAGCCTGTCTCTGCGCCTTTTAGTTGTGTGCCACTGCTATCGGCAGTCAGAGACGATTATTCGGATTATTTCGGCCAGAAAAGCCACCCGGTCGGAGTCCAAACAGTATGGTGAGTAATCATGAGAGATGAATACGATTTTTCAAATGCCAAAAAAAACCCTTATGCCAAAGCGTTAAAGAAGCAAATTACCATTCGTATTGATGAACCCACAATTGAATATTTTAAGCAGATGGCAGAAGAAAACGGCATTCCGTACCAGAGTTTGATCAATCTCTATCTTCGAGACTGTGCTCAGGCGAACCGAAAACTAGAAATTGCCTGGCAGTAGGACAAAATTTGCCTCTTCGCGTCTTTGCGTGAAAATTCCCCCGGCTACTCGTTCCGCAGCACATCCATCACGCTGGCCACCAGGTCGTAGCGACCAAAGGCGGGCATAAGGTAAACCCCCTGGGTAAACGGCCGTAATTCGCTCAAAAGCTCCCGCGCAATGGTCACCCCCTCCTGCTGCGAATCCTCAGCATCAGCCATGCGCTGGCGCAGCGGTTCGGGAATAACAATGCCGGGGACTTCATTGTGCAGGAATTCGGCATTACGGCCGTTGTACAGCGGCTTGACCCCCACAATTAGCGGCAACATCTTTTCCTCGTAGGTCGCCTCATACAAATCGACAAACTGCTTTGCCGCCGCCGGATCAAACACCGGTTGAGTGATAGCAAAATCGGCCCCATTGCGGATTTTGCGCCGCAGCAGCGTCATCTCCCGCTCTGGGTCGCCGGGGGTGAGGTTGAGCGCACAACCCACCATAAAATTTGTTGGTTGGTCGATGGAGTTGCCTGCTTTATCCAGGCCGCTGTTGAATTGCTGCTTGATCAGGTGAATCAAGCCCGTGGGCACGATGTCGTAGCTGTCCATCGCCTCAGGATAATCGCCAATTTTGGTGGGATCGCCCATCGTCACAAACAAATTGCGAATGCCCATCGCATACGCCGCCAGCAAATCGCCCTGGATGCGCAGCAAATTGCGGCCACGGGTGGGGAAATGTAGCACGGTCTCCAACCCCACCGCTTTTTGCACTAGATGAGCCGCGGCCCAGGCACTCATGCGCATTCGCGCCAGGGGGCTGTCAGCCAGGTTCAACAAATTTGCTCCGGCCTCCTTGAGCATAAACGCGGCCTCAATCAGCCGCTGCGTGGCAATGCCTTTGGGTGGACTCATCTCCACCGTGACGACAAAACGGCCGTTAACCAAATTTTGCGCCAGCTGTGTGGGCGGAGCAAGAACGGCCGTTGTTTGCTCAGCCTGGGTCATCACCTGGATCACCGGCAGGGGAATCGGCGATGGGCCGGGATGGTCCAGCGCGTATCGCATGGCAGCGATGTGGTCTTCGTTGGTGCCACAGCAGCCACCCACCAGCGATGCCCCGGCTTCGACGAGGGCGCTGGTGTACTGGCCAAAATAATCTGGCGTGGCCGGGTATAGCACGCGGCCGCGCTCCGTTTGTTCCGGCCAACCAGCATTGGGTGCAGCGCTCAACAGCTTATCGGGGGCCAGCTGACGCATCATCAGCAGCAAACGCAGCACCTGGGCCGGGCCGCCGCTGCAATTCACGCCAATCACATCCACGTCCAGCGCCGCCAACCGCTGCGCCACCACATTGGGCGTGTGCCCCAGCAGCGTGCGATCATCGCGGGTAAAAGTCATCTGGCTGACGATGGGCAAATCTGGGGCCAATTCACGAGCAACGGCAACGGCCGTTTCCATCTCCCGCAGGTCAGACATCGTCTCAAAGATGAGCAGATCGATGCCACCTTCACTTAGCAATGCTTCGATTTGCTCGCGAAACGCATCGGCGGCCTCGGCCAGGGTCACGCGCCCCAACGGAGCCAATCGCACCCCCAGCGGCCCCACCGAACCAGCCAGCCACACTTCGCGAAACGCGCTGCCAATCACCCGGCGGGCAATATTCACCGCCGCCTGGTTAACTTCAGCCACCTGATGCTGCAAGCCGTAGTCGGCCAGCTTAAACCGGTTCGCGCCAAAGCTGTTGGTTTCGATAATGTCCGCGCCCGCCTCGATGTAGGCGCGGTGAATATCGCCCACGACGGCGGGACGGGTGAGGTTGATGCCGTCGAAGCTGGTGTCCATGGCCACCCCCCGGCTGTGCAGCAGGGTACCCATCGCGCCATCAAGCAAAAACGGCCGCTCGCGCAGCCGAGAGATAAAAGTTTGTCTATCCATTGTATTTTGTGTCTTGATGCTCAGGTGAAAACGTGATTACTCGTTATAAAACAGCTCTTGAATCAATACGGCCGCTTTTTCATTATCCAAAATCAGCACCGCCGCGCCAGCTTCAGTCCGGTAGCTGGACACATAATCATAGTCCAGCACATCATTGCGAATATTCTCGGAATCAATGCTGTTAGCCGCCGTCGCCAGACGAATCATCTGTTCCAGGCTCAGGTCGGTGCGCACGCCATTTTCCACCTGCCGGTAAAGCGTGCCCGCCTGGGCGACAAGACCCGTAAAGCCCAGCGCCGCCGCCTTTTGGCGTACTGCCAGGAGTACCTGCTGCTGACGCGAAGCCCGGCCAAAATCAGTGTCCTGATGACGTGTACGGGCATATTTCAGGGCCATTGCGCCATCAAAATGGTTCAAACCGGCCGGAATGTAAAGCGGATCAAATCCATAATCCATGCTCGGGAAGGTCGGATCGTTGATAGCCACAGGCACATTGACATCAATGCCGCCCAAGGCGTTGATGCCGTTGATTACGGCGCTAAAATCAACCAGAATGTAGTGGTTAACAGGCACGCCCAGGTTATACTCCACGGTCTGCATGGCCAAGGCGGCACCGCCCACGGGATTATCCCCGGCGGAACCATAAACAAACGCGGTATTGATGCGATCCCGGCCATGACCGGGGATTAGCACATACAAATCGCGCGGGATTGACAAAATAGAAGCCGATTCAGTGACCGGGTCTAGCGAAATCAACATCATCGTGTCGGTGCGGGAGATAAAGGCCTCACCTGGGCGACGGTCGATGCCCATGAGCAAAATGTTGACCCGATCGGTACCCTCCCACGGTTCGCTGGTGGGAATCAGCGTGGGAGTGGCCTGCCCTGGCAGCAAGGTCGGAACGTCAGACGGGCCGGTTTGCTCCAACGACAAATCAACCCCGGCCACGGCGGCTACCGACTGCTCCAGAGGGTTTAACGGCCGATTTAACATCACTTGAAACGTAAAATAAGCAAAGACAACAACCGCAATGCCAGAAAAGACGAAGGCGATGGAGAGCAAATAGGTTAGCCAGCCAGGTAAAACGGGTTGTGAAGATCGCAAAATGTACTCCTAATCAATACGAATAATAGCTAAAACAACAAATTCATCGACAAACAGGCTGCATTATACACGGAAACGGCCGTTGCGCGGGATACAAAGTGGATGATTTGCCTACGGTTTACCATCCCCTAACCGCCCACTGTCGTTAATAAAACAGAAAACATTGATAAAAACCATTGACTTACGGCCGTTTTGCGGTAGATTTGCCCCAAACCTGATACCACTTGCTGAGAGAACGAATGAACCAGTTATCGCCCAAAATTGTAGATAAATTCGGCCGTCCCGTCCGCGACCTGCGCATTTCGGTCATCGACAAATGCAACTTCCGCTGCCCCTACTGCATGCCTGCCGAAATCTTCGGCGCAGACTACAACTTTCTAACCAACGACCAGCTGTTAAGCGACGATGAAATTGTACGCCTGGCTACCCTCTTTGCCCAACTTGGCGTCACCAAGTTCCGCCTCACGGGCGGCGAACCGCTCATCCGCCCCGAACTGCCCGCGCTCATTGCCCGGCTGGTGCAGGTGCCCGGCGTGGAAGACGTGGCGCTGACCACCAACGGCTACTATCTGGCCAAACACGCCCAGGCGCTCAAAGCGGCCGGATTGCATCGACTGACCATTAGCTTGGATTCTTTGGATAATGAGGTGTTTCAGGTATTAAACGGCCGTCGCGCCACCGTCGAGCGTGTGTTGGGTGGGCTAGCCGCTGCCGAAGCGGCCGGATTTAAGAGAATCAAGATCAACAGCGTCGTTAAAAAGGGCGTCAATGACCATACTGTGGTGGATTTGGCCCGCCATTTCAAAGGCACCGGGCATATCGTGCGTTACATCGAGTACATGGATGTAGGCAATCTGAACGGCTGGAAGCTGGACGATGTGGTTACCGCTGATGAAATTTTGGCCAAAATTGATGCCGAAATGCCCATTCAACCCGTACCCCCCAACTATCCCGGTGAAGTGGCCAACCGCTACCGCTACCTGGATGGAGAAGGCGAGATTGGCATCATTGCCTCCGTTACCAAACCGTTTTGTGGCGACTGCACCCGTGCCCGCCTTTCCAGCGCTGGGGAATATTACACCTGCCTCTTCGCCCACAACGGCACCGATTTACGCGCTCCCCTGCGGGCCAACGCCAGCGACGAAGAAATGCGGGCACTCATCGGCGGCGTTTGGCAGCGCCGCACCGACCGCTACTCCGAGCTGCGCACCTCCTTCACCCGCCTCCCCCACAAAGGCGCAGAAATGTACCGCCTTGGTGGCTAGAGTTGCATACCAAATGTAATACGGTGTCCGTCGAGGGTTTGCAGGGCAAATTCGCGCATGCCCCACGGCTCGCTGCGCGGCTTTTTGAGGATGCGCGCGCCGTTAGCGGCCACTTGGGCATAATATTCATCAATCTCATCCATCCGTACGTAAGCAAAATAAGAGTGATCGCCCAATTCCCTGGCTGGTGTGGCATCGGCGCAGTGGCCCGCCATGATTTCGCAGCTGTTTTTCTGGAAAATGCGCCAGCCATCGTCGCCAATTTCCCGCACGGTAAAGCCCAACACATCGCGATAATAAGCAGCAGACGCCATTAAATCATTTACCGCAATAACAAACATGGTACTGGTAATTTCGCCCATCATTCTCCCCTAAAAGACTTAACGCAAAGCAAATCTGTGCCATCTGCGAAATCTGTGGATTATTCTTCTGGAAAACCCCACTTTTTGTCTACCAGGTATAACGGCCGTCCCTTCACCTCATCATAAATCCGGCCTAAATATTCGCCAATGATGCCCAGGCTGATGAGCTGCACCCCGCCCAAAAACAGCACCGACACCAATGTGGTCGCCTGGCCGAGCAACGGATTATGCGGCCCAAACAAACGCACCAGAATGACGGTCAGAATCGCCAGACCGCTGATAACGGCAATGAGAAAGCCCAGATAAGTAGCCAATTGCAATGGCAGGTAAGAAAAACTGGTGATGGCGTCCAGGGCAAAGGGCAGCATCTGGCGCACGCTGCCAAACTTGGATTCGCCAGCAAAGCGGCTGGCCCGCTCATACTCCACACCAGTTTGTTTGAAACCCACCCAGGGAATCATGCCGCGCAAAAAGCGGTTGCGCTCTGGCATATTGTTAATCGCCTGTACCACCCGCCGATCCATCAGGCGAAAGTCGCCCGTGTCCAGCGGAATGTCAATCTTGGTAATACGGCGAATCAGCCGGTAGAACACCTTGGCGGTGAACAGTTTGAACCAGGTTTCCCCCTCGCGGCTGGCCCGCACGCCGTATACCACCTCATATCCCTCACGCCATTTGGCAATCATTTCCGGGTAGATTTCCGGCGGGTCTTGCAAATCGGCGTCGGTCAGGATGACGGCATCGCCTTGAGCATAGTTCAACCCGGCGGTAACAGCCACCTGAAAGCCAAAATTGCGCGAGAAGCTGATGCCCTTCACGCGAGGGTCTTTTTGGTGCAGTTCAGCAATCACCTCAGCCGAGCGGTCTCGGCTGCCATCGTTGACCAGCACCAGTTCCCACGGCTCATTTAGCTTGTCCATCACACCGCTCACGCGGCGATGCAGTTCAGTCAAAACTTCTTCTTCGTTATACACTGGGGCGACGATGGAGATAGTTGGTTTTGTTTGGGTCATGATTTTTGTAGTTGTAGGGTGGGGAGTGAAAAGTGATAAGTAAAAAGTGAAAAGTAGGCAGTTACTTTTCACTCTTCACTTTTTACTCTTTACTAGCCCATCTGATAAAAAAAAACGCTCTACGGCCGTAATTTCTGCCGGTATCGTCACAGCCTGGCCGACTGACTTCATGGCCGACTGCACATCCTTCAGCCCGTTGCCAGTGAGAATAAGCGCCACGCGGGCATCGGGACCAATCAGACCCATTTGGGCCGCTTTCAGGAAACCAGCATACGTGGCAGCGGAGGCCGGTTCGGCAAAAACACCGCTGCCCTGAGCCAGGGCGGGGATGGCCGCCAGGATTTGCTCGTCGGTGACCGTGATGAATGCGCCGTTTGTTTGGCGAACAGCCGTCATCGCCTTGATCCGGTCCCGTGGCAACCCAGCGCTGATACTGTCGGCTACCGTGTGGGCCGCGATGGGCGGCTTGCTCAGCACATCCTCGCCATTAGCCCACGCATCGTGCAAATAGGCAGAACCAGCGGCCTGCACACCAATGATTTTGGGCATTTGCGCCAGATAGCCCGTGGCCACCAAATCGCGCACACCTTTGTAAACGCCGCTGATGATGCAGCCATCCCCCACCGACACAAACAGATGGGTGATGGGCGGCGCGTCGGCCGTTCTCTGCTGCATAAGTTGCGCGTACAGCTCAAAAGTAACGGTTTTCTTGCCCTCGGCCATGTACGGATTGTAGCCTGTGTTGCGACAGTACCAGCCAAACTTCTCAGTCGCCGCCAGGCAAAGATCGAAGGCGTCGTCGTACGTTCCCTCCACCAGCAGCACGGTTGCGCCATAGACCAGCAGTTGGGCAATTTTGGCTGCTGGGGCCGACTTGGGCACAAAAATGACCGTTTTCTGGCCGACGCTGGCAGCCAATCCGGCCAGGGCAGCAGCAGCATTACCGGTGCTGGCCGTGGTCACGATCTCAGCGTCCAGTTCCTGCGCCTTCATGATGGCCACGGCGCTAGCCCGATCCTTGAGGGAGGCGGTGGGATTACGGCCGTCATCCTTCAACCACAATTCGGCCACGCCCGCCACCTGCGCCAACCGTGGCGCTTCTTGCAGCGGCGTACCGCCTACTACCAGCGGCGGCGCGGGCACATTTTCCGCTATGGGCAAAAACGGCCGATAAGCAAACATGCCCCCACTTGCCTCCGGCAGCTGCTCACCAATCTCGGCACGGATGGCGTCATAATCGTATTCCACATCTAAAATACCTTCATTGCCGTGATCGGGACAGACGTAGAGCACCTCGTCTGGTTGATAAACTTTGCCGCATATCACGCAGCGTAATCCGGTGACGTGTTTCATAGTGGGTCCTTCCTGATTGGTAATTAGGTAATTGAGTAATTGGGTAATTGGTTCAAGTACTTAATTACCCAATTACTCAATTACTTCCTCTAGATTTCTAAAGTCGCCAACAGCCCCACATGATCCGACGGATACAGCGTATCGTCATCGGGCGCGGGCACATCGCAAAAGATTTGGGCCTGGGGCACCTGGCGGATACCGCTGGAGACAAAAATGTAGTCCAGGCAGCCGCACCAGTCGCCCAGGGGCAGCAGCGCGGTGGGGAACGTAGCCAGCGGCTCTGCACCGTGGCGCAGTTGGTACGCGGAGCGGAAGCGCTGCTTCATGATCTGGATGGCTGGCCCATCGGGCGTCTCGTTAAAATCACCAGCCACCACCTGGGCAGGAATGGCCCGGCTGTCGGCCAGCCAGCCGGTGAGCATGAGCGCCTGCTCCTGTCGGGCCTGCTTGTCTTCGGCGATGTGGTGCAAGTGGGTCGCAACAAAATCAAGCGGCTGGCGATTGCTCAACTCTATATTGACGCGCAAAGCCACTCGCCCACCGTAACCCAAATTCAGGCTATCGGAATACAAAATCGGCAGGTTGGTGAGCACGCCAATGCCCTCTAGGTAACCATAAATGGGGTGCTGCTTGCGAACCTGGATGAGACGATACGGCCGTTTACCATCTGGCAACCGTGCATTAATCTGGTTACGAATCCAGCGCCCCTGGTTAATGGGGAAGCTAATTTCCTGCATGCTGATCAGGTTTGGCGTCACGTCGAGCAGTTGGGCAATGAGCAGATGGCGACGCTCCCGCCAGCGATCCATCCGATTGCGTAAATTAATTGTAGCGACTGTTATCTGGGGCATAGCTATCGTAAAAATGTGTCAGTGGTAACTTATTCCAAATCAATTTCTGTGGTGCCGCTCGGAACGGCCGTTTGCATAGATTGGTGGGCATCACGCAGCGTTAAGGTAAACGGCAGGTCGGTGTTCAGGGTAAGCTTGCTGGCATCGGCCACCATCGAGAGGGTACCGTCTGGCCCCAACGGGTAGTTTTGCACGCCGTAAGCTTGTTCAGACGCCAACCGCCGGTCCCAAAACACACGGCGCTGTGGCCAATCGACCGAAATGCCGATGACATCTTCCAGCAGCATGGCGATGGGGCTTAACCCCGCCATACCCACCGGATTTTCAGCGGCTGGACTGCCGGGAGCGGCCGTTTCTGGCGCATAATTCTCCCAAAAAGCGTTGGTTTGATCATACACCTCAGCTACGTTGGTGAGATGATTGACGGCAATTTCGTGGGCCAGGCCATGCTGCCCCACCTGCCGCAAGCCGCGCAGCACCACAAAGTTAGTGCACGGCCAGACGGCCCCACGCCAGTAATGGCCCGTCTCAAAATTGTATCCTTCACTGTCAGCCGACTGGCTGGGCACGCGGTGCGGCAGCTTAAAAGCCCAATTTTCGCGCAACGCCTGGACAAACAGCTCGAGCCGCTTTTCAGGAATCAGGCCGCTGTCCAGCATTCCCCAATAGGCAGCAATAGATTTTACTGGGCTGAAACGGCCGTCTGGGTCCACATCCTGGTAAAACTGGGCTGCCTCATTCCATAGATGTTTGTTGATGCGCTCCACCAACGTGGTGTGTTCCCGCTCCAGCTCATCAGCCAGAGCTTCCTGCTTCAGCAATACGGCCATTTGCGCCAGCACCAGGCTGTTCAGCGCGGCCTGCATCGAAGCGTCCACCCAGGTCCAGTGGCGATGATGCGTGCTGCTCTTGGGCACCCGCGGCTGATTGCTCAGCCCACTGCTGTGCCCGGTGGCCCAATAAAGTCCATTGGGCCAGGTGCGGTTGGCCCGGCACCAGCGATGGTACGCCACCAACGGCGCAAATATTTTGGCTAAACGGCCGTCATCTCCCGTAAAGCGATAATTGCGCCATTCCGCCCAGGCCAAAATATTTGGCCCCGTGCTGTTGGGATCGAATGGATAGAAAAAATCCTCGCCCGTCGCCAAATCAATCTGGCGGCAGATGAAGCCGTCCTCGTGCTGTTTGGCGTAGAGATTATCTAGATTGCCGGTGAAGTTGAAAGCGCGACGGCCGTACAATCCAAATTGCGTCATGAAGGCGCTGTCCCACATAAACAAGTAGGCGTCAGAAGCCGCATCCAGGTAATTGGCCACAAACCCCGACGCTGGCTGTGGCTGGCTCAGATTTTTCCAGGCCAGTTCCCAGGCACGCCAATAAAGCGTTACCCATTTTTGCTGTTCCGGCAGGATGGGCCGGGGCAGCATCGCCTTTGCCGCAGCAAAGTTCGGCCACGTCTGCGCGGCATATGACTGCTGGCGGAACGGGTTTTGGGCAACGAGGGGATCAGACGGCCGTTCAAACTTCGGGTGCGGCTGTGGCATGTTGGGATACTCCTATGATGCGCCGATTATTTAGCGGTTGACCAGCAATTCGGCCGTACCGCCCAGTTGGAGGCTATTTTCGCTAAAGTTGACCACGCGAAAAGTAAACCGGATGGCCACATTATCTTTGAGCGTACCCATCCAGGTGATGGAATCACCCAGGGCAAACAGCGGGTGGCCTGTCAAACCAGTCAATCGAGCCGAGTCTACTTCGCCTTGTGTCGAGACTCCGTCGTAAACCAACGTGGTGCCAGGAATCGTCCAGCCAACGGGCACATTGTGGGCCAATACGATGTTGTTGTAGTGGATAGCGTTGGGCCAATCAGGTATCGCATTGATAGGGGTAGCTACCGGATTCAGCACCGACACTTCTACTGGACCCGCTACCGGCAGCGGCCCCAAGAAATCAGGGGCCAGGCGCAGGTTATATTCGGCATAAACGCCAGGGGCGACAACGCCCGTCCAGATAAAAGAGTCGCCCACCCGCTTTTGCGCTGGCTCGCCATCAATCGTCACATCGTGCAGATCACCCGTTTTGCCCACGTACACCAACTGCGATCCCGGAACCGTATCGCCCGGTTCCAGGCTGTAGGTGTAGGCGGGAATCAAGAAGGTCATGGAGTCGCCTTCTGGCGTAGGCGTAACTTCTGGCGTGTCTGACCCTGTGCCGGGAATGGTGCAGGCCAGGGTTGTTAGCAGCAACATGAACAAAAAACCACCAAGAGCTTTAAGCGAATGCCTCATTTATTCCTCTTCACTTTCTTTTCAGGGAAAATGAGAAGTGAATAGTGATAAGTGAAAAGTAAAAAGAAACTCTTCTCACTTTTCACTTTTTACTTTTCACTCCCTACTAATTCCCCTCTTCAATGAGAATCGTCTCAATGCGATCGCCGTCTGGCGCATTGGGGACTTGCGGGTCACGCGCCGTGAGGTTCTCCACCACGTCCATGCCCTCAATCACCCGGCCAAAAATGGCGTGTAATCCGTCCAAATGTGTCGCCGGGCCGGTGGTGATGAAGAATTGACTGCCACCGGTATCTGGCCCCGAATTGGCCATTGAAACCACACCAGGGCCATCATGCGATAGCTCAGGATCAAACTCATCTTTAATGGCATACCCAGGGCCGCCGATTCCCAGGCCAGTGGGATCGCCTGTCTGGGCCATAAAGCCAGGAATGACGCGGTGGAAAGTAACGCCATCGTACCACCCTTCTTCGGCCAAAAAGACAAAGTTATTTACCGTTTCTGGTGCTGATTTGGGCAATAGTTCAATCACAATTTTGTCGCCAGATTCCATTACAATGGTGGCCGTGTAGGTGGCATCCACATCAATGGTCATGGGCGGCGGGGCATCGTATTGTCTTTCCGCCAAGGCTTTTTCTGCTTCAATGACGACCAATCGCTGTTCGACGTAATTTTGCCAGACTTCGTAGTTAAACGGCACATTGGGCACCATGAAACCATCCACAATGACGCTGGGCGTGCCGCCTAACCCAATGGCGATGGATTCTGTTTCCAGATTGGTAACGTAGTCGGCATAAGTATCGTTGGTCAGGTCTTCGCCCAAAGCCGCACCATCCAGGCCCAACTCATTGGCCAGATTCACGAAGTAGTCGTGAGCGGCATCGGCATCCAACCTTGACCAATCTTGCTGTTGGGCGAACAGAGCATCATGGTATTCCCAAAAACCGCCCTGTGCGCCGGCAGCTTCGGCCGCTTCCGCTGCTTTTTGGGCATTGGGATGAATGCTGTTCAAAGGAAAGTGGCGATAAACCAGCTGTACATCTTCCGGGTAGGCGTCTAACAGACGCTCCAGCACGAGCGAAAGGCTCGCGCAGCCCGGTCATTGAAAGTCGCCATACTCGATGATCGAGATGGCGGGTTCGGCAGCACCTTTGCGCCAATCTTGGGGACGAATCTGGGCCGCTTGCTCAACGGAGTTCACGGGCACAAAATCGGCCAGATCGGTGGCCATAGGGGCCTCAGTTTGGGTAACGGTTTCGTTGGTGGATTCTGTAGCGGTTTCTTGCCCGGTCTCGTCGGCGCTGGTAGAGGGGGATACGGCCGTATTCCCACCCACCGTTGCATCTGGCGAAGGCAAAGGGGACGTTGTAGGGCCACATGCCAGCAAAAGCAGCAACAGCGGCAGCAGCCACAAAATTCTCTTCATACGTAAATTCTCCTCAAATCAATAATCTGTAGAGACGCTGCATGCAGCACCTCTACAGAAAGTTTTGCAAATTAGAGCATACCCGAAAATTGGGTACTCATTCTGAGTATCTCCTGAACAGAGGCTAAACGTCCAGAGAAAGCAGGGGACGCAGTACCTTGTCCTTTTCCGTATGATAGCGCATTTTGTTACAATCTCGTAGCAATGGCGCGGCCCACGGGCTGCCCACATAAGACAAAATTTATTCGCTGCCAGGGTGCACGGCCCGGCGGAAGGAGTGTATTGTGAAACGATTGTCATGGCTTTTAATCGCTGCATTTTGTTTACTCATGGTTGCTTGCAGTTCGGCGACTGAAGAAGACCCCAACCCGGCACCAGAGGACACTGGTTTTGGCCTAAACCCGGCCCCCAATACCGACCGTAGCAACGACGTAGAAACCGATGTTTTCCCCCGCTCGACCATAACCCCATCTGCTGAAGAGGTGACCAAACCTGAGTCCGCCACAGGCAGCGACGCAAATGGCTATCCACCCCCGCCGCAACCTTCGCCGCTGCCAGAGGGATATGAGATTCCTGCCGCTCTGCCCACGCTTAACCCTTATCCAGAGGCTTCCGGCCAACTCATTTGGATTTTGAAACCTGTAGGGGAACAATGTGCGGAAACACCGGCAACGCCCGATTTGCAAACGGCCGTTGCCGACATGATCGCCTTTGGTATTCCTGTGGAAGCGTCTGAAATGGCCGAGCTGGAAGTATGTACTGCTTGCGGCTGCCCCACCAGCGCCCACTTCCGGCTGCAAATTGATTCCGGCTACCTGGGTAACGCCCAGGTGCTGGGCTGGGTTACTGAAAACTAGATATTGAGTCATTGGGTAATTGAGTAATTTGGCCTCTCAATTACCCAATTGCTTAACTGCTCAATTACTTTCCTCACCTAACCACGCATCGTAGACCGCCCGCGCCAAACGGCCGATGACGAGCACGCCAGGCGCATCAGGGTTCCACAGCTCTGGTTCGGGATTGCCTTCGTTCATGACGGTAATGGCAAATCCCCAGTTGTCTTCCCGCTTACCCCGCCAAATTACGGCCGTTTGTGCCCGCGTCCCCTTTAATGAGCCCGTCTTCCCGGCCAGATTGAGCTTGGCTTCTTCCGGTGCATCGCTGCCAAACGGCTCAAAAGGTAGATAGCGGCCAATGCGATCGGCCCCCACCTTGTTCATCATGCGCAGCATTTCCTGGCAGGCGTTAGGGGTGAGGTGCTTGTTGTGGAAAACGGCCGTCATCATACGCGTCAAACCAGCCGGAGTGGCAATACCCAACTCATTCTGATCCTTGTTCAGAATGGCAAAGTCAATTTTGCGCCGCAGTTCCACGTCAGGATAGTCATGGTCAGCCAGCCACGCCTGAACTTTTTCCATGCCCACCTGGTCGATTAGCACGTTGGTCGCCAGGTTGTCGCTGATGCACATCATCAAAAACGCCCAGTCGCGGATGGGCATGGTGAGGCCCGGCGAAAGAAATTGCAACAGGCCGCTGCCGCCAATTTGGTCGCCACGACGCAGCATCAGCGGATCATCCAGACTGTACTGCCCATCCTGAACCTGCTGCATCAACGTTAACAGCACCGGCAGCTTGATGACGCTGGCCGTAGGAAACCGTTCCTCAGCACGATACCCCACCGTTTCTTCCGTCTGAAAGTTGTAAGCCGAGAGGCCGATACGGCCGTCGAACCCTTCACAAATTTCACGAACCTGTTCCGCTAATTCCATTGTTCTCCTCCCAACAAAAAAGCACAGGAAACGGCCGTTGCCAACCATCTCCTGTGCTAAAACAAGCCACAGAGAACATAGAGATTTTAGAGAAAACCCTCAAATTTCTCGGTGCCCTCTGTGGCCAAAAATTACGCTTTCAAGAAGTTACGCAAAACGGTGTGCAGGATGCCACCGTTGCGATAGTAATCCACCTCCACCGGGGTGTCGATGCGGCAAAGGGTGTCGAAGGTGATGGAACGGCCGTCGGCCTTCACTGCTTTTATAGTCACGGTTTGCAGCGGCTTCAACTCATCCGTCAGGTTCACTGTGGAGTAATATTCTGAGCCATCTAAGCCCAACGTTGCGGGGGTCTCACCATCCTTAAATTGCAGCGGCAGCACGCCCATGCCCACCAGATTGCTGCGGTGAATACGCTCGTAGCTTTCTGCGATGACCATGCGCACACCCAACAGCAACGTGCCTTTGGCGGCCCAGTCGCGCGAACTGCCCATGCCATAATCCTTCCCAGCCAACACGACTAGCGGCGTCTCATCTACCTTGTACTTCAACGAAGCGTCGTACATGGTCGTTACCTCGCCCGTAGGCAGGTATTTGGACCAGCCGCCCTCTGTGCCAGGAGCCATCTGGTTGCGCAGACGGACGTTGGCAAAGGTGCCGCGCGTCATCACCCGGTCATTGCCCCGGCGCGAGCCGTAAGAATTGAAATACTGCGGCGCAACGTCATGCTCCAGCAAATATTCAGCAGCAGGGCTATTACGCGAAATCGCTCCCGCCGGAGAAATATGGTCTGTGGTCACCGAATCGCCCACTTTCACCAGAACGCGGGCATCTTCAATATTTTCGATCGGCTGCACTTCTGACGTCAGTTCAGTGAAGAAAGGTGGTTCCTGAATGTAAGTGGATTCATCACTCCAGGCATAAATCTCGCCACCATGCACCGGAATCTTGTTCCACTCCTCGTTGCCATCGTACACGTTGCCGTATTCGTGGCGGAACATATCGGCAGACATCGTTTTGAGAACTGTATCGCTAATTTCCTGGCGGCTGGGCCAGATGTCTTTCAGATACACCGGATCGCCAGCCTCGTTGGTACCGATGGGATCGGTGCTCAGGTCAATGTCCGTCGTACCGGCCAGGGCATAGGCCACTACCAGCGGCGGCGAGGCCAGGTAGTTGGTTTTGGTAAGCGGGTGTACGCGGCCTTCAAAGTTACGGTTGCCGCTCAAAACCGAAGAAACGACCAGATCGCCTGCTTGAATAGCATTGCTAACCGGTTCCGGCAGCGGGCCAGAATTGCCGATGCAGGTGGTGCAGCCAAAGCCAACGATGTGGAAACCCAACTGCTCCAGGTACGGCAAAAGTCCCGACTTCTTGAGGTAATCTTCCACCACGCGGGAGCCGGGAGCCAGGCTGGTTTTTACGTAGGGATGCACTTTCAAACCAGCTTCGACGGCTTTTTTAGCCACCAAACCAGCCCCAAGCATCACGCTGGGGTTGGATGTATTGGTGCAGCTGGTAATGGCCGCAATGACCACCGCCCCGTGGCCGATTTCGACATCCTGACCATTAGCGGCGTCCTCACCGCTCACCACGGCCGTACGGCCCAGCTCTTCTTCCTTCAAGCCCAACCCTTGCGGACCAACCGGGGCCAACAAAGATTCACGGTACTTGGTTTTCATGTTGGAAAGGAGGATGCGATCCTGCGGCCGTTTCGGTCCGGCTAAGCTGGGCAATACGGTGCCCAAATCCAGCTCCACTACATCGGTAAACTCGGGATCGGGCATACCATCGGTGCGGAACAGGCCTTGAGCCTTGGTATATTTCTCGACCAGATCGACCAGTTCCTCGGGGCGGCCCGTGCTGCGCATGTAGTTTAGCGTCTCATCATCTACGGGGAAGTAGCCCACGGTCGCGCCATACTCAGGACACATGTTGGCGATGGTCGCCCGATCGGCCAGGGTCATGCTGCTGAGGCCGGGGCCAAAAAATTCGACAAATTTGCCCACCACACCCTTCTTGCGCAGCAGTTCGGTGACAACCAGCACCAGATCGGTAGCCGTCGTGCCTTCCTGCATTGCCCCAGTCAGGCGAACACCAATCACTTCGGGGGTCAGCATGTAGATTGGCTGGCCAAGCATCACGGCTTCGGCCTCAATACCGCCCACACCCCAGGCCACTACACCGAGGCCGTTGATCATCGTTGTGTGGGAATCGGTGCCCACCAGACTGTCAGGGAAGGCCACCGTGTCGTCGCCTTCGGGTTTGGTCATGACAACTTTGCCCAGGTATTCCAGGTTTACCTGGTGAACAATGCCGGTAGCCGGGGGCACGACGCTAAAGTTTTTGAACGCTTCTTTGCCCCACTTGAGGAACTCATACCGCTCCCGGTTGCGCACAAATTCACGCTCCGCGTTGAAAAAGAGGGCAGCGGCTGAGCCAAACTGATCGACCTGCACGGAATGGTCAATTACCAAATCCACCGGCACGATGGGATTGATCTTCTTGGGATCGCCGCCTAAACGAGCCATCGCGGAACGCATCGCGGCCAGATCAACCACAGCAGGCACGCCGGTGAAATCCTGCAAGATGACGCGCCCTGGTTTGAAGGGCAGTTCGTCTTTTTGCGGATTTTTGGCGTTCCATTTGGCTAGATTTTCGACATCTTCGGGGTTTACTTCATAACCATCGCAGGTGCGCAGCAAGGCTTCTAGCAGCACTTTGATGGAGAAGGGCAAACGGTCGATATTGCCATATTGGGTGAGTTTGTTGAGCTGATAGTAGTAGACGTCGGTGCCGGGCAGCTGAGCGCGCGCACCGAAGTGATCGAATAGTTTATTCATGTTCATACCTCGTGGTTTACTCTGGTTTGTAACTTGGGGGTATTATAGCGGAAATGGTGGCGGGGGAAACGGCCGTTTACCACCCACCAAGCCAAAGAGGCAATTATTGCTAAACGGCCGTCTTGCAGATAAGGTTAAGTATTACGTCCCACAAAAGGAGTCGATCATGGTTAGCACAGTCGTTTTGCTCAATGTAGAGCCGGGGAAAATTAACGAAGTCGGCAGCCGTTTGGCCGAGATGAAGGGGATTAGCGAGGTGTTTTCGGTAGGCGGCCGTTTTGATCTGGTGGCCATTATTCGTGTGCCAGACAATGACACGATGGCCGAACTGGTGACGGAGAAAATGCTCACCGTGTCCGGCATTACCAACTCCGAAACGCTTATTGCCTTCCGCGTCTTCTCTAAACACGATCTGGAAAGCATGTTCTCGATTGGGATTGACGAATAAAACCTTGAGATTCGCAATCTATGATTTAGCTCATTTAGCAAAAATATGAACAACATGATAGGCAAAGTATGTCTGGTCACCGGGGCAAACGCCGGGATGGGCAAAGTAACGGCACGCGAGCTGGCCCAAATGGGCGCGACCGTGATCATGGTGGCGCGCAGCCAGGTACGGGGTGAAGCTGCCCTGGACGAGATTCGTCAGGCGAGCAACAGCGACAAAGTACAGCTGCTGCTGGCCGATCTTTCCAGCATGGCTTCAATTCGGGAATTGGCAGATACCGTTCAGGCGAACTACGGCCGTTTAGACGTGCTGGTAAACAATGCGGGGGGCATCTTTAACCAACGGGAAGTCTCTGTTGATGGCTATGAAATGACGTTTGCCCTGAACCATCTCAACTACTTTTTGCTCACCAATTTGCTGCTGGACTTGCTCAAGGCCTCGGCCCCAGCACGCATTGTGAACGTCGCTTCAACAGCCCATGTCGGGGCTAAAATCCATTTTGACGACATCATGATGGCCCAAAAATATCGCAGTTTTGAAGCTTACGGGCAGTCAAAGCTGGCCAATATTTTGTTTACCTACGAGTTGGCGCGGCGGCTGGCTGGCAGTGGCGTCACCGCTAACGCCCTGCATCCTGGCGGAGTGGCTACCGAATTTGCCACTGGTCAGGGTTTTATGGGGTGGATTTTTAAGCTGATACGGCCGTTTCTCCTTACCCCCGAGCAAGGTGCCCAAACCCAAATCTATCTGGCCAGCTCGCCCGACGTGGAAGGCATCAGCGGCAAATATTTTGCCAAGAAAAAACCAGTGCAATCCTCAAAAATTTCGTACGATACGGCCGTTGCCCAACGCCTCTGGCAACTCAGCGAGGAACTCACCGGATTAGCCTAATTTTGCCACAAAGGAATTTAGAGAAAATCATCCACAGATGGCACAGATTACGCAGATAAGATCAATCTGTGCAATCTGCGTAATCTGTGGATTTTCATTTGTACTGGCAAGCCCTACCTAGGAACCTCGCGTCGATATCTGGGTCTCTACTCTACTGGCGGCGGCACGCGGTGCATTTCGAAGAAGCTGTTGATGTGGGCATAGCCTGAACCCGCCATACGGCCGATTGGCTGCAATTTTTCTGGGTCGATACGGCAGTTTTCCATCACATCGTCCCGCACAAAAATCGACTGCACCTCGCCAAACACCACCGCGCCACCGCCCGGCCCCTCGTGCACCACCACAATTTGTTGCAGCTTGCATTCAAAAGCCACCGGTGCCTCAGCCACGCGCGGCACGCGAATTGTCTCGCTGGGCATCGCCGTCACCCCCGCCCAGGCAAACTCGTCCACGCCCGCGTCGAATTCGGTGGCGGTGAGATTCATCGCTTCGGCCGTTGCTTCGTTGACGATGTTGATGACAAATTCCGGCACGGCGCGAATGTTGTACAGCGTGTCCTTCATCCGGCCACGCAGTTCGCTCCAGCCAGGGGAAAACAGCAGCGTCATGGGATTGGAACAAACGGCCGTAAAAAACGAAAACGGGGCTAAATTCGGCCGTCCTTCGGCATCAATCGTACTGACCCAGGCAATAGGCCGGGGCACAATCGACCCAATCATCAGTTTGTACCGATCCTTGTATGGGAGTTCTTGCGGATTTAACTGCATCTTTTCTCCTTAAAAGAATAAATTGGAACACAGAGTCACGCAGAAAAACACAAAGATTTAAAATAATCTGTGCAATCTGCGCAATCTGTGGATTATTTTTCTTCTGCCACAATCACTCGCATTGGCCATGCCCCTTGCTTGCGGTTCAGATACGCTTCGCGCCGGTTGGCAAAATCGGGGTCAAGGGTGGAAAGCGGCCGCAATTCCCCATCCTCTCCCAATACATCCGGGTCCACCGCCCGCAGCTTGGTGCTGACGCAAAAGGTGGGGCTAGCCTCGTCCCAGACAAACTGCGTACTCAATGAAACCTGAGCCAACAAAGTTTGCAAATCGTGATCCTCAACCGCATCCAGCTTTTGCCACAGCACGGCGTCAGTCAGCCAAAAATCGGCCTGGGTGATGGCACCAAGCGCCAACCCCCGTCGGATCGCTTGGGCCGTTAGCTCATACAGCCCCACCTCGCGAAAGTTGGCCCAGCTGGCATCATCGGCGGCCATGAACGTATTGCCAAACCAGCGGGCAACTTCTACCGTTTTGAGGGCGATACGGCCGTTCCCCACCACCAAATCCGCCACGGCCCGATCCACCTCTGCCTGTGCTGCCAAGCCCAGACCAATGCAGTCGCGCAAAAAATAATCAATCCGGTCGGCACACAGGCGGGGCGACGGCTGTTCCAGCAGCGGAAACGTGGTCTCATCCATCAAGTCAGTCCAGTCGTAAGCGTGTTGGGCCAAAATGCCGGGCAAATCAGTGCCCGCCACGTACGACTCTTTCATTTCATCATGAAAGCTTTGCCCGTCGTGGTCATCTAGCACGTAATCAATGACGTGGCTGAACGCGGTGTGGCTGATGTCGTGCAGCAAGGCGGCGATTTGCTCGCGCAGGGAACCACCCAACCGCCGCACCAGCAGCATCGCACCGACGGAATGATCGTAGCGGGTGATGGGCTGCGTCAGGCCAATCAGCCCGGTGATGCCGTGCTGGAGCACGCCGTGCAGCCTCTGAACGGCGTGCGAATGAAGGAGATCGAGCAAGAGTGGTTCGTCAATCTCGGTTGGGCCATAGATGGGATCGTTGATCTGCATAGGTGTCCTTTTGGCGGTGACGGAAACGGCCGTTTCCGCCAATCATTCTAAACAATTATGAACCAATCACCACTTTCTCCGCTAATTTTGGTATCATACGGCTGGCTGCCTGGTAACCTGGGGCATAAACCGACAGAAAATTGGAACGCATGATGAAACAACGGAACCTCATCTTTTGGCTTGTACTGGTAACGCTCCTGATTGCTTGCAGCGGGAGCCAGCGCCCCACCCCCACCCCGTTTGCCGAAGCAGACGGCACCGAGGAAGCCGAAACGCCCACGTCACCGGAAAATATCGCCATTTCAGACCTAGCAGCAGACCCCGAAGCCTATGCCGAAAATTTTGTCACGCTCACCGGTCAGTATCGCCGCCTGCCGCTGCTAGTGTGCGAAACTGATCCGCATCCCGCGCCCGCAACCTGGCAGCTGGAAGGTGAAGATGGCAGTCTGATTGCCGTCGGTGGTTTTGATTCGCAAGTACGTTCCCTGCTACCGACCGACCTCACGATGACCATTGCCGGGGTATGGCAGCTGTTTGAAGGGCCTGTGGGCTGCGGCAAAAGCGCCACCACGATGCAAATCTGGTATCTCAAAGCCAGCGACATCCTCTCGCCCAGCCCAATTGCCCGCGTTACGCTCACACCCACCGGGTCTGGCACGCAAATTGCCGGGGTAGACACTGGCATAGAAACGGCCGTTGCCAACCCCGGCGACGACAGCCAGCCAGCCACGCCGACGCTGGAATTTACCGAAGGAGATGTCACGTTTACCCCCACCAGCGCCAGCACGACTATTCCCGCACCGCCAGGCGACAGCACGCCGGGCAGCAACACCACCCCCACCACTGCGGCGGTCACTCCAACTGTGGGTTCAGGAACGGCCGTTAGCACCGCCTCGCCCACGGTCGATTCCATCAACACGCCCTCACCGGGCGGCAACCCCGGCCCCTCACCTACAACGGGCAGCGGTACGCCTACTCCCACAGGCAGCTCCGGCGCCAGCACGCCAACCGTCACACCGCAGGTTTTTACCACTGCGACACGCAATCCGAACGATTTTGATGTGATTGAGTTTGACGAGCTCGCCGCAGAAACGCCCGTGCTTGAGCTGCTCTCGGAGGAAGAGGCCCATTTGTGGCCCATGATTTTGGATTATGAAGGGGCGGTAACGGTAACGGCTGTTTCCGAATCCACCATGAACCTGGTGCTGGAAATCATTGGGCCAAACAAAGACGTAGTGGCACAGGCCAACAACACCGGCAATGGCGGCCTGGAAGCAATCACCAATGCCCAGCTAAACGTGGCGTTGGATTACCACATTCGCGTCTACAACCTCAACGCCACCGAAGGCGACTACTGCCTCATTTTTAGCGAAGGCGGCGGCTTCCCCGACACCATCAAAGGCCGTATCGACTACGGCCAAACCGTTACCGATGAAGTGCCCGTGTTAGGCATTGATTACTGGTGCTTCTTGGGTGAAAGTGGCGACACGGTGAGCATTTCGGCCGCGGCCACGGGCAGCGATGGCGATTTTGTGCTGGGCCTGTTTGGTCCGCCCGATTTTGCTGCCATCGGCCCTGTTTTCCAGGATGCCGACATTCAAAACGTCAGCCTCACCCAGCGCGGTCTGCACATCATTGGCGTGCTCGATTTTGACGCAGGTGCCGCTGGCTACACCTTAACGCTGACCAAAAACTAAGTCTCAATCCTGTCCAGATTGGACCAATCTGCGAGATTGGTCCAATCTCAGCAAGTATCTCTAGGCCGTTGCCGCTGGAGGGGTCCGGCGTGAGAACCGGTTGAACCAGACCAACAAGGCCATCAGCAACAAGGCAAGCGCGATGCCCACGGCCGCAACGGCCGTCATTCCCCCTTGTTGAAAGACCGTGCCGGTGCCCAAACTACCCACCCCGCTGGCCAGCGACACCAGCACTTCAGAAGCGCCCTGAGCGCGAGCGCGTTCGTTGGGTGCAAGGGCATCAGACATCAACGACGACCCGGCGATAAAGCAGAAGTTCCAGCCCAAACCCAGCAAAAAGAGGGCTACCACCAGGTTCAGCAGTGAAACCGACAGCGGTGCCTGGACGCCGGCAATGATGAGCAGTATTGCCCCAGCCAAAATGAGAGGAATACGGCCGTATCGATCAATTAGCCAGCCCGTTACGCTGGACAAGCCGTACATCCCCAGCGTGTGCGCCATGATCACCAGCGAAACCGATTCCGTGGTGTGGTTGTTGTGGTTCATGTGCAGCGGCGTAATCACCATGATGAGGACCATCACCAGTTGGCCAACGGCCATAGACGCGACCGCCAGCAGCACCACAGGTTGGCTGAAAATTTGCGAAAACGGCCGTGCTGGCCCCTGCACCGCTTCCCCTGGATTTTCGACCGCCACCAGCTGGCTCACCTGCCGGGGGTCGGGCCGCAAAAAGAGGAAAATGGTTAGCAACCCAATGCCGTAAAGCACCACCGTCGCCATGTAAGGTCCCGCATCGGACAAGAAGCCCCACTGCTCAGCCAGCCGTGCCGACGGCCCTACCAGAGCCGGGCCACCCACGGCACCAATCGTTCCGGCAAAAACAATCAGGCCAATCACTTTGGCACGGCGTTCTGGCGCTTGCACTTCAGCGGCAACGTAACGGGCCTGCTCGCTGCCGCCACGCCCCATCCCCATGAGTGCCGCTCCGGCACATAACCCTAAAAACGAACCGTTCAGCACCGCCCACACCGTCAGCGCCGCTCCGGCCAAAGCCAGAGAAAACCCCACTGTCAGCCCCAGCCGACGGCCAACCTTGTCAAACAGCCAGCCAATTGGGTAAGCCGCCGCTGCCCGGCCCAGCAGCGTGAGTGTGTTAGGCACTCCGGCCGCATTGTCGCTGCCGCCCAATTGGGCCGCCAAAATGGGCGTGAGAGTAAAGCCAGCAATCATCGCCGCCGAAAATAAGCTCTGGGCAAAAAAGAGCGCGGCCGTCAGGCGCTGGCGCGTGCTGTGAGAAATATCGGTGGTGGTCATACAGTTCCTCGTTGTGTCGGGTTTTTCTTGAAGAGGCGAATGGTACAGGCAACAGAGTGATTTTACGAACAAATTCAGCGCAAAAATCTTATCAACCTCATAGACAAATGTGGTACGCTTGGCCGCCATGAGCGAAATCCCTCCAACGCTGTCTATCGCCATTGTGGCTAACGATCCGCTAGCACGGGCTGGCCTGGCCACCCTGCTGGCCGCCGAACCCACCTGCGAGGTTGTGGCCCAAATGAGCCTCACCGATTGGCTAGCTGATTTGCAGGCTGATGAATGGCTGGATTTGCAGCTGGATGGCGTGGTCTGGGATGTGGGCTGGTCTGCGCCGACTACTCTGCCCGATGCGGAACCTTTTCCGCTCCCCGTGGTGGCGCTGCTTGGTGATGAAACGGCCGTTCCTCACCTTTGGTCGCTTGGCATTCAAGCCATGCTGCGCCGCGACGCCCCCACCGCCGCGATGGTGGCTGCGCTACAAGCCGCGCAGTACGGTGTCGCCGCGTTAGACCCGGAATTTGTAACCTCTGTTTTGCCGTTGGCTTCTCTCGCCTCTGAAACGCTCCCTGAGTCTGTCGATTTGACCCCGCGCGAGTTGGAAGTGCTTACCCTGCTGGCCGAGGGACTGACCAACAAAGCAATTGCCCACCAGCTGGAAATTAGTGATCACACGGTGAAGTTTCACGTTAATGCGATTCTGGGCAAGCTCAACGCGCAAAGCCGCACCGAGGCGGTGGTGCAGGCGACGCGGTTGGGATTGCTATTGTTATGATTTGGCGATTCGACTACCTGGGGCTGAAGCCCCAGGCTAAATGGTCAACCTACCCATTTTTCCAGGTAGCCTACTCCCGAAATGGCTGATTTTCCCCTGGACAATTTCCCCTAAACTCATAACCATCGTAAACCGTAGGCGCGGATTTTTCCGCGAAACAAGGAGCAAACATGAGCAACGTATTGACTGAACTTTCAACGGCAATGGCAACGGCCGTTTCCCAGGCAGATTCCGGCATTGTGCGGGTTGAAGGACGCCGCCGCTTTGGCGCGACAGGTATTGTTTGGCACGCAGATGGTTTGATTTTGACCGCCAACCACGTGCTGAGCCGGGATGATGGCCTGCACATCGGCCTGCCCAACGGCGAACGCGTCAGCGCTAGCCTCGTTGGGCGCGATCCATCTACCGACCTTGCCTTGCTAAAAGTAGACGCCAACGACCTGACTCCGCTAACCGAAGGCAACAAGCAGGAGCTGGGCGTGGGCAATCTGGTGCTGGCTTTGGGGCGGCCCGGACGCACCGTGCAGGCCACCCTGGGCATCATCTCGGCGTTGGGCGATGGCTGGCGCACCCGGCTGGGCGGCGAGATTGACCGCTACATGCAAACCGATGTGGTGATGTACCCCGGCTTCTCCGGCGGCCCGTTGGTAAACACCGCCGGACAGCTTGTCGGGCTAAACTCTTCGGCTTTGGGGCGTGGTGCCAGCATGACCATCCCGACCGCTACCCTGGCCCGCGTTGCCGATGCCTTGCAGGCGCACGGTCGCGTGCAGCGCGGCTATCTCGGCGTCAGCACCCAGCGCGTCCACCTACCCGACAACCTGAAGGCCGAACTGGAGCAAAAGCGCGGCCTGCTGGTCGTCTCCGTGGAAAATGACAGCCCGGCCGCCAAAGCAGGCCTGACGCTGGGCGACACGCTGGTCAGTTTTGCCAACAGCCCGGTACAGTCGCATGATGATTTGCTGGCCCTGCTGGCGGGAGATGTAGTGGGAACGGCCGTTCCTGCCAAATTTGTCCGCGGTGGGCAGGTGCACGCCACCGAAATCACCGTCGTGGCCCGGTCCTAATTACCCGATTACTCAATTACCCAATTACTTACGAACTGTAATTGGGTAATTGAGTAATTTTTCAACTATGAACCTTCTCAACAACATCAACCAAACCATGACCACGCTTATCCAGATGGTGCAGCAGAGCGTGGTGCGGGTGGGCAACGGCCGTTCCGGCTTTGGCGCGGGTATCATCTGGCACAGCGACGGGCTGATTTTGACCAACGCTCACGTCGTGCAGCGACGGCGTGATCCTGAAGTGACTTTGGCCGACGGCCGTTCCTTCCCCGCCCAACTGCTGACCTACGACGAAACAACCGACCTGGCCGCCCTCTACATCGCCGCCAACCAGCTGCCGACAATCGAACTGGGCCATTCCAGCCAGCTAAAAACAGGTGATTGGGTAGTCGCCGTTGGACATCCGTGGGGCGTGATTGGCGCGGCGGCCTGGGGCACAGTCATCGCCGTGGGACAGCCGCTGGAGCAAAATGGGTATCATGGGGAGCTGGTGCAGCTGGGGATTCAGCTGCGTCCGGGACATTCTGGCGGGCCGTTAGTGGATGGAAACGGCCGTCTCGTCGGCATCAACACCATGATCTCTGGCCCGCAAGTTGGCCTTGCCATCCCGGTGGACGTTGCCAAGAAATTTTTGCAGGAAAAAATGGGAAGTGCTGCGGAAGCAGCGTGAACGGTAATCGGTGAACAGTAACCGGCAAGAAACTGTTCACCGATTACCGATTACCAAAATCTAAAACCAGCGGCCACCCGCAAAGCGCTGCTCCTCCCACGGATCTGCCTCATTGTGGTAGCCAGCCCGCTCCCAAAAGCCCAGCTGATCATCCGCCCGGAACTCCAGCGCGCGCAGCCATTTGCCACCCTTCCAAATATATGCCGTTTTTGCTTCACTGCGGTCGGCATATGAACCGATAATGCCCCGCAGCGGCCAGCCATGCTCAACAGTTAGCGGCTTGCCATCAAAATGAGTCGCCAGCAAAAAATTATCCTGCATCACCAGCTCGATGGGCGTGTTGGTGGTATACCCCACCTCGCAATGCTGAATTACATACTTTGCTTCCGGCTTTGGCTTGATGAATCCCTCATCCACCAGCGTTTTTAACGAAACACCTTCCCAATCGGTATCAAACTTCGACCAGCGGGTGACGCAGTGGATATCCATTGTCAGTTTGGTGCGGGGCAGCTTGTTAAACGCTTCCCAATTCCACACTTTTTCTTCTTCCACCAGGCCAAACACGCGCAAATCCCAGTTAGCCAAATCGGTATTGGGCGTGGGCCCGTAATGCAGCACCGGGAATTTTTGCGTCAATGACTGCCCCGGTGGCAGCCGATTCATGCCCCTTACCTCGTCTTCCTGCTCGCGTCGTCCAAAAACTCGATTAAACATGGGGGTCTCCTTGTATCATTTCTCTTGATAAGTTCCAGTATAGCAAATAGAGCCTGTGTACAAAGGGCTTCTTACCTGCGTCCTATGCGCCTGTAAGCATTTTGTTAGATTTGGGCAACCGTAAACCATATACTTACCAGCCAAACTGCAAAATATACCTCCCTGTATCTGCACCACCGGGAGTTCATGGTACAATCGCAAGACCGAGTCAACAAACGATAAACATGCGGATTGATCACTTTTTTAATTCATCTGACTGTTTTGTCACGCTGTCTGGCTGCCCAGCCAGACGCAAAATGGAAAAAGAAACAACTTTATGAACATTTGGCACGAGTTCCACGGGCCGAACGCTGGCTACATCCTGGAACTGTATGAAAAATACCAACAAGACCCCCAATCGGTGGATGCGGCCACGCGGGCGCAATTTGAGCAGTGGCAGCCACCCGTTGAATTTGGGCAAAATGGACATCCTTCGGTAAGTGCAGGACAGACTCCTGCCGCACCGACCTATGATCCGCAAAAAATCATGGGGGCGGTCAATCTGGCGCAAAGCATCCGCAAGTTTGGCCACATGGCCAGCCAGATCGATCCGCTGGGGCTGTTCAACCCACCCGGCGACCCCGACCTGGATTTGGACACCTACGGCCTCACCGAAGCCGATTTGGCCGCGCTGCCCGCCAGCCTGATTGGCGGGCCACCCGCTGCCAATGCAGCCAATGCCAAAGAAGCCATCGCCCACTTGCGGCAGATTTACTCTGGTAGCATTGGCTTTGACTACGCGCATGTGCGCGTGCCGGAAGAGCGGCAATGGCTGCAAGAAATGGTGGAGACACGCGCCTTCCGCCCGCCGCAAACGCCCATCGACAACCACGCCCTGCTCAGCCGCCTCACCGAAGTGGAGACATTTGAGCTGTTCCTGCACCGCATTTTCCCCGGCAAAACCCGCTTTTCGATTGAAGGGCTGGACATGATGGTGCCGATGCTGGACGAAATCATCGGTGGGGCGGCGAATGCAGAGGTGTACAACGTGCTCATCGGCATGGCCCACCGGGGGCGGCTGAACGTGTTGACGCATATTTTGCAACGGCCGTATGAAGAAATCCTCACCCAGTTCAAAGACCCGGCCCAGCAGGACCGCTACGAAGGGCGCAACTATCGCGGCTGGACTGGCGACGTGAAGTACCACGCCGGGGCCAACCGCACCGTTGATTTTGAAGGGGACGATGTGGTTGATCTGGTCATCAAAATGGCCCCCAACCCCAGCCATTTGGAGCACGTGAACCCGGTGGTCGTGGGCATGGCCCGCGCCGCGGGCACGCTGGTAAATGAGCCAGGGCAGCCACAGTTTAACCACAAGATTACCCTGCCCATCCTCATCCACGGCGATGCGGCCTTTTCGGGCCAGGGGATTGTGGCCGAAACACTGAACATGCACCGGCTGCGCGGCTACCGCGTCGGTGGCACGATTCATATCATTGCCAACAATCAGGTTGGTTTTACGACCAATTATTGGAGCAGCCGCAGCACGCGCTACGCCAGCGACCTGGCCAAGGGTTTCAAAATTCCCATCGTGCACGTGAATGCCGATGACCCCGAGGCGTGCATCGAGGTGGCCCGTCTGGCCATCGCTTACCGGCAAAAGTTCCAGGAAGATTTCCTGATCGATCTGGTGGGCTACCGGCGCTACGGCCACAATGAAGGGGACGAGCCGCGCTTTACCCAGCCGCGCATGTACCGGGCGGTAGATGCTTTGCCCACCGTGCGCCAGCAGTGGGCCAAAACGCTGGTCGAACGCGGCGATATTGACGCCGCCGAGCCAGACAAGCTGGTGGAAGCCAAGATGGGCACGCTACAAGAAGTTTACGAATCGCTGCGGCTGGAAGAAATTGCCGACTCGCTGGAACCGCAGGCAGAGCTGCCGCCCAAAGGTGCGGCCAAAACGGTGGATACGGCCGTTCCCGCCTCCACCCTGCGCCAACTCAACCACGCTTTGCTGGAAACGCCGTCCGACTTTAGCCTCAACAGCAAGCTGGCCCGCGCCATGAAAAAGCGTGGCTCCGCTCTGGACGAGGCCAGCGAGCGCACGGTTGATTGGGCCACAGCCGAAGATTTAGCCCTGGCCTCTATTCTGGCCAATGGCACCGCCATCCGCCTGACCGGTGAGGATGTGGAGCGGGGCACGTTTAGCCACCGGCATGCACTGCTGAGAGATGAAGAAAACGGCCGTGTTTACATCCCCCTGCAAAACATTCCCCAGGCGCAAGCGGCTTTTGAAATTCGCAACAGCCCGCTGTCGGAAAACGCGGCGATTGGCTTTGAGTATGGCTATAACATCGAAGCGCCGGAGCGGCTGGTGATTTGGGAGGCGCAGTACGGCGACTTCATCAACACCGCCCAGGCAATTATCGACGAGTATGTCGCCAGTGGCTACGCGAAATGGGAGCAGACGCCATCGCTGGTGCTGTTGCTGCCGCATGGCTACGAAGGGCAAGGCCCAGACCACTCATCGGGCCGATTGGAGCGCTTTTTGCAGCTGGCGGCCAAAACCAACATGCGCATCGCCTACCCCACCACCGCCGCCCAATATTTCCACCTGCTGCGGCGGCAAGCGATGCTGCTGGAAACCGATCCGCTGCCGCTGGTGGTGCTGACGCCCAAAAGCCTACTGCGCCATCCGCTATCCGCCTCCACCCTGGCAGAGTTAGCCGAGGGCGGCTGGCAACCGGTGATTGATGACCCGCAGACCAGCGACGACAATGCCGCCGGAGTGCGCCGCCTAGTGCTGTGCAGCGGTAAGGTGTATGTCGATCTGGCCGCGGTGCAGGAAACGCAAGAGCAATTTAACGTGGCGCTAGTGCGCGTGGAACAGCTGTACAGCTTCCCCGCAGCAGAAATTGAGGCGGTGCTGAACCGCTATCCAAATTTAGAAGAAGTCGTCTGGCTGCAAGAGGAACCAGCCAACATGGGCGCGTGGGATTTTATGCGCTGGCGGCTGGATGAGGTGATCAACGGCCGTTACCCCCTGCGTTATATCGGCCGTCCCGCCCGCTCCAGCCCCGCCGAAGGCTCCAGCGCCTGGCACCGCCGCAACCAGCAGGCGATTACGGAATTTGCGTTTGAATTTGAAGAAAAAGTGGTTAGTGGTTAGTGGCTAGTTGCTCGTTACAAGCCACCAGCTACTAACCACTAGCCACTAAAAAGAGGAATCAATGACCATCGAAATCAAAGTACCACAAATGGGCGAATCGGTTGTGGAAGCGACCGTAGGTGAATGGCTAAAAAAAGAAGGCGACGCCGTGAATTTAGGTGATGTGCTGGTGGAGCTGGAAACTGACAAGGTAGACGTTGAAGTCGGGGCCGAATCTTCTGGCGTGTTGGGCAAAATTTTGGTGGGCTCCGGTGAAGATGTAAAAGTTGGCGACGTGCTAGGCACCATCGATCCGAACGGCAGCGCATCCACAACGGAACAAAAAGTGACCGAAAAAGAGCCTACGCCCGCAGTGGAAGAAACGGCCGTTACCGAAAAAATCACCCCGGTAGCCCAGCGCATGGCCAGCGAGGAAGGCGTGGACGTAACCAAAGTAAAGGGCAGCGGCCCCGGCGGCAAGGTGACCAAAAACGATGTCGCCAGGTTGCTGGAATCGGCCAAAACGGTGTCTAGCGCCGCCAAGCCGGCCGCAGCCCCAGCGGCAAAACCAGCCGCCCCACCGGCAGCAAGCAGCCAACGCGATCCGCGCGAGGAGCGGGTGAAGATGTCGCGCCGTCGCCGCACCATTGCGGCTCGACTAGTGGAAGCGCAGCAAACAGCCGCTATGCTCACCACCTTCAACGAAATCGACATGAGCGCCGTGATGGAACTGCGCCAGCGGCGGCAGGATGCGTTTGTGCAGCGGCACGGCGTCAAGATTGGCTTCACCTCCTTCTTCGTCAAGGCGACCGTGGGTGCACTGAAAGCCTTCCCGCGCCTGAATGCAGAGATTGACGGCGACGAAATGGTCCTAAAAAGTTACTACGACATCGGCATTGCCGTGGGCGCGGAGGAAGGGCTGGTTGTGCCCGTTTTGCGCGATGCGGACCGGATGAGCTTCGCCCAAATCGAGCAGCAGACCAAAGAATTTGCCCAAAAATCGCGCGATGGTTCGCTGTCGTTGGAGGATTTGCGCGGCGGCACGTTTACCATCACCAACGGCGGCGTCTTTGGCTCGATGCTCAGCACGCCAATCTTGAATCCGCCGCAGGTGGGCATTTTGGGGCTACACAACATTGTGGAGCGCCCGGTAGCGATCAGTGGCGAGGTAGCGATTCGGCCCATCATGTACGTGGCGCTGAGCTACGACCACCGCATTGTAGACGGCCGTGAGGCGGTGCAGTTCCTGGTGCGGGTGAAGGAATTGATTGAGGACCCGGAAAGTTTGTTGTTGGAAGGGTGATTTGGTATTCGGTAATCGGTGGTCGGTAATCGGTGTCACGGCATTGGCTTTTACCGGGTGCGGATCACCGACAACGGATTAGGGTCTTAGAGTTTTTTGATGAGCTGTAGACAGGGATTCGCTTCACCCCAGAGGTCGGGGAACTCTTCCAACGGCCGAAATCCCACTGCCAGGTAAAATTGTCGGGTACGGCCGTATCCCACATCGGGATGCCTTGCACTAAGCGTTTTTACCTGCAAGAACTCCACATTTTGCTCACGTAAATACGCTTCACTGGCGGCCAGCAACGCCCGCCCGACCCCGTGGCGATGCCACGCAGGCAGCACCGCCATCACGTGAATTTCGGCGGCGAAGGGGGTGTGCTGCTTGAGGGTGAGGAAGCCAACCGGTTGGTTATTGGCAAAAGCGAGGAAGGTGGGGAGAACGGCCGTATCGTCTACATATTGCTGAGTCGCTTCTTCAATGCCAAACCAATCCGGCAGCGCCCGCAAAATGGGCTCACACAATTCAGATTGGCCTAACAACGGTCCTTGAATTTCTATGTTCATCGTTTGCTAAAAAACCTGACAGGTTTTCAAGGTATCTTCAAAACAAACCCTCTTTGCCCAACAAAGAATCTTGTCCGCAAAGAAGCGCTGTAAACCTGTCAGGTTTGGGAGAGTACTTCTCTAACAGTTTGGGCGAAGGTACGGGCTCGGGTTACGGCCGTTCCCACATGCCCCTCCGCTTTCATCAATTCTCGCACCTGATCCGCCGCTAAAAATTGCCCAATTCGTTCATCGGTTAGCAGCAACTCAACCAAGGGATTGGAACGGCCGTCGCGCAGCACCGCCCACGCCTGCAAACTCGCCTCGCGAATCCATTCGTGGCCGTCCTGGCGACTGGCACCAGCAGCCACCAAAGCCATCAGCACTCGCTCCGTAGCGGCAAACGGGCCATAAATCGCCATGTTGCGGGCAATCGCCTGCTCATCGATCACCATCTCGGCCACAATGCGCGTGGCGCGGCGGACAATTTCTTCCGTGGCCAAAAAGCCCTCCGCCTGGAACAACCGCCGGTTGGCCGAATCATCCAAGCTGCGCTCCAAAATCGCCTGGCTGGCGTTATCCCAGGCTACCGCAGGTAGCCCGGCCACGTACCGCGCCAGCGAGCAAATGTTTTCTGTGTTAATCGGATTCCGCTTAAACGGCATCGCCGAAGAACCCACCTGCTTTTTGCCAAACGGCTCAGCCCATTCGCCAAACGGCGGCGACTGCAAAACGCGAAAATCCAGCGCAAATTTATGCAGCGAGGCGGCAATCCCGGCCAGCACCTGCTGCACCCGTAAATCCTGCTGGCGCGTGTACGTTTGGGTAGCGATGGGAAAGTATGGCAGTTCCAACACGGCCATCGCCGCTGCTTCCATCTGCAAGGCATCCATCTCGGTTTCGGCCAGCAGCTCATCGTAGCCAGCCTGGGTGCCCACAGCGCCTTTCAACCCTTTGCCGCGGAGATTGGCGATGAGCGATTGGAGATTGCGGTAATCTTCTAGCAAATCCTGGGCATAGACAGCAAAGCGGTAGCCGAGGGTGGTCGGTTCGGCGGGCTGGATGTGGGTGTGGGCCATGGTGGGGAGTACGGCCGTTTCTTCTATCCTCTCTGCCAATTTACCGAGTAACTCTTTGAGCTGATCTTGCAGCAAAACGGCCGCTTCCCGCAGCCGCAGCACATCCACATTGTCGGTAATGTCCGCGCTGGTAGCCCCCCAATGGATGATGCCACCGCCCACCGGGCACTGCTCGGCAAAAGTGCGAATCTCGGCCATCACGTCGTGGCGTGTCTCTTTCTCAATTTCCAGGGCACGGGCAATGTCAATTTGCGCCGCATGTTCCTGTAAATCGGCCAGCTGCTCGGCCGTAACCAGCCCCGCCTGGTGCTGTGCCGTCGCCAGCGCTACCCAGACCTGCCGCATCAGCCGCCGTTTGTTCTGCTCCGACCAAATCTGGCGCATTGCCTCGCTGCCATAGCGCCAGGTGAATGGAGAAATGAAGGTGTCGTGTGTAAAGTTCATAATTTGGAGACTTACCCCCACCCTAACCCTCCCCCTGACAGGGGGAGGGAATCTGGCTCCCTCTCCCTCAGAGGGAGAGGGCTGGGGTGAGGGTAAAACTTATCGCCGGACCTGGTAGTTCGGTGCTTCTTTAGTAATCAACACGCCGTGCGGATGGCTTTCCAGCAAACCCGCATTGGTGATGCGAATAAAGCGGGCTTTCTCGTGCAGTTCCTGCAAGTTAGCCGCGCCAACATAGCCCATGCCAGAGCGTAAGCCGCCCATCAGCTGGTACGTCACGTCGGCCAGACTGCCGCGATAGGGCACCTGCCCTTCCACGCCTTCGGGCACAAGCTTGTCCCGATCGGCTCGCACCGCGCGCCCCGGCGCTGTGACGCCGCTGCCGTAGCGATCGGCACCGTGTCCCTGCATCGCCCCCAGGCTGCCCATGCCGCGATATACTTTGTAGCGGCGGCCTTCATACAAAATGATGTCGCCAGGACTTTCCTCTAAACCAGCCAACATCGAGCCAAGCATCACTGCATCGGCCCCGGCGGCCATCGCCTTAACGATGTCGCCGCTATACTTGATGCCACCGTCGGCAATGCAGGCCACATCGTGCTTGTGACATTCAGCGGCACTTTCGAGAACGGCCGTTAACTGGGGCATCCCCGCACCAGAAACCACCCGCGTGGTGCAAATGGAACCCGCGCCAATGCCAATTTTCACCCCATCGGCCCCTGCTTTGACCAGATCGCGCACCCCTTCGGCCGTGGCTGCATTCCCGGCCACGATAGGCAGATTGGGGTACCGATTTTTGGCCTCGCGCAAGGTTTGCAACACCAGAGCGGTGTGGCCATGGGCCGTGTCAATCACCGCCACATCTACGCCCGCCTTCACCAGTTGCGCCAGCCGGGCCAGGCCCGATTCACCTACCCCAATAGCGGCGGCACAGAGAAGACGGCCGTTTTCATCCGACGCCTGCATGGGGTAGTTCACTTTTTTCTGGATATCCTTTACCGTGATGAGCCCTTTGAGATAGCCAGCCTCGTCCACCAGCGGCAGCTTTTCAATGCGATGCTGGTGCAAAATTTCTTTGGCCTCCTCCAGCGTGGTGCCCACTTTAGCCGTCACCAACCCTTCGCTGGTCATAAACTCAGACACAAGCTGTGGGCCAGGCTCCACAAAGCGCGTGTCACGGTTGGTCAGAATGCCCACCAGCTTGCCATCATCATCGGTGATGGGCACACCAGAAATATGGTACCGACTCATTAACGCTTCCGCGTCAGCCAGGGTGTTGTCGGGGTGCAGCGTCACCGGGTCCACAATCATGCCCGCCTCAGACCGCTTGACCTTATCTACCTCCTCAGCCTGCTCTTCCGGTGACAAATTACGGTGAATAACGCCAATGCCGCCCAGCCGGGCCAGCCCAATCGCCAACCGCGCCTCCGTCACCGTGTCCATCGCCGCCGACAGCAGTGGAATGTTTAGATACAAATTACCGGCCAGTCGGGTCTTTAGATCCACGTTGGCCGGTAAAACTTCAGAATATCCGGGGGTCAGCAGCACATCATCAAACGTGAGCGCCAGTGCTCCTACCTTTTCAGCAATTTCCATCTTTTTTTCTGCTCCTCATTTCTCGTAGGGGCAGGTCTGAGACCTGCCCCTACAAATCATAAAACAAAAACCGAGCTTGCTAAATTGGCCATCATGAGGTGGCTTTTTTAACAAACTCGGCTGCAAACGTACAGATTAGTTGTGAAATGCGTCGCCGTGGGAGGGCGGTGACTATCCTTTGGTTTAGTTGCGGCGAGGCTTGGGCTTAGCGGGACGCCGCCGTTGTTTACCCATCGCTTCAGGCAAACGATCGGTCTTTTTCAACACAATCCAAACGCCCACCAGCGCGATAACAAACGCGGCCAACATCGAATAAGTAAGGAAGGAATCCCCCAGTGTTGGCTGGTCGGGTCGGAAAAACTCGATCCAGGTGCGGTTACCGCCCCACCAGATCAAGAAAATGCCAAATAGCGTGCCCGGTTCCCATCTATCGCGGTAACGCGCGTTGAGCCAGGTCAGCAGCAGAAAGCCCACAAACAGAGCAATCGACTCATACAAAAAGGTGGGATGGAAGCGCGTTTCGGCGGGATACACGGATAAATCGCTGTACTGCGCAATGCGGAACTGTGGCTCGATGAGAATACCCCAGTTACTCCCCGTTGGCGGGCCGTACAGCTCCTGATTAATGAAATTACCCCAACGGCCGATTGCTTGGGCCAACAGCAGCGCGGGACCGGCCACATCGGCATAGTGCCAGAACTTGAGCCGCCGCCAGGAAATGTAGAACCAACCGACAAGTGCCGCTCCAGCAAAACCACCCAAAATATTCACGCCACCAGCGCGGAAATTCAGCATTTGCCAGAACGATGTGTATTGCGCCCCATCGATCATGTCCAAAATCACGTAGGTGATGCGCGCAAAAAAGTAACCGGCAAAAACAACGAGAATCAGCCCATTGTAAAATTCGTCAATTGCCTTGACGCCCAGGTCGCGCTTTTGAAGCTCACGAGCAGCCCACCAGGCTCCCAGAGCAATGCCAATGACGATGATGATGCCATACCAAAAAATAGGCAGCGTGTCACCTAAGCCGGGGAACCAATTCTGTAAAAAGCCGGGGATCGGAATTTCAAAGGCGACCCGGTCTATGTTGATTGCATCAAACATCTTAATTTCCTCTCTCTTATGAATGTTCGGTTCGTTGCGTTTTGTTTCTGGCCACAGAGGTCACAGAGAACTTTGAGGTGAAAATCTTTCTCTTATCTCTCTGTGTTCTCTGTGGCTAAATCTAATCAATATAACCCAACGCACGCAGACGGCGGGTCATGTTTTCGTCAATTTCGATCTGGCTGCCAGCGGCAACCTGGTTTTTCTGTTGGGCTACGGCCGTTCCTACCCGCGCCAACTCTTTTTGCATTGTTTCAACGAGGGACGGCCGTTCTGCTAGCAAGTTCACTGATTCTAACGGATCATCCGCCAAATTAAAAAGCTCAGCCACCTTTTCGTCAACCTGGATCAGCTTATGGGGCATAGGCAGTGCCTCGGCGGCACCCTTTTGCTGCACCACCGAGCGCCGCACGGCAAGACAGCGACGCGATTCCAGCAGCTCCGGCTGGCGCTTTTCGATCGCCTTTACAAAGGTTAGCGGCGGATACACCTCGCTGTAAGCTACGCCTTGCTCCGGGTCGCGCCCAACGACCGTGTTGGCCAGCGTCAGACCATGCACCTGCACCGGGTCCAGCCGGGAGGATTGCGGCAAACGGCCCGCGGCATCCAGCATCGTGTGGAAAACACGGCGGGTGCTGACCGGCGTTTCCACGCGCATCGGCTCGGCAAACCGGGCTGGCCACTGCATCAGCAGCGGCACGTGCAGCAGTTCCTGGTAAGCCACAAACGCATGGCCCACAAAACCGTGGTCGCCCAACCCATCGCCGTGGTCAGCCACGATGATGGTGAGCGTGTTTTCGGCGTTGGCGCGCTGCTTTAGCAGATTAAGCAGCTGACCCAGGTAGGCATCCTGGTAAGCCACTTCGGCGTCGTACAAATCGTTGAGCACCTGGGATTCTAACTCGCCCATTGGTTCGGACAGCGGCGCGGCCCAACGGTACGCTTCCCGATTCCAGCGGCGCATGATGGTGCGCGCCTCGCGACTGCCCAGCAGGTATGGCGCAATCTTGTCGATGAATTTGGCGGGTGGCGTAAACGGAAAGTGGGTTTCCATCAGGTTGAGGAAAAGGAACAACGGCCGTTCCCCACCCTTTGCCTCACGCGTCTGCAAAAAATAGGTCAAATCCCGCACCGAGCGCTCGTTTTGCCCCTTAAAATTGGCTACTCGCGACCAGATTGGCGTAAACCAAGCATTCAGCGACAGCCGGAAGGCCAGATCAGACTGGCCAAAAAAGTTCTGGATGGGATATGAAATGCGGCGCAAAAACTGAGTGTAGCTTTCAATCAGGCGGCGCAACGGCCGTGGCAATGTCGTCGAATCGCTCGGCATACTGGGGATAGCCCCGCCGTAGTTGTAAAACGTTTGGAAGCCACGCTTGAAGCCATTGTTGAGGATACCAACCAGGGGATTGTTGCAGAAAGCGACCGTTTGGTAACCAGAATCACGGAGCAGTTCAGCCAAATGCGGCCGTTCGCCAGACAGGCTTTGCGACGATTGTGTTACCTGGTGCGCGGTGGGGTACAGTCCGGTGAACATGGACGCATGGCTGGGAATGGTCCACTGGGCTGGGGAAATGGCCTGCTCAAAGAGCACACCGTCGGCGGCAAATTGGTCTAAATTGGGGGTAATCGCTTTGGTGTGACCATAACAGCCCAGCCGGTCGGCGCGCTGCGTGTCCAGGACGATAAAGATAATATCTGGTTGATCCATAGCGCTCTATTCTATCCACTCCCCCCAAGCAGAACCAACCAGATTTACCAAACTGTTAAGGCGCACTAAAAGCCTAGCCAGGCCAGCATATTGCTCAACAGCTGTGCCTGAATATCTTCAGGCAGCACAGAAAAAGGCATCAGCAAAAATACCGACTGCTGATCACTGTTGAATTCATCGGTGGCGGCGAGGCCGACGATGTTGCCCGCATCACTACTGTCTGGCCCTTGCAGCAAAAAAGCAACCGAACCTGGTTCCAAATCTTCAACCAGATAATCGGCAAAAACCACATCGTAGGTATCATCCAGCGTCAGAATCTGGCCAGCTTCAAAGCCATCCAGCAGCACATCGTCTTCGCCAGCAAACTCTATGTCGGAGAGGGATGACAAGCCAATGTCACCAAAAATGGTTGGCGAGGAACCCATCACCATTAACGGCCGTCCCGAATCAATGTACTCAAAAACGATGAAAGTATCTTCGTCCAGGAACCCCTCGGGGTTGAGGTAGTCACCAGAATCCCAAATGAGCAAATCGGCCGTTTCCAGCGCATCCGTAGTAAGCGGACCATCCTCTGTAGTGACCCAGGTTTCTACGGTGTAATCGGACAGCAGCGCTTCCAGCTCTGCCTGGCTGGTGAAGCCATCGCCAAGCGGGTCACCATCATCGTCAATGAACAAAAAGATGGTCACATCGCCGCTAGCGGTATCGCCCGCATCGTCATCGCCTGGAGCGGCCCCGGTTTCCTCAGATACGGTAACGGTGAGGACAAACTCGCCGCCATCGTCGTAATAATCTTTCAGCACGATGGTGTATACATCATCATCGGGGATGTCGGCACCAATGATGGCTTCGTCGTCGCCGGTAAAGCCAGAATCGGCCGAGTCAATCAGGTGGTTATTAGCGTCATAGAGCTCCAAGATAGCATCCAGCTCGTCGCCGCTTTGCACGGTGATGTCGATTACGGCAGGCCCGTCGCTGAACGTCCAGCTGTAGGACTCATTTTCTGGCAGCGTACCTTCTACGGTGTCACCTAAGCCAATGCTGCCCTGGTCGGTGGCGTTGATTTCTTCGCCAGGGGGTTCTTCAATGGGTTCAACACCATCGTCTTCTTCTACCGTTGTGTCTGGTTCGTTACCTGTATCGTCAGCAGCAGAGAGATCGCCGCCCGTGAGCAGTTCGGCTTCAATTTCTTCATCGTTCACGCCGGTGGGGCACAGGGCCAAGTTATCTTGCAGCAAGCAATCGGCCAAAGCATAGTCGGCGTCGAGCGGAATGAGGTCTAGCAGCCGGTCGATCGTGTTTTCCAACCCGGTCTGGCTGGCGGCCAACACGATAAGATGACGGCCGTTTGTCCCTTCATCCAGCAAAATCAACGCCGTACCGGACATTTGCACATTGCCCAATTCGGACTGGATCAATCGTTCAAAAACGTCTTCGGCTGGTGCTTCTTCGTCAGCAGGGGCGTCGGCTTCAGCATCTTCTTCAACGGCCGTATCCACCGCTTCCTCTTCTTCAACATCAGCATCGGCATCTTCTAGAGCGGCCGTTTCTGCCTCAGTTAGAATGGCGGGATCGATGGTGAGCGTGATGCCTGCATCGGCCAGCATCTCTGCCACGTCGCCCGCCTGGTTGTACAGACCCAAGTAGATGACATCTCCACTCTGGCCATCAACCGTCGTCAGGCTAAGCTCTTTGTCGGCCTCGCGCAGGCTGGATTGCAGAGTGATGATTTCATCAAAAGCATTGGGGCCAAGCTGTGGGCCACCCGTGTAAACCAAATCCACATCTTGCTCAAAGAAGTAGGGGAAATCGGCTACGGTGTAGTCCCGCTCGATGGGTGCCGCCAGGAAGTCGGCGATCTGAGCAATGAATTGGGCATTGTCCATCACCGTGTAGTATGGCTCCATCAAAAACTGAATGTCGCCGATGGCCAGGACGTTGCCGTTTACGGCCGTTGCCGCCAAGGACAGCCCACCCGGACGATCCGTTGCCGAAGACCAGGTATTGTCATCCCCAGACAGCAGCACATCGGCCCGCGAGCCTACCTGCAAGGAATGGGCACCATACAGCACCACATCGGCCAGATCGGCCGTGAGCGGGCTGCTGGCGAAGCCTTCATCGGTCACGATGATATTGCGGAAGTTGCCTTCATTTTCGAGCATGTTATACAGGTAGTCGCCGTTAAAAATGATGTCGAAGCTGTTGGCCAAACTGTTTAGCGGAATTTTGTCTGACTCGACAAAAACGTTAAAGGTGAACAGGTCTTCTTCCACCACCACGCTGTAACGGGTGGGGTCGCCCAGCATCAGCAGGTTGCCGCCGCGCCGAACAAAGTTTTCTACCGCCTGCACCTCATCAGCCGCGAAGCGCTCCAGCGGGGTGATAACCACAAAGGCATTGGCCGCGCGCAGTGCCGTCGCCAGATCGCCCCCGGTAAAGGAAACCAAATCTACGCCACGAGCTGCTAAACGGCCGTCTAAGTAACTAATCTCATCCAGCGTAAACGCATTGTCGTGGGATTGGTCTAGCAGCACCATGCCGCCAAACGTTTCGGGGGTGTCCTCAAATGAGGCTGCGCGCGGCGTGGGCACGCTTTCTACGACCGCCGCCACATCGTAAGCAACGGGAATCGTTCTGTCACCGCCACCCAACCGATAATGCTGCAAATAGCGAACGGCCGTTGGCGCAATCAGCAAAAACACAAAAACAAGGAGAAAAATTAAACCTCGGCGCATAGTAAAGTCCTCTTGTTGGCCATTTACTGGTTGGCCGGCAATTCCATGTAGCGATAGTACAGGCCAGGTGGCAAATCTACCGGGGTGGCCCATAATTTTTCCTGGTCAATGGCGGGAACCTGGTAAGCATTAAAAGCCACCGGGCCATCCTCGCCAAACGTCAGTGGGTAAAGCTCCACCAACTCGTAATCACGCAGTCCAGCCAGTTCGGCCGCTTTGTCATACGCCTCGCTGGTGGAAATGATGCCATCAATCAGGCCCAATTCCAGGGCGCGGACACCGCCAAAAATTTCGGCCCGTGAAAGCAAGTCCAGGTCGGCATTGAGGCGATCAGCTCGCCCATTGGCCACCGCCTGCAAAAAGGCAAACTTGAGCGTTTCGGCGCGGCGCACGTAACCATCCTGCGTGCCGCCAAACGATTTGTACGGACCGGTAGTGAGCACATCTTCCTCTAGAAAAGGTGTGTCGGGCAGGGAGCTGATGACGCCAATGCTGCCAATCGCCGAGCCCGGCTTGGCATAAATGGCATCCGTGGCGGAGGCGATGTAGTACGCGCCGCTGGCCGCCAGAAAGTCTACGGTGGCCACCACCGGCAACTCCTGACGCGCCGCTAAGACATCCATGTACAAATCTTCACTGTCCGAAGCGGTTCCGCCGGGGCTGTTGATGACAATCACCACTGCCTGGATGGCCGGATCGTTGCGTGCGTACAGCAGCTGTTCGCGGAACTCAAAAGCGGTGGCATTAGAGATTTCGTAATTGAGGCGAATAACGCCAATTTTTGGCGTTGGCACAATGCGGGGGGCCAGATACAACCCCAGCGCCAGGGGCACAACAATCACAACTAGAAACAGGAGAATCAATCGCAGCGGGGAACGGCCGTCACCGTCGTTTTGCACCATACCCAACTCCTTTTGCTGACACGCATAAACTCTTTTAATAGGTTCGTCTAAAACCCGGACAACGGCCGTACAAAACAGTTCATGATGCGGTCCGTTTTCCGGTGATGCCGCAGTAGGATAACATGTAGAGATAGGCATGGCAACAGGCAAGATGCCGGTTTTGACCATGATTGGTTTTATGAATTGAACGGTCACTATGCTAAAATGATAAAAATTCCACTGCTCCGAACGGGCACTAGCGAAGATTCATGCATATCACCCACCTCTCTTTGACTAACTTTCGAAATTACGGCCGTCTCGAACTCGATCTCCCGCAAGGGCCAACGCTCCTCTACGGCAACAATGCGCAGGGCAAAACCAACCTCCTAGAAGCCATTTACTACCTGGCCACCACGCGCTCACCCCATGCCGATAACGACGCCCAACTGCTGAACTGGGATGCTGCCCAAAGTGAGGAACCCATTGTCGTCGGGCGGTTGGTAGCTAATGTGGTCACCGCCCAACAAACGCGCCAGGTGGAGATGCGCCTCATTCAAGAGCAAAAACCAACGGTTGCCCGCCTGCGGAACTTTAGTTTTCGCCGGGAAGCGCTGCTAGACCGGCGCAAAGTTCGGTTGATGGATTTGCTTGGAGCCATTCAGGTGGTTCTATTTTTACCAGAAGATGTACAGCTGCTCACTGGATCACCCGCCAATCGGCGGCGTTACATGGATATCACTCTTTGTCAGATTGATCCTGTTTACTGTCGTACGCTCTCCAATTACAATAAAGTTCTTGAACAACGCAACGCGGTACTGCGGCAAATGGCTGAAGGCCAGCCAGGGCGAGACATTTTGCCCATCTACACGGAAAAGCTGGTAGATTTAGGCAGCACCATCTTCCTGAGGCGGGCCAAATTTCTAGCCAATCTCAGCCGCGAGACGCAGCGTATTCATTATGAATCGTTAACAGAAGGGCGTGAATCGATCCGGCTGCTGTATTTACCCCGATTGAGCGCCAAAAAATCGCGTCTTGCACCGCCCAGCGAACAGAATCCAGAAGCACTTAGCGAATGGTTGGAAACTCATCAAGGACAGTCAGAAATTGTTTCAGAACGTTTTGCTAGACTGTTGCACGAAACGTTAGCAACAGACATTGCACGCGGGGCCACCACGGTTGGCCCACACCGCGATGATTGGTCTTTTCAATTGAACGGCCGTTCCCTGGGTAGTTTTGGTTCACGTGGTCAACAGCGTACCGCCATTCTGGCTTTGAAAATGGGTGAAATCAACTGGATGACGGCCGTTACTGGTGAGCGACCCATTTTGCTATTAGATGAAGTGGTGGCAGAATTAGACGAACTTCGACGAGCTGCCTTACTCAGCTATGTCAGCCAGGCCACGCAAACCATCTTGACAGCAACGGACCCAGGCATGTTTACCGACGAGTTCTTGCAGACAGCCACCCGCATGGCAGTTGAAAACGGCCGTATCAATGTAATGTAATCAATGAAAACACGGCATTCCCCACCCTCCAAGAATGCCACTTGATTGAGTGAACAGTATCGTGAACCATACCAACAAAGAATCTTCCGTTGTGCTCATTATTGACGATATGCGCGAAAATCGGCTGCTGCTGTCCTCACAGCTGCGGCTGGACGGCCACCACATCCTGGAAGCCAGTGGCGGACAAGATGGCATTGCCATGGCCCGTGAACACGATCCTGACCTGATTCTCCTCGACGTGATGATGCCCGACATCAACGGCTTTGAGGTGTGTAAAATTCTCAAAGAAGATCCCAGCACGCACCTCATTCCTATCATCATGATCACTGCCCTCAGCAAGGTTGAATCGCGCATCGAAGGCAAAAAAGCGGGGGCCGATGAATTCCTCTCGCGCCCCCACATTCGCGAAGAGCTGCTGGTACGCGTACGGACCCTCATCCAGCTCAAGCGCGCCCGCACCAACCTGGAAGAAGAACGGCACCGCATTCAGCTACTGTACAACATCAGCCGCGCCGTCAGCACCCAGCTAGATTTGGAAACGATGATGTCTACCATCATCGCCCAAACGCAAGCGGCCGTTGGCGCAACCAAAGGCAACATCATGCTCCTCAACGAGCTGGGGCAGGTGTACCACAAGTTTATCATTCGAGCCGGGTCGCCGCTGGAAATAAGCGATCGTGTGACTCAAGAAGTGATGACCCGTGGCCTCGGTGGCTGGTTGGTCACCAACAAGCGCAGCGAAATCATCCACGACATTCGCCAGGATGATCGTTGGGTCACGCTGCCCGACGACGAAGGGGAAACTGGTTCGGCCATTGGCGTGCCGTTGATTGGTTCAGACCGCATCGTGGGTATCCTTATTTTGAATCACCCCGATGTGGGCTACTTCACCGAAGAACATCGCGAACTGCTGATTGCCTTAGGCAGCACCGTCTCCACCGCTATTGCCAACGCCCACCTGTTCACAGAAATCAGTGAAGAGCGGCGCAAATTGGAAGCCATTCTGGCCCAAGCCACGGACGCCATCGTCACCACCGATGAGTCGTGGAATATTTCGCTGTTCAATCAGGCCGCCGAGCGGTTGTTTAATTTGCAGGCCGACGAAGTTACCGGAAGATTCTTGGGCGATGTGAAGCCGCTCAGTGTGTTGCTGGCTGTTTACAGTAACGGCAGCACCCAATCTAGCGCACAAGAAATTAACCTGGAGAACGGCAACACGCTGTTCACCAGCGTTTCGCCCATTCAAGGTGTGGGCTATGCGGCCGTTTTGCAAGACATTACCGAACTCAAGCGCATCGAAGAGTTCCGTCTGGCCGAGGAAATCCGCAAAAAGCAGGAAATCAAAGAAACGTTTTCGCGCTATATGGGTCCCAGCCTAGTAGATTATGTGCTTTCGCACGAACCCGGCCTGATGGCCCGGCGTGAACGGCGTCATGCCGTGGTGATGTTTGCCGATTTGCGCAGCTCTACCCGCTTTATCCGCCTGGTGCAGCCCCATGACGTGATCGCTCGCCTCAATCGCTTCTTCACCCAGATGACGGAAGTGGTTTATCAGTTTGAAGGTACCATTTTTGAATTGACGGGCGATGAAATTTTGATTGCGTTTAATGCCCCGTTTGATCAGGCTGATGCGTCTAGTCGGGCGGTAGAAACGGCCGTTGCCATGCATCAACGTTTTAATGCTTTGCGTGTCGAACTGTTTGAGGGGCTTAGTTCCAGCTTTGGCATGGGCATCGGCATCGACCAGGGCAACGTCATTGTAGGTAACGTCGGCGCGGAAACCCGCATGACTTTCCGCATGGTAGGCGATGCGGTGAACACTGCCCATCGTCTGGTAGACATCGCCGCCGACGGCCAAATAGTGATTTCGGAAAGTGTCTACAAGAATTTAGGCGTAGACACTAGCCCGCTGCTGCAAGCCAGCCAGTTTGAGTCGATGGGCGAAGTAGAAATTCGGGGTAAGGATGAACCAGAACACCTCTACAAAATCCAGGTGCCCCTCGACCAAATGCGCCACTAGGAATTACAACGGCCGTTTGCTCGGCACCCCCACCCGGCGCGGATAACCCCCTGGCGTCTCCCCAATCTTGGCAATTGTCACAAAATAATGCGGCTGTTCGCGGGTCGGCAGGGTCACGCTGGTCACCTGTGGCTCACCACCACCCAACAAAGCAATGGCGCTACCCGCGGATGCCAGCTCTTCGTGAACGCCATCCCCTTTTTGGGCCAACATCTGGCCTCCAACGCGGCACAGCGGCAGCAGATATTCCACCAACACACGCAGCTCGGCGACGGCCCGCGCCACTGCCCAATCATACTGCTGGCGATGTTGCGGCTGCTGGCCCAGTACCTCGGCTCGTTCGGCCAAAATAGTCACGTTGCTTAGACCCAACTCATCCACCACAGCCTGTAAGAACTGCCCTTTTTTGGCTACACTTTCTACCAGCGTCAACCGCAGCTGTGGGAACAATATTTTGAGAGGCAATCCAGGGAACCCCGCCCCCGTCCCTACGTCGATGAGGGAACGGCCGTTTAAATTACCCATCACCTGCACACAGCTCAACGAATCCAGGAAGTGACGAATCCGAATATCGGCGGGTTGGCGAACGGCCGTTAAATTCATTCGCTCGTTCCAGTCCAGCAGCAGCGCTTCATATCGCTGGAACTGCGCAATTTGCTCCGGCAGCAGCGGTGCACCAAACATTTCGGCCCATTGACCAAACTGAACCCACTCAGAATCCATCATCCGCGGCTCCGTTCCAACTCTTTGCGATCCACCACGATGGTGTAGCTGTCGTACTGCTCACCACCAAAAATAGCGGGCTGAAAAGTCACCCAGTTTTGCACTAACAAGGTATCGGCACGCAGGTAAAGTGGGGTAATTGGCTCAATGCCATCATCACCAAACAGCAGCGTTTCCACCTGGCGATACAGTGCCAATCTTTCCGCCGGATCTATCGTTCGGGCGGCCTGCTGGATGAGGGTATCCACCTCGCTGCACGGCCGATTTTCTCGGTTTTCACTTTCGTCACAGTGAATCAAATCGCCTGCCCAGTTGTTGGCATCTGGGTAATAAGACGCCCAGGCAAGCTCCCACACATCGGCGCGAGCCGCTCCCGCATCGGGTCGGGTATTGGCCAGCAGCGTACCAAACGGCACCTGCTCAATGATAATCTGCGTTTCGGCACAGCTCAACTCCTCCATCCACATTTGCCGGATCAGCTCCGCCTGCAACAGCGAGAGATCGGAGGAAGAAACCATGAAACGAATTTCCGGCATCAACCGGCAGCTGTTGAAACCGCTCTCGGCTAGTTGAAGGCGGGCAAAGTCTGGATTGTAACCCTTGCCGATTTCGTCCACCTCTAAAGCGCCGACCACACCAGGCGGAATTAGATGGCGCATAGGTATAGCCTCTCCATCATAAACTTCTTCCACCAACGCTTCACGGTCAATCGCCGCGCTAAAGGCTCGGCGCAAGGTTGGTTCACGGAAAATGCCACTCTGGAAGTTGAAGTCCAGATAAAACATCGTCTGCTCCGCCACCAGCTGAACTTGCTCCAGCGTAGACACAGAAGCGTTAGACAAATCAATCGCCGAGGCGTCAATCACATCGAGCAGCTTTTCTTCCCACAAACTAAACGCAATGTCGTCTCGCTCTAGATAGTTAATCTGAACAATTTGCACATTGCCCTGGAAGGGAATCGGCCACAGCGTGTTGCGCTGCAATCGGGTGAAACTGCCATCAAGCGGCATGAACGGACCGCTGGTAAGCAATGGCGTGTCGTTTTCCACGGCAGCCTGCCAGTCGTCGCCAATTTCTTCGTCTTCGAGCAGTTCACGCGGTAACGGCCGCATGAACCACATGCTGGTAATGGTCAAAAAGTGGGCTGCGGGCCGATTCAGGTCAATTTGCAGCGTCGTATCGTTAAGCGCCTGGACGCCAATGTTCTCAAGGTCCGCTGGGGTAGCACTGACCAGTTGGTGCGCTTGTTCACATCCTTCAATTAAGAAGAGGACAAAGGCATCGGGGGTGTCTGTCTCACGAGCGCAGGCGCGCTGAATGGCAAACACCACGTCGCTGGCAACCACAGGCCGCACCGCTTCTGAGATGACAAACCCATCCTGCGTACGCGAGCTAGGCTGTACCCAGAAGATGTCATCGCGCAAATGGAAGGTCCAGGTACGGCCGTTTGGCCCTACTTCCCATTCACTCGCCAACGCGGGTTCTACCTGGTTAGTCACATGGTTGTAGCGGGTCAACCCCACAAACAAATTCTCAATGAAGTCAACGCCATCGTCGTCGTTTGTCTTTTGCGGATCAATATCGGGCACATCATTACGCACCAGGCTGAGGTCCAAAACCACGGGCACATTGGCGGCTTCGGCAGGAGTCGGCACAATTGTCGGCGTTGGGGTTGGCTCCAAAATTCGGGTGATGATCAGCTCTTCACCCGCCACGTTGAACACTTCGGTCACAACAATGGGTGGTACTTCTGGACTATTCTGACATGCTGATACGAACAAAATTGCACTTATAATGAGTGCGGCAGCAAAAAAAATCGTATAGACGGTGCGGTGGTTTATCTGTTTTTCGCTCACCGCGCCATGCTATCCCATGCAAAACAGGGTGACAAGTTTTTTATTTTGTCATTAAGCGGTAAGATTTCTGTGGTTGCAAGCTTATTGAGCGAGTAGTAATATAGTGAAATTGAATCTTCCCAGCCAAGGAAAGAACACGTATGTACGAACGCGTACTCATCATTGATGATTCACAGGAAATTCGCGACTTTTTGTGCGAATACATTCTGCAACCAAAAGGCTTCGAAGTACTGCAAGCTTCAAACGGACTGATGGGTCTGGAAATGGCAATTGCCAAAGAGCCAGACTTGATGATTGTGGATCAGCAGATGCCCCGTCTGACTGGGCTGGAAGTGTTGGAAAAGCTGCGCGAACGTGGCATCGAAATCCCCGCTATTTTGGCAACCGCACATGGCTCTGAAGAAACGGCCGTTGCGGCCTTCCGTCTGGGTATTCGCGACTACGTGATTAAACCCTTTGACGCCGACGAGATTAGCGACTCGGTAGACCGCGCCTTGCGCGAAAGCCGCCTACAGCGGGAACGCGATCAATTGGTGCAGCAGCTCATGGAGAGCAATTCGCAGCTACAGCGCCGTGCCCAAGAACTTAACGTACTGTACGGCGTGGGCAAATCCGTAGCCTCGTCGCTGGATTTGGAAGAGGTGCTGCACCGCGTGGTGGAAGCGGCCGTTTATGTTGTGGGCGCTGAAGAAGGGTCGTTGATGCTGCTCGATGAAGAGCAAGGCGAACTGTACACCCGTGCCTCCAAAAACCTCGATTCCAAAGCCCAATCCATGCGCAAGCGTGTGAACGACAGTCTCGCGGGGAAGGTTCTACAAACCAAGCGGGCCATCGCCATCGGCAACGACTCACAGTGGAAACGAACCCACACGGCTCTGCTGGTAAAATCGCTTATTTACGTGCCGCTCATCCTGCAAAACAAGCCCATCGGCGTGTTAGGCGTGACCAACCGACTTAAAGAAACATCGTTCGATAGCAACGATACGCGGGCGCTTTCCGCGTTGGGTGGTTACGCCACAATTGCTATCAACAACGCCAACATCTATACTGACATTGAACGCCAACGGGTCACGCTTTCCGTGGTGGTTGATCAGATTGATGATCCTGTTTTGGTGATTGATCACGAGGACAAGCTGCTGCTGCTCAACAATGCAGCCCGCGAAGCTTTTGACCTGCCAGATGCCAAAGTTGTGGGGCATCCGGTCCAAAAGCTGCTAAATAATGAAGAAGCCGTGGCCTTCATGACACAAGAGCCTGGTGACTCTGTGCGGACCACGGCAGAAATTAATGGAGCAGACGGCCGTACATACCAGGCACGCATGACGCTAATCGAAGGTGGCAGCCGCTCTGTTTTGATGGTTGCTCAAGAATAAACTTCAGCTAGCGTTCATTCCCAGCCAAAAATGATGCGGCAGAATATTGGCAATGGGCTGGACGTTTACCTTCCCCACTTTTGTCTCATCTTTTAACATTGTGGTATTAACCAGGCAGGTGTCGGGGAAACGGCCGTATTTCTCCTGGTAATATTCCACAGCCCGGCTCACTTTTTCTTCCAAACTACGGCTGCGATCATCATCCAGCCACAACATGCCCACATTCATTCTAGACTAACCTCCTAATCCTCATCTTCCGCAATATCATCCATCAATTCATTATCGTCGGACCGCTCTTCATCAGGTTCTTCATCAACAACATCCCAAGGGGGAGGTTCTTGCTGACGCTGCCATACAATAGGTTCTTCTTCCGGTTTCACCTCGCCAACCAGGTTTAATTGCAAGGGTTGGGCTAAAAGCGGACGCGGGCGGTTGCGATGGATGGTGGCCAACGTGAGATGCAAATCATAGTTGCCGATAAACGCCGCCTGAAAATGAACCTGGGTGTCGTCGATAACTGCTAGAAAGTCGCCCTGACCCAGCAGCATTTCGGCTTCCGCCGCGGGAACGGCCGTTGCCGCCAAAGAGTCCGCCTCATCCTGTACCTGCCCCACGAGCCGCAAAGGCAAGTTTGTCCGCATGACGCTGCTTAGCCAATCGGCCGTGGGCTGGCTGGTACCCAGCACCAAATGAATCCCCGCTTCCGCGCCACGTTGAAGCAAGGCAGCCAACGAGGCCAAAACATCATCGGCCGCAAACGCAACCAGAGCTTCTACATTGTCTATTAGGGACACAATGGTGGGGCGCACGGTTTCGTGCTTGAGCCGATGGTGCATCTCATCTACCAAAATCTGTAACGCGCTTAGCCCTTCTTCCGGCTCAGGGATAACCTGGCTCAGCAAATGGGGCAGGAACATGAGCGGCGCAAGCTGCCGGTTCTGCTTGCCCGGCCTGTCGGGATCAATTACCAGCAATTGGAGCTTTGATTGGCGGTTGGTCATCGCCAGAGAAACGGCGATCGTACGCAGCAGCGAGGTTTTACCGGAATCAGTCGTCCCGGCCACCAGAACGTGTGTCATATTGGGATCAGCAAACGGCAGCAGCAGGGGCGAGCCATCCTCATCAATGCCCAGAACGGCCGTACTTTCCGGCAGCTCTGGCAATAAGGGCAACAAATCGAGCAGCGCCACTGGTGGCTCGTGCGGCCGCACAATATCCAAGCGCCATTGGCCCTGTTCATCTTTCGCCAACGAAACATCCGTTACGCCCAGCACCGACAAGAGGTCTTGCTTAAGGCCACGCAGGCGATGAATGCCTGACTCCAGGTGGGATTGCAAATCAAAGCGGATGGATTGTGTTTCCACCTGCCCGCCAGCCACCCGTGCCGCAACTTGATGGGTGGAAAAGACTCGTTCGATCTGCCGCGATTGAACTTCTAACTGGTGGCGCAGACGTTCTTCTTTATCCATTTTCTGCCACGTTTCTTTTTCACTCATAATCTTGTTCCAACATGACGAACAAAAGCGCACATTTGTTCTATTTGAATTGATAAAAAAAATGGACGGCAGAAACGGCCGTCCACAACTACTCAACAATTGTCTACTGCGCGGTCTGGCGCAGCACCATCATCACTTTGCCTTGCACTTGCACTTCTTCAGGTGCTACATAGATGGGGTCCATTGTTGGATTAGCAGGCTGAAGGCGAATCCGGCCGTTTTCGCGATAAAAATATTTCAGGGTTGTGGTACCATCGCGAAGCCAGGCGGCCACCATGTCACCGTTCCGCGCATCATTTTCCTTGCGCATGATCACGATATCCCCATCATTGACCATCGCGTCAATCATGGACTCCCCGCTAACCCGCAGCGCAAACAGATCATCATGTCGCCCAGGAATCATAGAACTGCCCAACTCAATGGCATCTTCTTCATCGTAAACGGAAAAGTCACCATCGTTGCCGACTTCAATAGGCGAACCAGCCACAATGTTACCGACCAACGGCACCCGGAAGATGCTGCCAACGGCCGTATTGGCCTTTTCCACTGCCTTGCCCACAGACTGCTTCACCTGCTCTGTAGCTACCGCTACTTTCTCAGTGAGACGCAGCCCACGCGAAACTTCGGCATCACGCTCCAAAAGACCGCGCTCCTTGAGCTTGGTCAAATTGTAGTTCACCACAGAGGTAGAACTAATATTCACTGCACCGCCAATTTCACGGATGGTGGGGGGGCGTCCAAACTCCGCAACATACTCTTCAATGTATGCCAGAATATTTTTCTGCCTCTCGGATAATGATTTTTTGGCCATTTTGCCCAACTCCTGTGCTGTCTGCCGCAATACCGGGGTATCTGGTAAACTAACGGGTGTAAACTTGTCAAAACAAAAGATTATGACAATCGCTCATTTGTTCTGTACGGGAGTATACACGAACACCTGTTCGGTGTCAAGCCAAATTTACGCTGCCACATCTGGTACAAAAATTTAAGGAAACGTCATGAATTTTGAAAGCTACACCTTCCCCAGCCGACGCTCCAACAATATTAGCCACAATGGCATGGTGGCAACCAGCCAACCGCTTGCGGCACAGGCCGGGCTGAACGTGCTAAAAGCAGGTGGCAATGCCGTCGATGCCGCTATTGCCACCGTGGCCACTTTGTGTGTGGTTGAGCCATGCTCAACCGGCATTGGTGGCGATGCCTTTGCTTTGATCTGGCAAGCGGACGAAGGCAAGCTGTACGGCCTTAACGCCAGCGGACCAGCCCCGATGGCTTTGACGGCCGATTTGGTTCGCAGTCAGGGTCACACCAACTATCCGGCCATTGGTGGCCTGGCAGTGACGGTGCCGGGGAGTTTACGCGGCTGGCAGTTGGCGTTGGAACGATTTGGCAGCCTGGGGCTGGATACCCTGCTGCGCCAACCCATTACCTATGCCCGCGATGGCTTCCCTGTTAGTCAGCGCATTGCCCGTTCCTGGGCGCTTTCAAAGGAAAAGATGAGCCGTTTGCCGGATTCCAAACGCGTGTGGCTGCCCAACGGGCGTTCCCCCCACGCCGCCGAAATGTTCCGCAACCCAGAATTTGCCCACACCTTGCAAACCATCGCCAATAATGGTTACGATGCGTTTTACCTGGGCGACATTGGTCGCCAGATTGCTGAAGCTGTCCAGGCTGATAGCGGGGTGCTGACGCAGGACGACCTGGCCGCTTACCAGGCAGAATGGGTCCAGCCGATCAGCGTTACCTACAAAGATGGTTACGTGTTTCATGAGATACCACCCAACGGGCAGGGCATCACGGCTCTGTTGGCGCTTAATATCGCCCGGCAGTTCGATTTGCCTGCCCTGGGCTACGGTACGGCCGATTATTACCATGCCCTCATCGAAGCGATGAAGCTGGCTTTTGCCGATGCCCACGCCTACATTGCCGATCCGCGGCAGGTGAATGTGCCAATTGAAGCGCTGCTGAGCGACAGCTACACGCAAAGTCGCTATGGTCTCATCCGGCCAGACACAGCTTTGCAGCCCACTCCCGGCACACCGCAAACCCGCGGTGACACCGTGTACCTGACCGTTGCCGATGGTAATGGCAACATGGTGAGCTGGATTCAAAGTCTGTACATGGGCTTTGGCAGCGGTATTACGGCGGGGCATACCGGCGTCCAGCTGCAAAATCGTGGAGCTAACTTTAGTCTGGTACCGGGCCATCCCAACGAAGCTGCACCGGGGAAACGGCCGTATCACACCATCATTCCCGGCTTCATTACTAAGGATGGGCAGGCATGGAGCAGTTTTGGCGTGATGGGCGGCTTTATGCAGCCACAGGGCCATTTGCAAGTTGGGGTAAACATGATTGATTTTGGCATGGACTCGCAAACAGCGCTCGACGCACCACGATTTAACTGGCTAGAAAACAAGCAGGTGGCTTTGGAAACGGCCGTTTCTGACGGCATTCGCCAAGTTTTAGAGCAGCGAGGCCATGAGCTGTGGGAAAAGGGCAAGCCGCTGCACTACGGCGGGGGTCAGGTTATCGTGCGCGATCCGGTTAGCGGAGTGCTAATTGGTGGCAGCGAACCCCGGAATGATGGAACGGCCGTTGGCTGGTAGGTGCGTGGAATTTCACAATCACGCTTGCAAACCTGCCATCTCGCACTATAATTCCCATTCGGTTCGGAGAGGTCGCATAGAGGCTTAGTGCGCACGCTTGGAAAGCGTGTATACCGGAAGGTATCGCGGGTTCGAATCCCGCCCTCTCCGCCACAAGAGAGCGCAGCAGCTGGCTGCGCTTTTTTTATTTACTCACCTGACCCCAGCCGCCAATTGCGACAGGTCTGTTGGTACACTGGTACTATTCCTAGGCAGCCGATTGCCACAGGGTGTGCCAACCATTACAATAGGCCTGTCTTTTGATACTTATCATGTCTTTGCCTGCCAGCTTATGAATTGTTTTTCCTGTGCGGCACAGTTCAATCGCTCGCTTTCATGAACGCATACCAGGCCAATCTTTACCTACCACTTATCGCTGCTGGCTTCTATTCGGGGATTCTGATTTTGCCCCAAATTCGTCGTCGGCCAGAAAAGAACCAGGCAACCTGGCTGGTCGCTGCGCTTGTCATCTCTATCGTTTGGGAATTTTCGATCTTTTTTGCCGCCAGCGTCCCCTTGGCCAACTTTCCAACCATCGTGCTGCTGCTGTCGGTTTGTGCCCTGGCGGGAGCCACCAGCGCCTTTTTAGACTGGCAGCCGGAGCGCAAGTATTTAATTTTGGGCGGAACGGCCGTACTGACCACCCTCTTCATTAACCTCCTGGCACCCAACCGCACCTTCATTTTGCCAAATGGCCGCCCGCTCGGCCTGACAAACGGCACCCTATCGGCGTACCTCACCTGGGCCGGGCTGTTTGGGGCCTTGCTCATCACCACCTGGCGCGAATATCGCAAAACGCGTTTCCCTTGGCACGCCAATCGTCTTTTATTTTGGTTCACCGTGCTGGCAACCATCTTTCTGGGCGAACTCATCCAATTTTTTGACCAGCTTGGCTTCATACTTATTGGCCAGGTGCTGCGTTATCTAGGCATGGTGGGATTGGCCTACGGCATCGCCTCCTACCGCATTTTTGACGTGCGCGCCCGAGCCCAGCGCGGCATTGCCTTCATCATCATCAATACCCTGTCAGCGCTGCCGCTGATTTTGTCCGTCATCATCGTATTCCAGTTTGGTGAAGCCATCAACCGCACCAACGATGTGTTCACTTCCATTCTGATTGCCCTCGTCATCACCCTCGGCTTTTTCCTGTACCAGCCTTTCCGCCGCCTGATCAGCAATGTGGTTTTCCGCTATCTGCGCGGCGAGGGCGTGAATGCGGGGCTGGTGGTGCGCAATTACAGCCAGGCCATCTCGCGCACGTTGGATGTGCAGCAGCTTTCCATTCTCATCGTAGGTACGCTGAGCGAACTGCTAGAAACCAACCGCGGGGCACTGATGCTGGTCACCCACCTGGAGGACGGCGGCTTTGAAATTGATCCCATCCCGGCCATGGGCGTGGTGCCCCGCCATCCGGTGCGTTTTGCCCATGACGATTTGTTCATCAACACGTTGATGGCCCAGCACCAGCCGCTGCTGCAATATGAGCTGGACTTCAATCCGGCCTTCAAGGGATTGCGCGAAGAAGAGCGCACCTGGTTGGATGACATGACGATGGAAGTGTACGTACCGGTCAGCAGCGGCGATGACATTGTTGGGCTAATTGCGGTGGGTCCTAAGGTTTCGGCCGTGCCTTACCAGCCCATCGAGCTGGAACTGATGCAAACTTTGGCCGACCAGACCGTGGTTGCCCTGCAAAACGCCCGTTTGTTTAGTGAGCTCAATATCCAAAATGAGCACATTCGCTACCTGAACATTGACCTGGTGGAGCAAAACGAAAAGCTGGAAATCATGGACCGGGTGAAGTCCGACTTCATCACCATTGCCTCGCACGAGCTGCGTACGCCGCTGACCCAAGTAAAAGGGTACGCCGATATTTTGTCGGCGATGAACGAAGAAAATGCCCTGACGCGCGAGCAAACCCGCGAAATTGTGGGGCACATCAACCGGGCCACGCTGCAACTAGAACGCCTGATCACAGCCATGCTAGACGCCAGCCAGCTGGATGTGGACGGCATGCAACTTACTTTTGTGAAGACGCGGCTGGACACAGTGCTGCGGCTGGCCGTCGAACCGCTTATCCAGGCGATGCGCGAGCGGCGCATTCAGTACGAGGTGGAAGGCGTAGACAGTTTGCCGCCCATCTATGCCGATTTTAAGCGTCTGGTGCAGTCGTTTACTAATTTGTTGGGCAATGCGGTGAAGTATACGCCGGACAGCGGCCGTATTCATGTTAAAGCCACCATTGTGCCCGGCCAAAACGAAGAAGAATTTCTGGAAATTGTGATCCACGACACGGGCATTGGCATTGATCCCAAGTTCCATACGCTGATTTTTGAGAAATTTTTCCGCATTGGCGATCCGCAGCTGCACTCCACTGGCAGCACCAAGTTTAAGGGGGCTGGGCCAGGGCTGGGCCTACCCATTGCCAAGGGCGTCATTGAGGCCCACGGGGGACGCATCTGGGTTGAGTCGGAAGCAGAAGATGAGGAACGGCTGCCCGGCAGTACCTTCAACATCATTTTGCCAGTCCGGCCGCCCGGTTCTGAAGATATTGCCAATGGAGAAACGGCCGTTCGTCCCGCGTATCTCATCGGTTAAAAACAAAAGACAGGAGGTGTGCCATGCCAACTGAGTTCCGCAAAAATGCCTTGATCCTTTCCGGTGGCGGTGGTCGCGGTGCGTACCACGTGGGCGTCATGCGCTTTTTAGAGGAGCACGAATGGTTCCCCAACATCGTCGCGGGCACCTCGATTGGTGCGGTGAACGGCGCGGCCATTGCCTCTGGCCATAACTCCCGCTCGCTGTGGGCGCTCTGGCAGCGCCTGACCACCGACGATGTGCAAAAGCATCATTGGAACCTGTTGGAAGGCAATTACTTGCTAGACACGGCACCTCTGCGTGGCACGCTGCAAGAGCAGGGCTGGGTCAATTTTGCGCGAATCAATTCGGATGAAGCGGCCGTTCACCTGCGGGTCACCGCCACAGAAATCAACAGCGGCCAGCTGCATGTCTTTGGCAACAGCGACGATATTTACCCCAGCCAGATGCGCCGCGAAAAGATCGAGCTCAATCACATCATCGCCAGCTGCTCGATTCCCATTGTTTACCCGGCCACCCAACTGAACGACACACTATATTGGGACGGGGCCACCGTAGCCAACACGCCGCTTGGCCCGGCCATCGACGCCGGGGCGGAAGAAATTGTGGTAGTCATCATGACCCCTTGGGAAAATGACGAAGGTGGCGCAGAGCTACCCACGCCAAAAAACATCCTGACGGCCGCCAGCACGATGCTGGAATGGGCACTGCTCGCTTCTTTCCAATCCGACCTGAAAATGTTCCGCCGCATCAATGAACTGGTGCGTTTGCAAGTGGAAAATGCTCGCCTGCAAGCGACCAATCGGCTGCTGCTTAGCCAGCTGCGCGGCGAACAGGTAAACCTGGAAGACAAAGATGGCAACGGCATCCCCGACATTTTGGAAGACAAGTTCCATGCTTTACCAGAGCCAATTATCGTTGCGCCACAGAAAGCTATCCCGGTGGATCGCATCATTCGCTACACGCGCGACGGGCATGAAGAGCTGTTCCAGATGGGCTACGAAGACGCCAAACGCGCCTGGAAAGCGGCGGGCAAAGCGGTAGAGGGGGAATCTTAGTCTGGTACAGAAAGAGCAGCCACAGATTTCGCAGAGTTTATCAGCCTTTATCTGTGTAATCTGTGGATTATTTCCTGAGGAGACGACACCAACTGTCGTTGACCACCATGAATGAAAATCGTAGGTCGGATTGTTAATCCGACTATCGGATTAACAATCCGATTTACGAAGGAGGGTGTGATGTTAAGTGAGGATCCGAAACGGGCGTTGGTGTTGTCTGGCGGGGGCGGGCGCGGGGCTTACCATGTGGGGGTGCTGCGCTTTTTGGAAGAACACGAATGGTATCCTGACGTCGTTGTGGGGACATCCATTGGTGCCGTGAACGGCGCGGCATTAGCCTCTGGCCACACATCTCATTCGTTGTGGGCTTTGTGGCGGAAATTGCGCACCAAGCACGTGCAAAAACCAAATTGGAATCCCTTTTCATCGGTTTCCTTGCTAGACACCTCCCCCTTACGCGAGACGCTGCTAAACGAAGGTTGGGTTGATTTTGAACGCATCAATGATCCGGAAAAAGCGGCCGTTCACCTCCGCATTACGGCCACAGAAATTTCTACAGGTTTGCTGCATATTTTTAGCAACAGCCTGGCTAAAAAAACGGATATCACCGTTGAGCATATTTTGTCGAGCTGCTCTATCCCGCTCATCTATCCCCACACCAGCCTGGGCAGTACCAAATATTGGGACGGCGCGGTTGTCGCCAACACGCCGCTTAGCGCCGCCATCGCCACAGGTGCGGAAGAAATCTTTGTGGTCATCATGACGCCCATTAAGCAGGATGGCGATGAGAACAGTGTGCCCACGCTGCCAAGCAGCTTGCCCACCAATCTGTATGAAGCCGCCAGCATGACGCTGGAGTGGGCGCTATTGGCCTCCTTCCAGGCGGACATGAAAATGTTTAATCTGATCAACAGTCTGGCGCAAATTCGAGACGAGCTGGATAAAATCCAGGCAGATTACCCCGACATTGTGGACCAGTACATGCAGGATGTGAACGACTTTGTGGGGGCTAATGTGAAGCAAGATTACAAAAAGCTGAAAAATCCAACTATTATTTGCCCCGAAGAGTTTATTCCTGTGGCGCAAATTGTGAGCTACACAGAAGAGTGGCATGAAAAGCTGTATCAGATGGGTTATGACGATATGAAACGCGCCTGGGAAAATGCTGGTCGCGTCGTGGAGTAATGTTTCTAAACCACTTTGCCAACAAGCAAAAGAGGCTATAAGCGATGAACCGAACCCGTGTCATTTTTTTTGGCATTTTAGCCATTACCGCCTGCGTGATTGTGTCGGTAGTTGTTGTACAGTTTCTGAATAGTGGGGAGGGTGAGGAAACGGCCGTTTCTACCGCAATTCCCGCCGAACAAGAAGTCCCCTCTGGCTCTGTGTTGGTTACTTTAGCTTCCTCCAACACCAAAGAAAGCTGGCTTAATCAGGTGGTGGAAAAGTTTAACGCGGCACAGATCGAGACATCTGGCGGGAGCCCTATTGTTGTCAACGTTAGCCACGTCACGTCGGGCGGGTCGATGAACGCCATTTTGGATGGCAGCAGCCAGCCCACGGCGTGGAGCCCAGGCGACCAATCCTGGGTGGAGCAGGCCAACGATGCGTGGCGGCAGCGCACCAACAAACCGCTGTCCAGCCAGAGCTGCGCCCCCACCATTTACGCACCGTTGGGCTTTGCTATGTGGCAGCCGATGGCCGAAACGCTGGGCTGGCCAGAAACACCTATCGGTTGGGACACCATCGTCGAATTAGCCGCCGATCCAGAAGGTTGGGCCAGTTACGGCCGTCCTGAGTGGGGGCAGTTCCGCTTTGGCCATACCCACCCGGCCTACGCCAACTCTGGCCTGCTCTCCATGACCAGCTTCGTCTATGGCATTGCCGGCAAGACCGATACGCTGACCCCCGCCGAGATTTACGCACCCAATGTGGAAGAAGCAATGCGCCAGCTGGAAGAAAATACGTCCAAATACGGCCGTCAATCTCCGGCCCTGTTGGAAGCCATGGCCCAACAAGGCCCCAGCTACCTGCATGCGGCGGCTGTACCCGAAGCCGACGTAGTGCGCTTCAACGTAGAGCGCGGCGATGAACTCACCTTCCCGCTGGCCTTCATCTTCCCGGCAGGCGGCACCATTTGGGCTGACCATCCCTACTGCATTTTAGACAATGCCGATTGGGTAAGCGACGAACAAGCCGAAGCGGCGCAGATCTTCTTAGACTACTTGCTGGCGCGTGAGCAGCAAGATATGGCGATTGATAATTATTTACGGCCGTTAAACAGCAGCATTCCCCTGCACACCCCCATGAGCCTGGAAAACGGTACCGATCCAGGCATTACCCCCAGCACAATTGCCCCCTTGCCCAGCCCCAACGCCGACATCAGTGCCGCCGTGATTGACCTGTTTAACATTACCAAGCGCAAAGCCACCATTTTGATTGTGCTCGATGTTTCCGGCAGCATGGAAGGCACACCCATCCGCACCGCCCAAGATGCCACCATCGAGTTCCTCACCCGCCTGGATGCCAATGATGAAGTTGGCCTATCCATTTTTAGCGACAACGCCAACGAACTAACGCCCATAACCAGAGTGGGGGATGTGAGCGAAGGGCTGGCACCGCGCGTGGCGGGATTGATTGCCGGAGGCAACACGGCGCTGTACGAAGCGGTCTGCGAAGCAGTAGAAGCCGCCACTGCCCAACAGGCCGAAGATTTAGCCGCTGGCGAAAACCGGCTCTACGGCATCATTTTGCTCTCCGATGGTGAAGACACGGTAGGCAACATTACCGAAAACCAGATGTTTGCCACCTGCCTGCCCAACAATGCGGAAGCCGATGGGGTCAAGGTTTTCCCGATTGCCTTTGGCGAGGGCGCGGACCAGGACGTGCTAAGCCGCATTGCCAACGTCACCGGCGGGCGGCTGTTTACGGCCGATCCCGCGTCGATCAGCAACGTTTATCTGTCCATTTCTGCGGAACAATAGGTTAGGCGCAGCCAGTCACTGCTTTCCGGCTACCGGATGATAGCGGGTAGGAAAACGCTATAAGGGGCAACCAGCCGCCCCCGCACGTTGTAATCGGTTCCGGCAAAACCGCTGATCATGCTTTCCCAAATGGTGAGGTAACGGCCGTTGTTCAGCGACCCCACCACATCAGGGTTGAGCAAATCAAAATTGGGTCCAGCGGCTGTCTGGTACAACACAATGGGCGTACTGCTAAGCAATTGGCTGCCAATCTGGAATGTGCCATAAATGGCGTGAGCGTGAATCCAGCGCCCGGAAGGGGTTTCCGTCACATAGCTGACTAAAAATTGGTCGGCCCCACGGCCACCGGGCAAATAGTAAGGCCCACTGCCATAGGCCACGGCCGGTTGTTCGTTGTTGTACAGGCTAAAATCAATTGTGATCAAATCCCCCTGACTGCCCCCGCCAGGCACCAGCCGCAGCCCATAAATGTCGTAATCGCTGCCATCGCCCAAATAGGCATGTTGAAAAACCAGCAGAAAACGGTGGGAACGGCCGTTGTACGCCACCGCCGGATTTAACTGATTGTAAGGCAGCTCTGATCCCGTTAAAAAAGCGGTGCTTGTTTGGATTTGGCTGCCGCCCTGCAAGGTGTCCCACACATAAGACGATACAATCCGCCAGGCCGATGCATCCTGGTATTCCCAGCTAATCAGATAATCATGGTCGAAAGTGCCCCAGGCCACCGCCGGATTTCTCTCGGCAGCGGTAAAGCTGCCAATGGCAAACCCATCGCCCTGTAGCAGAAAGCTGCTGCCGCTAAAAAACACACGCTGCCCGTAAACGTCGCCGCTGTTTTCGGCGCGTTCGTACACCACCAAACAGCCAGAAGCGTCGCTGTTGCAGGCAATGGCGGGATTGGTTTCATCAATCAGGCTGTCGGCAACATTGAGGACGGCGGCAACGGCCGTTTCTCGCGAAGCCGGGCGAGTTCCCAAAATAACCTGGGCCTGGATGTCCATGTCACCACTGTTGACGTAATCGTGCTGCCAAACCACCACAAACAGATTCCGGTTCCAATCGCAGGCCACGGCAGGATTGCTTTCTGAATACACATCCGTGGACACCACAAAAGGGATGCCCAATCGGTTACCCGCATTGTCCAAATATTGCGCATAAATCTCTGAGCCATACTCAAACACAACCAGATATTGATCCCCAGCGCATAGCGCTACAGATGGATCAGACTCATCAAAATCTGGGTCAACCGCGATATCCAAAACGGCACCTTCTACCACCGCGTTGCTGGCTAAAGAAGCAAGCCGAATTTCTGCCGTAGCAAGCTCTGAATCTGTGGGGAATTTTGGTGGCAAATTTTGGGCGTGGCCAAGCGTGAAAGTGAAAAAAGTGACCAGGCTAACAACAAAGATAGTGGTGAATGAATGCACCTTGTTCATGAGAAAACTCCTGGGAAATGTGGTGGGGGATTCAGCCGGGCAGGTACGCTCCTTTTAATTGGCTCCCCAAAAGTTAATGAATGCAATTTCCTCAAACAAGTTGTAGGAACAGGCAAACCTGTATGGCTGATAATAGCCAGATTATGAGCCTCCAAGATAGTGACGAAATACACCTCCAGAAAATGATTTTTGGCAGTCGCAACGGCCGAGAGGAGCAAGCGCAACTTTTTACGCTTGGTCGCCTCCACTAGCACCACAATTTCCGGCTTGCCAACAGGAAGATGGCCGATTAAACTAGAAGTGATTTACATAATACACGGGCACGATATTTCCAACTTATGCTACCAAACTGGCAGGTACAGGAACTCATCCAACTCATTCGCCAACGCTACCCAGACTGGGAGGGTTTTGCGCATCCCGATTTCATGGCGGATGAAATTTCTTACAAACAGGCCACTATCGAGAAGGCCGCTGCCTGGCTGAGCCAGGAATCATTGGACCAACTGCTGGCCAATGGTGATTACGACACCTTTTTGGATTACTTGAACCGGCTGGTGCAGGACAACAATTTGCTGTGGCGCTCGGTGCCATCTTCGGGCGATACGGCCGTACTCTCCCACCCCGATCTCGATAAGCCAACCTTTTGTACCCAGCTGCGCAACCTGCTCTACGGCGACCGCCCCACCCCAGACCGCCTGCAAACCTTTTCCGACTACCTCAGCGCCAACGCGCTGCCCAACAAATGGCCCTTTGCCACCTACTTCCTGTTCATCTGCCACCCGCAAACGGAAATGCTGGTTAAGCCGCGTACGGCCCGTTGGTTCCTCAAATTCATCCAGCCTGACGACGGCAGCAACCCTACCATACCACCCACCAAAATGTTCATCACGTTGGAACCGTCGGCCAGCAGTTATGCCCTACTGCGCGAGCAGGTCAATTCGCTATACGAATCCTTGTCCGAGTATGGCGTGCGCGACATGGTAGATGTGCAAAGCCTCATTTGGGTGTGCGAGCAGATCAGCAAGCACCAAACTGGCCGGTTGAGCGGCAAAGCGCAAATCGAACTCGATGTACCGACATCATTGGGCATTAGCCCAATTCGCTACGCAGCTGCCGCGCCTACGGCCGTTTTCCAGGAACCACCCACCGACTACCAACCCACACCCGAACCCTACGCCCTCGATCAATGTGCCCGAGACACGGGCTTACCGCAAGACGAGCTCAACCGCTGGCTGCGGGCTATCGAACGCAAAGGCCAGGCAATTTTTTACGGGCCACCCGGCACCGGCAAGACGTTTGTGGCCCAAAAGCTGGCCCAGCATCTCACTCAAGGTCAAGGCGGCTTCTGGGAAATGGTGCAGTTCCATCCCGCTTATGCTTACGAAGATTTTGTGCAGGGAATACGGCCGTTTACCGACGAATCCGGCACCCTGCACTACAGCCTCGTCCCTGGCCGCTTTCTAGATTTTTGCCAGCGCGCCAGCCAGCACGACGGCGTGTGTGTGTTGATTATTGATGAGATTAACCGGGCCAATTTAGCGGCCGTTTTTGGCGAATTGATGGTGCTTTTAGAGTACCGCGACGCTTCGATTCCGCTGGCCAGCGGCGGCAGCTTCCAGATTCCGGCCAACGTGCGCCTCATCGGCACGATGAACACCGCTGACCGCTCCATCGCCCTGGTAGACCACGCTCTGCGCCGCCGCTTCGCCTTCATCCACCTGCCGCCCAACTACGACGTCCTGCGCCACTTCCATGCCAGCACCAGCTACGATGTGGAGCCGCTCATCAAACTGCACCAGCGCCTCAACCGCCAGATTGCTGATCCGCATTATTTTGTTGGCATCACCTTTTTCCTGGAAGAAAATTTGCGTGAGCAGCTTCCCGACATCTGGCAATTGGAAATTGAACCGTACCTGGAGGAATATTTCTTCGACCAACCGGACCAGATCGAAGCATTCCGCTGGCCCAAAATCGCCAGCCAGCTCCCCTAGCACACGAGACGCCGGAGCGTCCCGATCTGCATTCCACGCCGAGCGTGGAACGGGTAGAAAAAATCTGTGCAATCTGTGTAATTTGTGGATAAATTCTACCCAAACAACTTGGCAAAGAAGCCGCGCACGCCGCGGGACGGCCGTTTCCCTACCACCGCCCCCGTTTGTCCATTCACCAACACCTCAAAAATCTCCCCGTCCACTTTGTAATGCGCCAGCCAGACGGGCAGCAGCGCCAGCTTAAACGACTCAACGATCAGCCCCAGTGAGCCGAGCTTGAGATTGTGCACATCCTCCAGCGTCAGCTTGTGGGGATTGCGGCGCAAGTCGTGCAGTACCTGCTTGCGCGCCTGCAAAGAGGCATCAGCCAGGGGGATGGTGTGCCGCTCGGCGGGCCAATCGGCCAGGAAGCGGCTGTCGTACGCCTGCAAGCCATCCAGATCGAAGCCAGCGAAGGCTTGAGCCAACTCGCCGTTCAGCTTCTTGCTGGCGGGCACACGCACATCGTTGCTAAACGACAGGTAATTGCCCGAAATCGGCACCCAGTTATCCCCCTTCTTCACCTGCCCGCCCCAGCGAATTTCGCCACCGACGTCAAACGTCCACAGCGGCAGATAAATGCCCACGATCGGTGAGAAAGACGGCCGTTCCACCCCACCTTCCTTAACCCACGTACGCAGCGATTTTTTGGCCTGTTCCAGAGAAATGCGAAACGGCACCACGGCGTGCGGCGGCATAATCTCCTGGGCAGCGGCCGTTTCTGTAACATAAGTTGAATCGCAGTAAGGGCAGGTCAGCGAAATGGCTTCAGGCGCGAGGACAAACTCCACCGCGCAGCCGTGGCACTGAAAAGTGCGCATCTGCACCGGAGCCAGATGACCCTTAGCCTGGGCCAATGCCGTGCTGAAATCTTGCTCAAACGCCCCCTCGCCAAACTGGCTATTTTTGGGCCGCGCTGCCCCACCCACTGCCTGCTCAAAGCCGCAAAAACCGCAACGCAATGTCACGCCGTCGGGTAAAAATTGCAGCTTCCCGGCGCACTGCGGGCAGACAAACTGTTCCGCCTCGGTCGGTTCGGGTTCTTCGCTGGTGGTCTGGCTGATAGTGTTGGGATCAATGACATCTTTGGCCTTGAGACGGCCGTCTAGCAATGCCAAGCCCCGCCGCGCTACCCCGTGTGTCGGATCAAAGGCCAGCACCTGCTCCAGGCAGTGTCGCTTGTCCACCGGATCATCGTACACCTCGCTGAGCCAGAGCCATGCCTGAGCCTGCTGCTGCTCGCTGGAATCCGTGCGCAAAACCCAGCTGAGGTAATAAAACGCTTCGTCCTTGTCGCCCGCTTTGGCGGCGGCTGCGCCCTGCCGTAGCAGTTCGCGCACGCCAGCGGTGCGCACGTTGGCAAAACCACTTTCCTCGGTGGAATATTGCTGCAAGCGCATCAGTTCTTGCGGCGTTTCGCGCTGGCGCACGGTGGTTTGCTGGTGGTTACACCGTTCACATTGACGAAAACGGCCGTCGGCCGAAAAAACCATCCGGCCACCACATTCTGGGCATAGATTCTGGGCATCTGGGGATTTGTTCATACCGCCAGTGTAAAAGCTACCATTTACAAAGTCACTTACACCAGGGTCATGGGGAGAGGGTGATAGGTTGCGGGTGGCACGTTTTTACCCGCTACTTACAACTTTTCACTTTTCACTATTCACTTCTTACTTTTCGCCGCATTCCTTTTCGCCTCTCACCGCGCATATGGTAAAATGACGGCCGTATTCCCCAAATCATGAGATTAGACGACTTCGAGCTATCATGACACAAAAAACAGGCAGGCAAGACAAAGTATTGGCCGTTGTCAATCGCAAGGGAGGCGTGGCTAAAACCACCACGGCTATCAACCTAGCCCACGGCTTATCCCGCAAGCTGATGCGGCGAGTGGCTCCCCAAGATTTAGACAAAATCACCGACCCCACCAATTTATTCCAATTTCAAGACACCCATTATTATTTATTGGGCCACGTGCTGCTGATCGACTTTGATCCGCAAGGCCACTGCGCCCGCGGTCTAGGCATCGACACAGGCAAGGCAGACATAGGCGACGTGCTTCTTGAGCAGCGGCACATCACCGAAGCCGTGATCTCCGCCGACCGGTCGGCCGAAGGTTTTCCCCGGCCCAACTTGTGGATTTTGCCCGCGTCTGATAATTTGGAACACGCCAAGGACATTTTGCGCGCCCAGGCGTTTGCCATGCCCAGCACCAAAAATTACGGGCTGGTGCGGGTTTTGGAAGAGCGATTGGCGGTGGCCTTGGAACGCTTTACCTACATCATTTTGGACTGCCCCCCGGCACTGGATACCTTCACCCAGGCGGTGTACCAATTTTCCGATGCGGCCATCGTGCCGGTGAAGCCGGACTATTTTTCGATGGCGGGCACCGGGCAGCACATCAGCTCCATTTTTGAAGCGCAAACGCGGGGCATTGACATTCGCATTCACACCATTGTGCCGACGCTAAACGTGGCGCGGCAAAATTTGGACCAGCAAATGGTGGATGAACTGCGCGCCACCCACGGCGACATGGTGAGCGATCCCATTCCCCGCAGCCAGGCCGTGGCCGAAGCGCCATCTATGCAGCAAACCATTTTTGAATATGATCCCCGGTTTTTGAATCCGGCAACCGTGGCTTATCAGGCATTGGTAGACAGAGTTTATTATGGCTAAGAGAAAAACCAGCAAAGTAGAGACAGCGGAAGATCCGCTGAGCAACGTAGAAACGTTTGATCCCAAAAAAGTAGCGGAGGAAACGGCCGTTCGCGCCCAAAACCAGCCAGTCTCGCCCCTCGGCCCACCGCAAGCCATTCCTGCCCCACCCCAATTGGCCATGCCGATCTCATTTGCCCAGCCCAGCGAGGACGTTGCCGCGCTCAAGGCAGAAATTCGCGCCCTGGAAAAACGGAACATTGAGCTGGAAACGGCCGTTACTCAACACAAAGCCACCATCGACGAACTCAAAACCGAGCGCGACCTGCGCCTGAAACTAGAACGAGAAATTGCCGGGATGGAAGTGGAAATTCGCCAGGCACGGCATGCGACCGCCGCACTGGAAGAAGAACGCCAGGCCCGGCTGGGGCTAGAGCGGCGATTGGCCTCGCTGGAGGTCATTGCTGAGCGGGCTCAGGAAGCCACAGCCCAACTTACCGAAGAACGGGCCGCGCGCGTGAAGCTGGAGCGGGAAAAAGCGACGCTGGAAGTGCAGGTGCAAAGCCTGCAAAAGCTGGATACGCTGCTCTCCGAAGAGCGGCAGGCGCGCATGAATGCCCAATCTCGCGCCTCCTCCGCCGAAGCGCGGCTGGCTCGGCTAGAAGGCGAAATCAACCAACAGGGCGGTGAAAGCGGCCGTTCCTTCATGGATCGCCTGCGCGGCCGATCGTAAAAAGGAGATTAGAGATTGGAGATTAAAAAATCTCCAATCAACCCCCAATTAACCAGCACCTTTAGCTGCTAATAAACCTCAGGCCGACGGTCGGTAAAAACGGGGATTTTGGCGCGAACCTCGTTAACTTTGGTGGTGTCGATAACGGCCGTTCCCAACATTTCCGCCTCGCCTAACTCAATCAACGTTTCCCCCCACGGATCAAGAATGCAGGAGTGGCCAAAAAAGTCGGTGTTTTTGCTGCGGCCCACACGGTTGCAGGCTACCACAAACATCTGGTTTTCGATGGCGCGGGCGCGCAGCAACGTTTGCCAGTGCGCCAGACGGGGATGCGGCCATTCAGCGGGCACAAACACCACCTGCGCCCCTGCCAACGCATAGCGGCGGAACAGCTCTGGGAAGCGCAAATCGTAGCAGATAGTCAGGCCCGCCTTGCCCCAATCGGCCTCGACCAGCGTAGGTTGTGGCCCGGCGGTGAGGAATTGCTCCTCTTGCATCAGTCGGAAGAGGTGGAGTTTGCTGTACTGGCCCAGGGAACGGCCGTTTTTATCAAAGTAAACGGCCGTATTGCCAAACTGCCCCTCGCCCAACAGCGACAAACAGGAACCCAAAATGGCAATCTGGTGTGTTTTGGCCAGGGCCGCCACTTGGGCAAAAAGACCCGCATCGGTGGGGGTGGCGTAGCTGGCGGCGTTTTCCAGGTCGTAGCCAGTGGACCACAATTCAGGAAAGACCACCAGGTCCGAGCCACGCCGAGCGGCCTCGATGGTCATTTCCTGCACCGTTTGCCAGTTGGCGGCAGGATTGCCCAATTCAACATTCATTTGTCCCAGTGAAATTGTTAGCTGCATAACGGCCGTTCCTCCTAAAAATGCCCAAAAGGTGCGACGCACTTTCTAATCGTGACCCCTCGCAAAAATTGTGTGGGCAAAGTGCGTCTCACCTCCCCATTGCGGTGAAATAATTGCCCAACCTTACTGCTGTATTCTAACGCGCTGCATTGCGACACCCAATTTTCCCGGAAACTCAGAGTTTCCGGGAAAATGCCAAAGATGATGTTGCGACAACGGCCGTTCTCTGCCAAAATCCCCCGCGCTGCAACTCGCAAACCGTTCACAAGGAGTTTTCTATGAGCTACATGGCGCAGCGCGTCGCCAACTTTGGCACCACCATTTTTGCGGAAATGACCGCCCTGGCCAATACCCACAACGCCATCAATCTGGGGCAAGGCTTCCCCGATTTTACCGCACCCCACTTCATGAAAGAAGCGGCTGCACAGGCCATTTGGGATGATGTGAACCAATACGCGCCCGCAAACGGCCGTCCCCAGCTGCGTGAAGCCATCGCCCAAAAAATGGCTAATTTCTACGGGCTGTCACCCGATCCGCAAACGGAAATTATCGTTACCCACGGAGCAACCGAGGCCATTTTTGCCACCATCATGGGGCTGGTCAATCCGGGCGACGAGGTGATCGTCTTTGAACCATTTTATGACTCTTACCTGCCCGTCATTCAAATAGCCGGTGGCGTGCCCCGCTTCTACACGCTGCGCCCGCCACAGTGGGAAATTGATGAAGCCACCCTCGCTGCGCTGTTTACCGAGCGAACCAAGCTGATCATCATCAACACACCGCATAACCCTACGGGCAAGGTATTTAGCCAGGCCGAGCTGGCGTTGATTGCCAGACTGTGCCAGCAGCACGATGTCATCGCCATGACCGACGAGGTGTATGAGCATTTGGTGTTCGACGGCCGTCAGCACCTTACCCTGGCCAGCTTCCCCGGCATGGCTGAACGCACGGTGACCATTTCTAGCCTGGGCAAGACGTTTAGCGTGACGGGCTGGAAGGTAGGCTGGACCATCGCTCAGCGCAGTTTGTCCCAGGCCATTTTCCGGGCGCACCAGTTTGTGACGTTTTGCGGGGCGGCTCCCTTACAAGAAGCGGCCGCATCGGCCGTTTCCTCTCCACCCGCCTTCTATTCCGATCTCACCCAGTTTTACGCACAAAAACGGAACTTCCTGCTCGACGCCCTGCGCAGCGCTGGTCTAGAACCAATTGCGCCCAGCGGCACCTACTTTGTGATGGTCGATATTGCCCACCTGGGCTTTGCCAGCGATGTGGCCTTTTGCCGCTACCTGACGCAAGAAATCGGCGTGGCGGCGATCCCGCCCAGCGCCTTCTACCATAACCCCGCCGACGGGGCCGGATTGGCTCGATTTGCCTTTTGCAAAGAGGAGAAAACTTTGGAAGAAGCCGCCCGCCGCCTGCAACGCCTCAAATCCGGCTAACTACTGCCCACCGATTACCGTTCACCGATTACCGACCACCGATTAATTCTGCCTTACCCACGCATCCAGCCCTTTGGCCAACCCCTGGCGGATGGTTTCCGCGTCGGCGGCTTCTGGCTGCTGCTGGAGGTATGCCTCCAAAAAAGTGACGGCCTGGTGCATGGCACCCGCCTGGTAATGGATTACACCGAGGTCGCGCAGATGGTACGGATTGTCGGGCTGAATTTGGCGCATGCGCTCCACGGCGGCAATGGCTTTGGCCCACTGCTCTTGCTGCATGTAGATGATGCGCAAATTGTTCAGCATGCGGCTGAGGATTTCTTTGTTGGAAACGGCCGTTAACCAGCTCGGTTGAAAGGCACCATTGTAGCCCACCGTCAGCTCCACCAGCCGGGCACAATCTGCCGCCGACAGTCGCCCACCGCCGTGGAACGGATCAAAATACAAATCGTCTCCCTGAGCATGCACGCCGACCACAAAGTGCCCCGGCAAGCCCACGCCAAAGGCGGGCAGGTGCAGCCTTTCAGCCACGGCCAGGTAAATGAGCGAGAGGGTGATGGGAATGCCCAGGCGGCGGCTGAGCACGTCGTTAAGGAAGCTGTTGCGCGGATCGTCGTAAGCGGCCGTATTGCCCTGGAATTGTGCCTGCTTAAACAGAAAATCACTCAACAGCTCGGCACGAACGGCCGTTGAATCATTCGCGCGTACTTTGCTGGCCGCCTGATCAGCCAAATCGTCTAGCTGGCGCACATAGACGTCGATGTCTAAATCGGGATAAGCCAATTCTTTGGCGATGAGTAAAGCAGCGTGTGGCAGGTTCGGTGACGGCCGTTTCACCAACTCCCCAAAACTCAGTTCCATCATGTCCACATTTTAGCCGGATTGGTGCGGTATTCAAGTCTTTGGCCAGCTTTTTAGTACTGGCGCAACTAGAGCGAACGCTCGGAGTATTGAGCGGCGGCCTGCTGTAATTCCTGGCCAATTTGCGCCCGCAGCCAATCCGGGGCCAATACCTCCACTTGCGCCCCCCAACTGCGAATAAACGGCTGCATTTCCTGCGGCTGGGCCACCTGCACGCTGAGCAAACAGCCGCCATCCTCTGTTTTCTCTAGCTTCTGCGTGGGGTGCCACTGCCGCTCGTAAATGTGCGGCGTGACTTCGGGCGTAAAACGCAGCACCACATCCGTAATTTCGCTGCCCGCCATGATGCGCCAGCCAGAAGCCAGGTGGCTTTCCAGATCAAATGCCTCCGGCACGGTGAAGCTGCGCGACAGCAGCGTGGCACTTTCCAGACGATCCAGCTTGAAGGTGCGAATATCTTTGGCCCAATCATCGTGGCCAATAACGTAAATGCCCGATGGCGTTGGCTCCAGCGCGTACGGCGCAATAACCCGCTCACGCAGCTGGCCACTGCGCGGCGAGCGGTAACCAACACGCACTTTACGACCTGTGCCCCACCCCTCGGCCAATGCTTCCAGCACCGCCACCTGCCGCTGGCCATCATTCAGCGTTTGCACGCGATCGGCGGCCCGCTTCAGATGCGGCGAGATGGCATTGGGCAGTGTAATGGCCAGCTTGCGCAGTGCCGAAGTGACGTGAGGATTGCGTTCGTCAATGGTGCGCGCAAGTAAAAGCCCGGCCAAGGTCAGGGCGATGGCCTCGTGGAAGGAAAGATGCACGGTGGTTAGATAGCGGGTGCGATTCATGCCAAAACGGCCGTCTTTTTGCCAGATCGGTAAACCCTGATCGCACAAAAAATCCACGTCCCGGTACACGGTACGGCGATCCACTTCCAGCTTGTCGGCCAGATCAACGGCACGCATGCCGTCGGGAGTAAGCAACAGCAGCTCTTCAATTCGGCGTAAACGGGATGTTCGGGAAGCCAGGCGTGTCATTTTTCCTCCTTAAAATCATAGACCATGCGTTCTATTTTGCGCTAATCAAAGGAGAATGTCAAATAGCGCAGCGGGGAAAAAGTCCTAATTTTCCTGGCCAACCGCGAACTCATGTATAATTAATGGCAACTTTTCAACCGTTTTTGTCTATAAAGCCCCCCACTTAGCCACAATTAGACGACCCGGTGCCAGCAAGCAGGCAACAGTACGATGAGTGATCGTTTGGATAGCACAACTGAAGAGCTGATGGTTGAGAACGGCCGTTTGCAGCAAGAGATCGCCACGTTGCAGCAGCAAGTGGAACGCCTGGAAAACACCCAAAACTCGCGGGCAAACATTCCTGGCCAGGTAGACGTGATCCAGGTTGTCTCCGATGCCATTGTGGTAACCGATAACCAGTTTTGTATTCAGAGCTGGAACCATGCTGCCGAAATGATGTATGGTTGGCAAGCAGATGAAGTGCTGGGTCAGCCGATAATTACCCTGCTAAACACGCTGTTCCCAAATGAGACGCTAGAGGAAGTAGGTGTCCAATTTTTGGCGGCGGGCTACTGGAAAGGCCGCGTCCAGCATCACAGAAAAGATGGAACCCTTATTCCCATTCTCTCGGCTATTACTGCCATTCAGGATGAAAACGGCCGTATGATCGGTTCCGTCTCTGTAAATCGCGATATTAGCGATCAGGTGCAAATTGAAGAAGCGCTGCGCGAACGCACACGCGCCCTGGAAGCACGTAACGAAGATCTGACCCAGTTTGCCTACGTTGCCTCACACGATCTGCAAGAACCGCTGCGCATGATTACCGCCTACTTACAGCTGCTGTCGCAGCGCTACAGTGGCCAACTGGATGAAGAAGCGGATGAATTCATCGCTTTTGCGCTGGACGGAGCCACTCGGATGCGGCGGCTCATCACCGATTTGCTGGCTTATGGCAAAATCGGCCGTAACAACCAGGTTTTTGCCGAGGTCTCTCTGGAAAAGGTTTTGCAGCAGGTTCTGGCTAACCTGGAGCTGCGCATTCAAGAAACCCAGGTCAGCATTACGCATGATCCGTTGCCCACTGTCTTCGCTGTCAAAACGCAAATGATTCAGCTGTTTCAAAACCTGCTCAGCAACGCTATCAAGTTTAGAAACCAGACAGACCCCACCATTCACATTTCCGTTCAAAGAGAACCAACACGTTGGATCATTCAGGTCATAGACAATGGCATTGGCATTGATCCGGACATGAGTGAAAGAATATTTACTATCTTTCAGCGCCTCCATACACGGCAAGAGTACCCCGGCACGGGCATTGGGCTGGCCATTTGCAAAAAAATTGTGCAAAATCATGGTGGTACAATCGGGGTCCAGTCGCAACCCGGTGAAGGATCTATATTTTCATTTACCCTGCCAATTACACGGGAAACGGTAGAAACGGCCGTTGCTAGTGCCAGTTAAAAAGTCAGTTTTCCCAGGCATTATTGGGTCAGCAGAAATGCTGCCCCTCCGGGGATTTTGGCTACCCTGGCAGTTTTACAACCACCAAAGTTAACGCATTTAAGCATACTGGCTGGTAAGCCTGTCTGCCACAAAGCCGCTTATCGTCCATAAAACTGATTTATAGAAGAGTTGTATCAAGCTAAATAACAATGAATCCCAGTAAGATCGATGTGTTGCTGATTGAAGACAATCCAGGGGATGTTCATCTCGTCAAAACCCTGCTCGCTCAATCCAACCAGGCCAATAATTCACCATCGTTGATTCACCTGACGCATACAGAAAAGCTAAACAGCGCGCAAACGCTGCTGGCCACCAAACCGTATGATCTTGTCCTCATGGATCTATCTCTGCCCGATGCGCATGGCCTGGATTCATTTTTAGAAATTAACAAATTCCAACCAACAGTGCCCATTGTGATCCTAAGCAGCCATACCGACCACGAAACGGCTATTCAAGCTGTGCAGTTGGGCGCCCAGGATTACCTCTCGAAGGATGATTTGTCGGCCAACATGTTGGTGAAAACCATCCACCACACCATCGAACGGCACCGGCTGCTGCTAGAGATTAGCCAGCGGGCATCCGAATTAGAAACCCAAAATCTGGCGCTAAATGATTTTGCTCACACTGTGGCTCACCAAATCCAAGGACTGCTTAGCCAGATGGTGGGATATGCTTCGCTGGTCGATTCGCACTACCAGGAACAGCTAAGCGTACCGGCGCGGCAAGCTGTAGACCAGATCATGCAGAGCGGCTACAAGATGAACAATGTCATCACGGAGCTGCTGTTTTTATCCAGTATGCGTTCTGAAAACATTCAGGTGGGTGAACTAGATAACCGACGCATTCTCACAGAGGTACTCAAGCGGCTGCGGTATCAAATTCGCGAAACCGACGCCAAAATAACAATGCCCAGCCAATGGCCCAGCGCCCTGGGTTATGCTCCCTGGGTCGAAGAAGTGTGGCTTAACTACATCAGCAATGGCTTAAAGTATGGCGGCAACGACGAAAAACCGCCTATTTTAAAGCTGGGTGCCAAGTCGGAGGGCAATGGCATGGTTCGTTTCTGGGTGGTGGATAACGGCCCCGGCATCGCCCCGGCGGATCAGAAACGATTATTTAAGCCGCATACGCGATTAACGTCTAAAAAGATTCGCGGCGAAGGGTTAGGCTTATCAATCGTTTGGCGTATTGTGGAAAAATGTGGCGGCCAGGTTGGGGTAGATAGCCAGGAAGGTGTGGGCAGTTGTTTTTGGTTCACCCTGCCAGAGAAACAAACTTAACCATTCTGGCTCTGACATTGTTTTTGGATGTTTTGTGAGTCATCCAAGGTATCTATTGTGCTTGAGAAAGGATTAAACGGCCGTTATATCGACATCCTACTCGTTGAAGATAACCCTGGCGATGCTCGCCGGATCGAGCTAATGCTGGAATCGGCCGATATCGCTTACCGCCTGAATACGGCCGTTTCCCTTCAGGCGACCTTTAGCCACCTAAACCAAAATCCCGTCCAGATTGTGCTGCTAGACCTCACCTTGCCAGACAGCAGCGGCATAGAAACCGTGCGCAACCTGCGCGCGGCTCACCCCTGGACCCCCATCGTGGTCCTGACTGGCCTGGAAGATGAGCAAATCATCGCCGAAGCGGCCACCGCTGGTGCCCATGATTATCTCGTCAAGCACGACCTCACTGCGGCCAATTTGCATCGGGTGCTCCGTTATGCCCTGGAACGTCATTTTCAGGAAGACCAGCTACGGGAAAGCCAGCTCGCCTATCGCCGCCAGGCCCGCGAACTCAACTTGCTAAACCGCATCATCTCAACCGCTTCCGCCAGCAACAATGAAGCCAAAATTATGCGGGATACCTGCCTGGAGTTGGCCCAATTTTACGGAACGCTGCGCACGGTAATCATGCTGAATGAGCATCAAGACTCGCTGCTAACCGTTGTCGCCGAATATCACCAACCGCACTTATAGCCGCTGTTGAGTCGCCAAATAGACCTGGAATCAGAATCTTTTTTCATGGCCGTCACCCGCCTGGAACAGTCGTTGATTCTCCCCTCCATCCCGCTGCGTCTCAAGCAATTTCTGGGCACATCTGACTCAAGCAAGCTGATTATCCAGTCGCTGCATCTGTCCAATAAGCACATCGGCTTTTTCTTGCTGAATTTGCCAGAAGAGCACCAGTTAGCCGCCAGCGATGCACAGTTACTAGGCATCCTGGCCGAAGAGCTTAGCCTGACCCTGGAAAAAATTCAGCTGTACGGCCGTTTACAAGCCTACACCAACGAGCTGGAAGAACGGGTACAGCAGCGCACCCAGGCCCTGGCCGAAGCCAATGAGCAGCTCAAATCGCTCGACATCCTTAAATCCAAATTTGTCTCCGACGTGTCGCACGAACTGCGGAATCCGATCACCAACCTCACGCTTTACCTGGAATTGCTGGAATTTGCTCCGCCAGAAAAACAGACCAAATATTTCAACACGCTGCGCAACCAGGTGCGGCGCTTATCGAACCTGGTCGAAGAAATCCTCACACTCTCGCGGCTAGAAAGCAACAAATATCACCATCTATACCAGCCAGTGGACTTCAACTACCTCATTCAACAGGTTGTGAACGTGCACAAGCCGCGTGCCAAAAGCAAGCAAATCAAGCTCAGCTTTTCGCCCGCAACACCGCTGCCGCCCGCCCTGGGTGAACCCAACCAGCTCACCCAAATTGTGACCAACCTGCTTGACAACGCGCTTAACTACACCAATCAAGGCACGATCCAGGTAACGACCGCCCTACATCAGAACCAGACCCAGGCGGAAATTGAGCTATGCGTTAGCGATACCGGCATGGGGATTCCCCAGGAAGATTTGCCCCACATTTTTGAACGGTTTTACCGGGGGTCAAAGATCGATCGCGAGACATTAGTTGGCACTGGGTTGGGTCTGGGAATTGTTAGTGAGATCGTGAACTTGCACAACGGCCGTATCGACGTCAGGAGCACGCCAAACCAGGGCACCACCTTCATTGTCCACCTGCCCATCGCGCCCAAACAGTAACCAGCCCCAGGTTGCATCCCTTCCATAGTTTGCTACGATTGCGCCCAAGGAGAGTAATTGCTTGCCCACGATAACGGCCGTTCGCCACATTACCCTTAGCGAATACGAAACAGTCCGCCTGCCCAGCAGCGATCTGCCCGCCCCCGTGGGTGAACAGCTGTGGCGACTGCTAGACCAAAGTGGCAAAAAACTGCATGTCTCCTTCCCCTCCCCCAAAACCGACTACGATTGGGAACTCACCGCGCAGGGCTGGGTTGGGCAATTTTCTCTACCGCACCAGCTACAGCTCAACATTCGGCCCAAGCTGCCGATTGCTCGGCTGTTCCAGCTATGGGAAGCGGCCTACGATTTACGCCTGGCCCATCTAACCGACGGCCTGACCACCCTAGATTCGGTGCCCGCCTTTTTTAATTTACTGGCTCAGATTTTGGCCCAGCGCGTGATTCGGCGCGGGCGGCAGGGGTTGCAGCAGGCCTATTTGCAGGAAACGGCCGTTCTCCCCTATGTGCGCGGTCGGCTGCTGACCCGCCAACCGGCGACCACCAGCCCCACCGTTGAGCTGGCTTGTCGCTACCATGCCCAAACCATTGACATTCCCGACAACCAGATTTTGGCCTTTACCCTGCACCAAATTGCCCGCAGCGGTCAATGTAACTCAGCCGCGCAAACGGCAGTTCGCAAGGCTTACCATCTGCTGCAACCCGCCGTAACCTTGCAGCCGTTTACGCCCAACGACTGCCAGAAGCGCAGTTACGGCCGTTTAAACCAGGATTACGCCGTGATGCACGCCCTGTGCCGTTTCTATTTGGAGCATACCGGGCCACTGCTCAACAAGGGTGACCACGCCATCATGCCCTTTTTGCTAAACATGGCTCAGCTGTATGAGCGCAGCGTGGCCAACTGGCTGCAAGCCAACTTGCCTGCACCGTACCGCATCAAGGCGCAAGAAAGCACCACCATCGGCCCCAATGATGAGCTGCGCTTCCAGATTGATTTGACGCTGTATGGTGAAAACGGCCGTCCGCTTGCCGTGCTGGATACCAAATACAAAACGCCAGATCGCCCCAGCCCGGCGGACATTAGCCAGGTGGTGACCTATGCCAAAGCCAAAGATTGCCAGCACGCCTTGCTCATCTATCCGCAGGCGCTCGCCCAGCCATTGCAAGTGCAAATTGGCGATGTCCAGCTGCATACGTTGGCTTTTGGTCTGGATCGGCCGTTAGAGCAAGCAGGCGCAACCTTTTTACAGCGGCTCTTGAACAGGCTACATTTGGGGGATGACGGGGTGAATACGGCCGTTTAAGCGGCATAAGCCTGCCCTTAAGTGTGAGAAGCTATAAAGAATCACCAGACTCCGAGAGCAGATTAGCTAAAATTACGTGACCTGCCCGGCAAAACAGAGCAGGGAACATGAAGGAAAAGGTTTATGAAAGGTATTTTTAAGAAGCTGTTTGGCACCAAAAAAGTTATTACCGTTGTAAGCGGTCTGCCGCGCTCTGGCACGTCCATGATGATGAAGATGCTGGACGCTGGTGGCATCCCCCCACTCACGGACAAAGTTCGCACCGCCGATGACGACAACCCCAAAGGGTATTTTGAGTTTGAGCGCGTCAAACAAATGGACAAAGGCGATACCGCCTGGATGGCAGATGCACAGGGAAAAACAGTGAAGGTGATTTCCCAACTGCTGCGGTACATGCCCAGCGAATATGAATACAAAGTCATTTTCATGCGGCGCAATATGTCTGAAATTTTGGCCTCGCAGAAAAAAATGTTGGTGAACCGGGGCGAAGACCCCGATGCCGCCCCCGACGAAGAGATTTCTGCGCTTTTCGAAAAGCACCTGAACAGCGTAATGGATTGGATGGCGTCCCAGCCCAACGTATCTGTGACTTACGTTCACTACAGCGATATGCTGGCCAATCCCGTGCCGCAAGTTGCCCAAATCAACGAGTTTTTAGGCGGCGGTCTGGATGTTCAGGCCATGGCGGAAGTGGTCGATCCCAACCTGTATCGCAACCGGAAGAATCGTTTGCCGAAGGAATCGGCCGTTTCCAAATAAATAATCAGGGCCGTTTCCCCATGGCTCTGTATATAAAAAGCGGGTCTTGCCTACAAGACCCGCTTCGATGTTGGAGGGGTAGTCGCCCGCTTGGGCAAAGGAAAGAAATGTGAGTAATCTCCATCAATTGAAAGTTTCATCGACGCGTTACCCTGGCGGGCTGCGCATTGTGGAATGCGACACCTGTCGCTACGCATTTGCCGCTGAATTTGATACGCAGGGCATTATCAAGCTGGAAACAAAAGTTGGCATTAATGCCGGTGACGCGTATGCCACTCATCGCATGTTCCAGACACCGCAAATTGAGCTAGACCTACGCTTTGGTGCCGATGTAGAAACCGACGACCGGCAGGCGCACTTCGGCGAGCTCTAGCAAAAACAAAACCGCCAATGCAAAACGGCCGTTCGCCAAACAATTAACCGCGAACGGCCGTTTTTTGTTACAAAACATTCAGCTTGGGCAGCGCAAAGTAGGCTGTACCAAACGGCCGTTCCTCACGAACCAACACGCCCAACCCATAAATTCCCGGTTCCAACTCGGACAAATCGCAGGTGTACGTATGGCAGTGCGGGGCAACCTTGCCGCGCATCTCCAAATAGTGCGCTTTTTCGCCCGCCGATAAATTGCGTACGTGGCAATGGGCCGCAAAAATCGTTTGCGGCGACTCAGCAGCCACGGGATCCAGCGCAAAATCTATCTCCAGCAAGACCGGGTTTTCGTGATGTACATGGCCAAGAAACGGCCGTTCCGCCTCCGCTATATCCACGACAGACAGGTAATCGGGCTGCTGGCGCACGCGCACCTGCACCGGTTTGATGGCTGCCACGGGTGGCGCAGCACGTTTTGCTGAGACAGTAGGCGCTGCCGATTTTTTCGCCGCAGTCGGCTTGGGAATCACCACCTGTGGCTCCGGCACCTTGACGTGCTGCTCAATCCACAAGCCAATCTGCTCCCGTTCAATGCCTGGCCAGGTAATCTCCTCATCGGCTTCCATATAATGCGCCTTTGTGCGGCGCTGCGGCCGGCCCGCCTCGGTCCGTTCCTGATATTCCACTACAAACGAGGCAATTGGCTTCCAAAGGGGCGGAGGGTTGGCAACGGCCGTTTCCACCGCAGCTTCCTTCACCTCATTGGGCACAACCAGAGTCCGTGCTTGCTCAATCCAATCAGAAATTTGCGCCGGAGCCAGAATCTTGCCCGATTTTTTCGCCGCAGTCTCCACCTCCTCAACCGAAAGATCGCCCAACGCCGCATAGGAATCCACGTGGAATTGCTCACGAAACCATTTCTGACGGGCAGCACCAATCCCGGCGATAACCGTCAAATCATCTTCTCTATTGCTTTTCATCGTTTACATCCTCCTAAACAGCATTGGCCCCAGTGCTAGCACTGGGGCCAATGTCGCTAAACTATTTGCAGACCCGGCATCGACGGATTAGGTTTCATCTTTGTAGAACTGCACGACCGGGCCTTCCCAGTAAGCTGCGATTGGGCCGCGATGACCCAGTGGGTTCACGTAGGTCAACAGCACAACCAGCTTCATCGCCAGACCCTCATGTGGCACCAAAGCTTCGGAAATCTTCGTACCCGGCACGTCGAAGTGGCAGCTATACATGCCATCAGCGCTGGGGAGCGGCTGGTGTTGGCAGTCGGGGTCACTTCCCTCAAAAAGAGTAAGTTCTGGTCCAGGGCCAAAGGATTCCAGGTTAACATGAACGTGCCAGTGCCCAGCAACCATTTGCCAGTTGGTCCCTGTCATTTCCCACGCGATGTCCACAGACCAGGGGGAACCGGCTTTGATGATTAACGCAGGGGCCACGCCTGCATCATCACGAACTTGGGCTGAAATTTGGCCAACCAAATTGATATTTGGGGTCTCGAAAGGCATGATTTTTCTCCTTTTACAAACTGAAATTGATAAACGTTACGACAGAACAAAGTCTCCGGTGACTTCTGTGCTTGGAGCCTGTTGTCTGGCTCGCTGCACACCGCCATAAAACGATACCCCACTTAAACCATGGTAAATCAGCACTTAATTTCCAATCCATTTAGATTAATTGCCCTTTTTAGGGGTATTTGGCCATTTTCAGCATAAAAAACGGCCGTCTTGCTTTCGCAAACGGCCGTTACAAAAAGATTCTTGCTACAAAATGGGGTTTAGACCGGCTGATGCTGCCGAATGGCTTCATAGAGGTGCGTAGTCGCCGGATTGGGAGGCGCGGCCAACTCTTCGGCCAGTAGTTCTATGCAAGTGTGATACTGGCGCAATGCCAGGTAGCCCTGGCGCTGCCGGGCGTAGGCACGCATCAGCAAGCAGTGTGTGGCTTCATGGCACGGCTCAACCAGCAAAAGCTTGCTGGCATAGGTGATGCACGTAGCATACTGCTCAACGGCAAAATAATGCTCGCTTAAGTGCGTTAGCACCTGCATGTACTGCCGTTGCAGTTGCTGGCGGCGAGCGGCGGGCCACTCCTCATACGGATCTTCAGCCAACAGTTCACCCTGGTAGAGCGCTTCGGCAGCGTGGAACTGTTGCAGAGCAACGGCCGTATCGCCTCGCGGCAAAAGTTGGTTTGCCTGCCGGTAAACGGCCGTAAATTGCTCCACATCTACCCACACCGCCATTTCTGGATTCAAAAAATAACAATCATCCTGGAACAGCACATGGGAAAAATCAGGATAACCATTGCGCAGCGCCTGCCGCAGCCCATAAATAGCCACGTTCAGGTTGTTACGCGCCGCATCTGCCGCCGATTCGGGCCAGAATTGGGCCATCAACACATCTTTGGTGATCCGCTGCTGCCGGTGCAGCAACAAATACTTGAAGATTGCTTTACCTTTGCGGCTAGGCCATTCATCTATCGGGTGCTCATCTTCGTAAGCGCGAAATGAACCCAGACAATAAATGGTAAGTTGAGGACAATTCGCCTTTGAAGGGCTGAAGGGTAGCTCTGGCGCTTTGGCTTGCGGTTGGATAGATGGTGCAACGGCCGTTTCCAGCTGTGCGCCAGGTAGCAGATCAGGTTCTTCTTCGCGCCGCCATAAACGGCGCATCCGTTGCCAGATGGTGGAATTGGGGTGGGGAACGGCCGTTGCTGGAGCCAGCTGCGCAATCTCTAACAGCTTGTTGAGTTCAGCCGCCAGCTTATTCCGGCGCATTTCCGAACGACGGAACGCCTGTTGGTGAAACGACGCTTCATTTTGCATCTCTTCACAGCTAGCAGCCAGTTGCCGAGCGGCAATCAACAAAGCGGCTCGTTCAGAATCTTTATTGCTAACCGCCTGGGCATGTTCTTGTTCGACACGGCATTTAATTTGATCGAATTGGTTATCAAACAGCAGAGCACGCCACGTTCCACGCTCATCAGCAGGTCTGCGCACAACAACCTTTTCTGGGGGAAGCATTTTAGTGTACTCCACCGTACGAGTGTTAACCTACCTCACTTGTTATACGTTTGTTGCGATTAGGGAATCTGTGGTTGGTGTAAAGCTCAAAGTTTTAAAGGCTGGTAAAATTTTATGCACACGTACCGAATTAAATTTCTCTGTACATCATAACAGAAAAGACAGCAAAATAGCGGGTAATTCCCTCCTGAAATGGGTAAACGAAGCTGGTGTGCTTTTTCCTTCAACTTACATTTGAAAGCATGAAAGGATTACCGCAATAAAGACTGCAAGAAAAAAGTTAACCTAGGTTAATTTTAATTGTCACATAAGTTAAATTTATTTATAATCTCTGTTAAACATGTAACCAAACAAAGTCTAATTGACTCTAATGATTATAATAATTGCTGACTAAATTTGGATTTTATGACTGCTGTGCTTCAAGATAAGCTTACAGTTTCTTGCCCCAGATTTCTAGGCAAATCTTACTAATTTTAGAAAGTAAACACCTAAATTTTGGCAAAAAAAAGAGCATACGTTCACGCTTTGCTTGGCCAACTGAATTGAAGCAGAGGAGCAACTCTTGACTGAAAAAAATCACTTACCCGAAGAAGAAAATTGTGCCGATCTGATCAGTGAAGCCATCACCGATCAGGAAGGCATTGTCCAGGTTAGCTTGCATCCGCAAGACGGCCGTTTAGAAATTGACTACGATCCCCAAAAAGTGTCCCAACCCGCCGTAGAAAAAGTGGCCCAACAGGTGAGCCCCATTTTGCAACAGCGCTGGAATACCTGCACCATGCGGCTGGGGCGGCACGGCGGGCGCGCTTGCGAATCTTGCGCCCTGCGGCTGGAAGACAAGTTAGGCGAACTCCCCGGCGTGCGGCGGGCCACCGCCAGTTTTGCCGGTGGCGCACTTTCCGTCACCTACAACGACCAAATCATCTCCCCCGACGAAATCACCTTGCATGTCAGGCAGATGGGTGTCCCGGTTGCCCCATCGGCGGCGGAACTGCCTGCTGAACCGGAACTAGAAGTTCCGGCCACCGGTTTGAAGACCGCCTGGAATTGGCTGCTAGACGGCCGTCTTGAAGCCATCTTCACCGTTATCACCCTCATCACCATGATTGCAGGCCTCATCGCCGAACAGCAAGAAGCGACCGTTGTCGCTACCGTGATGTTTGTCATTGCCTACATCACAGGCGGCACCTTCGGGTTGCAGGGCGGCATCGAATCGCTGCGCAACCGCACCATCGACGTGGATTTGCTCATGGTGCTGGCTGCCATTGGTGCAGCGCTCGTGGGCCAGCCGTTTGAAGGCGCAATGCTGCTCTTCCTCTTCTCGCTCTCCAACGTGCTTCAAGAGTATGCTATGGACCGCACCCGCAACGCCATCAAAGCGCTCATGGAGCTGCGTCCGGCGCAAGCCACCGTGCGGCGCGGCGACAATATTTACCAGCTGCCCATCGAAAAAGTAGTCGTGAGCGACCTCATTTTGGTAAAGCCCGGTGAACGGATTGCCCTGGACGGTGTAGTGGTAGACGGCCGTTCCTCAATCGATCAATCCTCCATCACCGGCGAATCCATGCCCGTAAGCAAAGAAATTGGCGACTCGGTCTTTGCCGGCACCATCAACAAAAACGGCAGTCTGGAAATTCGCGTTACCAAGCTGGCCAAAGATTCTACTCTGGCCAAGCTCATCCAGATGGTAGAAGAAGCCCAGAGCGAAAAAGCAGAAACGCAGCGCTTCATCGACACCGCCGAGCAATATTACGCCATTGGCGTCATCGTGCTCACGGCCATTGTCGCTATTGTGCCGATGGTTTTCTGGCAAGAGGCGTTTAGCGAGGCGTTCTACCGGGCGATGACCGTCATGGTCGCCGCTTCCCCCTGCGCCATCGTCATCAGCACGCCCGCCACGGTGCTTTCCGCGATTGGCAACGGCGCACGGCGCGGTATTTTGTTCAAGGGTGGCGTTTACGTGGAAAACGCGGCCACTATCAAAGTGGTCGCCTTCGACAAAACCGGCACGCTTACTCAGGGTGAACCAGAAGTCACCGATATGCTGCCGCTCGACGGGCAAAGCAGCGAAGACGAGTTACTGGCTCTGGCTGCCGCCGTCGAAGCTAAATCAGAACATCCGTTGGCCCAGGCCACCGTCAATGCCGCCCAAAAACGGGAACTCAGTTGGTCTGAAGCGACCGATTTTGAAGCAACCACCGGGCAAGGTGTGCGGGCAACCGTTGATGGACGGCACATCTGGATTGGCAACGGCCGTTTCTTCGAGAAATTCCATCCCGTTGGCCTGGACCAGGCAGAAGCCGAGCTCGATCGGCTGCAAAATTTGGGCAAAACCAGCGTGCTCATGGCGGAAGTGGATGAGGCGGCAGGAACGGCCGTACTCCTGGGCATCCTGGCCTACGCCGACGTCATTCGCCCCGACGCACCGGAAGTGATTCGCGCCCTGCATGCCAACGGCGTGCAGCATGTGGTCATGCTCACCGGCGACAACGATGCCGTGGCCCAACAAATCGCCAAGCAGGTGGGCGTGGATGCCGTTTTTGCCGATTTGCTGCCCGAAGATAAGGTAACGGCCGTTAAAAAAGTGCGCGAGCAGTACGGTCCAGTGGCGATGGTCGGCGACGGCGTCAACGATGCCCCCGCCCTGGCCACCGCCGATATCGGCATTGCCATGGGTGCCGCCGGTACCGATGTGGCGCTGGAAACGGCCGATATCGTTCTCATGTCCGACGACCTGCACAACATCCCCTACACCATCGGCCTCAGCCGCAAAACGCGGCAAACGCTGCTGCAAAATCTAGGCTTTGCCATCTTCATGATTTTGCTCATGCTGGGCACCATCTTCTTCTCTGGCCTGGCGCTGCCTGCGGCGGTTGTCGGCCACGAAGGCGGCACGGTGCTGGTCTCCCTCAACGGGCTGCGCATGTTAGGCTACAAACCAAAACATTAATTGTGAATGGTGAATTGTAAATGGTTAATGGTTAATGCCGTTCACAATTCACAATTTTTGAAGCAGCATCCTAAAATACACAGGGTGCTGCTTCTTTTTTTGCTTGACACCAGCCGGATTCTGAATAGAATATACCATGTTGAAATTATTTTTTAGATGCATCAAAATTATTTAGGTGAACGAGATGGATAATCCAGCCATTTTACTGTTGATAGGCACAGCGATTTTGGCCGTAACGGCCGTAATCCTCTGGCCCGAAAAAGGCATCTGGGCCCGCTGGCAGCAGGGTCGCCAAATGACCGACCGCGCCCGCCGCGAGGATGCCCTGAAGCACATCTACAAGTGTGAGCAAAAAGGGCGTCGCGCCAGCGTAGAAAGCATCGCCGGAGCGCTCAACGTCAGCACAAACGAGGTGGCCGAACTGCTGAGCGACATGCAGGCCGGGCATCTCTTGCAGCTGCACAGCGACAACATTACGCTGACGGCCGAAGGTATGGAGTCGGCCTTGCACATCATCCGGGCGCACCGGCTGTGGGAGCGCTACCTGGCGGAAACCACCGGCTTTAGCGAGTCGGAATGGCACAGCCAGGCGGAATTGCAAGAGCATCAGCTCACGCCCGAAGCGGCGGACGCGCTGGCGGCGCGGCTAGGTCACCCCACCCACGACCCGCATGGCGATCCGATTCCCAGCGCCGCGGGCAACTACGTCTACCACGACGGCCAGCCGCTGAATGAACTGCCCGCCGACCAGCCTGCGCGCATCGTCCACCTGGAAGATGAACCGGAAGCGGTCTATGCCCAACTGGTAGCTGAAGGATTGTATCCCGGCCAGATGGTCCGGCTGATTGAATCCAATGGCACCCGCATTCGCTTTTGGGCCAACGGAAATGAGCACATTTTGGCTCCGATTGTGGCCCGCAATATTTCGGTGTTGCCGTTGCCGGTGGTTGTGGCAGAGGAAACGGCCGTTCCCAACCAAGATCATGGCACCAAACTCTCTGATCTACCCTTGGGAAAAACGGCCGAAGTCATTCGCATCTCGCCCAACTGCCGTGGCGCAGAGCGACGCCGCTTTATGGATTTGGGCATCCTGCCCGGCACGGCCATCACCGCCGAAATGCGCAGCCCCAGCGGCGAACCCACCGCCTACCGCATCCGCGACGCCATCATTGCCCTACGGCCGAATCAAGCCAACTATATTTATGTAAAGCAAACTGCTTAATTTTACAATTTTCCCGGAAACTGCTCCCAGGCAAATTTCCACCCAAACAGTTTCCGGGAAAATCAGAGTAGAAACTATGGAAACAAAACTAAAAACACCTCAATCCATCCCCTCAGCCTGCGAAACCTGCCCCATGCACAATGCAGGCAATCTGCGCAAGCTGGGGGTAAACATGGAAAATTCAGATTACGTGATTGCCCTGGCAGGCAATCCCAACACCGGCAAGAGCACCGTCTTCAACGCGCTCACCGGGCTGCGGCAGCATACCGGCAACTGGCCGGGTAAAACCGTCGCCCGTGCCGAGGGTGCCTTTAGCTATGGCGACAAGCAGTACAAAATTGTCGATCTGCCCGGCACCTACTCGCTGCTCTCCACCAGCCTGGACGAAGAAGTCGCCCGCGACTTCATTCTGTTCGGCCAGCCAGACGTGACCGTGATTGTGGTGGACGCGACCCGGCTAGAGCGCAACCTGAACCTGGTACTACAAGTGCTGGAAATTACCGATCGGGCCGTGGTTTGCCTGAACCTTATTGACGAAGCGCGCCGCCACAAGCTGCAAGTGGATGAGCGACGGCTGGCCCGCGACCTGGGCGTGCCCGTCGTGCCCACCGCCGCGCGTCAAGGCGAAGGCTTGCAAGAACTGCTGGCCGCCATCCATGACGTAGCCACGGGCCAAACGGTGTGCAAACCGTACCGCGCCAAATCAGAATCCCCGGCAATTAAGCGGGCTTTGGAGCGATTGGTACCGCAAATTGAGACGGCTTTCCCCGGCTTGCCCAATGCTCGCTGGGTGGCCCTGCGCCTGCTAGATGGCGACGAACGGCTGATGCAGGCCGTGCGCCAGGGTGAACTGGGCGATCTGACCCGACCGGAACTGGTGACTTTGCCGGAAGCCTCGGCGAACAACCGCGTCATTCCGCTGGAGGTGGCCTCATGACCAGTGTGAATCCACCCGTGAACCCCAACGACATCTTGCAAACGGCCGAATCCCTGCGCTGGGAAATCGGCCCTGAGTTTCATGAACAATTGATGGAGGGCATCTACACCGAGGCAGCCAATCTGGCTGACCGCGCCGTGACCCGCCCCGATGAGAAGCCGCGCTTCGACCTGGATCGCACCATCGACAAAACTGTGACCAGCCGCGTTTGGGGCTTCCCCATGATGCTGCTGCTTTTTACCATCGTTTTCTGGCTGACGATTAGCGGGGCTAACTATCCCTCCTCGCTACTGGCGACGCTGCTCATCGACAAAACCGTGCCGCTGCTGCATCAGGCGGCCGATTTCTTGCGCTTCCCCTGGTGGCTGAGCGGCTTCCTGATCGACGGCATGTATCTGGCGACGGCCTGGGTGGTGAGCGTGATGCTGCCGCCGATGGCCATCTTCTTCCCGCTGTTTACGCTGCTGGAGGATTTTGGTTATTTGCCACGCGTGGCCTTCAATCTGGACAATCTATTCCGCAAATCGGGCGCACATGGCAAGCAGGCGCTGAGCATGATGATGGGTTTTGGCTGCAATGCCGCTGGCGTGGTGGCCACACGTATCATCGACAGCCCGCGGGAACGGCTGATTGCCATCATCACCAATAATTTTGCTTTGTGTAACGGCCGTTGGCCCACACAAATTCTCATCGCCTCCCTCTTTTTGGGTAGTCTGGTACCTGCATATCTAGGTGGCCTCATTTCGGCGCTGTCTGTGGTGGGGATTGCCCTGCTGGGCGTGTTCATCAGCTTTGTGGTTTCGTGGGGCTTGTCCCGCACGATGCTGAAGGGCGAAGTGTCTACCTTTAGCCTGGAGCTGCCGCCGTACCGCCCACCGCGCATCTGGCAAACGATTTACACCTCGGTCATCGACCGCACCCTGATTGTGCTGTGGCGCGCCGTGACGTTTGCGCTGCCCGCTGGCGCGGTCATCTGGCTGAGCGCCAACATCATGATTGGCGGCGTCAGCATTGCCGAGCATCTGGTTAACATCCTGGACCCGTTTGGCTGGCTGATTGGGCTGAATGGGGTGATTTTGGTGGCGTATATCGTGGCTATTCCGGCCAACGAAATTGTGATTCCCACGGTTTTGATGCTAACGGTGCTGGTCACCGGCACAAACGCTGGGGCAGGTGCAGGCGTGATGTTTGAGCTGGAATCGCAGGCGGACACGATGGCACTGTTTAGCGCGGGGGGCTGGACGTTGTTAACGGCCGTAAATCTCATGCTCTTCTCGCTGCTGCACAATCCTTGCAGCACCACGATTTACACCATATACAAAGAAACCGGCAGCAAAAAGTGGACGGCCGTTGCTACCTTTCTACCTCTAGTGATGGGCTTTGTCGTCACATTTTTTGTAGCGCAGATTTGGCACTTGTTTGCAGGATAGAAAAGTAATTGGGTAATTGAGTCATTCGGCAATTACCCAATTACTCAATTACTTTGTTGGAGACGGCCGTTTACCGCCTCAGCCCAGTCAACCACACCCTGCCCCCCGCTATCCCCCCACACGGAAACAACGATTCGTCCCTGTTGAAAATGCAGTTCGCGGAATGCTCCGCTTTGATAAGCACATGCAGAATCACCAACTGTTGGCGGGGCGAAGGCTTCCGTTTCTTCTACAGGGGTCACACCATCCCGACAAAGCTGCGCCCACAGTTTGGCAGCGGCCGTTTCGTCCGCCATCTCATACAGATCACAAAAAGCGGAACTATTGGTGAGAGCGTTTTCGATCAGCGCCACACCGTAATACGTTTCGATTTGGTCCGCGAAAGGAGTATCGGGAGGAACGGCAGTATGTGTCTCAGCAATGGTAAAAGGCGGATCGGCGTTTACATCCGCTGGCTTACAGGCAACTTGAGATAAGGAAATTTGGTCTCCTGCCCGACAGCTTATGCCAGCCCAAACCAGAGCAAATAGCAACAACAACCCAAGCCCAGCGGTTTTTCCCATCACTCTGCCCTCCTGCAAAATCAACTAATAACTTTTGAGCAGTTCCACATGCCCGCGGAGGCTTTCGGCCATTTTGGGGATGGAGATGTATTCGTCAACCACGTGAGCTTGACTTTCCAGGCTGGGGCCGTAGCCGATGATGGTGAGGTTGTAGGGTACAAAGTGACGGCCGTCTGTGGCAAACTGGTAGCGGCTCAACTCGGCCTCGCGCCCCATGCCCGCGCCAATGAGCGCCTGGGCACGCTGGACTTTTTCGTCCGTGGGCGGCGTGTAAAAGCCATGAATCGTCGCGTGACCCTCTGGGAAGGCGATCGGTGGGGTGCACATAGCATCCTCCAGCAAAACAGCCTGGTCGCCCACCAGGCGCTGCACAAACTCGCGCAAGCTGTTGAGGCTTTCGCTGGCGGTACGGAAATCCAGGCAGACGCGCGCCCAGGCAGGCGTGACGTTGGTGCTTGTGGTATCCACCTCAATGATCGTGGGCGTCACCGACGTTGCGCCCAGCAGCTCGTGCGCAGAAAGTTCCCCCTTTGCCGCCTGCACATCTTGAATAAATTGAGCCAGGGCGTAGTTTGGATTGATACCATTCTCGGGAACACTGGCATGGACAGAACGGCCGTTAAACTGCACCCACATCTGCGCAATTCCCCGGTGCCCTAAGGCAATCTTGTTGTCCGATGGTTCACCCAGCACCACCAGATCCACAGGGTAATCCAGATTTTTAGCCCAATATTTAGCCCCTGTGCCGCCAATTTCCTCTTCAACCACGCCGTTAAACACCACATCGCGGCGCGGCCGGATGCCCGCCCGCAGCAAGGCCGCCATGCTGTACACCTGCACCGCCAACGGCCCCTTAATGTCGCACGCGCCGCGCCCAACGATACGGTCGCCGACAATCGTGCCGCTGTACGGCGGCACCGACCACAGACTCAATTCGCCCGGATCGACGTGGTCCAGATGCGTATTCAGCACCAGCGCGCCTAACGAGGGATCGGTACCACGGATACGGCCGTTTACATTCCCAATTTCATCAATCCACACCTGGTCAAAATTCAGCTTTTGCAGCTCGGCGGCCACCAGCTCAGCCAACGGCGCTTCTTCATACGTCATGCTCGGCGTCTGGATTAGCCGCTGTGTAAAATCAATACAATCGTTTAAGAGAGCATCCCAATCGAGGACCATTTTCTTCTCCAAATAAAATAGTTAGGATGTAATTACTCAATTACTTCCCTCATCCCAAATTTAATAAATAAACCGAAAATGCCACCACTTCCCGCACAAAAGAGTAGGTTCGGGTGACGTTGCTAATCCAACGGATGGAGCGCGTGGGCGAGCTGTACGCCTCCATGTGCAAATCATCGGCCAGGGCCAGCGCCCGGCGCATGTGGTTCGGCGTACTGACAATGAGAAATGTCTCCAGCCCATTTTGCCGGGCGACCTCTTGAGCATTGCGCAAATTTTCGTAAGTAGAGGTCGATGTGTTCTCCAGCAAAATGTCGGCCGGGTCTACGCCGCGAGCGATGGCATAATCGCGCCCAACCTCTGCCTCGGCCCTCTTGTCCTGGTTGCCCACGCCGCCGGTAAAAATGAGCGTCGGCACGGTGCCCTCGTGGTACAGCTGGATGGCATGATTGATGCGCTCACGGAAAACCGGCGACGGCCGTTCCCCCCACACCGCCGCTCCCAGCACAATGGCCGCATCCGCCGGGCGCGTCTCATCCCGCAGCGAAAACAAGAAGATCGTCGTCGCCGCATACCAGCCCAACAAAAGAGTCAGGGCCAAAATGGCTGTAACAAGCCGGGCTAACATACGAACGGCCGTTTGCCAAACTTTCACCAAATTTCTCACCTAAAGATCAAAAATTTCGCCGATTTAGTGGATAAAATCTGCGGCTACCATCCAAATTACCCAATTACCTAATTACTCAATTACCTAATTCCGCCACTTCCCGCTGCCAAAACCAGCTGGCCAGCCAAAACGCCCAAATTGGGAAGAGCAGCACCACAAAACCACCATACCCCGTCTCACCAATCGTGTAGGCCAACGGCGGCGGCACCAACGCCTCAACGATAGCCAGCAGCACCAGCGCAATGCCCGCAGCCAGGGTAAGCTGCCCCAGGCGACGCGCCTGCAAAATGAGCCGCCCCGCCAGCCAGATAAGCCACAGCCCCATAAAGGCAAAGCTCACCGTCTTGAAGCCAGAATCACGAATCGGCTCCATGTAGCCCCAAATCTGATTTACAAAGATCGGGTTGCCCAGGGCAAAGCGGGCCAAAACGGGCGTCCCGAGCTGGTCTACCAGGCTGGCCACCAGGCCAAACACTGCCCCAATCGTGCCCAGGGCGGTGAAGGCTCGCGCCCGGCTGTCACCTTGCCCCAGCTCCGCCAACAACCCAACCAGGAAAACGGCCGCACATAGGCTCACCGTCGTGCCCACATGAAACGCCTGCCAAGACAGACGATTGTCACGCACAAACGCGAAAAACAAATCGCCATCGTCCCAAAAACCAGGCGGCAGGTCTTGAATAATGGGAAACCAGACAAACAAATTGACCACCACAGCGGTTAGCCAACCCAGCCCCAACAGCCCAGCCGCCAACGTTCCCAGTCGATTAAAAGACATTGCTCATCCTTCTCCTTGCAAATATTCAGCCAAAAAGCGGCGCAAATGCTCCGTGTAAGCCGCCGGGTCCACCGCAAACGTATTGAGATGCCCGGCACCGGGAAGAACAACCATTTGCTTGGGTTCGTTGGCCGCGGCAAAAACGGCCTGCGCCTGAGCCAACGGCACCAATTGGTCACGCTCGCCGTGCAGCACCAGCAGCGGCACGTTCAGTTCGCGCACCGTATCCACTGCCCGAATGTCGGCCAGCGGTTGCTGGCTAACGGATGACATACGGCGCAGCACCAACGAGGCAAGGTAGGCGGGCTGGTGTACCACGCTGGGCAGAATATTGGGCAGATTGCCTTCAAAACTGCTGTAGGTGCTTTCCAACATCAGCACACCCAGCTCGGGCAATTGGGCCGCCGCCCTGGCTGCTGCGGCGCCACCCATGGACTTGCCCAGCAGACCAATTCGCGCCGGGTTCACTTCTGGGCGCGTCAGCAAATAATTGTACGCGGCCACGATGTCGTCGGCTTCGGTGTAGCCCCAGGTGGTGAGGGCAGCGCCGCTTTCGCCGTGATTGCGCAAATCCAGCAGCAGTGCGCCATAGCCCAACTCATGCAAGCGCACGGCCGTTTCCAACATCACGCCCCGGTTGCCAGCAAAGCCATGGGCATAAATCAGGGTTGCACCAACCGCTTCTGGATCAGGCGGCAAGAACCAGGCGACCAACTCAATGCCATCTACCGGAATGCGCACCGTTTCGGCCGTGACCCCAAAATCGGCAGGCGTTTGGCTGGGCAGGCTGCGCGGGGGAGCCATCAGTTCAGTGGCGCTTTGCGCTACCCGCTGGTTGATGAACCATACGGCCGTTCCCACCGCCACTACCAAAAAAGCCACCACCCAACCCACAGGTTTGACCCTCCTGCGCGTGCCGCTACCAGATGCCATTAAGCAGACTCGTCAAACGCGCCAATGAGTTGCAGCACGGCCATCGTGTTCAGGGTGGCTTTGGGCACAAAGGAGCTAACCAAAACAAATTCCTGGTCCTTGCTGCCATCCTCGCTGCGCTCCGAGCAATGCGCGTTACCCCCCGACGGCCCCAAGCCATCCAGCGAGGGAATCCGCTGCCAAAAATGATTGCCATCGCTCAAACCACCGCGCTCCTCAGGCAATATCGTGAAACCGAGCGCCTCACCCGCCTGCCGCCACACCGCAAACAGATGATCCGTGGCTTCGTTACGGTCCCAGGGCGGCGTTTTGCGGTAGAGGTCTACCACTACCGAACAGCTGTACCCATCGGCGGAGCTAACCACATCCACATCGCCATTTTGCGCCAAAACTTTATCAATTGTCTCCATATAAACATCTGGCTTAAACGTGCGCATTTCCAGCCACGCTTCGGCCTCATGCGGCACCCGGTTGGTGACCACGCCGCCGCGCACCGTGCCCACGTTCACCGTCACATCGCGGCTGTAATCGGTCATAGCCGCCAATTTGAGGATGGTGTGAGCCATCTGCACCAGAGCATTGGCCCCATTGGCGTGGTAGCTACCCGCGTGGGACGAGCGCCCTTCGGTTTTTACCTGGAATACAGCCATGCCCTTTCGGGCCACCACAATCTGGTAGGTATCATCCACCTTGCTGCCACCCTCAAAAATAAGGCAGGCTAGCGTATTTAGTCCTTCCAGCCGGTCGATGCACAGCTGGCCAAAATCTTCGGCTTCAGCTTCTTCGGCAGCATCAATGAGGATCACCCAGTTGATCGCTTCAAAGTGCTCAGGGGCATAACGGCTCAAGGCATCCAGCATCATGTAGATGAGCACAGTGCCACCTTTGATGTCCACCGTGCCGGGGCCGTAAATACGCTCGCCAGCCTCGCGCCAATGAAAATCGTTGCGTTCCTCTTCCTCAGCGGGGAAAACGGTATCCAGATGCGATACCAGACCGATAGTTTTGTTGGTACGGCCGTTTCTCGTTAGCACCAAATGTTGGCCATAGCGGGAAATAGCCGACTGGACAAATTCGGCTTCAAAGCCCAGCTTGGCAAACAATTTCGCCGTTAGCTGGCCTAGCTCATTAACGCCCGGCGCGTAGGCCGTGAAGCTGTTGATTTCCACCATTTGCCGCAGTGTGGCCAGGTACTCCGGCAAATTCATGGTGAAATGTTCTTGCAAAATGGAGGCAAAACTGTTGCGATTCATGCGACCTTCCTTGAATGATTAATTGTGTCGTTTTTCTATCACGTTCACTGATTTTAGGCGAATTGGCAACGCCAATCTGAGCGATTTTTATACAAAGACACAAAGAAAAGAATCAGGTAAACTTGTACCAATTTTCCCGGAAACTACTTTAACGCGTGTACCCAGTAAGGCAGTTTCCGGGAAAATAGCCACCACCACAAATGGAGTAAATTGATGCGAGGAGTGATTGCTGCCGGGGACCCCGCCACCGCTGCTGCGGGACAACAAATTTTGCAGGCAGGGGGCAATGCGGTCGATGCGGCCGTTGCCGCCGCGTTTGCCTCATTTATTGCCGAAATTGGCGTGGTTCATTTAGGTGGCAGCGGCATTGCCCACCTGTACGATCCCCAAAGCGGCCACTCCCTGGTCTATGATTTTTTCAGCAACACGCCCGGCCAGAACGGCCGTCCGCCCGCCACCCTCGATTTTCAACAGGTCACGATTGATTTTGGGGCCACCACGCAAGATTTTTACCTGGGACGCGCCTCGGTAGCCGTGCCGGGCAACATTGCTGGGCTGTGCCAGATGGCGGCGGATTACGGCCGTCTTCCCCTCCAACAACTCCTCGAACCCGCCTTCAAACTGGCCAAAGAGGGTCTGCCGCTGGCAAAATTCCAGGCCGACACCTGCACCCTGCTGCAACCCCTGTACACCCACACCGCTGGCATGCGCGCTGTTTTTATGCAAGACGGCCGTATGATTCAAGGTGGTGATCACTTTTACTTGCCCGATCTGTACGACACGCTGCAAACACTGGCCCGTGAAGGAGCCACCTTCGCCCAAACCGGCGCATTGGCGCAGGCGCTGCTGCGCGACCAGGCAGAAAATGGCGGCCTGCTCACCAGCGACGATCTGTTAAGCTACCAGGTGTACAAACTGCCCTCCATCCGCCTGCCCTACCGCGAATTTGAGCTGCTGCTGCCGCCGCCCAGCTCTACGGGTGGCGTACTCACCGCCTTTACCCTCAAGCTGCTGTCCCACTTTGATATGCAGCAGCGACCGCACAGTTCTGCCGCCCATTTGCAGCTTCTATACGAAATCATGGTGGCTACCAACCGGGCACGGCCGTTTTGGGATGAGTGGTGTGATACGCTGCCCGCGGCGGAAGCCATTGCCAAATTTTTGGATGATGGGTTTGTACGGCCGTACCTCGACGAGATTCAAACCGCGCTCGACCGGCAACAAGCGTCCCCCTATGTCGCTGAACCACCTGCGCCCAACAACACCAGCCACCTCAGCGTGGTGGATGGCGACGGGCTGGCGGTGAGCCTCACCACCACGGCGGGCGAATCGGCCGGGTATGTGGTGCCGGGCACTGGCTACATTCCCAACAACATGATGGGCGAGGCTGATTTGCACCCCAACGGCTTCCACAGCCGCCCCGCCGGGCAGCGCATTCCCACCATGATGACTCCGGTGATTGTGCTCAAAAATGGCAAAACGCGGCTGGTGGTGGGCAGCGGCGGCAGTATTCGCATCCGCAGCGCCATTATGCAGGCGCTAAGCAATTTGCTGGACTACCGCATGACGCTCAATGATGCCGTGAACACGGCGCGAGTGCATGTAGAAGACGGCGCATTGCAATGCGAAGCGGGTTTTGATCCAGCGGCCGTGGACCAGTTAGAAGCGATGGGGTATCAGGTAAACCGCTGGCCAACGCGCAGCATTTATTTTGGTGGGGCTCACAGTGTTTCGCGGACGGAAGACGGCCGTCTTGTAGCGGCGGGTGATAATCGGCGTGGGGGGGCAACGGCCGTTGCCTAAACCCTACAAAATGTGACCCAATCACAATCCTCGTGTCTGAATGATAGAACTTTTGTATCTATACAGGTGCGACGCACTTGCTCCAGTGTGAAATGCAACAAAATTCGCCACAGAAAGTGCGTCGCACCTCTAGAACCTGAATAGTTACGAACTTTTTACAGATCACCAGGAAGAGAATTGGGATGAAAACACCACACGCACTCATCGTTGAAGACACACCCGAACTGGCTGAGATTTTTTCGATGGCCCTGACTGCCGCCGGATACCAAACAGAGGTTCTGGATAACGGCCAATCTGCCCGGCAGCACCTGGCCACCGAAACCCCCGATTTACTGCTGCTAGACATTCACCTGCCGCATTACAATGGCGATCGCTTGCTAGAAGAAGTGCGCCAGCTGCCCCACCTGGCCCAAACGTTGGTCATTTTGGCTACGGCCGACACGCGCCGCGGCGAGGAACTCCGCGAAGTGGCCGATTTTGTGTTGCAAAAGCCAATCAGCTTTACCCAACTGCGCGACCTCTCCAGCCGCCTGACGTCAGTCATGCCGCGTCTGCACAGTGGCCCCTTGCAAAGTTAGCTAATCACGCTGAGGCTCCTCCCCGTCTTGAGAAGTAACAAGACCCCGCTTCAGGTATGACGCTTGCCATTTGATCCTTGCGGGATTCTTCGCTTCGCTCAGAATGACAATTCAAGTTCAGTTGTCATGCTGAGAGCTTGTGCTGAGGCTTCCGAAGTATCTTCCGAAGCATCCCGCCCGCTTGGGAAGCCAAAGAACCCTTGTTAAGACAAACTTCTTGCAGGTGAAACTTTTCAGACCGGCTACCGCGGAATGCCCAATCGTTTAGCCACCACGTTATCAAACATGCGCGCGGGCAGGTAACGCGGCAGCAACCAACCGGAGAATATTTTTCGGGCAAGGGCGTAACGGGCCTTCGGTTTTTCTTTGGTCAGCGCCTCAAAAATCACCTTGCTTACCTCTTCTACGGGAATGCCCGACCGGCCCTGGCCAACAAATACCTTCTTCATCCCTTCCATGATGGTCTTGTAAGGCGTGTGGCTGTACAGCTCCGTATCCAACTCCTGCGCTTTGTCCCAAATCGGCGTCTTCACCGAACCGGGACCAATAACAATCACGTCGATACCGAAGATCAGCAGCTCGCGCCGCAGCGCATCAGAAATTGCTTCGATGGCATGTTTGGAGGCGGCATACGGCCCCATGAACGGGTAAACCACCTTGCCGCTCACGGAACTGATGTTGACAATGCGCCCTGGCGGATGTGGCGCGTTGGGCACAGCGCCCAACAGCGGCAGAAATTTTTGGGTCACCGCCAACTGGCCCAGGACGTTTACTTCTAGCTGCCAGCGCATCTCGTCCAACGGCAGATACATCAGCGGCCCGGCCACGGCGATACCGGCATTGTTGACCAACCCGGCCAGACCGTTGCTGCCAACCATTTCGCTAACTTGAGTTACGGCCGTTTCTATCGCCGCCCCATCTGTCACATCAAACAACAGCGGAGTGAACCGCTCACCTAATTCGTTTTGCACCCGGTCGGCGTCTGCCTGCTTACGCACGCTGCCGAATACATGAAAACCTTTCTCAATTAAATAACGCGCAGCATCGTAGCCAATGCCCGTTGATGCTCCTGTAATGACAACGTATTTCATGATAATCCTCAATGTAATTGGGTAATTGAGTAATTGCGAAAAATTACCTAATTACTGAATTACCCCATCTTTTTCACCAACCAATACCCCAGCCCTGTCACAATCACGCCCAGCAGCAGCGCCCCACCGCTCATGATGACGCCAATGTCAAACCAGAACTGCTCTGGGAAGAGGCGAATGAGCGAGTCGCTGTAGCGAAATGTCCACGTTCCCGGCGGGAAAAGCAGCTCGTGAAACTGCACAAAGAAAATGCTCCAACCTACACCGATAAACAAAGCAATCGCTGCCAAAATAATGACGGTGGCCCAGCCACCCTGGTAAATGGCGCGGTAGCCCACCGAGCGCAGCGCCGGTTGGCTGAGCAAATACCCCAGACCAGCAACGATGAGAACGGCCGTAATCCACCAAATGTTGCGAATCGCGTCCGTCAAATTCTTCACATCGACCATGTGGCTAATCTCGGCTTCGTTATACAGCGGCTGGTCAGAATCGGGCAGGCGCAGATCTTCCAGCAGGTAAATCACCTCAGCGGATGGCTCGGACCGTTGCAAATAATCCAGCGTGGCGTGAGCATAAAACAGACGCTCCTCGGGCGCAAAGCCAAACTGGTCGCGCTCAATCCGCTGATACTCAAAGGCCGGATAATCCCAGGCGATGACTGCCCGAATCATCCCCAGCCCCAGAAAAAAGGGCATGGCGATGATGATAATCCATTTGATGATGTTTATGATTGTTTTGTTTTCCAACTTTCTCTTCCTTATACCGGGGGCTGAAGCCCCAGGCTAAATTGCGGTGTTTTTTGCCGATTACCGGTTACCGATAACGGTTCACCGATTACTGCACACCGGGCAATCCACCTACACCTTCTTGCAGCAGATAGCGCAGTACCAGGCTGTCGATGATTGTCTCTACCGGAGCGCGTTCGTCGGTAAAAATGACGGCGCTGGGGCTGAGGGGGACTTGGTTATTTACGGCCGTTTCCAAAGCCGCCCGCAACAAAGGGTCCACCGATTCATCCAGCTGGGCCAAATTTTGCTGCAAATTTTGCGGCGTGGTGGGCTGCACAGTGGCCACTAGAATTGTGTTTAGCGAACCGGGCACGTCGATGGCATGAACTGTCGGATAAACGGTTTGCAGCGTCGCCGTCATCGCATCAATCAGGCTGCGATCTTCCGGGGCACGACCCACATTCATCGCCACCACGCCAGTTTCGGTCAGATGGTCGCGCACTTCCTCAAAAAATTCCTGCGTGGTGAGGTGCCAGGGGATGTACGGCACTTTGTACGCGTCGATGGTGATGACGTCGTAGCGATGATCGAGCTGGTTGAGTTCGTAACGGCCGTCACCCACAATTAGATTAATGTTCGGGTCCGTCAGGGCAAAATAATCGATCCCTGCCTGCACAATTGCGCCATCCAGCTCAATCCCGTCGATGGGCAAGCTCTGACCAAAAACGCGCGTGTACTGCTTGGGAATCGTCCCCGCCGCCAACCCAATCACCGCCATGCGCTCAATTTTGACGGGTGCGGCATTGAAGTACGGCGCAGCCAGCATAATGCTCCACACCGACACACGCGGCACGGCACCGCCGTCGCAATAAAACGAATGGTACGCCTGCCCCTCGTTCAGCAGCAGGTAGTTGCAATCGCCCTGCCGCACCACCTGGATGTAGTTGTAAGCTGATTCGGTCTCGAAGATTTGTCCGTCGTATGCCTTGATGCCGCCAGAGGTCCAGGCTAGGGCTACGGGCAGCAGCACAATGGGCAACAGCAAGGCCGCGATCCGGCTGCGAGAGCCGGTTAACCACAGGCCACCTAATCCAACCAGCAGCAAAATCCCGCCAAAAAGCAGCGCCGTCAGCCGCGACCCAGCCAGGGGGATGACCAGCAGCACGGGCAGATAGGTGCCCAGCAAACTGCCCCAGGTGGAGATGGCATAGATACGGCCGCTTATCCGCCCCGCCTCTGCTACATTTTGCACCGCCAACCGGATGGCAAAGGGAGAGATGCAGCCCAGCAGCGTCACCGGCACAGCCAGGGCAAAGATGACGCCTACCAGCGAACTGGCAATCGCCCCCACATTCACCGCCGCCATGGCCGAAGCGGCCGTTTTCAACAAAACGCTCGTCAATAAGAGGAAAAACACGCTGCTAAACCCGGCCCAGGCCACGAGCGCGTAGAAGGTTTGGGGATACGGCCGTTTATCTGCCAGCCGCCCGCCGATGAAATAACCGACCGTCAAAAAGAGCAGCACCAGGCCAATCACATTGGCCCAGACGATGTTGGAGGTGCCATAGACGGTTTGCAGCATCCGGCTGGTGGTAAATTCAATGGCCAGGGTACTCATCCCCGCCACAAAAACCGTCATGAACAAATAGCTTCGATTCTTCACAAAAGTTTTAACGCAAAGGTCCTTTTTCTGAGTTGGCAGGATTATAGCGGGATGGGGCGATTGGCGCAGGTGGTTTATCCCGTTCCTATGCTCTGGAGGATGGTACGCCCGAGCCGTACTGACCTGCATTCCAGATAGTTGTGGCCAAAATGAATTTACATAACAACCGCCTAAAAATCGACGAAGCCTTGGCTCCGGTAAAGGTCTTGCCACTGGAACATTTCAGGATTCTTCACTTCGTTCAGAATGACAGTTCAAGGTTGCTTGTCATGCTGAGGTCTTCCGAAGCATCCCGCCCGCTTGATAGCTAAAGAATCTTTGATTCTGCCAAAGCTCTTCTTTGCAGGATTTCTCAGAGGTCTTCAAATGAGGCAAGCCAGCTTATGGACTGGTAAAGAGAGATTCCATGTCAACTGCCGTTTTCCGTGCTACGTTCTTAAAAATGATAGTCAGCGGCTGGTCGTAGACAATAAAACTCTCGTCGGCACGGCCCAACATGAAGCCTGGTTGGCTGTCAAAATAGGATTGCACCAGCGCGGGCGGGGTTAAGCCGGGCCAACCAAAGGTGTCTGGCCGCAGCTGCTGGCCAAACAGCGTCGGGTAACGACCCACCACATAAACCGGCTCATAGCCCAACGCGCCCGAAAAAAGCAGCTGGTGATATTGGCTGGAGATGGGATACCGCTCCGGCAAGCGGGGCACAGTGCCATAAATACGGTTGGACAAAATGGTCACATAATCTGCTTCAGCCAGCAGTTCCAGGTTTTCAGCCAACTTTTCCGCATCATCGTTGCTGCCGGTACCAGTAAGCCAGGTAAGTTCAGCGTTGGGATATTCAGATCGACGGCGCGCTTTGCCATCTATCACCATTGTGCTGGGCAAAGAATCGTCCCACTGCTCACTCAAGATCAGGGCACCCGGTTTAATCTGCTCAAAAATCCACTGCGACGCAGCCACCCATGGGTGCGGTTGTTGATAAATATTGACAAAACTGATGGCATAAAGCGAGGTAGTGAGGAGTACGGCCGTTCCCACACCCCACTTCAACCATTTTGACCGCCAGCTCCAAAGCCACGCCGCCGCCCATAGCATTAGAAACGGCGTCAGCGGCTGCAAATAGCGCATGAACTTTACAAAAAAGCCGCCGGTGGTGATGAACAGCGGCACTGTCCAGGCTAGAAGAAGGAGATTGGAGATTGGTAGCCTTCGATTGCGAGATTGGAGATTTTTAAGCGTTAATCTCCAATCTCCTATCTCCAATCTCCTGATTTCCTGCCAAATTGCCCAACCAAACGCGCCAAACGCCAACAGTCCCAATGGCCAGCCCATGCCCCAGCGCAGCTGCATCTCAATGAAGTAGAGGTAGGGCAGCGTGCCGCTGTATTGACGCGTGAAGGGAACATCCCCCTTGCCCTGCACCATGCTGTTTTGCGTGGCAATATTTTCTACATAGCAAGAACGCCAATCAAGCGCCGGAACATGAATCGGCCCGATTTGCATCGCCGGGGTGATCACCTCGCAGCTTAGATCCAGCACGGCAAATGGATTAGTGAGGAAAAAGGTGAGGAAGGCGGTGAAAACGGCCGTTCCCAACCAATAATCCCAACGGCCGTCCATCCGAGTTGCCGCCAACATCAGTGGCAGCACCAGCAAAATAGCAGAGAACTTGGAGCCAACAGCCAGGCCAATGAAGACGGCGGCGAGGAGCCAGTAAACGGTGATCCGTAAGCGGTCAGCGGTTATCGGTGAGCGGTTATCGGTTTTATCTTTTTCTTCTCTGTGTCCTCTGTGGTCAACTGCCAGAATCAAAAGCAGGAGCGCAGCGACGGTGAAAAAAGTTTGGTATGGGTCTGAAATGAAGAAGTGTGCCAGCTGGATGTGCATGACGTTAACCGCCAAAAAGGCCGCCGCCAGCAAACCAACCTGGGGTGAAAACAGTCGCCGTCCCAGCAGAAAAATGAGCCACACAGTGCCGACATCAAACAAAGCGGTGAGGAGGCGAGCAACGGCCGTTAAATGCCGATATTCAACCATTTCAGCCTGGTTCAAAATGTCGCGAGTAAACAGCCAATCATCGGGGAAGAGGGGCGCAAGACTGGGACCAACCCGCGTCATGAATCGCGTGGCCAGCACGCCCAGGTAAAGCGGCACGTGCCCATAGGCAAAATCGCGTGGTTCATTCTGCGGTACTTCAATGCCCTGGCTAGCAGCTTCGGGTGGCCAGTAAAATGGATTAAACGTTGACTCGTGAGGGGAAAAAGCGGTTTGCCAGTCGGTTGGGAACTCAATGGTGGTCGCCACCCAGGAAATATAGCGCTCATCGGGATGGTAATGGTTGTAATCGTCCCAATCAATGCCGGTCAAACGAAAAACGGCCGCAACCAGCAAAATGAAACCCAAGCACACACGTTCCTGCCACTTCTTCATACCCAAATTGTATCTTGACCAGAAATGTGGGGCGAATGTAGGCGGGCCGAGCAACAAAAAAGGGCCGGACATCGGTCCGACCCTTCAGATGCAAATCGTGTGAAGCCGAGCGAAGAACTAATCTTCGTCTTCTTCGCTCTTGCCTTTTTCGATGATTTCCACAGAATCGGCCGTGGGTTCGTAGTCCCCTTCTTCCTCTTCAACATCGGGACGGGCATATTCAAAGCGAGCAACGGCCGTTTCCGGGTCCGTCAGGATCGTCACGCCCTTCGGTACAGACAGGTCGCCTACGTAAATTGGCTCGTCGGCGGTCATGTCGCTTACGTCCACCTCGATTTCAGCAATCAGGTCGTCCGGCAGCGCTTCAATTTCCACGCTGGTCAGCGACAACACGTCAGAACCTAGCGCATCGTTCATCATTTGCGAACGTCCCACCAAAACCAGAGAGGCCTCGGCAGCAATTTTGACTTTCAGGTCAACTTCCTGGAAATCCACATGAATGAGATCGCCTCGTGTAAGATGCTGTTGGATTTCGCGGGCCAAGACGGTGCGTTTCTGACCACCAACCGTGATATCAATCAGGTTCGTGCTCCCTGCCCGACGCAACACGCGGCGCAGCATTTTATTTTCCAGTTGAATTGTCACCGGCTCTTTGATTCCGTAAATAACAGCAGGAACCATTCCATCCCGGCGCAGTTGTTTTACTTGTTTACCGATAACCGTGCGCGGTTCGGCCTCGATAGCCAATCTAACATCAGACATGATTCTAAACCTCAGTTTGTAATTTCCTCAACAACGAGGGAGTTTCTTCTCGTGGTAAATATTCAGCAAAAAGCCTGCTGGCGGTAAGCCACAGGCTAGAGAAGGAAGTATATCAGTTTATCTTCAATCGTCAATCAAAAATCAGGATAATCCATCGAAGAAATCTACAACGCCTGTTTCCAAAGAATATTCCGCCCCCACCACGAGTAAATCATCGTGGGCAATGAGCTTTTCCAGGATGCGCGAGCCATGCCGCAGATGGTTGGCCGATGTGCGAATATTGGCCCGCACCGCCTGGTGGATCAATTCATCACGATTATGCTTTAGCTCAGTTTCCAGCAAGCTTTGCACAGACGGCCGTATCCGGTCCACGATTGAATGTAAGTTGGGCGAACGATTGGCAGACGGCCGTTCCAGCTCCTCTAACGTTGCCTGAATGGCCCCACAGTTGGAATGCCCTAACACCACCACCAACCGTGTGCCGAACTTGTCGGCGGCAAACTCCACACTACCCACCAACGACGGCGCAATAATGTTGCCCGCCACGCGGATTACAAACAAGTCACCCAGCCCCTGATCAAACACAATTTCGGCCGGCACCCGAGAATCTGAGCAACCCAAAATGATGGCAAAAGGTGCTTGCCCCGCCACCAAGTCACTGCGCCTGGCCCGGCTGCTAAGCGTACTCAAACTCTGCACACCAGAGGCAAATCGCTGATTGCCCGCCTGTAAACGTTCTAACGCTTCTTGAGCAGAAATCATAAAACCTTGTTCCTTCGGGGATGTTACTTACCAATACGCGATTATTACCACGGAAAAACCGTATGAGCAACGGGCATCATACCATCCTCCCCCTTACTCTTATCATATAGATCAGGTTACCCAATTCGATTAAAGTACCATTACCCAACTGCGAACAGGGTTTGCCAACAGACCGGGCACGAACCTATGGTCCTGTTGGGCAAGGAAATAATGTGTAGACAAGCATTCTGGCTTGTGATACCCTTTAGAAAGCTAAGAATTGCCTGAGCAAGGCAACTTTTAAGGCCAAAATCGCCCATCACCCCGAAGCGTGAAAGCGATTGAAACCTGTAATTGATCTGATTATTGATTGAGGAAATACGTAATGGCAGACGAACCCAAGAAAGTAGTTTGCATCGAAGACGAATTAGAGATGATTGAGCTGGTAAAGCTTATTCTAGGCCGTAACAAATTTGATGTTACCGGTGCTGTTGGCGGCCATGAGGGGCTCACCAAAATAAGCGAAATTCAGCCAGACCTCGTTCTGCTTGATCTCATGATGCCCGAGATGGACGGTTGGGAAGTGTATCAAAAAATGAAGGCATCTGAGGAAATGCGCGATATCCCCGTTATTGTGGTTACCGCCAAGGCGCAAAGCATTGATCGTGTCTTAGGACTGCACATCGCTCGAGTAGATGATTACATCACCAAGCCATTTGGCCCCCAAGAATTGCTCGACAGCGTTGAACGGGTTATCAACAGCAAAACCCAAGCCAAGCAAGAAGTTAGCTCCTGATCCCATCAATTTTAAACAGCAAAGCCCACCTGCCCCGCAGATGGGCTTTTTTTGTATATAAATCAATTTGTCCTGACCCTGTATCGTTCTGCGAGGATATTTGTTATACTCCACACGCCAACCTGGATTAAAACCAGATGGCGCTGAATATGCTTTTGTGAAGAACAACTGTCATCAAAAAAGAGGGTAATTTGCAGATAAGATTTTGGGGTGTACGGGGTACGATACCAACACCAGGGCCCGAAACGATTCGCGTCGGAGGCAATACATCTTGCGTAGAGCTTCGTACTTCGGATCAACAACTAATCATTATCGACGCCGGATCGGGTATTCGTCGCCTAGGCAAAGAGCTGGTCAAGAATAACAGTGACCGAATTATTGGCAGTATCCTCATTAGCCACACCCATTGGGACCACATTCAAGGCTTTCCCTTTTTTGCGCCGATTTTCGGCCGTAACAACCGGTTTGTGCTGGTAGGCAAGCGCCGCGTCGGCAAACAGTTGGAAGAAACGATGGCGGGCCAGTTTATCGAGCCATACTTGCCTTTTGCCTACAAATCTCTCCCCGCTGATCTCATTGTGAAAGAAGTTCAAGATGGCGAAACCATCATCATTGGCGACGATACACGCGTAACCGTAGCCGACCTGAACCATCCGGGCGGCTGCCTGGGTTTTCGCATTGAAAACAACGGCACAGTGTTTGTCTACTGTAGCGACGTGACCCACTATGACGACGGTTTTGACCCGAACCTGCTAAGTCTGGCCGAGGGGGCAGACCTGTTGGTGCACGATTCCCATTTTGCGACCATTGAAGAGCGGAAAAAGTTTAATGAATATGGCCACAGCGCCTGGCAAGAGGCAGTGCAAGCGGCCATTGAAGCTCGTGTAAAGTGCCTGGCTTTGTTCCACTACTCGCCCGATCTTACGGATGATGAACTGGATGACATTTTGGTGCAAGCCCGGACGGTATTCCCTCAAACAATCCTGGCCCGTGAAGGTTTAACTATTTCACTTCCTTTAGCTGAATTGCCAGATTAGCCCTTTTTAATTGGCTTACTCCTTTGCCGGAAAAATAGAATAGTTTACAATAAACGCACAATCAAAAATAGCAGGCAACAGGTATCGCTAATTGTTATTTGATTGGCAGAACAGGGACTTATTTTGGCGAGACAATTCACCCCAGTACCCGGAGACGGCATTCATCAATCGGTTCTCATTGTAGATGACGAGCCTATGGCGCGTACGCTGCTGCGCCTGATGCTGGTTCGGGCTGGCTTCCACGTCTCTGAGGCCGAAGATGGCTACGATGCGCTGGACAAGGTGCGCAAAAGCCAGCCAGATGTGGTACTGCTAGACGTGATGATGCCCGGCATGGATGGCTTTACGGTGTGCGAGAAGTTGCGCAGCGAACCGACGACGGCCGAATTACCCATCATCATGTTGAGCGCCAAAACCGACCTGGACAGCATCAACAAAGGGCTACGTGCCGGTGCCACGGTGTACCTGACCAAGCCTATCTCCCCTGAAGAGCTCACCCAACACGTTAAAGACGCCCTCGTGCAGTTTGACGAAGATGTTTAGATGTTTAGTAGCTGCTGAACGGTAGACGGCCGTTTCCCCTACCCAACTCCCAAAACAATTCATCCTAACTTGGAAAACAGCATTGAAAATGATAGCATTGCGCCGCCCGTCATGACGGATTGAGGAAGAGAGCAATGGAGAAGCAGGATGAACATTTTCACGCTGTCGGTAATATGCATATGTTTCCCGCGCCGTGACAGTGATTTTTCCTCTTTATTTTTCCCTTCAACTCTACTTTTCACCTGTTGAGAACCTTTAGAACCGCTTGATTGATCATTCCCACCTGATTTCTTTTTCTCTTCTCGGCTTTTTGTTGCAACGCTACCTTTAAGCGGTTCACTGCCAAAAACACCACTCATCACAATTTGACCAGTGTCATCATGAAAAACGCATTCCACCTGAAGGAGGTCAAGCAGCTGCCGCTTCTGTTCAAAGGTTGCCTCATTCAGCCGATGGCTAATATCCCGCTGTAATTGCTTTAGCTCATTCATGCGATCTAATGGCAAAGGTGCATATTCAGTTAATTGTTGTTTTTGTTTTTCTATGTCTTGTTGGCGCTCGTTTATTTTTGCATCAATCTCATTCTTTCTTTCCATAAATTTTTCCGTGCTTATGGCACCTGCATGAACCAGATCAAGCAATCTTTCTATTCCAGCTTCATCTTTTTTGTTTTGAAGAATCAAGCTTTCAACTGACTTTTCAATGATTCGTATGGCATTGCTCGATTGCTCTTTTCTTTCTTCGATTTTGGAAAACAGCAAGTCATCATCAAGCAATAACGTCACCAAAAAATCCCAAACCAATTCTTCCACTTTTTCTCCAGCGACATTTCTTGTTGTACAACCGTTCTTTGACTTTTTGCCCCAATGAATTTTTCGGGGGCAACGATAGCGCGAACTGCTTGTCGCCTTCTTTTTGCCTTTATAGGTTGTCGTTGAACCACCCATAGAACGGCCGCACTAAAGTGACCCCCAAAGTCAAGACCACAGATCGAGAAAGTTAAGATACCAAACCGGGTCACAGAATGGGTACATTAACAGCAAAATGAACATCAGCCGGTGTGCAGTAGCCCAAGCTTTGGTGCGGCCGTTCGTAGTTATACAGGTCGAAGTAGTCACCCAAGCCAGTAAACAACTCAGGTACGGTGGTATACTCCTTGATGTAAATGTCTTCGTACTTGACGGTGCGCCAGAGACGCTCCACGAAGATGTTGTCAAAGACGCGACCACGGCCGTCCATGCTAATGCGAATGGATGCTGCTTCTAGTTCCTGGGTAAATGCCTGAGCCGTGAATTGCACACCTTGGTCTGTGTTGAAGATTTCCGGCTGACCATGCCGCAACGCCTGACGGAGAGCCTCCACACAGAAAGCGCCATCCAATGTGTTGGAGAGCTGCCAGGCCACAACGAAGCGACTGAACCAATCCAGGATGGCCACCAGGTACATGAAGCCATGCGGCATGGGTACATAGGTGATGTCAGCCGCCCACACTTGATTCGACCGTTTGATGTCCAGGCCGCGCAGCAGATAAGGATACTTTTTATGTTGCCGGTCTGGAATGGAGGTGCGGGGACGGGGATAGATGGCTTGCAGTCCCATTTTTCCCATTAACCGTGCAATTCGCTTGTGATTGACCGCGAAACCATGTTGCTTGTTCAGGCGGACCGTCATCTTGCGATAGCCATAGAAAGGCGCGCACGTGTACTCCTGGTCGATCAGCTGCATCAGTTCCAGGTTCAGCGGTGATTCGCTGGCTGGCTGCCAGTAGTAGGCGGCCCGATTAAGACCAACCAGCTCACACTGACGGCGGATACTGAGGGTCGGATGGCCTGTTTCAATCATCATGCGTTTAGCCTCAATCGAATTGGGCAGCTTTTTTTTTCAGCCACTCCAATTCCATCTTGAGGCGGCCGATTTGTTCATACAGTTCGGTTTCGCGAGCTTCTTGCTCACGCAGTTGCTGGGCCACCTTCTGGCCAAAGACGGTCGGTCCTTCGGCCAACAGTTGTTTTTTCCAGCTCTTTATCTGAGTGGGATGAACATCGTGAGCGCTGGCGATTTCGTTGATCGTCTTGAGTTCTTTGACGGCTTCCAGCGCCACTTTGAACTTGAATTGCTGGCTATAGTTTTTCCGTTTTTTTGTCACTCGAAAACCTCCACAAGCTATAGTTTATTGGACCTTAGCCTGTGGTCTAGTTTTTGGGGTTCATCATACAAGGTATCGCCAGTTTGCCTCAAGGTGATTTTTTCTTGCTCGAACATATTCGGGTTTCGGGGTCTATGTATTGTATACCAAGGGCGAATTCCAGCTTTTACTTCACTAACTTTCGATAATTTAGCTTTATGAGTTCGTAAATATTCGAGAATTGTTTGAATCTCTGACGATTGCACATCTCGACTAATGTAAAGTAGCACATCACCCTTGTAATGAACCGAATATTGATCGATGTCAGAGCCAAAAATTACTGGTCGTAAGTATTTTTCCTCGAATCCTTTCTCTTTTGCAGTTGAGTTGGAAACAACAAAAAATTTATCGCCTCCAGTCTGGACAGCCTGTGCAATTTCGTAAAGTTGATCAAAGCTTTGAGCAAAATCTCTAGAAAGGATTTCTTGCAAAAGGGCATTTTCAGCGACACGAGTTGTAGGAATGACCAAGTCATCGGATTTTTGTATCGCTGAAGTTTGAAGTAAAAAAAATTCTTGATTTATCGTAGATAATTTTTCAGGGTCTTCCCGCAAATTCGCAATGTTCAACTTGTTATCTGCACCAAATCCATCACAAATTACGATTGATGTTGGAACCGTAGCATCTGCAAATACACCATCACCTAGATCGATAACCTGTGAAAGTCCATGTTCCAAAATCAATTTACTACGAAGCAAAGAATACTCACTTTGAAACAACAAAACTTGAGGAACAATGTTTCCATACATCCCAGAAGAATTACAAAGTAACAAGCTCTGATACGAAAAATATGCAAACATATCTGGCAGTCTTCTTAAAACATCTTTATATCGTTGTTTGAGAAAATCTTTCTGGGTTTCTTGCGGCTTACCATAAGGCGGGTTGCCGATGACGGCGTCAAATCCGGCGGCTGCGTGGCGGGAACGGCCGTATTCGTCAAAAAACACTTCGGGGAAGGCCAGCTCCCAATGGAAATAATCGTTGTTGGTTACGGCGGGGTGCTGCAAGAAGTGGTTGCGCTGGGCTTCGGTTAGTAAAGAGCTGCCCGGTTCGGATTTCCCCAGAAACTCGGACTTTCCCGGAAACTTGGAGTTTCCGGGAAAGTGCTGCAAATACGCCACCAGGGCGCGGTACTCTTCCGAGGTCATGGCGTTGCCGAAGTAGGCACTCACCCACAGGTCGGCCAGCCTGCGCCAGCGGGCAATGTGGGTTTGCTGCAATTCGCGCCACATCTGCTCCTTCAAATGCACATCGTCGATGCTGTTGGTGGTGGCCCGTTCAATGGCCATCACCCCACCCACGGCCAGGCCAGCATCGCGGGTGAAGGCGGAGTCATCAAAAAGCGGTTGTTGGTGAGCCTCAGACCCCAAGGGTTTTGAGCCAGTAACTTTGCTGGGCGAAGAGCCTTTGGAAAACCCTTGGGGTCTTGGTGCGGTATGCAAGTCAGCCAGCCAGGCCCCAATGAGGCTGTCGCCGTGTTGCAGGTGGTGATCGAGGAAGCTGAGCGGTTTGTCGGCAGCGGCCGTTTTGAGCCAGAGCGACAGTTTAGCCAGCTCCACGGCCATCGGGTTTTTGTCTACGCCGTAAATGCAGGCTTCGACGACGCGGCGCTTCCAATACAACAAGTCGGTTTCACCCCCATCCCAGCCTTCCCCCTGAGAGGGCTGAGGGGAGGACATGTTTGGGAGTTGGAAAAAGAATAGCTCATCAAGGACAATTCTGATGTCTTCCAAAACGTCAGAAGGAGTTCAAGATGAGCTATCCCGTACTTTATCAATGGATTCAAACAATCGCCACCCATTTGCCTTGTCTCAATAGCTGGCAAGTTGAAAATGTCGGCTTGTTTACTATCGGCATCATGCGTGCAGAAAGTTGCCAACAGCAGCAGATTGCCCGCCAGGTAGCGACAGGTGAGAAAATTGAGAGCTGCGCCCGACGCTTGCGGCGTTTTCTGGACAATGCGCTGTTTCCGCTGCACGCCTTCTTCGCGCAATGGACTGCCTGGATTGTTAGTCAATTGCCGCCGGGGAAGCTTTATCTGCTGGTCGATGAAACGAAGTTGCAAGACCGCCTGGCAGTCATGGTTGTGGGCGTCGCTTGGGAGGGTCGGTGTATTCCCTTGGCGTGGCGTTGTTACCTGGCTAACAATCATGAGCAATATCCAGCCGAGGGGCAAGTGGGCCTGATCACAACCTTGTTGCAAGCGGTCCAGAAGGGTATCGCCACAAACAGAGAGGTGGTCGTGCTGGCCGACCGGGGCATTGGAACCTCGCCTGATTTGTGTCAGGCTGTGGCTAACCTGGGATGGTACTATCTGTTCCGCGTGACCAGCATGACAAAGGTATGTACCGATGAAGGCGATTTGGCCATTGCCCACATGGTGCAAGCTGGTGAACAGTGGTCGGTTGCTGGGCTTGTCTTCAAGCAGCGAGGTCGGTTGCCCGCAACGGCTCATGCTATTTGGCGTGCTGGCTATGACCAGCCGTGGGCGCTGGTAACCAACGACACCACGCTGACTGGTTTCGAGTATGCGAACCGAAATTGGCAGGAACAAAGCTTTCGCGACCTGAAAAGTGGTGGCTGGCAGTGGTCCGACAGTCGTATCAGTCATCCAGACCACATGGGTCGTCTGCTTGTTTTGCTGGTGGTTGCCTATGCTTGGTCGCTTGCTTTGGGCAGTGTTGCGGCAGCCCAAGGACGCACCCAACCTATGCAACGCCATGAAGATGGCACCAAACGTCGCCATTGGAGCCTGTTCAAAGAGGGGATTCAATTCTTCTTTGAATTTGTGCTGAGACATAACCATTTTATCAATTTACAATTTCTACCCGACCCTAGAATTACCTGAAAAGGTGTCCTCCCCTCAGCCCTGGCAGGGGGAGGGTCGGGGTGGGGGTGTATTCATCCGTGGCCAACGCGCGGGCCAAAAAGTTGGTGGCTTCCACCAGGAAATGGCCGGAACCCATCGCCGGGTCCAGCACGTTGAGGGCCAAAATCTCCTGCACAAACAGCGCGGCGCTTTGGCGCTGGCGTTCCGCCTCGTTCAGCGATCCCGTCTGGCGCACTTGGGCCTTCACCCGCTCGCGAGCCTGGGCCACCAGCGGCCCCAGCGTGTTTTCCACAATGTACTCCACAATGTAATCGGGCGTGTAGTAAGAGCCGGTGGCTTTGCGCTCCCCCTTGTCGTTGGTCAGGTACAGTTCACCCGGCTGGCGGCGGTCCAGCGGCGCGGCCTTGCTCTGGCGGGCGGGCAGCCACGTCTCCACCCCCTTCTGACGTACCGTCACCATCTCTTCCGTAGCCACGGCCACCTTGTACTCTAGCAGCCCTTCGTAGATGGAACCCAGCTGGCGCACGTCCAGGGTGCGGTAATCGACGGATTGGTAGCCCTGGAAACGGCCGTCTTCGCGTACGCGCCGGTAAGCCAGGTAATCAATCGCCTTGGCCAGCCCGCGGTCGCCCACAAAATGGCGCTCCAAAAAGGGATGCTGGGCCGGGTCGAACAGGCCGCCGTTGTAGCGCGGCACGCCCAGCTCAGCGTTAAATTGGGCGTCGCGCCCGCTAATCAGCCGGAACAGCTCTTGCAGCCGGTCCCAGCGGCGGCGGCCGGTGGTAGGCAGCGTATCCAGCCGGTCGCGCTCCCGATTGATGTCGTTGGCCAGGGTTTGCAGGCTGTATTCATCTTTGTAAGTCGGGTTGCCCATTGGCAGCAGGGCGCGGGCCTCGCCGTAGAACAAAAAGAGCAGGCGGTAGAGCAGGTAGAGGCTGTTCTGGTACACCTGGGCGCGGTGGTCGGCGTTTTGGGCGTCCAGGCGGGCATCCCCGGCAAAAAAACCGATGATGAGCTGCTCCAGCGAGCGGTAGGCGTTGTCGCGCAAATCGGCTTCCAGGGCGATGGCGTACGCCTTGCTCTGGCTCAGCGCCTCATCGAGGAAGCGGGTGCCGTGTGCGTCGGGCCGGAAAGCGCTCTGGTTGAAGAAGGCCCAGAAGAAGGTGGCCACGGCCAGGGCGGAGCGGTCGTTGGGCGCTTCCAACGCCGCCAGCAGGTCAATCTCGAAGTAGGTTTCCAGGGTGCGGGATGAATTTTTATGGACCAGTCGCCAGAAACGGCCGTTGCTCACCACACCCCAGGTCACCCCGCTCAGGCTCAGGTAGGTGTCGATCTGATACATCGGGTTCTGGTCGTCAAACAGGGGACGGGTGCCGCTTTTTTTGCTCAGGTTCACCGTCCACTTTTTGGCTTCCAGCAGGGCCAGCACGTCGTTGGTGTATTGTTTGGTGTTTTGGTGGGGAACAGCGGTTTGCCTTGCCGCCACATCAGGGAACAGGGCAAAGTCTGGCTTTTTGATGTTGCGGGTCAAGCCAGGAATAGACGCTTGCCCTTCCCAGACGTGCCCCAGCTCGTCCAAAATCGGCTTAATCCAGTTATCTTCCAGCTGCGATTCGTTGTAATTGGCCAACTGCGCCCGCTCTTTGGCGTACAACTTTTGCAGCCAGCTCAGGAAATCGCCCGCCGGTTCTTGCATGGCCCGCCAGGCGGGGGTGCGGCGCAAAATGTCCTGCAAATAATGGTCGGAAAAGAGAGACTGGTTATTGTGTGGACTAAAATCTAGCTGCGGCTGGAAGGGCGTATCTGGCATAAAGCATTTCCTTCATCAATGGTCACTACACAGACCCTAAGGGTTTCGAACTCGACTCATTTGTCGCCGAAAGTTGCAAACCCTTAGGGTCGCCTGAATCGTCACCATCAGTGGTCAATGTCTCTCTATGATAGTTCAGCCAGAATAAAAAAGAAACCTGTCTAGCATCAGCAATTCGAAAAGTGATGTTGGGGGGGGGTACAGGCGGGCCAAGATCATGGCCAGACAAAAGGTCTCACCCCCACCTGTCTCGCTCAAGACGGCCGTTAACAAGGCAGGGTGAGACGGCGCGGAAGATAGGTTTTGCGCAGGACAAGGGCGTTGCCGCACCGTCCCACCCCGACGCGGTTAGGTTTGTTGTCGCATCGGGTAGGGGCGACCCGGCGGGTCGCCCCTACGATAGACGGCCGTTTGCCCACCCTGACTGACCAATTTTTGCATCCCTGCCCCACACACCCTAAGATCACGGCATGAAAGCAACGGCCGTTGCCATTTTTGAACTGTTTAAGGAAAGCTACCAGGGTTGGAACCGCGACAACGCCTCCCTGTTTGCCGCCGCCCTCACCTACTACACTTTTTTGTCCCTGGCTCCTGTGTTGGTCATTGTTGTGGCGATGGCTGGCGTGTTTTATGGCGATGCGGCCGTACGCGGTGACATCGTTAATGAAATTAAGCTCGCTGTCGGTGAAGACGCCGCCGTTGTCATCCAAGACCTGATCGCCAATGCCAGCACCTCCGGCGACAGCGTGCGGGCGACCATCCTCAGCACCATCCTCCTGCTGCTGGGCGCTTCGGGCCTCTTTTCGCAGCTCCAACGGACGCTAAACATGATCTGGGGCTTACGGCCCGCCCCGGAAACCGGCATCCTCAACACCATTCGTAAGCGGGCTTTGGCCTTTGCCATGCTCCTGGTCGCCGGGCTGCTCATGCTGCTCTCAATTGCCACCAACACCCTGATCAGCTCTGTTGGCGACCGATTGGTCTTCTGGCTGCCGGGCATTGGCCAGGTGCTGCCCCAGATCAATATTGTCGCTTCCCTGGTGATCCTCACCCTGCTTTTTGCCCTGCTGTTTAAGGTGCTGCCCGATGCCCACATCACCTGGAAAGATGTGCTGCTCGGCGCAACCGTGACCACCGTCTTGTTTATGGTTGGACGGTATCTCATCACGCTGTACGTGACGCGCGGTTCCACCACCTCGGCTTACGGCGCGGCCGGTTCTTTTGTGCTGATTTTGATCTGGGTCTACTACTCGGCCCAAATTTTCCTCTTTGGCGCGGAGTTCACTCAGGTGTACGCCAACAAATACGGCACGCGCCTCAAACCATCGGCCAATGCCATCTGGCGCGGCGGTTATGCCAGCCCAGGCCCGCCCAGCGAGCCAGAAGAAAGTGCCTATCGCATTACCTTCACCCCGCCACCAGAAGACCCACCTGTTCCCCCAACCGAAGAAGAAAAAGAAACGGCCGTTCCCCACTGGCGCAAACCGGTCGCTACGGGTCTGTTAGGGCTGGCCACGGGACTGCTGCTGGGCTTTTTGCGCAATTTGCGGGGCGGGGAGAGTGAAAAGTCAGAAGTGAAAAGTGAAAAGTAAAAGGTAGGTGTCAAGTCCTAAAATAAGTTGACACAAAATAGTGACTACTTCACATCAGTTATCAAAATGAATTTCAGCAGGTTTAGCATAGCCCAACGACAGATGTGGGCGATCATAGTTGTACAGCCAAACTGCTTCAGCCACCGCTTGCTGCGCGTGCGCCAAATTGACAAACAGGTCATCCAGACCATATTCGTTCTTTAAAATACCGTTCATGCGTTCTGCCAACGCGTTGTCATAGCAATTGCCCACCTCACCCATGCTGGGTAGCAAGCGGTGCTCTTGGAGACAGTCTCGATACGACCACGAGGTGTATTGCACCCCATGGTCAGAATGGTGAATCAATCCGGTCACCGGACAATGCGCCTGGTTGATGGCCAGCTGCAAGGCCCGCAGGCAACCTTCCGTGGCCAAAGAGGCCGAAATATCATAACCGACGATAAAGCGCGAAAACGCATCTGTGAGCAGCGCCAGATAGACAAAGCCTGTTTCCGTCGTGATGAAGGTGATGTCACCAACCCACGCCTGATGAGTGGTCGCCAACGTCAAACCAACTAGACGATTGGGACAACGCCAGGAGCCAGCTAAGGTGGTTCGCCGTCGATTACGCTTGGGCACAATCAACAAATTGTGGGCGCGTAGCAGGTCAAAAAAAGCATCCCGACCACGAGTAATCTCCAGGTTTTCCCAGCAGGGTCGCAGCTCATGGTACAGCTTGCGCCCGCCCATCTGGGGATGCAGCCGCCGTTTTTCTTTGACCAAGTTCAGGATGAGCTGATTTTCAGCTTCCTGCTGCTGTTGCCGCTGCTTGGCTTGAAAGTAGGCTTGGCGGCTGATGCCAAACCAGGTCACGGCGGCCTGAGTGGGCACTTGGCCCGCTTGCCGGATATGGTCTATGATTTCTTGCCGAAATTTTTTTTAAGGTCAACGCCCAAGGCGTCACTGGCCACCGTGAGCGTGGCTGCCAACATCCGGTTGTCCAAGGTGCTTTGCGCTAGCGCGGATTCCAGTTCCGCGACCCGTCGTTTGAGTGCTTTGATGCCCTGCTGGTCTTCAGCTGTTTGAATGACCACCAGTTCGGCACGGTAGCCGGAACGGCCGTATTGCTCAATCCATCGTTGCACCGTTGTGTGTGCGCCAATGCCGTACTTGTTAAGCAAGCTGTAGATGCTGGCCCCGGCTTCGTACTCACGCACGACTTGTTGTTTGAAGGCCAGGCTGTAACGTCTGACGGTTTCTTTTTTCATAAGGTTGCCCATCCTAAATGGTGATTATATCTGTCAACTATATTTAGGACGGGTCAAGGGGCGAGGCAGGTGGAACAATTCTTTGTCGAACTCAATAGTCTGATCGCCACCTGCCTCGCCCGGTAAGAGAAGCGCAATTACCGCCCATGACCATTCACAAAGTCACTGCCTTCATCACCCGTGAACATCCCCAAGGACGACAGCTGCTGCTGTTCCAACACCCACAAGCGGGCGTGCAAATTCCCGCGGGCACGGTGGATGAAGGAGAGGGGTGGGAAACGGCCGTTGTCCGCGAAGCCCATGAAGAAACCGGCCTTACCCAACTCACCATCCACCGCTACCTGGGCCAGGTTGAAAATGAGCTGGCCGCCGGGGAAGCCATTCTGAACCAGGACAGCCACATTTTTAGCCAGCCAAATACAGACTCTATTCCATTTGCGCCGCTCTTTACGCGGGGGATGACGTTTGAAGTGGGGGATGCGGTTGAGGGGTGGAACGGCCGTTTCCATCACGTTACCTATTTGGAATACGACCAACTGCCCAACCCCACCAAAATCATGCTCCACATCGACGGCTGGCTGCCGGAGGAATGCCTCAGCTGGCGCAAAACCCGCCACTACGTCCACCTGCACTGCCACGAAGAAACGGCCGCTCGTTGGACCCTCCCCGGCGACCGCGACCACACCTTCGCTCCCTTCTGGGCCGATTTGCAGCCTAAACCCGCCATCGTCCACCCGCAAAACCGCTGGCTGGATGATGTATACGATCAGCTCATCCGCTAACCGCAACCTCTCAGCATGACAAGGAACCATCACTCGTCATGCTGAACAAAGTGAAGCATCCCGCAAGCATCCAATAACCAGCGCCTTACCCAAGCCAGAGCTCTGCTACCTCTCCATCGGACAGGATGCTTCGGAGGATACTTCGGCAGCCTCAGCACAGGCTCTCAGCACGACAGTTCAAGATCAATTGTCATTCTAGACGCAGTGAAGCATCCAGTCTTACAGCCCCATTCATGGGGCTTTCTCTACCAGCCCGGCGGCTTCAGCCCCGGGCGGATCAGGCCATTCCCAATTCCATAAAATTTCTATAGCCGCGCCCACCAACATCCGGTAAACTCTCCAGGTCGGAGTCCGACAGCCACTTGCAGTTTGAAAACATCCAATCACACAACTTGGAGAAATCCCATGACTTATTCCCTCATCCACAACGGCACCGTGATAGACGGCAACGGCCGTTCCCCCCTGAAAAGCGGCGCAGTCCTCATCTGCGACAACAAAATTGAGCAGGTTGGCCGCAAAAGCGATATTCGCCTGCCCAACAGCGACGTCACCATGATCGACGCCCACGGCGGCTTCATCATGCCCGGCCTCATCGACAGTCACGTCCACTTTGTCTTCGACGGCATCAACTTCGTCGAAGGGATGAACACCCCGTACTCGCTCAACTACTACAAAGCCATTGCCCCCATGCGGCGCACTCTGGAGGCGGGCATCACCTCCGTGCGCGATGCAGGCGGGGCCGATCTGGGCATGAAGCAAGCGGTTGAACAAGGCATCATTGCCGGACCGCGTATGCAGATTAGCATCACCGTGCTCAGCATCACCGGTGGCCACGGTGACAGCTGGCTGCCCTCCGGGGCCGACATGGACCTGTTCCCCGCCACGCCCGGCCGCCCCAGCGGTATCTGCGATGGTGTGGAAGAGGTGCGCAAAAAGGTACGTGAAGTGCTGCGCGCCGGAGCCGACATCATCAAGGTGTGCTCCACCGGTGGCGTGCTCAGCCCCACCGACCATCCCGAATTTACCCAGTTCTCCCCGGAAGAGCTGGAAGTGATGGTGCAAGAAGCCGCCTACCGGCGCGGCGTGAAGGTGATGGCCCATGCGCAAGGGGCCGAAGGCATCAAAAACGCGGTACGGGCGGGCATCCACTCCATCGAGCACGGCATCTTTGTGGATGACGAGGCCATCGAGCTGATGCTGGAGCGTGGCACCTACCTGGTGCCTACCTTGCTGGCTCCGCTGGCCGTGCTGGAACAGGCTGAGGCATCCGGTAACATGCCGGAATGGGGCGTCCGTAAATCCCGCGAGGTCATCGAGATTCACAGCGAGAACATCGGCAAGGCATTTAAGGCGGGCGTCAACATTGCCATGGGCACCGACGCGGGGGTAATGAAACACGGCACCAATCTGCGCGAACTGGACTTGATGTGCAACGTCGGCCTGTCGCCAATGGATTCGCTGGTAGCCACCACCAAAACGGCCGCGCAATGCCTGGGCTGGGACGACCAACTGGGCACGCTGGAAGCAGGCAAGCTGGCCGACATCATTGTCAGCCAAACCGATCCCTTGGCCGACATCCGCAGCCTGGAAAATGTGGACAACATTCGGCTGGTGATGAAAGACGGCCGTATCTACAAAAACCTCCTTTAATTTACAAAGAGAAGTTGTATGAAAACACCATTTGATTGGATAGCTACAGAAAAACAAAAATCTGTCTTCATTTTTCTGGTCGTTTTAACCATCATTGTGATGGCCTGCTTGCAAATATTGGGCAAGCCATTAAGCACAGACGCCGCGCCAGGAGGCATTGTCTCCTTTGAATTTGCTGGTGATCCTGCCACAGCTCGCGCCATCCTTGACTCTTGGGGGGTGACGGGGCAGGTTTATGCCGGGCTAAATTTGGGGCTCGATTTTCTCTTTTTGTTTGCCTATGCCAGCAGTATCGGGCTGGGCTGTCTGTTGGTTGCTCAGTCGCTGTTGCCACAGGGCAGTCTGATCCACAAAATGGGCCTCTGGCTGTCCTGGGGATTGCCCGTTGCTGCCATCCTGGACTGTGTAGAAAATTATGCCCTCATTCGGCTGCTGCTAGGCTCCACGTCGGCAGTATGGCCGACGGTGGCCCGCTGGTGTGCCATTCCCAAATTCACCTTGGTCGTGCTGGGATTGCTTTTTGTATTAATTGGGGGCGTAGCAGCCTTGTTTCGTCGGCAAAAACTAAACTAAAAAAGCTGTCAGAGCCTCCTGGAGATATTAAACCTCCGGGAGGTTATAAAAACTATGGAAGTACCAACCAACCACAACCGCCAGGTCATGCTCCAGCGCGTCAAAACCTATTGGCTCGTCGGCGTGCTCAAAGAATCGCTGCACGGGGCCGAGCTGATCGACCTGGCGATGACGTACCGCACCAACGCCGTGGCTAGTCACGCCCTGGCCGATTGGCAGCAGCCAGACAACCTGCTGCCCGATGAGCTGTTCGACACTCCCTTGCCCATCGGCACCTCCATCACCACCGTTTACGACGAGGCGGAAGGCACCCTGCTGGTGATGGGTGAACCCGGCGCAGGCAAAACCACCGTGCTCCTCCAGCTGGTGAGCGATTTGCTGCTGAGGGCGGAGATAGACGGCCGTCATCCCATCCCCGTGGTGTTTAGCCTGGCCAGCTGGAGCAACAACGTGCCCCTGGGCGACTGGATGGTCAACGAGTTGGCCAACCGGTACGAAGTGCCGCGCCGTCTGGGGCAAACCTGGCTCAAAAATGGCGAGCTGCTGCCCCTGCTTGATGGTCTGGACGAAGTAGAGCAGGAACACCGCGTGGCCTGCGCCCAGGCGATCAACCAGTTCCGCCAGCGCTACCTCACCATGCCCACCGTCGTCACCTGCCGCATTAAGGATTACGAAGCACTGGCCACGCGGCTAAATCTGGCCCAGGCCATTGTGCTCCAGCCGCTCACACTAGAGCAGATCGACGAGTATCTGGTTAGCATGGGGCCGCGTCTGGCTGGGCTGCGCGCCGCGCTGCAAACCGATTCGACGCTGCGCGAGTTAGCCGAATCGCCGCTCATGCTCAGCATGATGACACTGGCCTACTACCGAATGCCAGAGCAGGTCGCTCTGTCGCTGGGCGACCGCAAGATGGGCCGCACGCTGTTGTTTGACGTCTACGTGGAGCGCATGGTGCGCTATCGCGGTGGTGAATCGATCTACGAACCGACCCAAACGGTGCCGTGGCTGGGCTGGCTGGCGCAAAAGATGACCCAGTTCAACCAAACGATCTTCTTCCTGGAATATTTGCAGCCTAACTGGCTGCCGCGCGACCAGCAGCGCCAGTTTGCCGATGGCTTGCGCTACCGTCTGGCCGGGCTGTTCCTGCTGATTGGTCTGGCGGTAGGCGGCGTCGGCCTGCTGTTGTCCGATTGGCGTGCTTTAGCAGCCGGAGCGGCGGCGGGGGTAATTACCGGCGGGCTGCTGGCCTTTCTGCGGCTGCTGCTGGTTTGGGCGCGGGTCAACTGGTTCCGCATCGACACGGTGGAGCTGCTAAACTGGCGCTGGCCGCAGGCGCTGCTCGGCGGTGGTTTGGGCGCAGTTGGCGGGGCACTGGTCGGTGGATTGGTCTGGCTGGTGGGTCGTTCTGGCGGCGTTTCGCCGGGCTGGGTGCTTTTGCTGGCGCTGGTGGGCTTTATTAGCCAGCTGGTAGCCCACGGCCTGGAACGGGACGAGATGAAGATGCGCACCACGCCGGGGCAGGGTGTGGCACGATCGGGGCAAAACGGCCGTATTGTTGGCATATTGACTGGGGTGGGAACGGCCGTATTGCTTGCGCTTGGTCTGCTGCTGGCCAACTGGCTCAAAATGCCCGTCCCTTGGACCGCAGCGCTGCCGTTTGGCCTGGGGGCCAGCCTTTATCTGGGCGTATCGGCGGGGTTGGCCTACGGTGGACTGGCGGCCATGCAGCATAAGCAGCTGCACCGCATTCTGGCGCAGCACCAGCTTTCTCCGGCCGATTACGTGCACTTCCTCGATTATGCCGCTGAGCGCAACCTGCTGCGCAAAGTGGGCGGCGGCTACATGTTTGTCCACTTGCTGCTGCTGGACTACTTCCGGGAAACGGCAAGCAACACGTAGAGAACGCCCTTTGTCATGCTGAGAGCCGGTGCTAAACAAAGCGAATGCATCCATTCGAAATATAACGTAGGGGAGGGACGGCGCGGCCAAGTTTGGAGCGAAACAAGCCATCTTTTTCCCGCGCCGTCTCGCCCCACCTTAAGTTTACGGCCGTTTTGGGCGAGACAGGCGGGAGGTAAGGCCCTCTGTCTGACCATGATCTTGGCCCGCCAGTCCCGCCCCTCCAAAAAATATCTTTATTTCGACTTGCTGAAATTGAATGGGGTCAGCTTAACGACTCTAGGGAACCAGGGAGGCAAATGACAATCTCAGACTATCCAGCCGCCACTTCATTTTTAGGCAAAACTGTCACCGTCGAAATTGATCGCCCCTGCGACTCCCGCCACCCAACCCACGGCTTCCGCTACCCCATCAACTACGGCTACGTGCCCGGCGTGCCGGCCCCGGACGGCGACGATTTGGACGCCTACGTGCTGTTCATCACCGAACCGCTGACCACTTTCACTGGAATTTGTGTTGCCGTCATCCGCCGCCTGAACGATAATGACGACAAGCTGGTGCTTGTTCCGGCGGGTCAAACAGCCACCGATGCACAAATTCGGGCGCAGACCTGGTTTCAGGAACAGTTTTTTGAATCGGTGATTTTACGTTGAGAGGTTGAATAACGGCCGTATCAGCACCCACAATCAGCTTCCCCTCGCCGCAAAATAAATAAAAAAGGAACATCAATCGTCACGTTTTTACAGACGTGATAGGCTATGTGCATGATGGATTTGACCCAAAACCTAACTTTCATTGTTCTCAACTTTGTTTTAGTTGCCCTGGCTTCCTGGCAAATCGGGCGGTTGTTTGCCCACCTGGGACTGCCCAAAATTAGCGGATACCTCTTCACCGGCCTGCTGGCTGGTCCGTTTGTGCTGGGCTTTGCCAGTAAAGAGGTGGTGGCATCGCTTCGCTTTGTGGATGAGATTTCGCTGGCATTTATTGCCTTTGCCGCAGGCAGCGAGCTGTATCTGCCTGAAATTCGCGGGCGGCTGCGCAGCATTGGCCTGGTAACGGCCGCTGTTGTGTTTGTCACGATGGTCGGCGGCACGCTGGCCGTGTTTTTGCTGGCTCGATTTATCCCCTTCATGCAAGAGTTTCCCGTTAGTGGTCAAATCGTCATTGCCCTGATGGCGGGCACGATCATGGTGGCCCGCTCACCTTCGGTGGCCATCGCTCTCATCAACGAGCTGCGGGCGCGTGGCCCGTTTAGCCAGCTGGCGCTGGGCGTCACCGTCATCTCCGATGTGCTGGTGATTGTGTTGTTTGCCATCAGTGCGGATATTGCCGGAGCAGTATTAACTGGCGTCTCGGTAAATCTAGGGCTGCTATTGCTGCTTGCCGTTGAACTGGTGCTGTCGATTGGCCTGGGTCTTTTGCTCAGCCGGGTGCTGCTGTGGGTGTTGAATCGTCACTGGCAACTTTCGCTGAAAACGGCCGTTATTCTCGCTCTGGGTTATGGCATTTACGTCCTCTCCACCTTTGTGCGCGAATACACTCACGAGCACTTGCCATTCGAGGTTTTGCTGGAGCCGCTGCTCATTTGCATGGTCGCCAGCTTTGTCATCAACAACTACAGCCAATGCCGCCTGGAATTTTCCGAAATTTTGCACGATGCCGGGCCATTTATCTACGTTGCCTTCTTTACGCTGGTGGGTGAAGGTCTCAAGCTAGACATTTTGCTCCAGGTGTGGCCGATTGCTCTCGCGTTGGCCGCCATCCGCATGGTGGTCATCATCATCGGTTCATTTGCCGGGGGCCTTCTGGCCAGAGATTCGATGAAGAGCAATCGTTATAAATGGATGGTGTTTGTCACCCAGGCTGGCGTGGCCTTGGGCCTGGCCAAAGAGGTTGGCGTTGAGTTTTCCGGCTGGGGCGAGGCTTTTGCCACCACCATCGTGGCCATGGTAGTGCTGAACGAGATCGTTGGCCCAATCTTGTTCAAACTGGCGCTTAACCGCATGGGCGAAACGCATGTCCAGGCGGAGGCAGCGCCGTTTGATGGGGTGCGCGATGTGATCATTTTGGGCCTGACGCCACAATCTGTAACGCTGGCCCGGCAGCTGAAGGCCCATCATTGGCAGGTGCGCCTGGGCGACCTGGATACCGAGGAGATGCGGCGGCGCTTAACGCTGCTGGATGAAAATACGCTCGACGTGCGCTTGCTGCCCAACTTTTCACTGCAATCATTGCAATCGCTGGAAGGCACCCAGGCAGATAGTTTTGTGCTGATGCTGCCCGACGCCCAAAATCTGGAGGTGTGTGAACAGATCTACGAGCATTTTGGCACCAAATCGGTGGTAGTTCATCTGCAAGATCGTGAGCTGCGCCCCGCGTTTCAGGAGTTGAGTGCGCTGATTGTGGAGCAGGAAACGGCCGTTGTCTCTCTTCTTGAGCAGTTTGTACGCGCACCCTCGGCTTCGTCGCTGTTGCTGGGCACCGACCACCAACAAGAGATCGTGGATGTGGAGCTGCGCAACCACGATTTGGACGGCGTGACACTGCGCGAACTGCGCCTGCCGCTGGATGTGCTGGTTTTGTCGGTGCGGCGCGGGCCGCAAACTTTGGTTTCGCATGGGCATACCCAGCTAAAACTGGGCGACAAAGTGACGCTGTACGGCGTCCCAGAGCGGCTGGATGAGGTCATGCTGCGCTTTGACATCCACAGCACACCCTTGACACAATAAAATTTATGGGGCAACTGCCAGATTTTTTCTTTATTCTCGTTGCATTTGGGGTGATCGCCCTGGCCGCGCGGCAGATTGGTGAATTTTTCACCCGGCTGCGCTTACCGCTGATCACCGGCTATTTGTTTACGGGACTGCTGGTAGGGCCATTTGTGCTGGGTTTTGCCAGCGAAGCCTCGCTGGAGCATCTGCGCTTCATTGATGAAACTTCGCTGGCGTTTATTGCTTTTGCCGCTGGGCGAGAGCTGTATTTGCCAGAACTGCGCGGCCGTTTGCGCAGCATCAACCTGGTTTCGGCGGGGCTGATCGTGGCGACCGTGGGCATTGTGACAACGGCCGTTTTCCTGCTGGCGGACTATATTCCCTTTATGCAAACGATGGGGGGAAGCGGCCGTTTTGCCGTGGCCCTTTTAGCCGCCGCCATCCTCACCGCCAGCTCGCCATCTTCCGTTATTGCCATCGTCAATGAGCTGCGCGCTCGCGGCCCCTACACGCAAATGTCGCTGGGCGTCACCGTCATCATGGACTTTGGCGTCATTATCCTCTTTGCCCTTAGCTCCTCGATAGCCGACGCGCTTTTTGAAGCGGTCCCGGTAAATATCAGCTTTATCTTCCTGCTGGCCATCGAGCTGGCCCTTGTTGTCGTCTTGGGGTTTGTTGTTGCCTGGCTGCTGCGCTGGGTGCTAAGGCGCCACATCGACGCCTCCCTAAAAACATTTCTGCTGCTACTAATCGGTTACGGCGTTTTTGCCTTTTCCGCCTGGTTCCGCGACTTTACCCACGCCAACCTGCCCTTCGAACTGTTGGTAGAACCGCTGCTCACCTGCATGATTGCCAGCTTTTTGGTGAACAATTACAGCTCCCTGCGTGCCGAATATTCCCAGCGCCTGCACGATGTGGCTCCCTACGTTTACATCGCCTTTTTTACCCTGACCGGCGAATCGCTAGAGCTTGATGTGCTGGCCGAAGCGTGGAAAATCGCCCTGGCCATCTTTGTGATCCGCATTTTGGCCCGGATTGTGGGCTCATTTGCCGGGGGCGTGCTGGCCCGCGATCCTATGCGCAACAACCGCGTCAAATGGATGGCCTTCATCACCAATGCCGGAGTGGCGTTGGGTCTGGCCAAAGAAGTGGCCGTGGAGTTCCCCTTTTTAGGCAGCAATTTTTCCACGCTCATCATCTCGGTCGTCGTGCTGAACCAGGTTGTGGGGCCGCTCTTCTTCAAGTGGGCGATTAACCATTTGGGTGAGGCCCGGCCCAAAGCACAAACGGCCGAATTTGACGGCGTTCGGGATGCCATCATTTTTGGCGTCGAGGGGCAATCTTTGCTGCTGGCGCAGCAGCTGATGCGGCACAATTGGGACGTGAAAGTGGCCTGTTTACAGCCCAGCCTGGTCGAAACCGGTGCCGGATCAACATCTTCAGAAGTGGGGATGGTAACTTTGAATGATTACACGCTAGACAGTTTATATGCGCTGGACGCGGGTCGGGCAGATGCGGCCGTTCTCATGCTGTCCGACGAGGAAAACTACGCCATTTGCGAACTGCTCTATGAACAGTTTGGCACCGAAACAGTGGTCGTGCGGCTGAACGATCGGGCCAATTTTGACAAATTCCATGCCCTGGGCGCACGGATCATCGATCCGGCCACAGTGATGGTGGGGCTGCTAGAACAGTTTGTCCGCTCGCCGTCGGCGGCATCGCTGCTGCTGGGCATGGACGAAGGGCAGGATGTGATGGAGATCGAACTGCGCAATCCGGCGCTGCACGGCATTGCCCTGCGCGAATTGCAGCTGCCGCTGGACACGCTGGTCCTCTCGGTACGGCGCAAAGGGAACACAATCATTTCACACGGATATACGCAGCTAGAGTTAGGTGATCGCGTTACAATTGTGGGCAAACGCAGCAGCCTTGAAGAAGTAACGCTGCGTCTGGATGGATAGCTATGCCGATTTTTCCTGGTGAACTCCTCAACAAGCGGTACCGCATCCTGAACCTGCTGGCCGAAGGGCAGTACGGCGCGGTGTACCGCGCCTGGGACGTCATAGACAACCAGGATGTGGCCCTAAAAGAGTATCGCGACAGCTCGGTGGAAATGCAGAAGCTGTTCCGCAAAGAGGCTCGCCGCCTGAGCGACCTCTCGCACCCGCAGTTGCCGCAGGTGCTAGACCATTTTGCCCTGGAGGGCAGTGGCCAATACCTGGTGAGCCGCTACGTGGACGGGGTCGATTTGCAGAGCTTATTGGAGCAATACGGCCGTCTGCCCACCGAGCGCATCATCGACTGGCTGCAAGCCGCCTGCCAACCCCTCACGTACCTGCACCAAAAAGGGCAGCTGCACCTCAACATCAAGCCCGCCAATATCCGCGTGACGCCAGATGGCACGGTGTTTTTGGTAGACAGCGGCCTGCCGGGGCTTGGGGTCCACCAGCACACTCAGGGCTACGGCTCACCCGAGCAGCAAGCCCAACTGGACGTCACCCCCGCCAGCGACATTTACAGCCTGGGGGCCACGCTCTACACGCTGCTCACCAACCAGGTGCCGCCACGCGCCCTCAACCGGGAAACCGGCCTATCTGACCTCATCCCTGCGCGGGAAGTGAACGCGGACGTGCCGCCGTATCTCTCGTTGGTAGCCAATCGTGCCCTCTCGCTGCGCCCCGATGCCCGCTACGAAACGGCCGAAGCGTTTGCCAATGCCCTGGCCAAACCAGGCGCTCAGCCGGAACCGCCGCCGTTGGAACCCCGCCGAACCACCACGCGCCAGCTGGGCAGTCCACCCCCACCGCGCATTTCGCCGCGTACCCGCAAAAAAATCGAGCAGCGTACCATCGTGGCCCTGGCGGTTGTGCTGCTGCTGCTGGTGCTCATCGGCAGTCTTTTTACGCTGACGGGCCTGGGCGATCCTGAGGAAGTGCCGGAAGCCGAGGCCACCGCCACCGTCGAATCGGCCATTGTGGCCGCGCTGACGGCCATCGCGCCTACGCCGTCGCCGCTGCCTGCACCCACCCTGCCACCCACGCCCAGCCCTGAGCCGCTCATCACGGACACGGGCGCACGGATGGTGTTTATGCCCGGCGGCACATTTCGCATGGGCACGGATGAAGGCGAGGCTGATGAACGGCCGTCGCACCTGGTGCGCATGGATCCGTTTTTCATCGACGAGACGGAGGTAACCAACGGGCAGTATGCCCAGTGCGTGGAGGCCGGCGTTTGTGCCGCACCGGGCACCAGTTCCATTCCGTTCCCCGCTGGCTACTACAGCGACCCCACATACACCGACTATCCGGTGGTGCAAGTCTCCTGGTACGATGCCAACACATTTTGTGACTGGCGCGATGCCCGGCTGCCGTCGGAAGCGGAGTGGGAAATGGCCGCCGGGTTTGATCCGGTGCAGGCGATTATTTTGCGTTATCCGTGGGGCGATGTGTTTGATGGGACGAAGGTAAACTTTTGCGATACCAACTGCCCGCGCGATTACCGGGACAGCAGCGTGGATGATGGCTTCCAGATTACGGGACCCGTGGGCAGTTTTGTCAACGGCCGTTCCCCCATTGGTGCGTATGACATGGCAGGCAACGTCATGGAGTGGGTGGGCGACTGGTACGACCGCCGCTACTACGCCGAAGCGACCGACAGCAATCCGTTGGGACCAGTGGAAGGGGAATTCAAAGCAATTCGGGGCGGATCGTGGCTGTCGGCGGTAGAGGATTTAAGCGTCATCACCCGCAGTTCCTTCGACCCCACCGTGCGCCGCGACAATCTCGGCTTCCGCTGCGCGATGACACCGCCTTAGGTCGGTTGTCGGTACTCGGTGAACGGTAATCGGTAATTTGCCGATAACCTATTGCGGACCACGGATTCCCGCTAACGGCCTACCGATTCACGCGCATGTCGCTGGGCAACTCAACCGTGAACTGCGCCCCGCGATCGGGCCGATTCTCGACGGTGATCGTGCCTTTGTGAGCCGTTACAATACTCTTCACGGCGGCCAGACCTACCCCGGAGCCTTTGCTGGCCAATCCTTCCTGAATACCGCGGAAAAATTTATCGAATACGTGCGGCAGATCTTTTTCGGGGATACCCGGCCCTTCGTCGGCGACCCGAATGATGAGCTTGTCGTCACCGTACACTGTGGTGACCGTCACTTCGGTGAAGTCAGGCGAATATTTGATGGCGTTGTCTACCAGATTGAGGATCATGTGGTAAAGACGCAGGTTGTCGCCGTGGATTTTGTAGGGGGTGCCCTCGGTAACGGCCGTTACCGCAATCGCTTTTGGTAAAGCCGCCCCTTCCGTATCCCGCAGCACCTGGGCCACAATTTCTTGCAGATCGACCACTTCTTGCGCCAGCCGAATCAATTCTTCGTGGGCAACGGTGTCCAAAAGCTGGGTGATCATGTCCAGCATCCGGTCGGCGGCGACGTTGATCTCGTCCAGGAACCGCTTGCCTTTTTCGCCCAGCGTTTCGGTGCGCTCCAGCAGGTTGGCGTAGCCCGTCACCGCCATGAGCGGATTTTTCAGGTCGTGCGACAGCATGTGCATAAATTCAGAGCGATCTTTTTCCAGCTTCTTCACGTAGGTGATGTCTTGCATCATGGCGATGGTGCCTACGCCGGGCACATGCTCGGTGGTGGAAAGGTACGTCTCTTCGCCAATCTGCACCTCGATGGTGCGCCCCACGCTGCTGCTGATGGCATCAAAAAATTGGGACATGTTGGTATTGAGCAACCGTTGAGCTGTCCGGTTAGACACCAGCACATTGCCCAAATCATCCAAAATAGTGAGCGGTTCAGAGAGGGTGTTGCCCATCGCCAGGATGGCCCCACGCTGGCGCTCGGTGTTGGCATAGAGGCGGGCATTTTCAACGGCCGTTGCCACCGGATTGGCAAACGCGCGTAACAAGGCTGCATCTTCTTCACTGTAAATGAGTAGAGTAGAAACAGAAGCGTCATACATGTGTTGCCACCTGCGATTTCTTCCATTCCTCTCTCCGAACCGGACGTGCGGCTTTCACCGCATCCGGCTCTCTATCAAGTATGTGGTTCCCAAGTTCATACTTGTTTCGTCTGCAACTTGCCTTAGGTTCCACCTGTACGCCAATACCTGGCTCTTTGCCAAGCTCGTTATCGGGGATTGCGGTTTGTGCCTGAACTTTTCGTTCAGTTTGGAGTCCCGCGTTCCTATCCCAGCGAGATTTACCGATACCATCAGAATACCGGTGTCCGATAACTACACCCTGCCCTATCAGTAACGGGTGTTCCAACCTGTGACGCTTCAAACGGTGATTTCTATTCGTAACCATAGCAAGTCTCTGGCTAGCAGTTCTCAGGATTTATAGGGAATCCATCAACCACATTGTCAGGAGAGCTTCACACTCATTGCGGTCTCGCTGCTTTGAGCATGTCTCCTTAGCCACTGGTAGACTCCTTACCAGGTCGCGCTTGGCGACATTAAACAAGTACGCTTCTTGGCGCACCACCGGGCTGGTTGTGCAACACCAACACGCCGACCACTTCGCTTTTCACTTTCAGCGGCACGGCAGCCAATGGCACCGGCTCGTCAGAAACCAGCAGATCAAGGTCCTCATCGTAGTCAGGATGACTGGTGAAGTTGTTGGTAATAACCGGTTCGCCGCTCATCACCACCCGCCCCAAAATGCCGTGGCGAATAGGGTATTCAGCCAGGGGAGCCGTGTCGCTGAACGCCCGGAGCACTGGCTGCGTTTCATCGCGCAAATACAGATGCACACCAGCCACCGGCATATGCCGCCGGATTTCCTGCACCAGCACCCGATACACTTCGTTCATGTCCAGCGAGGCCGATACGGTGCGCGACAGCTCGTTCAGAGCGGCCAGTTCGCGGACGCGCTCATTTAGGGCCAGGTCCGTGTCGCGGTAGAGGCGGGCATTTTGGATGGCAATGGCCGCGTAGTCTGCAATGGCACCCAGCAGCCGTTCGTCATGGTCGTCAAACGATTTGCCCGGATCGCGATGGGCCGAAGCCAGCACACCAAACGTGATGCCGCCTAGAGAAATGGGCACATAGGCGAGCGCCTGCACCAGATAGCCGGTCATGATTTGCTGGGCTTCGCCTGGTTGGGAACTCATGCGAATCGCTTTGCCCGTTTTGATCACCCGTCCGGCTGGCGTATCTTCGTTGATGGGCATGCGGGTGCGGAGCAGATTGGCATCGTCGATGCCGCGACGGGCCTCCAGGAACAGCTCACCGGTGGCTTCGTCAACCAACCAGATAGAGGTTTCGCCGGCGGCGGTGAGGCTCATGGCCGTCGCCACAACCTGGTTCAGCACTTCGTCCAGGTTAAGCTGCGAGGTGATCGCCTTGCCGATTTGGGCCAGGGCATCAACCAGGTCAACTCGCTGCTTGAGGGGGGCCGTTTGCAGATACGGCCGTTTTACAATGTTGACCGTTAGCTGCAAGTTGCCCAAGCTGAGAATGTCACCATCGGCCAGGGCGTAGGGCGTGTTGATACCAATGGAACGGCCGTTGCGGCGCGTGCCATTGGTGCTGCCCAAATCAATGACAAACAGGTTGGCCGATGTGGGTCGCAGCGAAACATGATGCCGCGAGACGCCCAAAGACTCTGCCCCATACGGTGACAAATCGACCAGACCGCTTTCATTTTTGCCTCGGCCCAGATGAATCTCGTCGTTGATTTCCAGGCCAAACTGCTCTTCTTTGTTGGCCGTGAGCAAAAAACGCACGCGCCAAACAGGCAAAGCCCGCTCGTCGGCCGTCTCAAAAGGCACGGGACGATAATCCAGGTCTCCCGTAATGAGCCGGTCTAATTCTGGAGCTGATAATAATTCTGTTTGTTTACTTTTTAGTTGTTGCGACATAGATTTTTACGCGTAACCGGTCAATCTGCATAAGCCATTACTTATCATTTTGGCAGTTTACCGGCAGTTGGCAAACTTAAAAGGCCACTAATTATTCACAAGTGTCACCTTTTTAGAAAAGTCCACACATAGCACTCATAACCATGACAAATCAATCTAACAATACTCGTTAAGATCATAGCGTGACCGGGGATTTTGCGCCATTTTCACCCTGGTACGCCTCATTTTAGCGTGAGTTATTGGCCCATGCTTGGTAAACAGTGTTGCTTTTAGATAGTTGCCAGAAAGGGATTTTGGTCACAAAACGAAGAAATTTGGCTCACCCCCCAAGCATTCTCAGATGTATATACCAACTTGGCTCAACATCTGAGAATGCAATCCTCTTCTTCCCGCTCAGCATCATAGCCGGGCAACCTTGCGAAATGTGTAAAAAGCATGTGGGGTAGGATTTAGCGGTTGGTCTGCACGAGGAAGGCCAGTTCAGTAGCAAATTCAAAGCGCTGCACCTGCCAGTTACGGCCGTTTGCCAATGCTTCAAACTGCTGCGTGTAATTCTCCACCATGCCTTTGCTGCGTCCGCCTAAACTTTGCGCCGGGTAACTAATGAGCAGGTAACGGCCGTTCAGCTTATCTAACAAGTTCACCGCCGCGTTTTTGTCCACCTGCTCCAGACAGGGCAGGGTTTTAAGCAGCAAAATCAGGTCGTACGGTTCGGTGGGCGGATTGCCGATGATGTCACGCTGTTGGGTACGGCCGTTTACCCCTGTAAGCTCAAAAAACTCCTGAATAAAGGTAAGCATGTCGCTGTAGATGTCAACGGCCGTAAACTGTACGTCGCCTGGCAGCGGCAGCCACGGATACACCAGAGGATTCAGCCCACAGGCCAAATCTAGTACGGTATGGATGGGCGGTAAGTTGGCAAAAATCGTCTCGTAAAACTCGTCAAGGATGGGCAAGCGTTCGCGGGTGGAGGCGTGAGCCTGCATGAGTTGGCGGCAGCTGGCGCGGAGTTCGTTGGGATTGGAAACGGCCACTTCGACAGGCTCAGTGCAAGCTGTTTCTCGCAGCAGTTCCAAACTTTTTTCATAATTCAGCTTCGTCTGCTGGTAAGCGCCGCCCACCTGGTGAAGCTTGTTTTTGGTCGCCTTCACCGCTTCCTTGAGCGAGCGACGCTTGTCCAGCTCCTGCGCCCCGATGCGCTGTACTAACTCCGGGACAATCTCCCGATATTTGGTGCTGGCCAAAATTTGCGCCGTTAACCATTCCAGATCAGACATTTGCATTTACGGCCGTCGCAGATTTTCCATGAGCTGGGTCATGAAGCGCAAGTTGTGGAGGGTAGCCAGCCGCTGGTAAAGCACGTCGTTGAGGTTGTACAGGTGGTGCAGGTAGCCCAGGCTGTAGCGGGTGCAGGCCAGGCAGTCGCAATAGTCAGAGAGCGGCTGTTGGGTTTTGACGTGCTTTTTGTCTTTGATGTAGATGTAGCGGAAGAATTTGCCAGCTTCATCCAGATGGCTGGTACGCGGATCGGTGGTGAAGATCATGAGACGGCCGTGTCGGGCATCTCTTGTAGGCATCGTGCTGTCGAAAATGTTGTAGCCCATGCGGGCGCAGGCCACCACGTTGGCCGGATGCCCCACGCCCAAAGCGTGCAGCGTAAACTGCGGTGGAATCAAATCACGGGTGAGTTGGATCATGTCGGTGAGCAGATTGCCATCGGCGTCCAGGGGCCAGCCGCCGTAGCCGTAGCCATCGAAGCCAATTTGCAGTAGCTCCTCGGCGCAGTGACGGCGCAAATCGGGTTCCGCCCCACCCTGAACCACGGCAATGAGAGACGGCCGTTTCTCCCCAGTCAACCCCCGCTGCCCGACAATCTTCTCAAACTCCGCCTTGCAACGGGCCGCCCACTGCACCGTGCGCGCCACCGACTTTTCCTGCTCCGCCAGGGGATCGTCCACGTGGGTACAGTCGTCCAGGCAAATCACCACGTCGGAGCCATAGCTGAGCTGAAGCTGGACGCTTTTTTCGGGCGTCAGGTTAAATTTGCGGTCGGAGCCCTCGGGGCGAAAGGTGGCTCCTTTGTCGCTAATCGAGCCGCTTTTCGCGTTTTGGCGCAGCAGTGAGTAGACTTGGAAGCCGCCGGAATCGGTAAAAATCGGCCGACTCCAGCCCGCCATCTGGTGCAGTCCGCCCAGCGCCTGAATCGTGGAGGAACCGGGGCGCTGCATCAGGTGAAAGACGTTCATCTGCACCGCCTGGATGTGCGCCTCGGCCACATCGCGGGCGTCCAGCGTGCGCACTACGCCCTGGGTGCCATCGGGCAGGAAAACGGGCAGTTGGAGGGTTCCGTGCGGTAGGGTTAGTTCTGAAAGCATTTAGGTAATTAGGTAATTGGGTAATTGGGCAATTATATCAATTCTTTAATTACCTAATTACTCAATCACAATAATATTTATGTCAACAAACTCGCAATCTCCCCCACCCGATTTTTTGGCCAAGATGGCCGGGCTGCTGGGGGAGGAATTTCCACAATTTGCGCAGAGCTACGGTATGGAAACGGCCGTTGGTCTGCGCGTGAACACCCTGAAGCTGAGCGCTGCCGATTTTAGCACCCTTTCGCCGTTTACGCTGAAAGCAGTGGGGGCGCATGAGCCAAATGGCTTTTTAGTGACGGACGACAGTCGTCCAGGCAGTCATCCCTACCATGCGGCGGGACTTTACTATTTGCAGGAGCCGTCAGCAATGGTCGTGGGTGGACTCGTAGACGCGCAGCCGGGCGAGCTGGTGCTGGATTTGGCAGCCGCGCCGGGCGGCAAGGCGACCCATCTGGCGGTAGCCATGCAGGGGCGCGGCCTGCTGGTGGCTAACGATGTGCATACCGGTCGCGCTCGCCTGCTAGCGGAAAACCTGGAGCGTTGGGGCGCAGCCAATGCCCTGATCACCAGTGCCGAGCCAGAACATCTGGCGGTGCAGTTTGGGCCGATTTTTGACCGAGTACTGGTAGATGCACCGTGCTCTGGCGAGGGTATGTTCCGTAAAAGCGGGCCGTTTGAGTGGAGTGAGGGGATGGTGCTAGCCTGTTCACGACGGCAAACGGCCGTTCTCGACACGGCCGCTCAACTGGTGAAACCAGGCGGACGGTTGGTATACGCCACCTGCACCTTCTCACCAGAAGAGGATGAGGCGGTGATTGCCCACTTTTTGCGCGAGTTTCCCCAGTTTGAACTGATCGATCCGCCACGCTTTGCTGGCTTTGGCGCGGGACGGCCGTCTTGGGTTGACCCATCGCTGGCAGACGACAATCTGCGTAAGTGCGTCCGCCTCTGGCCGCACCAGTTCCCCGGCGAGGGGCATTTTGTGGCCGTGATGCAGCGCGTTGACGACGTGAGACCCCAAGGGTTTTGGAAACCCTTGGGGTCTAAACCGCCGGGGAAAAAGGAGTTGGCGATCTGGCGGGTGTTTGCCGATGAGGTTTTGCAGACTGAGTTTGACGAGGAGCGGTTGTTGTTGGTGAACGGCCGTCTCTACCTGCTGCCGGAACTGGCTGTGGAAACCGGCAAGCTGCACCTCATTCGCTACGGGCTGCTGCTGGGGGAGATTCGCAAGGGGCACTTCCGGCCCGACCATGCGCTGGCGCTGGCCCTGAAGCCGGAAGAGGCCACGTTCGCCGCCAGCTTTGCCGCCGATGCAGACGAGATTGCGGCGTATTGGCAGGGGCTGGATTTTGCCAGCAACGGACCAAACGGCTGGCTGCTGGTGGCGGTGGATAGTTTTGTGTTGGGCTGGGGGAAGCGAGTGAACGGCCGTCTCAAAAACCATTATCCACGCGGATTGAGAAGAAATAGAGATTGGAGATTGGTTGAGAAGTAGCAAGTGGCAGGTTGCAGGTAAGAACTGGCCACTTGCAACCTTTGTCTGCTATAAAGTTAGCAGCCGACCACTCACTACCCCATTTTTCAGCGCATTGCGGGTGTCCACAATGAGCGGGGTATGTTGGGTGATGAGGTCGTATCGAAGGCGGCATGATTGGTGACGATGACGACACAATCCGCATTTTGTAGGGAAACGGCCGTTAGCGGCATGGATTCGGCCGTAAAATCGTCCAGCGTCAGGCGGGGCACGTGCGGATCGTGATAGGTAATCTCCGCGCCCTGGGCTTGCAGCAGGTGGATGATGTCCAGGGCCGGGCTTTCCCGCACGTCGGCGACATTGGGTTTGTAGGCCACCCCCAGCAGCAGCACGAGACTGCCGTTCACCGCCTTGCGAAACTCGTTGAGTCCGGCGGCAATTTTGCTGACGGCGTAGGCAGGCATTGAGCTGTTCACCTCGGCGGCCAGCTCAATGAAGCGAGCGGTGTAGTTGAGCGTGCGCAACTTCCAGCTAAGATAATGCGGATCGATGGGGATGCAATGCCCGCCGAGTCCAGGGCCGGGATAAAACGGCATAAAGCCGTACGGCTTGGTCGCCGCCGCTTCCACCACTTCCCAGACGTTCAGCCCCAAACGATCGCACATCAGGGCCACCTCGTTCACCAGGCCGATGTTGACGGCGCGGAAGGTATTTTCCAGCAGTTTCACCATCTCGGCAGCGGCGGTGCTGGAGACGGGCACGGGGGGTTGCCCAACGGATGCCCAGACTGATGTGGTGGTAGCTTGTAGATACATACTCGCTTCATCTTCACTCAGATAGATGGCATCTGGATGTGTTTGGGCGTAATCAATCACTTTTTTTCTAGCTGTTCTTCAAAATCAGCTACCTTCATCTCCGAACGAAAGCGAAACACCTTGGCTGTTCGCTGCCAACTAAAACCGCATTTCTGGAACAGTTGTCGATAAGAAGCGTCTCTTTTGTAGTCGATGCCATACCAGTGATTTATCGCTCGCCGCAAGTCAGAGATACACCAATGCAGCCCATCAGCTGTGGCGGCCTCTTTCTGACCGAACAAGTCAACTGGTCGATACTGGTGCAGCTTGGCGGCTAAATCCTGTATCTGCTTATCGGTAAGATATTGATGATTACCTCCTTGGCGGTTGTCAACGAATCCCCTAGACCTTGTTGTAGGTAGCGTCCACACCAGCGGAGGATGGTGCGTCGTGGCAATCCAGTCAGGTTGGTGATCTCGTTGACGGGAACCTCATTGCCATACAGTCTGACAGCCTGGATGCGGGTTCTCATTTCACCGTCTTTACATGTTGTGAAGGCCACAAGCAGTTGCTTGTCCGCTTCTGGTGTGAGTATTTGTTTACGTTTATTTGCCATGTGGCTTATTACATTGTTTCATAAGAATTCTTAACACTTGGCGAACTTTGTGTTCGCACCGTTAACAACCGCATATTTTGAATTGAGCTTCTCTCGACAATCATCAATCGTGAACAGCCAGTTGATTTTTACCTGCTGTTCTGACCGGTGGTTAAAAAAAGTGAGGACTTCCTTTTCAAGCTTTGCCATCGTCGGGATACGACAGTCGAGGCAAAGGCGTGCTAAGGCGGAGAACTCAATCTCGATCATGTTTAGCCAGCTGGCTGATTTAGGTGTGTGATAAAACACAAATCGTTGGGCCAAAGCCCAGGCTTCATCCGCAGGCAAATGGTCATAGAAGGCACCTGTTGTATGGGTATTCAGGTTATCTAACACCAGCCGAATCTGTTTGGCGTGTGGATAAGCGGCGGCAATGGCCTGGCAAATGAGCGTAAACTCTTTCTTGGTTCGCTGTAGCTGCACCTGAGCCACCCGGTTGCCCGTCAGTGGTTCAATAGCGGCCAACAGCGCGCATGACCCATGTTTTTCGTAGGCGTAGTGTTCTTTTTTGACCTGACCGGTTTGCAGAGCAATTGACTCTACCTTGTCACCAATGAGGAAACAAGGCCGTTCATCAAAGCAGACGACTGGATAGGCTGGATCATAGGGTAGTGAATAGAGCTACAAGATTCGTTCCATCGCCGCGATAAACTGGCTCGTTATCTGACCAATGCACCACTGCCGTTTCAGGTGTGGCTTGAGTTCGTTTTTTTCAGAATTCTTCTGACCTCACTGTAGGAAATGGCATCCGCTTCAATTAATTCCACGGCATGGTCGGCTAGCAAACGAAGCGTCCACTGGCTGTAGCCTTCCGGTGAGTCTGCACAGGCCAAGGCCGTGATTTTGGCTTCATCTACACTGGATATCTTTTTAGGACGTCCACTTTTTGGCCTATCAGTCAAGAAAACCAAACCATTTTCGCGGTAATTTGTGGCCCAAATGGAGACCGCTTGCTTGGTAACGCCGACTGTTTGACCTACGGCCGTATAAGTTTGTCCGCGATGCAATTCCAGCAAGGCGAAGGCGCGCCGATACGTTCTGGCTGAAATGCTACCTTTGCTGATTAGCTCTTTGAGATTGGCCTGATCTGCTTCACTTAATTGGATGTGGTTTTTATTTGACATCCTCTGAGATTAGCAACAATTCTTATAATATGCGATTGTTCAGGTTACCTTTGAAACAATGTATTCACTCATTCCCAAATATATTGCTTAACTATTAACTCGGTTCACCGATTACCGCTCACTCGCCTCAGCAATTTCCTTCAAGCGCAGCTGCGCCTGTAAGCCGCTGATGTGCGCTTCCAGTTCGACCAACTCGTCGCGCTGGGCGGAAATCTTGTCGTTTTCGGCGCGAACAAAGCGGGCAAAGGGGGCAATCGTGTCCTCAATGCGCTGTGCACCACGCTCCATTTCGCGGGTGAACTGCTCCGTCAGGCTGCCAACCAGCTTTTGACGCAGGGCAGCCAGTTTGTCTTCCAGCTCCTTCTTGGCGCGGCGGCGGCGCGCAGGCAAAATGAGCGCCCCGAGCGTGGCAAAAGCGATGCCTGCCACAATGCCCGTCACATCCAAAAAGACCAGGTGTAAACCACCGGTGAGGGCCAGACCCAGCCCCGCCGCACCGGCCGCGCCCGCTAAACCTGTTCCTACCACTGCCGAGCGGGCTACTTCTGCCAGTTCAGCTGCTTCTTTGTCTTTGTCATAAGTTTCCACGGCGCGCTGGGTGGCTGCGCCAATGGAGCTGACCAGCCGGGCGCGGTCGTAGGCCAGGGTGCCTTCTTTGGGGCCAGACTGCCCAACGACGCGGTTGTCGTGGGCTTCTTTGCGCTGGGCCATGTGTTCGGCAACGGCCGTCCACTGCCGTAAATCCTGCTCCACCATCCAATCGACAAGCTCGCTGACCCGATTTTCGATCTGCTTGGGCGTATCGCCCACCACCCGCGTCTCAAATGATTTTTCCAGAGCGCGAGAGCGCATGAGGTCAGTGACGCGGCTAAAGCGAATCATCTCCTCAAAAAAGTCGTCGCCGCGCTTTTCCATGGCGTACAAAATGTTGTCGATTTCGCTAAGGCGGGCTTTGAAGTTGCGCTGCATGTCCTCGTCGTAATAAAGCATCTGCCGCTCAATGTCGTCTAGCAGTTGGCGGTCGTCTTGCAGGGAGGCGAGATCGGTTTCGCTGTGGCTGAGCTGTTTGCGCACCAGTTTGAGGCCCACGCCCAAGGGATTGAGCAGCTTGAGGCGGAAACGGCCGTCATCGTCCAGGGTGTCGTGAATAAACTTTTCCAGCGGCTCAAAACCGCTTTGCGCCCACAGCTGCGGCTGGCCCGCTTTGGCGTGCTGTGCCTGCTTGGCCGAGATGGGGAAAACGGCCGAAATCTCACCCACCAGATTTTTGGCAGAGTCGCGCACAAACTCAATCACCTGATTGCGCTCCCCTTCTTTGGTGAGGATATCGGTTTTGTTTACCAGCAACACAATTTTCTTGCCCCAGTCGCGAATTTGCGTCAGGAAGGTGCGCTCGCTTTCGCTAAACGGCCGATCTGCCGAGGTGATGAACAGCACCAGGTCAGAGCGGGGGATAAATTCGGCCGTTAGCGCCTCGTGTTCGCGCAGGATGGCGTTGGTGCCGGGCGTGTCCACAATGCTGATCTTCTTGAGCATCTCGATGGGCGCGGTTTGCACCCAGACACCTTTGTCGCCGGGTACCAAGTTGGTGACTTCGCCGTATTTCAGCAGATAAATCTGGCTGGTGGTAGGGGTCACGCCTTCGGTTTGCAGCTCCTGCCCCAAAAAGGCGTTTATGAAGGCCGACTTGCCGGAATTGAACTCTCCAGCAACGACCAGCAGAAACAAATCGTCGAGCTGGCGAATGGAGTCGGCCAGGGCAGCGCGATCTTCTTTGGAAGCGGCCGTATCGCCCAGCAGGTCACGCAGTTGGCCCAGGGTGTCGCGGGTGCGTTTGAGCAGTTCTTCTTGCTCGGTGTTTAAAATAGCGTCCATAAATTTCCTAAGTTTTTAGCCACAGGTTCCACAGATTGTGTTTTTGACACCGCTGTGATGTGAGGGACACAAAACGGCTTCTCCCTAAACATTCTGCCACCAGACCCAAAGGGTTTGGTTTAATAAATGCTTCGATTATAGAAGTGAAACCCTTTGGGTTTTCGTCAACATCTAATTTGCAGAAAAGTATAGCATGGGGAATTTTGTACACAAGCAGAAGCGAGATTTGTGCAGGGAAAGCTCAGTCGCTCGGATCGTCGTCGTAGGCCCAAACGGAAAAATCGGGCGGTTCTTGGCCGAGCTGGCTCAGGGTGGTTATGACATGGGTGCGGTGGTCATTGGCATGATGGATTGCCTGTGCCAGCGGCACCACGGCACGTAAATCATTTGCTTCACCCTGGTAAGTGACCTTCAATATTTTTTCGTAGGGATCGTTGCGGGCAATTTCAATGAGGGCATTGCCGCTGGCTTCGGCGTACTCGCGTAATGTTGCCAGGCCAGGAAATGGATCACGTTCTCTCAACGGCCGTTCCGGCTTCACTCCTGTCAACAACGCCACATAATGCGCTTCGGCGGAGAGCAAATGAACGAGGGTGTCCTGGATACGGCCGTATGTCCCCTCAATCTTGGCTTCTAACTGCTCTGGCGACAGCTCGGCACAGATATCCAGCAGTCGCAAATTGGCCCATAGATTGTGTTTGAATAGTTCAACGAGTGTTGTGTCCATCGCTTACCCTTTTTTACTAGAGTTTTTCTTTTATAAAAATTTCTACCCTGTCATACCCGCGAATGCGGGTATCCACCCCTAAAACCAAATGGATTCCCGCCTGCGCGGGAATGACAATTGTTATTTGGGAACAACTCGATTCTTTAGTCAATGTCGTAGCTGATGCCCGCTTCGTCCAGGCGGCGCATGCGCTCCCATTCGGGAATATCGCCATCAGCGCCCGCTTCTTTGAGCACCATAAGCTGTCGCAGCTCGATGATCTGGTCGCGCAGCTGGGCCGCTTTCTCAAACTCCAGAGCTTGCGCCGCCGCTTTCATCTGCTTTTCCAACTCGGTGATCATCTTGTGCAGCTCGGCTTTGGGTAAATCGGCCGTGGTGGTGTAGGCAACTTTGCCTTCGGCAACGGCCAGATCTTCCTTGTACTGCTCCGAAATGTCATCCGTCAGGTCACGGACCGCTTTACGAATGCTCTTGGGCTCGATGCCGTGCGACTCGTTGTAGGCCATCTGACGCTCGCGCCGTTCATTGGTCGTGTCAATCGCCGCTTGCATGGAGCGGGTGATTTTGTCAGCGTACATGATCACCTTGCCTTCCACATGGCGCGCCGCCCGGCCAATCGTTTGCGTCAGCGATGTTTCCGAGCGCAGGAAACCTTCTTTGTCCGCGTCCAAAATAGCCACCAGCGACACTTCGGGTAGGTCCAACCCCTCGCGCAGCAGGTTGATGCCGACCACCACGTCAAACACGCCCATGCGCAGGTCGCGTAGAATTTCGGTGCGCTCAATCGTGTGGACTTCAGAATGCAGGTAATGGACTTTGACACCCATTTCCAGCAGGTAATCGCTCAAATCTTCGGCCATGCGCTTGGTGAGCGTGGTTACCAGCACGCGCTCGCCGCGCGCGGTACGCTGGTTGATTTCGCCCAGCAGATCGTCCACCTGACCTTTGGCGGTACGCACCTCCACTTCCGGGTCCAAAATGCCGGTCGGGCGAATGACCTGGTGCACAATCTGGCTGGAATGTTCCAATTCGTATGGGCCAGGTGTGGCGCTGGTGCAAATCACCTGGTTGATGCGCTGGTCAAATTCGTCATAGTTCAGGGGCCGATTGTCCAGGGCGCTGGGCAGGCGGAAGCCGTAATCGACCAGGGTTTGCTTGCGGCTGCGGTCGCCCGCGTACATGCCGCGCACCTGCGGTATCGTCATGTGGCTTTCGTCCAGGATGAGCAGGTAGTTGGCCGGGAAGTAATCCATCAACGTCCAGGGTGGCTCACCCGCCTTGCGCTGGTCCAGATGGCGGCTGTAGTTTTCAATGCCGGAAGTAAAGCCGATTTCGCGCAGCATTTCCAGATCATAGCTGGCGCGCTGCTCGATGCGCTGGGCTTCCAGCAGTAGTTTTTTCTCATTGAAGTAGGCGATGCGCTCGTTGAGCTCTTCCTCGATGTCCTGGATCGCCTGCGTTAGTTTTTGCTCGTCAGTCACAAATTCGCGGGCGGGGAAGATGTTGATTTTGGCCATATCCAACAATACTTCGCCCGTGAGCGCATCAAATTCGCTAATCCGCTCCACCTCGTCGCCCCAAAATTCGACGGAGTAGGCGGTTTCCGCGTAGGCGGGGAAGATTTGCAGGGTGTCGCCGCGCACGCGGAAAGTGCCGCGTCGCAGTTCCAAATCGTTGCGGTCATACTGGATGCTGACCAGACTGCGCAGAAGGGTGTCGCGCCGATAGGTGCCGCCGCGCTCGATGCCGACGGTGACTTGCCCCCACGTTTCCGGGCTACCAATCCCGTAAATGCAGGAGACGGAGGCGACGATGACCACGTCCTGGCGGCTCATCAGGTTGGCCATGGTTTGCAGGCGTAAACGGCCGATTTCATCATTGATCTGCGTCTCTTTTTCGATGAACAGATCGTGGCGCGGGACGTATGCTTCTGGCTGGTAGTAGTCGTAGTAACTCACAAAGTAGGAGACGGCGTTCTTGGGGAAAAATTCGCGAAATTCGCTGTAGAGCTGGGCCGCCAGCGTCTTATTGTGGGCGATGACCAGGGTAGGCTTTTGCGTTTGCTGGATGACGTTGGCCATTGTGAACGTCTTGCCCGTGCCGGTGGCGCCGAGCAGCGTCTGGAACTTGTCGCCGCGCTCCAGACCTTCAACGAGCTTTTCGATGGCGACTGGTTGGTCCCCCATGGGGGCAAACTCTGATTGAATTTGGAACTGGGGCATAAGGTTCCTCTTTTCAAGACCTGACAGGTTTCTACCAGAGTAATTGCTGTCAAATGTGCCTCGAAAACCTGTCAGGTCTAAAGATCACGGATTGTTTTCAGAACGTAAGTTCGTAAGTCTACCACATTTTGCCGTGCGGGGGAGGGGAAATGCGCTATTTCTCATGCAAATCAATGGAGAAAACCCGCATTTGCGCATAAATGGGTTGACACGCCGCGCCGCTTATGCTACTTTGTGCATAACTACCCGAATTTTTGGGTAAGCACCTGCGAGGACAAGCAATGCCTGCACCCGATGCCACTTTTATTCGCCAAACGGCCCAAACAACGATCCGGGTTGGTCTGGAACCCGCGCACAATGTGCTGCACAGCATGATGCTGCTGAACAAGGTACATGAATTGTCGGGATATAGTCAGTGGGTGGTGGATACGGCCGTTTCCCTTACTCCCCAGCAGGCCAACAACAACGTCCTGGTGTTGGAAGGACTGCATTATGCGGTACATCCCTACCAAAGCTGGTCTAGTTTTCCCGCTTATCTGGATCATCTGGCCATGCAAAACCCGGTAATGCTGCGGGACAATATCCTGAACATTTATGTAAAGCTACCCAGCCAGACCGGTCAGGAATCAATCAAAGTTAATCAGCCAACCGACATCATCGCCACATTGGGTACTTATCTCGATTATCTGCAATCTCGCTTCACGGCCGACTGCGTGGACGTTCAAATTGAGACGCAGGCATATGCGCTGTTGAAAGACCCTGCGGCGATGCAGCAGTTTATTGTGACCCATTTGCGCGAGATGTGGCTGGATTATTTTGCTGATGAGTGGGACCGGGCCAGGCCAATGCTGCAAGAAGCGGTCACCGCTTTTAGCCAGCTGGGATTGGACCAGCTAACCCCGCTGGACGCCGCGCGTAAGGTCATTGGGCAAGAAGTGCCAGATCGCTGGCGGGAAATTATTGCTGAGCATGCGTACGACCGGGTGGTATTTGTGCCGTCGGCGCACCTGGGACCGTATTTGGGCACGCTGCGCGATTTTCACAATTTGTACCTACTATTTGGGGCACGGCTGCCCGAAGGCATGGCTACCCACTCGCCCGATCTCAATCGATCTGAGCTGTTGATGCGCCTGGGTGCTTTGTCTGATGACACGCGGCTGCAAATTTTGCAGCTGATTGGGGCAGCTGGCCAGCTTTGTTCCCGCGAGATCATGACCCAGCTCAACCTGAGCCAATCGGCTACCTCCCGACATCTGACCCAGCTGACTGCTTCTGGCTATTTGGATGAACAATGGCGCGATGGCACCAAATGTTACCATCTCAACAAAACCCGCATCAAGAGCACGCTGAGCGCCGTTGAGCAATTTTTGCTCGACTAAACACCTGATTAACTGCAACAACGCAGCCTTCTAATCACCCTAAGAAACACAACCCGTACTGCGCTTACAGCTCCTACTACAGTTGCCCCCTGCCACTGCGCGAGAATTGGCTAACTGTGCCAATAGAGGCAGGAGAGAAGGATTTTAAGTAAAAGGAACGGCCGTGTCCAAGAGATTACGGCCGTTCCAATTCCCCATCACGGCATCAAGCTTCCATCATGCGTGAGCAAAAATATATTCCAATCGGCGTCCGGGTTACCTCCCGTGTCGCTAAAACTTCCACTCCCGTCGAATACCTGTCCCGACTCAACATAAACAAAGTACTTTCCTTCAAGGTAAAGCAATTCGGCTGCCCAAATAAATGGGCCAACACTCGAACCATCAACAATCGGTGTATCCGAGCGCGTCCAGTTTAGGCCATCAGCGCTAACTGCAAACCCATACGGTCCATGTTTGCCTACTTTATTGCTGTTTGCATACATCATTACCCAACCATCTGGCGATAAGATTACCTGTGGATCAATCATAAACCCATTGTCCCAGGATCCAGTTTCCCCGCTCCTGGTTAGGACAGGCTCCTCGTGTTTTGTCCACTGGATACCATCTGGAGACGTGGCCATGCCAATAGCTGCCTGCCGGTCTGAATAGCCCGTGTAATACATCACATACCCCTGCTCGACGCGAACCACGCTTGGATTTTGCACAGAATAGGAATCCCAGGCACCTTGTTCACCTGCCGTTAAAACCATCCCATCATCTGCTGTCCAGGGGCCGTTAGGTGCCGGTGCCGTCGCCCGACCTATGCTGCCTTCCGCCATCGTTTCCCACATAACGGCCTGATCCACCGTGTAAAAGTACAACACCCAAGTGCCGTCATCTTCCACAAGCACGCTGGAAACAAAGGCCGTGTACGGCACATTGAGCGCTTCTCCCAGGAAAAGCGGTTCGTCCGAAACACGGGTCCAATTCAGTCCATCCGGCGAGGTTGAATAGAAGATATGCACTTGAGAGGGCCACCATTCCAACTCATTGTGGAACATATGAAACAACCCATCGTGATAAACAACTGCACCGGGAAATGTTAATTTCATCGGCGCTGCCTCTGTATCATTGTGACGAATGACCGGTTCATTGCTGGCTAACGTGAATAAGCCTTCCGTCGATATTCTGTTAAACTCTGGTTCCGGGATAGCAGTTGGCTCCGGTGCTTCGGTCGGAGGTGGTTCAGTTGGCGGTAGTTCGGTGGGTGAAACGGCCGTTTCCGTCACCACCACCTCATTTTCAACCACAGCCTCCTCAACAGCCTCGCTCACCACTGCCTCTGGCTTTGGTGCCGCTGGTTCAGATTGGCAACTCACCAACAAGAATCCTAATAGCAATAAAATTTGAAAATACTTATAACTTTTCATGTTTACCCCCTAAAGGGCCTGAGTAAAGACTTTCATCGGGTCTTGTTTAACCCATTCCGACTAAAGCCTCTACTCAGAATAGCAACGAAATTAGGCAACTGCTTCTGCCTGCGGGGTTGGCGCAATCTGCTGCATCAGCCCCATCAAATCAGGATACGACCACTCTTCAACAACGATGCCTTTTTCAAACCGGGCAATGCAGGTGCCGTTGAACCGGACCATTTTGCCAGTGGCCGGAACCCCCATAAACTCCCCTGTATGCGTGCCAACGCCCGTCCACACAGTAACCACATAATCCCCATCGCTCAGGTTGAAATGAATCTCAAAGTGGAAGTCCGGCAGTCCGACACGGAACGGTTTCATAAATTCTTTGTACCCTTCCGGCCCTTGCACGCCCAAGGTGTGGTTGATGTGATTTTGGGCCACAAAAGTTTCCAACACACCTTCATCATCTTTGGCCCAATATTCGTCAAACAACCGCTCATAAATTTTGACATTTTCTTGTGACATTTCATTAACTCCTTTTTATCTGTACCAAATTTTTTAAATACTCACCTTTCGTACAACTTATTGATCACCTTTGCTCCTATCCTGCTCCCTCATCGTCACAAGATCGTTACAATCATTGATTTAGACAAAACTTTTCGTTTAAAATAATTCTTGTGAGATTCATCACAACTACTCAACCAGCCCTACATTGTCGCCATCACTCTTGTCAATCATGATCCAACTACGTTTGTTCTTTCTCGGGCAATTTCATATTGAGCTGGAAGAAAAGCCTGCCACTCATTTTGCAACCAATAAGGTTCAGGCGCTGCTGGCTTATCTGGCGGTGGAAGCAAAACGGCCGTTTCCCCGCACCACCCTCGCCACCTTGCTCTGGCCGGACATGCCCGACGCTGACGCCCGGCACAACCTGCGCCAGACCCTCTTTCGCCTGCGCCAAACCGTTCCGGACAAGCCACAGACAGCCTCGTTCTTCCTTATCACGCACCAAACCATACAGTTCAATCTGGACAGCAATTATTGGCTCGATGTCACCGAATTTGACCGGCTGCTTTCCGACTGCCAACGTCACGACCATCAATACCTGGAAACTTGTGCGGCGTGTATGGAGCGACTGGAAACGGCCGTTTCCCTCTACCACGGCGACTTCCTGGACCACTTTTACGTTGAAGACAGTGCCCCTTTTGAGGAATGGGCGCTGGCCAAACGAGAATGGCTGCGGCGCGAAGCCCTCAACGCTCTCACGCTGCTGTCTGCTTACCACGACAAACACGGCAATTACGAAGCCGCCCAACAATTTGCTCAACAGCAAATCGACATCGACCCGCTGCGCGAAGAAGGGGTTCAACAATTAATGCGGGTGTTGGTTAAAAACGGCCGTCGCAGCGAAGCCATTGCTCAATATCATCTATGCAAACAACGACTATCCGAAGAGTTAGATGTAGCCCCCGCCCCGGAAACGGCTGCCTTGTATGAAAAAATCCTGGCGAGCGAAATGGGCATCACCCCGCAAAAACCTGGCATCATTCGCGGGTACGATTGTCAGGAAATAATAGGAACCGGCGCATTTGGCGTCGTTTACCGAGCTGTGCATCCGTTGGTTGAACGCGATGTTGCCGTGAAGATCATCCAACCTCAATACGCCAACAATCCTGACTTTATTCGCCGGTTTGAAGCAGAAGCTCGCATTGTGGCCCGGCTGGAACATCCTTACATTGTGCCGCTGTACGATTACTGGCGCGAACCGAATGCCGCTTATCTGGTTATGCGCTACCTGCGTGGTGGCAATCTGCGCCAATCGATTCAGCAAGGCCCTTGGGAATTAGAAGCCACGTGTCACCTTATTGAACAAATTACCGCCGCCCTGGCAACTGCCCACCGCCAAGGAATTGTCCATCGGGACATCAAACCGGAAAATATTTTGCTAGATAAGGATGGCACCGCCTATTTGGCCGATTTCGGCATTGCGAAAGATTTGCTCAGTTCTACCTACACATCAGAAACAGGTCGCTTTACCGGGTCGATTGCCTACAGCTCCCCTGAACAAGCCCAAGACCAACCTATCACTCCCCAAAGCGACCAATATAGCCTGGGTGTGGTTTTGTTTGAACTGCTGGTAGGTCAACATCCTTTTCCTGAACATTCTCCGGCAGCCATGTTGGTCAAGCATCTCAACGAACCATTGCCCTCCCTGCAACTTTTCCGCCCCGACGTGCCCTTAGCCATTAACGATATTATTCAATGCGCTACGGCCAAAGACCCACATGCCCGATTCCCGGACATCCTAACGTTCGCCAATGCTTTCCAGCAAGCCGCCCAAGGGTTAAACTTAACCAACATACACCCCCCTCTCGACCTGCTAAATCCATATATGGGTCTCCTGCCATTTGAAGAAGCTGATGCGCATTTCTTTTACGGCCGTTCCGCACTTATCCAACATCTTTTGCAGCGCCTATCTCCGCACCCATTTCTTGCCATCATTGGTCCCAGCGGCTGCGGCAAATCATCACTCGTCAAGGCGGGGTTGATACCTGCGCTGCGGCAAGGAGCACTGCCCGGTTCCGACAGGTGGTTGATCGTGGAGATGGTCCCTGGCACACATCCCTTGGAAGAGTTGGAGATTAGCCTGCTGCGGATTGCCACCCATCAACCAGCCGGACTAATGGAACAATTGCAGCGGGATGAACGTGGTCTGCTACGCACGGCAAAATTGCTTTTACCGGAACGAGACAGCAAACTGCTGCTGGTGATCGATCAGTTTGAAGAACTCTTCAGCGCCGAGGTCGCTGAGGCAGAACGAGCGCATTTTTTGGCGAATCTGGTTACGGCCGTTTCCTTCCCCAACAGCCGCATCCACATCATCATCACCTTGCGGGCCGATTTTTATGACAGGCCTTTACGCTACGCCAGCTTTAGCCAACTGCTGCGTGACCACACCGAAGTCGTGATTCCCATGACCAACGAAGAAATCATCGAGGCCATTACCGGACCGGCCAAGGTTGTAGGCCTCACGGTTGAACCGACACTTATTGCCGCCATGACGGCCGACATCAGTACCCAACCGGCTGCACTCCCCTTGTTGCAATATGCTCTAACCGAGTTGTTTAAGCAGAGAAACGGCCGTTCCCTGACTCTCACCACTTACGAATCCATCGGTGGCATCGCGGGTGCCCTAACCCGCCGCGCCGAAACCCTGTACCAAAACCTGGATGAAAACAACCAGCAACTGATTCGTCAAATCTTCCTGCGCCTGATTACGCTTGGCGAAGGTAGCGAAGACACCCGTCGCCGGGTCCCATTATCGCAATTGAACTTGTTAACCGTGGACCTTAAGTCGGCCAGCAACCACGGATTTCGGTCTGCGGACTACAGACTACGAGCAACGGATTACGGTCCACCAATTACCGATTTCGCCAAGCACCGCCTGCTTACCTTTGACCGCGATCCGGGCACCCGAGAGCCAACCGTCGAGGTGGCCCATGAAGCGCTGCTGCGGGAATGGCCGCGACTGCATGGCTGGTTGGAGGATAGCCGTGACGATATTCGGCAGCAGCAAAAGCTGGCCACGGCCGTTTCCGAATGGCAGCAGCACAACCAGGCATCTGGCTTCCTGCTTCGGGGTTCGCGCCTGGATCAGTTTGCCGAATGGGCAGATGTTTCCACCGTGCAGCTGACACCTGACGAATTAGCCTATTTGAAGGCAGGTCTGCAAGCTCGTGCCGAGCGAGAAGCTGCTGAAGCCGCCCGCCAGGCGCACGAAAAAGAATTGGAACAACGGTCACGCACCTTTTTACGGACACTGGCGATTGTCTTGCTGCTAGCCACAGTTGGCGGACTGTTGGCCACGGCCGTATTGCTCAACCAGCGCCAACAAATCAGCGTCGAGCGGGATAATGCAGAGGTGAATCTGGTAACGGCCGTGGCTGCCCAGGCCACCAGCGATGCCAATGCGGCCACTGCAACCGTTGCTCAAGGAGAAGCCGTCATCCAGGCAGGCATGGCTGCCAATGCCGCCAACGCGCGGGCCACCGCTGCCGCCAATGCCCGCGCCCAACAGGCCATCGCTGAAACCAACGAACGGCAGGCGCAGGAAGCGTACAGCCTGGCGCTGGTGGCTAACGCCCGACAGGCACTTGCCGACAACGACACCGAATTAGCGATGCTGTTAGCCCTGGCTGCAAACAACATCGAAAATCCACCAATCGCTGCGCAAAACACGCTTGTGGATGCAGCCTATGCACCTGGCACGCATCGCTTGTTCCAGGCAGGCTCACCCCAATGGGGCCTGGCCGTCGTTCCGAACAGCCAAACCATCTGGTCGGGATCAGATAACGGCGACATTTTGATCTGGGACGTGGCGACGGGCGAAATCAGGCAGCGGCTAAACGGGCATACGGCAGCCGTCACCGAATTGGCCATTCATCCGAATGGCAAATGGATATTGTCAGCATCGGTGGATCAAACACTGATTTTGTGGGACGCAACAACCGGTACCAGGCTGCGTCAATTTCACGGCCACACCCATCCGGTAAGCAGCGTGGCGTTTTCCGCGGACGGCCGTTTTGCCCTTTCTGGCGGCGAGCCGGACTTGCGCTTTGGCTTTCCCGGTGAACTTATTTTGTGGGATGTGGACAGCGGCGAGATTGTCAGTCGGCTGGATACTGATGGGGCATTGCCGCCAGAAGGCGTGCGCAGTGTCGCCATCTTGCCGGATGGCCATACGGCCCTGGTAGGTGTCGCTGCTGCGCGCGGTAATGAGACGCCTTTTTTGCAGTGGGATTTAGCCACAGGCACCATGACAAACGTATTTCCAGATGTGGTGCGGTCGGTGAACGATATCGCCCTGAGTGAAGACGGCCGTTTTGCCCTCACCGCCTCCTCTGACAACCTGGTGCGTTTGTGGAACCTGGAAACAGGCGAACTGGTACGCACCTTGGCAGGACATGACGGCGTCGTGACTACCGTAACGTTTGGGCTGGATGGGGAAACGGCAGTTTCGGCCGGACTCGATCAAACTCTCATTTGGTGGGATTTAACCAGTGGCGACATTATCCAACAACTGAGCGGCCATACCGACGCTATTTCCACCGTGCGTTTTTTGTCTGAAACCCAGGTGGTTTCCACCTCATTGGACGGCTCGATGCGCCTGTGGGACCTGACGCCTGCCTGGCAGTTGGCCCAATGGCGCGGGACAAATCGCATCAAGCCCGAAGGCCCGATCAACACGGTTGCCATCAGCCCAAATGGACAAACGATGTTGTCTGCTTCCGGTAGCCAGCTGATCTTGTGGGAAACAGCCTCGGGTGAACCCATTCGTGAATTACGAGGACATGAAAATGAAATTTGGGCCGTTTCCTTTTCCCCAGATGGTCGGAAAGCGCTATCCGGGGGAATCGGCGGCGAATTGATTTATTGGAATGTGGAAACAGGCTCAGCCATTCGTCATTTAACGGGTCACCAATATGCCGTTAATAGCATTGCCCTGAACAGTGATGGGACCCAGGCCCTCACCGCTGCGGGGGACGAGCCGATCATTTTATGGGATTTGCAAACTGGTGAGGTGATTCAGTATTTACATGGGCACACCGACATCGTGGAGGACGTGACTTTTTGGGCTGACGATCAGATGGCGATTTCAGGCAGTTGGGATGACAGCCTCATCTTGTGGGACCTGGCAACAGGCGAGCAGGTACAGCGCTTAACAGGTTTGGGCAGTGAGGTGGGCGGACATTTTGTCAGCGCCGATTTGCCGTTGATTTATGGGATTGCGCTGCTGCCTAACGGCCGTTCCCTGCTCTCGGCCAGTTCAGACCAAACGTTGCTCCTTTGGGATTTGCCAACAGGCCAGCCTTTACGCCGATTTGTGGGGCACGATGATTATGTGATTGATGTCCAGGTGAGTGAAAACGGCCGTTTTGCCCTCTCCCTCAGCACAGATGGAACAGCAATCTGGTGGGATGTGGAAACCGGTACTGCTATTCGCCGCATTCCCGTACGCAGCACTTACAGTCCGTTTGGGGTCACCCAATTTGCGGCCGCCATGGCAATTGCACCGGATGGGGAAACGGCCGTTATTGGGCAGGCCGATGGCTCACTCATCCAGTGGCAGCTTACCGAACCACCGCCCACAGAAATCGTTCCCTGGATTCAAGAAAATCGTAGTCTACGAAATTGGACCTGCCTGGAACGGACCACGTATCAGATTGCGCCGCTGTGTAACGCCGATGGCATTGCGGCTGCCGGAACGGACGCCTTGTTGGCCAATGTTGCAGAAAAAGCGGTGAGGGTTGAAACGGCCGTATCAAATCCAGAGGATACATCCCCAATTGTATTGCCAACACCCCCGGCGAGGACCACCCAAACGGCCGTACTGGGTGACAATCTGGGGGAACTTACACGCTATACCTTTGACGTATGGCGTTATGAGGGGAAGGCCAATGAGCTGTTAACCATTCACCTGATTGCCAACAATCCGCCATCATCCCCTATCCCACCTGCTGACCGATTGGATAGCAACAAACTAGACACAGTGCTCATTCTCATTGCACCCGATGGGTCGCAGGTAGCTTTAATAGACGATGGCGTTGCCAAAGGCAGTGCGACACCATTTGACGCCCTTATTGATAGTGTGCGCCTGCCGGTCAGCGGCCTCTATCGAATTGAAGCAAGGTCCATTTGGGACGTTGGGGTTGGCGGATATACATTGCGTCTCGACTCCCGCGAAATTACAGTTGCCCCGGAGCTGTTGCAAACCTATGTGGGCAGGTATTTTCATCAAGACCTGGGTGAACTTATCGTCACCATTTATCTCGAAAATGGGACACTCATGTATGATGCGCAATCATTTGGTCTCTATGAAATGCGCCCGCTCAGCGACACAGAATTTATCGTGGGCATTATGCAGCTCACATTTCTGTTTGATGAAAACGGCGCAGTGATGGGGTATGACATTGTGGGAAATGGCGATGCGTTTTATGGCGAACGGATAGAGGAGTAATCGGAAACGGCCGTTTTTGTGATCAATGTGAAAAGGCTAGCTGTTTCTTTGCCCTCTCCAATCGGGCAATAAGCGTAAATCCGTTTGGTTGATCGTTGCGCACACTACCCGTTGTATTGGTTTTGCCCTGGATTGCCGGGAGGTTGCCCCAGCTTTACCAAAAGGAGACATAAAAATGAGTGAAGTCATGTTGCAAGAACAGATCGCTGCGGCCAACGCTTATGAAGCGCTGTTTATTCCCGCCGTTTTTGGGCAGTGGGCACCCGTTGTGGTGCGGGCGGCTGGGGTGGAATCGGGCCAACAGGTGCTGGACGTGGCTTGCGGCACCGGCATTTTGGCCCGAGAGGCCGCCAAGCGGGTTGGGCAGGATGGGGCGGTGGCTGGTTTGGATATGACGCCAGGCATGTTGGCCGTGGCGGAGCAGTTAGCGCCCGATGTGACCTGGAAACATGGTGTGGCCGGGGAACTGCCTTTTGCCGATGCGTCTTTTGATGCGGTGGTGAGCCAGTTTGGCATGATGTTTTTTCCGGATCGGGTACAGGCTTTGCGGGAGATGCGGCGCGTGTTGGTGCCAGGTGGTCACGCTGCCGTGGCTGTGTTTGATGGGTTGGAAACTCACGCTGCTTACAGCGATGAGGTCGCTTTATTTGACCGGACTATTAGTGAGCAAGCGGGCGATGCCTTACGGATTCCTTTTTGCCTGGGCGATACGGTGGATTTGAAGCAAATGGGGGCGGCGGCGGGATTTACGGCCGTTTCCGTCACCACACATCAAGGCACAGCCCGCTTCCCCAGCCTGCGCACGCTGGTGGAGGCGGATCTGCGGGGCTGGCTGCCGGTGATGGGCATTGTGCTAGATGAGGCCAAAATTGAAGCAGTGCTGGCCGAAGCGGAAGCGACAATGGGCGCGTTTGTCACGGCTCAAGGCACGGCCGAATTCCCGCTTTCGGTGCATATTTTGAGTGGTGTGAAGGCTGAGTAGGGCAAAGGTGCGACGCACTTCCAAAGTGCGTCGCACCTGTCAATGACACTTACTCGGTGTAGGTAATGGTGAGAACGGGGGCGTAGGTGCTGTTTTCGCCGCCGTAAATGGTGAGGTTGTCCATGAAGTAGTCGGCGCTGGTGGTGGTACGCAGACGGAATTGGGTACGGCCGTTCAGATTCACCGCACTTAATCCAGCCGCAGACAAACTGGCTTCTGAATACCCATTGAGGCTTGTGGGGACGGATAGGGTGGCGACGTTGCTGGCGGAAACGGCCGTTCCGTAATCGGCCAACTGCACGCTGTTGCTGCCGCTGAGTGCCCCCGTGTTGATGTCCACCGTGATGCTGCTGACCGAGCCCGTGAGTGACAGCCGGTAAATGCGCAGCGTGGCGCTTTGGATTGTGGCTCCGTTGGGAATGCTGCTGGTGTCGAAGGACAAAATCGCCCGGTAGGCGTCGCTGGTGAGCGAGCCGCGGTCGCCAATCTGATGGATGTAAGCATTGGCCCCTTCAATCGACGTTTTGCCCGCGTAGCCGTCTTCTGAGCCAATTGAGCTGAACGAAACGGTGGTCGGTGTGCCGCCGCTGATGGTGTAGGTTTCGGTTTTGACGGTTTCCACGTTGCTGGCGGTGTCCACACTGAAGAACTTGAGCGTGGTGGTGCTGGCGATGTTAATCGGGCCGCTGTACTGGGCGGAGCTGGTGGTCGGTGTGCTGCCGTCGGTTGTGTAGTAGGTGGTGGCGCTTTCATTGACCGACAGCGTGACATTGACCGCGCTGCTGTAGCTGCCACCGGCTGGTGAGGCGGTGGTGACGGGTGGCGTGGTGTCGCCACCGCTGCTGATGGTGTAGGTTTCTGTTTTCACGCTTTCCGCGTTGCTGGCAGTGTCCACGCTGAAGAACTTGAGCGTGGTGGTGCTGGCAATGTTAATCGGGCTGCTGTACTGCGCCGAGCCAGTGGAGGGCGTGCTGCCGTCGGTTGTGTAGTAAGTGGTGGCGCTCTCATTGACCGACAGTGTGACATTCACCGCGCTGCTGTAGCTGCCACCAGCGGGGGAAGCCGTCGTGACCGGCGGGGTGGTGTCGCCGCCGCCGCCCGTGCTGCCCATGAAGAAGTCTAGCATCAGTTCGGTGGCTTCGGGGCCTTGCGGATCGGTGTAGGAACCGCCCGATGGCCCGCCGGACCAGGCGTGACCCATGCCAGTGATGAGGTATTTTTCCATGACGACGTTGCCATTGCTGTCTTCATAAATTGAGCGGGTGAAGCTGCGCCCGCCAGGGACTGAATCGTTGATGGTTTGTTCGGCGGTGTCGTCGATATTGTTGTTGTCGCTGCCGTCAGAGGCGCGGTCGTTGGTTTGCGCCCACTGCGAGATGACCTGGTTGCCGTTGACGGATTGCACGGTGTAGTCTGACGTGCCTTGGAAGACAATGACCCGCACCAGATCGGCATTGCTGCCCATGGCGGAGTAGGCGGTGTTGCCCTGCGTGTTAGGGTTGGGGCCGCCACTGGACATGGCGGTCCAGGCGGCGGTGCTGCTGGTGGCGGCTTTGTATTCCAGCCCGGCGCCGACGGCGATACCGGAATAAATATCCGGGTAGGTGGCGCCCATGATGACGGTCATCGCGGCCCCCGCGGAGAAGCCAGCCACGTATACCTGATCGGCGTCAACGGTGTATTGGCTTTTGACCTGGTTGGTGATGCCGGCAATCGAAGCGGGTTCGCCTGAGCCGCGCGATTGGTGGGCTGGCTCGAACCAGTTCCAGCATTGCAAATTATTGTTGGCGCTGGTTTGCTGGGGGTACACAGCAATAAAGGTTTGCGCTTCGGCGTAGGTATTGAGCTCGGTTTCACTGGCAATGTTGTCGGGGGTTTGGGAGCAGCCATGCAGCATGACGACGAGGGGTACGGCCGTTCCTGAACTGTAGCCGCTGGGGATGAACAGCTTGTAGGTGCGGCCGTTGTAGGTGTGGGTGGTAAAACTGCTGGCCTGGGCGCTGGGAACGGCCGTTAGCCACAAAAATAAAAACAGGCCAAGGCCCAGCCAGATGGCTTTGGATTGCCAAAAACGGTGCTGACGAGAAACGATCATTCGTGCCTCCTTCAAGAGAAAGGGCGCAGAGAGGGTGACTGACCTGGAAGCAAACAGCTAAATCAAATTTTGGATGCAGGGAAGAAACAATTCAGACAGCGTACTTCTAGTCAGTTGTGGTGGGGAGTTTGTTGCGTTGTTGCCCTGCGCAGGTGGTTAGTAGGAAATTAGCCGGCAGGGTAGCATAGGAAAGTTACAGAGAAGTTACGCTGCGCAAAAATTTCCCCGGAAACTGTTCAACCAAAAACTTCGCTAACTGGAAGTTTCCGGGGAAATGGGCTACTCGTCCTGGCCAAAGTAGGCGTTCCAGGCATCCATGTCTTTGTCGCTGAGGTTGTGCGGATTAGGCGATTTTTTCTTTTTCGCGGCGGGTTTGCCAGCGGCTGGTTTGTTCGTTTTAGTGGCTGGTTTGTTAGTGGTTGGTGTTTTTTCTTTTGGTTCGCTGCCAAAAAGGGTGAGCCATTCGCGCAGTTCGTCGTCGCTAAGCTCGGGATTTTCGCGGTCGCTGCTGGCGGGTGGCTTGGGGGCGACTGGTTCTGCTTCTTCTGGCTCCGGCTCGGGTACAGCGCGATTAGGGGGGATCGGTTTGGGGCGGCGGCGCAGTGCTTTTTCGTCCACGGGGCCGAACAGGTCGAGCCACTGCGCTACCTCAGCATCGCTGATGACGGGGTCTTCATCGGTGATGGTGGGGCCGGGCAGAGTGCGCTCTTCTTTGTCGCGGCTGAGGCGCATGGCGAACTTTTCGCTGCGCATGTGCTTCATTTTGCGCTTGTTGGCCGCGGCAATGATTTCCTGGTCGCTGGTGACCAGCACAAATTCGGGCGGATTTTTGACGCGGTTGATGCGGGCGATGATGAGGGAATCGGCCGTTTTGCCCTCGGAGACAAAAATGACCTTTACCTGGGAATTGGACAGATTGACGTTGTGCCCACCGGGGATGCCGCCATCAAAATAGACGGTGACGACGCGCTTGAGGGAAACGGCCGTCCATTGCCGCAGCTTCAAAACGAGTTGGATTTCGTCGTCTGGGTCGCTCAGGTTAATGTCTGGTAGTTTGGCAATGAGGTTGTGGCCGTCGATGAGGTAGTGCATGAGATTAGGTGTGCAAGTGTGCAGGTTCGCAAGTTTTCAAGTGATAAGTTTGCTATTTATTTTAGCACTGTTGGTGGCGTTTGGTTAGTTCTGTCGCGTCAATCTGTTGTTTTCCAGGGCCAGTTTACGCAGGCGGCGATTTCCGGGAAGAGGACAAAATCGGCCTGACCTTTCATGACTAGCGTGGTGATCTGGTAGCCTGTAAGCGCTTCTCTGGCAATGGACAAGGTTTGCCCGGAAACGCTCACATCGTCTACCAGCAGAATGTGGCGGGCGTTGGCCGGGAGATCGAGTTGGCCGAGTAGTTGGGGCGCTGGGTGTCGGGGGCTGTTGTCTGGGGCGCGGAAATTGATGGGCAGGATGGATAACGGCCGTTCCAGATAAAAAGCCACCAATGATGCCGGTACAACGCCCCCGCTGCCAATGCCCACCACATGATCCACATCCGGCAGGGTGCACTGTTTTAAGCGCTGGACAATCTGCAAAAAATCGAGCTTGACTTTACTTTCCATTGGATTGGTTGCGTAGTTTTATTTTCGGTTTAGCTGGTCATAGACCAATGTTAATTGGGCAATAGCGAGAACGCCGCTGGTCACGTCGGATTCGGCCCCTTGCCACTGTTGCGGCCAGGCGTTAACCAGTTCCCACAGCTCTTTGGTTGAACTGCCATCGTCGCTCATTATTTGGATAGCGACATTTTTTCGTTCCGCGGTGCCAGCTGCGGCCTTCGTTAACCAATCCAACAGAGCGCTTGAATCAGTCAGGCCATAGCTTAAGGTGACTGGATCATATTTCACTGGGGTCGGGATGTTTTGGGCAAACCGGTCATTCTCCTGGCTACGAAACTCGTTGGCTACCACGGTTACCGAAAACGCACTGCATTTTGTAAAGTAGAATTGATCGTTTTCAATCCCACTTACTTTGACACGAACTGGATATCCTTGATAAGGATCTGTTAATGAGCTAGCCATCCTGGCCTCCTTGAATGTTTCACGGGATCAATTGAAAAAACGGCCGTTTGTTGCGTCAGGCAACCTCTACATCTACTCCGGCTTCATATTGGCTGATACGAAAGATGACAAATTCCGCCGGATGAACCGGGGCAATGCCAACATCAATAATGACGCGCCCTTTTTGGATGCTGTCAAAAAGATTGTTTTCGGCGTCACACTTTACAAAAAATGCTTCCTGAGGTGTGCTGCCCATCAACATGCCTTGCCGCCAAAAATCCGTTAAAAAGGCACTCACATCGCGACGGATGGCCGCCCAGAGTTGTTCATCATTGGGTTCAAAAACAACCCAGCGCGTGCTTTCAGCAATGGATTTCTCAATCATGTTGAACAAGCGGCGCACGTTGAGATATTTCCACTCCTGATTTGTGGCCACTGTGCGCGAACCCCACACCAAATAGCCATTGTCCGGGAGGTAGCGAATGGCGTTGATGTTATTGCGGTTGAGGGCTGCCTGGGTTTGTTCGCTGATGTTGTGGGTTAATCCGAGAGCGCCGTTGACAACTTCATTGGCTGGGGCTTTGTGGACGCCGCGTGTGGCGTCGCTGCGGGCCCAAATTCCAGCAACATGGCCAGAAGGAGGCACGGTTACAGTTTGGCCCGGTTGGGGATCGGCCACCAAAATCCAGGGGGCGTACATGGTGGTAAAGCCCTGTTCGGTGGCAACGGCCGTTGGTTGGTACGTGCTGAGCGTTTGGGCATCGGCCACCTCTTTTGGCGCATCCACGATGAAAACACGATCGTGTAAGTCATGCTTGGCAAAATGGTTTTGCATGACGGCATAGTAGCCTGGGTTGTTCGTGGCGTTGGGCGGATCGGTAAAGCCGGGGGCGGCGACGATGGCGATTTCATCAATGGTGGCCAGCACATCCAGCGCGGCTTCTAGCTGAACGGCCGTTTCCGCCACGCCCATATCCACCACCCAACAGCGATGACCCCCATTCAGGAAAAAGCCGTAGACGGCATGGGCCAGATTGGTCCACTCATGATTGGCTGCGTTGTCGGCAGTTGGCTTGGTGAAAAAGCTGTCTCTGAACTGAGTCCAGTTGTCGATGACGGTGGCTTTCAAATTGTCGGCGGCAATTGACACGCTGGCCGTTTTGCTGGCGGGGGCCGTGCCGACAAAACCGGCGGTGCTGGTTCCCACGGCTTGAATAGGGCGAGAGCCACCTGAAACTTCCTGAATATAAACGCCAGGGGCTGAATAATTCGGTAACGGGGAACGATTCATGGGCCGCCATACCTCCTTTTGGTAGGAACAATTCAGCAGGTTGTCTACCTGCTTTAGCCAGGTTATTCAGTTGATCGTCGGGTAAAAACTTCTCGGTTGTCTAATCGGATTTCTTTTCAGCCCACAACGCCCAGCCGGTGAGCAAAGCGCCCGTGAGTTCCCACAAGGGTACGGTGATGAATTTGAGTGGGGCCTGTTTTTTGAGAACGGCCGTTGTAAACACCGTAAATGTTACGACGCGGAACGGTACCGTCCAGGTGAAAAACTGGCGCACGTTGAGCAGTGACGCCAGCATGTAGTAGATGCCCATGTTGGTTGAGGCCATTGAGGAGGTCATGACAAAGACGTGGGTGTAATCGTGCTCGGCGCGTTCCTGGGGAGAAACGGCCGTAAAGCCCATTTGTTTGAGCAAGGTTTTAGGGTCCTTTAGACCAAGAACGCCCAAAAAAAAGGCCAAAAAGCCAAAAATGAACATCGTCAAACGGGCAGCATAGTTGCGAAATTTCATGGCACCTAATTCTGCGCGGGTAGGGAGAAATTGTCAACTAGGATTCGGATGGGGAGGAACGGCCGTCCATCACTACGGGTACCGCGAGTTAGCTTTCTTATCCGCCATGTGTTTCATGCAGATAGCATCTAAATAATACGGTAAGCCTTTCTTCATCAACCACTTCCTCCAATATTGTGCGATAAATGTTGAGGCAAGGTATCTACTGGTGGGTACCTCCCGCAGGGGCAACTAGGCTGATTGCCGCTTTCTGACCCAACTAGCAATGGCACTGTGCTTATCATAGCCACACTGCCTGATGATAAGCATCGTAGGTCAGTATCCACGGTATCGGTGCACTTTGCCTCTTACCGAAACCCTTCCCATGAAGGGCACAACCTTGTCATCCGATTCTGACTGTGTTAGTATCTCGTTGACCCTGCTGTGTGCGTGATGAGCTTGCCAGTGTTGAGCCAACGCTTCACAAACGGGGGTCATAAATACGCTGAGGGGATGTAGTAGCTCACGGCGGAAGTCGTCCGGCCAGGCAGATACTCGCGAAAAGGCTCCCACCTGCATACGCAGGTTCAAATTACGGGGTTCACACGGCATGGCGGGGTCACAGCAGATGCGCCCTTGATCTTCATCAGGGGTTTTTTTGTCAAAAAATTTGACAAGATTTTTGGTTCTAATTGAGTCATTTTTGCCATTTTGGCTAACCTTGGGCAACTCTTAGCAACACGTTTTGAGATTTGCCAGGCATCACAATCACGGACAGGCTGTTCGCAGGGGTCCACTAGCAGAAGGAAATAGCAGCTCTATGGTGCGTGAGCGAATTGCTGACGACATCTATGTATTTACAAGTCAGTTATATGCCCAGGTTACAGCGGGAGCCATACTCACCAAAGATGGCGTGATTTTGATCGACACGCTGTACTTCCCTGAAGAAACCAAAGCAATTAAAGAGTTTCTGGAAGAGCGGCAAGGCTTGAAGATCCGGTATGTCATCAATACCCATTACCATGCCGATCATTCGCAGGGTACCTATCTTTTCCCCGAAGCCCAAATTGTGAGCCATGCGCTTTGCCGCCAGCTGCTAGACAGCGTCGGCCGGTCCGGTTTGGCGGAAGCCCAGGCACAAATGCCAGAGCTAGAAGAGGTGGAAATTATTCTGCCAGAGCTGGTGTTTAAGGAAGGCGTGCTCAATCTGTATCTAGGTGGCAAGACACTCCAACTACTCCACATGCCAGGGCACAGCCTGGACCTCGTGGGTGTGTACGTGACTAACAACCAGATTTTGTTTGCCTCAGACAACTGTATGCCCGTCCCCACTATTTTTGATGGCAGCCACAAAGCGTTGACTGAATCTCTCAATAGAATGATCGAACTGGAGCCAGATACGATTGTGCAAGGTCACGGTGAGGTGATTTTGCGCGGTGAAGTGAACGCGATTATTCAAGATGATCTGGACTATCTAGGGCGCATTCACGATAAAGTTTCCAAGGTGCTCCAAAAGAACCAGCCAATTGAGGCGCTGGACAAAATTGGCATTGAGAGCTGCGGCAAGTCGCGCATTCCGCTGAACGGGCTGGTATCTGATTTGCACCGCGCCAACTTGTACCGGCTGTACGAGGAGCTGCGCGAGGAAACGGCCGTTTCTGAAAGTGTCGTTTAATGACGGGCGGGTCCGTCTTTTCGGGCCATTTTCCCCGGCTCATCCTCTGCACCATTCTTCTATCTTGGGCCTTAGCGGCCTGTGCCATTATCCCCCCACTACTCACATCGGTTGAACCACTGCCAACGTTGGTGCCGACGCTGGCCATACTGCCCAATCCACCCACGCCACCACTCACACCCACGGCAACCGTAGCCACAGCCACATCTGAAGCAACAGCAACGGCCGTTCCCCCCACAGCCACACCCACTGATACGCCACTGCCTACAGCAACGGCCGTTCCCAGCTATCACCTTGCCCTCGATCCAAACCAGCCCCAAGGTTACCTGAGCCAATTCCGGTTGGTCGCGTTTTATGGCAGTCCATCCGGGCCAGGGCTGGGCATTCTGGGCGAACTGCCGCGTGACCAAATGCATGCTCAGCTGCTGGCCACGGTAGCCGAGTACGAATCCCTTTCTGATCGTCCCATCTTGCCGGCCTACCATCTCGTCACCACTGTGGCCGATCCCTACCCACCCAACTACTCCCATCACGCAAGTATAGAACTGATTGAGCAGTGGGTGGCAGAGGCGAAAGAACGAGAAACGGCCGTTATCCTGGACATTCAACCAGGATATGCCGATTTGATGACCGAATTCGGCCGTGTGGAACATTTGCTATACGAACCGCACGTCCATCTGGCCATTGACCCAGAATTCACCATGGAAGGGGGGGAAATTCCGGGCGTCAACATTGGCCAGCTGTACGCGACCCAAATCAACCAAATTCAGGCACAGCTGAACGAAATTGGCGCACAGATTGGGCTGAATCGCGTGCTGATTTTGCACCAGTTCTTGCCGTCAATGCTACCCGACAAGGCGTCCATTGAAGCGTATCCGTTTGTGGAAATTGTCATTGATGGTGATGGCGTTGGCCCGGCTGGCGTAAAAATCTACAACTACACGACCTATGCCAATGAACCAGCCTTCGAGTTTGGCGGCTTCAAGCTGTTCCCCACCGACGGCGACTACCCCGTCCTTACCCCCACCGAGGTGATGAACCTGGCCCCGCAACCTGTTCTTATCATTTATCAGTAGAAGGTCCACAGATTACACAGACTGCACAGATTTTTTTCTCTGTTCTCTGCGCTCTCCGCGTGCTTTGCGATTAACTTATTCTAGCTTTGCAGCAGCGTTAGTTTGCCAGGGAGAATTTCGTATTCCACGTGGGTGGCAGCTTCGGTGATGATTTCGCCGTCGGCATGGATGGGGGTGCCGGGTTGGCTGATGATGGAGATGCGGGTGGTACGGCCGTATACCACCTGGGGATGATAAATGTGCGTCTTGCGAAAAAGCTTCGCCAAAATGATCAGCACCGTCCGTTTGGGCACTTTGGGCGCAAAGACAAAATCAAACAGGCCATCGTCAACGGCCGCATCGGGAGCCATGTAAAAACCACCGGTGCGCGGTCCATTGCACACTGACAGTAGATAAGTTGGCCCGTCATAACCACCGCCGTCCCACTGCACCTGCATATGCCACGCCTTTAGCTTGATCAACCCTTTTAACAGCGCCACCACGTACCGAATTTCGCCCGACAGCCGCTTCATGTGAATGTTTTCCAGGGTAATCATCGGTTCCATGGCCACGGCGCAGTTGTTGATAAAAAAGTGGTCATTGATGCGCCCGGCATCAATCTGGCGTGTCTTGCCAGCGGCGATGATTTTTACCGCCTGGGCCAGGTCACGCGGCAGGCCCACCATGTCGCTAAAGTCGTTGGCCGTGCCAATGGGCAGAATACCAAACGGCACCGTTGGACCAGCGCCTGCGGCACGGAGCAGGCCATTGGCCACCTCGCTGAGCGTCCCATCACCCCCGGCGCCCACCACGACATCGTATCCTTCGGCAACGGCCGTTTCTGCCAGCGTAATCCCCTCTTGTGGTTTGCTGGTCTGGGCAATGTCTGGGCTCAGGCCCACGGCCGCAAAGGCTGCACGCACCTCGTCTACCCGCGAACCAGCTCGCCAACGATTGGCGTAGGGATTCAAAATCACCTTAATTTTCATGGCGCACCAACGCTTCACGAATTAATTTTGGCTTGTTGGTAATGATGGCATTCACGCCTAAACCGGCCAGGCGCTGTGCCTCAGCCGGATCATCAACCGTCCAAACATTCACCTGCCAGCCGTGCTTTTTGGCCCAGGCCATGTAGTCGGCGTCCACCATGCGATAATGCGGATGCACCGCCTGAACCGGAATGAGCGATTGCAAAAATTGGAAGCCGGATTTATAGCTGAGATGGGCTACCCAGGTGGATTGGGTGAGGTGGCGACGAGCATACCGCACTGCCAGTGGATTAAATGAGGAAACAACCGTTTGCTGAGCGACGCCGTGAGATTGGATACGATCGGCCACGGCGGCTGCCAGACCATTGTCGCGCAAAGCGGCCGTTTTCAACTCCACGTTGTATAAAAAATGGGGGCCGAGGGTTTCAAACACCTCATCGAGGGTGGGGATGGATTGGCCTTCGCCTGCGTCTAGTTCTTGCAGTTGAGCCAGGGTGAACTGCTGTACGCTGCCGTAGCCGTTGGTGGTTCGCTCCAGCTTGCCATCGTGAATAACCACGGGCCAACCATCGGCCGAAAGCTGAACATCAAACTCAATGCCATCGGCCCCTTGCGCCTGGGCCAGCGCAAAGGCAGACAGCGTGTTTTCCGGTGCATCGGCACTGGCACCCCGATGACCGATAACGAACGGCCGTTGCCCAGCAGACCAATCTACCATTTTTAATCACTTACAGCTGCACAAAATAAGAATCGGCCGCCTGGTCAATTAGCTCTTTGGTTAGCTGCGGCTTCACGCCCATGTAATCGGCAATGTCTAGCAGCTGGTCCAGCAAATCACGCGGATGGTTGGCGCGCAGCTTGTGGTTGCGCTTGATGTAATACTCTTGCAGCAGATAGCGTACACCTTGCTCATCATACTCAATCCGGCGGCGCTCACATACCCGCTTAAATATTTCGCGGAAACCATCAAACGAGGGCGAGGTCACCTCGATTTTGTGGCGAATGCGGCGCAAAAACGCCTCATCTACCAGGTCCCGTGGCGGCAGGTTTGTGGAAAACACAATGAGCACTTCAAAGGGCACTTCCACTTTGCGGCCCGTGTGCAGCGCCAGGAAGTCGATCTGCTTTTCCATCGGCACAATCCAGCGGTTCAGCAAATCACGCGGGCGCACTTGCTGCCGACCAAAGTCATCAATGAGGAACATGCCGCCATTGGCCTTCATCTGGAAGGGTGCTTCGTAATATTTGTTGGTCGGATCGTAAATCAGCTCCAGACCGTCCAGGGTCAACTCACCACCCACCATAATCACTGGCCGCTTGATGCGAATCCAGCGAGCATCACCACGACGCGGCCCCAGCTGCCCGGTAGTTGTCCGGCGCTCAATGTCCGGCACGGCCACGTGGTTGATTTCATCAAACACTTTGATGATCTGGCCATCCACCTCAACGGCGTAAGGAATATACATGTCGTTGGTCAAAATCATCCGGCCAATGCTTTCGGCAATGGTCGTCTTGCCATTTCCAGGCGGGCCGTAAAGGAAAATGGATTTACCGGAATTGGCGGCTGGGCCAATTTTGTTAAAGACCGATTCTTCTAAAATAAGGTGCGACAGCGACTGCTGCATCATTTTGGGGCTAACTTTGAGGCGATTACCGCCTTGGGCTTTGATCGCCGCCACGTAGCTGTCCCAGGGGACGGGCGCTGCGCCCACATAGGTGGTGCGCTCCAGCTGTTCACGGGCGCGTTCCGCCCCTTTGGTGGTGATGGAATATTGGTAGGTCGCCGCACCCAGACCGCCCGACCCTTTTACCTCGCACATTTGCTCCCGCTTGAGGAACTCCATCACGGTACTGACGACGGTGGCAAAGGGAAGGTGCATGTATTCGGCAATATCATGCCCGGTTAACTGTCCGCGAAAATACATAATCTTCAGGGCTAAGTCCTGCAAGAACCCCTGAGACAATCCTGTATCTTCGATTCCTTTAATTGTTGGTGGCTCCCAGTCAAGTCTTTGTGGACCCGATGCTGCTGTACTCATCTGTTTTTCTCCGTGAAATCCCTGAAACTGCTGCGAACGATTGGTGCCGTATTGTAAATCGCACCCAACTTTTTCACAAGCGGTTTATCTGGATGCGCGCTGCCGCAGCGGGTCAAGATCATTTAATTTCGTGAACCTGAATGAGGTTAGTTTGGCCGGTGAGGCCAAAGGGAACCCCAGCCGTGATGACCAGCTTGTCGCCAGGATTTAGATTGAAACGCTTCATAGCAACGGCCGTTTCTGCCAACATGCCGTCCGTATTGGTGAAATCGGGCACCAGCACACACTCCACGCCCCACACCAGCGACAATTTGCGCTGCGTACTCACCAGCGGCGAAACGGCCATTACTGGCGTTGGCGGCCGATGGCGGGCAATCTGCGTAGCGGTGTAGCCAGACATCGTGGCGCTAACAATGGCCCGCGCCTTGATCTGCTCGGCAATATCGCAGCAAGCGGAGCTAATGGCCTGCGCCACGTTGTGCGTCTCGGCCACTTCCGCCTGACGGCGGTTGCGCCAATCTATGTAGGGGAAAGCGCCTTCGATGATCTCGCTAATCTGCTTCATCATCAGCACAGATTCCACGGGGAAGTTTCCCGAAGCGGTTTCGCCGGACAGCATGACGGCATCGGTGCCATCCAGGATGGCGTTGGCCACATCGCTGGCTTCGGCGCGAGTGGGGCGCGGATGCTCCACCATGGATTGCAGCATCTGCGTGGCAGTGATAACCGGTTTACCCACATCGTTGCACACGCGAATAATGCGCTTTTGCAGCAGCGGCACCTCTTGCGGATGCACCTCAATGCCCAGATCGCCACGGGCCACCATCATGCCATCGGCCGCATCCCGAATTTCCAGCAGATGCGCAATGGCTTCGCTTTTTTCAATTTTGGCAATGATGGGAATATCGGCCCCTTCGGCCTTCATAAGTTCGCGCAGCTCAACAATGTCGGCGGCCGTTCTTACAAAGGAGAGCGCCACGTAGTCTAGCCCTAAAGCACAAACCAGCTTCAGGTCTTCCTTGTCCTTGTCCGTGATGCTAGAAATGGGCAAATCGGTGCCGGGGGCATTGACCCCTTTGCGCGACTCCAGCAAACCAGCCACAGTGGTGATACAGCGCAGGGCATCGCCCATTTTCTCGGTAACGCTAAACTCTACTTCGCCGTCACCAATGACCAGGCGCGCGCCGGGCTGAACAGCCTCAATGAGGTCGGGATGGGGCATGTGAATCATGGCGGGCTGGCCACGGTGCGGCGTGAGGACCACTTCCTCACCCAGCGAAAGCTGGATACCGCCAGTTTTTACATGCCCCAGGCGAATCTTCGGGCCTTGCAAATCGCCCAAAATGCCGAGCACTTTGCCTTCGCTATCGGCAACTTCGCGGAGCATTTTTACGGTTTTAGTGTGTTGTTCATGGTCGCCATGGGAGAAATTAACGCGCGCCACGCGCATACCGGCGGCAATCATGCGGCGGACAGTTTCGGGGTTATTAGAGGCGGGTCCGATGGTGGCCACAATTTTTGTACGTGCCATACAATTTCCTTCGCTAGGGTTTACAGGTGTTTATTGGGTAATGGTATCCCAAGCAGATAACCCTTACAAATTGATTTCGTTCTGAATACGGCCGTAAAAAACCGCAAACCCACATAACAGGAGAAATAAAGGCAATTTCCCCTAATCAGGATATAAAGGCTAAAGAAATCTGCTATTATTTCTGCAATACTAGCCTAGAAAAGCTGTCAAAGAAACGCCAGCCTACCGGCAAAGCTTAGTTTCACACCTCTTTAGGTTCATCAAACGACTCGTCGTTTCTCCATCAGCAAACAAAAAATGGCCAAATCTTTCTTCTCCTTAAACCAAAAGTTATACAACCTTCTCGATTGGTTTATTCCACCCACTATCCGCCTTTCCGCCAATAACCAGGATTTGCTCAGAAGGGCTCGTCTGCTGGTCGGGAACTCTCTTTTCATCGGCATAAGTTCGCTCATGTGGAGCGCCGGATTTAAGGAACAATTAAAAGGGCTAGAACCTTTAGCAACAATTCTACCGATTTTCTTTCTGGTGATGGGTCTCGCAAATTTAGCCCTCCCCTTTATCCTTCAGAAAACAAACGCTTACAAAATATTGGCCGTGATTCATGTGCTCTTAAATTTTTTGAGCATGGTATTTTTTGTTTTTTTAACCGGCGGTATTACTTCACCGAATCTATTCATCATGGGCATCATCCCTTTATTAGCCATGATGCTGCTAAGCACGCGCGTCACTCTGTTCACGATGGTTCTCTCATTGTTAGCCATTTTTGGGTTCCGAATGTTGGGGGTGGTCGAGCTGATAGAAATCCCCACCGAGCAGCTTGACGATTTTCGGGCGATGGCGGCAGCAATGGGAACGTTGGCTTTGGCCATTATTGCCCTGTTTTTTGAGTCTGGTCGCAAGAGGAACCAAAACCAACTGGAAACCGCGCTGAAAAATTTACAGGTTAGCAATGAAAAACTGCAACAGGCCAACCAGGAAGCCCAGATAGCCACAAAAGCAAAAAGTGAATTCCTGGCCAACATGAGCCATGAGATTCGCACACCGCTTAATGGCATCATTGGTATTGCGGGCTTGCTATCAAGCACAGCCCTAGATCAAGAGCAGCAAGAGTATGGCCAGATCATTCAGTCCAGCGGCGATGCGCTGTTGGAAATCATCAATTCAATCCTGGACTTCTCGAAAATTGAAGCAGGCCGGTTGGAACTAGAGGAAGAACCTTTTGACCTGCGTCAAAGCATTGAGGATGCCCTGGATTTGATTACACCCAAGGCCACCAGCAAAGGGCTGGAACTAGGGTATAGTGCCGACCGGCAAATTCCTGAGTTCTTCTTGGGCGACGTGACGCGCTTTCGCCAGATCATGCTCAACCTGCTGGGCAATGCGGTTAAGTTCACGGAACGGGGCGAGATCATGGTATTTGTCACGGGGGAGGAAGTGGGAAACGGCCGTTACCAACTGCACATCTCCGTCAAGGATACAGGCATTGGCATCCCCGCGGATCGCATCGACGCACTGTTTCAATCTTTTAGCCAGGTAGACAGCTCTACCACGCGCCGGTTTGGCGGAACAGGGCTGGGGCTGGCCATCAGCAAAAGCCTGGCGGAGCTGATGGGCGGCAAAATGTGGGTCGAAAGCGAAGCGGAAAAAGGGTCAACTTTTCACTTCACGGTACAGCTGTCTACCATGCCTCTTGAAGAGCCGGCACACTATCTACAGCCAGAACAACCAGAATTGTGGCACAAACGAGTCTTGATTCTAGATGACAATACAACCAATCGGCACATCCTGAACCAACAAATGGTTGGCTGGGGCATGTCTTGCGTGGAAGCCGCCTCCGCCGAAGAAGCGTTAACCTTGCTACTGGCAGGGGAAACCTTTGATGTGGCGCTGGTGGATGAGCAAATGCCTGCTACCAGCGGCTTACAGTTTGCCCGTCTGGTACACCAGCAGTTCCCCGCCACTCCAATGTCGCTGCTCCTGATGACGTCACTGGGACAGCGCACCCAAGACAAAAAGAACCTGTTCGATGATTTTCTTACCAAACCGGTGAAGCCAGCCTTCCTTCATGGCGCCCTGCAAGAAGTTCTGTCAAGCAAACATCTTGCGCCGCAAGCAACACACCAGCCAGAGTTAACTGCGTTTGCCCCGACGAATCACGCTGTACGCATTTTGCTTGCCGAGGACAATCGAATTAACCAGCAAGTGGGCTTGAGGATGTTAGAAAAGTTAGGCTTCCAGGCGGACCTGGCCATCAACGGGGCGGAAGTCTTGGAGACATTGACCATTCAACCGTATCACATCGTGCTGATGGATATTCAGATGCCGGAAATGGATGGCATCGCAGCAACCCGGCAGATTCATGAACGATTTGGTGAGCAACGGCCGTATATCATCGCGCTCACAGCCAATGCCCTGGCAGGCCAGCGCGAAACCTATCTTGAAGCCGGGATGGATGATTACCTCAGCAAACCAATCAAGTTGGAATCTCTGCATCAGGTGTTGCAAAAAGCAGTCGAAGCCGTAAACGCCCCAGCTAAAAATCTATTTCAGGAAAGCTAACCCAAACAAGGCGCTTGGTCGCCAACGGCCGTTCCACACCACCACCCATCTGTCGCAACCCCATACATTTGTTAGAATCTGGCCACCCAACTAACCTTCACCTTACCAAAGGAGCAGTTATGGCCACCTTCATTCCTCGTCTGGCAAAAGCGCAGCAAAAAGTTGCCGCAAGCAATCTTGATGCCGTGCTCATCAGTTCGCCCGCAGCCACTACCTACCTCTCCGGCTGCTATCTGCTAACGCAAACCGTCATTCCTGAGCGCGAAGCATACGTGTTGATCACTCGCGAAGGCAGCATCAGCTACCTGGTGTGCAACATCGAGGAGAAAATGGCGCGGGAAGACAGTTGGATTGAGGACGTGCAAACCTATGTGGAGTTTAAGGAAGCGCCCGCAACGGCCGTTGCGAAACTCCTCCAACAAAAATGCCCCAATCCACGCCGGATCGGCCTGGAACCACGCGCCCTGTCAGCCCACAGCTACCAGCTGCTGCAACAAGCCTTGCCCCACTGCGAGTTTGTTTCTTGGGATCAGCCAATAGCCGAATTGATGATGATCAAAGAGCCAGACGAGATTGCCGCGCTGGAAACCGCCGGACGGGTGACGCTGGCCGCGATTACCAAGGCGCTAACCGAAGCCATGCCGGGCAGCAGCGAGCGCACCGTGTTTACGGCGATGATGACTGACATGATGACACAGGGACTGCTGCCGATGTTTAATGTCTTCACCTCTGGGCCAAACACGCTCCTGGTGCATGGCGAACCCGGCAGTCGCATCTTGCAGCCCGGCGACCTGATCCGGCTAGATGTGGGCGGGCGCTGGCCATCGCATTATCTGTCGGACATGGCACGAACGGCCGTTGTTGGTCCGCCATCATCTGCTCAAGCAAGCAACTATCAAAAACTGTTCCAGGCGCAGCGGGAAACAATCGAGGCGGTGCGTCCGGGCATTCCTGTTAGCGAGTTGTACCAGGTGTGTGCCCAAAGCTATGCGCGGCAGCAAATTCCATTCACCATGCCCCACATTGGCCACAGCATGGGCATAGGTCTACACGAATATCCGTTGATTCATCCAGGGGAAACGGCCGTCTTACAGCCTGGCATGGTGCTAAACATCGAGCCTTTTCTGGCCGATACCAGCCGGGGCGAGGGGTACCACGTCGAAGACCTGGTTTTGGTGACCGAAAGCGGCTATCGCCTACTCACCACCCCCACCCCGGAGCTGATTCAGCTGCCAGTCTAAGGCTGCTGGTGGATCATTTTTGAGAGAGCTTCAACCTGCTTATCGGCGTGGTAGCTGCTGCGCACCAGTGGGCCGCTTTCCACCCACTTAAAGCCCATCTCCAGACCAAGCTGCTTTAGCTGGGCAAACTCGTCTGGCGTGTAGTAGCGCTCGATGGGATGATGCTGCTTGGTGGGCTGCAAATATTGGCCGATCGTCAGGATGTCCACGCCCCAACTCTGCAAATCTTGCATTGTTTCCAGCAGTTCGTCCCACGTTTCGCCCAGCCCAACCATGATGCCGCTTTTGGTGAGCACATCCGGCTCCATTTCTTTGGCGTTGGTCAACGTTGCCTGGGCCCACTCGTAACGGTCCTGTGGCTGAATAGCCCGAAAGAGCCGACGCACGGTTTCCACGTTGTGGTTCAAAATTTCCGGGCGGGCATCCATGACAATTTTCAGGGCGTCACGGCTGCCTTTGAAGTCGGGGATAAGCACCTCGATGGAGCAACCGGGCTGCACCTCACGAATGCGATTGATGCAGGCGGCAAAAATCGGCGCACCACCGTCCTTGCGCTCGTCGCGGTTGACGGAAGTGATGACGACGTGCTTTAGGTTCATCACCTGCACGGCCTGGGCCACGCGCTCCGGCTCTTCCCAATCGAGCGGCAACGGCCGTCCCGTCTTCACGTCACAAAAACGGCAGCTGCGGGTGCAAATATCGCCCATGATGAGGAAGGTGGCGGTACGTGCGCCCCAGCATTCGCCAATGTTGGGACAGCGGGCTTCTTCGCAGACGGTATGCAGTTCTTGCGTGCGCATCAGCCCTTTGAGGAAGTGGTAGTTGTCGTTGGTATCGTGAATCTGACGGACTTTAATCCAGGACGGCCGTCGTACCGGCTTTGGTGTTTCTTCAATTGTGTCTAAAGGAATGTGAGATGACATGGTTCACCTTTGTGATCAGGCAGGCAAAATCTCTGCCAGGATGTTGGTTTGTACTTGAAAAACGTCGGCAAACGCGGCGATGAGGTGCGGCAGCACATCAGCCACCGAGACAGGTTCTGCCAAAAATTGGGCCATGCTGGCCACGCCGTGATCGCGAATGCCACAGGGAATGATATTGTCAAAATAGGTTAAATCAGGGTTCACGTTAAGCGCAAAGCCGTGGCTGGTGATGCCATCCTTCTGGATGCGCACGCCCACGGCGGCAATTTTGTCTAGCCCGTTTGCGGTTTCCACCCAGACACCACGATTGCCGGGAAAACGTTGGCTATTAATGCCAAATTTGGCCAGGGTGCGAATGACCATCTCTTCCAAATCGGTAACGTAGCGCTGCACCATGCCCAGCCCCGGCTGCGCGTAGACGCGCTTGAGCGAGAGGATGGGATAGCCGACCAACTGCCCTGGTCCGTGGTAGGTAATGTCGCCGCCACGATCCACATGGTAAAAAGCGATGCCCCGTTCGGTCAGTTCGTCTTCGCTCAGGAGGAGGTTTTCGACACGGCCGTTTCTGCCCAAAGTGTACGTGGGTGGATGTTCCAAAAGGAGGAATCTGCCGGGCGTCTCTGGCTGGTTCATCCGTTCCGCCACCAGCGCTTTTTGGCGGTCCCAGGCGGCCAAATAATCCACCTGCCCCGCCCATTCAACATCAATCTTCATCGCTACCCCTTGGCGACCAGTTGTGGTCAACCGGCCGCTTGTGTGGGCCATATTTTAGCACAATTTTGGCAGGGGAACGGCCGTATCCCCAACAAAAAGAGCGCTGCCAATGGCTAACAGCGCTCTCCAATTCTATCTAACCGCAAATTTCTTTTGCGTCGTCAGGGGAAAAATAACTACTCCGCTGGCTTTAAGGTAATTTGAATTTCGTCGTTATCCAGCCGTGTTACGGTAACCTGAATTTCATCGTTTTCCGTGAAAGCGTCTTCAAACCAGTGATGCACTGGCGGGCTGAGCACAATGCGGGCCATATCGTTGGGCAGCATCCGCCACACGGCGCTGTCTTTGTCGTACAGCCCATCGTAGTAGATGGTGACGGGGCGCGTTTCGGTGCGGGAATTCAGAGCAAAGAAAGGCCAATGCGCAGAGGTGAGATTGATGAAACCACGGCGCAAGTGCAGCGGTTTAATTTCTGCCACGTGGGTAAAACTATCTTCTGGTTTGAGCACGGTTTCAATGGAGGAAACGGCCGTTTCTTCTTCCACCTTGCCACCCATCATCGGCTTAACGGTGCGCGCCTTGGGCCGAGGTTTACGCTTGGCCCCACCCGCCTGCCGACCGGTCAAGAAATGGATCAGCGGCAGCAGCAGCTCAATTTGGTCACGCAGCACATCGGTAATTTTCAGCCCCATCGCAGCGGCCTGCTCAGCGGGATAGCGCCGACTCAGGTAAAACGGCGTGACCCATTTTTCTTCATTGTTCAGGTAAGCGGCTTTGCTCATCACCTCCGCCGATACTTCGGGCAGCAGTGCCGTGATGCTGTCTTTAAACAAATCCTGGTAGTGCGACTGCTCGCCGCTTTCTTCATCCACCTGCACTTGTTGCAGGCGCAGAGACCAGTCGGCCCCCAGCTCGGTGATGAGGCGATGGGCCATGACGGGCTGAGTTTCCATGTTTTTCAGCGCCTTCGCCAGAGCTTTAGGATTGGTAATAGCCACCTGCATTTCCAGGCTCAAGGGCCGCGCAAAAAAGGCCAGGTGCAAATCGTCCTCAGGGGATTCTTCAGCCGAAATATAGACCGATTGGTTGGCCCGGCTGAGCCCGGCAAAAGGCAAATCGGCCTTGGCCTGACGCGACAAATTGTTGTGCAGGGCATGCACGAACAGCTCTAGCTGCTCAAGGGCATAATTGATGGCGTTCTCTTCGCCAGCCCAGCCAAACGCGGTGAATACGGGCATCGACAGCCCTGTAAACGCTGATTTTGATGACATTGGTAATTCCTCTGTGATTCTATGAATTCCACTTAACGTACATCGAATTGATGATGAGTTAGTTTGGGGACGCGTGATTAAAGGAGGATTTTTTCCTGCTCCCACCTATTTATAGCCTACGATTATAACTTGTCAAATTTATCCTTGCACGCAGACCCAAAGGGTTTCTGTCAGCTCATCTGAGCTGGCAAAAACCCTTTGGGTCTTGGTAGACGCTACTTGATGCGGTGTCCCTGGTAATCGTTGTTAAACAACCAGGCCACCACAGAGCCAATTTCAATGGTTTCTGGCAGGTACGTTTTCATGGTGACGGAGGAGGTGCCACGCGTGTGCAGCATGTGCTGGGTACGGCGCATGCGCTCGAAACGATCTTGCCAGGTTTTGCAGTTAGACGGCCGTAAATCCACCCATCCTTTTTGCGCCCAGGCATCCACATTTTCATCCGTCAAATCAACCTCGTGGTAGATACTTTCTGGGATGTTGAGCCGCGGACCCCGAATGAGGGAACGACCGTCTGGCGCTAAAATCGGCACGCCAATGGAGGTAATTTGCGTGCGCAGCAGCTCGTTTTCGGTGATGAAATGGTAGAGCGTCTCCGACAGTTCGCTGGCTGGCGTGTTGAGCACGTTGCGTAAGGTTTGGTAATTTAGCCGCAGCAGGTGCGCTTCGTAGAGTAGCTTAGACAGCTCCGGCGGGCCAAGTTGGCCCAGCGCTACGCTGTGGCTCTGCGTCTCTTCCTCGATGCGGGCCAGCTTGTCCAGCGCCGTCTGACGCAGCACCCCGGCGCGGAAGCTAGGATTGATGATGCTGCTGTCTATCCCGGCAATCACATCGTAGCCGGTGTTGCTGCCCTTGATTTCTAGCAGCGCCTGTTGGGCAATCTCTTCCGGCGTCACAAACTCCATCTGGTTGATGTGGGTAATCGCTTCAAATTCACCACGGGCAAAAAAGCCATTTTCGCCCGTGTCTACCCCCGCCATGTGCAGCTTGCCGATGCGCGTGTACTGGTTTTCGTCGCCGCGCAAAGTGAGACGGCCGTTTAACCCCTGCGTCTGGCTCTCGTAACGAAACTGGGGCATGCCCCGCACCTTGATCGCTTTGTACGCCACGCGGCGATAGCCAATCATTGCCCCTGGCTTCAGCTCCTTCACTAGGGGCCCATTTGGGGTGCGGGCCATCAAAAAGAGCAAGCCGGTGTGGGCAAAGGCAACGGCCGTTTTGCTCATCAACTTGGCGGATGGACGGTCTTCGCTGTGCGTGTAAGGGATGTTTAAGCCCATGCCGCCGGTACCCGTGGTGCCAATCTTCAGGTAAAGTCGGGTGCCTACCTCGCGCATCGCCCGGTGGATCATCTGCACATGGCGAATGAGCTGCGGCAGCGATTGGGAAATGAGCAGGGTGCTGACGTTTTGCTCCAGCGCCTGGCCCAGCGCGTCTAAGCCTTCCAAATCCTGGTGATCTACAATCTGGCGCAGCTGCTGCAAAATGTCGTAGGTTTGCTGGCTCAGGCTCTCCACATCCTGGTAGCTGATGGCCGTGGCGGTGTTGATGCTGTCTACGATCACATCTGGTTTGTGTTGTTGAATGAGCTGAACGAGGGCGGAACGGCCGTAGGCGGCCTCCAACGTGCCAAACAAATCATCATACAGCATGTCGCGGCGATGGCTGCTTTGCAGCAAACGGCGACGGCGCTCCAAACTAAACTCATCCCGCACAAATACATCGCCCCAGGCACCGACAAACTCGATGTGGGGAAATTCTTTGCGTGCGTCGTATAAAAATTCGCGCACCTCGCCGCGGAACAGGCTGGCCACGACGATCTTCTCTGGCTCCATCGCCCGGGCCACGGTACGCACAATTTGCGACCCAACCAGGCCGGAGCCACCCAAAACTAAAAAGCAGCGGTCAGACATAAAACCTCCAAAGTAGGAATAGTGGTTAGTGGTTGGGGGTTAGTATACCGCACTCATACGGCCGTTTGCATGAACGCGCCGAAAGAATGCAAGATGATGTGATCACGCAAAGCCGCAAAGGCAAAGCATTGTTTTGCTTAGCGCCTTTGCGTGATCTAAAAATCAAACGGCCAAAACGACACCTTCGTTGGGGCGCAGCGGCAGGGTATTGCCAGTGAAGGTTGGCTGGGTGGATTCGGTGGTGAGGAGAACGGCCGTTGCTCCCCCATCTTCTGGCAATTGCCACATTTTTGGGTCACCCGTCATGTTCAGCACAATCCAGCGGGTTTGAAAGCCATGACGGCGTTGGTAGGCCAGCACTCCGTCGGGCGCTGGCAAACTTTGGTAGCTGCCCAGGTGGAGAGCGGCCGTTTCGCGGCGCAGTTGGATGAGCTTTTCGGTAAACACCCACATTGAACCGGGATCACTGCGCTGGCTGGCAACATTGACGGTTACGGAGTCGGCGTTGAGCGGCAGCCAGGGAGTTACGGTTGGTGGGCAGAAATCGGCATGGGGAACGGCCGTCCATGGCATTGGCGTGCGTTCGGGGTCGCGGCCCAGACCAAGGCCGGGCACGTTTTTCTCCCAAGGGTCCTGCACCAGGTCTGGCGGAATGTCGCCATCGAGCATGCCCAGCTCATCGCCGTAGTACAGCGTCGGCGTGCCGCGCAGGGTGAGCAGCAGCATCATAGCCACGCGGGCCTGGTCTGCCCCCACCCGGCTGGCAATGCGGTGCTGGTCGTGGTTACCCAGCACCCAATTGGGCCAGGCACCTTCGGGCAGCGCAGTTTCGTAGGTTTCGATGAGATTGCGAACGGCCGTTGCCTCCCACGGCGTAAAAATCAGGTTGAAGTTGAAGGGGAGATGGAGGCCGTTGCGGGAACGGCCGTAATGGGCTACCAGCTCATGCGGCGGCAGATTAATCTCGCCAATCAGCACGCGGTCATCGTACTCATCCGATACTTCGCGCAGCCAACGGTTGAAATGCTCAATGTCCGGCGTGTTGCGCGTGTACGTTTCAATGACCTGTTTGGCCGGGTCCATACCCGGTTTCCAATTTGGATTTGGCGGATTGTCACGGAACTGCGCATCCTTCATTGTCCGGTAGCTCACATCCACTCGAAAGCCATCCACGCCCTTGTCGAACCAGAAACGCAGCACGTTCAACATTGCCGCCCGCAGCTCTGGATTGCGCCAGTTCACATCTGGCTGCTCTGGCAAGAAAGAGTGCAAATAATATTGCCCGGTTTGCGCGTCCAACGTCCAGGCAGGGCCACCAAAGCGGCTCAGCCAATTGTTGGGTGGTCCCCCATCTGGAGCCGGATCGCGCCAGATATACCAATCGCGCTTGGGGTTACTGCGTGAGCTGCGCGATTCGAGGAACCAGGGATGCTCGGTGGAGGTGTGGTTGGGCACAAAATCGAGGATGAGCTTGAGATTGTGATCATGCGCGGCGGCGATGAGCCGGTCCATGTCGGCCATCGAACCAAACAGCGGGTGGATGTCGCAATAGTCACTCACGTCGTAACCAAAATCAGCCATCGGCGAGGGATAGATGGGCGAAATCCAGATGGCGTCCACGCCCAAATCGCGCAGGTAGTCCAGCCGCTGTTCAATGCCCGGCAAATCACCCACACCATCGCCGTTGCTATCCTGAAAACTGCGGGGGTAAATTTGATACACAATCCCGATTTGCCACCATTTGCTCATAAAACCTCCAATTCCGGGGGATAAATCCCCAGGCTAGTGGGCCATTATATCGCGGCTACAAACAAAAAGAGCACCTTCAAATTGAAGACGCTCTTATTTTTGGAATGAGATAGGTTATTTGGACATTCGCACGTGGGCGTGCGAACTCAGCCACGCAAGACGTTTTACTCTAGCTCAATGGCCAGGGCAACGGCTTCACCACCGCCGAGGCAAAGGGAGGCGATGCCGCGCTTGAGGCTGCGCTGCTGCAAGGCGTGGATGAGCGTCACCAAAATGCGCGCGCCGCTGGCCCCAATGGGATGGCCCAAGGCAATCGCGCCGCCGTTGACGTTTACTTTATCCCAATCCCACTTGTACCCTTTTTGCACCAGTTCCACACCGTTGGCCAGCACCTGAGCGGCAAACGCTTCGTTTAACTCAAACAGGTCTACGTCGTCCATGCTCCAGCCAATTTTGTCCAACAGCCGCGGCACGGCACGGGCAGGGGCGGCAAAGAGCCATTTTGGCTCGACGGCGTAATGGGTGTAGCCAAGAATTCGAGCAATGGGCGCGGTGCCTTGCTTTTCCGCCACGTCACGGCTGGTCAGCACCAGGGCTGCGCCACCATCATTGAGGCCGGGCGCGTTGCCGGCTGTTACCTGGCCGTCTTTCTCGAAGGCGGGCGGCAGTTTGGCCAACCCTTCAACGCTGGTTTCCATGGTGTAACTGCCGTTACTGAAGCTGGCGCGAATCGGTTCGTCGGTATCGATCACAGTGGTGCCTTTGCGGCTTTTCAGCTCGATGGGCACAATTTCGGCTTTGAAACGGCCGTTTGCCGTGGCCTGCGCTGCTTTTTCATGACTGCGGTAAGAAAATTCATCCATTTCCTGACGCGTCACTTCATACTGCTGGGCAATAAATTCAGCCGCGTTGCCCATTGGCCATTCCTGGAACGAGCACCAGAGGCCATCAGCCAACAGCGAATCTTGCAGTTCCACGTGGCCGTAGCGCAAACCTTGCCGTGCCTTGGGCAGCAGGTAGGGCGCGTTGGACATGCTTTCCATGCCACCCGCCACATACACATCGCCTTCGCCAGCAATGATGCCGTTGGCCGCCAACATGACCGCTTTGAGGCCCGAACCGCACACTTTGTTGACGCTGGCCGCGCCCACCGTGTTGGGCAGCCCACCGCGCAGAGCCGCTTGCCGCGCTGGGGCCTGGCCTACGCCAGCCGCAACCACATTACCCATGATTACTTCATACACGGTGTTGGGATCGATGCCCGAACGCTCGACGGCCGCTTTTACGGCCGTTGCGCCCAAATCCGTCGCTTTTTGGCTGGTCAGCGTGCCCGACATTTTGCCGGTTGGCGTGCGGGCCGCACTTAAAATCACTACATCTTTTGCACTTTTTTGGCTCATTTAATCGCTCCTCAGTGGGTGAGAACCTAGTTTCAATTGGATAAAGTCATTGTACACGATGGAAGTTGCAATTGGGCAACGGCCGTATTTCTCCCCAGAAAAATAATTACTCATGCAAAGGAAATATATAAAACCCTTTGCACCTTTGCGTGAATAAATCCCTTTGTCAAAAAAATGTATACCCATCTCATCACACCTGGGTGCTTGTTTACAAAAAGCAAAAGTGGGAACATTTCTAAATGAAGCCGCCAAAAGGGAGCCATACCATGCGCAACAGAATCATCTACGGGATTGCCATCATTGTAACCATCCTGGTTGGTTTATTTTCACGGTCGGACATTGTGCTAATGCCGCAGTTTGTTTTGCTGTACGTGGGGGATGGCATCTGGGCAATGCTGGTGTTTTGGCTCGTTTGCTTCCTCATGCCAGGTTGGCCACTCAAATATCGGATCGCGGCGGCGCTGGCGTTTACCTATGCCATCGAATTCTCCCAATTTTACCAGGCCGACTGGCTCAACCAGATTCGCTACACCCGCCTTGGTGGCCTGATTCTAGGTTTCACCTTTTTACCCAGCGATTTAGTGGCCTACACCGTCGGCATTGCCGTGGGTGCAGGCTTAGACGACTTTCTCGTACGGCCGTTCCTCACCAAAACTAGCACAGCCTAAACAGCACAAAGTCTACCAATTCAGAACGCTTGTGCTAAAATTCCCGCGTGAAGTTCAAACGGCAAAAATCTCGATCCACACGCCAAAGCCAGCCCATTAACTGGAATAAGGTGCTGCTGGAGCAAATCCTTCTGGCGGGGCTACCGGAACCCCAAACCGAATATCGCTTTCATGCCAACCGTCAGTGGCGCTTTGATTTTTGCTGGCGACCACAGCTGGTAGCTTGCGAAATTGAAGGCGGCATCTGGATGCAAACAGAGACGGGCCGCAGCAAAGGGCATGCCCACCCCGAACGGTTTGAAAGCGACTGCGAAAAGTACAACGAAGCCGCGCTCTACGGCTGGCTGCTCATTCGCGTAACCCCCAAAATGGTGCGCGACGGCCGTGCGCTAGACTGGCTAGAACGCGCCCTCCTCACAGATTAACCTTGTTTGCGGCATTGAATGGCAAAGCCTTTTCAAAGATGGCGCAGATGAACGAGATTTTTTCTCTTTTCAATCTGCGCCATCTTTGATTATGATTCGGGTAGCGTTAGCGCTTTTAAACAGATTGAGAATTGAATGCAAGATCAACGGAGGTTTATCATGGACGTGTTTGAAGCAGTAAAAACGGTGTTGGCCGTGCGCAGCTACGAAAAAGAACCCATACCCTCAGAGGTGGTGGCGCAAATTGTTGAAGCGGGGCGGCTCACCGGGAGCAGCATGAATCGGCAACCCTGGCATTTTGTTGTGATGGAAAATCGGGAAACGCTGAGCCGATTGGGCAACCTGGCTCGGTCCGGGCCGTACATTGCCGAAGCGCCGCTGGCCATTGCGGTGGCTATCGAAAAAGAATCCATCTATGGCGTGTCCGACGCCAGCCGGGCGATCCAGTCGATGGTATTGACGGCGTGGGGTGCGGGAGTTGGCTCAAATTGGGTCGGGTTTAAGAATCTCAGCGAGGTGGCCGCATTGTTGGGCGTGCCGGATTCTTTTGAACTGCTGGCGGTGCTGTCCTTTGGCTACCCTACCCGCGACTTGGGCAAAGGCAAAAAGCAGCGCAAGCCGCTCGGCACAATCGCTTCCCGCGAGAAGTTTGGGCAGCCATTTGAATAAATCGCCGCAAATGAAAACCCACAGATGACACAGATTTTTTTATCTGCGAAATCTGTGTCATCTGTGTAATCTGTGGATAGCTTTCATAAAATGGTAGGAGATACGGCCGTATCTCCTACCATCTTACCTGATTACCTACCCATTACCCTGGCCAACGTGGTACACGCCGGGCAACTGCCGTCCTTACGAATCATGGCATACCCCGCCTGCGGATCATCGCCCCAGTACGTAAAGTCCACATTAAAGACAATGATCAGGCGCACCTTGCCCGTGTTGGCCGCTACGCTAACAGCTTCCGCCAGCCAGGCCGCATGTTGGGCCACCGTTGTGCCTGCTGCCCAGCCAAACCGCTCCGGCACACCACCATAATCTTCGCCGGACAGGTAACCCAGCTCAGTAAAGCAAACGGGCTTACCCAGTTGAGCATACACATTGAGCGTGGGCAGCAGGTACCAGCTGTAATGGGCGCTGCCCGTGGGATGGCCCGATACGGTAGAGGGCGAACTGGCGCCCGCATTGTAATGCGCGCCGATGCAGTCGGCGTAGTTACCGCCCCCAGCGGCCAACATGCCCGCCATGTACCGGTTGTCGGCCCAGGCGTTGGTGCCATTGTCAAAGCCGGTTGGCGCAGGCGCCCCGCTAATGACCATCACGTTGGGATTCGCCGCTTTGATAGCGTTGTAGGCAGGAGCCAGCATGTTGTTGACATACCCGGCCGGATCAATTTGCCCGGCTGGCCATTCAAAGTCGATATTCATCTCGTTCCACACTTCAATGGCATCTGGCCCTAAAGCCGCCACGCCCGCCAGGAACTGCACATACTCGCCGAAGTTGATGTGGTCGGGGTACGTGTTCGAGCCAGGAATACTCAGGAGCACCTTAAAACCGGCGGCATGGGCACTGGCAATGCGCCCGGCCAAATCGTTGGGGTTGCCGCCTTCGCCCCATTTGTGCTGGAACTTCACCCAGGTCATGCCCGCCGAAGCCATCAGCACAGGATTGGCAAAGGTATGGGTTTGCCCACCCAATTCAAAGCTGCCAACCGCCACTGGCGGCGCAGAAACGGGCGGTGGCGGCCCAGCAGAAGGCGCAGGCGTCGCCGCTGGTGCGGGTGTACTTGGGGCTGAAGCCACGGTGCTGCTGGGAGCCTCCGAAATGATGTTGGATGTGTCTTCCAGATCGCTCATTGCAAACGCTTCATCCAGGTCCAGCAAGCTGGTAGCAATCCAGCCAATTTGATTGCCGTTGATGTCCGTAAACACAATCTGCAACCAATAACCAAACTCATCACGGCCAACAATGCCGACCTCCACATCTTTGAGGACGGGGCCAGGGAACATGGCAAAACTTTCGCCAGGGCCAATGCGGACGTTGGCATTGCGCTTAACAATGCCCGCGGCCACAACCGTCACCACGTCACCACTGGCTAACTCTACTGTGTTTTCGGCCGCAGCAACCGTCAGCGGCAGCTCACCCAGGGCCAGAGTTCCCTCGTCGGAAACAAATTCGGCCTGAACCGTAAACTCGCCAGGGTCCGCTGAGGCTTCCCAGGTGAAAGACGTTTCTGTGCTACTTTCTGAAACGATGACGTTTTCTTCGCTGTCTAAAATTGTCCAGACGATGGCCGGGTCAACAGCCTCACCCGTGGTGGGCGACTGGACGGGAGACGTGAAAGCAACACCTTGGAGGTTATGAGCTACGGCCGTTTCCATCCGGGCCGCCATAGTTGTTGCAGGCAATAACCAAACTTCTTGATCGTCCGCAATCGTGAAACGGTAAGCCGCGCTGGCCTCATCCCATTCAATTGACGAGACATCCCCAGACAGAGCTACGGCAACGGCCGTTTCTGGTTCTATTTCCTCAGTTTCATCTGCCAATTCAAGATCGCCAAAATGGCTGAGCAGATCATCAAGCGTCAAGGCCGTCCACGTGTCATCAACCTGGGTCACCGGGCCGTTGGGAAGCAGCGCTACCAGCTTGCGCCGATCGATGTTGTCGGTGGCCCAGATAAGCAGTTGTGCAACAGCGCCACCTTCCCCGTATGCTTGCGGGTCCAGCGGCATCTGGAGATAAACCGTGTCGGCAATGCGACCCAACGCTGTCCAATTGTCATCCAGGCCCTCCAAAACGGCCGTATCTTGCGGCGCAGGCAAGGTAAGGATGAGGCGTTTATCCTGGGCGGCCAGGGCGGCAGCCAGAGTTTGCACGAAGGTAGTAAATGCCGCCTGCTGCTCGGCATCAAGCCCCTGGTAATTCAGGTTGACACCGGCATACGATTCGGCCATTTCCACCACGGCCTCGATTTGCGCTGTTTGCGCGGCCTCATCGGCAAGCAATTCGGCCAAAGCATCGGATTCAACTTCGTCACTCACATTGGTTACGGCCAAATACGGATTGGCCAGGTCATCAGGAGAGTCGGCCAGCGAGCCCGCCAATTCACCATCAGCATCCAGGTACACCGTGCCAACGATGGCTTCAGTCAACTCCGCAGCGCCTTCCTGCCAGACACCGCCCACCGTGATGGGGTCTGGCGCATCGATCTGCACCAGGGCGACAGCCTGATAAAGCGTGTCATTGGCTGTCTGCCGCTGCTGGGTGGCGGCATCATATTGCGAGGGGATAAACACCCAGGCGGTGCCATCCCAACCGTACACGTCAAGCAAGCTAGCGTCCGCATCATCGGGGGTGTTGATGGCAATTTGGCCGTTAACGGCCGTTTCCACCCCTTCTAGCACAAACACATCACTCACCAACGTAACGGTGGCGGGCAAAGTCTCCAGCCCCGCCGTGGCCAGGTCATCAGCCGCAACGGCCGTTACGCCCACGGCATCATTGCTGGTAATGGCAATTTTGCCTTCAATTTCGGGGATTAAGATTGTTTCTGGTTCAACGACGGCTGGTTCGGTGGGAACGGCCGTTGCCGCCACCACAACAACCGGGGTTGCCGTAGGTGGTTCATCGTTTGCCTGCTCTTCCCGACAGCCAGCGACCAGTAAAAAAACGGCCGCTACAAGCAGTAAAAACTGAATAGTAACCCTGGTCGTGCCATCAACATTTGCATGTTTCTTCCCTTGCATAATCATCCGCCTCCATAAGCTCACAACAGGATACACGCTAAATTTGGCGGGATTCTAGCATAGGCCGCGTTTGATTGGTAACAAAGCGAAATCAAGGTAGATGAACAAGAAGTTCTACAAGGTAAGCCATTCTGGTAAAATCACGGTGGTGGCACTGATAAAATTTAAGGTGAACGATGAGGAAAACGGCCGTAACCAAAACACATTTCATTTTGTACGTGCAAGACCAATCAAAAAGCACCGCGTTTTATGTGGCGGTCTTGGGCCAGGAGCCCACCCTAAACGTACCGGGAATGACCGAATTTACCCTGGCCGAGCAGTGTGTTTTGGGGCTGATGCCAGAAGCAGGCATCAAACGGCTGCTAGGCGAAAAGCTGCCAGACCCAGCACAAGCCACAGGCGTGCCGCGCGCCGAAATTTATTTATACGTCGCTGACCCAGCCATTTGCCACCAACGCGCCCTGACGGCGGGCGCTGTTGAGCTAAGCGGCCTGGAACGACGCGACTGGGGCGATTGGGCCGCTTATAGCCTCGATCCCGACGGCCATGTTTTAGCTTTTGCTAAATTCGGCGCCTAGCGCCTCTCATTCAATCTGCCCTTGAGCAGATCAAACGCTGGTGGCCGTACGTTTTAATTTGCGCGACGACTTTGTGCCACCCAAGCCCGGCTTGAATAAAGGCAAATAAACAGCCACCAATAACAACAAAAGCTGCCCCGCTATCAAAAGCGCAAAATTGTTTCTCAGCGCGTAGAATTCTTGCCTCAGAGCCGCGTCTGTCCCGATTGTCTCCGCAATTTCCATCATGCGAATGAGCCAGGGCGCAAACAAAACTGCGCCTAAAATGGCCGGAATGAGGTTGATCAAATACTTCAAGACGATCCATCTGTGCTTTGTGAAACCCCAATGCGTGGCTATAGAAAACAGAAGACCCGTGATTAATGAGCCAATATTTGCGGGGACGATGATACCCAAATCAATAATTTGAAATGCGGTTAGCACGCCATAAGCATGGCCATCATCCAAACGAAAGATCAACAAAAATAGGGCCGCTACCCCACCGCCAATCCAGGTACAAGCAAGAACAATGTGGCTGAATTTGAGTATCAAATAACCATTTTTGTTTAACTTTATCTTTTTCATATCGGGGACAATTCCTTAAATCTACTAAATGAAGTATAATTTTTTAGATATTTACATCTCAGTTCTAAATATCTTATTTCTAAGATATTTAGATGGTAAACTATAATGCCGCAAAATGCAAGCACTTCACCGGAAAGAATGGAACTGATCCAGAAATTTGACTGGGAGATTCGTCAGCTCAACACAGCTATTACCCTGGCGGTAACGGCCGTTGCGCAACAAATTGGCATGAATGCATCAGACATGCAATGCGCGGAATTTCTGGTACGCCAGGGGCCACTGACCGCTGGCCAGCTCGCCGAATTAAGCGGCCTGACCACGGGAGCCATCACTGGCGTGGTGGATCGGTTGGAAAGGGCTGGATGGGCAAGGCGGGAAAACGATCCCGCTGACCGGCGGCGGGTCATTATTCGTGCCATACCCCAGGACACAAACGCAGAAGAAGGGCTGTACGATCCGTACACAGAGGCAATGTCTAATTTGCTGGCCGATTACGACGACCAAGAGCTTCACTTCATTCTGGAATTCATTAGCCGCCTAAGCGCCACAAACGCAGAAATAGCCTCTCAAATACGGTCCGGCAGCGGAGCAAAACGATAAACGGCCGTTGCCTCCCCAAACCCCAAGACGAGCGTGCCGCATGACTGACTCGTGGCAATCTATCCGCACGATGATTGAGCGTACCACCACTGCCAAAGGACGGGCGGCATCGGGCTGTTTCTCGATCGAGGGCACGCGGTTGCATGAGCGGGCGCTGCGGGCAGGGGTCTTGCCTAAAACCGTGTTGGTCGGCAAAGCTGTCTGGCAAAATCCGGGGGAACGGGAAACGGCCGTTTTCCATCAGCTCGCCCAACACAACATCCCCATCCATCCCATCCCGGACGACGAAATGGCGCGGCTGACCCAGGGGCGGCAGCTGGGCGGCTTATTGGGGCTAATTCGCTTGCCCGAACCGATTGTGCTGGCAGAGTGGCTGGCGACCCATCCGGCCCCCACTCTGCTGGTCGCGGTGGATGTAGTGGACCCCGGCAACGTGGGCGGAATGATGCGCACGGCGCACGCCCTGGGCGCAGACCTCTTCATCGCCGCCAGTGGCAGCGATCCGTACCATCCACGCGCCGTGCGCACTTCGATGGGCAGCCTGTTCAAGCTGCCCCTGGTGACCCTTTCGCTAGCAGAGCTGTTTGCGGCGTTACGGCCGTTTCCCATTCAAACCATCGGTACCGTCGCCGAAAATGGCGTTGCTTTGCCAGAATTTGTTTGGGGTACGGGGGGAACGGCCGTCTTCATGGGCAGCGAATATTTTGGCCTACCAGACGAGGTAATCCGTCAGCTAGATGCCCTGGTCACCATCCCCATGACACCCGGCATCGACTCCTTCTCCGTCAACGCCGCCGCCGCTATCGTCCTTTACGAACTTCAGCGCAACGCCAGAATCTGATTTGAAGCCATCTTGGGAACCAAACAAAAAAAAGATTACGCAGATTAAACGAATAAAAATCGAATAAATTTGCATAATCTGTTGAAAAAGCTTTATTGATTCTGGTTCGTCGAGGTCAGGATTTATCTGTGCAATCCGTGAAATCTGTGGATTACTCTAAACCGGCTAACGCCTCGCCCAGCCGGGCCACGCCCTGCGCAATTTCCGGCTCGCTGAGGCCGCTGAAGCCCAGCAAAATGGCAGGCGGCGATGGCTGATTCATAAAGTAGGGTGCGGCAGGATACACACCAACGCCCACTTGCGCCGCCACTTCGATGACGGCCGTTTCTACCAATCCCTCAGGTAAACACAACATCACGTGCAGTCCGGCCGGCTCATCGGCATAACGCACCTGGGGCAGATAGGCACGCAGTGCCGCCACCAGCGTGTGCCGCCGCTGGCCATACGCCTGGCGCAAATGGCGCAAATGCCGCTCAAAGTGACCCTCGCGCATAAAGTCGGCCACGGCCGCCTGGGTCAGCGTAGGTGCCCCCCGGTCAATGAGCTGCTTGGCCTGGACAAACGGCCGTACCAACCCCGGCGGCAGCACCACATAGGAAAGGCGCAAAGCAGGGAACAACACTTTGGAAAAAGTGCCCAGGTAAATCACCCGCTCATCTGCGGCCAGCCCTTGTAAAGCAGCCAAAGGACGGCCGTCATAGCGCAGCTCCCCGTCGTAATCGTCTTCAATGAGCAGGGTGTCGTGCTGCCTGGCCCACTGCAAAAGCGCCAGGCGGCGCTCCAGCGGCAGCGTGCCGCCATGCGGAAACTGGTTCGATGGCGTCACAAAGGCTAAACGCGCCCGGCTGTGCGCCGGAATCTGGTCTAGGCACAAACCGGCATCGTCTACGGGAACGGCCGTTAATCGCGCCCCATTCAAGGCAAACAACGCCGCCGCATCGGCATAACCCGGTGTTTCCACCAGCACCTCATCGCCGGGTTCCAGCAGCAGCCGAGCCAAAATATCCAACGCCTGCTGTGCCCCGTTCACAATCACCACCTGTTCGGCCGTGCAGACCACACCGCGCCAGCGCGTCAGGTAATCGGCCAGGGCTTCGCGCAGCGGGAAGAAACCCGCCACCGAGCCATAGCGCGACAGCATGGCATCGTCGGTGCTCAAATAGCGCGCCAGCAGCTTGCGCCAGATGTCGTAGGGAAAGATGTGCGGGAAAGAGCGGCCAAAGCCAAAGTCAATTTCAGGTTTGGGCTGTCTGGTGCTGGGCGATACGGCCGTTTCCATCACCCGCCGCCCCCAGGAGGAAAAGGTGGGCAGGAATGGCGTTTCGGTCGCTTGCGTTTCCTCGATGAGCGCCAGCGGCAGCTGCGAGGCAATAAACGTACCTGCACCGGGCCGGCGCACCACAAATCCCTCGGCAACCAGCTGCTCGTACGCCTGAGAAACCGTAATCCGGGCCACACCGAGCGCATCGGCCAACTGGCGGCTGGGCGGCAGACGACGCTGTGCGCCAAATGTCCCCTGCAAAATGGCCTCTCGTAGCTGATGGTATAATTGCAGGTATAATGGTGTAGGGCTTTGCCTATCGAATGTCCAGCTATTTATGTTCATAGTTCAGGTTCTCTGTAGACAATTTCGGTAAAGAAGTCCTGGTCATTAGTCATTATAGGATATTGACGCAAGTTGAGGAATCTCAATATCCTTAAGCAAGCAGGCAAGAATCGAGATGGCATACAAAAGCAGCGACAAAACACGCGAAAAGAAGGATGCCAAGCGCACGGCCATGATGCAAGCGGCCGTTCAGGTTTTTGCCGAAAAAGGGTATTACGCCGCTACGGTACGCGACATTGTCAAACAGGCGGATGTGGCCATTGGCACGTTTTACTTCTACTTTCCAGATAAAGAGACTTTGTTTGTTCATCTTTACGAGGAAACGGCCGATTTCCTGTTGCAAGCCATTGATCAGGCGGTTCGCAGCCGTAAAGAGTTGGTTCAACAGCTGTCACACGGCATTCAGGCATACCTCAACATTGCCATTTATGAACCAGCAGTGGTGCAGCTGCTGCTGGTCGGCGGTGTAGGTGCAGTACCTTCTTTACAGGCAAAAAGAACCGCTTTTCGGGAACGCATGATCCGGCTATGGCAACGGCCGTTAGACCAGGCCATCGACAATGGGGTTATTCCCGACCAAAACAGTCGCCGGGTCGCCGAAGCGTTTGCCGGAGCGTTTGATGAAGTAATTTTGCAGCTTTTAGCCATGCCTGAACCAGAAGAAAAAGCAACGTCGGTCGTACAAGACCTGACCTTGTTTAGCTTACGCGCCATTGCTTTTAAGGGAAGTACGTCATAACCCGATAATTCAGGGCAATCGTTCAGTGCAAAATCGACAAATGGATGACCATAACAAAACCAAGGATGAGTTGATCCACGAGTTGCAGCAATTAAGGTCTCGACTAAACGCGCTCGACCAGATATCTAATGCCTCCTGTGATATACAACAATTAACCGCCTTAACCAAAGCCGCTGAATCTCTGCTGGGCGTTCATGATCTGCCATCCTTGTGGCCACAGGTAGAAACGGCCGTAAAAACCTTGCTCCAACCGGACCATATGGCCCTCTATTTATATGATCGCGAAACCGACAGCCTGAGCTGCCCCTACGCCTTTGGTCTCTCCGCTGAGTATGTCAGTTTCATCAACCGGATGTTCCGCGACACACCCGGCAAAAACCTGCTCTTCCACCTAACCCCGATATGGGCTGAAGACGTACAAAACGATGACGCTTTTACCCACATGCATCCACACATCCACGCCGAGGGCTATCGCTCACTGGCAATTTTTCCGCTCATCAATAATCAGGGCGAACTGGGTGGCGGTCTGGCACTTTACTGGGATGAAATACGGCCGTTAGACGCCCACGCCCTCAACACCGGCTTCACCCTGGCCCACATGATTGCCCTGGCCATCAACACCATCACCCTCTTCAGCCAGACAAGCGAAAGCCTGCTGCGTGAAAAGCAGCTCGGAGAAATCACGCGCACCCTCAACGCCACACGGGATCTGCCCACCCTGCTGGGCACCATCATCAAAATGGTCGCTGAGCTTGTCCACGCCGATGCCGGGCTGCTCGGACTGGTCATCGATCGGGAAATCATGACCTTCTATCCGCACAACATTCCGCATGGGATGAATTTGCGCCCCGCACCGCGCCCTCGCGGCCTAGCCTGGCAGGTGGTAGATAGCTGCGAACCGATTATGCTGGACGACTACCCGGTACATCCCGAATCCATGCAAAAGTGGATTGATGCGGGCGTCACGCACTTTATTGGGGCACCGGTGCGTGCAGGCGATAACTGCCTGGGCGTGCTCACTTTGTTCAATTTGGGCCGTTCGCCGCATCATTTTAACCAGCGCGACATGGATTTAGTCGTTTCAATCGGCCGTCAGGCGGGCATTGCCATCCAGAACCTGCGCTTGCTGTCGGAAACGCAGCAGCGCGCCGCCGCTCTGGCCGCGTCGCTCAATCGCCAGGCCGAGCTGGACATGATGAAAAACAACTTCACGCAAAGCGTTTCGCACGAGCTGCGTTCCCCGCTGGGCATCATTTACGGCCACGCCGAACTGCTGGCCAGCGAAAGTTTGGGGCCGCTCAACGACGAGCAGCGACAGTCCAGCGAAATCATCATGCGGCGGGTAATGATGCTTACCAATCTGGTAGACGACCTAACTGCGCTGCTGGCCGCCGAAACGCAAGAGCTGCGGCGCGAGGAAATCGACACAACGATGCTGGTCTACTCGCTGCTGGCCGACTACCGCATGCGTGCCGACGATCTAGGCATCCGCCTGGAAGCCGAAATTGAGGAGCCCATGCCGTGGATTCGCGGCGATAGCACTCACTTGCGCCGCGTGTTTGATAATCTGGTGTCTAACGCCTTCAAATTCACCCCATCGGGTGGCAGCATCATTCTGCGGCTAAAGTCCCTAGGAGACGATGTGATCATTGAGGTAGCCGACAGCGGCGAAGGCATACCTGAAAATCAGCTGGGGCGCATTTTTGAGCGGTTTTATCAGGTAGAAGGTGGCTCCAAACGCCGCCACAAAGGCACCGGCCTGGGGCTGGCGTTGGTGAAAGAAATTGTGGAAGCGCATCGCGGCACGGTGGCCGTGGCCAGCCAGGTGGGCCAGGGCACCACATTTACCCTCACGATTCCTGGCTACCGGCCAGCCAATCAGGCCGACGCGCCCGAATAATTGCTCAACCCCCAGCGCCAAATGCGATTGGCGATAAAAAAGAGAACGGCCGTTAACCCCACCGAGAGTCCAAATGTTGCCAAAGACAATCGAGCCGTAAACGCTTCAGCTGGTACCGTCACGGCAAAAGCCACCGGCACCAAAAATGTGAGAATCATGCGCAGCCAGCCAGGGTAAATGCCCACTGGCCAACGCCCCGCCTGGTACATCGTCTGGAAAATCTGCACAATTTCGTAAAGGCGGATAAACCAAAACGCCAACGATGTGAGCATCAGCCAGAAGCTGTATAAAATAAAAAGCCCCAGCACAATCGTAACCGCAAAAATCAGGGCGCTGCCAAGTGAAATGATGGCTTGCAATTCGCTGATGCCCCAGCCAATCACGACCAACCCGGTAATTACATCCACCACCTGCCAAAAGCGCAGTTCACGCACGCTCACCAGCAGTTGGGCATTTTCCGGCTTGGTCAGCATGTAGTCCAGCGTACCCTGGCCAATATCGTCCATCAGGCGCACCATGTTGGGCTGGATGAGCATGGCCACCAGACCCCCAATCATGATGTGTACACCCATGACGATGAGCAGTTCTGGGCGATTCCAATCGTTCAGGCTGTCGGTGTAGGTGAATACCAGAGAAAGAACAATCAACCCTGTGGCCAGGGCAATGGCCGATTGGCCCAACTGCACAAAAAAGTTGACGCGGTACTGGACCTCATTCATGAAGCCCACGCGGAAGTAAATCCAGAGAAGTCGTAAGTAACCCATTGTTTCGTAATCCGTTATCGGTGGTCGGTATTCGGTGGTCGGTCGTTTGCACCTATTACCGATCACGGTTCACCGCTTACCGACTAAGCCCCAACGGCCGAATATTGCTTTACGCCCTGCCGCCACAAAATCATCAGCAAAATCCAGCCAATCATGGCCCACAACAGCTGCATACCAAAGCCCGCTAGCGTTTCTTGAACCGTGAGCCGCCCTAAAACAAGCTCGATGGGGAACCCAAACGACCATTGGTACGGCAGCCAACCCGCGACGTTTTGCGCCCACTGCGGCAGTAGATCAATCGGCACGACCCGGCCAGAGAGCAGGAGTTCGATGGCAAAGTACAGGTCAAACACGGCGCTTATGCGGGTGATCCAGAAGGTGATCAGCCCCAACAGCCAGAGCCAGATAAAGCGCATGACAAAACCGGTAAAGATAGCGACGACAAAGCCAGCGATTTGCCACCAGGTTGGGTGCAGCTCTGGCTTGAACGCAATAATCAAAAGGCCCATGATGGGAATGAGATAGACCATATCACGAGCCTTCATGCCGATGAAAAAAGCCAAATCCTGGTGAAAGGGGTGCAACGGCCGTACCAACATCGGCGACCATTCACCCCGCTGCACGCGAGATTCAAAAGCCCACGGCGTCAGCGAGATGTTCATGACGCGAACGGCCGTCCAGGCAATGTAATACGCGGCAAAACCACCCGCCGTGTAGCCGCCCACTACCCCACCCTGCTCGCGGGCAATGGTAGACCAGACCACCAAGTAAATGGTTGGTTCCACCACCAGACTGATGAGCCACAAGAAGGCGGCCAGCGGGTACTGCGCCGTAATGATCGTGGCGTACTTCATCTGGATGGGATAGAAGTCGAAGATGGTTTTGATTTCCTGCCAACGCGTTGGCGTCTGGGTCATTGTGCTCATAGCCACCTCAGGCAAGCGCGGCTGTGGCCGTGGCCGTTGCCGGCTCCGCATCAATTTTCTGGGCAAAAACGTCTTCAATCACATCTTCAATGGAGGGGTCTTCAACCAGCAGATCGGCTACGGGAAACTCATTGAGCAGCTTGGCAGTAATGGCCGGAGCTTCTTTTTTGGCAACCTGAAGTGTAATACGGCCGTCGGCCTGCGACACTACTTCACCAAAGCGGGACAAATCCACATTGCCCTGCTCCACCGTGACAACCAGCCGTTTTTGTGCCTTGAAGCGATCTACCAGTTCACTCAACACGCCATCGAAGAGAATACGGCCGTGATGGATAACAATCACCCGCTTACAAAGCGCCTCCACATCGGCCATGTAGTGGCTGGTGAGCAGCACCGTGGCGTTGTAACGCTGGTTGTATTCGCGGATAAACGCCCGGATGCGCCGCTGCATCGTCACGTCCAGGCCAATTGTGGGCTCGTCCAGAAAGAGCGCCTGCGGCTTATGCAGCAGCGCGGCGGCAATCTCCACCTTCATCCGCTCACCCAGCGACAGGTTACGCACCGGCTTGGTCACAATCTCTTTCATGTCGAGCAGCTCGATGAATTCGTCGCGGGTACGGCGGAACGCTTCTTCGGGTAGGCGGTAGATGGCTCGGTTCAGCTCAAAGGAATCCAGCGCGGGGATATCCCATAAAAGCTGATTGCGGTTACCCATGATGAGCGACATCTGGCGCAAGTAGCTTTTGTCGCGCTGCGACGGCGTGTAACCCAGCACAGACACAGTGCCGTTGGTTGGGTATAACAAGCCGGAAAGCATCTTGAGGGTAGTGGTTTTGCCCGCGCCGTTCGGGCCTAAAAAGCCCACAATTTCACCTGGCTCGATGGCAAACGAGACGTTTTGCACTGCCTGCACTTCACGCGTTTTGCGGTTTACCAGGCTTTGCAATGCAGCCTTAAGACCCGCATCGCGCACCGGCACAAAAAAGGATTTGCTTAAATTCGATACCTGAATTGCGGACACATTTTCTCCTCGGCGTTTGCCAACTTTAGGGGGAAGAAATTGCTGCAAGCTGTTGAATCAACTAATTTTACCTGCTAGAGAGGTATCACCAAAAATCTGGCTCCAGACAACCAAAAGGAAATGGATTAAGCAGCAAAACAGCTCTTTGACTTAACCCATTTTTTATATCGCTTTTGCCAAGAACTGAATTGTTATTGCAAGGAGACGTGAAAAGGTTTGATAAGGGGAGAGTTGACGCAGGCAGAGATTGAAGCCTGGTGAACATGTGACGGAGGAAGTGAACTAATTTGGATAACGGCCGTTTAAAGCCAACAACCTCTATCATGATCCCAAAAACTGGATCACCGGCTAGTTGCCTTGGACCATTTGCAAGGCTTGCAACAGTTGCGCGTCTTCACTATTTTGCAAGGTTTCGGCCGTCAATTGACGTTCGGCCTCGGGGCCAAGCAGCGATGTGCCAATGGGCAACGCTACGGCCGTATCCGGCACAACCCCCTCATGCCAGATCACCCGCCCGGAGGGCGTCAGCCACTGTTCAGTTGCCAGCAGCAGTGCCGAGCCGTCAGACAGATCAAATTCGTTTAGAACGGTCCCCGTACCAAAGGTCGTTGCTCCTACCAATTGTGCCCGACCATTGTCTTGCAGGGCACCGGCCACAATCTCGCTGGCGCTGGCGCTACCCTGGTTGATGAGTACAACCAGAGGAACATCCAAACCTGTGCCTCCACCAACGGCCGTTACCGTCTGAACATTTCCTTGCGCATCTTCTCGCTGCAAAACGGCCGTACCTTCAGGTAAAAATTGGCTGGCAACATTAATCGCTTCGGTGAGCAAGCCGCCTGGATTGTTGCGTAAGTCCAGGACAACGCCAGTTAAGTTCGCTGCCTGAATATCCTGTAATGCCTGCTGCAAATCTTGCCCTACGCCATCGCTAAAGGCCGAAATGCGCACATGGGCAACAGACGTGTCGGGGAACTGCGCCCAGGTCACATTTTGCAGCTCAATTTTGGCCCGCGTTAACGTGACATCGCGTGTTTCACCGGTTGCGGGCGTGAAAATGGTTAAGGTGACCTCGGTGCCCGCTGGCCCCAAGACACGCTGCACCACATCGTTTAAGGACAGCATGGTCACATCTTCGTTATTGACAGCCAAAATAATGTCGCCGGGCAGCAGCCCCGCGGCTTGGGCAGGCGAGTTGTCGATCGGTGAAACAATCACGGCCGCGCCATCCCGCGATTCGACATAGGCCCCAATGCCTTCAAACGCACCTGCCGTATATTCGTGCTGGGCTTTGACCATTTCGGGGGTTAAAAAGCGGCTGTGGCCTGTATCGCCCAAGGCAGTGACGATGCCGTCGATGGCACCGTAGGTAAAAGTCTGGTCGGTTACGGCCGTTCTGTCTACATAGTTAGCACGAATCGTCTGCCAGGCTTCCTCAATCAGGCCAAAATCACTGCCCGCGTCTATCGGCGGCAGTTCGGCTTCTACAGCCCGACTCAGCAGAAAACCGCCAACTAGCCCAGCACTAAGCAGAAGAACGGCCGTAAACAGTCCTAGAAAAACAAAAAGCCACTTTCGCCGGATCATTCATTCTCTCCCCGATCCATTTTACGCAAATCTGCCGGATCGATGTTTGCAATCTCTTCAAACTTTACCAGAAAATTCCGTCCGTCCACATTGGTGCAGCATAAACGTTTTTCAATACCATGATGAGAAGCGCAAACATCGATCGCCTGGTTAATTTAATTTCCTACCGTTGCTTTGAAACCAGCAATGAGCTGTTCAATTTCGGCGGGTGTCAATTTTGCTTCTGAATGTAGAAGTAAGTATTGTGACGGCGGCATTTGGCCGCGCTGCAACACTTCCCAAAGGTCTCCCATGTCGTGGGGTTGACCACCCTGATCCCACTCTGAAAAGTTGAGACGCTGCCGACCTTCATCCACGTCATGTTGCACCAGCCAGGAGGCAGGAGCGACACTTTCGTACCAGCGGCTCCAGTCGGTTTCGTTGCTGTGGCAGTCAAAGCAGGCCGTTTCGGCCAGAGCCCGAGTCTCTGGGCTGTCCCAGTTAGGCTCGCTTTGCACGGGCGGATTGGTGTGGTTACGGCCGTATGGCACCAGTTGAATGAGTACAAACAAAGCGACGGCCGCAATAGCGCCCCATTTTAGAACTTTTTTGATATTCATGTCTCTCCTGATTGAGGCGTTTTCAGCGCCAGATTTGTTAACTGATAGAGAGTGTATTCGGTTAGGAGTTGAAGTGAATCTGCGAAATGGTGGAACGGCCGTACAACAATTAATCCAGATAAACACGGCGGCAATTGGTCATTTGACGTAGTTTGTCCGGCGGCCCTGTTTCAATCAGTTGTCATGTGTATCAAGCGTTGAGTGTTTTGGTTTCTACTTCACTAATGCCTTTTGCTTTAGCACTGGTAGGTCACGTACGTAACCGCGCCAAAAATCATCACCACTGCTTGCGCGAGACAGGGTAAGCCAGATGGCTGGCAGGCTGGCATAGCCGGGGAAAATCACAAAACGGGGTTCCCACACAGGGTTAAATTTCTCTTTAAAACTATGCAACCCCTGAAAGTTGTAAAACTGGTTGATGTGATCATAGACGTAATGCATCGCTTTTTCGGCCGTTGGATCGGCGGCCGACTCGCCCACGCCAGAAAGTGTGCTCAGGCCCAGGTTGAAGGTGTCATACCCCTGCTCTTTACTCCACAACAGCAGAGAGCCAAACAAAAATTCCATCGTGCCGTTTTCCATTTCATGACGACGGCGCATGAGGTCGATACCAATCTCATTCCGGGCGTATTCGGGGATAATGTTGGCAAAAGCGGTGGCGCGGCCGGTTTCATCACGGATGACGATGACGGCTCCGTTGCCGATGTAATCGTCGTCAAACCAGCCCAGCGAAAAGTGCATCTCTTTGCCATGCATCATTGTGAGCCATTCATCGCTGACTTCTCGTAGTTCACGCAGCAATTCAGGACTCAGTGGCGGCTGGACGATATCGGCCCGGTAGTTCAGCCGTGTCATTTTATTCATCGGCGTGCGAAAATGTTTGCCAGCTTTGCCATCCAGGGAAAAGGTGTGCAAATCAACAACGGCTTCATGCCCGGTGCGCACCACATCAAAACCAGCGGCGCGGTAAAGTTCTACATAGTCTGGCAGGGTTTGGTAGAAGGCGGGCTGCCAGCCCTGCTGGTGGCAAAAGTCGCGGAAACCAGTGATGGCCGCGGCCGCATCTTGTGTTGGGCCAATGGGGTCGCCTAAGGCAACGGCCGTTTTTGCCTTTGCCGCATATCCCACCACCGATCCACCGGGGCTGAACCAGTACGCTTTGTCGCGAAAGAGAACAAAACGTGCCAGAGTAGAACGGCCGTATTTTTCTACAATCGTTTTGGCTCGGGCCCATTCGGCAGGAGTCGCTAGCTGTCGTTGTATGACCGGGCGGAGCAGCACGACCAGCGCAAAAAGCAGCGTTGCCCCACCGACCAGGTAAATCGAGGCGGCAAAATAGCGACCAAATCCGGTGATGGGCTGCAAACCGGGATCATAAAATTGGGTGAACATCACCACCGTTTGGCGCAGCGCCGCATCCAGGCTGAAGTTAACGCTGTAATGGCGATCCAGTAGGTAAAAACCGGTCATACCGTAAAAGATGGTAAAGACCAATGCCCCCACCAGCACATTAGCCCCCTGTCGGAAAGAAGGCGGATCAGACCGCGCCTGAAAATGGGCTTGCTGCGACACCAAATAAAGAGCCAGCAGCCCGGCCAGGATCGCTTCGGCATAATCCAGCCCCTTAAGCAGGTGGCTAACAACTGAGATTAGCAGCACAATCAACGTGGCCGCCCAGGCAGCGCGTTTGCGCTGGGCCAGACCATAGGCCAGTAAAATCAGAGCAAAACCGGCCAGTACGGCCGTTAAATTGCTACCCTCTGTCACGGCCAACGGTGAAAACTTCTCCAGCACAGCCGCACGGCTGGCCAATGCGGGTGCGGAGGCCGACAGGACGTTGATCAGCCCCATTGCGCCCGTAAGCACAGCGATGAGCCGCACCTGCCCCAACCGGGCCAGCCCTCGCTGGGGCGGTGCAAAAATGGGCAGACGACGCAGCAGGGCAAATCCCACTAAAAACGGAATCCAGAAGGTGAGCCCGCGAAAAGCCAACGTGATGATGGTCGCGGCGGCAGTGGGCAGCCCCAACGAGGTGTACACTAGCGGCATCAACCCTTCTACCACGCCAATGCCGTTGGGCGTAGGTGACACAATCCAGAAGAGCAGGGTCATGGAGTACCCGGCTATAATTACGCCCAATGACGCCGTGACGTTAAACGCCTGGAAGAGGGCATACAGGCTGGCAATGTCCAGAGCATGGGTGAGGAAAGCCACCCACAGCACGGGTAAAAGTTGGCGCGGCTGGGCGGCAATCGTGCGGGCAGAGGCGGCAAATTCATCAGCATTGTCTTCGGCCCAGCCCGCCCGCACCAATGCCGGGTTACGGAACCAGCCGCCGACACGATTGATGCCTTTTTGTACCATTTGCAGCACACGCAGCAGCATCTTGGGCCGCCACAACCCCAGACCAAGCAAGGCTGCCATCCCCCCCACGTACAAGTACATAATGATGCCGGTGACAATTTCATAAGAAAGTAAACTGTGCTGAATGATGAGTGTTGCCAGGGCCATCGTGAGCAACACCAGGAATGAGCCAAAATCGGCAATCAGCACCAGCAGCGCGCCAACGGCCGTTTTGGCCCCAGATTCGCCGCGTCGGGTAGCTTCATCGACGTAAAGCGCCACACCGGCAGCGCCACCAGAGGGTGCGGTGGAGTTGATAAACACGGCGGCGAAAGTAAGGGGGAGCAGATTGCGCCAATGAGTCTGTACACCAACGGCCGTAAACGACACCTGGTACAGCAGCGATGTGGCGGCGTAAAAGCCTAATTGCAAAATAGCCGCCAGCACCACCCACGGCCAACGGCCAGCGCGCAAGGTTTCGGCCAGCGTTTGAATCTCGCTAAAGCGGCCAATAAGCACCCAGATAAAGGCGAGAATTAGAATCCAAAAAAGAAGGCGACGTTTCATAGCTGAAAATTGGTATGTAGGCGTTTCTTACGCCGGGGAATGATCGTTTTTTCATTCATACATAGACTAAGGTGTATTTTACAATATGCTTCGATCGTATAACGATTGGTCCAGCAAGAGAACGGCGAGATGACAGTATCTATGTCAAACAAATTCGCTACGAATATCGCCGCCGAGTAAGACAATTGACCTAGAAATCAGCCCAAACAATTAGAGGGTTTCTCATTTTGTAGGCACACGAAATCAATTACCTGCTTTTTATCAGAAAGTCGTGTCCGATTGTGTAACTGCCGATGGTTCCACGCATGCGCAAACGTTTTAACATGACGATTCAACCAAGCCAAACTCCGTGAAAAGTAACGGCTCTTGCGCACCAGCCGGGTGAGATAATAACGTAATTACGCATTCACACCTCACCTTCCACAGAGTAAATTTCGCTCTTGTCAGGGAGGGATAAGTGATAACCGCGATGATAGACCAGCTGTCATACAAAGGAAATTTGTCACTGTAATATTGCTCTGCGGGTGCCTCATCCACCAGGTTTTGGGCCATTTCTGGTGTACATGGCCAGACGGGTTCAATGCCCAGGTTGTGTTTTCGGTGTTCTTTCCATATGTGTTTTCCTTTTTCTCGTTTTCCTCTTATGTTTTATTCATTAAACAGGAGAGATAACATGGGTCTTGGGACGAATCTTGATGCGAAGATGGAGAGTTGCAGACCGTCAACAGGTGTTTAAACCAGGACTTTTCCACCACAAACGTCCGCACCATATTGGTGCCCAGACATAAGGTGAATAAGAAAAAAGGTATGGTACTCTGCTCCCACTCAATGTAAGTAGTGCTGTAAGAATTGAAACCTAGTATCAATTTTGGACAGTAAGCAGCTACAGATGGTAAATGACTACAGAGAGTAACCGAAAACATGTTAAAAGCAGCTTCTCCCACAAGTAGCTTTCCCGAAACGGCCGATATTGAAACATCTTCCGACAACTATGCACAACGTTTTTCCGGGAGCATTGGCCGCTGGTTCTTAGAAGTTCAGGAGAACGCCACGTTAAACATGTTAAAGCCTTACACTGGGGCGACAGTTTTGGACATCGGCGGGGGTCATGGACAACTGACCGAAGCGCTGATCAATCAAGGTTATCAAGTCACAGTCTTGGGAAGCTCAGAAATTTGCCAGTCGCGCATTCGGCACTTGGTAGAGCAAGGTTTATGCCGGTTCGAAGTGGGTAACATCCTGGATCTGCCGTTTGAAAACGAAGCGTTTGATGTCGTAGTTAGCTACCGTTTACTGCCTCATGTAGCTCAGTGGCGGCCGTTTTTAGCGGAATGTGCCCGGGCAGCACGCCAGGCGGTTCTTCTCGACTATCCTGAGGTGCGCAGTATTAACTACATCGCGCCTTATTTGTTCCAGTTTAAAAGAAAGTTAGAAGGCAACACACGGCCGTATACATGTTTCAAAAAATCAGAACTACTGGCCACTTTTGCCGCAGAGGGGTTTAGATACCAAAGCCACTTTACTGAATTTTTTGTCCCAATGGTGCTGCACCGCACACTGAAATCACCCACAATTTCATCAGCTGTAGAACAAGTCTTCCGCTTAATTGGATTCACAGATTTATTCGGTTCACCCGTAATCTTAAATCTAATAAGGGAAAAAGAAGTGACATAATGAGAATCCTGTTGATGGCACCACAATCCTTTTATCAAGATCGAGGAACACCTATTGCTGTTGATAATCTCCTGAAGGTGATGTCAGAACGAGGGGATGAGGTTGATGTGGTTGCTTATCACGAAGGGGCAGACGTTTACTACGAGGGTGTGACGATTCATCGCATCCCTCGCATTCCTGTTCACGATATTCAGGCTGGTTTTTCGTGGAAAAAAGTCGTTTGTGACTTTTTCATGCTTTGGACCGTACTTTTGCTCGTCCTAAAGCGGCGTTACGATCTGATACACGCCGTCGAAGAATCTGCCTTTATTGCCCTGCTGCTAAAGCCATTTTTCCGCTTGCCTTACGTATACGACATGGACTCGTCACTGGCGCAACAAATGGTTGAGCAAGTTCCCTGGTTTGAGCCAATTTCGTTTATTTTCCGATTTTTTGAGGGACTGGCTGTTAAACATGCCCAGGCAGTTGCTCCCGTTTGTCGCTCTCTGGCCGAAGATGTTGGCAAATACGATCCGCAGAAAGTTGTTATTCTGCACGATGTGTCGATGCTGAAAGACGTCAAACCACAGGGGCACAACGGCATTCGCCATCAGCTGCACATTGATGGGGTCATGTTGATGTATGTGGGCAATTTGCAGACATACCAGGGGATTGACTTGCTCCTGGAAAGTTTTGCCGTAGCCTTAAAAAGTACCAAACAGGTTAATTTGGTGATTATTGGCGGCGCCACGAACGATATCGAAAAATATCTGGTTAAATCTTACCACTTGGGCATTCATTTGAAAGTCCACTTTTTGGGGCCACGGCCGATAGAAGATCTGGCTGCCTATCTGGCTGAAGCTGACATACTGGTCTCCCCTCGGATTAAAGGCCGCAACACACCGATGAAGGTTTATTCCTACCTGCACAGCGGCAAACCGCTTCTAGCAACGGCGTTACCAACGCACACGCAAGTGATGGACAACGAGGCCGCCATGCTAACCGAACCAACCGCCGAAGCGTATGCCGCTGGCATGGTCCAACTCATTGAAAATGAAACGTTACGCCACCAATTGGGTGAAGCTGGCAAGCACTTAATCGAGACCCAGTTCTCCTACCCTGTTTTCCGGGAAAGATCGAACCATCTGTTTGATTGGCTAAAACAAGAAAACAGTTATCGCAGAAAAGTAGCCTACTCCGTAAGTAAATAGCTTTTTCATTAGGCCATCAGGTTGCAGCGATGAAAAGAGAGCTAGCGGGGCTGGCAGATAAAACGTTTGACTTGCTGGTCATCGGCGGTGGCATTTACGGTGCCTGTGTCGCCTGGGAAGCCACATTGCGCGGCCTTTCTGTTGCCCTCGTCGAAAAGTCGGATTTTGGCGGAGCGACTTCAGCCAACAGCCTCAAAGTCATTCACGGGGGACTACGGTATTTACAACATGCCGATATCAAACGCGCCCGAGAATCAATCGGTGAGAGACGTGCTTTACTACAAATAGCCCCACACCTTGTTCACATCCTGCCAGTACTAATGCCCACCTACGGACACGGTCTCAAGGGAAAAGAAGTGATGACAATTGGGTTAGCCGTCAATGACCTGGTTGGCTTTGACCGAAACCGTTTAAATGATCCTGATAGACATATACCGCGAGGACATATGATATCGCGCACGGCATGTCTGGATCGCCTGCCGGGGATTTTTACCGATGGTCTGACGGGCGGCGCCATCTTCTATGACGCCCAGGTTTACAATTCAGAGCGTTTAACGCTTTCTTTTATCCGCTCAGCCGTTAAGGCGGGTGCGCAGGCCGCTAATTATGCTGAAGTCACAGGCTTCTTGGGAACCCCCACGGAGGTGAAAGGCGTCACGGTTAAAGATAAGACGGTTAATGGGCAGTGTTACAACGTATTCGCGCGGATGGTAATTAATACGGTCGGTCCGTGGATGAACCAGATACAGCAACTTTTGCCGAAACTGCCAACTCATTCATCGCTGCGTTTTGCCAAAGCATTCAACGTGATTACACGGCCGCTTTTTAAGGAGTATGCGGTAGGCATTGCCAGCCAACGGCCGTATCGGGACACAGATGCCGTTTTAGACAAGGGCAGTCGTCTCTTTTTTATCGTCCCCTGGCGCGGTCGTTCGATGATTGGCACTGAATATATTCCGTATGACGGTCAGCCCGACAATTTCTCTGTTCGCGCGGAGGAAGTAAAAGCGTTTTTAGCTGAAGTGAACCTAGCTTATCCAGCGGCGCAGCTTACGCTGGCGGATGTGATGTTTGTCCAGGCGGGTCTGGTGCCAATAACCGGCGCTGATCCACTTTCAGGTTCGGTGCAGCTGGCCAAACAATTCACCATTCACAATCATGAGCAAGAAGATGGGGTGAAAGGGTTGTTTTCTGTGACGGGCGTTAAGTACACAACCGCCCGACACGTAGCGGAAAAAGTGCTCGATGCCGTCTTTGCCGCCTGGGGCGAAAGGCCAACACGGTCCAGCTCGGCCACCACACCGCTGCATGATGGTCAGATTGAGCAGTTTGATACTTTTTTGAACGAGGCAGTGGAGCAACGGCCGTTTAACCTTGAGCCCGACACGATGCGCCAACTCATTTTGAACTATGGCACGAACTATTTAGATGTTTTGTCTTATATGGCTGTAAACGGCCGTAAACCAGGCAAATGCGACCTGATTGCGGCCGAAACGCGCTATGCGGTGCAGATAGAAATGGCGCAAGCGCTGCCCGACGTGATCTTCCGCCGTACTGAATTGGGTACGGCCGGACCGCCCGATGAAGCGACACTTCAGAACTGTGCTCAGGTGATGGGCGCAGAATTGGGTTGGGATCAAGCTCAAATCCAGCTGGAAATAGAACAGACAAAACAGCGGTTTCTATTACAAGGTAATCAAAATTTAAATGGAACAAAAGTGGCCAGTTCGTCTGTTTAATAAATCTGTCCTGAAACAGCGCAAGCTCAAAGAAATCACTGATCTTATAGGCCCCACCTCGGGGCTAACTTGCCTGGATATTGGGTCCGACAATGGTGTGATCAGCTTGCTGCTCCGGCAGCGGGGCGGTCAATGGAAAAGTGCCGACCTGGACGACGCGAGCGTTTCGGCGATTCGGGCGTTGGTGACAGACGATGTGTATAAGATTAACGGCCGTACCACACCCTTTGCCGATAGTGAATTTGACTGCGTCGCCATTGTGGATTTCTTAGAGCACATTCCAGACGATGCCGCGTTCAGGCAAGAACTATTCCGTGTTTTGCGGCCAGACGGCACGGTTATCATCAATGTGCCCCACATTAAAAACAGCCTGCTGCGCAAGTTTCGCCTAGCCATTGGCCAGACAGATGAGAAACATGGCCATTTACGACCAGGCTATACCGTCGAGTCTTTGCGCCACCTGCTAGGTGAGCAGTTTACTGTGGAACAGCACAAAACTTATTCCAAATTCTTTTCCGAGTTCATTGATACCCTCATCGTTCAGGCCGTTTACATGACACAGCGCAACAAAAAAGACCATTCCCAAAAAGGGGCCATTGTGACGGAACAGGACCTCAAAAAAAATAAGCTAATTTTCCGGCTTTACTCGCTTTTGTATCCTGTTGTCTGGCTGTTTGCTAAGCTAGATAACCTACTATTTTTTACAACTGGCTATATGCTAATCGCCAGGGCAAGCGTCAACAAAACGACGCTAGACACCAGCAGTAATTCGGCAAACGTGGGGCGGGCAGCTCCATCGTTAACTCATTAAACAGGGAGACACAAACACCCATGAGTCAGGCAGGTAAACAAAAGATTCTGGTAACCGGAGGAACCGGATTTACCGGTTCGCATCTCGTTAAACGATTGTTAGGGCAGGGGCACGAAGTCCTGGTAGTTGATAATCAACCCGGTTATTTCTATGAAGAACTAAAAGCGTTGGGCGCCAACATCACCATAGGATCCGTCACTGACAGAGAGCTAATGTTCCATCTGGTCGAAGGTTGTGATGTGATCCAGCATCTGGCGGCGGCGTTCCGTCGAATTGATTTGCCCAAAGAAGTGTACTGGGATGTGAACGTTAACGGGACTCGCTATTTGCTGGAAGCAGCTGAAAAACATGGCGTCAAGAAGTTTGTGTATTCCAGCACCTGCGGTGTGCATGGCGATGTTGATAACCCGCCAGCTCCGGAAACAGCACCGATTACACCGGCCGATTATTACCAGTTTACCAAGTACAAGGGCGAAGAAGTGGCTCAGGAGTTCATTGAGCGGGGGCTGCACGTGGCCATTTTGCGCCCGGCCGCGATTTATGGCCCGGGCGATCCAGAAAGGTGGTTGATGCTATTTAAGCGCGTCGCGCCGGGCCGGTTCTTGATGTTTGGCAATGGCAGGGCCACCTACCATCCGCTTTACATCGACAATTTAGTAGACGCCTTGATTTTGGCAGCCGAAAAGGAAGAATCCAAGGGCCAAACCTACCTGATTGCCGACGAGAAATATTACGAACTGAATGATCTTGTGGAGGTAATCGCCGACGTTTTGAACGTGGATGTTTCCGTGATTCACCTGCCGTTTTGGCCTTTGTGGCTGGCGGCCGTAGGGTGCGAAGCGGTGTGCAAACCATTTAACATTTCGCCGCCACTTTTTCGCCGCCGCGTCGATTGGTTCCGCCAAAACCGGGCGTTTGACATCAGCAAGGCCAAGCGCGAGTTAGGGTACCAGCCCAAGGTGGATTTGAAGACGGGTTTGAGCGAAACGGCCGTTTGGTATCGCGAGAATAATTATCTCTAGCAGCCAGGCCGAGAGGCCGCACTTTGCCGCTTCTTCCTAGATGTATTGCAAGGATAAAACAAATGAGTGCAATTTACGGATGTGTTGGTCAGGTGGATGCCGATCTGCTGGAAGCTATGGGAAACCGTCTCAGCCACCGCGGTCCGCACACATTGACAAGCGTTCATGACACCCTTATCGCTTTAGGCGAACGCCTCCCGGCCAGGGTCAACCCCCTCGTGACAAACGAGTTTGCGGTAGTGGCAGATGCAGCTATTTACAATTTGGATGAACTGCATCAGAAGCTGGCGATGCAAGGCTACACCTGTCAGAGCGACCGCGCGGAAGAAGTATTGTTGCAAGGGTACGCAGCATATGGCCCGGCTATTTGCGAACATTTGAATGGTGATTTTGCCTTTGCGGTGTGGGATTTTGCTCGGTCCCGGCTCTTTCTGGCGCGCGATGCGGTGGGAACACGGCCGTTATACTACTGGCATGGGGGTGGCAGGTTCGCTTTTGCCTCAGAGTATAAAGCGCTGCTGGTACTGCCGTTTGTGCCAGCACAACCGGATCGGGATGCTATCCAGTTACTACAATATACAAAGTATCCACCAGCGGATCATACCTTATTGCAGGACATTGTCTCTGTGCCTGCCGGAAGTTATCTTGAGTACGATCTAAACGGAATTTGCCAGGTCGGTCGTTATTGGACAATTCAAGCGGAACTGATTGACATCCCAGAAGCAGAGCATGCTCAGTCCGTGGGCGAGCATTTCTTGGCCGCCGTTGAGCGACGGATTGGTAATCGCTCTGAGATTGGCGCCACCTTGAGTGGTGGGGTCGATTCTGCTGCTGTTGTGGCGGCCATTCGGCGAGTACGGCCGAATATTAAGCTGCATACTTTTACATGTGGCTATGGGCCAGAAGACCCAGAGATCAAGACGGCGGCCATCACGGCTGAAGCAGTGGGCGCTATTCATCATCCCCTTTATGTGACGCCGGTAGATATTCCGCAGTGCCTACCCAAGCTCGTGTGGCATCTCGAAGATCCGATTGCGCGCAGCGAGACCGTTTACAAATACGAAACAGCGAAGGTTGCGGCCGAGTATGTGGATGTGGTTTTGGCCGGGTATGCTTCTGATGGTCTATATGCTGGCATGCCAAAGCATAAAATCATTCGCATGATTCAGTGGCTACCATGGTTCAAAACGCCTCTGGAGGAATTCTATAATTACACCCAAGTGAGCACCAGGCCCGCCAGTGTTATCGGAAGGATGATGCAAATGGCATACTTTCGTAACTCAGATTCGCCCCCACCAGAGGTGATTGGTGCCACCACCAGGCCGAATGTAAGCGCGTTGCCCCGGAGAAAAAGCGAGTTATTGAACGAGGTGTTGAAAAGCGGGGTTGTATACGGGGTGCCCAAGTGGTTACCGAAGGCCGAGCGGCTTCACATGGCCCACGGTCTTGAGGTGCGCTCACCTTTTATTGACGTGACGTTAATTCATCAGGCTTTTCAGATTCCTGATAAATATAAGATCAAAGGCTGGCGCGAAAAGCATATTTTTCGACAAGCTGTCCAGCCGTTGCTGCCACCAGAAGTGCTCAATCGCCCCAAGTTCCCTCAGGCGATGAAGTACGACAAGGTTCTCAGCGAAGTATTAGAACGTATTACCCACCAGATACTTTCACCTGAAGCAGTGCAGGCCCGTGGTTTTTTTGACACGGCCGATATCGATCGCCTGTTGCAACGACGGCCGTTTACTGCTTACAGTGCAGAGCAGTCCATGCGTTTGTGGACGGCTATCTTAACCGAACTGTGGGCACGAATCTACGTAGACAATCGTGGCACGGCGCCTGTTGCCGAAGACTTCCTCATCATTGAAGGCGGTTCATCAAGCTATGGCTAAAAAGAAGAAGTTGAATTCAGACATTACAGATGCGTCGATATCCCCGTTAGGCCGTTACCAGAACCTAATAGTAGGTTCTCATAGCCTGGCCTTTACCCTGAAGTATGAGTTGATAACTGGCCTGTTTGCTCATTTTCCTGGTGCTTCTGGTTTGTGGCTGCGCCAAAAGTTCTTTAGGGGCCTATTGGGACAGGTCGGGCGTGGTGTTGTTTTTGGCAATCGGCTAACGTTGCGCCAGCCGCTTAAAGTGACGCTGGCGGATGATGTTGTGATCTCAGATGATTGCGTACTGGACGTGCGCGGGGACGATAGTCGTATCACGATTGGTCGGGAAGTGATTTTAAGTCAGCGCACAATGCTAACTTGTAAAAACGGCCGTATCCAGATCGGGAACTTCGTAGGGATCGGCGCAAATAGCTGCATTTATGCTGTGGCCGCTAACTGCGTGGAAGTCGGCGATCATGTAGCTATTGGCCCTTACGCGTACATTGGAGGCACGGCTTATAACATGGACCGCACCGATATTCCTATCGCACTGCAAGGACTCAACCCAAAGGGAGGCGTTTGTATTAAAGATAACGTTTGGTTGGGAGCACGGGTCACGATCTTGGATGGTGTGACGATCGGACGGGATGCTGTGGTGGCATCCGGCGCTGTCGTGGCAAAGGACGTGCCCCCGTTTGCCGTCGTTGGCGGTGTCCCAGCCCGCATAATTCGCATGAGAAATCTAGCAGCGAATGGTGTGGCTGTGCCAGGGGAGATTGATTGACCAGTATGCAAAAAAAGAGTTTGTTTCGCTGGATACGAATCAGTATTACGGCCGTTCTTATTGCCTTTGTCCTGCACCGCGCCGATTTATTCACACGGGCCGGATGGCAAAATTTATTTGGTACCTTTACGCAAATAAGCTTGCCGTATCTTGCAATATCAATTGCGGTCGGGTTCCTTTTAATGTTTGTCAGTGCCTTCAAATGGTACATGTTACTGCGCTCACGAAGCATTCACGTAAGCGTCTGGCGCTTATATGCCTATTATATTGTTGGAATGTTTTTCAACTTATTACTGCCAACCACCGTCGGTGGAGACGTCGTACGTATGACCGAGTTGGGTCGCCACACCGGTAACTATGCCGATGCGGTTGCTTCGGTTTTTGTAGAACGGTTTACCGGTCTGGCTACTTTATCTGCATTGGCTTTAATTGCTGTTGTGGTCAATGTCCAAATGTTCAACATTCCCTGGGTTACAGTCGGTCTGGGAGTCATGATAGTGGGGATTAGTGGCGTCATCTGGTTTGTGATCGATGAACGGCTGCTGCATTTTGCCCAGCGTATTCTAGGTTCACGCCTACCACTGTTAGGAACGTTTTTTGCCAAATTGGAAAAGTTCCAACAGGCAGTCGTTGCCTATAAAAGCGATCCGGTGGCACTGGTGACTACGATATTCATCTCGCTGTTGTTCTACCTGTTGGCCGTAGTTAATGTATGGGTCTCCGCATTAGCGTTCGGATCTGATCTTTCATTTATAGATATGTTAGTTGCTGTTCCAGTCATTTTGACCATTATGAACTTGCCCATCTCAATCGGCGGCATTGGCTTGATGGAGTTTGCCTATACAGTAACATTAGAATTATTTGGAGCCTCGTCGGCCCTGGCGATTTCTACCGCTCTCCTGATTCGTGCCAAAAGTTTTCTATACGCTGGTATTGGTGGCTTTATTTATTTAGCGTTGAATGATGGTTATTTGAAACGGCAAGAGGTAGCTGGGGAGGGGATTGACTAAAGCACGGTTTTTATGATGAGAAAATGCAAACGGGTGTGATGAAAAGTTGTGTAACGAGTCAGGAGCCAAGACTTGAGTCCAGCGTAAGCTTCTCTAGCGTTACACAAAAACTAATCACACCC
>JACKBS010000008.1 GCA_020634435.1 Ardenticatenaceae bacterium | reverse complement strand
GGGATCAAGCATGGCAACTTCTGAAAAGCAGTTCATCCAGGTGGCCAAAAAGGGAGACCTTGAAACGCTCAAAGCCCTGCTGGCCAGCGACCCATCGCTGCTAAACGCCCGCGACAAAGATGGTTCCACCGCGCTGCACTGCGCCGCCTGGAAAGACAACCGGGATGTGGTTGCCTTTCTGCTAAACGCGGGCGCAGACGTGAATGCCCACAACGAAAACGACCATTGGGGCACCACGCCACTGCACGCTGCTGCCCACGCGAACAATACGGCCGTAATCCAACTCCTCCTCGACGCCGGGGCAGACGTGAACGCCACCGACATGAACGGCAAAACGCCGCTCTTCCACACCACGTTTCATAAAGCCACTGCCGCCGCCAAACTGCTCACCAAACACGGCGCAGAGTAGCGTCGCAGACCTGACAGGTTTACAGCGCTACCTGACTATCAGGCATCTCCAGATTCCAAGATGCTTTACCGTAATGCTACTTCGTAAACCTGTCAGGTCTTATCAGCAAACAACTACCCCCAATCAACCACTGCTTTTTTACGGCCGTTGATGTACTTATCCGCCGCCACCGCCGCCAGCACCCCATCGGAGGCCGCTACAACGGCCTGCTTGATGTGGGTGCAGAGCAAATCGCCCACGGCAAACACCCCTGGAATTGAGGTTTGCATATCGTTATCCACCACCAGACAACCTTCGGCGGTGGTAGCCAGCTGCCCCATGAGGTAATCGGTGATGGGCTGACTGCCCTGCAAGTAGACAAAAGCGCCAGTCACGGGCAATGTTTCCGGCTCGCCTTTGCGTGGGTGAATGAGGACGCTATCCACACGGCCGTTTCCCGTAATCTCCTTCAGCCGCGTGGCCAAACGAACCTCGATCTTGGGATTTTCAGCCACCTCGTGCGCCAACACATCACGCGCCTTTAGCTCCGGCGTGGGCACAATCAGATGAATGGTTTTGGCATACTTGGTCAAGAAAAGCGCCTCTTCCAACGCCTCATCATTGTTGCCAATGACCGCCACGTCCTGATCGCGGAAAAACGCACCGTCGCAGGTGGCGCAGTAACTCACGCCCCGACCCAGCAGTTCCTCTTCGCCCTGCACCGTGCTGGTGCGGCCCATCGCCCCGGTCGCCAGAATTACCACCTTGGCCCGGTAATTGCCGGTACCAGCGATGATTTCCTTCTGCTCCCCGTCAACCATCAGCCCAACCACCTTGTCGGTGATAAAAGTCGCGCCAAACGATTCCGCCTGCTCGCGCATGATTTCTACCAGCTTGGCCCCGCTGATGGGGCCCGGCACGCCGGGATAATTGCTGATTTTGCTCGTTACGCCCAGCGCTCCGGCCGTTAGCCCTTTGTCAATCACCAGCGTGCGCAGCTCGGAACGGGCCGTGTAGATGGCTGCTGTGGTTCCGGCCGGCCCGCCACCAATGATGATCACATCGTAATCGTTGGCCTTGTTATCCAAAGAAAATCCGCTCATGTTCAAATCAAACGACATGGTGCCTCCTTAGGCAGCAACAGCCTCTTTCAGCTTGTCCAGCAGCAGCATTTCCGGGGCAGCGCCTTCCTGGAAGACGGTTTCATTGATCACGGTGCGCGGCACGCCCATGACCTGATACTTGTTGGACAGATGGGGGAACTCGGTGGCCTCGACCATGTCGGCCTGCACCATGTCGCTGGCCATGGCCAAACGGTGCGCCAGCAAAACAGCCTGCGGGCAATAGGGGCAGGTTGGCGTTACAAAGACCTGCAAATGAACCGGCGTCTTCAGCTCAGCCAGCCAATCGGTCATTTCTTGGGACAGCTGCGGATCGCCTTCGCTAATCATCATCACATCGTGAATGAGCGAGCTAAATTCGTAGCCAGAGGGGATACCGTAGTAGCGGATGCCAAAATCTTTGCCGTCCTGGCCGCCTTCCAGAATAACGGTGGCCGGAATTTTGTCTACGCCATACTGCTGCGCCAGGTCGCTGTCGGCCACAAAATCGTACACTTCCAAACTGATTTTGTCGGACAGGGCAGACAGTTCTTCGGCAATTTCGCGCGTTTCTTTACAATATTGGCATTCCATTTCTTGGGTGAACACGACCATTTTTACTGGCTTGTCCAGGGATTGGAACATTTCGGTTAATTGGTTACGGGTGTCGTTGTCTAATAATGACATGATTGTCTCCTAATTTTATATGGGCCACAGTGTACACGCGGCCATCTTGGTTACGTTTTTGTGTGCTTCCTTGGTTTAGATGCAGCCGGTTACAAAAGGTGACATATATTTTTCGTTAGAATTTTTGTGACCTTACAGAAAATTTTGGAACACAGAGGTACACGGAGAACCGCAGAGCTGCACGGAGATAGAGAAAAGTCGCTACGAAATACTGTGTTCCTGATGAGGTTTGGCGTTGATTTAAGGGGAAAAATGATGTCTGATCTAATTATTCGCAGCGCGGCCGAGGCGGATTATGCTGAGCTGCAAGGGCTGCTGCGGCAGTTGGGGCATGAATTGGCTGTCAGCAGCGTTGCTGAAAATGTGCAGCAAATTCGGGCTAGAGGCGGTGAGGTATTTGTGGCGGAGCGAAACGGCCGTCTCGTGGGCTGTGTCGCGGCGATTATTGATGTGCGGCTGGCGGGTGGCATTTGTGGTGAGATCGTCAGCCTGGTAGTGACGGAAGCGGAACGGGGCCAGGGCATTGGTCGTAAATTGGTGCGGCAGGCAGAGCAGTGGTTTGGCCAAACGATGCCCACGATTCGGGTCCGTACTAACTCCATCCGTGAAGCCGCACACCGTTTTTATGAAACGGATGGTTACCAACTGGAAAAATCTCAAAGAGTTTACAAGAAACGCTTGTAATTGGAAGAGGCAGCAAAATGGGCATTGACCGAAGCAAACGCATCACGTTTGAAGAAAAAGCGGACCTGTACACCCAAGCCCGCTACCCCGACGCCCTGATTGAAGCAATTGTTAACCGGTCCGGGATTCCGCCGGAGGGGAGAATTTTGGAAGTTGGCTGTGGCCCGGGCAATGCAACGGTTTCCTTTGCCCAGCGCGGCTACCATCTTTTGGGGATCGAACTGGGTGAGCGGATGGCGGCCATTGCTGCCGAAAATTGTCATGCCTTCCCCAAGGTGCAAATTGTGAACATGGCTTTTGAGGCGTGGGAGGAGGAAACGGCCGTATTCGACCTGGTGATTGCCGCCGATGCCCTGCACTGGATTCCGCCGGAAATTAGCTATCCCAAGGCGGCGCGTGTCCTAAAAAAGGGTGGCTGGGCCGCTTTCTTCTGGACCATACCAGTCGATCCGCAAACGGATTGGTCCCAAGAAATTGATGCCCTTTACGAACAAACAACACCTGCTTTCACCAATCCAAACAAGCTTTTTACGGCGGAATGGCACGAAGGAATCATCCGCAATAATTTTGAAGCCAGCCAATGTTTTGGGCCAGTGAGCAGCCAACAATTTATGTGGACCAGCCCCCAAACATCCGCGCAATTTCTCAATGGATTGCGCACCACTTCTATCCATCATGGCATTGATGAAGCAGCGCGAGAAAAGCTCTATGCAAAAATTGGCAAGGTAATAGACAAATATGGGGGAATGGTTGAAAAGCCGGAAACGGCCGTTTTGTATATGGCTCAGGTTAAGGAACTTTAATGAATGAAGAATTAGATTTAGAAGAGTTAGCCCCCTGGTTGGTCCTGGCTATCGTCCTGGTTGGTGGCGGGCTGCGCATTTTGCTGCTGCGCACCAAAGGGCTGTGGCTGGATGAAACGTTCAGCATTTGGATGGCCAAGCAATCGGTGGCTGAAATCGTGCAGTGGACGATCAAAATCGACCAGCATCCCCCGCTCTACTACCTGCTGCTCCATTTCTGGATCGGCCGTTTTGGCGACACGCCTTACTACGTTCGTCTACTTTCAGCACTCATTGGCGCGGGCACAATCCCGGTGATTTATTTGATTGGCAAACGTCTGTCTAGCCCGTTGGTGGGTTTGGCCGCGGCCGTTTTCCTGGCATTTTCCCCGTACCACATCTACTTTGCCCAGGAAACGCGCATGTACACGCTGCTGACGTTTAACGCCGCGGTCGCGATCTACGCGCTGGTGCGATTGCTAACAAATCCGAACACATCTCAACCCATCGGCCACCAGCTGCGGGAATATTGGCAGGCGCGGCGTACGCCTGATCCTGTCGAACCAGCCACTTTCAGCTACACCCCTCAGACCCGTCGCCGCTGGCCGCCCATTGAGAATATGGCCACGGACCTGACCTGGCTCGTCTTCATCCTGTTTTCCGCCGCCACGATGCTGACCCATAATACGGCCGTACTCTTCCCCCTCGCTACCAACATCTTTGTGTTGGGTCTTATCCTTAGGCAAAAGTTCAACAAATCCGGGTCGCAACTCACCCTTCAAGTACCTTCTGTGGCCAATTGGGTAAAAGCGCAAATTGGCATCTTCTTGCTGTGGAGTCCCTGGCTGGTGCCCTTCATCAAGCAAGCCCGCACAGTCTCAGAAAGGTTTTGGATTCCTGAACCAACTGCGGATGCCGTGCTCCAGGTGCTGCGAACCTTTTTGAATGCCTCGGCCCCACTGCCAGCCAGCGAGGCCCGCATCATCTGGAGTCTGTACGTGTTGGCGCTTTGTTTGGGGCTGGTGTATTACCGCAAAAAGATTTCACAGCTTTTGCTTCTGGTGACTCTGTTTGCCATCCCCTTTGTGGCGGAGCTGCTTGTTAGCCTGCATCGGCCCATTTTTTATGATCGCACGCTAATCTGGACCACTATTCCGTTGTTCCTGTTTCTGGCCGCGGGCATCGCCCAATTAAGGTATCGCTTCCTCATTCTTGCCGGGGTGGGCATTCTTGGGGCCATCAACTTTTTCTCCGTCAGCGATTACTTCCGGTTCTTTCAAAAAGAGGATTGGAACACGCCAGCAGGTTATGTGGCCAATTATGCCGAAGAAGGTGATTTGGTCCTGTTCAACTCCAACTTTGTGGAAATCGCATTCAACTATTATTTTGAACCCTACGAAGATTTTTATGGCATTGAGGTAGAAAAACAAGGCGTCCCGCTAGACCTCATTAAAGATGGTGTCTTGGAGCCAGAGATGACGGAAAGCGACATGCCTGCCCTCATTTCAATGATCGATGGGCGCGACCGAGTGTGGCTGGTGTACAGCCATGAGTCGTACACAGATCCAACTGGGCTTGTCCCCTTAACGCTGACTTCCCGAATGGAACTCATCCGACAGCGCGATTTTTATGGGGGGCAGGTGCGTTTGTACACTGCTCCTTGAGGTTCTAAGTTTGCAATACGGCCGTTATTTCGAGTAGCTTTTGGTTCAGATTGACCGCTTGTCATTCTATTTTGTTTAGGGCCTACGTAAATTAGACCAATTTAATAATAGAAGTTCACAGACTGTTCTCCACTGAAATTGATCCTATTTGCGTAAGTCGTATTGTTAATAAAAAGGGGAGAAACAAATGAAGTTCGCAAAATGGACTTTTCGCACCGCAGGCACATTTGGGTTGATCGTTATGATTCCGATGCTCTTCATAGAGAGGTTTATCGAAGAGGTTTTGCCACCATCAGTAAATCATCCTGAATTCTTCTACGGATTTGTTATTCTGAATATTTGTTGGCAAATTTTGTACCTCTTTTTGGCAAAGGACCCGGCAAGATTTCGTCCAATGATGATTCCTGCATTTTTGGCTAAAGCAAGTGGGCCTGTTGCGTTGATATGGTTATATCTGCAAGGGCGAATCTCTAGCCAATGGATCACAACCTCCATTATGGATGGATTATTTGCCTTGCTATTTTTAGCTTCTTATTGGGTAACCGGACGTGAAGCCCAAACTGGCTCTATTGACACCTAACAATTAAAAATAGGTGATTCTATAAACAACGAGTTGCTGCATGTAGTCGTCACGGGCTTTCTGCTGCTCTGGGTTGCCGCTTACGCTGGGTTGGTCATCTTTTCCTTTGTTACGTCATCGCCCGAGCATTGGGCTAAATTGATAGCAGACGGCCGTATCAAAGCCGAATACGCAGCATACATCGCCAACATTCCGGCAGGTTGTCCTTGAAATTGTTTTTCTTGTTCTGAGCATTACGGCCGTTTTATACGCCTACTACATGAACTAGCACGCCAATCATATTGGCTAGAGATTAGAAATAGTAAGGGAAGACACATACCTTTCAAATCAATTATTGTAGACTGTTCGCGCGCATTTCTTATTTACGCAGGCTTATCACAAAGGACAATAAATGATATTTTCCCGGCAAAATTCCACATGGATTCTACGACTTCTAATTCTCATTGGGCTGTTCTGCTGCCTAACCTTGATTGTCCCCGACACAAGCATGGCGCTTGTAAATCAAAAAATCTCTGGCGAGATGCCCGCCTTTGGTGATATTGATCCCAATTCAACCGTCTGGGAAATCAGCCCAGATGGCCAAACAGTTGTTTACATAGCCGATCAACAATTTGACGGGGTTATGGAGCTTTACAGCACACCGATCAATGGCAGTAGCGCACCCGCTAAGATTTCAAGTAGCGCTGACGTTATAAATTTTGAGATTAGCCCAGATAGTCAAAGAGTCGTTTACCGAACCTCTTCGGCCAGCGGGCAAGATATATACAGCACGCCAATTGACCAAAACGCAAATGTTCAGTTGAACAAACAGCCAATCCTGAGCAATGGCGGCGACAATTTACTCTCTTTTAATATTAGCCCCGATAATTCTAAGGTTCTCTTTGTAGCTGACCACGAGACAACCGGGGTTTTTGAACTATTCAGCGTCCCGCTCGCCGGGGGAACCGTCACCAAACTGAGCGGAACGCTCGTGGCCGAGGGCGATGTCAACACATTTCACATCAGCCCTGATAATGCCTACGTCGTCTACCGTGCCGATCAAGACAGCGATGATGTTTTTGAAATTTACAGCATCCCACTGGCCGGAGGTGCCGTTACCAAACTCAACGCCCCTTTGGCCACCAGCCCATTCCCCGGCTCTGGCGGAGATGTCACCTACTTCGAAATTAGCCCCGATAGCACACGCGTCGTTTATCGAGCCGACCAGGAGACAGATGACGTATTTGAACTGTACAGCGTTCCGATTGGTGGCGGTGTTGCTAGCAACCTGAACGGGGCACTGGTTACAGGTGGAGATGTTTCAGACTCCTTATCATTCAAAATCAGTCCAGATAGTGCGCGGGTCATTTATAAAGCTGATCAAGAGACCGATGAGGTTTTTGAGTTGTTCAGCGTCCCGATTAGTGGCGGTACGGCCACAAAACTCAACGGCGAACTTGTTCCCAATCCACTCTTAACCGGCGCAGATGTCTTCACTTATTCCATCAGCCCAGATAGCTCACGCGTTGTGTACCATACCGTAGAACAACCATCCTTTGCCAATGAGCTGTACAGCGTGCCAATCAACGGCGGTACAGTCACTAAACTGAATGACACGCTCGTCACGGGTGGCGATGTGATCTATGATTTCCACATCAGTCCTGATGGCAGTCACGTGGTTTACCGAGCCGACCAGGAAGTTGACGAGGTTTTGGAACTGTATAGCGTGCCGATTGCTGGCGGTGCCGCAACCAAGCTAAATGGCACACTGGTCACAAATGGTGACGTCTCTTCAAGTGTCCTGCAAATTACGCCGGATAGCGCTAACGTCATTTATCGGGCCGACCGGGAGACGGATGAGGTTCTGGAACTGTACAGCGTGCCGATTGCCGGTGGTCCTACAACTAAATTGAGTGGGACACTTGTTGCTAACGGCGATGTTGGCTACCTGTTTCGCGTCACCCCTGACAGCACCCGCGTCGTTTATGTTGCCGATCAGGAAACAGATGAAAAATACGAATTGTTCATCTCTAACATTTCATTCAGGGTGTACTTGCCAATGGTTGTCAAATAATACGGCCGTTGTGTTTGACCAACGGCCGTATCAAAGCCGAATACGCAGAGCACATCCATCACCTCATCGTTCAGCTTGCTGTTTCCCTTGTGCTAAAATTGACGAACAAGAACATAAGTTCTATAATTCAAGCACTAACTATCTTGCCTAAAAAAGGAAAAACCCATGACAACTCAAAATCTGCCCCATCCACGCATCGCGACCAGGGAAGAGTGGCTAACCGCCCGAGAAACACTCCTTGAACATGAAAAGGAAGTAACCAGACATCACGATCGCGTCAATGCCGAGCGCCGCAGGCTGCCAATGGTGAAAATTGAAAAAACATACGTTTTTGACGGCCCGGAAGGCAAGCGCAGCCTGCTCGATTTGTTTGGGGACAAGACCCAACTCATTGTCTACCATTTCATGTTCGATCCAGAGTGGGAAAATGGTTGTATGGGCTGCACGGGCTTTGTCAACGACCTGGGAGATTTATCGGAACTGAACGTGCGCAACACGCAGTTTGTGCTTATCTCCCGCGCGCCACTGGAAAAACTGCAAGCGTACAAAGAGCGCATGGGTTGGGAACGGCCGTGGTATTCCTCATTTGGCACCGATTTCAACTATGATTTCCTGGTGACTACCGAAGATGGCGAAACCCATGGCTTGAGTGTCTTTTTCCGCATTGGTGACGAGGTGTTTCATACTTATTCCACTTACAAGCGCGGCTGCGAATCCTTAAGCGATGTCTACCGGCTGCTCGATGTGACCCCCTACGGTCGGCAAGAAGATTGGGAAGATTCGCCCTCTGGCTGGCCCCAACGTCCCACGTATGGATAGCAACTAATCTTATTTGTGCAGGATTTTGAGCAGGGCGATTTTGGTGCTGTGGTTAAACGGGGCGGGATCGCTGATGGGCGATGTCATTTGGGTGTGGGAGTAACCCGTGCAATCTTCGGGCACAGGAATGAACTGCTCAATTTCCACGTAGCCGTCGGCACAAAGGCTTTCCAGCTCAGCCAGATAGTCGGCCCCGCTGACAAACAGGGCATTATTGATGGCGATGATACGGCCGTTGTGTTTGACCAACGGCCGTACTTTATTCACCAACCGCGCCATCCCCGCGTTCAAATCCACCGTCCCTGAGGCCGTTTGCGAGAAAAAGGGCGGATCGAGAAAAACACAGTCAAACTGCTCGCCCGCCCGCTTCATCTGGCTCATCTGCCGCCAGAAATCTCCCGCTTGGAACAACTTTTTGTCAATCGGAAAACCATTGAGCGTGTACGATGTTTTGGCCACATTGAGAAACCGTTTGTTCAAGTCAGTTTGCAGCACGCGACTGGCTCCGGCCGCTTGCGCCGCCACCCCCAGGCTGCCCGTGTAGGCAAAGGTGTTCAGCACCTCTTTCCCCGCCAGATGATCTAAAGCCCAGCGGCGCACGTTGCGCGTGTCCAGGTAAAAGCTGGCGTCCTGGTTCATCGTCAAATCGAGCGCATAGCGCACGCCATGCTCCCGGATTTTAGTCGTGAGCTGGCTGCCCCACAGCAGCACACCGCGCTTTTCTTCATCGGAGCCATTGCGGGTTTTGAGCAAAATCGCTTGCAGCCAGGGCAGTTGCTCACGCAGCAACGTTTGGACCGCCGCTAGCAGATCATTCAGCTCACTTGGTTCGTCGGCGTAGTTGTAAAGTACGGCCGTTTCGCCAAACAGCTCCACCACCAGCTGCGGACACCCTTCCAGGAACCCGTTGAAAAGGCGAACGGCCGTATCATGCCGCTCGTCCAACAAGGGAAACCGCGCCTGAATAGCTTGAGTGAGGAACGGCCGTACAGTTTCTGGATCGATCATCATCTGAACCGAAATTAAGTAATTGGGCAATTAGGTAATTGAATGAGTTAATTACCCAATTACTCAGTTACCCAATTACCTCCACAAAAAAGCCTGGAAACCACCGCTCCCAGGCTCTCAAAAATCTCTAAAATCTCTGTGCCCTCTGTGGCAATTCTTAAATATGAATCGCCTCACCCTCCACCGCGTGAGCTGCTTCCATCAGGGCCTCGCTCAAGGTCGGGTGGGCATGGACGTTATGGGCAATTTCTTCGGTCGTCAGTTCTGCATTGCGCGCCAGCGTCAGCTCTGGCAGTAGTTCGGTAACATCCGGGCCAACCATGTGCGCGCCCAAAATCTCGCCATACTGCTTGTCGGCGATGATTTTGATGAAGCCATCCTTTTCGCCCAGCCCCAGCGCCTTGCCATTGGCGATGAAGGGGAACTGACCCACATTGATCTCGTAGCCCGCCTCTTTGGCCTGGGCTTCGGTATAACCAAAGCTAGCCACCTGCGGCACGCAGTACGTGGCCCGCGGCATCATGCGATACTCCAGCGGCGTAGTGTGCTTGCCCGCAATGGCATCGGCGGCCACAATGCCCATCGCTGAAGCAACATGCGCCAGGCGGTATTCCGTCGCCACATCGCCAATGGCATAGATATGGGGTACGTTGGTGCGCATCTGCTCATCAACAGCAATCGCGCCGCGGTCGGTTAGCTGGACGCCTGTATTTTCCAGGCCAATGTTCTCCACATTGGGCAGGAAGTTAATGGCCAGCATCACCTTATCGCCTTGCAGATTGGTGCCATCGGCCAAAGCAACCGTCACGCCATCCGTGCCCTTTTCGATTTTTTCCACGCGGGCATTCAGGTACAGGTTCACACCCATCTTTTTGTATGCTTTTTCCAGGATGTCGCTGACTTCTGGCTCTTCATTGGGCAGCAAATGGCTCATCATTTCCACGATGGTCACTTCCACGCCGTAGTTGGCCCACATGTAGGCAAACTCCACGCCAATCACGCCGCCACCCACAATGATCAGTTTTTTGGGTAAGGAATCAGACAGAATAGCGTCTACATACGAAATGATTTGCTCGCCATCGAACTCAACGCCAGGAATGGTGCGTGGCCGGGCCCCGGTGGCAATAATGATGTTTTTGCCGCTGATGGTCTGCTCGCCGCCATCATTCAGCTTTACCTGGATGGTATTAGCGTCGGTCAGCTTGCCCGTACCGTCAAAAACGTCAATTTTGTTCTTTTTCATGAGGAACTGCACGCCCTTCACCAGTCGCCCAGACACCTGGCGGCTGCGCTTGAAAGCGACATTGTAATCCAGCTGCAAATCGGTGAAGGAAAAGCCAAACTCTTTGGCACGATGCTGCAAAGTGTGCGCTACTTCCGCATTTTTCAGCAGTGCTTTGGAAGGAATACAGCCGATGTTGAGGCAAACACCGCCCCAATATTCGCGCTCGATGATGGCCACTTTGAGCCCATTTTGGGCCGCGCGGATGGCAGCCACATAGCCCCCTGGCCCCGCGCCTAAAACGACAAGATCGTATTGGTTGGTCATAAAAAACTCCGTTTGGTTGAGGATGTAAATAAAGAAACCACAGATTGCGCAGATCACACAGATTTTTGCTTTAGTCGTAACAGGTTTGCTGTATTTTCTGTGGTTTACAGAAGAGTCATGAATTGTTACCGCAAGATTATACCAGCGCCCAATCGTAAATCGTAACTTACTAATCGTCAATCAATGTCGGACTCGTGGTCTACAAACAGTGCATCATTCATTTTCGCGCCAAGACGCAAAACGGCTAATTGTTTCACTTTGCCTCCTTGCGTGAAACAATTATTGGCTTGATGATTTGCGCGTACCTGCCCAATGTGGCGGTTAGATGAGCAGATCGCCATAAAACGGCCGTCTTACTTTGCCTGTGGTTCTGTGGTTTGCATATAATACGCGGCATGGGTTTCCCGACTTGGACTTTGATTGGCATGGGCGTAACGGCCGTTCTTGCCCTGCTAATGACTATTTTGGCCTATTTGGCCCAATCGCCACGTGCGCTGATGCGCCTGGGTTTGCTGGGGCAGCGGCTGGATTTGCGCGTAAAGCTGTTTACCGGCTACGCGCTAGCCAGCCTCATCCTGATGCTGGGCTTTTTTCTGGCTGGCGTGCCGCTAGACAGCAATACGGCCGTTGCCGTAGCCACACCTGTAACGGAAACGGCCGCTCTCGATCCCACCGCCGCCGTTAGCGAAAGCGGGGCAATGGGGGCGCTGCCGCTGGCCACCGAAACAGCCAGCCAGACCAACACCAGCGGGGATGAAATCGCCGCACCAAACAGTACCCAGGCACCTGCCAGTGGCGCGTTTGGCGGTCCACCTAGCAATGTAGAGGAAGTAGCCACCGCGGAAATCACGCCTTCGGCCACGCCAGAACAGGCTGGACCTTCCCCCACCCCAGGAGAGACAGGTGATGCGGCAACGGCCGTTCCTGCCGCTACATCAGCCAATGCCAATACCGCCACGCCAAGCCCCAGCCCAACAGCGACGGCGACACCGCTGCCCACGGCTACACCAACGCCAACCATCACCCCCACACCCATCGAAGGCATCACGGGCACCATCAACACCAACGGCAGCACATTGTGGGTACGCCGTTCGCCCGGTGGCCAGCAGTTGGTGATTGTGCAGGATAATGAGGTGGTGATTTTGGAAAACGGCCGTGCCAATCAGGGCGGCATCCTCTGGCGCGAAATTCGCACCGTGAGCGGCATCGTTGGTTGGGTACAGGCTGAATTTTTAAACGAATAATGTGACCAGCTAGCCAGCAGCGGGTCAAAGGAAAAAGCAATCATGTAACTGAGCAATTATTCAGTTACCCAATATTTCCGTTTGTTCTACCCCACACATGAAGGAGACCAGGTCATGAACCATCCCAAATTTGAGATTTACAAAGGCAATAACGGCGACTTCTACTTCCGGCTGACGGCCCGCAACGGGCAAAATATTCTGTCCAGCCAGGGGTATTCGTCCATGGCAGGCTGCAAAAATGGCATCGAATCGGTCAAAAATAATGGTACCAACAGCGATCGGTTTGAGGTGAAGGAAGCGGCCAACGGAAAGTTTTACTTCAATTTGTTAGCCGCCAACAAGCAGGTCATTGGCAAAAGCCAGATGTATGCCACCCAGCAAACATGCCAGAGTGGCATTGAAGCTGTGCAGCGCGTTGCCGCTGAGGCGGGTGTGGAAGATACGACGGCTTAGAAGCAGTTAACAGTAAAAAGTGAAAAGTGAAAAGTGACTTGTACTTTTCACTTTTGTAACTATTCAGGTTCTAGAGGTGCGACGCACTTTCTGTGGCGAATTTTGTTGCATTTCACACTGGAGCAAGTGCGTCGCACCTGTATAGATACTCACTTTTTACTTATCACTCTCCCCCTTCTCTTTCTCTTTCCGGTTTAAATACAGCAGCGTACCGGACAGCATTCCCGCTGCGCCTAAAATGCTCCAGCCCAGCTGCCCGATGCGCTTTTCGATGCGCTCGTACTGGCGCAAGGTGTCTCGATCGGTCTGCACACGGAGACGGCCGTTTTCCGCCAAAGTCAGCAGTCGTTGTACCTGAGCGGGCGTGTTGAGATACGGCCGTACCAACTGCCACGCCGTCTCCAGACCAAACCGTTGGCCGTCCCGGCTGGCCACCAGCGCCTCGCCGTACTTTTCGATGTAATACCACGGATTGATCTGCTCATCTAGTTGGGCCACCAGCCCAGACACAATGCCCAGCGCTCGCCCCAGGTAGATAAAGTCTTGCGGAATTTGGAAGGGAAAGTCAAACAGCAAATCGCGGAATTCCTGGCCCAGCTCTTCAATTTCCGCCGGGTCGGGGCGCGATAAATCGAGCAGGTTGCGCCCCCAAATGCGGTCCAGCACAGCGTTTTGCGCTTCGGCAATGCGCACCATGTCCGCCCCCGGCAGGAAGAAACCCAGATTTTGGTACGCTTCGGTGAGTTTACGGCCGTCCCGTTGCGTGACGCTCACCAACACCTGGCGCAAATTGTCGCCCATCAACGAGGGCACCCGGCCCACCATGCCAAAGTCTACAAAGATGAGCCAGAACGGCCGTCCGCGACCAATCTTATCTTCATCTTCCGGCGGCCAGGGAACGTCGGGGCGAGGGCGAATGAACAAGTTGCCCGGATGCGGATCGGCGTGGAAAAACCCTTCGCCAAACACCTGGTCGAAATACACATCCAGAAGCGTTTCGGCCACCTCAGCCGGATTGATGCCCGCCGCTTCCATCGCCGCAATATCGGTGATTTTGGGCGACTCCACGTTCTCCATCACAATCACCCGGTCGGCGCAGTGCTGGCGGTACATGGCCGGAATGTAAACACGCGGATCGTCCGCGTACATCTCGGCAAAGCGCTCGGCGTTCTCTACCTCAGCGCGGTAATCCAGCTCTTCCCACAGCGTTTTGGCAAACTCTTCCATCAGCGCGGGCACATCGGCACGGCGAGCAATGGGCTTGTAGCGCATGGTCCAGCGGGCCACAATGCGCAGTGCCGCCAGATCAGTTTCCACGATGGCCGCGATGTTAGGCCGCTGCACTTTGACGACAACTGCCGTTCCCACTTCTTCTTCATCCGCTCGCGGTTTCAGCCAGGCACGATGGGTCTGCCCCAGTGAAGCTGCCGCCATGGGCTGCTCCTCAAAGCGAGCAAAGCGGGCTTCCAGCGGTCCCAATTCGGCGCGAATGACAGAAATCATGCGCCCGGATGGCTCTGGCGTGACCTCGTCTTGCAGCCCTTGCAGCTCTTCGGTGATTTCCGGGGGCAGCACATCCACCCGAGCGCTAAGGAATTGGCCCAGCTTGATCATCACCCCACCCATGTTCAGGGCCAGCTCACGAAAACGATGCGCCCAACGGCGGAAGCGGCGCGGGCGGCTGCTGCGCACGGCCGTTCGCACCAGTGGCAGTCGTCCGCCAATAATGTCCCACACGACAAGGTGCAAAATAACGCGGGCAAAAAAGGTGAGGATGCGGCGGAAACGGCCGTCGCTGCGAAAGTTGTGGTTGGCAGGTTCAGGGTCAGCCGGGGCTGGCGCTGCGGGTTGCTCTGGCTGGGGCAAACGGCCGTTTGGCGAATAGGTGCCATTTAGATACGGCCGTTCGGCAACGCTTTCATATTCAATTGACGGCTCATCGTGTACGGAAGCCATATAAACTCACGGTGCAAAGCAAGAACCGCAGCTCGCATCTTGAGCCTGCTGCGGAATTTTATCAGAAAAAGTTCAGGTTTAAGTTTACCAAGAAAAAGCAAAAAGGCTTCATCCGATGGTGGATGAAGCCTTGATGCCCCGTATGGGACTCGAACCCATGTTTTAGCCTTGAGAGGGCTACGTCCTAGGCCACTAGACGAACGGGGCCTGTGCCTACCAATTGTGGTAGAAGCCAGCAAATTCTAGCAAACGGCCGTATCCCTGTCAAAGAGTTGGTGAATCCGCAGGCGAAAAAGTGACATAGTTCACCTGTTAACCACCTGCCCCCTTCCTACAATGAGCACAGTAATCATCCCAACTCTTGAAGAGGAGAAAGACAGATGGCCCAACAATTAAAAATTGCTCATTTGGATGAAACGGCCGTAGCCAAACTGCGCGCTCTAGAAGAAGAAACTGGCAAACATATCATGGCCTTCTCCACTGGCATGGCCTTTGCCCAACTGCCCAACGACCAATTGCAGAAAGTCCAGGCACTAGAAAAAGAGCTGGGCGTCCTGCTGCTGGTCTACGAAGAAGCCTAACCACCACCACTTACCCAACCATGAACCTACAGGCGCTGCGGCGCATCCCCAACTGGCTGTACAACATGATCATCTCGGTGCCGGTGCGCCTAAAAATCACCGGCATCATTCTGATCACCGTGCTGACCGTGGGGCTGACGCTCAACTACTGGGTCACCGCCAGCCTGTCCGACTGGCTTAACTACCTGCTCACCGATGTGCGCGTGGAAGCCGCCATGCGCGCCGGGAACCGCAGCGTGCTGCTCATCACCTTCCTGGCGGCGGCCGGTTCTCTGGTGATAGCCTCATTCCTCAACTTTTTGCTCACACGGCCGTTGGTCGATTTGCGTGATATGGCCCTCGAAGTCTCGCAAGGGAATCTGGATGCGCGTGCCCCGGTCTGGGCCAAAGACGAAATTGGGGAAGTCGCCCTGGCCATCAACACCATGACCGACCACCTGCTGCACACCCAGGACAACCTGGCCCGCACCAACCGTCGTCTTACAGCCACCAACCGCATCATGGTTGCCGCCGAGCGTGAAAACGAAATTCATGACGTGCTGTACGCCATCCTGCACAACATTGTGGAAGTCATGAATCTGGAAACTGGCTGGGTTTATTTGCGCGATCCTGAACGCAACGTTTTCCATCTGGCCAGCTGGTATGGCGTGCCGCCAGAGATGGAAGACAATTTATTATGTGAAAACAGGACGGCGTGTTGTGGTTGCCAAAAAGATTTGGTGAACGGCTATTTTGCCAACAATGCCCATATCAACCATTGCAATCGGCTGGCCAACGGTCAGCACCCCATTGCCAAACACATCACAATTCCTATTGAAGTCCGCGGCCAGAAATATGGCATTTTGAATTTGCTCTGCAAGGCCCAACACCCCATTGATCCCGACAACCTGGCAATGCTCTCCACCATCGGCACACACATCTCTGAAATTGTGTCCAATGCCTGGCTGCGGCTGAAGCTGGCGGAAAAAGAACAGGCGCGGCAGGTGCTGCTGGAATCATTGGTGGAAGCGCAGGAAGAGGAGCGCGGTCGCCTGGCCCGTGAGCTGCATGATGGAGCCGGGCAAATGCTTACCAGCCTCTTGGTACGCATCAAAACGCTGGAAAAAGAGTCCAGCACGCCAGAACTGCAAAGCCGCCTACAATCGCTGCTGGACATGGTTTCTGAGACGATTGACCAGGTGCGCGAGCTATCTTATCGGCTACGCCCAGCGGCGTTGGAAGAATTTGGCTTGCCGGTAGCCCTGGGCATCCTGGTGGGCGAAATGACTGAAAATTCACCCGTAAATGCCCACTACAACACCAACATCACGCATGAAACGCTGCCGCCGGGCATCGAAGTGACGCTGTACCGCATCGCCCAAGAAGCGCTAACCAACGTGGTACGCCATGCCCAGGCGCAATCGGTAGAGGTGGTGCTGAACCATGAAAACAACACCATTGTGATGTGCATTGAGGATAACGGCCGTGGGTTTGACCGACACCAGTTCCAGGCAACGGCCGTTTCCGAACAGCGTCACTTAGGCTTGATCAGTATGCGTGAGCGTGCCGCCATCGCTGGCGGCAGCCTCACCCTCAACACCGAACCGGGCCGCGGCACCACCCTGCTGGTGCGCTTGCCGCTGCCGGAAAGGTTGCCCGCATGAACCCCACACCCATCACCATCCTGCTTGTTGACGACCATAAAGTGCTGCGCGATGGTCTGCGTGCCTTGCTAGAAAGCGAACCTGACCTCAAAGTTGTGGCCGATGTGGGCAGCGGCGGCGCGGGCATTGAAGCCGCACGCAGCTGGCAGCCCGACATCATCGTGATGGACCTTGGTCTGCCCGACATGAGCGGTTTGGAAGCCATTCGCGCCATCCGGCGAGAAAACAGCACCAGCCGCATCATCGTTCTGTCCATGCACAGCCGCCGCGAATTTGTGCTGCCGGCCATCGAAGCTGGCTGCGACGGCTACATCCCCAAATCCTCAACGCACAACAGCCTGCTGCAAGCCATCCGCGTGGTGCTCACGGGCGAGCGCTACCTGCACCCCAAAGCCGCCACCGCACTGATGGAATCCTTCACCCACAAACAAACCGAGTCGGAGCAGTTTGAATCGCTTTCCGAGCGCGAGCAGGCCGTCATTCGCCTTTCGGCCATGGGCTACAGCAGCCGCGAAATCGGCGACCAACTCATTATCAGCCCCAAAACGGCCGATACCTACCGCCAACGGGCCATGGAAAAACTGCACCTGGAACACCGCAGCGACCTGATCAAGTTTGCCGTCCGTGCGGGCATTCTTGATGCCTTCAAAGAGTAGCTTCCCAGCGCAACGCACTTTTCCAGACCCATTCAAAAAACATTTTTCCAAGACAAGCGCATCGTTCTGCCTGTCAGGAAAACCACCACAAAAGACCAGCCATTTCCCGATACCGCCGCCTCCGTGGCTCCCTTAAACTAGTAGATAGTACCAGAATACTTTTTACTAATTTCCCAACTTAGGCGCACCGATTGTGCGTTTGTGTGGGCAATACAGTCACTACCAAGCAGGCAGCTAGAACAGTTTTTGTATTGACCCACGCTTAGGAGGACAAGGAATGGCCAAGAATCAAACATTTACTCTCAACCGGCGCGACTTCTTGCGAATTGCCGGGCTGGGTGCTGGCGCAACGGCCGTTGCTACCGTAACCAAATCAGCTGCCGCTGCCCCCGCTGCCACCTTTGCCGCTGGCAAATTCTCAGACCCCGCTGGTCGTCCCCAACGGCCGTGGTGGGTTAAATCGGTTGATGAGCCCACCACCGAGATCGATTGGAACATGATGCAGCGCTACAATGAGCGTACCGGCACCGTTCGCGGTCCGGGCATGGCTGGTTACGTCGGCGATGACGAAGTGGATCGCCTCACCGAAGCTGCTGCCAAAAACGAACTAGAGCGCATGCTCAACAACGTAGATGGCTACACGCTGAAAGATCAGGCCATGTACAGCTCCCACGTTGGCGTGGGCCGGACTTTCCTGGGGCCGCAAAAAGCCAAAACTCCAGAGGAACGCGGCGTACCTAAATGGTCAGGCAGCCCCGAAGAAGCCGCCAAAATCTTGCGGTCCGCGCTGCGTCACTTTGGTGCCGCAACCGCAGGTTTCATTGAACTAGACGACAACACGCGCAAACTCATCTACGGCGTGGACCCCGATGGCAAGGACATGATTTTCACCGACGATCCCATCGCCTCGGAAGATGACAATGCCCGCTACCTGCCCAACAGCTGCAAATATGTGGTTGTTTACACCGTGCAAATGTCGTCAGAAACCATGCGCCGCTGCCCCACCCCGCTTGGTGCCCAAACCACGTCGCTGGCCTACAAGCGTGGTGAAGCCATCCAGGCTTCCCTGCAAGAGTTTTTGCGCGGCCTGGGTTACCAGGGTCTGGGCGAATCCAGCACCAACGCGTTGGGCATTGCCCCTGCTTTTGGTGTAATGGCTGGCCTGGGCGAGATGTCGCGGCTCAATCGGCTGATCACCCCCGAGTTTGGCCCAATGGTGCGCGTCTTCAAGCTGCTCACCGATTTGCCTGTCGCCACAGACAAACCGATTGATGCCGGCATTATGGAGTTTTGCAAGCGCTGCAAGAAATGTGCCGAAGCGTGTCCATCTGAATCCCTCAGCTTTGACGATGAACCCACCTGGGAAACCAGAGGCGGCTGGAACAACCCTGGCCACAAGGCGTACTTCGAAAATTCTGTTACCTGCTACACCTACTGGCGTGAGCAGGCTGGCACCAACTGTGGTATCTGCTTCTCGGTCTGTCCGTTTGCCAAGAAAGACAAGGCATGGGTTCATGATTGGGTAAAAGCTGGCGCATCCACAGCACCATTCATGGACAGCTTCTTCCGCAGCATGGACGATGCATTTGGCTATGGCACGCAGGCCAGCGCTGAAGAGTGGTGGGACCTGGACTTGCCCGAGTACGGAATCGACAGCAATCAATCGGTAAGGGAGGCGTAAGCAATGTCAAATAATTTCACGATCAAGGTCAAGAAACGGCCGTGGTACGAATGGCTGCTCTGGGTCGTTTGGGCCCTCATTTTGATGTTCATCTACCAGAATGCTGTGTCCAGCGGGTCCGAACTGGAACCCCGCGCAGCAACCATCTTCTGGGTTAGCTTTGTTGTCTGGCTGCTGGCTGGTGGCGTGATCTGGTTTACCCGCCGCAGCTAACCATGTAACAAGAAGCAGCCTCCCACTGTTCCCTCGCCGTGGGAGGCTGTTTTTCGTCCGATTGAGACCGGTTTATGAGCACAGAAAACGGCCGTTCCATCCCCCTCCAAGCCGCCCCCTCACCTCGACAGAAAAAACAGCAGCGCGAACGTCTTCTCATCGTCTTGACGGTGGCCCTGGTGGTGGGTGCCTGGATTTTTGGCTACTTCACCAGCGGCACCGACGTGGCCCCACTGGTGCCGGACCTGCTGCCCGGCACGGCCGAAGTGCGTACCGAAGGCGCTGTTTTTGTGGCGCTTGCTGAAGATGGTACGCTGCTGGGCTATGCCGCTTTGGGCAGCGCCCCTGGCTACGGCGGTCCCATCGACATGCTGGTGGCCATCGATCCGAGCGGGGCGATTGTAGGTACCCAGGTGGTCACCGAGCGTGAATCGCCGGGCTTTTTCCGGCTGGTGACGTCAAGTAATCTGGTTGAGGGGTACAACGGCCGTTCCGTCACCGACGCGCTGCAATTGGGCGAAGACCTGGACGTCATCACCGGGGCCACCATCAGCGCGGAAGGCGTGGCTGCCGCCGTGCGCGCCGCCACGCGGCAAATCGCCAATGAAGCACTGAACGTCAGCCTGCCCGCCGAACAAAAGCCAATCCAGTTTAGCTGGCCAGAAGCCATCTTGCTGCTGCTGTTTGCCTCTGGCTACCTGACCCACAAATGGCACAATCGAAAATGGAAAATGCGCACTCGCTGGGGCACGCTTATCGCCGGAATGATCTTCCTGGGCTTTGTTTACACCATGCCGCTGACCATCACCATGATCATTTCACTGCTCAGCGGTTACTGGCCCGACTGGCACAATAATCTTTACTGGTATCTGCTCATCGGCGGCATTTTGTTTGTTACCACGGTTGACGCCAAGAATCCATATTGCAGCTGGTTTTGCCCGTTTGGCGCATTCCAAGAATGTGTAGCCGCCATCAGCAAAGCCAAACCTTACCGCCCCCGCGACCTCAGCGACGTGCTGAAATGGGTGCAGCGTGGCCTGGCATTGACGGCCATTGTGCTGGGGCTGGCGCTGCGCCGCCCCGGTGTGGCCAGTTACGAACCATTTGCCACCTTGTTTGATTTGCGGGGAACGGCCGTTCAATGGATTTTCCTCATCATTATTGTGCTGGCTAGTCTGGTAACGTATCGGCCGTTTTGTAACTTTCTCTGCCCGCTGGACCCCGTGGTTGACTTCATCGCTGCCACGCGGCGCTGGCTAAAAGAAGGATGGAAGCGATGGCGCAAACAACCCGCGAACGCCTGAAACGCGCCGCCCTGCTCGGTTTTGTCGCCGTGTGCGTAGGGCTCATTGGCCTGATTTGGGCCGACGGGCTAACCGGCAATCAACCCGCTACGCCCAGCTACTATCGGGACACATTCCACATGGACGAAAGTGTGTACCTCACCGTGACCGCCCAGGCGATTGAGTATCAGCGCAGTCTGGAATTGGGCACGCCCGTTGCCACCACAGCGCCCGGCGCACACAACGGGTCTGGTGGCGGTCAGGGGCAAGGTCGTGATGAACACGACGAGCACGATACGGTGACAGCCACCACCACACCGCGGCCGGGAGGCCAACCATGACCACAGCACAGCTTTCCCGTCGCCACTTTTTGCAAATTACGGCCGTTGCGGGCACGGTCTTTTTAGGTGGGCGTTGGGCGCAAAGGCTGGCAAAACAGCCAACAGCCGTTCACCAAACCCGCCTGCTCATGGGTACCTTCATCAACCTCACGCTGGTTGGTGAAGATTCGACCCAAAGCCAACTGGCGATGACCGCCACCTTTGCCGAGATGGAACGGCTGATCGCCCTCTTCAACTGGCGACAGCCGGATAGCACCCTGGCGGCGCTAAACCAAACCGGCCAGCTAATCAACCCGCCCCAGGAACTGGTAGAACTTTTGCAGGAAGCGTATCATTTTAGCAACCTGAGCGATGGCGCTTTTGATGTGACCATTCAGCCGCTGCTGGAAGCTGTGCGTACGGGCATAGATATGAACCAATCGCGCCAGCTGGTAAATTACCGTCAGCTGCACGTCTCATCTGATGAGATCAGGCTGGCACCGGGCATGCAGCTGACGCTGGATGGAATTGCCAAGGGGCGCGTGGTGGATGGCGCAACGGCCGTTTTGCAAACGCACGGTTTTAACAATATTCTCGTTGAGGCTGGTGGCGATCTGGTGGCCAATGGCTCCCGCGCCGATGGGCAAACCTGGCGGTTGGGAATCACCCATCCTCGCCAGCCGGAGAACACGCTAGAGGTGCTGCCCGTCACCGGGCAGGCGGTGGCCACTTCTGGCGACTACCAGCACAGCTTCAGCCAGGATTTTAGCCGCCACCACATTGTCGATCCGCGCACGGGTGCGTCGCCCACTGAACTGGCTAGCGTCACCGTGTTGGCCCCAACCGCCACCGCCGCCGATGCCTTGAGTACGGCCGTTATGGTTATGGGCAGCCAGGCCGGTTTGGCCCTAATCGACCAATTGCCGGGCACCGCCGCCCTGTTAGTGACCAAAGAGATGCAGCTCAAACGCTCCGCCCGCTTTCCGGCGGACCCTTGAAAGGTGAGGACATTATGTCAAATACAGTTACCCCTGAACAGCTAGAAATATTAGAAACGGCCGTTGCTCATGCCCGCAGCGATGCCAAGCCCACCGTCCTCATCAACGCACTTTGCCAGCTGGGGCAGGCGCTGCTTGCCGCCAGCAATGTACCCAAAGCCCTCACCCAGTTTGAAGAAGCGCTGGAACTGGCCCAGGTGAGTGACAACAAGCTCATGGAAGGCCGCTTGTGGGGCTATCGTGGCATCTGCCTGACGCGCTTGGGGAATTCGCATTTTGCCCAAATTGCCCTTTACAAATCGCACAACTTGGCCAAAGAGCTGGACAACAAACCCCTGCTCATTGATGCGCTAACGCAGTTAGGCAGCCTCCAGCTGGATTACGGCCAACCAACCAAAGCCATCTCCAAGCTAGAGCAGGCAATGGGCATCGCCCTGGCCATTAACGATCAGCCGCGCACCATGCACCTGGCAGGCAAGCTTGGCAACATCTTCTCGGACCTCGCCTCACCGGAAAAAGCGATTGAATACTTTTCGCTGGCGTTGCAAGCCGCTGAAGACCTGGACCAGCCTTACGCTGCCTGCTCCTACAAGCTCAGCATGGGGCACGTTTATCTGGCCGATGAAGCGTTCGAGGTGTCCCGTGAACTGTTTGAAGAAGCGCTGGCCCTGGCCGAAGATTTGAACAATGTGCCCGCCAAAATCGGTGCGCTCAGTTCCCTGATGCGCACACACATCGCTACCAACAACGGCAGCCTGGCCACCCTGTATGCCGACAATGCCCTCCAGCTGGCGCGTGCTACCGGCGACAGCGGCGCCGAAATCGCCAATCTGAATCTGCTCACGGCCTACCTGATTCAACAAGGCAAATTTCAAAAGACGCTGCCGTATCTGCAACGCGCCCAGGAAATCGCCACCGCCAACGAAGATTGGGATTGGCAGCTCACAATGCAAGATCGGTTGGGATTTGTCTATTACCAGCTGGGGCAATTGGATGAAGGGCGCAGCGCGTATGAAGCAGCGCTGGAAACGGCCATGCAGCTGCAAAACCCATCAGCCGCAGCCAGGTTATACGGCCGTCTCGGGGCCGTTCTCGCGGAGCAAAACCAGACCAGCGAAGCCATTGCCGTAGCTGAAGAAGCCGTTAAGCTGGGCCGCAGCCAGGAAGATTGGCCGCTGGTGGGCGAACAGCAAATTTTGCTGGCCTTTGCCCTGGTTGAGCAAAATGAAATCGCCCAGGCCATGGATTACTGTCGGCAGGCGATTGCCACTTTTGAACAAACTGGCCAAAGCGATCAGCTATCTAAAGCCCAATCACTCCTGGCCGAACTGGAGCAGTTGGCGGCCGTCCAGTAACCTCAAACTCCCGTTGCTCTTGCCGCGACCGCGTGCCATAATCCACCGATCATGGCCGCATCACAGACAAACTCTTCGGGGGAAACGGCCGTTTCCCCCTCCTGGCATTGGCTTGGACTAGCCCTCATCGCCCAGCTTGGCTGGGGCGCTTACCCCGTTCTCCTGCGTTACCTGCAAACCGTGAGCCTGCTGCCCAGCCTGTCACTATTGGCAGTGGGCAATTTTTTAGTGCTGCTGCTGGTGTTGGCGGTGCGCTGGCGGCAGATTGAGTGGTCCATTTTCCGGCTGCCGCTGCTGTGGCTGTTTGGCGGCCTGGTAGTGCTGCGCGGCGTCACCAATCTGCTGGCCACACGTTACACGCTGGCCATCTACGCCCAGCTCATCTACCTGATGACGCCCTTCATCGTGGCCCTGTTGAGCCGCGTGGTGCTGCACGAACAGCTGCCGCGCCATACGTTCAAAGCGCTAACATTGTGCCTGGTGGGGGCGCTGCTGCTCATGGCCGGAAATTTTGGGGAAGTGGGGAGTAGAACGGCCGTATCCCGCAACGATCTGCTCGGAATCTCACTGGCTCTGGCTAGCTGCTTTTTTCTGGCGCTGTACATGCTTGTTACCCGCCGCACGGCCCGGCATCATGCCTCAGGCGATTCCTTGCTCATCGTGCATCTCACATCGCTGGCCCTCTTTTCCGGCGGGGCCAGCCTGACTTTGGGCGAAAATTGGCAGCAATGGACGCAGCTGGCAACGCTGGATTGGGTCGTCTTTGCCATGTTTGCGCTGGGGGTGCTGCTGGGGGCCAATTTGGGGCAAATTCGGTCGATTCAAAAATTGGGTGCGCCGCTGGTCAGCAGCATGATGGCTTCACGGTTGGTAAGCGCGCTGCTATTTGGCGCGTTTTTACTGAATGAGCGTCTTTCCTCCGGCTGGCAGCTGTTGGGGGCCGGTATTGTTTTTGTAACGCTAACCTGGTACCTGCGCCAGCGCTAGCTAAAGCCAACTACTCCAGGCCCACAGGCAGCCAAACGGTGAACTTAGTGCCCTGGCCAGGCGTACTTTCCATGGCAATATGCCCATGATGCGCCTGGGTAATTTGCTGGGCAATGCACAGCCCTAGCCCGGTACCCACAATGTTGCCCTGCTCCGCCGGATGACCTCGGAAGAACCGATCAAACACATGCGCTTGATCTTCGGGAGCGATACCAGGGCCCTTGTCTTGCACTTCCACCTTTAACCACTGCCGAGTGCCATCTTCAAATAAGGCCGCTTCGAGCGTGATGTCTGTACCGGCAGGCGTGTAGGCAAACGCATTGTCCAGCAGCTCGCTAAAAACCTGCCGCAGCCGGGCAGGGTCTGCCTTAATGATCGGCAAATCTTCGGGCAGCGAATAGCGCAACGTCTGCTGCGCCAATTGCATACGCCTTTGGTTGCTAAGGATCACCTGCCGCAGAATCTCTGCCAAATCGACAGGACGCCAATCCAGTACGTTCTCGGTGCTGTCTAAACTGGCCAGCTCCAAAATATCTTGCACCAGATGCTCCAGGCGGTCCGCCTGCTGGCTCAGAACATGCAAATAATGGACGGCTTTGCCGTTGCTCAGGCCATCTTCCACGAGCTGGGTGTACAGCTTGATATTGGTCAACGGGGTGCGGAGCTGGTGCGAGACGTTGGTGATAAAGCTGTATTGAGCTTTATCCAATGCTTTGAAGCGGCTGATGTCCTGATGGCTGGTGACATAGCCAGTGATACGGCCGTCTTCATCCAAAATGGGCACAATGGTGAGGACGGTGGGGTAAGTACGGCCGTCTTGGCACAGCCCCACAACTTCGCCCGACCATACTTTGCCCTCCGCAAAAGCCGTCGTTTGCGCCTGCAAATCGCGCGGCGCAAAATCAAACATTGTTTCAAAACTCCGCCCCTGCGCTTCTGCCAAACCATACATCGTCAGGCTAGAGAAAGCAGTATTCACGTAGACAATCTTTTTGTTGGCGTCCGCCATTGCCACCCCTTCGGCAATGGAACCGAGCACCGCTTCCAGCTTCTCTTTTTCAGCGGCCAGATCGGCCGCGTGCTGCCGCAGTTGCTCCTCCAGCGAGTTATTTACCAGACGCAGCGCCGTCTCTGTTTCTTTACGCCAGCTAATATCTCGCACAAAATTGATTAGCACATCGCGCCCCTGCCAAAACACCAGGCGGCTGCTCACTTCTACCGGAATCAAGGTGCCATTATTGTGCCGGTAAGCGCTTTCATAAAAAAAGGTGCCCGACACGGAGGATTGCCACGCCGATTCGGCATCGTCATCATTCAGGGAGCGCGGCATTTCTACCTGGTCCAGAGCCAGATCACAAAGCTCCGCGCGTCTGTACCCCAAACGACGGGCTGCGTTGGGGTTTGCCTCTAAAATTTTCATGGTGTATGGATCGATGATGAGGATACTCTCGCCGGAATTTTCAAATAAGAAATCGGCGTAGGCAGCTGCGGCAGACGGTTGATTTTGGGCTTCTAGCTCAGCAATACGCTGTCGCAATATGCCAACTTCTTGCTGCAAAAGCTCATTTGACTGAAATTTATTAATGAAACTCATCTTACATTCCCTGAAAAACTGATGCCCGGCTGGCAATATAGGCTGCAATGGGATATGAGTGGAGCAATTTCTAACAATTTTGTGGGGAAGCGGCTGAAAACACACAACAAGCCAATTTCTCCGGTACTATTTTCCGCAGGATACGGCCGTCTGTCGATAGCATTTCCGTCCTAAGCAGCCAAGATCAGGCATTAGACAATTACCTAATCCGAGCTATAATGTGGCCACATTCACAGTGGCTGACATTCAAAATCCCAACCATCCACAAAAGGAGTAATCGGTGACCCAAGAGATAAAATTTGACACTTATTACCGGTACGACGAGCTGACCGCCTTTCTAAAGCAGTGGGCCGCAGCCTACCCCACCCTGTGCCGTGTGGAAAGCATCGGCCAGAGCTACGAAGGGCGCGACATCTGGCTCATGACCCTTACCAACAGCGAGACGGGGCCAGATACGGAAAAACCAGCCTATTGGGCCGACGGCAACATTCACGCCACAGAAGTATCGGCTTCCACGGCCGCTTTGTACCTGATCAATAAGCTGCTGACGCAGTATGGCCAGGACGACAAGGTGACCTATGCCCTGGACACGCGCGCTTTCTACGTGGTGCCGCGCCTGAACCCCGACGGCGCAGAGTTGGCATTGGCGGATCGGCCCCGGTACATTCGCAGCAGCACCCGCCCTTACCCGCGCATGGACAAGCTGGATGGTCTGCACCAGGAAGATGTGGATGGCGACGGCCGTATTCTGCAAATGCGCCTTAAGGACCCCAACGGCAGCTGGAAAGTGCACCCCGACGATCCACGCATGATGATTCCGCGTGACCCGGATGAAGCGCCCGGCGGTAATTTCTACCGCATTCTCCCTGAAGGCCTCATTCAAAATTATGATGGCGTGCTGATCAACATGGCGCCCCCGGTAGAAGGGCTGGACCTGAACCGCCAGTTCCCCGTCTTTTGGGAACCCAACCAGCGTGGTGCCGGACATTACCCCGGCAGCGAACCAGAAACGGCCGCTCCCATGAAATTCATCGCCGAGCATCCCAACATCACCGGGTCAGTAAGCTACCACACCTTCAGCGGCGTCTACCTGCGCCCCCCAACCAAAGGCTCGGATGACACGCTGCCCACGCAAGATTTGTACACCTATAAAAAGCTGGGCCAAACGGCCGAAAAAATGACCGGCTACAAAGGCGTCTCCGTCTTCCACGACTTTAAGTACGATCCTAAAGAGTACATCAAGGGCACATTTGACGACTGGATGTATGAATATCTGGGCCTCTACGCCTGGACCTGCGAAATTTGGAGCGTGCAGCGGCAGGCGGGCATCACCGATTACAAATACATGGATTGGTTCCGTGAGCATCCGGTGGAAGATGATGTGGCCATCATGAAGTGGAACGATGATGTGCTGAACGGCGATGGGTACGTTGATTGGTATGAATTTGACCATCCGCAGCTGGGCAAAGTGGAGCTGGGTGGCTGGGACTTTTTTGTGACCTGGCGCAACCCGCCGTACAAGCTGCTGGAAAAAGAGGTTGCACCGCTGGCCGATTTTGCGCTGTACTCCTGCCTGGTTTCGCCCAAACTAGAGTGGTACAGCGTTGAAAAATCGTCAGAAGGCAAGCTGCATCATGTAACGGCCGTTGTCCACAACACTGGCTGGCTGCCCACCAACGTCTCCCAACAGGCGATCAAAATGAACGTTGTGCGCCAGCTAGAAGTAGACATTGCTCTGCCCGATGGGGCGAAGCTCATCACGGGGCAAGCCAAAACGATGCTCGGCCAGCTCAGCGGACGTGATGGCAAAAGCACCAGCACCATCTGGAGCAGCGACCCAACCAATGAGCGGGCTAAAGTGGAATGGGTGATCGAAGCGGAACCAGGGACGGATGTAGAAATTACGGCCGTTCACCCCCGCGCGGGCACAATTCGCAAGACGATTACTTTGTAAGACTTTTAGTAAAAAGTGATAAGTGAAAAGTAAAAAGTTTGAAACTCTTTTACTTTTCACTTTTTACTTCTCACTCCCCTCCCCCTAACTCAGGCGGCAAGGGCACCGCATACGCCATTTCTAACGCCTCACCACTGCCCACCTCGATGGGCAGCAACAGGCGCACCTGCTCTAGCAAACACAAACTTTCCGCTTCGGCCTCGCAGTAGTAAATGACCAGATCGGCTTGCAGTTCGCCCGCGCCGTTCACCGTAAGCGGAACTTGCAGCGGGAAGCTGGGTGCAACTTGCTGCACCGTGGCGCTGTCTGGATCGAGTGAGACGTCACCCGTGGCTGAAAATTCGGCCAGGAAGGGAGCAATGTCGTTAAACTTGTAACCGTCGGGCAGATCGATTTGTAGGTTCAGCGTGTTTTCGCCCGCCGCCACGACTTGCGCATCCAGCGTCACGGTTTTGCCAGTGTAACCCCCTTCAGCCACGCGCGTCAGTAAACCTTGTGGATCGGCCAACACCAATGTGCTGACCGTGCCATCGGCCAAACTGGCTATGCGAACAACATGATTGTTGGTGTCGGCAATGTAGAGACGGCCGTTTCCCAAACTTAACCCACCCGGCTCATCAAACAACGGCTGATCGCCGTCACGCCAGCCATCTTCGCCCGTGCCCAAAAGGGTTGTGCTGGTTTGCGTGGCCGGATCGATCACCTTGATTTTGTTGTTGTAGGTGTCGGCCACGTACAGCAGGCCATCGGCATAAACCACGCCCAGCGGATGTTGCAGGCGCACCGCGTCACCGCTGCCGTCTACATCGCCAAAGTCAAACAGTCCGGTGCCGACGAGCGTTTGCAGTGTACCGCTTTCATCCAGGCTAGCGGTGCGAATGGCACTGGCTTCGCTGTCGGCGACGTACAGCACGCTGCCGTCAGTGGCCAGGCCGCTGGGCTGATTGAGGCCCCCGCTGAGCAACGACCCATCGACCAGCTCTTCACGGCCAGACCCAGCAAAAACGCGCACCACCTGGGTGGCCGGATCATATTGCCACAGCTGGTGCTGCCCGGCCATGGCGATGTAGAGGGTGCCGTCTACAAACAGCACGTCCCACGGCGAGTTCAACGCCACGCCAGTGCCGCGCCCTTCCATCGCTTCAAACGCCCCGTGACGGCCGTTTCCGGCCACCGTTTCCACCATTTCTGCCGCTAGATCAATTTTGCGAATGGCGTGGTTTTCCGTGTCGGCCACGTACAGCGTGTTGGCGTCGGCCAGAGTCAACCCCTGCGGTCGGAAAAATTGGGCGGTTTCGTAGCTGCCATCTTGCAGACCAGAACGGCCGTTGCCAATCACCGCCTGCACCACGCCATCCAAATCGGTGACGACGATGCGGTTGTGGTTGGAATCGGCAATAAAGAGACGGCCGTTCGCTTCATCGGCCAGCACCTTGCCAGGGAACAACAGGGGCGAATTGGCCAGATCGTCGCGCTCCAGCTTCAGGGCCAGCGGCGTGCGATCAATCAGGTCACGGGCGTCAAACTCAGCAACCATGCCGATGAGCACCTGGTTAAACAGGTCGTAAACACCCTCGCCAGAGTGAAAGCCCAGCACATTGCCTTCCGGATCGATGAAGACAAAGGTGGGCCAGGCGTTGGCCCCATATGTGCGCCACACCTCAAAATTGTTGTCGTTAATCACCGGATGGTTCAGCTCATAGCGCAAAATGATCTGGCGAATGTTGTCGGTGTCGCTTTCGTTGACAAACTTGGCCGAATGCACACCAATCACCACCAGCTCGTCGGCAAACTTTTCCTCCAGCAGCTCCAGTTCTGGGATGACGTGCATGCAGTTGATGCAGCCGTAGGTCCAGAAGTCCAGAATCACAATTTTGCCGCGCAGATCGGCCAGGGTTAACGGCCGTTCCACGTTCAGCCAGTCCAACCCCGGCGGGAATTCCGGGGCGGGCACGTTGCCAGCAAAGGGCCGGGTATCAGGCGTCGGTTCGCTCACGGGGGCCTCCTCGGGTACAGCCGTTTCTGCCGCAACGGCCGTACCGCTATCTTCATCCATAATTTCTGCGGTTGGGGCAGCCGTTGTAGGGGCAGGAACGGCCGTTGCCGCCGTCGGATCATCGCCCTTATCACACGCTACGAGAACGGCCGTTAGTAACACAAAGAGGAGCAAAAATTTCATTACACGCATTGTTATTCGCCTTGCTGAATCAAAATGATAGGGAAGGTCATTGTACCTGGAACTGGGCGACAAAAAAGTTATCAAATCCTTAAGCGCCTGTTCCGAACACCAGATCGAACAATTCCTAACCTGCCCAAAAGTTAAATCGTAAAGATTGGTCCCGTCTGAGTAAATAAACTTTTGAATTGCGGGCATCTGTACAGTGCCATACTATTTTGGCAAGAAATAGCTCTCTGCCAGCCGCTTTGCAGATCATTGCAGGCCTGATCGCCTAAGATTGCGCGCGGCGTCCTTACCGCAAATTGTTGTGTATAAACCGTGTGTGCCGTGCAGTTTTGTGTTCAGACGAGGGGAAAATGAATCATACATTTCGCCTGTTTCAACGGGAGTGGAGCATTTGTCGCCAGCAAGTTGAAGCGGCTCTAGAAGAAAATTTAACGGCCGTTCTGCCAACCAACTCACCCTTCCGCCAACCCATTTACGATTGTGTCCTCAACGGCGGCAAGCGACTGCGCCCCATTCTCATGCTCAAAATGGCCGAACTGCTGGGCCAATCCAACCAATCAGTCCTAAAGGCCGCCTGCGCCATTGAAATTTTGCATTCTGTGTCGCTGGTGCTGGACGATTTGCCCGCGATGGACAACGCCACGGTGCGGCGCGGCCAACCCACTGCCCACCTGATGTACGGCGAGGCCAACGTCATTTTGCTGGCCCATCTGCTGGCGTTTCAGGCTTACGATCTCATCGTGCAGAACAGCGTGGCCAACGGCCGTTCCCCACAACAAATCGCCCAAATCAGCACCTCCCTGGTCCAGCTCACCGGGCTGCAAGGTGTCATTGGCGGCCAGGTGGATGATCTGGCTGAGGCCCGCGACAACTTCTCCAAACGAGAAATGGAGGAGATGTACTACAAAAAAACCGGGGCGCTGCTGGTGTTAACGGCCGTTCTCACCGGCCAACTTTGCCAGGCAAACCCCAAAGAAGCCAAAGCCCTGGTTACCTACGCCCGCCACCTCGGCATCGCCTACCAGATTCGCGACGACATTTTGGATGAAACTGGCGAACTGCACGAGTTGGGCAAAAATCCCCGCCAAGACGTGCAGAAACAGACCCACACCAAGCTGGCCGGGCTTTCCGCCTCGCAGACACGCCTCAAACAGCATTTGCACAAGGCCGAACAAAGCATCGCCCACTTTGGCCCACGCGCCTGGTTCCTTACCTGCCTCTGCCAACAATATGGAGCACTCAATTGAACGACCTGGAAACGCATCTCGTTGACGATTTACGCGACACGCTGCAAGCCATTGCCCGCGAGCCTGGCTCGGTAAGCGCCTCGGTTTACGAAACAGCCCAAATGATCATGCACCTGGGACCAACGCCCAGCACCCCAGCGGCGCTGAACTGGATTATTGACCAGCAAAAGGCAGACGGGGGCTGGGGATTGGTTCATTTGCCGGATGCGCGACAGGTGGTGACGCTAACGGCCGTTCTGGCCCTGCATCAGTTTGGCCAATCAGAGCACACCCGGCAGGCCAAAGAAGCCGGTTTGGCCTACCTGCACCAGCTGGCCGACCAAGGCTACTTCATGCACACGCCATCCAACGGGGCAGAGCTCATCATCCCCAAACTGCTGGCCGAAGCCGATAAAGCAGGACTTGCCATTAGCCATGCCCCGTACCAAAAAATGATCGAAAAGGGCGAGCGACGCCAGCTGCTGGTGCAAATGATTCCCCAAATTGAAAAAACACAGGCGATCTTTTCCTGGGAAGCCTTTGGCACCGAGCCAAAGCCGGAATATGTCGATGGTTCCGGCGGCGTGGGCCATTCTCCGGCCGCGACGGCCCGCTGGCTTGCTTTGGCGCAGAACAATCCGGCGCTAGCCGAAAAACGGGCACAGGTGCAGGCATATTTGCGCGGGGCCAGCACCGTGACCCAAATTGGCGTCCCCGATGTGGTTGCCGCAGCCTACCCCACCAACCGGTTTGAGCAGTCGTTTGTGCTATGGGCCATGACCATCGCGAATTTGCTGACCGACGGCCGTTTCACTCCCCACGTCACCCCCATCATCGAAGCACTGGCTCAGGCAATGGGGCCGCACGGTCTGGGCGCCAGCGACCACATCATGCCCGACGGCGACGACACGGCAGCGGCCCTGGCGGTGCTGAAAACGTGGGGCATGATGGTGGAGTCGTCCGTCCTGCGCCACTTTGAAGCCGATAGCTACTTTTTTGCCTGGCACCGCGAACTGCAATCTTCCGTTTCCATCACGGCACGGGCACTGCACACGCTGAGCCTGTTTGGCGAGACAGCCCCCGGCCCCCTCAAAGCGATGCTAGATCAACAAGAGACGGACGGCCGTTGGCCTGGCGACAAGTGGCAATGCTCCTGGCTGTACACCACCCTGCACTGCTTTCTGGCTGCGTTACAGCAAGGTGAAAGCGACACCGCACAAAAAGCCCTGGATGCTTTTCTGCGCACACAAAATGAAGACGGCAGCTGGGGCGAAGCGGCCCCCACGCCGGTTGAGACGGCCTATGCGCTGCTGGCGCTGCAAGCGGCCGCCCGCGCTGGCCTGGCATCAGAAGCCATCGCCCCAAGCCGCCAGCGCGGCTTTGCCTACCTGCAAGAACGGTACCAGCCGGGACGGCCGTTCCACGACAAGCTGTGGCTGACCAAAGACGAGTACAACCCACGCCAGATCGACCGGGCGTTTGTCCTGTGCAGCATGTTGGCCGAAATTGGCGATAAAAGCGCTTGGTAGAGAATTTTATTAAAACCAGCACCAGAGTTGGACGAATCTTTTTTGGTCTGTTTAACAGTTCGTTATAATTCCCACAGACTATGAAAAAATTGCCCTTGCTTCTTCTCTTTTTTGCCCTGCTGGTCGCCTGTGGTTCGGAAGGACTCATCCCGCCGATCCAGGATTCTAGCGAACTGGTCACGCTGACCCCTCTGCCCACCAACACACCCCGCCCAACTGAAATCCCCACAAGCGAAGACGCCAACGGCATTGGCCTGGCGTTTTACCGCGCCTGGGAGCTAAACGATTTTCTGGGCATGTACAGCCTGCTCACGCCCAGCAGTCAGGCATTGGTGGACAGCATTTCGTTTGTGAGCCGGTACGAAGAGGCAATGAACACGGCCACCGTCACACAAATCATTTCGCAGGCGCTGGGCACGCTGCAAGATGGCAACACCGCCCAAATGCAGATGCGCGTGACGTGGCAAACGGCCGCTGTTGGCAGCATTGTACGCGAATACACGGTGCCGCTGGCGTTTGAAAACGGCCGTTGGGGCATCGTCTGGGATGAGGGATTGATCTTGCCCGAGCTGGCGGGCGGCAACACGCTCGTCATGCAGCAGCGCATCCCGGCGCGGGCCAATATCTACGACACCAACGGCAAGGCGCTGGCCTACCAGGGCACCATTCTGACCCTGGGCGTCATCTCCGGCCAGATTGAAGACGAACCGGCCATGCTAGCCGCGCTCAGTCCAATGCTCAACCAGACGCCGGAAGAAATCAAGGAAATTTACGCCCCCGCCCTGCCGGATTGGTACTGGCCGATTGGCGACGTGACCGAAGCGACAATGCAGCAGTACGGCCCATCGATCCAGCCGTTCATTGGCAAAGGGCTGGCCGAGCCAAAACCGCGTCTGGCCCGCCTTTTCTCCGACTCAGGTGCCGCGCCGCACCTGATTGGCTATACGGGCTACATTCCCGCCGAGCAACTAACCGAATACCAGGCCGAAGGGTTTGCCGGAGACGAAATTGTCGGTCTGGCTGGGCTAGAGCGGTGGGGCGAGGATTACCTTAACGGTGAACGCGGCGGCATTTTGACGGTGGTGGGGCCGAATGGCCAATACATCGGTACGGTACAGGAGCAGGAGCCCAAGCAGGCACGCAGCATCTTTACCACGCTGGATTTGGATTTCCAAACGGCCGTTGAGCAAACTCTGGCCGAGGCGGTGCAATCGTTGGGCATCCAGGCGGGCGCGGTGGTGGTGCTGGAAGCCAACAGCGGCAAAATTTTGGCGATGGCCAGCTACCCCAGCTACGACCCGCGCATTTTTGATCCGTTTGCTCAGGATTCGGCCGTAGCGTTGGGGGCCGCGTTTAATGATCCCAATCGGCCGCTGCTGAACCGGGCCGCGCAGGGCGTTTATCCGGCTGGCTCCACCTTCAAAATTGTTACCTACACGGCAGCCATCAACAGCGGCCTCTACACGCCAGACACGTTTTACAACAGCACGGGCATTTGGAACCGGCTGGGGGATGAGTTTGCCAAAGTAGATTGGCGCGAGGGCGGACACGGCCGTATTACACTCAAGCAAGCACTGGTGGTCTCGTGTAACTCCTGTTTTTATGATGCCGCGTACGAGATGGATGCCGTGGATCCAGACTTTTTCCCGGATACGGCGCTCCAATTTGGCCTGGGGCAGCCGACCGGTGCGGTTGGCGTGGTGGAATCAGCCGGAACAGTGCCTAGCCCAGAGTGGAAGCTAGCCAACAAAGGCGAAGGCTGGGTGCGCGGCGATGCCGTAAACATGGGCATTGGCCAGGGCGACGTGCAGGTGACGCCGCTGCAAATGGCGACGATCATTGCCGCAGTAGGCAACGGCGGCACGCTTTACCGCCCCACGCTAGTAGACCGCATCGGCGCAGGTGGCGGCGCACCCGAAGAGCCGTTCCCGGTGCAAATAAACGGCGAACTGCCGCTGTCGCCGGAAAATCTGGCCATCATGCAAGAAAGCCTGTGGAAAGTGGCCAACGACCCCAACGGCACGGCCACCCACCGATTTATCGGGCTGCCCATCCAGGTGGCGGGCAAAACGGGCACGGCCGAAGCCCCTCCTGGCAATTCACACGCCTGGTTTGTGGGCTACGCTCCGGCCAACCAGCCAGAAATTGCCATCGCTGTGATTTTGGAACACGGGGGTGAAGGTTCGGCCGTTTCCGCCCCGCTCTTCCGCCGTCTGGTGGAGCTGTACTACGACATCACCCCCGTGACGCCGTTTCCCTGGCAGTAACGGGCAACTTCTCAGAACCTTCCATAGTGAAGCGATTAACTCACGCAAGGACGCAAAGGTAGAAAGAAAAAACTTTGCGTCTTTGCGTGAAATTCAATGACCAGCGATTTGAATGATCACTTTGCCTTGCGCGTGACCTTCGCCCAGGTAGCGCAGCGCCTCGGGCACCTCGGCCAGTGGGTAACACCGGTCAATGATAGGCACCACACGGCCTGCCTCAATCAATTGCGTTAGATAAAGCAGGTCCGTTCGGTCTGGATGGGCCATCAGGTTCACCATTTTTGGGCTGCCGCGCCGCCACAGCAGGGCAGGCAAAAAGGTGGTGGTGACAAAACGGCCGTTTCCCACCAAAGCCCGCTCATATTCCGCCACCAACCGATTGCCCACTGTGTCAAAAATCAGATCGTACTGCTGCCCGTTCTGCGTGAAATCTTCTTTTTTGTAATCAATCACGTGATCCGCGCCGATGGCCCGAACCATGTCCAATTTTTGGCTGCTGGCAACGGCCGTTACTTCCCCACCCAGCGCCCTGGCAATTTGCACCGCAAACGTCCCCACGCCCCCAGAGGCACCATTAATCAACACCCGCTCGCCTCGCTGTAATTCGCCTTTGTCACGCAACCCTTGCAGCGCTGTAACGGCCGTCATGGGCACGGCGGCGGCTTGGGGAAAGGTGAGATTGCCCGGTTTGCGGACCAAAATTGCTTCGGGCACCGCCACATACTCAGCAAAACCGCCGCGCCCTTGCCCCGACAAATCGCCAAAAACCGCATCGCCCACCTGAAACTGCGTCACATCTTTGCCCACAGCAGCCACCACCCCGGCAATGTCAGAACCAAGAATCGGATGTTTAGGTTTGAAGATGCCTGTGCTAAAACGCAAACTGCCGCTGAGGACGTGGTTGTCGGCTTGATTTACGGCCGTTGCCACCACCTGTACCAATACTTCATCCGCTTTGGGCGTGGGCTTTTCCACATCCGCCAGCTGCAAAACCTCCGGCGAGCCATATTTTGTGGCTATCATCGCTTTCATTTTTTTGCTCATTGGATAAACCTTTTAATTTGGCGAGATTGGACCAATCTTCGGAGATTGGTCCAGTCTAAAGTGCATTTAGGCTGTCGCTATTGCCTGACGACTCTCCGGCTTCGGGGTGCGAATGCCTTTGATGAGCAGCCAGAGCGTGAATGACAGTTCCGCGATGATCGCCGGGGCTATCATGATGTTGGCAAAAAGCGTCGCTTGCTGCGGCAGCAGGAAGATACCGAAGCTGTCCAACACGTACCCGGCCCCCGCAATCGCCAGCATGATACCCAGAATGCTAGGGAACAGCTCAGACTTGTAAACCAGGTAGCCCAGCAAAAACAAACTTGGCGCAAAAAACGCTTCTGAAACCAACACGCCGTAATAATGCACATCGGTGAACAGCAGCACCAGAGAGTTAATCTGCTCCGGTGTAAACGTCGCCAGATAGTCACCGCCATTGATCAAAATGAGTGGGAAGATGAAGTTGATTAGATTGGCGGCATGAACGGCCGCTTGCATCAAGCGCGTCGTCACCATCAGCAATGAAATCGTTTTGTTCACCGGCGCGAGCAATTTGTACAGCAAAATCGTCGTAACGATTTCGCTCAAAAAGACAATCAAATAACTCACCACGCCACTGCGGTACAGCGACTCCGAAGCTCGAATATTTTCGGCCGTGGCCGCCGCATCCCCCGCTACGTTCAAACTGCCGCTCACAAAGATGAAAACAAAGAGGTTGGCAAAAAAGATTGCGAGATAAAACAGACCCGTCGTACGTGCAGTTTTCTTAACAGAATTCATTTGTTTCTCCTTAAATTGTTGGCGATTGGTCCCAGTTGAACCAATCTGAATTAACTTTTTTCGTCCTCGTTACCTGCTGGAAACTGAATGACCGAGACGAGCGGCAAACCCAAATCGCGCACTTTGCGCAACAAGCCATGCAGCGCCGCCTGGTCTACCACCGGGCCAGTCAAAAGCGTGTCGCCATTTTCGGCCAGCGTCAGCTTCATCTCTGGGAATTGCGTTTGCCATAGCTCGTCCAGCTGCTTGCCGATTCTGATTTGGTAAACTGTGGGTTCATTCATATCTAACTTGTGAGACAGGCTCTGCGAGTTGTCCGTTCCGCTTGCTCACTATGCCTGTAGCTTAACCGCCAGGCGGTACGGCCGTATAGCTACGAAAGTATTGCTAAAGGTATTGTTTGCCCAAACAAAAACCGGCAGATGCGAGTCACATCTGCCGGTTTGGCAGGAGGTAAAACCAATTGTCGTTAACTACCTTGAAAAAACAGCAGATTTCGCAGATTCACCAAATTTTTCTCTGCGTTCTCCGCGTTCTCTGCGGTTAATTTATTTTACGGCCGTATCTCCAACCGTCCGTTATGCTTTGCTTTTCTGCACCGGAATCCAAATCTCACTACGATAGTCAGGCACGGTGGTATCCTTGCCCTCATTCCACAAAATCTCCGGCCCGTGAATCTGTTCATAACCTGAGGTGGGAAACCATTCAGAATAGATGCGCCCCCAGATGTTTTGCAGCGTCTCCGGGAACGGCCCGACGGACTCAAACACGGCCCAGGTATAGGCAGGTACCGCCAATCTTGCCAGGCCATCCGGGGACGGCTCCGTGGTGGCCACGCCGATGTAATGGTCCAGCTCGCCGCCATCCTGCCGCCCCTCACTAAAGTTGGTTGAGGCGCTGATCATGCCTTTGGGTTCTACATTGCACAACGCTTTGAGCGTGGCGATGGTGGCTTCGTCCAGGCTTTGCCACATGGCATTGATTTCAGGATTGGCCCCTTCGTAGATCAACTTGACCCGCCGCATCAGGCCCACAATGCCAAACGGTGCTTTTTCTTCGATGCGATAGTTCATTTCATTGACTCCTTGAATCGTTAGTTGGAAACTGACCCGTGGGTACGCCTTGAGCGACTGGCCACTGCTTTTGGCTTCGCTGGGCGTAACGCCGTGCAGGCTGGCAAAGGCGCGGGAAAACGCATCAGGTGAGCTGTAGCCATATTTTACGGCCGTATCCATCACCGAAACCCTGCTGTGCTGCAACTCAAACGCCGCCAGCGTCAATCGCCTGCGCCGGATGTACTCAGAAAGCGGCAGCCCGGCCAAAAAAGAAAACATGCGGCGAAAATGGTATTCTGAGCAAAGCGCCAACAGTTCCACGCGCTGCATCTCAATTTCATCACCCAGATTTTCTTCGATGTAGGCCAAAGCCAGATTCATTCTTTCCAACGAATCCACGGTTCAATCTCCTGTTTTCTACAGCATAAAGGAAATGAAAGCGCGCTACCCGACAATCTGTGCCGGGTTCTGCCGGGTGGCAACCAGTTTGAAGATGGCTACAGCAGCCCCAGCTCCCGTGCCCTGGCCACCGCTTCTGTACGGCGATTCACGCTCAGCTTTTCGTAAATGACGCGATTGTGCCCCTTCACCGTGCTCAGCGCCAGATACAACCGCTTGGCAATCTGGCGATTAGAAAGCCCTTCAGCGACCAATTGCAGCACCTCTAGCTCTCGCTCACTTAGCGGATCGAGCAGCGGTTGTGAAGAGGTTGTAGCAGCCTGTTCAGTTGTCTGGTTGCCAAATGCGGCCAACAGTTTATGAATGTTTGGCTGCTCGTCGCCGCCTGATTTCTGCAATTGGCGCAGTAGGGCAGCCATCGGTGGCCCTTCATCCACGAACAGGCGGATGTACCCTTCTGGGGCAGCAAGCGTGAGCACCCGCGCCAAAGCGGCCAACGCCGCTGTCGTCTCTCCCAACGCTTCGTAGGTTAGCGCTTGCAGCACGAGGATTTGCATCATGCTGCCGGTGCGCTGTCCTGCTTCAGCTGCGGTCAGGAGTCGGCTGAGCAAGGTTTGCGCTTCTAGCAACGGCCGTTCCCCACCCACCTGCTTGCCCTGCGCCAACCGAATTCGGACCAGCGTCATGTGATCAAATTCGCGCAGGTAACTGAGCTCATCCGCCACAGAAAGACCTTGAGCGTCTGCCCAGCGCTGCGCTTCGTCTAATCTGCCCAGCCTGGCCCACAAACGCGCTTTGCACGCCGCCGGGGTGCGCAAATCCGGCACCGGACCACGCACGTAATGCCGCTCCGCTTCATCCAAGGAGGCCAAGGCCTCATCCAGCCTTCCGCCAGCCGCGTGCAGGCGCGACTGGGCTAAACAGTAGCGATAGCGCCAGCGGGGCAGCGGCGTTGCTTCTCCCAACACCCGGCTTTGCTGCAAATAATTTTGGGCGGCTTGCCGATCATTTTGTTCCAAAGACAGCTCGCTCAAGCCCGTGTACAAATCGGCAATACCGCGCAGGGCTGCCCCGCCTTCCGCCTCAGCCAGGGCCACGGCGCGTTGGTAGGTGGCCACAGCCTGGCGCAGCTGTCCCTGTGCCAACCGAATATCGGCCATGATGAACGCGCCAGTGATGGCGTACAACGTGTTGCCCGCCTTCTGATAGCTGTCCATCGCCGCACTAAAAGCGTCGTAGGCTTCCGCCAGGTCGCCGCTGGCCAATGTGGCCAGACCCAGCAGCGCCCCCGGCGTCCCGCGTCGGTGATGGTCGTCTTCGGGGATGAGGCGCAGCGCTTGTCGGGCATGTTTTTGCGTGCCGGACAAATCGCCCAGCGCCAGCGCCAGGTAAGTACGGGCGGCAGCGATAGTGGCAGGTAAGGCGGCAAATTGGGCTTCGTCCACGTAAGCGTTTGGCGCTGGCTCGGTTTGGACCAGCCATTTTTCAACGGCTTGCAGGCGAGATTCGGCCGTTTCTAGCTCCCCTCTATCCAACACGGCCCAGGCATAACACGCGTTGAGCACCGGACGGGCGTGAATCATGGCTTCGGGCAGGTGCTTCACCCAACGCAGCCAGACGTGCGACTCGCGATTGCGATCCATAGCGGGCCAAGCCCGTTCAGCCAGATTGGCCACGCGTTCCAGATCGACGGCGGCGAGGGCGTGGTGTACGGCATCCGTGAGCAGATCGTTTGTTTCATACCACTCGCTGGCGCGTTGATGCAAGATTTTCACATCTTCCGGCTGCTCTTTTTGGACATGAGCCTGGAGCACGTCGGCAAAGAGGTGGTGATAGCGATACCACTGCCGCCGATCATCCAGATGCACCACAAACAGGTTGCCGCGCTCCAGCGCTTCTAGCAAATCGCCGCTGTCTGGCTGTTGGGTAACGGCCGTACACAAATCGCCACACAAACGATCCAGAATAGAGGTTTGCAGCAAAAAGTGGCGCACGTGTGGCGGCTGACGCTGCAAAACCTCCTCCACCAGATAATCGACCACGTACCGGTTATCCCCGGCAAACGCCTGGACAAAGCCGTGCACATCGTCCCGATCCCGCATAGACAGGGCGGCCAATTGCAGACCGGCGATCCAGCCTTCGGTGCGCTGCTCCAGAGCGGCAACATCTTCCGGCGTGAGTTCAAGACCGAGGCTATTTTTGAGGAAAACGGCCGTTTCTTCCCCCGTAAAGCGCAAATCAGCCGCCCGCAGTTCGGTAAGCTGGCTGCGCACCCGCAGCCGGGGCAAAGGCAGCTGCGGGTCTTCCCGAGTGGTCATGACCAAATGCAGCTGCGGCGGCAAATGATCCAGCAAAAAAGCCAGCGCCTGATCCACAGCGGGTGCCACCACCACGTGATAATCATCCAAAACAAGCAGGAGTTTTTCGGGAATGGCAACCAGTTCGTTGAGCAGCGACGTCAGAATGGCATCTGTGGATGGTGGCTGCGGCACGGCCAGCATCTCTAGCGTGTGTTGGCCCAGGGTGGGAACGGCCGTTTGCAGTGCTGCCACCAGATAAGTCAAAAAGCGCGTCAGATCAGCATCACCCTCATCCAGTGACAGCCAGGCTACTGCCCACCCCGTTTGAGCCAGCCAGCTGCTAACCAGGGTTGTTTTGCCAAAACCGGCCGGGGCGGAAACCAGCGTTAACTTGCGGTGTAAAGCCAGCCCCTGGTCTAGCTGCCCCACCAACCGCTGGCGAGGCACCAAATCGGGCCGGGGCGGCGGCACAAATAGTTTGGTGGATAAAATTGGCGCGGACATTTCGTTTTTTCAGGTGGTGTTAAATCCGGTAAGCGTCAGGCAAAGATAAACTGTTTTGGCCAGGACGCCAAATCGAGCAGCCTAACTCGAAGGGAAATCACCTTCCCAACCATTGCGGCCAGCTAAAACCGCCGCCTTCCCCAGCAGGCACCATCATTTCGGTGTCCAGGGCGACTGGCTCGCCAAAGTTGGGCGTGCCGTCATCGTTCCAGGTGAATTTTTGGATGCGGGTGGTGCGGTTCACATCGCAGCCACCACTGCTGGTGCGATTGGCATGGTAAACAATCCAATCTTCGGTGCCATCGGGCGACTTGAAAAAGCCGTTGTGGGCTGGCCCGTACACGCCATTGGCGGATTCAAAAACAGGCTCGGCCGCTTTTTGCCACGATGCCGCTTCTAGCGGATCACCACCGGTGTAGGTTAGCATCCCCAATTTGTAGTTGGGTCCCCAGCAGGCGCTGGCGGAATAGATGATGTATGTCTGACCGTCATGTTGCAGCACTTCAGGACCTTCGTTCACACGGCCGTCTTGCTTTTCCCAGCCGTAGGTAGGCGTGGAGATGAGCACCCGGTTACCGCTAATCGTCCAAGGGTTGCTCATCGGAGCGATATAAATGTTTTGGTTCGTGTGTTCCCAGGCAGAAAAGAGAAGATAAAGGGAGCCATCCAGGGTCAAGACGGTATGATCGATGGCCCAGCCATCCAGGTCATCGTGCAGGCGGCCTTTGTACGTGTACGGCCCCATCGGATCAGTGCCTTCACTTTCCAGCACGTGCATACGCTGATCGTCACAACAGTTGGTTGGCCCGCCTGAGTAGTAGAAGTACCAGTGCTCTCCATCGGGGCCATCCAGCAGGTGGAATTCCGGTGCCCAAAAGTTGCAGCAGCGCGAGGCGACGGTATCAGTATAGACGCTCACCGGCTGCGCCGTCCGTAGTTCGTTGATGGTGGGCGCCTGTTTCATGGTGAGACCGGGTATCACCGAAGCAGACCAGGTGGTGGCTGCCAGATAGTAGTTTCCTTCATAATAAACCAGCCACGGGTCTGAGCCGTGGCTGACGTTGAGCGGGTTGCGAAAGGTGACCGGTTCCGTGGGCGCTAACTGGTTGAGGTAAATCAGGACCAAAGCAACAACAACGCTACCAACCGCCAGGAGCAATACAATACGATTAAATCGCCGGGTCAGCCAATGTTTCATTGCTTATTCTCCTTTATTTGCTGGGGTTATTTTTGGCCAAGGGTGATACGGCCGTTTCCTACCGGTTCACCAAAATCGGGCGTGCCATCTTCATGCCAGTACAGCGTCTGCACCCGCGTGTGCCGGTTGGGATCGTTGAGCGGATCACCCGTGATTTCTGCATAATCCCGCCCATGGTATACCAAAATGACCGTGCCGTCAGGCAGCGTGGTGAAGGAGTTATGACCTGGACCGTAGACACCGTTAGCGCTCTGAAAAACGGGTTCCGGCGACTTGCGCCAGGAGTTGGCGTCTAGCAAATCACTGTCCTGTGAGGCCATGAGCAAACCCATCGCGTAATTAGCGTCGGTGGCGCTAGCCGAGTAGCTGATGAATATCTTGTCGCCGTGTTTGAGAACGGCCGCTCCCTCGTTGACCAAAAAGCCAATCGTTTCCCAAGCATATTCTGGCCGGGTGAGCATCACCTGCTCGCCGCTAATCGTCCAGGGATTGCTCATTGCCGCAATGTACAGATTGGTATTGCCGCCAATTTTGGGATCGTGCTGCGCCCAAACTAAATAGCGCGTGCCGTTATGCTCAAAAGTGGTGGCATCCAGCGAAAACGATTCCCAGTTGGTCTGAATCTGCCCCCGCTCTTCCCAGGTGCCTTCCAGCGGATTGGCCGATTCATTTTCCAACACATACATGCGAATGGCCCAAATATCTTCAGCCCCGCCAGCCGCAAAATAAATGAACCATTTGCCCTCAATGTAATGCAACTCCGGTGCCCAAATGTGCGATCCCATGATGCCCTCTGGATGCTTTTCCCAAATCGCTGTTTCTGGTGCCGACGCCAGGGCATCAAGTGATTCGGCTCGTCGAATAATCAGGCGATCATAGGCGGGCACCGTAGCCGTAAAGTAATAAAATCCATCCGTGTGGCGATAAATCCAGGGGTCGGCCCGCTGCTCAATGAGCGGATTGTTGATGGTCACAAACGTTGAACGGTTATCTTCTACCATAGATTCTACTCCATTTTCTTGACCAGGCGCATCAGGTTTGGCACTGTTGCAGCTAGCTTGAGCCATACAAAAGAAACAAACGACTGTTCCCAGCAGTAGCCAAACAGTGCGCTTGCCCACCATTTTACAATTTCCTTGCATAAACACACTCTCTATTCGGTTGGCAATGCCAGAAAACGCCGCAAAGCATTGAGGCGCGTTTGCGTCTCGCGCTTGAGCAGCAGATTCATCAGCGGTTCGAGAATGGGAGCTAAAAAACGGGGCCGTGCTTGAAAATAGTAGATATAAGTCACACACGAACGATTTTCACCAAGGGGCTCGTGGCGAATGGTGGCGGCAAAATGGTTAAAAAAGGGCGGGCGGTTGGTGAGCGATACGGCCGCATTTTGGCCCGGCTCAAAACGAATATACTCCGTTTCCAAGGGCAGAAACACGCCGCGCCAGCTGCCCACGCACAGGGAGCGCACCCCCAACCCGGCTTCCGTGGCCCCATCCAGCAAAATGGCTTTGCTGAGCAGCGTATCCCACTCCAGGCGACGGCCGTAATCGTGAATGAGGTTGAAAACGGCCGTACAGCTCGCCTCTACCTCTACCGACACTGATTCTCTAGGCATGCGCCGCATCCCGTTCCGCGTTGGCCTTGATACCGCGCAGCAAGTAGCGTTGAAACAGATCGAGCACCACGCGCACCGGCAGGTATAAACACCAACCAAAAAAGCCGCGCAGTTCGTACTGGCTGGCCAGGCGCACCGTCACGCCTGTCTCAGCCAACGACATCCGATACGATCCAGACATCATCTGGAACGGCCCATCAGACAAATCCAGCAGGTAACCCGCGCGGAAACCGGGATCGGCCTGGAAAGTAATGTCGTACTGCATCGGCGGCTGCCAGACCGTAATTTCTTGGGTGAACGTACGGCCGTTATCAAAATACGCCACCCGCCTACCCCCTACACCCGACTTTGTGATTTCCGCCCGCAGCGGCTTGGGAATGCCCAACAGCGAAAAATAGGCCGGATGGCGAAACGAGGCAATGTCCACCTCCGTCACGTGCCGCCAAACACTCTCAGCCGGAGCCTGAACAAAAATCTTGTGCTCAATCCCGTACGGCTTCCGCCACATCCTGTCTTGTCCCATGCCGTAATCAGGCCGCAATGCGCAGTTTGATCCATACGGCCGTTAACAACGCCAACACACCAATGGCAGCAATAATTCCCATGATCGCCCCTTCGCTCGTCAGCGGCACAATTTGTGCTACCAGGGCTGGACCTAACGCACCGCCCAACAGCGCCCCAGCCATGATATACGGCGTGCTACCTCCGGCCCCAAACGTTGCATTGGCCCAATTAAAACTGTTGGGAAAATAAACCGCAATGCTGGTACCCAGCAAAACCACAGCTATCGGGGCAAAGCTTGTTACATTCGAGGCTAACAGCAGCGCAGTAGTCATCAGCAAACTGCCAAACACAATCTGGTATGGCTTGAGTCGCAGGCTGAGTGGAATGGCGGCCAACCGGCCAAAGGTAAACAAGAGAAAAAAGAGAGACGTGGCCGTTGTTGCTCGATCCAAAGCAACACCTTTCGTAATGAGGTAACTTGTCGCATACGCCACGGTGCTGGCCTCGACGGCCACGCCCAACCCCAACAGCACCATAAACGCCAGCACAGCATTGCGTTTTTTACGGGCGGGCAGTTCATGGGTATCGGCCATAGGCAGGCGATCATCCGTCATGAGACCCAACGGCACCATAACGGCCGCAAATGCCGCCAGAATAAAAAATGGTGTATTCCATTCGGCAAAATCCAGCAAAAATAACAGCGGACTCAAAATGGCCCCTACCCCAAAAACCGCGTTGAGCAAATTAAGCATGGCTGGGCTGCGACGGCCGTATCCCACGGCAAACATCCCGTTGATACTACCCACTAAAACGCCAAAGCCGAGACCAATCACCAGGCCACCCACCAGCGTCAGCGCCCAGCTAAACCCAGCCCCCACCGTCAGTGAACCCAAACCGAGCAGGGCAAAAGCAACCCCCACGCGCCATCGCGCCACCGCCCGCCCGGCGAGAGGCACTGCGCTTAACACCCCCAATACCGCTCCGGCATTATGCACACTCATCATCATCCCGGCCGCACCTGGCTGCAATTGGAACGTTTGCGTTAAACCCGGCAGCGCCGGCCCATACAACGCCTGCGATGCCCCCACCAGCACAAAACTGAGCAGACCCGTAACCGTCGTCAGCGGCGAAAGCCGACGCATTGTCAAAGCTGAATTTCCCATGGCCTACAAAATGACAGCCACCGCAATGGTGGCTGCTTTCCTTTTGATTGAAAAGTTTTTAGGTGCGACGCACTTTGAAAGTGCGTCGCACCTGTGCAAATTTTACATTATTGGAATTCCATCGGTTCTGGTTTGTTGTTCAGAACGGCCTCGATTTTTTCCATCACGTCGTCGGTAAGCTGCGGCACCACATCCAGCGCCTTCATATTTTCTTCCACCTGCGCCACCTTGGACGCGCCGGTGATCACCGTGCTGACGTTCGGATTTTTCAGGCACCAGGCGATGGCCAGGCGGGGCATGGTTGTACCCAGCTCTTCGGCAATCGGCACCAATTCACGCACGGATTGCAGCCGCTTTTGCCCTTCTTCACTTTCAAACATCGCCTTCAACCACTCGTAACCGGGCAGATTCACGCGTGCATCTTCCGGGACGCCGTTGTTGTACTTACCCGTGAGCAGGCCAGAAGCGAGCGGTGACCAGATGGTGGTGCCCAGGCCGATTTTGTCGTAGAGACGGCCGTATTCCACTTCAAACCGGTAGCGATGGAACATGTGGTACTGCGGCTGCTCCATCGTCGGTGGAATCAGGTTGTACTGCCTGGCCACGCTGTGCGCTTCCATTAGCTGCTGCGCCGACCATTCGGACGTGCCCCAGTAAAACACCTTGCCCTGCTCGATGAGCGTGTTCATGCTGCGCACCACTTCTTCCATCGGCACTTCCGGGTCGGGGCGATGGCAAAAGTAGAGGTCCAGGTAATCTACCTGCAACCGCTCCATCGCCTGATGGCATGCTTCCATGATGTGCTTGCGGCTCAGACCACGCTGATTGGGGCCGGGATTGGCAATAGGCCCGCCATAAACTTTGCTAGAGACGATGTAGCTGTCGCGTCGCCAGCCCATCCGCTGGAACACCTTGCCCATGATCTCTTCGGATTTGCCATGCGCGTAAACCTCGGCGTTGTCGAAGAAGTTAACCCCGGCGTCATAGGCCGCTTTCATCATGTCGGCCGCCAAATCCACATCCGCCTGGGTGCTAAACGTGACCCACGAACCAAACGACAATGCACTGACCTTCAGGCCAGACTTTCCTAATCTGCGATATTCCATTTTTCGCTCCTAATCTAGTGGGCATGCTGCCCGATTTCACTACCTGTGAGTTTACCGGAGTTACAGAAAAAATCATCACGAATGGCACGAATAATCGAATGAAACGAATATTTTTATTTATTCGTCATATTCGTTCATTCGTTGAATTCGTGCTTGCTTTTGACGGCCGTTTCTGCCACAGGTAAAATCGCCCCAACAGTTTGCCCCGCATCACCCATGCGGGGCTTTTTTGTCGGAAGTGGAAGAAAACCCATGCTGCAAAAGCTCAACGTGCCCATCAAGCCCTATTGGGATTTGTTGGCCAACTACCTCAAACCGCAAAAAAAGACGGTGCTCGGGCTGGCGCTTTTGCTGCTGGTGAGCATCGGTTTGCAGCTGGCGAACCCGCAAATTGTGAAATATTTCATCGACACCGCTAGCGAACCAGTGGCCAACGGAACGGCCGCTTTCCAGCAAGGTCTCAACAATCTCCTGGGCGCGGCGGCCCTGTTCATGGGCGTGGCCATCGTGCGGCAGGTGATTGCGTTAACGGCCGTTTACGTGGGTGAAAATGTCGCCTGGACCGCCACCAATGCTCTGCGCGCCGACCTAGCCTTGCACTGCCTGCGGCTGGACATGGCGTTCCACAAGCAGCACAAGCCAGGCGAACTCATCGAGCGCGTCGATGGCGACGTGAACAAACTGGCCAATTTCTTTTCCCAACTGTTCATCCAGCTCACCAGCAATGTCCTGCTACTCGTTGGCGTGATTGTGCTGCTGTGGCTGGTGGATTGGCGGGTGGGGGTGTCGATTACGGCCGTTTCGCTCCTTGGCGTACTGGCGTTGAATTATTTGCGCACTCTCACCGTGCCCCGCTGGGAAGCGCTGCGCCAGACCGAAGCGGACCTGTTCGGTTTCCTCGAAGAGTGGCTTACCGGCATGGAAACGATTCGCACCGCTGGCGGCGAACCGTACGTGCTGCAAAAAATGCTGAGCCTGGGGCGTGAACGCTGGCAGCGCATGCGCAGCGCCATTAAGGTCAACGTCTTCGTTTGGAACTTGCCGCTCGGCGTCTTCACCCTGGCCTACATCGCCGCCCACATTTTCGGCACCACGCTTTTCCGCGATGGGGCGCTCAGCATCGGTGGCATCTACCTCATTTTTTACTACATCGACGTCATCAAAGAGCCGCTATGGAGCATCAACCGGCAAATTGAAGATTTGCAAAAAGCGGCCGCCAGCATCCGCCGCATCATGATGCTGCAAGCGGAGCAACCTACCATGCTCGATGGCCCTGGCGTGGACGTGCCCGAGGGGGCAACGGCCGTTACCTTCAACCACGTCTCCTTTTTCTACGCCGATGATCCAGAGACGATGATTTTGCAGGATTTGGACTTCCGGCTGGAACCGGGCACCGTGCTCGGTCTGCTGGGGCGCACCGGCAGCGGCAAATCCACCCTCACCAAGCTGCTCTTCCGCTTTTACGACCCCACCGACGGCAAAATTTTGCTAGGCCAAGATGGCAATCAGTTCGATTTGCGTGACGCGAAACAGGCCGAACTACGCCGCCACATCGGGCTGGTGACGCAGGAGGTGCAGCTGTTCCACGCCAGCGTGCGCGACAACCTGACCCTGTTTGATCCCACCATCAGCGACGCCCAAATTTTGGCGGTGCTGGATGATTTAGAGCTGACACCGTGGCTGAACGGCCTGCCCAACGGTCTCGACTCGCCGCTGCAAGCCGACGCCAGCCTCAGCGCCGGGGAAGCGCAGCTGCTGGCCTTCGTCCGCGTCTTTTTGGCCGATCCGGGGCTGGTGATTATGGATGAGGCGTCATCCCGGCTGGACCCGGTGACCGAAATGAAGATCGAGCAGGCCATCGACAAGCTGCTGGCCAACCGCACCGGCATCATCGTGGCCCACCGGCTGGCCACCGTGCAGCGCGCCGACGAGATTATGATTTTGGGTAACGGCCGTATCGTGGAATACGGCCGTCGCACCCAACTTGCCGCCGATCCCAATTCCCAATTTGCCCAGCTGCTGGTAACGGGGCTGGAGGAGGCAATTACCTAATTACTCGACTGTCATGCCTGCGAAGGCAGGCATCCATCGTTAGCTCAAGAGTGGATTCCCGCGCAGGCTGCTCTGTTGAAAACATCCAAAACAAAGCAAAAGATGCTTACGGGATTAACTGATCTAAAGCAAAATTAATGATGCAGATTGTAAACCAACATCTTAATCGCTGGCTCACGCCGTTGCAGATAGTATTTGCGTGCCCGAATGGCGTCACCAAACTTGCGTTTGATGACCGAGATGACGGTTTCGACCTTCCAGCGCTGCCCAAAGAGTCCATCCAGTCGGGCTACGGCAACCAAGTCAGCGCGTGCTTGGCGCAAGGGCGAGGCAATCGACCGCTTCGGACCCGTGCGACGGGGCGGTATGAGGTCATCAGGTCGTACCGACTTCACATCAAAGCCACCATCAGCCAACAAAACCCATTGACCAGAACGCATAAACGGCCGTACCGCACGCCGCATCGTTTCCAATTTACTACCATCATGCCCCGGCCCATACGATTGACTCCGTCCCAAAATGAACAGGGTGTTCAGACCAACCCCATAGAATCCTTTCCAATATTGGGTGATCTTCCAGCCGCGTCGGTTGATATAGTAATCACTGGCTTGAGTCAGCTGAAACCCAGTCGCGTCAATCGCGACTGCTTCCTCCTCAATGCCCAACTCTGTCAACAAGCTGACATTCATGCGATCGATCTGGGCCAGCGTCAACAATCGAGCCGCTGCCCGCGCCAGTGCCGAGTACGTGGGCACATCCTTGAGTCCCAGTTCCTTGACCACCGCATCACTAGCCAGCAGCCACTCTTCCATATCCCGATAACTCAATCTCAGCCGATGCATCAACAAAATGCAGGTAACCAACTGCGGCTGCGTATACTTGCGCGGGCTTTTGGGATGCGCATAAGGAGCAAATTCTTTTTGTGCCAGGTTGTGGGCCATGCGAGCAAAGGTCACAAACTGGCTTTCACGCCGATTTTTCTTAGCCATATCATCATTATCGCCGTTCTTACCATCTTTTCAACAGTGCAGCCTGCGCGGGAATGACATGCACAATGTTTTTGCGCTATGAACACACTCTCTTACTACTGGCGGCTCATCCGCTTTCAACCTAATTATTACGCCAGCGACATCATCACGATTTCGATTCATTTTGCTGCCACCACCGCGCTGGGGCTAATTTTGCGCGCCTACTTCAACGGCCTCACTGGCGAATCCAGCTTTGCCCTACCGCTGTGGCCCATTGTCGGGCTGCAACTGGCGTATGCCTTTGTCTCCGCCACCTCGCAAATGGCCGCAGGTTGGGCATTCATCAACTTTGAGTACATCTCGTTCGACTTGCTCATCACCAACATGCTGGCCCGCGTTTTGCAGCTGCCCGGCTCCCGCCCGCTGCCGCAAAATGAAGACGGCACCAGCATGTCCACCGGGCAAGCCATCAGCACCTTCCGCGACGACACCGACCAACTGCTCATGGCCATCGTGGCCGTGGATGACGTGATTGGTCTGCTGGTCAGCGCGGGCATTTCGGTGACGATCATGCTGCAAATCAGCGTGCCGGTGACGCTGGGGACCTTTGTGCCGCTGCTGATCGTGGTGGGCATTGCCCAACGGCTGGGCGAGCGAGCCAAGCGGTATCGCAAAGCCAGCCGCGAGGCGACCAGCCAGGTGACGGGCATGATTGCCGACATGTTCAACAGCACCCAGGCGCTTAAAGTGGCCAACGCCGAGGAGCGCGTGATTGACCGCTTCCGCGACATCAACGAGCAGCGCAAGCAGACAATGGTGCGCGACAAGCTGCTGGTCGGGCTGGTCGATGCGTTAAGCACGGGCACGATTGAGCTGGGTATGGGACTCATTTTGCTGCTGGCGGCGCGGCAAATGTACCAGGGCACGTTCACGCTGGGCGATTTTGCCCTGTTTGCGGCGTACATCTGGCCGGTCACACAGTTGTTCCGCATTTTTAGCCGGATGATTACCAACTACAAACAGGCAGGCGTCTCCACCCAGCGCATGGAAACGATGATGCAGGGTGCGCCCGTAGGACAGGTGGTCGCGCCGCGCGAACTACATCTGGATGGCCACCTGCCGCCGCTGCCGTTCACGCCGAAAACGGCCGTTCACACCCTACAAAATCTGTCCGTCAACAATCTCAACTTCACCTACCCTGGCAGCGAAAACGGCATCCACAACATCAATTTGTCGCTGAAAGCAGGGCAATTTGTGGTCATTACCGGGCGCATCGGCGCGGGCAAAACGACGCTGCTGAAGGTGCTGCTAGGTTTGTTGCCAGCGGATGGAGGCGAGATTGTGTGGAACGGCCGTTCCGTTCCCGATCTCGCCACCTTCATGATCCCACCCCGCGTGGCCACCACCATGCAAATCCCGCGCCTGTTCAGCGAGACAATTCGGGACAACATGCTGCTGGGTTTGCCGGAAGGTGAAGTGGATGTGGTGGGGGCGGTGAAAACGGCCGTCTTCGAGCAAGATTTAGCGCAAATGGAAGATGGTCTAGACACCATCGTTGGGCCGCGCGGACAGCGGCTGTCCGGCGGGCAGGCGCAGCGCGTGGCCGCCGCCCGCATGTTCGTGCGCCAGCCGGAGCTGCTGGTCTTTGATGATTTGTCGAGTGCGCTTGATGTGGAGACGGAGAAGGTTCTGTGGGAAAGAGTATTTAACGCGGAGGCGCGGAGGCGCAGAGGAGAGGCTGGTCAGCAGACTTGTCTCGTGGTGAGCCACCGGCGCACCGCTTTGCGGCAGGCGGATCATGTGGTGGTGTTGAAAGACGGCCGTATCGAAGACGAAGGCACCTTAGAAGAGCTCTTGGGTCGTTGTGAGGAAATGCGGCAGCTGTGGCAGATGGATACGGCCGTTAACGAGTGAAAAGCAGTTCAAAACTGCTATATTAAATCAGCCACGTGCTAGTCAAAGTTAAATCGGTTACTCTACATATGCTATCTAGATACTCACGTAAACTTTCCCATGCGCAAGCTAAGAATCTTCAAGCATATAACATTTCAACTTAACAGAAACCAGGTGGGAAAGTGAGATTTCTATAGAAAAAAGCAGTCAGTAATTAGCAAATTTAGAAAGGGCTATGTGTACATTAATAGATGTTCCATAAATAATATCATCTTGATGTTGCCGCTCAAATGCTTTGTGGTATATCACAAACTGGATTCTGCAGATAATTGCCCTTATTCTGCTTCAATACTGAAAGCTTTTTGGTCAAGAAAATCAGCTTCCCACGGCCTTTTACAGGTAAATGTTACAGTATAAGTCCCTGATTCTATGCAAATTAATGAAAAGATAAATAATGCATCACCTCCAATTGTACCTGATGGGATTATCTGTTTATTGATTACACGAATCTCATTTGGCTTTTCTGTAATAAGCCACAAATAACCGGCACCAGATTGTGCCTCCAGTAAAATCTCAATAGCTTCTTGTAGATTTACTTTGATATGTTTCTTGTTATTGTTCATTACTAATTCCATTAAGAATTGTAGTTCATGATTAAGTCTTTTGAGACGCACAGGATTGAAATCCATCCAGAGTATCGTCTAATTCTGAATGCCCGTAACTACATTTGCCATTGAAGAAATCTTTCAGGAAGCTCACATCACGCAATATAACCTCCATAAGCTTCCTGAAAGACTGTTTTTTAAGAGCGGTTAAAAGCACTAAACAATTATGATCACTCTACAATGCTAATTTGATAGTAGATTCGATAAAAATCATTTTTATCATTTTTAGTACCGCTTCCCCAGTTGTCACTATGATCAAAGATTTTAGCGATGCTGCCCATCTTATCATCAGGTGGTATCCCATCAGCATCTCCGCGATCGACATCAATGCCGGAAACAATAATACTTAATTGTTCAAACTCCATCAGGCGCACTTCAAATTCCTCGCCGATATTGTATGTATTTCCTTCTGATACAGTTCGGTAAGTAGCCGAAGATGGCCAGGTTTTCTTTTGACCATTGACGTAGAACGTGAGCTTCATATCAGCCTTGCCATTTTCACCCAAAGGAACATCTAAGACTTTGACCCTTTTAAACTTCACATTAACTTGCGTCATCCATGTCTTTTTGAGACAGAAAAGTTGTGTTTTATTTGAACCCGTAGTATAGAGCTGAGCAGTTGTCCAACCTTCTGTCCAGCGATGAGCTTCCACTTGGTTTCCCAGAGTACCATCAGAGTTCATCTTATGGATATGAACATTGTTGCCATCACTACCAAAACCCTTAGCTTTAAGAATAAAGAGGTAGGTGTTTGAACCTGCAGTATAGAACTCTGCCGATGTCCAGCCTTCTGTCCAGCGATGAGCTTCCACTTGGTCTCCCAGAGTACCGTCAGAGTTCATCTTATGGATATGAACATTGTTGCCATCACTACCAAAACCCTTAGCTTTAAGAATAAAGAGGTAGGTGTTTGAACCTGCAGTATAGAACTCTGCCGATGTCCAGCCTTCTGTCCAGCGATGAGCTTCCACTTGGTCTCCCAGAGTACCGTCAGAGTTCATCTTATGGATATGAACATTGTTGCCATCACTACCAAAACCCTTAGCTTTAAGAATAAAGAGGTAGGTGTTTGAACCTGCAGTATAGAACTCTGCCGATCTCCGGCCTTCTGTCCAGCGATGAGCTTCCACTTGGTTTCCCAGAGTACCATCAGAGTTCATCTTATGGATATGAACATTGTTGCCATCACTACCAAAACCCTTAGCTTTAAGAATAAAGAGGTAGGTGTTTGAACCTGCAGTATAGAACTCTGCCGATGTCCAGCCTTCTGTCCAGCGATGAGCTTCCACTTGGTCTCCCAGAGTGCCGTCAGAGTTCATCTTATGGATATGAACATTGTTGCCATCACTACCAAAACCCTTAGCTTTAAGAATAAAGAGGTAAGTGTCTGAACCTGCAGTATAGAACCCAGCCGATGTCCAACCATTAGTCCATTGGTAGTAACCTTTCAAAGCACCAATAGAACCATCATCGTGCACTACATGATTCTGAACGTTTCCACGGAGTTTAATGGTAACCTTACTTGCAGACCAAAATGGACTCGATAAATCATCAATAGAACACTCACCATATGCAATTTTGAAGTAGCCGTTATCACCCCAATTTTCCCCCCAGGAGTTCTTGCAAATCCAACACTGTTCTGAATCTGAATAGCCAACTACTAAGACAGCATGTCCAGCCATATAATCACCGTAGACATGTCTGTAAATACCACTGCCGTAGTAATAGAAATCTTCATAGACAGAGAAACTTGCTACCAAAGGCCCGTGTGTTGCAATGCTTTCTTTACGGGAGATATCACGAACAAACCAATCAGTTTCTTCAATTTTCAACAATGCGCCGTCTCTGTTTGCATGAATCTTGCATTTAGGGTGCTCATTATTATACCCCTCTGCATATGTAAATAATCCTTCAAAACATACTCCACGTTCATTAACAGAATCTAATGCCTTCCTGGTGTACCATCCACTACAATCAGGCCCGTGCGCCGAGCAAAAATGCAAATCTGCCTCGGATAGATCTAATTCAATATCTTTTTCGATGAGCGCCATCGACTCTAGGAGTCCTGCGGTGGCAAACGACACACAGGAACCACATACCAATTGATCTTTTACTTGGGAAACCTTACCACGTTCACGCCAATCAAAGTGAGTTGGGATACTTATTTTAGGATGAATAGCCTCAGACGCTTTTTCCTTATATTGAACAGAGTTTATGAGTTCAGTATCTTCAACAGCGCCAAGCATCGCCCTTTTGTTTTCTACGGACAGTTGACTGAGATTTGTTTCTTTTGCACTCCATTGTGCGTTTTTTTCTTGTATAGCTTGTCGTATGAGTTGAATATTATTTGGCATTATTATCTCCTTATTGACAATTTAACCGCACTACAAGTAATTGTTATCATGAGTAAAATCGGCTTGACAGTTTTGTTTTTATGTATAGAAATTTTAGCTATCCTACGAATAAACAATTTCTCGACTTTAGAAGTATTGATAACCGCTAGTTAAAATTTGGGTGAGTCTTTCTCACCCATCCCGCAAGCATCAACCTCACCTCCCTCAATCTGACACTTCGCATCAAGAACTACCAATTTTGGAAGGTAAATTCGTTAATGCGCTATAAGCGGCACCTCATTGGCCCACGGTTTGGCTTGCTCTATCTGGGCCGCCAGCCGCAGCAGCCTCGCCTCATCGGCAAAACGGCCATTATCTGCAAGACCATCGCTTCGGCACCAATGAGCAGTATCGAGATTTTTTCTGTAGCATACGCATTACCTCTATGACAAGGACCCGACTAGCTGACTGTTAATTAAGATGACAGTAGTTTGCCAAACCGATCGTTCCCAGATCGTTCCTCGTGCAACTTTTCAACTACAAATGGCATAATCTACCAGATCAATCAGGTGAAATGGCTAGAGAATGTGCCTGGATGCAGTTAGTGAAACGGCCGTTTCCGTTACCGGAATGGGTGTGAAAGTAGGGGAATCAAGCACTTCCCCTATCTTCGACACTTCCTCCCAACTGGCACAGCCACCCATCAACAACAGCACGAGCAACATAAAAGTAGGAAAGGTAAACAGACGGGTTTTTTTGACCCTTTCTCCTTGTTTTATTCAGGTTGCTCCCCAGCGTCTTCACAGCGAGAGAGTCAGCCACTTTTCACCAAAAACCCGTGTCTATGGAAAAAAAATTGATTACTGCACCATTGGCGGCACCTCACAGGCCCAGGGCTTGGCCTGCTCTAGCTGGGCCGCCAGCCGCAGCAGCGTCGCCTCATCAGCAAAACGGCCGATAAACTGCATCCCAATCGGCAAGCCGTCCGCCGAGCCACCCAGCGGTACGGACATGGCGGGCTGGCCCGTGGCGTTGAACAGCGGCGTGGAAGGCGTAAAGCGGAACGAATCCACAGCGGCCGTATCCAGCATCTTGAGCGCTTTAAGCACGCTGCCCGCCCGCAAACGGCCGATGACCTGCAAGGCCATCGCTTCGGCCCCGGTAGGCAGCATCGTGCCAGATTTTGCCGGGGGCTGCGCCAGCGTGGGGGTCAGCAGCACGTCGTAATCAGCAAAAAATTGGTTGATTTTGTGAGCGGTGCGCTGCATGTCCCGCATCGCCTGGACAAAATCGCCCGCACTGATTTGCCCGCCCATCAAGGCAATAGCCCAGGTTGCTTTTTCAAAGAATTCCGGCCCAGGGCGCTGACCCAACATGCGACCCGCCTCATCAATATCGGCGCGGATTTCGCCCGCCAGCATCGTCATCGTGGCTTTGGCGTACGCTTTGCCGTCGATTTGCGGGGCGGCTTCCACCAGCTCGTGCCCCAGCTCGCGACACAGGGCGATGGTTTCGGCCAGCACTTTCAGGCAGGCGTCGTCCATCATGTCGCCCATGAACGGCTCGGCAGTGTAGGCGATGCGCAGCTTGCCCGGATCGCGACCCACTTCTTGCAGGAACGGCCGTTCCCCCACCCGAATGGCATCTGGATAGTAGGGATCGGATACGGCCGTTACGTCCAGCATCGCCGCACTGTCCCGCACGGAGCGGGTGAGCACATGCTCACACACAAACCCTTGCCACGCATCGTAATCGGTGCTGCGCGGGTTACGTCGGCGCGTTGGCTTGAGACCAAACAATCCACAGCAAGAGGCCGGAATGCGGATCGAGCCCAGCCCATCCCCACCGTGCGCCATAGGCACCATGCGGCTGGCCACCGCCGCTGCCGACCCGCCACTGGAGCCACCTGCCGTGCGGCTCAAATCCCACGGATTGTTGGTCGTGCCAAACAGTTCCGGTTCGGTGACGCCGGTAATGCCAAGCTCAGGCGTGTTGGTTTTGCCCAGCACAATCAGACCCGCCGCTTTGTAGCGCTGCACCATCGGGCCATCTGCTTTAGACACGTAATTTTGGAAGATGCGACTGCCGTTGCGCAGCGGTGCACCGCCGTATTCGGCCAGCAAATCCTTGAGCAGAAAGGGCACGCCCGCAAAGGGGGCATCGGGATGGTGTACGGCCGTTTTCATGGCCGTCTGGGTTGCTTCTTCATACATTTTGTGAATGACCGCATTCACTTGCGGATTCCGCGCTTCAATGCGCTCAATTGCCGCTTCAACCAGCTCCAGCGGCGAAACCTCGCCCTTGCGGACCAGTTCGGCCAGCCCCAACCCATCGTACTGTTCATATTCAGGAAATGTTGTCATGGTTTTCTCCCTTAAAATTAATTTAACCGCAGAGAACGCGGAGGACGCAGAGAAAAATCTGTGTAATCTGCGAAATCTGTGGATTTTTTTCAGAATTTACGCGGGCTGGACCACCGGCACGAGACGAGTGCGGGTGAACAGCCAGGGTGCGCCAAAGCTGATCCAGAAACCCATCAGGGCGTAGCGCACAAAGCGCAGCGGCACGTAGAGCGATTCGCCTTCTTCGGGGAAAACCACGCTGAGGCCGAGGTAAATGGCCAGCAGCACAATGATGCCCACCACGTAGCGCAGTGCGCGCTGCCACCAGGCTCCGTTGGCCACGTAGCGAATGGTGCGCTGGCTTAAAGCTAACCCGATACCCAAGCCGAGGAGAACGGCCGCTGCTGCAATCGTATCGGCCACAGGATGGAGCCAGAGCAGCACCAACGGCAAGGCAACTGCCACTAACAACTGCATCTCCAACCGTAAAGAAGCCAACCATTTTTCAACAGGCAAGGTCAAAATCAGGTAAGCGACTACCACAACTAGGCCAAGCCCCCAACCAGCCAGCACCTGCGTGGGAAAATGGAAACCCAACACCAGCCGCGAAACGCCAATCAACAGCACCAACGCTACGGCCAATACCCAGAACCATCCCTTTTTCATCCACAAGGCCAGCGCACCCCACACCGTCACGGCAAACTGGGAATGGCCGCTGGGCATGCCGTACCCCTCACCGTACATGTAGGCACCGGCTGGATCGGCTTGGGCAATATCTGGGACGAGTTGATACGGCCGTTCCTGCACAATCCAATCCTTCACGTCCGTATTCAGCACTACAGACAGCAAATAGAGAATTGCTACGCGCGCGCCGAGCGCCCGATCCACGCACCAAAACAGCAGCGGGAATAGCAAAATATAAAACTCCTGATTGCCCACAAACGTGAAAATTTTGGCCAGATCGACCCCAAAAGCACCGACAGCATCTTGGAGAACTTGCAAAAATTCAATGCCCCACTCAAATACAGGATTCATCTTTTCCTCCTCTTCTGTTGGTCGGATTGGCAATCCGACCGACGCTTGCACAACCTGGCCTCAGCATAGCGCTGCGGGACTGCTTTTCACTGCCAAAACAGTGCCAGGCTTGTGCCAGCAGGCGCATTTCTTGTAGAATGTAAGTCTACGAGCGTTGCTCATGTGTCCAGGCCGTGTCTAATCATCGGGGAAGCGGAAATGGAGTCCCAAACCAGTCAATCTGAACCCGCCAATACCTTCACTATCAAAACCATTACGGACGCCCTGAAAAACCTCAAAAGCAAGGCATTTCACCAGCTAGGCACGCATCCGTTAAGCCGTCTTTGGCTGGTGCGCAGCCGCCACCAAACCAGTACAAACAAGCGCGATGAGGCCAGTTTGGGACTCACGCTGCACACCATTTTGCTGGAGGCGGTTAACAGCCTGAAACCAACGCCTGATGGCGGCGAGAACACCTCTACCTATTACACAATTTTGCGGGAGCGCTTTGTCAACGGGCTGGGCACTGAGTATGTGGCCCAGCTGCTCAACCTGTCGCGGCGGCAATATTTTCGTGAGCAGAATCAGGCGATTGCCCAACTGGCTGCCATTTTGCGGGAATGGGAATACGCGGCGCAGCGCGAGTCAGCCCAGGCAGAGCCAACACCAGAACTAAGCTGGTCAGCGCTAAAACAGGCGGCCGCAAAAGTATCACGGCCGTTTTGGGAGTCGGTGCAGGGCAAATATGATCCCCACGTTTATCACCAGCGGCAGGGGTTGTACGGCCGTTTCCAAGAGTTCCTGCAAAATGAGAAGACCGTTCTCGTCATCACCGGCAATTCGGGGGCAGGCAAGAGCTGCTTTTTGGCCTCGTTGCCCGCCGCGCTGGCCGATGATGATGTGCTGTTCATCATGCTCAATGCGGTGGGCCTGAGCGTGGAGCATGAATTGATCGAAACGCTGGCCAAAAATATCGCCTATTTTTTAGATGAAGAGGTTGTGGACCCGGAAGATTTATTTGCCAGCGTGGATGATCTGATTGGGCCAAGTTGCCGGAAAGTGGTGCTCATTTTTGACGCGATTAATGAGCACGCCGAGGGCAGCAAACTGCTGTATCGCATTGACCAGATGGCCAGCACACAGCCGTATCCCTGGCTAAAGCTGGTGGTTTCTTCGCGGAGTGAGGCGTGGCAGGTTTTGAAACGGCCGTTAACCCTCTCCCAATCCCGCTATTATCAGGAAGACGCTGCGACGGAAAAACAGTGGTATCAACCCACCAAACTAGGCTTACGCCTCACCCGCTTTCAGCAGCAAGACATGGCCTCTGTTTACGAAAACTACCGCCAGGCCTACGACCTGCAAACAGCGTACGGCGATCTTAAGCTCTCCCTGCGCAATGCGCTGCGCGATCCGCTGCTGCTGCGGCTGATTGCCGAAACGTATGCGCAAGCGCCCATGCCGCCGCACATTCACGTCATTGACATTTTCCCCGCCTTCATCCGGGCGCTGGTGGCCAGCCAGCGGCTACAAGAAGAAGACATTCTCTTCCTGGAGCAAGAGCTGGTGCCCATCATGCTGGCTGACGGCGCGTACACCAACAAAATCAGCGACGCCCAAACCCGGGAGGTAAATACCAGCTTCGGCGAACCGCTGTGGAAGTTTGTCGTAGCCCACCAGTCCACCGGCTGGGGCCAGCATTCCAACGATTCATTTACCCGATTGGTCGATGCGGGCATTTTGAAGCACGTAGACGGGATGATTGCCTTCCGCTACGAGCGTTTTTATGATTATTTTGGCGGTCGGGAACTATATGCGCAGCTCCCTTTAGACAGGGCGGCTCGGGCAGAGACTTACCAGGCATGGGCCGAGGAAACAGTCACAAAGCCGTTCCTCTCCGGGCCGCTTATTCATGCTTTAGAGATGGAGCTGGCGGCGGGAAACATCCCGCTCATCATGCAGTTAGCCCACCAGGAATCGCATCAAATCAGAGACAAATTGATCGCCGCCCTCACAGAGTACGGTCTGGATAATCAGGAAAAGGCGAGGCTGCTTTTGCGTCAGCTGGTGCGGGCGGGGCGATCGCCCAAAGCGAATCTGGCCCGGGCTGGTGAATGGCTGTGGGACACGTTTCATCACGATGCGGTTTCGGCGGCTTGCTCCGCCAGTGATTACATCGTCATCACCGTGGCGGCCCGGCTGCAATTTCAGGATTTGCTGGAGACGATGCTGGCGGATTGGTCGCCAGCGGTGCGGGCGGTGGCCATCCGGCAATCATTTATTTTGTGGCGGCGAGACAAAGAAGCAGGCTTTGCCCTGTTAAGCAATTTGGCCGATCGGCTGCTCCACGGCTGGCAGCTGCCGCGCCCCCACATTTTGGAATCGCTGATTGGCCTGTCGTTGATGTTTTTGTTTGATGCCTACACCGAGCCGGAATGGACTAATCGACTGCGGGCGCTGTGGCGCAAATTATTGGAGCGCCTGTTGTTCATCAAGCCGGGCAAATTGGGTAAACGGCCGTATTCCCCCAAAACGTTGTTGCGAACGGCCGTCTTAAAAACAATCATGGGGTTCGCTGCCAAAACCACCCAAGAGACGCCATATGACTCCGTATTGGACCTACCCGAGCTGCGTTTATTCTTCAAAAATGATGCCGATCGCCGTCAGCGGCGGCAAACAGCCCAGATGCTGTGCGAGTTGATGGATGCGGAAAATACGGCCGTAACCGACCTCTACCAATTGAGCTTAAATCTGGTCACCGAGCGTGACCTACTGATTGCCATTCTGGCCCAAACAGCCTGGCGGCGGCACGTACTCGCCAACCCGAATGAAGCAATCCCCCTCGTCGTCAACCTATTCGATAAAGCGATTGAAGTGGAACCGGCCGGGCCATTTAGCCACGTTGTGCCCACCTTTGCCATTCCGCTGGATGACCGGTTCGCCACCGACGCGGGGCGCGAAGCCCTGAGCCACATCTATGCCACCATCAATCAGCGCACGCAAGGCCGCTGGCAAAACAAACTGCGTACCCAATGCTGGCCGGGCCTTATCTTCTTTTGCATGGCCCAAAGCGGCCAAACCACAGACCTGCCGCTCTGCCCGGAAGTCGCCAACATTGTTGAAGAGATGATTGCCCGGCAAGACATCGACTACATCAACTGGGTCATCAAAGAAGAGCTGCGCAATGCGCTGATGGAGTTTGGCTACTATCAGTTCGGTTTTGCCATACTGAAAATGATCGTAGAGGAACCCGCTATTGTGCAACAACCCGCCACCCGCCAAGCCATCATTGATCTGCTTTCGCGCGTGTTTGTGTACGAGCCGGAGCTGGTGGAAAACTTTCTGGAGGTCAACCAACTCGTAAACGACTTGAGCCGGGCCATTAAAACCAACATTCCTACAGAAACTGTGGGCGATTTGGTGAATTACCGGGCCGCCATGTTTTGGTTTGAGGTTCTAGTAAACAATAGTCAATCCCAAACTTTTCAGTCACTAACCCAGGTTTTTGATCAGTTAGGCGAATGCAATCGCTTGGAAACCTGGTTAACCATTGTCTTCCAATTTATCGTGAACGAAATATATTGTGAGCCAGTTTTTTCTTGATATGTTTACAGCGGGACGGCCGTATCGAGAACACTTCCTGAATTGCTCTCGCCTACCATAAATACCGCAGTTGTATTTTCCTCAGACAACGGTAGGGAAGTAAACTAACCCACACCTCTTGCTCAGCAAACTCACTACAATAGGCCACGTCTCTACAATTACATACAATTATTCCTAAACCAAATTTCTATGAACAAAGAAAGTCGAAGTAATACCGTATTAATCGTGGCGCTGGTCGTCGTGAGTTGCCTGGTGCTGCTGTGTGTGGGGGTGGCCATCGCCGTTTTATTGTTTGGCGTGTCTCCCCTGACAATAGAAGAAGCGCCAACAGAAACAACCACGCTGAGCACCGCGCAGCTAAAACAATGCCGCGAATTGATGGCCATTCAGCCAGATGTGGACATTGAAGGGGAATATTACCTTTACACGCCGGGCTTTTTAGATGATTCAATGAAGTGTCATCTGCAGGTCCGCGCTGATAGCCTGGAGGATGTTTTTGATACGGCCGTTATCGACCCCAGCCTCACCACCGATCAGGAAATTGCTCCGGGCCGCTTCGTCCGCCTGAAGATTGAAACCCTCGAACCTGGCCTCTACCACATTGAAGGCTTTTGGTTCCAAACGTAATCCGTAGCCGCGTTTTGGAAACTGCGCTTCTTTTGCGCGGAAAGAATCCGCGGCTACAAAATTAACCAAGCAGACCGGTCGTAATGAGGCGTAAGGCCACGCCAAAGAGAAAGAGGTTGCTAAAGGCCAGAACCCACTGCCCCCGGTTGGAATCGTCGCCGCGCAGGGCGGTGAAGTAGATGAACGGCAAAAAGACGATGACAAACGCGCCGTATAAAACATGTACTTCGGGACGCGCCAGGGCACCTAGACGGCCGTTTACCCACAAAATCACCCCAATCAGCGCTTGAAGCAAAAACAACCCCTGGCCAATCGCCACCGCACCGAGGTAACTGCCATCCACTGGCTGCCCGCGAATCGCCCGCACCAGACCCCACAAACCAATCGCCAGAAAAAACATCCAGGCCATATTCGACAACCCTTCATGCAATACCACAACAAATCCCATCACAAGCTCCTAAAAAAGTGGTTGGTGTTTTGTTTGAGAGTGACCAGTCTCGTTCACCTACTTCTTGCAACCGGCAACTTGCCACTTTCAACCACTTCCATCAAACTTCACAATTGGTTACAATCGCCCCCATATGAACAACTCGGCGACTGACCCTATCCCACAAAACCAAATCCATGATGATACCCAGGCATATGAAAATGCCCTGGATTATCTCTATAGTTTTATCAACTTTGAGGCCAAAAAACAGGACCGCTACATGGCCAGCAAGCTGGACCATACCCGGCCGCGCCGCCTGTTAGAAGCGTTGGGCACGCCCTACACGCACTATCCCAGCATTCACATTGCCGGAACCAAAGGCAAAGGTTCTACCGCCGCCATGTGCGCCTACACGCTGCGCGCCGCTGGCTACACCGTCGGCCTCTACACCTCGCCCCACCTGCAAGACTTCCGCGAACGGATCCGTATTTTAACACCAGATGATGGCGACGGCCGTATTTCTAAACCCCACTTTGTCCAACAAATCAACAAAATCCGTGCTCTAGAAGCACAGTTCCCCGACATCACCTGGTTTGAGATTCTCACCGCTATTGCCTTTTTGCACTTTGCTGAGGTAGGCGTCGATGTGGCCGTGGTGGAAGTGGGTCTCGGCGGTCGGCTGGATGCCACCAACGTCATCATCCCGCTCGTTTCAGTCATCACCCGGCTGAGTTTGGACCATATCGAGCTGCTGGGCAACACCCTCAGCCAGATTGCCTACGAAAAAGGGGGCATCATTAAGCCAAGCATTCCCGTCGTCACCGCCCACCAGGAGCCAGATGCCCTGGCCAAACTGGAAGAGATTGCCCAAGAGCGTGGCTGCGCGCTGACAACGGTGGGATTGGATTGGTTGTATAAAGGAACGGCCGTTCCCCACCATCCCAGCCAACAGCACCTCATCATCCAGCAAAACCCGGCCCCCGACTTGATTCCCCCTAGCACCCAGTTTGAACTACCCTTGGGCGGCGAACACCAGCTGGAAAATGCCACCGTGGCTTTGGCTACACTACAACACGTCCAACCCCACTTTCCCCGCCTGACGCTGCCTGTTTTACAAGCTGGTCTGGCCAGCGTCAAGTGGCCGGGCCGTCTGGACATCATTCATGCAGGCGATGACCAGACGCCGATGCTGCTGGTAGATTGCGCCCACAATCCCGATGCCGTACACAAGCTGCGCGAGGCGTTGCAGCACAGCTTCACCTATCGCCAACTGTGGCTCATCTTTGGTGCCCCGGCCGACAAAGACGTTTTGCACATGCTGGCTGATTTGCTGCCCCTGGCCAACCACACCACCGTCACCACCGCCAGCCATCCGCGCAGCGCCACACCGGCAGAGCTGGCAGAAATGGCGGCCGAATTGGGCTTTGTGGCAACGGCCGTTCCTGATATGTACACCGCTCTCACCACCACCTGGCAGCAAGCCCAACCTGGCGATCTCATCTGCGTCACCGGCTCAATAGTCGTTGTAGGTGATTTGCTAAATCAGTGGGAAAGTCTACAATCTCAACTGCTTAATGACCCAGTAAAGCAATGAACCTTTTACTAGCCACAGAGGAAAGGAGCCAACAGAGATACAAACGCACTTTTCTAAAATCTCTGTGACCTCTGTGACCAAAACCTGGAATAACCTATGTCATTAGACGAAGAATTTGGCTTTGGCCAATACCCAGACTTATTAGACGCCATGCCCGGCCTGGAAGACGATCTCTTCCCGCAGCGCAGCGAAACGGCCGATGAAAACGGCCACATCGAACTGGCCTTTTTGCCCCTGCGCGACATCGTACTCTTCCCACAGATGGTGATGCCGCTGTTTGTGGGCCGTGAGCGCTCCCTGGCCGCCGTCAAAGCTGCCATCGCCAACGACGAAAACATGATTGTGGCCGCCCAGCGCGACAGCGACGTGACCGATCCCGGTGCCAGCGATGTGTACAGCTTGGGTACGGAAATCACCATCGGCAAGGCACTCAAAATGCCCGACAACAGCACCAGCGTACTGGCCCAGGGGCGCCGCCGCGTCGAAATTCTGGAATTTACCCAGTGGGACCCGTACATCCGCGTCCGCGCCAAAGTCATTTACGAACCGCTGGAATGGGACCGCAACACCGAAGCGCTTATGCGCGCCGTCCTCACCTTGTTTGAAAAGACCGTCATGCTCAATCGGAACATGCCGGAAGATGCCTACACCTTCGCCATCAACATCGACGAGCCCGGCTGGCTAGCTGATTTTGTCGCCTCCACGCTCAACATTCCCATCGAGATGCGCCAGGACGTGCTGGAAACGTTTGATCCCGGCGAACGGCTGCAAAAGGTGAGCCTGCTGCTGGCCAAAGAGCTGGAAGTGCTGGAGCTGGAAGACCAGATTCATTCCCGCGTTCAGCAGGAGATGGACCGCTCGCAGCGTGAGCATTTCTTGCGCGAGCAAATGCGCGTGATTCAAGGCGAGCTGGGCGAAGGCGATCTGTTCAGCCAGGAAATTACCGAAGTGCGCGAGATGGCCGCTGCCAAGCCGCTGCCCGACACTGTGCGGGCCAAGGTGGACAAAGAAATCGCTCGATTGGGTGCTATGCCGCCCATGTCGCCCGAAGTGGGCATCATTCGCACCTACATCGACTGGATTTTGTCGCTCCCCTGGCTGGAAACGTCTGAAGACAACCTGGACGTAGCCCACGCCGCCGAGGTGCTGGACAACGATCATTACGGTCTAGAAAAGGTCAAAGACCGCATTTTGGAATTTATCGCCGTTAAAAAGATTGCCTCGGACAAAATGCGCAGCCCCATTTTATGCTTTGTTGGCCCGCCTGGAACCGGTAAAACTTCAATCGGCCGTTCCATTGCCAACGCGCTAGGCCGGGAATTTGTGCGCATCAGCCTGGGCGGTGTGCGTGATGAGGCCGAGATTCGCGGTCATCGCCGCACCTACATCGGCGCGATGCCCGGGCGCATCATCCAAGCGATGAAACGGGCCGGGACGCGCAATCCGCTGTTTATGCTGGATGAGATTGACAAGCTGGGAAACGACTTCCGTGGCGACCCATCGGCCGCCCTGCTGGAAGTGCTGGACCCCGAGCAAAATTACAGTTTTGCCGACCACTACCTGGATTTAGATTACGATTTGTCGCAAATTTTGTTCGTTACCACGGCCAACTATCTGGACACGATTCCCCCGGCCCTACAAGACCGCATGGAAATCATTGAATTTTCTGGCTACCTGGAAGAAGAGAAACTGGAGATTTGCCGCCAGTTTTTGGTGAACCAGCAGCTAGAAGCACATGGTCTGGAAGGTTTGGACCTGCAATTTACGGACGATGGACTGCAAACGATCGTTCGGGAGTACACACAGGAAGCGGGTGTGCGTAATTTGGAGCGTGAGGTGGCCAATGTGTGCCGGAAGATTGCGCGGGATGTGGCTGAGGAACGGCCGTATCCTCAACAAATCGATGGCGAAAAAGTAGAAGAACTCCTTGGCCCGCCCCGCTTCAGCCAGGAAATGTTACAGGACGAAGACCAGGTGGGCATTGCCACTGGTGCAGCCTGGACCGCCGCCGGCGGCGACATCCTGTTCATCGAGGTGAACCTGATGCCCGGCAAGGGCAATCTGACGCTCACCGGCCAGCTCGGCGACGTGATGCAGGAAAGCGCCCGCGCTGCCCTCACCTACACCCGCAGCCAGGCCGAAGCGTTGGGGCTGGACAGCGACATCTTTGAAAAGACCGACATCCACATCCACGTGCCGGAAGGGGCTGTGCCCAAAGACGGCCCGTCGGCCGGAGTGTCGCTTTCCAGCGCGTTGATTTCCGCCTTCACCAAACGGCCGATTTACCGCGAGGTGAGCATGACCGGCGAAATTACCTTACGTGGTCGTGTGTTACCCGTGGGCGGTATCCGCGAAAAGGCACTGGCAGCCCGGCGCGCGGGCATCAAAAAGTTTATCCTGCCCAAGAAAAATGAGCGCGACCTGGAAAATATCCCCGAACGGCTGCGCGAAGACATTGAGTTTGTGCTGGTGGAAAAAGTGAGTGAGGTGGTGGCTGCGGCCTTGCACCCCGCCAAACCAGCGCTGCCGAAACGGCCGTCGCGCCAGGCGCCCCTACCCAAAATCCCCCCGGCAGGCACCTCGCCTTCCTAATTTAGTGAAAAGTGATAAGTGAAAAGTAAAAAGTGGGCACTTTTTACTTTTCACTATTGACTGCCATCTTCCCGTTCACCCGCATCGCCACAGGCAAATAGCGGTACGTTTGCATGGCCCCATCCACACTAAACCAGGGCGTGTAGCGCACCGGGATTTCGTCTACCGGGTAGATGGGGGAGCGCTGCTTGTGGGTGGTTTCCATGATGTAGCTACGGCCGTTTTCCTCATAAGTCACCCACGCATGCGCCCCCGCCGGAACGGCCTCGTTGCCCCAATCGGTTCGCCCCACCACAAACTCCGCCGGAATGTCCAGCTCCTTCAGCTTGCGCCAGGCCCAGAGCGCGTGGTCCTCACAATCCCCTTTGCGCAGCGCTTCAAACTCACCCGGATGCTGCCAGACGTCTTGCTGGTTAAACAAATCCAGGTCGCGCACGTACTCACATTGCTGTAGCCAGCGGCAAATATCTTCTACGGACTGCACCTGGACGCGGCTTTCGCCATTGAGGTAGTGGGTAAACGGCCGTCTCGACCCCGAGCCAAATTGGGTGTGATGTATGCGCGCGGCTTCCCGCTCATAGCTGAGCGGCAGCTGGTAATGGTAGATCATCAAATCTACCAGCTGCGGCAGCGGGATGGAGAGTTCATTTTGGTTGATACGCAAGGAACGGCCGTTGCCCAACTTTAACTCTATCACCGGCAGCGGCTGCGGGGAGCGGCTGCTCGTAACGGTCAGCAGACGGACGCCTTGCAGCGCTTCCGCCGCAAATGACCGCTGGTGGAACGTATGGCGCACCACAATTTTGTCGGGTAGCAGCGTCAGCCGCCAGGTGAAGTAAAAACTGAGGTAAAAGAACAGCACGCCCACCGCCAGCGGCCAAAGCCCAAAGAAGATCATCGAGGCAAAACGAAAGCCGGTTTCATTTTGGGAACTCCAAATGATGCCCGCACCCACCAGCAGGCAAATCAGGCTGATACCCACAACAAAGAGGAAGGCTTGAAAACGGCCGTTAAACGACAATGGCAGCGGTTGGCGAACGTCAAAGGAACTTTTTTTCATGGCAGGGTATAATGATAACCAACTAACTTACAAAACCAATCGCTGTGGGCGGAACGGCCGTTCTCATACGCAGTTTAAGTAACGTTTATCAAATTTTTACAACTTCGTGCCATAATCACACTTCGGATATTCTAAAAAGCAACTTCAGCCTTATCCTTGGAGGTTTTCCCGTGAAAAAAACACCGATCTTTATTACGTTGCTGGCATTACTTGGTCTAATGCTGGCCGCCTGCGGCAGCGCCACGCCGACATCCACCGCAACGGTTCCCACCAATGAATCAACCACCAACAGCGACAGTGGGATTGTAAACGCCTCAGCCCAAACCAGCGTCACCGAGCAGAGAACGGCCGTTGATGATGAAATTGTCACCACCCAGACCTACATCGACCTGTACAACCAGCTCAACGACTCTGTAGTCAATATTCAGGTGGTTAGCGAAGGTACCACTTTGGACCTCAGCCAGTTCCAAATCATCCCTGATCCTGAAAATCCCGATCAAGAGCTGCCTGATGATTTCCACCAAAATTTGGAATCCATTCCGGTACAGGCTCAAGGCTCCGGCTTTGTGTATGACAAAGAAGGCCACATCATCACCAACAACCATGTGGTCGCCGATGCGACCCGCATCACCGTCATCTTCTCGGATGACACCGAAGCCGAAGCTGAAATTGTCGGCACCGATCCTGGTTCTGACCTAGCCGTCATCAAAGTAGATGTGGACCCCGATCATCTCAAGCCCGTCGTCATTGGCGATTCGGACAGCTTGCAAGTAGGCCAGCTGGTCGCCGCCATCGGCAATCCGTTTGGCCTGACGGGCTCCATGTCCACCGGCATCATTTCTGGGCTCGGCCGTACGTTGCCCGGCGGGGCCACTTCCCCCAGCGGCGTCGCCTTCAACATCCCCGACATCATCCAGACCGACACGGCTATCAACCCCGGCAACTCCGGCGGGCCGCTGCTCAACCTGAGCGGCGAGGTGATTGGCGTCAATACCGCCATCCAGACTAACGGCACTACGTTTGGCACCACGCCCAGCTTTGGCGGCATTAGCTACGTGGTACCCTCCAACATTTTGACCCAGGTTGTGCCCCAGCTCATCGAAAATGGCGAAATCAGCTACCCCTGGCTAGGCATCTCAGGCACCACCTTAACCGACGACCTGGCTACGGCGATGGATTTGCCCGTCGAGCAAAATGGGGTGCTGGTGTATGAAGTCATCGAAGAAAGTCCAGCGGCGGTAGCTGGTTTGCAGGGCAGCGATGAACAAACCACCATCAATGGCTTCAATGCCATCATCGGTGGCGATGTCATTACCAAGATGAATGATCAGGTTATCAACGACTTTGATGATTTGCTCACTTACATCGTACGCCAGACCAGCGTTGGACAAACCGTCACGCTAGAAATTATCCGCGATGGCGAAACGCAAACAATTGAAGTGACCCTATTGGCACGTCCTGAGTAAATTATTTTCTAATTTGCAAGTTTGCTAGTGGCAAGTTGCCGGGTTACAGGTGGCTAGTAGAAAGTTTACCTGCAACCTGCAACTTGCCACTTTTCACTTCATGCTTATTGCTTTTTGGTTTTCACGCCCTGTCACATTCATTTGCTTCATGCTAAAATGACCCCAAGACCACTTACAAGAGGTTACACTGTGATTATTGATGTAAACGAAGAAACATTCATTCAGGACGTGTTGGAACAGTCTGAAGAACTGCCAGTCATTGTCGATTTTTGGGCGCCCTGGTGTGGTCCGTGCCGCATGTTGAGCCCCATTTTGGAACGATTGGCCGCTGATCCCAGCCTGAATTTTGTATTGGCTAAAGTTAACGTAGACAACAACCCAAACCTGTCGATGCAGTACCGGGTGCAGAGCATTCCCGCCGTTTTGGCCTTTGTTGATGGCGATGTCGCCGATGAATTTATTGGCGTACAGCCAGAACCTAAAATCCGCCAGTTTATCGAGAAGCTTATCCCCAGCGAGCTAGATGAGGCGCTTAACGATGCCGAAAGCCTGCTGGCAACACGCCATTGGGTCAAAGCCGAACAGGCCTATCGCGAACTCATCGAGGAAAATCCGCATCGGGCTGATGTTGGGTTAAACCTGGCCAAAGCGTTGCTGGCCCAGGGCGAAGGCTGCGAGGCGCGCGATTATTTGAAAGGCATCAAAGATGGTAAGGAACTGCTGGAAGCGGAAAAGTTACTGCCGTTGGCGACCTATCTGTGCCTCATCGCTGAAGATTTGACCGACGAAGCTGAATTGCCGGCGCTGGAAGTGCAGTACCGGCAGGGCGCGCGGCTGATCAGCCGGGGCAACCTGGAAGCCGCGATGGATGGCTTGCTGGATGTGCTGCGCCAGGACAAGCGTTACGGACAGGCGCGGCAGGTGATGGTGGCTTTATTCACCCTCCTCGGCGACGATGATGACCTGACACAAACGTACCGGGGCGAGTTGGCGTCTGTTTTGTTTTAATGTTGATCCGTAGAGACGTTGCAATTTTGGATTAAGAATTTACTTGAGTAATAAACTTGTCATGCTGAGGTCCCCCGAAGCATCCCGCCCGCTTAGCAAGCAATGAAACGTTGCTTTGGGCAAAGCAGTTGACATGTGCTCCTTGCGGGATTCTTCGCTTCGCTCAGAATGACAAAATCACTTATCTGGTTATTTTCCTAAACACTATATGCAGCGTCTCGACAGAAATATTCACCCAAACGCCCAGCAAAATAGATGCGGGCGTTTTATTTTTATGATTGTTTCGTCGAAGGTTACGGCCGTTTTCCACCAAAAAAGTCTGCTTGATTATTTAGCAGGTCGCTTCACCTACCAGCCACGCGACACCTGGCAGGCACGCATCGAAGCGGGCGAGGTCACCTGCAACGGCCGTTCCGCCACGCCGCATCAAACCGTCCGCCAGGGAGACCTGATCGCCTGCGAGCTTCCCGAGCCGCCGCTGCCGGACATCAACCTGGATTACCAGGTGGTGTATGCAGACGACTGGTTGCTGGCCGTTAACAAGCCGGGGAATTTGCGCTCACATGGGAGCGGCCGTTTTGTCCAGGCCAACCTTGTCTACCAGCTGCGCCACAACCACGCGCCACCCTACCCCGAAGCCACGCTCATTAACCGGTTGGATCGGGACACTTCTGGCGTCGTCCTGCTGGCGCGGGATACCGACACCTTGCGCGAAGTGCAGGCCCAGTTTGCCACCCGCACCGTGGAGAAAACGTACCTGGCGGTGGTGGACGGCATTCCGGCAGCGGCCGTACAAACCATCGATCGGCCCATTGGCCGCGTGCCCAGCGCCGAAGGTGTGTACCGCTTTGGGGTGGTAGATGATGGCAAGCCGGCGCAAACGGTGGTAGAAGTGATACGGCCGTTTCCACCTCATCATGCCCTCGTTCGCCTCATCCCCAAAACCGGACGCACCCACCAACTGCGTGTCCATCTGGCAGCCATCGGGCATCCCATTGCCGGGGACCGGCTCTACACGCTGAGCGACGCTGATTTTTTGGCCTGGTGTGAAGACAAAAGCCGCGACGGGGGGCTGTTGGCGCGACAGGCGCTACACTGCGCTGCCACCACCATCTGGCACCCGCAGCAGAAACGGCCGTTGATCCTCACCGCGCCGTTAGCCAGCGACATCCGCACCTTTTTACAAACTCTCGACCCCACCTTTACCGATGATGACCTCATTTGACCACATTTACTGGTTAGGCGGCTCGCCCTGTGCCGGTAAAAGCAGCATTGCTCACCAGCTGGCAGACCAATTTGGCCTGCACCTTTACCATTGCGATACCGAGTTTGAGCGCCAGCGCCAGCAGGTAACGGCCCTCTCCGCCCCCACCATCCACCACCTACACCAACTCTCTTGCGACGAGCTGTGGCTGCGCTCTGTCGCCGAACAGCTGCACACGGAAATTCAGTACCAGGCCGAGCAGTTCCAAATGATTTTGGCCGATCTGCGCCAGCTGCCCACTCAATCGAAAATCCTGGTGGAAGGCGCGGTGTTGATGCCCACGGCCGTTTTCCCTCATCTCAGCCAGCCCCACCAGGCCATCTGGCTGGTGCCCACCGAGCCTTTTCAGCGCACTCACTATGCGCAGCGCCCCTGGATTCATGACGTGCTGCGTGACTGCACCCAACCAGCGCAAGCGTTTGAAAACTGGATGCAGCGGGATGCCGCCTTTGCCCGATGGGTGCAGCAAGAAACGGCCGTTCGCCAGCTAAATTGTTTGGTGGTGGATGGGAATCAGACGATTGAAGAAACCAGCAATCAGGTGGCCCGCGCCTTTGGTCTGCGGGACGACTACTAAAGCCATCTTCAAGAGGCTATGCTCACCTAAGCCGCAACCGGTTCAGCCATCGGAGCGAGAGGTAAAAACACCTGGAATGTTGTGCCCTGGTCAACGCCCTGGCTGATCACCTTCACATCGCCCTGCAACATGCCGCTGATGGCCTGCACAATAAACAGCCCTAACCCCAGCCCGCGCCGCTCGTCCACGTTGCTAGCCCGGAAAAACAGCTCAAATACACGGGGCTGCTCCTGAGGGGGAATGCCAATCCCTTCATCTTGCACTTCGAGCACCAGCTGAGATTCGTCATGCCACAGGCGAACCTCAACCTTTGTCTCTTCGGGCGAATATTTGAGCGCATTGGAAACAAGATTTGTGCCCACCTGCTGCAACAAATCGAGATCGGTTTCTACAGGCGTTTGCAAAGCAGGCGAAAAGTGGAAGGCAAGCCGATTGGGCTGGTTGACGTCGCGCAAAATTCGTTCCGAAAGCCGCTGGCTTAACTGGCCAAAGGAGAAAGTTTGGTAAGACGGCCGTATCCGTTCGCGCTGAGCCTGTTCAACCAGGGTCACATCTTTCAGCAGGTCGTTCAGATAAAACACTGCCTCATGAATCCGCGCATGGGCTGCATCTCGCCGCTCCTGCGTCAACCGCTCGTAATACTGTTGCAAAAGCTCTGAAGAACTGTTAATGATGGACAGCGGTGTGCGAAATTCGTGCGTTACCACGGTGATGATGCGCGATTGTAGCTCGCCCAACTCCGTTTCCAGCGCCAAAGCCTGCGACAACTTCCCTGCCAAATGCTGCTCGCGGGTCAGCGAATCTTCCAGCTCACTGGTGCGCGCCCGAACAGCCTCTTCTAACACTTCATTTTGCAGCCGGTAAGCGGCCGTTTCTTCCCGTGCCTGATGCACAGCACGCACCTGCTCAATGGCTTCATCAAAACTGCGCCGCCACAAATACACCATCAATGGCAGGGACGAAAACATCAACATCAATGCCAAAAACTGCGCCAGCGGCTCATAGGGACTGTAGCTGACCAGACGGCCAATGGTTTCCAGCCAGACGAGCACCGCACCCAAGACCCAGTTCAGCACAGTAATAACCACACTGGCCCGCGTCCCGCTAACAAACCCCCCAACCAGCGGTGTCAGGGCAATCAGGCTAATAAAAGGCGTGCCGCTTAAACCCTCTGGTCCGGTCATCACCGTGAGTGCCAGAACAAGCCACAAAATGATAGAAATAAAGTTGCCCGCCGCATACACCCAACCCGAATTGAGGGATAACTTGGCCCCAAACAGACAACACAATAAGACAATCAACGCGACTAAAAATCGTGTTTCGTTGAGTGAATTTGTTAGCAGCGGCAAAAAAAGGAATATGGCCCCAACCATAATCAGACCTGCCTGAATCAACAAATTGATCAGGTAAGCCTGTCGGGTTCTTTCCTCATCATCAAAAATGGGAGGAGCAAACCATTGTCGCAGCTGCACCATAGAAGTCATAGAATGTTACGATTTAATCCTTTTGCTTTCCAAATTAGCATGCATATCCAAATAACGCAGCCATGCCCCGAGCGTAATCATGCCATACTGGTTATGCTTCACCTGCATAAATTGATCCGCCTGGTTATCATCCAGCGCCTCAGCCAAAGCAATGCTCTTTTTCCGCGCCATACGAAATTCGGCCTTCAGCTGTTCCCAGCTGCGGCTACGCGATGGTCGGTAGTTGTCATATTCTTCTTCTTTGAACGGCTCGCCCAACCCAACCCGCAAACGACTCTGACCCCACAGCTCAATGCCGACGATGTGGCTCAGCACCTGCCGGTTGCGTTCGCTGTCGCCCGTTTTTTCCAGGCGACGCTCGATTTGCTCCCCACTTGCGGCTAACTTTTCGCCCCAGGCCGACATGGTCCATTTTTGACCAGGCCGTTCTAACAAAAAGTGGCGCAATATTCCTTGCAACATAATTTACATCTCCAAACTTGCGAAAACAATAAAACCTTGGCCATAACAAGACCAACTCGTGGCAGTGGGCCAACGTTAAAGCAGTGGCGGCATTTGGTCAACCCATAATCGGATTAATTCGGCACGAAAACGGTAAACTGGCGTCTTGCCCGGTTGCCCCGTTGGCCCCATAGGCAGCTGGGTGGTTAGCAGTTCGCGGCTTTCCAGGCGTGCCAGCGCCGACTGCCAGCGATCGGCCGAGACGTGACTCCGTTCGCCCAGGAACTGGCGCAGCACTTTAATGGTCACAGCCTCATCGCCACCGCTTAGTTCGGCCAGCGCACGCAGCACCAACTGCTCTTCCTCATTCGATTCGGCCCACAGATAGCGAAAATGGCTCTCGCCACGCTCTAGAATCTGCTGAACCACATGGTCCACATCGACGGTGGTCAAGTAAGATGCTTCCATTTCGTTGTGGTACTGGGCCAAATCATGCAGCAGCAGCTGCGCCAGGTATGGATTTCCCGCCGCCAGATAAATCAGCCGATCCAGTGCTGGCGGATCGTACGCTACCTGGAAAGGCGCGACAGGCTCAGTGATGAGACGGTGCATTTCGGCCTGTGGCAGCGGCGGCAAGGCACGATAGACGGCATTCTCCAGCAGGGCAGCCCATTCGCTTACGGCTGTTTCTCCCCCACTACTCCCGGCAAAAATAAAATCGATCCGCGTTTCATGCTGCCGCAAGTTATGCAAAAAAGTTAAGATGTCGGCCGGTAAACGGCCGTCTGCCACCCACTGCGGCAGCAAGTCAGCATCATCCACCAACAAAAGCAGCTTCTTCTCGGCCAATTGCGGCAGCAAGCTGCGCAAAAAGCGTGAGCGGAAGAAAAACTCCGGCGACTCTGTGAATTCTGCGCGGGGCGGCAGCGCAACCGCGATGCCCTTTTCCGCCAGAGCAAACACCATTTCATCGGCCAGAGCATACAAAAAGTCGGCTTCGCCACGCGCCGGATGCCCTTGCAGGTTGATGGGCACCGCCAGATGGGTATCCGCCAACACCGCAGGAATCTGGTTCAGCGCCGAAGTTTTGCCCATGCGCCGCGCCGATTGCAGCACAATCAGGCTGCTGCGGCTGGTGTTGGCCAGGTTGTCTTGCACAAAGCGAAACAGCTCCTGGCGACCCACAAAAAAGTCCCCTAGTTTGAGCGGTGCGCCAGGCAGGTAGGGATTGGGTTGGATAGGTAGAAACGGCCGTTCCTGCCGGGTGAAAACCAGCTTATGGGTAAAGTTCCGCCAATGATCGTCTGCTACACCATCGGCAAAACGCAGCTCAGCCGACAGAGCAAGCTCCTGGCGATCCGCCTCGGGCACAATGAACAGCGTCACGGTTTGCGCCTCACCGACCGGCAGCACAGCCAACTGCGCCTCGCTTTTAATGCCCAGCAAATGGTAGCCGTCGCCAGGCAGCAGTTGCACACGCACCGCCCGCGCCGGGCTCAGCCCCTGGTTTTGCACACGCCACACCAGCGGCAGCTCCTCGGCAAAGGCGGTGTGGTGGGTCATCAGGGTCACGAGGGGGTCCGCCTGTCCCTTCACCAGCGCCTGCTCGGCCGCAATCATGTGCTGCCAGCGGCCCAGCAGGCGATCCCAGGCAGGCAGGTGGGGCAACGGCGCAGGTAGAGACTGGCCCAATGCGGTTTGTACGGCCGTTTGAGCTTCACTAACGGCCGTTAAACCATTCTCCAAAAAGATGAGGCGCGTGGCTAAATCTTCGGTCTGGTTCACTTTTTGCAGCTGGTGAGTGATGCGGCTGAGCTGACGGCCGTTTTGCAGCACCAGCGCAGGCAGCGCGGTGTTGTTGGGCGGTGGGGGTAAGGCCAGGGCATCCACCGCGGCCAGCGTGTCAACGGCGTGCACCGTCAAGAGCATTTGGTAGAACAGCCCAAAATCGGTGGCCAGCCGCCAGCCGCGCGGCTCGGATAGCAAAGCGGCCAGGGTCGTCATCGCGCGTTCATCTGTCTCGACGTGCTGGCTCTGGCCCAACGTGTGCAGGGCGGCAACCAGCTGCGCCACGGCAGGCTGGCTGCGCTCGGTCTGCCGGGCCAGGTGCGCCAGCACAGCATATGCTTGCGGCGATTGGTCAAACAACCGATACACGATTGGCAATGTTTCCTCGGGCTGCTGGCGCAAACGCCGCCGCACCTGGGCCGCGCGGTCCACCGGGCGAGTGCGCCAACTGAGCACAGGCACAACCAAAAGCACCTGCCAACCGCCCAGCAGCAAAGCCACCAGCAGCGCCAACAAGCCAGCAAACCAGGGTGCGACAAACAGAACGGCTATTTTTGCGCCAGGGTTCTGGAAGAGCGACTGCTGGACCTGCAACACATCAATTGTTTCTTGGGCTAATCCAGCGTTCATCGCCAGCCAATAATCTGCCCAAAGGTAGGCCACACCCCAAAGCAGGTAGACAAGATGCAGCAGCAGAATCACCAATGCGGCCACCACGACAAATGTTGCCAGCCAAACGGCCGTTGCGCGCGTCCGCCAGCGATCGATTGGATTTTTTAGCAGCAGCACCACCACAAAACCGAGGTTCACCAGGGCAAAAAGGAGAATAGGCCATAGCAAAGGAGATATCTGTCCAAGCAGGTCCATGAAGCTGCGCCAGGCAGCAGACACCAGCAGCGCGGCCAATGCGGGCCAGTTCTGGGAGAAGGCCAACAGCAGCCAAAACAGCGCCCCAGCCAGCGCCACCACAGCCATCACACCACCCACCCGCAGCCCCAGCCTTAGCGCAGACTCGTCGCCAGCAAACCATTTTTTGAGCGGTTCACCCGCCTGAAGCAGATCGAGCAGCGACGGCCGTTCCACCACCCCCTCACCCCGTCTGCGCCACCCCACCACCGCGCCAGAAGCCATCCAAAAGAGGAGCAGCAGCGGCAAAACCAGCTCGGGATGAACCGGCCAATCACCCACTGGCCGGGTAAATAATTGCAAAAAATGAGCGGTTGCATTCAGGAGGTCGGCAGGGGTTTCAGGGAGTGGGGTGGGGATACGGCCGTACCCAAACAAAACACGTGCGGGCAAAAACAGCGCCAAGTAGATGAACAAACAGGCGATCAGCCCCGCCTGGCTACTGCGCAGCGCACCCGGCCGCCAACCTACCGCCCTGGCTCGCCGGGCGGCCCAAAAACCCAGCCCCAGCAACATGGGCAGTCCCAACACAGCCGAACCAATAATCAAGATAAGGTGAATTTGCGTGGGAAACGGCCGTTGCCACCCCACCAACCAGCGCGGCACCAACAAGCTAATCAGAGGATACAAACCGGCCAGACTGATGACCATGCCACCAATCAGGCCCGTTACCAGGGCACGTTTCATTGGACGAATGGTTAATGGTGAATGGTTAACGGTTAATTCTCAATAGACCATTAACCATTGAAGATTGACAATTAACAATTGACCATTATCACGGTTCCCACTGATAGTGAACCAGAGAGCTGAGATAATATTGGCCCTGCCATTGCTCCACACCAACAACCCAGGTACCCCAATTGAGTCCGGCAAACTCTTCGGTGCCGGGGCGGTAGAAGGAGTAGAAGTTGAGCGGCGCATAGGCATCCGGGAGGGTAATCAGGCCAGGCGTGCCGCCGTGTAAAATTTCGTTACAGGCCATCTCGGTAGCCCCTAACAAGTCGGTTTGCAGGCGGGGCAGCAGCACCTGAGCGGGTGTGCCGAGGATGGCTTCACCGCTGCCTGCGGCATTGCCCCAGTTGTAACTAGTGGCGTCGCCGAAGACGCTCTGATTGTCCAACAGCGTTTCTTTTTCATACCAGAGCAGGTGTACGCGTAGGCCGCGTTCGGGGTGGATAAGTTGGGCTAGGGCGGCATCATCTTGATTAGCAACGGCCGTATTCACTCTCTCTAGCAGCTGCATCACGGCGTTGTCATTGCAGAACGTGCTGTCTGACACAAACCCGGTAAGAAAGCGGCTGTTCACCCAGCCAGCGACCGCGCCGCGCTGCACCGGCACCCATGTCGAGCCAGAAACCAGTTGGCCACTGCCGGTAATCTGCACATCGGTGGCGTTTGGCGGGATGCTGCCGACGATGCCAAAGTTCACCCCAGGGCCGGAGCGCACGTTGAGCACATCGTTTGGCTCAACAAAAATGGTAGCAAAGGCGGCCCCCGTGCCTGCAAAAGTGGTTGGCGTGGGTGGTACGGCCGTTGCGTCAGGAACGGCCGTTGGTGACGGCCCAACATCGGTGGGCACAGCTTCGGGCAAATCGGGGGGAGTGGCGGTCGGAACGGCCGTTGGCTCCGGCAGTTGCTCATTCACGACGGGCGGCGTGGTAGGCAGGGCCAACGTGGGCACCGCTGTGGGTGCCTCGGCACCGCCGCAGGCGGTGAGCAGCAGAGTTAGCCCTAAAATACAGCAGAAATTTTTAACTACGGCTCGAACAGTCATCGTTTGCTCCGGTGTTGTTAGCGCCGATCTAACCCCCACCCTGGCCCTCCCCCTTGTCAGCTGAGGGGAGGACACCTTTTCAGGTAATTCTAGGGTCGGGTAGAAATTGTAAATTGATAAAATGGTTATGTCTCAGCACAAATTCAAAGAAGAATTGAATCCCCTCTTTGAACAGGCTCCAATGGCGACGTTTGGTGCCATCTTCATGGCGTTGCATAGGTTGCGTACGCTCCTGGGCCGCCGCAACACTGCCCAAAGCAAGCGACCAAGCATAGGCAACCACCAGCAAAACAAGCAGACGACCCATGTGGTCTGGATGACTGATACGACTGTCGGACCACTGCCAGCCACCACTTTTCAGGTCGCGAAAGCTTTGTTCCTGCCAATTTCGGTTCGCATACTCGAAACCAGTCAGCGTGGTGTCGTTGGTTACCAGCGCCCACGGCTGGTCATAGCCAGCACGCCAAATAGCATGAGCCGTTGCGGGCAACCGACCTCGCTGCTTGAAGACAAGCCCAGCAACCGACCACTGTTCACCAGCTTGCACCATGTGGGCAATGGCCAAATCGCCTTCATCGGTACATACCTTTGTCATGCTGGTCACGCGGAACAGATAGTACCATCCCAGGTTAGCCACAGCCTGACACAAATCAGGCGAGGTTCCAATGCCCCGGTCGGCCAGCACGACCACCTCTCTGTTTGTGGCGATACCCTTCTGGACCGCTTGCAACAAGGTTGTGATCAGGCCCACTTGCCCCTCGGCTGGATATTGCTCATGATTGTTAGCCAGGTAACAACGCCACGCCAAGGGAATACACCGACCCTCCCAAGCGACGCCCACAACCATGACTGCCAGGCGGTCTTGCAACTTCGTTTCATCGACCAGCAGATAAAGCTTCCCCGGCGGCAATTGACTAACAATCCAGGCAGTCCATTGCGCGAAGAAGGCGTGCAGCGGAAACAGCGCATTGTCCAGAAAACGTCGCAAGCGTCGGGCGCAGCTCTCAATTTTCTCACCTGTCGCTACCTGGCGGGCAATCTGCTGCTGTTGGCAACTTTCTGCACGCATGATGCCGATAGTAAACAAGCCGACATTTTCAACTTGCCAGCTATTGAGACAAGGCAAATGGCTGGCAATTGTTTGAATCCATTGATAAAGTACGGGATAGCTCATTTTGGACTCCTTCTGACGTTTTAGAAGACATCAGAATTGTCCTCGATGAGCTATTCTTTTTCCAACTCCCAAACATGTCCTCCCCTCAGCCTTGTCAGGGGGAGGGAATCCGGCTCCCTCTCCCTCGTAGGGAGAGGGTTGGGGTGAGGGTGTTTAACTTAAATCACAAATTCAGCGCACAGGCTAAATGTTAAACTTGATATTGATCACATCGCCATCCTGCACGATGTACGTTTTGCCTTCCTGGCGCAGCTTGCCCGCCGTGCGAGCTTGGGCCAGACCACCCAGCGCTATCAGGTCGTCGTAAGCGGCCGTTTCGGCGCGGATGAACCCTTTGGCTAGATCGGTGTGGATGGCGGCGGCGGCATCAACGGCCGTTGCCCCCCGCTTGATGGTCCAGGCCCGCACCTCATCTTCACCCACGGTAAAGAAGGATTGCAGCCCCATCAAGTCATAGCTCAGGCCAATGACCCGGTCCAGGCTGAGTTCAGTGACGCCGTACTCTTCCATGAACATTTCTAGCGATTCGGTATCGCCAGCGGCGCTGAGCTGCGCCAGCTCCATCTCCAGCTTGCCACGCAGGTTGGCCACCATAGTCTGCGGCTGGTCATAATCCAGAGTCACTTCGTCTTGCTCATCACCAATGTTGATGAGCACCACGGTAGGCTTGAGCGTCAGCAGGCCGTAGCCACGCAGCATTTTTTCTTGCTCATCGCTGAGATCGAGGGTGCGCAACGGCCGTTCATCGCTCAACGTCTCATTCAACTGCTGGAACAGAGCCAGCTCAGCCTGGGCTGCCGCCTTGTCCTTGGACGCACCCTTGCGCAATCCATCTTCAATTTTTTCGATGCGCCGTTCGACCACGCCTAAATCATTGAGCAGAAACTCGGTGTCCAGCGCTTCCAAGTCGCGCGCCGCATCCACGCGGCCATCGGGATGCGGCACCAGATCAGATTCAAAGGCACGCACCACATGGACAAAACCATCCAGCCCGGAGAGATGGTTGAGCAGTTCACCGCTCAGCCCACCACCCTCGTTGGCACCTTTTTTGATGCCCGCCACGTCGGTGTAGGTAATTTTGGCGAAGGTGGTTTTCTTGGGGTTAAACATGCGAGTCAGCACATCTACCCGTTCATCATAGACATCAACAACGGCCGTTAGCACGTCAAACCGCCCACCCATACTCTGCCCGGTAGGAGCATCTCCCTTGGTGAGTGCGTTAAAGACGGTGGTTTTGCCGCTGCTGGGCAGGCCAATAATCCCTAGTTTCATTGCTTAATTTCCAATTCTTTGTAAAGACCATTCATCAATAAAAAAGCCATTGCTGGCCAGGGCATAGCGCCCGCGCATGCCCACGCCAATCCGCACCGTTTGGGCGGTGTCGATGGAGAAGGTGTGCTGGAACTCGCCCCATTTGCCAAAGCCCGCGCCAAACGTCAGCCAGCCAGTGCCGCCACCGGGGGCAATAAAGCGCACTTCCCCGGCAAAAGGATCGGCTGCGTACTGCTTGCCGCCATCGTAGCTGCTCACCAGATCAGGGAACACGTAGGCAGTGAAGACGTACGTGCCAGGCTGCAAGGCAATGTCTTGCAAGAAGCGCAGACTGATCGGGCCGTTGCCCTTAAACGCTTTGATGGTGTATTCCCCATCGCGAATAAAGAGGCCGCGCTCGCTGTCTGGCAGCTGGAAATAGGGCAACACGCGAATTTCGGGCGGGAACCAGACATCCCACGCCTGGCTGCCAAAGCCAGTCGGGCCAGAATCGAATTCCAGCGTCCAGCCGTTGGGCAGCTGGAATTCCGGCGCGCCGTTGAGGTTGTACCAGCCATCCTCGAAGGAGCCATTCACCAGCAAATTGCCGCTCGGCGCAGGCGGGGCCGTGGGCTGCGGCGGGGGCTGGGTATTAACCGGCGCGCTGGTGGGCGGAACGGCCGTTGGCGGCAGTTCGGTTGGTTCTTCAGTAGCGGTGGGTTCGAGGGTCGGTTCTGCGACCGGCGTATCCGTGGCCGTGGGCACGGGTGTACTGGTGGGCGGCGGGGGCATTGTGGGCGCGGGCGGCAAGGTTGCCGTGGCAGTGGGTGGCGCTTCGGTCGGAACGGCCGTTGCCTGGGCCACCTCAACTGCGGCGTTGGCTTCTTGCGCGGAAACGGTGAGAGCAACGGCCGTATCTACTGTAGCCTGCACCTCTTCTGGGGTAATCGCAGCCTCTTCCTGGCAGCCAGCCAACCCCAACAGCAGCCCCAGGAGCAAGATCATGATCCAACTATTATGCTTCCAAAAACGTTGCGTTTTCTTCACACCTATCCTCCGGTTCAAGGAATCGGCAAAATAGCGCTTAGGCTCGCTACACCCCTAAAATAATAATGGGTAACGTGCGGTCCGGCTGGACGTAGTTACCCATCTGTGTAACGTTTTTTACCGTGGAATGAACCAAGCGAATTGTATGCAGGGTAGATTGAATTAGCAAATTGACGGGTGACACCATAGTCTACAAATAAGTTGTCATTTAATTTCGCGCAAGGTCGCAAAAATGCTAAATTTTTCCTCTTTGTGCCTTCGCGTCTTTGCGTGAGTTAATTGCCCGTGCACCCGTGGCGCTGTTACCGCCACAAGCGAATAATCTCAATCAAAATGAGCAACCCACCGCTGCTGACCAACCCCGAAATGAAGGTTAAATAAGCCAGGCGCACGTAACGATACTTCTGATGTCCCAAATAAACGCCCAGCTCATACACCTCGCGAATTTGTGCTTCGTACACCTTGTCGGATGAGTGCATGATCTCATCCATGATGTCGCCAAAATCTTCATAATTCAGATTCATGAAGTTGCCAAAAAACAAAATGTTGCAGTTTGGATTTTTGACATCTGGCCGAAAATCAAAGTTCAGCTTGGGCATCACCGCATACGCCGCAAAAAAAACAGTCGTCACACAAAACAAGATCAGCACCACTACCGGCCAGCGCAGCACGGGATCACTCAGGTAGCCAATAGAAAAGGTAGTCAACACCGCTGCCAGCGACAGCATGATGTTGGCCTTTACGTCAGCCATGGAGCTGAGCTGCACATGGTGCATTCGGGTCTGGCGCAGCAGGTGATCAAGATGGGTGCCGGGAACAATTGGGGTCATAGGTCCTCCTATACAAGTCGGGTTGAGATGTTTGCCAAGAGGTGCGACGCACTTTCTGAAAAATGCATCACACGCGGTAAATATTGTAAACTTACTTGCAAAACAGTGATAGAGGGAGGCAATTTTTAATGACCCACCAACAATTTCTCACCACCAGCCGTGGCTTGCAGCGCCACACCCCACCCATGCGTCTTTACGAGAAGGCCAAACGACTGGGCATCTGGAACCCCAGCGACATTGACCTAACGCAAGACAAGGCTGACTGGCAGCAGTTAGCTGCCAACGAAAAGGATTTGCTGCTGCGCCTCACGGCCATGTTCCAGGCAGGTGAAGAAGCCGTCACCCTAGATTTGCTGCCGCTCATCATGACCATTGCCCAGGAAGGCCGCCTGGAAGAAGAGATGTTCCTCACCACCTTCTTGTTTGAAGAAGCCAAACATACTGACTTTTTTAGCCGCTTCCTTGCTGAAGTGGTACAAGCCGAACCCGATTTGAGCCACTACCACACCGAAAATTACCACACCGTCTTTTACGAAGCACTGCCCCAGGCGCTGCAAGCGTTGCAGCAAGACAATTCCCCAGCCGCCCAAATTCGCGCCTCCGTCACCTACAACATGATTGTGGAAGGGGTGCTGGCGGAGACGGGCTACCATGCCTACTTCACCGTCATGCAGCAAAACAACATTCTGCCCGGCGTCCGTGAAGGCATTCGCCTGCTGCAACAAGACGAATCGCGCCACATCGCCTACGGCATCTTCCTGCTTTCCCGCCTCGTCGCCGCCGACGATAGCCTGTGGGACGTGCTGGAAGAGACAATGAACGAACTGCTACCCCCGGCGCTAGGCGTCGTTGGCGACGCCTTTGCCGCGTATGAGGTCATGCCCTTTGGTCTGGAAGAATCTGTCTTCACGGATTATGCGCTGAACCAATTCCAAAAGCGGGTCGAGCGGCTGGAAAAAGCACGCGGCGCCTCGCTGGAAGAAATCTACCGCGTCACCCAACGCGCCATCGACGAAAACGACAGCTGACGACCAGTAATCGGTATTTGGTGGGTCAGTGTACAGTTGTCATTCCGAACGAAGTGAGGAATCTTTCTACCAGTGAAGGCAGAAGATTCCTAGGAGGACCTCGGAATGACAATTTGGCAAATCTGTGTTAGTCAGTGTCCGATTTATTGAGCAGCACATGGTGAAAGCTGATTTGGTGAAGATAACCTTCTTGCTGGCGATAAGTGGGAAACTGCACGGCCGTTTCCTGCACAAACATCTCGCCCCTCTGCCGCACAACCTCCGCCCGCGCATCTTCCAATTCGGTAAGCAGTAGATAAGTTGTGTAAAAGACCCGCCCCGGTTCCACCAGGCCATGCGGCGGCTTTTGCAGCAGGTAGTTAATGAGTTGATCAAGATCGTTAGGCGGCAACGGCCGTTTCAACCGTACCAAGCACAACAACCACCCCGCCACACTCTCCAACGTCAGATGCCCCTGATCCAATTCCTGCCAGGTAGCAATCGCCTGCTCATACGCCTCAATCGCTTCCTCGTATGATTCTTGGGCTAAACGGCCGTTTCCCACCGCACAAAACGCCTTTGCCTCACTCGCCAGGTCCGCCAACTCACGCGCCCGTGCCAGAGCATCCTCCGCCAGCCGCACATTTTCTGCGAAGTTGCCCAGATGCCACTGCAACCGCGCCTGGCTCAGCCGCGTTTCCATCATCCCCCAACCATCACCTATGCGCTCGCACAGCTGCCAGGTTTCCACTAGGATCGCTTCCGCCTCGGCAAACGCCCCCGTCAGCAGATGAATGTGGGCGCTTAAATCCAGGGCCATCGTCTCCCCCTGCTGGTCGCCCACGGCGCGGCAAACCGCCAGCGCGTCGGGCAGCAAGTCTGCCACCTCACCCACGCGATTCAGCTCCATAAACACCACGAGCAAATTCAGCAGCGCATTGCCTTCACCGCGTCGGTCACCCACCTCACGGCTAATTGCCAGTGCTTGCTCAATGTGGGCTACGCTGCTGGCATAGTTACCCAGCTCCGAATCAACCAACCCAATGTTTAGATGAGCCAAACTTTCAATCTGGAGGATGCCCGCCGCCTGGCAAATGTGCCGCGCCTGCTCAAACTGCTCATGCGCCAAGGCAAATTCCCCAGCGTGCCAAAAATCATTGCCCAGATTGATGCGCGTACTCGCCTCCAGTCGCCGATGCCCAATTTTGGCCGCCTGCGTTAGCGCCTGCTGATGCAAAGCCTGCGCTGCCACCGTTTCCCCTTGGTCCAACAGCACATTCCCCAGCGTGTTCAAACTTTGCGCGGCTACCCAGCCCAATTCGGCCGTTTTTGCCTGGGCGATGGCCTGCTCCAATTCCGGCTTGGCCGCCTCGTAATTCCCTTGCGACCAATGGGCGTATCCCCGGCACAAATTGGCGATGGCCGTCACTGTCTCCGCAGCAGACAAGACAATTGCCTCATCCGCCGCCAAAATCGCCGCCTCGTACGCGCCAGTTTCGGTTAAAAAGAGCGCCTGCCGTACCCGAATTTCCGCTTGCAGTTGCGGCGAGCCAGCCGCAAACGCCTCCGCCGCCTGTGCCAGCCCCGTCAGGCCAGGATGGAACAGCCCACGAATATAAAAGTACGCCGTCAAGCCACCCAACATTTGTGAAACGGCCGTTTCTTCCCCCAATCGCACCCAATACCGCCACGCCGCCTGCACATTCTCAAATTCCTGGGCGATTGCTTGCAGCCCGGCGTCCGTCGCTGCGCCCATTTCTGGCAGACGGGTATGCAAATAATTAGCAAAATAGGTGGCGTGAGCCTGCTGTACGGCCGTTTCAAACTCTCCATTCTCCGCCAGCTTTTCCGCCGCAAACTGATGCAACAGTTCGTGCAGGGTGTAACGGCCGTCGCCCTGCCGCTGAATCAGCGATTTGGCCAACAGTGATTCCAACATGAACCGATCTGCTTTAGTAACGGCCGTTGCTGCCGCCAAACTGAACCCACCGTGAAACACCGCCAGCTGGGCAAAAACCCACTGCTCCGCCGGACTGAGCAAGCTCCAAGAATGGGCAAACACCGCCCGCATACTGCGGTGCCGCTCTGGCAAATCCCGCAAATGGGTGCGCAAAAAATCCAGATTCTGCTGCAACTCAGCCGCGACGTGCGCCGGGCTGTGGTAGGCCAGCGCCGCCGCCGCTAGCTCCAGCGCCAGCGGCACACCATCCACCAGCTGGCAGATGTGGCGAAGCGCGGCCAGCGTCACATCGTCATCTGGCACATCGGGGGCGAACTGGGCCGCGCGCTGCTGCAACAAAGCCAAAGCGGCGTTTGTCTCGTCCAGTGGCAGACCACTGAGCGGCAGCACCCACTCCTCGCGCAGCTGCAACCGCTCGCGCGAAGTGATGAGGAACTGCACGTCGGGGGCCTGGGTGAGCAACGGCCGTAACCAAACCACCACCACCTCAATCATCTGCTCCACGTTGTCCAGCACCAGCAACATCTCCCGCTCGCGCAAAAAATCGAGCAGCTGCCCATCAGTGGCCCGCAGTTCCAAACCAAGCGCCTGGGCAACGGCCGTTTCCAGTTCATCCCGGCTTGTTGCTGCCGCCAGCGGCACAAAACAGACCCCGTTGAAATAATCTCGCAGCCGCAGATGGACCACCGCCAGCGCCAGCCGCGTCTTGCCCATGCCGCCGAGTCCCAGCAGCGTCACCAACCGCGTCGCCGGGTCGTCCAGGCGCTGTTGGATAGCCGACAGCTCTGTCTGCCGTCCCAGCAGCGAACCACCTTCCGGCGGCAAAGAGCGCGGTGGATGGGTCCGCGCCTGCCGGATGCGCTGGTAAAGCCGTTCCGTTTCTGGCGCGGGCGGCACGCCCAGCTCGGCGACCAGCAAATCGGCAAACTGCTGGTACTGCTGCAAAGCGGCATTGCTGTGCCCCTGCCGCGCCAGTACCCGCAGCAACAGCTGCTGCGACCGTTCGCGCAGCGGATCAAGCTCCACCAACTTGTGGGCGGTCTTTTCTGCAGCAGGCAAATCGCCAAAGCTAAACTGGTGTAGCGTTATTTGATGCAGCCCGTGCAGCACTTGCTGCTGCCACCGCTCCCGCGCCACCAGCAGCCACTCCTCAAAGCGGCGCGCATCCCGCAAAAACAGACCTGCCAGCAGCGGCCCCCGGTATTTTTGCAGAGCCGATTGGAGGGGAACGGCCGTTGCCACACCCATCCCCTGATCATCCAACAGCACCAACGCCGCTTGCAGTTCGGCTGTGTCCAACAGGAGGGGACAGTCAGGATTGCGCTGCACGGTTTGCCGTTCGATGAGCAGCAGGTCAGGCAGCAGCTGGCGCAGGTTGGAGAGCAGCACCCGCAGATTGCCCAGCGCCTGCTTTTGCGTCCGGTCATCCCAGAGCAAATCGGCCAGCATCTCGCGGGGGTGCGGTTGGGGGTTGAGCAGCAGGTACGCCAGCAGTGCCTCCGCCTTGCGCGAGGCAAAATCGGTGATCGGTTGGCCGTTATGCAACACCTGCATGCTGCCGAAAAGGTGGATTTCGAGGGCTGGGCTGGATGAAGTCAAAGAAGTCTCCTGCGAGTTTTGCCTGATTATAGCGGAAACGGCCGTTTCTCTGAACGTTTTCTGAACGATGCCCCGCTATGCTCTCCTCAATGTAATCAACACCTACTCGCAACAGGAGACAGTAACATGAGCATTTACGGCATTAAAGTAAAAGGTTTTGAAGACCCCATTTTTGGCTTTGAGTATCCTATTTTCGGCTTTGAGGATCCGATCTTTGGTTACAAAGAAGGCGAATTAAAAGCTAGTTTGTCCGACTTCATTGGCAAAAAGGTAGTTGCCAATCTGAAGCAAGATAGCGATGTGCTGCACATGGCGGTAGCCAAGCTGGATAAACCCGTGCGGCTGGTACCCGAAAACAAAGATACGGCAGCAGGACTGTACAAACTGTTTGCCAAAGGGCCCGAAGTCACCTTCTCTGTCGAAGAGGGCGGTTCGCGCCGGGACGTGGCAATGACGATTGTTTTGATTGGGAAATAATCCTCCCGCAGACCAGACCTGTCAGGTCACTTCGCCATAAATTGGCTGCAATTGAAGAAGACCTGACAGGTCTAAAAGCAAACACCTATGAAATCGGTTGACGATCAGCTGTACCAGGTTTTTTTGCTGCGCCTCTGGCGGAACCGCACGGATGCGCCGTGGCGCGCTACGCTGGAAAGTGGCGAAGGCAGCACCCAGCATCACTTTGCCACGGTCCAGGAGTTGGCACGTTTTCTGGAAACGGCCGTTGCGCCACCAACCGACGACTCTCAATAAAAGCCACTTATTTCCCCGGAAAATTTTCATTTATCGACTTGCGCCAAGAGCATTTTCCGGGGAAATCTACGCGAAAAGGATTTATGAAAACAAAACACCTCCCTTTACTTTTTGGACTTTTCTTGATGATGAGTCTGCTGGCAGGTTTGTGGACACTGTTCAGTCAGATGGAAACGGCCGTTGCCGAAATAAACGGTGGCCCCTGGTATGTCAACGCCAGCACGGGCAATGATGGCAACGCCTGCCTCAGCGCGGGCAGTCCATGTGCCACCATCGGCGGCGCATTTGCCAAGGCCGATCCAGGTGACACGATCCATATCGCTGCGGGCACGTACGACGAGGCGCTGGTGCTTAACCACGCCGTTAATCTACTCGGCGCAGGGGCAGATCAGACGATTTTGACGAATAGCGGTGGGGGAACGGCCGTAACCATCCAGGACGGCAGCGGTAATTTGTCGCAATTCCTCGTCACCATGCAGGATTTGGCGATTCAGGACGCGGCTGGCCGGGGCATTTTAACCCTGGAGGCCGTCGAACTAACCAACGTGGTAATCCAAAACAACAAGGGCCAGGGCATTTACAATGCCGGAACCATTACCATCACCAACAGCAGCATCAGGAACAATGTAGCCGCCACGTCTAGCGGTGCGGCCATCATCAACTACGACATTGCCAAAATGACCATGACCGACGTGACCGTGAGCGGCAACGTGAACGACAACTCCATCGTGCATGCGCAAAATAATGCCCAGGCCACCCTGACGAACGTGACAATCAGCGGCAACTACACCGGCACCGCGCTGGTGACCTCCGGCAATGCGGTGCTCACCGCCGCCAACGTCACTATCGCCAACAACACTGGCAATGGGCTGGAAGATTACAGCGGCGGTGTGGCCATGCAAAACACAGTCATCGCCAACAATGAGGCGCCCAACTGCTGGGCCTTAGTCACTTCGCTGGGTAACAATCTGGAAGATACGGATACCTGCGGCTTTGACCAAGCCAGCGACATCGTGAGCACCGATCCGCAGTTGGAACCGCTGGGCAGTAACGGGGGCGATGTGCAAACGCAGCTGCCTGCCAGCGGCAGTCCGCTCATCGACGCGGGGCGCAATGATGTCTGTCCAGCCATGGATCCGCGTGGGGTAATACGGCCGTTCGACGGCGACGACAATGGCTCAAAAATCTGTGACATCGGCGCAGCCGAGTTTGGCACAATCATTTACCAAATTTTCTTACCCATGATCGTGAAATAAGGTTTTCGTTGTAGGGGTAGGTCTGAGACCTGCCCCTACATTTTTAGCGGCCAAACTGCCGCATCACCTTCACTACTTCATCCGCAGGCAAGCCGTAGCGTGTGTTGCCGTCCCGCCCCACCACCGTGTGGGCCATGAGCAAGCTGTTGTAAATCGCTTCTTCCACCGCTTCAATCACCGCCAACGACAGTAAGCTCATGATCGGTTGTTCGTAAACGGCCGTTTCCCCTCCCACCATCACACTTTCCGGCCGATCCGGCACCCGGTTGGCCGTGCTGAACGCAATCACGAAGTCGCCACTGCCACCGTGGCAAGTGCTGCCCGTCCGCGCCAAACCAAACGCGGCACGATGGCACAATCGCCCCAGCTGCCGCACATCTAGCGGCGCATCCGTCGCCAGGATGATCATGATCGAGCCATCCTCCACGCGCTTACTCGGCGGTGGCTGCAAATGCAGGCCCACCGGCACGCCCGCAATCGTCAGCTCTTCGGGACGGCCGAAATTGCTTTGCACCAGCGCCCCAATTGTGTAACCGTGTCCTCGCTCTAGCAGCACCCGGCTAGCTGTGCCGATGCCACCCTTCCAGCCGTAGCAACTGGTTCCGGTACCAGCCCCCACCACGCCTTCAACCACCGGCCCGGTGGACGCATCCGCCAGCGCCGCCCGCACCTCAGCCAGCCCAATCGGACGGGCCTGCATGTCGCTCAAAAAGCCGTCGCTCGTCTCGCCCACCACCGGGTTCACGCTGGCGTACCCTTGCCGTCCGGTGGCAGCAAAGCCCAGCCCAATGTGCGGATTTTGCTCGATGGCAATCGTCATTAGCGCGTCGGCGACGCGAGGCACGTTCAGGGTGCTGGTGAGGGCAATCGGCGTTTCGAGGTTGCCCACTTCGCGCACCTGCTCAAATCCTGCCACTTTGCCAAAGCCGTTGATGGTGTGAACGGCCGTAACCACCTTTTCCTCATACAAATTCCCCTGATGCGGCAAAATCACCGTCACGCCAGTGCGGAATGGGCCATTTCCGGTCCACGCGCCATCCCCTTCAATCAGCGTGAAATGCCCCACCGCCACGCCCGCCACATCGGTGATGGCGTTGTGCGGGCCAGTAGGCAGCTGGCTTTGGTAAAGATTCAGATCGCGTATTCGGGGCATGGGGGTCTCCTAGGTAATTAGGTAATTGAGTAATTGAGCGGCTAATTACCCAATTACCAATTACTCAATTACTTCTTTCAGCTTCGCCGGATTCGCTTCGCGGATGAGGGCGCGGGCGAGGATGAGCGTGGGGTCGATGAGAGGCAGTCCAGCGGCAGTGGGTTCGCTGAAGGCCAGCGGCAGTTCGGTACAGCCGAGGATGATTGCTTCGGCTCCGGCGACTTTGAGGGTGGCAATGCCTTCCTGCAAGTTGGCCTGCGCCTGTTCAGTTGCGAGGCCACACGCTTTAATGCCGTAGACTGGATCGTAGATGGCCGGATGAATTTTTTCGGTTTGCAAGGAGAATGGAGGGAGAACGGCCGTAAATCCCAACGCTCCCAGCACCTCCACATACACCCCCGCCTGGTACGTCCCCGTGGTGGACAGTACACCAATTTGCGTCACGCCGGGCAGATTGTCTTGCAAAAAACGGCCGACTTCTTCAATCATGTGCAGTAGTTGTACATTGCAGTTGGCCGCCGCCAGCTCGGCGCGAATCTGGTTGAAGATGCGCGGCGCGTGAGCGGTGTTGCAGGGGATGCCAACGACGCCAGCCCCCATTTTGGCCAACTGCTGCACTTGGGCCGCCAAAGCTCCCGCCGGGTTCTCAGCTACCTGCCCCAGCAAAAACTCAGTCCGATCCACGATAGTGGCAGGCTGGGACCAGTTGAGCACGGTGAGATGCTCTTGGTCAAGATTTACGGCCGTTTGCGCCGCAATCTTGCCCAGCAAATCAATGCCCGCAAATGGCCCCACCCCACCAACGACACCAATCCATTTTTCCATGGCCTAATGATAACAAAAAAGGGATGAGATACGGCCGTATCTCATCCCCCAAAATGCAATTGGCAATTGACTTTAATTACCCAATTACTCAATTACCCATTCACTTCCTTACGGTTTAATCGCCACCGGCAGGTAAATAAACGCCGGGCTTGCTTTGCTGGCAAAGTACGGCACGCCGTAAGACAACGCCACCGAGACATTGCCGCTGGGGTCTACTGCCTGGGCAAAGTATTCGATTTCCGTGTTCATCGGCACCGAGGCAAGCCCCGTGGCTACCTGCGTCTGGGGATCATAAGTCAGCTCCGCCAGCTTCCAGGTTGTAGACGGCAGTTCGCGGTACAACATCACCACGCGGTGCATCGCCCCACTATCATCCGTCACCTGCACATGGAAGGTCACCTGGTTAGCTACTCGTTCAGCCCACACATTCCAGATGCTCGGAGCGATAAAATCTTCGCTCTCGAACGGCGTGTGGTACACCTCAAACTGTAGGTTGTTGTACAGCCGTTGCGTGCCAATCGTCTGGTTTACGCCACCAGTGCCGGAGAATTGGCCGGGAATCATCACCAACCGCTCCACCGATTCACCATCAATCGACAAATACCGATTGATGCTGCCCAACGCCACCGGGTACCAGTAATCCAGCGGGAAGAGCGGCTCTTCCGGTAAGATGCCCACTTCTTCAGTGATGAGCTGAGAAATAGCCGGATTGAAGTTGGGAATTTCGGTGAAGGAGCCACCCACCATCAACGCGCCGTGGGCAATGTTGCCCGATTGGCTAACGCTGGCACTGCTCAGCGGCTGGATCGGCTTGCCGCCAGCCACGTAAACATCATCTTTTCCAACCAAAGTGTAGTAATTTCCCAGCAGGTTGTTGGAGGAGTCCAGAATTGTGTGCTGGTCAAAGGCAAAGTTGAAGTTGAGCGACGTTGCTGTCAGCGAGCCGCCCTCAACGCGCTGTACCGGAACATCCGCCATTGCACTCTTACCCCACAAGGAAGTGGTTGTGGTTACCGGCATGTTGACCCGCAGCATGGGCAGGCCGTACAGCGTCATCTCTTCCAGCACCTTTTCATCATAGTTGCTGAACGATCCGCCAGCCAGCTGGTTGTAATACTGCTGCTTAGCCATACGCATCGCCTGGCCAACTGTCTGTGGTCCTTCACTCCAGTTGCCCATTGCATTGACATAGTTGGCCACCAGCGCTTCTGAATAGGCAACCAGATCAGAATCGCCGTACCCGTAACCGGTATTGCCAAACAAGCTGGCCTGCTGGGCACTAAACGCCTGCGCCCAATCCCAATCATTGGTTGCCGCCCCATCGGGAATGTTCAAGCCAGAGTGGCAACCTACCGTAAAGACAACCGTGCCTTCATAATCGGTTGCGGACACAATTTCCGTCGCAAACACATCAGGCGGGGCAAAGGGGAAGAAACGATAATGCTCAAAGTGTGAGTTCAGCGAGATCAAATCTGGCGCTACGGCGCGGGTAAACAGCTCATTTCTAAAGTCAGCCGCCGTCCAACCGTTGTTGATAAACGACTCAGAGTTTTCAATGTCAATGCCTTGCAGCAGCATCGTGTTGGTGATAACGGCCGCTTGATCCAAAAGGAAATCATAGCCCGTTACCAGTGCATTTTTGGGTTCCAATACAGGCTGGCTCAGGAACGAGTCCACAACGCCTAAAATCTCGGCGGGATTTTCCACCAAACGGCCGATTCCGTACTGCGGCAGGTAAAACTCACGATCCTTGAACGGGAACGGGATAGGTGCCGCGTAATAATCGTCCGTGAGGAAGTAACGCAGGTCGAGCGAGCCAGAAATCTCGGTGGATGCAGCAATGGCGGCATAGTTGCGCTCATTGGCAACCAGGGCATCATCCCGGATGCGCCGGTGCGGAATGATGCGATCATCACCCACCAACACAATGTACTCCAGATTCGGATACGCCGGGAGCAGTGAGTAGACAACAGATTTGATATGCGAAGACACACAATTTGCCTGGAGCGGATTACCCGGGTTTGCCTGCCAGTCGTCGTAAGCGGACTTCATCCAGGAAAACTGATAACTTGGAATGCTGGATAAATCGAACACCACGCCATCCACATAGGTTGTATCGGCAGCGAGGGCACTCAACCGGGTTGTCAAGTTGGCAATTGTGGCGGCTTCAGCAGGATAGCGATCGTTCATTTCTGCGGAATTTGACAAGATCAGGGTCCGAACGGATGGGTCAACCGTCGGTGTCGTAATTTCATCAAAATATTCGCAGGAAACGGGCGAGTAAGGATCAACCGGAGGTGCTACACCAATGCTTAGCTCAAAAGTGGTTCCGACCACGTCCGGTTTTTGCGGGGCCACCGCCAGATAGTAAGGTCCATACAGCTCTTGCACGTTGTAGGTAATTAGCTCATCGGTCAGGTCTGGCTGAATGGAAACAGCCACCAAGGTGCCAATGTTGCCCACCTGGCCAATGTTAGAAATCTGACCGATATTGCTAATCTGACCAATGTTGCTGATCTGACCAATGTTGCTAATTTGACCAAGATCGACCAGGTCACCAATGTTGCTAATCTGACCAATGTTGCTGATTTGGCCAATGTTGGAGATTTGACCAATATTGCTGATCTGGCCGATGTTGGAAATCTGGCCCAGGTCACGAATCTGGCCACTTTCTTCATCAATCGCGGGCGCAAACAGGTAGAGGTTATAGTCGCCCGTCATGTTGGTAAGCTTGGCATCAATCGTTGAGCCAGCCTCGTTAACATCAAATTTGTACCACTGTACGGCCGTTTCTGACTCAACCGAATCGACGACCGTGGTGTTGGGGGGAACTTCTTCAGCGGTAAAGCGGAAGGATTTGGTAGGAATGTCTTCTTCACGAATGAAGACATCCAGAAAACCATTGTTGTCGTTGGGGACCAGATTATCAGCGTCGGAGTCAAAAGTGGTCATACGGCCGTCTGCCGTAACATCTGGTCGCCCCACCCCGCCATTGCTTTCCGCGCCATCGAATGCCAGCGAGACGCGCATGGTGTCGCCTGTGATCACATTGTGCCAGAAAACATCGGGCAAAGCGTTGGTGTCGTCCAATACCAGATTGGTTGCTTCGGAAACGAACACTACGCTAGCGCCACTATCGGCGATACGCGGCAGATAAGAGTGGCCATCAACCTCGTTGCCAAAGGTGTCCAGCGAGACACGCTTCACACTGCCAGTTAAAACATTGTAGACAAAAATGTCCTCGGCACGATTGGTATCGCCAGGCACCAGATTATCGGCAGCGCTGGTGTAAGCAATGTTGACACCGTTAAAGGCAATAGAAGGCTCAAAAGATGGCCCATTAGCTTCACCGCCGTCGGCGTCAACAGAAGCCCGGATGATCTTGCCCGTCTCCATGTCATAGATAAAGATGTCGGTCACATCATTGTTATCGCTCAAAACCAGGTTTGTGGCGTCGGACTCAAAAGCAATGTAACGGCCGTTAGCCGAAATTGCCGGATTTAACGAAGCCCCATCCCCCTTAACGCCCAATTCGTTTATCGAAACCAGCTTCAAATCAAAGCTACGGCTGCCAAATTCACCAATTTGTACCGTCATCACAAAAATGTCTGGGAGAATGTCTGTATCGTTGGGATCAAGATTGGTCGATTCTGAAACAAAGGCGACCCGATAACCGTTGCCCATCGCCGCAACCACAGGCGTATAAGATGGACCGTCGCCCAGGTTAAATTGGACAAAATCCGCAGAGATCGCATCCAGGTTACCCGTGTCGATTTCATAAACGTAGATATCTGACGACTCATTGCCATCAAACAGCTCCTGGCTGCTGGCCAAGTCAGTCGCATCGGTTTCAAAGGCCACAAAACGGCCGTTTGAAGAAATATCTGGGTTTCTCGAATCACCATTGGGGCGGCCCGTCTGGACAAAATCAACGACGCGGGTAATCACCTGCGTCTGTAAATCTTTAATAAAGATATCCTGGAAGGTATTGCCATCAAACACAGGGTCCAGGTTGTTTGCTTTGGAAGCAAAGGCAATAAAGGTGCCACCACCCGAGATAGTGGGTGTTGTGGAATCGCCATTACCTTCTTCGCCGGAACTTGATTCCGAAGCGCGGGTTGTTGTTGGCAATACAACCCCGCCAACTTCGACAGCGGGTTTGGCCGCCACACGGCCGTTTACCACCAACCCCACCAACACAACCACGCTAAAAAAAATCGAGCCAAAAAGTGCCAGGTATCTACTTCTCATATTTTCCTCTCAATACAACTGTGACTGTTTACAATACAAGGACCAATGCAGCATAAACGAAAACAAATGGCTTTGCAGCCATTTTTCACCCACATTTTACCCTGCCCCGGCGCTCCTGCTCTGTTCTCTATTTATCAGCAGGGGTGGTAACTTCCACTAATTAAGGGCACGTTTCAGGTGAGATTGTACGTTTTTTGCAGAGATTGAACGGCCGTTACGTCTAACGCCGCATCCAAATGGGTAAACGACAACTGGGCCTGCGCCAACAGCTGCCGGGCTTCGGCCGTTTTGCCAACCGCCAAAAGCACGCGCGCCAACCAGTAGCGACTACGGGCCAGTTGGTACTCGTCGGACTGGCCAGATAGCAGGGTTACGCCCCGGCGCATGTGGGATTCGGCCGTCACGGCATCATCTTGCGCCAGGGCAATTTGCCCTAGCACACACCAACAGCAGGCTGCCTCGGCCGCCATTTCCAGCTCATCGGCCACCTGAATGCCCTCCGTGGCCCACGCCGTAGCTTGCTCCAGGTCGCCATCCAGCAGCGCCGCTTCAGCCAGGTAGCGCAGCGTCTCCGCTAGAAAATCTTTCGACTGCACCTGGTAGTAGTAACGACTGCTCTGATGCAAATGATAATACGCCTGCTGCGTATCTTGCCGCAGCACAAAGGTGGCCCCCAGATTCATGTGGAAGACCCCCACCATCCAGGCCGAACCACCGAGCTTCTCGGCCAATTGCAACCCTTCCTGGTAATAAGCCAGCGCATCTTCGATCTGGCCCCGGTTTTTGGCAATGCCGCCCAGATTGTTGTAGGCCACCGCCTGGTTGTAAATATCGGTAATTTGCTCAAAAATGCGCAGCGCTTGCCGATAATGGAAATCGGCCTTGCGCCAGCGGCCCAGGTTAAAGTACGCATTGGCAATCAGATTGTGACACGTGGCCTGCCCTTGCACATCACCCGCCTGCTGGTACAGTTCAAAGGCCCGCTGGAAGCGCTCAATCGCTTCGTGGCTGTCACTGCGCAGGGCGGTGATGCCCAGCAAATTGTAGGCGCGAGCCAGCGCCGTTACTTCGCCCAGCTGCCCGGCAATCTCCATAGCGGTGCGACACCGCTCCAACGCTTCATCTTGCTGCCCCTGCCGAATGTGAATCAACCCGGCGATGAGCAAAATTTGGGCATATTCGGCCGTTTGGCGCTGTGTTTCGTCGGCCAATCCTTTTTCAATCCAGGTAAATGCTTGAGGATATTCGCCCTTTAGCTCATGCAGCCGGGCACGCCACCGACATACGGCCGTTTTCCCCGCCGCATCCTCGTTACTTTCAGCCAACTCATAAGCCACTGGCAAATGTTCCAGCGCATGATCGTACTGGCCAATGTGCACGTAGAGCTGCCCCAACGCCAGGTGGATTTTTTGCTGGGCAACGGCCGTATCTGACCCATCCAACTGCAACGCACAATGCCGCGCCTTCAAAAAGTGGTCAATGGCATCCTGGTTGGCCGACAAATGCTGCGCCTGCTCCCCGGCCATCAGCTGGTATTTCAACGCCCGCGGCCAATCCTCACCCATGTAAGCATGATGGGCAATTAGCGGCGGTAAGCTATCTACATCGCCCCAACCAGAAGTACGGCCGTCTTCCAAAAACGCGGCCACCAACCGATGATATGTTTTGCGCGAACTCACCGCCAGACTGTTGTAGGCCACCTCTTGCAGCAGCGAATGGATAAACGAGTAGACCCGCTCTGGATTGTGCTGCGCCTCGCGAATCATCTCCACCAATTGCAATTCAGACACATAGCCGTCCAGCGGCTGGTCATTCCGGCTGCGCGTCACGTGTTCCAGCACATCAAACGGGAAGGAGCGCCCCACCACCGAGGCCACCTGTGCTGTCCAGCGGCACAATTCTTCCAGCCGATCCAGGCGGGCCAGCAGCACGCCTTCAAGCGTTTCCGGCACGGTAATCGCGGCCACGGTTTGGCTAAACTGCCAACGGCCGTTTTTCTGCTGCGTCAACAAGCCGTCGTTGATCAAGGAGCGCAGCACTTCTTCCAGATAAAGCGGATTCCCCTCGGCGCGGTCCAGAATGAGCGTTTCTGCCCCAGCAGGCCATTGGTCGATAGGCACCAGACTGTGCAGCAGCTGCTGCGCGTCCTCACGCGATAGCCCTTCAACGCGGATATCCGTGTAGTAGAGGCTGTGCGCTTCAGCCAGGGTGCTGCGCAGCTGCCAGCTCCCTTTCTCGCGGTCGGGGCGGAACAGCAGCAAAAACAGCAAGGGCAACTGCTCCACCAGCAGCAGCAAAAAGGTGAGCAAATCGAGCGAGGCGTTGTCCATCCAATGAATATTGTCGAACCAGATGATCAACGGCCGTACCCGTGCCTGCGCCATCAGCAAGGTACGAATAGCGATAAACGTATGCTGCCGCAGTGCTTCGCCATCCAAATAGCGCACTTTTTGCGCCAGGGTTTCGTCTAGCGGCAGTTTGAGGAAGTTGGCCAGGTACGGCAGACTGTCTGTAGCTTCCTCAGCTGGCAGAGTATCGTAAAGCGATTGGAACAACGCTTCAAACGCCTGTGTCTCGTCCACCTCAGGCTGGATGCCCACCAACTGCCGCACCAACTCACGAAACGGCCGATAACTCACCGTCTCCGTAAACGACAGGCAGCGCACCTGCAACCAGCGCATATCGTCGTGCTGCGCTTCGTAAGCCAGGCGCGATTTACCCTGCCCAGCCTCACCAATCAGCGAAACAATACGGCCAAAGCCAAACGAGAGCTGGTCAATCGCGTCATGCAGGGCCGCCTGTTCCGCATCGCGGCCCACCAAAGACGCTTGCAAGCCTTGCTTTTCACGAGAGCGTTCTGGGGCGGTACGCAGCCCAGTCACGGCAAAGATGGGCACTGGCTGGCTCTTGCCTTTAAGCTGCACTGCGCCTTCGGGCTGGAGTACGGCCACGGCCTCGGTCTGGCGGCGCACGTTCTCATTGGCCAGGACCCAACCCTCTTTGGCTGCGGACATGAGCCGGGCGGCCAGGTTCACCTCGTCGCCCATCACCGTGTACTCGTGTCGCCAGCTGGCACCCACGTACCCGGCAAACACATAGCTGTAGCTGATGCCGATGCGCTGGCTGAGCTGCCAGTCGGTCAAGCCCAATTCAGCGGGCAAGTTTTGGTTGAGTTCGGCTAGGGCTTCCTGCATGGCCAGGGCAGCGCGCACAGCCCGTTCGGCATCATCCTCATGAGCGATGGGGGCACCAAATGTCACCAGCACCTTGTCGCCATGATCGTACAGGTCGATTTTGTTCATCACGCCGCCAAACGGCCGTATCGCCTCACTCATGCTCACGTAATACCGGTTCAGGGCATGGACAATTTTGTCTTCCTGACCGCTGCCAAAGCGGTCAACCGCATCACCCAGGCCATCCACATTGGCAAACAGGCTGGCGACCAGACGGTGCTCACCTTTCAAGCTTGGCGCACGCGGGTCACTGGCCAAACGCGGCAGCAGGCCCGTAGGCAAATACGGCGTAAAGGTCGCCAGCCAGGTAATGTGGCGACGCAGCGCGGCCAGATCGGGCGTGAGCGGATAAAGCGTTTCCTGCGGGGCAATATAGGTGCGGTTGGCGGGCTGGTCGATGTATTCCACCAGCAAAAAGTTAGAGTCTTCGGGAAGGGGAACGGCCGTTAGCACCACATCCGTTCCCACTGCATCGTACGTTTCCTGGTCGATGAGCACCTGCCCGGCAGAAGCGGCCGATTCGACAGCGGCCGTCGCATTGACGTCCGGGCCAAACAGCGCGTACTCCATGTTTTCTACGGTGCCTAGCTGGGCAGCAAAAAAGCGGCCCCGTTTGATACCCACACTCATGCGCAGCGGGAAAGTGCCCTGCGACGTTTTCGTCTCGGCAAAGTCGGCCATCGCCGCCTGCATTTTAATCGCTGCCTGGACGGCCAGCGTCGCGCTGTTGGGACCATCGTTGCCCGCCAACTCAGGGAACATCTCGCTCAAATCATCGCCGTCGGACGGCTGTTCGGTAAACAAGCCCAGCAGCGCATCACCACCAAAGCGGATGAGTTGGCCATCGTACGCGCGTAAAATGTCCAGCATGGCATCAAAGTAGCGGTTAACTACATCGGTCACCTCTTCCGCGCCTTCGCGGCCAATCTGGCTCAGCCGCTCCGACATCGCCGTAAAACCGCTGATGTCCGCAAAAAGCAGCGTCCCTTCCACAAATTCGCCATCTGCCTGGCCGGGATGGGGCTGCCGCCGCACCTGGCGCACCAGAGACGCTGGCAGGTGCGAAGTGGTGGCTTCGAGCAAGCTGGCCAGGTGATTGATGCAGGCAGACAAAATCGCCCGCGGCGGTTCTGGACCAGCATCGGTTATTGACTGCATTAAGCTAGCTGGTAAAAACCGCTGTAGTTGGGCTAATTCCTGGGAGTCTAACCCACCATTTGTCTCAATCAATTCCACGTATGGCTCTCGATCTTGTGTGAATGCGTCGCTCATGTTTCAAAGATGCACCGTGCTACAATATCTATCACGGAGTCTAAAACCTTCCAAGCGATTAAACGATGTTTTGGCCCCGATTCACACGATATGTTGTGTAAAAGTCGTGAATATTTGCTGATACGGCCGTTGTGTAAAAGCTGGTAAAGTTATCCGAGTGATGTTTCGCGGGTGTTTTGGCATCTGCTGTTCTGTTTCCCACGTCTGTTCTTCCAACGGTTATAGTAAAGCAGAAACCTTTCCGTAAGGCTGTCTATAGGGATGTTGGACAGCTGTAAAGACGCTTACAGCCGCTGGAAGAAGTCCTTGAAACATCCCTTTTCGTCAAATCAGTGGCTGGAGGAACAATGACCAAACCAATTTTGTTTACCGTGATGAACAGCCCTTTGGGTGAGATTTTGCTGGCAGGAAGCACGCAAGGCTTAACGCACGTTTCGCTTCAGGCAGGCACTAGCCCTCTGATTCCTAAACCAAATTGGCAGCGGGATGAAGATGTGTGGGCAACGGCCGTTACCCAACTCACTGAATATTTTGCGGGCGAACGGCAAAACTTTGATCTGCCCCTTGCCCCGCAGGGCACACCTTTCCAGCAGGAAATTTGGCGTTACCTACAGACAATTCCCTACGGCCGTACCACCACGTATGGCACCATCGCGCAGGAATTGGGCAAGCCAACCGCATCGCGGGCGGTGGGAGCGGCCAACGGCCGTAATCCCATTGCCATCATCATTCCCTGCCACCGGGTCGTCGGTAGCAACGGCGCACTGACGGGGTATGCGGGTGGTTTACAGTTCAAGGCCGCGCTGTTGGAACTGGAGAGAAACGGCCGTCTGGACACGGCGCAACAGCTTTCACTGCTCTAAAAACGTGAAGGCGCAAAGAAACTCAATCCTTTGCGCCTTCGCGTGAAAAATCAATTTCCCACATTTGGGATTGTTAAATCTTAAAACAAATTGGAAATAATTTGCGCCGCCCCAAGATAGGTGCCCACAATACTGCCTAGGCTGGTGAGAATAAACACCAGCAGCACCCGCAGCAGCTTGTTTTTCCACCACATGCGCCACTGGCCAATGTCATCGCCCACGGTTTGGAACTCCCGCACGACCGGCGGCGCGTAATACGCCTGCACAAACGCGGCCACGTAACCCGCGCCAATGACCGGCGTCAGGCTGGTGAGCGGTGCCCCAAAAAAGGAAGCGGCAATCGTTAACGGATGCGCCCAGGCAATCACCGCGCCAATGGCGCTGGGAATCCCGTTCACCAGGAACCAGTACAGCAAATTGTCGCCCGCGGCCGAGGCACCTTGGGTAATGCCGATGTACACAATCATGCCAATGATGATGGCCGGAATGCCCCAGCCGATAATTTTGCCCACGGGCGATGGCGGTGGCACCTGCTCAATCAGGCTCAGATCGTCCATGCGATTTTCCAGCAAAGCCCGCTTGATGCCGTTCAAATGGCCAGCACCGACCACCGCAACCACTTTGTCACCGTCAGCATCACGAGTTTTTTGGGCAATGTAGGTATCGCGCTCGTCAATCAGCACGCCCTTGAGCACAGGCATAAATTCACCCAACTCGTTCATCAGCTCCGTCAACACGTCCGACTGGCGGATTTCGCTCAACATCTCTTCAGAAATCTCTTCACCTTCCACTGCGCCCACAAAACCGGAACCAAGCAGCTTCATCTTCTCCCAAAAGCTCATGCTGTTCCAGGCACGCCGCAGGGTGATGCGCACATCCCGATCCACCAGCGAGAGCGGAATCCCCAATTCCTGAGCCACTTTAGTTGCTTCCAGCAACTCTGTGCCGGGAGCCACGCCCAGCTGTTGACCCAACCGTCGCTGGTACGACGCCAGCAGCAAGTTCACCAGCAACGTCATTAACTGCTTCTGGCGGATGATTTGCTTGAGATCAAGATTTTCCCATTTGTTTTTCTCTGACAGGGTTTTGTAGCGCTGTTCGTCCAGTTCCACGCACACCACATCGGGGTGCTCTTGCTCGATGACCGAGCGCACCAGGTCGGTGGATTCCTGTGAAATATGCGCCGTGCCGATGAGAATAAATTCACGGCCGTTTACCGTGAAAATCTCTACGTCAGACGGATAGTTGCGTTCGATGATCGTCGGGTCGTTGTTCTCCATTCAAAAGTCCATTTTAGGGGAAATTAGGGACTGGAGATCGGAAACTAATGTACCTCAGTCTCCAATCTCCAGTCTCCAATCTCCCGCGTTTGCAAATTGCATTTGGTAAAGTCGGTAGTACAGGCCATTGGGATTTTGCAGCAGTTCGCTGTGCGTGCCTTGTTCTACCACACGTCCCTGCTCCAGCACCAGCACCCAGTCGGCATTGATGACGGTGCTCAGGCGGTGGGCAATGACAAAGGAAGTACGGCCGTTCATCAACCGTTCCAACGCCTCCTGCACCAGGCTTTCACTTTCACTGTCCAGCGAGGAAGTGGCCTCGTCCAAAATCAGGATGCGCGGGTCTTTGAGGATAGCGCGGGCAATAGACACACGCTGCCGCTGGCCGCCGCTCAGCTTTACACCGCGCTCGCCCACCTTCGTCTGGTACCCATCGGGCAAATCATTCAGGATAAAGTCGTGCGCATTGGCCGCTCTGGCCGCAGCTTCAATCTCCGCCTGCGTGGCGTCCAAATTGCCGTAGCGAATGTTTTCCAGCACTGTGTCAGAAAACAAAATTGTCTCCTGTGGCACAATGCCAATTTGCTGGCGCAGGCTTTTTACGGTTACGTCGCGTACGTCATGGCCATCAACGAGAATACGGCCGTTACCCACATCATAGAAGCGCGGAATCAAATTTACCAGTGTGCTCTTGCCTGCGCCGCTAGGCCCAACCAGCGCTACCACTTGCCCCGGCTCAGCCACAAACGAAACTTGTTTTAGGAGGGCAACGGCCGTTGTGTAATCAAAATCGACCTGCTCAAATTCCACCCGCCCCGTCACGGGCGGTAGTTCGGTAGCATTCGGCCGATCGGCAATGTCGGCCGGTGTGTCCAGCAGCTCAAACAGCCGCTCCGTGGCTCCTAGCGCCGATTGAAACTGGGCGTACAGCCCGGCCAGCGACGCAATCGGCGAGGCCACCATGAGCGTGTACACCAGGTAGGCTACCAGTCCACCGGCGGATAAACGGCCGTTAATCACTTCAAAACTGCCAAACCAAAGGGTGAGCGTAATCGAGGCAAAAGCCATAAAACCAATGATTGGCCCCAGCACGGCACCGATTTTGGCGCGCTGCATGGCCGCCTCAAACGTCTCATCCACCCGCGCCGAAAAACGGCCGATTTCATGCGCCTCGCGCACAAACGACTTCACAATGCGAATGCCGCTGACCGTCTCCTCCACCACATTGGCCGCCTGGGCCAGCGCATCCTGCACCGCCTTGGCCGCCTGGCGAATCTTTCGCCCCAGGAAGACCATCGTCAGGGAGATGATGGGAATGCCAGTGAGAATGACCAGCGTCAGCCGCCAGTTGAGCCAGAAGAGCAAAACGGCCGCTCCTACCAGCGTAATTGCCTGACGCAGCAAAGCAACCAGATTATCGGTAACGGCCGTTTGCAGCTGCGACACATCGTTGGTGAGCCGGGAAACCACTTCCCCCGTACGATGATCGGCGTAATATTTCAGCGACAGCGATTGCAGGTGGGTGTAGATTTGCACCCGAATATGAGCAATCACCTTCTCACCCACATACGCCAGCGTCAGCCGGTGGCCAAAACTAAACAGCGCCTGCACAATAAACACCACAAACAGACCAATCGCCAGCTGATTCAGCCGGGCCATGTTTTTGTCAATCAGCACCACATCGACTAGATTTTGTACCACCAGCGGTAAAACCAACCCCAGCAGGGTGCTAAAAACCAACAAAATGATGGAAAAGGTCATGCGGCGGCGATACGGCCGTACATAGCCCAACAATCGCCCGTAGGTGTGCAAACTTTCTTTCGTTAGCCGTTTGGCCTTCGAATCTGGATCAGATTCATACTGCCGCCCCATGCGGCGAAATCGTGCAGTCATAAGCGTATTATCCCGCAAAATTCCAAATTGGGTGAATGCCCCGCCAGCAAAGAAAAAGCCCCCTCACTTCAGGGAGTGAGGAGGCTGTAACTTTCAAGCCAGCAGGGGAGCCTTTAATCGGCCGTTGTGGATGCCTCTTCAACCAGGGCTTCCGTCAACTCTTCCGTTTCGGTCTTACCATTTTCCGAGTGAACCGCCAGCGTTTCATTCATCAACTTCTCAAACGTACTGCGGTCCATCGTCTCAACTTCCATCAACGCATTGGCTAGCGCCACCATCTTGTTGCGATTGTCTTCGATGATTTGTTTGGCGCGCTTGTAATTCCGATCCAGAATGATGCGGACTTCCTCGTCAATCGTCTTGGCCGCTTCCTCACTGTAATCACGCCCCGACCCAAAGCCGTAGTCGCGCCCCACAAACGGGTTGCTGCTCTGGTCGCCATAGGTGGGTAAGCCCAACGAGTTGGACATGCCGTAATTCATCACCATGGCGCGTGCCCAACGGGTTGATTGCTGTAAGTCAGACGCCGCGCCCGTGGTAATCTGGCCGAAGAACACTTCTTCAGCCGCGCGACCACCCATCGCCATCGCAATCTGGTCTTCGAACTTGTCGCGTGTGTAAACCATGCGCTCTTCGCGCAGCGGCAGCACATAGCCACCAGCGCGACCACGTGGCACAATCGTAATTTTCTGGATGGGGTCCGTGTTGGCCAGATGGAAGCTTACCACCGCATGACCCGCTTCATGATAAGCCACTGTCTCTTTGTCTTCCTGCGACATCACGTGGCTCTTCTTTTCCGGGCCGAGCGCAATGCGGTCAAATGCATCCTGGAATTCCAGGTTGCCAATCGTGCGCTGGTCTCGCCGCGCCGCAAAGATTGCCGCTTCGTTTAGCAGGTTCTCCAGGTCAGCGCCCGAAAAACCGGCTGTTAGCTTGGCAAACTCCTTCAGCTCCACTTCCTTGCTGATCGGTTTACCACGGGCATGTACTTCCAAAATCTTTTCGCGGCCGCGTACGTCCGGCAGGTCCACATACACCTTGCGGTCAAAACGACCGGGGCGCAGCAATGCCGGGTCCAAAATGTCGGCCCGGTTGGTAGCAGCCATCACAATCACGTTGGTATCGTTATCAAAACCGTCCATCTCCACCAGGATTTGGTTCAGGGTCTGCTCACGTTCGTCGTGACCACCGCCCAAACCCGCACCACGCTGGCGACCTACGGCATCAATTTCGTCCACAAACACAATCGACGGGGCAGATTGTTTGGCCTTCTCGAACAAATCACGTACACGGCTGGCACCCACGCCGACAAACATCTCTACAAATTCAGAACCAGAGATGTGGAAGAAGGGTACCCCTGCCTCCCCGGCAACCGCGCGGGCCAACAAGGTTTTACCTGTTCCGGGCGGGCCAACCATCAGCACACCCTTGGGAATGCGCGCGCCGACCTGCACAAATTTCTCCGGCTCCCTCAAGAACTGCACCACTTCAGCCAGTTCCATCTTAGCCTCATCAACGCCGGCCACATCGTCAAAGGTCACAGTGGGACGATCGGCATCGCTCAGGTTTTTGGCGCGGCTACGGCCGAATCCAAAAATGCTGTTGCCACCTCCACCCTGCATCTGGCGGAAACCACGGCTGAAAATCCAGATCAGCAGCAAAACCGGGCCAATGGTGATGATGATACTAAACAGGTTATTGCGGAACGATTGGTTACGCACCTGCACCTCAACGCCTAGCTCATCCAGCGTCGCATTGCTTAGACCATTAAAACTAAGCATGTCTTCCAGCGAACTTTGGCTGTCTTTGGTGGTAACACCCATCGTGACCGCTTCGCCGGTAGCGTCAATACGGAACGCTTCCAGGCGGTCGCCATCCAGTTCAATGACGTCAACGTCGCCACCCTGCACCAGCGAGAAAAACTGCTGCTGGCTGATCTCTTCTGGACCACTCAAACGGCCGCTAAACAGCAGCTGTAGCCCCACAATGACGGCGAAAATTGTAATAATCCAAACCCAGGTTGGCACCGATGGGCGGTTGTCATTTGGTTGCTCATCCATAATATTTACTCTCTAAATTGAATTCGGGAGAATTTCCCATTTTATGTGACTTTTCGTAATTTTCTATGACGTTTTGTCGTAAAAAGCAACGGAAAATATCGAACCATTGTACGACTAAACCAGAGGGGATTCAAGCACAACTCAGGACACACGACGCAAGCTCCCACCCCTAATCTTTATTTCTTTACCATTCCGGCGGATCTGGCGGATACACCGGCTGCCGCCGCACCGGAATAGGCACCGGCACAGGCGCGGGTTCCGATTCCGGGACAAACGCGTCCATCATGCTTACCAGAATGCCCCGCAAATTCTGCCGGGCGTACTGCAATCGCTTTTTGACCGTGGTCAGCGGCAGTTCCAACAGGCGAGCAATCTCTTTTTGCGAATAACCGTTCAGATAAAACAACTTCGTCACAATTTGCTCATTTTCTGGCAAGGCCTGAACGGCCGTCATTACCCGCTCTTTCAACTCTTCATTTTCTACTTCGGCTACGGGGCCAGGCTCCTGAGTTGCCAGTTCCTGACTCAGATCAACAGCCTGGGCTAACGGGCGCGTGTCGCGCAGCAAGCGGTACGTCTGGCTCAGCACAATTTGTTTAAACCAACCGGCAAATGCTTTGGGCTCTTGCAGCTGGTGCAGCATCTGGTAAGCGATCACAAACGCTTCCTGCGTGGCGTCTTGCGCCAGGTCGGAATCATTCAGGCGCGTAAAAGCCCATCGGTAGGCCACTTCATAAAATTCACTCACCAACTGCGCAAAGGCTTGCTGGCGCTCTTCTTTTGTCAGTCTGCCATTGCTGGCATTTTTTACTAGTTCTTCTACCTCATGCATGATGCACTCCAACGGCCGTTTCCCAACTCGCTTTCATAACCTCTACCTGGATTTAGATCAAGTCACCGAGCGAAAAGTTACATGTTTCAGCGAGTTACTAATCTACAGAGCCATATTGTAACAAAAAGGTGACAGATTCATCTTCTTTTTAGCAACATCCCTCTTAAATCGCGACTTTCTCTCATCCCTGGCTTACGAAAATAATGCCCTATTTCATCCCGAATTCTCTCATTTTTCTCCTTGACACTTTCGTGTAAAATATAGACATAAGATCAGCAACAACAACTCATCAGCTGTTGTTCGGGACCTGAATTCACAGTCACACTTGTGCAGGCCAGGTCAGGCAAAACATTCCGTATGCAATCAGATTTTCGGGACACCAATTGGGAAAACAGCTCATTTGACTGGCTGCACCTGCTGGGACGCAACTTGCCCATCGTGCTCTTTTTGCTGCTTGCCATTGTCGGCATGGGCATCGTTTACTGGTTTTTTAGTCCGCCGGAAGCAACGGCCGAATTAATTGCCTCCACCAGTAGCAGTTCCCTTTCCGCACCCATTTACAAGCCCATTCCCGCCAAGCCAGTGTTGCAACGCCTGGCGCAAAGTCCTGGCCCGATTCGCATTGGCCTCATTGCCGGGCACAAAGGCAGCGACAGCGGCGCCGTGTGCAACGATGGCCTGACTGAAGCTGAAGTAAATCTGAACATCACCGAAAAAGTGGCGGGGGCACTGCTGGCACAGGGCATCCATGCCGATATTTTGGACGAGTTTGATCCCCGGCTGGGCAACTATGGCGGTACGGCCGTTATCTCCATCCACGCAGACTCCTGTGTTTATTACAACGACCTGGCCACCGGCTACAAAGTGGCCCCATCCAGCCGCACGGACTCCAGCCTGCTGCAAAACTGCATGGAAACCGCCTACGCCCAGGTCACCCAGCTGCCGTACCACGCCAACACCATCACCCCGCACATGACCGATTACCACGCCTTCCGCACCCTGCCCGAAGGTGTGCCCGCCATCATCATCGAAACCGGGTTTATGAATCTGGACCGCACCATCTTAACTACAAATGCCGATGTTCCGGCATCGGGTATTTTGAATGGCATCCAGTGCTTTTTGGACAGCGTACAATGAGTGCAGCCACTTCTTCGCGCACGTTAACCCCCATTGACGCCCTGTTGAAACAGGCCAAAACGGCCGTTCAGCAAAAAAACGTCCATGAGGCCCGGCGGCTGCTTCAACAAGCCGTGCGGCAAGACCCGCAAGATTACCGCGCCTGGCTCTGGCTGGCGACGGTGGCCCAATCGCCCAACGCCAGCCTAGAATACGTTAACCGCGCCGAGATGCTGGCTCCCGGTAATTCGACGGTGCAAAAAGCACGCCTGTGGGCCGAAAAGCGGCTGGCAGACAGCGACCCCGTTAGCAAAACAGACACGTTCACTGTGCCGGCCCCAGCCACGACTCGCCGCTGGCCTCTTTCCCTGCGTTGGATTGCTCTGACTGTCATAGGGTTGCTTTTGGTAGGCGGGGGCACCGCGTTTGCCCTATCATACTTTCAGCCAAATAGGAGCACTGCTGAAACGGCCGTTCTTAGCAACAGCCTCGCGCCTTTAGATGATGCCGAAGCAGTGGTGGCCGCAGTAGCAACGGCCGTTCCAGCTAAGGCCGTACCCACTGCCACCCAAACCCCGGAACCCCGCTTCCCGGCCAAAGAAATTGCCAGTACCGGGGCCAATCAGCCCCGCCCCACCTGGACCATCACGCCCACGCCGTCCCCTACGCCCACACCCACACCCACCTCTATTCCCACGTTTGTCAGCCCCAACTACAATGATGCCGGACGGCCGTTTGGCGTGGGCGCCAACGAGCGATGGGTAGATGTGAACCTATCTACCCAAACGCTCCGCGCCTACGAGGGTGATGATGTCGTCTTCACCACGCTCATTTCCAGCGGCACCTGGGACCATCCCACGGTTACCGGGCAGTTCCGCGTCTGGCTCACCTACCGCAGCCAAACCATGGATGGCAGTCTGCTGGGCTACGATTACTATCTGGAAGACGTGCCCTACGTCATGTACTTCTACCAGGATTACGCGCTGCACGGCACTTTTTGGCACAACAACTTCGGCACCCCCATGAGCCACGGCTGTGTCAACATGGAAACCAGCGATGCGGCCTGGATGTACAACTTTGTCTCCATTGGCACCGTGGTCAACGTGCATTATTAACAGAGACGTTGCAATGCGTCGTCTGTACACTATAATTGGTTTGCAATAGACCAACTGCGCAAAATTCCAATAAGCAGTCCCACCTATTGCCAGAAAATTACCGTCGTACATCAGGATTGATGCGGTAGATTCATGGCTGGACAAACGATTCGAATCATTTAAGAAGCCCGACTGCCAGGAGAAAATCTCCGGTAAGTCGGGCTTCTCTATTTTTGGCGAACCTCAGGAGGAGACTATGCCACTAGACATGATCATTGGCGCCCAATGGGGCGATGAAGGCAAAGGTCGGGTAACTGACCTACTGGCTGCACAGGCAGACATCGTGGCCCGCTACAGCGGCGGCGACAACGCGGGGCACACCGTCACGGTGAAGGGTGACATTTTTAAGCTGCACCTGATTCCGTCCGGCATCATTCATCCCAACGTCACTTGCCTGATTGGCAATGGCGTGGTGCTGAACCCCGCCGTGCTGCTGCGCGAAATGGCCGCCCTGGCCGAGCGCGGCATCGACGTTGGTCCAGAGCGGCTCAAAATCGGCCGTAACACGCACCTCATCACCCCGGCCCACATTGCATTGGACAAAGCCAAAGAAGCGCGGCGCGGCAGCGAAGCAATCGGCACGACGCTGCGCGGCATCGGCCCGGCTTACACCGACAAAACGGAGCGTACCGGCCTGCGCGCCGAGCTATTTGCCAACCCGGAAGAGCTGGCGGACCAGATTCAGGCCCACATCACCGCCAAAAATGAGGTGCTTACTAAAATTTACGGCGCAGAACCGCTGGATGCCGATGCGGTTGCCGCCGAATATGCCGAATACGGCCAAAAGCTGCGCGACCATCTGGTGTATGGTTCGGTTTATCTGGACCGGGCGCTGAAAGACGGCCGTTCCGTCCTTGCCGAAGGAGCTCAAGGTACGTTTTTGGATTTGGATCATGGCACCTATCCGTTTGTCACCAGTTCCTCTCCCACGTCCGGCGGCGTGTTGATTGGCTTAGGCGTAGGCCCGCGCATGGTGGGGCGCGTCATTGGCATTGCCAAAGCATTCACCAGCCGCGTCGGCGGCGGACCCTTCCCCTCGGAGTTGGACGGCGAGATGGCTCACCGGCTGCGTGGCACGGGCGACAAGCCGTGGGATGAGTACGGCACCACCACCGGGCGGCCACGGCGGGTTGGCTGGTTAGATTTGGTCATGCTGCGCCACGCCGCCCGTATCAACGGCCTCACCGAGTTGGTCATTACCAAGCTAGACATTTTGAGCGGCCTCGATGAAATTCAGGTGTGCAACGCCTACCAGCTGGACGGAGAGACCATTGATTTTTACCCCAGCGACATCCCGTCGTTGAGCCGCTGCCAGGCGGTGTACGATACCTTGCCTGGCTGGCAGGAAGATGTGATGGCCGTGCGTACGCTGGCCGACCTGACGCAGAATGCACAGAAATACATTCAGTTTATTACGGATGAGACGGGGGTGCCGGTAACGGCCGTTTCCGTTGGTCCTGGCCGCGATCAGGTCATTCGTTTGTAAGCAAAAGACCCTAAGGGTTTGGTCGCTCTTAACTGAAATTACCCGGCACAAAACCCTTCGGGTCTCCAGTAGGAGATTCTTAGATGGCAACCAAAAAGCAAGCATTGCTTTCTGTTTCCGACAAAACCGGGCTGGTAGAACTGGCCCAGGCACTGCACGAACTCGGCTTTGCCCTGATCGCCAGCGGCGGCACCGCCCGCGCTATTCGCGACACTGGCCTCTCGGTGCAAGACGTGGCCGACCTGACCCAAGCGCCGGAAATGCTGGGTGGTCGCGTCAAGACGCTGCATCCGGCTGTTCACGGTGGCATCCTGGCCCGCAACATCGACAGCGACCAGGCCGACATGAAGGCCCAAGGCTACCAAAACATCGATCTAGTGGTGTGTAATTTGTATCCGTTCCAGGAAACCGTGGCCAAAGAAGACGTCACGCTGCCCGAAGCGGTGGAGCAGATCGACATCGGCGGGGTGACGCTGCTGCGGGCGGCGGCCAAAAATCATCTGCGCGTCACCATTCTGTGCGACCCGGCCGACTATGACACTGTGCTAAACGAACTGCGCGGTCAGGGCGACACGACACTCACCACCCGGCAAAATTTGGCGTTGAAAGCGTTTCAGCATACGGCCGTTTACGACGACGCCATTGCCAATTTCCTGCGCCAGGAATTTCCGCAAAGCCACAGCCAACTCACCCTGCGCTACGGCATCAATCCACACCAGGCCCCAGCCCAGATTTACACCATGCACGGCGAACTGCCGCTGAAAGTGCTCAACGGCTCGCCTGGCACCATCAATTTGCTCGATGCGCTCAACGGCTGGCCGCTGGTGCAAGAGCTCAAAGCCGCGCTGGATTTGCCCGCGGCGGCCTCCTTCAAACACGTCAGTCCAGCGGGCGCGGCCGTGGCTGTGCCGCTAAGCAAACAGGAAGCACGGGCTTACTTTGTAGACGATCTGCTCGATGAGCTGACGCCGCTGGCCATCGCCTACGCCCGCGCTCGTGGCGCGGACCGCATGTCCTCTTTTGGTGACTGGGTAGCGCTGAGCGAACCGGTAGACGCCATGACAGCGCGACTCATCGCCCGCGAAGTGTCCGACGGGGTCATTGCGCCTGCCTATGAACCGGAAGCGCTGGAAATATTGAAGCAGAAAAAAAACGGCCGTTACCCCATCGTGCAAATTGATCCCACCTACAAACCACCACTGCTGGAGCGGCGTGAGGTTTTTGGCATCACCTTCTCCCAGCGGCGCAACGATGCCGAAATCAACGGATCGCTGCTGCTGAATGTGGTTTCGGCCAGTCAGGGGCTGCCAGACAGCGCCAAACGCGACCTGATTGTGGCCACCATTGCGACCAAATACGCCCAATCGAACACGGTCTGCTACGCGCTGAACGGCCAGGTAATTGGCCTCGGTGCGGGGCAGCAGTCGCGCATTCATTGCACCCGGCTGGCGGGCGACAAGGCCGACAACTGGTGGCTGCGCCAGCACCCGCGCGTCCTTAGCTTCCAATTCAAAGAAGGCACGCCGCGCGCGGTGCGGAACAACGCCATTGATTTGTACGTCTTGGATGAGATTGGCGAGGCGGAACGGCCGTCTTGGGAAGCGCTCTTTGAAAAGGTTCCGGCCCTGCTGACCTACGCCGAGCGGCGCGAATGGCTGGAAAAGCTGCAAAACGTAGCTGCCAGCTCTGATGCCTTCTTCCCGTTCCGTGACAATATTGACCGATTGCACCGCAGTGGGGTTAAATATGTCATTGAACCCGGCGGTTCCGTGCGCGATGACGACGTGATTGCCGCCGCCGATGCCTACGGCATGACGCTCATTTTCAGCGGCCTGCGTCTTTTCCATCATTGATTCGGCCACAGAGGGCACAGAGCCAAAAGGGTTTTCTCTGTGTAACTTCGTGCTTCTCTGTGCAACTCTGTGTTCCTACTTTTGTGATTATGCGCAAAAAACTTCTCCTTCTGCTGCTTCTGATCCTTCTTGTCTCGCTGGCTGCTTGCGCCAGCAGCGGCTCGGCGGATGTGTCGGAAGAGGAACTGCTTTTGGAGACAGATTTCAGCGAGGTTGGTAGCTGGCCGGAAAAGCTGGATGTTGTGACTGGTACGGCCGTTCAACTCACAGGCGATGGTTACGAACTTAGCTCCAGTTCAGCCAGCTATGTCTGGAGCTTTACGGAAACGGTTTACACAGATGTGGTGCTGGAAACGGCCGTAGAGCAGCTTTCCAGCGAACGCAACAACGCCTACGGCCTGGTTTGCCGCGCAGCCGGTGCCGAAAATCGCAACGGCTACTACTTCCTGATTAGCGGCGACGGCTTTATCTCGATTCGCCGTGTTGAACGCAGCCTCTCCTCCCCCATTGTTGACTGGACACCGCACAGCGCCGTACGCCAGGGTGAACGCAGCAACCAGCTTAAAGCCATCTGTGCCGGGGACTATTTGGCATTTTATGTCAACAACCAGCTGGTAGCCGAGGGAACAGACGGCCGTTTCACGGATGGAGTCGTTGGCTTTGCCGCCAGTGGTTCAGAGGATGGTTCCGTGCAGGTGACGTTTGAGAACTTCACCATCACCGCCGCGACCATCAACCGCTGATCAGCAACATGCGCCATAAACAGATTTTTCACTCAGAATTTGCTCCGCCCGCTAGACAATCCAGCCCCAGCCATGTATCTTAGTAGCCAAACGTGTGTCGTTGCGGTCCAAAATATAAAGACGGAACAATTTCATGATGCTTAATTTGCAAAGCCTGACAATCGAACATTTTGTGAAGGCGCTAAAGGATGCCTATGCGCAAACCTACAGCCTGATGGAGCCGCAAAATGCCAACATCCTGGAGTGGACCGGGCGTCTGGCATTGGAAAATATCGCCAACTCCGACGCGCTTTACCACAACGTCGATCACACGATTATGGTTACGCTAGTCGGCCAATCCATCCTCAAAGGCAAACATTTGTGTGAAGGCGGCATCACCCCCCGCAACTGGCTCCACTTTATGATGGCTCTGCTGTGCCACGACATTGGCTATGTGAAAGGTGTGTGCAAATTGGATGAAGACGGCCGTTACGCCACCGGCCTCAACAATGAAACAATCCAACTCCCCTTTGGCGGCACCGACGCGGCCCTGACGCCGTACCACGTTAATCGCAGCAAGCTGTTTGTCATGGAGCGGTTTGGTAATTCGCTGGTCAGCGAAGTAGATGCCAAAGTTATTGCCAGCTACATCGAAATGACCCGCTTTCCCGTGCCTGATGAACCGTTTTACCAGGAAACCGGCAACTTTGCCGGGCTGGTACGCGCCGCCGATTTTATTGGCCAGCTAGGCGATCCCGATTACCTGCGCAAAATTCCGGCTTTGTACTACGAATTTGAGGAAACTGGCGAAAACAAACGCATTGGTTATACCAGTCCAGGCCACATGCGGCAAAACTTCACCAAGTTTTACTGGAACGTGGTACGACCTCACATTCAGGATGCCCTGCACTACTTGCGCAAGACGCAAGAAGGCAAGCAGTGGATTGCCAATCTCCATTCGCACGTGTTCGATGTGGAGCACAGTGAAATCTAAGCCCACCCCTGTTTAACTTTCCGAACTGCCCTCCGGGAAAAATTGATAGCCCCCCTCATCTACCCCACGCTTGGTAACCAGATACACGGGTGATTCGGCCGTTTTTGGCTCGATCTTTTGCCGCACGCCGCGCACCACCTGGTACAAACTGTCGTCGGTGACACCTACAATGTGCGTACCTTCAGGCCAGACCGCCTGAATGAGCGCTGTTTTGGTATGCGGCTTGTACGGATTTTGCACGAGGAAAGTCAGCAGCGCTTCTTCTAACGGCCGTAATCCCACCACCCGCTGTGTCCCCTGGTACAACACCCCACTTTTTGAATCGCGCCAGATGCGGCCCAGGCCATGCTGAACGGCCGTTTGCACATAATCGGCCAACAAATCACCACGCACCTGACAGCCGTGATCCGCGTGCTGGCACAGACCCCGCTGAACCATCTGCGTCATTGCTTCTGGCGAGATGCTGGCGGGATCAGGCTGAGCACCACCCGACAGTTCGGCCAGCAGCCACTGCTCCTCTTGCGTCAGAGCACGCCAAATTTCGCCCAGCCGGTTTTTGATGGTTGGTTGGAGCCGCAATGCATCAAACCAGGTCTCGACAGACGGCCGTTCCGGTTGGCGCACCAGCCAGGCACAGGCTGCCTTGAGCAAAGAGGGGTAGCCGCCAGTAAAGCTAAACAAATGGGCAGCCTCGGCTTCGGTCACGGCTTGGGCAACCCGCCCCACCTCTTGCTTCACGAACGCGAAACTGTCTGCCCAACTCATGGCACCTACCCAACAAACGTGCGTGTCTAGCAGCTGGAGCAGTTCTCCTAGCAGTTCTGGTTCGGCCATGCGCAGCGGCGCCTGCCGCATTCCCACAATGTACAGGGTGGTGTCTTTAAAGCCGTCACGCAACGCCCGCAAACAGAGAGTCAACTCCGGTTCCGCACGACGGCAAAAGCGATCAAACTGATCCAGAATAAGCACAACCAATCCTCGCTGCTGAGCAACGGCAGCAAGCAAATCGTAGACGGCCGTTTGGGCCAAAAACAGATCCGTAGTCGCTTTGTGTGATTCATAGAGTTGGGCCACCAGGTCGGCAACATCCTGTGGGAAACGCGACCGCACGTGGTAACAGGCCCGCAGCACCAGCCGGTACAGCGTGGTGGGCTGGCCGTCCACCAGGTGATTCAGGTCCAACGTTACCAGCACTACAGTTTGTTGCCCTGTCAGGCTTTCTGGATTTTGGTAAATGTATTGCAGCAGGTTGGATTTGCCCGCCCCCGGCAACCCCACCAGCGAAACGCTGGCCCGCATGGCCAGCCACTGGCGCAAACACCCCAGCACTTCCTGGCGAAATCCAGGCGGGAAACGCCCTCCCCCCGACGGTTCCAGATAATCGCTCATTTTTCTCCTTCCCAAACTTTGCCCGGCACATTCAGCTGATGATCAGCCACTTTTCAGCTGCGCATCAGGATTTCCTGGCACGAAAACGATACCCTGATAGGGACTGTTAACAGCGCGTTTTTATCAACGATTTGCTTGAGTGCTGGTCCGGGAAACGGCCGTTCCCCACAGGCTAACACCGCACGCAAATCCTCACCAACCGTATCGGTAAAGGATAAAAAACATGTCCCTCGCTATTCGTCGTAAAATTGTCTACTTGCTCGCTGCTGCCGCGCTGGCCCTAATGTTGGCCGGTACCTCATTGACCACACCCGTGTTCGCCGATTGTTCCTCGGGAAGTGCGCCCACCTGCGGCGGCTAATAGAGCCAAACCCACGTAGCTTAAAAGCTCAACAGCAATCCTGTTGGGCTTTTATTTTTTGTCCGTGTCTTTGCTCAAGGCTTCACGCAGTTTTTCATCAGCGGCCCCAAATTCCCGCAGCAATTTTTGCGCCCACTGGCTCTCCGGGAATTGCAGCAGCAGCTGAATGGCCTCGGCATAAAGCGGCAGGGCCGCTTCTTGTTGGCCATCCTGCCCATAAACGGAAGCTAACGTCCCCAAGCTGTTGCCCAAATCCAGCGCATTCTCTCTCTCGCGAAACAGCGCAATGGCCAGGGCTAAATAGTTCGCCGCGCTGTCCCACCGCTTCATTTCTAGATAGACGTTGCCCAGGTTGTTATAAAACTTGCCAAGCAGATCCAATTCATTTTGCTCGCGCAGCGCCATCGGGTCAATTTGTAAAAAAGCTGCTTCAGCCCTGGCCCAATCCTTTTGACGATAATACAAAACACCTAAATTCAGCGAAACAAATGCTTTATCTTTGACATTGTTGGTAGGGCTTAGAATCGCTCCGGCTTCTTCATAAGCTTGCTGCGCCAGATCAAATTTGTTAGTGGTGGCATAAACGCTGCCCAAATCATACAAGGTCCGGGCAAGATAGACGTGATTGTTCAGCTTGCGCCAAATTTGAATCGCCTGTTGATAATGCTCAATTGCCGCTGGCCAATTTCCCACAAATTCATCAATACTTCCCAGGATACGATGGGCAAAGGCAGCGATACGTCCAACACTGGGGCGTATTTGGGCCAGGTCAAGCGCTGCCTGGGCAAAGGTTCTCGTCTGGCCAACGTCTCTCTGAGCCTCGTGATATTCAGCCAGACAGCCGTAGGTAATCGCCAGCAAGTCATCGTTGACCAGCTGCTGCGCCAGGGCCAGCGCCGCCTGGTGCTGCGCCTCGGCTTCTGGCAGGCGGTTGCCCAAACGGTACAGCTGGCCCAGGCGGTTTTGCATACGGCCGTACACCTCGGTTTCTTTTTCTGGGGCCGCCGCCAATGCCTGCTCAAATACGGCCGTCCACTCGTACCAATAACCGCGCCATTCGCTAAAGTCAAACGTTTGCAGCAGCAGCATTGCCGTATCCTGCCACGTTTCCGGGTACCGCAAACCTTGCACCACGGCCTCGTTCAGGTTAAAGCGCTGCCCGTCCAGCCACATCGCCTGCCCGGCCTGCATCGTCTCCGTCTTTTTCTGCCAGTACCCCAGCCCGGCGCGGATGCTTTTAATAAAGTCGGGGTCTGGTTCGTTCTGCCCGTCGTCTGGTTGTGTTGTCACACTTACCACCTACGTCATGGGAATATGAATGATTTCGGTTCTTAAAAACGTGTCCGTGAGATGGTGAATGCCGTACCGCTTCTCGTGCAGATCGCCTTCCACCTCCAGCAAGGAGCGCTGGCGCAGTTCTTCGATGGCGGGCCAGATGGCGTTTTCCGATAGGCCGCTAATCGCCAGCAGGTAATCCACGTCGGCCGGTTCCCTGGTCAGCGGCATGGCGCGGAGCAAGGCACGGCCGTTTTCACTCAACGTCTGCCACGCCTGCCAATAAATCCGCTTGTACATCTCCAAAACCTGGGTGGGATAATTTTGCGTCAGCCCATCCAGCAGGCGGTTCAACGGCAAAATGTCCAGCACATTGACCACGATCTTGAGCGCCAGCGGATTGCCGCCCACTTTGGCATACACCTTCTGCAAATCTTCGTCGGTAGCCTGGGCAACGGCCGTTACCCCTGTCTCTGCCGCATGGTGGCGCATAAACGCGGCGCTGTCGGTAAAGCTCAGCTCATCCAGCGGCACATCCCGGACCGCCGCCTGCTTGGCCACCCGCGTGCGTGTGGTCAGCAAAAATTTGGACGGCTGAGCCAGCTCGTTCAGATGGTTGAGCAAAATAGAGGTATCTTCGGCCGCCTCCAGGTTGTCGATGACCACCAGGTAGGGGCGAGCTTTTAACGCCTGGCGCACCTTCGCCGCCCGGTCAACCAGGGCCAACGGCGCTCTCATCTCGGGGAACAGCTCGGCCAGCAGCTGGTTGAGGACTTTTTCATAGGTCAGGCTGGGCGGTTCGGCCTGCCCACCCATGGTGTGGGATGCCCCCGCTCGAATCCAAACCAGGTGCGAGAAGCTAAGCTCTTGGATAAGGTGGCGAGTGACCCAATCGGCAACGGCCGTTTTGCCCAAACCACCCATGCCCACCAAAGCCACCACCCAGGGCGCTTCCGGCGCAGCCAGCATTGCCACCAGCTCTTGGCACAGCTCATCCACACCAAACAGGCGGGTATAGGTCGGCGGTGGCAGCACGCTTTCCAACGACCGCGCCCGCTCACGGCCAATCTCGCGCTCCTGGGCCTGGAGAATATCGGTTAGCTGCTCAATGCCGTCGCGCTGCATCCGGCTAATCTGGTGCGTGCTAAAGTTCATCATGTTTGCCACTTCTTGCAGCGTTTTGCCCGTAACAAAACGCTTTTGCAGCACCTCAACTACTCGCGGAGTGCGTTTTTCTAAATCATCCATCGCTTCTTGCAGCACCTTGTTAATAGCCGCCCGTAGCATGGCTGGATTATCACCCGCGCCTAAAGTAGCCTGAGCACGCTGCACGGCTACCAACTGACTCAAGAGGGGATCAGAATCGGCCGTTTTTGTGGTCCAATGGCGCAAAGCTTTATGTACTGACTCACGCATTTCACGGGTCTCTGTTTTAGATGAATCATTCATTTTGCTGTTCCTAACAAATAATTGCGCAGAAATGTTGTAAATTCCGCAAACTCGCGCAGATTTTCGACAAGATCACCAAATTTGTGCGATTCCCTGAATCTCTATCTTTGCCTATACTGTCAGTACCTCAGTGCCAGACACTTTCTCTCATATTCGTGCCCATTGTGATGAGATGGGGGTGGTGGGGGAGGAGCCTTTTTTTCTAGCATCGCGAACAAACCCTCCTTTGGATAACCCAATCATATCAGCAACTAAATTGGAAGTAAACTGTATGATCTCTGGAAACAATACGCATAAAAAAAATATTGCCATTCTCATCAGTCCCGGTTTTACTGAAAACGAAGTTGTTTACTGCCTCAGTCAGATGCGAGCGGCTGGTTTGTCTACGACACTGGTGGGAGCCACAAACAGTCTGGTAAAAAGCCAGCACGGGCTAATTGTCCAGCCAGACCTGACGTTGCGAGAGCTGACCCCTTTGCCCCCGTTCCACATGCTCATCATTCCCGGCAGTTATGAATGTGTTTCCAATTTACTCACTTCCCCCGATTTCCATTTTCAAGTGGAAAAAAGCGTCACTGGGGACGGGCACGTGGTCATCTTTAACAGTGCTGAAACCGCCCTGAAGCAAGTAGCGCCTTTTGCCACACCAACTGAAAAAATCTTGTATCAACAACAGCAGCCGCTAGAATCCTTCTGCCAGCAACTTATTCATACTTTGATGGCCGTCTAAACGGCCGTATCTCCCTCACCCACCTATCCCTTTTACGCCAAAACCAGGGCCAATGCTATAATGGCGCAAATCTGGCATGATTTTGCCATTGTGAAGCATAGATAAAATCAACATTCGACTGACTTTCAACAACTATTCAGCAACGTTTACCCTGGTTTACCACCCCTCATGAATCTCGTCCGTCTCGACAACCTCACCCACCACTACAGCGATCGTGTGCTGTTTGATTCCGTTAACTTGCTCATCAATGAAGGCGACCGCATTGGGCTGATTGGCCGCAATGGCTCAGGCAAAACCACGCTGCTGCGGCTGATCGCCGGTCTGGAAACCCCTGCGGAAGGCGGCATTACGGTGTGGGGCGGCGTGCGCATTCGATATTTGCCCCAAGAACCAGATTTGCCACTGGAAACGGCCGTTCTCGACTACATTTTTCAGGGTGATGCTCCCCAACTGCAACTGCTGCGCCAATACGAAGTGATTAGCGAAGCGCTGCAAGCCGCACCCACCGATCCTGATCTGCAAGCCCAATTTGCCCAAGTTACGCAAGAAATGGACCGCACCCAAAGCTGGCAAGCCGAAGCCGAGGCCAAAGCTGTGCTCACCCGGTTGGGCATCACTCGCTTTCGGGACAAAATTGGCATTCTCAGTGGCGGGCAGCAAAAACGCGTGGCTTTGGCACGCGGGCTTATCGATCCCGGCGATTTGCTCATTCTGGACGAGCCAACCAACCACATCGACGCCGAAACGGTAAGCTGGCTGGAGCAGTTCTTGCTGACGATGCCCGCCGCCCTGTTAATGGTGACACACGACCGTTACTTCTTAGATCGTGTTGTGAACAAGATTGTGGAATTGGATCGGCGTGAGTTGGTGACATATGTGGGGAATTACGGCCATTACCTCGAACAACGCGCCACCCGTGAAGATCAGCTGCAAACGGCCGAAACCAAACGACAAGCACTGCTGCGGCAAGAACTTGCCTGGCTGCGCCGGGGTGCACAATCCCGCACAACCAAGCAAAAAGCCCGCATCCAGCGCGTAGAAGAGCTGCAAACCATTGCCTACGACAAAGGCGACCAGCGCGTGGCGCTAGCCCTGGCTAGCCGACGGCTGGGCAAACGCGTGCTGGAAGCCACCAATCTCAGCAAAAGCTATAGCAATCTCACCCTGTTCAAGAATCTAGATTTGCAGCTAGACCCCGGCGACCGGATTGGCATCATCGGGCCAAACGGAGCGGGCAAAAGTACACTGCTGGACGTGCTGGCCGGTAAAACCAAGCCAGACAGCGGCGAAGTAGACTGGGGCAGCACCGTGGAGTTGGGCTATTACGACCAGCAGGCGGAAGATTTGGAAGAAGAATCTACACTCATCGACTACATCAACAAGCTCGCGCCGCTCATCCGCACCAGCGATGGTGAGCGCGTGGAAGCCGCCCAAATGCTGGAGTGGTTCCTCTTCACGCGGCCAGAGCAGCGCGCCAAAATTAGCAGCCTGAGCGGTGGCGAGCGGCGACGGCTCTACCTGCTGCGCACGCTGGTACGCCAGCCCAACGTCCTTTTTTTAGACGAGCCAACCAACGATCTGGATGTGCAAACGCTGACTGTATTGGAGCAGTTTTTGGACCAATTCGAAGGCACCCTGGTTGTCGTCAGCCATGATCGCTACTTTTTAGATCGCAACGTGGACTTTTTACTGAGCTTTGAAGATGGTGTGCTGGGCACACGCTACCCAGCTCCGTATGAAACATACTTGCGCCTGTGTGAGGAAGAAGCTACCCCCACACCCAAACCAGCCCCTAACAAGCCAACAACTACCAAAGCACCTGCTAGTTCTCGTCCGCGCAAGCTCACCTGGAAAGAACAGCGCGAATTGGAAACGGCCGAATCCACCATCGAAACCCTCACCGAAAAAATCGCCACGCTTTCAGCCAAAATCAACGACATTGGCTCCGATTATGCGCAGCTGCAACCGCTGGTGGACGAGTTGGAAGAAGCCAAAACAGCGCTAGAAACGGCCGAATTCCGCTGGCTAGAGCTGACCGAAATTGCCGAAAACGGGTGATCAAATTGGCAAACTCTATGCTAAAATGTTGGCGCTGTTTGCAGTCAACATATTAACGTAGTGCCACGGAGGAAAAATGTCCACAGAGTTTAATTATCAAGAGCAGTATCCGGCTGAGGTATCAGAAGCCCGCCTGGGCGAACTATTTGCTGGCGTCATGCAGCGCGTTTACGGGTGGATGTCGTTAGGTTTGCTGCTCACCACCATTGTCGCCATTGTCACGTTAAGCAGCGAAACTATACTCAATCTGGTTTTTGGCAACATGCTCATTTTTTGGGGCCTGTTTATTGGCGAACTCATTCTGGTAATCAGTGTAAGCCGAGCCATTGGTAAGATGTCTTCTAACGTAGGGTTGGCCCTGTTCTTTGCTTATTCGGCGCTGAATGGCGTTACGCTCTCGGTTATCTTTCTGGCCTATGGGCTGGGCACCATTATCCTGGCATTTGGCACCACCACCCTCATTTTTATTATTCTTACCGTAGTTGGGTTAACTACCAAAGAAGACCTGACCAAATGGGGACCACTTTTGTTTGTGGGGCTGCTAGGAATAATTTTGGCTTCAGTCGTAAACTTTTTCTTTGCTAGCACAGCATTGGACTGGATTGTGACTTACCTTGGAATCCTCATTTTCCTGGGGCTGATCGTGTACGACAGCAATATGATCAAAAAGGCGACTTACGCCACGGTTTTGCAAGGCAACGGCAGCCAGGAAATATTGAGAGGCATCGCCGTGATGGGTGCTTTGCACCTCTACCTGGACTTCATCAATCTGTTTTTGCGACTGCTGCGCGTTTTGGGCCGTCGCCGTTAAGATTGCTTTTGGGTCCACTCCCATTTTGAGACACACAGGGGAGGGTGAAGTAAAACGTGCTGCCCTCCCCTGGTTTACTTTCGACCCAAATACGGCCGTTATGCGCCTCCACCACCATCTTGCAAAACGCTAAGCCAAGCCCCGTCCCTCGCCGCAGTGCTCTGCCTTGCGCATCCCGCACCTGGTAAAACTTATCAAAAATCTGGTCCGCTTTAGCCTGTTCAATGCCATCACCATCGTCGGCGACGGCAATGAGCAGCTTGTTGCCTGTCCGCTGCGCCCGCAAAGTGATTTGCCCGCCTGCATCGGTGTATTTCAGCGCGTTGCTTAGCAGATTATCTACCACCCGCTCAATCAAATCCGCGTCCATGAGGATGGGCGGCAGATTGTCGGGCAGCGCCAGCGTGAGGTACTTTTGGCTGGCGACAATTTGCGGTTGGAAAACGGCCGCTTTCTCCCGCAACAGATCCGCCAACGAATGCTCTTCCGTCTGAAGCCGCAGCTGTCCGGCTTCCATTTTGGCCACATCCAGCAGCTGATTCACCAATTGCAACATGTCAGCCGCCGACCGATTGGCAGTCTGTACAAAGCGTTCGCGCTGGGACGCCTTGGACTCATCGTGCAGGGTCCGCTCCAGCAAATCCAGGCTGAGATTCATGGAGGTCAGCGGCGTGCGTAAATCGTGGACAATCATGTCGGTGAGATCATCACGCAGCGCTTCGGCCGCTTTTAGTTCGGCGTTAGCCTGAGCCAACTCCTCTGTGCGGCTCAAAATTAGCTTATCGGCACGGTGCACAATGACTAGGAGCGCGGCAAAGAGCATGCCCATCACCAAACCTGCCACCCACAGGCCAGTGATGCGGGCATTGATGACCATTTGAGTCATGTCCGGCAGTTCGGTTCGCAGTAAACCGGTTTGCATGAGGATGGCCTCGACCTCGCTGCTGATGCCCCGCTGCACAAATTGGGCCACCAGGTAAGAAGCCCACAACGTCAGTGCCCCCGTGGCAATGAGGCCAATCGCCAGATAATAGTATGTGAGCCGGAAGCGGCGCAGCTGCTCGTAAGATTGGATAAGGACAGCAACGGCCGTAATTGCCCCCATGAGCAGTAAAAGATGGTACAGCCACCAGCTGAGCAGCCACAATTCAAACCCGTGCATGCTCACCGTGCCAATGGCCAGCCAGATAGAAATCAAAGCCATTACCCCGTCAACCGGGCTTCGCGTTTGCTGCCAAATACGCCAGAGGGCATACGCAGCGGCGGACCAGAGGGCAAAGGTAAACAGGAAGGCTACGGCCGCGTGCCACGGAGCGGCCGTATCATCAATCGCTTGCAGCCAGTCGGGTTGGAAGAAGACGATGAGGGCAAAAACGGCCGTAAACAACCCCGCTGCCAGATGAACCGCACGCACTTTGCCTGGTGGAAACGGCCGTTCCGGTCGGTCCTGGGCCGCAAGAAGGAAAATTAGCCCACCTACGGAGAAGGTAAACCAGGAAGCCCAGCGCACCCCCGGATTTTGCACGGTGGTAATGACTCCCGGTGTGAGAATACCGTGGATAAAAAAGAGGCTGCCCATCACCACAAAAGCGGTGGCCAACAGACGGTGCCGCGTCGGGCTGCTCTTTTCTAAAACCAGCCCCACCAGGTAAGCGGCAACCACGGCGGCAAAGGTAAAAAAAGTAACGATATAGAAATGAAACACACGGGCTTCGATGGTGGGATCGGCAGCGGGCACGAGGGCAAAAAATGCCAACAAGCCTGCCGGTATAAAAATTGAGGCGGCGATGATGCTTTTTTTCATTGGTTTCTGGATCTATACGGCCGTTCTACTTTCTCTTACATTACAGACTAACCTACAGATGACTTTCATCCACAAAAAGTAACGATACTCACAGGGAATTCATGTAACTGGTCAGATAAGAGATATTGTAGAGGAGAAACGGCCGTTTCCAGATGAAAATAGCGAGAAAAAGAAAGGAGTGAGTAATTGGGTAATTAGGTAATTAGACTTCTTGCATAAGTAGAAAATCGAGCATAATTGCTATATGAAATATGCCGAGATTCAAAACCTATCCGATGCGAAATTTAAACGTTTAACGGGTGTTCCACACCCCATCTTTCAGCAAATGGTGGCTATTTTAGAAGGAAGAATGCCAACCTTTGGTAGACCACCTAAATTGTCGCGAGCAGACCAACTCTTGTTGACCCTGATGTACTGGCGAGAATATCGTACCCAGTTTCATATTGGCCAAGCCCACGGGATTAGCGAGTCAGCCGTCTGCCGGACAATCCAGCAAGTTGAAAAGACGCTGATTGAGTCAGGGCAATTCACATTACCTGGCAAGAAAAAATTGCAAACCAGCGATACGCTCATTGAGGTTGTGATCATTGACGCCACCGAACAACCGATAGAACGGCCAAAAAACAAAAAAGGCACTTTAGTGGCAAGAAAAAGTGCCACACGCAAAAAGCGCAGCTCATTATCAACTTAACAACTCTGGAAATTGTGACCACGGCCTTTAGTGAAGGCAAGAAACATGATTTCAAGCTTTTCAAAGAGAGTGGCCAAGGGATCGTACAAACCATTACCTGCTTGGCTGATTCAGGGTATCAAGGCATGACTAAGGTTCACAAGAATAGCCAAACGCCAAAAAAGAAGTCCAAACATCATCCTCTGACAAAAGAGGAAAAAGCTGCGAATCGGGCGTTGGCGAAAGCCAGAATCTATGGTGAGCATGTGATTGGCAAGCTCAAGATATTTCGGATTTTGAAAGAACGATATCGCAATCGGCGCAAACGGTTTGGTTTGCGATTCAACTTGATTGCCTCAATCTACAATTTGTCACTGGGATTGAAGTGACTTTTGCAAGAGGTCTATTGAGTAATTTGCTCAATATAAGCAGCGCAATTACTCAGTTACCCATTACTCAATTACAAAAGTTCACGCGTCGGTAAACCGATCTTGCAGCTCCCGCTTGAGGATTTTCCCCGCCCCAGAGATAGGTAGCTCCGCTAAAATTTCGACGCGCTTGGGCACCTTGTATGGCGCCAGATTGGCGCGCATTTGCTGCATCATCTCGTCGGCGGTGCAGGCTGAACCTGCCTTGAGGACCACGCAGGCCAGGCCAACTTTCCCCCACTTCGGGTCTGGCAACCCCAGAACGGCACACATGTGTACGGCAGGATGCGCGTACAACACCTTCTCGATCTCCGCTGGGTAAACGTTTCCCCCCAGAGATGTACATATCTTGCTTGCGATCTTTGATGGTGAAGTACAACTCTTCATCATGGACGGCCAAATCACCCGTGTGGAACCAGCCTTCATCATCAATCACCTCAGCCGACACTGCGGGGTTGTTGAAGTAGCCAGAAGAGGCGCTAGGGCCTTTGAGCACCAGTTCGCCAATTTCGTTGGGGCCGAGCGGCTGGTTGCCACCAATTAAATGATAACCTCGACGATAGACCCACTGTCATAGAGAGGGGACTTATCGCTATAATCCTGCTCTGTGGGTGCTTTATCAAGCAGTTTTTGGGTCATGTCCTGTGGTCAGACCGGTTCGATGCCCAAGAAACAACGTTTTTGCCAGTCAATTCGGGTCATATCATGGATTTCGTTTTTTCGTACCAATAAACGTAAAAAGCTCATCCTGTCCAACCATGTGTTGGGTTCATCGTGACCAGGTAAGGTCGGTGGCAACCCATCAGCGGAGTCTTTGAACCAATTGGTCGCCAATTGTGGAGCGGCACTCAAATGGCAACTGTTTAACGTTGATTATTGCCATCCAGCATCAAGCGAATGGCTTAGTGACAAGTCGCAAATGAATGGCCAGAGTGCAGCGGCTGACACACATATTGCCGATTATAGACTTTGCACTTGAACACCTGGCTGACAGCAACGGTTTTAGCGTTCTTAGCTTTCTAGTTTGTCCTATGACAGTGGGGATATGTGTCTATGCAACCTTTATACTATGCCCTGTTGTTCACTACATTGTTTCATAAGAATTCTTAACACTTGGCGAACTTTGTGTTCGCATCGTTAACAACCGCATATTTTGAATTGAGCTTCTCTCGACAATCATCAATCGTGAACAGCCAGTTGATTTTTACCTGCTGTTCTGACCGGTGGTTAAAAAAGTGAGGACTTCCTTTTCAAGCTTTGCCATCGTCGGGATACGACAGTCGAGGCAAAGGCGTGCTAAGGCGGAGAACTCAATCTCGATCATGTTTAGCCAGCTGGCTGATTTAGGTGTGTGATAAAACACAAATCGTTGGGCCAAAGCCCAGGCTTCATCCGCAGGCAAATGGTCATAGAAGGCACCTGTTGTATGGGTATTCAGGTTATCTAACACCAGCCGAATCTGTTTGGCGTGTGGATAAGCGGCGGCAATGGCCTGGCAAATGAGCGTAAACTCTTTCTTGGTTCGCTGTAGCTGCACCTGAGCCACCCGGTTGCCCGTCAGTGGTTCAATAGCGGCCAACAGCGCGCATGACCCATGTTTTTCGTAGGCGTAGTGTTCTTTTTGACCTGACCGGTTTGCAGAGCAATTGACTCTACCTTGTCACCAATGAGGAAACAAGGCCGTTCATCAAAGCAGACGACTGGATAGGCTGGATCATAGGGTAGTGAATAGAGCTACAAGATTCGTTCCATCGCCGCGATAAACTGGCTCGTTATCTGACCAATGCACCACTGCCGTTTCAGGTGTGGCTTGAGTTCGTTTTTTCAGAATTCTTCTGACCTCACTGTAGGAAATGGCATCCGCTTCAATTAATTCCACGGCATGGTCAGCTAGCAAACGAAGCGTCCACTGGCTGTAGCCTTCCGGTGGGTCTGAACAGGCCAAGGCCGTGATTTTGGCTTCATCTACACTGGATATCTTTTAGGACGTCCACTTTTTGGCCTATCAGTCAAGAAAACCAAACCATTTTCGCGGTAATTTGTGGCCCAAATGGAGACCGCTTGCTTGGTAACGCCGACTGTTTGACTTACGGCCGTATAAGTTTGTCCGCGATGCAATTCCAGCAAGGCGAAGGCGCGCCGATACGTTCTGGCTGAAATGCTACCTTTGCTGATTAGCTCTTTGAGATTGGCCTGATCTGCTTCACTTAATTGGATGTGGTTTTTATTTGACATCCTCTGAGATTAGCAACAATTCTTATAATATGCGATTGTTCAGGTTACCTTTGAAACAATGTGCTTATTGTGCCACTTTAATTTATTTTGTCTATAAGGTTTGAGCGATGTGATGCCTACCTTTTGCATGTACATCATATCGCATTCGCAATAGTTAATCCTTCAATAAGTTTCGTGCAAAGCTCCCATAAATTTGACTTTCTGGTATGATGGATTTTGTGAATACTGAATCTGTAAACAAGAAGCGTGTCGTGGTGGCGATGAGCGGTGGGGTGGACAGCTCCGTGGCGGCGGCGCTGCTGGTAGAGCAGGGGTACGAGGTTATCGGCATGATGATGCGCCTGTGGAGTGAACCGTCCTGCGACGGCCGTTCCCCCGCCAACCGCTGCTGCACCCCAGACCAAATGGCCGACGCGCGGCGCGTGGCGGGCTTGCTGGGCATCCCGTTCTACGTGGTAGACGTGCAGGACCATTTCCGGCAGACGATTGTGCAATTTTTCATTGATGAGCACGCGTACGGCCGTACGCCCAACCCCTGCATCGAATGCAACCGCCAAATCCGCTTTACCCACCTGCTGGAACGCGCCATGGCACTCGACGCCGACTACCTGGCCACTGGCCACTATGCTCAGGTGGTCCACACCCCAGACGGCTACCAGCTGCGCAAAGGGCTAGACCCCAACAAAGATCAATCCTACGTCCTGCACGTGCTGGATCAGAAAAAGCTGGGCAAAGTGTTGTTCCCCATCGGCGGCTACACCAAGCCAGAGGTGCGCGAACTGGCCAAAAAGTTTGGCCTGCCTGTGGCCAGCAAAAGCGAAAGCCAGGATTTGTGCTTTTTGGGCGATGGCAACTACCGCCGCTTTTTGCAGGAGTATAGTCAAAAGGCTAGCCAGCCCGGCCCTATTCTCACCAGCGACGGCGACGAGTTGGGCCAGCATGAAGGGCTGCCGTTTTACACCATTGGCCAGCGCAAAGGGCTGGGCATTTCGGCCAGCGAACCGCTGTTTGTGCTGCGCAAGGACGTGGCCCGCAACGCCCTCATCGTGGGACCAAAGTCGGAATTGGGGCAGCAAACGCTGCTGGCCCGCGACGTGAACTGGCTAAACGGCCGTCCGCCGCAGCAGCCCATCCCGGCACAAATCAAAATTCGCTACAAGGCTCAGGCCATTCCTGGCGAGGTGGTAGACTTGGGCAACGGCCGTTGCCTGGTCACCTTCCACGAACCCGTTTTTGGCGTTACTGCCGGGCAGGGAGCGGTCTTCTACGATGGCGACATTTGTCTGGGTGGTGGCATTATTGCCGATGGGGTGAATGCGTTGGACAATACGGCCGTTTCTCACCAAACTGCCCCCTCCCTTCAACTGGCCGACATTCAGGTGCTTTCATGACCGTTGCTGCTTCTGGACTCATCCTCGGTTTTTTGCTGGCCACTGCCTACGGCGCAGGCTTCCACGTGCTCGTCGGCGGGCCAGCCCGGCGCATCATCCTCTACCTGGCGGCCGCCTGGATTGGCTTTGCCATTGGCCACTTTATCGGCGACCTGATCAACCTCAACTGGCTGCGCCTCGGCGCGTTGCAGCTGTTCAGCGGCAGCGTGGGGGCCTGGATTGCCCTCATCCTCAGTAAGTGGTTGGCGGGCGATACGGCCGTTGCCGACCCTGAGTAATCATTGAGTATGCCCACAATATATCTTGCTTGCTTTGAAGCAGGGTTATTTTAATGTTATACTTGCCTTGATTTTTTCCATTAGCAACACAAATCAGGAGCAGAACAACCACCCTTGGAAAGTTCGACATATACCTCTACCCCTGGCAGCCAGCCAGAAAGAAAAAAGCTGATTTCCGTCAAGCCCATCTACATTACCCTGGGCATTATTTTGGGCCTGGCCCTGTTGGTGGGTTTTGTCTGGGGCATTGTCTGGTTGGCGCGCACCCAGGCCGCCACCGTTGAGGCCGTCCGCGATATCTTGCTTATTGCCCTGGCCCTGGAATCTTGCCTGTTTGGTATTGTCCTGCTTTTAATGCTGCTGATGATTGTCCGTCTGGTCAACATGCTGGAATTTGAAATCAAGCCCATCATGGAAAAAACGAATGAAACAATTGGGACCATTCGCGGAACAACCGCGTTTGTCAGCCAAAACGTAGTGAAACCGGTAACCGAAGCCCGCGTGCAAATGGCGGGTCTACGTCGCGCTATCAAGACGTTGTTTGGTAACCCGCGCAATAACATACCCCGGTAGGAGAAAAGAAAAATGAGTGAGCAAAATTCAAACGATCTCGGCGCATTTTTGGCCGGCTTTGTCATCGGCGGACTGGTTGGCGCTGCCACCGCCCTTATTTTAACGCCACAGTCCGGTGAAGAAACCCGCAACAAGATTGCCAACAAGAGCAACGAACTGCTGCAATCCGGTGGAGCTCGCGTGCAGCAAGTCCGCGAAACGGCTGGTTCCTACAGCCACGACTATCTTGAAAAAGCCAGCTCCGCTCTTAGCAGCACCCGTCAACAGGTTCAAGATGTTGGGGGACGTGTGCAGGAACAGGCGCGGATTGTGCTGGATAAAGGAAAAGAACAGGCGTCACAGCTGAACAACAAGGTCAGCAATGGCACAGAAGAAGCCAGCCAGGCTGACGAGTAATAAAACAGACGGCCGTTTCGCCAGCATTGCCGTTTACACTACAGTCACGTTCTATTCCTTTACATCTGTTAAACAATTAAGTCTGTAACCGCATAACGTTGAGCCAAGGCCCCTTATCAGGGGCCATTCGGCCACTTGCAGTCAGGCGTCTCCCCACGGAGTCGCCTTTTTGCATGTACCACCATGACCCAAATATCACTGATCTCCATCACTGACCTATTAAACAGCCTGCCCAATGGCCAATCGGCCAATCAGGTAAAACAAGCTTACGAATTTGCCAGTCAGGTGCACAACGGCCGTCAGCGAGAATCTGGCGAGCTTTACATTGAGCACGATTTGGCCGTTACCCAAACAATGTGCCAGCTTGGTGTGGACACCCCCACGCTGGTGGCCAGCATGCTGCACGACAGCATCCTCCCCCACACCGAGCAAACCATCCAAACGATTCGTAAAAAGTTTGGTGAAGAACCAGCCGCCCTCATCGAAGGGCTGAACCACCTGTACGACTACGCCAGCGAAGCGCAATACCAGCGCCACCGCGACCCCGAAGCCGACCGGCAGACGTTAGAACTGGTGCGCCGCGCTGTCCTCTCGATCATCGAGGGCGACATCCGCGTCATTTTGATACGCATGGCCGACTGCCTGCAAGATTTGCGTAAGGCCAGCAATCTGCCTCAGGAGCAGCGCTACATCATCGCCAACGAGGCGCGGCACATCTATGCGCCGCTAGCCAACCGCCTGGGCATCTGGCAGCTCAAGTGGGAGCTAGAAGATTTAGCCTTCCGCTATTTGCAGCCGGATCAATACAAAGAGATTGCCAGCAAATTGGCCGCCCGCCGCGCCGAGCGCATGGAGCAAATTGACGACGCGGTACAAAAATTGCAGCGCGCCATTCATGAAAATGGGCTCAAAGGAAACGTATCGGGTCGCTCCAAACACATCTACTCCATCTACCGCAAAATGGTGCGCAAACGGCTCGATTTTGACCACATCTACGACATCCAGGCACTACGCGTCATTTTGGAACCGATTGATAAAGAGAGCTACGACAAAAAATCGGTGAAGGAAAAAGAAGATCACGACCGCCATCTGTGCTACCAGGCATTGGGATTGGTACACAGCCTGTGGCAGCCCATCCCCCGCGAGTTTGATGATTACATCGCCGCGCCAAAGGCCAACGGCTACCAATCGCTGCATACGGCCGTTATCGACACCCAAACCGGTGAAAATCTGGAAGTGCAAATTCGCACCCGCCGCATGCACGATGAAGCCGAACGTGGCGTGGCGGCACACTGGGCCTACAAAGAAGAAGGCGGCAAAATCGCTGGTTCGGTGCGCAAACGCATCGACAATCTGCGTGAGCTCCTGGCCAGCTTGCAAGACGATACCCGCGAAGAAGACGACGACGATCTGCTGGAAAACGAAATTCTGGCCGAGCGCATTTACGTCTTCACGCCCAAGGGAGATGTGATTGATCTGCCCGCTGGGTCCACTCCCATCGACTTTGCCTACGCCATCCACACCGAGGTGGGCCATCGCTGCCGGGGCGCACGCGTAAACGGCAAGATGGTGAGCCTGGATTACGTGCTAAAGTCCGGCGAACGAGTCTCCATCCTCACCACCAACCGGGGCGGTCCTAGCCGCGACTGGATGAACGGCAGCCTGGGTTACACGGGCAGTGCCCGCACCCGCAGCAAAATCCGCCAATGGTTCCGCAACCAGGAGCGCGAGCAAAACATCCTGCAAGGGCGCGAAGTGGTTGAGCGCGAGCTGCGTCGCCTGGGTCTGGCCGAGGTTCATACGGTTTCCGACATCGCCAAAGCGCTCAAATTCGACGACGAAGAGCAGTTCCTGGCCAAAGTGGGCTTTGGCGACATCCAGAGCCGCCAGATCAGCGGGGCGATTGCCCTGATGGAAAAAAACCTACACCCAGATGATGAATTACGGCCGTTGCTCCTGCAACAGCCACCCAAAAAGCAAGGGCTCACCATCAACGGCGTCAGCGGGCTGCACACGCGCATGGCCAAATGCTGCCAGCCCATCCCGCCAGAACCGATTACCGGCTTCATCACCCGCGGCCAGGGTGTCACCATCCACCGCACGGACTGTGTGCAGGTAAAAAACACATCCGAGCCAGAGCGATTGATTACCGTGGAGTGGGGCGACGATTCGGCCGTTTACCCCATCCCAATTGTGCTCAAAGCGTACCGACGGCCCAACATCATCGAGGAAATCGTCTCCATTTTGCGCGGGCAAAAAATCAACACGCCCAAAACCAAAACCACCTCTATCGGCAACATCATGACCATTTCGCTGGTGGTCGAGGTGAACAGCCTGGATCAGCTAAATTGGCTGCTGCAAAAGCTGGAATCGCTGCCCAACGTGGTGGAGGCGCATCGCCAGCGCTGGTAGAGCGGTCTTCGGTATTCTTTAAAGAGAACAATTTACCGACTAAAAGAAGGAGATGCCATGACTATCAACGTGCTTTTTGTTTGCCTGGGCAATATTTGCCGCTCGCCAATGGCGGAGGCTGTGTTCCAAAACCTGGTAGACGAAGCAGGCCTGACGGACCATTTCCGCATCGACTCGGCCGGAACGGGCAGCTGGCACGTTGGCGAGAAGGCGCACCCCGGCACGCGGCGCATTCTGACGGAGCATGGCATTGCCTACAACGGCCGTGCGCGGCAAGTTACCCGGCAAGACATGGCCGATCCGCATACCTACGTCATTGTCATGGACCAGAGCAACAGCAACGATTTGCGCCGCGAGTTTGGCGGCCACACCAACCAGTACCGCCTGCTGGATTTTTCCAAGCAAACGGCCGTAACCGATGTCCCCGACCCCTATTACACCAACAATTTTGAAACCGTCTATCAGCTCGTCACCGATGGCTGCCAGGGACTCCTGGAAACCATCCGCCAGCGTGAAGGGTTATAATACCCAGAGACAAAATCCAACATAAAGCGTGAGAAGTAACACCACGCGGAACACCCGGTGCGCGTGGCTGGCTGTCTTTTGCTACCAAACACCAGCTTCGGCCCGACCACGTAGGAGAAAGGAGCAAAATGAGTTCTGTGACTGAGCGTGATGTCATTGTCGTTGGCGCTGGCCCCAGTGGGTCCGCCACAGCTGCCTTCCTGGCGCAAAAAGGGCACGATGTCCTGCTGCTAGACCGCCACCAATTCCCCCGCGACAAAACCTGTGGTGATGCCGTGCCGGCCGGGGCCGTTGAACTGCTGTGGCGGCTGGGCATGCGCGACAGGATCGAAAAATCAGTAGCTCGTGGCGAGCTGTACCCATTGGAGGGCATGATGCTCGTCTCGCCGCGCGGCCATGAACTGCACGCTAAATTTAACCACGGCGCACATGGTGCCGATTCCTACGTCGCGCCGCGCATTTACTTCGATGCGCTGATTCAGGCCCATGCGGTTGCTTCTGGTGCTGAATTTTGCCAGGCACAGGCCAAAGAACCGCTGGTGGAAAACGGCCGTGTCGTGGGCGTGCGCGCGCAGGCAAATGGCAGCGTTAAAGAGATGCACGCTAAGCTGGTTATCGGGGCGGATGGGGTCACTTCAGTCATTGCCCGCAATTTGCGCCCTAAAAACACACAGCACCTGGACAGCCATCGAGCCGTCGCCCTGCGCGCCTACATCGAAGACATTGAAGAGATTCCCAAAGAAGTAGAGTTTTACCTATACAAAGATATTTTGCCCGGCTACGCCTGGATTTTCCCGATTGGCCAAAACCGGGCCAACATCGGCCTGGGCATGCGCCTCGATTTTTTCCGCAAGAAAAAGTACAACCTGGAAAAGATGCTCAGAGATTTCCTCGAAATGCCGGTCATCAAAAAGCGGTTACTGCGCGGCGGGCAGCTGCGCGATATGGCCACCTGGCAGCTCAACTTTGGTTCACAGCAGCACATGCAGCACGTTTTCGACGGCGCGCTGCTGGTGGGTGACGCGGCCGGATTTATCAACCCGCTGACGGGTGGCGGTATTCACAATGGGTTAGTGTCTGCTGAACTGGCGGCCCAGGTCGCCGATGATGCCCTCAAAACCAACAACGTTTCGCGAGCACAAATGCAGGTTTACGAAAGTCTGTGCCACGAGCATATGTGGACCAGCATGCGCAATTCATTCTGGATGCAGCGCACCTTTATGCGGTTTCCAATTTTGGTCGATTTTTTGGTGAAGAGGATGAAGGAAAACAGTGCCCTGGCGCAAACGTTTTTAACAAAGCTATAGGGCTGGCGTCAAAACAGCTGCTACTTTTGCTGTCTTTGCTGCGTAACGAGTGCTAGCAGTTCAGGTAAGTTTGGATTTTTTGGGGTAAGTCAAAAATAGGGGTTTCTTTGGAAATCAGATCATTAGCCCCGGCATTGATGCTCTCGGTTTTGGTGTTTTGGCGGTCATCGGCGGTGTACATGAGGATATACGGCCGTTGCTCCGGCATCAGCTGGCGAATACGGCGACAAACCTCAATGCCATCCATGCCTGGCATCATCACATCTAACAAAATGAGATCAGGCACTTCATCATCTACCATTTGCAGGGCTTGCTTACCGCTAAAAGCGCCGCGGACTGTGTAACCGGCCTGCTCCAAAATAAGCAGACACAGATTTACCAGAGAGTGTTCATCATCAACTACTAAAATTTTGGAGCGTGAGCTAAACGAGTTTGTCGTCATAGGACCTATTTTAGAGAAGGTATAAAAACGGGTAAATAGTCGGTAAGACCCATTTTGTACCTGTTTTGTGAAGGAGGTTTTTCAACATGATTCGCTTTTTAGTTCGTCTAGTGGTCAATGCAGTGGCCATTTGGGCGGCGGTACAGTTGGTGCCGGGCCTTAACTACGAAGGCACCACCACTTCGCTGCTGATTGTGGCCTTTGTGTTTGGTTTGGTAAATGCGCTGGTACGGCCGTTGCTGCTGCTGCTTACCTGCCCATTTATCATTCTAACTTTGGGCTTGTTTGTGCTGGTGGTCAACACGATCATGCTATCAATCACCGTCTGGCTGTCTGGCATTTGGGATTTAGGGCTTACTTCAACCGGGTTCTGGGCCACCTTTTTGGGTGCTGTGGTTATCAGCGTTGTGAGCAGCGTCATCAACCTACTCATCAAAGACGATCACGAACACAAACGCGACCGTTAAGCAATCACCCAAATAAACAAAAAATCCCCCTGTTGGTAGCCTGGTAGGCATACAAACAGGGGGACTGTCTTTTAGATCGGTTGTGGCTTACTGTTCTGAAGGGCTAAAGCTGCGTTTGGCGGTGACGCTCTGGGCTTGCGGACCACGACCTTTATCAACCAGCTCAAAATCCACTTTGTCGCCCTCATAAAGGTTACGATATCCATCGCCCTCAATCGCGGAGTAGTGCACAAACACTTCCTGCCCACCATCGTCGGGATTGATGAAACCATACCCTTTCAAACGACTAAACCATTTCACCATACCAGTTTGTTTACTCATTCCGTTACCTCCGCGTTGAGTATAAGACGCAAAAAGCACCAGCCCCCAGCGGCAAGGGGTTATGGTGCTTTGCTCAAACAAAAAATTACCAATACATCGCTTACTTTAATTCCTGTACCGCTCATGCTGATACAAAAATTAACATTGAAGCAGGGTGATGTCTATGAATAGAGCGTGAAAGCTCGTGAAATTTGGGGTGAATGCGGCGTCTGGTCGGAGCCTTAGGGATGGGGTTTGAGAACAGCCTCGATCATGAGTTCACGTGCGCCGCTGTCTGTAAAGCCAAGGCTTTCGGCAAGCTGCACGGAGGCTTCATTGCCTGGCGCAACCACGTAAAGGGGCGTACGGCCGTTTTCCAGCAAATAGTTCACCATCGCTGAGACCACGCTGCGACCAAAGCCACGCCGCCGGTAGCCGGGATTGGTGGTCACGCCGATTTCGGCGTAGGTGGGCGACTGCCAGTTCAGCGTGGCCGACGCACCGATAACGTCATTTTCTCGGTCGCGAATCGAGAAGCGGGGTAGTCCATTCGGGGCTTTGTCTTGAGTCACCAATACATTGACAATGGGCTGGAAGTTAGACGGCCGTAACACATACAGGCTCAAGTGCTCTTCCGACTCCACCTCAAACAAAGCGTGCAGCAAGGGCGCATAGCGGGACGGACTGTTGAGGATGACCGACGTGCCCACATCAATCGCCTCATAAATCACCTCGGTGCTGGTTTGCATGTTGTGGATGGGCAGGCGCAGCGTCACAAACGGCCGAAACAAATCCATCCCCGTGCGTGACAAGGCGACATACCCCTCGGCTCGGATGGCGGTGTAGGGATACGGCCGTAAAATGGTGCGGTTATCAGGATGGTAAAAAGCAAAATAAGCCGCCATGCCGTCGGCTGGATTAGTCTCATCCAGCAAATGATAAATGGCTCGTCGTTGTTGTGTTAAAGACATAAAACAATCCCAAAAGCAAAATTCGCAAAGCAAATAGGCGGCGCTAAGCGGCGCGGCTTCGTCGCTGCGAATGAGTGAACTCCAAAAATTTAGTCGCCGAAAGAAATGCCTAAGTCGCGACCGGTGAGAATAGTGTCACAATCCAGCGGCACCCGCTTCATCCGGCCAGATACCTCTTTGAGCGGCACATAATTTACCGTCGGCGGATCCAGCGCCACCATGATGCCCGATTCCCCTTCAGAGAGGGCGCGGACGGCCGCGGCCCCAAAACGCAACGACAGTAGCCGATCGAAGGCGGTAGGCCCGCCGCCACGCAGCAAATGCCCCAACACCACCACGCGGGTTTCTTTGCCTGTCAACGCCTCCAGGGCAGCGCCAACCTTATTGCCAATACCGCCCAATCGTTCCGCCTGCCCCACGCTCTGCCCAATAATGGAGACATCGCCACCGATGGGATGCGCACCTTCTGCCACAACCACAATGGAGAAGTGACGATTGTGCGCATCGCGCTCCTGAATTTTGGCCGCCACCTTGTTGATATCGTAGGGAATTTCTGGCAGCAAAATTGCATCTGCCGTCCCGGCAACACCGGCATCCAACGCAATCCAGCCCGCATAGCGACCCATCACCTCCACAACCATAATGCGGTGGTGAGAAGCGGCCGTTGTGTGCAATCGGTCAATGCATTCGGTGGCAAAATAAACGGCCGAATTAAAGCCAAAAGTGGCTACCGTGTGTTCCAAGTCATTGTCGATGGTCTTGGGCACGCCCACCACGCGCAGCCCTTTTTCGGCCAGCGCTCCGGCAATGCTCAACGAGCCATCGCCGCCAATGGCAATGAGCGCATCCAGCTTCTGCTCCGCAAAGGCATCCAACAGTTCATCAGAACGATCAATGATTTGGTACTGACCATCTTCGCCCAGCACCGGATAGGCCAGTGGATTGCCTCGGTTGGTGGTGCCCAAAATCGTACCGCCCAAGTGAGTTATGCCGCGCACAGTATCGGGGGTCAACGGCATCAGCCCGCCTTCGGGATATTTTTCGGGCATGAGCAGGCCATTGTAGCCATCACGGATGCCAACACATTCCCAGCCGCGCTGCACGGCCGCCAGCACAATGGCCCGGATTACGGCGTTCAGGCCCGGCGCATCGCCGCCACCTGTGTTGATGCCGATTCGTTTAATTTCCATGAACCAATCCTTTCCTGGTTTCGTCAATGAACAGTTCAAGTATACAATCGGTCGCCGCATCCGGCATCCGGCGGGATGAATCACGAATGTGACGAATAGACGAATGACACACCACGTAGAGATGTTGCAATTGCAGTTTAAGAAAATAAACCCGTTACGCTGTGGCCGGTCTCCTGACTGCGCCACCAGCCGGCACGGTCAGGAGACCGACCGGAGCTCATTACCTGATTAATTTTTTAATTCACAAATGCAACGTCTCTACTAACCAAAGGCAATGTCATATCCGCAAAAGCGGGTATCCATTCTGTGCACCAGTGTAGATTCCCGCCTGCGCTGCACTGTTGAAAAGATGGTAAGAACGGCGATAATGATGATATGGCTAAGAAAAATCGGCGTGAAAGCCAGTTTGTGACCTTTGCTCGCATGGCCCACAACCTGGCACAAAAAGAATTTGCTCCTTATTCCCATCCCAAAAGCCCGCGCAAGTATACGCAGCCGCAGTTGGTTACCTGCATTTTGTTGATGCATCGGCTGAGATTGAGTTATCGGGATATGGAAGAGTGGCTGCTGGCTAGTGATGCGGTGGTCAAGGAACTGGGACTCAAGGATGTGCCCACGTACTCGGCACTGGCGCGGGCAGCGGCTCGATTGTTGACGCTGGCCCAGATCGATCGCATGAATGTCAGCTTGTTGACAGAGTTGGGCATTGAGGAGGAAGCAGTCGCGATTGACGCGACTGGGTTTCAGCTGACTCAAGCCAGTGATTACTATATCAACCGACGCGGCTGGAAGATCACCCAATATTGGAAAGGATTCTATGGGGTTGGTCTGAACACCCTGTTCATTTTGGGACGGAGTCAATCGTATGGGCCGGGGCATGATGGTAGTAAATTGGAAACGATGCGGCGTGCGGTACGGCCGTTTATGCGTTCTGGTCAATGGGTTTTGTTGGCTGATGGTGGCTTTGATGTGAAGTCGGTACGACCTGATGACCTCATACCGCCCCGTCGCACGGGTCCGAAGCGGTCGATTGCCTCGCCCTTGCGCCAAGCACGCGCTGACTTGGTTGCCGTAGCCCGACTGGATGGACTCTTTGGGCAGCGCTGGAAGGTCGAAACCGTCATCTCGGTCATCAAACGCAAGTTTGGTGACGCCATTCGGGCACGCAAATACTATCTGCAACGGCGTGAGCCAGCGATTAAGATGTTGGTTTACAATCTGCATCATTAATTTTGCTTTAGATCAGTTAATCCCGTAAGCATCTTTTGCTTTGTTTTGGATGTTTTCAACAGAGCAGCCTGCGCGGGAATGACAGCCAAAAACTGCAAAGTTGGTAAATCGGGTTTTTATGGTAAAGAATATTTGGGTTGGTCTACTGCGCTTTGGCTTTCGGCTGCTATATTACGAGCTGGCCTGGACTTACGATCTGGTGAGCTGGGTCGTATCGCTGGGCGAATGGCGGCAGTGGCAGAAAGCGGCACGGCCGTTTATACAGGGACCGATGGTGCTAGAGCTTGGCCACGGGCCGGGGCACCTGCTGGTCGATTTGCAACGAGCCGGGCATAGGGTCTTTGGCGTCGATTTGTCGCCGTTTATGGGGCGGCAGGCGCGCCGCAGGCTGCAAAAGCAGATGCTGCCCGCCAACCTTATCCGAGCCCAGGCACAGGCACTACCCCTACCAACGGCCGTTTTCAACACCATCCTGGCAACTTTCCCTACCGAATACATCGTTGATTCGCAAACATTGGCCTCGGTACATCGCGTGCTGGTGGGGAACGGCCGTCTCATCGTTGTTCCGGAAGGGCATCTCACCGGGCGCAGCGGCCTGCACCGGTTGATCGACTGGCTGTTTCGCATCACCGGGCAGCGGGATGGTGCGTTTAGCGTGGATGAGGCCGCCCATTGGCCCCACCCCGATTTGTGGGAACCCTTTCGGCAACGGTTTGTGGCCGCCGGGTTTCAGCTGCACATCAAATCCATTCAACTGCGGCGCAGCGTTGCCACCGTTTTTATTGCTGAGAAAACCATAAACACACCAGATTCAACGGCCCCGTTAACCGAACTCAACTCGCAAACTTGAGGGGCGGTTGGTAAAATGCACCTATGAACGAACCCGAAATCATCCCAACAGCCGAAGTTGAAACGGCCGTTTCTCAGCCTGAACATCCCGAACGTACACCTGCTACGCTCTCTGAACAACTCATTTTGTTTGTAGTGGCGCTGCTGGCCATTGGCATTGACCAATACAGCAAATACCTGGTGGAAACCAATCTGGACCTGTTTGAAGTGTACGCGCCGATTCCCAGCCTGGAATCGGTCTTTCGCATCTTCCACATCTACAATACCGGCGCAACATTTGGCCTGTTTTCTGGCGGCGGCACTCTTTTCCGCTACGTTGCCATCCTTGTGAGCCTGGGCATTATTTATTACAACTTTGTGCTGCCCGGCAACCAGCGGCTGCTGCGGCTGGCGCTGGGGCTGCAAATGGGCGGTGCGCTGGGCAACATGATTGACCGCTTTCGCATTGGCCACGTTACCGATTTTGTAGACATCGGCCCGTGGTACATCTTCAATCTGGCCGACCTGTCTATCATCACCGGGGCCGTCATTTTGGGCTATCTGGTATTCCAGGAATCGCGCGAGCTAAAGGCGCGACAACACGAAGCCGATCATGACGAGGAAGCGCCACTTCTCGAAGAAACTGCTTTAGAAGAACCGTTGCTGGAAACGGCCGTTTCTCCCCAACCAGACCCCAGCCATGAGTAACAGCCAACAAACTTTGCGTCTCGATACGCCGGGCGAACGGCTGGATAAAGTGCTCACGGAGCGCCTGCCGGACCTGTCGCGCACCCAAATTCAGCGTTTGTTGAAAGAGGGGCAGATTTTGGTAAACGGCCGTCCCGCCAAAGCCAATCTGCGGCTGGAAGGAGGCGAGGAAGTCACCGTTAATCTGCCCGAACCGGAAGAGACGGAGCTAATCCCCGAAGCCATCCCGTTGGACATTCGCTACGAAGACGAAGACATGCTGGTCATCAACAAACCAGCGGGCATGGTTGTGCACCCCGCCGTGGGGCACAGCCAGGGCACCCTGGTAAACGCGATCCTGGCGCACTGTCCAGACCTGCCCGGCATCGGCGGCGAAAAGCGGCCCGGCATTGTGCACCGGCTGGACAAAGAAACGTCGGGCCTCATTGTCATTGCCAAAAACGAACAGGCGCTGCGCCATTTGCAGGCCCAGTTTAAGGACCGCACCGTGGGCAAGCAATACATAGCCCTGGTTGAAGGGCAGGTGCAACCGCCCACAGCCATGATCGATGCCCCGATTGGTCGCGATCCGCGCCAGCGCAAAAAAATGGCCGTGATCCCATTTGGCGCATCGGCGCACAGCCGCCCGGCGCAGACGCAGTACACTACCATCACTGGCTACGACGATTACACGCTGCTGCGCTGCGAGCTGTTCACCGGGCGCACCCACCAAATTCGCGTCCACCTGGCCTACATCGGCTTCCCGATTGTGGGCGACAAGGTATACGGCCGTCGCAAGCCCACCATTCATCTGGGCCGTCACTTTTTACATGCGGCGGTACTGAAGGTGAAACGGCCGTCTGACAACGAGGAGATCACCCTCCATGCCGACCTCCCCGCCGAACTCGAAGCCATTTTGCAGCAGCTGGCTGTGTAGACTTTTCGTTCTTGGTCTATACGGCGGCTTGTTTTTGCTGGTAGGGCCGCTGTCTGCCTGGTTGCTGATTCATGCACAAACGGCCATTGGCACCATGTTGGCTACCCTTGGACTGTTGTCGCTGCTGCTCCCCTTTTTCTGGTTTATTCAACAAAGAAGCAAAACCGTTTTTGTCCGCGGCCTGTTGGGCCTCACCATTCTGGCAATGGGGGCATTGAGTACGGCCGTTTTGCTGCAAGCGCCATCGGGCAATCCTGGCGAAAACTCTCCAGTACAGCATCGGTTTGTGGATGGTGGGCAATACGGCCGTTTTTCCCTCACCAACCTTGTGCCCGAAAGCGAACAGGTCAACCTGGGTTTTACGCTGATGCCCTACGTCGATCCGCTGCTCACGGTAGAGCAATCGCGCCGCGTTTCGCCCATCACCATGGGCATTTACCGGGAGATGGAACAAGACCCAAACTTTCATAAATTAGGCTCGGCGATGAACCTGGCGTATGATGAATTGTGGGGACGGCCGTTTGACATTGGGCATTATTACCTGTACGTGCCGCAAAATGCCGGGGCAGCACCGCTGCCAGCCATCGTCTTTCTGCACGGCAGCGCGGGCAACTTTAAAGCGTACACCTGGCTCTGGTCTAAACTGGCTGAGTCCGACGGCTATGTCATTATCGCCCCCAGCTATGGCTTTGGCAATTGGGATGAAGCAGGCGCGGCCAGCGTGTTACAATTCATTGAGGATGCCAAACAAGTTGCCAACATTGATGAGAACCGCCTCTACCTGGCTGGACTATCCAATGGGGGGCTTGGAGTTTCCTACTTAGCCAACCTTGCGCCAAAACAGTTTCGTGGGCTCATTTTCCTCTCTCCGGTCATGGCCACAGAAATTGTAGACAGCGCTGCCTTTAAAGCAGCGTGGGGCAACCGCCCGGTGCTGGTCATTTCTGGTGAAGCAGATAATCGCATTCCCCTCACCTATGTTGAGCAACGTATCGCCGCCATGCAGCAGGCCAACATTGAGGTGATCTCCATTATTTACCCGAATGAAGACCATTTTCTCGTGTTTTCACAGCCCCAAAGCGTTATGCAAAATGTCTCAGTTTGGCTAAAAGCCCAGGATTGAACGTACAATAAACCTTTTAAAAGTGGATTTATTTTTCATGACAGAACTCACCTATTTTTTACAACCTGCCACTTTATAATTCCCAAGTCTCTGCCAACCAATCCCAACAATTAAAAAGTGAGCCTTGTACATGAGCATTTCAAAAACCGCTTCGAGTAAAAAAGTTTTAGCTTCTTTGCTGTTTATTTTTGTCTTCTTGCAGATGGCTTCGCAACTGTATGCCACCAACCAAACGCAAGAGGGTTTACGGCCGTTAGCCCCAACAGCCGTAAACCTAACAGAACTCACAAGCACTCCACCACAGTCTCCAGAAACTTTCCAGAGGGAAGCACCTGAAACTATTGCGGCGGCTCTCTTTTTAAATGCCAACAATCAGCTAAATTCCCAGCCTGATGCGTCATCAGCGGTCAGCGCTACGGCACCATCGCCATTTGCCCCAACGGGTCACTTTGAAAGCACGTTGATGCCCATAACAACCGACATCGCCGTAGGGCTAAACGACAATGTATTTGTGTATGGCCCCAGTTTACTTACTAGTGGCGATACGGCCGTTTCCCACAACCACGGATTTACCTGGCACGCAATTGAAGAAACAGATATCGACACTATTGCCACATCCCCGGTCGACCAAAATCACGTTTTAATGGGTTCCTGGACCGGCATCCACATATCAAAAAACGCGGGCCTCACCTGGACAGCCGTGCCCCAAAGCAAGACGGGCGGCATTGTTCATCTTGAATTTTCACCCACCTACTCAGTTGACAGAAAAATTTACGCGGCATCCAGCGGCAGTAGTAATGCACCAGGGAAAATGATGCTTTCGGTAGACGATGGCAACACCTGGACGGGCGTGCCCATTCCCACATTGCCCCTTCATTTTGCTCTGGCACCTAACTTTAATGCGTCACAAAAAATGATTGCGGCCATTGGTTATAACGGTGTTCTGTATTCAGAAAATGGTGGACAAAATTGGGCCAACCGTAGCACAGGCCTTGACTTAAATTACGGCAATTACATCCAAGAAGTGTTCTTTTCGCCAGGATATGCCACAGACAACACCGTCTTTGCTTTAACAAGTTATGGCGTATACCGAAGCTTTAACAGTGGTATTAACTGGTCACCATTCTTGCCTTTCATCATCCAGGATTTTGCTCTGGATCCCAATTACGGAACCAATAAAACGCTTTATATGAATGCTTCGGTCAATTCAAACGGTGACACTTTTTACGCCTTGTTCAGATCGCAGGACAATGGCCAATCGTTTCAAGGGTTAGTTTCCGATGTGGTTGATTTTGCCTTCTCCCCTGACTTTACCAACAATAAAACAATCTACGTCCAAATCAGCAGTTCCCCTTACATCTCCATGGGAGCATTTAATGGCCTGATTCGTTCCACAGATAACGGTGCAACCTGGTATATTCGGTCCGAAACTGTGCCAAATGCCGCGGTGGTTGCTTTGGCGACATCATCTAAATTTTCAACGGATGAAACCGCCTTCCTGGTTCGAGAAGGTCAAGTAGATGGTGTTTATGGCTATTCGCTTTGGAAAACCACTGATCTAGGTTTTAGCTGGGAAATGCTACCATTGCCTGAAGAAACGCGCTTAGCACCAATAAAAATTGCCCTTTCGCCAAACTATTCGGCTGATCAAACAATCATTCTGATGGTGAGTGAAGGATATACTCTGACTGCAAATCTATACAAATCTATCAACGGTGGGCAAAGCTGGACACTGTTAAACAGCAATTTGCCCATTGATGCCAGCCTAAAGCCTGATTTAAAACTTTCGCCTAATTATCCTCAAGACAAAACAATCTTTATTAGCGATCATTATAAGGGCCTGTATCGTTCCCCAAATGATGGTCAATCCTGGCAGCAGCTGTCCAGTAAATCTTCAATTACCAGCTTTGCTGTCGCACCGGAATATCCAACTGACAACCGTTTGTTTATCTCATTGTACAATGATGGCATTTCCCGCAGTGACGATGGGGGAACGAGTTGGACAACGCCAAACAAACCCGGTGGTCTCGAATTAATGATGAATCTATCCCCGGAATTTAAACAAGATAACATCATCTTTGCTACAAATGGTGGCACAAGTGGTGGAGGCATTTGGAAATCGGTAAATGCAGGTAACAGTTGGACAGAGGTTTCGGGCACCGAGTTGAGCTATTATCAAGAGGCGGCTGCCATATCGCCAAACTTTACGCAAGACCAAACAATTGCCGTACAGGTGAAAAACAGATTACTATATCTTTCGGAAGATGGAGGACAGAACTGGTTTGCTCTCAGTGGAACATACTATAGTTATGAACCTATTGGGCTGACCATACCCTATTGGCAAGGAAAACCATTTCCTATAACAGCCGACCATTCAGGTTTTTACGTTTACGTTTGGCCCTGGCAGGCAAGTGCCGGGTTTAACTGCGCCACACCATTAAGTCTGTTTTCCAATGAGCTGCAAGATGCCACGATTGGCGTAGGCATTAATTCGGCCCAGCCTGCCCAATGGCGTATGAACAGCGCCGACGTAAACGCCATAAGTTGGCTCTCTGTAACCGATACGGAAGGAATGCAGCCTCAATTCCCGCGCCTCACAATTGACAGCAGTTTAGTAACCGCGCCGGAAACGGCCGAAATCACCATCGACATCTTTCTGTCCTACCGGCAATATCTTTCTGTAGATGCACAGGTCTTTCTTCCATGTTATGGTGCTAGTTTACCTGTTATCTTCAACGATTAAGCAAAGGGGCTCTATCGGTGACCCGATTAAAACCAATGGATAAAATTGCGTCTGCCAATCAACAGTTGTGGGAAAACGAGGTGCAAAAGGGTGGCGGCTATACGCAACCATGGCTCAATTTGGACCACGCTACTTTGCAGCAGTTAGCAGCAGGGGAGTCAATTTCAACGGAAGTACCGCTGTACGAGCTGTTTCCCACCGACTTGTTGCAAGACGTGGCCGGAAAGGATGTGTTGTGTTTAGCAGCGGGCGGGGGACAGCAAACGGCCGTTTTCGGCCTTCTCGGGGCAACTGTAACGGTCGTGGATTTAACCCGTGGCCAGCTGGATGGCGACGAAAGAGCGGCAGCCCACTACGGCTATCCCATCACTACGGTCCAGGCAGACATGCGCGACCTGTCGGCGCTGCCCCGGCAAGCGTTTGACCTGGTGTTTCACGCCGATTCGCTGGCCTACATCCCCGACTTGCGGCAAGTGTATGGCGAAGTGGCTAACGTGCTGCAACCTGGTGGCCTGTATCGCGTCAAGCACAGCCAGCCAGCGGTACATCGCATGGCCTGGAACGGCTCGGCCTACGAAATTGCTGCCCCGTACGCTGAAACCATCCAGCACCGCGACGATGGCGGCATCGAGTTCCGCCACCGCATGGACGATATTTTTAACGGCCTCATCGAAAATGGATTTGACATTCGGCGTGTGGTGGAAGCACCGCATTACCAGCAATCGTTCGCAAATGCGGAACCCGGCAGCTGGGGCCACGAAACGCGCTACGTGGCTGGCGGCTTTGCCATCATTGCCCAAAAGCGCTAAATAAAAAGGGGATGTTTGTCAGGCAGACAAACATCCCCACATCTCAATTACCGTTCACCGATAACCGTTTACCGCTTACCGACTTTCCCCTTCATCTGCATAATTCTGGCTAGGCGCAGGCCGATAGCCATTGCTGTATGCAGGCAGCGAAATGGCAAAGGTGCAGCCTTCACCCTGCTGGCTGATGCACCAGGCACGCCCGCCGTGCCGCTCGGCAATGGAGCGAACGATGGCCAATCCCAGCCCCGACCCCTTGATTTTTTCTGTACCGCGCTGCTTCACGCGGTAGAATTTCTCAAACAGGCGCATCTGGTCTTGTTTGGGGATGCCTGGGCCGTTGTCCTGCACGCTCAGGATAAGCTCGCCATTTTTCTGTTCGGCACGCAGCCACATCGGGCCGCTGTTCGGCGCGTATTTGATGCCGTTGCCCAACAGGTTGGTCAGTGCCTGGCGAATGAGCGACCCATCGCCGGTGACGGTGGAAACATCGTCTGGAACATCCACATGAAGCTTGATGCCTGCCAGATGTGCATGCTGCCAATATTCTTCGGCAATGCTTTCCAGCAGCGGCTTCACCTCGATCCGCTCTTGGGCCAAATCCACGCCTGCTTCGATGCGGCCTAAATCAAGCAAATCGTCCACCAGTTGAGACATCTGATCGATACCGGTGAGAATCTTGTCCAGGTATTCATGCTGCTTGGGGCTGAGCTCATCCACCATCGGAACCATAGTGGCATAGCCGCGCATGTAGGTGAGCGGGCTACGCAAATCGTGCGAGACGGTGGCCACAAATTCGGACTTCATCTCGTCGATTTCCTTGAGATGGGTGATGTCGCGCAAAACGGCAACACGGCCGAAAACTTGCCCCTCGTTACTGATGATGGTGGAGGCGCTGGCGTAATAAGTCGCGCCATCGAGCATCGGCACTTCCAAATTGCGGGTATGTTCTTCTTGCCCGGTAAGCGCTTTAACCAGCTCTTGCGACTCGATGACTTTGGCCACGGGGCGGCCCGTCACCTTGCTGGCATTGAGGTTAAAAATACGCTCGGCGGCCCGGTTGATGAGCAAAATGCGCTCGGTCTGGTCAGTAACGATGACGGCGTCGGTGGTGCTGGCCAGCACCGCAGCCAGTCGGCGACGCCCCCCTTCGGCAGTGGCAAAGAGGCGGGCATTTTCAACGAGGACGGCCGTTTGGCTGGCCAGAGTCACCAGTAAATTGCGCTCAGAAATATCGTAGCTATGCGCTTGGCGGTACCCAAGCCACAGAATGCCCTGGAAGCGATCGTGGGAGTAGAGTGGGATGGCGACCAGTGCAGGTACTGGCGGCTCTTCATCGCGCTCCAGCTCCAGCGCGGCGCGAATCTGGTTAGACGTAGCCAGCATCAGCTCCTGCATGTGGCGCAGCCGGGTCATGATAGGCCTATCGAGCGACTTCATCGACTCAGCCGCCGGGCCTTCACCAAAAGAAAGCGGGTTGCCACCGCTGGGGTTGAGCACCACAGCTCGCGCCCCAGCCGCGCCGGTGCCGCGCAACGCACCGCGCAAAATAGCCGGAATGCCTTGGTTCAGATCGATACTGGTGGAAACGTCGTGGCTGGTGCCTAGCAGCAGGGACAAATCGTTAAGCTGTTTGCGCGTCGCCCGCTGCATCTGGATAAACGCCTGGTTCAGTTCGCCAATTTCATCTTCGCGCTGCTCCAGTTCGGTCGCGGCCCAACTGCCCCCGGCGGCCATCGTTTTGCTCGCGGCCACAATTTTGTTGATCGGCTGGGTGATGTCGCGGCCCAACAGGGCCACGTTGGTGTAAAACAGGGCTGTGCCCAGCAGCAACACCAGCAGCAACGGCCAGCCGATGCGCAATGCCTGGCCAAGCACGATCTCGTAGGGAACGGCCGTAACCACCGTCCAGGCGGGTTCAGCGACCGTTTGGGTGTAAATGAGTTCGCGCGTACTGCTACCTTGCAGCCAACCACGGTAAGCGGTGCCATCTTCAGTGCGGGTCAGCCAAAGGCGGCGCAGATCATCTTCTGTCCCCGGCCACGCCGCGCGAATAAAGACGTTTTGCGGGTGGGCAATGACTTGGCCCTGTTCGTTCACCAGGAAGCCAGTGCCACCGCCCACGGTCCCTTGAAGATTAACCAGCAGCTCATCCAAACTGAAATTAGCCAATCGTCCGATGAGCACAACGGCCGTATCGCCATCGGCGGTCTGAATGGGGACCACCAGACTAAGCACCTGCTCGGAAGTGGGCATGTTGGCCAGGGCGACATTTTTGTGCGCCGGGGTAAAGGCGGCATCTACGGCGCTGAGCTCGTCAGCAGAAAGTTCGGGGGAATCGCTGATGGTTGCGGGGAAAACGGCCGTTACTTCACCCGCCTCATCTACCAGCAGCAGCTGTTCATAGGTGGTGGCGTTACGTTGGTACAGTTCGGCTAAAGCTTCGCGGGCAACGGCCGTATTGGAACTCAGCAACGCGGTCTGATCCGCTTCAATTAATGTGAGCTGGGTATCCAGTTGATTCACAAACTGGGGGATTTCTTCGGCAACAACGCTGGCATTGTAAGCCATCTGGTTCACCACCAGCCGGGTGGAGACGGAGATGGCGAGATTGTAGACGACGGTAATCGAAAGCAGGATGAGCAAGGCGGCAAAAGCAAAAAAATTTAGCTGCAAGCGTCGCTGCAAACTGCGCCGGGTGGGCGGCGGCACCAAGGGCTGCGACGGCCGTAAATCGGGCACACTGCGCAAAATAAAGGTCACCACGCCGCCAGCAATCAGCCCTTCTAGCAGCCGGGGCAGAAGGTTGGCCGTGGCCACCACCAGCGCCTGATCCAGCGCCGATAGGCCAGAAACAGCCACAGAAACAAAGGTGGCGAAGCCGCTCAAAATGGTCAGCAGCAAGCCCCCAATTACCCCCACCACCCAGGGCTGGCGCAGCCAGTGGTAAATTTGCCCGGAGTATCTTTGTTGCAGGAGGAATGCGAGGGAAACGGCCGTAAACGCGCCCCAGAAAATATCAAACAGTTGGTGTGTTTGCCCCAGGCTGAACCCCAGCCCAGTTAACGCGCCCACAAAAAATGCTCCTGTTGGCCCAACCACAACCCCAGCCAGCAGCAGCGGGATAGCATTCAACAGCACGGCAGCGCTGTCCGGCAGTTCTGCCGATGGTGGCAGAGCAAAAGGTAGATGAAGGGGGAGTAGTTGACTGGCGAACAAACCGGCCAACAACAGGGCAATCGTCCACACCCATTGTTGGCGTATAAACCGCTGCAAGTTAGGACGAAAACGGTGGGCTAGGTAGACAAAAAAAGCAATACAAAAGAGCAAAAGCAGGTAGCCAACCGCACGGTTTGGCAGGTTAAGCGACAAATCCCTACTTACACCCCACAGATTTACGGGCATACGTTTATTCTCTTCACGCTGAGACCAAAGGTCCCTCTTGAGCTAACGGAACACTTCTCGCCGCTTACTTTACAATAACGATACAGCGAGTTGATTATAACATGCGGTCATAGCCATAGCAATCAACCACCTGCCTCCGGTACCTGGACGATGGTCATAGGCGCACCAAGAGTTGTCATTTGGTGCGATGTCATCTATTATCCCGCTGATGAATTCTCGCCGCCGTACATATCTTATTCTGATTGGAATTATCGTGCTAACCATACCGTGTTATCTTGCCGGGGTTGTGCTTTTAGTGATTGCGCCAGACACACCCGTCACCGATTTGCCGCCTACCCTACCGGTGGTTGTTTCGCCCACGCCTTCCAATACGGCGACACCTGTTTTAGAACCCGGCACGTTAACGGCCGTTCCCACCAGCACCGCCGGAACACCCACACCAAGCGCCACGCTGCCACCCACGCCAGACCAGTTTGTAACCCCCACCTTCCTGCCCACGTTTACACCAACCGCAACGGCGACGTCTACCAGCACCGCTACCGCTACCGGAACAGCCACGGCAACCAGCACGGCTACCGCCACAGCCACAGAAGATGCCACGGCGACGCCAAGCAGCACACCAACCGCCACGGCCACCCTGGAAGCAACAGCGACGCCTACCAGTACAGCAACCACAGCCGCGCCTACCGCGACGGCTACGCAAGAAGCAACGGCTACCCAGTCTGCACCACCTACAGAAACAGCCACCACAGAACCCTCGCCGAGCCCATAAGTCGGCCCACCTAAAAAGAGAGTGCCTATGGATACCTTCAAACTTTTGCAAACTTTATCTGAAACCCCCGGTCCCTCTGGCAACGAACAAGCCATAGCCAGCGTGGTGGAAGAGTGGTGGCAGCCCTATGCCAGCCACTTTGTCCGCGACCACGTGGGCAACCTGATGGCCGTGAAAGAGGGCAACGGCACCGCCCCACGCCGCTCGATTTTGCTGGCCGCGCACATGGACGAAATTGCCCTGATGGTCTTCCAAATTGTGGGGCACAATGGCAATGGCTTTTTGCGCGTGAGCAATGTCGGGGGGGTGGATATTCGCCATTTGTATGGGCAGCTGGTGGTGGTGCACGGCCGTAACAAAAATTTCCCCGGCGTGTTGGGCAGTCTGCCCGGATCGATGCTGCCAGAAGACCGGCAAAACAAGCCGTTTGGCTACGAGGAGCTGGTCGTGGATGTTGGCCTGCCGCTGGAAGCAGTTGAGGCGGAAATATCGGTGGGTGATTTTATTAGCTTCCGCCAGCCGCTGCGCAAACTATTGAACGGCCGTATCGCTGGCAAAGCATTAGACAATCGCGCCTCAGTAGCCGCCGTCACCATTTGCCTAGATTACCTGAGTCAGCGCAGCCACAGCTGGGACGTAATTGCCGTGGCTACCGTGCAGGAAGAAACCCGCTTGCTAGGTGCGTTCACCAGCGCCCACTCGCAGCAGCCAGACGCCGCCATCGCCATCGACGTGACCTTTGGCAAAGGGCCGGGGGCCAGCGACAGCGGCACCTTTGAGGTCGGCGGCGGGCCGGTGCTGGACCTGGGGCCAAACGTGCACACCGGCATGTTTAAGGCGCTCAAGAAAACGGCCGAATCGCTAGAAATGACTGTCGATACCGGCACGCACAGCCGGGCCAGCGGCACCGACGCTTTTGGCGTGCAGGTTGCCCGCAGCGGCATCCCCACCGGCCTCATCTCCATCCCCCTGCGCTACATGCACACCATGGTGGAATCAGTGGCCCTAAAGGATGTGGAGCGATGCGGCCGTTTGATGGGCGAATTTATTGCCCAACTGGACGATGAATTCCTGGGCAAATTGGCTGCGGGCATGATGGAAGAAGAGGGTGAACAGTAAACGGTAATCGGTAAACGGATTACCGAACACCGATCACGGATAACCGCTATGAACGAACTACTCAAAAATCTAACCGAAGCCGTCGGCGTGTCTGGCGAGGAAAAAGAGGTGCGGCTGCTGATCCGCGACCTCATTGCTGACCACGTAGACGAATGGCATGTAGACGCAATGGGCAGCCTGATTGCCCTCAAAAAAGGCACGGGCAAGCTCAATTTGCGCGTAATGGTGGATGCCCACATGGACGAGGTGGGGCTCATCGTCACCGACTTCGACAGCAACGGCACGCTGAAATTTGCCGGTGTGGGCGGCTTTGACGACCGTGCCCTGTTGGGCAAGGTAGTGCAAGTCGGCCCCAAGAAGATCACCGGGGTTATTGGCGCACGGCCCATTCACCTGCTGAACGCCAGCCAACGCAACAGCGTAGTGAAGATGGACGATATGCGCATTGACATCGGCGCGAAGAACAAGGATGCTGCCAGTGGTAAGGTCAGCCTGGGCGACCGAGCGGCGTTTGTGACCGAATACGAGGAACTTGGCCCAACCGCCATTGGCAAATCGTTTGACAACCGGGCTGGCTGTGCGGCATTAGTGGAACTGCTGCGGGAACGGCCGTATCCGTTTGATCTCATTGCCACCTTCACCGTGCAGGAAGAAGTGGGTCTGCGGGGGGCAACCACCGCTGGGTACGGCGTTAAACCCGATGTAGCCCTTATTTTGGAATGCACTCCCGCCTACGATCTACCCAACAAAGATGACGTCAGCCCCAACGTAGCGCTGGGCATGGGGCCGTCCATCTATGTGATGGACAGCGGCACGGTGCAGGACCCGCGCCTGGTAAGCCTCATCACCCAGACGGCGGCCAACAACAACATCCCATTCCAGATTCGTCGGCCAGGCGGTGGGGGAACCAATACGGCCGTTATCCAGCGCGTCCGTGGGGCCATTCCCGCCGCCACCATCGCGGTGCCCGGTCGTTATGCCCACACCCCCACCATGATGATCAATCTTGATGATTATGCGAATGTGGTGAAGCTGGCCAAAGCGACATTGTTGAATTTAACTGAGGACATTGTGAAGCGTAATTGAGCAATTGGGTAATTAAGTAATTCAGTAATGACCCTATTACTCAATTGCCTAATTACTTAACCCTCAACACAAAGCGACTTTGAGGTTAAGACATGAACGATTTAATCAAAAAACTGGTAGAAGCATACGGCCCGTCGGGCTTTGAAGACAACATGCGGGCGTTGATCCGGCCGGAAATTGAGAAGTACGCCGATGAAATTTCGGTAGATGCAATGGGCAACCTGATTGCCCGCAAAAAAGGAAAGGGCAAGGACGGCCTCAAGGTGATGATCGCGGCCCACATGGACGAAATTGGCCTGATGGTTTCGCACATCACCGAAGATGGCTTTTGCCGCTTCACAAATATTGGGGGCATCTACCCGCATACTCTGTTAGGCAGCCGGGTCAAGTTTGCCGACGGCCGTATCGGCGTCATCTACAGCGACCGGATCACCGACCGGAGCAAGGTGCATGGGCTGGACAAACATTACATTGACGTGGGTGCCAGCAGCAAGGCCGACTGCCCCGTAAACGTGGGCGACGCGGTGGGGTTTGTGCGGGATTTCCTGGCCCAAGGTAAATTCCTTAGCGCCAAAAGCATGGATGACCGTATTGGCTGTGTGGTGGCTATCGAAGCAATGAAGCGGCTCAAGAAAACGCCGCACGATGTCTATTTTGTTTTCAGCGTGCAGGAAGAAGTGGGCACGCGCGGGGCACAGGCCGCGGCCAACATGATTGATCCCGACGTGGGTATTGCCCTAGACGTGACCCTGGCGGGCGACACGCCCGAACCGACGCCCATCGCTGTAAGCCTGGGCAAAGGTACCGCCATCAAAGTGAAAGACAGCGGCATGATTGCCCACACTGGCCTGGTACGCACCATGAGAAAGCGCGCCGAAGCGGCCAACATTCCGTACCAACTGGAAGTGCTCACTGGTGGCACCACCGACGCCCGTCCCATCCAGATTGCCAACGGTGGCTCGGCCGCGGGCTGTATCTCCATCCCCTGCCGCTACGTGCATTCGCAAAGCGAAACCGTCCACGCCGACGACGTGGAGAATTCGGTCAAGCTGCTCGTGGAAATCCTCTCCAACCCAATCGAACTTTAAGGGAAATTGCGGACTCTCTATGTTATACTGCTGCAAGATCAGATTTTTAAGGAATGGTGAGCGATGGAATTGACAATTGATGAAATTCATGCAAAAAAGCTCCTTAAAGAAGCACTGCTTGAGCTTATGAACGAACGTCAGGATTTGTTCTTTGAAATTGTAACTGAAGCACTTGAAGAAGCAGGTTTAGTAGCAGCAATCCGCGAAGGCCGGAAAAATAGATTTGTAGATGAAGATGAAATTACCGCCATCTTAGAGGGTTAAAAGCGTGGAAGTCTTTTACGAATCCAGCTTTGCCAAAGATTTGAAGCGCGTAAAAGACAAACAGTTGTTGAAGCGCGTGCGGGATGTTCTGGAGCAAGTAAAAGCAGCCCAGGAACTGGGTGAAATCTCAAACCTGAAAAAGTTGCAGGGCTACGAATCATATTTTCGCATTCGTCTTGGTGATTATCGGATAGGCATAGAAGTTGAGAAACAAACAGTGATTTTCGTCAGGATTTTGCACCGCAAGGACATCTATCGGCGGTTTCCCTAAGAAAAGCACCTACTACCGTTAATATTGTTTAGAAAGCTGGCAGTCCCTAGGGAGATTGCCAGCTTTTTTATTGAATGGTGCCGGGGAAGAGGCGCACCCAGAGCCAGGCGATAGTCATGGTGGGAATGGCTTGCGTAAAGGGAATTATGGCCTCTACCACCGACACACCGCGCAGCGCTTTTAACCCAAGTCGGTCCAGAATGATCCATGAAAAGGGCGCAGCCAGGAAATCGAGGCCAAAATCCAACAGATCAATCATGAGAACAACAAGCAGCGGGGTCAACAGGAGCGTTTCGCCAAAGGTAGCGTCATGGGGAATGTTCAGGCGCTTCACTTTGCGCCAAACCACAATGAGCAGCAGCAGCGCCAACGCCAGTGAGATGCCCATCAGGGTCAGTAAGGTAATGCCAAATGTGCGGAGAAATTCGGGGAGATCCATAGTTGTTTTATTTTCCCGGAAACTGCGAGTTTCCGGGAAAATCGCCTAAAAAAGTACCTGCCATAAAAAGATGATCAAGATAAAAATGCCTCCGATGAACTGGATGACGGTAGCGATACCCCAGCCCGCCAATCCCCCGATCCCGGCTTTTTTAGCAATTTCCCAATCGCCGTGCTGCCAATATTCGCCCAGCAGGACGCCCGCAATGTAACCGGCAATCGTGCCCACGATGGGAAAAACAAACGAGCCGACGATAGCGCCCAGCGTGCCGATGAGCATGGATTTGATGGACGCGCCGCCTTTTTTAGCGCCAAAGAGGGTTAGCCAGATGTCAGATGTGCCGGTGACAAGGGCAATGAGGGTGATGACTACGAACGATGCGGTAGATACGGCCGTAAATCCATCCACCCATGCATAGATGAAAACGGTGAGCCACATGAGCAGCACACCAGGGATGATGGGGATGAGCGTGCCTACCAGGCCAAACAGTAAAATTACAACTACAACCCCCACAGAAAGGGCTTCAAATAATCCGGTCACAAATCCTCCAGCGGATAAAAATTAAGGTATCTATTCACGTCCTAGAGGTGCGACGCACTTTCAAAGATGGATTTTGACGCTACTTGCTCCGGTATAAGTGCGTCGCACCGGTACAGTTACAAATTAAGTTCGCTTGCTCTACGTTGGGAATGGTGAATCGTCGCAAAGCTTAGAGGGAGCGGAAAGCCAAAATGAAGCGCTCGAACACCCCAGAAAGATACGGCCGTAACTCTAAAAAGCCTTGCAGTGGTGTGTTGGCAAATTCACTGGGTGCCATGCGGTTGACCTTTTGCCAGGTAAACTTGTTGGGCATCTCATTAAACCAGGTGGCAAAGTGGGGGAACCAGTTGGTGAGCACATAGAGGCAGCGCGCCGCCGGAATCGCCTGGCGCAATGCGCGGGTGTTTACCCGGTTGCCCAGCCGATGCGACAGCGCCAGCAGATAGCCGTCGATGATGGCTTCTTCGTCCACGGGCCACAACGGCCGTGTTTTGAAGCCGCTACCCTGTTCTCGGCTCTCTAGCAGACCAAACTGTTCGATAAAGCTAACCAGATCGCAAATGCCCGGGCCTACAGCAGCTGTTTGCCAGCCAGTCAGCCGTTGATCTTCAAAGACGGTGACGCGCCAATGATGGTTGTTGGGGTCACCGTGCAGCAGCGTGGGCGGCAGCTGGCGCAGCGGCTCCAGCAGCGGCACCGGATCATCGAGGAGATCGGAAACGGCCGTCAGGTGAGATTCGCCCAAGATGCCCGGCCAGCCACCCAGATCGCGCATCACTACCAGCCCGTTGGCCGCCTGCAAGAACAAGGGGGCCAACTGTCCCGCCTGAACCAGGGCGTGCTGCGACAAAATCGCCGCTGGCCCTTCTTCAAAATAGACCGCTTGCTGGGAAACTAGCGTGGACCAGGGATACTCGGTGCGATCCAACCGCAGCGGCAGCCCCGCCCCGATTAGCTCATCCGCCTGATCCACAAAAGTGGCGTGCAGATGGGCCAATTTATCCAGGATGGCATTAACGTCGGCCACCGCCCAGCGGCCAGGGTCAATATCGTTGGGCACATCGTCCAACACCACCCAACCGCTGCCGTTGGCTTCGGCCTGATGCAAAAAAAGGCAGCCGGTGGTCAGGTCGGGCAAGCGCAGAGCAAAGTCACGATAAAAGGCAGCTTCCACAGCTTCAACGTGCCGTCCAATCAGGCTGACGGGGTCCGAATGGCCGGCCAAATCCAAAATATAGCGCGTCATGCGGCGGCTGTTTTTGGTGCGTGGGGTAATAGGCTGGGCAGAAACGGCCGTTACCACCAAATCTTCCAGCGCCATATGGTCACGCAGCAGCGCCGTCCAGGCATCGAGATCGCGTCTTTGCAGTTGGGTAGCGAGCAACTTGGATTGTCTCATCGTGGACACATTGTAAGTGGTTAACCCAGGCCTGACAAGCGACGGCGCGCCAATGAGACCTATTCGATTAACCTGTTCACCAACGTCTTAACCGCGATTTAGGGCAGGCAACCTATCATATTTGTGGCTGGTTTGTCTGATGCGCATCGGATTTATGCAAGGGCCAATGCCGCCAGGCATGGTAACCTTAGGGCACATCAAGTTTGTACTGTGAAGTTAAGACACATGGAGGTGCAGTATGATTGCTATTCAACTCTCAACAATTGTCATCATTGGTCTCATTGCGCTCATCATTGGGATTGTTGTCGGTGTGTCGCTGAGTCGGCCAGTGTCGCGCTACTAAAATTTTGCGGGGGAAACGGCCGTAATCAATAAATAACCTATGAATGAATTCATGGGCTTATACAAAAAAACGTGCTAAAGCACATTACACAGGGGCATTCACGCGCTTTAGCGCGTTTTTTGTGACAAACGCCGATTTTCAATCGGCGGCATCAGTGGAAAGCAAGGTTCAGAATTACGACAAACACCCAGGTGCTTGCCGGGTCTTAATCAATTTTGTATGTTTCCCCGCAGATGATTGAGGTTACAATACCTGAATCATCTACGGGTTTTCTTTTTGCCCGTGCCACGTTTTTGGATTCAACCAACTCGCTGAATTAGGAAAATTTATCGAAACGGCCGTTCGCCTCACCGCGCGGCACAGTCGTATGGCAAAGAGGAACTGTGATGAAAAAAGCAATCTTGGTTGTGACGCTGTTTCTTACTCTGTTAAGCACCGTTTATGTGACCAGCCACCAGCTAAAAGCGGCCTCAGCGCCCACCCCCCAGGCCGCCACGCCTATTGATCCCATCTACCCTGGCCTGGGCATTATCACCAGCCGGACCGCACGAGACGGCCGTATCGCCACCTCTAACCAGGCCGTTATGGGACCAGGTAGCTGCATCCACATGGGCGATCCCTATTCGCCGCTAGACAGCATATTCGCACCTGGCCCTTACACCTTCACCTACCGCATCTACATCCCCCCTACTTATGCCCATGATATCGTGCGTATTGAACTGTTTGACCCGGACTCAATGAACACTGCCAACAACAGTTTCACCATTAACCGTTCAAACACTGCCATCAACAATGGCCTTGATGCCATTGACTCCAAAACGTGCGGCCAAGATGGGGGTGACTCAAGTCGAGTGCAACCATGCTTGCTGCGCACCGATGAACTAAACTTGGTCAATGGCGCGCCCAATCTTGATTTGGACCAGATCAATCCCTTCTGGTTCGTACGCATCGATGAAAATCGCATCCGTAATTTGGCAACTTGCACCAATCCTGCCAGCTACACAACCAGTGCCAATACCCAGACACGCTACAGTCTCTCCTACTTTGCCCAAAATACGGAGGAAACCCTGGCAAAAATCCCGCTGGTAGATTACTTTGGCCAGACAGGAGATGGCATACGGGATAACGGCGATCATCTGACCGATATGCGCTGGGTTTCCCCAGGAGCGACTGTACCATTTTCTACCGTAGACAGCCCAGGCGCGAGCGTGCCAGCCATTGCCCGTACAATTGACAGCTTTGAAGTGGATCTGACCACCGATGTGCCCAACATTTTTGTGAATCCGGCAACCGGCGGGCGATACCTCTACCTGGACGTGCAGGCGATGAGCGGCACCTCAGAAAACGGCTACGAAGTTTGGGCCGGGCCGCCGAGCTATGTCAACAGCGTGCCAAGTGAAGTCAATGCGCGAAACCTATATCTGCTCAATCACCCGGGTTCGCACGATGCAGCTGGGGTGGAAATTACGGCCGTTGACATCCTCGTCCAAAATTCAGTCTTTGACAATCCCGTCGGTATTCCTTTAGCTTATATCGGACCTGAATTGGCTGGAGAAACGCTTCACCTCTACCTGTTTGACAGTGATTCAGGTGCCCAACCACCCATCGTTTTTTTCTTTGATACCATCGCCTTTACGCCAGATGTGAGCAATCCATTGGGCTACGATCCCAATCAAACCGATTGGGCTATGGCTTTTGCCGTTTCCGGGCAAGATGATCCGGATGGCATCGCTTCAGGTGTGCGCTGCCGACCAGGCGAGTGCGGCACCCAATGGGTCAATCCGCCGTACCAAATTACCATTCCAGGCGATTTAAACAGCTGCGACTGGCAAAATCCCACCGCCGAAACCTGCACCCCGTTTTATGGCGGTCGCCTTATGGTTCGTTACGATGGTGGTTACTACGACACCTACACCTGGCAGATGCCTACAGTCCAGATACCATTACCTGACAATTCAACTCTAGGCTGCGCCGCTTTCCCCATCGGCATCCAGGAAGAAGCACGCTCCGTCACTGCGCCGGGTGTAGGCAGCAATCCCTATCCCAGCGCTGCTGAATTTTCCTACCCGGCCAATCCACCCATCTACGCCAGCTTCCTGGACCATCAGGACGACATTCCCTTGCTCGACGCCACGCCCGGCGATATTTTCCGTATTTATAACGGCGTTGGTAGCGGCAACTTTGGCTGGCTGGTGTGGAATCGGGGCGTCTCGGCCAATGCCAACACATTAGCAAACAGTCTCACTTGGCCCGGCGATAGCACCAACTATAATGCGTGTACGGGCAGCTACTGTTTCCCAGGTCCTGGTATTCCTGGTTCGGGCTTTGACTTCAATGTCCCCGGCTACATTGAACCCGGTGATCCCACCGACCACGCCCTGCACCTCGGTGACTGGATTGCCGCCAGCACTGGTTCGGTCAACTCCACATCTGTGCAAGAGCAGTTAGAAACGCACATTAATCTAGAGCGAACCCTCCGCTTGCCTGTTTGGGATAGTTTTGCGGGAGGTGGGGCCAGCGGCAATTTCCACACGACTCAGTTCGCCATCTTCCGCCTGCTGGGCTACAGCGTAACCACCAACTGGCTGCTGCTGGAATTTGTGAGTTTCGATACCAGCTGCGGCCAACTGGCCTCAACACCCAGTTCCGTCGCCATTGAAGGGCCAACCGCAGGCGAGACGGAAGCCAGCTACACTTTCACCGCCACCGTCAGCCCCAACCACACCAGCACCCCCATCACCTACACCTGGGACATCACCGACCACGGCACTATCACCAACACTGGCGGCATCAGCGACACGGTTATGCTCAGTTGGAGCAATGCGGGAGATAAGGTGGTGACGGTAACGGCCGTTAACAGCTCCGGCATTCCCGTCAGTCAAAGTCAAAACATTCACATCAGCCTGCCAGACGTCGCCGCCGATTCCGTGGCCATCACCGGACCCACCAGCGGCGCAACCAACATCAGCTACGACTTCACCGCCGCGATTAGCCCGCTCACCACGACCACCCCAGTGACCTACACCTGGGAAATCACCGGCCACGATCCCATTACCAACACAGAGGGCCTGACCAACACGATCAGCCTGTCGTGGGCCAGTGGGGGGAGTAAGAGTGTGGTGGTAACGGCCGTTAACAACACCGGCTTCACCGTCACCGAAACCCATACCATCGACATCGCCCTGCCGGAGCAAAAAATCTATTTGCCACTTGTCATCAAAAATTAGGGAAATAGAGGAGATTGGAGATTGAGTCAATTACCAATCTCCAATCTCTAGCGTTCGAAGAACGCCTACGCCAGATGTGCCTTCACCGCTTCCGCCACCTCCACCGGAATGCCCGGCACGGAAGCAATCTCTTCCATCGTCGCCGTACGCAAATCATCCAGCGAGCCGAAATGGGTCAATAGCTGTTTGCGCCGCTTCGGGCCAACCCCCGGTATGCTGTCTAAAATCGAGGCCACACCCGCCTTGGCCCGCCGCTTGCGGTGCCCTGTGTTGGCAAACCGGTGCGCCTCATCCCGCACCCGCTGCACCAGATACAGCCCCTCCGAGCGGCGCGGCAGCATAATCGAGGCCGACTTGCCCGGCACAAACAGCTCTTCTTCCTGCTTGGCCAGACCCGTCACCGGCACCTCATTTTCCAGACCAAACTCGCGCAACACGTCCACAGCCATCGCCAGCTGCCCCTTGCCTCCATCCACAATCAGCAAATCAGGCAGCAGCGACCATGCCGTCTCTTTCTTCTGCTGGCCAATCTGGTTCGGATCGTGCAGTTCACCAGCCAGCGATTCCTTGTACCGCTCAAAGCGGCGCGTCAGCACCTCTTTCATGGCCCCGTAGTCATCATTACCCACTGTGACCACGTTAAAGCGACGATAATCACTTTTCTTGGGCGCACCCTGCACAAACACCACCATCGAGGCCACCGTTTGTGCGCCTTGGGTGTGGCTGATGTCGTAACATTCGATGCGGGCGGGCGGCGATGGCAAGCTAAGCGCTTCTTGCAGCTCGGCCATTGCGGTCACGTGCTTGGAGCGATCGGCCGCCCACTGCTGGCGTATCGTTTCCAGCGTGTCCTGAGCGTTGGTTTTCACCATTTCCACCAGCTCTCGCTTTTTGCCCCGGCTGGGCACCTGGATGGTTACCTTAGTGCTCCGCTTGCGCCGCAGCCACTCCTCAATCACTAGCGCTTCAGAGACCTGGTTGGGCAGCAGCACCTCGCGCGGAATATGGGCCGCATCGTCGTAGAACTGGGTGATGAACTCGCTCAGTACATCCTCGTCCGTCTCCCCCTCGGTGCCTTCCAGCATGAAATATTCCCGCCCGATGAGCTTGCCATAGCGAATGAAGAAGATTTGTACGCAAGCGTCTCCCTGCTCGCGGGCAAAGGCAATCACGTCCTGGTCGGCATTGGCGGCCGAGATTACTTTTTGCTTGGAGACCACCAGAGTGATTGCTTTAAGCTGGTCGCGCAATTCGGCCGCTTTTTCAAAGTTCAAGTCTTCGGCTGCTTTTTCCATTTTGGCCTGGACCTCTTTGACAATGTGCTCTGACTTGCCGCTGAGGAAATCCATGAGCGACTGGATCATGTCGCGGTACTGCTGTTTGCTGGCTGCACCAATGCACGGTCCGTTGCACAGCTTGATATCGTAGTACAGGCAGGCGCGTTCGTCCTTACCGTTGATCACCCGGTCGCAGGTGAGGTAGGGGAAGATTTTGCGCAGCATGTCGAGCGTTTGGTGCACGGCCCAAACGGAGGTGTACGGCCCAAAATAACGTGAGCCGTCGCGGTCCATGCGTCGGGTGACGGTCACCTTGGGATAATCTTCGGCCCAATGAACTTTGATGTACGGGTACCGCTTGTCATCCTTGAGGCGAACGTTGTATTTGGGGCGGTGCTTTTTGATGAGGGTGTTTTCCAGAAGCAGCGCTTCCAGCTCCGATTCCGTGGTGATGATTTCCAGGTCGGCAATTTCGTGACGCAGGCGCTGCGTTTTAACGGAATCCACGTTGGTGTGGAAGTAAGAGCGCACCCGGTTGCGCAGATTGATCGCCTTGCCCACGTAAATAATTGTGCCGTGTTTATCTTTATGTAAATAAACTCCTGGCCTGGTAGGCAGCTTTTTGAGAATCTTCTGGATATTTTCGGGAGGTGTGTACGCCATGGCCCAATTATAGCTCATTTGAGCGAATCGCAACTTTTACGGCCGTAAAAAGCAGCAGCCTTCAAAAGTTCACAGGATGAGTCAATTGGACGCGGATGACGCGGAATAATGCTTCTAATCTGTGTTCATCCGCGTCCCAAAATTGCCACCCTGCGCAAAAAGCACAGGTACAATTGGAAATTCATGGTGACATCCATTTTGAACACTTTCGGCGTCTGACGCATTGTATAGGTGATGAACGTCATGACGATAAATCTCGATCAGCTGCTGGAGCGCAAGCAGGCCACCGAAGACCAGGTGGTGACCTATCTGGTTGCGCACTTCTACGAACCAATGCGCCACCTGGCTCTGACTGTTCTGCAAGATGCCCTGGCCGCTGACGATGTGGCGCAGGAAACGCTGCTTAAAGCGGCCCGGCGCATTCACCAGTATGAACCGCACAGCAATTTGAAGGCGTGGGTGTACCGCATCGGCCTCAACGAAGCACGCGCCCATCTGCGACGGCAGAAGGCGCGCCAGCGGTGGCAAGGCTGGTTTAAGCAGGAGGCCGGGCGGGAAACGGCCGTTCCCTCTCCCGAAACCCTGGCCATCCAAAACGAGCGGGACCAAAAGTTGTGGCAAGCTGTGAACCAGCTGCCTGACAAACACCGGCTGCCCGTCCTGCTGCGCTACAACCACAACCTTTCGACGCCGGAAATTGCGGAAGTGCTGGATTTGCCGCCCGGCACGGTGCGCTCGCGCCTGCATTACGCCCATCAGCAGCTGCACCATTTATTGACCCATGACAGGTGATGGTATGAACGACAAAATGCACAACCAGGTTCGCGCCTGGCTGGAAAGTGAAAAACCATTAGGCACTGGAGCAGAAACGGCCGTACAAACCCATCTGCAAACCTGCGCCAACTGCCGCGCCTATGCCGACCTGCTGGCCCAACTCAGGGCAGGCACATGGAATCCATACCCAACCCAACCGCTCACCCAAACACAGGTGCAGCGTGTCGTCAACCAGATTCACCCCCAACTTAGGAGAAAGACAATGACCCCGAAAGCGGGCCTGTTTAACCTGCCGTCAGCCCTGGGGCTGGCTGGCTTGCTCGTTTTTGTTGGCCTGTTTGCCTTGCTCATTGCCCAATTGAACCAAACGGCCGTTCCGCCCACCACATTCACCACTACCCCCAGCTTCACCGACTACGATGGCTGGGAGACTGGCCTGGCTTTTGAATTCCCAGCCACATGGACCATGACCGGTTTGGACACGGATGGCAGCGCTGTGATGACCTTTGCCACTCCTTTGGATGAAACGGCCGAATCGTGCGAAACCTTCATGGCCGTGGGCAGCAGCGCCACGGTCTGGATCGTTCCAGCAGATGCCAACATCCCCGCCACCCCCCTGGACTTCATGACGCGGTTTGTCTTGACCCCGCTCGCAGAACCAGAGGCAGTGACGGTGAACGGCCGTTCCGCCGCCTATGCATTGTCTGAAATCCCTTGCGCGGCACCCTACAACCAGATGACCATCATGGCCGCCCAAACCGAAACCCATTACGCGTTGGTTGGACTGCGCCATGCCCCGGATGACGCAGCCACAGTCCGAACCAAAATCGAAACGATCATCAGTAGCCTGACTCCGGTCGATTACACTGGCTGGCAGCCATGGCGACCCAACGGCTTTTTCTACACCGTCATGGCCCCCACGGGCTGGAACGTCTTCGACAGCAGCAAATCGCTGGAAGTAACGCCCAGCCAGCAGCCGATGTGGAGCTCCTTTGCCGTGCCCGACCAACCAGCCGACGCGCCGCGCATCACCATTGCCCATAACCTCAACGCCCAGTTTGGCGAAACCGCACTGGCGATGGTGGCGCGTTACGCAGCCCAAATGCAAGCCGATCTGCCCACCCTGCAGGAAATCGATCCCCCAGCGACGCATCCCATTGTGCCAGGCGTGGTCACGGCCGTTTATACCACAGAGGATACGGCCGTCTTCTTTGGTGCGATTAACTACCCGCGCGACAACGTGTCGCTAGACCCAATTGGCGCGACGGCTACCGTACCGCTGGACCAGCTAGACAGCTTTCGTCCCATCTTTGAGCGCGTCTTGCGCAGCCTGAACGGCTATTACGAAGCTATCCCCGGTGTACCGGTGCGCGAGGCGTTTATGGGCGGCATCGTCTCTGACATAACCCCAACAGCCACACCAGTACCCTTTGATCCGTCCCAGCCAACCGCGACATTTGTGCCGCCACCAGATGACGGCTCACAGCCCACCGCAACGCCCACGGCCCTGGCCCTCCCCTTGGCGATGACGCCAACGGCAACACCAATCAGCTCAACGGCCGTTCCCGGCAATGGCGACCTACCCACACCCACCCAAATTCCCTCGCCCACGCCCGTAGCGCCTTAACAATGCAAATTTCACGCAAAGGCACCAAGAAAAACTTGGCGTCTTTGCGTGAAATTCAATAACAACTCGTGCGCCACGGGCCAATTCATGGCAAAATAGCGTCTAAATAGCAGCGCAATCATTCCCACGCACCATGTGGGCACGAGGAAGAAGAGCATGCCAGACCCCACCATTTACCAACGGCCGTCCGAACTCTTGCAGCACCTCATCCGCTTCAACACCACCAACCCGCCGGGCAACGAACTAGCCTGCGTCCAGTACATCAACGGGCTACTTCAGGCCGCGGGCATCGAAACGACCCTCCTGGCCAAAGAGGAAAATCGCCCCAACCTGATTGCCCGCATCCCCGGCAGCGGCAACGCTCCCCCCCTGCTCATGCAAGGGCATGTGGATGTAGTTACCACCGCCGATCAGCAGTGGCCGCACGACCCGTTTGGCGGCGAGCTCATCGACGGCATGATTTGGGGGCGCGGCGCGCTGGACATGAAGGGCGGCGTAGCCATGATGGTCGCCGCGTTCCTGAAGGCGCAACTGGAAGGCATCACCCCACCCGGCGACCTCATCCTCACCATTTTGAGCGACGAGGAAGTCGGCGGTGATTTTGGCGCAAAATTTCTCGTCCAGGAACATCCAGAGCAGTTTGAAAACGTGCAGTTTGCCATTGGCGAATTTGGCGGCTTCACCATGCAGCTTGCCGGGCAAACCTTTTACCCAATCATGGTGGCCGAAAAGCAAATTTGTTCCCTCAAGCTCACCTTGCGGGGACCGGGCGGGCACGGCTCCAGCCCCATCCAGGGCGGCGCGATGGCCAAGCTGGGGCAAATTCTTACCAAGCTAGACCAGAATCGCCTGCCGGTACACATCACCCCCGAAGTGCGGGCCATGTACGAGGCCATTGCCGCCAATGTCGCCTTCCCAACCAGCCTCATTTTGCGCCTGCTGCTTAACCCCAGCCTCACCAACCTGACTTTGGGCGTGCTTGGACCCATGCGGCAGCAGTTCGATGCGCTGCTGCGCCATACCGTCAGTCCCACGCTCGTGCAGGGCGGCCACAAAATTAACGTGATTCCCAGCGAGGTGAGTTTGCAGCTAGACGGCCGTCTCCTCCCCGGCTACCAACCCAAAGACCTGATTAACGAACTACACACCCTGCTCGGCAATGAGGTGGAAATCGAAATGTTCCACCACGATCCCGGCCCACCAGCCGCCAACATGGCTCTGTTCGACACGCTGGCAGATATTCTGCGCCGCGCCGATCCCAACGGTGTGCCTATCCCGCTGGTGCTGCCCGCCGTCACCGACGCGCGCCACTTTGCCCGGCTGGGCATTCAAACGTATGGTTTCCTGCCCATGCAGCTGCCGCCGGACTTCAACTTTAGCGCCACCATCCACGCCGCCGAGGAGCGCATTCCTGCCGCTGCGCTGGATTTCGGCACCGCCGCCATTTTTGAGCTGCTGACCCGTTTTGGGTGATGTCACGATGGATTTTGTCCAACTGCGCGCCGCGATGGTGGCCGAACTTGAAGAACAGGGTATTCACGATACGGCCGTTCTCCAGGCCATGAACACCGTGCCGCGCGAACTATTTGTTCCGGAAGAATACCTGGAACACGCCTACGACAACGGCCCGATTCCCTTGCCTACCAAACAAACCATCTCCCAGCCATTTGTAGTGGCTCTTATGCTGGTCGCTCTCAAGCTCAAGCCCCATTTTAACCTCCTGGAAATTGGCACCGGCTCTGGCTATGCCGCGGCGGTCGCCAGCCTGCTGGTGCGGCAGGTCCACACCATCGAGCGGCAGGAAAAGCTGGTGCCGTATGCCAAAACGCGGCTTAACCAGCTTGGCTACGCGAACATTGCTGTGCATTTAGGTGATGGCACCCTGGGCTGGCCCGCCGCCGCCCCTTATGATGCGATTGTGGTTGCCGCAGGAGGTCCGGCCGTGCCTGCTTCATTGCGCGATCAATTGGGTGAAAACGGCCGTCTCATCATGCCCGTTGGTTCGTACAAAAAGCAAAAACTCCGATTGGTCTGGCGCAGAGCAGACGGCCGTTTTGGCCAGAAAACCCTCACCCCCGTCCGCTTTGTCCCCCTCATCGGCAGCGAGGGCTGGGCTGAAGGGGATTAGAGATTGGAGATTTTTCAATCTCTAATCTCCAGTCTCCAAATTAGCAATGAATTCACAAAAGCCTTCTTTTTTCATCTGCGACCTGCCCATTTACGGCGACACGATTCTCTCGCCGATGGCCGCCTACTCCGACGTGCCATTCCGGGCCATCTGCCGCCGCTTTGGCGCGGCGATGCACTATACCGAGTTTGTCCCCACCGAAGCGCTGATTGGCGATCCCAACCCGCTGTGGCGGCGACTGGATGTGCATCCGGCGGGTGAACACCCGATGGTGTTCCAGATTTTTGGCAGCGATGCGCAGCAAATTTTGTTCGCCGCCCAGCGCATTGAAGCGTGGGGCGCGGACGTGATCGACATTAACATGGGCTGCTCCGTGCCCAAAGTAAGCGAAAAAGGAGCGGGCGTGGGCATGATGCGCCAGCCAAAATTGGTGGCCGAGACGTTTCGCCTGCTCACCCGGCATTTGCGCGTGCCCGTTACCGGCAAGCTGCGCCTGGGCTGGGATGAAGCCAGCCAAAACTACCTAGAAATTGCCAAAATCATGGTAGGCAACGGCGCGGCGCTAGTGGCCTTGCACGGCCGTACGCGCAGCCAAAAGTATCGTGGCCAGGCAGATTGGGAAGCCATCGCCAAACTTAAACAAGCAGTGAACGTGCCGGTGCTGGGCAATGGGGACATTCACACTGTGGCGGACATCGACCGGATGAAAGCGTACACGGGCTGCGATGGCGTGCTGATTGGCCGGGCGGCATTGGGTAATCCGTGGCTGCTGGGGCGAATTGATCGGGAGCAGTTAACGTTTGGGGAAGTTACGGCCGTTCTCCGCCAGCACCTCCACGAAGCGATTAGCTACTACGGCACCCGAGACGGTCTGCGAAACATGAACCGCCACCTGAAAAAGTATTTTTCAGGTCTGGCACTTAAACCATTTTTGCCAGCGTTTCAAGCCGCCCCAACGGCCGTTGCCTTTGAAGAATTGCTGCATGAATTAGAAACGGCCGTACCTTCCCACCTCCCCATCGCCGACCTGCGCCAGATGTCGCACTTTCCTCTCCCCAGAAAATTCACCGCAAAGGACGCAGAGAGCGCAAAGATCTAACCTTTCCCTGCGTCCTCAGCACCCTCCACGGTAAAACCGATGACGGATCACCGATTACCAATAACCGTCTACCGACCCACAAAAATCGGCGACCGTTTTTCCAAAAACGCCTGCATCCCCTCGTTGGCATCGGCCGTAGCCCAGAGCGCGTAGTAGGTACGCCGCTCAAAGAGCAGCCCTTCGCGCAGGCTGCCTTCCTGGGCACGCTCTACCGCTTCACGGGCAGCAATTACGGCCGTTTTCCCATAACACGCAATTTGCTCTGCCGCCGCCAACGTCTCGGCCAGCAAATCTTCAGCAGGAATGACGCGGGCCACCAGTCCGGCACGCTCCGCTTCCATAGCATCCATCATGCGGCCGGTCAGCAGCATGTCCATCGCTTTGGCTTTGCCTACTAGCTTTGTTAGCCGCTGCGAGCCGCCCATGCCAGGAATCAGCCCCAGCTTGATTTCCGGCTGGCCAAATTTGGCCGTGTCGGCCGCGTAAATCAGGTCACACATCATCGCCAGTTCACAGCCACCCCCAAGGGCATAGCCAGAAACGGCCGCAATCTTCGGTGTCCGCAGGGCTGCAAACTGATCCCACGGGGCAAAAAAGTCCTCGTGGAACATCTCCATGTAGCTCTTCGACGCCAACTCTCTGATGTCTGCCCCGGCAGCAAAAGCCCGCTCATTGCCGGTGATGACAAAGCAACCCACCCCTGGATCGCGATCCAATTCCGACAACCGCGCCACCATCTCATGCATGATCTCCGAATTCAGCGCGTTCAACACCTCTGGCCGGTTTAGGCGCACGATGACGACACGGCCTTGTTGTTCAATTTTTATGCTCATCTTTCTTTCCTTTGGTAATCGGTAATCGGTTATCCGTAATCGGTCAAACCGATTACCGTTCACGGTTCACCGATTACGAATCCCAAATCGCCCCATATGCCGGAATGCCGCGACTTTCCATACCATAGACTACCTGCCAAGTGAGCTTTTTGTTGGAAATGACGATCACCGCTTCGGCATCAAATTCCTGCACCGCATCGTAGGCCAGCTGCACCAGGTCGGGACGGCCGTTTTCATTCGTGTCCCAAATCAGCGCGTTTGGCTCAGACTCCAGAATTTCGTCCACCAGGGCATCACCGTATGTTTTGCGTGGCGTGCGGGTGGACCAAACCAGTCGCGCCGGCGCGGTGTGTGCCAGCAGATGCGGCAAGGTCGGGCCGATGCCGCTGCCGGTGGCAATCCACACCACGCGCTTAAACAGCTTGTCGATGTTGCCCACACCCGCCGTAGGAATGCCCTTCACCCAAACGTGCGACGGCATATCGTCGATGAGCTGGCCGGTCCAGTCTCCGGCGCGGCTAATCGTCAGGCGGAAGCCATCTTGACCCGGCGCGGGCACGTTGGCAAAGGAGTGCCATTCGGTGAGCGGGCTACGTGAAACGGCCGTTGACGACCCGGCAAACGGGGTCACCCCATGATTGAAGCGAACGAGGGCCACGTGGTTAGACGGCCGTTCAATTTGCACCGCCACCTTCTTCAGCCGCAGCCAGGGCAGCGCAATGCTAAACGTGACCACCAGCAGCACCCAAAAGCCGGGGGACGACCATACCGTGCCGCCCTGGTCGTTGGTGAACAAAATCGTTTGCCCCCAGAACAGCAGCAGCGACGCCCAGCCGCCAAAGCGGTGCATCAGCTCAAATTGGTCGTGGTATTTGGCGCGGAATTGGGGCATGGCGAAGCCAATGAGCGCCAGCAGCAGCACCAGCAGAAGACCCGTGACGATCATCGTCGCCAGTGAAACGCCGGGCAGCCCGTTGGCCCAGCTATAAATTAGCGAACTCACAAATGCGCCAAACCAGAGCGTGCCCACAATTGCCCCGCCCACATGGATGCCACCAAAGTGGTATACCTTGCCCATCAACGAACGGATGCGCAGCGGCCAGCTGGTGGGCACGCTGGTGGCGATTTTAAATAACAAATTAATCACGTACTGCTGCCGAATCACAATCGCCAGGCCGATATTAGCCACCACCAAATTTGACAGCACGGTAAGGTTGATTGCTTCGGCCGTCCACCAGTTCCAATGCGTCAAGCCGTAGCCTAGCAGCACTAAATTCACAATCACCACCAGGGCAATCAGGCGATGGTAATGCATCAAATAGCGATGCTTCCACATGCGGCGCAGCAGCGGCTGCTGTGGGGGTAAGGTGCCAGTTTGGTGGGTGGAAGACGGCCGTTCCCGCTCCACCTCGCCCCGTCCAGCCAAAACATCATTAGGGAATGTTCGTAACATGTTGATTTTCCTTCCTGTTAATCCACCCTCACCCCGGCCCTCTCCCTCAGAGGGAGAGGGAGCCAGATTCCCTCCCCCTTGCAGGGGGAGGGTTAGGGTGGGGGTCAATTTACGCAATCTCTACTTCTGCACCTGCCAGGGCTGCATCATGCGCCTTGGCCATTTCCAGCAGCAGCCGCTTGTCGATTTTGCCGCGTGGGGTTTTGGGCAGCTCTTCCAGATCGATGACAAATTTGGGCGTGCAGTAGTACGGCAGCTGATCCGCCACTGCCTGCCTTGCCGCCTCGACATCCACCGTGCGCGGCGAGACAAAGCCCACCAAATCACGGCTGTCTAGCTTCAGCGCCACGGCCCGCTTACAGTTGGGCGTCGATTCCAGCGCCGCCGAAACCGAATCCAGCTCCACGCGGAAGCCACGAATTTTCACCTGATCGTCGGTACGGCCGTAATGCTCCAACTCCCCCTCTGCCGTCCATTTACCCAAATCGCGGGTGCGAAACATCATCCGCCCGCCGCCCAAAAACGGGTCAGGCCGATACCGCTCGCTCGTTAACTCCTCGTTGCCAATGTACCCTTTGGAAACGCAATCCCCACCCGCCCACATCTCGCCCACTTCGCCGATGGGCAGCGGCTGCAAATTTTCATCCAGCACGTAAACCGTGTTGTTGGGCGTGGGTTTGCCGATGGTCAGCCCTTCTTTCCAGGGGAAATGCTGCTCAGCGGTGTTCACAATCGTCACTTCGGTGGGACCGCACGAGTTATAGAAGGCGCAAAACGCGCCCCACTTGTCGGCCAACGGCCGGGGGCATGGCTCGCCCGCCACGGCTACCGTCTTCACGTTGTGGCACTGGTCCGCATCAAACGTCGCCAAAATCGAGGGGGTAGAGATGATAACATCCACCTGCCGCGCCACCGCCATAAAATCCTTGCCGCGAATCACCAGCGTGCCGCCGTTGCTGAGGCAGCCCAAAATCTCCCAAACCGACATATCGAAGGCGATGCTGAGGATTTGGCCCACTTTCGTGCCGGGCTGGATGCCCAAATTGCCCGGCGCGGTGAGCAAAATGTTGCCGACGTTGCCGTGTGTTACCTGCACGCCGTTGGGTTTGCCCGTTGTGCCGGAGGTGAAGATGAGGAAGCAGGTGTTGTGGGGAGAAACGGCCGTTTCTGGCACAAAGGTCTCGGTAAATTCAGTCTCGTCAGCAAAGGGCTGCTGCATAAAGTCGTCGATGGTGATGAGGGAACGGCCGTCGGGCACTGGTACCTGATCTGCCAGACGCGACAGGGTCAAAATCACGTCAATGTTGGCCACGTCCAGGATGGTGGTGAGGTGGGCTTCCGGGGCGACACCCACATGCTGCGGCACATAAGCCGCGCCCGCCTTCAGCGTGGCCAACACGCCCACAATCATGGGGATGGAACGCTGCAAAAAGAGGGCCACATGGTCGCCCGTGCGTACGCCCAGCGCTGCCAGATGCGCCGCCAGCCGGTTGGCCTGCCGGTCCAGCTCAGCATACGTAATCGAATCGCCCAGATGCTCCACGGCAATTGCATTCGGTTGAATGCTGGCAAAATGTTCAAACGCCTCGTGCATCGTGGCAAACGGCACGGGTTGTCGCGGTCCCTGGCCAAACTGCTCAAACAGCACCTGGTCCAGCAATGACAGATTGCTCAGTGCCGTCTTGTCGAAGACAAAACGGGAGCGGCGCGTCCGCATAGGTGCTTTGCGCTTAAGCGTGGTAGGGGATGGGTAACCGGTTTTAAAAGCTTCGGGAAGAAGGCGGGGGGCGATGGTATTTGGTGGGTTTAACATGGTCTGCTCCTTTCAATCTGAAAGTCGGATGTTGGGCAAAAGATTGCCTGCAACATCTTGCAGACCGCTTACAAAGAAGTTACGACTCTATTACCAAATTGGGCCTCCTTTTTAGATGGTTAATCCAGGTCTACGAAGTGTCATTAAATTTCACGCAAAGACGCGAAGACGGTAAGTTTTTTCCTTTATACTTTCGCGTTTTCGCGTGCATAAATTTTCTGACTGCAAGTTATTAGAGTTGTTCCTTTATAAAAATTTCTACCCTGTCATACCCGCGAATGCGGGTATCCACTCCTGAAACCAACTGGATTCCCGCCTGCGCGGGAATGACAGTTGTTATTTGGGAACAACTCTATTGGTGCGCTCGATTAATCTTTGGCAGAACCTGGCGTTTTGTGGCCGCAAGTGGCACCCACCACGTTCAGGGGAATCATGGTGACATCGGTGACCAGTTCATAGCTGCGGGGCAACTCCAGCACAAACGGACAGCCGCTGCCCCGCCCACAGCTGCCACATTCGGTCAACGAGCGGTTTTCACGAATTTTGCCCTTGCGCACCCAATGTTGAATCATCGCTTCCAACTGCTCCAGCGATACGTCCAGTTCGCGAGCAATTTGCGGCATGGAGAGAGGTGTAACGGCCGTTTCAAAAATATTCAAGACCTGACGAAGTTTGCTTTGTGCCATAATTTTCCGTAAACCGTAATCGGTGGTCGGTCATCGGTAACCCGTTTACCGATTACGGCTCAGCGATTACCGATGACCATCAGATAAATAACTTACCCACCTGGAAAACAACCACCGCCCCCAGCCAGGCCAGACCCAGCGTGTACCCAATTTGAGCCCAGGTCCAACGGCTGCCAAATTCCTGGCGCATGGCAGCTACGGCCACCACACACGGCACGTACAGCAGCACAAAAATGTTAAACGCCACCGCCGCCAATGCCCCCAGTTCCGGTGAACCGGCTGACTGTTCAAAAGAATTGATCAGGGCTGCTTCCAGCCGAGTGTTGTCGGCCACTTCGTCCGCTCTGCCAAAGAAGTTGAACACGCCAATCTGCACCCCAGGTATCAGGTTCACGGTGCGCGGCGCGATGTTGAGCACTTCCTGCACAGTGAGAACGGCCGCTTTGCCGAAGCCCAACAGCGTACTCCCCACTTGTTGGCTAAAGGTGGTTGGTTCGGTAACGGCCGTATGCTCCTCGCCGATGTAAATTTGGTTCATGGTGCCCACGACCACTTCCTTGGCCATAAACCCGGTCATTAGCGAACCAGAGGCTTCCCAACTGCCAAACCCAGCAGGCTTAAACACCGGGGCAATTGCGCCGCTGACCACAGCAAACAGGCTGTCTTCCGGGGCCACATCGTTAAACGACCCGGCATTGGCCCGGCCTGGAATGGCCATCAGCAGCCAGAGCACGGTGGACACCACCAGAATGACGGTGCTGGCTTTGATCAAAAAGCCCTGCACCCGCTCCCACATTTGCCGCCACACGTCACGCGGCCGCGGGGCGCGGTAAGGCGGCAGTTCCATTACAAACGGGGCCGGGGATTGCCCTTTGTACACCGTGTGCTTGAGGGCAAAACCGGTGGCCAGAGCCACGCCGATGCCCACCATGTACATGGCAAAAATCAGGTTGCCGGAGGCGGTGCCAAAAAAGGCTGCGCCAAACACCACGTAAACTGGCAAGCGTGCGCCACAGCTCATGAAGGTGGCCAAAAAGCCGGTGAGCTTGCGGTCTTTTTCGTTTTCCAGGGTGCGGGTGGCGTAGACGGCCGGAACTGTGCAGCCAAAGCCCACAATCAACGGCAGGAAGCTTTTGCCGTGCAACCCCATCCAGCGCATCACCCGATCCATCACAAAGGCGGCGCGGGCCATGTAGCCGGAATCTTCCAGCACGGCCAGGGCAAAGTAGAGGAAAAGCAGCACCGGCACAAAAACCAGCACCCCGCCCACCCCAGCAATGATGCCGTCGGTGATGAGGGCGGCAAACCAGGTATCACCCAGACCCAGCGCCCCCATGAGCGCCACGCCCCAGCCGTAGACGGTTTCGTTCATGAACACATCAACCCAGTCCAAAAAGGGGGCGCTGACGTTGGCGGTAAACTGGAACACCAACCACATCATCAGCAAAAAGATGGGCAGCCCCCAGATGCGGTGGGTAACAATTTCGTCAATTTTGTCGGAGGTGGTGAGGATGGATTGCGACGGCCGTTCCAACACCGATTCCACCAACGTGCCAATGAACGTGTAGCGTTGGTCGGCAATGAGCGTTTCGGCATCTTCGCCCGTGGCCGCTTCGATACGCTCCTGGGCCGCTGCGGCAGCTTCGAGCAGCGCGTTTTCGTCCTGTGCTTCCATCGCTTCGAGGATGGCTTCATCGTTTTCCAGCAGCTTGGTCGCCAGCCAGTTGGGCTGGTAATGGGCCGTCAGCGTCGGATTGGCCGCAATTTGTGTCGCCAGGGCCACAATTTCCTTACCCAACGCACCTTCGTAATTGGCTTGCGGCAGCGCCTGCGGTGGATGGGCGCTCACCTGGGCAATGGCCTGCTTGAGCTGGTCCAATCCCAGGCTGCGATTACCCACCATCTCTACCACCGGAATGCCGCCCATGCGCTGCGACAGCCGGTTAGCATCTATCTTCAGGCCGCGGCTGTTGGCCACATCGGTCATGTTCAGGGCCAGGATGACGGGCGTTTCCAGCTCCAGCACCTGAGCAACGAGGTAGAGGTTGCGCTCTAGATTGGAGGCATCCACCACAGCGACCACAGCGGACGGCCGTTCGTGAATAATAAAATCGCGGGTAATGATTTCTTCAATGGAATACGCCGTCAGGCTGTACGCGCCGGGCAGATCGACCAGCAGAATTTCTTCGTCACCAACGCGCAGGCGGCCTTCTTTCTTCTCGACGGTTTTGCCGGGCCAGTTACCGACGTGCTGCCGGGAACCGGTAAGGGCGTTAAAAATAGTGCTTTTGCCGACATTGGGATTGCCGGCCAGGGCAATCATAACTGCCATGTTTGAATACTCCAGATAAAAAGAGGTGAGTGGCTGTTTTATTGGGAAACGGCCGTTACCAAAATGTGGTGGGTCATACCGCGGCCAAGGGCCAAACGGCAGTCGCCTTTTACGGCCAAAATCATGGGGCCAGACGGTTCATTTTTTAGCACGTGAATTTGTGCGCCGGGGTTTAATCCCAGGTCAATCAGTCGTTGGCGCACGGTTTTGCAGCCGTTCACCTGCCGCACAATCACCGCTTCGCCTCGGTTAACCATGCTGAGCGGCATGGCCGGGCCAGCTGATTCGGTTTGGGGCTTGAGAGAAATATTTAGTTCGTCGTTCATTTAAAGGACAACCTCAATCATTTGAGCTTCGGCTTTACGCAGTGAAAGATGATAGCCACGCACCAGATACTCTACCGGATCGCCCAGCGGCGACGCTTTTACCACGGAGATTTGCACGCCGCTGGTGATGCCCATGTCCATCAGGCGGCGGCGCACGGCGCCTTGCCCGCCTACTTTCTTCACCTTGGCGGACTGGCCTGGGTTTAACTGGTCTAACGTGGTTTTGTCATCGTTCATCTTGTTTGATACCTCTGTTTTTAGGGCGAGGCAGTTGGATGGTGGATTGGTTTGCTTTTCAATGGTTTTAGCCAACTGCCTCGCCCCTACAATCTGTGTCATCTGTGAAATCGGTGGATCAACTGCTTACCCAGACCAATTCGGCCATGGGACGGCCTAGGGCAACACGGCCGTTTACTAAATTCAGCGTAATCGGCCCTTCCATCGGGGCAATTTCTACCACGGTGAACTCACGGTCGGGCAGCACCTGGTGCCGGTTCAGGTAGGCGTACACGGCGGTGGTGGCGGGTTGGATGCTGTGGATGGAGCCTTTTTCGCCAACGCGCAGGGCGGTTAACGGCCGTGTAATCACCACTGGCAACGTGCCATCACAGTTGGGAATTGGGCTGCCGTGCGGGCACACCGTGGGATGCCCCAGATAAGCCGACAACGCTTCGGCCAACACGTTGGACGTGGCGTGCTCCAGGCGGCAAGCCATCTCATATACCCCCGACCATTCCATCTTAAGGTGATCGACCAAAAACCGTTCCCACAACCGCTGCCGCCGGATGACGTTGTAGGCAATGTAACGGCCGTTTTCCGTCAGCGTCACCCCTTTGTAGCGCACATGCTCCACCAACCCTTGCTCGGCCAGCCGTTTCATCATCTCGTTGGCGGAAACGGCCGTCACGCCCAACCGTTCCGCAATGCGGGCAATAATTACCGGCGCACCTTCGCCGCTCAGTTCCGCGATGGTCTTGAGATACATCTCTACCGTTTCATTGCTGGTTGATTGTGTACGCATAAATGGTTCACCTGTTTTTCAAAATAAGGTAAACCTTATAATAATCAAATTTGCCCGAGCGGCTTGGGATAACTGTTAGGGATATTGCGTGACAAATGTCACAAACGGGGCAGGAAGGAGGGAAATGATATGTAAAAGCAAAATGCGCAAAACATGAAAAGCAGCCATGTTTTGCGCATCATCAATTAAACGAAGTAGGTTTGATCAGGCGCGCGTGAAAACTACCTCAACTGCCCGCATTTCTTCGCCATCGGGAGTGATATTGTGCATCACCAGGCGGAATTGGTCTGTGGCTGGGTGAATGGCAATGCGCCAGCCCCAATCTGGTCCCGGCGGAGCCGGATAGCTGCCCTTGACCCATAGCTCACCGCTTGCTTCAGCCGCGCCGTTCATCTGCATGATCCCATCCTGGTAATGCCAGCTGTCGGCCCAGGCCGCAACGGCCGTTTCCTCGATTTGGCTGAACATCAGAAAACCCTGCTGGGGTTCGCCCTCGTAGGCCCAGGTGTATTCCAGGGTGGCCACTTTGCCTTGGGCGGTGAGGCTGAGAACGGCCGTTGCTGCCGATATGCTGGCTGGTTCAACGGGATCATATAACCAGAGCCGGTTGGTGCCTTGCCAACGGCCGTTTAAGGCTGCAATTGCGGGTGGAACTGCCATAACTTACGCTCCTTTGGGCCACACTGGAGGAAACAGCGCCAATCTAACTGCGCTTCGGCTCGTAGTGCAGCACCACAATGCCACAGGCAAACGGAACTGCGTTGACCAATTTTAAATCTAGTTTGCTATCTACCCCGTGAAAGATGGACATACCGTTGCCAATAACGGCGGGATTCATAAACAGGTGATACTCGTCAATCAGGTTGTGTTTGATGAGGTTGGAGACAAAGTTCGCTCCGCCATAAGCAATGATGTCTGGGCCATCTTGCTCCTTGAGCCGGTTGATTTCTTCAACCAGGTCGCCTTTGGCCAGAACGGTGTTGTCCCACGCCGACTCATCCAGGGTTTTGCTAAACACCACTTTGGGCGTGTCCGTAAATTTGATCCCGGCCAGGTGTTCATCATGCTCAGGGTTTTGCGCCACGGCGGCCCAGTGGGGGATAAATCCTTGGGCTAAGTTCCGGCCCAGCACGATCATATCCATTGATTCGGTAAGTTCGGTGACGTAATCCTTGAGCCCGTCGTCCCAATTGAACGTAATCCAGTCCATTTCCGCGTTTGGCCCGGCGATAAATCCATCAACCGTAATTTGTACCTGAAGTTTTAGCTTTCTCATTGATTATCTCCTTTTGTTGTCAGTTGATAGTGAAATGATAACCGACAGCAAAAGAGGGGTCTTGAACAAAAACGACACCTACTCAACTGAATCTGATTGGTAAATTTGCGCGGGGGTAAAGCCGATAAATCGTTTCAAGGACCGCGTCAGGTGGGGCTGATCGGCGTAGCCCGCTTCAAAGGTAGCCTCAACAATCGGGGTGCCTTGTTGCAGCAGGGTGGTGGCTTGTTTGGCCCGTTCGATCTGCTCGAAGGTACCCTGGGTTATGCCGGTAGCCCGCAAAAAGCGGCGTTGGATGGTGCGCGGCGAGAGGTCTAACGGCCGTTTCGCCAACACAGCTTGCACCAGCGGATCAAAAATCAGGAGTTCTTGCCGCACCAGGTGGGCAATAAAATCATCCACCGTGTCCAGGGTAGGCAGTTCCCAGGCGGCGCTGTTTAACCAGAAACGGCCGTTAACCGCAGACGGCAGGTTAACATTTTCATTCACCAGCTGGCTCACCGGCAAATGGGGCATGAACGAGCCATGCTTAAACACAATGCCAAAATATTCCGTGTCTTTGTTGAAAGGCGCACGCTTGGCCTGCGTTTCTGGCCCACGCATGGTGATGGTTAACTCACCCTGGTAGCGAGAGACAACCATTTCCCAATGGGTTTCGGCCGTGGAGACAAAAGAGCCATCGTCCAGGCTGCGTGTAGACCAAACCGCCTCCACAAAAGGCGAATCAGACGGTCTGCCCTCGAATTCAAAAACGTTGGTGCTGTCATCCATCGGCATGGCTAGTTATCCATGTCAAATCGGGTTTTACTCAGTTTAGATTTCTGACTGCGAGGCCACAATTTTGGCTGTGCGTGTCAGCTGTATTGCTTCCATTTTGCAAAATTCTACTCAATATCTGCCAGTGGGGGTAGGGTGATATGGCCAAATAATCCGCCCAGTTCAAACGCTTCGATACCTTGCATCCCCAGCATCAGCGCAATTTGGCCGCCGTGGTGAATGTCGTGCGTCAAAATGCGCCAGATTGTCCACTGGCGCGACACATCGTACACGTCGCCGTTCCATTTGTGCCGGTACGTTTTGGCCAGATCGGCCACGGTCCAACTTTCCAAAGTATTGGCCACCATTTCGCCCGTGATTTCCAGCCAATGAACCAGATCAACGGCCGTTGCCGCAATCGGTATCTCGGATTCCACAATGTGTTGGTTGCCATCCCCATCTTCGTACCAGGCGTCGATTTGTTCGGCCAGTTCGGCACAACCCGGCGCACCCATCCGCAAAAACCAGACAATGCGCCCCAAACTGATGTGCCGCGCCATTTCGCCAACGGAGAAAAGCTTTTCGGCGGGACGCCACAGCAGCTGCTCCGACGTCAGCGGGGCAATGGCATTAACCAGGCTAATCTGGTGCCCTTCCCATCCTTCATACACTTCGGAAAGCGGCCGTTCACTCATCAGATAATCGCTCCTTCATCTTCAGGCAGGTAGGGTGCCTTATCATCAATATTGCCTACGTACACAGGCAGACGTTCGTGCCCTAACAGCTGGCGAACCGCCATATTTTCGCCCAAATGGTACCAGTAATGGTAAATCACCCGCTGTAGCAGATTGCCGTATTTGTAGGCTATGGGCTTGCCATTGCTGATCACATTTTCTTGCAGCTTGGCGGTGGTCAAGGTATCCAGCCACGGATCAACCGCTGCCGTGATGGTTTTCCAGGCCGTCACCATTTCTTTTAGCGAAGGCGTGCTGGCTGGCCCACCGTAGGCAAAAGCGTCCTCAATGTCTGGACGCAGCATCTGGCCCTGGGCATAGCGCAAAAAATAATTCTGCTCTTGCCACGCCAGATGCCCGATATTCCAGCTGATACAGTTCATCGGCAAGAAGCGTTTGGCGGCATCTTCATCCGACACGCCTCTCACTGCGCGAATAAATTCGCTGCGCGTAAACCGTAGTTGCAAAACCATTGGGTGAGTCATCGTTACCGCCTATCCTGCGCCCTTATGCCTGAGCGTGATCGTAGTTAACCATCCAGTTGATACCAAATTTATCGACAAACATGCCAAAGGTGGCGTTCCAGAACGTTTTTTCCAGCGGCATGGTGACGGTACCGCCTGCGGAAAGCGCGTTAAAAAGCCGAATTGCCTCTGCTTCGCTGTCCGGCTGGAGGGTAAGGCCGAAGTTGTTGCCAAAAACAACTTCACCACTCATGCCTTGCACAACATCGCTACCCATGATCAGTCCCTGGTTTCCCAGGGTGAGGGCGGCATGCATAATTTTGTTTTGGTCACTTTCGGGCATTTGGTCCGCATTGGGCATGCTGCTGAAGCGATCAAAGTTGAGCGAGCTACCCGTAAAAATGCTAGCGTAAAAGTTGAAAGCTTCTTCACACGTGCCGTTATAGTTAACATAAGCTGTAATTGTGGTCATTTGAGATTCCTGTTTGTTTGATTGTTTAGGGGGAGGTGGAAACGGCCGTTCCCATCTCCAAAAGTGTGCTTACTGTGCGCCAGTTGCGGGCCGTCGCGGCCACACCCATGGCGCGTTCCACCTTTGCCGCCAGTTTGGAACGGCCGATTCCGTCTGGCGCATACTGGTAGAACACGGCATCGTTCAGGGCAAACTGTTCACTGTCGGCTTTAAGCGTTTCCAGCATGGCTAAATCGGGTTCAGGCGGGACACCCTCCAGGAAGTAGAAGTGCAGGGTTTTGTGCTGTTCATCGGTGGCGGGGAAGGGATTGTGGGAAACGGCCGTTGCCAACGCCGCCAAACTCAGCAGCATTACCTGGGGCTCAAAGCCATGACTTTTGCCAATGGCCGACGTGATTTCTTCAGCCAGTGCCGGGAAATCGGTGCGTTCGCTCCGAAAAACCACGTTGCCACTTTGGATGTAGGTCTGCACTTCGGTCAGCCCCAACTGCGCCAAAACCGTCTTCAATTCCTTCATGGGCAGCTTGTTGTGCCCACCCACGTTGATGCCCCGCAACAGAGCAATAACTGTATTCATACGCTTATTTTTACCGCAGAGAGCGCAGAGGACGCGGAGATTTTCTGATGCCTCTGCGTTCTCCGCGTTCTCTGCGGTTAATATATTTACCCACCGGCCATGGCCCCGATGATGCGAAAGGGTTCTGCGCCGTTGGCGACTGTCTCTGGTAGTGGCGCATCTGGTGCCATGTGGGACCAATCTTGCCCGGCAGCAAAAAAGCGAATGAAGTCCCGCCGCTTGTGTGTGCTGTGATCACGCACCGTGCCGCGCAAGACGGGATACATCTCTTCTAGCTTGTCCAAAATGGCTTGCTGGGTAATTGGACCATCCAGCTCCACCTGCACCTCTTTGCCCACCTTGGCCAGATTGCGCAGGTGGAACGGCAACGTTACGCGAATCATGGCAATGTTTGCACCTCGACAGACAGAACAGCGGGCAAATCGTGCACAATCGCGGTCCAGTTGTCACCCGAATCGGCCGAAGCATAAACCTGCCCACCCGTCGTGCCAAAGTAGATACCGCAAGATGGCAGCGTATCCACCGCCATTGCATCCCGCAAAATATTGACATAACAATTTTCTTGCGGCAAACCGTTTGTCAGCGCTTCCCACTCATTACCGCCACTGCGGCTGCGGTAAACGCGCAGCTTGCCTTCGGGCGGGTAATGCTCCGAGTCGCTTTTGATCGGCACCACATAGATCGTTTCTGGCTCATGAGCGTGGACGGCAATGGGGAAACCAAAATCGCTGGGCAAATTGCCGCTGACTTCGTGCCACAGGTCGCCGCCGTTATCGCTGCGCATCACATCCCAATGCTTTTGCATAAACAGCACATTGGGCCGCGAGGGGTGCAGCGCGATATTGTGGACACAATGACCTACTTCAGCCTCGGAGTCCGGCAGTTCCCACGGCGAAACAAGCCCGTTGTTGATGGGTCGCCACGTTTCACCCCCGTCATCGGTGCGGAAAGCCCCGGCGGCGGAGATGGCCACAAAAATGCGGTTGGGGTTGCTGGGGTCCAGGGCGATGGTGTGCAGACACATGCCGCCTGCCCCAGGCTGCCACAAATGACCCTTCACTTCGCGCAAGCCGGGCAGTTCTTGCCAGCTCTGCCCACCGTCGTCAGAGCGGAACAGGGCGGCATCTTCGATTCCCGCGTAAACAGTGTCCGCATCGGTGAGCGATGGTTCCAAATGCCAGACGCGCTTAAACTCCCAGGGGTGCTGGGTGCCGTCATAAAATTGGTGCGTACCGGGGTCGCCATCGTAGGCAAATTCGTTGTTGACGGCTTCCCAGGTTTGGCCGCCATCATCGGAACGCTGGATGAGCTGGCCAAACCAGCCCGTTGATTGGGAGGCGTAAATGCGGTTCGGGTTTACCCGCGAACCTTTCATGTGGTATATCTCCCAACCCGCAAAGTGAGGACCGCTCACGTCCCAATTCTGCCGCTTCTCATCGGAGGTCAAGATAAATGCACCTTTTTTGGTGCCAACTAAAACTCGTACGCCGCTCATGATTTTTCTCCTTTTGGGGATCTACTTCTTTTTCTTTTTGGCTGCTGCTTTTGCCAGATTTTCGGTGACTCTAAATTCAACAATTTTGGTGATCAACCCATAGGGCATCGGCTGGTCAAAGGGAAACTGCACGGAGCCTTTGCCGCCTTTGTATTGGGCGAGTTCTTCTTTGAACTGCTCCAGCCCGGAGGGAATGGGGTAAAAGCCGAGGTGGGTTTTGAAAGCACCAAAGTGAACGAGATTGCCTGCCAGCTTAAAGGTAGGCATGCCGTAACTGATGGCTTCTGTGGCCTGGGGAGCGGCCGTTTTTATTGTCTCGCGCACCTTCTGCAAAATGTCCTGGACGTCCGCCGGGAAGGCGGCAATGTATTCGTCAATCGTAGTAGGTTTTTCCATGATTTTTCACCGGTTATGCCCGCGAAGAGCGCATAGCTTTTGTCTTCGCGATGGCGTTGTTGGTCACCATATCTTGATACGCTTCGGAGTCCATTGCAAACAAGGCAATCTTGCCTTCGTCGTTGCTGTGCACACCCCAACCGTATCGCTTGGTGAGCGGCGAAGCGCGAAAGCAGGGTTGGCCTTTGGCGAAGAAAATCTCGCGCTGTTCCGCTAACTCTTCTTCGGAGATGCCTTTTCTTTCGACAAAAACGGCAAACAAAACGTCGTCGGAGGTGTATTCATAGGGATGGCCGTGCAGCATTTCATACTGCAAATTAGCCACAGATTTATTGCCCTTTACTGGCGGGATTTCGCCGTGGGTGGCCGGGCAATCTTCCGCGACTTCGATCAATGTGTTGAAGTAGTTGGTTGTTGACATAATTCAAGCCACTCCGTAGGCGTGTGAAATTTCAAATTGATAAACCAGCCGCTTTTGGGCCACCATCGTTTGCAGGAAGGCGTCGGTATCCAGTTCCTGACCAAACCAGCTGATGGGGCCAGCGGGCTTGTTTTGCATCTGGCGCATGAGGCGTAGGTTTAGTTCTGGAGCGTCAGGGCCATCGAGGATGGTAACGGCCGTTTCCAGCGTCAGAAACGAATATTGCTTGTCAAACACAAAGAGCGTGCAGCGCGGATCACGCCGCAGCCGGTCGGTGCGTACCCGATCTTGGGTGCCGCTGCTCCACAGTTTGCCATCCACCAGGGCAATGCCCACGCGGACGGCCTTGGGCATGCCATCCTCGGCAATGGTGATCATGGCGGCGGCATTGTTGTTTTCCAGGAAGGTTCTTTGGCTTTCGGTGAGAGACATAATTTCTCCTGCGTACATGTGGGTCGGATTGGCAATCCGACCTACGATTTTATTCATGATGATGAGCTTACACGCATGAAGTTTCCTTAATCAATTACGGTCAGGCTGTTAGCAAAATTTTTTACTTTAGGCGTCTTGCCCGCTTCAATCACCAAGCCTTCGGCCTGCAAATGGGCCGCTTGAGCCGCAGCGCCGCCCGGAAAAGTAGTAATGAGACCGCCGTTTTGGTTGATAACTCGCCAGTAGGGCGCGGCGCTGTGGGCATCCTGAGCAATTGCTTTTAATGCTTTGCGAGTGGTCACCGGGCAAGTGCCCTGAACGTTGAACTGGTCAGTGAGCTTCTGGCGTAGTTGGCTGGTGGTTAACAGCCGTGACGCTGGAATCCGGGCAATGAGCGCTTCGACCGTGGCGGCTGAAGGCAACAGCATTTTGCCGGTGGTGCCAAAAAACTTGACGCGTTCCGGTGGAATATCGACGATTAAATCTTCTTGCAGTGCCATAGTGACCTTTTGTGGGCGAGTTGCCGTTACGATTTTAAGGTGCAGAGCGCCTGCCGAATTTCGCCCAGGTGGTAAGCGGTGTGCACAATCATGGCGATGGCCCCGCCAATTTCGTTTTCGTTTTGCCATTTGCCCTGGTCGGCGATGAGCTGTTTGATGCGGTTGTAGCTGTCGCGCAGTTCATCCTGGATGGTTTGCCATTCTTGGGGCGAAACGGCCGTTACCTCCCGCCAAATCTTGCCCCAATCCACCCGTTCAAACTTCTGAGTGCGCACATTTTCTTCCAGCACATCCAGGTAAAACGCGGTGTGCTTTACCTGTGCCGCCAGCGTAGCGCACTTGCCACCGACCGGGATGGACGCTTCTTCGGCCGAAATAGTGGCCAATGTTTCAAAAAAAGAGGTGCCTTTGTCCAGAAAAATGCCCTGAACTTTGTCGAACGTTTCATCGAGAAGCATGTAAAGAGATTTTTTGAACAAATCACTGTCTATCGTAGTTGACATAATTACTCCTTAGTTAAAAAAGCGGAACACAGAGCGGCGCAGAGAAGCCTCAGAGTTCCACAGAGAAAATCTAGCCGTTTGGATTGGGGGCGAAGGTGAGGCCCTGTTCGGCCAATGTTTCGCCTAAATGCCGGATTGCTTTGGGACCCATGCCGTGCAGTTTGAGCAGTTCGGCTTCACTGATTTGGGTAAGCTGAGCCAGATTCTCAATGCCAGCGGCGGCCAAAGCGCGCTGCGCCGGTTTGCCCACGCCTTTGGGCCAAACGATTTGATTTGACATAAATAAACTCCCTAATGGATCGGTTCAAAGTTGTTGGCAGCGTAGGCAGCCCAGGTTTGGATGAGTTGGGTGATGTCAGCAGCGTGGGTTTGCAGGAAACGGCCGTCTGGCACCTTCACCACAAAGCGCTTATCCGCCACCCACTCGACGAGACCTGTTGTGTCTTCAAAAAGGCGTTGGCCAGTCTTGGTGTCTTTTCCTTTGGGACCCGTATGGAAAATCAGAGAAACCGGGCCGTAGTTGCGAAAGTTGAAGGTGATGATGTCATTTCCATTCAGCGCGTAGCTGGGGGCGTTCCACTTAACGCCCTCCATCAATGCAGGTGCCGCTTCCAGAATTGTTTGGCGGGTCTGGTTAATCAGGTTGATATCGGGATGATCCAGCAGGGACAACAATTGCTCAACGGTTTGAGCCTTCATAAATACCTCTTCAGCAAGGGTTGTAGTTTATCTTGTTGTTGCCCGGATGTTGTAGAGAAAGGGTGAAAAATCAGCGAGTTCTAATGGGCAAGATGTCGGGCATTATAGAACAAATTTTCTAATCTGTCCAGCTTCATTTTAGGCAAAAAGCAGCGGGGAAACGGCCGTAAATTGATACATTTCGACTAGCGAACGGACGTTCTGGTATTTTATAGTGCCCCCTGAATTTATTAACCGCGAGCGTGAGGAAACGAGATGTTGCTGCTGATGAAACGGCCGTTTTGCGATACTATCAGCCTTATGGCCCTGAAAACCCGATCCCGGCAAGAAAATCACGACCTCATTGAAGAAGTAAAGCGCTACATTCACCAACACATGGATGAACCGCTCAACCGCGAAACGCTGGCAGCGGTGGCCGACTTTTCAGTACCCCATCTGCATCGCCTTTTCCGGGAATGTGTGGGGGAAAGCATGGGCAGCTACGTGCGCCGCTTGCGCCTGGAACGCGCTGGCCGCAAACTGCGCCTTGGTGCGGTCAACATCACCGAAGTGGCTCTGGCCGCGGGGTATGACAGCCATGCTGCCTTTGGCAAAGCGTTTAAACAGCAGTTTGGCCTCTGCCCCAGTGACTTCCGCGCTTTGAGCTGCCTGGCGGCCACGCAACTTCTTTTACGCTCGCAAAAAAAGCAAGGAGTAAACCACGGTGAGAATTGAACTGAGCAGTATTTTTGTAGATGATCAGGAAAAGGCGCTGCAATTTTATACGGCCGTTCTCGGCTTCAGCAAAAAGCAGGATTTTCCGGTAGGGGAAGCGCGCTGGATCAGCGTCGTATCACCCGAAGCGCCTGATGGCACCCAACTTGTGCTGGAACCAAACAGCAACCCGGCGGCCCTGACCTTCCAGCAATCCCTCTTTGCCCAGGGTATCCCCTTTACCGCCTTTGGCGTCGATAACGTTTACGATGAATACGAACGCCTGAAAAACCAGGGCGTACTGTTTAGCGTAGACCCCACCGACGTGGGCGAAGTCATCATCGCCGTGTTCGAAGACACTTGCGGCAACCTGATTCAGATTTATCAGGTCAAAGCTTGATCCAAACCCCGGTGATAGTCACTTGTCAAGGTGGCTGTCACCGAGAAGATCGCTTTTTACGCCTTCACGTAACGCTGATAGACAACGCCAGATTGAAACGGCCGTTGCCCCTTCAAATCAAAGCTAAACAGATTCTCTTTTACTCTTTTACTCTTTTACTCGCCCTTCTCAGCATAGCGCCGCTTCCATTCATACAGCCTGTTGATCGCTTGGGTTGTACGGTGTGAAGTTGGCCGCAGCTAGGAATCTGACATTAACTTTCTGCTTCGGTCAACATCTGGGTCAAAAGTGTTGAAATAGTGTTCATAAGATTGAGAATTCGTGAACGTACAGCAATTTGATTTTCCAACACACTTAGGGCATTTCTTTTCGCTTTCACTATTGCCGATGTTGTTCTTGGGATATTTCGAATAGAGTCAAACATTCTTTGATCGCCATATATAGCTGACTCAGACGCATCAACAAGCGTAATTAGATGAGTTAACAGAAATTTCACTCGACTGTTACCAGACTCTTTGAAGTCAACTATATGAATTGTCGATTCTCTCAAAAAGGCAATCAAGCCTTCAGAAAATACACGTTCATATGAACTTGATGCTGCTACCACTTGGGTTGTATAGGTGTCAAGAATTGCAGCTTGTTTTTGGGCTAAGTTTTTATAATCTTGTTTGCTGGGCTTGTGTTTTGAATTCTTTAACGTGTCTACTTCACTTGTTAGTACACCAATATTCTCAGAATATCCACGAGTAATATTTATTAGATTTTGGGTGATTACTGTGGCTTCTTGAAATCTTGACGTCCATCGCGCTTCTAACTCAAAAACCCCCTCTGCTTCATTGATAAATAAAAGGTCGATTACTTCCGCAACGCTCTGAAACCTGCTCGCGTTGTCAATTGAAGATTCAATTTGTTTTTGAGCCAAATCAGTTTCATTTTTAAGGAAATCTCTTATTTTCTCTTCCGAACGAGCAGAACGAACCACCTTTATCAACTCTTCGAATATTCCACTCCTTTCGCAAAAAATAATGAGTTCTCGAATTTTTCCTGGCTTAGCTGGGCCTGGCAAAGATTCAAAATCAATGTTTAATTCAAAACATACATCTCGAATGCCGTCTTCACTGAAGGCATCAATCAAAAACCTTCTCAAATTGTGCCGATCAAATTCTACTTTTTGCATTATTTTTCATCCGCATAACGTCGTTTCCACTCATACAGCTTGTTGATCGCTTCCAGTGGCGACATGGTGTTCACGTCTAGCGTCTTTAGCTCGTCTAAAATGGGGCTGGATTCGGGGAAGAGGGCCATTTGTTGAGCACTGTTGAGGCGGCTGGGTTCAACGGCCGTTGTCGGCGCATGTTCCTCCAACTCCTGCAAAATCTCATTGGCCCGATTGATGACGTCGCGGGGCAGGCCCGCCAACTGGCCCACGTGGATGCCGTAGCTTTGGTCCGCGCCGCCGGGCACAATTTGGTGCAAAAAGATCACCTTGTCGCCTTCCTCGGCAACGGCGACGTTGTAGTTGCTCACCAGCGGCAGCAAATCGGCCAGGCCAACCAACTCGTGGTAGTGCGTGGCAAAGAGGGTGCGCGGCTTGAGGCGGGGATGGTTGTGCAAATATTCGATGATCGCCCAGGCGATAGCCAACCCGTCATAGGTGCTGGTGCCGCGGCCAATTTCGTCCAGGATGAGCAAGGAGCGGTGGGTGGCGTGGTTGAGAATTTCGGCCGTTTCCACCATTTCCACCATGAACGTGCTGCGTCCGGCGTGCAGTTCATCGTGCGCGCCAATGCGGGTGAAGATGCGGTCCACCAAGCCAATTTCGGCGCTGTCGGCAGGCACAAAGCTGCCAATCTGGGCCATCAGCACAATCAGGGCCACCTGCCGCAAATAGGTGCTTTTACCCGACATGTTTGGCCCGGTGATGATTTGGATGCGTTCGCTATCGTCCATCTCCACGTTGTTGGGCACAAACCGTTCCATGTTTAGCGTTTGCTCCACCACGGGATGACGGCCGTTTACAATCGCAATCTTGTTGTCATTCGTGAGGGTGGGGCGGACGTAGCCTTGCATTGCTGCCGCTTCCGCCAAAGATGAGGCCACATCCAGTTGGGCCAAGACGTTGGCTGTTTTGAGCAGCCGTTTGGCGTACTGCGCCACCTGCTGGCACACCTCGGCAAAAACGCGCCGCTCAATCTCCAAAATGCGCTCCTCCGCATTCAGGATGAGCGTTTCGTACTCCTTCAGCTCCGGCGTGATGTACCGCTCCGCGTTGGTCAGCGTTTGTTTACGGATGTAGTCGTCGGGCACGCGGTCGCTGTGAGTGCGGGTGACCTCGATGTAATAGCCAAACACCTTGTTGAAGCCAACTTTGAGCGAAGAAATCCCGCTGCGTTCCCGCTCGCGCGGCTCTAACTGCGCCACCCACTCCCGCGCGTGCGCCGATGAGGTCATCACCCCATCCAGCTCCGCCGAAAAGCCGGGCCGAATCACGCCCATCTTGTTCAGATTGGTTGGCGCTTCCTGGGCGATGGCCTGTTCAATGATGCTGGCTGCTTCGCTACACTCATCCAATTGGGAGATGAGAGATTGGAGACTGGAGATTGGAGATGGATCGCCATTTGACTGATTACCGATTACCGATAACTGATTACTAATTTCTGGCACGGCCGCCAGTGCCACGCCAATATACTCCAAATCACGCGGCGTTGCCTTGCCGCTGAGGACGCGGTTGGTGAGCCGTTCCAGGTCGGGCAGCCCTTTGAGCGTAGCCCGCAGGTCGGCGCGAAGCAGGGTGTCGCTGAAAAATGTATCTACCTGGTTGAAACGGCCGTTTAAATCCTCAACATCCAGCAGTGGCCGTGAAATCCGGTCGCGCAGCAGGCGGGCGCCCATGGGCGTGACGGTCTTGTTCAGCACCTTCAGCAGTGATCCGCTGCGCTCGCCACCCAGCGATTCGGTGAGTTCCAGGTTGCGCCGGGTAGCCGTATCCAGGGCCATGAACCCTTCCACGCTGTAGGTGGCCAACCGCTGAATTTGGCCCACGGCTCCCTTTTGCGTTTCCTGAATGTAGTAGAGCATGGCTCCAGCCACCCGCGTCGCCAGGGATTTGCCCTCGCAGCCAAACGCTGAGAGCGAATCGACGCCAAAGTGGCGCAGCAGCGTTTGCCGCGCGTTGCCTTCTTCAAAGCGCCAATCGGGCAGGCGGCTGATTGCTTTGGCTGCGCCATTGGCTTGATAAGCCAGTTCGCTATCCGGCAGCAGTAGCTCGGCGGGGTCCAGGCGGGCCAATTCTTCGGTGAGGCGGCGACGGCCGTTAAACTGCGTCGTAGCAAATTCGCCTGTGGTCACATCGGCGTAGGCCAACCCCACCCGATCGCCATCGAGGAGAACGGCCGTTAAATAATTGTTCCGCCCCGCATCCAGCATGCCCGGCTCGATGACCGTGCCTGCCGTAAAAACGCGCACCACTTCGCGCGGCATCAGCCCTTTAATTTGGGAAGCATCGCCAATTTGTTCGCAGAGGGCGACCTTGTACCCTTTGGCAATGAGCCGGGCGATGTACCCTTCGGCGGCGTGGTAGGGCACACCGGCCATTGGCGTACGCTGGTTTTTGCCCTGGGGGCGGCTGGTCAGCACCAAATCCAGCACGTCGGCAGCCAGCCGGGCGTCGTCGTCAAAGGTCTCGTAAAAGTCACCCAGGCGAAAAAAGACAATCGCATCCTGATGCTGCGCTTTGATGTCTAGATATTGCTTGCGGCTGGGGGTGACGCTGCTGTTGGCCATGCCTGCTCCTTAGGGAAAGTGGCTGGTGGTTGGTGGCTTGTTGGCGAACTCGTTTGACAATGTAAGTTTTCATTCACCCCTATCGCCGAGGAATGAATTCCTCAGCTAAGATAAGAAGTACGCTAAAGCGCACTGGAAATTAAAAGGCAGCGGCAGTCTGCTTGAGCAGACTTCCTTTCTTAGACACCGAATTCATTCGGTGGCGTCCAGAGGTAAAGAATTTAACATTGTAAAATTAGCAACCAGCCACTAACGACTACGCTTTTTGCAGTTTGTAAGCATAGCCAGGATGCAGGCAAAAGGCAAAGTAAACCGGGGTACGCGAACAACTTTTCAGGCAAAGGAATTCACTCACGCAAAGCCGCGAAGTCACAAAGGGGAAAATTCAGCTGCTTTGCGACTTTGCGTGAAATTCAATGACAACATGTTCGTAGACCCCGTAAACCGTTGTAATTCAGGATGACAGGGTCATGGCGCATGGTACAATTGCGGTTTGTGCCATGGCACCGTGTATTATGAATTGAGGTTACTGGTCAGTGAAACGAATTTACTTTTGGATCGGCGTTGCGATCAGCGCCGTTTTTCTTTGGTGGGCCATGCGTGGCCTGGATTTAGCAGCAGTGTGGCAAGATATGCAGTCGGCCAATTATTGGTGGCTGCTGCCTGGCGTGGCGGTTTATTTTGTGGCTGTGTGGGCGCGGACGTGGCGTTGGGATTACATGTTACGGCCGTTAAAACACATCCCCCTGCGCAATCTTTTTCCCGTTGTCGTCATCGGCTACATGGGCAATAACATCTACCCATTCCGCGCTGGCGAAGTTCTGCGCTCCTACGTGCTGCGCCGCCGCGAGGCCGTGCCGATGGGTGCCAGTCTGGCCACAGTCATCGTGGAGCGTGTGTTTGACGGGCTGGTGATGCTGGTTTTTGTGTTTGTCGCCCTGCCCTTCACGCCCATCCCTGGCGATGATGGCTCCATTCGCGCCATTGTGATTACCGCCAGCGTCATCTTTTTTGTGGCGATGGTCGTCTTTTTTGCCCTGGCTGCCATGCCAGAGCGGTTTTATGCGCTGGCCGAGTGGTTGGGAGATAAATTTTTGCCGGAAAGGGTGAAACGGCCGCTTCTCGATTTCCTCCAACGCTTCCTCACCGGGCTGGAATCCCTGCGCAGCTTCCAAAATGTGCTGATGATTTTCTTTACCTCGGTCGTTATCTGGCTGCTGGAAACGGTGAAATATTGGTTTGTCATGCACGCCTTCAGCTTTGAAGTAAGCTTCTTTGCCCTGATGCTGATGAACGGCATTGTTAATCTGGCCACCACGCTGCCTTCTGCCCCTGGCTATGTCGGCACGTTCGACGGCCCCGGCATCGCCGTGCTGACGCTGTATGGGATTGAGAAGGGGCTGGCCACCGCTTACACCCTGGTGCTGCACGCCGCGCTCTGGCTGCCCATCACCTTGCTGGGCGGTTACTACATGCTCAAAGAAGGGTTGGGCTGGGCCGATTTTGGCCATGCTGTGGAAGTAGCGGAACAGGAGGCCAGCGCATGAAAATTGCCATTGTGGGTGCAGGTTTAGCGGGGCTTTCGGCCGCGTATGATTTGCTGGCTGCCGGGCATGAAGTGACGCTGTTTGAGGCCAGTGATCAGGTTGGCGGATTGGCCACCGGCTTTCAAGACGAGCAGTGGGCATGGCCGCTGGAAAAATTCTACCATCACATTTTTGCTTCCGATGCGGCCATGATTGAACTGGTGGAAGAACTGAACTTTCGCGATAAGCTGTTTTTCCCCACGCCACGCACCTCCATTTTGTATGAAGGCAAAATTTACCCGTTTAGCAATCCGGTGGACTGGTTTAAGTTTCCGGGCTACAACGTCATCAACTTTTTACGCTTTGGCGCAGTGGGGGCGTTTATCCGCTTTACCAAATTTTGGCGCTATTTGGAAAAATTTACGGCCGTAAATTGGACCCGCCGCTTCTATGGCCAAAAAATCTACAACGTGAGCTGGAAGCCGCTGCTCATTGGCAAGTTTGGCGACTACTACGACAAGGTGAACATGGCCTGGCTGTGGGCCAGACTGCACGCGCGCAGCTTTAAGCTGGGCTATTTTGAGGGTGGTTTTCAGGCATTTATCGATCGGTTGGAAACGGCCGTTACCGACCGCGGCGGCCAAATCCATCTGCACGCCCCCGTACAAGACATTGCCCAGGCCAATGACAACCGCATTGTCCTGGCCATAAATGGCCAGGCTATGGCATTTGATGCGTGTTTGGTAACCACATCACCCCATTTGCTGAGCAAAATGGCCCCCAGCCTGCCGCCAAATTACCTGGAGCAGCTGCTGCAACTCAAGAGCATGGGCGCGGTGGTGCTGACCTTGGCTCTAAAACGGCCGCTCATGGCCGACAGCAACACGTACTGGCTCAACATCCCCGCCAACTCCACCGACAAGTCGCAAAACGAGCTACCCTTCCTGGCTCTAGTCGAGCACACCAATTACATCGATCGGCAGCATTACGGCGGGGACTACATCATCTACTGCGGCGATTATGTCAACCCGGACCATCCCTACATGATGATGAGCCAGGAGGAATTAGCGTCGCTTTTTACCCAGGCATTATCTAAAATCAACCCAGATTTTAAGCCAGAGTGGGTGCGTAAAAACTGGTTATTCCGCGCCAGCTACGCCCAACCCGTGCCCTTTGTTAACCATTCACAAAATATCCCCGCAATTCAGACGCCGATCCCTGGCCTCTATTTTGCCAGTATGAGCCAGGTCTATCCGTGGGATCGGGGCACCAACTTTGCCGTGGAAATCGGCCGTCGCGCTGCCCGCCTGATGAATGAGGGGTAATTACCGCCTGAAAGTACAAATGTAAGAGTGTTTCGCTACTGTCACTATGTTAAGGTTGGAGCCGATTTGTGCCTATTCTGTTTATGAAGAAAGGGATCACAAAAGAACAAAAAAGATCACTTTTAAAAAGGTATTGATATACCTGCCCAGGTCAATTTGAATGGCCTGACAAATTACACTATTAACTCACGTTACGCAGTCTCTCTGGAAGAAACCCCAAGGGTTTTTGTTAAACAGAGCGATTACCAGAGGTCAATTAAACCCTTGGGGTTTGCAGTGCGTAACATCAGCTATTAATTTAAAAATCAAAAACCTCAAAGTTTTACACCCCATTCCCGCAGCTCCCCATCTCAGTCTATCAACTGTGAAACTTTGAAAATCTCTCAATCTATTCGAGATGAGCACTTTGTAAGGAGTATTTGTTATGAAAATTATTGTTGTTGGCACCGGTTTTGTGGGGCTGCCCCATGCGGCCGTTTTATCGGAAGCGGGTCATGAGGTGTATGCCTACGATATCGACCCCAAGAAAATTGCCGCTTACCAAAGTGGGGACGCCGCCCAAATTGAGCGGTATGTCAATGAGCCAGGCCTGGCCGCGGCCATTGCCGATACCATCGACCACTATTTGTTCTTCACCTCAGACATCAGCGATGTTTGTGAAGATGCCGACGTATTCTTCATGTGCATCAACACGCCCCCCAACCGCGACGGCTCGACTGACTTGACCTATTACCTTAAAGCCGCCCACGACATTGCTGGTTTTCTAGCCAAGCGTAAAAAGCAAAGCCGCGTGGTGCTGGTAAACAAGAGCACCGTTCCGGTTGGCACGGCACGCTTGCTAGAGCGCATCATGAAGGAACATGGCGTGGAGAACTTTGGCGTGGCTTCCAACCCGGAATTCCTGGCCCAGGGCAACGCCATCGACGGTTCGCGCCGCCCCGACCGTGTGGTTGTTGGCGCCGACACCGAAGAAGATTACAAAATCCTGCGCCGCGTTTATTCGCAATTTGTGAATCATGTGCGCATTAAGTATGTAGAAACCACGCCAGAAACGGCCGAAGCCATCAAATACATGGGCAACACGCTGCTGCTTACCTACATCTCCTTCTGGAATGGTGTAGGCGCCCGTGTGGGTGAAGCGCTGCCCAACGTGCGCATGGAAGATTTAAAGATTGGCGTCACGGCCGATACGCGCATCAGCACCTGGGGCTCCTATGTGAGCAACGGCGCGGGCGGCAGCTGCTTTGGCAAAGACATCCAATCGCTCATTTACCAACTGAACCAGGCTGGCTGCTCTACCGACCTGCTGCAAGCGGTGTACAACATCAACGAGTACCAGAAAACGTACCTGATTGATCGCGCCATCCATGAAGCTGATTTCAACTTCAACCAGAAAACCGTGGCCATCCTGGGCTTGGCTTTCAAAAAGCGGACCAACGACATGCGTGATTCCGCGGCCCTGAAAGCGGTTGAGTCGCTGCTGAGTAAGGGCGTGAAATCGATCCGTGCTTACGATCCGCTGGCAATGGAAGCGGCACAGCAGTATTGGTTTAGCCCGGACAAAAATCACCTGTTTGAGCGCATCAGCTACCACGACACGGTGCAAGAAGCGCTGGAAGGCACCGATGCCGTCTACATTTCTACCGACTGGGAAGAGTTCCGTGGCCTGTCGCGCACCATCGAACAGGCCGTTGAGCCGCCATACCTGGTCATCGACGGCCGTCGCATGATTCCCGACTACCAAAGCCTGGTGGACAAAGGGTATCAATACCTGGCGGTTGGCGGTGCCCTGATGGAGCCTGAGGCGGAAACGGCCGTTCCTTCCGCCAATGGTGTGGTTACTGAGCTAGAAAAACAGTCGTAACCCATCGAGAAAATTAAGAATCATTAACCTGCCAAGTAAAAACCTTTATTTGGCAGGTTTTTTTGTGTGAATAGGGGAACGGCCGTTTCGCCATTCCCCCATCCATTGCTATAATCCAAACTTCGGGAATCAACAACGGCATAGGACAATTCATGACAAATTCGGTTCAAAAAACAATCCTCGATAACGGCCTTACCGTCGTGCTGAAAGAGATGCACCACGCCCCCGTTGCCAGCTTCATGGTTTGGTACCGCGTGGGCAGCCGGAATGAAAAACCAGGCATCACCGGCATCTCCCATTGGGTCGAGCACATGATGTTCAAGGGCACCCCCACCTTCCCCAACGGCACATTGGACAGCCTGGTGTCGCGTGAAGGCGGCTATTGGAACGCTTTCACCTGGGTAGACTTCACCGCTTACTACGAAACGATGCCCAGCAACAAAATCGACCTGGCTATCCATCTGGAAGCGGATCGCATGGCTAACACCGTCATGACGCCAGAAGAGGTTGATTCGGAGCGCACCGTCATCATTTCTGAACGGCAGATGTATGAAAACGATCCGAACTTCCAGCTCAGCGAGGAGCTGACCTCTGTTGCTTTCCGGGTGCATCCTTACCATCACGAAGTCATCGGTGATGTGGCCGACCTGACCACCATGACCCGCAACGATTTGTACCACCATTACCAGCAGCATTACGTGCCCAACAATGCCATCATCGTGGCAGTTGGTGATTTTGAAAGCGACGACATGCTGCGCCGCATTGAAGCGCAGTTTGGCAGCCTGCCGGCGGGCCTGCCGACCAACCCGATTACCCGGCAAGAACCGGCCCAAAAAGGGGAGCGGCGCGTGGTGGTACAAGGGCCGGGTGATACCGCCTACCTCACTGTCGCCTATCGCGCCCCGGCGGCGGCCGACCCAGATTATTTGCCATTGGTGCTGCTGAATGCGGCTTTTGCCGGGGGCAGCAGTTTAGGTATGTTTGGTGGCGGTGGCAGCAACAAAAGCTCACGCCTGTACAAAGCGCTGGTCAACACAGAGCTGGCCGCCAGCGCCTACGGCAGCCTCACGCCAACGAGCGATCCATTTTTGTACACAATTAACGCCGTGGTGCAGGCGGGCCGCACCCTGCAAGAAGTGGAAGCCGCACTGGACGCGGAACTGGCCCGGCTGGAAAGCACACCCATCACCGAGCAGGAGCTGGCCAAGGCGCTCAAGCGGGCCAAGGCGGAATTTATTCTGGCTGGTGAAAGCATCACCGGGCAAGCGCAACTGCTGGGCATGACCGAGGCGGTTATTGGCGATTACAACTGGTATGAAACGGTACTAGATCGATTGAACGGCATCACGGTAGACGATATTGAGCGGGTGCGGCAGGCGTATTTACGGCCGTCGCAGCGCAGCGTTGGCTATTATGAACCGGAATTGGTGTCTGAGTGACCAAACTGCTTTTCGTCAGGGTTGGACTGTTGGGATTACTGTTAATGAGCTGCACGATGCAAGAAACAAATCGCCCCAGCCAAACGGCCGAATCGGAGCAAGTCGCCCCAGATACGGCCGTTCCCACCTCACAGCCCGCAACCACTGAAACTGCTGTGGCCAACGCCGATGTACTGTTTGTGTCGGCCAGAGAAACGGCCGTTGGCCTCTGGACTTTTTCGGTAGAAGTGGCCCACCCAAACACTGGCTGGGAAAATTATGCCGACGGTTGGGATATTGTGTTGCCGGATGGTACCGTAGCCGTAGTCAACCCGGAAGATACTTTTACCCGGCTACTCACCCATCCCCACGAAACTGAACAGCCTTTCACGCGCAGTCAAAGCAATCTTCCCATCCCTACGGCCGTTACCTTTGTTACCGTACGCGCACATGATCTGGTAGACGGCTTTGGTGGTAAGGAAGTGGTAGTGGATTTAACGGCCGTTTCTGGCCCAAATTTTGAAGTGTCATACCTGGAACCGTAAACAGTAAGCAGGTAATCAAGCCATTGTAATCTCATAAGCCAATGACCTGGTTGCAGCTCTAGAAAATTAACCAAGCAAAAACGTTATGAAAGCCATTGGCAGTGCCCTTCTGGACACGGTAAAACATTTAAACATCGTTCGTAATCTCCCCAAATATTTTGATGAAGAAGAGCAGCGGCTTGCCGTACAGTCCGTCATTATTGGCGTGGTTGTTTGGGCCGTTGTTTTTTGCCTCAAAACGGTCATTCATTGGCTGCTCCACACCATCCTAAATTTTGCCGAAACCGGCCCATCACCCTGGATAATTTTTATCCCCCTGTTGGGTGGCGCGCTCATCGTGACCTGGCTGTCGCGAATCAACCCCTCCATTCTTTACTTTCGCGACAAAAAACAGCACATCCACGAGCTAAACGACGTGGAAGGCGACGGTCTGGAGCGGGCCATCTCTCTCTATTACACCTCTGAACCTTCCTTCGAGCGCGCCCTTACTGGCCAAGAGGGAGTGGAAGCACGCTGGCAATTGCCTACCTTCTCGCTAGCCATCCGTAAATTTTTAGCGACGCTAGCGACCCTTGGCACTGGTGGTAGTGGAGGTCTGGAAGGCAGCGTCACGCTAATTGGCGAAAGCATCGCTGCCGGATTGTTCAAACCTCGCCCTCTCACCCAGGACAGTGAGCGTCATCCTTTGCTGATCGGCCGTTTTTGGAATTGGTGGTACGCGGACAAAACCGACCATTTGCAGACAGCCCAACTAAGCGGCATCGCAGCGGCCGTTTCCGTTCTTTTAGGCACACCCTTTGCCGCCGCCTTCTTTGCCTCTGAGGTGATGTACCGCTATCGCCCGGTGATCGAAAAGCTGGTTTATGCCCTCATTTCAGCTCTGGTCGCCTTTTTCCTCACCGATCTGGTTACCGAAGGCCACCCCGTGCCGTTTGAAACCGAATTTTTGTACGTGCCGCCGTCCACCCTGCACTACTACTCTGTGTTGCTGCTGCTGGGCGTTTGTGTCTCCCTGGTGAGTCAATATTTTCGGCGGCTGCGCATTAGCTTTGAGCACGGCTTCCACGAGAGCCAGCCCAACATTTGGCGGCGGCATCTGCTGGGCGCACTGGTCACCGGGCTGGTAGCCATTGCCGTGCATTACATCGTGCGCTATTTTGGACTGGCCGAGGATGGACTTGAATTGGTGCTAGGCCCGGGCGAAACGGTGGTAGACCTGGCGTTTGCCGGAGACCTCACCATCTCCATTGCCCTCATTGCCCTGGTTGCCAAGATGATTGCTACACTGGCCACCATCACCTCTGGTGGTTCTGCCGGGCTGCTGGTGCCCACGCTCTTTTTTGGCACAATGGTTGCTTCCGTGCTGGCCAGAGTGTTTGGCTACGAGCCGATGATGCTCATCGTTCCGGCCATGGTGGCCAGCCTGGTTTCAATTGCCAATGTGCCTCTGGCGGCCATTTTGTTTGCCGTCGAAGCATTTGGCTCGGTTTACATGGTGCCAGCTCTGTTTATGATGGTCATCGGCACAATTTTGGCCCATGAGCAGACCATTTACCGCACGCAGCGCGAAACCTACGAGAGCCGTCAGATTCTGCCCGGCGTCAGCGTGCGCCGTGTTTCTATCCCCGCCAGCTGGGCCACCCAAACACTGATCGACATTGATTTTCGCCGCCACTTTGACCTGAACGTGATTGGCCTGGTGGAATGCCGCAGCGATGACGGCCGTCCGCGCATGCGCCTGGGTACGGCCTCCTCAACCGTTTTGGAAGAGGGCGACACCCTGGTTGTGCTGGGCCGCGATGAAAAGTTGTCCGAACTCGAATCTTTTTTGGAAGTTGAATATGCGAAGAAGGAGAGTCAGGAGCAGATGACTGAGTAATTGAGTAACTAAGTAATTGCCCAATTTCCCAGTCTCCCCTAAAAAATTATGGACTTCAAAACGATCTACGCTACCAAAGCCGAAGCATACGAGGCAATGATTATCCCCGAAGATTATCAGGGGAATTTGCTACCTGCGCTGGAGCGGATACGGCCGTTTCACCAACAGCACATCGTCGAATTTGGCGCAGGCACCGGACGGCTCACCTGCATGTTGGCCCCCTTGGCTGCCCGCATCGACGCCTGCGATGGCTCCGCCCACATGCTCAGCGTGGCCGAGCGCAAGCTGAAGGCAGGCGGCTGGCAAAACTGGCAGCTGCACCACGCCGACAATGCCCACCTGCCCCTGCCCGACCACAGCGCCGACATCGCTATCGAAGGCTGGAGCTTTGCCCACGCCTGCGGCTGGTTCCCCGACACCTGGCGACACGAAGTGGGGCAAATGATTGCCGAAATGCAGCGCATTCTCAAACTGGGCGGCACCTTTATTTTGTTAGAAACGTTGGGCACCGGATTTGCGGAACCCACCCCGCCAACCGACTACCTGGCCGAGCTGTACAACTGGTGGACGCAAACCTACCAGCTCAATCACGCCTGGATTCGTACCGACTACAAATTCCAGTCCCCAGAAGAGGCGGCATATCTCACCCGCTTTTTCTTCGGCGATGAGCTGGCCGACCGCATTTTAGCCGAACAAATCACTATCCTGCCGGAATGCACTGGCATTTGGTGGGGAACTGTCTGAATGCTATCATCCAATGCGCGAGTGAAAAGTAAAAAGTGAAAAGTAGAAAGAAGATCGCGCAAAAAACAGTGACAAACTAACAACTATGACTGATTCTCATAATTATCCCAGCAGTGCCACCATTCACCGAGAAATGCTGCCCAACGGCATTACGGTGCTGGTGTATGAACGTCCTGGCTCCCAATCGGTGGTGATTGAGGGGTATTTGCGGGCGGGGGCACTGGCGGAGTCGCCAGAACAGAGCGGATTGGCCAACTTTACGGCCGTTTCCCTCATGCGCGGCAGCCAGCAATACAGCTTCGATGACATCTACGAGAGGCTGGAAGCGGTTGGCGCGGAGCTAGGCTTTAGCAGCGGCTACCACCTCACCTCGTTCTCCGCCCAATCCCTGGCTGAAGACGCCGACCTGGTGCTGAACCTGCTGGCCAGTGTCGTGCGCCAGCCCGTCTTCCCCGATCCCCTGCTAAACCAGCTCAAGGGGCAAATCATCACTGGCCTGCAAATGCGGGCCAACGATACGCAGCAGATGGCTAGCGAGGCGTTTCGCAAGCTGATTTACCCGAACCATCCGTACGGCCGTTCCCAAAGCGGCTCCTTGCAAACAGTGCCCACCCTCACCACAGCCGACGTGCAGCGCTTTCACACCGATTTCTACGGGCCGCAAGGCATGGTCATTTGCCTGGTCGGTGCGTTGACACCGGCGCAGGCGGTGGATAAAGTGAACCAGGTGCTGGGCGATTGGCAAAGACCAAACCAACAGCCCATGCCCACTCTGCCCCCGTTGGCAATGCCAGACGGCCGTTTGCACCAACACCACATCATGCCCGACAAATACCAGAGCGACATTGCACTCGGCCGACCCGGCCCATCGCGCAGCGCGCCTGATTACCTGGACGCCAGCCTCATGAACACCGTGCTGGGCGTCTTTGGCATGATGGGGCGCATCGGCAAAAACGTGCGCGAGGCACAGGGCCTGGCTTACTATGCCTACAGCAGCTTGCAGGGCGGCCTGGGGCCAGGCGCGTGGTCAGCCGCCGCAGGCGTCAGCCCCGATAAGGTTTTGCAAGCCACCAACAGCATTTTGGACGAAATTACCCGCATCCAAAACGAACCTGTGCCGGCCGCCGAACTGGCCGACAGCCAGGCGTACCGCATCGGTTCCCTACCCGTCGGGCTAGAAACCAACGGCGGCATTGCCAGCGTCATCGCCGATATGGAGCTGTACGATTGGGGGCTGGATTATCTGCTGGAGTATCCTGACCTGGTGCGGGCCATCACGCCAGAACGGGTGCAAGCCGCCGCGCAGAAATATCTCAGCACAGAAAACTTAGGCATCGCCGTTGCTGGACCAAAAATGGAGTAAATGGGTAATTGAGTAATTGAGTAATTACACCAATTACTTGATTACTTAATTACCCAATTCCATGTAAGGAAATTGGGTGAACGATGTTAGCCGTTGGCGTAGATATGATTGAAATAGCCCGTGTTGAACGAGGCATTCAGCGCCATGGCGATCGGTTTTTGCGCCGTATTTTTACCGAGCAGGAGATTGCGTATTGCAACGGCCGTATGCCCAGCTTGGCCGGTCGTTTTGCCATTAAAGAGGCCGTGAGCAAAGCGCTCGGCACGGGCATTGGCGACATCGGCTGGACCGATGTAGAAGTTGTGTGTGATGGACGGGGCAAGCCCCAGCTGGTGCTGCATAACGAAGCCAGCGAACTGGCCACCAGCAAAGGCTGGGCCACCTGGGACATCAGCCTGTCCCATACCGAAACCCACGCCATTGGTTTTGTCGTGGCGATGGGCAGTTAAAAAATATACCCTCACCCCAGCCCTCTCAGGGAGAGGGCTGGGGTGAGGGTCCTTGCAGGAGGAATCGTAACATGACAACCTGGACAGCTCCCGATGGCTCCGATATTAATTTTGAACAATATGGCGGTAGCGAAAGTAAGCCTTATTTACTGCTGCTGCCTGGCCTTTTGGGGGCCATCAGCAGCCAGTGGCGGCCGTTTCTCAAACCGCTCTCTGAACAGTACCGACTGCTTTTGGTAGATTTGCGCGGACACGGCCGTTCGCAAAATAACGCCCCCACCCTCAACGTCACCCAAATGGCTGAAGATTTGTCCGGCCTGCTGGATCATCTGAAAATCGATCGGCTGCATGTTGCCGGATACAGCTTGGGCGGTTATCTGGGCCTGATGCTGGCTCTCAGCCAGCCCCGCCGCGTGGCCACCCTGCTCATGCACGCCACCAAGTTTTACTGGACCCCCGATGCGGTGGCCAAAATGCAGCAGCAGCTCGACCCCGACATCATGGCCCAAAAGGTGCCCACCTACGCCGATCAGCTGGTCAAAGATCACGGCGGGCGGCAGTGGCGTACCCTGGTGCGGCAAGCGTCTGAACTTACCGCCAGCCTGGCCGCCGACGGCATCTCCGAGCGTCAGCTGAGAAACTTGCAGCTGCCGGTGCTGGTGAGTGTAGGCGACCGAGACGAATTGGTGCTGCTGCCCGAAGCATTCCGCCTCAGCCGGGCCTTGCCCCAAGGCGAACTGCTGGTGCTACCCAACACGCGCCATCCGCTGCAAACCGTACGCACGGTGCCCTTGCTGCCGATGATGCAGACATTTCACACGGAATAGAAGTAAATAGTGATAAGTGAAAAGTGAAAAGTAGGAAAACTTTTCACTTATTACTTCTCACTTTTCACTCAAACTATGGAAAAACGAACCTTACTTGCAGTTTTGGCTCATCCCGACGATGAGTCTTTTGGCCCTGGCGGCACATTTGCCCGGTACGCCGCCGAGGGTGTGGATGTGCATATTGCCATCGCTACAGACGGGGCGGCAGGCTCGGTGGCTGAAGGTTATGAAGATTCACGAGAAAAGCTGGCCGAAGTGCGGGAGAAAGAGTTGGAAACGGCCGTTTCTCACCTGGGAGCCACACTGCACAATTTAGGCTACCGGGATTCTGGTTACATCGGCGATCCGGCCAACAATCACCCAGACGCCTTTGTTCAGGCAGACACGCAGGAAGCGATCGGCCGGGTGGTCAGGCTCATTCGCGAAATACGGCCGCAGGTGATTATCACCCACGACGAGACGGGCGGTTATTTTCACCCCGACCACATCCAGTGCTGGAAGATCACCGTGCCCGCCTTCCACGCGGCAGGTGACCCGGAAAAGTTCCCCGAAATTGGCCCCGCCCCTTACCAACCAGAACGGCTCTATTTCACCGCTTTCCCCAACACCTGGGTCAAGTTCCTTATTTTCATCTTTAAGCTGCGCGGGCAAGACCCCACCAAATTCGGCCGTAACAAAGACATCGACATGACCCGTGTCGGCGTCGATCGGCGGCAGTTGAATGCCTTCATCGACTATCGCAATTATTGGGAAGTGAAGATGGCCGCCAGTGCCGCCCACGCCAGCCAGGGCGGTGGCGGCGCATTTAGCTGGCTGCCCAAATCGGTGCAAAAGATGCTCCTGGCCCGCGACACGTTCATTCGTGCCGAGCCGCCAGTCCCGCCTGGCTACCGTGAGAAGAATTTGTTTGCCGGAATTGGGGAGTGAAGGTTGAGGGTTGCAGGTAGCAAGTGACAGGTTGCAAGTGAGTGTCTTTACCTGCAACCTGCCACTTGCTACTAATTCATCTTTCGTTGGGGAGTTGGTTGAGAACGGCCGTTACCGCCGGGGAACTTAAAAACGTCTCTTTTAGCGCTTGATCCGTAAATGGTTCCACAATTTGCTGAATGACTTCGGCGGCAATGCGATTGTGCACCGCAGCCAGGTTAGGCTGACGGGCGATTGTCGCCAGGGCGGCGTGCAGCTGCCACAGCAAGGCCCGGTTTTCCGTCTCGTGCGCCAGAAAGATAGCTCGCTGCCACAACTCTTCGGCGGTGGCGCTGTTGCCCATCATCTGCTCAAAACGGCCCAGCACGTACAGACCGTTGGCCTGGTGCCAGCGCGATTGACCCGGTTCGGCGGCCGCCAGCAGCGTATGGGCATACGCCTGACCGCTCATGTCTTCACGGGCCAGCGCCAAACGAGCTAACGCATACAGCGTGTGGAAATGAATTTCCGGGGCCTGAATCTCCTGCGCAATGTTGGAGGCTCGCTGCAAATAAACCTGGCTTTCGTCCCATTTTTGTTGCTGCGCCAGGTCTAGCCCCAAATTGCGGCACAAATCGGCCTCTAGCAGACGGAAGTTACCGGCTTCGGCCAAGGCTAACCCTTCTTGATGGCACGCCAGCGCCTGCTCGGTGGCGTGGAGGATTTGGTAACATTCGCCCAGGTTATTCAAAACAGAGACCAATCCGCTGCGCCGATTCAATTCCCGAGCCAGCCGTAAGCTCTTCTCAAACGCCTGGATCGCTTTGTGAAAGTGACCCGTCCTGGCGTAGGCAATACCAATCTGGTTGTTGGATTGGGCCTGGCCGTGGCTGTCGTGAAGCTGCTCAAACAGGGCATTTGCCTGGTTAAGATAGCTAGCGGCGAGATTAACATCCCCTTGCAGCAACTGCGTGCCGCCGAGTCCGGCCAGCGCTTTGGCCCGGCCTGGCGTGTAGTTGAGGGCCATAGAGAGGTCTAGGGCTTCCTGGCAGGCAGTGAGGGAACGGCCGTACTGCCCTAACCCACGTGAGCGATTGCCAATCAACACCAGCGCCTCGACGGCGTGCTGACTGGTGCCTGCTTCCAGATAATACTGCTCGTAGGCGGCCAATGCGGCGACTTGTTCGCCCAATTCGCTAAGTAAGTCACCGCGATCTTTCAGGCTGGTCAGCCGGGTGTTTTTGACGGTGGCGTCACTCGTTTGCGGATCGGTTCTAGACAAAATTTCGGTGTAAATATCAACGGCATCCCAAAAACGGCCGTCCTGAGCGGCCATTCGTGCCAGTTCCAACTGCTGTTCAATCGTTGATGAGATCATAAATTTCGGCCCAGAAGAATTTTGATCTAAGATATCGCCAATGACTTACAGAGGCAATAACGATCAGGTATAATCCCCCCCTGGAGAAGATGAATGACAAACTTGCGATCTGTTTAAGGAGCTAGAAAATGGACATTTTTCGCCGCGTGCTGCGCTGGCTATTTATTTTATTTGGATTTATTGCTGGACTTATTGCCGCGATTGCGGCCGTTTTTGCCAAACGCCTCATCAGCCCACTGCGCCAGCCGCTGTGGGGCACGCCTGCTGACCTGGAGATGCCGTACGAATCCGTCACCTTCCCCGCCGCCGATGGCGTGCGGCTGAGCGGCTGGTTTATTCCTGCCCCGGCTGGTTCACCCCGCCAGGGGGCCACGCTGGTGCTGGTTCACGGTTGGGGGTGGAACCGCCTGGGCGAGACGGCCACCGATGCCCTGGCCAACCTGACGGCCGCTTCCCCGGTCGATCTACTGCGGCTGGCTTACAGTTTACATAAAGATGGCTTTGGCTTACTCATGTATGACAGCCGCAATCACGGTGAAAGCGGCAACCACCCCCCAATGCAGTTTGGCGAATCTGAATCACAGGATTTGCTGGGGGCGCTGGCATATCTAAACGGGCGTCCCGAAGTCGCTCCCACCCGGATCGGCGTCATTGGTTTTTCGGCGGGGGCCAATACGGTGCTGTACACCTTGCCGCAAACCAACCAGCTTCAGGCAGCAATTGCCGTGCAGCCCACGTCACCGGCTCACTTTGCCAGCCGCTTTGGCACGCATTTGGTTGGGCCTCTCAGCAAAGCCGTCATCCCGCTCACGGAGCTTATTTATCGGCAGGCTGGGGGACGGCCGTTTAAGGAGTATCGCCTGGGAACGGCCGCATCCCAGGCAGGCAAAACTCCGGTGCTCTACATTCAGGGCGTGGGCGACCCGTGGGGCAGCCCGGAAGATGTGCAGCAAATGGCCGCCGCCACGCCCAATCCCAGCGGCCCCCTGCTGGTAGACGCCACCGACCGCTACGATGGCTACCAATACATCATCAACAATCCGGCCATTGCCACCGCTTTCTTTGAGCAACATTTGCCGGAATAATTCTCCATTTCCCCGGAAACTTCCAAACTCGAAAACATTGCCTAGGGCAGTTTCCGGGGAAATATCGAGTAGCGTGATTTGCCCCTTTTAAGACACAGGTGATTTCGCCAGCATCGCCCCGCTAATCAGTTCAAAGTCAGCCTGATTGATCTCAAAAAAACCAAAACGGAACGTGTAGCCCCAGCGCTGTTTGTCTTCGATGAAGTTGAGTTGGTCGATGAACGGCCGTATCTCCACCTCGTCACATTCCTTAAAATCCACATCGCGCCGGGCTGGCTCAAAATCGGGGGCCATAACGGCCGTATACACCTCACCTTCTTTAATTTGACCAACGGCCGTAAATGCCTGGCACGGTTCTGTTCCCTTAAACTGCTGCTTGGGTGAGTAAAAAATCACCCAATCCCCCGGCGCCACGCGGCGCAGCGGGCTGCTTTTGCCATGATTCGCCTGCATAAAACCACCCGCCACACCCTTCATCACATGATCTTTTGACGCCACCGTAATCCAATATTTTGTTTCTCTTGTTTTCATCAAATTGCTCACCTTTTTTATTATTTTCCCGAAATCACTGTTCTGAGCATACCAAACTTACTTGACACCTTCTGTCAGGAGTCCCATCGCGAAAATGAGGAATTTCTTAATCGCTGTCCACATTTCTTGCCAATATGTAGACAAAAGTTGTACATTATCAAGGTATTGTCCACGTATTTCACAAATACTGTTTGTTTAAGGGAGAAAAAAATGAAAAAAGTTGTGCTTCAATCTTTATTGGCTTTAGCCCTCTTATTCGGCATTCTGGTGCCCGCTGTGGCCGCCGATGGCGACAAAACCATCGTCGAAATCGCCAGCGGGGATGATCGTTTCGAGACCCTCGTCGCCGCCGTTGTGGCCACCGACCTGGTTGACACGCTGTCCAATGGTGAATGGACCGTCTTTGCCCCCACGGATGATGCCTTCGCCAAACTCGGTCTGAATGCAGACAACATTGCGTCCAGCTTCAGCAAAGCAGACCTGACCGACATTTTGCTCTACCACGTCATCGACGGCGAAGTCTCTTCGGAAAAGGCTCTGACGCTGCTGGGTGATGTGACCATGGCCAATGGCGCTACTGCCGGGTTGAAATATTTCGACGGCAACCTGTATGTCAATGACGACGCCAAAGTCATCATTCCCGATATCGACGCTTCCAACGGCATTATCCACGCGGTAGATACCGTGATCTTGGGGCCGTGGCCCAAAGAAGCTGCCCCGGCCAGCAGTGGTTCCAGCAGCAGCAGCGCCAGCAGCACAGGCACGATTGTAGATATTGCGGTGAATGACGGCCGTTTTGATACCCTCGTCGCTGCGGTAACGGCCGCTGGTTTGGCCGACACTTTGTCTGGTGGTGAATGGACCGTTTTTGCTCCCACCGACGATGCCTTTGCCAAGCTGGGCCTCAACGCTGACAACATTGCCACCACCTTCAGCGAAGTGGAACTGACGCGCATTTTGCTTTACCACGTGCTCGAAGGTGAGGTATTCTCCGACAAAGCGTTAACGCTGTTGGGTGACGTCACGATGGCCAACGGTGAGCTGGCCGGCCTGAAATATTTTGATGGCAATCTGTACGTCAACGACGATGCCAAAGTCATCATTGCGGACATCAACGCCAGCAATGGGGTCATCCATGCCGTAGACACCGTTATCCTGGGGCCGTGGCCAAAAGAGTAAGGCGGGGAATTTAGAAGTAAAAAGTAAGAAGTGAAAAGAAAAAGCGCTCTTCAAATTTGGAGGGCGCTTTTTACTTTTGCAGAAACGGTACCATGCAACGTCTCTACCCGTAAGCGCGGCGCAGGTGGCAGAGAGTGGTAAAAGCTGCTTCACTGACGCGGAAATCGGTATCGCGAACGGCCGTTTCCAATGCCGGTATCGCATCCAACGCCGGTAGGTGGCTGAGCAAATTGGCCGCCGACGCCCGCAGCTTGGTATCGTCCGATTCACTGATAAGCTGCACCAGGAACGGCATCGCTGCCGCACCGTCTGGCACGATGCGACCATCCTGCCGAAAAGCCATCGTCAGCCAGCGCTGATCAGCCGGATTGGGCGGCTCCCAACGAACCGCTTTGCGCCGCGCTCGCAGCGTTTCCAGCGCCCCGTTGGCCGCCGAACGCACGTACCATTCGTCATCGTGCCGCTCCACCTGGATGAGCTGCTTTTCCACCCATGGCGCATCCAGCAGCGACAAACCCAGCACCGCCGCCCGGCGCACCTGCACATCTTCATCGCTGAGCGCTTCTTTTAAGATTTCCGCGCCGCGTGTGCCGTTGAGCGCCAGCCCTTCGGCCACCAGCCGACTGAGCACCTCGTCATCACTAAGCAGCGCCGCCAGCAACGGCCGTTCTGCCAGGGGATGGTGCTGCTGCAAAAGGAGTCCAGAAACGGCCGTTTGTCGTACCCATTCGTCCCCATCCGTCAGTAAACCAGCCAACTGCTCGATGGACTGATCACTGCCCAATCGCGCCAGTGCTGACGCCCCAATCTGGCGCAACAAGGGGTCTGATCGCTCCAGCAATTGCGCCACAAAAGCGGCCACACCCGGCTCGTTGGATTGAGCCATCGCCGCCATTGCCCGTTGGCGCAGTACCTGGGTAAACGAGGTAGCCGAGCGAATCATTTGTCCCAGCAAAATCATCGTCTGCCGTCGCCACTCCCCTTTTTCGGCCGTTAGCGGCAGCCAGGAAGCTACCTGGAATACCGACTCACGAGAGGGCGTGTTGTCTTGCCCTCGCAGCAGCTGTTTGGCCAGTGGGGCCGGATTCACCTGGGCCACGTAGAAACGCAGCACCTGCCCCCACTCACCATCGTGCAGATGCGCCGCAGCCACCGCCTCATCCGCCTGGGCGACCAGATAGCCAGCGGCCAAAAAGTCACGCCACAACAGACCGCGGCAGCTCACGCTGCCATTGCCCCAGGTCACAAACAGCACACTGCTTTTCAGCGACTTTTGCAGCTTGCCCGCGACAGAGCGATTCACCTGCCCGTCGGCTTCAGTGGCAAATTGGGCGATGACGGCCGTTACTTCGGCCAGACCCAACGCCAGTTTGCCCTCTTGCAGCAGGGTGTAGGCCAGCTGCTGCCAAAAGGCGATTGTTTGCGCATCGGGCGGCTGCTTGCCAGACAGCAGCAGTAATGCTTGCCGCAGCAGATCAATGATTGGCAACGGCCGTTTCGCCTCCGTCACCCCTTTACCCAAGCCGCGGAGGGCAAAATTGAGCGTGGTAGCTGCGGCCGTCTGGCCTGGCTGCCAAAAATAGGTCAGGCGCGGCGGCTGGCTCACCGACAGTGCCTGCGTTGCCTGGTTAGCAAAACTCTCTACTTCGCCCAGCCGCCACGGAAGTAAAGTCGTCCAGGTAAAATCCAGCTCCAGCAGCAGCCCATGCCCCGACAATCCCGACGCCACAAACACCTGAGTTTGTTTATATTTGCCCAGTAACGCTTCTAGCCACTCGCCCACATTCGGCCGTTTCGGCGCGGCCAATTCATCCCAGCCATCCAGCAGCAGCAGCACCTGCCCTGCTTTCAGCTTTTGATGCAACAAATCCTTAATACCGGGGCTGGTCAGCGGATTGGCTCGCTTTTGCAGTGCACTGGCCAGCACCGATTCGGCGTCTTCCATTTCACCGCCAGCCGCTAAACCCAGCTCGGCCACATGCACCAGCACCGGCATTGTGTTCACCAGTTGGGCATCGCCGCCCTCGCTGCTGGCGGTGGCGCAGCGCCACGCCAGGTGTGCTAACAACGTCGTCTTGCCCACCCCCGGCTCCCCTGCGATGATGACACGACGGCCGTTTAGCAACAGCTGGCTCAGGGTCATTGTGGGAGGCATGGGCAGCCCTATGCCTTTGGCCCACTCCGGCCACAAATAGGTAAATGCCGTCGCCCCGCGATCTTCGGGCAGCAGGGCCGGGTCCTCCAACGGGGCAACCAAACGGGGAGCTACAAAAAGGGTATTCAGCTCAGTTTCATGGGCAAGAAGGTGGTGTGTGTTGGCGTAAACGGCCGTTTCGGCGAGATACCGCACCAACACACCAGAACGCAGATAGCTTACGCGCTCCCGCACCCAGCCAGCCGAACGGGCATAGGTTCGCCGCAGCCAGGGCAGCAGGCGAATTACCCCATAGGCCAGGGCGACACCCAACAGCAGGCCAAGTAAAAATGAAAGTGTGTCAAAATGCCAGTTTTGGAATCGTTGCATCAGTCAATGTCTGCTTTTTGATCGAGTAGTGTGGATTATAACACGGCCGTACGTGCTTTTCTCAAAAAATTTACGGTCATTCAACGGCCGTATTCGTGAGCAAACCAACGGCCGTAGCAAGGAAAAGGCTAAAGCCCAGTGCCTATTCTTCCATAAACAATTCATATAAGCTGACTGGGTGTGATGAAAAGTTGTGTAACGAGTCAGGAGCCAAGACTTGAGTCCAGCGTAAGCTTCTCTAGCGTTACACAAAAACTAATCACACCCAAGCTGACTGAAATAATTGTCAAAAATCACAATTACATTTACCATTAGACAAACACCTAACAGGCTTGTATCCTTGCGGGCGAAATCTTTCCGTAAGTCTGAATGTAATTTCCTCTGGATATGTTAATCCAGTCTCATAGTACGTAATTCCTAAAAGAGCAGAGTAGCAAAAATTTAAGCAAGCGAAGCTGTAGATTAAAGAGTTGCCCCAAATCAATCTTACTGAAAACAGTCAAATAGTTCAGGAAAACTCGTTTTCCAGAAATCAAGTCTGTGTACAAAGACGCGAACATACTAAACATTCACGGATCAACTCATGGAAGGTGCTGTTTAACCAATTACTGAACCGGGTGAACATTCAACCCAGCTAGGTCATGTTTTTTGGGCTGTGCTACGCCTGCAAAAAGTTACCAAGCACCCACCAATAAAGTTAAAAAATTTAGTATCTAGAAGGAGGTGGTTTTATACAAGATAAACATCCGTTTGAATTAAGTAAATTGCACAAAGCTTTTGCCAAAAAAGAGCATTGATCGCGATTTACTCAAGTAATTGACAGAATTGACATTGATCTTTCCCAAAAACATTTCTGCTAATTACTAAAATTGGAAAATGACCCAAAAAAGCATTTAACCTTACAACGTATCATTTAAACAGGAGAACAGATGTTTAAGAAAAACCCTAAAAAGAGTGTACTAACCCTGTCGCTTTTGGCGCTACTGACACTCGTCCTGGTACTTTCCTCAGCCTCACTCGGCTTTGCCCAGGACGGTGGTATGGATGCCACTGGTAACATAACCGTAGACTCAACCTTCACCAACGACAAAACTGTAGTCCAAAACCGGGTTGAAGTTGGCGAACTGGAAGAAGTCAATATTATTATCACCATCGATAGCTCTATCGACGCTGGTGCCCTCAAAGATACCCTTTCTGCTTACGGCCAGGTAACATATGAATACAACACCGTTTTCAACGGTCTGGCCGTTTCCCGCGTAAGCGGCGGCAGCTTGGATGCGATTACCAGTATTACTGGCGTTACCGGCATCTACCTGGATCAGGAAATGGAACTGACCACGGATGCTGGCCCGCAGTGGATTGGCGCTCCGACGGTTTGGAGTGCTTTGGGCGGCCAGGAAAACGCTGGTGAAGGCGTCATCGTTGGTATCCTGGACTCTGGTATCTGGCCAGAAAACCCCTCCTTCTCCGATCCAGACCCCAATGGCAATGCTTATGATGCACCAACGCAATCCTACCCGTGTGATCTGGGCAGCGTCCAGGCCGACGGCGACGATTTGGGCATCAACTTCGAATGTAACAACAAGATCATTGGTGCCTATCGCTTCATGGCTACTTTTGAAGCTAACCGCACGTTCATGGACGATGAATTCCTCACCGCACGTGACAACGACGGCCATGGCTCCCACACCGCCAGCACCGTTGCCGGTAACAGCAATGTTTCCGCCGATGCTTTGGGCGGGACGCTGGGCATCATTTCTGGTGTGGCCCCCCGCGCCCAGATTATTGCCTACAAAGTCTGTGGTTCTGTCCCCGGTACCTCCAGCTGCTACGGTAGTGACTCTGTTGCGGCCGTTGAACAGGCTATCCTCGATGGGGTTAGTGTTATCAACTTCTCCATCGGTGGCGGCACTGACCCCTACAATGATATCGTAGAGCAAGCCTTCTCCGTTGCTTACGACAACGGTGTCTTTGTTTCCGCTTCTGCCGGTAATTCTGGCCCAGGGGCTGACACAGTTGCTCACCGTGGTCCTTGGACCATGACCGTTGGTGCTAGCACGCACGATCGTGGCTACGTGGCCAATGTCGTTCTGGAATCTGACACCGACTCGTTGACCCTCGACGGTGTTTCCATTACAGGCGGTTATGGCCCAGCTGCCGTTGTTCTGGCTGCTGACTATGATGGTTTGGCCGACACGGATCCGGAAAAAGGTATGTGTAACACGCCATTCCCGGCTGGTACCTTTAACGGCGAAATTGTTGTTTGTAAACGTGGTGTGATTGCCCGTGTTACCAAGAGCTTCAACGTTGCTGAAGGTGGCGCTGGTGGTTTGATCCTCTACAATCCGTCTCTGCAAACACTGAATGCTGATTCTCATTGGATCCCCAGCATCCACATCCAGAATGCTGATGGCGTTGCTTTGCTAGACTTCCTGGCCAACAACACCAACGTAATGGCTACCTTGAGCGGTGGTATCAAATCAACCGTACAGGGTGACGTCATGGCTAGCTTCAGTTCGCGTGGTGGCCCGAACCAAACGTTGGGTATCAGCAAACCAGACGTAACTGCCCCCGGCGTGAACATTCTGGCTGCTGTTTCCCCGAGCGTTGCTGAACCTCTGGGTGTTCCCAGCATGTACGGCCTCCTCAGCGGTACCTCTATGTCCAGCCCGCACACCGCTGGCGCTGGTGCTCTGCTCAAAGCTCTGCATCCCGACTGGACGCCTGGCCAGATCAAATCCACTTTGATGCTGACGGCTACGGTTGACGGTCTGGTGAAAGAAGATGGTGTTACCCCTGTTGATACTTACGATGCTGGCTCTGGCCGCATTGACCTGACCGCTGCTGGCGATCCAGGTCTGAGCATCTCAGAAACAGTTGACAACTTCTACCTGCACGAAAATGACCTGTGGAACTCTAACTATCCCAGCCTCTACCTCCCCAGCATGCCTGGACAAATGACCGTAGAGCGCACGGTGCACAGTGAACTGGGCCACGATGCCTGGTGGCTGCTTTCAGTCGAAGCTGAAGATGGTTTGATTATTGAGGTACCCAAAGTTGTTGGCATCCGTGCTGGTCGCGACAAGACCTTTAGCATCCATGTTGATGCTAGCACTGTACCGGTTGGTGAGGTTCGTACGGCCGTACTTTATATGACCCACGGTAATTACGAAGTACGCTTCCCCATCACTATTGTTCGCGATGAAGCGCCGGTTACTATCGACAAAACCTGTGACTCTGCAAGCCTGACGCCGCGTGTGTCCACAGAATGTACAATCACCATCACCAACACCGGCTTTGACGATGCCAGCTTCGACATGAGCGACATGCTGCCGCGTGGTTTATACCTGGTGAATGGCAGTGTAGAAAATGCTGACCAGATCAGCAGCCGCTTACTGACCGCCAGTGGCACACTGTATGGTGCTGCTCCTTCTATCGTCAATGCTGCAGTTGACCCGCTAGCTTCCCCAGCTGGTTATTTGGCTTTGGGTGGCTTTGCATCTAGCCTGGATTTGGGAGGTTCCGACGAAAGTATCACCAACGTGACAGTTCCTTCATTCGTCTACGCTGACGAAGTGTACAGCACAATTGGTGTTGTTTCTAATGGCTATATCGTAGTTGGTGGTGGCACGGGTGCTGATGTTGATTATATCAACCAACCCATCCCCAGCGAAGATGCGCCAAACAACATCTTGGCTCCGTTCTGGACCGACCTGAACCCAGCCTTCGGCGGCCGTATTCTGGTAAACACGTTGACCAACGGCGTGAGCTCCTGGATCGTTGTCGAATGGGAAGCTGTTTCCAACTACGGCGACGGCGAACTGAACACCTTCCAGGTGTGGATTGGCTACGGCGGCGCTGAGGACATCAGCTTCACCTATGGCCCGTCCATCTCCGATGGTGACGGTGGCTTCCTGACCGTAGGTGCCGAGAACAAATACGGCAACACCGGTGGCCAGATCTACTTCGACGGTACAGGCGATGCTCCGGCTCCGTCCTATCCAAATGGTGACTACGAAATTGATGTATTCTCCACTCCAGGCGCTCCTGGCGAGACCTACGTGGTGACCTACGACATGTACGGCTTTAAGCCCACTAGCTGGACAAACTGTGCCGAAATGACGTCGGATGCGTTTGAAGGTGCGGCTGTTGCTTGCTTCAGTGGGGAAACCACTAACGGCGCTCAGTAATAATCAATAAGGTCCTATGCGGCAGCTAGTTTGCCAGTAGGATAAACAAAAGAGGGATGATCGCGGACGATCATCCCTCTTTTTGTTTTTTAAGCGCGGGTTGGCGCAAATCTACAAGACAATGGGGCTTTGCTTCACCTGGCAGTGAGCCGCCTCGATAATGCTCTCAATCTCCCGCACCGCGCGTTCCGGCCGTCCTTCAGCATTCACCACCCAATAATCAAACTCTTTTATCCGCTTCATCTCCTGGCGGGCAACAGCTATGCGCAAATTAAGTTCTTCGAGAGTTTCCGATTTGCGCTCCCGCAGACGGCGCACTAGCTCCGCTTCTGTCTCGGTGGTCAGGAAGACACGGATTGCATTGGGAATGAGCTTGCGAATCGTAGCCGCACCCTGCACATCCACCCGCATAATCACATCCCGCCCGCTGCTGAGCGCATCGCGAATTTGCTGCTTGGGAATGCCTTTATAGTCGTTATAAACGACGGCGTATTCCAGCAGATCATTGTTTTCGATCATTTCGGCAAACTGATCGTTGCTGTAGAAAAAGTAATCAACGCCATGCACCTCACCGACGCGTGGGGGCCGGGTGGTGGCGGTGACGACAAAATAAAAACGGTCGGGGTCCGTGTCGATCAACTTGCGGGCGATGGTGTCTTTACCCACGCCGGAAGGACCGGAAATGACGATGAGTTTTGGATGATTTTCTTTTTGATACAAACTTTCTTCTACCACTTTAACCTCTTTTAATAAGTGCAATTGGAGCCGTGTAGGGTAATACGGCCGTTTGAAAACTCTTTTATTGCTTCGTATAATGGCTTTTAAGGAATTAATTTTAACGAGAAGGAACAAGCACGATGCCTTTTTATGACTATCGTTGCGCAGCGTGTGGCAAAGCCGCCCGCCTGCAATTTTCATACAGTGAGTATGGCAAGGTTCAACCGGTTTGTCCACACTGCGGCAGCCAGAACATCAAACGCCGCATCAGCCGGGTCGCATTGGCCAAATCCGAAGATTCTCGCCTGGACTCCATGATGGATGGCGACAGCCTGGCCGGCCTGGATGAAAACGATCCCCGCTCCTTGGGTAAGTTCATGCGCAAAATGGGAAGTGAAATGGGGGAAGACCTGGGCGATGAGTTTAACGAGGTGGTCGATCGGTTGGAAAAGGGCGAATCGCCAGAAGCGATTGAACAGTCGATGCCAGATTTAGGCGGGGGGTCCGACTTACTGCCGGACGATTAGCTTACCCCTTCACTTTTTCCAGACGCGCCAACAACACAGCCTGCAAATCTGCTTGAACGGCCGTTATCGGTCGGTCCGCATCAATCACCACCCAACGAGCCGGATCATTGGCAACTAACTGATGGTACCCCTCGCGCACGCGCTGATGAAAATGCACTGCTTCCAGATCGAGCCGGTTCATTTCTAAACCGCCGCCAGTGCGCCGCGCCAGCCCGTGCTCCACATCAATATCAAGCAAAAAGGTAATGTCTGGCTGCAAACCACCGGTAGCGATGCGCGTTACCTGATGCAAATGTTCCAGGTTCAGGCCACGGCCGTATCCCTGGTAGGCAATCGTACTGTCAACAAACCGATCGCACAGCACCATATGGCCCGCAGCGAGAGACGGCCGTATTACCTGCCCCACCAACTGTGCCCGCGAAGCCGAATAAAGCAGCATTTCGGCCGTTGGCGTCATGGCTGTGTTGGCTACATTGTGCACACAGGCGCGAATCTCATCGCCGATGGGTGTGCCCCCCGGTTCCCGCGTGGTAACTACAGAAAAACCGCGTGCTTGCAAAAAAGAGGCCAGCAGGACAATCTGGCTGGATTTGCCGCTGCCCTCTGGCCCCTCAAAGGTGATAAACATGCCCATAGCTACTGATCGGTACGCGCCGCGCTAAAGATGCGCACATACCGGTTGGGTTCCTTGCCGTAGCTGTGTGAAACTAGGTTTGCCTGACGCGCCAACTGATGCTGGTAACGCCGAATCGCCGAGCCAACGGGCCGCAAATCCACCGAAGCCTGCCCCGCATTGATCAACTCAATGCCCCGCTCGGCTTCCGCAATGGCCGATTCAAACGGGTCGGTTGTGCTGGAGGCATCCAGATTCAACACTTGAATGAGAAAACTTTCCATCTGGTTGGTAGTATTGGCACGCAGCACATACACTGGCGTCCGCCGCCGTTCCGCATCATTGATCAGCTGCCGCCGCTTGCGATAGTAGCTTTTCAGCGTGACCAGTACATCTGCTTCTGGCAGCGTGTTGACCAGGGTGATGTACACCTTGAGCCGCTTGGCCGCCTGGATGAGCCGGTTGCGGGCCACGCCATAGGCAAAGATGTGCAGCGAATCTTGCTCATCTTCCGAAGGCCCGATGGGTTCCGTAGGCAGTTCAATGTAGGGATCACCGGATTTGCTGCTGCCGTTGGGTCCAGCGGGGCCATTGGTGAAGATACGGCCGTTGCGCTCTTCACGTTCTTTGCGCGGGCGAGTTTCGCGTCGTCCTGTCACCGCCGCCGAAGTCACCACCGCGTTCTGCTGCTCCACCTGCACCTTGCCCTGCTCGTCCCGCGAACGGAACTCAACCCGGAAAGGCTGGCCGCGGAGCATGGAATCTACCGAAGCCGTCACGTCTGGGTGAACCAACAGCTTTTCACGGTCCTGAATCTCGATCAGCACGTCGAATGTGGGTGGTGCACGCCGTTCCAACACGGTCTTTTGCGTCCCACGTCGGCGCGCCTCGTCATCAGAGAGCGTCACGCTTTCGATGCCACCGACCAAGTCAGACAACGTGGGATTGAGCAGCAGGTTCTCCAGCGTGTTGCCATGTGCCGTGCCGATAAGCTGCACACCACGCTCGTTAATCGTGCGGGCGGCAGCTGCTTCACGCTCCCGGCCAATCTCATCAATCACGATGACTTCAGGGTTATGATTTTCCACCGCCTCAATCATCGTTTCGTGCTGGTGTGCGGGCCGTGGCACCTGCATCCGCCGGGCGCGGCCTACTGCCGGGTGCGGGATGTCACCGTCACCACCAATTTCATTTGAGGTGTCAACAATCACCACGCGACGCTTTTCCGCCAGGATGCGGGCCATTTCGCGCAGCATGGTGGTTTTACCCACACCAGGGCGGCCCAGCAGTAAAATGCTGTGCCCCTCGGCAATGATGTCTTCGATGATGTCGATGGTGCCGTACACGGCACGACCCACGCGCAAGGTTAGCCCCACCACTTCACCCTTCCGGTTGCGAATACCAGAGATGCGGTGCAAGGTTCGGGCAATACCCGCGCGGTTGTCATCGTCAAAATCACCAATGCCATTGACAACAGCCGCTATGTCGGTCGCGGTCACTTCTTCCTGGCGCAAAACGATTTCGCCGTCGGTGTAGCGGGCGGTGGGCTGGCGGCCCAAATCCATCACTACTTCCAACAGCTGCGTTTCACGACCAATTGCTTCAATTTTTTCGGCAATATCTACCGGCAGTATGTGTAATAGTTTTTGTAAATCAGCTTTTGCTTGATCTGCTTGTGAAAGGTTCATGTATAAATTAGCTTTTCTCGAAAATCGGTCTAGGGGTCGAATGTTCCGATCTTGGCTCATTTCGGCCCGGTTTTTGGTACTGTCGAATGAGGGGCGCAGTGGGTGTGATACCCTGAGTTTCTAGCGCTGTGGAAAGATCGGTCAACGGCCGTGTTGCCTTCTGCACGATGTGTTTAACCATCACCGCCTGGCTGCCCCACAGGGTAAACCCGGAGCGTTCCAGCGCATTTTGAATCCAGCTCTGGTAGCGTCGCACGCAGCAGTAGATTGGCTTGCCCGCGATTGACGGATTTTGCCGCACAACGGCCGTAACAATCTGTTCAGCCTGTGCTTCAGCACTGGGATGGATAAACAAGCGCATCCAGGTAGCCAATGGCCCCGCATGGATATGAACAAAAGCAGCTAACTCATTCTCTTCATGTAACACCCAACCTGTCCCATCATGCAGCGGTGGCATTGGTTCCACCAGCTGAACCAGGCGCGGAACCGTATTGGCATACAATAGCTGGATATCCCAATCGTCTTCCGCCTGGCGGGATCTTAAAATCGTGATCTCTTTTTCAGGTTTAATAACTTCGCCGGGGAGCAGCACCCACACATCCTGGCGGGTGTACACCACAAAGCCAGCCCGGCGCAGCACCGGCAGCTCTTCGCTCACTTCATCAACTTCGGCAACCAGGCTATGAATTCCGCGCTGTCCGGCCTCGATGACGGCTTGATCGAGCAGGGGCAGCCAGGCGTTTTCGTTGACTTGATACGGCCGTTCACCATTACCCTCTGTTCCCGCTGCCGTACCGTTCGGCTCCGCGGCAATATGCCCATCGCTGGTGGAACTTAGGTACAAAATGTGGGCGTGCACACTCTCCTCTTCCAGAAACAGCTGAATGAAACCCGCCAGCCCATTTTTGTCCGCTTTCCAGACATAGGTAGGAAAATCACCCCCCACGAGACTAAACAGCGCCCCACGAGTCGGGTGCAGGTTCTTCGTTAAGGCCGATTCGGTATGCAGAGAGACACCCAGTTCGCTCAGGCGATGGACAAGTGGCAAATCGCGTAAATTAAACGGTCTAATCATCAGATATACAGTTTAGCAGTCGCTAAAAAGCCAGACAAGCGCCGTTGCCCGCGCCGGTAAAACTTTCATCAAATACATAACACAGATAGCCATTGCTTTGCCAGCAATCAAACGATCATCAACATTTTTCAAGGAGTAAATCCAGCCTAATCCGCCCCAATTATATCGCAAAAAGCCCGCGTTACCCCTTTCAAATTTCCTTAACTTATCATGTAAACGTGTTATAATGAGCCGCACTTATTACACTATATCCACTCACTTGTGAAGGAAGGAGATATATGTCATCTTTAATTCTCACTATACGCGAAAGTGTGCGGTATCGTGGGCGGAGTGGTCATTACAGCTGGATTGCCCATCGCTTGTCCGGCTTGGCCATCCTGGGCTTCCTTGTGTTGCACTCTTGGGACACAGCCAATGCGCATTTCTACCCCGAACTGTACGCCTGGTCGATCGCGCTGTTTAAGCATCCTATCTTTGCCATCGGTGAAATTGGCGTTATGGCGGCCGTTTTATACCACGCATTCAACGGCATCCGCATCACCATTTTGGACTTTAAGCCCGAATGGTGGAAACACCAAAAACGGAGCGCCACCATCGTTTGGGTCTTGTTTGCCGTCATTTTTATTCCCATTGGCCTCTACATGCTGGTTGAATTTTTCGGGCGCTGCGGTGAACTAGGTGCCGCCTGTTGGCAATTCCCCCGGCTTAGTGACTTCATAGGATAAGGGAGCAAGAGATCATGACAACTGCAACACCCTCCATCACTCACCGCAAGGTAAAAGTAAAATTTAATTTTGAGCGCTACGCGTACCTCTTTATGCGCATGTCTGGTCTGGCCCTACTGATTTTGGCAGTCGGCCACATGATGATCCAGCACGTCCTCAACAGCAGCGGCAACCTCACGCTTATGTTTGTTGCCGAGCAGTGGAATTCCTGGGGCTGGAAGGCTTATGACATCTTTTTGCTCCTGTTCGCCATTCCTCACGGAGTCAACGGGCTGCGCAACGTGCTAGAAGATTACATTCACAACCCCGGCGTCATGAAGACGATCAACATCATTTTGGCAATTTTTGTCGTGGCTACCATTATTTGGGCAGCCATCGGCATTTCGCTCTTCGACCCAGAAGCGGCACGTCAAGCTGCTCAGGGGTTGCCTGGCTAAAAAATTATTTGTAATTAAGTTATTTGGTAATTTAAGAAATCGCTTTTCAGCAGCAAACCAATTACTGAATTACCCAGTTGCTAAATTACTCAATCAAAAGTGCAGGATAAACATGGCTAACGTAAAAACTCACACATTCGACGCCGTTATTGTAGGTGCTGGTGGCGCCGGATTAATGGCAGCGCTGTACGCCAGCAGAAAGGCCAACGTTGCCGTCATTTCCAAGCTGTATCCCACTCGCTCGCACACTGGTGCCGCTCAAGGTGGTATTGGTGCGGCCCTCGGCAACATGGAAGAAGACCGCTGGGAATGGCACGCCTACGACACGGTCAAAGGCTCCGATTATCTCGCAGACCAGGACGCCGTTGACGTATTATGTAAAGAAGCTGTGGACACCGTTGTGGAACTAGAGCATATGGGGCTACCCTTCGACCGCTATCCAAACGGCACAATTTCGCAGCGCCGTTTTGGTGGCCACACCAACAATGAAACCGGCAAGCCGGTCATGCGGGCCTGCCACGCCGCAGACCGCACTGGCCACATGATTTTGCAGACACTGTACCAACAGTGCATCAAAAACAAGGTTAATTTCTTCGATGAATTCCACGTCGTAGACCTGATCCGGGTAGACAACACGGTTCGCGGGGTGGTAGCGATAGAAATCAGCACGGGCGATTTCCACGTGTTCCACAGCAAGGCCGTACATTTTGCCACGGGCGGTTGGGGTCGCTGCTGGGAAGTAACCTCCAACGCCCACTCCCTGACGGGTGACGGCGCGGCAATTTGTCTGCGCCGTGGCGTTCCACTAGAGGATATGGAATTCTTCCAGTTTCATCCCACGGGCATTTTCCGCCTCGGTGTGTTGATCACTGAAGGCGTGCGCGGTGAGGGTGGGGTGCTCCTCAACAGCAAAGGTGAGCGGTTCATGGAAAAATATGCGCCCACCATTAAAGATTTGGCCAGCCGTGACGTGGTAAGCCGGGCCATTTATCTGGAAGTTCAGGCCGGGCGCGGCATCAATGGACAAAATTACGTCCATCTGGATATTCGCCCCGAAACGGTGAACCATTATTTTGAACAAGCTGGCGAAAAGCGACGTATCGACCGGGAATACATCGAGGCGAAACTGCCAGATATTGCCGATTTTACCCGCACCTACCTGGGTGTGGACCCCGTTACCGAGCCAATGCCCGTACAGCCAACCGCCCACTACGCCATGGGTGGCATTCCGACAGATGTAGACGGCCGTGTTTTAGCCAATGTCGATGGTAGCTTAATTGACGGTCTGTATGCCGCTGGCGAATGTGCCTGCGTGTCGGTTCACGGGGCGAACCGGTTGGGGACCAATTCGCTGGTAGACCTGGTGGTCTTCGGTCGCCGTTCGGGTAATCACATGGCTGAGTACTGTAACCAGACTGACCTGCTGCCTCTGCCCGATGATCCGGCCGGGGAAGTGATGGCCGAGTTTGAACGTCTGCGGAATGGCAGTGGCGGGGTGAAACCTGTGGAACTGCGCAGCAAGATGCAAAAGTCAATGACCGCCAACGTGGGTGTGTTCCGCACCGAAGAGACGATGGCAACGGCCGTTTCTGACCTACATGAGCTGCGTGAAGCGTACAGCCGCAACATCCAAATTGATGACAAAGGCAAACTGTTCAACACCGACCTGCTGGAAGCGTGGGAACTGGGCTGCTTGCTGGAACTGGCGGAAGTAACGGCCGAATCGGCCAAAGCCCGTAAAGAAAGCCGTGGTGGCCACGCCCGTGACGACTTCCAAAAACGCAACGACCAAGAATGGCTGAAGCACACCTTCTACTTCCGTACCGAAGACGGTGGCTACCGCCTGGATTACAAACCCGTCACCCTGGGACGCTACGAGCCCAAGGAGCGCGTCTACTAAGATGGTAAACGGTTATCGGTTCTTAGGACGGATCACCGATAACGGATAACCGATTACCGAAATCGAGGAGATTCCTATGCAAGTTCAAATGCGTATTCGTCGCTTCAATCCGGAAAAAGACAGCGTTCCGTGGTGGGGTGACTACACAATTCAAGATGTTCGTCCCAATGATTCTGTGCTGGATGTGCTGCACCGCGTGAAGTGGGAACAAGACGGCACATTGGCGCTGCGCCGCTCCTGTGCGCACGGCGTGTGCGGCTCCGATGCCATGCGCATCAACGGGGCCAATGCACTGGCCTGCAAGACATTGGTGGCGCGCCTGGCCCAAAAAGGCAGCAACGAGGTCAAAATCCAGATTGAGCCAATTTTGGGTATGCGCGTGCTGAAAGATTTGATCGTGGACATGGACCCATTCTTTGAGCATTACCGTTCGGTGATGCCCTATTTTGTGAATGATTCGCCCGTGCCGAAAAACGGCCGTGAGCGTCTGCAATCCATTGAAGATCGGGCCATTTTTGACGATACCACCAAATGCATTCTGTGCGCCGCTTGTACCAGCTCTTGCCCCAGCTTCTGGGCCAACGAGAAGTACATCGGCCCGGCGGCCATTGTGCAGGCCCATCGCTTCATCTTCGACTCGCGCGACCAGGCCTACAACGAACGGCTGGAAGTGGTTGGCGACACGATGGGTGTCTGGCGCTGCCGCACCAACTTCAACTGCACCAACGCCTGCCCGCGTGAAATTGAAGTCACCAAGGCCATCGCTGAAGTAAAGATGGCCCTGACCAGCGGCGAAGTTTAACCTTACCCTGAAAGGCGGCAGCGGCACAAAATCTAGCCGCTGCCGCCTTTTTCACTGATTAATCCATTGCTGCCACCCCTTGCAGTTTGGTGCGTGCCATCAAGAACGCGACAAGGCCTCTCACCTTGTTCCGCGAACACAAACACCATGACAGAAACAAGCCAACTGTTAAAGACGGCCGTTCAGGCAGCCAAAGCAGGTGATCGAGAAAAAGCGCACCAGCTTTTGCTGCAAATTGTGGAACAGGACGAGAAAAATGAAACCGCCTGGCTCTGGCTGAGCGGTACGGTGCAAACCAAAGAAGATCGCCAGATCTGCCTGGAAAACGTTTTAGCCATCAACCCCAACAACCAAATTGCCCAAAAAGGTCTAAAAAAGCTGGGAATCCCCTTACCCCAACCAGCATCACCACCCACGCCCGAACAAAAGTCGCCCGAGCGGTGGGAGCAACCTGTCTACGACGTGGAGCTACCTGAGGCCAACAACCCGCATCAGCCAAATTTTGAAGATGCGTGGAGCAGTTCAGCCAACCTATGTGCCTACTGTGCCCAACCTGTGCAGCGCAGCGACAAACGCTGCCCCAAATGCCATAGAAAAATGGTAGGCAAAGAACCCATTTACCCCAATCGCACCCATCATCTGCAAAACTAGATTATTTTTCGCAGCATTGGGCACATCCTGTTTGTGCTCGGCGTGGTATCGTTATATTTCATCATCTCCTTCCTGGCGTCTCACGCGATAATTCCATGGGAAGAATTTAAGCTGATCAGATCCTTGATCTGGATTTACATGGCGGTTGTCCTGGCCCTCACTGTCGGTCTCATAGTTGCACTCTATTTTAGGCAGATATGGGCTTACTGGTTGGCCATTTTGGGCCTTGTGCTCATGATCATTGGCAACATTGGGTCAGCAATTTGGGCTCCGCCTGCCGCCATGCCCGATGTGATACCCACCTGGCAAGTTGTTTTGGCCTCCTTGTTTACTATCGTTTTTCAGGTTCTCAACGTCTATTTTACCGTGATGGCCGGGGGTGATTTTAAGCGAGAAAAGCAGTGGCGCATCGCGGCGATTGATCAGCGCGTGAAAGACCCGTTGGTGCTGGATAAGGCGGGCAAGCTGTTTGCGCAACGTGGCATGTGGGCAACGGCCGTTCTCTATTGGCAGCGGGCCGTAGGGCGCTCACCGGGCAACGTGGCCATCCTGCGCCGCCTGGCCGATGGCTACGCTCGGCTTGGCTTTGCTGAGCGCAGCCTGGACACGCTGCGCCAGGCCCGCGACAAAACCCTCAACCCCGACACAAAAGCCATGCTAACCCAGCAAATTGAGCGGCTGAGCCAAAAAACAGCACCACCGCCGACTACCTAAACCAGGCCGGTTTGAATTCCCGGCCATCCTGACCTATACTCGCATCAATCGGCAACGCACCGCACATCCTGCCCATCCCAAAAATGCAAAATGCCCTAACGTGAAGATATACCGATGAGCGATCAACAAGAAGCATTTGAGCATATTCAAGCCGTCAAAGCGGCCCATGAGGGAGAGCTAATGGCCAAGGCCAACGTCGTTGGCGTGGGGATTGGCTTCCGGCAGCGCCAACAAGCACGCACCAACGACGTTGTGCTGGTGGTGCTGGTGGAAAAGAAAGTGCCACGCGCTTTGCTCGCTCCCGAAGACATTATCCCTGGGCAAATTGATGGGGTGCCCGTTGATGTACAGGAAAGCGGCCGTATTCTCCCGCAATAAAATCTAGCGAACCCAAACCACTAAAGAAAAGATAGCTAAACGGCCGTTACGCCCCCATCTTTCGTCCCCACCAACCACCAGCGCAATGTGCCTGGCTGCAAAACCAGCTCACGCACTTCATTACCGGGCAGCATAATGAGCACATGACGGCCGTTTTCATCCCCCCACTGCCGCCCTTGACCCACGGGCAGCCAACGGCCGTTGATCAGCACCTTCTTTACCTGCACCAACCCATCCTGACTAAAGTTGCAATCCACACCTACTGATTCCATAAGGAAAAACCTTTGCAAGTGGGTAATTGAGTAATTGGACAATTCATGATTACTGATCACTTCCCACTTATCACTTTTCACTTCTCTACTTATTTTTCCGCCAAAACCAGCCCAACTTGCGATACTTTACCCATTCGTAGTACATCATGTACAGGCTCAGGCGCAGGCCATGCAAACCGTCTTTGTAACCATCCAGCGTGACAAAGCGCCAGTAAAACTGCCGCAGCGGCTGCAAAATATAGTTGTGCGGTTTGGGTTTAATGCCTTCATCATACAAAATGCGGGCGTCGTAGCTGGTGTAGGCACGCTGCTTGGCCTGAAAATGCGCCAGATCGCGGTAGTTGTAGTGGATAAGCGGCCGTTCCAAATACCCAATTGCGCCATCTACCACCGCCAGTTCGTGGACGGGCCGCTCGTAGCGCACGCAGCCATGTTTGAAGAGGCGCAGCTGGTGATCGGGATACCAGCCTGCACCGCGCGTGAGCTTGCCAAAAATGTAGTTGTGACGTGGCACATACCAACCACGCTCCGGCCGTTCGGCGATCACCTGGCGAATTTCCTGCCCTAGCTCCGGCGTGCCGCGCTCATCGGCATCTACAAAGAAGACCCAGTCGGTTTTTATGGCGTCTAGTGCGGCGTTACGCTGCTGGGCATAGTTTTCAAATTTGGATTGGTGCAATTCGGCACCGACGGTTTGGGCTAAAACGGCCGTATCATCCTGGCTATACGAATCAAATACGACAACCCGATCCGCCCAGCTCAGCGACTGGGTGCAGTCGGTGATGTGGCTGGCTTCGTTCAGGGTGAGAATTACGGCCGTTAGTTCTTGCTGGTTTGTACTCATGCGGAAGTTGTATCAAAAATTACGCACACTGGCACAGATTTTTTCAAAGATCTCTCCGATCTCAGTAGGCTCTCTGTTCTCTACGTCCAAAATCAAATTCCGCGCCAGATTTGGATGATGGTTTCGTACGCCTGCTTCATCTGCGGATCGTTGGCCCTTTTGGCGCGGCGGCGCATGGCAATTTGCACCATTTTACTGGCAATGGCGAGCTTAAAACGGCCGTACATCTCGGCATACAACCGCGCCCGACTTTGCCACAAATTAATCACCGAGGTGGCTGGTACCTGGCGAGTGCTTTCGCCACCGTAATGCACAATCTCGGCGGAAGGAACGGCGTAAATGCGCCAGCCTGCCGCCTGAATACGCCAGCTCCAGTCGATTTCCTCGCAGTACATGTGGAATGATTCATCGAACCCATTGGTCGCCTCGGCCACATCGGCCCGCACCATCATTGTCGCTCCCAGCGGGTGATCGATGGCAAATGGTTCGCCATCACGTGCCAGTTTGGTTTGGGGATAACGGCCGTTCCAGCGGCTCTCGTAAAAGCGGGCAGGCAAGGGAAACAGATCAAACGCCAGCTGGCGCAGGCCAGGAAAATAAAAGGCGCTGTGCTGGAAACGGCCGTCGCCATACACCAGCCGCGCACCCGCCATGCCGCCATCAGGACGCTCCTCCAGCGCATTGATCAGTGCAAACAGCGCACCGGGATGCACTCTTGTATCTGGGTTAAGTAGAAAATAGTAGCGCGGCCCATGCGCTTTGGCCGCAGCCATACCCTGATTGTTGGCCGCCCCAAAGCCCGGATTGTGCTGGTTGGCAATCAGATGCACGTTGGGGAACAGGGAGCGCACTAAATCGGCCGTACCGTCCGTGGAGGCGTTGTCCACCACCCACACTTCGCCGCGCAACCGAGAGCGCTGCAAATCGGCAAACACCGAGCGCAGACACTGCACCAGATAGTCCCGCACATTCCAACTAACGATAATTATCGCAACATCAATCATAAAAAACCTGGAAGGGACACAGAGACAAGAGAGAGAAGAAGAGTTCTCAGATATCTCTGAGAGCTCTCTTTACTCTGCGCTCTCTGCGTCCGTCCGACTAATCTGTCAATAAAAGCGCCTCATCCGTCCAGCCCAGCGTGTCGATGACAAAGTGGACCGGTTCATAATTGGCGGGTACGGCCGTTTCCAAGCCCGTCCAGCCATAAAAATCAGTGGCGCACAGGGAAACGGCGCACGGCTCAGAGGCGGCAAACTGGCTGAGCAGCGACCCCAACTGCTGCGCTGTGCTAAAGGGAAATGCCCCGCCCACAGCCACCGAGTCGGCGGGGATGGGTGCGCTCAACGTCAAAATACGCGTCTCGTCAAAGATGGCCTGATTGGTATCAAAGACGCCGGAGCGGGCGTCGCGCACGCGGTAGCCACCCTGGTCGGGGCGTCCCAGAACTACCACAAAGCCAATCCCACTGCGGCTGGGCGATGCGCCCGTTTGCCGCCAAATTTCAGGATCATCCTCGCCAAAAACCCATTCGCGCATTTCAAAGGGCAGGATGGGCGGCCAGTAGGTGCCGGTGGCAAAATCAACATCGCCGTTAAACACCGCCAGCATCGCCGTGTTATCGCCAGGAACCGAAATGATTTCGCCTGGCTCAATGCCCTGCGCTGCCAGCAGTGCCTGGAAATACCAGTTGTTGGGCACGCTGGTGTCGCTGGGGATGGCCCAACTTTTGCCGTCCAAATCTTCCAGAGAGGTGATATTGCTGTCGCGGCGCACCACGATCATGCCTGCTTGCCAGCTGAGGCCGTTGTTTTGTACGGCCGTACTCACCACCTGTGCCCCACACTGCTGATTGGCCAGCGCCGCACCAACGGCCGTTAAAAAGCCAATCGTTTCGGCAGGGGCGGCGCACATCAGGTCAATCACCCGCTGCTCGTTGTCCAAAATGCCCACCTGGAACTGCTGCCCAGTTTGCTCAGCCAACCAATCGGCCAGCACCTGGGCACGATTGCTAATGACAATCGTATCCACCACCGGCGCAAATAGGAGCTGAAACGGCCGTTCCGCGGAGCCAGGTGACGGCCGTTCGGCTACCACAGTCTCAACCTGGGTCACTGTTTCGGTCACTACGCGGGTCACTTCTACATCAATTGTGATAGGATCAGCAGTGAAAACGGCCGTAGAGCCAGGCACCAATCGGGTTACTTCCACCACCGTGGGCGATGAGGCACACGCGGCCAACAAGCCAAAGGCGATAATCGTTAATCCCAAACCCCAAAAGCGCCGCATTGACATATCCATCCATAAAAAAGAGGCTGCCACAGCTGGGCAACTGGGCAACCTCCTGTTAACTATTTGTAGTTTACCTTGTCGGCTTCCACCCGCCAATCAAAATCCTTCGAGGTTAACCGATAGCTCACGAAAAACATTTCAACCCTCACCCTGAGACGGGTTAAGGGCGGATAGGCTACAAAATGAAGCGCAACTTGGGGTATCATTCCGAACGAAGTGAGGAATCTTCCGACTTACAAAGCGGAGAGATTCCTCGGAGGACCTCGGAATGACACGTTTATTGAGCGAGTTTTGCCTCAAAGCGAATACCTGTCCTCTCCTGAACCCTTGCAGGGGGGAGGGCTAGGGTGGGGGTATTTACTTTCCCTCCACGGGCCACTCAGGCACTTCGCGGGGTTCACATTCGGGCAGGTTGTCTTCATCGGGCATATCTACCGTCAACGCCTGCGGATCGACCCGTTCATAGGCAGTGACCACCTCCACATCCTCGTGAATGAGCCCAGCCCAAACGGTTTGCGGATTGCGGTCGCCAAAGTCATCGACCATGCGAATGCTGCCAGTAACGGTCGCGCGCGAGCCCGGCATGAGATAGGTATACCCATCAATCACTTCCAGTTCGTCCGGGCTGCCCAGAGCGAAGCGAAAGGGATAGTTGGTCAGCTCGTTTTCAAAGCCGATGCCCAGGCGGAACACACCTGGCTTGGTGAACCAGCCCAGCGTGTTGTAATTCCAGTCAGAATCGTACATTGTGCCGGGCAGCGGTCCACTGGTGCGGATGGGCGTGGTGCCGTAATTTTCTACCGTCAAGGTAAAGGTAAAGACGCCGCAGAGAGGAACGGCCGTATTCTCCCAATGCACCGTATCCCCCGCCGGTGGAGAAACAACCCGCACGCGCGGCACACCGCCAAATTCAATCGTCAATTCCTGCTCCACGCGCACCTGCTGCCCTTCTAAATCCTGAGCAATCACGATGAGCGGATAAGTGCCATCTTCCGGCGGGGTAGCCCCTTCATCCACCCCGCCCTCGTAATCGTATTTGTGCCACCCTTCGGCGTTTGGCTCAACAACAGTTTCATATTCGCTAATGTGTTCCTCGCTGCCATCCGGCATTTGCAAGAACACACGCACCTGGGCTACATCTTTGACCAGGTAAAACACTGGCTGCACGCGGTCATCAATGCCATCGCGATTGGGCGTAAAGGCCGTTTTATCCAGGGCAAAATCGCGAATGTCGGGCAGCACGGGATCGGCGTCGGCTACCAGCAGCTCCCCTTCAGCAGTTTCGGTATCGCCCTTTTCATCGGTAGCGCTGACAAACCAGGTGTAACGGCCGTCTTGCAGCAAGCGCGACAAAATTTCCCCTTCAATCTGCTCATCGGGCAAGGTATATGGGTCTACCACCCCGCTAAAGGTCACGCGATATTCGCCCGCGCCGCGCGGTTTCTCCTGGCGGAAGTAAAATCGGTCGCCCGCCTCATTCTCAAAATAGATAGAAACGGCCGCATTGCGCGAGATTTCGTAGGAGATGGTTGTGGCGTCGGTGTCGCCATCGGCGTTAGGGCTGATTTCGCTCTCGCTTACCTGCACGTTGCGCAGCAGGCTGCCATTGCCGTTGAGCAAACGGTTGCCCAGAAAAACGGCGGCAATCACTACCACCAGCGCCACCAGACCCACCCAAATGAAGGTTGATTTTTGTTTGATCATGGGCGCAAGTTTACCAAACGGCCGTACCCACGGCGAACAATGTTTCGGCAACGATCCACCTACTAAAGTTCGAGGAAAACAATGGTAAGCGCTGTAGCGCAAGGCTACCTTGCCCCTGTCTGGTGGCAATGTTACAATGCCGCCGCTTCAATCACCTTCAAAAAATCACTTCTCCACGGATTACGCAGATCTCACAGATTTTTCACCTTTTTTCTGCGTAATCTGGGCAATCTGTGGATTGATACAACGATGACAAATTATGGCAGCGATCGGGCCTGGCCTTTTGCCGAAGGCGGCGGCGGCACGATTGCTTTTTTTACGATTTTGCTAGCAACGGCCGTTTTCCTCTGGTTCCAATTTACCAACTGGATCACTGGTCTGTTTTTGCTTCTAGCCGCTTTCCTCTGGCTGCTGATCCTCTACTTTTTCCGCGATCCCAACCGGCAAATCAACGCCCAACCGGGCCTTGTGCTTGGCCCTGGCGACGGCGAGGTGGTGGAAATTGTCACCGAAACCGAAGGGCGCTACCTGCAAGCAGAAGTCATTCGTATGAGCATGTTCCTGGACATCACCGATGTGCACGTGCAGCGGGTGCCGCTGGCGGGCAAAGTGCTCATTGTACAGCACCAGCCGGGCAAGTTTCTGCAAGCGTTTCGCCCTGAAGCGTCTGAAGTGAACGAGTACATTGCCATGGTGACCGAATCGGAGGGATACGGCCGTATCCTCACCAAACAAATCGCGGGCATCCTTGCCCGTCGCTGCGTTAACTACCTCAAGCCGGGCGATGCGGTGCAAACAGGCCAGCGCTTTGGCCTCATTCGCTTCAGCTCCCGCGTCGATCTCTTCCTGCCGCCTACGGCCCAAATGCTCGTCAAAGTTGGCGACAAAGTAACCGGCGGCATCACCCCAATTGCCCAACTGACCAAAACGCCATGAAAAGTCAATACCGTTATCTCATCCCCAACAGCATTACTTTTATTTCCCTCACCTGCGGCATCGTTGCTATTTTGCTAGCCGCCACGGGCGAACTGGTCATTGCGGGTTCGCTCATTTTGGCCAGCTACATTCTGGACCTGTTCGATGGCGCGTCGGCACGTTACTTTAACGCCGGGTCGGCCTTTGGCTTGCAGCTGGATTCGCTCGTAGATATGGTCAGTCTGGGAACTGCGCCCACCGTGCTGGCCTTCATGTACCTTTACCTGGCCGATGTGGCCTCGACCACGCTCATCGCTGTGCTGGCCGTCTTTTTTGCTCTGGCTGGCGCTTACCGATTGGCCCGATTTAACTTGCTGCCGCCCAAAGCCAGCGGGCGCGGCGACTCCGCCGGGCTCACCATTTCCACCGCTGGGGCCACGCTCGCCTTAGCCGTCGTCTCCGACATGACCATTCTCACCTACGAACTGCCTGCCAGCTGGCTCATGGGCATCATGGTAGTGTGCGGGCTTTTAATGGTTAGCCTCATTCCCTTCCCTTCGTTTCGCGGCGTGTTCAAAGGCAAAGTTCGCATCACAACGCTGCTGATCTTGTTTGCCGTCACCATCGCCTGGGCCACGTTTGGCAAGGCGTGGCATTTTTGGAACACGGTGTACCTGGGCTGGGGTCTGGCCCGCGCTGGATATTTGCAGATCAATGAGTAAGCCAACGATTAGCTGGCAAGACAAAGTCAGCGGCACGCTTTTATACAATTGGGCACGGATGATCAGCCGGTTGAGCCGGTTTCAAGTCACGGGAATTGAGCATTTACACGCGGCACAGGAACGGAAACGGCCGCTTATTTTTGCGGCGTGGCATGGCATGACGATGATGCTGGTCGGCTTTTTTGCCAACCAGTACGATCTCACCCGGCTGGTGCTCATTTTGCCGGACGATTGGCGCGGCACCACCCTGGTGGTGTTTGCCAACAAGCTGGGCGTCACCCCCTTCCCCATGAATCTGCATGGGGATGCCAGCATGGCCGCCGCGCGGCAGCTGGCCAACTTAGTCCGGCAGGTCAAAGCCGGGCAGGATGCCTACATCACCCCAGACGGCCCCGAAGGCCCGTCGTACGTCATCAAGCCGGGTATCACCTACATCGCCCAGAAGGCAGATGCGACGATTTTGCCCGTGGGCGCTTATGCCCGCAATGGCTACCGCGTGCCGCGCTGGGATCGGTATGTAATGCCCTACCCATTCAGCAAAATTGCCATCCAGATTAGCGCACCGATCGTGGTGGAGAAGGGAGCGGATGTTACGGCCGTTACCAATCATCTCACTCAGCAGCTGCACCACGTGACGCTGCAAGCAGCCGCCAACTACTACGAAAAGCCGTTCCCGTAACAAAACGGGGGTTTTATGTCAACTTTCTCAGAACAATCTTTGCAATTTCAAGGCGCAGCGCTGGCCTTTTATCATCGCGTGCTGGCCCGCACAGTGCGCTGGCAAATTGAGGGGCAAGCCAATATTAGCAAAGCCAAGAGCAGCGGACGGCCGTTGCTGTGGCTCTTCTGGCACGAGCAGCTCTCTATTTTTGTGACCTATGCGGTGCGCTTTGTCGGCGGCGAGCGGTTTACCATCGTCACCCTGGGCGGCGACCCGCGCGGCGACATTTTGAGCAGCTTCGCCAGCACGCTGGGCGCCACCCCCTACGGCGTAGACATGCAGGGCAATCCGATGGAGGCAGGGCGCAAGGTGCTGCGCATCATCGAGGCGCTGAAGGGCGGCAAGGATTCCTTCATGGCCCCCGATGGCCCCGACGGCCCGGCGTTTATGCCCAAGGCCGGGGCCACCTTCCTGGCCCGCAAGGCGGAAGCGGCGATCATCCCCGTCGGAGGATTCACCCAAGCAGGCTACGCCCTGCGCCGTTGGGACAAATATCTGATTCCCCTTCCCCTGGCCAAACTGCGGCTTGTTTTTGGTGAGCCCATTTTGGTGAACAAGCGGGACAAAGAAGACGTGGTGACCGAGCAAATTGTGGGGGCGTTAACGGCCGTTTACCAGCAAGCACGATCTTGATTTCGAATACCTGGGCATGAATGCCCAGGCTAGGCTATTGTTCTTTGATGAGGCCCTCGCGGTATGCTTCTAGCAGCGCTTCGAGCTGGTGAATTTTGGCCTGAATCTGGCAGCCTTCGTCCGTGTCACGCACGCGAATGCGATGGTAGTTGGCCTCCAGAATTTCGGTTTTGGAGTGAATGTCCAACTCTTCTTCAATTGCCCTCTGCGTGGATTCAAACGGGGCGTGGGACGCCAGCAAAAAGCCGTACGAGTTGTGAATGAGCGTGTACCCAGCAATGCCGGTTTTGTCCTGGTACGCCTTAGAAAAACCGCCATCAATGACAATGAGACGGCCGTTGGCCTTCACCGGACTCTCCCCCTTCTTCACCTGTACCGGCACGTGCCCGTTGATGATACGCGCTGTTTTGGGGTCCAAACCAAACTCGCGCAGAATTTTTACGGCCGTTTCCGGTTTATCCCGCAGCGCATAATACGCATTTTTCCCCTCCGCATGGGTCGCCGGATTGGCCAGGAAGTAGCGCTCAAAGGTTGCCATTTTCTCCTTGCCAAACAGCGGCGAACGTGGCCCGCTCCATAAATACCACATCGCGTCCATGCCGTACAGTTTATGCTCCGCGTCGCTGGCAAAATACGCCTGCCGCGCCAGGCGATCCAACCGATCCATAAACCCTTTGGCCCGATAGGTCTTGCCGTCGGCCCGCACCGAGGCAAATGAGCCATCGGGCTTCATGGCAATGCAGCCGTGATACAGCAAATTGCCGTTGTAAATCAGGTAAAGACTGCCCTTGGAATACAAAAAGCGTACGTGCCGCTGCAACCGCTCACTGTTGGCAAAAGAGAGCCGCAACCGTTCCAACACCAGCTTCTCTTGTTCGGTCAGAGCATACGGATTGCTCGGATCCACGGTGGGGAAATGGGTATCCAGCAAGGGATGTTCCGTGCCATCCAAGCGAATCGTACCTTTGTCAAAATCGATTTTGTCTAGCAACAAGCGATCGTTCATCAAAAACTGCTTGCGGCGTTGAATGATTTGCGCCTCCACCTTCAGCTGAATCATGGTGATCGCTTTATGCATTTTTGACATCAATTGAAGCTCATTGGCGGTGTATTCTTCGGCCGTTTCTTTGGGAAAAAACTGCTCGCACGGGTCATCGGCGTATAGCTCCATGGCAAAAGAGGCCAAAGGCAGCAGACTGATGGCGTACCCATTCTCCAGCGTTTCCATGTTGCCGTAACGCAGGCAGATGCGGATGACGTTGGCCAGACACGCCTCGCTGCCCGCGGCCGCGCCCATCCACAGAATGTCGTGGTTGCCCCACTGCACGTCCACCGCGTGGTATTCCAACAGCTTATCCATGATGATGTGCGCCCCAGGACCCCGATCGTACACGTCACCAATGACATGCAGCCGAGCAATCGCCAGCCGCTGAATAAGCTGCGCCATCGCCACGATGAAAGCGTTGGCCCGGTCGGTGGAAATAATGCTGTCGATGATGCTCTGATAGTATTGCTGCTTGTTTTCCACGCTTTCCTGCTCATGCAGCAGTTCTTCAATGATAAAGGCAAAATCGTCAGGTAGCGCTTCGCGAACGGCCGTACGCGTATATTTAGACGCCACCGACCGGCACAGCTTGATCAGCCGGAACAGGGTGATGCGGTACCACTCTGCCTTGTTTGCCACTTCCTTCAAAATGAGCGGCAGCTTTTGCTCGGGATAGTAGATCAGCGTGGCAAAGTTACGCTTCTCTTTTTCCAGCAGCGAATTGGCAAAAATTTCCTCAATCTTGCGCCGGATCGAACCAGAGCCATTTTTAAGCACGTGTAAAAACGCCTCGTACTCGCCATGCACATCAGAGATGAAATTTTCGGTGCCCTTGGGTAAATGTAAATAAGCGCTAAGGTTGATGATGGCCATTGAGGCGGCCTGAATTGAGGGGTACTGCTGCGCCAACAGCTCTAAAAAGCTGAGGCTGTACGTTTCTTTTTCGGACATTGGCTTCTCCTCCACGAAAAGACGCAGCTAATTTAACTGAGTTAGCAACTATTTTCAGGGAAGAACCCAAAAAACGCAAAGACTCCACCATTTCTCGTTCCCACGCTCTTAGTCTTTTAAAAATCACTTGGGTCATGTCATTTCGAGGTCCTCCGAGAAATCCCGCAAGGAACACATGGCAGGGGCTTTGGCCAAGCCAAAGATTCTCTGATTATTCAGCGGACGGGATGCTTCGGAGGACCTCAGCATGACAAGTTTATTACCCATCGCGTTGAAGCGAGAAGATTGTCTACTTGGGCAGACGGTGTTCCAGGTGGGCGTAGAACCAGTTGGCTACCGTGCGCGAGACACCTTTGCGGGCGCCAAACATCAGCTTTTGCCCGACAGCGTTGAGGGGATATATCTCTACGGCCACCGCGCTGTTAGCGCCATCGGGTGCGCTGATGCTTACAGTCATGTGGGTACGATCGCCCAGCACCTTGCCCAAAATTTTCTTATCGAAGCGGGCTTCCACCACCCCGGCGGCCGGGTCCTGGTTGAGCACTTTGCCTTCTAGCCCGTCAATGGCTCCCAAAGCCGCCTGATAAACTGCCTGTGCGTCGGCAGCATATTGTTTTTCATCGTTAATCGTGAAGGACATCTTGCGTCTCCAATTTTGTGATTTTAACCTGGGCCAACAACGTTTGTACCAGATCGGCAGAGCCAACGGCCGTTCCTGCCAGACTCGCTGTAGCCGCCCCACAAGCAATACCCCAGGCCAGCGCTTCAGCCACCGGCTTGCCCTGGCTAAGGCCGTACACCAGCCCACCCACCATCGAATCGCCCGCGCCAATCGGGTTGCGCTCCTCGATCACGGGGGATTGAGCCAGCCAGGCGGCTTGCCCATCGTAGAAAATGGCCCCGGCTTTACCCAGGGAAATGATGACATTTTGTGGGCCAAATTGCTGGATTTTTTGGGCCGCGGCCACGGCATCCTGTGGCGCAGCAATAGGCAGCCTGCTCAAGTTGCTGGCTTCACTATCGTTGGGCTTGATGAGAAACGGCCGTTCCCCACACCCCGTCACCAATGCCGCCCCGCTTGTATCCAAAAGCGTCTGCCCGCCGCCCGATTGAATTAAGGCGACCATCTGAGCATAAATGCTGTCTGGCACGCCCGGCGGCAAACTTCCCGCCAGCACCCACCAATCGCCTGGCTGGATGAGCTGCTCAATTTGCGCTAGCAAAGCCGTCTGGTCCGCCGCCGAAACAGTCGGCCCGGCCTCATTGACCTTCAGATAGCGGTCATGCTGCTCGGTGACGATGCTGACGTTGGTGCGCGTTTCGCCCGCAATCCAGGTAAAAGCAGTTTGAATGCCCAGGCCGGTCAAAGTCTCTGCCAGCAATTCGCCGCTTTTGCCGCCCGCAAAGCCCAGCGCCACACTTTCAGCCCCCAAAGAAGCCAACATGCGCGACACGTTAAACCCTTTGCCGCCGCAATCCACCCGCGCCTCACTGGCACGCAGCACGGTATCAAAGGCAAATTCGTTGATCGTAAGTTCCCGGTCAACCGCCGGGTTGAGCGTTACGGTGTAGATCATAAGTTTGATTTCAGCGTGAAAAGTGATAAGTGAAAAGTAAAAAGTCTTCACTTATCACTTTTTACTTATCACTTTCTACTTGTCCCTCTGCGCCAACCAATAGCCACCGGCTGCGCCAAGCAGCGTGGTAAAAACGGCCACCAACCATTTGCCGCCCAGATCATAGACGTAATGGCGCACTTCCAGCAGCGAAAGAATCAGAGCAAATTTCACAAAGGTAGTAACGGCCGTTTTCCCCCATTCCCCCATTGTTGGCCGACTCTTTTTGAGCAGGGCTGGGATAGCAAAAACGGCCGTTGCCAGCAACGCCAAGGCAATCGCTACGGCAAAATTTGCCTCCCGCAGCGGCCGAAAAAACAGGCCAACGTACAGCCCCAAACCCGCGCCAACCAGGATAAACTGGCTAACGGCCGTTTTGCCCGATTGGCGCACTTTTTGTTTGGTCACAACCTTACTCCGCCTGCCAGAACGCTTCGACGAGGGCGGCTTCGGCTTCAGCTGTCCACACATCACCATCGGCTAGCTTGTCAGCCACGGACGGGTATTTTTCCTTGAGCTCGTCTAGTCCCATAAGCGGCAAGCCGCTGATTTGTGGGAAGATAACCACCTTGCCGGGGTACCGCCCCTCCATCATCGCCGCCACGCCGTCGCGGGCTGCTTCCATGCCGCCCACCGCCGCCACCGAACGGTTTGGCGACAAATCACCCGAGATCGTCTTGGCAATCACCATTGCCTGGTCGGCCAGCGCCGAGCCAGACGTACCGGTAAATTGTGCGTTATGTAAATATACGGCGCTCATATCCAGTGCAGCCATCGTGCCGTTGGGCACCCCGGCAAACAGCACCAACATGCCGTCTGGGGCCAAGTAAGTACCAGCCTCGGCCATCAACGGAGCGACGGGCACACAAACCACCACATCATCCGCACCAATTTGGTCCGTGGCATTCAGCACAAAGTCGCGCAGCGACTCGGCTTCACTCGCCGGATTAAAGGTGAGCAGCTGCTTGCCATTGGCCTCCGCCAGCGGCGCAAACCGCTCTGCCAACGCCCCCAGGCGCATATCGTTTACTTCGGTGGCGATGATGAGATTGGGACCATTTTTCAGCTCGATAGCCCGCTGTACGTGCATCTGGCCCATCGGCCCACCCGCACCCACAAATACGGCCGCTCCGCCCGGCTGTAAATCACAACGATTCCGCGCTTCACCATAAGACGCCGCAATGTCCGGCCCCGGATTGCCAACATAGGCCGTGTAGTGGTAATGAATCCGCCCCACGTCAATCTGCACTGGGCCATCCAGCGGCGCGTCACCGACCAGATTGAAGGTGCCGCGAAAAGCGGTTAGCTTGGCCGCTTCGCTCATGCGCTCGGCGCTTTGCGGGGCCAGCATGATGATGTCATCAAACCCTTCACCGTCGGTGAGTTCCGCTTTAAGCGCCGGGAAATCAGACGGCCGTAATCCGTTCCGCACAAACATTTCCACATCGGCCCCCACCTTCTGCCGAATCAACGCCTGCACCCCGTCAGACAGATCGCTCAGCACGACCAACGACGGATTTAACTCACCTGAAAACGCGTAGGTGGTTTCATCATCCGGCTGGCCCAGCACCCACAGGCGGCCACCTGCTTTGGGCTGCAAACGGCGGCGCTGCGTATAGGAGGCTTCCACGCAAGCCCACGGCTCGGTGAGCGCAGTTTCAGCGTAGCCCAGGTCGTCGGTGAGCGGCAGCACGTACGCACCATCATCAGCATCCAGCACTTCCGGCCCGATGACGTGGTATTGGGTGAGCCCGCCGGGAATGGTGTAGCCGTATGCTGTGGAACGGCCGTTTTGGTAAATGTCTGGTTGAATGGCCAAGCGCTGCCCGGCATGGTATTGACCTTGCAGTTCCTTGCCCACTTTGATGATCGTCAAGGCAGCTTCATGGCCCAGGCGGGTCGGTTCTTCAGCCAGGTTACGGTTGTACAATTTGGGATGCGCCCCACCCTGGCGAATCAGCTTCACGTCGGAAAAGCACATGCCCACGCTGTCTACGCGAACTAGCAGCTGGTTATCTGCCGGTTCAGGAATAGGAAACGCTTCGGGACGGCCGTCACGGCCAATGTTCTCGATCCCCGCGCCGTACATGTTCCACGCCCAGGTTTGGGCGGGCAATTGTGCCTGACCCGTACGGTACAGTTCATATTTTTTACTCATTGTTTCACTCTACTTTTGAAAAATTTATGGGTAATTGGGTAACTGAGTAATTGGTAATTAATCGCCAAACAAATTACTTAATTACCCAATTACTTAATTTCCCATCAAAGATCGCACTTCCCCCGCCGTGCCGCAGCCCAGCGCCTGCGCAGCCAGCTGTTGAGCAGCAGCAAAAGTCAATGTGCGCACCTGGGCTTTCACCAGAGCAATCGACGGCACGCTGACACTCAACTCATCCACCCCCAGACCCAACAAGATCGGCACGGCCTGCGGATCCGCCCCCAGCGCACCGCATACGCCCACCCACTTGCCAGCGGCATGAGCGGCACGCACCGTGGTGTCTATCAGCCGCAAAACGGCCGGATGCAGGCCATCGGACTTACCCGCCAGGGTCGGGTGCATTCGGTCCATGGCCAGCGTGTACTGCGTCAGGTCGTTCGTGCCCACGGAGAAGAAATCAACTTCCTGGGCAAATTTATCGGCCATCAGCGCAGCCGAGGGAATTTCGATCATGATGCCCACTTCCACAGCAGGCGCGTTGAGTTCGGCGCGAATTTCGTCCACCATCGCTTTGGCGGCGTGCCACTCGGACAAATCGGCCACCATGGGGAACATGATGCGCAGCGAGCCAAAAGAAGCGGCGCGCAGAATGGCGCGAAGCTGTTCACGCAGCAGTTCCGGCCGGTTCAGGCACAAGCGCAGGCCGCGCTCGCCCAAAAATGGGTTATCTTCCGGGGGCACCTGCACGTAGGGCAGCGGCTTGTCGCCGCCAATGTCCAGCGTGCGCACGACGACTGGTTTGCCCGCCATCGCCTCGGCAATCTGCCGGTACACTTCAAACTGTTCTTCTTCAGAAGGCGGTGTAGCCCGACCCAGAAAGAGAAATTCGGTGCGCAGCAGGCCAACAGCCTCGGCACCAGATTCGTTGGCGCTTATGGCATCCTTCACGCCGCCAATGTTGGCCGCAATCTCGATACGGTGGTTGTCCTGGGTAATGGCTGGTGCGCCCGCTTGGGATTTAGCTTCTAGCTCTTGCTGTTTGGCCGCAGCCTGGCTGCTTTTGGCGGCCGTTTGGGCGCCCTCGTCCGGGTTCACCTGAATAATGCCAGTGGTGCCATCGAGGATAACGGCCGTTCCATCGCCAATCTCTAGCAGCCCTGCCCCCGCACTCACCACCGCGGGCAAGCCCAAAGCACGGGCAATGATGGCTGAATGCGCCGTGGGACCGCCAACGGCCGTTGCAAAACCCAGCACCTTTTGCGGGTCCAACGTCGCCGTGTCGGAGGGCGTCAGGTCGTGCGCGGTAACCACCACAGGGTGATCCGGCCACTGAATACCGGCGGTGTCTTCCCCAGCCAGCAGCTTGAGGATGCGGTTGCCCACGTCACGAATGTCGGCGGCACGGGCAGCCAGCAGCGGATCATCCAGGCTGGCCATCATGCTGGCCCGTTCCTGAATTGTCGCCTGCCACGCCTTGGCCGCGCTTTGCTGCGCCTGAATTTTTTGCTGCACCGCTTCTAGCAAATCCTCATCGGTAAGCAGTTCACGATGCACGTCAAAAATGGCGGCTTCTTCGGGAGTCTGCGCCTGCATTTGGTCACGCAAAGCAACCAGTTGAACCTCACCATCGGCCAGAGCCACGCCCAGCCGAGCCTGTTCGGCCTCGACCCCGGCAAAGGTTTCGGTGATGGTTACGGCCGTTTGCCGCAGTTGAAACACAGGCCCAATCGCCAAACCAGGGGCTGCCCCCACGCCGCGCAAACCGTTGGGAATTGTTTGGCCGACAGGATGGCCATTTACCGATGGCTTAGCACTGGCTACTGGCTCTGCTTTAGACGGTGCAGGTATATGCTCACCTTCACCCAGGCCAGCCGCAACGGCCGTTTGCAACGCTTCGGCAGCCATATCTTCATCAGCGCCATCGACTTCGACTAAAATTTCACCGCCATGCTCCACGCCCAGGCCCAATACGGCAATCAGGCTCTTGGCATTCACCTTTTTGCTGCCGTACAAGATGCGAATATCAGCCTTGTACTGCTTGGCGGTGGTTACAAACACCTTGGCAGGGCGCGCATGCAGCCCCGTGGCGTTTTCAATGACAAAGTTTAGCTGTTTCACAACACTGCTTCCTTTGTTGGTTTTTATGGGAAACGGCCGTACCCAACGGCCTCAATCTACACGCTGTCCGGCACGCCGTTCAGACAATTCAAAATCAAATCCAGGTCCTGGGTCTTGGCCAGCTGCTCGGCCATGTCCGGGTCTTCAATCGCCTCGGCCAGGTTCGCCAGCACCGTAATGTGTTCATCCGAGTTGGCGGCAATGCCAATGATGAGATAAGCCAGCTCATCGGCATCATCTTCATCCCAGACCACCCCGGCGGGCACCTGCAACACCGAAATGCCGGTCTGCTTGATGTGCCCACGATCGTCGTACTGGCCGTGGGGAATGGAAACGCCATTGCCCAGATAGGTAGACATGGTCGCTTCGCGCGCCAACATGCCGTCTACGTAAGGCGCAGCCACGCAGCCACCTTCTACCAGCAATGCGCCTGCCTGGCGGATTGCATCTTGTTTGTCAACGGCCGTTGCGCCCAATTTAATTCTGTTCTTCTCCAAAATTGCCATAATTACCCCCCTACGGTGTCTTCAATCGCTCCATTTTCCACAAAAGCATTCACCAGCTTATCAAACGCCGGATCATTCAAGAAATGATTAAAGGTCACAACTACGGCATCGGGGACACGATTGCGCACCACCTTGGCCAGACCTTTGTGCACCACTACCACCTGCGCCCCGTCAGGAATTGCCCGCGCGGGTTTGTGCATGACATTCACCCCAGACACATTGGCTTTTTTCAGCTTCTTCTTGAGCGCATTCACACTCATTAAACTGGAACCCATGCCTGCTTCACACGCCAGGATAATGGTTTTGACGTCTGCTGCATTAATTGAACCTGCCATTTTGACCTCTTTTGTTCAATGGGAAAACCCTGAACGCTCTGATAACGGCGTTCAGGGCTTCTTTATAATTTATTGATCAGTTATGCCAGCCCTGGAACACCAGCCGTACCGGCTTCCATTTCTTCTTCCATTTCTTCTTCCCGTACGGGACGGAGGCGGAGAATGACCACACCCACCGCAGCGGAAACCACGATGCCAATCAGCACGCCGGTGAGCACGGCAAAGTGCTGGCCACGTGGAATCACTGCCAGGTAGGCAAAGATGGAGCCGGGCGATGGCGTCGCCACCAAACCAGCATTCATCACGGTGAACCACAAGTCAGCAGCCAAACCACCAGAGATAACCGACAGAATCATGATAGGATGAGCCAACACGTAGGGGAAGTAAATCTCATGAATACCGCCCAGGAAGTGGATAATCATGGCGCTGGGCGCAGATTCTTTGAGCAGACCCTTGCCCGCCACGTAATAAGCAATGAGCAGGCCCAGACCCGGCCCGGGATTTGTTTCCAGCAAGAAATGCAATGCCCGCCCCGTTTCTTCGGCCGCGGCAACACCCAACGGAGCCAATACGCCGTGATTCAGTGCGTTGTTCAGGAACAAAACCTTAGCGGGTTCAATAATGATCGCCGCCAGTGGCAACAAACGAGCATTGATCATGGCATCTACCAATGAACCTGCGGCATCGCTGATGGAGGTAACCACTGGGCTAATCAGCATGTTACCAATCAGCACCAAAATCACGGCCAAAATACCAGCCGAGAAATTGTTGACCAACATCTCAAACCCGATCGGAATCCGTTCTTCCAAACTGTCATCAACTTTCTTCATGAGCCAGCCGCCAAGAGGGCCCATAATCATGGCACCAAGGAACATGGGGATGCCCGCACCCACAATTACACCCATCGTGGCCGTAGCCCCTACGACGCCACCGCGAGTTTTATGAACCATGTAGCCACCAGTAAAGCCAATGAGTACCGGCAGCAAATAGTTGATCATTGGGCCGACCAATGGTTCAAAATTTCCCGCAATCCACTCGGCCGTTCCGGGGAACAGCTGTGGAATCCACCCAGTGGGAATAAAGAGGGCGGTAATCAACCCCCAGGCAATGAAGGCGCCCATGTTGGGAATAATCATCCCGGCCAAAAAACCACCAAACTGCTGAATTCGTTCTCTCATTTCACCTCTCCTTGATAAAATATAATGAGTAACGTTTTGCCACCGTTTGTGAGCAACAGGTAGCATTAACCATCCGGGCACCAGGCCATTGGAAAAATTGCTTTTAACAAAAGCCCATTATCCAACAAACCGGCATCCGGTTAAAAAACCAGCAAACGTAATTTACAAATTTTGGCTGTACGTCTTGTTCATCAGAGCGATCAGGCTAACCACTGGGTAATCACAGCGATATCTTCAGCCGATAGCAGCGGATGAACTTGAATAACTGATGGTTGATTTGAGTATTCTTGCGGCAGCGGCACGGTGGTGATCACCAGTTGTGCCGTCTGCATTTCCTCTGGATTCAGTTCCCGTAATGACAAAACATCTAATTTGCCCAACCGGGGGAAGCGGGCTTTGAGCCGGGCTACGAGCAGTTGAGCGGTCGCCATCCCGCTGGGGCACACCACAATGACGCGGTTAAGGCGATTCGGCCGTTCGCGGATAAATGCGGCCCGCAGCAGCAGAACTAAATTATTTACCTCATCGTCTGGCAGAATGATGCCCGTTTCGGCATTGATTTCTTCGGCCAACTGCACCGCCACGGTAGATTCAAAGGCATATTTTTCGGCCAGGTTGCGCATATAGTTGATGGGCGGTGACCACAGGTTGAACCGCTGGCGCATACAGGCGGGAATCAGATGGGCGGCCAGGCCATCACGCAGGGAGCTATCGGTCTCCATGGTTGGAACACGATACGCCTGGGCAATCCCGCGCATCAGGCTGTCTAACAATGCCTGGAATGGATCGTCCATGGCCAGGTCTGAGGGCCAGATGTTGTTGCGCGATCCGGCGAGCAAATGCATGGTAAGGTACGCGATTTCGGCATCTTGCTGCGCTTCGGGCAGCTGAATGTCCTGGTGTTTAAGCAGTTGGGCCGCCACGCGCCACACGGTTTGGAAGGCTTGCCGATCGAAGGCCGGATGAATGCCGCGGGCAATTTGGCCGTTTTGAATGCGCTGCCGCTGCACGGCTATGACGAGTGACAGATACAGGACGGCGTTATCGGTGAAACGGCCGTTTAACTGCGCTTCTGCATGACCGACCAGGTTCATGGCGTGCCGGGTTTGCCACTGGAGCACCAGCTGGTACACATGGCTGGCCAGAGGCATAAGCTCGGCATCTTTAGCGAGTTCATATTCCAGCCCAGCGATGTGCGACATACGCATGAGCGGATCGCTGAACGGTGTATCGCCCCAAAGAACGGCCGTAATGGCCTGGCGCTGTTGAAGTTCTGATCCGGCCACCATGAAGCCAAAATTCGGCCGTCGTTCTAATGTTAAGCCAAAGGATTCAAACCACTCCTCGATCAGGTCCAAATCTTTGAGGAGGGTTGTGCGCGAGACGCCACTTTCCTGCTGAAGCTGGTACAAAATCAGCGGCTCGTCTACCGTGAGCAAATTCAGCGCCAACAGCTGCTGCCGCTGCCCCGGCGTCAACTGCAACCGGATGTTGGCCTGCGAAGCCAGCTCGGTGAGCAAATCCTGTTTGTAATCGGGGGGGCAAGCCACCTGCACGCCAACACCCGGGATCATGTCCAAATCGGCATCATGTTCCACCAGCCACATCTTGATTGGCTTCAAACTGTAGGAAACCTGGCGCGGCGTGAGCCCGACCCGGCGACCCACATCTGCGGTAACAACGGCCGTTTCCGCCGTCAGCAGATAGTGAAGCAAATCTCGTTGGCGCGTCGTCAGCGAAATCATTGGCTCAAAAATAGTCAATTACCTTCTTTATTGGGTTTACCCTTCCGAATGATTGCATTATATAGGCAAGATCACCAAAGCTGCATGGGCAAATGTTGTCAATTTTTGCTAACACCTTCTGACAAAAGTTGACCAATTGCCGCGTAACCGGGCAAAAACGCCCCAAATGAGCCCATTTTGGCGTTTTAGGGTGCTAACAAATGTGGATTATTCCCTTTTGCCAGGAATCGAACAGACGATAACGAGAAAAACAAAAAGGACGCGGCCAGTAGTTGCTGACCGCGTCCCGCTCAATTCTGCCTATTTTAGCGCGTTTAATTTATGATGCTTTGGAAAACCAGGGAATGCCCATACGGCCGAATGTATCTCCCTCGCGCACCTGATAAATAATTACACCGGCCAGATGCATGAAGAAGAGAAAAATGAACAGTTTAGAAACCACATCATGCACCGTGCGTGGCGTTACATTTTTGATCGCCTCTGGGGTAACGTTAGCCGGGGATAGACCCACGCCGCTCAACAACAACATCCCTACACCGCTGGCGACCAACAGCCCAATGACAACATAGAGCAGCAAATGGTTGAGCGAAAAGGCGGTCTTCTGGGCCGCCTTCATTCCTTCGGGCATATCGGGACGCTTGTCCACAAAAATCCAAAGCACCCGGGCCACGGTAAGCGCCAGCACTATGAGGCCAACGGTGACGTGCATTTTGTACATCTGGGTTTGTTGCGCCGTGTTGTTAATGCGCGTCATGATGGTGCCGCCAATAGCTAAGCCCACAATGAGCAGCATACTGAGCCAATGAAAAATTTGGGCAATACGGCCGTAATTCGTTGCACTTCCCTTCACGATTTCTCCTCCAATCTGTTGAATGAAATAAAAAAAGGTGCCTTTGGGGCTGCCTCGCTGGCACAAAATTGTACCAATGAAGCCCGTCAGGCACCCATTATTATCTTTGATGCAGATAAGGGCAGAAAGTTACCCGCCGTACACCAACTGCAACACCTGCGGCGTCACGTACGCTTCTACCAGCGCCGCCAACAGCAGCAGCGGAACACCCAGACCGAGCAAAATGCGCCAGAACTCCGCCCCGCGAATGATAAACATCTCGCTGAGGGAACGGTCGGAAAGAGGCGCAAAGGTCACCGTTTGCCAGCGCAGCGCCGCAGCGCCGATGAGCAACAGGGTGGGCAGCTCCACAATGGCATGGGGCACCACGGTCGCCAGCAAAAATTGCGTTGGGCTGGCCCCCGCCAGATAAAACTGCATGGCAATAAAGCTGATGATGGCCCAAGGCATCATAAAAATGAGCACGCCCAACACCCCGAGCGTGAAAATACCCAGGATCGTTTGCAGCAACACCGATCGCACATTTTGGCCAACAATAAACAGTGGCAAAGCCGCCAGATACACTTCCAACCCGGCCAGATTAGTAAGCATATTTTGGCCGTTCAGCTGCGTTTTGAGATCATCTGGGAAGGGGAATTGGCGGGCCATAAAAATGCCCACCAGAGCCGCCCCCACGACAGATAGCGCCAGGGCACCTATCGGCAGCCACAGGCTGGGCAGGATGGCAAACGTTTGTTTGAACCAGGTGAGTGGATTCGGGTAACGGCCGTTTCCCAACTGTGTCTTGCCAGAAAAATAGCCCCAAAATTGGCGCACCATCCAGCCCAGGCGAATCTGGTCAATGTCCCGGCCCAGCAGCTCCTCGCGGTTGAACAAGGACAAACCCATGCGCATGAGGACAACGGCCGTAATCGTCAGCCCCAACAGCAGCCACCAGAGGCCATCATGATTGCCCCAAAACAGCGCCGCCGCCTCCGCCTGGATCAAAATGGCCATGGGCACGATGATAAAGCTGGCCAGCAAATTGGCCGCCCGCACGCTGGTCGCCTGGCTAGAAACCACCACCGCCCCGGCCACCATAATGATGCCCTGGATTGTCGTCAGCAGAATCGTCTGGGCCACCAGCTGAAATTCAGGCTGCCAATCCACCGAAATGGTGAGCCCGATCATGTACACCGCCATGCCCAAATAGCTGGCCGACAGCGGTGGCACTAGCGCCGCCAGCATCTTGCCCGCATACAGCTGACCATTGCTCAGCGGCGTAGAAAGCAGCGGCTCCATGCTCTTGCGCTCCTTCTCGCCCACAAACGTCTCCAGAGCAATGATGAGCGAAAACGACATGGGGAAAAAACCAACAACCAGCAGCAGGAAAGGGATGAGTTGGTTGGCAATCACCTCGGCGCCAAAATCGGCCACAAAGTTGAGCAGGCGGGAGGCAGTAAAGTTCATCAGCGCGGGGAAGACCAGTGTGAGCACAAAGATGGGGATGATGATGCGCCAGTCGCGGAATGAATCGCGAATTTCACGGCGGGCAACCACCATTGCCATGTGAAAATCTTGTTTGGTTGGATAGTTTGGCATGGTTAAAGCGGTCATGATTGAGGCTGCTCCTCTTTTTCGGCGGAAACGACGCGGAGATACACCTGCTCCAAACTTTGCGAGATGGGTTGGAGCGAGATGACGCCCAGCCCCAGCTCACCCAGGCAGCGCACCAGCTGCGGATTGGTCACATCTGGGTTTTCGGTGCGGTAACGGATCACGTCTCCCTGCACCGCCTCAATGGTCACCAATCTCTCAATCTCGCTGATTTCGCCGTTGAGGTTGCGGTCCACGCGCACTTCTAGCTGGGGTTGGCCAAGGAGCTGCTGTTTGAGAACGGCCGTACTGCCCTGCGCCACAATCGTCCCTTTTTTGATGATGGCGATGCTGTCGGCCAGCAGTTCGGCTTCGGCCAGGTTATGGGTACACAAAATCACGGTGCGCTTGTCCTCGCGCAGTTCACGGATGGCGTCGCGCACCAGCTTGGCGCTGTGCGGGTCCATCGCCGAGGTGGGCTCATCCAGCAGCAGCACCGATGGATTGTGCAGCATGGCACGAATCAGCCCCACTTTTTGCCGCATCCCTTTGGAATATTGCCCCAATCGTCGGTCTGCCTGGCCCGCCATATCGAACCGGTCAAACATTTCCAGCCCGCGCCGCTTAATTTCCGCGTCGCTGAGGCCATAGAGACGGCCGTAAAATAGCAAATATTCTAGTCCAGACATGCGCAAATACAGCCCCGGCTGCTCCGTCAACATGCCGATGTCGTGCCGCACCTTGTCAGCCTGGCGCACCACATCGTACCCGTTGATGCGCGCTTCGCCGCTGGTGGGCCGCAAAATGGCCCCCAACATGCGCACGGTGGTCGTTTTGCCCGCCCCGTTTGGCCCCAGCAGCGCCAGCAGCTCGCCCGCTGGCACATTTAAGGAGAGGTTGTAAACGGCCGTAAATTCCTCAAAAACCTTGCCTAAATTGTTCGCTTCGATCATGAATTACTACACCCTTGCCCCTCACTACCTTACTAAACACCACAACAAAAAAGATTGTGACATTGTAAACGAAAATCCCCCTTTTACACTGGGAAGAGTTACCTGTACCCATTTCTTTCATTGGAAGTTTAGGTAAACAGCAGAGCTTTGATTCAGGCACAAAAATCTACGGGGTAGAAGCCAAAAGAATAGAAAGCAGGGATTAGGCCTCTTTTTTAGCCCATCCCTGCTGTTTGTCGCCGCAAGCTAGCTAGAGGACAGCTCACCAATTAGCCGCGCACACAGGGCCAGCAGCCAGGCCCAGACCAGCACCAAGCCAACCCAAAAGCCAAGAATCGTCCAGCTTTGGCCGGAACCCGAAGCAATTCCCATGAACGAAAGCAAAAAGACGACGCCTGTCACAGCTGAATAAACGGCCCAGCCCCGTTGTTGCTGGGAAGAAAACCGGCGGGCAAACACAAAACAGGCAATGATGAAAGCCAGGAATCCTATGCTGCTCGTCACCAAGTGCATGATGCCATGCCAGCTAACGATGAGGTTATCGGCCGACGTTCCTGGCGGAAAACCCATAGCTGGGTCGGCAATAAAAAACGCGGCGGCAAAGAGCCCTAGTCCAAAGACCCCAATCAATAATGGCCCCCAGATTTTTCCCCGACCATCCGCCAGCGCCCGACGCAGGCCCACGGCACTGGCGATCACAAGTAAGCCGGTAATGGCCAGATTGGCAATCTGAATCCAACCCAAAGGACCATTGCTCAACAGGCTAAGGCTATGCCGTGTTATGTCAAATCCTGGACGGGTGAAAGCCTGGGTCAGGCCCACTACAAGATAAAATGGACCAGCGGCCATACCGCAAGCCAACAGCTTTTTCGTTAGCCTGGTTGCTGCCAAAGAAGACGTGTCAGCCTCCCTTGAGCCTGGGTTACTTTTTACATTTTGCATAATTTTTCCTTTTTCGTTTTCTAATCAGAGGGAGCGTTACGTGTCAACGACCGGTCCAGCACCCAAAGCGGCCGTATCTCTACCACCCCACTTTGTGCCTGGGGCATTCGGGCAGCCAGCTGGATCGCCTCGTTGAGATCGCGAGCCTCGATGATGAACAGCGCCGCTAGCTGCTGGGGGTCAGCAACAGAGCCATCGGTTAGCAGCAGGCTGCCATTTTTGCGCGTGACGGAAACGGCCGTAACCTCAGACAAATCCACCTGCGTCACCAAATACCCACTCTCGCGCAGGGCTTCATTGCTGGCCAGGGAAGCGCTAATCAACGCCTCCCCCAGCGGTTTGTCGTGATAGGCCAAAAACAGGTAGTTCATGTCTCTACGCCGAGTTTGGACCAATCTTGAAGATTGGTCCAATCTGAGGTTTAGCAACTACCCAAAATCATGCGGGCCAAACAAGGGCACAATCTCCGACTCGCCGTCCCCAACGATGTCGCGGAAGCGCTTGGACCAGGTAACCGCATCTTCCAGCGTGGGCACATTGATGATGGCAAATCCGGCCGTCAGCTCTTTCAGTTCGATAAACGGTCCATCCGTCACGCTAAATTTGCCATTGCTGCGCTTCAGGCGCGTGCCCGTATCTTTGAGCGCCCCTGTCGCTACCAGCACACCAGCCTGCATCGCCTCGCCAATAAATTGGCCCATCTCCGCCATCATCTCCGGGGTTGGTTCATTAACAGCTGCCGGGTCAAAATTGGGATCATAAATCATGAATTGCATTTTTCTATCTCCTTACTGATACATGGGAACCTGGCCGCCAGTGGCCCACCAGGCTCGTGAAGTGATTGTTGTACTAAGTAGTCGTCTGGGAAACGCACAATTCGACATTTTGCCAAACGAATTTGTAAATTCGTTTTTTCAGGCTTCTTTGTTGGCTAAACTGGCCATTTGCCGCTCAAAAAATCGCCGTTCCGGCTCCTGCTGCGTCAACGACATAGCCCGCTCGTAGGCCGCACGCGCTGCCGCAACCTGACCCAACCGACGGTACAAATCGGCCTGAGCAGCATAGGCAAAGTGGTAATTGGTCAGGTCGCCGCGCGCCAAAATCTCATCAATCAGCGCCAGCCCCGCTGCCGGGCCATCACGCATAGCAACGGCCGTTGCCCGGTTAACCTCCACCACAGGCGATGGCGCCACCTGTAAGAGCAAATCATACAACTCCACAATGCGCATCCAATTGGTGCTAGCAAAATCTGGCGCAGTGGCATGGATGGCCACGATAGCCGCCTGGAGCGTGTACGCCCCCAACCCATCCGACACCAACGCCTGTATCATCAGGTTGGCCCCTTCAGCAATTTGCGCCTGGTTCCACTGCGCCCGGTCCTGCTCCTCCAGCGTTACCAGCTCGCCTTCCGGCGTAGTGCGCGTGGTCCGGCGTGATTCGTGCAGCAACATCAGCGCCAGCAGCCCCACGGCTTCTGTCTCTGGCAGCAGTTCTACCAGCAACCGCCCCAGGCGAATCGCCTCGCCAGACAAATCGGGCCGCGTCAGCGCTTCGCCCGATGAGGCGTAATAGCCCTCGTTAAACACCAGGTAAACCACCTGGAGCACCGTTTCCAGTCGATCCGGCAGCTCATCGGGTGCGGGTACTTCGTATGGATTTGCGCCTCGCGGATTTTGGCTTTGGCGCGCACGATGCGCTGCGCCAGGGTGGCTGGCGTAGTGAGGAAGGCGCTGGCAATCGCCTCGGTGGTGAGTCCGCAAATTTCGCGCAGGGTTAGAGCAACGCGGGCATCAGCGGACAAAACGGGGTGGCAGCAGGTAAAAATCAGGCGGAGGCGATCATCAGTAATTTCGTCATCATTTTCGCTGGGGTAGGGAACGGCCGTTGCCTCAAATTGATCCGCCAAAGCCCCCAGCGACGCATCAAACCGGGCCCGGCGGCGCAGCGCGTCGATGGCTTTGAAGCGGCCCGTGGAAACCAGCCACGCCCGTGGATTGGCGGGGATGCCGTGGCGCGGCCACTGTTCCATCGCCACGCGGAAACCTTCATGCAGGGCATCTTCAGCCAGGTCAAAGTCACCCAGCAAACGGACGAGGGTAGCAAAAATGCGGCGCGACTCCTGGCGGTAAATGGCATCTACACGCTGGCGCACCCGTTCAGATGAGAGGTTGGTTGTCATGCAGATTCCTTTAAGCTAAACCAACAGCCAGCATTGTTTCGTGCGAGGGGATTATTTTTTACAGCGGTGGTGGGGCTTGGTTACGGCCGTTCCGTCCACGCCGCACCACAATCGCCACAACCATCGTGAGCGCCACCAGAATGGAAACCAGCGTGGCCCAGGCCAGGGGCAGCTCCACGCCGCCCAGCGAAACCGCCCGGCTGTCCAGGCGCACCGTTTCTAGCAGCGTCCGGCCAATGGCGTACATAATGAGGTAAACGGCCGTCATCTCCCCCGCCAACAGTTTGTCCCGCCGCCGCCACAGCCAGATCAGCAGACCAAAGGTGAGGAAATTCCACAGCGATTCGTACAAAAAGGCGGGGTGAAACGTGTCGAATCCGGCGTAGGCGGGCAGGCGGTGAACCGGATCGATGAAGATGGCCCAGGGGAGTGTGGTGGGACGGCCGTAAAGCTCCTGATTCATAAAGTTACCCCAACGGCCAAACGCCTGGCCAATAGCCACGCCCACCACGGCCATGTCGGCCCAGGGCAGCAGCGGCAGCCGCTTGCGCCAGGTGAAGTAGAGCAGCCCCAGCGCCCCGCCAGCCAGACCACCGTAAATGCCCAGCCCACCGTTGCGCAGGTTAAACAACAACTGTGGATTGCGGAAATAGTCGCTGGGCGACTCGATGCCCAGCGCCGCCATGCTGGGCGAGGGCGTCAGCACATGGTACAGGCGGGCGCCAATCAGCCCCAAAATCAGGCAAATAATGATGCCGTTCCAGACAAAATCGGGCGTCCACTTGCGCCACGGCGCATCGGCTAGCCAGTTGGGGTCGATGTCTGGCTGCTCGGCCAGGAAGGTTTGCAGCTCGCCGCGCTCGGCGTCGGTCAGGCCCAGGCTGCGCGGATCGCTGCCCCACAACAGCAGCAGTTCGCCCAGCGTGTGAATGTTTTGTGCGACCAGTTTGGCCTGGCTGGGGTAATCGGTTAGAAGGAGAGATTGGATGTGGGCGGGAACGGCCGTTAAAAATGCCTCACGCCACCGCTGCCACGCCAGGCGAGAAACAATCCACGCGCCCAGGGCAATACCGCTGACGATGATGATACCGTACCAGTAAACCGGCAGACCCAAAATCGAAAACGGTGAGGGGGCAGGCATGTAGCCAGTCCATAAATGGACTACAAACAGCACGGCCAACAGCGCGGCCCAGACCGCCATCACAAACCAATAAAGCTCCACCCGTGGACGGTGCAGCAGCTTTATTTCGCTGGTTGTCGATTCGCTCATTCCCCGCCCTGCGCCTCTTGTGGCGCACCGTACGCCTGCCGCCACACGTGGTACATGCGCTGCCCCAGCGTAATGTAGGTAGCTACCGCCAGGATAATCAGGGCCACCTGGGGCAAATTGAGGAACAACAGGCTGATCATCACAAAATAGCGCTCCACCCGGCTGGCAATGCCGACCTTACAATCGTAGCCCAGCGCCTCGGCCCGCGCCCGCGCATAGCTCACCATGATCGATCCAGTAATCGCCAAGTAAGCGACACCCAGCATCACCTCATCACCCTGGTTTACATAATACAAAATAAAGCCGCCAAACAAGATGATTTCGGCCAGCCGATCCAGCGTAGAATCAAGAAAAGCGCCAAAGCCCCCCTGTTTGCGACCCAATTTGCGCGCCAGCGCACCGTCAAAGGCGTCCAACGGGGCAATGAAAAACATCGTCACGGCGGCCCAGGTCATATGCCCGTTGGCAATGAGCCAGGCAAACAAGAAGTGGGACAGCATGCCCACAACCGTCAGGGCATCGGGCGAAAAGCGGTAACGGGCCAGGTAAGTAACCACCGGATCGATAATAAAACGGGTGTTGGCCCGCATGTGATCTGTCAACGTTTTACGTTCTTTCATTTGGGTAACAGGATTGGTATCCATAAATTCTCGCATTGTCCAACACGGTCGGACGGTCAAGATAGTGTCTTTGGGAATTTGATCTTACTGTTGGCGGATGCTATCTAAACTACCCCTTGCTGTCAAATTGCCCCGCGCCAATTCAGGCTTTTACCAAAGTCTATCTTTTAGGCGTGTCACCCCCGCGAAGGCGGGGGTCCATCTTGTATGCAACAATGGATTCCCGCCTTCGCTGCACTGTTGAAAAGATGGTAAGAACGGCGATAATGATGATATGGCTAAGAAAAATCGGCGTGAAAGCCAGTTTGTGACCTTTGCTCGCATGGCCCACAACCTGGCACAAAAAGAATTTGCTCCTTATTCCCATCCCAAAAGCCCGCGCAAGTATACGCAGCCGCAGTTGGTTACCTGCATTTTGTTGATGCATCGGCTGAGATTGAGTTATCGGGATATGGAAGAGTGGCTGCTGGCTAGTGATGCGGTGGTCAAGGAACTGGGACTCAAGGATGTGCCCACGTACTCGGCACTGGCGCGGGCAGCGGCTCGATTGTTGACGCTGGCCCAGATCGATCGCATGAATGTCAGCTTGTTGACAGAGTTGGGCATTGAGGAGGAAGCAGTCGCGATTGACGCGACTGGGTTTCAGCTGACTCAAGCCAGTGATTACTATATCAACCGACGCGGCTGGAAGATCACCCAATATTGGAAAGGATTCTATGGGGTTGGTCTGAACACCCTGTTCATTTTGGGACGGAGTCAATCGTATGGGCCGGGGCATGATGGTAGTAAATTGGAAACGATGCGGCGTGCGGTACGGCCGTTTATGCGTTCTGGTCAATGGGTTTTGTTGGCTGATGGTGGCTTTGATGTGAAGTCGGTACGACCTGATGACCTCATACCGCCCCGTCGCACGGGTCCGAAGCGGTCGATTGCCTCGCCCTTGCGCCAAGCACGCGCTGACTTGGTTGCCGTAGCCCGACTGGATGGACTCTTTGGGCAGCGCTGGAAGGTCGAAACCGTCATCTCGGTCATCAAACGCAAGTTTGGTGACGCCATTCGGGCACGCAAATACTATCTGCAACGGCGTGAGCCAGCGATTAAGATGTTGGTTTACAATCTGCATCATTAATTTTGCTTTAGATCAGTTAATCCCGTAAGCATCTTTTGCTTTGTTTTGGATGTTTTCAACAGAGCAGCCTTCGCGGGAATGACATCCTCCTACTCTGGAAAAAGCGTGACGCCAATCTAGATTGGCCCTACCAGCCATCCAGACGCAGGCCCAGCCACGGCACCAGCATTTCGGCATGGCTCATACCGCCGTGCCGCCCAATCATTTTGTGTGCCGTGGGTCGCTCGGACTCGGTGAAGAAGCTGTAGCCGTCGCGCATAATGGCCACCACATCGCCAAAGCGATCGGCCACTTGTTGCACTACCTCGCCTGGACCAAACCACCCGGCTTTCAGTGCATCTTGGGTAGAAACGGCCGTCATCATCCCGCCCAGCTTTGTATTCAGGTAATCCAGCACGTCCTGCTGACAACCGTGCCGTGTGTAAAAATAGACGACGCGCGGTTCGCCAGTGGGCTGCATAAACAGCATCTGCTCCAGCTGGGGATGATCCGCCAGGAAAAGCTGCTTAGACAGCGGCGTCAGCTCCTGCCCATGATCCGCCACGATGAAAAAGGCGGTGTCTTGCCGCGCCGCCGGAGTGAGGGCGTCCAAAAACTCTGTTTGCAGCTGGTAAAAAATGGCATTGATTTCGGCGGCAACGGCCGTACTTTCCCAGGTGTGGTAATGGCTCAAAGAATCAATCGTCGGCCAGTAAGCGCTGATAAACAGTCGTTCCCCAGCGCGTTGGTCCAGCAGTTCACGCATCTTCACCAGCATCTCGGCAAAGGTCACCGCCCCGATGGATTCGGTCACGCCCCGTCCGTGCATCTTGCTCAACACCGAATCCACAATTTCACGCCCTTTGAACGCATAGGTGGCAATGCCACTTTGAGATAACTGCTCACCCACGCCAGGTCGTTGCAAAAATGTTTCCGGGTCTAATCCAGCCTCAACCAGCGCATCTCGCGCCTTATAAAACAGCGGCGAAAAATCCAGCATCCCAGCCGAGACAGAATACTCAGGAAAAAACAGTCGCAGCCCCGCCAGCCCGTGCTGCGCCGGAGCAAACCCGGTCCATAGGCTGCTCAACGCCGCTACCGTTGTGGACGGAAAGATGGAGGTGAGTTGGACAGTGATGGTAGCTTTGTTGGAAACGGCCGTAACCAACTCCTGCCGCGCCTTAAACAAATTCCAGCCAAACCCATCCAGCGTCAGCAGTACCACCCGCTTAATGTTACTGCCCAACGGCCGCCACATCTCTTCCGGCAGCGACGGCAGCCCCTCAAACGGTGTTCCCAGCAGTTTCGCCACGGTGGCTGGCACATTGGCAATCGACCCACCATCATAGGCAGGCAAAGTAAATGCTTCTGGTACAGGCAAATTTAACGGATCAACGGTTAGTTTATTCATAAATCACAGTCATCCCTTTACATTTGGTATAATTTTAGACGTCAAACCTGATTTGCACAGAACCAGGTGGTTGGCTTCCAAATCCGAGACGAACCAGCCACAAGCAGCAATTTTTACCGTTCCGACAAACAAGGAGTTGTAAGATGCGTTACGAAATTAATGGCACTACCCTGCAAACTTTAGACATTTACCTGGACAGCGGCGAATCCGTCTTCACTGAATCTGGGGGCATGGCCTGGATGAAAGGCAACGTAGAAATGTCCACCAACACGCGCGGCGGCTTACTGAAAGGATTGGCTCGCAGCCTGGCAGGCGAATCGCTCTTCCTCACCACCTACACCAGCAAAGCTGGCCAAAGCATGGTCACCTTCACCCCTGAGGCCCCTGGCTCTATCATCCCCGTCCCGCTGGGCAACGGCGAGAGCCGTATTTGCCAAAAAGATGCCTTCATGGTCGCCCAGGATTCGGTTTCGCTAGAAATTCATTTCCGCCGCAAGCTTGGCACCGGCCTGTTTGGGGGAGAAGGCTTTATCCTGCAAAAACTCACCGGCCCTGGCATCGCCTGGGTGGAAATTGCCGGAGAAGTGCGTGAGTACAACCTACAGCCGGGCGAGACCATGCACGTTGATCCCGGCCACATCGCCATGTACGAACCGTCTGTCAACTACGAAATTGAGCGCGTCAAAGGCGTGAAGAATATCCTCTTTGGCGGTGAGGGCCTTTTCCTGGCCACCCTCACCGGCCCAGGACGCATCTGGCTGCAAAGCTTGCCGCTGGCCAACCTGGCCTCCAAGTTGATGCAGTACATGCCCACCAAATCCAGCTAATGAAGTTGGAGAAAACAGCTGTCAAGGTACGCCGTCGCCTCGGCGCTTCGCGCCTGGCGACGTTAGAAGGGCGGGATTTTTCAGATTTGGGGGTGTCCCATCCCCAAATCTGAAAAACCCCTAAACATTCTCCCGCACGGGGTGCGAAGCACCCTCGTGCGGGCAAGAGGTTTTGGCACCGCCGCGCCTCGTATTGACGACAATCAAGAAAAAAAGCCAGGGAAATCCCTGGCTTTTTATCGGCTATTTTCTTCTCACACTTTAACGAGGGTTTACGCTAAAGAATCTCGCATCGCGGTCATTTTGGAAGCGACACTGCTGTCTACCACCTTGTCGCCCACGCGCACAACCAAGCCACCCAAAATAGACGGGTTCACCTTGAAGGTCACGTTATCCAGGTTCAGCGCTTTCTTTACCTCAGCCTTTTCAGCATCGGTCAGGGTCAGGGCGCTAGTAACTTCGCCAGAGGTTCCGCTCAGCTTGGCTGCATCCGCAGGAACTTTGGCAAAGAAGTCAGCAATAATCGCCCGCTGACGGCTCTCGTCGAGCGTCTCGCCTACCAGTTTGTTGGCTGCGGCGATGGCGATAGAAGCAACTTGGCCACGGAGGTCAGCCAGAATTTGTTCGCGTTCACCTTCGGCATCTTGCCGGGCGGCCGCAACAATATCTTTCGCTTCCTCATTGGCCTGAGCCACAATACCATTTGCCTGATTTTCAGCCTGCACGCTGGCATCCTGACGGATTTTTGCCGCCTCAGCCCGCGCTTCATCCAAAATCTTTTTGACGTCTGCATCAGCGTTGTCACGCGCAATCGCTGCCTGACGAGCATCTTCCAGACCTTTGGCGATCTTGGCTTGCCGCTCATGCAGCACGCGCAGCACGGGCTTGTAAACCAAGGCCGTCAACAGCAGGATCAAGCTGCCAATGCCAAAGATTTGCATCAAAAAGTAGCCTAAATTAATACCTAATGCTTCCATATTGTTATCCTTCCTTCGACTCTATCAGTGCCGTGATAGTTTCGTCACTAGCGTACGACTAGAGTACGAACAGAATAATCAAGGCCACAACAAGCGCGTAAATGGCAACCGCTTCGGCGAAGGCGATACCCAGAATCATGTTGGTCTGAATGTTACCGCCTGCATCGGGGTTACGAGCAATACCTTGAACGGCACCACTCACCAGGATACCAATACCCGCACCGGCACCGATGGCTCCAAACATAGCTAAACCTGCGCCGATGGCTTTGAGGCCAGTTACCAATTCTAAAGCAGCTGCTTGATCCATATTGTTTATATCCTCCAGGAATTCTTTTCTTTTCTCTTTGTTGCTCAAAGATATGGATAAGTCCCAAATCTTCAAATTTTGTTTAGGTTAATAAAACAACCGCTGCGGCTCTCTCATTTAGGACAGCCACAGCGAAAAATTTAGAGTGAATTAGTGATGTTCTTCATCCCCGTGGTGGCTTGTCGTCGCGCTAACCATGAAGATGAGCATGAGCAGGCCAAATACGGCCGCTTGAATCAACCCCACGAAAAATTCCAGGCCGAAGAAAGCCAGGTTGGCAATGGGCAGCAAGAAGGCCATTACAAACAGCAGAACCATACCGGCAAACAAGTTACCCAGAAGACGGAAGGCAAACGAGATAATCTTAGAAATTTCACTGATTAGCTCAAGCAAACCAACGACGGGGTCAATGGCTTTGATAGGATTCTTGGCCACTTCCTGGCCAAAACCCTTCCCAATGAAGGGGAAGAATTTAGAGAGGTAGCTGCGCGCGCCCAGATATTTGAAGCCATAGTACTGCACCATCACCATAGCAATCACCGCAAAAGCGAGCGTATAGTTCAAATCAGTAGCACCGGGGCGGAAAATGGGCACGATGGTCCAATCGGCGGCTTGATCATTGTAACCAACCAAGCGACCTTCCTCATCGGTCTCGACAGCTGCGGTAGAATCAGCGTTTTTGTCAGCTCGCAACAGCAGGCCATTGACACGCAAATCGCCTTTGTTGTCCGCGTTGAACTCTTCTTCCAGAACGTGCAGAATCTCTTCTTCGCTTTCGTGGCTCAGCTCACCATTTTCCAGATGAACTTCTACACCATACCGCGCTTCAAGATCAGAGACGTATTTCTCAACTTCACCTTCACCTTCTACCTCAGCAACGGCCAAACCGTCATCGATCAGGCGAATCTCTTTTTCAGCATAGAAATGGGGCTTGTGCTCCCAAAAGCCAATGCTGTCCCAGCCAGGAATCAAACCCATCCAGTTGGTGACGAGGATGATCAGAAGGAAAGACATAAACCAGGGAAAGAAATCTTTTACCTTGGGTCCGGCAATGTTTTCCGCAAATTTGTAGGCTGCATCAATGACCATTTCAAAAAAGTTGTAGAAACCGGTCGGTACTTCATCTGCCGTACGCGAACCTGCCCGCAGACTGACGGCCAGGATAATCACCACCAGCCAGGCAACCAGGGCGGAGGCGAATGTATTGGTCATGCCACCTAAAACCGTCCCGAAAAAAGGCCAATCCTGTGTTCCTGGCCAAACTTCACCGGGTAACTGAATAAACGGCCGTACCGGGCTAATAAACGGTACAAAGGAGAGGGCGATCAGACCAATAACAAACAAGATGACAAAGTATCGTTTTTTCATGTTTGTTTTTCTTCCTCTTGTGCGAGTTGTTTGTCTAATTGTGTCTGCTTTTTCATCTGGTCCAACTGACGCTGCATGCGCATTTGCATGCGTAGGCCAATTTGGATCATCGCAAACAAGGTGACGGGGAAGCTGCCAACCAGGAATACGATGGTAAGGACATTTCCTGTATCAAAGACCCGATCCAGGAGGTAACCAGCGCCAAAGGCCAACCCAATGACGATGACTGCCGAAGCAGACATCATGCAGCCAATTTGACTAGCCAAATTGACCATTACGGCCGTTTGGTTTAACTGCGAATTATCAGACACAATTTACTTTTTAAGACGTGAGCTTGCGCATTATATCACAATCAAAAGTTGGGGCAATGGAGGAATTGACCTTTCCTCCAGTGAAGATTACCCCCCAACTACAGAGAAAAAGGCAGCGGCCGCTTCTCGCGTCCATTCAAACGCTGGGCCGGCATAAATACCCAAGAATATAATCAGCGCAGTAGAAAGACCTAGCCCTACCCAAGCACCCCGAGACACAGGAATGGCAACTTCTTGTTGATCGGAGTCATACAGGTACATGTACTTCACAACCGTCAGGTAGTAGTACAGGGCCACAAAAGCATTCAAAATACCAATCAACGCCAGCCACCAATAACCAGCGTCAACGGCCGCTTTGAAGATAAAGAACTTGCCGACAAAACCAGCTGTCGGCGGGATACCACCCAGTGAGAGCAAGGCAAACAGCATCACCAGCGCCAGGTAAGGCGAGCGCTTGTTGAGACCATACAAATCTTCCATCTCGTTTGATTTGGAGACATTGCTAATAATGACAATGACACCAAAAGCAGCGACGTTGGTGAAGACATACATGAGCAGATAGAACATCGTTGCGCCGGAGCCGTCTGGGGTAAGCGTGACCAAACCAATCATGGCATAGCCCGCCTGGGCAATGCTGGAATAGGCCAGCAGGCGCTTGATGTTGCGCTGGTAGATGGCGGCAAAGTTACCAATCGTCATGGTAATGATGCACATGGAAACGAGCATTGGCCACCAGGCTGAACTCTGCCCCGGTTGACCCAGGCTGCCCGCGGTAAAACCAATCAAGCCGGAGGTAAACACGCGCATGAACACGGCAAAACCGGCCGCTTTAGACGCGGTAGAAACAAACGCTGTGAACGGTGTGGGGCTGCCTTCGTACACGTCGGGAGTCCAAAAGTGAAACGGCACGGCCGAAATCTTAAAACCAAAACCAACAATGATAAGCGCTCCAGCAATAAGCAGTACGCCATTCGCTTCTGGCGATAGCGGCTGCGAGTTCATCACAATGGTGCCCAGCGCATAAAGATTTGTGCCCGAATATTGTGTACTGGTCGTGGTAATGCCGTACAACAAGCTCATGCCATAGAGCATCAGCGCGGTGGCAAACGCACCATACACAAAATATTTCATGCCTGCTTCAGCCGAGCGGTCCTCGTCTTTGGCAAAACCAGCCAGTACGTAAGAGGAGATACTGGCCATTTCCAAAGCGATGTAGAGCATGATAAGGTCGGCCGAAGCCCCCATCAAGCTAAAGCCGATGGTGGCTGTGATGAGCAGTGCGTAATACTCAACTGTTTGCAGCCGCACAACGTCCAACGAGATGAGGCTGGTCGTGATCAACGCCGCCAGGAAAATCACCCGGAACACCAGGGTAATCATGTCGTGGCGAATCATGCCACCCCAGATGAGCGTTTGAGTCAGATCACCTTGTCCACTCGGCTCGCCGCCAATGAACCAGAGCCCCAGCGTGCCCAACAGAATGATCAGCGCGCCCCAGGCGGTCATCAGACCTACGTTGCGCTGCTCATCAGAGGGCAGCGCGCGGCTGTAGATTTGAATAGCAACCAGCAAAACCGCCAGTGCTATTTCTGGAGCCAGAGCAAGATACCAGGAAAGGGTAGGTTCTGCGCTCACTTAGGCACCTCCCAACAATTGCAGCAGGTTTTGAGCAACACCCAAGAAGTTGTGTGCTCCCACCTGTACTGTGTCTAAAATCGTGAAAGCTTGCTGCGCATCTTGCAGCCGGGCAACCACCGGTTCCACACCAGACTGCACCATCGGCACAATAATCTGCGGGTAAATACCGATGACGAGTAAGATGACGACAAAACCAACCATCGTCAGCTTATCAATTGCCCGAATGGGTCGCATATCGTGCCATTTGTGTTCGTCGTATTCGCCAAAGAACACTTTACCCACTGCGCGGAGAATGTAAGCAGCCGTAATCACAATGGCCGGCGCAGACAGGATGGCAATCCAGCGGTAATAGTTGGCAGGGTCCAAAGAAAAAGCAGTGCCCGTGAGGCTCAAGCCGTTGCCCTGCCAGACGCCCAAAAAGATGGGGAATTCAGCGACAAAACCAGATAGCCCTGGCATACCCATGGAAACCAAACCGCCGATGATGAAGGCGACGGCACCCCAGGGTAGCACTTTGCTCATTCCGCTCAATTCGTCCATGTTTCGGGTATGAGCCCGGTCGTACATCATACCGACCACAGAGAAGAAGAGGGCGGTCATCACGCCGTGGCTAACCATCTGCACGCCCGCGCCGATGAAGCCGTTCATGTTCATGGCGGCAAAACCCATTGCTACCAGACCCATGTGGCTAACGCTGGAGTAACCGATAAGGTATTTCATGTCGCGCTGGCGCATGGCAATCAACGAACCGTAGACCACATTCACCAGAGTGAGCAAGATGATGAAGGGCATCCAGTAAACGGTGCCTTCGGGCAGAATTTGGATACCGATGCGCATGGAAGCGTAAGCCCCCAGCTTCATCAGCACACCCGCGTGAATCATGGAAACGGCCGTTGGCGCAGCCACGTGACCATCCGGCGACCAGTTGTGGAAGGGAAAGGTACCAGCCAACACGGCAAAACCAAGGAAAAGCGGCAGGAACCAAACAATCTGCAAGCTGGTGGCGAAGTCAGCCTCGGCCCAAACGCGCAGATCAAAGGTCGGTTCCGGCAGCTGGAAGTAGAGCACCAGGAAAGCGATGAAGGAGACAAAACTACCAATCAGCAGGTAGAGCGTCAGCTTCATAGCCGCATATTCGCGTCGTTCCTTCCAACCCCAGATGACAATCATGATGTACATGGGCAGCACAGCCAGCTCGTAGAAGAAGAAGAGCAGGAAGGCATCTACTGCCACAAACACGCCATGCACACCAGCGACCAGCAGCATGAAGAAGGCAAAAAATTCACGTGGCCGATCTTCAATGCCCCAGGAAATGAGCGTGCCGCCCAAACCCACAATGGAGGTCAGGAAAACCAGCGTCGCGCTCAAACCATCCACACCCAGGGTATAGTTGATGCCAATGCTGGGAATCCAGGCATGCTCTTCCGTGAACCGGAGCGTGTTCTCCCACAGCGTTCCGGCCACCGGCAGGTCCGCGTTGTAGGAAAAGTACACATAGGCCGACAAGATCAGACCGATAATCATGGCCGCCAGCGCCAACATGCGCGCATTTTCCCCACGCTCTTTGGGAAGCATAAGAATAATGATGGCTGCCGCTATCGGAGACAGCGTTATGATGGATAAAAAGGGAAATTCCATAAATTCTCTTCCCGCGTCAAGAGTGTAATCAGGAAATTGGGCAATTAAGTAATTACCCAATTACTTAATTACCTAATTACTAGAAAAGTTTGGTAATCGTGTCGTTGATAAACACCAAAATCCACTGCGGCCAGATGCCCAGACTAAGCATCAAGGCCATGAGCGGCCAGATAACCAGATGTTCACGCAGCGTCATATCCGGCAGTTTGGCCCACTGTGGCTTCACGGGACCATGCAGCGTTTCGCCGATCCCCTTCAAGATGTAAGCGCCGGTCATCAGCAGCCCCAACATGGAGATGGCCAGCTGCAACGTGAAGATGCTCCAGCTGCCTCGAACAATCATGAATTCGCTGACAAAACCGTTGAGACCAGGCAAACCAAGCGAAGCCATGCTGGTAAAAATAAGAATGGTGCCAAACACGGGCATGATGGTCCAGATACCGCCAAACTGCTTGAGGTCACGAGTATGCGCCCGGTCGTAAATGACACCGACCAGGAAGAACATGCCCGCCGCCGAAAGGCCGTGGTTGACCATCTGGAAGACGGCACCGCTAGTAGCCATAACCGCATCGGTACTGGTGGCGGGGTCAGCGAAGGAACGGCCGTATGCATAGGCCATCACCGCAATACCCATCACCACAAAACCCATGTGGTTGATAGAGGAGTAAGCCACCAATCGTTTGAAGTCCCATTGGCCAAAAGCAGCAAAGCCACCCAGCACAATGCTTGCTGCACCAAGCCACGCCAGGATAACGGCCGTTTGATGCGCCTGCTGGGGGAACAACGGAATCACCAGCCGGATAAAGCCGTATGCCCCCAACTTGAGCAACACACCGGCCAGAATCATCGAACCAGCCGTAGGTGCCTGCGTATGGGCATCCGGCAGCCAGGTGTGGAATGGCCAGATCGGCACTTTGATGGCAAAAGCGATGAAGAACGCCCAGTAGGCAATTGACTTCACAACTTCCACATCCAAACCGGTACCGGCGAGTGTGCCACTGGTGGTGTTCACCCAAACATTCATCAGCGTGGGAATGTCAAACGTACCCATCGACAGGCCAATGACCTGAATGGAAAGTAGCAAGCCCAAACTACCGGCCATCGTATAAATGAAGAACTTAAACGATGCGTAGTCGCGGTCCTTACCACCCCACAGCTTGATGAGGAAGTACATTGGCACCAGGCCAAACTCCCAGAAAACAAAGAAGATCATTAGGTCGAGCGAGGCAAAAAGCCCCAGCATAGCTGTTTCCATGATGAGAAACAGCACCATGTACATCCGCACCTTCTCTTCGATGCTAAAGGAAGCCAGAATCGCCAGCGGGGTCAAGATGACGGTCAGCAAAAAGAGTGGCAGGCTGATGCCGTCGATGCCCATGTGGTAATTGGCGCCAATCGCCGGAAACCACTCAGCCACGACCTCAAACTGGATGTTCGCCGCGACGCGATCATAGTTGAACCACATGATGAGCACCAGCACGATGGGTACCAGACTCAACACGAGCGCCATGCGACGAATCAAGTTCTTTTCGTCTTCGGGCAGCAGAAAAATGAGCAATGCCGCCGTTGCCGGAAAGAAAACGATTAAATTCAGCAGGTTATCTTGAATAAAATCCATGTGAATTACCTAATCTTAAATGGTTACCGGAACCAGCAAACCTTATTGGAACCAGTTCAGGATTTGCTCTGACCAGCCAAAGTTGATCAAGAAGATAATCATAAACGCCAGAGCTGCCGCGATTAGCCCAGAAACCAGCACGTACTCCTGCACCTTACCGGTTTGCAGCTGGCGAACCTCTTTGGTCATGGCCAGGAATTGGTCCTTAACCCAATCAACTGCCCGGCCAAACACCGCTTCTTCGGTGGCTTTGGCCCCACGGCCAATGGCGTAAACGGTTCGGGCCACCAGATGGATAATGCCGTCGATGATGCCCTTGTCCATCACCTCAAACACAATCACTTCGGAGAAATAGACAACAGGGCGAATGAGGACGGCCTGGTACAGTTCATCCCAGTACCATTTGTTTTGCAAGAAGCCGTGCAGAGGGCCTAACGGCCGTATCAATGGATCCTCCTGGTCTTTGGTGAGCGGTTTACGGCCGTAAATTAAATACCCCACTAAAATACCGCCCAACGCCACTATCAACGAAATAATCAATGGCTCCCAACTCCAGGGCAGCGTTTCAATCTTGTGCCCAACCAGATGCAACTCATACAGCTCGGCAATGGGCTCCTCAATCGTCGCCCCCACAAAGTGATGGTACATATTCACAAAGGTCCCTTCCGTGCCCAAGAAGTTGTCTGGAATGCCGACAAAACCAGCCAGCAAGGCAAAAGCAGAGAGCACAACCAACGGGAAGGTCATGAAACCATTGCTCTCGTGCGCATGTTCCGCCAACGGCGTGCGCGGCTTACCCAAAAAGGTCATGCTGATCTGGCGGGTGGTGTAAAAGGCTGTCAAAAAGGCGGCTATCGCCAACATCACCAGAACAAACAAGCCAATGGCACTACCATCATGGCTAAACAGATACCAGGCGTCAGCAAAAATTTCGTCCTTAGACCAGAAACCAGCCGTGATGAATGGCAACCCGGAAAGAGACATACCGCCAATCAAAAAGGTCCAGAAGGTGATGGGCATCTTCTGGCGCAGGCCACCCATGTACCGCATGTCTTGCGGGTCAGTGTGGTGGTCGTGTACATGCTCTGCGCCGTGCTCCATACCGTGAATCACGGAACCAGAAGCAAGGAAGAGCAGCGCCTTGAAGAAAGCATGGGTAATCAGGTGGAACGCGGCGGCAATATAAGCGCCAATGCCTACGGCGGCAACCATAAAGCCCAACTGCGAAATAGTGGAATACGCCAACACACCCTTGACATCGTTTTGGGCCACCGCAATTGTGGCGGCCATCAGCGCCGTAAACGCGCCAATTCCGGCAATCACCCAACCGGCCCCACTGCCTTCAATGGCAACGGCAATGAGGGGGAAGATGCGCACGATGAGGTACACACCAGCGGAAACCATTGCGGCCGCATGGATGGTGGCACTAACAGGGGTCGGGCCTTCCATCGCGTCTGGCAGCCAGACGTGCAGCGGCCACTGTGCCGATTTACCCACCGTGCCGGTGAAGATGAGCAAGGCCATCACGCCCAACATGCCCACGCCAATTTCCATCGCGGCATGTTCCAGGCTGCCCGCACTCAATGCCTGGCTGAAGTTCAATGTGCCAAACGTACGGTAGAAATAAACAATGCCTAGCATCATAACAACATCCGCCACGCGGGTGGTCATAAACGCTTTAATGGCCGCTTTCCGGGGTGGAATGTGCGGGATTGCACCAGGAGCCAGGTGATATTCACGTGCGTACCAGAAACCAATCAGGGAGTAGGAACAGAAGCCCATGATTTCCCAGCCGATAAAGAGCATCAGCAGGTTGTCGGACACGACCAGCAGGAGCATCGCCCCGGCAAACAGACTCATCAGGGCGAAGAAACGAGAGAACATCGGCTCTTCTTTGCCGTGATTGGGCGACCCTTTGTCGGTGCCCGGTGGCTTGCCGTAGTTGTGGTAGCCCACGCTGTAGATGAAGATCATCACCACAGCCAGGGAAACCATAAAGAGCATAACGGCCGTTAATGGATCAACCGATACGCCCATTTGCAACCAGGTGCCATTGGCATAATCCCCAATCGGCAGCCAATCTATGGAGCTGGCTACCTGCACCGGATGCTCTATCAGCTCATGCGGATGGCTAATTTCACCGCCGAGGTAAGTGCCAAACATATGGAAGGCAACGGTCCAGCTCAGAACCAGCGCCCCGATAACGCCTGCCCAGGCCAATACCCAGCTTAGCGTGCGGTTGTTCCTGGTAAACAAGATAATCAGGAAAAACACCAACAAGGGACCAGCCGGAATAAGCCAGGTTAAGGTTTGTAACGTTTCTTGTGACATAAGGCGAAACTCTTCCCGTTTTCCAGTAAGCGGTTATCGGTATTCAGTAATCGGTAAAAGCTGAAATCAACTACCGATTACGGTTTACCGTTCACCGATTACCGTATTTAGTTCTTCAACAAGTCCAACTCTTCGGCGATGACAGAATCACGACGCCGGTAAACGGAGATAATCAAAGCCAGACCAACGGCCGCTTCAGCCGCAGCAACAGTCAGCACAAAAATAGCCCAGGCCCACCCTGTGGTTGGTGTATCTGTGGCCGGACTCAAAACTGAACCATAACGCCAGAATGCAATTAAGTTGATGTTCACGGCATTTAGCATTAGCTCAACAGACATAAGAATGGCGACCGCATTCCGCCGGGCCATTACGCCATACAAACCAATACAAAAGAGCAATGCCGCAACGAGGAGGTACCAGGATAAGGGAATCATGCTTCATCCTCCATGTGCTGGGTTGGCCAGGCCACATAAATTGCCCCAATCAGTGCGGCCAGCAGCAATACCGACGCAACAATAAATGGAACAACGTAAGCTCCAGGGCTAACAAAGGCTGCACCTAGAGAGCTAACGGCACCTTGCAAGACGGTATCGGGCACTTCAGGACGGCCGTTCAAGGCGTCAATACCCCACCAAAACTGCACAATAACGGCGGCCATCAGCGCAAAAGTGGCAACGGCCGTAAACAGCCCCAACCCACTTTGCGAATTAAACGGTGCTTCGCGTGCCTGCATCATCCGCCGGGTCAACATGATGGCAAAAATAATCAAAATCGAAATTGCCCCGATGTAAACCAACAGCTGCGCCGCCGCCAAAAAGCCCGCATCTAACAAAATGTACAGCCCGGCAACGCCTAAAAACGAAGCCATCATGGCCAGCGCTGCATGGAACAGGTTGCGGTTAGTTACCACCACAACACCCGTCCCCAGCGTCAGTAAACTGACTAAAAGAAAAATTACTTGCTCAAACGTCACAAGCTTACTCCTGTGAAAGCCAAAAGATTAATGCGCCGGAACCGGCTCGTGTGCGTCGTGCCCGTGGGCATCATGGGCATAGGCCGGTTCAGCTTCAACCGGCACGTAAATGGGCGCACCCTCATTTTCAGCAACGGCCAAAATCGTGCTGGTATCATTGTGGTGCCTACGCTGCCGCTGTGCGGCACGGCGCAACACCTCCAATCCGGCAAAACCAATCAGGATGTTACTCACAAAATGAATGCCCGCCCGGCCGGCATCACCAATCTCGGGAATGTAATCCAAGATCAGGCGATCCAGTACAGCTACCGTCAATAAAAGCGTAATCGTGAGCGGAACCATAAACTTCCAATTGAAGTTCAGCAGTTGGTCAATGCGCAAGCGCGGCAAGGTCGCCCGCAGCCACATGAAGACAAAGAAAACCAGGGCACCTTTAAAAATGGTGATAAATAGTCCCAAAAGACGGCCGAGTTGGAACCCATTGGACAAGACAATTTCTTCTAATCCGAAGAACCGATAACCGCCCAGGTAAGCCGTTGAGAACATGAAGCACATAAACATGATGCCCATGTATTCAGCCGCCATAAAAAGGCCAAACACCATGCCGCTGTATTCCGTATGGAAACCAGCCACAATTTCAGATTCAGCTTCTAACAAGTCAAACGGAGAACGGCCCGTTTCAGCCAGCGAGGAAACAAAGAAGATAAGCGCTGAGATTGGCGCAAAAATAACAAAAGGAATGGCTTGAGCTTCAACCATATCCATCGTAGACATGGAGCTGGCCAAGATAATGGGTACCAACAATGAGAGAATCATCGGTACTTCATAACTTACCAGCTGAGCAACAGCCCGGAAGGCCCCCAGAAGAGCATATTTATTGTTAGACCCCCATCCCGCCAGCAAAAGACCCACGACCGAGATCGAGCTAATAGAAAGAACGTAAAAAACGCCGATGCCCAGGTTTGTGCCAATGACGCCTGGGGCAAAAGGCACAACCGCAAAAAGCAACGCAGAGGTTGCTAATGACAGAACTGGGGCTAGAAAATACGCCACCTTGTCTGCCCCAGCTGGCACCAGCAGTTCCTTGGTGAGCATCTTGACCACATCGGCAAACATTTGCAGCAAACCGTACTTGCCACCGACACGATTGGGGCCAATGCGATCCTGCATGCGGGCCAACACCTTGCGTTCTGCCAGACCCACAAAGAACACCGACACCAACGGAACCGTGGCGACAATCAAAATACCGATGATGTCTAGCACCACGCTCACCCAGGGTTCGGTCCCCCAAACGCTGGCCAGGTAGCTACCAGCGGTGAGATCAAAAATACTTGAGATAAACTCTGCAATATTAAAGCTCATGGGCTATTCCCCTTAAATCCATTCCAAAACGCCGCGGTTCCAGGCGTAGAGTAAGCCGTCAGCCAGCAAGAAGATAAACACGACGGCCGCACCAACAGCATAGAGACTCAGATTGCCGTAAGCGGCGGCAATTGGAAACAGAAAGACGGCTTCAATGTCAAAAATGACAAATACAAGGGCGTAAATGTAGTACTGAACCTTGAACTGAACCCAGGCATCTCCAACCGTTTCCACACCGCATTCATACGTTTGCTGCTTGATGGGGTTGGGTTTTTTGGGGCCGAGCAACCAGTTAATGAGGATGGGCGCTACCGCTAACAGGGGAGCTATTGCCACAAATAGGACGATAAATTGCCACTCACTTTGCACGGGTGTTCTTCCTCCACTCGATAAGTGTCCATTCACAAACAGGTGATGATGTGACAAATTGTCTTGTCAGAGCACACATCACATTATTTAGGAATGGCCGCTAAGATGGGATGGGATGTCTCCTGCAGCGCTTGTTGTTTTGTTGCGGGCGACAAACCGTTTCGCAAATCTGCATAACAGGGCGAAAAGTAAAAATCAATGGCGTTAAGCTCAGCACTTCCTTTTTATAGAAGTCAAATTTGAGGAAATGCTGCTTTGAAAACGGCCGTTTTCAACAATGTTAACTACTTTGCTACAACCGATAATAAAAACCCAACAGTTAGGTGCCTGGAATTTTGCGAGGCACCGCTGCGGGGTTTAAAAAATCTATCTTTTAATGTTCACAAGCTGTTTGTGAAATATATCCCATTTATCATCCCTGTTATAACACATGCAGATGACAAGGGCAAAGATAACGGCCGTTTTCCATGCAAAAGCCACAATCAATCTTCCCTATGAAAACCCCTTCACCTCAGCCTGCTAAATGCGCCAAAATTGCCCGTTTTGCACCAACTTAGCAGTGAGCAAAATTCACAGCTTGTATTAGCGGCTGTAAGGGTATGAAATTCTAGCAGAAATAGGGTGTGCGGCAACGATTGGCGCGCCGGGACAACTTACTGGTGTAAATAGCGAGTGAAGAAACGGCCGTTCGCGCAACGAATAGTACTATTCACGCTTTTTTTCACTTTATCTTACGGCCGTCTTAAGCTATACTGTGCCAATTCTGACAGCTAGAAAGATAACATAAGACTACCAAGTAAACCCTGACGAGCTGAAATTTTTAGAATAGAAAGAAACGACTATGCTAGACTCACCCATCGAATCGCAAAAAATTATCGCTGTAGATGACAATGCTTTTACCCTGCGCATTGTGCAGCACACCCTCGAACAAGCCGGTTACCAGGTTATGACGGCCGCTTCTGGCCAGGACGCTCTCAAACTGATCAACCGGCACGGCATGCCCCATTTAGCCATTGTGGACCTGCACATGCCCGTCATGAGCGGCTTTGAGTTTTGCCATGCCGTACGTGAATTCAGCGACATGCCAATCATTATGCTAACGGCCGTTAACACCGAAGAAACCATCATTGAAGGGCTGGAACAGTACGCCGAAGATTACATCGTGAAGCCGTTTAACCCGGAAGAGCTAAAAGCTCGCGTAGGACGCGTGCTGCGGCGCATGGGCGACTACAGCTACACGCTGGAATCCACCACCCGCATCGACGAACGGCTAATGGTCAACTTCCCCAATCGCGAAGCACTGGTGGAAGGCGAACCCGTCTCCCTAACCCCCACCGAAACCAAGCTGCTCTACATCCTGGTACGCAACTCAGGGCGCATTGTTACCACCGACTTTTTGCTCAACCGCATCTGGCCCATGGAAGAAGCGCAAGAAGACCGGCTGCATGTGCATGTACACCGCCTGCGCCGCAAAATTGAGGTCAATCCCAACGAACCTACCTACATCGTCGCCGAGCGCGGTACGGGGTACCGCTTCAACTCCGGTTCTGACTCACCCCTGTAGATCACAAAGACACCTCACCGCCTAGCCCAATAGCTCTGCTGCCAGTTCATCTGGCAGCGGCATGTTGCTGGCTTCTAACAACTCAAATAGATGGGCTACCCGCTCAGCCAAAAACTGCTGTAACAGTTCCGGTCTGGCTACGGCACAGCCAGCCAAGACATCCCGCGCTTGCCGCGCCAGCTGCAACAAATGGTAAATGCAGTAGCTTACGGCCCCACTCTGGAGCAAAATCTGCTGGGCTTCTTCGAGCGCTTCAACCTTCTCAATTTGGGGCAGCAGCGCCTCAAAACGAGCTTTGCCTTCATGCTCCGCCAGACGAGCATAGAGGATGGCCAGATTCCCCCCACCTCGCTGCCAATCTGGGCAGGCAGGCACATGATATGCATCTGCTAAATCATCGCTCACCTGGATAATCTGGCCAATGAACACGCCAAAACGGCGCAGTTCAAGAGCTACTTCACGCGCCGCGCCACCGGCCAACGCCCCTAGGTAAAACCCAGCGCCGTAGTACGGTGTGCTTTTCGCTTCAACAGTGGCCCAATAATGCGCTTCAGATAATTCAGGCTGCACATCCAGGTGCTGGCCGCGTGCTGTTTGCAGATTGAGGCTGATGAGTTCGGCTAGGAGCTGTGGCTGTACGGCCGTCTCCAACTCCGCCACCACCCGGTACGCCACAGCCTGAAACGCCAGCGCCAGGTTAGCCGCCACCCCTGCCCCCAATTGGCGATACAACCCTTTGGGATCATCATCCAAAATATCATCCACCAAAACAATGCTGATGTGGCTGCACGCAACGGCCGTAATCACCGGCACGACCGCCGCCAAATCCCCATCTACCGCCTGACAAGCCAGCTCCGGCAGCAGCCAGGAGCGTGGATTCCGCGCATAGCGCTGCCAAACCTCAATCATGGCCGGCCAGGCAGCCACCTCGGGCTGCCGCAGCAAATGAGCCTCAATTTGCGAAAGTTGAATCATGCAGCTCACCTACCCTTCGGGATCTGTTTACTCTTTATCATGTTTAGCTTTTGGTTTGTTGGATGAACAAAACAGTGGAGATTGTGTGTAGCCGACCTCTACACACGATCCGGAAGAGAAGAGGACGAATTTACGGCCGTAACCCCCATTCGCCCCAAGCGCCTACCAATCCCAGTCCCAACCCCAAGCATCTGCCTTACGCAATTTAGGCAGCTCTTTGTGATCAGTTACTTTGGTTAATTGGAGCAAGGTGGCTAGCAAAGAATCTTCAGATTTACCAGCTTTTAACAACTCGTTGAACTTTTGGATCGACATGGACTCTTTCATGTTGGTCATATCTCCTGCGAACTACTGAGCTATGCCATCTTCTGAGAGTCGGTCGGCAACTCCAGGTGCCTTAGCACGCGATAGCAACAGCCTGACTAAAGTGGCTTCATTATAAAGGATATTGCGCGTGATTGCATTGAGAAAGTCTTAAAGTTTGCAGGCAAGTTGCAGGCTAGTTGCAGCGCATTAAAGCTTAAAACCGACCTTTTCTGCTAAGAGCGCGTTGGACGGCTCCACCAAAATGGTTTGATCGGGCAGCACAATGGTAGGTACTACGCGACGGCCGTTATTGACCTGCTTCACAAATGCCAATGCGTCGGGGTCTTGCTCCACATCAATGGCCGTGTAAGGGATGCCGTACTCGTCCAGCAAATATTTGGCCCGATGGCAGTCGGGGCACCAACTGGTGGTATACATGATGATCTGGTCTGCTTTGTTTTCTGTTTCGCTCATCGTCTCCTTCCATTGCTCTCCGCCAAAATTGTTCGCCCAATCATACCCAAAATCGGCTGACCTACCAGCCTTGCCCCAAAATTTTAGCTATAATAGGCGACGTGACTACCAAACGAACCAACGAACAGTGGCTGGCCGAGCTGCAACCAGAACATCCTGAGTATGAAACGGCCGTTGCCGACCTCAGTCGTCTGCTTACCAACGGCCTCAAGCGGGGTTTACTGGCGCAGGTCAAAACACCAGCCTTAGAGTTCGATGCCCAGGCAGAAGATTTTGCCCAGGAAGCCGTGCTGAAGGTGCTGGAAAAGCTAGACACCTTTGCCGGACTCAGCAAATTCACCACCTGGGCCCACAAAATTGCCATTTCCGTGGCCCTGACCGAACTGCGGCGCAAGCGGTGGCAAGACAGCTCCCTCAACAGCCTCACCGAAACCGAAACAAGCGTCTTCACCCCCAGCTTTGTCGCCGATGACGCGCCAACGCCGGAAAAAAGAACCGCCCGTGCGGAGCTACTCACCTACGTGCAAAATCTCATTGAAAATGACCTGACCGAGCGGCAGCGCACGGCTCTGGTCGATTCAGTGATCCAGGGCAAATCCACGGAGCAGATTGCCACGCAGCTAGATATGAAGCCCAACGCCGTCTACAAGCTGCTGCACGATGCCCGCGTCAAACTCAAGAAAAGTCTGGCGCAAGATGGCTACACACCGGGCGACATCTTGCAGGTGTTTGATTAAAGCAGGGTTGTTCTGGTGGTCAAAACCGGGGTTAAAGTAAGAAGTGAGGGAATTGGATCATCAAACGTACATATTCAGGAGATGGATCACGGCATTTGAGTGATCCACAGGCAACATGACAATTTGGACGCGGATTAAAAATCTGCTTGGCAGATCAAAACACCCCATGAATGAATACAGCAGTGCAAACCAACCCACAGGTGATACGGTAATGACCCAGGATCACCTGGTGGATTTGATGCACCGTTTGGAGACCACGCTAGACAACGCGTACTCCTGCGAAGAGGCGTTTGCCCTGCTTGATGAGTACGTGGAGCTGGTCGCCAACACCGAAGAAGCCGAGCGAGTGATGCCCCTGGTAAAAAACCACCTCGATTTGTGTCCTGATTGTCGCGATGAGTTTGAAATTTTGCTGCACATCCTGAAAACGGCCGATTCCAATTCGGACGATTGATAAGCGATCCTTCCCCAAAAGCCGCCGGGTGCAGCACAGCGGTTTTGCCCGGCAAACAGCCACCATTAACAAAACAATCAAGGAGAAATCCCATGCCCAAAGCCATTTGGAATGGCGTTGTCCTGGCTGAAAGCGATCAGACCGAGATCGTTGAAGGCAACCATTATTTTCCGCCACAAACAATTAATCGCGAATATTTCAAAGAAAGCAACCATCATACCACCTGCCATTGGAAAGGTGTGGCCAGCTACTACACGCTGGAAGTAAACGGGCAGAAAAACGAAAATGCTGCCTGGTACTACCCCACGCCATCGGCAGCAGCCAGCCAAATCACCAATTACGTGGCGTTTTGGCGCGGCGTTCAGGTTGTCCCATAATTAGAGACAGACAGAACCAACCCTGGCCAAGCAGATAAAACCAGGGTCACACAGGATGAGGTATTTCGATGTTATTAGCTGGCGACATAGGCGGAACCAAAACAGTTCTGGCACTTTTTGCAGCCGATGATCTACAACAACCGCTGCATCCCCTGCACCTACAAACCTTTCCCAGCGGCCGTTTTCCTTCGCTGGAAGCCATTATTACCCAATTTATTGCCGACAAAGACATTACCATCGACGCAGCCAGTTTTGGGGTGGCGGGACCGGTGGTAAACGGCCGTTCCCAAATCACCAATCTACCCTGGGTTATTGATTCGGCCGTTATCAGGCAGACGCTGCACGTGGAGCACGTGACCCTGCTCAACGACCTGGAATCGATCGCCAACGCCGTGCCGCACCTGCAAGGCGACGACCTGGCCAGCATCAACGAAGGCCGGGGCGAACCGGGCGGCGCGGTGGCTGTCATTGCCCCCGGCACCGGGCTGGGCGAAGGGTTCCTCATTTGGGATGGCCAGCGTTACCAGGCCCATCCGTCGGAAGGCGGGCACGCTTCCTTTGCCCCCACCAACCCCGACCAGTGCGCCATGCTGGCCTTCATGCAACAAAAATATGACCACGTGAGCTTCGAGCGCGTTTGCTCCGGGAGCGGTATTCCCAACCTGTACGCCTTTTGGCAGCAAGACGGCCGTTTCCCCGAACCAGACTGGCTGCGTGAGCAAATTGAACAGGCCGAAGACCCCACCCCGGTCATCGTGGAGGCCGGGCTGGCCAAAACGGCCGATATTTGCGTGGCCACCCTGCAAATGTTTGTGGATATTTTGGCGGGAGAGGCCAGCAACATGGCCCTGAAAGTGCTGTCCACTGGCGGCGTTTACCTGGGCGGTGGCATTCCGCCGCGCCTGCTCAACTTGCTGCAAACAGAGCGCTTCATCTCGCAGTTTGCCGACAAAGGGCGCTTTACCCAACTGCTGCTCAACATGCCCCTGCAAGTCATCTGCAATCCGCAAACGGCGCTGCTGGGCGCGGCCTGGGCCGGGCTCGATTTGCTCAATGAGTGATTTCACCCTGCACCGCTTTGCCGACGTGGCCGCATTGAGCGAGGCCGCGGCCCATCTGCTGACCGAATTAGCGCAAGAAGCCGTGGTGGAGAACGGCCGTTTCAGTATCGCGCTCTCTGGGGGCGGTACACCAACCGGGGTGTACCAATTGTGGGGCCAGCCGCCGTTCCGCGACGCGATGCCCTGGCACCAAACGCACCTCTTTTGGGGCGATGAGCGGCTGGTGCCGCCCGATGACGAGGGCAGCAACTACCGGCAGATTGCCGAGCTGCTGCTGCCACACGTACCCATCCCATCCGAAAATGTGCACCGCGCCAAAGGCGAATTGGCCATGATCGCAGCGGTGACTGACTACACGCAGCAGCTTAAGGAATTCGCGAGGGGAACGGCCGTTCCCGTCCTGGATGTTGTGCTGCTAGGCATGGGCAGCGACGGCCACACCGCCTCGCTTTTCCCCGGCTCACCGGTAGACCCGCCGGAGTGGGTCATTGGCGTAACGGCAGATTACGACGGCCGTCCCGCGCAGCGCCTCAGCCTGACGCCCACGGTGATCAACCAGGCGCGGCATGTGATCTTCCTGGTAACGGGGGCCAGCAAAGCGGCCGTACTGCAAAAAGTGCTCTACGGAGCATACCAACCGGATCAGCTGCCCGCCCAGCGCATTCGGCCCAGCCACGGCACGCTCACCTGGTTGTTGGATACGGCCGTTGCCCAAAATATTAACCAGATAACATAAGCGTCTTTGATTTTCTCTGTGTAACTCTGCGTTCCGCTTTTTACCATCAAAGGAGACCCGTTCATGACCGTAACCGCCCGCAGCCTGCAAAACCTCCAGGTAGAAATCCAGGCCAGCAACCACCACCTCCTGGCCGATGAGCCGCTGCACGACGGCGGCGAAGACATGGGGCCAAACCCGTACGACCTGCTGCTCAGCGCCCTGGCCGCCTGCAAAGTGATGACCGTACACCTCTACGCCCGGCGCAAGCAGTGGCCCGTCGAAACCGTCACCATCACCATCAACCACCGCAAAGTCGCCGCCGATGAATGCGAGGATTGCGAAACCAAGGGTGCCGCCAAGGTAGACATTATTGAGTGTGAAATTGGCTTTGAAGGGGAGTTAGACGAAGCCCAAATTGCCCGCCTGGCCGAAATCGCCGACCGCTGCCCGGTCCACCGCACCCTCACCAGCGAGACCAAGATACGAACCACGGTCATTTGATATAACCTCGGTTTGGGTAATGTTCTTGTCATGGGCACCTTGCGGGATTCTTCACTTCGTTCAGAATGACAGTTCAAGATCAGTTGTCATGCTGAGGTCCCCCGAAGCATCCCGCCCGCTTAACAACAGGGAGCCTTTTGCCTAACCCAGCCCCTACCATACGCGTCTTGCGGGATTTCTCATCAATTTTTGAAACCTCGATGCAACGCCGCTACCCATAAATCGCGTTTTCCAGCCGCAAGCTCTGCACCGTCTCCGCGCTGAGCCAGAACAAGATGGTCATCAAAATGGCCGAGGTAAGGCACCAGGGGCAGGTTGCGCCAATGACAAACGGCTCCAAAAACGTGAAGTACAGCGAAAACAGCACCCCCAGCAGCGTCAACGCCAGCAGCGCCCACGGCACCACTTGCAGCAGCCGCGACGAGCCAATCAGGCTGGCGCTCCAGGTGAGCAAAATGGCCAAATAGCCCAGCGCCCCCCAAATGCCCACCGGCACGTTCAAAATCTCGCCGTACTCGCTTTGCTGGATTACCTGGCACGCCCCGCTGGGGTAGCAAATCATCGTTTCCGGGATGGAGGAGAGGTACAGCATGATGCCCAACCCCACCACCGCCAGCAGCGGAATGGCCCACCAGCCGGAAACCGGCACGGATATCTGTTTATTGAGCCGGTAAACAGACAGCAGCACCACGCACACCATGCTCACCAAGGCCACAATCGCCAGCGTATTGCCCACCGGGTCCAGCGTCAGCCGCTCGATGATGGGCACGCCGCCTACATCGGCCTGCCACACCGACGCCTCAAACCGCACCCAATGCCAACCGGATAGCAAGAGCAGCAGCCCCAGCCCGCCTAAAGCCCACACCAGCGGTTTATGTTTCCCAAAGTCAGTCATAGCGTCATTTTAGCCCAAATCTTTTGAAGAGAATCTTACAACGGCCGTCTTTAACCCTCTTTTTGAGCAACCGTTAACCATTTCCACTTTGCCGCCAAAACCATTACAATACCCCAAATCACACCAACCAACGGCCAGGAACCACCATGGTAGACAGCAAAATCCGCAAACAAATCATTGACCTCATCAGCCAGAGCTTTAACGCCAGCGACCTGCAAGGCATTTACCTGGCGATGGGGCTGGATTACGACAGTCTGAGCAGCAGCGGCGTGCAGGACCGCGCCACGGAACTGGTTGAATACCTGGCCCGCCGCGACCAACTGCCCGAGCTGCTGCACGAACTCATGCGGGAGCGCCCCCACCTGCCCTGGCCCGATTTAGGTGACGTGGTGCGCGCCGCTGCCACCCGCCTGCACCACATCCCCCACCCGCAAAACCCCAACTTCACCGGCCGCGAACAGATTTTGCAGCAGGTGGAAGCCGCGCTCAGCGCCGGGCAAACCACCGTGGTGACCCAAACGATTGCCGGGCTGGGCGGCGTGGGCAAAACCCAGCTGGCCCTGGCCTACAGCTACACCCACCTGGCCGACTACGACCTGATTTATTGGCTGAGCGCCGACAGTGAGCCAGGGCTGGGCGAAGATGTGATGACCCTGGCCCGCCGCCTGAAGCTGATTGCCCCCAACGTGACCGACCAGAAAACGGCCGTACAAACCCTGCTGCACTGGCTGGGCCAAACGAACCAGCGCTGGCTGCTGGTGTACGACAATGCCGACATGATTGAACCAGCGCAGCTAACCCGCTACCTGCCCCGGACGGGCAATGGCCACGTGCTCATTACCAGCCGCAACCCGAACTATGGCGGGGTGGGCAAGGTGTTGGAGCTGGGTTTGTTTGAGTTGGATGAGGCGGTGGATTTTTTATTTCAACGCAGAGGCGCGGCCATAGACCCCCACCCTAACCCTCCCCCTGCCTGGGCTGAGGGGAGGACATGTTTGGGAGTTGGAAAAAGAATAGCTCATCAAGGACAATTCTGATGTCTTCCAAAACGTCAGAAGGAGTTCAAGATGAGCTATCCCGTACTTTATCAATGGATTCAAACAATCGCCACCCATTTGCCTTGTCTCAATAGCTGGCAAGTTGAAAATGTCGGCTTGTTTACTATCGGCATCATGCGTGCAGAAAGTTGCCAACAGCAGCAGATTGCCCGCCAGGTAGCGACAGGTGAGAAAATTGAGAGCTGCGCCCGACGCTTGCGGCGTTTTCTGGACAATGCGCTGTTTCCGCTGCACGCCTTCTTCGCGCAATGGACTGCCTGGATTGTTAGTCAATTGCCGCTGGGGAAGCTTTATCTGCTGGTCGATGAAACGAAGTTGCAAGACCGTCTGGCAGTCATGGTTGTGGGCGTCGCTTGGGAAGGTCGGTGTATCCCTTGGCATGGCGCAGTTACCTGGCCAACAATCATGAGCAGTATCCAGCCGAGGGCAAGTAGGCATAATCACAACCTTGTTGCAAGCGGTCCAGAAGGGTATCGCTACAAACAGAGAGGTGGTTGTGCTGGCCGACCGGGGCATTGGAACCTCGCCCGATTTGTGTCAGGCTGTGGCTAACCTGGGATGGTACTATCTGTTCCGCGTGACCAGCATGACAAAGGTATGTACCGATGAAGGCGATTTGTCTATTGCCCACATGGTGCAAGCTGGGGAACAGTGGTCGGCTGCTGGGCTTGTCTTCAAGCAGCGGGGTCGGTTGCCAGCAACGGCCCATGCTATTTGGAGCGCTGGCTATGACCAACCGTGGGCCCTGGTGACCAACGACACGACGCTGACTGGATTCGAGTATGCAAACCGAAACTGGCAAGAACAAAGCTTCCGTGACCTGAAAAGCGGTGGCTGGCAGTGGGCCGACAGTCGCATCACGCATCCCGACCACATGGGTCGTCTGCTTGTTTTGCTGGTGGTTGCCTATGCTTGGTCGCTTGCTTTGGGCAGTGTTGCGGCAGCCCAAGGACGCACCCAACCTATGCAACGCCATGAAGATGGCTGCAAACGTCGCCATTGGAGCCTGTTCAAAGAGGGGATTCAATTCTTCTTTGAATTTGTGCTGAGACATAACCATTTTATCAATTTACAATTTCTACCCGACCCTAGAGTTACCTGAAAAGGTGTCCTCCCCTCAGCCCTGACAGGGGGAGGGAATTGGCTGCCTCTCCCTCTGAGGGAGAGGGCTGGGGTGAGGGTGAAAATGAACGGCTAGATGGTCTCGAAAGAAAAAGCGAAACGTGGCAGCAGGCGGCAGATTTGGCAGCGGCGTTGGGGCGGCTGCCACTGGCGCTGGAACATGCAGCGGCGTATGTGGCCAGCAAGGGCAGCAGCTATGCCAGCTACCACCAACTGTTTAACGAACGGCAAAATGAGCTGTGGCAGCGGGCCGAAAAGCCAGAGCGGTACCACGCCACCATTACTACCACCTGGGAACTGGCCTTTGACGAAATTAAAAAGACGCCGGGCGCGCTGGAGCTGCTGAACCTGTGCTGCTTTTTAGACCCGGAAAGCGTTCCGCTGGCTTTGATTTACCAAATTTCTACCGTAAAGGCGCAGCATGCTGCGCCCCTACAAGCGGTGGTAGCCGACGAACTGGCGCTGGACGATGCGCTGGGGGCGCTGCGGCGGTACAGCCTGGTGCAAAAAGCCGACGGCGCGTTGGCACTGCACCGGCTGGTGCAGGCCGTGGCCCGCAGCCGCATGGATGAAGATTTGAGCCAATCTTGGTTGGAAACAGCGGTTAAGTTGTTAGTGGACCAATTCAATTATGACCAGAATGACATGAGAAGCTGGGCCTATTGTGGAGAATTGTTACCGCATGTCACATTTGCCGTGAATTTGGCTGAGCAAGTAACATACGAAACGAGTTCCGTAGCTTATCTTAATAATGAAGGTGGCCGTTATTTGCAGTTTTTTGGTAATTTTGCGGCTACAAAACCTTTCCTTGAGCGTGCTGCGCAAATTTACGAGTCAATAAGTGGTTCGGAACATCCTCACACCGCCACCAGCCTCAACAACCTCGGCTTTCTCCTGAAAGCCATGGGCGACCTGCCCGCCGCACGGCCGTTTTTCGAACGCGCCCTGGCCATTTACGAAAAAGCGCTCGGCCCAGACCATCCCGACACCGCCCTCAGCCTCAACAACCTCGGCTTTCTCCTGAAAGCCATGGGCGACCTGCCCGCCGCACGGCCTTTTTACGAATACGCCCTGGCCATCAGAGAAAAAGCCCTCGGCCCCGACCACCCCGACACCGCCCAAAGCCTCAACAACCTCGGCTTTCTCCTTAGAGCGATGGGCGACCTGCCCGCCGCTCGGCCGTTTTACGAACGCGCCCTCGCCATCAGAGAAAAAGCCCTCGGCCCCGACCATCCCGACACCGCCCAAAGCCTCAACAACCTCGGCCTGTTGCTCAAAGCCATGGGCGACCTGGCCGCCGCACGGCAGTTTTACGAACGCGCCCTGGCCATCACCGAAAATGCCCTTGGCCCCGACCATCCCACTACCGCCATCAGACTCAATAATCTGGCTTGGCTGGCTCATGATGAAGGGGATTTTGCCGAAGCGGCTCGGCTCATGCGGCAGGCGCTGGCCATCCTCGAAAAACGGCTGGGGCCAGATCATCCAGACACCGTCCGTTCCCGCAACAACCTCGCCGCCATTGAGGCCAAAATTTCATCGTAACAACTCAACCGTAGGGGCGAGGCAGGCCGCCACCGTTCTGGTCTGGCACATGGCCTCCCCTCGGCCTGCCTCGCCCACCCGGCCCCATTACCCGCAGCCCCGCCGCATACAACCCCCGCACCACCAGGCTGCCCCGGCATTCAAGCCAACCTGGCCTGGGCAAGGTCCTCGCCATTGGCTCCTCGCGGGATTCTTCCCTGCGGTCAGCATGACAGTTCAACGCTACCTGTCATGCTGAGAGCCTGTGCTGAGGCTGCCGAAGCATCCTGTCTGCTCTCGCATCAAGGTATCCTGTTAGGACAAGGCAGGTTGGCGTTCCATTGGTTTGGGCGAGGCGGCGCGGCCGAGGTTGGATTGTTTTAGGGGCAGGCGCAGCGCGCCGCCTCGCCCCTACGGTGCGCGTTTTGTGGCATACCCACGAGGGTATCCCGATTTTTCACACAGGAAAATGGATGCCCGCCTGCGCGGGCATGACAATTGTAAGATTGGTCCAATCTTCGGAGATTGGACCAATCTCGGGGCGAACGGGCTCTAAATTAAACCAGGTCGGAAGCAAACTGCTCCGCAAATGGCTCCGCTCATCAGTACCAATCTTCACTGAGGCTGGGCACCGCCTGCGCCGTGCGGGTAAGCACAGGCTGCCGCGCCGCCCAGGTCGCCTGCTCGTCCGGCGGCAGCAGCGCCAGCGCGGTTTGCCAGAGGCGGTTAAACAGCGTCTGGCGCGATTCGCCTGCGTTTTGGCTGGCCTTCACCAGCTTGAACACGGTCGCGTACAGCGCATCCACTGCCGGGTCCGGGTGGGTCCACGGGTAAACCAGCGCCGCCGCATCAAACGGGGCCACCAACCGCTGCACATCGTCCAATTCCAGCAGGCGCGAGCCTTCGGGAATGAGCAGGCGGATGGCGTATTGGATGGGGTTCACGGCGTCCACCAGCTCCAGCTCGGCCAACAGCGATAGCAGGTCCAGGTAACCCGCCACCGTCGTCCACGGCGTGAAGGTGACAAAGGTGGGCGTAAGCGGCAGGCCCACGTCGCGCATCTGCCGGGCTACCTGCACAAAGTCGGCACGGCTGTGCCCCTTGGCCAAAATCGCCAGAATGTCATCGTCCACCGCCTCCACCGCGCTGACGACAAAGGCACAGCCAGTGTCGCGCAGCACGGGCAAGGCGTCGGCGTGTTTTTGCAGATGCTCAATCTTGATGGTGACGTCGTAGGTGAGGTCGGGGAATTCGGCGTGCAGCGCCTGCACCAGCGGCAGGGCATGGCCGGGGCCGTTCAAAAAGTCGGGGTCGCCAAAGGTGATGTGCTGCGCCCCGGCGGCCACCTGCTGGCGGATGTCGGCTAATACCACCTCTGGCTGGACGATGCGGAAACGGCCGTTATACACCGGCACAATCGGGCAGTGGCGGCACAAATGTTTGCAGCCCCGCGTCGCTTCCGTATAGCCGACGATGCGCTTGCCGTCGGGCGTGTCCAGGTAGGCGTAGTTGGTGAGCGGGGGGAGTGCGGTGCGCAACGGCCGTTGAAACTGCTGCCGCATGAGCGAAACCGACGGCAGGCTGGGAACCGACTGCCCATCGCGCAAGGCAACCATTAAATCCACCAAGCCTTGCTCAAATTCGCCACCCAAAATCGTCTGCACGCCGAGTTGGCGCAGGTAGCCCTCATTCACCGGCGCATATAACCCATAGGCGCAAATGTGGGCCTCGCGGTTGATCCGCTGCACCCGCTGGATGAGGGGCACGGCCAGCCGGGTGGCGGTGTGCATGGGCAGGTAAAAGGCGATCAGGTTAGCAGATTGGACGGTTGGGGATTGGAACGGCCGTACCGACACATCTACACAAGTCACCGCCGCCCCCGCTGCTTCCAGCCACGCCGCTGGCGAGGCCAGCCCAAACGGCTGGTGGCCCAAATCGTAGGTGGAAATGAGGGTCACTTGAAACATAGATGACTTTTACAGGTAATGAAAGCCACCGAATAAATTCGGTGACTGAGAAAGAAAGTCTGCTAAAGCAGACTGCCCCTTCCCTCAGTGCGCTTTAGCGTACTTCTTGTTTCAGCTGAGGAATTCATTCCTCGGCGATAGTAGTTTAACGTTGACAAATTACCTACTCAATTGCAGAAAATTTGCTCTGAGGATTGATAATCAAAGATTCCGCAGATTTGCCAGATTAATCTTTTTCAATCCGCGAAATCTGCTGATAAAAGGCCAAATCAAGTACCATCAACCAGCCAGTTTTGGCGCAGTTGGGCAATGGTTTCGTCGGCGACGCCTGCCTGGTTGCGCAGGTATTCCTCCAGCGAGCCGTAATTTTCGCGCAGATGGGCCAGCGCCCCTTGCAAGGTTTTGGCTTTCACCAGCAGCAAATCCTGCAAATCATCGGCGGAGAGGCCCCAGGGAGCCACCTGCTTCAAATCGGCCATGATGCCTTTACGAAAGTGATCGTAGAACAGATTGCTCAGGGTGTAGTCCGCCAGGACAGTTTCTTCCGGCACGCCCAGTGTCAGCAGCAGCAGAGCCACCACCAGCCCGGTGCGGTCTTTACCTGCCGTGCAGTGAATCAGCGCGGGCAGCTGCGCCGGATCGGCCAGCCGCTGAAAAATTTCGCCGATGTGGTGGGCATTGGCATCCAGTACCACACGCGTATAGCCGCCCAGCAAATATTCATCTAGTTTGCTTTTGCGAAACAGGACGGCGTACATGCCGCGCAGCTTTTCCCACCGATCCAGACTGTCCATGGACAACGGCCGTTCCACCAACCCATCCACATCGGGCAAGCGATCCGGCTGCTTGGCCCGCTCATCTGTGGAGCGCAAATCGATCACCAGTCGCAAGCCCAGCCGCTTCAGGTAGGCCAGGTCGGCCTCAGTGAGGCGGGACAAACTGCCTGAGCGATACAGCAACCCCCAGCGCACCATCCGGCCATCGGTGGTATAAAAGCCGCCCACATCGCGCAGGTTCACGCTTTTGTGCAACGGCAAAACACGCTCGGCTGCCAGAAAGGAACGGCCGTCCCACCGGCCACCCCTAAACTCCACGCGGAAATAGTGGCGAATGGCCGTATTTAAACTGCCCACCATCGCTTCCCTCGCCCCACCCACCGACACAATCGGCGACATGTCTTCTGGCGCTTCGGGGTCCGTACCCACATAAACGATGATGCGATCGGCCGTTTCTTGCCATTGCAAATGCCAAAAGCCGTCATCGGTGCGCGAAACGGTCACCGGTTCGGCCAATGGCAGCATAAAAGATTGCGGATCTTTCAGTGAAGTTTTGGGTGCAGCGGAAAAGAAATTGAGTTTTGCCATACTACCATTGTAAAGAGGTAACCAGGAATCATCAGCCAGTTAGGCCAGGCTGCTAAGCAAACGCTAACAAGCAAGACAAAGCACATATAAAGAAAACACCAGGGCTGTGACGAGCAGTCCTGGTGTCATCCAAACAAACATCTCAAACAGGAGGAAAATTACGATTTTGGTTCTGGTATCAGCGCCATCTGATTTAACAAATCGGTTACGGTGATGATGCCTACCAACGCATCATCTTTTACCACCGGCAGCGCACCAAATTTGTACATGCTCAGCAGTTCAGCAACCTTGTGAATCGGCGTTTCCGGTGTGACACAGCGAGGATTTGATGTCATGCAATCCTTTGCCTTGAAGCCGTTCAGTAGTTCCAGCCGCTGTAGCGGCTCTTCGGTGGTCAACGGAGAATTAACGGCAAGGCGCACATCGCGATCGGTCACAATCCCCACCAGTTTCTTACCATCCACAACCAAAACCTGGCGAATGTTGGCCCGGTTCATCACGGCGACTACTTCACGCAAAGGGACATCCGCTGTGACGGTTTCCGGGTCAATGGTCATCAGATCATTTGTGGTTAACATGGCGTCTCTCCTACATCTGGCGAGGGAAATATTCTTAAGGTTGGGGAAAATCGGGGCGTTTTGGAGCCTTTCCGATCCTCCAAAAATAAAGTTTTATGTTCAGATTATGGGCTAAAGTTTACTGAGTTTAGGGTAAATTATCGGGTGGCAAATGTCACAGATATGGTGTGATATTCAGGTAAGGAAAAGATGACAGATGACTGAACAAAAAACGCTGACCATCACCTCTGGTCAGCGTCTAAAAAAGCGGCAAAATAATCTTCCTTAATTCCGCACCGGCAGCCGTCCAAACGCCGCCTCTTGCTCTGCGACCACGCCCTGGCGCTCTTGATTAAGCTGCCACAGCACAAAGCGCACCCGCGCCGACATCGCCTTGGACATATTCCACAGGAAGCGCGCACCCAGCTCGGAATCATCTTCTACCAGAGCCAGCAGCCGCTCACGGCTGAGCACCAGCAGCGTCGCGCCTTCACTCCCCGCGATCAGGTCGGCACTGCGCCCCCCGCGATCCAGCATGGCCAGCTCACCAGTAATTTGCCCGGCGCGTAAGTTGGCCACATGCTCCATTTTGTCCTGGTTATGCTTGTGGCTGCCGGATTTACTTTCCGGGTCTTTCCACACTTCCACGTACCCTTTTTGAATGATGAACAGCTCATCGCTGGTTTCTGACGCCTCGGCGATCACATCGCCGGGATCAAAGGTACGCACCTGGCACTGTGCCGCCAGGCGGGTGCGCTGGGCCAGCGTTAAATCGTTGCCTACGTCGGAGCTGGCAAAAAATTGAGCAATCTCACTGATTTGAGCTAGTTCATCTTCTTCGACCGGCTTAAAGAGGGCACTGCTGTGCAGCGGCAGCCCCAGGAACGCTGCCACCATGCGGCGGGTAGTATCGGGGGCTTCAAATTGGGGCCAATGGCCTGCCTTAGGCAAAATGCGCAGGTCGGCAGCAGGCCATTCATCGTCCACCACGCCAGCATCGCGCAGGGGCACGGTGTTATCTTCTGCGCCCCAGATGACCAGCGAGGGCGTTTCCACCTGGCCTAAACGGCCGCTTAAATCATTTTCCAACATCGCCCGGTAACACTCAGCCCGAACGCGCCCCTGGCCCGGCTTACGGGCATCCATACGCAGCCGCTCATAATCTGCCTCGGTGATGCCGGTGCGCTCGGCAAAAGACACAGGGCGCATCAACCGGTCGGTCAGGCCCACAAAAGCACGTTCTGTCATCGTGACCAGGAAGCTGCCCAGGCCAAAACGTTCCATCATGGTGATGGGGCTGATGAACAGGTTGATGGCGGTTGATAAACGGCCGCTTATCGTTGGGCTTAGCAAAACCATGCGCTCGACCAGCACGGGGTGTGTCATGGCCAGGGTCAGGCTAATCATGCCACCCATCGAGTGACCCACCAGCACCACCGGCCCATCGCTCATCCGGCCAATGAGATTGGCCAGCAGATCCACATATTTGGCAATGGTAGTTGTTTCAGCTAAGGGAGGGGATTGCCCATAACCGGGCAGATCAATGGCAATGCAGTGGAAGCGCTGGGCTAGCTGGCCCAAAAGCGGGGAGGTGGCGTACCAGGAACTGGACCACCCGTGGATCATCAGGGCGATTTGCCGCCCTTTTTTGCCCGCTTCCACATAATGAATTTGCTGCTCACCAATGGTAATGACGCCTTCAGTGTATGCTTCCATTTTGTCACCTACTAACGATACGGCCGTTACACCACTCACTACAATCTACTTTGTACTTCTAACGGAATTTCTTCCGCTCTAGTATTCAACATTCTGGCACAACGGGAAGTTAAGGCGACGTGAAAATTTACTGAACTGTTAAAAAATTAACAAAGCAGGTGACGGGCATTTCTCGGGCGACCCATCACCTGCTTTGCAATTGTCAGTATTCCGTGTTCGGTAAACGGTAAACGGATTACCGCCCACCGATTACTCGGTTATGCTAAAGACCATGCCAGCGGAGCGGCCGTTTACCTCCGGGAAGAAGGTCTGGCGGGCAAAAGTCGGCCGTACCTGATATTCACCGGGGATGGATGCTTGCAGGTAGTAGCTGTATTGGTACGTGCCCGCAGGCAAGAAGTTGGCCAGGAAGACCACCTGCTCATCCTGGTACTGAATCTGGTTAAAGAACCACCAGCCCCAGTAGCCATAGCGGTAATCTTCATCTACGCGATTCACCTCACCACCCTGGTTGGGCGAGTTGATGTCCAGCCCCGGATCAATCGCTTCGGTGCCCGCTGGGATGGGGTCTTCGACCATAGCGTACACCAGATCGTTTTCGGCGATGATGGTCAGCACCACGCGCACCCGCTCACCCGCTTCAATCTCGGTGATGGGTTGGCAAGTTTCGGTTTCCGGGTCGCATTCGGCGTCGTAATAGACACGCTCTACAGAAACGCCACGATTGATCGCCTCGACAAAGTTCATGTCGATGCTGCTTTCCAGGTGCATGGTGTAGTAAAGACGGCCGTCGCCCGCCCCACGGCCAAAGTTGAAGAAGTTGGCATCTTCTGGCAGCAAATCGCTTACCGGGATAGACAAATTGCGGCTGTTGGTGACGGTGCTTGTCGTGAAGCTGCCGTCGGTTACCGGCTGCAAGTTCACTTCCAGGCTGTAATCATAGTTGGCATCCAGCTCGCCGGAAGCCGCCATCCACTCAGTTAGCGCAAACAGCGTCCAGGCCGTCTCGTGAGAGGTTGACCAAAGCTGGGTATCGCGGGCGCTCATCAACCAGCGCACCGCACCGGGCAGCAGCGGACTTTGCGGATCGAGTTCGGCCAGCGTTTTGACGATGACGGCCGTTCCCCGCACGTCACTGTTCAAATTGCGCCAGTCGCGGATGGCGTCTTCCCAATGGGTGCCAGTAGCACTTACCACGGCGCTGTCGTTCAGGTCGGTCAACAGCCTCTCTACCCGGTTGTCCGTCACCCCCAACTCAGCATAGGCCGAGGCCACCAGGGCACGGCCGTACGGATCCAGCAGGGCACGATTTTCCTCCACCAGCCGATCCAGGTCGGTCAACACGTCGGCATCCAGCCGGGCCAGCACGTACAGGAAAAACGCCTGTCGGTTGACCGAGAAGGCCTCGAACTGGGTGCTGGGCGTGACCAGTTGTGCTACCAGGTAATTAGCCGCGTTCTCCAGAACGGAGGCACGCACCTCGTAACCCAGTTCGCGGGCCTGCGCCAGGGCAAACAGGGCGTAGCCGGTCAGCCACGGGTCGCTTTGTGAGCCGCTGCACCAACTCCAACCGCCATCTTCCAGCACCAGCTGCTCCAGCTGATTGATACTGCTCAAGACCACCGCGTCTGATTCGGCAACCTGATCGGCGTCCAAATCGGCGGTGGGCAGGCGTTGGGCCAGGTTCAGCAGGGCAGCGTTGGGCAGCAGCCGGTCGGCGACAGCGTAGGCACACAGGGAAGAGCTGTCTTGCTCATTGTTTAGCTGGATGCTGTCTATCAACGCCGCGGCCAGCGACGGGCTAAGGGTGATAGCCACTTCGCCCTGAGTTGAATCCACACCTGGCGGCAGCAGGACAGCCTCGACTCGGTTGCCCGCTGCGTCCAACTGGCCAGAGGTAGCCACCACGTCGTCGGCGGTGTAGTGGTAGACGGGGATATCGCCACCATCGCCAAAGGTGGGCTTGCTGGCATCGTTGTAATCACCACCAGTCACGCGGAAGGTGAGGTCTACACCCGCCACGTTTTGCACGGTGACGGGCCAGCGCACCAGACGCTGCCCATTGGCGGGCACGGTAATGGTTTGAGTCGCTTCACTGGCCAACGTGACACCAGTCGCCTGGAGGGTTACGGCCGTTTCTAGCGCCTCACCCGTGTTGTTGTTCACAATCGCCCCCAGCTCCACCACATCACCCGCAGTAAAGAAGCGCGGCGTGACGGGACGCACCAACAGCGGCAGCGTCGTGATGATGTCCACTGCATTTTGCCCCACCAATGTCTCTTCTTGAGTCACGGCCTTGCTGCTCAAGCGCCAGGTGGTCAGGTTGTCCGGCAGCGGAATCTCCACGGTAGCCTGCCCGTTGGCATCGGTGGTCAGGTTAGCCTGCCAGAAAGCGGTGTCGGGGAAGTCTTGCCGCACATCGTCGTCATCACCAACGGCGCGGGCGAGGGCTGTCTCGGTGGCAAAACCACCGCCCCCACCACCCAAGCCAAGCTGCTCAACAGGAATTTCAATCGGGTACCCCTCGCCAGAGAAGACCAGACCAGAACCCATGCGGCTGCGGTATGCCTGCTCCGCATAAAACGCATCCACGATGTTGGGTGCGTTATCTTCTTTCAGAGTCAGCACAGCCAGGTCTACCAATGCCAGCGACACATCAGCCTGGACAGGATTGCCCTGGTAATCGGTGACGGTGACGGTGTAAACGGCCGTATCGCCCGGCGCAAACGTATCTTGCTGTGGTGTCAGGGTCACGGTGAGCGTTTGCTGCTCGGTGGAAACCGGCAGTTCGGCAATGCCCAGGCGCATTTCCGGGTACGGATCGCTGCCACCCGTCACACCCTTGATGGCTGTGATGGTGACAAACGCATTGGGGGCCATCTCAGCGGTGATGGGAATATCTAGCACGTCGCTGCTGCCGTTGAGGGTAATTACACGCTGCTCCAGTAGCTCGCCGCGCTCGATGGTGAGCCACACCTGCACCGGTTCAGTGAAAGGCGACTGCACCAACACGCGGGCAGTATCGCCCGGCGCGTAGTCGGTGGCGTCGGGAGTCAGCTCCATCGTTTTGTCGCGTGGGTCAATTTGCCAGCCAATCTGGCCACTGTCGGCCACCCAGATGGTGGTGCTGCTGAGCTGCTCGCGCCCACCACCATCGGTAACGGTAGCCACGGCGATGTAAGTGCCGCCTTCCTCTGGCGTGAAGCTGGCGCTGGCCTGCCCCTGCCCGTTGGTCGTCACGGTGGTGCGTGCCAATTCAGTATCGTCTGCTTCCCAGCGAGTGTAGTACATACCGTAATCCTGGGTGCGCTGCGGCACCCAATCGCGCCGGTAAAAAACAACCTCGACGGACTGATTGGGCACGGAACGGCCGTCCCAATCAATCGTTTCCAGGTTCACAGTCGATTCGGTGTTGGCCCGACCAATAAAATCGTCTGGCTGGATGCCGACGTAGGTTTCGGCCGCATGCAACACTACCGTGGCCTGGCTGGTGACGGCAAACTCGGACAAATCCTGCACGGAGGCTTCGATGGTGATGACCCGACTGCCAGCGTCAGCGTCTTGCAGCAAATCCGCGGGCAGGTCAATGAGGAGACGGCCGTTGCCATCGGTACGGCCGTTGCCGTTGATCACATAGTTGCCATAGCCGTCGCTGCCCCCAAAACCACCAAACAGGCCGGGGTCTTCATAGAAAAAGCCCGCCGTATCGCCAAAGCTGAAGTACGGGCCGTCGATGGTGGTTGGCTGGTAAGCCAGCTCGTACACTGTCCATTCCACGGGCAAATCGGTGGCCGGGCCGCCAAAAAAGTATTCGGCGTCCAGCTCAACGGTCACGCTTTCACCGCGCAGCTGCTCCGGTTCATCCGACGTCATGCTCACCAGGAATTCGGGGGCACGGTAATCGGCCACGGTGAACTGGCGATAGGCTTCCACATCGGGCGTCTGCACGTAAAACTGGTAAGTGCCCAGCGATAAGTCCTGTGGGAGTTGGTATTCACCGCTAAAGGTGCCATCGGGGCCAACGGTTACTGGTAGGGTACGCTCAAACGTTTCGCCGCCAAAGAAGTTGGCGCTGGCCACCCGTAGATCGAGATCGGTGATGGTGGGGGCAAGGTAACGGCCGTAATTTGTGTCGCGCACAATACCTTTGAAGTAGACGATGTCACCGGGCCGGTAAATGGGCCGGTCGGTGTAGATGTAGGTCAGCGTTTGGATTTCGTTGCTGGTGTTGGCGGGAATGTTAAACTGCCAGGGCATAATCCCTGAATCCCAAATGCTGCTGCCAATGCCAAAACCCGCCTGCCCCGGCTGGCCGCTAATCACCGTCACGCCTTCCAGATAGCCGTTGGTTGGGTTGTAGTCAAATCGCGCAAAACCGTTGTTGTCAGAAACGGCCGTGCCCAAGGAAACCCCCTGCTCGCTGTAAAGCGTCAGGCTTCGCCCGGCAGCCGGCTGGCCCGATCCGAGATCGGTCACCCACACGTAAACCGAGCCAAACATCTCTTTGACTACGATGTTGGTATCGCCCACCACCAGCAGTTCGCGCTGGTTTTGCCAGTAGCGCACATCTTCGCTGGTTTCCGGGGCATCAACCGTCAGCAGGTAAACGCCGGGAGATAAGGCCCCGCCACCTTCGCCAGCCAGGGGCACCGTAACTGTAGAAACCTCATCGCGGTCCCTGGTTTGCGGCAACGACCAGGTGCGCAGCGGCGAGGCCGCCGGGCGATAATCGTAAATGTCATACGGCCGATTTAGCAAATTGAGCGGCAGGCCCAGGTTGTAGAGTGACAAGTCCAGGCGAGACACATTCACCTGAATGACATCCACGTTGGTTGAGAAGTTAGTGCTAAACTGGCTCAGGCGTGGCGGTAGGGCCAGCGAGGCGATCGGTTCCCGCCCTGGCGTCGTAAAGCGAAAAGTGTACGGTTGGCCCAGCGTGTTGCCGTACGGATCGGCTACCGTACCCGGCACTACCACGCTGTAGGTTGTGTTCAGCTCCAGGTTAAAGTCGAGCGTAATTTCATTGCTGTATTGGTTGATGTAGGTACTCATCCGCTCCGGCGCAGGATCGATGCGAATGCGATTTTCCACCGTGTCCCAATCCATCGGCGAGGCAAACTGAACCGTAATGCCGCGCTGGAAGCGATCAACAGGGCCGCCAGCCGAAGGTGCCGTGCGGACAATGGCCGGGAAGGGCACAGTCTGGTAGGCAAAAGTTTCGGTATCACCGAGGCTGGCTTCACCATTGGCAGCACGGGCTGAACTGGTGATTTGCAGTTGGTAGGTCGAATCTAGCGCCAGAAGTTCTTGCGGCGTTAGCTGCACCACGCGATTATCTTCTGACCATTCGTAGGCAATCTCGGCATCGGGCGCATCCCCTAAACTGCTGAGAGAAATGGCCGCCTCGGTAGTCGTGCGGTCCATCGGCATGTTGAACGTGATGGTAATCGGCGCAGTTGGCGCGATATTGGCGCTGCTATCTGGCTCAATGGTCACGATGTCGGGGTTGAGAGTGGTGAACTGGCTGGTAAAGGCGGTGGCCATGCTCACGCCAACGACATCGGTCAAATCTCCGTCAACGGCTATGCGATATGTGGTCGCACCAGCCAGCGGCTCATCAGGCACAAAGCGGTAGATGCTGGTGGAAGTCCATTCACCGGCCCCACTCACAGCTGGTTCCAGGATGAGCGGATCGGGCAAATTCGTCTGCTGCCCGCTGCTGACCAACGGCACCACAGGCCGGTTAAAGAGCACAGTGATCGCGCCATCGGTTTGTACATCGGCGCTGCCATTGGCAGGAATGATCTGGCTAACTTCTAGAGCACCCACCGTTTGCAGCGTCAGTTCAAGCGGAACATTTAGCGTAAGACCGTTGAGGGAAGCGGCCGTTTCGTCAATTTGCACCTGGTAGGTTTGGCGACGCTGAAAATCGGTTTGCGGCGTAAAGACGACGGTGTCCGGGCGGGGCCAGGAGAAGTTACCGGTGACCTTTTGGTTTCCTTCGGTGGGCGTGATGCTAAAAGCGGCTTCAACCGCCTGTTGGTTCATGGGCTGGTCAAAGCGAATGGTGATCGCACCATCGAGCAGCACATCCTCGCCGGGAGCGGGACTGCTGTAAAGCACCTGCGGGGCCCAGTCAATATCTTCGGGATCGATCTGAACGGGAACGGGGGTGGCAACGGCCGTTTCTGTGCCCAAGTCAGTAGTGAAAGGTGTGGCGGTGGGGGTAGCTGTTGGTAAGGCGATGGGGGGAACGGCCGTAGGCAGCGGTTCCTCTTCACGGCAGGCCACCACAATTGCCAAAAGCAGGATAAACAGAGTTAGAAGTCGATTTTTACGCATTGCGTGTTTTTTCTCCAGTACACAAACCAGGTTGGTTATGGCAGAACGACAAATCGTTCGCTTGCACAAAATTCTAGCAGTTTTGGGCAATTTAATCATAACACACGGTGTGAACTGGTGTGAGACTATCACCCTGCTTTTACCTGTTGTTTGGGCTACGCATCGAAGACCTGGGCATGAATGCCCAGGCTAAGGGACAAATTCGGGCGGTTTGTCCAGTCTTTATATTTGCGATGGGCTTTTATGTTCTGTATTCGCTTGCGGCGTATGAGTTTGTTATAATTCCGGCGCTGTGAACGAGGTGAACATTACAAATCCAGATGAAATCCAGCAAAGGCAGGATGAGCAGTGGATGCGGGTGGCGTTGGAACAGGCAGCCAAAGCGGCTGAACTGGGTGAAGTGCCGGTTGGTGCGGTGGCGGTGTTAGACGGCCGTATCGTGGGCCAGGGGTACAATCGCAAGGAAAGTGACCAGGACCCAACCGCCCATGCCGAGATGATTGCGCTGAAAGAAACGGCCGTAGCGGTGCAAAACTGGCGGCTGCTCGGCGTAACGCTCTACTGCACACTAGAACCTTGCCCCATGTGCGCCGGGGCAATGATCCAGGCGCGGCTGCCACGATTGGTGTATGGCGCAAAGGATGTGCGCTTTGGGGCGCACGGCTCTATCGTCAATGTGCTGGATGAGACTCGCTTCAACCATCGCGTCAGCATCACCAGCGGCGTGTTGGAAGCAGAAGCGGCGGATTTATTGCAGCAGTTCTTTCAAATGCTTAGAAACGGTAAACGGTAATTCGTAATTGATTACTGATCACTGAACACGGAGAGGTGCCAGAGTGGACGATTGGGGTGCTCTCGAAAAGCACTGTGGCCTTCGGTCACCGTGGGTTCGAATCCCACCCTCTCCGCCTAAAAAGGACATCCAGATGGGTGTCCTTTTGTTTTGCCCATAATTCACCGTCCAAAAGCTAGCATAATCTTGAAAAAGGATTTCAAATAGGATCCGCTACTGCCGCATATTGATTCCGGCGCAAACGAGCAATGGTCCATAGTGTGACCGTGAACCAGGCGGGCAAAGACCCCAAGCGTACTAAAGAATCGGCCGTTTCAGGTAGAAACAGCTCATACAACCAGGGATACATATGCAAGCCATATAATTGCACAAGTAAAAACAACATCCCGGTCAGGCTATACCAACTTAACCACCGGTGGTCAGCGTCCAGAATAGCAAAGGGAACAATCCATAACAACCACTGTATTCCCATTCCAGAAGAAACCATAAATACGGCTAGAATAATTGTTGTTAATGCAGCCACAACAGTTTGTCTTCTTGTCCACCAAAGCACAATGATTCCCGTAAATAGAATAATCCATCGTCGCCATGCCACAAAAGAAGTGTAAAACGGTTCAAAAACTGACCAATGGTTTTTGAGTAAGGCCAGGAGTGCAGACATACCCCAATATCCATCGGGCCCCGTATGCGTTAAAGCACGTCTTAGCATTGGCATAGGATCTGTATCTAATACTAAAACATAAGCCAAAGTAGCAACGACTGGAATTGCAAGTGACACAATCGTAAAAACCAGCCAGTATTTCCATTTCAAGTTGCGAACCAACATAATGGGCAAAAAGACAATAGGCCACGTCTTATTTAAAATCGCCAGCCCTAACGCACCAGCCGACAGCTTTGTTCTTTTATGAAACTCCCACCACATCCAGGACAACATCAGAAGAAATACCGGAATAGAATCAAATTGACCGTGATAAGCAGATACCAATATTGCAATTGGATTAAGAGCATATAGCAATCCCCACAATAGGGCTTCAGCTTGCGGCTTTTGCCAATAACGACTAGCCTGATAAATGAGCACGGCAATCAATACATCCACTAAAACTGGCAGTAGCTTAATGAGGATTACAAAAGGAACGGCCGTTAATGAGTTTAAATATAGTGCAAACCCAATCCAATACATCTGCATCGGCAAATAGGGATGCCGACCAAAAGCCGCTGAAGTGTAGACATCTTCTTTGTTGAGCAATGCCGCGCCAACAAGGCGAAAAGATTCAATATCATATCCAGCACCGACTGGCAGCAAAACCATAGGAATGAGGCGAACAATTAAGGCTACGCCTGCTACCAGAAAAAGCGGATGAATGCGCCTAAATATACCCACCTGTTCTAATGAATTTTTGAACAGAGTAGGCAACAAAAAATAGATGGCTGTTGTTAACAACAGCCATCCCAGCATCATGTTAGTTGACGAAATTTTATCTTGCCACACGAGCTATGCTTCTATTTTTGTCAATAATCAGGCAGTGCAACAGCTAACGACGGGTAAAGGGTAAATAAATATTTTCTGGATCAACCAAGACAACTCCAGACACGACATTGTCACTCTCCACATCCTCACTTATGACGTTCGCGCTGTCTAGTTTCACCCAAAAGTGGTGGGTACCCGAAGATAAACTTGGCCACGTTACGGAAGCAACATAACCCAAGCGTGCACAGCCATTTACCGTTGGATTAATGGTAACAGAATCAATTAGCTGCGTTAAATTTGCATCTTTATAAAAGGAAACTGTAAAGGGATCTGTTATTGCCTGGTTTCCATTGTTGAAGAACTCAACAGAAATTTCTGCATCGACTGTGCTTGCTGGTGCTTGAATATTTTCCACAGTTGGCATGGCTTCAACAGCAAATAAGTTCGCATAAAGCTCGTAACTTGCAATCTGCTGTTGATAAAACATGCCTACCTCAGACATTCCATTGATATCGCCACCAACAAAGGATAAATAATTATCTTTCAGCAAGTTACTTGACCCCCCACTCACTTCGGCATCAACATACAAGCTGAACCACAACCATTGCTGCACCAACCGATGGTCATCTGCGGGGTAACCCAAATCTAATGATGAAGCTGCCTCCAACCATTGCATTGTGTCATACAAATAATTATTCACGCGTGTTGGCGTAAAACAATTTCCGAATTCATCACTAAGAAAACAACCCCCATTTTCCTCTACATAGGGATACAACAACCCAAACTCCGACAAAATTAGAGGTTTATCTCGCTGCCCATGATCTTTCATCCACTGGCGCATAGCAACCATTTGCTCGATAAAAATATCTACGTCATCATGCTCTGCGCGGCAGTAAACGTTGTCTAATGGACACTGTTGAGAATAAGGCAATGGTAAATAGGGCGAATTTTTTGCCAGAGCAGGATCGGTACCTAAAGCTAGCTTGCCGTCACCTTGAGTTCCCGTTGGATTGTATTCCGATAAGATGTAGACATGAATATTCCAAACATCTACAGGCATTGGAGTTCCATAAAGCGATAAATAAGTATCCCAAACGATGTCTAAATACTGTAGCCGCCCTGGTGTCGCCATAGAAAGACCGGCCACACCCACTTGCGCACTTGGGTCTCGCTGTTTGATGAACTCATAAACATCGTGATAAATACGAGCATACATACTAGGATAGGTATCATCCTGAACGTCAGCTACGTCTGGTTCATTGCCTACCAACCAGAGCTTACCAGGAGATGCGCTAACCACAGCTCCTAACTCGGCATTTGTTAATGCTGGGGTGGTTGTATAAGTAGGTAGATACACACTCCCATTCCGATCCTGACTCACACGGATAATGCCTACATGTTCACCTTCACCGGTGTATGGGGTTGTTGCATAAAATGTTACATGCCATCCAGTTTTTAACGTTGGCAGCCAGGCCAACTGTTGTGATGTAAATCCAGCAGTACCATATCTACAGTTATAACTCCCAATATTACTTCCCGATGGATTTTCCGGTTGAGCTGCTATATTGCTAACATTTGGAGATGCTTCTGAAGCAACGGCCGTTTCTTCTTTGGCTAACACAATGTTAAAAGTGAAGTGCACAACTAATAGACAGACTAACAACAAACCTGACAATACTAACGCAGAGATAATTTTTTTATTCATTTGGATCACAATCCTATACCTTATTTCAAATAACCACAGATGATCTGGGACAGATGATTTTCAGATTCTCAAATTACTACTAATTTCTGCCCGAGGCGCTGGCAACGAGCACCATTTTGCAGGTATCAAAAGCAGACCATCTAGTTCTCTAGTGTCTCCCTGAATAACGCGAAAAGTGTATGCTTGTTTGTGATAATCGTAACATTGATGTGAACGGCCGTCGTGTACGGCCGTTGTCACCACATAGGTTGCAGGCAGCAAGGGGAGCTGCTCTACTTCATAGCGCACCACACCCGCACCTTCAATAATACCCAAATCGACTCCCGCCGCATGGGTATTCGGGCCATTCACCTGCACCCCATCCTGGCGAAAAATCGCCAGACCAAATTCCGGGTTGGGGATTGGTTTGTGCGCAAAGTAGCTCATCTCGATTGTCATGGGCTCGCCAGTGAGAAAAACCTCCTGTGGTTCATCTTGCGCATTCAAAAAACGTGTGCCCGTGATCTCAATTTCACCACTACCCGACCGCGAAAACGTAGTCATCGCCGGCTGGCCCGTGCGTTGATACGCATGGGCCACATATTCTGCGGCAATTTCCTCGACCGGGCCGTACGCCTGGGGAACGCCTTTATCAATCCACAAAATATGCGTACAAAGCGTGCGCACTAGATTAATGTTGTGGCTCACGATGATGATCGTTACGCCCCGGTCTTTCATCGCCATGATGGCGTCGATACACTTCGATTGGAATGCCTGGTCACCTACGGCCAGAATCTCGTCCACGATGAGGATGTCTGGCTCCATGTGGATGGCCACGCTGAAACCCAGGCGCATGTACATACCTGACGAGTAATGGCGTACCGGCATGTCGATGAACTCTTCCAGCTCAGAAAATGCCACGATACGGTCATAATAATCGTGAGTAGTCGTTTCGTCGAAGCCCAGCAGGGCCGCGTTGAGGAAGATGTTTTCACGCCCGGTGAGGTCAGGATGGAAGCCAGCGCCAAGTTCAAGGAGAGCACTGACACGGCCGTTTATCACAATACGGCCGTTGTTCGGGCGCAAAATCCGGGCGATCATCTTGAGGATGGTGCTCTTACCGCTGCCGTTGCGCCCCACAATGCCAAAACATTGTCCCGGCAGCACGTCGAAGCTCACATCCCGCACCGCCCACAGCGACTCGGCTGGCGGCTTGGGCTGCCTGCGCCGCGAAAACAGCTTAATGAATGTTTCCATCACCGACTGCGGCTTTTCTTTGGTAAATACAAACCGCTTGTCCACATGCTGGAAACTAATAACTGGCTCTAAACCCATACACCAATTGTCCTGAAAAACGCAGAGACGCCAAACCGTAACTTTTCTAAACGTGCTACGATCCGGTGCCTCTGCGTTCTATTTTTCCGGTTAATTCAACGGCGCATTGTAGCGCAAATAGGGTAAGCGACCAAACGAACTCGCCAAACGATTAACCAACGATAACTAACCGGAATAGACCAAAACTGATTGACGTACTAAAGATTCCAGGCCTGGCGTGCAATCTGCAAGATTTGGATTGCTTTGGCAATGAGCAGTTTGTTGGCGGGTTTGTTGGGCCACAGGCTGGCTCCAGAGGGGTGTGGCAAGGGGACGACCAGACGGACGTTGGTCGGTAATCCATCATCCATAATCGGTTTACCGTTCACCGATAACCGTTCACCGATTACCGAAACCGGCAGCGCCTCATGAAAATTAAAATTCACCAGATTGGTGAGAGCAGAAGGTGGGAAGTAAACGGCCGTTCCCACCACCTCGTTCAGTTTCAGCCGGGCCGGGTACAGGAGCTTGATCGCCAGACCACCCACCAGGATCATCAACTTGGGGCGCACCAGGGCAATTTCGCGCTCTAAAAAGGGGCGGCAGAGCGCTTGTTCTTCTTTGCTGGGCACGCGATCCCCTTTGCCACTTTTTGTGTCTTTGCCGGGGTAACACTTGGTAACGGCCGTCATGTAATGCCGCGCCCGGAATTCGTCTTCGTCCCAACCAGCTTCCCCCAGCCATTGGAACAACCGCGTGCCACTGCCGGCGTTAAACGGCCGTTTCGCTTCCACCTCCGTCACGCCCGGCGCCTGGCCAATCAGCATCACTTCGGCCCCCACGCTACCGCGAAACACCGCGCCGGGCACAATATCATGCCCCGCCGCCAAACACAAACGGCAGGCACGCATCTCGCTGTGCAGTTGTATCAAAGAATCCATGAGAAAAAGACCTGAAGAAAAGTGCTGTTTTCAAACCCTAGCCTGGGGATTCATCCCCAGGTCTTCGAGCAAAAAACACACGCCTATCATCACGTCAGTTCATCCACCAGCCGCTCAAACCGATCAATATCCGCCCGCAGCACATCCAGGCTGGATTCCCAAAAAGCGGTATCGCGTATGTCGATGCCAAAGCGGTTGGCCAGCTCGGCAGCGTTGCCCATGCCGGTCATAGAAAGCAGTTCGTCATAGCCCGTTTTGAACGGCTCTGGATCGGCCTGGTATTGGGCATACAGTCCCAGACCAAACAGCAGGCCAAACGTGTAGGGGAAATTGTAGAACGTCGCGCCATAGTAGTGCGGCACGTAAGCCCAGCGGTACGGATGCAGCGATCCGTCCTCCAAAGCATCACCCAGCGCTGCCAGCTGCGTTTCCTCGTCCAGTGCGCACAACTCTTCCACCGACAGTTCGCGTTCTTGCCGCTTCTCAAACAACTTCTGCTCAAACATGAAGTTGCTGCTGGCGCCCAGCACCACCCGCGCGGCGTACTCCAGCACCCCGTCGATGATGATGAGCTGGTCCTGCGGTACGGCCGTTTTCAACGCCGCATTCTCCACAATTTTCTGGCAAAACGTGCTGGCCGTCTCCGCCAGCGTCATTGGGGTTTCCTTTTGCAGCGGCGTCCGCTCCGCCAGGCATAGATTGTGATAAGCGTGGCCTAACTCGTGGGCCAGCGTGCTCACCCCAGAAAAGCCCGGCTCAAAATTCGACAAAATACGGCTCTCATCGTCGCGCAGCCCCATGCAAAACGCCCCGCCTCGCTTGCCGTCGCGCGGCTCGGCATCAATCCAGTCCTCGGTAAAAGCCCGCTCCGCCAGACGGCGCATTTTGGATGAGTACGTGCCAAACTGAGCCAGCACAAAATTGGTCGCATCCTGGTAAGCCCAACTCTGTTCCCCCTCGCCCAGCGGCACCAGCCGATCATACCAGGCCAGCTTAGGCAGCCCCAGTGCCCGCGCCCGCGCCTTCAGATAACGTTGAAAATCGGGGAATGCGTTACGCGTGGCGGTCATCATTGCGTCCAGCGTGGCCTGGTCGATGGCATTGGCAAACAGCACCATCTCCAGCGGCGACTCCCAGCCGCGCCTCCGCACCAATGCCAGCGTCTCACCTTTTAAGCTGTTCAGGCAGGCAGCCAGCGGAACGGCCGCTTCGGCCAACGCATCCAAAACCGCCTGGTGTGACTGTGCTCGCACCGTCCGGTCGGGGTCAAACGCCAGGTTTTGCGCGGCGGTCAGGGGCATCGCCTCTATCTCGCCATCACGCTCGATGTCTACTTTGATTTGGGAAGTGTAGTCGCTAAACAGGCGGTACCAGCTGCTGCCACCCGTCAGCGACAGCTCGGCGGCTAAATCTTCCTGCTCCGGCGACATCAAATGCATCGCTTCTTGCCGTGCCCGCGCCAACATATATTCGTGCGCCTGGGCTACTGCCGATTTTTCCAGCAAAATCTCTACGTCCAGCGAACCAATCCAGGCGGTGAGCCGGGTGTGCAGCAGCGCAAAGCGGGAGAGGTGCGGCATGAGCTCGCTATTACGCGCCTGGGCCTCATTATTGCGCGAGTCGGTGGTGAGGAAGCCATACAGGTAGGCTTGCAGCGTCAGGCTCTGGTCTTCAACGGCGTTATAGCGGCTGATAACCGTCTCGAACAGTTTCACCAATTTGTCATCCGCGGGAACGGCCGTATCCAACCGGTTAATCTTGTTCTCGTCAAAAAAGGTGACCAATCCGGCAATCGCATCGATCACTGATTGGAAACCAGAGGCAAATTCCGGGGAATCCAAACCGGGAAACACTGTGCTGAAGTCCCAATGGGGCAGTTCTGTTTTAACCTGACTCATATCCATTCTCCCATTTTTGTGTACGCAAAATTGCAACGGCCGTATGGCAAGTTTAGCAATGAATAGCTATAGGGCAACATTTTATTAGACAAACATCTACGATCTCTATTAGAATGGTGAAAATAACGGCCGTATCAACCTTATGTCCTGCACACATCGCTTGCACCCTTTGCTATAATGCTCTTGTCGTAGAAAAAACCATGCGCACAGTAGGGGACACGTGCCAGGAGAAGAACCAGATAGGTCCACAAAATGGAAGAGCAGCACACCAACCAGCCGCCGCAAGACAAGTTAGAAAAACGGCCGTCTGCCGCCCAAAAATCCGTCCTCATCATCGACGACGAAAGGCAAGTGCGCGAAACCATCGAAGACATCCTGGACATGGAATCTGTCAACACCCTGGCCGCTGCTAACGGCGAAGAAGGCGTCACCCAATTTGCCGCCAATCAGGAACAGATTGGCCTCATCATTTTAGACCTATCCATGCCCGGCATGAGCGGCATCGACACCTTTACCGCCCTGCGGGAAATCGATCCCACCGTCAAAATTATCCTTTCTTCGGGCTACTCTGAAGGTGATATTTTGAAGAAGCTGGGCCGTATGCACCCCACCGGTTTCCTCAATAAACCTTACCGATTAGAAACTGTGCTGCAAATTATCAAACAGCACCTCGCCTGATTTATTCAACGGCAGTATCTTCCAAACCGGCCAAATGCTGCCCCACACTGCCTCCCTCCGCCATAATTTGCTGCTCATATTGCGACACTAACTCGCGCCGCAGCACCTTGCCAATGAAGCTGCGCGGGAACTCCTTCACAAAAATCACCAGCTTGGGCACCTGGCTGGGCGGCAGCCGCCGCTCACAAAACGAAATGATGGTTTTGGCAGGCAAGCGCGTCTTTTCTTTGAGGCTCACAAAGGCCACTGGCTGGTTGGCAATACCTACCACCACCACTTCACGCACTTCCGGCAGTTCGTAAATGACTTCTTCCACATCGCGCGGGTAGGCCAGGCCGCTATCTTCGCCCGTCCAGCTGTCTTGCCGACGGCTGATGATCTGGAAGTAGCCGTCTTCGGTCATGCGGGCTACGTCGTTGGTGTGCAGCCAGCCGTCCTTGTCAATGACCTCGCGAGTCGCGGTCTCATCTTCCCAGTAACCGCGCATCACCTGCGGCCCACGCACCACCAATTCGCCAATTTGCCCGGCCGCCAACGGCCGTCCCGACTTCAAATCCACAATGCGCGCTTCCGTGCTGGGCAGCGGCAACCCAATCGAACCAACTTTGTGACGGCCGTTAATCGGATTGGCATGGGTCACCGGGCTGGCTTCACTCAAGCCGTACCCTTCCACCAGCTTGCCCTTGGTTAGCTTCTCAAACGTTTCCTTTACCTCAATTGGCAGCGGCGCTGCCCCGCTAATGCAGGCACGGATTGAGTCGATGCCAAATTTGCGCACGCCAGGAAAGTTATTGATCGCCACGTACATCGCGGGCACACCGGGGAACAGCGTTGGCCGGTAGCGACGGATGCTGCGCAGCACCTCTTCCGTATCGAAGCGCGGCAGCAAAACCATGCTAGCCCCAATGCTCACCGCCAGATTCATGGCCGAGGTCATGCCATAAACATGGCTGAACGGCACCACGCACAGCATCGCTTCCAGGCCGTCACGCGTGTCGGTGAGCCAGAGGCGCACCTGGAGTGTATTGGCCACCAAATTGTAGTGGCTCAGCACCACGCCCTTCGGCTTGCCCGTCGTGCCGCTGGTGAACTGGATAACGGCCGTATCTTCTGCTCGCACTTCTACTTTGGGCGGCTGCGGCCTAAATTTACGCAGCCAGCTCCGCCAGGCAAAATCAGACCCGCTGGGCATGGCCGGGGGACGGTCCACAGTGCGCTGCGCGGGCAACAACGAGGCCATCACTTGCTTTTGCAGCGGCAGATAGTCGCTGATGCAGGCAAAAATGATGTGGCGCACGCCGGTTTGCGCTTTAATCTGAACGGCCGTTTCTCGAAAACGCCCCAACGTCACCAACACTTCCGCGCCCGACGCACTGGCCTGCCGCACCAACTCCTGCGCCGGGTCCAGCGGATTAGCCATCACCACAATGCCCCCGATGCGCAGCGTGCCGTAGTAAGCAATCACCAGATGCGGCACGTTAGGCAACAGCAGCATCACCCGCGTGCCTTTTTTCACCCCAAGCGACAGCAGCCCGTTGGCCAGACGGCCTGCCTGGGCACTTAACGAGCGGTAACTGAGGGTACGCCCCATAAAACGAAGGGCGGGGCGGTTGGGAAAACGACGGTAAGCGCGATCCAACAGGCGATACAGCGGCAGGCGAGGCACATCAATGGTGGGCGGGACGGCCGTTTCATAACTCGCGAGCCACGGCCGTTCTGCCGACAAACCGCCCCGTCCGCCTGCTTCGGCATCGCTGCGCCAACGGGAGTAAGTCGCAACGGCCGTTTCCCCATCCAAAAAGCGCTCAATGGCCCGGTTCACCGCATCGCGCCGCTCCAGCATCACCATGTGCGCCGATACGCCCACGTTGATCACCTCCGATCCCTCCGGCACCAGCTCCCCCACCCGCTCAAACGCGGATTGGGGCAGCACGCGGTCTTTGTTGCCCAAAATGACCATCGTCGGTGGCTTTAGCTCTGGAAACTTATCCCAACCCCGCCAGTGGCGCAGGTTGTGCAGGTACATCTCTTGCAGCGCGTAGAGCGACGCGTCCATTACCCGGTTGGCCACCGGTTGCAGCAGCCGCAGCAATGGTTCCGGCAGGCGAAACATCAATTGGTACGCAGGGGAGATTCTGTATTCCCCGGCCCCGGCAATCAAAATGAGGTGGCTCACCCGCTCCGGGTAACGCCAGGCCAGCTCGGTAGCCATCGCCACGCCGTAGGAATGGCCCAGCACTACAAACGGCCGATTTACGTCACAACGCCGCAGCACCGCCATAATGTCGGCCAGGATGCGATCCATGTCGTAGCCATACCCCGGTCGGGAGGAACGGCCGTGTCCGCGCAAATCAATCGCAATAATTTCGTTGTGCAGGGCAAACTGCTCAATCTGGTAACGCCACTGGCGCGAGCGCCCACCAAAGCCGTGAATAAACAGCATGGTGTGCAACGGCCGTTCCGGGGCAATGTGGATGTAGCTAATTTGCACATCCGCTTCAACTTGGGCCTCTTCGCGGTACAGTTCCAGGTCAAGCTGCATGGATCACATCCACTTCCAGCATCTGGCTGGGCAGATTATGGTGCAAAATGTGGGCCTCATCGTCCAGGCTTACCAACCAGCGCGCCAGGGCAGCAATAGCCAGCTGCACCCCCACCGTTGGCCGGGGAAAGCCCAATTCGTGCAGGCTGATAACGTAATTGCCTGGCTCCCGCTGCCGAATGACCAGCCCCAGCCGCTGCGCTACCGGCTCTTCCTTGATGTACGTCTCCACAAACAGCGCATCGCCTTCATTCGCGCGGAACAACTCCATAAAGCTAACGTGGCGCGCTTCGTCGTTGGTGCGCATACGGCCGTATCGCGCCTGAATTGCGTCTAAATCCATGGGGGTGTGCAGCACAACGTGGGGCATGGGGAACTCCTTGGGAACAGGATAAGGATTGGGAACGGCCGTTTCACGCCGCGCCCATTTGTAGTAGTGGCAAATTCGCCCTTCATCCAGGCCAATCTGCTCGTATTTGGTGCGCAGCCGCTCGTTGTCTTCCGTCACAAACGTGGTAGCCAACCGGCTGTGGAAGTACGGCGTTGCCTCCAGCGCCTCGGTGATGGCCAAAGCGTAGTCGGCGTGGTCCGTGCCGATGTCTAGCAAGCCGCCAGGCACCATGCGCGTGGCCAGCAGGTGCAAAAATTCCTCATTGATCAGGCGGCGGTGCAGCTGCCGCGCCTTGGGCCACGGATCAGGAAAATTGATGTACACCTCAGCGATGGATTCTGGGGCACACAGCGCTTGCAGCAAATAGCGGGCATCACTTTGCAACACACGAACGTTGCTCAAAGCGGCTGTTTGTACCTTCCGTTGCGCCTTGTCTAATGCGGGCAGCGAGATTTCTACGCCCAGTACATTGGCCAACGGCCGTCTCTGGGCCAGGTCCACCAGAAAATGCCCACCACCAAAACCAATTTCAATGATCAGCGGTGCTTCACGGTCAAAAACGGCCGTCCAATCGACAGGCCAGGATAACAAATGGTTGTGCAGCAAAGTGGATAACATGGATGAATTATATGAAGCCCGCCCTTACAAGCAAGAACCCTGATTTAGTACCATTTTGCCACTATTATGACACTTAATTGACACCTTTCTAATTTCCATCTATAATGCCCTCATAAACTCAGAAACTGGATTCTTCGGCCGAATAAATCCAACCAAACCCGTTCTCGGAGGAAATAAGCATGTTTACCCATCAATTTATTAAGCGATGGTCGCTTCTGGCGATTATCCCCCTGCTTGGCGTGGCGGTACTTGCCGCCTGCCAACCCACCACAAACACGGTCGAAGTTACCCGCATCGTCAATGAGATTGTGACAGAAGCTGGCGAGCAAGTCGAAGTAACGCGTGTGGTGACTGAGACAGTGGTCGTTACTCCTGAAGTTACCGAAGCGCCCGCCCAACCCAAAGACCTGATCGTTTGTATGGCCCAAGAGCCCGATACGCTGTACCCCTACGGCGGATCGATGCTAGCGGCATCGGCCGTGCAAGTGGCCATTTTTGAAACTGAAGTCACCACCTTCTCCTATGATTACCAGCCGCTAGGCATTGAAAAATTGCCCAGTCTGGCCGATGGTGACGCCGTTGTCGGCCAGGTAGAGGTGAATGAAGGTGATCTGGTGCTGGATGCCACTGGTAACCCTGCCACCCTCACGGCTGGTGTTTCAGTGATCAACTCCGATGGTGAAACCGTCGAGTTTGATGGCACCCCCATCACTATGGAGCAGATCAGCGCCGAGTTCACGCTGCAACCACGCGTCTGGTCAGACGGCGTAGCCGTGACGGCCGCGGACTCTGTTTACACCTATGAACTAAACCGTGATCCAGACACCCCAGCCGGCAAGTTTTTGGCCGACCGCACCGCTTCTTATGAAGCAACTGGCGAATTGGGCCTGGAATGGACCGGTATTCCTGGTTTCCTGGACCCAACCTACTTCACCAACGTCTGGCAGCCATTCCCCCAACACATCTGGGGTCAGTTTACGGCTAGCGAGTTATTGGAAGCGGAAGAATCGACCCGTCTGCCCGTCAGCGATGGCGCATTCCATATTGTGGACTGGATTGCGGGCGACAGCATCATCTTGGAACCCAATCCATACTACTACCGTCAGGATGAAGGGCTGCCCTACCTGGACAGCGTTACCTTCAAGTTCATCCCGGACACCAACCAGCTGATTGCCCAGCTTATCTCCGGTGCCTGCGACATTGGCACGCAAGATGGCTTATCTGCCAGCGATGCGCCGTTCCTCATTGAAGCGGAAAACAACGGCCTGCTCACGCCATACTTCCAGACCGGAACCGTGTTTGAGCATATCGACTTTGGCATCAACTCCTATGGTGACTTTGGCGATGACCAGGGTCGGCCAGACTGGTTTGAGGATGCCCGCGTTCGTCAGGCGATGACCATGTGTACGGACCGGCAAGGCATGGTGGACAACATTTTGTACGGCCGTTCCGAAGTCATCCACAGCTACGTCCCCAGCGTCCATCCGCTCTACCCTGAAGATGGGTTGACCGAGTGGCCGTATGACGTAGAAGCGGCCAACGCCCTGCTCGATGAAGTTGGCTTCATCGACACCGACGGTGACGGTATCCGCGAATACTACACCGACCAGGGCACGGCATGGGAAGGCGAACCGTTCTCGGTAGACCTGGGCACCACCACCGGCAATGATATGCGCCAGCAAATGACGCAAATCTTCAAAGCCAACATGCTGGATTGTGGCATCGACATCACCTTGTACTACGTGCCCTCCAGCGAATGGTTTGCCGATGGCCCGGATGGCCCGCTGTTCGGTCGCCGCTTTGACCTCGGTGAGTTTGCCTGGATTAGCGCCGTTCAGCCCAGCTGTAACCTCTACCTGACCAGCCAGATCACTGGCCCAGAAGAAGAAGGTTTTGGCGGTTGGGGTGCTTCTAACGACACCGGCTGGAGCAATGAAGCGTTTGACCTGGCGTGTAACACCGCCCTGTCCTCGCTGCCCGGCACGCCTGAATACGAAGAAAGCCACAAGGAAGCACAGCGCATCTTCTCCCAAGAAGTGCCCGTTATTCCGGCCTTCCTCCGCCTGATTGTGGCGGCAGCTCGGCCCAACGTGGTTGGCTTTGGCGTAGACCCGACCGGCGGCACGGAGATGCAAAACATCTACCAGTTCGATCTGCAACAGTAAACATTTTTGTAGGCCAAGATTGGACCATTCTTTGAGAATAGTCCAATCTTACCTGGCGCAGTCGTGGGTTCCCACGGCTGCGCTTTTTTGTTGTGGGGCGGTTGCTGCATTGGGCAGGATGGGTCACAATTAGGTCACCACTATCCCGGTAATTGGCAGAACCCTCTGCCAACACCAACACAAAGAGAGGCGCAGCTTGCACAAGCGAAAAGTAAGAATCATCGGTGTGCCCATGGATTTGGGCCAGAGTCGGCGCGGCGTGGACATGGGACCCAGTGCAGCCCGGTACGCTGGGCTGCAAGCCCGATTGGAACGGCTGGGGCACACGGTTTTTGACGAGGGCAACGTCCCGGTACCCAATCCCGAAGAGGATGTGGCCCAATCGGGGGCGCGGCGATTGAAGACGGTTACGGCCGTTTGCCAAAACATCTACGACATTGCCCGCAAATGTGTGGCTGAGGAGGAGTTTGCTATCTTCCTCGGTGGTGATCACAGCATCAGCATTGGCTCGATTGCCGCCGCGTCGCAGGACGAACCGGTGGGGGTGATCTGGGTAGATGCCCACGGCGACTTCAACACGCCGCAAAGCTCACCCAGCGGCAACATCCACGGGATGCCCGTGGCCGCGCTCATTGGCGAAGGGCCAGATTCGTTGGTGAATGTGGGCACCCCCGGTGCCAAGCTAAAGCCGCGCCAGATCGTGCAAATTGGCATCCGCGACCTGGATGATGCAGAGCGGGAACGGCTGGCACGCAGCGGTATCAGCGTGTTTACCATGCGCCACGTGGATGAGATGGGCATGGCCAGCGTGGCCCGGCAAGCGATTGATCGCCTGCGCCACTACTCGCGCATTCACGTGAGTCTGGACATGGACAGCCTGGACCCGGATGAAGCGCCTGGGGTGGGAACGGCCGTTCCTGGCGGACTCAGCTACCGGGAAGCGCACTTGCTCATGGAAATTCTGGGCGACAGCGGTCGGGTGCAGTCGATGGACATTGTAGAAATCAACCCCATCCTGGACACGATGAACCGCACGGCCGAATTGGCCGTGGAACTGGCGGCGTCATTGTTGGGTCAGCGAATTTTGTAAAAGCAGGAGATTTGGGATTGGCGATTAAAAGCTAACAAAACCGCCAATCTCCAGTTTCCAATCTTGCCAAAGGATAATTTATGGCCGCTCTCACGCGGGGTCTCGAAGCCGAGGCGTACGACCGCCAATACCAAGACAAAGAGCTTCTGCGGCGGATTTTGCGGTACTTCCGACCGCATCGGCGCAAAGTCATTATCGTTACCATTTGCATCTTCCTTATGGCTATGGCCGGGGCCGCCCTGCCGCTGATTGTGTCTAACAGCGTCGGCGTGATGACCGATGGTGGCGATGATCGGCTGCTGCCATTGCTGATTGGCGTGGTATTTTTCACCGGTGTTGGCAACTGGGGGCTAAACTGGGTCCGTCGCCAGCTCACCTCGGAAGTAATTGCCGATGTCATTTTGGCCATGCGCCAGGATGCTTTTTCCTCCGCTGCCCGGCAAGACCTGTCGTTTTACGATGAGTTCAGCTCAGGGCGCATCGTCAGCCGGATCACCAGCGACACGCAGGAGTTTGGCGAGGTCATTGTACTGAGCACCGATGTGATCAACCAACTGGCCGTGGCGCTCATTCTCATCATCACCCTGTTTACCATTGAGTGGCGTTTAACGCTGCTGGTACTGGGTATGGCTCCATTTGTGGCCCTGGCCGCATTGGCTTTTCGCAACCTGGCCCGGCGCGTCACGCGGCAAAGCTCCCGCGCCATGGGCGAGGTGAACAAGGCGATCCAGGAAGCGGTGACCGGGGTGCGCGTGGCCAAAAACTTCCGGCAGGAGCAGGCCATCTACGATGAGTTTGTGGATGTCAATTCACAGGCATACACCATCAATGTGCGGCGCGGCTTTGTGATTGCCAATATTTTCCCCACACTAAACATTTTGTCGGGGATTGGTACGGCCGTTCTCATCTATTTCGGGGGTCGCAGTGCCGTAGCCGGGGCCATCACCGTTGCGGCGTGGTATTTGTTTGTGGCCACGATTGATCGCTTCTGGTTCCCCGTCACCAACCTATCGGCCTTTTGGAGCCAGTTTCAGGCGGGTTTATCTGCCTCTGAGCGGGTGTTTGCGCTGATGGATGTGCAAACGGCCGTACGCCAAACTGGCAACATCGAGCCACAAAATTTGCGCGGCGAGATCATCTTCGACCACGTTTCCTTTCGTTACTCCGAACAAGAGCAGGTGCTGGACGACTTCTCGCTGCACATTGCCCCCGGCGAAAGCATTGCCCTGGTGGGGCATACTGGTGCAGGCAAGTCGAGCATTATCAAGCTCATTGCCCGCTACTACGAGTACCAGGAAGGCGAGATTTGCGTCGATGGGCAGGACATTCGCAGCTTTGATCTGACCTCATTCCGGCGGCAGATTGGCATCGTGTCGCAGGTGCCGTTTTTATTTGCGGGCACGGTTGCGGAGAATATTCGCTACGGCCGTCCCTCAGCCACAGATGCCGAAATCGAAGCAATGGCCCGGCGCATTGGCGAGGGGGAATGGTTGGAAACGCTGCCCAACGGGCTGGACAGCGAAGTGGGTGAGCGCGGTAGCCGCCTCTCGATGGGGCAGCGGCAGTTGGTCGCCCTAACCCGCGTGTTGGTGCAATCTCCCCGCATCTTCGTCCTGGATGAAGCCACCGCCAGCGTGGACCCGTTCACCGAATCCCAAATTCAGCAGGCGCTGAATCTCATCATGGCTAACAGCACAGCGATTATCATTGCCCATCGGCTTTCCACCGTGCGCGCCGCCGACCGCATCATCGTCCTGCAAAAAGGGCGCATCATCGAGCAAGGCAGCCACGAAAGCCTGATGCAGCAAGGGGGTCATTATGCCGAATTGTACGACATGTATTTCCGGCACCAGTCGCCCAAGTACAACGAGACTGTCTCTAACTGGCGCAAAGATGCGGCCCGTGATCGGTAAGCGGTAATCGGTGAACGGTATGTAAAGCATTCACCCCTTTACCTTGTCACTTTGTCATTATTCGGGGGAAATGAGGAAATCGGCGGCGACCCAGCCGATTAGGCCGGTTTCGGTTTGCACCTGCTGCCAGAGCAGCCCATCGGCCGTTTCCTGGCCATCAAGCAAGTTAAGCACGGTCCCGTCCAGCAGCCACTCCAGCTGATCGCCGCTGGTGCTCGGTGTAGCTCGCAACCAGACGCCGACCCCACTGCTAACAACGGCCGTATCAGACGCCGGTTCGGGTGTGTTGGTAGGAACGGCCGTTGGCGCATCGGTTTCTGTAGGGCCAGTGGTGGGCTGGGGTGAAGGTTCGACCGGAACTGTTTCTACCGTCGGCGTGCTAATCACCACAGAGGGCAGATCGGTGGGAGCCAGTGTGGGCTGTTCAGTCGGAGTCTCGTTGTTTTCCAGCAGCGGGACTTCAGTAGGAGAAATAAGTGGTTCAACCGGGCGCGGCGTGAGGCCAAACGCGCCTAGAAAGATGAGGGCCACCACAATAGCGGCCAGAGCGCGAACCAAATCAATTTGCACCGCCTGACGCGCCTGCTGGCGACCCACGTTATAAGAATATTCGGTTGATTGTCCGCGACGGGCAATCGCCCGTCCCCCGAAAAATAACGCTGCCAAAACGGCCAATCCAGCCACTCCGGCAAAGACAATGTTCAATACGGCCGTCACACTGCCTCCTTCCTGTACGTCAAGTTAAGCCCTACTTTAACCAACCCAGGACCGTTTGGCAAGCTGCCCACCACGCGGGGGTGTGATTAGTTTTTGTGTAACGCTAGAGAAGCTTACGCTGGACTCAAGTCTTGGCTCCTGACTCGTTACACAACTTTTCATCACACCCACCACGCGGCAGAGGCAGTTTCCCCGGTTTTAGCCGCAAATCTGAACGTTTTTTAATCAGCCAGCCGAGCCTTTACTTCTTGCCACAGAGCTTCCATGCCGTCCAAATCCATCTCGGCCAGATTCAATTGGCGCGATTGAGCCAGCTGCTCCAGCGCCTTAAAGCGGCGGCTAAACTTGGCATTGGCTTCACGCAGTGCAGATTCAGCGTCGATGTCCAGCCATTTGGCCAGGTTCACAGTAACAAACAGCAAATCGCCTAATTCTTCGGCCTGATGTTCAGGGGAAACGGCCGTTTGCAATTCACCCACCTCTTCATGCAGCTTCTCGTACACGCCGTCGATGCTCGGCCAATCGAAACCTACTTTTGTCACCCGCCCTTGCAGCTTTTGCGAGTAAGCCAACGCGGGCAGCGCCTGCGGAATGTGATCCACCAGCGATTCCGAGCGGTCCGCCTTTTCCTTGGCCTTCAGCATTTCCCAGTTGGCAACCACTTCAGCGCTGTCACTCACCTGCCAGTCACCCCACACATGCGGATGGCGATACTTGAGCTTGGCGTCAATCGCGGCAATCACCTCAGCCAGGCGAAACTCTTCCGCCTCGCTGGCCATTTGGGTTTGCATCACCAGGTGGTAAAGCACATCCCCCAGCTCTTCACGCAGCTCGTCCATGTCATTTTCATCCAGAGCTACCAGCACCTCGCTGGCCTCCTCCAGAAAACCGTTGCGCAAGCTCTGCGGCGTCTGCTCCTGGTCCCACGGGCAACCATCCGGGCTGCGTAAGATGGCCACCGTTTCGGCCAGCGCGTTGAGCGTCGAGGGCGCTGGCAATGGGGGCACAAACAGGCTGGTGAGATGGCTCACCGCATCGCTGCGATCAATCGCGTACAGCGGCACCTGCTCAATGCTCTGGTCATCGTCGCCTGCCTGGTGAATGAGAGTCACGAGGTGTTCGTCGGGGTAAACGGCCGTTAGCACTAACTTCAGCTCACTGGCCAGCATCCGGCTGTACACCTGCCCCAACAGCAACGGGAAATCCGGGTTGACGGGCGGGTAATGGTACTGGGCTACCTCAATGGCATCAAAGATTTGCACACCGTCCATGCCGTCCTGGTGAACGGCCGTTAAACAAGGCTCCACAAAGCTCAAACCGGCCACCACTTCTACGGACACCCCGGCCGCCTCTGCCTGAGTCACCAATCGCGTCACTGTAGATTCACCTACAAACGGATGACCCGGCACGGCATAGATGACCGGTTCGTGCTGAGCCAAGTCCAGCAGTTGGGCCACGATCGTTTCGTACACGGCATCGAAGCTGTCAGCCGTGTCGTAGATATGGTCAAAACTGTGGCGCATCACGCTGGCGGGCAAATCGGCCACGGCAGGATGGCGCTCGGTGCGTAAATACACTACCTCTGCCTGGCTCAGCAATTCCCACGCGGCTCGGGTCAGGAAACGGCCGTTGCCCGGTCCCAAACCCACAATCGTAATTCCCATCTTTGCCTCTCATTCTATTTTCCCGGAAACTTCGAGTTTTCGGGAAAATATTCACGTAAAGCAAAAAGACGAGAGAATCTCTCGCCTTTTTAAGTAATCATTTGTCAGGCACAACAAAGGCCAAACGATTTAACGCTTGGTATAAGTTGGCGCTTTACGGGCACGCTTGAGACCTGGCTTTTTGCGTTCCTTAATACGTGCATCGCGGGTGAGATGTCCACCGGCACGTAAAGAACTACGCAGGTTTTCGTCGTACTCCACCAGGGCACGTGCCAGACCCAAACGGACAGCGCCAGTCTGGCCAGTAATGCCACCACCATCAATGTGCACGCTCACGTCCATCTTGCCTATCAGCTCAGTGTCAGACAAGGGGCCGGTCAGGGTAAGATAGTCGCCAAAGCGGGGGAAGTATTCTTTGACATCCTTACCGTTAACAACAAAGTTACCCGTCGCATCGCCATCAGGATAGATGCGGACCCGAGCAGAGGCACGTTTACGGCGGCCAATTCCTTCGTAATAGCGTCTTGTTTCTTCTGCCATCTTTACTTACTCTCCTACAGTTCCAGCGGAACAGGCTGCTGTGCCTGGTGCGGATGTTCTTCACCCGCGTAAACTTTCAGCTTCTTGAACATTTTGCGACCCAGCTTATTTTTGGGCAACATTCCTCGAACGGCCGCTTCAATCGGCCGGGTTGGGAATTGTTGTAGCTGATCACGCAGGCTGATTTCACTCAGGCCACCGGGATAACCCGAGTGCCGATAATACATTTTCTGATCCATGCGACGACCCGTTACATGAATTTTCTCTGCGTTGATCACAATCACATAGTCGCCACAGTCAACCGATGGGGAATATCCGGGCTTGTGCTTGCCGCGCAAAATAGTGGCCACCCGAGTCGCTAAACGACCCAAAGTTTGACCCTGGGCATCCACAACCACCCATTGGCGTTCCACCTCGGCCGGTTTTGTGATGTACGTTTTCATGCCGCTTTCTCCTAAACGTAAACCTTTGGTCTACACGTTCACTTCATGGTTTACGTAGACCAGTGCAGGTTTTCATATGTTATAGAAACAAGATGAAGACCTTGTGGTGGGGCAACAGTGCCGCATGCATCGCGATTTTGGGCGTTAAATGCACTCACAAACTCTTCAATAGTCCAGGTTCCCTCACCTACCAGCTTCAAACTGCCCACCATGCTGCGCACCATGCGATACAAAAAAGCATTGGCCTCAACTCGGAAAGTCAACATCTCATCCGAACGTGTCCAGTTTGCCCCGTAGACTTCCCGTACAAAGTTGTTACCTTGTGGCGGTTGGCCAAACGTAGCAAAGTTATGGGACCCCAACAGTTGCTGGGCTGCCAGATTCATGCTGGTTTCATCCAGCTTTTTGTACACATGCCAGCTAAAACGGCGCTTTAAGGGCTGCCGTATCGGGCCATCGTGAATGTAATATTCGTAGGCCCGGCGCTGCGCATCATACCGTGGATGAAAAGAGGGTGATACCTGTTTCAGTTGTAAAATTGCGATATCTTCGGGCAAATTAGCGTTGAGCGCTTTTTGTAAAACCTCGCTGCCGTGCTGCCACTCCAAAGTAAAAGTAATGACCTGCCCAACTGCATGAACACCACTATCTGTTCGTCCTGAGCCTAGCAACGTAACGGGTTGGCGGGCTAGCTGGCTCAGAACATCTTCAATCGTGCTCTGTATGGTTGGCTGGCTTTCAATTTGTCGCTGAAAGCCAAAGTACTCTGTGCCATCGTAGGCGACCAGAGCAGCAAAATGGGGCAAGCACTACTCCTTGTCTACCAACATGAGCAGTGCCATGTCGGCATTGTCCCCAGACCGCTTGCCAATTTTGACCATACGGGTGTAACCACCGGGACGATCAGCAAAGCGTGGTGCAATATCGTCGAAGAGTTTCTTAACGACATCCACGTCTTCAACCGCTCCATCCTCGTCTACAGCCTGGCGGAAGCGCGCAATGCGGGCTGCTACCAGACGACGGGCATGAACGGTATTGGCTGGGTCTTGTTCCCCTTTGACCAAGCCACGCTTGGCAAGGGTAATAATTTTTTCAGCTGCCGGACGAAGCATTCTCGCCTTGGCTTCTGTGGTCAGAACTTGTTCGTGGGTGATGAGCTCTGCAATTAAGTTTTTACGCAGGGCTTTGCGGTGTGCCGCGTCTCGACCCAGTCTACGACCGCTTACTCTGTGTCGCATGATGTATACCTCATTTGTGGGGAGAACGGCCGTTACCTAAATAGCGGCCGTTTCACCTTCTTCATCTTTCAAAAAACCTTTGGCGCGCAGTTGATCCTTTAATTCATCCAGGGATTTCTCACCAAAGTTACGGATGGCCAGCATGGTTTCTTCGCCACGCTCCAACATATCCAACATTTCACCAACCTTGGTGATGCCGGTGCGCTTCAACGAGTTGAAGACGCGCACGCTCAGATCAAGCTGCTCAATCGGCGTGTCATAAATCTCGTTCGGGATGGCGCCTTCTTCCTCTTCTTCCACCTCAACGGGCAAGAAGGTTTCTTCGCTCACACCAGCAATGGGGCGCAAATATTGCATCATGATTTGCGCTGACTGGGCCAGCGATTCTTCTGGCTTGATGGTGCCATCGGTCCAAATTTGCATGACAACGCGATCGTAATCGGCCGCCTGACCCACACGCGTCTTCTCTACTTCGTAGCCAACGCGGCGAATTGGGCTGAAGATTGCATCAACCGGCAGCTCACCGATGGGCAAACGCCCCCGCTCTTCGGCTGGGGAGTAGCCACGCCCTGTCTCGGCCGTCATTTCGATTTCCAGGAAAGCGTCATCGGAATCAACGGTGAACAGGTACAGGTCTGGATTGATAATTTCAACCTCTGGCGGCGTCTGAATATCAGCGGCGGTGACAGTGCCAGCACCATGAACTTCCAGGCGCAGCCGGGCTGTGTCGGTGCCGTGCAGCTTCAACCGAAGCTGTTTAATATGCAGGATCAACTGCATCATATCTTCGCGAACATGTTCAATGGCCGAAAACTCGTGCGGCACATCGGTTACGCGAATCGATGTAATAGCAGCCCCCGGCAATGATGCAAGCAAGACGCGGCGCAGAGCGTTGCCCAAGGTGGTGCCATACCCTCTTTCCAAAGGCCCGAGGATAAAACGGCCGTATTCACGCGACATCGCGGTACTTTCAATTTTGGGCAGTATAAGGTTACTAATAGCCAACGTACATACCTCCCTATGCTAGGCTCAGGACGGTTAAAATTACCGCCGGGAGTAATATTCAACAACGAGCTGCTCATTAATGGAGACATCAATGTCGTCACGAGCAGGCAAATTCACGACTTTTGCGGAAATGTTACGCACATCCAGATTCAGCCAACGCGGCACCTGCCGGTCATCTAAATCTTCGCGCAGCGTTTTGAAATAGGTATTCCGCATGCTTTCTGGGCGAACCGAGACCACATCCCCGGCCGAAACCAGAGCAGACGGCACGCTTGTCTTACGGCCGTTCAAAGTCACATGCCCATGCTGCACCAGCTGCCGTGCCTGGGCACGAGAATCTGCCCAACCCAGCCGGTAAACAACGTTGTCGAGCCGTGTTTCCAGAATGACCAACAAGTTGGTACCTGTCAGGCCCACACGCTGCGTCGCCCGCCGGAAATAACGGCTAAACTGACGCTCTAACACGCCATAGATACGACGCGCCTTTTGCTTTTCACGTAACTGCAGCAAATAGTCTGAAGCACGTCCCCGACGGAACTGATTATCGCGACCATGTTCCCCAGGAGGATACGACCGGCGCTCAAAAGAGCATTTGGGGGTCAAACAACGCGACCCTTTCAAAAACAGCTTTTCGCCCTCACGGCGACAAAGCTTACATACTGGACCAGTATACCTTGCCAACTTAACCTCCGTAATCAAGCTAAAATGAGAGGTTTACAGGTGTGGCACACCCCTTCATCCCTCTCAAAAACAATAAGATGTAAAAACTTAGGAAAATAACACTGCGTTAATTTCTGCGCGCAGTGGCAACACCAAATTAGACGCGACGCTTTTTCTTAGGACGGCACCCGTTATGAGGTACCGGCGTAATATCGCGAATACTTTTTACCCGAATCCCAGAAGCCTGCAAAGAACGAATTGCCTGCTCGCGACCTGGGCCAGGGCCTTTTACGATCACATCCAGTTCCTGCATCCCGCTTTCTTGAGCCACACGAGCGGCTGTTTGGGCAGCCAAACGAGCTGCATAAGGGGTGCTCTTACGCGAACCCTTAAACCCAGAATTGCCCGCGCTGGACCAGGAAACCGTATTACCGGCCATGTCTGTGATGGTGACAATGGTATTATTAAAAGTGGCAAAGATGTGCGCCTGTCCTTGAGGCACCATCCGCTTGACTTTTTTACGTGTCTGTGACTGTCTTCTACGTCCCATTCCGTCTCCTAAAACCTAAACCTGAGGTGGGTTGGCTGTTGGATAACAACGGCCGTTTCCCACCTCAAAAAGTCAACTAAAATTATTTGCCCTTACGACGGCCACGTCCGGCCACCGTCTTCTTGGGACCCTTACGAGAGCGCGCATTGGTTTTTGTCCGCTGGCCGTGCACCGGCAGGTGACGACGATGGCGCAAACCACGATAGCAGCCGATTTCCGTCAGGCGCTTAATGTTCATCGCGACCTCACGCCGCAAATCACCTTCCACAACATAGTCGTTGTCGATGATCTGACGCAGCTGCGTAACTTCGGCTTCCGACAAATCCTGGACGCGTGTATTGGGATCAACCCCCGCTTTTCCCAGAATTTCCTGGCTGGCTGTTTTACCAATGCCATAAATGTAAGTGAGGCTAACTTCTACCCGTTTATTACGGGGAATATCCACACCAGCAATACGTGCCATAATTCCTCCAAAAATCCTTACGAGACAACTCCGCGCCTGGTCTGAACCAAACGCAGCTCATATTTAGCCTTGACGCTGCTTATGGTTTGGATCCACGCAGATTACGCGGACGACACCTTTGCGCTTAATAATTTTGCACTTTGGGCAACGACGTTTAACAGACGCTGATACTTTCATCTCTAACTCCTACAACAGTCTCACCTGTAGCAGACTGTTTCAATAATTCATTTCTGGTAACAAATGTTTGCGAATGAGTAGTTTTTGGCTGTGTCCAAAGCAATCTACTATTTTGCCATTGATTCGTTATTCTGTCCAGAAACTGCCTAATTTAACATTTCTTGCCGAATGACGGTCGTCAGATCGGCGCTCACTTCATCAATGAGCTGTTCGCCATTAATTTTGACCAACAGCCCGCGATTCTCGTAATAATCAAGCAAGGGCGCGGTTTCAGACTCATACACCTGCATTCGGGTACGGATGGTGTCTTCGTTGTCATCTGCCCGACCTTCGATCTCGGCACGCTTAGCCAACCGCTGAACCAGAATATCCTGAGTTACATGAATAAACGGCACCACGGCAATTTTGGCTTCGAACTCTTTCAAGAGTTCATCCAACGCTTCAGCTTGAGCCAGCGTCCGCGGAAAACCATCCAAGATAGCCCCAGATTCACAGTCTGGCTGCGACAGGCGATCACGCACCATCGCAATGGTTACCTCGTTAGGTACCAGCTCACCTTTATCCATGTAGGTGCGGGCCAGCTTGCCAAGTTCAGTCTGATTTTTTAAATTTGCTCGAAACAAATCGCCTGTTGCTACCTGTGGCAACCCCAGCAGAGATTCCAGGCGCTTGGCCTGGGTTCCCTTACCGGCTCCGGGAGCACCCATTAAGACAACAAAGGTTTTCATTAGATGAAGCCCTCATACTGACGCATAAGTAATTGCGATTCCAGCTGCCGCATGGTGTCAATAACCACACCCACGACAATGATTAAACCAGAGCCGCTAACCACCAGTGTGCTTTGCTCAATCCCAGGAATGTTCAGAATTACGCCCAACACCTGCATGATACCAGGCAAAATTGCGATAACACCCAGGAAGACTGCACCGGCCAGGGTAATGCGACGGACCACTTTGGTAATGTAATCCTCCGTGCGTTTACCCGGACGAATACCAGGAATAAAGCCGCCCTGCCGCTGTAGTGTCTGAGGAATATTTTGCTGGCGCACCATCACATCCGTGTAGAAGAAGGTAAACCCAACGACCAGGATGAAGAAGGACAGCCAGTAGATGGCAAATCCAAATGGCGCGACCGATGGGTCTGCATTACCAAAACGGCTGATAGCTGTAGCAACATTATCCACAAAGCCACCATTACCGCTGATGAACAGACCAGCCAACACTGATGGGAAAATCAGGATAGAGTTGGCAAAGATGATCGGGATCATACCTGCGGTATTGACTTTAAGCGGCACATAGCTACTCTGCCCCTGATACACTTTACGACCACGAACACGACGGCCGTATTGTACCGGTATTCGTCTCTGCCCTTCTTGCACAATCACAATGACAAAAATCGTCAGGACGGTAATAAGCAAGAAAGCGAGTACCGTAAAGATTTTGGCCGTTGTATCATCAAGTTGGAACAACCCAGCCACGCCGGGCAAAATTCGGGCGACGATACCGCCAAAGATGATGAGGGAAATACCTTGCCCAATACCATCTTCCGTAATCAATTCACCCATCCAGATGGCAAACATGGTGCCACCCATCATCGCCACCAGCGTGGTAAACGTAGGCAGCAGCTGCTCCGGCGTAAAGCCAAAGTTAGGCATGATTTGGGCCAAACCATCGGCACCACCAGCACCTAAGCTAAAACCAACCAGACGAATTTGACCAATAGCCTGGAGCAACGCCAACGGTACGGTCAAAAAATAGGTGATACGATTTTTCCGGTTCCGACCAGACTCACCTTCCGAATCCATTTCCTGCAATTGCGGGATGATGGGGGTAAGCAGCTGGATGATAATGGATGCGGTGATGTAGGGATAAACCCCCATCGCCATAACGGAAAAGTTACGAACAGCACCACCGGACAGCAAATCCAGAAAATTAACGACCTGATTGCTGGAACTATTGTTGGTAAAAGCCAGCCAGGCCGCTAAATCAACGCCAGGCACAGGAATATTGGCTACCAGACGATAGATGACCAGAATCATAACCGTAAAAAGAATACGGCGACGCAGGTCTGGCAGTGAAAAGGCAGCTCTCATTGATTCGATCATGTTTTTCCTCCAAGAAATGTGTTAACAGATGGCGATAAACCTTCTACAACACGTTTAGGATAGGGGAAGCACCTCGATCGTACCGCCGGCTGCCTCAATTTTCTCTTTTGCAGACGCAGAAAAACGATGAGCTTTGACCTTCAAAGCCACAGCCAAGTCACCATCGCCCAAGATTACAACTGGGTCAGTTGGCTTTTTGATGAGACCAACGGCCGACATAACTTCTGGGGTAATGTCAACACCATCAAAATCGAACTCGGCCAGACTCTTGAGGTTAACGGGCTTGTAGTAAACTTTGTTTACGTTGGTAAAACCGCGCTTGTAGGGTAACCGCCGCGCTAGAGGCAGCTGACCACCTTCAAAGTAAATACCTTTGCCACCACCGCTGCGAGCGCCTTGTCCCTTGGTACCACGGCCAGCAGTTTTACCCTGCCCGGCAGAGATACCACGACCCACTCGCTTGCGCTGTTTTTTAGAGCCTTCATTTGGGCGCAGATCGTGCAATTTCATGTTATTCAACCTCTTCCACTGTCACTAAGTGACTCACTTTGTTGACCATACCGCGAATAACGGCCGTATCTTCATGCTCAATCGTCTGGTTCAACTTAGTGAAACCCAACGCGCGGATGGTCCCTTTTTGATCTTTCTTATAACCAATCGAACTTTTCGAATACGTAATGCGTAACTTAGCCATTCGTACGACTCCAAAACGGGGTAACTTCCGCCACGTCTTTACCGCGATCCGAAGCTACTTCTTGAACGCTCTTCAGCTGGCTCAGGCCATTCATGGTCGCCTGCAACACGTTCAAAGCATTCGCACTGCCCAGGGACTTGGACAAAATGTCACGATACCCGGCCGCTTCCACAACAGCACGCACCCCACCACCGGCGATAACGCCGGTACCAGGAGAAGCTGGCTTGAGCAGTACACGCGCAGCGCCATGCACACCAATAATTTCATGCGGGACAGTGCTGCCCACAATCGGCACTTTGGTCATCGACTTACGAGCAGCCTCCAACGCCTTGCGGATAGCATCCGGCACGGAACGTGCCTTGCCTACGCCGACGCTGACGCGACCTTTGTTATCGCCAACCACAACCGTAACCCGGAAAGCAAATCGCCGACCACCCTTCACCACCTTGGCAACGCGGGTGATGTCGATGATGCGTTCATCATATTCTTGTTCAAAACTTTGTCGTCTTTGACCCATTTCCATCTCCTGGTGTCGCGCCAGTTCAGCGCCAGCGCGACACACTCCCAGGCATCATTGCCGCCTGGATCTGTCTTGTCTTAGAAATCGAGACCACCTTCGCGGGCGCCGTCAGCCAGAGCTTTGATACGGCCGTGGTATAAATAACCACCCCGGTCAAACAAAACGGTTGAAACCCCAGCAGCCTTGGCGCGTTCAGCAATTGCTTTACCCACCAGTGTGGCCTGCTCTTTTTTGGTCTTTCCGGCAATGTCAGCCCGTAATGTCTTGTCAATAGTGGAAGCAGACACCAACGTTTTACCTTCCACGTCATTAATGACCTGGGCGTAAATGTGGTCCAGGCTACGGAATACGTTCAAACGCGGCCGTTCGGCAGTGCCCGAAATCTTGGTGCGAATTCGCCGATGGCGCCGCTTGCGTGCAACTTTTGATTTAATAGCCATTGCTCACTACCTCTTAAACCTTACCGGCCTTACCGGCTTTACGCCGCACATATTCGCCCCGGTAGCGGATGCCTTTGCCCTTGTAGGGTTCTGGCGGACGCTGCTTGCGAATATTGGCAGCAATTTCACCCACAACTTGTTTGTCAATGCCTGTAATGATGATCGTCTTGTTACGATTCTCTACCGCAAAGGAAATATCCTTCGGTGGCTCAAAGCGGACCGGGTGGGAGTAGCCCACGTTCAGGACCAGCGTTGTGCCGTCCATCTCAGCGCGATAACCAACGCCTTCGATGTCCAAAATCTTAGAGAAACCATCACTTACGCCAACAACCATGTTGCTAACGAGTGCACGGGTCAGACCATGCAAAGAGCGATGCTGACGGGAGTCAGACGGCCGTTTCACCGACAACACACCATCTTCCTGCTCAAACTGCATATCCGGATGAACAATTTGGGTCAGCTGACCCTTCGGGCCTTTTACATTTACAGACCCTTTCTTTACTTCAATTTGTACCCCATTTGGAATAGTAATGGGGGCTTTACCAATGCGAGACATGTTAAGTCCTCCAACTACCAGACCTTACAGAGCACTTCGCCGCCAACACCCAGGCGACGGGCCTGCTGCCCAGTCATAATCCCCTTGGAGGTTGTGACGATGGAAATACCCATACCGCTCAACACCCAAGGAATCTCACCCTTACCAACATAAACACGACGGCCCGGACGACTCACCCGCTCCAACCCGGTAATTACCGAGCGGCGGTGGCGACGGTCGCCGACGTACTTCAAGGTAACCTGCAAAACCGCCTGCGGCGTCTCTGGCAGAACCTTGTAATCTTCAATATAGCCTTCTTTCTGTAACACTTCAGCAATCGCAACCTTCACCGTGGAGTGCGGCATAGAAACCGTCTTATGCTCCCGCATCTGGGCGTTGCGAATGCGTGTCAACATATCAGCAATCGGATCACTCATTGACATGATGCACCACCTTTACCAGCTAGACTTAACCACGCCAGGGATATTGCCCTGCAACGCCTGTTCACGGAAACAAATGCGGCATAACCCAAAGCGGCGAATATAGCCGCGCGGACGCCCACACAATTTACAACGATTACGAACCCGAACTTTATATTTACGGTTCGATTCCCGTGCAATCATTGATTTCTTTGCCATACTAATTCTCCCAGAAGGGCATGCCCAACATAGATAATAAACGCCGCCCTTCTTCATCTTTCTGGGCAGTGGTTACAATGCTAACTTCCATACCACGGATTTTGTCAATCCGGTCATAATCAATTTCCGGAAAAATCAACTGTTCACGCAGACCCAAGGTGTAGTTGCCACGGCCGTCAAACGAATCCGGGGAAATACCCTGGAAGTCACGGGTACGGGGCAGCGCCACATGGATGAGACGGGTCAAAAAGGCCCACATCCGCTCGCCGCGCAGGGTGACTTTCAACCCAATCACGCGACCTTCACGCAGCTTGAAGCCTGCAATTGAATTTTTCGCCTTGGTCAACACCGGTTTTTGGCCCGTGATCGCGGTAACATCATTCACCGCAAACTCGATCGCTTTGGCATTATCCAATGCTTCGCCTAAACCAACGTTGACTACAATTTTACTAATTCGCGGTACCTGCATCACACTGTGAAAGTCAAATTCTTTCATCAATGCCGGCACCACTTCTTCTTTGTACTGCTCTTTAAGTGGTGTAAACACAGTTTACCTCCGAGTTGAGTGGCAGGTTCGCATACGCTGTGTGCGTACTTAGGCTACCTGGCTCACCGATGGTATATAAAATAATTTAGCTAATGGGGTTACCGCTTTTCTTCGAGTAACGAACGCGGTTCCCATTTTCATCGCGGCGAACACCAATACGAGTGGGTTCACCAGTTTCTGGGCAAACGAGCATCACGTTTGAGGCATCAATGGGGGCTTCAAACTCGATGATGCCACCTTGTGCCTGAGAACGGCCGCCTGTTGGACGAGGCCGTTGATGCTTTTTCACCAGATTGACACCAGATATAACAACACGGTTCTCTTTTGGTAAAACGCGCTGCACGGTGCCACGGGTGCCTTTGTAGTTGCCAGAAACAACTTGTACTTCGTCTCCAACTTTAATTTTCATGGCTTCCTCTCTATAACACCTCTGGTGCCAGTGACATGATGCGGCTGTACCCAGCAGGGCGCAGTTCACGAGCCACGGGGCCAAAAATACGCGTCCCGACCGGGTTTTTGCTAGCAGGGTCGATAATCACGGCGGCATTGTCATCAAAGCGGATGTAGCTGCCATCGTCTCGTTTGTACTCTTTCTTGGTACGCACGATCACGGCTTTCACTACGGTCCCTTTCTTCACAGAAGAGTTAGGCACTGCTTTTTTGACTGTGGCCGTCACCATATCACCAACGCTGCCATAGCGACGGATGGAACCACCCATCACTTGGATGACCAGCAGTTCACGAGCACCAGAATTATCTGCGACATTCAAACGACTTTCTTTTTGAATCATGATGCAGTCCTCTTATTTTGCTCGCTCCAACACGGAGACAACGGCCCACCGCTTGTGGCGGCTAATTGGCTTTGATTCGATAATTTCGACCTGATCACCAACGCGGCATTCATTTGATTCATCATGCGCTTGATACTTTGTAACCAGGCGCATAACTTTGCCATAAATTGGGTGGCGTTTGGTTGTAGTAACGCTGACAATAACGGTTTTATCCATCTTGTCGCTCGTCACAACGCCTTTTAATCGTTTACGCTGCTCTCTCATGGTTTACCTACCCTGCAACCTCAGCGGACACAACGCGCTGGGATTGGCTTTGCTTCTTGGCCTGGCGGCGGCTGTGCGGCCGTTTCTTGTTCAGATTCACAAGAGCAGTGCCCAATTCCTTGCCACCTTTTTCCACAAACGTAACCTGCCAGCCGCTATCTTCGTAGCTATAACGCGCCGAAGCTTCCCACTCTTTACCTGCCAAAGCATCGGTAAATTCAGGATTGGCGACGGCCGTTTCTATGGCCAGTTGCCGCATATTCAAAACGGTCTCCAGCTGCGCAATTTCACGACGCACAGCCTTCAGCCGCGTGTAATCTTCCAGCCGAGCCGAAGCAATCTGGAACCGCAAGTTAAACATCTCCTCACGGCTGTTCTCCAGCATCTCTTCCAGCTTGGCATCGCTCATTCCACGTAAATCAACAATATTTGCCATTACAGTGAATCCTCCCGAGATATAATCTGCGTCTTGATGGGCAGCTTGTAGCTGGCCAGGCGCAGCGCCTCGCGTGCCGCATCTTCCGGCACACCAGCAATCTCAAACAGAATGCGGCCAGGCTTAACCACAGCCACGTAATGGTCCACAGAACCTTTACCCTTACCCATGCGGGTCTCGGCCGGTTTGGCCGTTACGGGCTTGTCTGGGAAAATGCGAATCCAATATTTACCGCGCCGCTTGTTGTGGCGTACAACCACACGACGAATCGCTTCGATCTGTCGGCTGGTGATCCATCCCGGCTCCAAAGCCTGGATGCCAAACTCACCATTCTGCAAATCAGAACCGCCCTTCGCCATGCCACGCATACGTCCACGGAATTGCTTACGGTATTTTGCTCGTTTTGGCATTAACATAGCTCAAACTCCGTCAAAAACTCAGGAAAGCACAAATGCTCTCCAGAATTCATTGTTACTCACTAATATAGACATCCGTGGCTTCAAATTCGGTCTTCTGCGGCAAGATTTCGCCTTTGTAGACCCACACCTTCACGCCAATCTGGCCAAAGGTGGTCAGTGCCTCGGCAAAACCAAATTGCAGATCGGCCCGAATTGTGTTGCGCGGAACACGGCCGTCCCAAAGCTTTTCTTTACGTGCCATTTCGGAACCACCCAAACGGCCGCTTACCTCGATGCGGACACCTTCCACACCCTGGCGCATCGCCTGCTGAATAGCGCGCTTCATGGCCCGGCTGTGCGAAATACGCCGCTGCAGCTGCCCGGCAATATTCTCAGCAATCAACTGGGCATCGGTATCGGGCTGGGAAATTTCTTCAACCTCAACCTTAACCGCTTTGTCAGTCAGATCACGCAGCTTGCCGCGCAGTTCCTTAACGGAAGCGCCCTTACGGCCGATCACAATACCCGGACGAGCCGTATGAATGGTTACCTGAACTTGATTGGGAAAGCGCTCGATTTCCAGCAAAGAAATACCAGCCGAAGACATTTCCTTCATGATGAGTTTGCGAATGGCAAAATCCTCATGCAAACGTTCTTCGTACTGCTTTCCTTCTGCAAACCAACGCGTATTCCAATCGCGAATTGATTTTAAACGGAATCCAACAGGATGTACTTTGCGTCCCAAGACTAATCCTCCATACCATCACTAGCGCGCCCTCTGGCGTAGATGCTAGTGACCGGTTTCACTTAATCACCGTACTCAACCACATCCCGTTCAGCTAAAACCACTGTAACATGGGATGACCGCTTAATAATGGGCCGAAAACGGCCGCGTCCAGCAAAACGACCACCGTAGGGCGCTTTGCGATGGCGGGGGCCATCGTCAGCAAAAATCTGGCTCACGTAAAGCTCATCAGCTTCCAAACCAAAGTTCTGCTCAGCATTGGCCACGGCCGACGCAATCAGTTTGTAGACTGGTTCAGCCGCCCGCTGGGGCATAAAACGCAGCGTATCCAAAGCTTCCTGCGCATTCTTGCCCCGCACCGCATTCACCACCAAACGCACCTTTTGTGGTGTGATTTGTAGATAACGTAATTTCGCCTTAATCTCAAATGCTTCAGCCATGATTAACGACGCCCCTTCTTCTCAGCTTTGCTGACATGACCACGGAACGTGCGTGTCGGGGCAAACTCACCCAACTTGTGCCCTACCATATTTTCCGTAATGTAAATCGGAATATGGCGACGGCCGTCATAGACAGCAATTGTATGTCCTACCATCTGCGGGAAAACAGTGCTAGAACGTGACCAGGTACGAATTACCTCACGCTTTTTTGCTGCGTTCAGTACTTCAACCTTCTTCAACAGTTTCGGATTAATGTACGGACCTTTCTTTAATGAACGAGACATTTCCTAATCTACCTCCTACCGACGCTTCTTGCTGCGACGACGGAATATAAACTTATCCGTAGCCTTATTACGACGGGTCCGACGGCCTTGAGCCGGTTGACCCCACGGCGTTTTCGGCGCAGCCATACCAATCGGCGAACGGCCTTCACCACCACCATGCGGATGATCATTCGGGTTCATAGCCGAACCACGCACGGCCGGACGAATACCGAGGTGACGTTTACGTCCCGCCTTACCCAGCTTCACGTTGCCATGTTCCACATTACCCACCTGGCCAATCGTTGCCAGACATTCTTGTGGCACATACCGCTCTTCACCCGAAGGCAAACGCAGCGTCACGTAGCGAGGATGATCCTTTGCCAGCAGCTGAGCCGAGGTACCAGCAGAACGAACCATCTGCGCCCCACGGCCGACCTGAAGCTCAATGTTATGAACCTGCGTACCCAGCGGAATATCCTGCAAAGGCAACGCATTGCCGGGACGGATCTCCGAACCAGGGCCGCTCATAACCGGATCACCAACGCGCAGGCCTAGTGGAGCAATAATGTATCGCTTCTCACCATCGGCATATACTAACAGCGCAATACGCGCCGAGCGGTTGGGATCATATTCAATTGAACTTACACGAGCTGGAATTCCAAACTTATCGCGCCGTTTGAAGTCAATATCACGGAAACGACGCTTGTGGCCACCACCGCGATGACGGATGGTGATCTTCCCTCGAAAGTTACGGCCGCCTTGCTTTCTCAAACCTTTGGTCAAGCTGCGCTCCGGGGTAACCCGGGTCACTTCTTCAAAGGTTTGCCCACTCATGTCACGGCGACCCGGCGACGTGGGCTTAAACACTTTAATTGGCATAGTTCCTCCAGAGACGGGCTACAGGCATTTTACCCTTCAGGAACAAAACCCCGACAAGCAAATGCCCTCATCCCTGCTCAAAAACTTCTAAACGCTATACGCCCTCGAATAGGTCGATGCTGTCACCGGGCGACAACGTCACAATGGCTTTCTTCCACCCAGCCTTACGGACAGTAACACGCCGATAACGACGCGCCCGCTTGGCTGGCATATTCGCTACGCGAATCTTTTCCACAGAAACTTCGGGCCAGGCTAATTCAATAGCCTGTTTGATTTGCATCTTGTTGGCCCGGGAGTTCACCACAAACGTATACTGATTATTCAAGTCTACGTTGTAGCTGCTTTTTTCTGTCACCACTGGGCGACGAATGACTTCACGCCAATGCAATTGCATGGTTATGCCTCCTCCCCAGATTCATCAACGTCTTCGATTTCATCATCCGTGCCCAAAATGTTGGTAAGAACATCCAGCGCAGCCAAAGGCATCACGATTTTGTCATAACCCAACAGGTCACGAATATTCAAGTAACTTGCACGCAGCGCTTTCACGTCAGTCAAGTTATGAGCTGATTTCTCAACGTTTACGTCACGTCCGGGCAAAAGCACCAATGCGCTTTCATTAGCCACCAGAGTCTGAACGAACTGTTTCATGTCGCGCGTTTTTGGCGCATCCATTGTCAGCTCATCGACCAACACAATGGCATCATTGCCGGCTTTTACGCTCAATGCAGAGCGCAGTGCTGCACGACGCATCTTCCGGGGCATCTGCTTCACATATTTGCGGGGCAACGGACCATGAGCTACACCACCACCAACAAAGATGGGAGCCTTTTTGCTACCATGACGGGCATTGCCTGTCCCTTTTTGGCGGTAAGCTTTGGCCCCAGTCCGATTTACCTCGGAACGTCCTTTAGCTTTATGCGTACCCTGGCGGGCATTAGCTAACTGCCGTACCAACGCCTGGTGCATCAGATCACGATTAATTTTTGCTTCAAAAATGCTAGCTGGAAGGTCTACGCTGTTGACTTCCTTGCCAGCCATGTTGAAAACTGAAACTTTCATCACAACGCCTCCGCTAGCCTTTTGCTGCTTTCCGAATTACGACCAGCGCGCCTTTTGCCCCAGGGACCGGCCCTTTCACGGCAATCAGGTTACGCTCTGCGTCAACACGAATCACTTCCAGGTTCTGCGCGGTAAACCGATCGTTGCCCATGCGTCCGGGCATACGCTTGCCCTTAAACACGTGCCCGGTACCGGAGGTACCGCCAATGGAACCTGGAGCGCGCCACCGGTCTGATTGACCGTGGGTTTTTACACCACCGCCAAAACCATACCGCTTTACCGCACCAGCAAAACCTTTACCTTTGGTTTTCCCGGTAACGTCAACGCGTTCGCCTATTTCAAACTGTTCTACGGTTAAAGTTTGACCTACTGTGTGATCGGCCGCATCTTTGGTGCGGAACTCACGCAGATAGCGCAAGGCTGGAATGTTCTGAGCTTTTTTACGGCCCTTCCCTTTATTGAGGAGACCCAGGTGGCCCTGTTGGCCTTTGCTCAACCGTTTTTCTGCAATTTCGCTAAAACCGATTTGAACGGCCGTATAGCCATCATTCTTTTCGGTTTTTACTTGTGTTACGTAGCAGGGTCCGGCCTGGATGATCGTGACGGGTGTTACCACACCGCTCGCGTCAAAAACCTGGGCCATACCCACTTTCGTGCCTAGTAATCCTTTCACATGAACCTCCCAGGACTGTCAGCCACCAGGCAGGAGCTGCATCATCCTTCGTGTTAGAGATTTAACTTAAATAGAAATCTCAATATCGACCCCGGCGGGCAGGTTGAGCCGCATCAGGGTATCAATTGTTTTTGAGTCTGGATTGATTACATCAATCAAACGCTTGTGCGTGCGAATCTCAAAATGTTCGTGCGAATCTTTATCAATGAACGTACTGCGGCGCACGGTAAACCGCTCAATACGTGTGGGCAGCGGCACTGGTCCCACAACACGGGCACCGGTACGTTCGGCCGTTCCCACGATACGACGGGCAGACTGGTCCAGTACACGGTGATCATAAGCCTTCAAACGGATTCGAATTCTTTGCTTAGCCATACTTTCCTCGAAAGTAGAGGCGTTGGATTCAAAGAATCACAACGCCTCTATGACAATCCTAGACCAGGATTTTGGTAATAACGCCAGAGCCAACGGTGAGGCCACCTTCACGAATAGCGAAACGGCCACCTTCTTCCAATGCCACCGGCTTGCTCAACTTCACCCGCAGGTTCACATTGTCGCCCGGCATCACCATCTCCACACCTTCCGGCAAGGAAATCTCGCCCGTCACATCCAGCGTGTGGATGTAGAACTGCGGCCGATAGCCAGGGAAGAATGCCTTGTGCCGACCGCCTTCATCCTTGCGCAGCACGTACACTTCGCTCATGAACTCGGTGTGCGGGGTGATGCTGCCTGGCTTGGCCAGCACCTGACCACGCTCGATTTCTTCACGGGCAATACCGCGCAGCAGCAGACCAGCGTTGTCCCCAGCTTCCACTTTGTCCAGAATCTTGTGGAACATTTCCATGGAGGTCACAACGACCTTGCGGGTCTTCTCGGCCAAACCGACGATTTCGACTTCGGTGTTGGGGGTCAGCGTACCACGGTCTACACGACCGGTCACAACGGTACCACGGCCCTTGATGGAGAAGACGTCTTCCACGGACATCATGAACGGTTTATCGGTCTGACGTTCTGGCGTGGGGATGTATTCGTCTACCACCCGCATCAGCTCCAGGATGGGAGCGTACTCGGGGGCGTTGACGTCGCCGCTTTCGCTCTCCAGAGCTTGCAGGGCGCTACCACGCACGATGGGGGTCTCGTCGCCAGGGAACTCATAGGTGTCCAGCAGCTCGCGCAGTTCCAGCTCAACCAGCTCCAGCAGTTCTTCGTCGTCCATCATGTCTACCTTGTTGAGGAAGATGACGATGGCGGGTACTTCTACCTGGCGGGCCAGGAGGACGTGCTCACGAGTCTGGGGCATGGGGCCATCGGGAGCGGAGACGACCAGGATAGCGCCGTCCATCTGGGCGGCACCGGTGATCATGTTTTTGATGTAGTCGCGGTGACCGGGGCAGTCTACGTGGGCGTAGTGCCGGTTTTCGGTTTCGTATTCAACATGGGAGATGGCGATCGTGATACCGCGGGCTTTTTCTTCCGGGGCGTTGTCGATTTGGTCGAAGGCGGAGAAGTCGGCAAACCCTTTGAGGGACAGCGTTTTGGTGATGGCGGCTGTCAGGGTGGTTTTGCCGTGGTCCACGTGACCAATCGTGCCAATATTCACATGTGGTTTTTCGCGCACAAATTTTTCTTTACCCATAATTTCCCTTTCCTCTATGCTAATTTGTTCGTTAACCGGCGCGCCGGTTGACACAATTCCTTATCAAATAAACCTTGACGCATTAACGGCCGCTTTTCATCACGCTCTGAGCAATTTCATCATTTACGGGTGCATAATGCTCAAATTCCATCGTAAAAGTGCCACGACCCTGCGTCATAGAACGTAGCCGGGTAGCATAGCCAAACATTTCGGCCAGAGGCACCCGCGCCTTAATGGATTGCAGCCCTTCTGAGCGCATCTCCATACCTTCAATCATACCGCGCCGGGATGAAAGGTTACCAATCACATCACCGGTGTACTCCTCAGGAGCCACTACCTCAACCGACATAATCGGCTCTAGCAAAATGGAACGCCCCTGCTGCATACCTTCTTTCAAAGCCATAGAACCGGCGATCTTGAAAGCCATTTCCGAAGAGTCAACTTCGTGGAAAGAGCCGTCATACAGCGTCGCCTTAATGTCCACGATGGGGTAGCCTGCCAAAGTGCCGCTCTCCAACGCCTCTTGAATACCAGTTTCCGTTGGCTTGATATACTCTTTCGGGATGACACCACCCACGATAGCATTCTCAAATACAAAACCCGAACCAGGTTCCAGCGGCTCCAAACGCAGCACCACATGACCGAACTGACCGCGACCACCAGACTGGCGTACAAAACGACCTTCCGCCTTATCCACCGTCCGGGTAATGGTTTCACGATAAGCTACGCGTGGCTGACCAACATTTGCAGCCACTTTAAACTCACGCAGCATACGGTCAACCAGCACTTCCAAGTGCAGCTCACCCATGCCAGACAAAATCGTCTGTCCGGTTTGCTCGTCTACTTTCACCTGGAAAGTTGGATCTTCTTCAGCTAGCGCACGCAGTGCGATACCCATCTTGTCCTGGTCGGCATTTGTTTTTGGCTCAATGGCCAAATTAATGACCGGTTCCGGGAATTTGATGGATTCCAAAATGATCGGACGATCAGGATCAGACAGCGTTTCCCCGGTGAAAGTCACTTTCATACCAAGGGTAGCAGCAATATCACCCGCGTGAACCTCTTTCAGGTCCTCGCGCCGATCAGCGTGCATACGCAAAATACGGCCGATTCTTTCCTTCTTGTTCTTGGTCGTGTTTTGCAACGTATCACCCGTGCGCAACACACCAGAATAAACCCGGAAATAAGCCAGCTTACCCACGTATGGGTCAGTCACAATCTTGAAAACCAGCGCCGACAACGGCTCATCATCAGAAGGAGCCCGTGTTTCCATCTCATCGGAAACAGGATTCATACCTTTAATAGGCGGGACATCCAGCGGTGAAGGCAGGTAGTAAACAACAGCATCCAAAACACGCTGAATACCCTTGTTACGCAGAGCCGTACCACACAAAACCGGGGTCACCTGATTGGTTACCGTCGCTTTACGCAATGCGGCGCGCAGCTCGTCTACCGTTGGCTCGTCACCTTCAAGGTAACGCTCCATTAACTCATCATCGGTTTCAACAATGCGCTCGATAATAATCTGACGAGCTTCGTCAGCCTGGTCGCGGAAATCAGCGGGGATTTCTACAACTTTAGCCTGAGCGCCCAAGTCATCATCTTCCCAGATAGCCGCTTCCATTGTGAGCAAATCAATAATGCCCCGGAAGTTGGACTCTTGGCCGATAGGCAGTTGAATCGCAATGGGGTTAGCGCCCAAGCGATTCCGAATCATGCCGATGGTGCGAATAAAATCAGCACCCGTACGATCCATTTTGTTGACAAAACAGATGCGCGGCACGTTGTAATCGTCGGCTTGACGCCAGACGGTTTCAGACTGTGGCTCAACCCCGGCCACGGCATCAAACACAACTACGCCACCATCCAAAACACGAAGACTACGCTGCACTTCAGCCGTGAAGTCAATATGTCCTGGGGTGTCGATGATGTTGATCTGATGATCCATCCAGGATGTCGTGGTGGCCGCAGACGTAATAGTAATACCACGCTCCTGCTCCTGAACCATATGATCCATGGTGGCGGTTCCTTCGTGAACCTCACCCATACGATGAATCACGCCAGTGTAATAGAGGATGCGTTCGGTCGTGGTCGTTTTACCAGCATCAATATGTGCAATGATGCCAATATTACGCACGCGGTCTAATTGCAAACGACTCATGATATCCAGTACCTAATTTCCTTAAAAGCGGAAATGCGAAAATGCCCGGTTGGCCTCTGCCATGCGGTGCGTATCGTCCCGACGTTTGACGGCAGCGCCTTGATTTGTCGCAGCATCCATAAATTCGTTGGCTAATTTTTCCGCCATCGAACGGCCGCCACGGCTCCGTGCCGCCATCAACAGCCAGCGCATGGCCAATGAGAGCTGACGACGAGCATCAACAGGCGTCGGCACCTGGTAGGTGGAACCACCAACCCGGCGCGGCTTAACCTCAATTTGCGGCGTCACGTTTTGAATAGCCTGCTCAAATACCTCAATGGCTGGACGCTTGGCGCGCTGCTCAATGAGATCAAAGCTGTCATACAGCACACGCTCTGCGGTGCTCTTCTTACCATCATACATAAGACGGTTGACGAACATCGAAACATGGATGTTGCCATATTTCAAATCCGGCTCAACCTCTCGTTTTTCAGGACGATCACGTCTTGGCATCTTGCAATTCTCCGTTAATTAACAATCCAACTACTTCGGCGTCTTGGTACCGTACTTGGAACGGCCCTGCTTACGCTTGTCTACGCCGCCAGCATCCAACGTACCACGGACAATGTGATAACGAACGCCGGGCAAATCCTTCACACGGCCGCCACGTACCAGCACAACAGAGTGGTCTTGCAGGCTGTGGCCTTCGCCGGGAATGTATGCCGTGACTTCAATGCCATTGGTCAACCGTACACGGGCTACTTTACGCAGAGCCGAGTTTGGTTTTTTCGGCGTCATGGTCTTAACCTGAGTACAAACACCACGTTTCTGGGGCGCACCCTTGGGCTGACGCGTCCGACGTTGTTTAAAAGAGTTAAATGTCCACTGTAAGGCAGGGGCCGTACTTTTCTTGCCTTTGGCGCTGCGGCCCTTGCGTACAAGTTGATTAATCGTAGGCACGCTGGTTTATCTCCTTACTCTATACCGACCTTAAACAGGTCCTAAACAATTATTGCCTAGAGACTATTTACGAAATTTTGTAACTTTAAAAAACCAAATAGGATGTGCTGTCCGGTCTTCCTATTACCCGACAAATGGAGGCCATCGTAGTTGTATCAACTCGATGGCCTCCACGTGGTTTCACGTATTCAATTAGTAACTACGTATTTTCTAGTTACCTGTTTGGGACAGACATACGAACGATGATTCTATCACAGTTATTACCGTTGTCAAACGGTCGATCACTGTTTTTTAAACTTCATTGGGATGAGGAAGCAGGGCACTTATCACCCAACTTCCCCATCTAACTTTAGCGGCGGCTACGAGCTAAATCCATCAAGCCTGTGCCGGCCCACTTCTTGTTTTTCTTTTCGTCTTCCTTGCCAAACCGGACAACTTCACCGCTGTCGGTAACAGCTTCAACGGCCAGACCAAGGCTTTGCAGCTCTTTTACCAACACGCGGAACGAGGCGGGTACACCAGGCTCATCAATCGGCTCATTCTTCACGATCGATTCGTAGGTTTTCACCCGGCCCTGAACATCGTCGGACTTGATGGTGAGCATTTCTTGCAAGGTGTAAGCGGCACCGTAGGCTTCTAGAGCCCACACTTCCATTTCACCGAAGCGCTGGCCACCAAATTGGGCTTTACCACCCAATGGCTGTTGTGTTACCAAGGAGTACGGACCAGTTGAACGGGCATGGGCTTTGTCTTCAACCAGGTGAGCCAGCTTGAGCATATGCAGAATACCCACGGTGACTGGCTGGTCAAACGGCCGTCCCGTCTTCCCATCGATCAACATTTCCTTACCTAAAATCGGCAGAGGCTCGTGTGTGATTGTCGTAATGCGATTGGCCAGCATTTGCAGTTCAGGAACCTCTGTTTTCAGTGGATCAACACGGACATCTTCCGGTAGCCCATCACCAAGTTTGTCGAGCATGTAGCTGTACCACTCACGCACACACACTTCGATGGCCCCTTCGTTATTGTCCAACCAATCCAGCTTGCGCATGGTTTCATGATTTTCCGGGAAGATCAAGTCAGGGTCCCAGTCACGACCACGCACCCACTCACGAGCCACGCTCCACTGCGCATACCGCAAATCGGTCTCCAATCGTTCGACATCGTACCCTTCTTCACCCAACCAACCGGTAACAAAGAGACGCCGTGCTTCATTTTCATCTTCCAGAGATTCTAGGTCGTACTCAATCTCGGTCAGCCAATCCCAGGCCCAACTCACAGCGACCTGCCAGGCACGACCCATTAGCCAGGCGCGAGCCAGTTCGGCGGAGATTTCACGCTCATTGGCCCCATCAAACACGGGGGTAATGGCCCGGAAGCCCAGACGGTGAGCTGCCCAACCCAGATGAGTTTCCAATACCTGACCGATGTTCATACGACCGGGCACACCCAACGGACTCAAGATGATGTCGATCGGCGTACCATCGGCCAGGAAAGGCATATCCTCAATCGGAACGATCTTAGAGATAACACCTTTGTTCCCATGGCGACCAGCCATCTTGTCACCTTCAGAAATTTTACGACGTTGAGCCACGCTAACGCGCACCATCGTTTCAACCCCAGCAGGCAGGTCACGGTCATGCTGCCGATCGAAGACATGCACATCCACCACCTTACCCCGCGCGCCATGCGGCATACGCAGGCTAGAGTCTTTCACTTCTCGCGCCTTATCACCAAAGATAGCGCGTAATAGTTTTTCTTCGGGGCTGAGTTCTTTCTCACCCTTGGGTGTAATTTTACCGACCAAGATGTCCATTTCATTGACATCAGCACCAACACGGATGATGCCTCGCTCGTCGAGGTCTTTTAACGAATCTTCGCTTACGTTAGGGATGTCATAGGTGATTTCTTCTGGACCCAGTTTGGTATCGCGAGCTTCCACTTCATGCTTTTCAATGTGCACCGACGTGAAGCGATCCTGACGCACCATGCGTTCACTCACCAGGATGGCATCTTCATAGTTGCCCCCTTCCCAGGAGAGGAAAGCCACCAACACGTCCTGTCCCAAAGCCAGTTCGCCATACTGTGTTGAGGAACTGTCAGCCAGCACGTCACCTTTCTTAACGCGCTGCCCTTTCACGACTACTGGGCGTTGGTCAATACAAGTGCTCTGGTTAGAGCGGTTGTACTTGCGCAGGTTGTAGGTACGCGGCCCGTTTTCCCCTACCACAACAATGGTGTCACCAGTTACGTTAACAACCTCGGCATCTTCTTTGGCCACAACAATCTGGCCAGAGTTGATGGCCGCTTGCTGCTCCATACCTGTGCTAACAATCGGCACGTCGGGCTGCAACAGGGGCACTGCCTGGCGCTGCATGTTCGAACCCATGAGGGCGCGGTTAGCATCGTCATGATCCAGGAACGGAATGAGCGCCGCCGAGATACCCACAATTTGCCGGGGTGCTACGTCAATGAAATCAATGCGCTGTACCGAGGTAAAGCGGAATTGCTGATTGCGGCGGGAAGACACACGCCGATCTGCAAACTGGCCGCGGTCATCAATGCGGGCATTGGCCTGGGCGATGGAGTAGTGATCTTCTTCATCGGCCGACATGTAGATAATGTCGTCCGTGATAAACGGCTTCACCTGAACCTCAGCAATGCCAGCCTTTTTGATGGCTTTGGCTTCTTTTTCGGTGATGGTGTCGCCCGATGCCACGATGATTTCACCCGTTTCGGGATGAACGATGTTCACAAACGCATCGTGATCAATTAACTCGTCACTGTCACCAGGAATGGTGTTATGCACCCGACGGTAGGGCGTTTCAATAAAGCCATATTTGTTAACACGGCCGTATGTCGCCAAACGACCAATCAAACCAATATTCGGGCCTTCCGGTGTTTCGATGGGGCAAATACGGCCGTAATGGCTGTGGTGAACGTCACGAACCTCAAATCCAGCGCGCTCACGGCGCAGACCACCAGGGCCTAAAGCCGACAAAGTACGCTTGTGGGTCAGCTCGGCCAACGGATTCGCCTGCTCCATGAACTGGCTCAGCTGCGAGCTACCGAAAAATTCGCGAACGGCCGCAACCACAGGCCGGATATTGATGAGTGAAACAGGGGTCACGGTGTCGCTGTCACGGATGGACATACGCTCACGCACCACGCGCTCCATGCGGCGCAGCCCGACGCGCAGCTTGGCTTGCAGCAGTTCACCCACGGTCTTTACGCGGCGGTTGCCCAGATGATCAATATCATCTGGCCCTTCCAGACCGTTGTTGATATTAATCATGCGACGCACCAGCTGCACAATGTCGTGCTGAGTAATGGTGCGGTGCGACAGCGGCACAGTATCTTGTACACCCAGACGTTTGTTGAGCTTGTAACGACCAACGCGTGCCAAATCATAGCGACGTTGGTCAAACAGCTGCTCATGCAAATATTGGGTAGCGTTATCCAAAGTCGGCGGATCACCAGGACGCATACGCTTGTAGAACTCGATCAGCGCCTGTTCAGCCAGCGATTTGCCCGGGTCCCACGGCGGTTCCTGCTCGATACTACCTTGAATGTAGAGATGTTCGCCGTTGGTGTCGATGTCTTCGAACAGGGCGAAAATTTCTTCGTCGCTGCCTGTTTTGAGCAGCGGATTTTTCAGCCCATCATCAACCGCAGCCATCGCACGCAAGAAGAGGGTCACTGGAACCGTCCGCTTGCGGTTGAACTTGACGGTGATGTAGTCGGTTTTACGGGTTTCAAATTCCATCCAGGCGCCACGATCGGGAATCAGTTTGCCCATGGCTAACGGCCGTCCCGTGGTGCGCTCTTCCTGGACTTCAAAATAGGCACCGGGGGAGCGAATCAGCTGGCTCACCACAACGCGCTCGGTACCATTAATAATAAACGTACCAGCCGGGGTCATGAGTGGAAAATCACCCATGAAAATATCCTGCACAATGGGCTGGTCCTGGTCGGTGCTGTACAGCATTGCTTTCACATACAAAGGTGCTGCATAGCTCATATCCCGCTCAACGCATTCTTCCACTGAATACTTTGGTTCCCCAAACCAATAAGTGAGGTCAAACCCTTCAACCTCAGGGCGATTGCTGGGGAAATAAAGTTTCAGATCCCCATTAAAACTTTCAATGGGAGAAATTTCGTCGAACAGCTCGGCCAGACTTTCCTCGACAAATTGATTGAATGAATCCAATTGCACGTCGATGAGCGTCGGCAGCTCAAGCAGTTCGGTCATGCGGGCATAATTTTTTGTTGGAAGTTTAGACATTTAAGATTCCTGCTCCCTAAGATAGTTACCACACTTTCTAAAAAGCGAACCCACCACAATCCGATACATTACAATAACCACAAACAAAGGGTGCAACGATTTCCCTCAAATTGTTGCACCCTCTTTTCTCAATTTTAACTGTCCTTCGGCCAGTGCTTTACCGTTTTAGAGCAGTTAAGTCGTGGCATTTTTGCATGTTGTAATGAACGAATACTAATTCGCGAACGGAGATTATAGTGATGCGGCTTTACTTTGTCAACTGCTTATATAAGGAAACAATGCGCTCCCCGGCTTTTTCCCAACTGTAGGTTTGTAGAGCCCGTTGGCGCAGTTGCTGCCCCAGTTCACGGCGACGATCGGGCTGGTGTAATAGCATAGCAATGGCCTCGGTAAAGGCAGCCACATCCCCGCTAGGAGCATAAACGCCCAAATCGGCCAGGTATTCACGGTGTACGGCCGAATCATACGCCACCACTGGCTGCGCCAAAGCCATGTAATTGAGCAACTTGCCGCTGCCTTCACTGGAAGACATTTTGGGGGCGACGGCAATATCGCCTAAAGACAAGTAGGCTGGCGCGTGCTGGTACTGCACTTTGCCGGTGAAAGTCACGCAATCCAAAACCCCTGCCTGGTGCGCTACCCTTGTGTAGTGGGCCACATTGGGATAGCCCATGATGAGAAAATGGAAGTTCTCGCCAGCCTGCTTCAGGCGTTTGGCGGCTTCGATGAGATGCGGCACACCCTGGTAGTCGGTAAGGAGGCCAAGATAGGCAATGATGGGACGATCCACTGGGATGCCCAACTGTTGGCGCAGCGCCTGCTTCATGTCTGGGGTGAACTTTTCTGGATCAAACCGACCGGGATTAGCACAGTCCGGCAAAGGAACTAGCCTTTCGGCCGGTAGTTTAAAATCATCTTGCAGCAAGCGTGTGGCTTTGATGGAACTGGTGAGAATGGCCTGGGGCAGGCGGTTGATGAAGTTTTCCAGGCGAAAGGCGAAGCGATAGAGACGGCCGTTCTTGCGCAAAAAGTTATGGTCGGTCATTTCGGCCGTCATGCTGCCCTGGAAGTCAAACACCAGCGGGCGGCGCAGCAGCTTGGCCAACACGCCACCGATGAGCGCGCCCTCGTGCATGTGGCCGTGGATCACGTCTGGCTTAAAGCGGATGGCTTCGACCAAAGATTGCCAGGCCAGGTAGACATCGAAGGCGATTTTGTGGCGCGAGGAACCCACTTCGTAATCGGGCCGCCAGGGCAGTGGGGCCGTACGGCGGATATCGAGGCCGGGCATATCGCTTCCTTTATAATAGGTAACGATGGCTACTTGGTGGCCCATTTCCTGCAAGGTATAGCTCTCTTCGAGGATGCGGATATGGCCCCCATAGTCGCTAAAGAAGGAAGTGGGAGCAATCATGAGAATGCGCAACGGCCGTTCAACGGCGACGGCTTTGGCATGTGTTTCTCCCTTCTTCACCCGCTTCCCCTCGCTCGCAATGGATTGATTACTATTCATCCTTTTCCTCACCACGGCGGGCAAAACCACCAAATAAATGTTCGCTCATGGTGCGTGGCCGGATCGGTGGGGAACGCCGCTCGTCCCAATCATTTTTCTGGCGATCATAAAGCCACTTTTCCCGCTCAGTGGCCAGCTGTTCGGTAAGGGCGGCCAACACCTCATCATTTTCCTCAGCAATTAAACGGCGCACGGTCTTAAGTTCATCCACCATGGCATCCAGCCAGCGCAAGGTTGCCTGCCGATTGTTCAGGGCCTGAAGCGGAATATCCCGCTCGTTGGCCAAAGGCAGGGTCATGAGGGTAAATGGCAGCCCGGCAAAGCGCAGCATATCGCGCCAACCGGTAGCCTTTTGCAGGGTGTTGAACATCGCCAGGGAAACCAAGCCGGGGAGTGTGTCGCTGCCCTGCACCAGGCTGTCGTATTCTTCAGGATCAATGAAGTAGGGCAGCGCACCCAATAGTAGACCAAAATTTACGGCCGTTTCTACCGCTTGAGGTTCTGCTTTTGGGGAAGGCATCAGGCAAAACGCGCTGTTACGGAACAGATCGAACGTGGCGGCGGTGGGGTCGGAACGGCCGTCGGCCAGGTAATCGGCCGCCAGAATGGGAACAGCACCGACGTAATGCCCCTTCTGCAAATACTGCTCGGCCAGGGATAAGCCTAAACGCTTCAAGCCAGAGAAATCAAGGACGAGCGTGTGCTCTTGCAGTTCCGTGCCAATGACCTGCAAGATGCTTTCCAGATCAGCCACAGGACTGTTGATCACCAAAATATCGGCCCGACGCACCGCGCTGACCAGGTTCCATTCTGCCTGATCGATGGCCTGCACCTCTTCTTTGGCCAGCTTGGCTTTGGCCGAATCTGTGTCGTGGCCAACAATGGTTGCCTCTAACGAGGACTTTTTCAACGCCAGGCCTACGGATGCACCCATGCGATCTAGGCCTATAATGGTGATGGTTTGTGTTTTCATTTCTAAAACCTGGGGATGAATCCCCAGGCTATCGGGGTTTCATCTTTTTACCTGGGGATAAATCCCCAGGCTATGTCTATGTCATTGCGATTTAGTTTTGGTCGTCGGCCCATTGAAGCAGGCGAAGCAGGACGGCTTCTTCGCTGGTGTCGTTGGGATCGATGGGGTCCTGGTGCCGCCGCATGAGTTCGATGGCTTGTGACTGGCTACCTGCCGCGGTGGCCATTTCAGCGCTCCAGGCGGGATGTTGCGCTTTGACCACAAACGGCCGTTTCCACCCCACCGCCTCACCTTGCCCCCAAACGGCCGTTTGCCGCGGCAGCAAAATGGAGGCCAGCACAATGAGCGACCGCTGCCAGATAGAGAGCGACAGCTTTGTTTTGCCCACATCATGCAGCAGAGCGGCCACCAGCAGCGATGGTTGCGTGTGTCCGGCATCGCGCAGCATCTTCATCACGCGGTAGCTGTGCCACTGATCATTGAAAGAAAAGCGATCAAACAAAGCCAGCTCTTGCGCCGACAAAATGGCAGTGACTTCGGCACGGGCGGCGGGTTCTAGAGGAACGGCCGTTAAAATCTGCCAAAACTGCCATAGACGATACCGAACCATCAAACAACCTAAAGCAGAACAAAACCCACTTAAAAGCGGGGACCGACACCACCCTGAATCATTTGGTAACTTTGCGCGGCTAGAATCCCGAACAGAAAAGCCATGTAAAGGTTGTCCAGAAAGGCAATGGACACAATTGCGATGATCGCCCCGGTGACCACAGAAAGCCATAAAGCATTGCGATACCCATTCCAGGGATCAAACCGCACAAAAAGATGTTGCGACACGTGTCCACCATCCAACGGGAAAACCGGCAGCAGGTTGATATAACCCCAAAAGGTATTCACCCACAAAATAACAGCGACCGCGTATCCGAGAAGATTACCACCTACCGGCACATAGGCATTTAGCACAGGTAAGAAACCAAACATCCAATTAACTAATACCAGGCCACCCGCAGCATAGACAATGCCTACAGTTACTCCAGCGAGTAAGAATCCTGCAAAAGGCCCAGCCAGTGAAATCAAGATGTTTTCTCCCCAGGTCAATTGGGATCTTCGGGCAGAATAAGGAATAGCCAGACCACCCATGTGATAGAGTAAAACAGAGGATTCCACGCCAAACCGGCGCATCATAAAGGTATGGCCCAACTCATGAATCAGGATGGAAACAAAGAGAACTACTAGCCAGATGATAATCCGATCTAACCCACCGCCAGACCAACCAAACAAGACACCCATGACCCAAAACAGGGGGTGCACACGTACCGGAAAACCGGCAATTTTAAAATTCAGATCATAACGAGTACTCGGCATTGGCTGAAACATAGGCTATTTTTAGACAATCTCCTCAACAAATTACTCTTCCGCAAGCTTGGTTCGTTAGAAGACTACAAACTTGAGCCAAGTATACCGTGTGGGCAAAGTGGGGGCGAATGATGACGGAGCCGCAGCACACAAGTTCACCAGTTGTTCAGGTTAGCGTGGCCTAAACGGCCGTAAATCGTATTGGCGACGGCCGTTCCCTTGCCTATAATCCCGCACCATGTATGTAGAAATTCACCTGGGCGACATTGTGCGAATGCGCAAACCACATCCCTGCGGCAGCTATGAATGGGAAGTGGTGCGCGTGGGCACCGACGTGGGATTGGTTTGTCAGACCTGCGGACGGCGCGTGATGCTGCCTAGAGGTGTCTTCAACAAACGACTCAAAACCATCCTCAAATCTGCCGCCGATGCCGCCAACCCGGCCGATGAAACGCCCGAATGAACAACCTGATTCTCATCTTGTACTACACGGCCCTAGGTGGGCTGGCCTTGTATGGTCTGTTTGGCTTGCTGACGTTGGCGCTGTATTGGCGGCACCGGCACGAGCAGTTCCCCACCCCACCGCTGCCCGCGGATCTGCCAACCGTAACGGTGCAGCTGCCCGTCTTTAACGAGCCGTTTGTGGTAGAGCGATTAATTCACACGGCCGTTTCCCTCCACTACCCCGCCGACAAGCTGCAAATCCAGGTCATCGACGACTCCACCGACAGCACCACGGAACGCGCGGCCCGTTGGGTGGCTTATTATAAGGAAAAGGGTATTAACATTTCGCTGCTGCACCGCAATCAAAGAAGCGGCTTCAAGGCGGGGGCGCTAGCTGAAGCGCTTACCCAGGCCAGCGGCGCGTTCATTGCCATCTTTGATGCCGATTTCCAACCGCAGCCCGACTTTTTGCAGCAAACCATACCCCATTTTGGCCAAAATCCAGCCCTGGGCATGGTGCAGACGCGCTGGGGCCATTTGAATGACGGCCGTTCCCCCCTTACCGGCGCACAGGCCATTGCCCTGGACAAACATTTTGCCATGGAGCAAACGGTGCGCCATCGGGCCAATCTGTTCCCCAAGTTTAACGGCGCGGGCGGCGTCTGGCGGCGTAGCTGTCTGGAAGACGCCGGTGGTTGGCACAGTGACACGGTTTGCGAGGATATGTGCCTCAGCACCCGGGCCGTGCTGCGCCAGTGGGAATGTCTCTTTTTGAACGAGGTGCAATCACCAGCCGAGCTGCCGACGACGATTTCGGCCTATAAAAGCCAGCAGGCAAGGTGGTCCAAAGGATCGTCGCAATGTTTGTTGAAATACGGCCGTACCATCACCACCGCCCGCGAACACACGCTGTTGGCCCGCTTCTACGCACTCATGTCCATGTCTGCCTACACGACCAACCTGCTGCTCATTTTGCTGCTGCTGCTGCAAATTCCTCTGCTGCTGCTCGACATTCGCTTTTCGCCGTGGCTGCTGCTGTTTTCTGTGGCGGGCGTTGGCCAACCGCTGCTGTTTGTGATGAGCCAGCAGGTACTTTACCGCGATTGGCTGCGGCGCTTGCGCCACTTCCCCACGATGGTGTTGGTAGCCATCGGCATGGCCCCAAGCAACAGCCGGGCCATTTTGCAGGCCGTGTTTAGCCGTGACCACGACTTTGTACGCACGCCTAAGCAAGGCAGCCAGGCACAGTCACCGCTGCAAGAGCTCAATTTTGATTGGATCATGCTGGTGGAACTGGCGCTGGCGCTGTATGCCTGGATGGGTGTGCTGGTGGCGCTGTATCTGCAAAATCACGGACCGCTCTTTTTTCTGCTCACCTGCGCCCTGGCGTACACGTACATGATCACCCTCAACATGCGCGAATGGCGCTGGCATTGGCAGCAGGATAGGCAAGAAACGGCCGTTTCCTCCCTCCATTAATTGCGAAAAACACAAAACGCCTCCGTAAAATCTCCCAAAATCATCAAATTCAAAATTTTTCCTTGAAATATTGAGATTTTTGAAGAATTTATTCGATTTCTCAATTAATTTTTTATTTTCTTCGAAAAATGCTTGACACAGCCCAAAAATTCAACTATTATTCGTTCAGTTGTTAATTTTATTGAGCCGAGTATTAAGATTTACAATACAGGGCAAAGAAAATGAAAACCGTCGAATTTGTAGAAACCGTAGATGAACAAACAAAGCTGGATGTATTGGTAGAAGTAGGGTCCGTGACGATACGGCCGTCTACCGGCAAAGAGATGCATATCGCAGCAACCTATCGCCACATGGACGTTTGGGTAGAGCGGCAAGGCAATACCGTCGTCGTACGCGCCGAGCAGGAAGAAGACTTCTTGCAGCGTCTGGTACGCTTGTTCAACAATGACCATCCCAAGGCCGACCTGGTAATTGATCTACCCGCCCACTGCGAAGTAATGGCTAAAACCGTCACCGGCACGCTGGAGGTAGAAGGCATGTTAGCCCCCGTTGCCGCCCGCGTGATTACTGGTCAAATGAAACTGCATAACTTATCCGGCTCCGTTTATGCCAAAACCGTCACCGGCCAACTTACCTACACCGGCCCGTTGAGCGACGATAACCACCGTTTTGAAACCGTCACGGGCGAAATTGTCCTTTCCCTACCCGCCGACACCAACGCAGAACTGTCCGCACAGACCATCACCGGCAGCCTGAACTGCAAGCTGCCCCTAACCAACCGGCAAGAGGATCGTCACTTTGTCGGCGGCAAGCTGCGCGGCACGTTAGGCAGCGGTGCGGGCCGAATCAAGGCAAAAATCACCACCGGCAGCCTGACGGTGCGCAGCTTGAAAGAGAAATCGCCGGAACTACTCAGGAAAGAAGTTGAGTTTGCCTAAAAATCATCAATTTTGGGCGCTTTCTTAAGGTGTCTAGTATCATGGACTTCATCCACAGCCTGACATTTTAAGGAGATAGATTTCATGAATTCAGTCATTGGCCAATGCCCCATTTGCAACGATACCTTACACGTCACCCGGCTGCACTGCCGCAACTGTGACACGACCATCGAAGGGCACTTTTCACTGGGGCGGCTGTACCAGCTTTCCGCTGAGCAGCTCAGCTTCATCGAAACGTTTATCAAGTGTGAAGGCAAAATCAACCGGGTGGAGCAAGAAATGGGCATGTCTTACCCCGCAGTGCGCAGCCGCCTCACCGAAGTGATTGAGGCGATGGGGTATGAAGTGGGTCCGGCAGAACCAGAAGTCTCGGAAGAAACGCGGCAAGCGGTTCTGGGGGACCTTAGCAGCGGCAAGCTGTCGGCAGAAGAAGCTTTAGCAATTTTACGCGGCGAATAGATCGGTAATCCGTAAACCGTTATCGGTAATCGGTGTGACTTACTACGGTTTACCGACCACGGATTACTGATTACCGATCACCGGAACAAACGGCCGTCGCGACAAGGAGTACAGGAAATGTCTCAACCCAATAAAGTTCGCGTGTTAGAGCCGTTTATCGGCATGGTTTTGTTTATCATTTTGGCTATCTATGCCGTGAATGCGTTTAATACCGGCAACTGGTTCTGGTTTCGCGGCAATACGGTGAATGTACGGCCGTCCCGCATCGTGGTGGTGGATCATGGGCAGCGCACCGTGCTGGCCACCGGACATCCCGATTTTGCCCCGCTGGTCGAAGCCGTCACCCAATCCTTGAGTGAATTGAATAACTCTGGCATCGTTGATGTGGGCTTATCCCAAGCTACCTTGAGCGATTACGCCAACGATTCGCTGGTGCTGGAGCTGTATTTTGATAATCCGGTTGTGTTTAACACGGCGGCCCGCACCGGCAAACCCACCCAGCTGCTCATCCCCATTGAGGGACGGCACGCCGATGGTGGCCTGGTATTCCGGGGCGATAAGGGCGAATGGTGGTACGGGGCCGTGCGCATGGCCGACCCACAGCCCTTGATGGGAGCGCTGGAGCAGATGGGCTACATGGTAACGAGAACACAGCCCGCCGGGTGAGAAAGCAAACAGGTAATTGAGTAATTGGGTAATTTTCCAATCGCTCAATTACCTAATTACCTCAATTACCTTAATTACAAACTTTAGTTATTAACCCAGGAGCAAAAATCATGAGCAAACCAAGCCGCATGGAAATTTTGGAACTACTGAGCAACGGTAAGATTACGGCCGCAGAAGCCGCCAACCTGCTCAACGATATCGACAAACCAGAAGAAGCTGCTGCGCCACCACCGCCAGAAAAAGCGCCCGAACCAGTAGAGCTTAAGGCTGCTGAAGCTGCCGGCTCAAATGGGCCGGAACCCAGTTGGTTCCACGTACGCGTATCTAACCTGGAAACAGGCAAAAACCGCGTCACCGTCAATATTCCCGTCCGCATGATGAAGTTTGGCCTAAAAATTGGCAGCCGCTTCAGCCCGGAAATTGGCGATTTGGACTGGAATGAACTTACCGGCATGATGCGGGATATGAAAACAGGCATGTTGGTAGACGTGCAGGACGAAGAAAGCAACGAACACGTGCAGGTTTATCTCGACTAATAGGTGTGGCTATGAACCAGGAAAAGATACTTACAGGCAAAGCGCCTCACATTAACATTACTGAATGCAACGGAGATCTGGTAGTACGAACCTGGGCAGAAACGGCCGTTTCCCTCAAGGGCGAAAACTTCGAGGTCAACCAGACCGATGAAAAGATCTCCATTACCAGCCAGCGGGAACTAAAGCTCACGATACCCATTTACAGCAGCCTCACGGTTGGTTATGTCAACGGCGACGTGGCAATTAAGCTGGTGGAAGGCGACGTGGAATTGGTGGAAGTGAACGGCGACGCCGTGCTCACTGGCCTTAATAACGTCACTGTGCAGACCTTAAATGCTGATCTCTCGGCAAAAAATCTGAACGGCGAGCTGACCCTAGACATGGTCAACGGCGATGTGGCTCTGCGCAACATTGGCGAGCTTACTGTGCATACCGTACAGGGCGATATGGCCGCGCGCAACGTAAACGGCAGCGCCACCCTGCACCAGGCTTTTGGGGACGTCAGCCTGCGCACCGTCAACGGCGATGTGACCATCGACAACGGCATGCGCGATGTGAACCTGCGCAACATTGGCGGGCAGGTAGCTGTTCTGGGCGTCCAGGGCGACGTCCGGCTTTACGGCGGCCTAAGCGAAGCCGATCATTCGGTTAGCGCCGAGCGCGACATCATTGTGCGCTGGCCCTTAAGCGCCCCGCTGAACCTGACGGCCACGGCACCTTCCATCAAAAACCGGCTGCCGCTGGAAAAAGAGACCGAGATGGAAAACACGCTGATTGGTCGCTTGGGTGATGGGCAAACCAACCTGACGCTGACGGCAAACGGCCGTATTCTCCTCAAAGAAGGCGACATTGTAGACCCACAAAAATGGGGCGAAGAGGGCGATTTTGACTCTGAATTCGAGTTCGATTTTGCCAACTTTGGCAGCCAGGTCACCCAGCAGATCAATGACCAGGTTTCCCAGATTACCCAGCGGCTGGAAACCAAGCTGGGGCCAGAATTCACCCAGCGCATGGCCGACAAGATCACGCGCAAGGTGGAGCAAGCCACAGCCCGCGCCGAACAGGCCGCCGCCCGTGCTCGCGAACGCGCCGAACGGCAGCGGCCACCACGTCCGCCACGGCCCGCTCGCCCTGGAGCACCGCCGGAACCCAAACAAAAGGCCAGCAGCGAAGAGCAGCTCAAAATCTTGAAGATGGTCGAGCAGGGCATCATTTCCCCAGGTGAAGCGGCAACGCTGTTGGAAGCTTTGGAAAAATAACAGTTAGACATAGACCTGACAGGTTTTTGAGGCGTGTTTGACAGCAAAAGCGCCTGTAGAAACCTGTCAGGTCTAGTAAAAAGGCAATCCTATGACTGTACCCGTCCGGATTGAAAACCTGCAAAAAACATATATCACCAAGAAGCGCCAGGGTCTGTTCAAATCGACACTGCGCGAGGTGGAGGCATTGAAGGGCGTCTCGTTGGAAATTCAGCGAGGCGAAATTTTTGGCTTGCTCGGCCCCAACGGCGCGGGCAAAACCACCCTGATCAAGTGCCTCACCACCCTCCTGCTGCCGACAAACGGCCGTGCCTGGATCAACGGGTTTGAGCTGACCAAACAGGATGACGCCATTCGGGCCACCGTGGGCTGCATGCTCATGGGCGAACGCGGCCTGTATTGGAAGCTTACCGGGCGAGAAAACCTGATCTTTTTTGGGGCGCTGTACCATTTACCCCCCAACGAACGGACACGTCGCGCCGAAAAAGTGATCGAGCGCCTGAATCTGGGTGATATTGCTGATCGGCCCGTGGAAACGTACTCCTCCGGGCAAAAGATGAAGCTGGCTTTTGCCAAAGCGCTGGTCAACGATGCCCCGCTGCTCATTTTGGACGAACCGACCAATACGCTGGACCTGCCCTCAGCGCGTGAGCTGCGGGCGATTGTGCGCGAACTGAATGAGCAGGGCAAAACGGTGATCTACACCACGCACATCATGGCCGAGGCGGAAACGCTGTGCAATCGAGTGGCCATCATTGACCGAGGCGAGGTGATCGCTCTGGGCAGCGTGGCCGATCTCAAAGTGTCGATTGGGCGCGAGACAGTCATCCGGCTGGAAGGAGTGATTCCAACACAGGCAAGTACGGCCGTTGCCAATCTCAGCGGTATCACGCGCTCCGCCATCAGTTCCGTCAACGGCCACAACCAACTGACCGTGGTGACGCCAAACCAAACGGCCGTTCTGCCCCAGCTCATCCAAACACTTAGCGGGCATGGGGCCATCTTGCAAAAAATCACGCCCGAAGAAGTGACCCTAGAAGATGTTTTTATTGCTCACACGGGCCGTACGTTAGCCGAGGACACAGCTCAGTAATCAGTGAACGGTGGTCGGTAATCGGGAGAAAGAACCGATTACGGATTACCGGTTACCGATTACGGATTACCGAAAATGACAACACTTACCACCTATACGCCCCCCACCTTCCGCGACAAACTCTCGGCAATGCTGGCCGAGACGCGGCTACGGCTGCTGAATATCTCCCGCTATCCGGGGCAGTTGGTGATGGAATTCATTATCCCAATTGTGTTTGCCGCCATGCCGATGCTGCTGGGCCGGGCTACGGCAGGCGACCAGGCAGCGGCCAACTTTGCGGCCAACACTGGCACCGCCAACTACGTCGCTTACCTGCTCATTGGTGCCAACATCTTTTCGATTGTCTCTAGCGCCTTTTGGCACATTGCCTACTGGGTGCGCTTTGAGCAGGAAACCGGCACGCTGGAAGCGGTGTACATCACACCTACTTCCAGTCCAGTACTGGTGGCCGGGGTTTGTTTGTACAGCGCGATACGGAGTACGGGAACGGCCGTTATTGCCTTCATGATTGGCTGTTTGATCTTTCGCGTCAATCCGTTCCAGGGCGACATTTTACTGGCGCTGCTATTCCTGTTCATCGGGCTGGTGCCGCTGTATGGCTTTGCCTTCGTATTTGGCGCGGTGGTGCTCAAAATCAAAGAGTCCCAGTCGGTGCTGAACCTGATGCAGTGGTTGGTGAGCTTCTTGATGGGCATCTTCTTCCCGGTGACGGTGCTGCCGCCCTTTTTGCGCTTCATCGCCCAGCTGTTTCCGCCCACCTGGATGGTCAACGGGGTGCGCTCGGCACTGTTGGGCGTGGGCTTCTTTTTAGAGACGTGGTACCTGGATTTTGCCGTGCTGTGGGCCTTTTTGCTCTTTGCGCCGCTGTTTGGCATCTGGGTGTTTAACCGAACCGAAGGTAATTTGCGCAAGAATCAGGGAATTGGGCAGTTTTAGCAAAAAAACCTGACAGGTCTTTCTGTCGGGATAGATTAACAATTGTGAGACCTGTCAGGTTTGAAGAGGTGATTATGAGCGAATCGTTGAAAGCAGTGGAAAAGCAGGTGCTGGTGTTGCCGCAAGAAAAAGGGGGGTCGCAGCCCAAAGCCAGCAGCAGCGAGTTAATGGTGCAGGTAGACACAGTGCGTTCGATGGCTAAGGCAGCTCCGGTGAAAATCGGCCGTCGGGCACTGTTTTCCTGGCTGCGCATCTTTGTACACCATCCCGGCAACGGTGAGCGAGTAAACCTGCGCATCCCAATCCCGATTCCGCTGGTGGGGCTGCTGCTGCCCACCCAGCCGCCGGTTAACCAGGCGCTGCGCCTGCGCAATATGATGGCTGAAAGCGACGATCCGGCCAAAACGCTGGAAAATTACATGGATTCGCTCATGGCGATAGAGTTCATTCGTGTTGAAGAAGATGATGAGCTGGTGATTATTGGACTAGATTAAGAGAGGACGCAGAGACCAGTGAGAATGAGTGAGACCGCAGAGATTGGAGAGGAAATTCTCTCCTTTCTCTCCAATCTCAGGTTTTCTCTGCGATCTCTGCGTCCTAAATTGAGGATTTGAAATGACGGCCGTTTCCTCCAAAAAAGAACCCTATCACCGGATGTCTGAGCCGATGGCCACGCTGAGCGCGTTTGCCGCGATGGTGAAGAAAGAATTTATCATCCAGCTGCGCTATCCGGTGGAGTTTGTGGCCAGCTTTGCCCAAATCTTCCTCATTGTGCTGGTGCTGACGCTGGCCGGGTTAATGTTTGCCCCCGATGGCGTGCAAGCTGAGGCCAGCAGCGATATTACTGGACTGGTGGTGTACGGCTTTGTGCTGTTTCTTTACCTGTCAGACACGCTGTGGAGCATTGGCTTTAACGTGCGACGTGAGCAAAAGCAGGGCACGCTGGAGCAGCTTTACCTGAGCCCGGCATCCAAGTTTGCAGCACTGGCGTCACGCGTGGCGCTGACGCTGTTTTGGACAGGACTGCTTTCGGTTTGTGCGGCCGTTCTTATGAGTTCGCTGTTGGGCAAGCTGCCTTTTCATAACGGTCCGCTGGCGGTCTACATTTTGCTGATGACTTTATCCGGCACGTTTGGCACGGGGTTTGCCTTTGCGGCCCTCACCTTGCGCATAAAAGAAGCGGCCAATACGGCCGTAAATCTCATCCAGTTTGGCTTTATGATCTTTTGTGCGCCGTTTTTTCCGTTTGCTGCCCTGCCCACTCCCCTGCTGTGGGTGGCCAAAGCAATTCCGTTGTCTTATGGCGTGGACGCATTTCGCTCCACTTTGATGGGATATCCAAATGGATTCCCCGAACTGGCCCCGATTGGTGTAGAATTGGGCATCGTGACGCTTTTCGGCGTTGCCATGCCTCTGCTGGGCTTCTGGCTGTACCGCCAGGCAGAAAATCAAGCCCGGCGCAGAGGGAGTTTGTCGGAATATTGAGTTTGTGAGTAGCAGGTGGCAGGTTGGCAAACGGCCGTCTTTTTACTGGCAAACTCGGCCAACTTGCACACTCGCAAACTTTATGATTGTTACCGCACCCTCGACGGACCAATCGAAAAATGGGCCACGACCCATTAACATCAACACCGACATTCCGGGCATCTTGAAGCTCTTGGAACTGGTGTTTGGCGCTTCTCTGGACGCAGAGGGGCAGCAGATGTTTGCCGGGACCAGCAACGCGTTGCAGTCACCGGCCATTTTGTGGCGGTTGAGTCCGGCAGCGGCCAAATTGTCATTGGGGTTCGTGTGGGAAGAAGACGGCCGTATCGTCGGCAATGTCACCGTTCTTACCAGCGATACACCAGGGCGGTTCCTGGTCGTTAATGTGGCCGTCCACCCAGATTATCGGCGGCGCAGCATTGCTCGCCTGCTGATGAAACAGGTGGAAAACCTGGTGCGGCAGCGGCAAGGGAATCAGATTCTCTTGCAGGTGGTGAAACAAAATTCAGCCGCCGTAGCACTTTACAATTCGCTCGATTACACCACCATCGGCAGCATGACGCATTGGACCGCTTCTGTGACACGGCTGCGGCGGTTGGAGCTGAATCTAGAAAGCCCCAGCCCGCACATTCGTGAGCTGAAGCGGAGCGAGTGGCGCAGCGCATTTGCCCTGGAACGGGACGCCTTGCATCCAGACCTGAACTGGCCTGAGCTGCCAAAGCCAGACATGTTTAAAAGTGGGCTTTGGTCAAAAATGGTGAACTTTATAAACGGCCGTCAGTCGGAAACGTGGGTTGTCACCAGCAACAAGAGCCAACTCATTGGTCTGGCGTCGCTGAATTCCGAATGGGGCAGCTCGCATCAAGCGGCCGTTCGGGTACATCCCACGTGGACCGGGCGTTTGGAACGGCCGCTTCTGGCCAAGTTGATCCGCCGTTTGCAGCAGCAGTCCCGCCGCAACGTGCAGCTCGACCATCCAGACGATGACGAATTGATGAATGCACTGCTGCAAGAAGCAAACTTCCAGCCGCGCCGCACTCTGACGCACATGCGGTTGGATTTGGATTAGGGGATAGTGGCTGGTAGCTAGTTGCTAATAAACTAACCACTAAAACCAGCAAACTACATCAATGAGGACAATCATGGCATCCGCAGAAGAACGTATGCAAATCTTAAAAATGATCGAAGAAGGCAAAATCAGCGCCGCCGATGGGGCGGAACTGCTGCGCGCCTTGGGGAAAGACAAAAGCACCATCCCCACCCCACCGCTGAAAGGCGGCGCGAGCAACCCGCGCTGGTTCCGCGTACGTGTCACCGACACGTTTAGCGGCCGTAACAAAGTCAACGTCAACATTCCCTTTGGCCTGGTCAATGTGGGCCTCAAAATGGGCGCCCGCTTTGTGCCGGACATGGAAGACGGCAAGCTGCAAGAGATGCTGGCCGCCATTCGCAGTGGGCAGCAGGGCAAAGTCATCGACGTCACAGATGATGAAACGGGCGAGCGCGTCGAGATTTTTGTGGAGTAGCGTCCCAAATGCATGGCATAGTGACGGTTTTAGCCGAACCGCATCACGAACGGGTAGAGTCGATTTGGCGGAAGCTGAAGCAGCGATTTGGGGTGGGTCGGCCCGAGGCAAGCTCGGTGCCTCATTTTAGTTACCATGTTGCCCCCACATACGATATTGAACAGTTAAAAGTGGTTTTGGTGGAAACGGCCGTTACCACCCCACCCTTCACCGTCCAAGCCACCGGCATTGGCATCTTTCCAGGCGAGTTGCCTGTGCTATATATTCCCGTTGCCCGCACGCCCGCCTTACAGGCGCTGCATACCGCTCTGTGGCCAAAACTAGAAGCCGTCTCCCAAGACTCGCTCGACTACTACGCCCCTAACAACTGGTTCCCCCACATCACCCTCGGCCACAACGACATCACCCCGGCACAGCTTGGCCCAATTGTCACCTGGCTTAATCGTCAAGCGCTCGCCTGGGATATTCAGGTAACCAACCTAACCCTCCTGCACGACCCTGGCGGGCGGCATGTGCCGCTGCACCGTGCTGAGCTGCAAGGCAACTAAACTTTCATATTTTACATTTGATCTTAGTCTGGGGCTTGTTCTAAAGAATCGGCGTCTATCAAATCTTGCGGACGTCCCGCAGCACGTTTGGCTGCAATGAGGTCCTGCTTGGAAATCATTGCCACGGTTACATCGTCAAATTGAATTTCTTTTCGTCGTTCCCATGCCTCATCGAACCGCACGCCAGGGATGCCCATTAAAATATCTACTCGAACGGGTGGCATACCCATCTGGTAAAAATAACCTTCCTCTGAAAAGTCGTTGGGGGTCATGCCTTCAAGTGGGGCGCCAAACTCTTTTAAGGCATCAAAAACAGCCTCAGCGTTCTCTGGGTGGGTACTAATCCAGAGGTCTAAATCTTTAGTAAATCGGGGCTCTGTGTATTGAATTACCGCATAGCCCCCAATCACCATGTATTTAACCTGCTTGGCTTTGAAAAGACTCAACAGATCGCTGAAGTCGGAGTTGATGAACATCTAAACCCTTCACTTTATAAGCATGCACAATAAGTTCCCAGGTAGCATCAAACCGAGCTTGAGGAGTTTGTTTTTGCCAATAGGCCAGATCAAAAGAACGATCTAATTCCTTAAGCTGTCCTCTACGTTCCATTTTTATCTCTTGCATAGGCAAATTATATCACAAACAGGAATATTCATTTTGGCTAATACGGCCGTTTCTCCTTGCACCTTAAACAATTAACCGGGTAGCCATCCGAATACTCACCGTATAGAAACATTATTCGAGTGAGCGAAAGCTGGCAACAAGGGCATCAAATTCTTCTAGATAACTATCAAAATCTTCAATTGGGGCTTGCAACCGAATACTTAACATATCGTCAGAGCGGGCGATATAAACTTCTTCAAATTTGGTGTCATTGATGATGTAGATATGCCTAATGATTGGGTAGCCATTTAATTCATCTTCATCATAAGAGATTCGACTATATGTAAATTCCTCTCGATTGAGTCTAGTTATCGGCTTCATTCGCCACGAATGAACATCTTGTAATGTCGCCTCGGTGGCGCAGGTCTGATAAATAAAGATGGCGAAATTGTTCAAGGTAGTTCTGTAAATCTGCAATTTCAGATCGTCATTTCCTCTATAGCCATTCTCACCATAAGTATCGATTTTCCATTTAGTCGGATAGTCGATCGAAAATCCATACAGTTCGTGGGTGATTGTTGCGATTTCACCCTCGCTACGATTAACAGGCCAATAACCCAAAGAAATCGAAGCCAACAAAAGCCATACCATTACAAACAAAAGTGCAGTCTTCAAAGAGATTTTCTTTCTAATCATTTCCATGCTTTCCCTCTTTTAAGGAAAACACCCGGACTCCTGCTTTTTACTTACTGGCAAGGAAAGTATTCTAACAGATCCCCTGTGTAAAACGGCCGTTTCCCAGTAGAATACGCGGCATGGACGATATTTCTCACCCGTTTGATGCCGAAACTTGGGCGCAACTCCCTACCCTGTTGGAAAACTTGCCGGAACCAGTGCACATCATCCTGTGGGGTGACCCAGCAGCAAGTGAGGCGGAGAAGGAAACGGCCGTTCTCCTACAAAGCCTCACCGACCGATTTAGCCAACTCACTTACCAGATTCTGCCCCGACGCATCAACTACGACTTCTACCCTGTGCTGGGCGTGATGGGTGGCTCGGCCGACGAGTGGCACGATTTTGGCGTGCGGCTCATTGGTCTACCCAATGGCTATGCGATGACTTCGTTTATTACGGCCGTTCAAGCCGTCTCGTTTCGGGGGATGACGCTGGAGGCAATGACCCGCATCAAGCTCAAGCAGCTCAGCCAGCCGGTCAACATCGAGCTGTTCAGCGCCGCAGACAACGAGGCTGGGGCGCTCATGGCCCAACCACTGTTCAACATGGCCGTTGTGAATGAACACATCCGCACTTTTTTTGTGATGACGGACCAATTCCCAACGGCCGTTGATCGCTATTCACTTCACTACCTGCCGCACATGGTCATCAACAATCGGGTTCACATGGAAGGGGTGGTGGATGAAAACGAAATCCTCAAGCAAATTGCTACGGCCGTAAAAACCACCTGATCTACTTTTACCGCCAAGAACGCCAATATTTCTCCAAAATCTCTCTGTGAAACTTTGTGTTTTCTCTGCGTAACTCTGTGTCGCTTTCCACCCCTAACCCAGCCACTTATACATCACCAGGGCGTCCACAAATCCTTTGGTTGGATGGTTAAACGCTCTGGGCAGTCGCCCAACAATGGCAAAACCCAGCTTCTGCCAGAGCCTTAACGCGCCCTCGTTAGTTGAGGCCACAAAGTTGAACTGCATTGCCTTGTAGCCCAGCGCAACGGCCGTTTGTTGCGAATGGTCACACATAGCGGTGGCCACACCCATGCCGCGCGCCTGCGAAGCGACCATGTAGCCGCAGTTGCACACATGGCTACCCGGCCCAGCTTGATTGGTTTTAAGGTAGTAGGTGCCCAGGATACGGCCGTCTACCTCCGCCACAAACGTCTGGCGGGGCGCGTGCATCCAAATGCGCCGCGCCTCATTCTGGCTGGTGTCGCGGTCGTAAGCGTAGGTCTCCCCAGCGGCCACAATCTCGTGGAAGATGGGCCAGATGGCGTCAAAATCTTGCTCAGTTGCTTCGCGAATGATCATGGGATTTGGGGCAGATTTCCCCGGAAACTGCCAACAAGCGACACACCATCAGGTAAGTTTCCGGGGAAGATAAGTCGAGCTATTTTAGTTTGGCGAAACGCAGCAACCATACCACCCACCCCGCCAGCAGCACAAACAAGGTGGTCACCAGCAAAAAGGTAAGCTGGATGGGCGTAGCTTCGGAGTTGGTGATGGGGTTTTGCGGGTGCAGCACTAGTTCCGCGCTAAAGTTGAACCAGAGCAGCACAAAGATGATGCTTGCCCCTAAAGCGCCGCGCACCCGTGGCCAGGGCTGCCAGCTGCCCAGCACCAGCAAAATGGTAGCCACGGCCAGCCCATTCAGCGAGGCGGCCATGCGCGGTTCCTGCAAAAAGACCGCGCCCCAATTATCGGCTGAGGCCACCATGCTCATGAAGACGCCAGCGGCATAAAAGCCCAGCGCCACCCAGCTGACCGGCACAAACCAGCGCAGCCAGAAGGGCTTTTCTGTGAGCAGCACGCCGATGCCCAATACGGCCGTTACGCCAAACCCCATCAAGCCGGTCCAAATCAACCCAACGTGCAGGTACACCGACCGAATCCCCTGGCCTAGCGTGCGCTCTTCGGGGCCAAAGGCAATTAACAGGGCGACACCCACCAGCAACACCAGCGGCACACCCCAAAACCAGTTGGGCAACGGCCGTTGCATCCGCTTACTGCTTCTTATCTGCATCACGCATCCTCGCATTGGGGGTTGGCGATCCCGCCACCGTGTCAATAATCTTGCGCCGCCACTTCTTCAGCTTGGATCGGGTCCGGGCCACGATGTAACGTGCCCGCCGCCATTCCCGGCGCGGCAGTGAGACTTCCGGCGGGGTTACATCCCACTTCAACACGGAAGCGGCCCAAGTGAGCCCACCGCCAAAACCGACAAACACCACATTGTCATCAGGGCGCAAACGACCTTCGCTCACCGCATCACACAAAGCAATTGGGATAGAGGCGGCCGACGTATTGCCCATGGATTCCACATTCATGTAAAAGCGCTCCACCGGAACGCGCAGACGCTTGGCCGCTGTTTCAATAATGCGCACATTGGCCTGGTGCGGCACGATGAGCGCCACTTCATCCATAGTTAACCCGGCTTTCAGCACCGTTTCTTCAATGGAATCAGCCACCACCTGCGTGGCAAACCGGAACACCTGACGGCCGTTCATTGCTACCGTGTTTTTCTGGTGCCCATTGCGCAAATATTCCGGCCCCAGCATAGGCATTGGGTTGTGGTAAACGGCGGGTAGGCTGAGCATGTCACCGCCAGAGCCATCGGAGCGCAGGGTTGAGGCCAACACCCCGCCCGGTATTGAGGACCCTTTCAGCACCACCGCGCCCGCACCATCGCCAAAAAGGATGCAAGTGCCACGATCTTCCCAATCCAGTACCCGCGACATCGTTTCGGCCCCAATCACCACGGCATTCCGCACCGCCCCAGACTGGATCGACTGGGCTGCCATGCTCAGACCATACACAAAGCCGGAACACGCCGCACTCAAATCAAACGCGCCAGCGCGGGTTGCGCCCAAATAATCCTGCACTCGGCTTGCCGTCGCCGGGAAGATGTATTCGGGCGTGGAGGTCGCCACAATGATCAGGTCCACCTGGGAGGGATGCATATCAGCCACCACCAGCGCGCGGGCCGCGGCTTCAAAAGCCAGGGTGGCCGTTGTTTCGCGTTCGCTGGCAATGCGCCGCTCGCGAATACCCGTCCGGGTAAAAATCCATTCATCGGATGTGTCCACCATCCGCGCCAGATCGTTGTTTGTCAAAATTTTGTCGGGACGATAGCTGCCCCAACCGACAATGTGTGCATATTTCATAGAATTCCTCAAGCCGCCTGATACAGCACTTATCCTACGGCCGAAACAAAGTTTGGTGTGGCTTTTTGTAATAGGTCAGCTTTTGGCTCAATGGTTAAGCTGCCGAATGCCCTCTTCCACAGTACAAAACCCAGGCAGGCGGCATCAGTTGCGCCCGCCAGTCACTCATTTAGCTGTTGTTGATTATCCGCAGCGGTGGGCAAATGCCAACCTACGAACAGCGTCGTTTGCGGCTTGACGGCACCCTTTGGCAGGAATTAAACTGGCTAAAAGTGAGCAACGGCCGTTTCTTCCTCACATATGCATCGTTTTGGCCCTTATATCGTACAGAGACCGAATGCTCGATAGATTAATAGAAACCAGGAGAGCAACCATTTCCTATGGACATTCACCAGGAGAACGCTATCCTAACCAAAATGGTATCTGACACCTAACCTTTGATTGATTGCGGAATTATGACCACTAACGAATTTGAACCGAACATCCCAACTTCTAAAAACAACAATCGACGTATCTGGTTTATTTTAGGCGGCTGCCTGGTTGTTTTCATGTGCCTGGCCTGTATGGTGGTAGGCGCAGGCTACTACGCCTGGACCGAGTACGGCGATGAGATTATGCAGGAGCTGGCAACATCTACGCCGGAACGCCGCGACAACCAAAGCGGGGAAACGCCTGAGCCGACGCGCCCCTCTAATGGCGGGCGGGAGGGATCGGTTACAGCCACGGCCGAAATCGCTGAACAACCCACCGACACCCCCGTAGACCCCACCACCGCCACGCCGGAACCACCCACCAAGGCCAACGTCATCGCGAGCGAGCCCGTCGAGGCGGAAATTCCCGCAGAAATCGACCAGCGCCTCCTGACAAACCGGGCCGACAGTGATCTGACACTCCTGTACAGCAGCAACTACCCCTCAAACGATTATTTTGAAACGGCCGTTCGCCTGGGCAAAGAAAACTTAGGCTCGCGCACCGTTACCAGCACCGCCCACAACCTGGGAGATGTCGCCCAGTTCTACAACAGTTCCGAGAATGTCGATGCCACCTTGGTAGCCATGACCGAGCATGTCTATTTTTGGGTAGAGGACGGCCTGGACCTGGACCCGGCGGAAGTGCGGCAAGCCGCCGAGCGCTTTGAAAGTGAGTTTTATCCCCAACTGATACGCCTCTTTGGCGAGGTGTGGACGCCGGGCATAGATGGCGATCCGCGCTTTTCTGTGCTGCACGCCCAACACGGTGCCGATGAGGAACTCGGCCGTTTCAGCAGCGAGGATGAATTCCCCCGCACGCTCTACCGCCACTCCAACGAGCAAGAGCTGATTTACATGAACATGGGTGAGCTCACGCTGGGGACCAATCTGTACTACGGCACGCTAGTGCATGAAGTGCAGCACCTCATCCAATGGTACATTGACCCCAGCGAGACGGTGTGGCTCAACGAAGGGCTGTCGCAGCTGGCCGAACTGTATGTCGGCTTCGACGACACTGCCCCCAGCATCGACTACCTGGAACAGCCAGAAATCCGCCTGAACAGCTGGGATTACGAAGATGAGCAGGTGTATGCTCATTATGCCGGAGCCTATCTCTTTTCTGTTTATTTGTGGGAGCAGTTAGGCGATGCCGCCATTCAAGAGCTGGCGCGACACCCAGCCAATGGCATGGGCAGCGTATGGGCTATCTTGCAAGGCTACCAGCCAGACACCACGCTGGAAGAATTTACGGCCGCTTGGGCCGCCGCCAACTACTTAGACAACGACAATGCGGAACGGCCGTATTACTACCAATCCCTCAACATTCGCCAGCCGTACATTGCCGCCAAAATGGAGCCCAGCGAACCTTCGTTGGAGCGCCTGGAAGAAATGGAGCAGTTTGGCGTGCACTACATCGATCTGAGCAGTTTGCGTGGGGAAACAACCATTACCTTTGCGGGCGATACGGCCGTAAATCTCACCGATGGGCCGCCGCGCAGCGGTGAACAAATGTGGTACGCCCCCGGCATCGACGACATGAATGCTCAGCTTACCGCCACCTTTGATCTATCAGGCGTCAGCCAGGCCACGCTGCGCTATGCTGTTTGGTACGAGCTGGAAGAGGATTATGACTACGCGTACATCTCAGTCTCAGCTGATGGCGGGCAAACCTGGGACATTTTATCGCCCATGCAGCGCAGCTTTGGCGAATTTGGCCCGGCTTACAACGGCCGTTCCGCCGATGCAGAAGGGTCAGCCGATGGTTGGCTCAAGCAGTCGTTGGACCTGAGCAGCTACGCCGGGAAAATAATCCAGGTGCGCTTTGAAGTGCTCACCGATGGCGGCATCTCCGAGCGCGGCTTTGCCCTAGACGATATTTCTATTCCACAACTAGGCTATGACTCCGATGTAGAAGGCATCACCGACGGCTGGCAGGCCAACGGCTTTGTGCAAATGGGCTGGCAAATCCCGCAAAAATGGAGTGTCTTGCTGATCGAGGAAGGCCCCAACCCCATCGTCAAAACATTGGGATTGGCCCCCAACAATCAGGGGCAATGGACCCTGGAAATTGGCAAAGGCGGCGGCGTATTGGTTATTATGCCCCAAACCGCCTTCACCAATGAAACGGCTACCTACTGGCTAACCGTAGAACAGTAAGCCGTAATCGGTCACTGGGCACGGATTACCGCTCACCGAATACCGATTACCGACTCCCTTTCATCGTCTCAAATTCTGCTTCTAACTGCTGCCGGGTTTGGCTGCGCGCCTGTTGTGCATCTTCTTTAGCCGCTTCCCAACGGGCGATGGCTTCGGCCCGCAAATCATTCCCTGAAGCCGGGGTAAGCAAGAGGGCTGTCACACCACCTACCAACGCGCCACAAATTGCCCCCGCCATAAAGCTAAAAACTTTGTTCATCACTCAAGCTCCTTCTGTTCCGTTATCCGTTGACGGCTTACCGTTCACCGATTAGCGGCAATTATACCGTACCCGCCAAACATCTGCCGATCACGTTCATCACTGTTATAATTTTGGCCATGTCTGAATACATTGAGATTGAAACTGAACTGAGCGACGACGGCCGTATTCTCACTGTCACCACCAATTTGCGCCTGAATGAAGGGGATGTTGAGCAGTACAACACCCCGGACGAAATGGAAGAAGGCACGCCCGTCGCTCAGGCGCTGGCCGTCATCGAAGGCATCCGCACGCTGCAAATTGAGGGCAGCGATCTCACCCTACAGCGCGACCCAGACACACCCTGGCACATCATCATCAGCGATATTTCCGCTGCGCTGAAGGACTTCTTCTTGTAAAAAAGCAATTGAGTAATTGGGTAATTAGTTGCTTAATTACCCAATTACTCAATTACCCAATTACCGCCTCATGCCTGCACGCCGCACACTCTCCCCTCGCCTCATTCTACTCGTGGTCGCCTTTGGCGTTTTTGTCGCCGCCGACGACCTGACGGTAGTTTCTACCATGCTGCGCCAGATTATCTTCGATTTGGAGATTCCCTTGCCAGAAGGACTGGACCGGGCCGCCTGGATTGTCAACGCCTACCTGATTGCCTACGTGGTGGTGATGCCCTTTATCGGCCGTTTGAGCGATATTTTGGGGCGGCGGGCGGTGTATGTTGGTTCCCTGGTGCTGTTTTTGGTGGGGTCGATTTGGGTGCCGCTGGCCCCGGACCTGAACAGTTTCATTGTGGGGCGTGTGCTGACGGCGCTGGGCGGTGGGGCCATGGTACCCGTCGCCATGGCCGTCATTGGCGATGTGTACCCACGCGACAAGCGGGCCTCGGCGCTGGGCGCGTTGGGCGCGATTGATACCGCTGGCTGGGTGTGGGGACCGCTCTATGGCGCGGTGCTGATTCGCTTTCTGACCTGGCAGTGGCAGTTTTACCTCAACATTCCGCTAAGCCTGATTGGTATTGTCGCCGCCTGGTGGGCGCTGCGCGATTTGCCCGAACCCAAAACACGCGAGCGGATCGACTGGTTGGGTACGGCCGTTCTCACCATTTCTCTCATTAGCCTCAACATTGCCCTGCTCAACAGCGGTGATGTGCAGGCGGCCGGTGGCTTTGCCCAGCTGCAAAACAACGAACCCACCACCAACACCACCCTTCTTTACATCATCGCCGCCATTACCTTTGCCCTCTTCCTCGCCATCGAAGCCTATCTCGGCAAGAGAAACCAGGCGCAAACAGAAGGTGGGGTCACCCCGTCACCCCGTCACCTTGTCACCCCGCCCCCCCTCATCGACCTCACCCTCTTCCGCCGCCGCAACTTTTCCCCCGCCATTTTGATCAATTTCCTGGTTGGGGGCATTTTAATTATCGCCATGGTGAATGTGCCGCTGTTGATCAATGTGCTGGAATTTGATGTGGAAACGGCCGCTCTCACCAGCGGCTATCTGCTCAGCGGCATGACTGGGGCGATGGCCGTCATGGCCTGGGCAGGTGGCCAGCTGACTGAACGATGGAGCTATCGCCCGGTAACGGCCGTTGGTCTGTTCTTTTGCGCTGTGGGCATGGGGCTCATGGGCTGGCTCTGGCTGGTAGACACACCCTACCTAAACATGGCAGCCCATCTGGTCATCCTGGGCACGGGCTTTGGCCTGGTGATTGCGCCGATTGGAACGGCCGTTATCAACGCCGCCCCAGAAGATCAGCGAGGCATTGCCAGCAGTCTGGTGATTGTGCTGCGCCTCATGGGCATGAGCGTGGGGCTGTCTGGCCTCACCGCCTGGGGCCTGTACCGCTTCGAGATTCTGCGCAAGCTCATCGACCTGCCCGATTTGCCACTAAGCGACCCCACCTACCAACGTGCCCTGGCCGATGGCCTGACCAACGTCACCGTTGAGGTGCTCACCGAAACATTTCTCATTTCGGCAGGCGTGGCCGTGTTGGCATTGCTGGTTGCGTTTTGGCTCAAGCGCGAGCGAGATTAGGTAAGGGTGAAAATTTTCCAGAATGCCCATTACCAACAGTAAAATCCACTCATCACACTCTGGAGAAAACAGATGCCTCGATTACTCAAACTCGCGATCTTTCTCATCGTTGGTGGCCTGGCTGCTTTTGTGCTGCTGCGCTGGCTCATCACCCGTACCAGCCCCATGCCGGACAATTTGGGCGTTAGCAACGGCCGTTTCCAACCCTGTCCAGATAGTCCCAACTGCGTCTCAACCCAGGCCACCGACGAGCAACACGCCATCGAACCGATTGCCTATGATGGGAATACGGCCGTTGCCCATGACACCATTTTGGCCATCCTGCAAGCCGATCCCAGCTACACCATCATCACCGACTCGCCCACCTACATTTATGCCGAGGCCAGAACGGCCGTCTGGCATTTTGTGGATGACGTGGAGTTTTACTTCGATGAACCGGCGGGTCTGATTCAGTTTCGTTCGGCCTCCCGCCTTGGCTATGGCGATGCGGGAGCCAATCGTCAGCGCATGGAAAAAGTTCGCGCCGCGTTTGAAAACTAAGAATCTATCCGAAAAAGCCACAGAGGAAGAAGAGAAATCTGAGAAATGCACCTTCGCCTCTATGATCTCTGTGAACTCTGTGGCAAATATTCGGATAGGTACTAAGAGCACGTCATGAAAAAACAACTGCTACCCTGGCTTTTTTTGCTGCTGGCGCTGGTAGCGGCCTGCACGCCCACCGTGCCCGCCGACGAGATCAGCCATGAAACGACCGCGACGGCCGTTCCCTCACCCACACCGATTCCACCCGCCACGGAAACGGCCGTCCCCGAAACCGCCGAAGTGCTGCCCACGGGCCAACTGACGTTGGTAGATCAGGTGGGCGGCGCGGCGATGGCTGTGGCGGTTGCTGGGGAAGTGGCCTTTGTGGGGGAAGGGCTCAGGGTAACGGCCGTTTCGCTCAGCGATCCGGCCAATCCGCAGGTGGTGGGGCGATCGGTGCCGCTGGGGGGCGTGGTGCACCTGCTGGAACTGTCCAATGATGCCGCCTACGTGGTGGCAGAACCGGGCTGGATAGAGGTGTTAGACGTGCGCCATCTGCCCGACATGCAGCCGGTGGCCCGTCTGCCACTGGCAGGCACCGCGCAAAGCATGGCCATCGCTAATGATTTTTTGTACGTTACGGCCGTTACCGGCAGCGATGAAACCACCCTGAGCGTCTGGGACATTGGCCAACTGGAAACGGCCGTGCCTACGACCAGTCTCACTCTGCCCACTGGCCAGGCAACCCGGCTCACCAGCACGGGCAATCTGCTGCTCGTGAACCAGCCGGGCCGCATCGACATTTTTGACATCACGCAGCCCGGACAGCCACAGGCAATTGGCGAGCTGGCGGATTTTGAAGGATTTGCCGTACAACCAGCATTGCCCCTGGCCGACGGCCGTTTGTTATACGCCAACGAGTTTTTCCACATGTTCAACATTGCCAACCCGGCGGAGGCCGCGCGGATGGGGTATGCCGCCCTGGGCAGCTTCCTGACCGACGGCAGCACGCCGCGCCAGGGTGGCTTCATGACGATGCGCGGAGAAATCGCCGTGCTCATCGACACTGGCTATCTGGTTGCGCCCGCCGGACCCTCCTTCATCTGGAACATTGACACCACCCCCATCGGCAAACTGCCGGAGGTTGTCGCGGAACTGCCCTTTACCGCCAATGATGTCGCCTTTCTCGATGCTCTGGCCGTGGTGGCCCACGATCATGGCCTCAGCCTGATTGACCTGTCGGACGCGGCCGCACCAGTTTTGCAGGGCGAATTGGCCTGGGGAACGGCCGTTCCGCTCAACGAAGCAACAGCCGGATTTACCTCTGGCAGCGCCGCCCCCAGCGAGATTTTCACCTTCGATTTAACCAATCCCTTGAGCCGCGAACAATTTTTATCGCTGCAAACCTACAACTTTGGCAGCGCACTCCTCGGCAATGTGCAGGTAATCGCCGACCCAGCCGCCGGATACCCTGGCGCGGGCCTGGTACAGCTTGACGTGACTAACCCCACACAGCCAATGGCAACGGCCGTTATCGATCCCCAAATCAACACGATCTGGCAAAGCGGAGAATGGCTGTATGGCACCGGCAATGGGCTGCACACTTTTGGACTGAATGCGTCGGGTGTTCTGGAATCCGTAGCGACGTGTGAAGATTGTTACGAGGGCGGCATCAGCGCCATTTTGGGTGTGGGTGCAGACGCCCTGCATTTGCTGGGTCAAAACGGCATTTACGTCGTGTCCGCCGCCGATCCTATGCACCTGACTCCGGCAAACTTCATTTCATCCAACTTTTGGGTCACCGATGGGGTCGTGCGGCCCGACCAAAACGCAGCTTACTACCTGGGCACGTCATGCAGCACGGGCGCGTTGACCTGCGCTGGCAGTACACTGTGGGCCGTGGCTACGGACAATCCGCTGGAACCCAAAATCGTCCGGGAACTGGCCATTCCGGGCAATGCACGCCAGCTGTTTCTGTTTGCTAACATGCTGTGGATTGTGACGACAGACGGCCGTTTACAACCCTACGACCTCACCGACAGTTTTGACCCCCAGCCGCTGGAGCAAACCGTACAGCTTCCCCTGGCCACGACGTTGATGGAAACGGCCGTTACCGCCGACACGCTCTACCTTTTGCACCCGGAAACGGGCCTCCTGGCTTACCAGTTAACCAATCGCTAAACCCCATACACAAAAAAGCGGGGCACCTTTTAGCAAAGTGCCCCGCTTAAATACGATTTTAGTTTCTCCGAATCAAGCGTTTCCAGGAAATTCGCCTACTCTTTTTTGGCTTTGTCCTTAATCGCCAGCGCGATGTGCAGTTCGTCGAGCTGGCGCTGCACCACGGGCGATGGGGCGCTGGCCATCAGGTCGGTGGCCTGGGCTGTCTTGGGGAAGGCCATCACCTCGCGGATGTTGGGTTCACCGGCCATCAAGGCCACCAGTCGATCCACACCAGGGGCGATGCCCCCGTGCGGCGGTGCGCCATACTCAAACGCCTCCAGCATGTGGCCAAACTGGTCTTCGGCCTCTTCCCAGGAGAACCCGATGAGTTCCATGATTTTGCGCTGCAACGGCCGTTCGTGGATACGAATACTGCCGCCAGCCACCTCAAAACCGTTGCACACCAGGTCGTACTGTTCGCTCAGCACCTGGCCTGGATCCGTGTCCAGCAGCGGAATGTGCGCCCGCTTCGGCGCGGTAAACATGTGGTGGCTCGGTGCGTAATGCCCATCTTCCATTGCCTCTTCAAACAGCGGGAAGTCCACCACCCAGGCAAACGCCAGCGTGTTGGTGTTGGTCAGGCCCAGCCGATTGCCCATTTCCGTGCGCAGGGTATGCAGCACCTCGTGTACAATCGCCTTGGTATCGCTGGAGATCAGAATCAGGTCGCCAGGGCCAGCGCTCAGCCGCTCAGTAATGTCGATCAGCTGCTCCACGGTAAAGAACTTGGCGATAGGGCCGCGCACCTCTTCCGTCTCAGAGTGGATGGCCAGCCAAGCCAACCCTTTGGCTCCGGCGGTCTTGGCCAAATCTTCCAGCTCAGTCATCTGCTTGCGGCTGTAGTCGCCACATCCCGGTACACAAATCGCCTTCACCGGGTTGCCTGCCGCCACATTCTCGGCAAAAACGCGGAAGGCGCTGTTAGCCACGATGTCGCTAATGTTCACCAGCTCCAAGCCGTAGCGCAAATCGGGCCGATCGGTGCCGTAGCGGTCCACCACATCGGCGTAGCTCAAGCGTGGGAATTTTTCGTAGGCCAGGGGCACCAGGCTGGCATGTTTCACCATGCCTATCATCAGCTCTTCAATCAGATTTAGAATGTCGTCGCGCTCGACAAAGCTCAGTTCCATGTCCAGCTGGGTAAATTCTGGCTGGCGGTCAGCGCGCAAATCTTCATCGCGGAAGCAGCGGGCAATCTGGAAATACCGCTCGTAGCCAGCGACCATGAGCAGCTGCTTGAGCTGCTGCGGGCTTTGCGGCAGGGCGTAAAATTGGCCCGGATGCACGCGGCTGGGTACCAAATAGTCACGGGCCCCTTCGGGGGTGCTTTTGAACAGGATGGGGGTTTCCACTTCCAAAAAGCCGCGTTTGTCCAGGAAATCACGAATGAACTTGATGGCTTTGTGGCGAATGGTCAGGTTGCGCTGCAAGCGCTCGCGGCGCAGGTCCAGGTAACGATATTTGAGCCGCAAGCTTTCGTCCACCACCTCATCCCGGTCGATGAGGAACGGGGGCGTTTTGGCCGGGTTCAGCACGGTTACCTCGCTGGCAATCACTTCGATGTGCCCGGTAGCCAGATTCTCGTTTTCCTGGCCAGACGGCCGTTGCGACACTTTACCCGTCACCTGAATGACATATTCACTGCGAATCTGCTCAGCTCTGGCAAAACCCTCTTTGGTCTCGCTGGCATTCACCACAACTTGCGTTTTTCCATCGCGGTCTCGCAAATCGATAAAGATAACCCCGCCCATGTCGCGGCGGCGGTTGACCCACCCCGCCAGCGTTACTATTTCTCCGACGTTTTCAAGCCGCAGTTCACCGCAGCTGTGTGTTTTTAGCATGTTGATTTACCTTCCGTTTCTAGAGCTATTCCGAGAGCGAGTCCCGCTGAATCAAGCCAACCCTGTTCCCTTAAGATACGGCTCCTTGTGATTGTGAAAATTGTATCATGGCCCTGAACTGGCGACAATTGGTGAACCTGCTCAAGAGTGCAGGTCAAACGGCAAGAAAATCACAAGATGAACTGTTGATAGTTTATAAGAAAACAGTTTCGCAAATTGACACGAGTCCGTTTCATTGCTAGAATTTGCACGCAGTGTAGAAGAAACTCAATTCACGTAAACAAGGAAAGGAACCATGGACCTTCTTGAGCAAACAAATGTAGAAACAATCAATCTGACCGATGGCGCAGTAAACACCATTAAGAGCCTCTTGGTGCAAAAAGAAGTTCCGAATCATGGTTTGCGCGTTTTTGTCTCCGGTGGCGGCTGCTCGGGCCTGCAATATGGCATGGCTTTGGAAGCGGAAGCACGTCCTTACGACCACGTCTTCGAAAAAGATGGCGTTAAGGTTTTTGTGGACCCCACTAGCATGATGTACCTGAACAACGCAACTATTGATTACGAAGACAGCATCATGGGTGGCGGCTTCAAGATTGATAATCCCAATGCCGTTTCCAGCTGTGGCTGCGGCACTTCCTTCAAAACAGCGGGCAGCGAAGGTGCTGCTGGCGGTGGTTGCAGCTGCGGCTAAGCGCGACCTCTCGTTTTTTGTTGATTTTGCAGCGGGGCGTGAAAACGCCCCGTTTTTTTATTGAAATCTGATGAAATATTTCACTGTTGAAGAAGCCAATGCTTTGCTACCCCGGCTAGAGCCGCTGATGAAACAACTCCTTGCTCGGCGCGCCCGCGCTTCGCGGCTGGCCCAGCAAATGGGTCACCTGCTGGGAGATTATCGCAGCAATGTGGGGGCGGCTGAACTCTCTATCCTCACACAAGATTTTGCGGCCATTGAGCGGATGTTAGAAAAAATTCAGGTTTATGGCGTGGTCATTAAGGATGTTAATGCCGGGCTGCTGGATTTTCTTTCGCAACGCGACGGCCGTGACGTTTATCTCTGCTGGCGGTATGGGGAAGACAGCGTCAGTCATTTCCACGAACTGCACACCGGTTTTGCCGGGCGGCAGGAAATTGATTAAAAAAGACGGCCGTTTCTGAGAAACGGCCGTCTTTTTTCTTTTCTACTGATTATCTACTACGGTTAACCGATTACCGGTTATCCATCGCCACATAGTCCCGCTTATCTTCACCCAGATAAATCTGGCGCGGGCGAGCAATCTTTTGCTCCGGATCTTCCAGCATTTCTACCCACTGGGCCAACCAACCAATCGTACGCGGAATGGCAAACAGCACCGGGAACATGGCAATCGGGAAGCGCATTGCCTGGTAAATAATACCTGAGTAGAAGTCTACATTCGGGTACAGATTGCGCTGTACAAAGTAATCATCTTCCAGCGCGATCCGCTCTAGCTCCAGAGCAATGTCCAGCAGCGGGTTCTTGCCCGTTACCTCAAACACCTCATCGGCCACCTTCTTGATAATGCGCGCGCGTGGATCGTAATTCTTGTACACGCGGTGGCCAAAGCCCATCAGCAGCCGCTCACGATTCTTCACGCCTTGGATGAATTCCGGCACGTGCTTCACGTCGCCAATTTCCACCAACATGCGCAGCACCGCTTCATTAGCACCACCGTGCAGCGGGCCATAAAGCGCCGCCGCCGCGCCAGCCATGGCTGTGTAGGGGTCAGTGTGGCTGGAACCAATCACGCGCATCGTGGCCGTGCCGCAGTTTTGTTCGTGGTCGGCATGAAGGATGAACAGTACGTCCAAGGCCCGCTCCAGCACTGGGTTCGGGTGGTATTTCATTTCCGTCATCTTGTCTAGCATGTTCAGGAAGTTGCCCGTGTAGCTCAGATCATTGTCCGGGTAAACGTAGGGCAGACCGCGACTGTGCCGGTAGGAGAACGCCGCCACAGTGGGCAATTTGGCGATGAGCCGATGAATTTGCTTGGTGCGAATCCACGGATCAGAAACGTCGCGCCCTTCGGGGTAGTAGGTGGACATGGCAGCCAGCGTGGCGATGTACATGCCCATCGGATGCGCATCGTGCCGGAACGCTTTCATGAGCTGGGTGATGTTCTCATGCACAAAAGTGTGGTGCAGAATAACGTGCTCCCACTCCGCATACTGCTCTTTGGTGGGCAGTTCACCATACAAAATGAGGTAAGCTGTTTCCAGATAGTTGGAATTTTCAGCCAACTGCTCAATTGGATAACCGCGATACCGCAAAATCCCCTTATCACCATCAATGTAGGTAATGGTGCTCTTGGTCGAGGCGGTATTCTTAAAAGCCGGGTCGTAGCTCATCATCCCAAAATCATCTTCGTTGACTTTGATCTGGCGCAGGGCCATGGCATCAATGGTGTCGTGCGTGATGGGAATCTCATAGGTGCGGCCGGTTCGGTTATCGGTAATAGTTAGGGTATCTTTTGACATGAGTACCTCCAATCATACTCTGAAGAAATAGGTTGAAATGGTTTTGACGCTTGGGGTGATTGGCCCCAGTTTTACTGGTTGGCAGCAAATCTAAGCGGAACAATCTGCTGTGCAGTATAAGTGGTTACGAAGGCTGCTTCTCTAAATCCAGAAATCTTTAGAGTAAATCAGTCTGTAGATAAGTATATCTTTTTTTAGCAAACTCCACACGGGCAGATTGCCTCCATCCATTACTATTTCTTATGCAACAACTATTTTTGGGCTTATGATTTGCCGGTGGTGTGCGCGTGACGAGCCAGTTCTACGGCCGTATCTACCGAATCCACCTCACCCGCCGCCTGCGCTTCTTGAACCAGCCGCAGCAAACGGCCGATTTCCGGCCCCGGCGAGAGTTGCAGTTTTTCTATGAGCATACGGCCGTCTACCAGCGATGGTGGCGCAATCGTTTCTTCGTGTCGCTCAAAATAATGGTAGCACAATTCCTGCACCACTTGCAGCAGTGCTTGCCACTGTTTGGCAGGCCCGGTGCCATTGTAAGTCGCCAGGTGATCGGCCAGGGAAAGCAGGGCAATGCTGACACCGGCAGTGGCCGTCGCGCGAAAATAGCGAAACACGGCCCGCCGCGACGGCCGTCCGCCACTGTTGGCCAGATGCAGTGGCCGCATATGCCCCGCCACAATTTTCTTCACAAACGCCACGGCTTCATTGCTCAAGCACAGCCGGTGCAAAATCTGCCCCGTCATGTCTGCGCCAACCTGTTCATGCTGCAAAAAGCGAATCCGCTGCCCACTTTCAGCATCCGGCTCAATGGTTTGGGTCGGCGCTTTGCCAACGTCGTGGAACAAAGCACCCAGATGAAGGAGGAGACGGCCGTTTACTCCTCCAGCTACCTCTGCCTGCCACATCGCCTGAATTTGTTCCGCGTAAGGCGCTAAGAGTTCTCTCACTGCCGAGAGCGCCGGGTCACTTTTATCTTTACCGGGCGTACTTGGCGGCTCAACAACCGCCTCAATCTGCGTGAGCCAGCGCATCACAGAGAGCGTGTGGGCAAAAACTGGCTCGTGGTGCGGCAGCGATTGCTCGACGGTAGCCAGAGCCATCATGTCGGGTAAAACTTCGGCCAGCAGTCCCAGCCGGGCCAAATCGGCAACCGCGCGGTGCGGTACGGCCGTTTCCAGCAGCTTCAGCAGTTCATCCCGGATTCGTTCTATGGAGCTTTCATGCAGATGGGGTGCGGCGGTGCGAACGGCCGTTTCCGTCTCTGGCGCTAAGGAAAAACCGAGGCTGTGCACCAGCCGCACGGTGCGCAGCGTCCGTACCGGATCGTCCAGCAGGCTCCGCTCGTGAATGGCACGCACCATGCTGGCGGCCACATCAGCCTGTCCGTGGTGTGGGTCAATGAGGGACGCCGTGGTCGTGGCCGTGGCTGGCAGGGCAATGGCGTTGATCGTCAAGTCGCGGTCGCGCAAATCGGCGGCCAGATCGGGACCACGAAAGCGGGCAAAATCGAGGCTAGTGTGGGCTTCTGGCAGCAGCACCCGTCCGGTATCACGCTCCCGATCCAAAACATAAGCGGGCACACCCAACGCATCGGCCACGGCAAAAGCCAGCTTGATGGCATTGGCGGGCACCACAAAATCCAGATCATGGCTGATGCGCCCTAACAACGCATCGCGTACCGCCCCACCCACCAGATAGACAGGTTGGGATTGGGTTTGGAATAACGGCCGTAACTGTTCTAACAGCGGCGACAAAGCCAGTGGCTCACCCACCGGATTGTCCACAAAGCGCAAGACAAATCGCTCCTTGGGGCGACTGTGACGCGCCATTTGCAGAGCCGCGTCGGGCGATTCACCGACGCCAGTCACCTGGGGACCATAGAGGGCCACCCAACGGCCAGCATAGGCGGATAAATCTGGCAACTCCCTACTCATAAAATGACTCAATTACCCAATTGCTCAATTACCCGACAACATATGTGTAATTGAGTAATTGGGCAATTACAGGTTCAAATGGGCAAAAACTTCTGGCTTGAGCACGGCGATGAACGGAAAATTGCGGTACAGTTCATCAAAATCCAGCCCATAGCCTACCACAAATTCATCGGGAATATCAAAACCGATGTAATCAACAGCTACATCCACCTCGCGGCGGGAAGGCTTGTTGAGCAAGGTACAAATTTTGAGCGAAGCAGGCTGACGCGCCAGCAGATTTTGGCGCAGATAGCTCAGCGTGTGGCCGCTGTCGATGATATCTTCAACGATGAGGACGTGACGGCCGTTTAGCGGCTGCTTCAGGTCCATAATAATTTGCACGGCACCGCTGCTGCTGGTACCGCTGCCGTAACTGGAAATGCCCATGAAGTCGAGATGATGCGGCCGTTTCAAAGCCCGGCTCAAATCAGATAAAAAGACGTAACCACCCTTCAGCACGCAAATCAGCAGCAAATCGTCCTTGTCTCCGTAATCGGCGTCGATGGCGGCCGCCAGGTTGGCAATACGGGCCTGAATTTCCGGTTCATCAATTAAAATGCGATCAATATCCTGGTATAAATCCTGTTGTTTGTGGCTCATATTCCCCTCTCTTATGAATGTTGGCCGTTGCGGGCCGGTAAAACTTGGTGGCAGTCGCGGCAGCGGGCTTCGTACACCTCGGCCGCGCCAACTAGCACCACCGGGTCGTCAAAAGCGGCCGGATGGCCGTCGATGAGGCGTTGGGTGCGGCTGGCTTCTTCGCCACACACCACGCAGATGGCATGCAATTTGCTCACCAGCTCCGCACGGGCCAGAAGATCGGGCATCGGGCCAAAGGGCACGCCGCGAAAATCCATATCCAGCCCAGCGCAAATAACCCGCTTGCCCTCGGCAACCAATTGTTCGCAGACGTCGATAACGGCCGTATCAAAAAACTGCACTTCATCAATGGCCACCACCGTCGTATTTTCGTCCAGCGTCTCTAAAATGCGTGCCGAGGATGCCACGGGCAACGCTTCAAAATCAGCACCATTGTGCGAGGTCACTCTTTCCGCATGGTACCGGTTGTCAATCACCGGCTTAAACACCTGCACCTGCTGGCGGGCAATTTGGGCACGGCGCAGGCGGCGGATTAGCTCTTCCGTTTTGCCGCTAAACATGCTGCCGCAAATAATTTCGATACGGCCTTTGGTATGTTTGCTCACAATTCCTCCTCCTGGAGCAGCCGCAGCTGTGGGCTAGTTTGTTGAACCACCCAACCGCTGCCAGCCACATCTTAAAACAAGAAAGGGCAGATACGTTTTCGCATCTGCCCTTTTATTTTGATAATGAGGCTACCGGTTGGCTCTAGTCGATGAGCCCTTCGGCACGCAGGAAGCGCTTGATGTCGATCAGCGCCTTCTGGCCAATGCCGGGCAATGCCAGCAGGGCATCTTCACCCTGGTTCAGCAGTTCCAGCACATCACCAACTGTGGTGATGTCGGCATCTTGCAGCGCTTTGGTCGCGCGCGTGCCCAAGTCCATGCCATCAACGGTGAGGTTAACAGGCTTGGACGTTTCTTTGACGTCTTCTTCCTGCTTCACCAGCTCTTCGCGGCGCTGCAAACGACGCATGAAGCGGTCTACCTGACCTTCCGTATCGACCAGACGCTGGGTGCCAGTGTAAAAGGGATGGGTGCCGGACCAGATTTCCACACGGATTTCTGGTTGGGTAGAACCTATGGTCATCACAACTTCGCCATCAACAATCACTTTGGCGTCGGGGTACCATTTGGGATGAATATCTTGTTTCATATTACCAACGCCTTCCTTAACTTTCGAGCGGCAACACGCTGACGTATTTACGGCCGTGTTTCATTTCGAAAGTTACTTTACCTTCGGCGATAGCAAAGATGGTGTAATCTTTACCCATGCCGACAAAATTTCCGGGTTTAATTTTAGTGCCGCGCTGACGAATGATGATATTCCCAGGGATCACATGTTCCCCGCCGTAGCGCTTTACACCCAGCCGCTTAGCATTACTATCACGGCCGTTTTTGGTTGAACCTGCACCTTTCTTATGTGCCATGTCACTCGCTCCTTTAACCTGCTACGATTTCGTCAATCCGCAGCCGAGTGTAACTCTGCCGGTGTCCCTGACGACGACGATACCGCTTCTTGGGCTTATACTTCCAAACATAAATCTTTTCACCGCGATACTGTTCTACAACAGTCGCTTTGACAGATGCACCTGCCACGGTTGGTTGACCAACTTTTACTTCATCGCCATTCGCCAGGAGCAAGACAGTTTCTAGTTCAATCTGCTCACCGACTTCGTAGGGGAGCTTTTCTACGGAGAAGCTGTGCCCCTCTTCGGCGCGGTATTGCCGGCCACCACTTTCAATAATTGCGTACACGTTGTACCTCCAAAAAAAACCAGCACCTATGGAAAGATGCCGGCGTGTGAATGGTAAGCTGTCTGAGCAGTGGTAGAAACCCAGACGCGAACGGGGATTATAGCCCGCCCCCATTTGATTGTCAAAGTGCAAAAAGGGGCAACTTTAGAGAGAAACGGCCGTCTCTCCTCCCATCCTTCATAAACAAAACAGAGCCAGGGTAGCTTAAGCATCACCCCGGCTCTGTATTCTCTCTTCTACTCTTCTAAAAACAGTTAGATGCTAGTTTGCCCAAAAGGTAACAAACTCGATGCTGCTCACAGTTCGCTGGCGGATAAATGAGTACGGATGAGGGAAACGGCCGTATCAAAATCCATCACCTTTCCTTGCGCCCACGCCGCCGCAAACGCCGCCTCCCCCATCTCGGCCTTGATTTGGGGCAGGGCTTCCCCGATGAGTTGTTGATGGTAGGCATTGGCTTCATCGTGGTGGGTGATCATGGAGAGAATGGCAACGGCCGTTACCTGCCCACCAATCATTTCTGGATGATAAATAGCCACGTAATAAAGATAACCAAGCGTTTGCCACACCTGCGCAATCGCCAGTGTCCATTCCAAGCCATCCAGATGCTGCTTTTTTGCCTCAGCCAATAAGCCCATCCGTGTGTAAGTGTCGGCCAGGCCACCCAGACTGCTACTAATCGCCCACGCGGATCGCCAATGCTGGGCCACATGTAGCGATTGTTTGCCATACTGAATCGCTTTTTCGTAGGCACCTTCGGTCCGGCTAATATTCTGTAGACACCAAAGAATTCGGTAAAATGTTTCACTCCTGGGGAACTGCGGTTCAAAAAAGGCGCGATGTGCCTCTAGCTGCCGGACCGTAGTTTCATCCTGCAAGCCAAAATTGACGTGAATGCAGATCCGGTGCACGTCCACAACCCTGATAAGCGTTTCGTCACCCATTACCACCGCCAGCGAATACGCTTTGGCGTACCACGACACAGCTTCTGAATCGTGCAAATCATCAAATAATTGGCCAAGCCCTGAATACAGGAGAAGTTGTAAATCTGAGTAGGATTGTTTCTCAACCTCAGCCAATAGTTCCAGGCTTTGCACTTTAAGCTGCCCCATATCGACCACACCATATTCCAGCAACCCTAAACGAAAGCGCAGACCAAGAATGACTCTGTCTGTTTCTGGGTAACCATGCTGGCGCAAGGTATGAATGGCATGATGAAGGAGGTGGCTGGACGGAATGCCTTGTATTAAGTAAGCATAAACCAGTATCCACTGTGACAGATTCAGGAGTTCTTCCGCTAACACATTTTCTAAAGCATAGTCCCAGGCCCGCTGAATATTATCTTTATCAGCCAGATTTTGCCTGGCCCAATCAAACATATTATCCACTGGCCACGTATTGGCCTGGATCAACGTGGCAAAATAGCGGCCGTGGGCGCGTAGGGTGACATCATTTGTGTCGAGTACCCGCCGTTTTGCGGCAGCAAACTGGCGTAACAGTTCGTGCATGGTGAAACGGCCGTCCCCCACCTGCCGCTGCAATAATGATTTATTCACCAACGCCAACAACACCCGCAAACTGGCCCCTGTCACTTGCTCGGCAGCTTCCCGGGTAAAGCCGCCACGAAAGACACTCAGTTTCGCCAACACAGTCTGCTCTGCGGGGGTCAATAGCTGCCAGGAATGCTCAAAAACAGCCTGCATACTGCGCTGGCGTGACGGCAAGTCAACTAATTCCACGGCTAAAAAATCAAAGCTTTGTTCGATTTCCTCAGCAATCTCGGCCGGAGAGAGCAGTTGCAGCCAGGCAGCGGCCAACAACAGCCCCAACGGCATTCCCTGCACCAGTTGGCAAATACGCACCACAGCAGCCACGTTGCTTTCAGTAATGGCAAAGTTGGATCGGAGGCGACGGCCGTTTGCCACAAAAAGCTGAACGGCCGTGTAATCCAGGGCATCTTCCGGCGTCAGCCAGTCAGGGAAATGCAGCCCGCCCAGCTCATAGCGGTTTTCTACAGCCAGAGACAATCGCTGCCGTGAGGTAACCAAAATGGCGAGGTGCAGACACGCTTGTAACAGTTCGTTTACCAAGGGCGCCCCAACCAGCAAATGCTCAAAATTGTCCAGAACGAACAACAACTGCTGCTGCCGCAGCGAGGCGAGCAGTTGAGGCAGCAGTGGCTGGTTTTTGTCTGGCGGCTGGTAGTTCAAGACGGTAGCGATGGCCGTCACGATCTCATCTGGCTGGGCCAGCGGAGCCAGGTCCACAAAATAAACACCATCCTGAAAGTGGTCCAGCAAGAAGCTGCCCACAGCCAGACCCAGGCGCGTTTTACCCATGCCACCTGGCCCAACGATGGACACCAGCCGCTGCCTGTCTTGCGTCAGCAGCTGGCCAATTTGGGTCAGCTCCAGTTCGCGGCCAATGAGTTGGCTGGTGGTGGCTGGCAGGTTGTGCTTCATTTTGGCCGGAGGCTGGATGGTTTCATTGGCCACCACCGCACCAATACGCCCCGCTTTAATCTCTTCAAACATGGCCACGGTTTCGGGAGCAGGCTCTATGCCTAGCTCCTCCCCCAGCACAGTTTGGCACAATTCAAACTGGTTCAGGGCGTTGGCGCGGTCACCGGCCAGGGCGAGGGCTTGCATCAGTTGGCGATGCGCCGGCTCACGCCACGGCTCTAAAGATAGCTGCTGCCGGGCAAGTGTTTGGGCTTGAGGGAAACGGCCGTTCCGCAAACAATCTTGCCCCACTTCCCACATCGTTTCCAAGGCCAGCACGTGCAAACTTTCTCGCTCTTGCCGCAGCCAATCTTCAAAGGCAAAACTGTCGCAAGTGAAGCCAGGCAACAAATCACCGTTATAGTGGGTAACGGCCGTTGCCAAATCCCCATCATCCACTGCCTGTAAAAATTGCTGCACATCCAGCGCAAAATCACTATCAGGGTTGAACTGCACCGTCTGCCGGGTCACCAGCAGATAAGGGTGCGCTGGTTCGTCCATATCGCCCAACAGCTGCCGCAACCGAAACAGCGACTGTCGCAAATTGTTACGCGCCATCTGTTCGGGTTCATCCGGCCAAAACAGCGCGGTCAGCCGTTCGCGGGACAGCGGCTTTTTGCCTTGCAGCAGCAAATAGGCCAGCAAACCTTGAATGTTCGTGGAACGAAAATGGATGATCGGCTGACGATCCAGCAAAACCTGAAATGTGCCCAAAAATGAGATGTTGAGCCGGGACATGGGGGACATTATACACCGTTAACAAATGTGATAACGAACTGTATTCAGTCTGGAGACGACCGGCTAAGTGAGTGTGCTTTGCCTTAGCTTTGTGATGACAGCGCTGAACGTATGAGGGAAACGGCCGTATCAAAATCCATCTTCTTCCCCGCTTCCCACGCCGCCGCAAACGCCGCCTCCCCCATTTCTGCCCTGATTGGTGGCAGGGCTTCCCCGATGAGTTGCTGGTGGTAGGCATTGGCCTCATCGTGATGGGTGATCATGGAAAGAATGGAAACGGCCGTTTCTTGCCCGCCAATCCATTCTGGAATATTGAGTGCCAGAAAATACAGCTGCCCCAACGTTTGCCACGTTTGAGCAATCGCCAAATGCCACTCCAGCGCTGCAAGATGCTGCTGCTTGGCCGCTCCGGGCAGATCCATAAGCGTGTATATTTGCCCCAGCTCGTAAAGCCCCCTGCTAATGGCCCAGACATTCTGCCAATATTGGCCGACCGCCAGACAACGTTGACCGTACTCAATCGCTTGCGCATACGCTTTTTCTAGCCGCTTCATCTTAGTCAGGCACAAAAGAATACGAAATGAAATATCACTCTTGGCATACTCCGGGGCAAAGTAGGCGAGGAGCGTCGCTAATTGCGCCCCTACTGTCTCATCCAGCAAACCAAATTCAACCCGATTCGTGAGTCGGTACGCCTCAGCGTTTTTAATCTGGATTTCATCTCCAAGTTCCAGGGTCATTTCATACACTTTTTCAAAGTAGGCAATTGATTCGGGATCACCCAACTCCTCCAGCACAAACCCGATGCCCCAGTAAACATCGAGTAACAAACGTACCTCATCCGCTTTTTGCAAGATAGGGATAACATTTTTGTATTGCGTTATGATCTCTTGAGAATCTTCATACCCCAAACCGACAAACTGAGCGATGAGCCAAAGCCTACGCATAACGGTACTGGTTTCTGAAAAACCATGCTGCTGAAGCGCCTGAACAGCGTCTTTGATCATTGGGGAATCTGGAATACCCTGGCGGACATTGAAAGCATGAATGCCGTGAATCAGGTTCAGTAACGCTTCGGCTAAGCCATTTTCCAGGGCAAATGTCCAGGCCCGGTGCAGATTGTCTCGGTCAGCGCCATGCTTGGCAATCCACGCATATAGTTGATCAACAGGCATCGCATTTGCTATTACGACCCGCGCAAAATATTGGCAGTGGGCCATCAGGGTTTCGTCGTTACCGTCAATTTGGCGGCGCTGTTGGGCAGCAAATTGGCGTAATAGTCCATGCAGAGCAAAACGGCCGTTTGCTTCGTCTCGCTGCAAAAGAGATTTGTTAACCAGTGCCAGCAAGAGCCGCAAATTAGCCCCCGTGACCTGCTCAGCGGCTTCCCGCGTAAAGCCGCCGCGAAAGACACTGAGCCTGGCTAAAACAGTTTGCTCCGTCGGCGTTAACAACTGCCAGGAATAATCAAAGACTGCCTGCATACTGTGATGGCGCGAGGGCAAATCAACCAGTTCCGCCGCCAAAAAGTCTATGCTGGTTTCAATTTCGGCCGCAATTTCAGCGGGGGACAGCAATGTCAGCCAGGAAGCGGCTAGCAGCAAAGCCAGTGGTGTGCCCTGCACCAATTGGCAAATGCGCCCTACGCCAGCCACATTGCTCTTGGTCAGCGCAAAATCTGGTTGAAGGCGACAACAATTTTCTACAAAAAGCTGTACGGCCGTATAAGCCAGCCCATCTTCCGGTGTCAACCAGTCGGGGAAATCCAGCCCGCCCAATTTGTAACCGGTTTCCCCCGTCAGCCCAAGCCGCTGGCGCGATGTGACCAAGATAGCCAGGTAAGGGCAGGCTTGCAGCATGTCGTTGACCAACGCAGCCCCAACCAGCACATGTTCAAAATTGTCCAAAATGAGCAAAAGCTGTTTTTGTCTTAGGGCGGTGAGCAGTTGGGGAAACAGCTGCTGGCTTTTATCTGGTGCCTTGTAATTTAAGGCCGCAGCGATGGCTGGGGCAATTTCATCTAGCTGGGCCAGCGCTGCCAGATCAACAATGTAAACGCCATCCCGAAACTGCTCCAGCAGAGCCAAACCTACGGCAACCGCCAGCCGTGTTTTGCCCATTCCACCCGGCCCTAAAATCGAGACAAGCCGTTGGCCATCGGCCGTAAGCATCTGGCTCACTTGCCCCAATTCCAATTCACGACCAATGAGCGGCGTGGTGTAAGCCGGTAAGTTGTGTTTTATCTTGATTGGAGGACGAATCAATTGAACTGCGGCCCCAAACCGCCCCGCCTTGATATCCTCAAAAAGCATTCTGGTTTCGGGTGCAGGTTCAAGGCCTAATTCGTTTTGCAGAACGGTCCGACACACTTCAAATTGGTTCAAGGCAGCAGCCCGGTCTCCAGCCAAGGCGTACGCTTGCATCAATTGAGAATGTGCCTGTTCACGCCACGGTTCCAGACTGAGCTGTTGGCGAGCCATTGATTGGGCTTTTTCATACGCCCCCTTCTGAAAACAGTCCCGGGTGAGCTCGACCATCGTTTCTACGGCCAGATGATGCAGGTTTTCCCGCTCCTGCCGCAGCCATGCTTCAAATTCCAGGCCATCGCAGGTAAAGCCAGGGAGAAGATCGCCGTGGTAATGGGAAACGGCCGTTGCCAAATCCCCACTATCCACCGCCTGCAAAAATTGCTGCACATCCAGCGCAAAATCGCTCTTGGGGTTGAACTGCACCGTCTGCCGCGTCACCAACAGGTAAGGCTGCGTTGACTCGTCCAAATCACCTAACAGCTGCCGCAGACGAAAGAGCGACTGCCGCAAATTATTGCGCGCCGTTGATTCCGATTCATCCGGCCAAAACAGCGCCGCCAGCAGTTCGCGAGGCAGCGGTTTTTCGTCTCGCAAGAGCAAATAAACCAACAAGCCCTGAATTTTAGTCGAGCGGAAGTGGGTAACAGGCTGATGGTCCAGCAACACCTGAAAGGTGCCCAAAAGGGAGACGCGAAGCCTGGACATAAAAACATTATACATCGTTACCGCAATCGGTAACGAAAGAAATTTTCGCTGGTAACGACCTGCTAACCGGGTGGGAACGGCCGTTCTCTACGCTGAGATGAATCACTCAGCAAGGAGAGCAGTCATGCACAAGTTAGCCACAGGATTCGTCTCATTTTTACTAATCGGTTTACTTTGGGGAGCATTGCAACTTCTGCCCGGCACACAAGAAGTTTCGGCTATGACACCAGCGATTAGCCATGATCCGCAGCCAATTTGCGCACCGCAAGTTTGCCCCAACGGAGATTTATCGCAATGGCTGATTGTCTCACCAGAAAGCAGCTGGGAAGCCGAGGAAGAAGTGATGGTAGTTGAGATAGTAACGGCCGTTATCAACTCGCTCAATCAACAAGGGCTGGACGGATACGCCCTCCTCAATGGCTACCGCTTTCGGCGGCAGGCGGGCGAGTATATTGTCGATCGCCCAGGGGATATTGCCGTCGTCAATCACATCACACAGGAAATCACCCTGGCAGACGCGGCTTTCAAACGATTGCACGGCTTTTACATCATTCATGAATTGGGCCACGTGGTGGATCAACGCACGGATCGCCAGCTCACCGCAAATTTTCACGCACGCATCGGTAGCGACCTGCAAAATCATGTAACCGCCGAGAGTTACTGGCTAAATTTGCACGCCCAAAACGACTTAGAAGAAGCCACCGCCGACGCGCTAGCTCTGTATGTTATGTCTACCTATGCACCAGGTTATCGCCCGGTTTTTGCCCAAACGCCCGTAACCACAGATTTTGACGGAATTCGAGCGGCGATGGCAACCACGCTGGAAGAGGTAGCTGCACCCTAACTCAATGGGCCATCATCGGCACTTTGGCTGGTGTGTCGGGAAGAGCTAGTCTGACTTTTACCAGGAGGTAGCAGCCGTAAATAACTGTGGGAAGATCAAGAATTATAAGTGTCCAATAGATAGGGACTGTCATCACAAAGCCCGGCTCGTTTAGGGCAACGACGTTGGCCAAAAGATTGATTCCGCTGTGCAGCACCACCGCCGGCCAAACTGAGCCTCCAACGAGCACCAGTCCGCCATACAATATGGCCGAAACAAACGCCTCTAGAACTTGTAAAGCAGTAATGCTCCACTCACCAGTTGCCAGGTTGAAGAAATGGAGAGCACCAAACAACAGAGCGCTAACCAACACGGCCGCCACCACGCCGCGCCGCTTCTGGCCCCATTGTGAGACAAGCGCGTACAAAATAAGCCCCCGCAGCAGAATTTCTTCCAGAACACCGGCCAGCGTCGTATGCACCAAAACCGGTGTCATGTCTGAAGTCAGCGTGAGATCAACGCGGAAGGTGCCCGAAAAGGCGTAAAGAACAGCGAGGCCTGTGTAGATCAGGATGATGATTGTTACGAGCCAGATATGGCGACTACCCTTCTGGAGAATCCCAGCTGGAGCTAACCAGCCAAAACGCCACAAAATGAACAAAAAGCCCAAGGTAGCCACAACCTGACCAATGATCTGGGGCATCACGTCTGTCATTGCATACCCCAGCAGGCCCACCGCCGCAGCGGCGGCCCCACCCATCAAAAGGACCAACACCACAATCATCAAAAACACAAAGGTCAACGGATATTTACTTGCGAACTGTTTGAACTTTTGCATTTGTCGCCCTCCACACATATTTACAGGGTAGCGCTTACTTTGAACAAACGGCCGTTACTGCTACAAATATCTTAGTCAAGGATAGGGCGCGATAATCATGATGAAAATCAACTTCGGCGTGGACATTCATTACTACTTAACAAGCCCAGGCTCGGCAGCGAGAGCTTTTCGCTGGACTCCCAAGATTCAGTTGACAAACTGTATAATCGAAATTTAGCGAGGCCGGAGGCCAGGAATGGCTTTCAGGGCAATTTGTTCCAGTCTGGCCAAGCTGGTGATGGCTTTATCGCTCACCCGATTTGCGGCTTCATCTGGAAACCAGTACATGGTAAATTCAGAAAATCCCAGCGCCTGAAATTTGCCCACAAAATCCTGAAACGCATCTGTGGAAACCGATTCCAGGCAGTCACCCGTTCCAATTAAAAGCGAGCGACGAATTTCTTGAGGATCACGTCCCAGATCGGCGCAGTGTGCGTCTAGAATCTCACTTTGGGCTTTGAGAAATTGGTAAAACACAGCGGTTGTCTCGCCACGGCCGTAACTGTTCCAGGCATTGCCATATTCAGCCACGATCCGCAGACTTTTGGGGCCATGCGCGGCAATAGTGAACGGGGGGTGCGGTTTCTGCACCGGCAGCGGCAGCATCACAGTCTCTTGGGTATTGTAATATTTGCCCGCGTAAGAACTTTTCTCGTTTTGGAACTGAAGCGCTAGAAGCGCAACAAACTCCCGAAAGCGCTCGATACGCTGCCCGCGCGACCACGAAGGCACACCGAGCATCGCTTCTTCCCACGCCGCCGCCATGCCCCCTGACCCAAGCCCCAGTTCCAGACGGCCGTTCGACATGTGATCAACCGTCGTGGCTCGCTTAACAAACATGGAAGGATTGTGGTGGGTGGGCGTGCTCACCAGCGGACCAATGCGCACGCGCTCCGTCGTTTGAGCCATCGCCCCCAGCAGCGTCCAGGCATCAAACCAGGGGCGGTCTGGTGCCAGATGTGTTGTATGATGATCGGGCAGCCACAGGCTGTCAAAGCCCAGCGCCTCAACCGCCTGCCACCGCTGCACGAGTTCAGGAAAGGGCAAACTTTGCAGCACAACTATCCCAAAGCGTAGATCACGCGTCATTATTCCCTCCTTTGTGGAAACTATTTTTGTTAATCCACATTTCCCCGTTCAGACGACATATCCACTTCTTCTGGTGCATAAATTTCCATCACTCAAGCCCCATCGTGTCGAGTTAATTTTGTTTATGGGCCGGTTTATCAAACCAAAAAATCACCAACAGGTGGTGACAAAGGGGGACAACGATCAAAATTGAACATGAGGATTATACTGGATGTACCTGGATGTGTGGGAGAGAAACGGCCGTATCCCTCCCTCCCACACATCCTGTTGTCTACCACCAAGCACAACGCGACGTTTTCTACCCTTCGCGCTTAATCCAAAATGACAACGGCACACTCGGTTTCATAAGCTACCGGACCATCTGCGGCACCAACAAGCAGCTGCCAGCGAACGTTGATGGTTAATCCCGCCAAACCTTCGGCCGCTTCAGGCGGCAGCGTCGTCAACGTCGTGCCGTTGCCAACCCCATTGGTGCTAAGGGAAAATTCAACGGGGAAGGGAATAGGTTCACCGGTGCAATCAGAAGCGGGCAAATAGATCAGTGGCTTGATGAAATAATCGGTGTTCGGGGAGGCCCCGTTGAGGGTGTGCCGCTCAATGGCGTAAAGCTGCGGCCCGTTGGGATGAATGTTCTGCACAAAGCCCGAACGCAAGGGCTGCGCCCCCACCGGATGGTATTCAACATGATCAGATTGATACACTCCATCGGCGGAAACGGCGGAGACAAGCGCTGTCAAAATCAACGCGACTAACAAAGTGGCAACAGCCAGCTTGCCAAATTTGTCTGAATTCTTTTGCGGTAAAAAGCGAAACATGCCTTAACTCTCCTTTGTATGAAAATAATATTTGCAGCATCAAACGGTATGATTTGGCAGCTCAAATACCCATAGATTTCTCCTTTTTAGCTGTGTGAATTAGCTGACACGATCGATTGAAATCCATGCTAGAGAACGGCCGTTACCATTCCGTTACCATTTTCAACTTGTTTGGGAGCAGTTTGTGGGTGTTGTTTTTAGAAGTATGCCTGCCAACCATAACCAAAAGAAAATATTGACCTGGCCGACGCCATGGTCAACAGGAATCAGAGCTATTTTGGCGGGCGGGTTAGGTAGCATTGGGCTTGGGGAATGGTGGAAGCCAGGCATTTTTTGAGGCTGGTTTACGGGCCATGCTGGACAAGGGGGCAAGGCAAGTGGGACTGGATGCGATTGTGGGTCTCGCTTGAAGTGGCGCGGCAAGCAATTCGGCCAGGCCACAGCATTATTGGCGCTGGTCAGGGACCATCGAGCCAGCAGTTGGGAACTGCAAGAAAAGGCTCGCAAACTGTGGGAGGAGTTGGTTGTGGAACTGCCGCCTGAGTTGATTACCGCAGCGGAAACCAAGGGGCGAACATTGGATTTGCAGGAAACGGCCGTTTCCCGGCTAGGGGAAGGAAATGATCACGAATCTCCCCATTTCCTTGCCGGGTAATTTTGAGGCGACGTTGATAGAACGGCCGTTATTCCCATCTGCTCAATAATAACGAAACCAGAAAACTGCGTCGTCCACCATCCAGATTAGCGGGCTGGGGCAAAGCGTTTGGGGTGTTGTTCTCTTGATCTGGAGCAATGAGCGGTTGATTGATGCCAAGGACAGTGTATTCCTGTGGCTTCGGCTGCTGCGGTTGATTTGCATTCTTATACCCGTAATATGCGGCCAATGGTTTGCTCATGAGTTGTTCTCCTAAAATAATAATCACGAAATTGGTGATGCTGCTATTTTCAGGGCAGTTCCTGCCAAATTCGTCCCGATTTCAAGTAGTTTAGTCCCAATTTAGTTGGGAGCCTGTAGCACAGGTTACGGCCGTTTGGTTAACTTTCGGTAAACCACCGCCTGTACCAACCGTCATGAGCCACTTTAAACGCCTATCGATCCTAAAACGATCCATGCGGTGACAGACCAACAGCAACCTAGCGAATAACCAGCGGCAGGTACAGCGGGGGCGGGCTGGCTTCATCAAAACCGATGTCAAAGCCATTGTCTAACGGCCGTTGCTGCCCATCAACATCCACCATCACGCCTGTATCCACCCCCGCGTCGATGGCCGCCGAACCTTCACCCAGGTGATACCGGTCGCCGACAAAACTGATAAAGCGCGGATCGCCGCTCACATTGTGGCTGCCGCCGGAAGCGCTACCTTGAATGTCGGTGCCGTTGCCAAAAAAGAGCAGGTAATCCTGATCTACGCTGCCGTTGAGGTTGTTCAAGCCAATGGTCTGGCTGGCCACGATGGTGTTGGTTAGCACCACATCGGAGTTGGTAATGTGGATGCCCGTGCCCATGCCACCTGCCGAGCCAACGGCCGTTATGTGATTCAGCGTCACCAGCCAGGTACTGTTCAAAAAGAGCTGGTCGCCCGCATTGGTCGCCGTGTTTTCGGCAAACAGGCTGTTTTCCAGCAGGCCATCGAGCGCATTATGGAAGATGGCCCCGCCGCGCCCACCGTGGTTGCCCACAAAAACCGACTGCTTCACAGTGAGCAGGCTACCCACGTACATCGCCCCACCCTGATCGGCACAAACATTGTCGATAAAGCGGGAACCGTACACGTGGGCCTGACCAAACGCCAGCAAACCGCCGCCGTCGGCAAACGCGGTGTTGCTGATGAGCGAAGCGTTAACCAGGGTCACAATACCGCTGGCATACAGCCCACCGCCAGTGGCAAAAAGAGTGCGGTTGTGCTCAAAATGCACGTCACGCAGCACAGAAAGAGTATCGACCAACGCACCGCCACCCTGACCCGCCGAAGTGTTGCTGATGAACTGCGTGCCGGTAATGTGCGTTTGGAGATCGGCTGCCAGCCCGCCGCCCATGCTGCTCACGGAGCGATTGTTCTGGAAACGGCCGTTTACAATCCACGACTCCCCGGCCACGTACACACCACCACCGGCAATCTGGCTGGTGTTGCTCAAAACCGCCACGTTGGTAAGGGTCAGCGTGCCCAAGCTGCGAATGCCACCGCCCGTGTCGCTGGCTGGTGCGCCATTTTGCACGGTCAAATCAGAGACGGATAGAGGAACGGCCGTACTCTCCAACACGCGAAAGCCGCTGCCACCCGCTACCGCCAGTTGGTCCAGGCCCGGCCCTTGAATCGTGACCGCTTCATTGATGATGGGCAATGCGCTAAGGAGCTGGATGGTGCCAACGGCCGTAATCTGAATCACGTCCGGGCCTGCACTGGTATTGGCGTTGAGGATCGCCTGGCGCAGCGACCCCGTCCCGCTGTCACTGAGGTTGCTCACGGTGAAAGTTGTGCTGGGCAATGCCGCTGCGGTCTGGATGTGCCCCAGACTATGGAGAAGCTGGCCGACGCCCAGCAAAACCAGCAGCGAGATGAGGGAAACGGCCGTTATTCGGGAAAAAGAGTGAACCATTCGCTTGCCTCTATAACAAAAAGTAAGGGTCGAGCACGCGCACTTCGGTAATGCGATCGACGGGTTGTTGGTTGCGCTGCCCGGCGCGGCGAATCGCTTCAGGCGAGGGGGCATCACAAAGGTAAAAGACCTTTTGCCGGTCTGGCGTCACGTACGAGATGATCCAGGTCACTTCGTCGAGAGCGTTGTTATGGATGATGTGGCGGCACAGCCGGGCACCGCGCTCATCCAAGGACAGCGGCAGTCCGTTCGGAAAGGTTTGTTCGACAAGGTAGCGGGGCATCCGGCTGGTCTCCTTGGGGCAGGCTGCGCTACGGCAGCCTTACCGATGACACATCGAGATAGCAGCTGGTTTCAGACGGCCGTTTCACCCGCCCCATCACCGCCACCACCGTGTTCCGATCGGCCAGTGACTCATCATCCAGCACAAAGCTCAGGTCATCGTCGGTGAATTGGTCCGGCGGCATTTGCAGCATATTGGCCCGCGGATTGTCGCTGGTGCGCATCTCGGCCAGGATGCCGCTGCCACCTCCGCCAAAGTTCAGGCGACATTTGCCCTCCTGGCAGGTGAGGAAGGTGGGCAGGCTAAACTGTCCCTCCACCAGCACCCAGGTGTTCGATTCCAGCGTACACAGTTCAGCGACGGTGGCGGGGATAGGGTCTGGTTGTTCTTCACAGGCGGTGAGGAATACGGCCGTTACCCCCAACAAGCTCAGCAAAATCAAAATTGGTTTCATCGTCCATGCTCCTGTTTTGTGTTCGCCAGGTGCGACGCACTTTTTTGCAATTCAAAAATTAAACCGGGCAACAAACATGTCATTCCGAACGGAGTCTTCGGAGTGAGGAATCTTTCATATTTGTCTAGTAGAAAGATTTCTCGGAGGACCTCGAAATGACACCTTACCCAACTAAATTTTTAAAGACTAATGAAGTGCGTCGCACCTAAAGGTCAGCTTATTTTTCAATCAAAGGCAGATAGTTCCAGTGGTCTGGGGTAAAGGCGATGGTGGGCACCAGGGTTGCCGTGGGTGTGGGCGTAGGCGCATCAACCGCGCCAGCTTCGTACGCGCCCATGTCGCACAGCGGGCTGCCATTGGCCGGGCGGCTAAAGCCGCGCTGGTCCGTGCCCAGCAGCGCAGCATTTTGGTCACGGCAGCCGCCGGGATTGCCCGCATTGATGGCCGGGCTGCCCGCCAACAGCGCCTGGGTGAGCGTTGCCCCGCCATTGTTTTGCAGCGGCCCCAGCATAGGATCGACACCCGTCAGGTTGCCGATCGTATCGCCGTTGATGGTGCAGCCAGTGACGTTTGTAATGAGATTGTAGCCTTCACTGTTAAGCGAGCCGGAGCAGTCGGGGCGCTTTTGGCCGGGGCTGTTGTCTGTGTTGCCGCCGATGAGCGTGTTAGTGGCGCTGGTGCCGCCCAGCATAAACACGCCCCCGCCATCACCGCTGTCGTTGGCGTCGGAATCGGCCGTATTGTTGCTGATGGTGACGTTGTAAAGATGGTTGTTGTTGCTTTCGACGGTGTAAAGACCGCCGCCGTTGCCGCCAGCAATGTTGCCGCTGAGGGTACTATTCACCACATTGAGCGTACCGGAGCTAGAAATGCCGCCGCCGCCACCCGTAGCGGTATTGCCGCTAATTTCGCTGTTCATGATGGTGGTGGACAAGAAGCTGACAAAAACACCCCCGCCGCCGTTGGCCGTGTTGCCATCGACGCGGCTGTGGGTGACGGTGAGGGTGCCCCCGGCAAAAATACCGCCGCCAGAGCTGGTCGCTGTGCTGCCCGTGACGCGGCTGCGGTTGAGGGTTAACGTGCCAGCTACGCTGATACCACCTCCAGAAACGTTGCTGCCGTTGCGCACGGTCAGGTCATTGATGGTGGCGGTTGCGCCGCTGTGCACTTCAAAAATGCGGTCGGCCCCAGCGCCATCAATGATGCTGTTGTTCATGCCGCCGCCGTTAATGGTGACATCGGCCGTGATGTCCAGATCGCCAGTTTGGGCGGCATTTTCACCCGCGCCAGCCAGGCTCAGGGTGTAGGTACCGGGCGGCAGGGTAATGACATCCGCGCCGCTGCCTGCGGTGCAGCTGTCTACGGCCGTATCCCCATTGGCCGACAAAATAGCTTCGCGCAGTGAGCAGTTGCCGTTGGTGTTCACTTCGTCGGCGGTGGTATCTACCGTGATGGTGTCTGCGTGGACGAGGGGGGTGAAAACGGCCGTAATACCCAAGCCGCCCACCACAAGCAAAAACAACAGCAATCCCAGATTAAAAACATTTTTTCGATTCATACAATACTCCTGTTTATGTCTGTCAATAAAAGGCTTAGTGCGTGATCATTGGCAAAAAGATAAAGAAAGATTCCTCCTGTGTGGGATCTGGTGTTCCCGTCGGCGTGGATGATGGCCCGGCTGTGGGGCTGCTGGTTGGTGTTGGCGAACTGGTCGATGTTGCGGTATTTGTAGGTGTTGAGGAAGGCCCTGCCGTTGCCGTGCTAGTTGCTGTTGGCGTTTTTGTCGGCGTAGGTGAGGGTCCGGTTGTTGCTGTGCTGGTTGCCGTTGGCGTGTTTGTGGCCGTGGGTGTTTTTGTGACTGTTGGTGTATTTGTAGCCGTTGATGTGGCAGACGGCGTTGCCGTGTTGGTTGCGGTAGGCGTAGCCGTAGGAGCTGTTTCCAGCAAAGCACACGCCGAAAATTCAGAGGTGTTGCCATCGGGATCTGTTGCCGTGGCTGTGAAGTAACGGCCAGTAACACCACCTAAAGTAAACTGAAATTGCAGATGACCCTGCGCATCCGTTTGCTGCGGAAACGTGCTGAAATATTCTTGACCTTCGCCAAAGCCGGAAGGATCGCAACTGTCATTGAGATAAACATCAATGTGGTAAGTCGTGTTTGGCTTGCTATCCAGCACCACATCCACAAGTGTGCTGCCAGGAAATGTGGTGAGAACCGGGTAATTTTGATGCTCATTTTCATCCCCGTCGGCGTCGCCAGAGTCGTTTGTATCTACGCCATCATTTCCCAGATCGATCCCGAGTTGACTATTGGCATAAATGATGTTGCCGCGAATCGTATTTTGTGTGGGATTCCCCGCAATGTTGGCGTAAACGGAGACGCCATTGAGCACATTATTAGCAATGATATTTGCTTCAGCAACGGCCGTTCCCCCCACCACGTTGGCCACAGCACCTCCGATTAACTCAATCCCACTCCCCGAATTGGGCAGTGGTGTAGAACCATCTCTGGTAACCCCAATATAATTCCTCTGGAGGACATTGCCTGTGCCACTGTTAACCCGAATACCGTTCCCATTCCCACTGATCACATTGCCAGCAAGCGAGTTGGTGCCCCCCACAGTATTGTTCTCCCCGGTAATGTAGACACCGATTGCGTTCCCCAAATCGCCTAATCCATCGGCCGTCGTGCCAATAAAATTACCTCGAACACGATTGTTGTTACTGCCTGTAGAAGATATCCCAATGCCATATATGCTATTTGCAGAAATCACATTGCGTTGGGCCGGACCAGCCTGACCACCAATCGTGTTGTCGAGATTTTCAATGTACACACCAGCCACGTTACCCATACCAGAAAGCCCGTCAGCGCCAACCCCCAAATGGTTACAGCGCACAATATTGCCATCGCTGCTAATGCGAATACCGGCACTGTCAAAGTTACCAATAACCAGGCCACGAATGGTGCTGCCCGCACTGCCAGAACCAAGCGTCAAACCATCTATTTGTCCCACCGTGCCCGCATTGCTGCCATCCAACACAATCAGCAAATTGGCTGGCGTATTACTGGTAGGGCAGTTGGCCCCCGGTTGCGTTTCACCATCAATGATGACGGGCACCGTGATGGTCGGCAGCTCAGAAGCAGGCATGATGGTAAAAGGGCCTGTACCAGAAATATCAAATTCAATACGGTGGGGTGACGTGTCTGGCCCAAGGGCATTCAATTCCTCGATAGCGGCGCGTAAACTGCATTGACTACCAACTGAGGTAAGGACATCACAAACGCCGTCACCCGGATTTAAGTCACCCAAATCTCCAGAGCCGTTGACAACCACGGTCGTTCCCGCAGCATAAACCGCCCGCGCCAGCAACCAGCTGCCACAGGCCAACAGACTTACAACGATTAAAATAAAAAGACTAACTTTACGTTTCATAATTACTCCACAATCAGGTAAAAAACACAGCACAGCAAAAAGCAGGCAATCCTTAGAGAAAAACCTGCTTCATGGGTTTTGGGTTGAGTGAAAAGAACGAAGATATTTAGAAGAATTTGCTTAGCAGTACGCTCAGCGTTCGTTTGGGGAATGATGTGGGGGTGGATGACGGCCGTTCCCGTTTTGCATTGATGCCATACGGCCGTTCGTCTGCTTGTTCGTGGGATAAAGCTTGTTTGTCTTTCTTGGGCCAATGAAGGGCAGCAGGTGACTTACTCATACACTGTTCTCCTGATGGCTCCGGCGGGGACGCCGTAAAGCCAGACAAAATGGAACCTTCGGACACGCTTACAGAATAAGCGCTTCCCCAGGCCAATTCATCGGGAGAACCTCCCTATTTTGGGCAAATGGGTTCCCTATTTTGGGGTTAAGTCAGGAGATTGGCGGGCCAAAACGGCCGCTTCTTCACGAGAGGAAACGTTGAGCTTACCTAAAACGGCCGAAACATGATGGTCCACCGTCTTTGGCGAAATGTGCAGCCGGGCGGCAATCTCCGCATTGGTAAGCTCTTCAACTAGCAAGGCCAGAATTTGCATCTGGCGGTTGGTCAGCTGGAACGGATTTTCTTTGGTGGTCGCACGAGGGCCACGCGGAATGGTGTCCACGCCCGCATCGCGCAGCATCTGGCGCACACGCTCCACCATCGGGCGTGCCCCCAACTGCTCAAACATGGCCAGCGCTTGCTTTTGCGCTTCCGCATCTCCATCCGCCAGCGCCCGCGCCTGCTCGTAAGGGCAGCCCATGGCTTCCCAGGCTGCGGCAGCCCCGCGCCAATTACCGGCAATCTGCAAGGCAAACGGCTCGGCTGCCCACTCCGGGAGCACCACCGCCTCACCCGCCCGCCACCGCCAGAAGGCCAGCTCGCCCACATACCATTCATGATGATAGCTCAGCGCCAGGTCAAACACTTCGCGTGCCTCAGCCAGCGTCTTTTCTTGGTCACCCGCCAGCCAGGCCGCTTCCGCCCGCGCCGTGCGAATCATCCCTTCGCGCTGGCGAAAACCCTGCTTGAGCAGCAAATCGAGCCCTTCGTCCAGAGCGGCCATCGCCGCTGGATCACCCCGGCGGGTGTACAAGCGGCCCAGAGCCACCAGTGCCGGACCGCGCCCTGGCGATGTGCTCTGCCGCCCAACCGCTTCCTGCCCAATTTCTTCCGCCGCCGACCAGTCGCCACGGTAAAGCTTGAGCAGCGCCAGCCAGCCGTCCATATAAGCCCGCACCGAGTCGAGATGGCGTTCCTGGGCAAACGGCAGTCCTTCCTCGTAGGTTTGTTCAGCGCGCTTAAACTGGTGGTAATCCACGTAAATCGAAGCGAGATTGGCATAAATATTGCCCGCCCGGGTTGCGTGGTCATATTTTTGGGCCAGCATCAGGCTTTGTTCCAAATACTCTGTCCCTTTCTGATGATCCAAGTACAGCCAGCACAGCCCGGCAATTTCCAGCAAGCGGGGCAGTTCCTCTTCTTCCTCAAAATATTGGGCGATGGTGATGCCTTTTTCGGCCATCGCCACGCCGCGCTCGCTGTCGCCATTGCCCAGGCTCAGCCACGCCTCCATGTTGTAAGCATGAATCAGTTGCAGATTGGGCGCCAGCGGCTCCAGGAGTTCCAATGCCTGGCGATTAGCCGCTTCCGCCTCGCTCTTTTGGCCGGTAATTTGCAGCAGCAGGGCCAGGCTGGTCAAACTCCGGCCCTGACGCAGCGGCTCCCCAGCTTCCTGCCACAAAGCAATGGCTTCGCGGCGTCCGGCAATGGCGTCCGGGCGGCGATCCACAATATCGCACTCCACCGAAAATTCGTCCAGCAGCTGAGCACGCTCAGCTAGGGGCAGACCGTCGGCGTGTTGTAAGGCCAGTTCATAGAGCAATACGGCGGCGCGGTGGGCCTTGGCCGCCTCGGCCTGCCGGGCAGCCTCAGGCGCATAGGTGAGAATCGCCTCTTTGTCGCCAGCCGCTTCGGCATGATGGGCCAGCCGGGCCAAATCTTTCTTGCCCGCGGGGGCAACTTTGAGGGCATCTAAAATGGCCTGGTGCAAAAAGGCGCGCTGGTGCGGCACAATCTGGTTCAGGATTGCCTGGCGGACCAGCTCATGGCGGAAAACAAAATGCTCGCCCTGAACCAGCAGGATGCCCAATTCCAAACTCTCCTCCACCGCGTTGGCCTCCGCCTGGGTGACGGCCTTGAGCAGCCACGGCTCGATGCGCTGCCCAATCACGGCGGCGGCATTCAACACCGCCCGCCCGGATAGCGAAAGGCGGGAGACACGGGCCAGTACCACCTCGCGCACGGTGGGCGGAATGCCTTCCTCGCCAGAGGTGAGCACTTGGTTGATGAAAAATGGATTCCCGGCCGTCAGCCGGTGCAGTTGGGCGACATCCCCCGCGTAGTTTTGGGCCAGCTGGCGAACGGCCGTTAACGACAACGGCGTCAGACCCAATCGCGCCACACCGGGATGACGCACCACATCACCCAGCAGCAGCCGCAGCGGGTGCTGCGAACCCAGCTCATCGTCGCGGTAGGTGGCCATGATCAGGGCGCTGGTTTGCTGAATGCGCCGACCCAAATATTTGAGCAAGTCCAGGGTGGCCTCATCGGCCCAATGTATGTCTTCAAAAACGAGGATGGTGGGGGTTTGGCACTCTTTCAGACAAGCGGCAAAGATGGCAGGGCGGTCAGGAGAGCCTTCTAGCAGCGGCAGCAGGTCACCGCGTAGTTGGGCGGCCATATCGCGCAAGGGACCCAACGGCCGTGGCGTAAACAAGGCATCACACGCCCCCCACAGCACCCGGCTGGTTTGGCGCTGGATGAACTGCTCCACCAGGCTGGTTTTGCCAATGCCCGCCTCGCCGCTAATGAGCAAGAAACGGCCGTTGCCCGCCAGCGCCTGCTGCTGAGCCTGTTCCAATTTATTAAGCGCGTCACCACGTTCCAGAAGTCCCATAATTCCTGCGGCACATTATACATGGTTCGACAAGTGACCTGCGCACACAAGATTTGGCCAATGTTTTGTGACCGTAAGTTTTAGGAGCTGCTGAGTCAGCTGTGCTGGCCATCTGACCAGGGAAAGCTTTACCCAGCTGACTAACCAGAATTCCCCCAGTTGCCCAAAGAATTCGGAGCTATTTTGGTTTACAGTAGAGGCTGCCTTTCAATGCAATTCTTTCTAACAGTCAAGAAAACCTATGAATATCGAAACTATTTTGCAGCTTCAAGAAAACCCAAGCCCGTTTACCGCTGGTGAGCCACTTTTTTGGGACGATCCGCACATCTCGACCCAAATGCTCAAGGCCCACCTCAACCCTAACCACGATCTGGCCAGCCGCCGCCCGGAGACCATTCAACAATCGGTGGCCTGGCTGATTGCCAAGCTGGGCCTCCAGCCCGGTGATGCCGTGCTAGACCTTGGCTGCGGGCCAGGGCTTTATGCGGCCCAACTGGCCGCGCAAGGTCTGCGGGTAACTGGCGTGGATTATTCGCATCGCTCCATTGAGTATGCAACGCAATACGCGCAGCAGCACAATCTGGTCATTCAATATCGCTACCAGGATTACCTGACGCTGGCGGATGAAAATCTGTATGACGCAGCCCTGCTAATTTATGGCGATTTTTGTCCGCTCTCCCCTGAACAGCGCCGCCAACTGCTGCAAAACATCCGGCGGGCGCTCAAGCCGGGCGGCTATTTTGTGCTGGATGTGACCACGCCCGCCCATCGCCGCCAGCACGGGAACCACAATGGCTGGTACGCTGCGGAAACGGGCTTCTGGAAACCAGGGCCGCATCTGGTTTTGGAGGAGGGTTTTGACTACCCGGAAGAGTCCATTTATTTGGATCAGGCGGTGGTGGTGGAGGGAAACGGCCGTATCTCCATCTATCGCAACTGGTTCCAGGATTACACTCGGGAGACCATCACCCGCGAATTGGAAGCAGACGGCTTTGCCGTTTGCAGCGTGTGGAACGATCTGCGGGGCACACCTTTTACCCCAGACACGGGCTGGATTGGATTGGTGACCCAAACATGCTGATCCTCACTACCCAGACAAAAGAGATCTGCGTATGATTGCCGTTAGTGTGTTTGGCAGCAGACCGGGAGGCGATGGGAAGCGGTAGATGAACAACGATCGCTCATTTGAATTGAAGTTGGGGCCAGATGCGGCGGGGGAAACGGCCGTTTCCATCAACCCTGATTCGGACTTGGGCTACCGGCTTGCCCTGCTGGAAATGCTCTTCAACCGGATGCCGATGGGCATCGCTGTGCTGGATCGCAACTACTGCATCCAGCGCTACAATCCCACCTGGGATGATTTTTCCGCCAGTTATGCACCGCCGTCTGGCAAGCCCCTGGCCCCTGGCGTTTGCTACTTCGACCACCTACCCCACACGGAAGACACCATTAAACCGCTGTTTGATCGCGCCTTGGCGGGCGAAACCGTCTGGGAAAATAACGTGCGCCTGGAATCGGGCGGGATCGTGACATTTTGGGATGTGGTTTTGGCCCCGCTAGTTGAAAAAGGCGAGGCCGTGGGCATCCTAACCGTGTCTCTTGACGTGACAGAGCGGGTGAAGCTCCGGCAAAATTTGGAAGAGCGCGTGGCCGCCCGCACCCAGGAGCTGCAAATGCTGTTGGACGTCGCCGCTACGGCCAACAGTGCCCTGAAGCTAGAAGAAATGCTCACCAAAACTCTGGACCTGCTGGTGGACCTGGTGCAGGCATCGCGAGCCGGAGTGGGCCTCATGGATGAAGCAAGCGGGCAGTGGCAATCCGTCATTTTGCGGCCAGAGCAGAATGTGGCTCCGGCCGACATGGAAAAGATGCTGCAAGCTGGGTTGGGCGTTATTCAGAGCGGCGAAACGCTGTACATTGCGCCAGATGCCACGGCGGGATTCCTGGAGCCAGGGGCGCTGCTGCCGTTGCAAATTCAAGAACGGAAGCTGGGTCTGCTGGCCATCATTGGCGCACCCGGCAGCACCTTTACACCAGAGCAGTTGGACCTGTTCAAGTCGATTGCTGGCCAGCTGAGCATTGCCATCGAACATGCCTACCTCATCGAGAAAACAGAGGATATGGCGATAGCCGCCGAGCGCAACCGGCTGGCGCGAGAGCTGCACGACGCGGTGACGCAGACGCTTTTTTCCGCCAGCCTGATTGCCGATGTACTGCCCCGGATTTGGGAACGAGACCCGGTACAAGGGCGGGCCAGATTGGAAGAGCTGCGCGAATTAACGCGCGGGGCGCTGGCAGAAATGCGCACGCTGCTGCTGGAACTCCGTCCGGCTACCCTCACCGAAACGAGCCTGGCCGAGCTGCTGCGCCAGCTGGTGCAGGCGTTTGGCGGGCGGTCGCGCTTGCCGATTGAGCTAATTGTGGCGGGGGAACGGCCGTTACCGCCGGAAATTCAAGTTGCCCTCTACCGCATCGTGCAGGAAGCGCTCAACAACATCACCAAACACGCCGGAGCCAGTCGCGCAACCATCACTTTACAAGTTGACATAAACGATGTTACGTTGGCAATTCAGGACAATGGCCGGGGCTTTGACGTGGCCGACAAACCTGTTCAATCATTGGGCCTAAGCATTATGCAGGAACGCGCCCAAAAAATTGGCGCTGATTTAACGATAGAGAGCCAGATTGGCGAGGGGACGACGATCACCGTTCACTGCCCCATCGCCAACGGCACTGAGAGGATGGATGGCTGACAAAAATCCAATTCGCGTCCTGATTGTGGATGATCATGCGGTGGTGCGCAGCGGGCTGGCTGCCTTCCTCACCGTGTTCGACGATTTGCGGCTGGTCGGGGAAGCCTCGGGCGGCAGAGAAGCGGTTCAGGTTTGCCAGCAGAATGAGGTGGACGTGGTGCTGATGGACCTGGTGATGCCGGGCATGAATGGCGACGAAGCCACGCGCCTGATTCGCCAGGCATGCCCCAACGTGCAGGTGATTGCCCTGACCAGCTTCAAAGAAGAAGAGCTGGTGCAAGGGGCGCTGCGTGCGGGGGCCATCAGCTATTTGCTCAAGAACGTGACCGCCGATGAGCTGGCCGAAGCCATTCGCGCCGCCCATGCCGGTCGCCCGACGCTGGCCCCGGAAGCCACGGCGGCCCTAATCCACGCCACCATCCGCCCCGCCAAACCCGACTACGACCTGACCAGCCGAGAGCTGGAAGTGCTGGCGCTGCTGGTGCAAGGGCTGAGCAATCCAGACATTGCTGAAAAGCTAGTGGTGAGCCGCTCGACGGTGAAGTTCCATGTGAGCAGCGTATTATCAAAATTGGGGGTAAACGGCCGTACCGAAGCCGTCGCCCTGGCCCTGCAAGAAAACCTGGTCAGCTGACCAGTTAAAACTTCCCACAACTGACCAGCCACGACACTCCCCATCTATCCGAATGGTTTGGGGAGTGTTTCGTTTAAACTGAATATCATCCTAAATTCAGGAACAAGTAACTGGAGTAACTGCACATGAAACGTCTGATGCGAATCGTTTTCCTGGCTTTACTTTTGCTCACCGCCTGCACCAACACCTCTACCTTGTCTGAAGCGGATGAGGTGGCCATTTATACGGCCGTTATCGAACAGCTCTACACCCGCGACGACACCTTTGGCGGCACCTACCAGGCAGCGGACACTTATATTTTGAGCCAAACCAATGACAGCGCGGGCGATCCGGATATTGAGCCGCTGGAGCCACAGGTGTTGACAACGGCCGTTCAAGACAAAATCACCGCTGCCCTGGCCCACCTACCCACGAATATGATTTGGGTGGAGGCGATGACGGCCGTATCGCTGGACCCCGCGACAGGAGCAGTGGCCAACAGCGGCATCGTCCTCACGCTGGGCAATATCCATCCGCAAAGTAATGGCACCGTGCTCGTTTCGGCCAGCATTTACGTTGGCTCGCTGGCGGCTGGTGGACAGACGTACATTTTGGAAAAGGATGCCAACGGCTGGCAAATCAAGGGCACAACTGGCGTGCAATGGATTAGTTGATGAATAGCCTGCTGGCTCCATTTTTGTCCCACAATCTTGCCAACGTCACCACAACGTTAGTCGGTTACCTCATTTCAGGAGTGTGAAAAGATGAAAATCACCCTGTTTGCGGCGGGTTCACGCGGGGATATTCAGCCCTGTGTGGTTTTGGGTCAGGGGCTCAAACGAGCCGGGTATCAGATACGCCTGGCCGCGCCTGAAGATTTTGGCGATTTTGTGCAGGCGCATGACCTGGACTTTTTCCCGCTGCGCGGCGACGTGCAGCAAATTATGGCCAGCGACACGGGACGGCAGTTTATGGAGACGGGCGGGGCTAATCCGCTCAAGTCGATTGGGGCTATCCGGCAGATGATTGCCCCCGTCATCCAACAAATGGCCGCCGACGCGTACGCCGCCTGTGAAGATGCGCAGGCGCTGATCTGCCTGGGTGTTTTTGCCGCCTTTGGGCAGGCGATTGCCGAAGCGTTGAGCATCCCGATCATTCATATTGAGCCAACGCCGCTGCTGCCCACGGGCGCATTCCCGGCCCCATCGTGGCCCATTCAGCGGAATTTGGGGCACTGGCATAATTATTTGTCGGGCCTGGCGATGCTGGATGTTGTCTGGCTGTGGTACCGGCCGTTTGTGAATGCGTTTAGGCAAAGTTTGGGCTTGTCGGGGAGTACGGCCGTTCAGTTCATCCGCGCCCTCAAAGCCACCCCCATGATCAGTGCCTACAGTCCCAACCTCATCCCCCACCCGCCCGATTGGCCAGACCATCTCCACATTACCGGCTATTTGTTCCTGGACAGCTACGCCGATTGGCAGCCATCTGCCGAGCTGCGCGCCTTTTTAGCCGCAGGCGCTCCGCCTGTGTACATCGGTTTTGGCAGCATGGCGGGCCGCAATCCAGAAAAGTTGGCCCAGCTCACCCTGGACGCATTGGCGCTGAGCGGCCAACGGGGCTTGCTGCTCACTGGTTGGGGCGGTCTGCAAACGGAGCGTGTGCCGGACAATGTGTTTGTGCTAGACGCCGCGCCACATGCCTGGTTGTTCCCGCGCATGGCCGCCGTTGTGCATCATGGCGGCGCAGGCACCACGGCCGAAGGCGTGCGCGCTGGTGTGCCCTCCATCATTGTGCCCTTTGTGCTAGATCAGCCGTTTTGGGGCGCACGGATCAAGGCGTTGGGGTTGGGACCAGACCCCATCCCACAAAAGCAGCTCACCGCAGAGCGTCTGGCGGCGGCTATCCAAAGAGCTGTTTCTGATTCGGCGATGAAGGAGCGGGCCCAGGTGTTGGGTACGGCCGTACGCCGCGAAAATGGCGTTGGTAACGCCGTCGATCTCATCAAAAAGTATCTCGGTGAACCCGTTATGGGCAAAGTTGAGGCATCTTTATGAAACAAAAACAAGCAGGTCAAACCGTGCTTCCTTACCCCAGAAGCAGGCAGCTCATGGCCGATGGTGGGCGGATGGGTCTGCGCAAGCACACCGTCCACGGCTTGGTTGAGTTCGATATCACCCTGGCCCGCGAATCCATTCGCCAACACAAAGCCGAAACTGGCGAGACCTTGTCATTTTCCGCTTTTATTCTGGCCTGCCTGGGGAAAGCGCTGGATGCGGACAAACAAATGCATGGGTATCGCAGCTGGCGCAACCAGCTCATCCTCTTTGATGATGTTGATGTCAACATGTTGTTTGAGGTCGAGGTGAATGGGCAGAAAATGATACGGCCGCATATTTTCAGAGCGGTGAATCAGCAGTCTATGCGCGAAATTCACGAGGAGATACGGGCCTTCCAGAATCAGCATGAAGGCAGCGAAGAATCAAAGTTCATCGACTGGTTTGTGCGTTTGCCTGGATTCCTGAGGCGATTATTCCTTTGGGCCTTGTTTAAGCAGCCGGAAATGCTCAAGGCCTATTACGGCACCGTGCTGGTCTCTTCTGTTGGCATGTTTGGCAAGGGCAGCGGGTGGGCAATTCCCGTTCCCAACCATTCACTGCAAATCACGCTGGGGGGCATTGCTGAAAAACCGGGCGTAGTGAACCATCGCCTGGCCGTGCGAGAGTACCTTTGCCTGACCATTAGCATGGACCATGATGTGATCGATGGGGCACCGGCAGCGCGGTTTACCCAGCGCTTTAAGGAACTTGTCGAGAGCGGTTATGGCCTCTGCAACTCAGAAACAGCGTACGCTATCCAACAGCCGAACCTGGCCACCTGACCAGGAGAGAACCCCGCCACAGACCAGCTCGAAAGCTCCCCAGATACCTGATGTGTCTGGGGAGCTTTTCTTTTAAGCTGGAGATCATTGTAAAGAAGCGTGATTTTAGAATCTACCCAGAAAAGCCACAGAGGAAAAAGAGAAATCTGAGAAAGGAACCTCCGCCTCTAAAATCTCTGTGAACTCTGTGGCAAATATTCAGACAGGTACTTAGCTGAAGGAGTTTTCTCATGTGGCGTATCGCTTATTTTGTCGCCATTGCTGTTGTTGTCATTCACGGCTTGATTCATTTACTAGGATTTGTGGCGTATTGGCCGCTGGCTGAGATTGCTGAACTGCCCTACAAGAACACTTTGCTAAACGGCCGTCTCATCCTCACCAACACCGGCATGCGCTGGTTTAGCCTCTTCTGGCTTTTGGCCGCCGTCGGGTTGGTAACCGCTGCCGTCAGTTTGGTGCTGGATCGCGCCTGGTGGCTGCCCTTGATGCTGGCAGCGGTGGCGGTGTCACTCATCATCACCGTGCTGGATTGGAACAACGCCTTTCGCGGGGCGATACTCAGTTTGGTGCTGCTGGTGCCGCTACTGGTCGTTGTGGGTTTGCGGCAGCAACCACGGCCGTTTCCCACCTATCCCCAAATAAGCCAACCGCTGAACAGGGTGGCATTTCCGGCAGATTTGCCCGCGCCCGTGGCCCGCTATTTTGAGAAAGTTTTGGGTGACGCGGTGCCAGTGGTGGAAACGGCCGTTGTCACCGGTCACGGCCAATTACGCTTCAACGGCATCACCTTCCCCCACCGCCTGCGCTTTACCTACGACGTGAACCAGGGCTACCGGCATTACATCGAGTCCACCATTTTTGGTTTGCCGATACTCAAGGTGAATGAGCATTTTTTGGATGGACAGGCCCGGCTGGAATTGCCCGTTGGCGTGGTGGAAAACGAGCCCAACATCGACATGGCCGCCAATCTCGGCTTTTGGGGCGAAGCTATTTGGTTCCCGCCGCTGTACCTGACAGACCCGCGCGTGCGCTGGGAAGCCATCGATGCGACGACGGCTCGCCTCACCGTGCCCTTTGGCGATACGGAAGACAGCTTCACCGTATTTTTTGATGCTGACACGGGCTTAATCACTCGTATGGAAGCGATGCGCTACCGGGATGCCACCGACACGGAAAAGATTTTATGGCAGCTCACACCACTGGCCTGGGAAACCTATCACGGCATCCAGATTCCGTCGCGCTCCTCAGTCACCTGGGCCGATGAGGGCACACCCTGGCTGGTGATTGATCTGGATGACGTGGCTTACAACGTTGAAGTACAAGATTACATTCGGGCCGTTGGTCCGTAAAAAGGAGCAAATCATGACTAAAAATTTGAAACAACATCTTTTAACCCGAGCGGTATTTCTGCTGCTAATTATGGGCCTGCTGGCGGTGGGCTGCACCGGCCAAAACGAACAAGTCCCGCCAGGTGCCGAGCTTTTAGCGGAGGTTGATCTGGCTACCCAGCCGCATGAGTCAGCGGTGGTGGGGGAATTTAGTTTGGCGGAAACGGCCGTTGTCACCCTTACCTATCTAGTGCCTGAGGTGGAAACGGCCGTCTTCGACCTGACGCTAACCGGACCAGATGATAACTACGTCATTTTACACAGCGCGGATTACCGCACCGATGAAAATGGCGGTGGTAGTTGGGAACACAATCTGGCCCCTGGCACCTACCAACTCCTGCTGACCGCTTCACAAACCAGCGGCACGCTAACAGTTTATTGGGCAAGCGAATAGCGCATCAATGGAGAACAAAATGGAACACAAATCACACACTTCTAAAAAACGAGCCACACTCTCTTACCAAGGCCGAGGGTTGGCGGTGGGCATTGCCCTCGGCCTCATCTTTGGTCTGATGTTGGACCAGATCGCGGTGGGTCTGGTGCTGGGCATTGCAGTGGGTCTAGGTGTTGGCCGCACACTTGAGCAGCAAGCCGGGAAAACAGACAAACAGCAGGACGAATAATGATGGAAACCAGATTTGAGCCACAGGTCAACGCGACCGACCTTCACAATGAGAACAAACGGGAGAATACGGCCGTACGCCTTTGCAAAGCCCATACCCTGGCAGCATACTTTGGCCTAGCCGTGGTGTTCACCTGGTTGATTTTAAGCCCAGGCGTGGCGGCCACGCTTGGGCTGCTCCGCTTTACCTTTGAGGGCACGCTGTTGACCATCGTCAGTGGCGTTGGTCCACTTTTGGCCGCTCTCATCGTTACCCAGGCTATCGAGGGAACATCAGGCGTCCGAAAGATTATTGGCAACATTTTTGCCTGGCGAACAAACGCAAAATGGTGGGCGGCAGCACTTTTGCTAATGGCTGGCTTGTTTGCAATTTCCGCCACGATAAGTTGGTTTATCTGGGGAACAGTGCCAAATGCCAGCGATGGCATCTATCTCAATGGCGGAAACTTGATGATTGTAAGCCTGCTGCTGTTGTTCGGCGCGTTTGGCGAAGAATCTGGTTGGCGTGGTTTTGCCCTGCCCAGGTTACACGCCAGGCACACACCGCTAAAAGCAACCTTGATTCTGACGCTGCTGTGGTGGCTATGGCACCTGCCAACTTACTGGACCTTGCCCCTGGCCATGAACGCCATGGAACAATATGGCTTTGCCGTTGCTTTTGGCATTCAATTTATCGTTTTGCTGGCTTTGAGTCTACTTTGCACCTGGATTTATAACGGCAGCGGTGGTGTGATTTTGCTGCCGGTCCTACTACATGCCAGCTGGAATTTTTGGTCGGGAGCCTTTGGCCAGGATGTGGCGCTGTTTTTACTACCCTTGCTGCTGTTAACGGCCGTTGGCATTGGCCTAGCCACCAAAGGAAAACTTGGTTTTAAAAATGCGTCTCTTTCTGGCGGATGATCAAACAAAGGTGCGCTCGGCCCTGCGCTTGCTGTTGGAGCAAGAGCCAGACTTTGAAATAGTCGGCGAAGCAGCCGATGCCACTGGCCTGCTGCAAGGCGTCGCCGAAAAGGAGCCCGATCTGGTGCTGCTCGACTGGGAATTGCCTGGCCTACTCCTGCCGCAACTGCTCCGTTTGCTGCAATATGAACGGCCGTCTCTCACCATCATCGCCATGAGCAGCCACCCAGAAGTTGCCCATCTCGCCCTGGATGCGGGAGCCAACGGCTTTTTGAGCAAGAGCGAAGCCCCCGCGCAAGTTCTGGCGATCATTCGTTCTCTGATTTAGCAGTATTTTTGGAGAAGTGATTATGACTCACCCCATCTCGCAAGGTCTATGCTGGTTTTACGAGGGTTTCGGTGGCCATTCTGGAGAGCAGCGGGGACATCAAGCCTTCAGCCAAACAGCAAAGAACAGGTGGAAACTTGAACGGCCGTAAAAAGAATCATTTTACGGCCGTTTACCCCGTCATCCCTAAATCCAGGTCGGCTCCTCGTACTTGCCAAAGACCTCGCGGAACACGTCGGTGATTTCACCCAGGGTGGCGTATTCCCGCACTGCATTGATAATGAAAGGCATGGTGTTGGCCGTGCCCTGCGCCGCTTCGCGGAGGGCTTGCAAAGCTGCACCAACTTTTTCGCTATCCCGCTCCGCCTTCACCCGCTGAATACGGCCGATTTGCCGCTCATACCCCTGCGGATCCATCTGCAAAATGGGAATGCGCAGCTCTTCACTGGTGTCGGCAAAGCCGTTCACCCCCACGATGGTGCGCTCGTTGGCGTCGATTTCTCGCTGGTATTGGTATGCGGCATTAGAAATTTCCCGCTGGTAGAAGCCCTGCTCGATGGCGGGCAACACACCGCCCAACTCCTCGACCTGCTGCCAATATTCGTACACTTGCGCTTCGATTTTGTTCGTCTCATGCTCCACAAAAAGGAGCCGGCCAGCGGATCAATCGTGTTGGCCACGCCGCTTTCCTCAGCGATGATTTGCTGGGTGCGCATGGCAATGGTCACCGCTTCCTCGCTGGGCAGCGCCAGGGCTTCATCCATGCTGTTGGTATGCAGGCTTTGTGTACCGCCCAAAACGGCCGCTAACGCCTGAATGGCTACGCGAACAATGTTGTTCTCCGGCTGCTGCGCCGTGAGGGAAACACCGGCTGTTTGCGTATGGAAGCGACACAGCCACGAGCGTGGATTCTTCGCGCCAAACGTCTCGCGCATTTCCCGCGCCCAAATGCGGCGGGCGGCGCGGAACTTGGCAATCTCCTCAAAAAAGTCATTGTGGCAGTTAAAAAAGAGGCTCAGGCGTGGGGCAAAATCGTCGATGTCTAGACCGCGCGCCAGCGCCCAGCGCACATATTCCAGCCCATCACCCAGGGTGAAGGCCAGCTCCTGCGCGGCCGTGGACCCCGCCTCACGAATGTGGTATCCACTGATGGAGACGGTATTCCATTCGGGCATGTTTTTGGTGCCAAACTCAATGGTGTCGGTCACCAGTCGCATCGAGGGTTCCGGCGGGAAAATGTACTCTTTTTGGGCGATGTACTCCTTGAGGATGTCGTTTTGCAGCGTGCCACGCAGCTTGGCCATTGGCACGCCCTGCTTTTCGGCGGCGACGATGTACATGGCCCAAATCATTGGCGCAGGGCTGTTGATCGTCATGCTGGTGCTCACCTGATCCAGCGGAATGCCATCGAACAAGATTTCCATATCGGCCAAACTGCTGATGGCCACGCCGCAGTGGCCAAATTCGCCCAGCGCTTCAGGCGCGTCGGTGTCATAGCCCATCAGCGTGGCCAAATCGAAGGCGACAGAGAGGCCCATGTTGCCCTGCTCCAGCAGATATTTGTAGCGAGCGTTGGTTTCTTCGGCCGTGCCAAAACCGGCAAACATGCGTGTGGTCCACGGCCTTCCGCGGTACATGGTGGCGTGCACGCCGCGCGTGTACGGGTATTCGCCGGGCATGCCTAAATCTTGCTGGTAATCCAAATCGGCCACGTCCAACGGGGTGTAGAGCCGCTTAATTGGCTCGCTAGAGGTGGTGATGAACTGCTCTTTACGCTCCGGGAAGCGGGCGAGGGTTTTGTGCAGGGTGGTTTCTTCCCATTTGTCTTGGTTCTCGGCCAGTTCGGCCAGCTTTTGTTTGTCGTACATGGGTGCTCCTTTTGGGGAGATTGGAGACTGGAGATCGTTTTCTCGCAGCCACATTCTCCGAGAATGGCGGTTGTTGTGAGTTGTGGGTTACCTGAGGATTATACTGAGGGGAGATTTTGTTGGCTAGAGACGGCCGTTTGAATGGTTAATCGTTAATAGTAAATGGTTGATGGTTAACGGCCAACTATTCGTCTAAAAAATTGCAGGCACGCTTTGGAAAATGCTATACTGTCCCAATTGAGCAAGTCTCGCACACGTGGCTATTATGTTAACTGACACAAATCCAGAAACCGAAACAATCCTAGCCGATCTATTGCGTCAGGTGCCAATTTGGCGCAAATTGGAGATGATGAGCCAGCTAAATCAGACGGCCAAACAGTTGGTGCTGGCTGGCTTAAAAGAGCAATATCCAAATGCAGATGCAGCCTGCCTGCGCCGCCATTTGGCAGATCGACTGCTAGGCGGCGAGTTGGCACAAACAATATATGGTCCTCATGCATGTGGAACGGCCGTATGACCCCCGAACCAATCCTTGTCACTTTGCGCATCACACAAACGCTTGAATCTCTAAATATTCCCTACCTTATTGGTGGCTCTTTTGCCAGCACGGCCTACGGCCGTATCCGCACCACGCAAGATGTGGACATTGTGGCAGAGCTAACCGCAAAACATGTTCCTTATTTGATGGCTGCGGTTAAAGAAGATTTTTACGCAGATGAGCAAATGATGTTGTCAGCCATTGAGTGGCGGTCGCATTTCAATCTGATTCACCTTGAAACGATGTTCAAAGTGGATATTTTTGTGACAAAGGAACGGCCGTTTGACCGGGAACAGCTTACTCGCAGAGAGGAACGCCTGATTGATAATGAAAACGCTCGCACCGCATTTTTTGCCAGTGCAGAAGATACTATTTTGTCAAAGTTGGAATGGTATCAGTTGGGGGGCGAACAATCAGAGCGGCAATGGCTCGACATTTTGAGCATACTCACTTTGCAGAAAACAAATCTGGATCATGATTATTTGCAAAAATGGGCGGAAATTTTACAGGTAGATGATTTGCTCAGTCGCGCGCTTGCCGCTCTTTTATGATGTGGGTTAGTCTGGTAACGAGTTGGCAGCATCTTGTAACTGTTGGCGGTAGGTATTGAAGGCAGTACGGCCGTTTTCCGTGAGGCTGCACAGCGTATGCGGCCGTTTTCCCTTAAATGTTTTCTCAATGGCCACGTAGCCGCCCTCTTCCAACTTGCTCAGATGGAATGACAGGTTACCCCGCGTCAGGCCTGTTTCACGCAGCAAGAAGGTAAAGTCTGCATTTGCCACGCCAAACAGCAGCGCCATAATAATCAGCCGAGCTGGCTCATGAATGAGCCGATCGGTGTCTAGCAGCTGCTTAAAATCGGTCATGACAACGCCTCCATCGGTTCGTCATTGCCTGGCTCGCTGTTGTGCCAATAGCGCCAGAAAACAAGAACGCCAGACACCAACAAACCCAAACCGATAAAGCCGAGGGCGTAGGTAGAAGCCATCGACTCATCGACCTGCAAATAAGAAATGGTCACGCCCACAACAACAGACCAAACGGCCAGCAGATGAAAGCGCATCAAACCTACCCGGTTGCCCAACATAAACAGCCCAAAACCAACGGCCACGCCAATCAGCGCCGTGCCCAGATTGGCAAGGTCTAATTGGATGATGAGCACAGCCATCACGGCCCCAATGACCGCTCCCACCAGCAGGCTCATGCTGCGCTGCTTGTTGGTCGGCTTGGCGTAGGTGATGTACCCCGTGCGCGGGTAGACAAAACGCTGTTTGAGCCAGCGCAGCGTAACGCCCATCAAAATGGCACCCAGCGTAATGATGAAGGGCATCGCGATACCACCCACCAATGGTGCATACTTTGAATCGCTGGAAACCTGCCACCAGAACAATATGCTTAAAACCATAAACAGCAGGCCCATGAGCAGCTCTACTAGGCCGTCTTCAAACCAATATTGCTGTGTCCGACGAATGGTTTGATTTAAATTGTTCATCATTGCCCCCTTTGAAGTTGCAAATAGGTTTGCACTACTGTTTTAGTTTGTATTACAAACTTATTTGCATTATACGGAGAGAGAATGGCCGTTGTCAAGTCCCATTCTTGTTACCCCTTCACCCCAAGCAGGCAAAACAGAACCAAAACGTAGGCTGCCAATCGTTGCCCACCCCGCAGCCATCCGCTAGAATGCACCCGGCTCTGAATCTAAACTGATAAAGCCACAGAGGGCACAGAGGTTTAAGAGGGAATTCTCTCAATTCTCTGTGTTCCCTGTGGCAAAAAAGATTCAAGCCAAAGGTGAACCATTTGATCAATTCATCCGACGCTACCGAAGACGCGATTCAGCCAGTTCCCCTACCGCTCGATGCCGAATTGCCGCCCACACCGCCGCAGCTCAACGAAAACAAAGGCGTGGTGAAGGCAGCGGCCGTTTTGGCCATTGGCAACGTCACCAGCCGGGTGCTGGGGCTGGTGCGCGAGATTGTCAAATCGAACCTGTTTGGCGCGTCGGATTTGCTGGCGGCGTACACGGTGGCCGCTTTGGTGCCCAACACGCTGTTTAACCTCATCACTGGCGGCGAGATGGTTAGCTCATCCTTGGTGCCGGTGTTTAGCGACCTGGCCAGCAAGGAGCGCCGCGCTGAGTTGTGGAGCGTGGTCAGCAGTTTTTTAAGTCTGGCAACGGCCGTTCTGCTCTTCATCGTGGCACTGGTGATGGTGTTCACCCCGCAAATCGCCTGGCTGGCCGGGGCACGCAACTTTTCCGACAGCAGCTTAACGGCCGTTACCGAAGAAATGATGCGGCTGGCCACACCAGCAGTGCTCTTTTTGTCGGTTGCCAGCATCCTTACCGGGGTTTTGTACGCCCTGGAACGGTTTACCCTACCTGCCTTTACCGCCGCCGTCTTTAATGGCACAATCGTCATCGTCGCCCTGCTGCGCCCCGACCACATCGACAGCCTGATTTACGGCTTACTGCTTGGTTCCTTTTTGCAAATTGTTTTGCAGCTGCCTGCCCTACGCGACGGCCGTTTCCGCATCCAGTTCAATTGGCGACATCCCGCCGTACGCCGCATCCTCATTTTGTACGCGCCCATTGTGGTCGGCCTGCTGGTGAATCAGGTGGCCATCTGGATTAGCTACAATCTGGCTATTCTCACCGGGGACAACAGCGTGACGTACATGAATTACGCCACCACGTTGTACCAGTTTCCGCTTGGCCTCGTTGTTACCGCCCTGTCGATGGCCACGCTGCCAACGCTGTCGCAAATTGTTTCGGCCTACCATGCCAGCAAAGAAAGCGACGCCGTGGCCGCTTCGGCCCGCGTGCAGGAGTTTAAGCAGACGTTGGCCAGCGGCCTGCGCCTGGTGCTGACGCTTATTTTGCCCGCGGCTGCCGGGTTGTTTGCCCTGGCGCCAGCCATCATTGCTTTATTGCTAGAACATGGGGAATTTACGGCGCAGGATACGGCCGTTACCGCCACCGTTCTCCGCGTTTATCTGGCCGGGCTGCCCTTTGCCGCCATCGATCAGATGCTCGTTTTTGCCTCCTACGCCCGCAAAGATACCTGGCGTCCGGCCGTGGCGGGCATCATCAGCATTGTGATTTATACGATTACGGCCGTTGTGCTGCTGAAACCCATCGGCCTGTACAGCCTGATGGTGGCCGACGCCATCAAGCATTTCTGCCACACGATGATTATGCTCTGGCTGCTCCAGCGGCAGTTGGGCGGATTGCGCGGTTTTGGCATTAGCACGGTCATTTGGAAATCTATCGCCGCCTCTGGATTAACCGGGTTGGTCGCCTGGCTGGCCTATTGGGCCATGGAAAGCATCGTCACCCCCGTGCTTCCGCTAAACGGTTTCCTCGGCAAACTGTTCATCGTCTCGGTGGCGGGTGGTCTGGGAATCGCCGCCTTCCTAACTTTGGTGCGCTTGCTGAGCATCACGGAAGTACAAATGCTGCACCGCACGCTCACCTCCCGGCTGCGCCGCCGACCACCTCAGGCGAAACGGCCGTAATCAACTTGCCAAGCACCGTCTATTTTGGTTAAAATGCTCAACGCAAGGTGCCATCTCTTTTAGAGACGATGCGGTACCATCAATCACAAAATTTTTTTTGGCAGCCTCTCCGCCAAAATACAAACATCATTTATTACCTATCATTTAAACTCTGAATCTTCACAAACACGCAGCAAAAAAGGAAACGGCCGTGGCAGATACGCTATACCAACTCACAGTTCGCAAAGGTCCCAAAGTTGGCGAAACCTTCATATTAGAAACACTTTCTCTTACCATCGGGCGTGACCCCGTCTCAGACATCGTGCTAAACGACCCGGAAGTTTCGCGCCAGCATGCCCGCTTTACGCGTCTGGATGAGGGCGGGTACCAGGTGCAAGACTTAGGCAGCACCAACGGCACCTTTGTCAATGGCGAGCGGCTGGCCGCAGAACCGGCCGATCTGAAACCAGGCTACACCATCAGCATGGGCAGCGGCGTGACGGTCATCTACACGCTAGTCCCCACTGGCGATGCGTTGGATGCCACGATGATCGACCAAAGTGGTCTGGCGGGCATGGCACCGCACCACGATATGGCCGAAACAGATGATGAATGGAAAGCGGCCGTTCCCGACTTGCCCCACTTTGATGAGGAACCCGAAATTCCTTCCGATTGGGAACCCGACCCCTCGCCGCCCTTCACCCCGCCACCGCCACCCGTCTCACTGCCGTCACCGCCGCCCGTTCGCCCCCCGGCAGCTGCGCCCGCACCGTTTGTGCCCGCCCCCAGCGACAGCGAAGCCGCCGGCAAGAAGCGGCGCAATACGATCATTGCCGTTTCTGTGGCGCTGGTTTTGCTCTGCTGTTGTGCCTTCCTGCTGTACATGTGGTTTATCGGCGGGGACAAACTTTTAGAGGCATTAAATCTGGTCTAAAACAAAAACCCGGCACTTTGCAGCGCCGGGTCTAAATTTTCTTCAGTTACCGCTTTTGCTCATTAAAGATCAGGTTCTACCTGGTCTTTTTCTTTGGGCAGCAGTTCCGGGTGAGGATCGATGATGATTTTTTCATCGACATCAGTGTCTGGACCAAAGCCATCGGCCGCCCGAATCTCGTCCATATAACGAGCCACCACGTGCGGTGGGGCCAGCTCAATAAACACTTTAGAGCCAACCAACAGCGCCGTAAAATCATCTAGCTGGCCTAAGAAAGGCAAAATATCTGGCAAAAAATCTACCGGCCAGAAGAGGTAAACAACGGCCACAAAGGGCACCAGCTTCAAATAAAACGGCACTTCGGGATCGCGCAGCAGATAATAAACCAGGCGAATCTGCTGCCAAACTTCGCGAAAAAATCCGGGGTCTTTACGTTTCCCGGCAATCGTTTCCAAGCTCATCAAGGGCTTTTTTTCCTTTTCGTCCATAAATCATCCTTACACAACATACCATTTGGCCTGTTGGCCAAAATCCAATATTTATACGTCTCAACAGCGAAAAGGTTGCAGTGGGGGGGAAGGCCGTTAGCGGAAATTACGCACATAGTCGGCCATGCGTGGCAAGACCGGCCCAATATCATACGGCCCCCATTGAGCTACCGGGCCAGCCGTAAAAACAGTGAAGCCCAAGACATAGTCATCGTAACGCACCCCGTTGTCATACCAGGCCAGTTGGTTGATAAATGCATCAATCCCATTGCTGCCCCACCCTTGGGCCACGGCATACTCCTGAAAATCAGCCCACCCTTTGCCTGCCGGGCCTGGCCGATCGCCCAATACTCCATCAATGCCCGCTTCTGAAATGACCAGCGGAATGACCAGATTGTTAGGAATCAGAAACTCCTCGTAATACCAACGGTAGCGGAAGGTAAGCGAACCGCGATCGGCATGAAAGGGATAGCCAGGCAAAGCGCTGCCATAACCTTGGGTGATGACCGGGGCGCTGTACTCATGAAGGGTCAAGATGCCACCATGCTCTATCGCTGTTTGAATGGCCGGGAGGAATTGGGCAAATTCATTCATCTCGGGCACGCCGGTAGGAAAGCCGCCAATGGCCGCCCGAAAACCATATCGCGCCAGTTCGCGCACGCGCTCTGCTTCAAACCGGGCAAACCAGACCATACGGTCTGGGCCAGGGTCAGGCTCATTCCACCCTTCCCAAAAGTCCACCGCCGGATTGAGCTGGTATTGGCGCAGCTGTGCCTGCACAAATTTGCGGGCCTCTTCCTCTGGATTGCCAACATATTCTTGCGATCCCCAATTCCGCCGCCCCACGATGATGGTGTAGGGGGAGACCTGTTCTACCTCCGCCAGAAAGCCAAAATCATCTACAGCTTTAATGACCACCGGCTGGGCCTGACGGACAAACTCCATAATGCGTGGATCGTTGTTGAAGATGACGTGGATGCTCAGCTTGCTGCGATTGGGATCGCCTTGCAAATAAGGCGGAACTGGCCCGGTCCAACCAAACGGCGTAGGGGAAGGGGTCGAGGTTGGTGTGGGTGTATAAGTTGGGGTGTAGGTTGGCGTGGGTGTTGGCGTCCGGCTGGGCAAAATGGGCGTACTGCTGGGCGTCATCGTTGCGCTGAGCGGCGAGTTATCACCAAAATTCAGCCGGGGATCGATAGTCGCTCCGGGGGGAGGGGGTGTAAATGTGGCAGGCACGTTGATAGCTACCGCTTCTTCTACTGCTTGCGGCAGAGAAATTGGGGCAACCAAGGTTGGGAGAACAGCCTGCTCGCCGCAGGCAGCCTGGGTCAGCAGTAAAAACAAACAGCACAGAAGCAGGAACTTGCCAGATTTGGTCACAGGCATGGGCGGTATGATACCACTCGCTTTTGGTTTATGTCAACATTAGGGGTTTGTAGATGGGAGACGGCCGTTCTTGCACCAACTTCATGCAATGCTACAATCCCGTTCCGAAGCGGCAAGCAGCTGCTCGACTGTAGAGGGACTCTATGCTCATTGGATTAATCCTAAAATTTGCGGTCATGGCCGCATTTTTATTCATGTTTTGGCGCAAACAAAACTTAACCTGGGGTGTTGGTTTGCTCACGATCACCTCAGCCGTGCTGCTAGATACCTTTCTGGGAACCTTCAACCGGGATGACATGCTGGCCCAGTTTGGCTTCTTCTTTTATGTGATCTCTGGGCTGTTGATTGGCGGTGCGGCGTATTGGTTGTTCAGCCTGTTCCAGCCAATCCAAACCCTGGTGCAACAAAATCCGGCAGCAACGGCCGTTTCCCCCACATCGCCCCCCACGCCACCACAGAGCAATACGGCCGTACAATTTTCCCCTGGCACCGATGAAACTGGCACCGCGTTCGACCGGCAAATGATCTTCGAGGAGATTCGCGACCGGTTGAGCCGGGACGACGTGCTGGACCTGCTGTTTGATCTGGGCATTCGCGACAACGAAGTGATGAACTTACAGCAAGATATGCAGCAGCTCATCATCAATGTCATGGAACTGACCGCGCAGCGCGGGCAAACCGGGCAGTTGGCCCTGGCGGTAGAGCGCATCCTCACACCACCCGCCCCAGAATCGCTGCCTCGCCTGGAAAAAATCTCACTGGAGTCGCCGCCCACCATTTTGCGCCACTATCTGCTGGCCCATTACGATTTGGAAAAGCTGCAAAAAACGGCCGTTGCCCTCGGCATCGACTGGGAGCAGCTCAATGTCACCAGCAAAAAGTCGAAGGTGCGTGACCTGCTGCACCACCTCTATCGGCGCAACCGGGTGGATGAATTGATTGCTTTGATGCAGAAAAATGCTGCATCAGCAAAGGAAAGCTAGAAATGTTGCGGCAAAAACGGTGGTCACTCTGGTTTGTTGTCATCGTTAGTCTAATTTTTGGGGTAGGAACGGCCGTTGCCCAACCGGAAGATGAATTAACACTCAGCCTCAGCCGAGATTTTGGCACCGGGCTGGCTACCGGTATTCAGGGCACCTTCTCCTTCCGCGTGAGTGGGCCAGACAATCTGGCTAAGGTTTCCTTTTATATAGATGAACAGCTCGTTGGTGAAGATAGCGAAGCGCCGTTTCGGCTTCAGTTCAAAACGGGCAGCTTCGCAGATGGGATGCACACCCTCTATGCCACGGGCATCACGCAAGACGGCCGCGAGCTCACCTCCAACAGCATTAGCCGCAATTTTCTATCCAGCAGTGAAGCGAACCGCTCTGTGCTCACCATTGTTGTACCCATCCTGGCCATATCCTTGAGCGGCATTCTGGTCTCCATGTGGATTGCCAACCGCAGCGCCAAAGCCAGTGGCGGTTCTGTGGGCAATGTGAACGGTCCTTTTGGCGGCACCATTTGTCCCAAATGTGGCAAACCATTTGCCCGGCACATCTGGGGCCTAAACATGGTAGTTGGCAAATATGATCGCTGCCCCCACTGCGGCAAGTGGAGCCTGGTACGTGCCATGCACCCCGATGTGCTCAATGCGGCCGTTGAAGCCCTGCAAGAAGCCGAAGCCGCCCAAAACCCATCTCAACATGATGATTTGGACAATGAGAATCGCTGGCAAAAACGCCTCGACGACTCCCGCTTTGACGGGTAATCGCTTCTTTACCGTTCACCGATAGCTGCGGACCGACCACCAGTAGTCCTCCTGTCATAGGGTCAAAATCCCATTTATTTTGCTATGGAAATTATATATTATCTTAAGTGTAAGGCTGAATTGCTTTTTCAACTCGTTTTCCTCCTCCTTCCTGCTCCGGGCCCTTTCCTCCCGGAGCTTTTTTTTGCCTTTTTTCCGCCAGCCACCCACATTATTACGCCCACGTGGGGCATTGTGGGACAAACCTCACCGAAATTCGTTCCGCGTTATTACCCGTTTTTCCTAAAGACACAAAGCAACACCTTAAAAGTTTGAGCAGTACTTCACATTATGTTGCCTTTGGTGTATACTGTGGCCTATTGTGGTTAAAAGTGGGGCATTGTGGTGCAAAATAGCGTAAAATTCCTGAAAGTTTATGCTAAAATGGGGCAATCAGAACAAGTGTTCTAGTTTTTACCGAGATAATCAAGTATGTTCTTAGGCGAATACACGCACACCATTGATGACAAAGGCCGGATTACTATTCCGGCCAAGTTTCGCAACCTGCTAGCCGCAGGGTTGGTGGTGACGCGCGGCTTTGATCAGAACCTGATGCTGTTCCCCATGGATGGCTGGCAAGAGCTGGCTGAACGCATTGCCCAACGGCCGTTGTCCGATGAAGATGTGCGTGCTTTCCGACGGCGTGTCTTTTCTGGCGCGGTTGATCTGGTGCCAGATCGGCAGGGGCGCATTTTGCTGCCCCCCTACCTGCGTGAGTTTGCCAAGATTGAAAATGATGTGGTGATCGCCGGTATGTTTAACTACCTGGAACTGTGGAGCAACGAAGCATGGGACACCGTACGCAACGACATCGAAAGCGACGGCGACGCAGCTCGTTGGGAAGATTTGGGGATTTAAGCATATGACCAGGCGCGGGTGTTTGCGTAAGCACCGACACGCCTGAGAACTTATCCCTATGAACAGTTCCGCCCACATCCCGGTTCTCTTCGATGAAGTGCTGGCGCTGTTACCGCCAAAGGCAAACGGCCGTTACATCGACGGCACGCTGGGAGCCGGTGGCCATACCGCCGGACTGTTGGCACAATCCGCGCCCTCGGGGCGCATTTTGGTCTTTGACAAAGATGCAGAAGCCATTGCTTTTGCAAAACAGCAGCTAGCATCGTTTGGCGAGCGGGTCACTTATGTACATGCCAGCTATGCCGAGATGGGTCAGGCAGCTCCAGCGCACGGCTTTACGCAGGTCGATGGCATCTTGCTGGACCTGGGGCTTTCTTCTCGCCAGCTAGACGACGCGCAGCGCGGCTTTTCCTTTATGAAGGAAGGTCCTCTGGATATGCGGTTTGATACGAGCCAGGGGGAAACGGCCGCTGATCTGGTTAACAATTTAGATGAAACTGCCCTGGCCGATATTTTTTGGCGCTACGGCGAGGAGAAGAGCAGTCGGAAGATTGCCCGGATGATTGTGGCGGAACGGCCGTTCGCTACCACCACCCAACTCGCTGACAAGATTGCCCAAACCGTGCACCGGCGCGGTCGGATTCATCCGGCCACCCAGGTTTTCCAGGCATTACGCATCGCCGTGAACCGGGAATTAGAAACGGTTGAAACCGGGGTGCTGGCTGCGCTAGAGTTATTGGGGCAGAACGGCCGTTTGGCCGTCATCAGCTTTCATTCGCTGGAAGATCGCTTTGTAAAACAGACCTTTCGCGAGCTGAGCCAGGATTGTACCTGCCCGCCCGAACAACCAGTTTGTACCTGCGGTGGAGAGGCCAAATTCCGGCTTATCACCCGCAAAGCGGTGCAGGCTTCAGCTGAAGAAATTGCCCAAAACAGCCGCAGCCGCAGCGCCCGGCTGAGAGTAATTGAGAAGAAGTAGGCAAGTGGCTAGTTGTAGTGGCTAGTAAAACGCAAGCCAACCACGAGCAACCAACCACTAAAAACTAAAACTATGATGGCACGGCAAACCAGAGAACAGCTTAAACGGCTCAACGCCCTCACTGAAGCCCAGGCGGCTTTAGGTTGGGGCGTTATTTTGGTTTTAGCTGCCCTGCTGGGCACTGTGTACGTTAGCCAGGCCAGCCGCATCGCCGCCGTGGGTCGCCGGGTGCAAATCTTGCAAAACGATCTGGCCGAACTCAAGCGGGAAAACAACGATCTGGAACGCGATATTGCCGCTGCCCAGGCGTTAGATCGTCTGCAAGCGGAGGCTGTTCGTTTAGGGTTTGTTGAAGCCAGCCCAGACGACATTGAGTACATTATTGTGCCGGACTATCCGGTTGAGGAAGCAGTAAGCGATCCACTAGAAATTTTGCCGCAGGCAACGGCCGTTCCGCCACCGGCCGAAAATGTTCGAGAAGCGCTATGGCTGTACCTGCGCAGCCGCTTTAGCGACTTCATAAGAGGCGAAGCACGTGAACAGTAGTCAAAAACGACGGATGTGGATAGTCGTAGTTGCGCTTATCTTTGCCGCCCTCATTATTGTAGGGCGGCTTGTGGCGTTTCAGGTCGTACAGGGGCCAGAGTGGGCTGAGCGGGCTGGCGATGAAATATTGGTGGTAGCCAAGCCAGAACGCGGCTCCATTTACGATCGCAACGGGGCCGTTCTGGCGGCCAACACCGCCGATTACCAGATTGGCGTCTCTCCGCGACTGGTAACGGAACCCGAAGAGTTAGCCACGGCGCTGGCCCCCATTTTGGAGCAGTCGCGCTACGAAATTTTGGGCGTACTACAATCCGATCAATCCTTTGCCATGCTCTCTGGCCGAGTCTCAACCGAAGTCGCCGATTTGGTGCGAGCGCTGCCCTACGAAGGGCTGCAAATCGATCCTCTGCCGCGCCGCTTTTACCCACAAGACGATATGTTGTGCCACACGCTGGGCTATGTTGATTTTGACGGCAACGGCGGCAGCGGCTTGGAAGGGTATTACCAGCGTGAACTGGCAGGTGAAGCCGCCAGCGCCGTCGTCAATATTTCCCCCCTCACCTCCCAACAAAGCGTCATCGCGCATGAAGGGGCTGACCTGGTTTTAACCATTGACCGCTCTTTGCAGTACGTGGTGGAAGAACATTTGCGGAACGCCCTACAGGAATACCGCGCCGTTAGCGGCAGCATCATTGTGATGAATCCCAAAACGGGCGCAATTTTGGCAATGGCCAGCGCGCCCTGCTATTCGCCGAGCGATTTTTATGATGCGGATCCCACCTTGCTGCTGAATCCGGCCGTGAGCAAGCAGCACGAGCCGGGCTCGGTGATGAAGCTCATTACCATGGCTTCCGCGCTGGATTCGGGTGTGGTCACGCCAAATTCGACCTACTACGATGCCGGTGTCATTGAAGTGGGTGGCCACCAGACATACAACTGGGACCGCAGCGCACCGGGCACCACCGACATGACCACCTTGCTGGCCCGTTCGCTCAACGTGGGCGCGGCAACGCTGTCTACCATGATGGGGCCAGATGTTTATTACGATTATTTGCAGCGCTTCGGCTTTGGCCGTCCGACTGGGGTGGATTTAATGTCTGAAGCAGGGGGGCAGATGCCGCTGCCTGGTGATGCGTTCTGGACGGAATCATTCCTGGCTACCAACGCTTACGGACAAGGTATTGCCGTTACGCCGTTGCAGATGATTACGGCCGTTTCTGCCCTGGCCAACGGTGGGGTGATGATGCAGCCGTATCTGGTGCAGGAGATTCACGGCGAAAATGGCACGTTTGTCCATGAACCCACCGTCTTGGGTCGCCCGATCAGCGCAGAAGTGGCGGACCAGGTAACAGCTATGGCCACAACGGCCGTTGCCCGTGAAGTATTTGAAGCCCAAATTGACGGCTACACCATTGCGGGCAAAACCGGCACGGCCCAGATTGCTGAAAACGGCATCTACCTACCCGATGACATCATCGGTTCGTTCATCGGTTGGCTGCCAGCAGAAAACCCAGAATTGATTGTTTATGTAAAGCTAGACCGGCCACAAACAGCACCCTGGGGTTCACAAACGGCCGCTCCCGCCTTTGCCGATCTGGCCGATGAACTGGTGGTGATGCTCAACGTACCGCCAGACAGCGTGCGTTTGCAGGCCGACGTGATGGCCGCGAGGCAAGAACCGTAGCAGTAAAAAGTGAAAAGTAATTGAGTAATTGGGTAATTACTCAGTTACCCAATTACTAATAGTTCGAAATGTTGACTTTAGCACACTTTCTAGAATCATTATCCACTTACCAAGCCACGGGCGATGAGCCGGTGGTTTCGTGCGTGGTAATGGATAGCCGCGAGGCCGTACCTGGCAGCCTCTTTGTCGCTCACAAAGGCGAAAAAGTTGACGGGCATGAGTTTGTCGCGGCGGCGTTTGCCCAGGGAGCGATTGCGGCGCTGGTAGACCGGCCTATAGCGGGTGATTACACAACCATCGACTTGCGTACCGCCCTGCCCTCCAGTCTGCCGCTTGGCGCGTCCACGCCTGTTTGCCTGGTGGTTGAAGAAACCATAACCGCCCTGCAAACATCCGCCAAGGCGTGGCGCGCACGCTTCCCTGTGGAAGTTATTGGCATTACCGGCAGCGTCGGCAAAACCTCGACTAAAGAATTGACCCACGCCGTGCTGTCTAGCAAATATCGTACTTTTAAATCGCCGGGCAACCGCAACAGCATTTTAGGGCTGCCTCTGGCACTGTTTGATTTACAGGAAAGCGACGAAAAAGCTGTGTTGGAAATGGGCATGTACACCACCGGCGAAATTGCCACGCTGTGCGACATGACCAGCCCCAAAGTGGGTGTTGTCACGCTGGTAGGCGCGGTTCATCTAGAACGCGCCGGCAGCATGGACAACATCGTCAAAGCCAAGCGTGAACTGGTTGAAGCGCTGCCTGCCGACGGTACGGCCGTTCTCAACAAAGATGACGCCCTGGTGATGAGCATGGCCGACTACACCTCGGCCCGCATTTTTACCTACGGCCTGGACCAAACGGCCGATCTTTGGGCCAGCCGCATCCGTTCTAAAGGATTGGAAGGCGTGCAGTTCACTTTGCACTATGAAGGCGAATCTATGGTGGTGCAGGTGCCGCTTTTGGGCCGCCACAGCGTGCACACCGCGCTGCGCGCCGCCGCTGTGGGTCTGGTAGAAGGGCTAACTTGGGACGAAATTTTGTATGGACTGCGCCATACGGCCGTTCAGCTGCGCCTCGTCACGGTGCCCGGGCCGAAAAATTCGCTGATTATTGACGATACGTACAATGCCAGCCCAGACTCAGTACTGGCGGCGCTAAATTTGATGCATGATTTAGACGGCCGTTCCGTAGCCGTGTTAGGCGATATGCTGGAGCTGGGCTACCTGGAAGAACAGGCCCACCGACAGGTTGGCCGTCGCGTAGCCGAAGTGGCCAAGCTACTGGTCACCGTCGGGCAGCGCGCCCGCTGGATTGGCGAAGAGGCAGTGGCCAGCGGCCTGCCCCAAGACAAGGTGGTGATGGTAGACGATGCGGTTACGGCCGTTCCCACCCTCGAAGAACTCATCCAAGAAAACGACACGGTTCTGGTAAAAGGATCGCTGGGAATGCGTATGGACCAAATTATTAACGCGCTAGGACGGTACGACTAATGGCTTTTGCTTTAACGCTGGGTGGCATCACCTTTCTTATGGCTGTCATTTGGGGCAGTCCATTAGTGGAGCTGATGCGCCGCCTGAAATGGGGCAAGCAAATTCGCATTGATGGCCCACAAACCCACATGGTGAAAATGGGCACGCCCGCCATGGGCGGCATTCTCATTGTGGGTTGGATATTGATTATCAGCATTCTGGTCAACATTGTGCAGCTGGTGCAGGCGCTGGAAATTGCCGAAAGCGTCATCATTCCGCTGGGCGTCATGGTCGCCTACTCCATTTTGGGCGGCATTGACGATTGGCAGGGGTTCCGCCTGCGCCCCGGCGAAGGGATGCGCGCCCGCGTCAAAATCTGGTTTCAGCTGGGCATTGCCCTGGCCGCCACCATTGCCATTTACTTTTTTGTCAACGATGGGCACGGCTGGGTAGCGATTCCCACCGTGGAAACATTGCTAGACATTGGCATCTTTTACATTCCGATTGGGGTCATCATCATTGCCGGTACCGCCAACGCCGTCAACATTGTGGATGGGTTGGATGGCTTGTCGGGGATTATTGCGGCGACAGCTTTTGCCGCCTATGGCATCATTGCCGTCCTGCGCGACCAGCAGTTTTTGGTGACCTTTTGTTTTATCACGGTGGGCGCCTGCTTTGCCTTTTTGTGGTTCAACGCCCATCCGGCCCAGATGTTCATGGGCGATGTAGGGTCGCAAGCCTTGGGCGGCGCATTGGGCGTCGTGGCCCTGATGACCAACCAGTGGCTCATTTTGCCCATCATTGCCATTGTGCCTTTGTCGTCGCTGTTGTCTAGCACGCTTCAGGTACTTTATTTCAAGGCCACAGGTGGCAAGCGGCTGTTTAAAATGGCTCCGCTGCACCATCATTTTGAAATTATTGGCTGGAGTGAAACGCAGATTGTGCAGCGTTGGTGGCTCGTGGCCATGCTGAGCGCCATGATTGGCATTGCCCTGGCGCAAGTTTAGTAATTGAGTAATTAGGTAATTAAGTAATTGCTCAATTACCCAATTACCCAATTACCTAATTACCTGATTACCGGAAATGGACGATTTTTATGGCAAACGACTTCTCATTCTTGGACTGGCGCGGCAGGGCAAAGCGCTGGCCCGGTTTGCCACCGAAGCGGGCGCTACCGTCACCATCACCGATTTGCGCGCGCCGGAAAAGCTGCGGGATATTTTGGACGAATTGAGCGACCTGGATATCCGGTATGTATTGGGAGAACATCCGATGGAACTTTTAGACGAGACTGACATTTTGGCCATTAGCGGCGGTGTGCCGTTAGAAGCACCGCTGGTGCAGGCGGCACAGGCCAAAGGCATCCCGATCACCAATGATTCTTTGGAGTTTACCAAGCGAACGCCAACGGCCGTTATTGGCATCACCGGCTCGGCAGGCAAAACAACCACCACGGCACTCACGGGCGTGATGAGCCAGGTGGCTGGACGGCGCACCTGGGTGGGCGGCAATATCGGCCGTCCGCTGATTGCCGACCTGGACAAAATGGAAGCGGAAGATGTGGTGGTGCAGGAGCTGTCCAGCTTCCAGCTGGAAATCTGGGATCGCAGCCCGCACATCGCTACCGTGCTAAACATTACGCCCAACCATCTGGACCGGCACAAGACGATGAAGGCGTACACCAACGCCAAGGCCAACATTTTGCGTTACCAAACGGCCGATGATATTTCCGTCCTCTGTGCCGATGACGCGGGTTCGCTGGCGTTAAGCGCCATCGTGCGGGGTAAGCTGCGCCTGTTCAGCCTGAATCATGAGGTGACAGAAGGGGCCATGGTGCAAGACGGCCGTATCCTCATCCGCAACGGTGCCGAAAAAGAGATTTGCCAGGTGGATGAAGTGCAGCTGCGTGGCCGCCATAACTTGCTCAACGTGTTGGCCGCCACCACCCTGGCCGACTCCGCTGGCATTCCGCCAGAGGCAATTGCCCAGGCGATCCGCACCTTCACTGGCGTGGAGCACCGGCTGGAGCTGGTACGCACCCGGCGCGGCGTCCAATGGATCAACGATTCCATTGCCACCGCCCCAGAGCGAGCCATGGCCGCCCTGAACGCCTTCCGCGAGCCAATCATTTTGCTGGCTGGCGGCAAAGACAAAGCGATGCAGTGGGACGTGTGGGCGCAAAAAGTTACCGAACGGGTAAAAACAGTCATCCTGTTTGGCGAACTAGCGGATTTGCTAGAAGAAAAATTAACTGAGCAGAATCATCCCGACTGCCACAAGGTAAACACGGTGGAGGAAGCGGTGGAATTGGCGGCAGGAACGGCCGTTTCCGGCGACATTGTTCTGCTTTCCCCCGGCGGCACCAGCTACGATGCCTTCCAGGATTTTGAAGAGCGCGGGCGGTTGTTCCGGCAGTTGGTAAACGGGTTGTAAGTAATTTGTAAATAGTGGCTAGTGGTTAGCGGCTAGTGGTTGGTTGACAGCCACTAACAAACTAACAACTATCAACTAATCCAACAGGATTTTCTATGACCACAGTAAACGTCGTCCGAAAAAGAAGCAATCGCGTGAGCCCAGTTTTGCGCTTCCGGTTTGATTATTGGCTGTTCTTGGCCATCGCCGGAATGCTAGTGCTGGGCATGCTGATGGTGTACAGCACCACCTTCGACTACGGCCTGCGCTTCCAGGACGACGCCACGTTTTACTTCCGGCGGCAGTTTTTGGCGCTAGGGCTGGGCTTTCTAGCGATGGTTGGCGTGATGCAGTTTGATTACCACATTTTGCGCCGCTTTTCGGTGCCATTTTTGGGTCTGACGCTGCTGGGGCTGCTGTTCGTTTTGTTCTTCACGGCCATCTCAGACCTGGGTGCCCAGCGCGGTTTGTACAACGACTCTTACCAGCCCTCCGAAATTGCCAAGCTGGCGATGATTATTTACATCGCTCACTGGCTTTCTAGCAAGGGCGACCGCATCAAGCTGCTCACCTACGGCCTGCTGCCTTTTTCCATCATCGTGGGCGTGGTGTGTGCCTTGATTGTGCGCCAGCCCGACCTGAGTACGGCGGGTCTGATTGCTCTGGTCAGCTTCACCCTTTTCTTCGTGGCCGGGGCCGATTGGCGACAGTTTGCCGTGGCTGGGCTGCTCGGCGGCTCTGTTTTCCTGATTTTGATCAACACGCTGCCCCACGCGCAAGCTCGCGTCAGCGCTTATCGGCAAGCTTTGTCCGACCCGGCGCAAGCGAGCTGGCACGTACAGCAATCGCTGATTGCCCTGGGGCGCGGCGGCATGTTTGGCGTGGGTCTGGGCGAAAGCACCCAGAAATTTGGCCCGCTGCCATTTGCCCACACAGATGGTGTGTTTGCCATTTTGGGTGAAGAGCTGGGATTGGCCGGGTCGCTGCTGGTAATCGGGCTGCTGGGGCTTTTTGTGTGGCGCGGTTTGCGTACGGCCGTTCGCGCCCGCGACAGCTTCGGTTCATTACTGGCCCTGGGTGTGACCTGCTGGATTGTGTACCAGGCCTTTATCAACATTGCGGTCATTACAGCCGTTATTCCCTTTACCGGTATTCCCCTGCCCTTCATGAGCTACGGCGGCACCTCGCTGGCCATCTCGATGGTAGGGGCCGGAATTTTGCTCAATGTGTCGCGGGATTCGGCCTTGCAAAAACGGCCGCAAACCAGCGATGCTCGTGAGCGGCAGCAGCAAACAACCACCAGCCGACGGAGTAAACGGCCGTCGGCAACAGACAGGTTCTAAAGTTACCAGATGCGACGCACTTCTTTAATGGGCAAGTTCTAACAGGAACAAGTGCGTCGCATCTTTAAGGTTTTGATTATGCGCGTACTCATTTGCGCTGGCGGCACCGGTGGCGGCATTTACCCCGCCCTGGCCGCAGTCACCGCATTACGCAACAAAGGACTCACCACAGAAAACATTCTCTGGGTGGGCACAAAGGGTGAAATGGAACAAACGTTAGTTCCCCGAGCAGGCATACGGCTAGAAACCATCGTTGGCGGAGCCATCGCTGGTGTGCCGCTGCCCCGCAAGGTAATCAACGGCAGCAAGCTTCTGCTCAGCATCGGCAAGGCACTCCAACTGGTGCGCCAATTCCGCCCCAATGTCATGTTTATGACCGGCGGCTACATGGCGTTTCCGTTCACCCTGGCCTGCCGCTGGCTCGGTGTCCCCATTGCCATTTACCTGCCCGATGTAGAACCGGGACAATCCATTAAATTTTCTTTGCCCTATGCCAAGAAGGTTGGTGCAACCACCGATGGCTCGGCCCAATTTGTGCCCGCCGACAAGCTGGTCGTGACGGGCTACCCGGTACGCCCGGAACTGCGCGCCGCCGCCGACTTGAGCCAGGCTGAAGCATTGGCCAGCTTCAACTTACAGCCGGGCCGCCCCACCCTGATGGTCTTTGGCGGCAGTCGCGGGGCACAGGCGCTCAATCGTGCCCTACTGAACATTTTGCCAGAATTGCTGCAAACAATGCAGATCATCCACATCAGCGGCACGTTTACCTGGGATGAGGTGGAAGCCGGGGCCAAAGCCTTACCGGCAGCGCTGCGGGCGTTTTATCGGCCGTACCCGTATTTGCATGAGGAGATGGGGCACGCCTTCCGCGCCGCCGATTTGGTGGTGGCCCGCGCCGGGGCCAGCATGTTGGGCGAATCGCCCACCTTTGGTCTGCCGTCGGTGTTGGTGCCGCTGGCCTGGGCCTGGCGTTACCAGAAGGTGAATGCGGATTATTTGTGCGACCGGGGAACGGCCGTACAGCTCACCGACGAAACGTTAGATGAAAAACTCCTGCCAACCATCCAAACTTTAATGGCAGATCCCGACAAATTGGCCCAAATGAGCCAGGCAGCCCGCGCGTTGGACGTTCCCAACGGCGCAGAAAATCTGGCAAATCTCATTGAAAGCGTGGCCGGGGAAAAAGGAAAGGAGTGAGACCATGCTAAGTTTGGGGACACTTTTTTGGTTGATGGTTTTATTTTTTGGCATCATTGGTTCGCTGCGCGGCTGGACCCGCGAAGTCATCGCGACCTCTGGACTCATTCTATCCTTGTTTGCCATTAACCAGTTCGGCAACCTGTTTTTGGGCCTGGCACCCACTGGCGGGGCCATTCCGGCCGAGCGGTCGCGATTCTATTATCTCGCCGTGCTGCACCTGGTAATTGCCTTTTTCAGCTACCAGGGCCCGGCATTTGCCGGGGCTCGGCTGGGCGAACGGCTGCGGGTGCGCGACACGTTTCAAGACAAACTGCTGGGATTGATCGTTGGCGCCCTAAACGGTTACCTGATTGTGGGGGCGCTCTGGTCATTTTTGGAGTACCGCATTCAGGCGACGGGCGAATGGCTACAGCTGCCCATTGGCGAGCCATACCCGTTTGACCCCACGGTTTTAATCCGCCCCGATGTCACTTCTAGTCTGGGCACGTTAATGGGGCGGCTACCGCTGCCGCTGTTGGAACCATATCTGCCGTTTTTGGTGGTGATTGTGTTCTTATTTGTGATTATTGTGATGATTTAGTACGAACCTGTCATACCCGCGCAGGCGGGTATCCATTTTGGGACAAATTTGTGGATTCCCGCTTTCGTGGGAATGACAAGTGAGAAGTATTGTGATTCAGGACTTGATTTTGGAGATGAGTGAAGAAAACTTTTCTTTGCAGCCAAATATGCACATTCATCTGATCGGCATTGGTGGATCGGGTATTTCGGCGATTGCCAAAGTGCTGCTGGGACGGGGCTTTACCGTTTCTGGCTCGGACATGGCGGCGAATGACATTACGGCCGTTCTCCAAGCCGAAGGCGCTACCATCTTCCAGGGCCACAAAGCCGAGAATATCGCCGGGGCCGAGCTGGTAGTCATCTCCTCGGCCATCCCGGAGAGCAACCCGGAACTGCAAGCCGCCCGCGCGGCTGAAATTCCGGTGATGAAGCGGTCCGACTTTATCGGCCACCTGATGGCCGACCGGATCGGCATCGCTGTGGCCGGGACGCACGGCAAAACCACCACCACGGGCATGATTGCCCATATTTTGATGGAAGCCGAGCTGGACCCGACGGTGATTGTGGGCGGCATTTTGCCCTCGCTGGACGGCAACGGCCGCTTTGGTGAAGGTGACTATTTTGTGGTAGAAGCTGACGAATACGACAACATGTTCCTGGGCCTCAAGCCAGAAATGTCGGTCATCACCAACATTGAGCATGACCATCCGGACATCTTCCCAGATGAGACCAGCTACCAGGCGGCGTTTGCCCAATTTGCCGGGCTGCTGCCCGAAGGCGGCCATCTGGTGATGTGTGGCACCGATGCGGGAACGGCCGTCTTGCGCCAAAATCTAGACCTGCCCGACGTGCAAATCAGCACCTACGCCATTGGCACGACCGAAGGCAAGCAGCCCCAGGCAGACTACCTGGCGCTGGATTTACGCCCCAACCAGCTGGGCGGCACCGATTTTCTGGTAGAAACCGAAGGGCAGATGATTGGTCTGGCGCGGCTGCGGCTGCCCGGCGAACACAACGTACTCAACGCCCTGGCAGCGATCATCGTAGCGACCGATTTGGGCATTGATTTCAACGTCATTCGTGCCGCGTTGGGCAGCTTTAGCGGGGTCAACCGCCGCTTTGAGCTGATTGGCGAGGTGGGTAACGTGACCATCATTGATGATTATGCCCACCACCCCACCGAGATCGAGGTGACGCTGAAAGCCGCCCGGCAGCGCTACCCCGGACGGCGCATTTGGGCCGTGTGGCAGCCACACACCTTTAGCCGCACCAAGCTGCTGCTGGAAAAATTTGCCACCTGCTTTGCCGAAGCCGACAAAGTGGTGGCCCTGGACATTTACAAAAGTCGGGAAACCGATTCACTGGGATTGGATACGGCCGTTGTCCTGCAAGCGATGAACCACCCATCCGCCGTCCATATTCCCAACCTGGACGATGCAGCCAAATATATTTTGGACCGGGTACGGCCGCACGACGTGGTCTTAACGCTGGGCGCAGGCGACAGCAACAAAGTCGCCCAGCAAGTTTTAGCGGGCATTCAGTTGTGGAGTGATGCATGAACGTGAGAACCTCAATTCGGATATCAGCAATTCAGGAGTTACAGGCAGCTTTTGAGGATCGGCTCAAGCTGGACGAGCCGCTGGCGCGGTACACGTCGGCCCGCGTCGGTGGCCCGGCGCAGCTATTTTTGGTGGTAAACAACGCGGCAGAATTGGAAACGGCCGTAGCTATCGCCTACAAAAAGCACATCCCCTACGCCCTGCTCGGCGGCGGCTCCAATATTCTCGTCTCCGATTACGGCGTGAGCGGACTGGTGATTATGAACAAGGCGCGGGCGATTAACTTCCGCCACACTGGGGCCAACGTCATTTGCACCGTGGAGTCGGGCATGAATCTCTCCTCGCTGGCGCGGCAGTGCATTGGCAAAGGACTGGGTGGCCTGGAATGGGCCATCGGCGTGCCCGGCACGGTTGGTGGCGCGGTGGTGGGCAATTCTGGGGCGCATGGCTCGGACATGAACAGCAATTTGCGTGCCGCGGTTGTTTGGGAACCGGGCCGCGGGCAGCGCATCTACGGCAACAACGAGATGAATTACGCCTACCGCGACAGCGTGCTCAAGCAGGAGCAAGGGCGCGATTTGTCTCGCCGCGTGGTCCTCAGCGCCGAGCTGGAGCTGACACCGGAACCGGTCGATGTACTCATCGCCCGTGCCGATGGCTTTACGGCGCACCGCAAGCAAACCCAGCCGGGCGGCGCAACGGTCGGTTCCATGTTTAAAAATCCAGAAAATTATTATGCGGGTTATTTAATTGATGCCGCCGGATTAAAAGGCTTTAGCGTCGGCGGCGCGCAAATTTCGGAAAAACACGCCAACTTTTTTGTCAACGATGGCACGGCCACGGCCGAAGACATTCGCGCCCTCATTGCCGAGGCGTGGAACAGCGTCCGCGAGCAATTTGGCGTAGAGCTGGAATTGGAAGTGGAACTGGTTGGCGATTGGGACTTTCAGTAATTTGGTAATTAGTAATTAAGTAATTAAGCAATTTGGACAATTATCCAATTACCAATTGCTAATTACAGGTTTTTTATGAGCAAAAACGGAAAACAGAAACTACGGGTCGGGGTGATTTTCGGCGGACGGTCGGGCGAGCATGAGGTGTCGCTCAACTCGGCGCAGTCGGTGATGCGCGCCCTGAACCCGGACAAATATGAAGTGATTCCGATTGGCATCGACAAAGACGGCCGTTGGCTAACAGGCGATGTTGTGGGCACGCTCACGGAAGGCAAGGCCAGCTACCGCGCCACCCTGCTGCCCGATCCGCAAGCGACAGGCTTGATGCAGCTGGACGAAGGTGCGCATGGGGGAATGACGGCCGTTTCCCAGCTCGACGTCATTTTCCCGGTGCTGCACGGTCCGTATGGCGAAGATGGCACGGTTCAGGGTTTGCTAGAGCTGGCCAACCTGCCTTACGTCGGTGCCGGTGTAGTGGGTTCGGCCGTGGGCATGGACAAAGCGATCTTCAAGCACGTGATGATGGCCAACGGCTTACCCGTCCTGCCCTGGCTGCTGGTGCAAAGTAACGAATGGCGGCAACGGCCGTTTGAAGTCATCGATCAAATTGAGGCGATTTTGACCTACCCGGTCTTCACCAAACCTGCCAATTTAGGGTCCAGCGTGGGCATCAGCAAATGCCGCAATCAGGATGAACTGCGCAAGGGTCTCAACGAAGCCGCCGCCTACGACCGCCGCATTGTGGTCGAGCAAGGCGTAACGGTGCGTGAGCTGGAAGTTTCCGTGCTGGGCAACGGCGAACCGGTCGCCAGCGTGGTTGGCGAGGTGCGCCCACGCCGCGATTTTTACGACTACGTGGCCAAATACGTCAGCGATGATTCCGAGCTAATTATTCCGGCCGATTTAACCGAAGCAGTCAGTGACGAAGTGCGCCGTTTGGCCGTCCAAGCGTACAAGGCGATTGATTGCGCTGGATTAGGCCGGGTGGATTTGCTGATGGAGACAGAAAACGGCCGTCTCTACCTGAACGAGATCAACACCATTCCCGGCTTCACGCGCATCTCGATGTATCCCAAGCTGTGGGAAGCCACCGGCCTGCCCTACAGCCAGCTGCTAGACCGGCTCATCGAGCTGGCCATCGAGCGGCATGAAGAGAAAAAACGGTTGAAAACGACGTTGGAATAAACCATTTACTTTCCCTGTCATACCCGCGTAGGCGGGTATCCACTCAGTTGAAAGATGGATGCCCGCCTTCGCGGGCATGACAAACAGTATTAATTATGAAACGACAAGAGACCCAGTCACGACGCCTACGTAAACAGCCCAAGATGCGGCGCATGGATACGGCCGTAACCATGCCGCGCTTGAGTGTGCCGAAAAACGCGCGTCGCCGTCGCCGCCGCAACCAGACGCGGGTGAAGGTGCCCATGACCAGCCTGCGCCAGATGATGCTCTCGGCGCGCTGGCTCAGCCTGGGGCTGCTGGCACTGTCAATTTATGCGCTCACGCTCATCGGCATGGATGAAAACTTCTACCTGACAACCATTCCGGTGGAGGGTGTTATTTCGGTGCCCGCGACGGAAGTAGTACAGGCCAGCAATCTGGCGGGATCACACATTTTTGCCGCCGATCCAGGAACGGCCGCTCAGCAAATCATGGATACCGTGCCGGGCATCATTTCGGCTGAGGTCACGCTCAACTGGCCCAACCAGGTGCAAATCACCGTCACCGAGGATTCGCCGATTGCCATTTGGGTGGAAGGCAGCAACCAGTTCTGGGTCACCCGCACCGGACGGCTGGTGCCTGCGCGCAGCTCGTCGTTGGGCTTGTTGATGATTCAATCGGAAGTGGAAGGTGTGGCTGCGGCAACGGCCGTCATCGCCACCCCCACCGCTGATCAACAAACCGATGACGTGGACGGAGAAACGGCCGTAGACTCCACCACCGCCAACATGCGCTTCTTGTCGCACGATGTGCTGGCCGGAGCCTTGCAGCTCAAGCAGCTGCGGCCCAACATCGACCGGCTCTATTATCGGCCGTCGAGTGGACTTAGCTATCAGGACGGGCGTGGCTGGCGCGTATTTTTTGGCACCGGCACCGATATGTCACAAAAGCTTGTGGTGTATGAAACTATCGTAGAGGAACTGCTGGCGGAGGGGCTCACCCCGCAGTACGTCAGCGTCAGTAACCAGGAGAAACCGTACTACCTGGCGCAGTAAAACAGGAGATTAGAGATCAGAGACTGGAGATTTAACACGTTGGTCGCACAACAATCTCCAATCTCCACTCAACCAATCTCCACAAAGAGGGTATTGGCACATGGCAGACATAATTTTTGGACTAGACATTGGCACAACCAAAGTGTGTGCTCTGGTTGGTGAGGTACGCGAAGGTCGCCTGCAAATCATTGGCCTGGGCTTGGCTCCGGCGCGCGGCATGCGCAAAGGCATGGTGATTGACGTCAGCGAGGCGTCACTCGCCCTGGCGCAGGCTGTGGAGCAAGCAGAGCAAACCTCCGGCTACGATCTCTCTCAGGCGATTGTGAGCATGGCGGGCGAGCACATCAGCTCCACCAACAACAAGGGCATCGTAGCCATTGGCCGGAATGATGCCGGCGTTGGCGTCAGCGACATCGAACGCGCTTTGGATGTGGCCCAGGCCATTCCCGTGCCGCCCAACCGCCAAATTGTGCATCTCATCCCGCGCAACTACACCATCGATGAGCATGACGGCGTGCGCAATCCCATTGGCATGCATGGCTTTCGTCTGGAAGTGGAAACCCACATCGTCACCGCTGCCCGCCCTGCCCTGCAAAATCTCACCAGCTGCGCCAGTGCCGTGGGCATCAACAGCAGCGAATTTGTGCTGAATGCCCTGGCCTCCGGCGAAGCAGTGTTGGACCCCAATGAACGGGAGATGGGCGTCATCGTGGCCGACATCGGCGGCGGCACCACCGACATTGCCCTCTACATGCAGGGCAAAGTGTGGCACACACACGTCATTCCGATTGGCGGCTACCACGTCAGCAACGACATCGCCATCGGCCTGCGCGCCCCGTATGAAGTGGCTGAGCAGGTCAAAATTCAATACGGCGACTGCCGTCCCGACAAGATTGACGCCAATACCGTCTTCACCGTAGAGCCGTTTGGCGGCGAGAAGATTCAGGTTGGGCGGCAAGATTTGGCGTACGTCATTGAGGCCCGCGTGGAAGAAATTTTCCAGCACATTTTGGAAGACGTGCAGCGCTCCGGCTATGACGGTCTGCTGCCCGCCGGCATTGTGCTCACCGGGGGCAGCTCCCAGCTGCGCGGCATTACCGAAGTGGCGGAACGGGTGCTCAACGTGCCGGCCCGCGTGGCTCAGCCGCAAAACCTGGTAGGCATGGTGGACCGACTGCATTCGCCCGCTTACGCCACCAGCGTTGGCCTGCTGCATTGGGCAATGAGCGACAACCAGATTTACCAGCCCCGCGCCCACAACAAGGAATGGGGCCGGAAGATGGGGTCTATTTTGAAGGCACTTTTACCAGGTTAATGAGATTAGAGACTGGAGATTGGAGATTTGGTGGTCGCTTTTAATCTCCAATCTCTAATCTCCAGTCTCCAAATGTAATGTATTGAGGGGTAAAGATATGAACCAAAAAACTGCAAAAGTACAAAGAATGCCAGAAACAGAAGGAAATGCACTGATTCGCGTGGTTGGCGTGGGGGGCGGCGGTAACAATGCCATCAACCGCATGATTTCGGAGAATATCTCCGGCGTCGATTTTATTGCCATCAACACGGACCAGCAGGCGCTGATGGCCAGCCAGGCGCGGCAGCGTGTGGCCATTGGCGAGCGCACAACGCGCGGGCTGGGCTCCGGCGGCAAGCCAGAGGTTGGCCTGAAATCGGCCGAGGAATCCACGGAAGAGCTGCATGAGCTGCTGCAAGGCTCTGACATGGTGTTTGTGACGGCCTGCATGGGCGGCGGCACCGGCACGGGTGCTAGCCCACTGGTGGCCAAAGTGGCCCGCGAAGAAGGGGCATTGACGATTGGCGTGGTAACCAAGCCGTTTAGCTTTGAAGGCGCACAGCGGATGCGCGCCGCCGAAACCGGCATTGAGCAATTGAAAGAGCATGTGGACACGCTGATCGTGATTCCCAATGATCGTTTGCTGGAAACGGCCGATCGCCGCATTTCCCTCATGGACTCCTTCAAAATGGCCGACGATGTGCTGCGCCAGGGCATCCAGGGCATCAGCGAACTGATCACCGTACCTGGCCTTATTAACCTGGACTTTGCCGACGTGCAAACAATCATGTCGTTGGGCGGTGCGGCGCTGATGGCTGTGGGCCACGGCACTGGCGAAGACCGGGCACGCATTGCCGCCGAGGCAGCGCTGGCCAGCAAGCTGCTGGACGTGACTATCGCAGGTGCGCGCGGCATTTTGTTCAACGTCACTGGTGGCAACAACCTGAGTCTGTACGAAATCAACCACGCAGCGGCGATCATCCGTGAGACGGCTCACCCAGACGTGAACATGATCTTTGGTGCCGTCATTGATGAGTCGATGACGGATGAAATTCGCATTACGGTGATTGCCACGGGTTTTGAGCATGGCGCGCCCATGATGCGGCAAATGTCTCGCGCCGAAAGTCGTTTGCCGCAGCGGGAACCGGTGCGCCAGACGGTGAGCCGCCCCACTGCCCCACCGGTGCGGGAAGAACATGTGGAACGGATGGAACGGCCGTCTTTCCCCGTAAGCGATATTGATATTCCAGCCTTCCTGCGCAAGAAAAAAGAGTAAGCAGCATCCCACCCCTCTAGCTAGTTGGCCCGCCAGAGCAGATTTGTTCTGGCGGGCTTTTTCAATTGTGCGGTTGTTCATTCCTTAAGGAGAACCGGTATGGAATTTTTTTACGCCCTGATTCCTGTCATTGGTTGGGGAACATGGTTGGCCCCGTCACAAAACGTGCGCTTTCCCAACCAACAGGTGAAAACATTGTACGTAACTTTTGGCAATCTCCTTTTGGCCGTGCTGGTGCTTGTGCGGCAACCAGCCGGGAGCTTGGCCGCTCTGTCCGCCACCAGCTTTTGGCTTATTTTTGCCGGTGGGCTCATCTGGGCCGCAAGCAGCCTTTGTGCGTTTGTGGCTACGGATCGGCTGGGGATTGCCCGAGCCTTTGGCATTTGGGCACCGCTGAACATCATCGTCAGTATGCTTTGGGGAGCACTGCTGTTCAACGAATTTCCGAATCGGTCAGGCACCACGCTGCTGGTGTTGGGGGCTTCTTTGGCAATCATCATTGCGGGGGTGCTGCTGATTATTTTTTCCCAGAACAGCAAGTCCAGCGGACCGATTGTGCGGCGCGGGGCGGCATTGGGTTATTTGGGCGCTATTGGCGCAGGGGTTTTGTGGGGCACCTATTTCATTCCCATTCAATACGCGGATGTGTCTATGTGGATTGGCGGCTTTCCGCTGGCGCTGGGCATGCTCAGTGGCAGCATTTTGCTCACCGCCGTGGCCAGACGCTCACCGCGCCTGGATCGCCCGTCCGATGCGCTGCGCACGCTGCTCAGCGGGGTGATTTGGGGCATTGGCAACTCCGGTATGCTGCTGTTGGTTGCCGCACTGGGGGCTGGGCGCGGCTTTACCATTGCGCAGTTGTCGGTGGTGGTGAATGCACTGGTGGGCATTTTCTGGCTCAAAGAACCCCAACCCGGTTCGCGGGCGGCCTGGTTAACGCTGTTTGGCTGTGTGCTGGCCACGATTGGCGGTATCTGGCTGGGAACATTACGTTAATAATGGCTCTTTTTTCTCACATCAGATGGGCGCAAATCGTGCCCAAAACGACCTCACACAGATGTTCTAATTCCACGTAAACGGCCGTTTAACAGCAGGTTAACGGCCGTTTAATATTTTAAGGTTTGGTCTTTGTCGGGTGGGTTGCCATGCATACGGCCGTATGCTATAATGCCTCCCACTTGTACCAAATCTAGGGGGATTTTTAGTAGTTACCCCCATATATGGCGGCAACTCAACAAAAACACGGTACAGTCCCATATTTGGTTTTTCCGGTCTATAGGGAGACTTCTCTGGTGAAATGTCCTTACTGTGATAATGAAAAAACGCGCGTCATCGACACCAGCCACGACGCTCGTGGCGGCACCCGGCGGCGACGCGTGTGCGATAAGTGCGGTGAGCGCTTCAGTTCCTACGAACGCCCCATCCTGGCGACGCCGATGCTGGTGAAGCAAGACGGCACCCGCGAAGAGTTTTCGCGGGAAAAGCTCATGGGGGGCATCAAGGTGGCCTGTGCCAAGCGGCCGGTTGCCGCCGCCGACATTGAGCGCATCGCGGGCGAAGTAGAAGCCGAACTGCAACAGTCGGGCAAGGCAGAAGTTTCCAGCCACATGGCAGGCGATCTGGTCATCAAAAAGCTCAAGGATTTGGACGAGGTGGCGTACATTCGCTATGCCACGGTCTATTTGGGTTTTGACGATCTGGAGTCGATACGCAAGGAGATTGATCGCCTGCTTGAAAGCCGCTAGACCGTATTTGGGTTGGGGGAAGCATTAGAACCACGGTAAAGCACACTATTTCTCATTCTTTTGCCCAAACCACCAATAGTTTTGTAGTAAGGAGGTGAATGCCTATTTCCTGATATTGAGTGTTGTATTTTCAAAATATTATTTTTATCGGCGAAAGCCAAGGAGACTAAAATGTCTAAATTACAAAAACCAGGAGAAAAACCTCAAAAAACTGGTGAGTACAGAGAAGTAGGCCCCAAAGGTGGTGCAGTTAGCAAACCTCGTGACGTTACAATGGAAGCTGGTGATTCACCGTTGCCACCTACTCAGAAGCCAAACCGTCGTTGGGAAAGAGTTGGCCCTGTGAAAAAATAAAAGATGCACCTTCCTTTGGGTGTAACGGTTCAGAGTTAACCTTGGCCGGGAAATCTGATCTGTTACAAAATGAGGGGTGCATCTTTTAGACAAAATGGGGGATAGGTGAAAGCCTATCCTCCATGTCGTCTCCATTTGTAATGGTATCTATATTTTTACAGAAGTCAACGAGGAGGTCTGGATGACAGTGGACAACACATTGCAGGTGGGGAGCCAAACCAAAAATGGTAGCAATGGGAAAAATGGGAATACTAAACCCTTAAATGAAAGCAGCATTTATTTCAAGGTAGCGGTGCCGCAAAGTATTGTGAAACGAGACGGCCGTATCGTGCCTTTTGAGATGGATCGCATTGAAAATGCCCTTGAGCGCTGCTTCACGACCTTAGACATCGAACCCAAAACGCCTGTACACGACATTACCATTCAGGTGGTAAACGTGGTGGCTGCCAAGTATGACCTGCCCACCGTAGAAGGCGTGCAGGACATCGTGGAAATGGTGCTGCAAGCCGCGGGCGAATACGAAGCCGCCAAACATTACATTCTGTACCGTGCCGAACATGCCAAAATGCGTACCAAGCGCCCCGTGCCGGATACCGTGCGCGACGCTTTTGCTGAGTCAGACCCGTACTTCCCCACCCAACTGCAAAAGTTCCAGTTCTACGACAAATATTCCCGCTTCAACTACGATCTCGGCCGTCGCGAGACATGGGTGGAAACGGTTAACCGGGCTGTGGATTACCTCAAAGAGCTGTCCGAAGACCGCCTGCCTGCCGAAACGTACGAACGCGTGCGCCAAGGCATTTTGCAAATGAAAGTGATGCCCTCCATGCGTTTGCTGGCGATGGCTGGCCCAGCGGCCCGGCGCAACAACATCGCCATCTACAACTGCTCCTACATGCCCGTAGACAGCATTGATTCGTTTGTGGAAGCGCTGGTCATCTCGATGAGCGGCTGCGGGGTAGGCTTTTCTGTGGAGCGACAGTACGTGGAGCAATTCCCGCGCATTGCCCGGCAAAGCGGTAAAGCCGCCGACATACACGTGGTTGGCGACTCGTCTGAAGGCTGGGCTGATGCCGTGCGCATTGGCCTGACGGCATGGTTCAATGGCGAAGATGTAAAATTTGATTATTCGGAGGTGCGTCCCATCGGCTCGCCGCTGCGGGTGAAGGGTGGCCGGGCCTCCGGGCCAGAACCGCTGCGCCAGATGCTGGACTTTGCCCGTTCGCGCATTTTGTCGCGGCAAGGTGGCTTTTTACGGCCGTTAGATGCGCATGACATCATGTGTGCCGTAGGTGATGCGGCCGTTTCTGGCGGTGTACGCCGCACGGCGATGATCTCCCTGTTTGATTACGACGATTTGGAAATGCGCCACTGCAAGGACGGCGATTTCTGGCGGGCTAACAGCCAGCGCTGGAATGCCAACAATTCGGCCGTGTGGCCCTCGCGTGAGCTAAGCCAGGCAGAAATTACCCGCTTTGTGCTGGACATGGTGGAATCGGAACGAGGCGAGCCGGGCATCTTCAACCGCAAAGCCGCTATCGAGAACAAACCGGCCCGTCGTAAAGCCGCCGAGTTTGGCACCAATCCGTGCGGCGAGATTTATTTACGGCCGTATCAATTCTGCAATCTCACCAGCGCCATTGCTCGTGCTGACGACACCTATGAAACGCTCAGGGACAAGGTGGAACTGGCGGCTATCATTGGCACCATTCAGTCGATGGCGACGCACTTCCCCGGTTTACGGCCGCAGTGGCAGCACAACAGCATCGAAGAACGGCTGCTCGGCGTGGATTTAAACGGCCAGATGGACAGCACCGCTGCGCAAGACCCGGAAATTCAGGAAAAATTGCAGAAGATTGCCGTGGACACCAACAAAGAGTACGCTGCCCGGTTGGGTATCAACCAATCCGCTTCGGTTACTTGCGTCAAGCCATCCGGGAACTCTTCACAATTGGTGAACTCCTCCTCTGGCCTGCACGCGCGGTGGGCGCCGTACTACATTCGCAACGTACGCGTTGGCTCGCACAGCCCCGTCTTCAAGGTGCTGCAAGACGCCGGTGCGCCGATGGACCCGGAAAATGGCCAGACGCGCGACAACGCCAAAACCTGGGTCGTGCACTTCCCGGTCAAATCACCCGAAGGCGCCATCACCCGCAACGACCGCCCTGCCCTGACGCAGTGTGAATTTTGGCTACAAAACAAGACGCATTACACCGAGCATAATCCCAGCGTCACCATCACTTACCGCGACCATGAGGTGCTGGACATCATTCGCTGGATTTGGGAGCATCAGGACAAGATTGGCGGCATGGCCTTCTTGCCCGCCTTTGATGCCCAGTACGACCAGATGCCGTACATCGAAATCGCGCAGGAAGAGTACGAGCAGCTCGCCGACAAATTCCCGGACATCGACTTCTCCAAGATTTACCGGTATGAGGAAGAAGATCTGACAACGGCCGCACAAGAACTAGCTTGTATGTCGGGTAACTGCGACATCTAAAAAGTAATTGAGTCATTGGGTAATTTTGTAGGCTCTTGATGGATTCCAAGGATCAGAGCCAAGTTGAAAAAATAAAAATACACTTTAGCATAGACCAAAATCCAAGGATGGTCTGCCCATGCTAAACATTCTGAACTTGATCGATGAGGCGAAATGCTATGAAATGGTGCGCAACCTGCGCTGGCCCAGTGGGGTGCGTTGTGCTCATTGTGACCACTTCTGGGTCAAGAAACGCGGGTTCCATAGCAGTTCTAAACATCGGCAACGCTACATATGCAAAGCGTGTGACAAACAATTCGATGATTTGACCAACACCATCTTCGCGGGGCATCATCAACCCCTGCGCGTCTGGATGCTGTGTCTGTATTTGATGGGTCTCAATCTATCAAACAGACAAATCGCGGCCGAATTAGGTCTTAACAAGGATGATGTCCAACAAATGACCACACAATTGCGTTCAGGCATTGTTGAGAAAAAAAAGAAGTCACCCTGAGTGGCGAAGTCGAATTCGATGAAGTGTATGTCGTTGCCGGTCATAAAGGGCATCCACAGGCGGTGGCCGCCAAAGGTCGAAAGGGTCGCCGTAATCGGCTCAAAGGAAGTCGAGGGCGTGGCACTTTGGCCAAAAAGAAAAGCCACCTATTTTAGGACTTATACAGCGCAATGGTGAGGTGATCATCAACATGTTAGCCAATGTGCAACAAGACAGTATCAAGCCTATCATTCAAAAAGTAGTTACGGTCGGTAGCAAAGTCTTTACTGACGAATACAACATTTACAATCGGTTGACCGAATGGGGCTATGGGCATCAAACCGTCAACCATTCTCACGGTGAATATGCTCGCGACGAAGATGGCGATGGTTTTCATGAAGTCCATACCAACACGATTGAGGGATTTTGGTCTTTGTTAAGGTCATGGCTGCGTCCGCATCGTGGCATTTCACAGGAAAAAGTTACCAATTTATCTGGGATTCTTCGAGTTTGTCCATAATGTTCGCAAACGAGGCAAAGCGCTTTTGCCTGCCCTTGTTGAGATTCTGGTAGCTCCTTGAATCCCATATTGAGCCATTTTGTAATTACCTGTGGAAACAGCTCGCCAGCGTTGGCGGGCTGTTTTCTTAATCTATTATTTCAATGAGTGTTGAAATATGACGGGCGTCATTGGATTCGGGTGACGAAGATCACTACGGCCGTTTCTCACCCAAGCGTATAGTTTCAGCACATTATTTCAATGATGGTTGAATTATCTAGGAGAATCTGATGCTACAAATAAAAGTGCTGGGACCCGGCTGCGCCAATTGCAAACGTGTGGAACAAATCGCTCGAAGTGAAGTGGAAAAACTAGGCCTGGATGCTGAAATTGAGAAGGTAACCGACTACGCACAGATCATGGCCTATGGGGTTATGTCAACTCCTGGATTGATCATTGATGAGAAGGTGGTGGCGTACGGCCGTATCCCCAGCAATGAGGAAGTAAACAACTGGCTTATCGCCGCCCAAAATTAGGAGCCAATCATGAGCAGCCAAAAAATCACGCTCACCCCACCCCGCAAATCTGGCTGGCAGCTGCCGGCGCTGGTGCTGCTGCTGGGTCTGGTGTGGGTGCTGGTGTGGCAGCAGCTACAAGCCCTGGCCGACTGGCTCACCTACGACCTCATCGGCCTGCTGCCAGAGACGCACCTGGGCGAATCAATTAACTTTTTCCTCTACGATGTCCCAAAAATCCTGATGCTGCTGGCGGGGATGATTTTTCTCGTCACTTTTATTCGCTCCTTTTTTAGCCCGGAGCGGACGCGGGCGGCGCTGGGTGGACGGCGCGAAGGCATAGGCAACGTGCTGGCGGCTGGGCTAGGCGTGTTGACACCGTTTTGCTCGTGTTCGGCCGTGCCGCTGTTTATTGGCTTTGTGGAGAGCGGCATTCCGCTGGGCGTCACCTTCTCCTTTTTGATTGCCACGCCCGTGGTGAACGAGATTGCTCTGGCGATGCTGTTTGGACTGTTTGGCTGGCAAATCGCCGGACTGTATCTGGTTTCTGGCCTGACGATTGCCGTGGTGGGCGGACTGCTCATCGGCCGTTTGCAGCCAGAAAAGTACGTGGAAGAGTTTGTCTGGCAGGTAAAAGTGGGGCAGGCTTCCGACGTGACTTACAAACCGACCTGGGATGACCGGATTCGGGATGCGGGGCGCAGCACCAAAGAGATTGTGGGCAAGGTGTGGCTGTTTGTGGTCATCGGCATTGGCATTGGCGCGGGGATTCACGGCTACGTGCCGGAAGATTTTCTGGTGAACGTGATGGGGCGCGAGGCGTGGTGGTCGGTGCCAACGGCCGTTCTCCTGGGAGTGCCACTTTACGCCAACGCCGCAGGCATCATCCCCGTGGTGCACGCCCTCATGGAAAAAGGGGCAGCGCTAGGCACGGTGCTGGCCTTTATGATGTCCGTGGTGGCGCTGAGTTTGCCGGAGATGCTCATTTTGAAGCGAGTCATCAAGCTGCGCCTCATCGCCATTTTTATTGGCATTGTAGCTCTGGCGATTATTTTTACGGGCTACCTGTTTAATTGGGTGATTGGGTAATCCAGCCACAGATTACGCAGATTACACCAAGTCGTGTCATGCCCGCGCAGGTGGGCATCCACTCTTTTACAGAATATGGATGCCCGCCTACGCGGGAATGACATTTGGATATTAAATCTGTGTAATCTTTGTTTGATTGATTATGAACAAAGAAGAATTGACACAACGAACGGCCGTTTTCAAAGCTCTCTCAGACCCCAACCGGCTGCGCATTTTTGCCGAGCTGATGGACGGGGATACCTGCAACTGCGAGTTGAAGGACAAATTGAGTCTGGCGCCCAATCTACTGTCGCACCACCTGAAGGTGTTGGAAAGTGTGGGGTTGGTGTCGTCGCGGCGGGATGCGGTGGACGGCCGTTGGATTTATTATGCCGCCAATCGAGAAACTGTTGCCGATTGGCACGACTGGCTTTCCGTCTTTTTCAACCCCAGCCGAATACAAACTCGCTGCCTGTGCGGCCCCGAAGGGCAGCTGGCCGTATCCGTAGGGTAGTTAAATCCGTGCCGCCATTTATTTTGCGTAGACAAGAATGACGGTGGGAACGGCCGTAAAAGCAGGAATCTCTTGAGCCGGGTCCGTCAGGATCAGGCCGGTAGAGGTGCCGCCGTCGAGGTTGAGGGCATTGACCAGGCCAAAGTCGGCGCTAGCCAGGTAACTGCTCAGTTCAGCCAGGGTAAAACTGCCCCACGATGCAAAAATGAGCAACACACGGCCGTTCTCGTCCACCCCAATCACCGTGCGCCGCGCGGCATCGAAGTCGGCATTTTGGTAAGCAGGTGCGCCATTCAGCACCAGCATGGGGAAAGATTGCAGCGCGTAGTCGAAGGTTTCAGTGGGATCATACGGCCGTTCCACCAACGAGCGCACATCCACCCCTCCCTCATTCAACGTCACCATACCGCCAAAGCCCACGTAGCTGCTGCCGCTCGCCTGCCCCTCTACCACAATTAAGCCCGTTGCCAGATATTCCTCTGTAAAAAAGCCACCGTTCATCACGATGAGTGCCCCCGTCTCCTGCTGCCACGTCGCCAGCGGCTTGGGTTGGCCAGGGCTGTAACCCAGTCGAAAGTCAAACAAAGTCGGGTCTATGCGCAAGAGGGTGAGCTGTTCGGTTTGACGGCCGTTTTCATCCAGCAGCCGTATTGTGCGACGCTCCAGACCGGGTTGCAGGGGCTGCCAGTCGGTGTCGGCGGGGGGAGGCAAAGTGACGGGGGGAAGGGGTGACGGGATGACCTGTAAGGTGGGCGTGGATTGGGGTGTGGGCGTAGATAAAATTAGAGGAGTTGGCGGAACGGCCGTTGCCCCAGACCCCGCACAAGCCGTCATACCTACCACCAGCAAGCCAACAATGAGCCATTTACAGTTGACCATTAACCATTCAGGCGTCTTCCGCCAACACCATCCCTGTGCGGTGAATGCGCATGTCCAGCGGATCAAAACCCAATGCTTCCAGCACTTCATCGGGGCGGCCGGTGCGAGACGGTTCCAGGCAAAGGTTCATGTAGATGTAGACCTGGCCGTTTTCATCTTGCGTGGTGGAGAGATCAAGGATTAACGGCCGTAAATCGTACGTCTTCTTTTTGCCCTGCTTCTCCCGCACCTTCTCCAGCGACTCCGCGGCCAGCATACTGGCCACCTTGGCCTGAAGTTCAGCAAAATCAACCGGGTCCAACGGCGTGGCCACATAGCTAGAGGATTGGGTGATAGACTGCAACGAAGGCCCGCTAATCGGCACCTCCTCCACCTGCGAAATGTTAATGCCGGGGGCCATTCTGGCCATCAACTGCTGCTGCGCGGTGCCTGGCTCCATCTTCTCCATCAGCAAAATATCGGCCAGCTCATATTCGCTGGTGTAGCCCAGCGGCAGCGCAGTGGCCATCTGCATGCGCGGGCGACGGTTGAAGCCTTGTGTGTAAGCTACCGGAATCCTGGCCCGGTTGAGCGCTCGTTCCAAAGTGCGCGCCAGGTCCAAATGGCTAATATACCGGGCGGGACCGTCTTTGCTAAAAGTCAAGCGTAATCGCTGAACGTAATTGGCCTGCATACCTCTCACTTTTCCGGCACCTCAACTGGGTGCCGGTTTGCTCTTTGTTGTAACATTAAATATAAGGAATCTATTCTACCGTAAAGCAGGAAGAGAAGCATAACGCCTGGTCCGGGAAGCCATTCAACCGTTACAGCCGCTTTAACCCCGTACATCGAACCACCTTCTCACTTTTACAGACACACGCAAAGCCGTTTTTTGGCACGAGGTAGCTCATCCGCAAGCTTTGAGTTAACAAAGTGACCTTTTTTATGATTGTCTGTCTAACCAAACGTTGTGAAGTTCCCTCACATAAAAGCAACGAAAGACAGCTCAGAGCTACCAAACACCATCAAAAACGATGAGGGCAAAATGGATTTTAGAAACAGCTCCATTCTAGTTGTGGATGACGACACACTTATTCGCGAACTGCTTTCCACCTGGCTGAAACATCGGGAATATGGGGTAAAAACGGCCAAAAATGGCCAGCAAGCGCTAGATCTGATTGAAAAGCATAACTTTGACTTGATTTTGCTAGACATCATGATGCCCGATATGGACGGCTTTGATGTCCTCAAGGCACTCAAGGATATGGGCAATTCCACGCCTGTGGTGGTTATGTCGGCGCTAACGGATCTAAAAAGTGTGGTCCGGTGCATCCAGCTTGGCGCAGAAGACTTTTTGAGCAAGCCGATTGAAAGCGAACTGCTGTGGGCCCGCCTGAACGCCTCGCTAGAAAAGAAGCATTTTCGGGACGCGCAACAAACCTGGCTAGAAGAGCTAAAACTGCTGCAAGAAATTGACCAGGAACTCAACACCACGCTCGACCGCGAAGCCATTTCCTGGCTAACGCTGCACTGGGGCACAGAAAAAACGGCCGCTCTCGCCAGCTGCATCGGGGCCATAGATGGCAACCAACTTCACGTGCGCGCCATGCAGGGCATTGAAGCCGCCGATCTGCCCACCCTCACTGCTGATAAGCAGCTTCGTGAGGTGACCCAAACGCTTGTACCGACAAACGGCCGTCTCCACCCCGAGGCCAAATACCGGCTCACCCTCCCCATTCATCGCAACGCCATCATCCGCGACGTGGCCATCTTCGACCTGGCTGCGCCGGTTTCTGAAACCACCATGCGCTTCCTCAAACGGCTGGCCATCCACATTGCCATCGCCATGCACAACGCGCAGCTGTACGCCGACGTGCAGGCGGCCAACAAGGCCAAGAGCAATTTTGTAGCTATGGTGTCTCACGAGCTGAAAAATCCGCTCACTTCTATCCAGTCATACACATACCTGCTTAGCCGCCACGGTGCCAAGCTACCCGCCGAAACCCAGGCCAACTACCTGAGCATCATCACTGAGGGGGCCACCCGGATTCACAACCTGGCGCTGGAGCTGGACGATATTACCCAGATTGAAACGGGGCTGTTCGGCCTAAAAATTGAAGCGGTTTCGCTGCCAGATGTGGTGCTCAACGTGGTGAAAATGTTTGGCCCTCAAATCGAAGACAAGCATCAGGAGCTAATCCTTGAGCTGCCCGAAGCGCCGCCCCTGATACGGGCCGATGCCAAGCGCCTGAGCCAGATTTTGACAAACTTGATCAGCAACGCCAGCAAATACACGCTGGAAAACGGCCGTATCCATGTCTCGGCGCAGCTGGTAGAAACCGACGCGGGTCGCCAGCTCCAGATCGCCGTAAAAGATTCTGGCATTGGTATCCAGCCGGAAGACCAGGGCAGGATATTCAGTCAATTCTTCCGCGCCGATGACGAGAAGGTGGCCAACGTACGTGGTACTGGTTTGGGATTAAACATCACTAAAAAACTGGTAGAATTACAGGGTGGTGAAATTGGTTTTACCTCAGAGTACGGTCACGGCAGCACCTTTTTCTTCACTTTACCTGTTATTGAACAAGAAACGGCCGTAACGGCCCGCGCCCAACCGGTTGCGTAAAAAGCACAAGTGTCCACTTCATGTTGTTAGATTGGACGTTTACCCCCTATACCATTCCGCTGTTTGTTGCTGCGGCCATTTCTGGCCTGCTCTTCTTCCCTGCCCAACGCCGACTTAACTCACCAGGTGCCAAAGCCTTTGCCTGGTTTTCGGCCCTGGCAGCGCTGTGGTGTTTAGGCTACGCGCTGGAAATTGGAGCCACCACCCTGCCCGCCAAGCTGTTTTGGGTCAAAATTCAGTACGTCGGCATCGTCAACGTTTCCTCAGTTTTTATCGTTTTTTGCCTGCAATACACGCGCCGCTGGCGTTTCCCCAGCCGGTGGCTGGTCATCTTTTTTGTCATTCCCTGGCTCCTTCTGCTAACTGTCTGGCTGGAGCCTGGGCTAGGCATTTTTTACCGCGCGGTTGGTCTCAAAACGACCGATCCGTTCATCAATCTGGATGTCACTTACGGCCCACTCTTTTGGGTATTGATTGCTTATTCATACTCCATGCTGCTGGCCGGATCTTACCTCTTGCTAACCTTGGGCCACAAGCTGCGCGATCCTTATCGCCTGCAAACGTATGGCCTGGTTCTGGCCACCATTTTCCCCTGGCTGGGCAATGGTCTGTACGTTACCCGGCTGACGCCGTTCCCCGCGCTAGATTTGACCCCGCTAGGTTTTGCCGCCACCGCCATTTTCCTGGCCTGGAATCTGCGCAAGTTGAGTTTGTTGGACGTGGCCCCCTTCGCCCGCGAGACGGTGCTGGAAAATATGTCCAACGTCATGCTGGTGTGGAATGAGCAGCACCGCCTGCTAGATTTCAACCCATCGGCCGAGCGATTATTTAACAGCGTTTCGCCCCTCAAAGTGAGCATGACCGCCCAGGAGCTTTTCCAGGGGCCGTTTGCCAATGTGCTGCCGCTTTATGAACAAAATGAAGTGCAGCAAGAAATCAAATTATCGTGGGAAAACAACAGCGGCTTTTTTGAAGCAACCGTTTCCCCACTGCGTGACCAACGAGGTCAACCCAGCGGCCGTTTGCTCATTTTGCACGACGTCACCGAAGCGCGGCAGGCGGCACAAGAGCTGGAAAACCAAAAGCAGCTCTTTGAAACGCTGGTTGAAATTGCCCATGTGGTCACGCAAACGCCAGAACTGGATGAAACGCTGCAAAGCACGCTCAGCATTGCGGTAGACACAACGGCCGCCGACACGGGCAGTCTGTTTTTGTTTGACGAAGATCAAAACATCACGCACCGCATTCTGGCCTGGCCCAATATTGATCCTGAGCTGCAAGTTGTGGTAGAAACGGCCGTTCTCAAAAAAGGTCTGGCCGGATGGGTGTTGCAGCATAAACAATCTGCCTGCGTGCACGATACAACGTCCGATGCCCGCTGGCTGAATTTGGGGGGGCAACCTTACATTGTTCGCTCGGCCTTGGCCGTGCCCGTGCTGCGTAAAGGCAGCGTCTTGGGCATCCTCACCCTGACCCACCCCAACACCAACCACTTTACCGAAGAGAAAATTCAGCTTATGCAGCTGGCCGCCGACCAGATTTCCCTGGCCTTTACCAATGCCCAAATGTATGCCGCCGAGCAGCGGCTCGTGGAAGAACTTTCCGTGGCTAAAGACCAGGCAGAAGCCGCCAGCCGTTCCAAAAGCGCCTTCCTGGCCAACATGAGCCACGAACTGCGCACGCCGCTCACCGCCATCATTGGCTACAACGAACTACTGCAAGAAGTCATGTCCGCGCAGGATACCGGCACGCATCTGCTGCCTTACCTGCAAAAGTCAGAAACGGCCGCTTACCACCTGCTCGCCATCATCAGCGAAATTTTGGATATGTCTAAAATTGAAGCGGGCAAGGTTATTCTCCACATCGAAGAAGTGGAAATTGAAGAATTGCTGCAAAAAGTCGTCACGGTAGCCCAGCCGTTAATGAGCCCCAACAGCAATCACTTTACAGTCAACTGCCCGCCCGACATTGGCAGTATGCACACCGACCCAACCCTGCTAAACCAGGTGCTGCTCAATTTGCTGGGCAATGCCGCCAAGTTCACCGAAAACGGCCAGGTGGAACTGCACATTTCGCGGCAAGACCAGTACGTTCAATTCAAAGTTTGCGACACCGGCATTGGACTCACCGAAGAGCAAATCGCTGGACTGTTCCAACCGTTTACCCAGGCCGACTCTTCCCTGTCACGCAAATTTGGCGGCACGGGGCTAGGGCTATCTATTAGCCAGCATTACTGCCAGATGCTGGGCGGTGAAATTTGCGTCGAGAGCCAATTTGGCCAGGGATCAATCTTCACGGTCAATTTGCCGTGGCGGGCGAGAAACTTAGCAAAATAATGAACTGGAAATTCACCCCCATCGCCATACCGGTGCTCATCGCCTCGCTCATTGCCATCTTTATGCTGGTATACACGTGGCAGCGGCGCAGTATGCGCGGCGCACGCCCTTTGCTGCCGCTGATGATGGGGCTGGTAATCTGGCTAGTCGGCAGCACGCTTGAAGCGATGGCCTTTGATTACAACGCGCGGCTGTTTTGGAGCAACTTCCAGTTCATCGGCGTGGTCATGGTGCCCACGGCCTGGTTCATGTTTAGCCTGATGTTTACCGACCGTGCGGCCGTTCTCACCCGAGCCAACCTTTCTTTGCTGCTGATCATGCCGCTGCTCACCCTCATTTTGCTTTGGACCAGTCCGTGGCAGCAGTTTTTCCAGGTGAGCAAGGTACTTAACACTACCGGGCCAAATCCGTATTGGGAATGGGTGCCAGGGCCAGGCTTTTGGATTCATACGGCATATTCCTACCTGATGCTCATTGCGGGCTTTGTGATTTTGGTACGCGGCTACCGGCAAAGTTCGCGGCTGCACCGCCGACAAATTAGCGTAATGTTGCTCGGAGCGGCCGTTCCCTGGATTGCCAATATTTTGTTTGTGGTGGTGCGCGTCAGCCCATTTGATTACACGCCCATTTCTTTTTTGATTACCGCTCTCGCCATTGCCTGGGGCATCTTCAAGGTGGGATTGGTAGAAATAACGCCCATCATCCGCAAACGTGTCATTGATGAGATGCAAGACGGGGTGGTGGTGCTGGATGAACAAAACCGCATCCTGGAGGCAAATCCGGCCGTTTTGCGCATGGTGAACATGACAGAAGACGTTCTTGGCCAGCCCATTGACGACGTCCTGGCACGCTGGCCTGAACTGCTCAAACGGTTTCGCGGTCGGCCCCGTTCTCAAGATGAAGTAAGCCTCACCTTTGACAACGGCGAGACGCGCCATTACCAGGTCTCACTCTCCCCACTGCGCGACAAAAACGACCATCTGACTGGGCAGCTGTTGATGGTGCACGAGATTACGCGCTTGAAGCAGACAGAAGCATCTCTCTTGGAAGCCAAAGAAGCTGCGGAAGCAGCTAGCCGGGCCAAGAGCACTTTTTTGGCCACCATGAGCCATGAACTGCGCACCCCGCTGGCGGCCATCATTGGCTACAGCGAACTGATCCAAGAACGAAGTGAAGCGTGGGGATATGAGAAGATTGTGCCCCACCTGAAGCAAATTGGTACGGCCGCTCAGGGGCTGAATTTTCTGATTGGCAACATTTTAGATTTGTCCAAAATTGAAGCTGAACGCATGGACGTTATTCTGACTGAGTTTTCCGTGCCGGACCTGGTTAACGAAGTCATAAACAATGTCAAGCCTCAGGTTGCCAAGAACAACAATCTTTTGGAGCTAGACCTGGCCCCCGACCTGGCCATTATGCACACCGACCGGACCAAGCTGCGCCAGATTCTCTTGAATTTGTTGGGGAATGCCGCCAAGTTCACCAGCGAGGGCACCATTTGTCTGGCCGCCAGGCGCAACAATGCAACCGGCTGCCTCATGTTTACAGTGCGCGACACAGGTGAAGGCATTTCTGACGAGATGATGAACAAAATTTTCCAGCCCTTTGTGCAGGCGGATTCTTCTTTTACGCGGGTACATGGCGGCAGCGGTTTGGGCTTGGCCATTAGCAGCCGTTTTTGCGAGATGCTGGGCGGTACGATTGAGGTGCAAAGCCAGGTGGGTGAAGGAACGACCTTTGTGGTGAAGCTGCCCGTCCAGGCCGCTTTAACACCACGACCTGGGCCGGAAAACGGCCGTTCCGAAGGGGCAATGCAGCAATGACCTGGCAATACACCCCCTACATCATCCCCATTCTAATTGCTTCAATTGTTTCCTTTACGGTCGCCATTCTGGCCTGGAAACGACGCGCCATATACGGGGCTACACCGTTGGTGGTCCTGATGGTAAGCATCACACAATGGATGGTGGCTTATATTTTGGAGATTGGCAGCACCACGACGGCCAGCAACTTGCTGTGGGCCAATATTGCATACATCGGCATTGTTTTGGGGCCAGTGGCCTGGATGTTTTTTGCGATTGAATACACCAATCCGATTAAAAAAGTGACGCTGCGTACGGCCGTTCCCTTTCTCATCGAGCCAGCGTTTATCTTGCTGGTCGCCTGGACCGACAATTTGCACCATCTGTTTCGGGCAACCGTTGCCCTGGATGTCTCGGGCCCGTTTGCCTATTTAGTCATCACCCGCGGACCACTCTTTTGGGTGCATGTTGCCTACTCCTACGGCGTATTGACCTACGGTACCTACCGACTCATACGCGCTTATTTTCACACAAGTGGAATCTATCGGGCACAGATTGGCGTCTCTGTGTTGGGTACTTTTGCACCGTGGATCATCAATATTTTATACATCTCGCCAGCAGCTAGCCTTTTTATCATCGACCCGACCCCCATCGCTTTTATGGTGACCGGGGTGATGTTCGCCTGGGGCATTTTTGGCTATCGCCTGATGGATATTTCGCCCGTAGCGCGCAACTCGGTCATCGAGCAGATGGATGATGGCATGTTTGTGGTGGATACGCTTAACCGCGTGGTGGATATAAACGCCGCGGCGCAAGCGGTGCTCAGAAAACCCATCGACCGAATTATTGGCCTTCCAATAGAGGAAGTTTTTGATGAATGGTCTCATCTTGTAGAACAGTATCGTGACGTCGAACGGGCCAATACGCAAATTCGGTTCAGCAATGGTGGGCAAACGCATTTTTACAATCTGAACATTTCCCCTCTGCATGATAAACAAGGGCGGGTGACCGGCCGTTTGGTTATGCTCTACAACAACACAGAGCAGCGTATGGCCGAAATTGCTCTGCGGGAAGCCAAAGAAGCGGCCGAAGCGGCTAACCGGGCCAAAAGCACCTTCCTGGCCAACATGAGCCATGAGCTACGCACACCACTCACGGCCATCATTGGTTATAGCGAGCTGCTGCAAGAGCAAACGGCCGTTATGGACGACACCAACCTGCCCCAACGCCTGCAAAAGATCAGCGTTTCCGCCGATCACCTGCTGCATATCATCAATGATTTGCTGGACCTTTCTAAAGTAGAAGCCGGGCAGATGACGCTGAGTATCAGCAGCTTTAACGTCACGTCGGTGATAGAAAGTGTGCAGGTGGTTGTGCAGCCCACGTTGGCTGAAAATAACAATCACCTTACCGTCCATTTTAATCTGGACACAGACCTGACAATGGAAGCTGATCAGGCAAAAGTTCGCCAAATTTTGCTGAACATATTGCACAACGCAGCCAAATTCACGAAAGACGGTGAAATTGTGCTCACTGTGCAACATGATCCGGCCGACGCCTCGCAAATCATGTTCCAGATTACCGACAATGGGATTGGCATATCAGAAATACAGGTAAAGCAGCTTTTTCGGCCGTTTTTCCAGGCGGACCTTTCCCCCACCCGGCGCTATGGCGGCACCGGCCTGGGACTGGCTATCAGCTATCATTTATGCAAACTAATGAACGGCGATATTCAGGTGCAAAGCAAACTTGGCGAAGGCACCTGTTTTAACATTTTCCTACCCTTGGTAACGTCTGAAAAAACGATAAGCGCCAATGGTGAAACAGCTCATCTCTAAATTTTGGTAATTTTTGTAGACAAAGTGATTGAAGTATGAGTAAAATATTGGTAATTGAAGACAGTCCGATGATCCAAGAAATTCTGGTAGAGCGACTGCTTTTTCGGAATTACGAGGTTGTGGTTGCCAATGACGGCCAGCAAGGCATTGAAGTGGCCAAACAAGAGCAGCCCGACTTGATTTTAATGGACATCAGTTTGCCAGTTATGGATGGTTGGGAAGCAACCGAACGTATTAGGAAAATTGAATCGATAAAAAATGTTCCTATCATTGCGCTAACGGCCCATGCACTGGTTGAAGATCGCAACCGGAGTCTGGCCATTGGCTGCAACGATTTTGAGACAAAACCAATCAATTTTTCTCAACTTATTATGAAAATCAATTCTCTATTAGGCAAGAACCAAAAGTAGTGAAGGGTGTGTCCATGATAAAGCCTAAAGCGTTAATTGTTGACGACGATGAGATGCTTGCCACTTTTTTTACGGCCGCTTTTGAAGATGTGGGGTATGACGTGCAAACGGTGCTTGATGGGCAAGAAGCGCTGCTTTATCTGGCAGAACATACACCTCATGTGGTGGTGCTAGATTTGCAGCTGCCGCACGTTTCTGGTGAGGAATTGCTCAAGTTCATCAAAAGTGAAGACCGCTTTGCCACCACGTGGGTGTTTGCCACCAGCATTGAAGGCACGCGAGTAGGCTATTTGCACGAAACGGCCGACATCGTGCTAACCAAGCCGGTGGAATACCAGCAAGTCGTGCAGTTAGCAACGCGTGTTCAGTCAGCGTAACAAGTATCCAGACGCCAGTTTTTTTTAATCTTCCAGTTTCTAATTTTCTTAGCCCAATTTAGATTACACATTGTTCAAATGGCCTTTGCCTTTTGAGCGGCTTCGGGTGCATTTTTGCAACTTCCTGGGGTACAATCCCACCAATGAGACGTTTTTTTGCTGGGAAGCGTTGGTGTGCCATTCATCTGGTGCTTTTTTTATTGCTGATCGTGGGCTGTGAACGACCAGACCCGGAAACGGCCGTATTTGTCACCCCCGGTCCGACCAATCAGCCACCACCCACACCGATCCTGACCCCGTTTAGCGGCAACGTACCGCTGCCTCCCACCCCAGAAGCTGGGCCAGCCATAGCCGTGGCCCGGCCTACTTATTTGGGCACCCCCACGCCGGACTCGCCGCATGAAACGGCCGTTACCGATAGCGGCACGACAACCACCACCCACACCGTCGGCGCAGGTGAAACGTTGGGCTACATCTCCCAGCTGTACGGCACCACCATCGAGGAACTGCTGGCGATCAACCAATTAGACAACAGCAACCTGCTTTTTGTCGGTCAGGCGCTGCTCGTCCCCACTTCGGCTTCCCAAGTTGGCCCCGATTTTAAGATCATTCCCGACAGCGAATTGGTGTATGGCCCCGCCGCTGCTGGCTTTGACGTGCGTCAGTTTGTGGAGCTTTTCGACAGCTACCTGCTGCGCTATGAAGAATTGGTGGAAAACCAGCTGCTGGCCGGACCAGAAATTGTTTCCCTGGTGGCGCACCGTTACAGTGTGAATCCCCGGCTGCTGCTGGCCGCGCTGGAATATCGTGCCGGGTGGATTTCCATGCCCGATGGTGTGGTGGGCCAATTCCCACTAGGCTACCGGGCCACCAACCAGCCTGACCTGTATGAACAGCTCAGTTGGGCCGCCAATGAGCTAAATTTTGGTTTTTACGGCCGTTCCGAAGGCGGCCTCAACGCGTTTACCCTGGCCGACGGCACCCGCCTGGGCTTTGCCGCCACCATCAACGATGGCACGGCCGCAGTACAAAAGTGGCTCGGCGCACACGACGGAGCCACTTACGCCACCTGGCTGCAAGAAGCTGGCCCCGATGGCTTTTGGGCCACCTACAACGAACTGTTTGGCAACCCCTTTGCCTACACCGTTGATCCGCTCTGGCCTGCCGATTTACGCCAACCCAGCCTACAGCTCCCCTGGAGCAACAACGAAACCTGGTACTACACAGGTGGTCCGCACGGTGGTTGGGCCGCTGGTTCAGCCTGGGCCGCCCTGGACTTTGCCCCCCCGTCCGAGCAGTTGGGCTGCGTGCAGTCAGACAATTGGGTGACGGCAATGGCCGATGGCATTGTGACCCGCAGCGATTTTGGTGCGGTGGTGGTAGACCTGGACCTGCCTGGCCAGCCAGCCGATGGTTTTGCCGGAACGGGCTGGGCGATCACCTACATGCACCTGGAAACGCGCGACCGCATCGCAGCGGGCACACCGGTGCAAACAGGCGACCGGCTGGGGCACCCTTCTTGTGAAGGCGGCTTCTCAAACGGTACCCATTTGCACGTAACGCGAACTTACAACGGCCGTTGGGTAGCAGCCGATGGCGCAATTGCCTTCAACATGGCTGGTTGGGTTTCACAAGGTCTCGGCTCAGAGTACGACGGACTGCTGGTGCGCGGCACCATCAGCCGCGAAGCCTGCGTCTGCCGCGATGAGATTAACGCGATTAGTCCGTAAGCATGGGAAAGTTGTAAGTAAAAAGTGAAAAGAAACTTTTTACTTACAACTTTTCACTTTTCACTAAAAATCCTATCGACGCACCAACATCGGTCCCAACGGCCGTCCCCCCAACAAATGCAAGTGCAGGTGAAAAACTTCTTGCCCACCGTGCTCGTTGCAGTTGATCATCAGGCGGTAGCCATCTTCAGCAATGCCCTCTTGGGCAGCCAGCTTTTTGGCGACCAGCAGCAGCCGTCCAGCCACCAGCTCGTCGGCTTCGGTCAGGTCATTGACCGTGGCAATTTCCTTGTTGGGCACAATCAAAATGTGCGTGGGCGCTTGCGGGTTGATGTCCCGAAATGCCGTCACCAGCTCATCCTGATACACCACATCCGCCGGGATCTCCCCTGCCACGATTTTAGAAAAGATTGTTGACATAAAAACTCCTGTTTGACTGGTGCTCAGGGAATGTGAATAGTTGTGCCGCAATACGCATTTCCACAAATCCCTAAAACAACTTCCCTCCGTTTTACTCTGTATCTGGCAAGCAGGCAACCTGCTGTATAATGGGACGCATGCAGCTCGATTAGGCGATTTTCTGGGAGAAAACGCATGGAATTTCCGGTACCACAGCGAATGGACCCCATTCGCAGCATTACGCCCACCATCGACATTTACATCAAACTGGCCCAATATCCCACCCTGGCGCACGACATCCGGGTGCGGATGCGCGACGAGCTGTTCCAGCGCGGCATCATCGACCAGGAAGCATTTAATGCCGAAATCAAGGCCAAAGCATTGGAGTCACAACGGCGCGAAGGGCTGTTTGATCCATTTGGCCAGGAACCAGCCCACATCTGGCAAAAGCGCAAAGATCGCATCCGGGATTTCCAAACCGACGCCTACTTTGGCAATAACCTGGGCCTATCGCTGCTGGACAGCATCATTGAAGACGTCCTGAACAACCAGCCAGGGCACACCGACTCGATTGAACTGACTTTTAACCCGGAAATTGCGCCGTGGGAAATATTGTTCCGCCAGGGGGAGCTATACGAAGCGCTGCCACCCAACCAGCTAGAAAAAGTTAAACATCATCTGGAAGAGATCAAAGTGGTGCTGATCAAGGGCATGATCAGCGACCAGCTTCGTTTTATTGCCGTGGCCAAGCACGTGCTGAGCATTGCCGACCTGCGCCGCATTTACCGGCGGCGTATTGGCGGGGGCAAGATCGGCGGCAAGGCGGCGGGCATGATCCTGGCCTGGAAAATTTTGCAGCAAAAGCCAACGGATGACAGCCCTGACATCAGCGAATTTGTGGAAATCCCAGACTCTTACTTTTTGGGCAGCGAGGTGATTTACGACTTCCGGCTGATGAACAACCTGGACAGCTACATGAACCAGAAATATCGGCCGTTGGAGGAAATTCGCCGCGACCACCCCAAAATTGAGGCGGAACACCTGGCCGGGCGCTTTCCCGAAGGCATTGTGGACAATCTGCGCTATGTGCTGGATCAGTTTGGCAACGACCCAATCATTGTGCGGTCGTCCAGCCTACTGGAGGATAATTTTGGCTTCTCATTTGCAGGCAAGTACAGCAGCTATTTTTGCCCCAACCAGGGCACGCCTAAAGAAAATCTACGCGATTTGCTAGACGCGATTCGCCGGGTCTATGCCAGCACCATCAACCCGGACGCAATTTTGTACCGGCAGCACCACGGCCTGATTGATTATGATGAGCGGATGGCGGTACTGCTGCAACGGGTGCGGGGAAAGCGTTACGGCCGTTACTTCATGCCTTCCATCGCCGGGGTGGGATTTAGCCGCAATCCGTTCCGCTGGCACCCCAAAATCCGGCGCGAGGATGGCTTTTTGCGCATCGTGTGGGGCGTGGGCACCCGTGCCGTGGATCGCGTAGACAACGACTACCCCCGACTCATTTCGCTGAGCCACCCACAGTTGCGCCCGGAATCTACCCCGCAAGCGCAGCGACAATATGCGCAGTGGTACGTTGATTTGGTAGACCTGGAGCAAAACAAGTTCACCACTTTGCCTATCAACCAGGTGCTGCACCGCGACTTTCCTGACCTGCGCTACATTGCTTCACTGGACAAAGGGGATTATTTGCAGCGCATTCTTTCCGTGGGCGCACTGGATGTAAACGACCGATTTGTGCTGACGTTTGACGCTCTGGTACGCGATCGCAAGTTTGTGACGCTGATGCGCACCGCCCTGGCGCGGCTGGAAGAAGGGTACAAAACCCCGGTGGATATGGAATTCACGGTGGAAATCTTGCCCGGACGGCCGTATCCCGATTTTAAGCTTCACTTGCTGCAATGCCGCCCACTCAGCCAGCGCGCCAACGAAGAAACCGTCAAAATCCCCAACGACGTGCCACCCAAGCGCATTTTGTTCACCTCACGCGGGCTTATTCCAAACGGCCGTGCTGAACAGGTGCGCTACATCATTTTTGTGGACCCAGAGAAATACCGCCGGATTCCCGACATCGCGACCAAGCTGGAATTGGGCCGGGCCATCGGGCGGCTGAACAAGCTGCTGGAAGGCGAATCTTTTATCCTCATTGGGCCGGGACGGTGGGGCAGCACCAATCTAGAGTTGGGCGTGCGCGTTAGCTACGCCGACATCTACAACACAAAGGTACTCATCGAGCTGGGGGTGGCGCAAGATGGCAAACCACCGGAACTGTCCTACGGCACCCATTTTTTCCAGGATTTGGTCGAATCGGGCATCTTCTCCCTGCCTATCCCGCTGCACCTGGAAGGGGCCAGCTTCAACTGGCGCTTCTTCCATCTGGCACCCAACAGCCTAACCAAGCTGCTGCCCGATCATGAAGCTTTGACCCCTTATCTGCAAGTCATTGACCTGCCCAAAGTTACCAAAGGATACCGGCTGAACGTCTTGATGGACGGCACCACCAACGACGAAGCCATCGGATTCCTGGTGGAAAGTGCGCACAATGACCGTGGGGTGGCCACTGTGCACTCCTCTATGGGCTATCCATTTACCAAATAGACGAAAATGTTTTGGCCACAGCGGCGTTATTGAGTACGGCCGTTTTGGCTCTAGCAGATTCTTCGGCGATCTGTTTAACGACGTTTTTCTTCGGGCTGTCAGTCAAGATTGTGTGCTGTTCTGGTTGGGCTACCAGGCTGATGAGCGTATCGCCCATTTTGGGTACCAATTCATTATCGGCGGTAAAGATTACCAGACGGCCGTTTTTCTGAATCAGGCAAAGCGATACGGCCGTTCCTGGATACTGCTGCTGAAAATCGGCGTAGGTAAATTCTTTGGTGATGGGCGTGGACTTCAGCTGCGCCCCACCGGCAAACAGCTCGTCCAGCTGAGCATAAGCCAGTGCCGGTTGGAAGAGAATACGGCCGTGCAAATGGCGCGGTGCCGATTGTTCCGCACTGGGGTCCGACGAATCGCTGGATTGCAGCTGAAACGCCTCCGAGCTGCCAAACATCTCCGCAAAATGCAGCGCTGACAGGGCATTGGCTTCATCATTGGAAGTCATCGCCAGAAAACGGCCGATGCCCGCCAAATCTACCGACTCTAACACCGCCTCATCCAAAGCATTGCCGTAGTACGACTTCAGCCCCGCCATGCGCGCCGCCGCGTGGTTGCGCCAATTGGAATCAATCAGGCCCACGCGGATGCCGTGCGCTTGCAGCAGTTCGGCCAGTTCACGGGTGAGCGGATGAGCACCCATGAACAGCACCCCCTGCGGCGATGCTTCAGCCAGCCCCAGCCAGTTGGCCAGCGGCGCGGCCGTCAGCCCATAAACTACCACCGTGGAGAGAATCACCAGGAAGGTCAGCGCCACCAGCGATTCAGCCCCGGCAAAACCCGCGTCTTCCAGGCGCAGGGCAAACAGCGAGGCCACCGAAGCAGCTACAATGCCGCGCGGCGCCATCCAGGAAAGGAACAGCTTTTCCTTCACCGACAGATTAGCCCGCCAGGTGGAAATAAAAACGGCCGCTGGCCGCACCAGCAGCACCAATAACAGCACAAACAACGCCCCGCGCCACCAGACGATTTCTTGAAAATCGGCCCAGGACAATCGCGCCGCCAAAATGATAAACAACGCCGCGATGAGCAGCTCACGCACGTTTTTCTTAAATTCCTCGATTTGCTTGATGGGCACCTGCCGCTGATTGGCTAACACAAAGCCCATCACCGTCACCGCCAGCAGGCCGGATTCGGGGTGCAGCAAGTCGCTAACGACAAACGCCAGCGTCACGAACAGCAGCGAGACGCCATTTTGCAGCTGGTCCGGCACCCAGTAACGGGACAAAAGCAGCCACATGATGCCGGCCGCCAACAACCCAACCAGCACACCAACAACGGCCGTAATCAACACTCCACGGGCAATAATCAGCGGCGCTTGCTCCAGCTGGCCAGACAAAATTGCTTCAAACACCAGCACCGCCAGCACCGCACCAATCGGATCAATCAAAATGCCTTCCCACTTCAGGATGGCCATCGTTTTGCCCTTGGGCCGGATTTGCCGCAGCAGCGGCCCAATGACTGTGGGGCCAGTGACGACGAGAACGGCCGTTAACAATATCGCTATTGGCCAGGAAAGCTGGAGTAAAAATCGAGCCGCCAGCGCCCCCAATACCCAGGTAACGGCCACGCCGATGCTGGTAAGGCTAAACACCACCCTACCCACCTCACGCAGCTCCTTCACGCTGAGGCTGAGGCCGCCTTCGTACAAAATGTAAGCCACTGCCAAGGACACCAGCGGAAAGAGCAGCTCACCCAGCACCGCTTCGGGCGACAGCCAGCCCGTCACCGGACCGGCCACCAGACCAATGGTAAGCAGCAGCAAAATGGACGGCAGCCGCAGCCGCCAGGCCAACCATTGCGCAAAAATTCCTAAAATCAAAACGGCCGCAATGCCAATCAATAACGTTTCGTGCATGGCCAACTCCTTCCTGATTTGTCACCGGCACACGCAAAAACGACGCAGTGCATTTGCCACAAACTGCGTCGGTCGCGGTGTGCCAGGTAATCGTTTTCTTGCGTTCTCTCTTGAGTATGCAAGAAAAGTTGTTGGCTTAAATGGGAAAAGTCACAGGTGAGGATACAGAAGAGGGTAGATTGTGGGGAGAAACGGCCGTTGCTGACCCCGCATTCCTAATTCATGACCCGACACATCCGTTGACAAAAGGCAGACAGAACATATAATTTCTGCATGAATTACTTCAATTGGAGCGCCGAGAAAAATGAAATTCTTAAGCAAACACGCGGCATTTCTTTTGAAGAAATTGTATTTCTAATTCAATCAGGCAACTTGCTCGGGATTGAAGAAAATCCTGGACATCCCAATCAGAAAATATATGTGGTTGAAGTGGAAAATTACGCTGTAATTGTGCCTTTTGTTGAAAATGACAATGAAATCTTCCTCAAAACAGCCTTTCCGAGCCGAAAATACACAAAAAAGTATGGCTTAAGCGGTTCGTGAAGCGTAAGCGTTTAGGAGAGACCGATGACAAAATTTAGTTCAAAAGCATTCGAGCCACATGATGACGAAGAAAAAGCGTTGATGGAATCCATTGAAGGTGAAGAATGGCAATCTGTTGAAAATATTGAGCAGGAAAGAGATAAAGCACTGGAGGCCGCACAAGCTACCCTTAAAAAGGACCGGCGCATTAATCTTCGCCTGACGGAAAAAGATTATTACCAAATCCAGATCAAAGCGATTGAGGAGGGTGTGCCGTACCAAACGCTCATCGCCAGCCTAGTGCATAAATATTTAAATGGGTCTCTTGTTTCTCAGGAATAGGGAGACGGCCGTAAAAAATTCCTTTCTTCTCCTATTCCAGAAACACACTGTCAACCAGGAAGCAGTTCACCAACAGCAAACAACATCCAGAATAGACCAACTGCCCCCACCAGTATTCGGGTAAATGTACGCCCAAGCGGGTAGCCGTGGTGAGCACCTCGCGTCATTCGCATAAACCGCTCAACATCAAACAACACACGAAGGAAAAGAAATCCGCCAAACAACCCACCAAGTAAGATCATTTTCATTTTCCAGCAGAATTTATAGACACAGCCGATTTAATCGGTTAACAGGTCGTCCAGCAGCGCCAGCTCTTCAGCTTCGCTGGTGACGGTGCCGTCCAGGCGAGCAGCGAGTAGCTTTTCTAGCAGGATGCCAAACTGTGGCCCTGGCTTGAGACCCATCTGGCGCAGGGTGTCGCCAGTGACGGCCGTTTTCACCCCCCGCCACTCCGCCAAATATCGCTCAATCAAATCCGCCGCTGGCCGACCCTCCAGCAAAATGCGCCCCACCAGCAGCACCCGCACCGGAAACGGCCGCATCAATTTCACTACCTCGCTGGGTTTGAGTGTGGCGGGCAGGGTGACCCACTCGCGGCGCAGTCGGCCGCAGGCCAGTACGTCGGTTTTGGTGGCTTTGCGCACGCGCAGCCGCTTCATCGCGCTGCGCTGGTCGGCCTCGGGCAGGGCCGCCAGCCAGAGAGCAAAGTAGGTGAACAGCGGCGTCTCCTCCGCCAGCCAGTCGCACCACGGCCGTTCCTGCCAAAATCGGGTCACGCGCTGGAAGAAGACGGCCGTTTCCGGCAGCCAGACCAACCCCTCGTCAATGTGCGCCAACACATCCAACTCAGCCAATCGCGACAAAGCGGCCGTGGGGTCCGCCTCATGCAGCGTCAGCTCAATTTCGTGGCGCAGGCGCGCCCCAGAGACGCGATCCAGCAGCGGCAAGGCATCCTTGATCAGCTCCAGCGTGCGCGGTTCGATGTGGAACCTCAGCCGCTGCTCCAGCCGCACGGCACGTAAAATCCGTGTCGGATCATCCACAAAACTCAGGCTGTGGAGCACGCGAATGACGCCATCGGCCAAATCCTGCTGCCCGCCGTAAAAATCGAGCAGCTGACCCAAAAATGCGCCGTCCAGCCGCACCGCCAGCGTGTTGATGGCAAAATCGCGCCGGTGCAAATCCAGCTTGATCGAGCCGTGAGCCACCTCCGGCAAAGCGGTGGGTTCTGTGTAAAATTCCGTTCGCGCCGTAACAAAGTCGATGGTGGGAGGGAGATTGGAGATTAGAGATTGGAGATTGATATCTTCTAATCTCCGATCTCCAATCTCCTTTTTCTTATCCCGCTGCAAAACATTTCCCCACACCGCCTCATCCAGCAGCCATTTGGCCGTGCCAAAGCGCTTGTGGCTGCGAATTTCGCCGCCGAAGCGCTGGGCCAGCATCTTGCCCAGCTTGATGGCGTCGCCCTCGACGACCATGTCCAGGTCAGTGGGCGGTTTGTCCAGCAGCAAATCGCGCACCAGCCCGCCGACAAAGTAGAGCGGCAGGTTTAGCTCTGCGGCCGTTTCGCTGATGGCCAGCACCATTTGCCAGAGAACGGGCGGCAGCATGGTCAGCAGTCGCTGGCGCATGTTTGTTTCGGCCGTTTTGCTGGGCGGCTGGAAGAGATGGCTGAGCAGGTCGGTGCGGGTCACCACGCCGATGGGGCGCGTGCCTGGCCCATTCTCCGCCACGACGGGAATCTGGCCCCAATCGGCGCTAAGCATTTTTTGCTGCACGGTGTCGATGGCGTCAGACGGCCGTACCGTCACCGCGCCCTTCTTCATGATGCGGGCGATGGGCACGTCGGCCATGGCGTGGCTCATGGCCCGGTCCACGGCGCGGCGGGTGAGCAAGCCAACCAATTCGCCAGCCGGCTCGGTGACCACCGGGTAGCCTTCGTAGCCAAAGCGCTGCATTAGAACGGCCGCTTCGCGCACCAACGTTTCTGGCGGCACCGTCTGCACCCCGTGGGACATCAGGTCGGCCACGCGCACCAGCGGCTCGATGGCTTGCGAGAGCGCGGCCACCACCTGCGGCATCACCCGCCCCAGCGGCTGGTCCTTAATGCGTGCCGCCGCCGCCCGATTGTGCCCGCCCCCACCAAACATGCGGGCTACGGCAGCTACGTCCACCTCTTTGTTGGTGCTGCGGGCCACCAGTTGCACGTCGTGATCCAGCTGCACCAGCACAAACAGCCCAGCCGGTTGCAACGATTCGCGCAGACGATGGGCAATCGAGGCGATTTCGTCGGTGAAATTTTCTGGGGCGACCGCGCCAGTAACCACCACCGACTGTCCCTGAACGTCATGCCAGGTAACGGCCGCGTGCAAGGCATCGTACAGTGCCTGCTGCTCGGCCGAGAGGGGAATGTTGAGGAAGCGGCGCACCACGGCCAGAATCGCGCCTTCTTCCAGCAGCCAGGCCGATGCGGCGGCGTCACGGGCGGTGGTTGTGTCGTAGGTCAGCGAGCCGGTGTCTTCGTAGACGCCCAGCAGCAGCAAAGTCGCTTCCTCCGGCGAAAGGGCCATACCCTGCGCCTGGAGCCGCTCGACGAGCATGGTGGTGGTTGCCCCCACTGGCTCCACCTGGGCGGTCCACTCGTCGGGCGGCGTCTGCTCCGTGTGGTGGTCAATGACGTAGACTTTGGGGTGGGCCACCATGCCGCGCACGCTGTTGAGCGATTGGGTATCGACCAGCAGCACCTCATCAATACGACGTTTGCGCCAGTCGGACGGCCGTATAAAGTGAAACGCATCCCAGTACAGCGTGAGGAACTGCTCCACGTTCCGGTTCAGGCGGCGCGACAGCAGCATTTCACCGTCGGGGGTCAGCTTGCTGGCGGCCAGTTGGCTGGCAACAGCGTCAAAATCGGCGTTTTCATGGGAGAGGATGAGGCGCATGAGGGTATTGTAGTGAGCGGGTGACAAGGTGGCAAGGTGACGGGATGAGGGGGCGGGTTTCTCGAATGAATGAACAGGGTTGGTTTTAAGCCTTGTCGGGCTTCCAAGTGGGCGGGATACTTCGGCAGCCTCAGCACAGGCTCTCAGCATGACAACTGAACTTAAATTGTCTTTCTGAGCGCAACGAAGAATCCCGCAAGGAACCCATGGCATGCACCTTACCCAGACCGAGGCTTTGTGTGTTCCCAAGCGGGCGGGATGCTTCGGGGGACCTCAGCATGACAACTCAACTTCACTTGTCTTTCTGAGCGCAGCGAAGAATCCCGCAAGGAACCCATAGCAATCACCTCGCCCAAACCAGGCTTTTTGGACTCCCAACCAAAAAGACTCACCCTATTTCACACTGCATGCCAAACGCTGTTCCTGACTGCACACTCAGGGATTGCAAAGAGAGCTTGGGTGAACGCTGATATTTTCTGGTAAAGCAGCACAAAGCTCAGCAGGCAAGACTTCCAGGGGATTGTCGGGCAAGTCGAGCCAACGTAAGTAACGCAGGTTACCAATTTCTAGCGGTAAGCGAGTTAAGTTATTTTGTCCTAGATTGAGCGAATGAAGGTTGACCAGATTACCAATTTCCGCAGGCAAACTGTTCAGATTATTTTGATACAACTCGAGAAAAGAAAGGCTCGTAAGGTTGCCAATTTCTGGCGGCAAGCTGCCGAGTTGATTATAGGATAACGTAAGATCCGACAGATTCGTTAGATTGCTAATTTCTGGTGGCAGATTGGTCAAACCCATGACTGCCAAGTCGAGGGTAGTCAGGTTGGTCATTTTCCATAAATCGGGTGGCAGGTCGCCCAAACTGTTGCCACGCAGGCTAAGGTCTGTCAGGTTGGTCAGCTGATCAATCCCTTCAGGCAACTCTGTTAAGCTGTTGCCGGTTAAATCAAGTGTGGCCAGGTTGTGCAGCCTCCACAGCTCTGGAGGAACATTTTTTAAGCCGTTACCTGATAAATCGAGGGTGACCAAATTCGCCAGGTTGCCAATTTCTGGGGGCAAACTGCTTAAACTGTTGCTCGATAAATTAAGGTTGATGAGGTTGGTCAGGTTACCAATCTCTGGAGGCAAACTGGTCAGGCTGCTGCTAAACAGATCAAGGTCGGTCAGGTTTGTTAAACGGCCGATTTCTGGCGGCAGTTCAGTTAAATCTGGCCACCACAAACGAAGGTTTTCCAGGTAGCTTAGGTTTCCGATTTCGGCCGGTATATTTCCCGGCTCATCAGACTGAATGAACAGCCCGGTTACATGGTTTTCTGTGCAGGTAACGTGAACCCAGGCACAAGGCGTAGGCGTATTTAGCCAATTGTAGTATCTAGTCCAACTGTAATTTTTCATTTCTTTGAACAGGATGACCAACGCTTCACATTCGTCCTGCGGGATTTCGGTTACCTCTGCGCAAAAGTGGGCAGGCTCCAGTGAAGCCAAAGCGGCCTGATCATACGGCAGCTCCATATCCAGCTCGTGTACATTCCATAATTCCGAGGACTGCGTTGGATTTAGACCAAAGTTGCGCACATAGGGCGCGGTAGCAGCCACTTGGAGGCGCGGAAAGAGGGGGAGCGTCGGCAGCTGCTCGGCAAATAGACGCATGGCTGCCTGGTGAGCGGTGACATATTCCGGGCCGTTGCGGAAAGCACGTTGAGCCTGGCGGCACGCGGCGTCGAATTCGTCATTGCGCCAACCAGTGTCGTTGAGGCCGTCCCAACCAGCAAAGCCCTCCGCCACCGGACCAGAGATGTTATCTGACAGCCAGTAGGCGCACGGTGGCTCCATTTCCGCCAACCAGGCATACTCAGCCAGATCATACTGCCGACCAATCAATTTCCCCTCTGGCCCATCGGCAAACCACTCGCTGGCAGGCAGGTAGGACAACTCAACATCAATGCCACATGCCAACAGGTTCTCCTTGAAGATTTCGGTCAGATGCTGACGCATTTCGTTGTCAGCCGTTGTGCCTAATGAGACACGAAACGGCGTGCCGGTGACTGGAGCTTCACGAATGCCGTCGCCATCGGTGTCGCGGTAGCCTGCTGCATCGAGCAAAGCATTGGCGGCGGCTACGTCGTAGGGCCACTGTGGGATGTCTACCGGGTAGATCGGGTTTACCGACGGCACGTAGGTGTTCATCACTTCGGACAAGCCAAACAGGATTTCATCCACCATGCGCTGGCGGTCAGTGCAGTGGGCGATGGCCTGGCGCACCCGCACGTCTTCAAACCAGTCGGGACGGCCGTTGCCGTCCCCATAGCCACCGTAAGAATTGATGCCAAACGCGATATGCTCAAAAATTGCGTTCACCTGAGTATAGGTGGTCATGAGTTCTGCCGATTCCGCTTCTAGCAGAAAGGTAAGTTGGGAAACGTCAACCACATCCCTGGTCAAGATGTCACACGCACCTGAAATGAGCTGCGCCACAGCAGAATTTGTATCTAGTATAAATTTCACTTCTATTTGTGTCAATCGGGGCAATTCTTCCGAGTGGCGGTAGTAGTAGGGGTTGGCTTGCAGCAAAATGTCGGACCCTGGAATCCATTCTTTTACGACAAAGGGACCGCTGCTCAGGATAGGCGTCTCTGGATTGGGGCCAAACAAGTTGGCCAGTTCGGCCATTTCATAGTGGGTCAGCTGGTGCTGCGGCAGCGGCGTCCAGACGTTGCGGAAATAGGTCTGGTCCAGCCAGCCAGGCAGACCGGTCCAGCGCACGGTGTGGTTGTCTACGGCCGTATAGCTGGCCGTATGCGTGATCGGCTGGGAAGTGGCATCGTAGTAAGCTGCCACCTCATAGCTAAACACGGAATCGGCGGCGGTAACGGCCGTTCCGTCCGACCACACCATTGGTTTCAGCGTGAAGTCCACGACCATTTGCGGCAGTTCCACCGGCTCACCATTGAATACAAATGGGGTTCCCTCTGCGTCCAGAAGCGTGGTACCTGCGGTGAGGGTGGTGATACGGCCGTCGGCATCTACCACCGTATCACCCGCCTGCACCATCACCTGATTCACGACGGCGTCGCCATCGTCCAGATTGGGCAACTTTGCCAGCCCTTGCACCTGGTAATCGTAGTCAAGGGTAGTGTAGAGGTTCTCGTAAAGGGCATGACGGATGGCAACGGCCTGTAGCTGCGTGCTGCCATACAAAAACAGGTCATCTGGCTCTGACGCCATGCAAATAGACAATTCTTTGAGGACCGTTGGCGCGGTTTGAGCGTCGCTAACGGGGAGCGCCGGAGGGGGAGGCGTGGGCACAGGTTTGGGCGTACAGGCGGCCAACAGGACCAGGAACAGAAGCAGGCACAGTCTCTGGCTAGCGTTTCGTGGTGTGGTGTTTTTTGTCATGGTTTGCCTCATTTGTAACCTTACTGGCAGCTGGATGCGGCGAGAGAAGGAGAAGTACGGCCGTTTGCCAATCTTCCTTCGTCTTCTTACCAAAAGCAAGCTAACATTGCGGCTGTTAAGCGTTATCGTGCCATCCTAATGATTTAGAGTCTATCGTTGCCGATGAATGGAATTCATCGTTTGAGACAATAAACGTGCTGAAGCACGTTAAACGCTCTTCCGGTTTTCCAGTGTGCCTCAGCACACTTTCTATCTCAGCCGTCGGTTTCAACCGATGGCCAGAACGCCGATGGCCCAAACGCCCGAACACCGATGAATGGAAGTCATCGTTTGAGACAAAAAACGTGCTGAAGCGCGTTAAAAAATCTTCCAGTGTGCTTCAGCACACTTTCTATCTCAGCTATCGGTTTCCAACCGATGGCCCCAAACAAGGAGCAAAACATGGCCTTCTGGCGACTCTACTACCATCTCGTTTGGGGCACAAAAAATCGTCAGCCCTTGATTACCTCGGCAATTGAAAATCACCTCTACAGCTATCTGATACACAAAGGCAGCGAATTGGGCGTTTTTGTCTACCAGATCAATGGCTGGATCGACCATATTCACCTCGTTGTCGCCATTCCGCCCAAGCTTTCTATCGCCGATGTGGTGAAAAACTTGAAAGGTGCCAGCTCGCATTTCATCAATGATCGCCAATTTTTAGAAGGGCATTTCCAGTGGCAGCGTGGTTACGGTGTTTTGTCATTGGGTGAAAAACAACGGCCGTTTGCCGAAGCCTATGTCATCAATCAAAAGCAGCACCACCAGCAGCAGACCACCAACACCTGGCTGGAACACATGACCGACTATGACGAAGGAGCTGCTGAACCGGAAAGCAGTGTCCCGATATTGCAGGAACCAGCTCCCATTTATGTGATAGATGATGAACGGCCGTTTTAATTACCGATTATGATTTGATTTTTGATACGGCCGTTAATACGACCAACGAGCTAAGCCAGCGTACAAACCGTAATGATTGTCTCGCTGTCTTGGGTCAACGGCCGTTTGTCCCAATAGCCGTACTGTTGCAAAATGCGATACCCGCTACCCTCTAGCAGCGCAATCAACTCCTGGGGAAAGGTGTAGCGGATGGCAATGTGCGTCACCCGCTCTCTGGCCTCATCGGCCTCGCGCCACCGCCGAAATAGGGTGTAAGTGAGAATTTGCGGCACGTGGTCATATTCTTGCAGCTCAGTAATGCGCACCCAATGCCCCTGATCATTGGTGTAGGTCATCCACTCTACCTCCTCCACAGTTGTCACCAGATCCGCCCAGCGCGGGTTGCGCGTCTCGAAGGCAAAGGTGCCGCCTGGTGCCAGATGCGTGCGCACGCTGGCCAGCAGGGCACGCTGATCGGCATTGTTCAGGAAGGCCTGAAACGCGTTGCCGGTGAGGTAGATGAAGTCGAACGTTTCGCCCAGTGAAAAATGGCGGGCATCCCCTTGAAACCAGCGTACGGGCAAACCGCGCTGTTCAGCTTTGCGCCGCGCCTGCGACAGCATCGTCGGCATGATGTCTAGCCCCGCAATGTCGATTCCCTGTGCGGCCAGCGGAAGGGTGACTAAACCAGTGCCACAAGCAACCTCTAGAACTTTGCCACCGACCTCTTTGGCCAGCTCGATATAAAACGGATGGGATGGATCTTCCTCGCCCACTTCAAGGTCATAATTCACCGGGTCTAGAAATTCGCCCAGGTAATCTTCCTCAATCGAGTATGTTCGCAATGCATCTTCTCCTGTCAAAAGTTTGGTTTGAAATTTAGAACAACGGCAGCGCAACGGCCGTATTTTAGCACAACTCCCCACGCCAAATATACCACCAAAGAGCCTTTTTTCTGGCCCTTTACCCCCGCATTTGGCCATTCCTACCTCTGGATGTGACAGCTATTGACACAAAATCCAAATTTTGTTCTTGACAGATTAGCACACGTGTTCTAATATCTGTTCTAGAACGAATGTTCCACACCCTCCCGGAGCTGATTGGTGCGCCCCCAATCAGCTCCTCTTCTCAAACTGGGGCGCACGGAAAGAAGCTTGCCCATGCAGAGGGGCAAAAGTAAGGAGATATTGATCATGCAAAGCAACCAATACATGCGTTCCCAAACTGTTGGCACGCGGCTCTCTTCTTTGACGAGCCTGGTACCCAAGAAAACGGCCGTTGGCGCTATTCTCGTCGTGGCCCTGATTTCCTTTGAAATCTTCAACTTTGACACCACGCAGTACGCCCTGGAAAACCTCATCGGCGATGTGCGTTTTGTCGGCATTCAGTGGGCCGCCATTCTAGCCGTGGCCTTCTGCTCTATCGACTTTGCTGGTCTGGTGCGGCTCTTCACCCCAGAAAAGGGGATGGACGAGCCCAAAGAGGTCTGGTACCTGATGGGGGCCTGGCTCCTGGGCGCCACCATGAATGCCATCATGACCTGGTGGGCCATTTCCCTGACGCTGCTAAACCACAACTTCGGCAATGAGGTACTGAGCCGCGAACAGCTGCTGCTGTACGTGCCTATCTTCGTGGCCGTACTGGTCTGGCTCACCCGCATCCTGTTCATCGGGGCATTTTCTGTAGCTGGTGAACATATTTTTGAGTTCAACGAGGCAGCCGATACCCAGCAGAAGCGCCCAGCCGCCTCTGCGCCGCGTCGCGCGACAACAGCACCCACCACCGTGCGTCGTACCCCGGTTGCTCAGACTGCCGCCCCAAGAACGGCCGTTCCCAAAAGCGTCAGCGCCCAACCAACCCAGGTCCACATGCCCGTCGAAGAGTACAACGAGCCGATCATCACGCCACAACCAAGCGCCCAACAGCGTCAGCCCGTGGTTTCTCGCGTTCGTCAGCGGCCACCCCGCCCCAACGGCATGCGTCGCTCCCCGCTAAACGGCTTGCAGGCTCGCCCGCGCAATCGAAATTAGTTTCGTCAGTAGTCGGTAAACAGTTATCAGTTTTCAGAAGCAGTGATTACTTTAACAAACACCGATTACTGGCCACCGACTACCGATTACCGACTTTCGAGGTAAACTATGACGGTCTACGAACAACAGTTAACGACATTCTGGGCGGTAGATACACCTTTGAATGAGCACGAATACGAACAGTTTCAGTACGAACCAGCCATCGTCATAGATGAATTCGACCTGCCGCAGGACCCGATGCAGCGCCGCATGGCGATGATCGTCACCTTTGTGGTAGTCGGGGCAATCCTCTTCGCTGCGCTAGTGATGCCTCGATTGGCCCAGGCCAGTGCAACTCTCGCGAGCAATGCTCCAGTGGAAGTGGCAAATTCGGCCCCCAGCGTGGCCGACAACGCCAATGCGGTTGGCGCAGCCGTAAATTACCAGGGCAAGATTTCGGCCGTTTTTTCTGACGAAGTGAAGTACTGGGAAAATGACATCGTACGCTGGGCGGGCGAATTTAACCTGGACCCGGATATGGTTGCCACCGTCATGCAGATTGAATCTTGCGGCGATCCTCAAGCACTCTCCATTGCTGGGGCGCAGGGCCTGTTCCAGGTGATGCCGTTCCACTTCACCGCCGGTGAAAACATGCTCGACCCAGACACTAACGCCCGGCGCGGCATGAACTACCTGGCAGAACGTCTGGTGCAAACAGCGGGCGATGTGGGCAAAGCGTTTGCTGGCTATAACGGCGGCCACGTCGCTGCGGGCAGCAGTTGGGATAACTGGGCCGCCGAAACACAGCGCTACTACGTCTGGTCCACCGGCATTTACGAAGACGCCAAAGCAGGCCTCACTGAAAGCCCCACGTTGCAGCAGTGGTATGCCGCCGGTGGTGCCAGCCTATGCCAACAAGCGTCCAGTCGGCTCAATCTGCGCTAAGGACGACACAAATTGCTCAACAAAACACCGAAGGCGTCGTGTTTAATTAGTTGAGCATTGACGCAAAAAATCTCTCCTTATTTTCTGCACTAAGAGCAGGTCGGGGCAAATTGCCCGGCCTGTTTTTTTTTGTTACCTCAGGTTTGACGGGCCATCTTCCCCAACTTATACTTGAAGTACGTTCCTACTTACATCGCCTTGCATTGTTTACAAACTATTTCAGCTTTACAAGGAGGCTGCGCATGTCGATTTCCGTTACGTGGCACGGTCATGCCACATTTTCCCTCAACATCAACGGCACGCATATCGTTGTTGATCCATTTTTTGCTGGCAATAATCCCGCGGCTAAAACTGCTGTAGACGCAGTGGACGCCGATTTTATTTTGCAGACGCATGGGCACGGCGATCATATCGCCGATACGGTTGCGCTGGCCAAGCGCACTGGAGCAACCGTGATTGCCAACTTTGAGATTTGCAACTGGATTGCAGCCAAGGGCCACGAAAAAGTCCACGCTATGAACACAGGCGGTGGCTACAATTTCCCGTTTGGTCGGGTAAAAATGACGGCCGCTCTGCATAGCTCCGGGCTGCCGGATGGTTCCTACGGTGGCGATCCGGGTGGCTACCTGTTGATGGCCGATGGCAAAACGGTGTACATCGCTGGAGACACAGCCCTATTTTCGGACATGTCGCTCATTGGTCGGGCAGGGATTGATTTGGCAATTCTGCCCGTTGGCGACAATTTCACGATGGGGCCGGAAGATTCGGTTCTGGCGCTGGATTATTTGAAGCCCCAGATGGTCGTCCCTTGCCACTACAACACATGGCCGCCCATCGCCATTGATGTGAATGCCTGGGCGGAGAGCGTGAAGCAGGAAACGGCCGTTACCCCCATCATTCTCCAGGTAGACGAAACTTATACCCTGTAGTCGTTAAAAGAGAGCATTTTTCCTAGAGCCACATGTTATGATCATGTGGCTCTTTTTTGCTTTTTGTTGTGCTCTGGTTAACTGAACCCGTCAATAAAAAAAGGATAATAAATCGACGAGTTGGACGCTAAATCCAACCATTTTTTACCAAAATGGAGAGAACAATGAAAAACTTATTGAATCGCTGGCTTTTGCTGTTTGTGCTGCTGCTGGGGATGTCTGCCCTGGCGTGCAATTTACCGTTTGGTGGGGAAGAAGAACCCACACCGCGCCCCACCCAAGAAGCAGATGATAGTGAGGCAGAAGAGAGTGTGGTTGAGGAAACGGCCGTTCCCGACGAGCCTGTGGTAACCGAAACTGAACAAGAACCGGTCGCCACCGAGGAGCCTGCTGTAGAACCTACGACCGAAACCGCCGAAGCCGAAGGCGGCTTGCTCAGCAACATCTTCCCGCAATCCCTCACCGTTCGCGACACGGTACAAGAGTTCGACACCCTAGACAGCTATGAGATGGAAATGACCATCACCACCACCGTTAGCGACACGACGCAGACGATCCACGCCACCATGATCGTTTCCACCGATCCAGCTCAGTCGCAAATGAGCTTTAGCTTTGAGGGAATGGAAGATATGGGTGGCATGGACAGCATGAGCATGACCCAAATTGAGGGCATCAGCTACATGATTATTCCCGAGTTTGGCTGCATCACCAGCTCTGCCAGTGAAGCTGAAGATACCTTTGCTAATTCACTAGACGCCAATCAATTCCTGGAAGAAGTTGGCGACGCCACGCTGGTGGGCGAGGAAACTATCAACGGCATCGAAACAGTGCATTACACCTTCGATGAGACCGCCATGCAAGATGAAACGACGCAGTTCAATTCGGCGCAGGGCGACGTGTATGTCGCTAAGGAGGGCAACTACATCGTACGCTTCCGCCTTGAGGGCGAAGGCCCGGTAGGCAGCATGGGTATGGCCATGCTGGAAGACGGGGCCGATGAGGACCAAACTGTTGGCTTGATAGTTATTCAAATGGACCTGGTTAGCGTCAATGAGCCAGTCGAAATCACCATCCCGGTTGAATGTGAAAATAGTGGGGTAACCAACAGTGAATACCCAATTTTGGAAGACGCTTATGAATCTGGCTCATTTGGCGGCATCGTCACCTACAAAACCGATACGCCATTTGCCGATGCAGTGACTTTCTATCAAGAATCCCTTTCGGCGGCTGGTTGGGTCTACCAGGAATCTGACTCATTCATCATGGATGGCACTACCGCCCTGATGTACTTTGACCAGAATGATCGTTCTCTAACAGTTACCATCACGCAGGAAACGGGCAGTTCAGCCTTTACCATTGTGATTTTTGAAGAGTAGCCGCTCAGTTAACAACTGTGGCAGAATTGAAAAGCTCTGGCGTCGGCCGGAGCTTTTTTTATGGTGTTAGCGCTTCGGTGGAGAAGAGGCCGATACGGCCGTTGCCATCCAACCCCGCAATACTCACCGCATACTGCAACGTGGGGTCTAGCCCGGTAATGGCCACATTGCCAGCTTCACTTACATTGACATAACGAAATAACGGGTAGGTGGGCGAACCAACCGGCCTGAATGAGATAGCATATCCAGCGGCCGTACCCTCGGGAATCCAGGTAAGGATGTAAGCGCCGGGCTCGGCCATGGGCGTGAGGGCAGGCGCGACCGGTTGAGCTGGCGCACCGGCCGCATTGCCCAAAACAGCAATGTTGAGCTGCGTTACCTGGCGCAAATAGTCATAATCGATCCATTCGGCCGTATCACTGCTGTTGTGCTGCCGCGACGGGTCCTCCTGTGATTCTGTCATGCGCAAGGCCGGAATGCCCGCCTGTAAAAAGCTAACATGGTCGCTGTAGCGCCCCTGGCGATCCTCAGCATCAATCAGCTCATACGGAAATAGTGGCATGTACATGTTGCCCACATACTGAAAATAGCGGGCCAGCTGTCGCGGCGGCGATCCATCAGGGCCGGGCGAGAAAACGCGCACCGATTGGGGAATCCCAGGCCGCCCGCCCACGATGTCTGTACTGACCATGGCATCAAAGCGCCAGCCTACCAGCATCCGGTCGGTGACAAAGTGGATGCTGCCCAACCGGTTTTGCTCTTCACCGGCAAAGGCAACAAACTGGATTGTCTGGCTCCACTCACGCGAGCTGAGCACGCGGGCCGCTTCCAGCAAGGCGGCCACACCAGAGCCATTGTCGTTGGCACCGGGGGCAAAGCTGCTGCCGCTATACGGATCGGTGGCACGGGAATCATAGTGAGCGGCCAAAACAATCACCCCCGGATGGGCACCCGTGCCTTGCAGCGTGGCCACGATATTTTGCTGGTTGTAAACCACGCCGTTCTGGTTGACAGGAAACTCATCAACTTCGACGAGGAGACGGCCGTTTCCCACCCGAATAAACTCGTTAAAAATCCAGCGCCGCGCCGCGCCGATGCCCAAACCTTCCTGGTCGGACACGCTAAAGGTGTTGCGCGTGTTAAACCCTTGTAAGGTTTGCACATACCCCACAAGGTTTTGCCGCGACACTTGATCTAGCAGCGTGCGCAAATCTGGGTTCACCGCCTCAATTACATTCCCTTCAGGGTCGGTGATGAGTGGACCAGATTGGGCGATGCTAGCAAACGGGGTGCCGCCTGGTGGCGTGGGGATGACCAACTGCTGTGGGCCATTGAGCAGCGAACAGGAAACTGTGAAAAGGAGAAATAACAGGAAAAAGGGTAGGCGGATTCGGCGATGCACAAAACACCAAAAAGTGGGGAAATCTGTTACCGGATTTCCCCACTACAAAATTTATCTATGAAACGGCCGTATCATCGGCCGATGCGTTCAGCTTATTGGAGGATTCCCTGTCCTGCGAACTGCGCCGGACATTCAGAAATTCCGAAATGATGTCAATCGGAATCGGAAAGACCGTCGTGGTATTCTGCTCGACACCGATTTCTACCAGCGTTTGCAAATAACGCAGCGTCATCGCACCGGGTTCAGAATTCATAATGCGGGCCGCTTCTGACAACTTTTGCGCGGACTGGAAGTCACCCTCCGCCTGGATAATCTTGGCCCGGCGTTCACGCTCAGCCTCGGCTTGCCGCGCCATCGCCCGCACCATGGTGCTGTTCAGCTCCACGTCCTTAATTTCCACGATGGTCACCTTAACACCCCACGGCTCGGTGGCTTCATCAATGATGTGCTGGAGCGTGTCGTTAATCTGCTCACGATCCTGCAAAATCTGGTCCATCATGGACTGGCCAATGACGTTCCGCAGGCTGGTTTGGGCAATTTGCCACGTCGCCCGGCGGTAATCTTCTACCTGGATGATGGCCATCACCGGGTCAATCACGCGGAAGTAAACCACAGCGTTGACCTTAACAGTTACGTTGTCACCGGTAATGGCTTCCTGCGCCGGTACATCCAGGGTAACGGTACGCAAATCCACCTTTACCATTTTGTCAACGATGGGCACAATGAAAAAGAGGCCCGGGCCTTTGGCCCCCTGAACGCGACCCAGCCGGAAAATGACGCCTCGTTCGTACTCCTGCACAATACGGATTGAGGCCACCACAATGACCACGGCCCCAATTACCAACGCACACAAAACGGGTAGTATAAAATCCACCGCTCACTCCTTTTGGTTCACCAACCGATCCACCGGGACGTAAAAGCGACTTCGCACAGCAATTGGTTGATAACCATACGGCCGTTTCTTCACGGCCAAACAAAACCATGTTGACTTAATGCAACACATCACCATTATACCGCAATCAAGAGGAACAAAAAGGTTGATCGCGGTCAGAGCTTATTACGCGCCAATAAAGAAAAAGTTTTGCCCAACACCCTATATTTGGGGGATAACTGGCGATTTCCACCTATCTCTAGCATATTTTCCGCTGTCACCGCGCAAAAAATCTAGTACAAGATAAGCGTTTAACCACTTCCCGCGTAGGAAAGTTGCCAGCCCACAGACAGTTTATAAAATACCGTCATGTCTGTTGAGTTAATTACCGCCGAGGATCAGGTACTGCTGCGCCGCATTACCCATCAAGAAGCTGACGCGCTAAGCACGCTGTATGATCGATACGGCCGTTTGCTTTACAGCGTCGCGTATCATCTGGTGGGGGACCGAAACCTGGCGGAAGAGATTGCCCTGGATGTGTTCCGGCGCGTCTGGGAAAAAGCAGACACTTACCGGGCTGAACGGGCCAGCGTGCGTACCTGGCTCACCAGCATGACCCGCAATCGAGCCATCGACATGCTGCGGCGCGAAGGCGTGCGCCCGGAACACACCAGCATTCGCTGGGCCGATTTAACTGTTGAACCACACGCCGATGGGCACTCGCCAGAAACGGCCGTTTCCCACCAGTTGCAAAAACAAAATGTACATAATGCCCTGGCCCAACTGCCTCAAGAGCAGCAAGATGTGCTGTTTTTGGCTTTTTTTGGCGGGTACAGCCACAGCCAGATTGCCGATGAGCTTAATTTGCCCGTCGGCACCGTGAAAACCCGCATCCGGTTGGGGATGCAAAAGCTGCGCCATATCTTGCAGCCATGAATCTGAAAGCAGGCGAAATGCGTATTTGCTAAAAGAAAGATGTTGTTTGTTGTAGAGACCGATGAATATTGAAACCCACGTTACTGACCAGCTAGCCGCCTACGCGCTTAACGTTCTGGATGCCGACGAAGCAGCCGAAGTTGCCGCGCATCTGGCCGTTTGCCAGGTCTGTCAAGAAGAGCTGCAAGCGTACCAGGAGGTTGTGGGAGCGATGGCTACGGCCGTTCCCATCATAGCGCCCCCACCCACCCTCAAGCAGCAGCTAATGCACGAAATTCGCCAGGAAACACGGCCAGAAACGGCCGTTGCACCCAAAGCGCCCCCGTCGATTGCCCCACCAGCACAACCCAGTTGGTGGCGCAACGTGCGCGGTTGGTTCCAACAACGGCTAATCTTGCAGCCCGTGCTGCTGCTGGTCGTTGCTTTACTGCTCGTTAGTAATTTCCAACTGCGCCAACGACTGGCCGATGCTGACCGTCCCGCCGGTTTTGGCACGGTCACCCTCGCTGGTTCCGCCGAGACAGAAGACGCTACCGGCATCATCATTATTAGCGCCAATGGTTTGCAAGGCACGCTGGTGGTGCAAGATTTACCCGTGCTGCCAGAGTCGCAAGCTTACCAGCTTTGGCTCATCAAAGATGGCCATTACACCAGCGGCGGCGTGTTTAACGTGAACGAGAATGGCTACCGGGCCATCTGGGTCGTCTCCGAAGATCCGCTGGCCAGCTACACCAGCTTTGATGTAACCCTGGAACCCGCTGGCGGTAGCACCTACCCCACCGGAAACACTGTTTTAGACGACTAGAAATACGGCCGTTTTGCTCCCCTTAAAAACAAAAAGAACATGGCCAGTGCCATGTTCTTTTTATTGACTGCGGGACCAGGATTCGAACCTGGACTAGACGGTTCAGAGCCGCCGGTTCTGCCATTAAACTATCCCGCACTGTTCCGTTTACCGGAGCGTGATTCTACCAAAAGCCCAAAAGCATGACAACTGCATTTAGGCAAACAGAGCCAATATCTGGTCCAATCTGGCTACCACGCGATTGCGCCCCAGCGCCACCACAGACTCAAACAGCGGCGGCGATACTTGCTGCCCAGTCACCGCCAGGCGCATCTGCCCCAGAAAGGGGCCAGCCTTGCCGCTGGTGGTATGTCTTTCGCCAATGGCCATGAGCCGGGCGCTGATTTCCTCCAGCGTGAAGGGCTCCAGCATTGCGAGCATATCGCGCGCTTCGCGAAAGGCGGCTTCGGCGGCGGGCAGCGGCAGCTGTTTGTGCGTCAACGCCTCAGCGTTTTCTGGCAGGGGCATCTCTTCACCCAAAAAGCGGAGGAACTCAATGGCGTCGGTGAACCGCTTAAGGCGCACGCGCATAGGCGGCATGACCATCAGCAGGGCATCTACGTTCACTTCTAAACCAGCCGCTTCGAGATACGGCCGTACCGCCTTTGCCAATTCCAGCGGTTCCATTTCCTGAATGTACTGCCCATTGAGCCAATCCAGCTTGCTGTACGGCAGTTTGGTCGGTGCAGGGCTAACGGTTGCCAAATCAAAGCGGGCAATTGCCTCGTCCATAGTGAACTTTTCCACATCGTCGCCAAAGGTCCAGCCAATATTGGCCAGGAAATTAAGCACCGCTTCCGGCAAATAGCCCCCATGCATAAATTCATCGGCGCGCACCAAAATTTCGTTGCCATCTTCGGTGAATGCCTGATGGCGCTTGCTCAGTTTGCCCTTGCCGCTGGGGTTTAAAATGACCGGCAGATGGACAAAAACGGGCATTTCCCAGCCAAACGCTTTGAACAAATTCACGTGAATCGGTGCCGTATTTAGCCACTCCACGCCGCGCGTAATGTGCGAAATCTGCATAAAGTGGTCGTCAATCACGTGGGCCAGGTGGTACGTCGGCAGGCCGTTGGATTTCAGAATCACGTAGTCGGTGAACTGTTCGTTGTCAAACACCACATCGCCGCGCAGCAGATCCGGCACAACGGTTTGCCCCGTTAGCGGCATCTTGAAACGCACTACATACTCCCGCCCCGCAGCTTCTAGCGTGGCCACTTCAGCGGCAGACAGGTCACGATACCGCCGGTCGTAGCCAGAACGGTCTCCTTTGGCTTCCAGCGCCGCACGCATTTCGGCCAGTTCCTCTGGCGTGGCAAAACATTTATAGGCGTAATCATGCTCGATGAGCCAATTGGCCCACTCCTGGTACAGCGCTTTGCGCTGCGTCTGGATATACGGCCCAAAAGGTCCGCCAATGTCTGGCCCCTCGTCCCAATCAATACCAAACCAGCGCAGGCTGGTCATCAAACTTTCTAATGCGCCGGGCACGGTGCGCTTAGTGTCGGTATCTTCAATGCGCAGCAAAAATTGGCCACCGTGCCGCCGCGCATATAGCCAGCCAAACAAGGCCGACCAGACGCCGCCAATATGGAGATAGCCCGTCGGGCTGGGAGCAAATCGTGTTCTAACCGTCATAAACCTTCCCAAAATTTGAGCCACAGAGATACAAGAAGATTCCTTCTTTCAGCAATTCGAATTCTGTTGTAGGGGCGGGACGGTGCGGCTTGAGTTAAGGCTAAACAGACAGCCTTGCCACCGCGCCGTCTCGCCCTGTTGCTCGTTAACGGACGTTTGTTTTGGGCGAGACCGACGGGATTAAGACCTTTCGTCCAGCCAGGATATTAGCCCGCCGGTCCCGCCCCTACTAGAAAATTTCCGTTTTCCGAATTACTTCACTTTCTATGGCTCTTTCGATTCAATGCTAAAGTGAGTGGGGAGTATACTGGATTCAGCCGGGGGCTTCCACAATGAGAAGAAAAATCGCCTACAAAAAAGACCTTTGCAGCTTGAAAAGCCGCAAAGGTCTAACGTACACATTTGGTTGATAAGCCGGAATCTTAGCCGAATTCTTGCTTGCGGTGGCGCATAAGGACGGATTGGACAATGCCAATGCCGATGAAAAGTGTAGTCAGCGAGCTACCGCCATAGCTTACGAAGGGGAGGGTCAGGCCGGTAACCGGAACCAGCCGCACGTTCATGCCGATGTTTACGGCCGTTTGAAAGAAAATCACCGTCGCCACACCTACACAAATAAACTTGCCCGCCGGATCCGGCGACAGCCAGGCGACACGCAAAATCCGCCATAAAATGAAGGCCATGAGCGACATCACCACCAGCGAGCCAAAAACCAGGCCCATCTCTTCCGTAAGCACAGAGAAGATAAAGTCTGTATGCTGCACGCGCAAAAAGCCTAGCTGGCTCTGCGTACCGTTGAGGTAGCCCTTGCCCCACCAGCCGCCGGAACCAATGCTGATTTGCGCCTGCTCAATGTTAAACCGGTCGTCGGGGTCAGCCTCATCGGGGCTGACAAAGGTGGTAATACGTTCTTGCTGATATTCAGCCAGGAAGGGGAAAACGGCCGCAATCGTACCAATGCCTATCACAGCCAAAATAGCAAAGTGGGTCAGAGGCAGCCCCGCCAACCAGATCATCACAAACCAAACGGAGATGTAAAGCACCGACATACCGAGGTCTGGCTCGACAAAGATGAGGGCAATGGGCACGCCCACGTAAATAAGCGAGGCAATGGTGTTAGAGAACTGCCCCATTCGGTTGCGCCGATTGGCCAGGAATTGACCAAAGGTGATAGGCAGAAAAATACGGCCGAATTCCGAAGGCTGCACCCGTACCCCCACGCCAGGAATCTCAATCCAGCGCCGCGTTTCATTACCCAGCGCACCGGCCACCAGCACCAACAGCAGCGCCAAAATCAGGCCCGCGTAAATGTACCAATGTGCCGATGTCAGCACGCGATAATCTACCGAGGCCACCGACAACATAACGATGACGCCAATAATCGCCCAGCGCACCTGGTCCGAGGGCAAGCCTTCAAACGCCGGTGCACCTGTCACCGCACTGCGGATGATTAGAATGCCGTAGGAGGTGAGCAGCAAAACGGCCGCTACCAGCCAAATATCGAAATAGCGCCAAACAGACGTCCGGTTAACCATAGCAGCTATTGTAAAACGCAAACCGCCCAGTGACGACACCAGGCGGCTTTTTTACAGAAAATATTCAGATTTACCGTTCACCAGTCTGGGGATAAATCCCCAGGCTATCACGATTGTTGAACGGCAGCGCGGCGACGGCCGTTTGTTGTATGCAGCAGCGGAATCTCAGCCACTAACCGGCTTTCCTGGGCCGAGTTGTCCAGATTCACCACCACCGTGTCTGGATTAATCTCCAGCCGCTTGGCAATCACTTCAATGATGTCATCTTTGATCTGCTCTAGCAGCCCCGGCGAAATATCGGCCCGATCATGGATAAGCACCATTTGTAACCGCTGCTTGGCAGTTGCCCCACTTTTTTCTTGTTTACCTAGTAGTCGCTCGAACCAATTCATTGCTCACTCCTTGATTAGCTCTTGCTAAACCAGCTATTTAAACGGTTCAACAAACCCGTCTTCGGCGTTAAATCCACAAACGGAACCGTCTCGCCTTCTAAACGCTGCGCCACATTGCGGAATGCCTGACTGGCGCTGGAACCATTCATGCCACTCATGGCCACTGGTGTACCCCGGTTCGATGAAACCAAAATGGACTCATCTTCAGGAATCACGCCAATAAGCTCCACAGCCAAAATGTCCAACACATCGTCGATGGAAAGCATATCACCCCGGGCCACCATCTCTGGCTTGAGCCGGTTGATGATGAGCCGTCCTGGCCCTTTTTCCTCCGCTTCCAGCAAACCAATGATGCGGTCGGCGTCGCGTACGGCCGAAACTTCCGGGTTGGTCACAATCAGCACATGGTCGGCGGGAGCCACGGCATTGCGGAAGCCGCGCTCGATGCCCGCAGGCGAGTCGATGATGATGTAATCCATCTCCTGCCGCAGCTCATCGCACACCAAAATCATGTCCGACGGGCTAACCGCCATCTTGTCGCGGGTTTGGGCGGCTGGGATGAGGTACAAATCGGGCTGGCGCTTGTCTTTAATCATCGCCTGGCGCAGGCGGCAGCGGCCTTCAATCACGTCCACCAAATCATAGACGATGCGATTTTCTAGCCCCATCACCACATCCAGGTTGCGCAAACCAATATCCGCGTCGATGGCCACCACTTTTTTGCCTAGCATAGCCAGCGCCGTGGCAATGTTGGCCGTGACCGTCGTCTTGCCCACGCCACCTTTGCCCGATGTTACAGTTACGACTTTTCCACTCATAATCTAATCTCCTGCTTGTTGCCAGGCAAAGTTCACTGCTTACTTTTGCCACATTTCGGCCACAATTTGGCCGTTGCGAATGGCTACCTGTTCGGGGATTGCCCGTCCCCGCTTTTCTTCTGGTGAAATGGCGATCTGGTCGGCAATGCGCAGCTGGGTTGGGTTAAGTTCCAGGGCACAAATAACGGCCGTTTCATCCCCCAACGCCCCGGCATGTACTAAACCGCGCAGCCGCCCCCACACAATCACGTCGCCGCTAGCCACAATTTCAGCCCCTGGATTCACATCACCAATGACCACCACATGCCCTTCATGGTAGATGGAGCGGCCTGAGCGCAGCGTTTCTTTGAGGATGAGGCCACCTTGCGGCGGGATGCTGCTGGCAGATACGGCCGTTTCCGGTTCCACCACCGGCGATAAAAAGTTGCCGTTTAAATCTGTCTGGCTGCCAGACAAGCGCGTGGCCAACGACAGTTCGCGGGCCGCTTCCCGGGCGCTGGGGTCTTCGGCCAAAATGGCCCACAGCGCCAGCTGATTTTGCTCAAACACAGCTTGCAGCTGACGCACATGCTCTTTGTCCAGCTTGCGATACCCGATCTGCAAGGCCACCTGACTGCCCTGCAAAAACGCTTGCTTCTGGGCCAGTTCCACGGTGAGCAAAGCCACCAAATCGGCAAATGAGCCTCGATCCGGCACCGAAATGAGGAGACCTTCACGAATACCTTTGATACCAATTTGGGATGCTACCTGGTCCATGAATTGCCTTTACAGTCGTCTTTGGGAGCAAATGCGCCAGTTGGGGCAGATGCGGGATACTACAACAATACGCCTGTTGCAATAATACAACAATACCTGGCGAATTGCAAGCCCCAAAATCGCATCTATATGCGAAGAATAGGCAGCACGGTGAAATCTATAGGGTATAGGTGGGGGTGAACGGCCGTTCTTGAGTGAAACATTTTCCCGGAAACTGGAGTGCTGATGGCTACAACTTAAAGATTTTCCGGGAAAATACGACTCTCATCCTACTGAAACAGGGCCAAATCAGCCTCCACCATCAGCTGCATCAGCTCGGCAAACGAGGTACGCGGCCGCCAGCCTAACTCCTTTTCCGCCAGCGAATAATCCCCTTGCAGCACGGTGATTTCCGTCGGGCGCAGCAGCGCTTCGTCGCTCACCACATGTTCTTGCCAATCCAGGCCAGCATGGGCAAAGGCAATGCGGCAAGCATCTGCCACGGAATACGAGCTGTTGCTGCCGATAACGTAATCCTTCGGCGTGTCGTTTTGTAACATCAGCCACATTGCTTCCACGTACTCTTTGGCATAGCCCCAATCGCGGCGAGCATCCAGATAACCCAACTTCAGCTTGCCGTCTGAGGTGACTAACGGCCGTCCCAACTCATCCAGCGGCGGATGGGTTACCTTGTTTTTGATGCAGGCCACAGCGGCCGTAATTTTGCGGGTCACAAAGTGCAGGCTGCGGCGCGGGCTTTCATGATTAAACAAAATACCACCGCAAGCAAACAGGCCGTAGCTTTCGCGGTAACAGCGGGTCATCATGTGAGCAAACGCCTTGGCGATGCCGTACGGGTTGTTGGCATCAATCGGCGTGTCTTCCGTAGCCGCAATCGAGCGAACATTGCCATAAATTTCCCGGCTGGTCGCCTGGTAAACGCGGGCGTGCGGCGCAAAATGGCGCACGGCTTCCATCACCCGCACCACGCCCAGCGCCGTCACTTCGCCCGTGTACATAGGATGGCTCCAGCTGTCGGCAGGCACCGACTGGGCAGCGATGTTGTACACCTCGTCTGGCTGGTACTGGCGCAGCAGCCGGGCAATGCTTTCGCTGTCAATCAAATCGGCCGCTTCGATGATAATTTTGCCGATCAGGTGCTGAATATTGGGCTTGTCGTAGGTGGTGTTGCGGCGAATGGTGCCGACGACGCGATACCCTTTTGCCAGCAGCAGGTCGGCCAAATACGAACCATCTTGCGAGGTGACGCCAATAATGAGAGCGGTTTTGCTCATGAGATTCTCCTTGTAGGCACTGATTTTGGGCGATGGTAGCAGAAAAGGCGCGGGAAATTATACGGCCGTCCCCCGATTCTCAACCTATCCTGGCACGATACGGCCGTTGTATGGGTTTTGTTATGGCGTGAGTTGCTGAGGTAGCGTAGCGATGAAGGTGCTGCCTGCGCCGGGAGCGCTTTGCAGCGTGAGCATGCCGCCCATGCGAGTGACGAGCTGCCGGGCAATGGAAAGTCCCAGGCCAAGGCCACCGTGAACGCGCGTGTAGGGATTTTCCACCTGCTTGAAGGTATCAAAAATAACTGCTTGCGCCTCTTGAGGAATCCCTGGCCCCGTGTCAGTCACCTGGAAGGTCCACTGCGAACCGCTGCCTGCCAGTGAAAGGGTCACCCCACCCTCATCAGTGTAGCGAATGCCGTTTTGCACCAGGCTAACCATCACCTGCGTCACGCGGGTCATATCACCCACCACCACGGCAGGTAAGCTGGGCTCAATTTGCACGGTGAGCGCCAGGTTTTTGGCCGCAGCCAATACGCCCAGCGAAAATTCCACCTCTTCGGCCAGGGACTTGGGGCTAAACGGAGCAACCAAAAGCTTCATTGTGCCTGCCTCAAGCTGCGCCTGGTCTATCAGGCTGTTGACCAGCCCGGTGAGATGTTCGGAGCTTTCCACAATTTGCCGCAGCGCTTTGCCCTGTTTCTCAGATATATCGCCGTAGATGCCCTCTTCAATCATTTCGGCACGGCCCAGGATGGCATTGATGGGGGTGCGCAGTTCGTGGCTGACAATGGCCAGGAACTCGCTCTTTAAGCGGCTGGCTTCCAAAGCCTGGTCACGCGCCTGCTTTAGCGCTTCTTCGGCCTGCTTACGCACGGTAATGTCGCGCACCAGGGCGACGTAGATTGGCTTTTCAGCGAGGTGGGTTTGGGAAACGGCCGTCTCCAACGGCAAAGTGGTTCCATCGGCGCGCTTGCCGACCATCTCATGATACTGCGCATCCTGCGCTAGCTGCGCCAGCGGGAACTTTTCATCTAACAGCGTTTGAAACGATTGCCCGAGCATTTGCGCCGCATCCCGGCCAAAAATGGCTGCTGCCGACGGATTCATGGATTGAATGACCCAATTTTCTGGCGCAAAAGTGATAATGCCATCACTGGCCGCCGCCACGATGATGTTGGTCTGGGCGACTGCTTCTTCTAACCCGGCCATCACCTGGTTATACCGCTGGGCAATCTGCCCCACTTCCGTGAACGGCTCGACAGGTGCGCGCATCTGCAAATCGCCCGTCTGTGCCTGGGCGTCCATCACGTTGAACAGGTTCAGCAGTTCGGTAGAAGCGTCATGTTCGGAAACATTCAGGCCGATCTGCTCGGACTCAAGCGAGACGCGTAATTTGTAAAACCGGTTGATGATCCAGAGCAGTACATAGGTGAGGCCAAATGCCCACACAAAACAAACGACCAGGCCCAGGGCCTGCACGCCAATCTGTGCACCGCGCGACAGGCCAGTTTGCAGCAGCTCCGGCTGGCCAAAAATGCCTACGGCCAGCACACCCCAAATACCCGCACCCAAATGCACCGGCACGGCGCCAACCGCATCGTCAATCTTCCAGCGCAGCAGCAGCCAATCGGTGCCCGCCATAAACAAGGTTCCCACCAGACCGATGACAAGCGCCGCAGCTGAGGAGACCACATGAGCATTAGCGGTGATGGCCACCGCCCCAGCCAAAACCCCGTTAAACGCCAGACCCACGCCGATGCGACGGTAAAACAGCCAACCCAGGCCCAGCCCGCAAGCCAGCCCGGCCGAGCCGGCAATGAGGGTATTGCTGATGATACGGGCAACCTGATCATTAAAAGCCAGGGTGCTACCGCCGTTAAAACCAAGCCAGCCAATAAAGAGGAGCATCACGCCCAGGCCCGCCAGGGGCATACTAGACCCAGGGATTTTTTGCGGCGGGCCATTTTGGGGGAAACGGCCGTAGCGCGGCCCAATCAATAGCAGCATGGCCAATGTCACCCAACCACCCACGCTGTGCACCACCGACGAACCGGCAAAATCAACATAGCCAAGCTTGGCCAGCCAGCCAGTCGCCTGACCCACGTTGAGCCCATGCCACGCCCAATGGCCAAAAACCGGGTAAATGAGAATGGTAACAACCGCCACGGCAATCATGTAGCCGCCAAAACGCACCCGTTCGGCAATGCCGCCAGAGACAATCGTCATGGCCGTGCCGCAAAACATGACCTGGAAAATAAAAAAGGTCGCGGTCCACAAATCGGTGCCCAGGTCCGGGGCAAACAGGTCCAGCCCTAGCCAGCCGTTGGCCGTTGCGCCAAACATGAAAGCAAAACCAACCAGCCAAAACAGCACGGTGGTTACAGCAAAATCGGCCATATTTTTGATGGCCACGTTGATGTTGTTTTTACTGCGGGTCAGACCAGTTTCCAGGCACAAAAATCCTGCCTGCATGAGGAAGACGAGCGCGGCAGCGAGCAATACCCATAAAATGTCGAGTGATGTTTTTTCCATGGAAGTCGTCCTGCCATGATTTTAATCAATTTTCAGGGGCAAACAATGGGAAGGACGTTGTGTTAAGAACAGGTCGCGAATTTTCACGAACTGTTTACCCCAGCAAAGCGTTGGCAAAACGGCCGTCTCCCGGTATCGTTCCCTTAAATCAGGCGGAAGAGGTGATAGATTATGTCAATTGGTTCAATTGCGGAGAAACTTGAGGCAGTCATACCGGCGGTGATGGCAACGGCCGTTATCCCCGGCGTCTCGGTAGCTGTGGTGCAAAACGACGACATCTGGCAGGCGCAGTGGGGTGTGACCAACGCCACCACCCAGCAGCCCGTGACGGCCGAAACCTGGTTCCAGGCGGCCTCTTTAAGCAAGCCCGTATTTGCCTACGCCGCGTTGCAGCTGGTGTTGGCCGGCCAGCTCGATTTGGACAAGCCGCTCGTCACTTATCTCTCACCAGAGCAACAAAGCAGCGAGCTGCTCTTTGATCACATCATCAACGATGACCGTGTGCAGCAAATTACCGCCCGGCATACGCTAAGCCACACGCCTGGGTTTCCCAACTGGGCCGAAAAGGACGAGAACCTGAAAACCAGCTTTACGCCAGGCGCTCGCTTCTCTTACTCGGGTGAAGGGTACCAATTTTTACAGCGCGTGGTCGAACACATTGTCGGTCAACCGGCGCACGACTGGATTCGCGCCACTTTGCTCACGCCGCTGGGAATGACTGACGCCAGCTTCACCGGCTTGAAAACGAACGAACAGATCGCCTTGGGCCACGACAAAACAGGCCAGCCAGTCGATTTTTGGGAAATAGCAGAAATGGGTGCGGCTTACAGCCTGCACTGCTCGGCGGCGGCTTTTGCCCAATTTTTGGTGGCTGCGTTACGGCCGTCTCGGCTCACCAACCTCATGCTCAGCCCACAAATTCAGGTCAACGACAACTCCTCCTACGCTGATGATTGGCCAAATCTGGATGCGCCCACGAACCCACACGTTGGCTGGGGGTTAGGCTTTGGGCTGCAAACGGGGCAAGACGGGGATTTCTTCTGGCATTGGGGTGACAACGGCACCTTCAAAGCGTGCACCGTCGGGCAAGTTGCATCAGGAACGGCCGTTGTCGTCTTCACTAACAGCCAGAACGGGGGAGCCCTCTGGCAACCCATCCTGGAAACCACCTTTGGCTTCACCGCTTGGCCCGCACTGGATTGGTTGAACCGCTAAGTTTGCATTGGCAAAACGGCCGTCCGGCGGTATCGTTCCACCAAATTTCACACTGAACAGGAGCACTGAACCATGATAGTTGTTGCCAGCAGCAACGGCCGTATCGGCATCGAAGCCGCCGCCCAAATTTTACGCCAGGGAGGAACGGCCGTAGACGCCGTTGAAGCCGGTATCCGCCTGGTAGAAGCCAATCCCGAAGACCACACCGTTGGCTACAACGGCTACCCCAACATTTTAGGCGAGGTTGAATTGGACGCCAGCATCATGAACGGCCGTACCTTGGAAAGCGGTGCCGTTGGCGCACTCAAAGGGTATCTGCACGCCATCACCGTAGCGCGGCAGGTGATGGACAAACTGCCCCACGTGCTGCTGGTGGGTGACGGGGCCAGCCGCTTTGCTGCCGAAATGGGCAACCCACCCCAGCCGGAGATGCTGCTGCCGGAAACCCGCACCACCTGGGCCGATCGCCTGCGCCCAGACATGAACGATGCCGACATTGCCCAAATTGCCAGCCGCACCGACCTCGCCCACTGGGTAGAGCTGGCCACCGATCCCGAGCGAGCCAAAGGCACGGTCAACTTCATCGCCCAAGACAGGGATGGCAACATTTGTACCGGCGTCAGCACCAGCGGCTGGGCCTGGAAATATCCGGGGCGGCTGGGCGATTCGCCGATCATCGGTGCGGGCAATTATGCTGATAACCGGTATGGTGCGGCGGCCTGCACCGGCATGGGCGAGATGGCTATCCGCGCCAGCACGGCGCACAGCCTGGTGTTTTACCTGAAGATGGGCCTCAGCCTGGCGGAAGCCAGCGAGCGAGCCATGACCGATTTATGCGACCTGGGCGGCCGTTTCATCAGCGTGATGAACCTCATCGCCATCGACAAGGACGGCAATCACGCGGGGTACAGCTCGGACAACGGCCGTACCTACATCTACCAAACCCCCGACATGGCCGAATGTGAAGAACTGCCGCGCATTGTCGTCCCCATCCCACCCCGCTGGGGCTGAGAAGACAACAACGAATGAAAGTAATTAACGAATGGGAACAGCCAAAAAAATTCGTTCTTTACTCAAATTCGTTGTTGCCCAAAGAGAGAGGAATCCATGGAAACCATCCGCACCCCTGATGAATGTTTTGAAAATCTGCCCGACTATCCTTTTGCGCCAAATTACGTGGAAGTGAACGATCTGCGGCTGCACTATGTGGATGAGGGCGCGGGCGAAGTTGTGCTCTGCCTGCACGGCGAACCAAGCTGGTCCTACCTGTACCGCAAAATGATTCCGCCGCTGGCAGCCAAGCACCGCGTTATTGCCCCAGATTTGGTGGGATTCGGCCGTTCCGACAAGCTCATCGATCCCGCTGACTACTGCTTTAAGCTGCATCGGGATGTGCTGGTGGGGTTCATCGAGGCGCTGGATTTGTGGGGAATTACGGCCGTTGTCCAGGACTGGGGCGGCTTGCTCGGCCTCACCATCGCCACCCAGCTACCAGAGCGCTTTGCCCGGCTGGTGATCATGAACACGGGTCTGCCCACGGGCATGTTCCCCATGCCAGAAGCGTTTATGCAGTGGCGTGCCGCTGCCGAGCGGTTTGGCAACAAGCTGCCCGTCGGGCGCATCATCCAAAACGGTACGGTGACTCAGCTGCCCAGAGAAGTGGTGAAGGCATACGAAGCCCCCTTCCCCGATGAGCGGTACAAGGCGGGAGCGGCCGTTTTCCCCCTGCTCATTCCCCTCAAACCAGAAGACCCCGGTGCGGCAGAAATGAGCCGCGCTCAGCGCCAGCTTACCCGCTGGACCAAACCGGCGCTGGTCATGTTTAGCGACGGCGACCCCATCACGCGCGGTGGCGATGCCATCTTTCGGCGCGGCATTCCAGGGACGAAAGACCAGCCAGAAATTACTATCGAGGGCGCGGGGCACTTTTTGCAGGAAGACAAGGGCGAGGAGATTGCCGGGCATATTTTGGACTTTATGGCGAGAACGGCCGTAACCAGCTAGCCAAACAAATTTTATGCTAAAATAGCACGCAATATCGTTCAACAACACTGCTGCGCAAAACACCCTCAATCAACAAAATACGAGATTTCCAATGAATGCAGAACAACGCACGTCTATACCCAATCGGATGGCAGAACTGCGAGACAGGATAAGTGACTGCTTTTCTCCAGACGACTTACATGGTTTAGCCTTCGATTTTGGTCTTGATTTGGATAAATTTGAAGGGAGCAGTTTTGACCGTCGCGTTGTTGAGTTGATTGAGATTATATTACGCCGCCAGCAGATCATTGAATTTGTGCAGCGCTGCCACGAAAAGAAACCAAGAGGGAATTTCCAGCCGCTGCTGGATGCCGCCAACAACGAGCCACACTCCTTTCAGCTGCAAACAATGTACAGCACACCCTCTCCCTCCTCTGAAGATGTCGATCTTCTGAGCAAATCCATCGCCATGTTTACCATGCTCAGAGAGCAAGCCAATAGAGAAGCGGCGCAAATTCAATCGCAAAAACCAATTAGTCAGGCAGATTTCACTAAACCACCTTCCCTAAGAAAATCAGATTTAGGTATCCATTCTGTAAGTAGAGCATCGTGGGATCCACGTAGCAATTCACGAGAAAATTTAGCATCTGTTACAACCCAGGCACAAACGTTCAAGAGCAATTTGAGCAACGATGAAGCCCCCTTGAGTTTAGACAGATTACAGCAAGACATTGTCCAATTGCGGAAGAACTTAGACGCGCTAGGTGAACTCGACGGATTACTTGAAAATATTGATGATTTATTGAGCAGCATGCGCCGCAAAATTAAAGAGCTTTTGGATGACATCAATGAAAAACATCAAAGAATGCAGGATGAGCGGATACGAGTAGTCGAAAAATCAGATGCTTATGCTCAATCGCAACGCTTTGCCCCACCTCCAGGCAAAAAGAACGACTGGGGAGACCACAATTTTACAAAACCGAACTAGGCAGGAGAAATGTTCATGAGTCCAAACGAGGCAGCACCCGTACAGTCTGAATCGAGCAATACACAAAATTGGCCCGAGCTGTTGCCAGAGCAGGTACAAGCGTTAGACGCATTGCAGTCCGCTTTAAGCAAAAGCACAACGTTGGCTACCGATATTGAAATGATTATTCGGGAACATTTGCATACGGCCGTTACCATCGACACCTTCTACAAAATCATCAGCGGTTTGGAACTCTTTTTAGATCCAGACCACGTTTTTTTTCTGCTGGATACGCTCAGAACAGGTACTGATCCGGCCGTCTTTGAGCCCATTAAAGCCCGCTGCACCGAACCGTTCTGGGGCTGGCTGCGCCGCCTCATTGCCATGTATTCGCTTGATTTCCGCAAGGCCTACGCCATCGCCACCGAAAATCCGCATGCCTGGGATAAGCTGAATCGCAATGTCTACTACGACACCATGAACAACGCCTGGAAAATCATCATAGAAATTGTGAAATTTAACGAAGAGCGTCTGACCATTGAAGAGACGCCAGCCGGTGGATTTGCCCTGATCTATGGCCTTGTCAACATGCTGATGAATGTCTCGCCAGAGGCGGCCCCGGAACAAGTAAACCGAGAGTATCTTGGCAACCTTCTCCAACAATTTCATCAACTAATTGATTTGTACGCCCCGGAATTACGTACCGAGATGGCTCAGGCTAATACCGATACGGCCGTTTCATGATTACCCCCAAGCATATTGCCTTCATCATGGATGGCAACGGCCGTTGGGCCACCAACCAAGGGCTACCTCGCTCAGTCGGGCACAAGGCCGGGTATGAACACATTCCCGATGTGCTCAAAATGTGCCAGGAGCTGGGGGTGAACATTATCTCCTGCTATGCCTGGTCAACGGAAAACTGGGGCAGGCCCCAGCCAGAAACAACCTTTCTGCTGCGTGCGCTGGAAAACCATTTGCCCCGCTTTGTCAAAGAGCTGCACGACCGCGATATTCGCTTTGTGCACAGTGGTTTCACGGAAGATTTAACGGCCAAGGCCCAAAAACGGCTTAACGAGGCGGTGACGCTGACGCAAAACAACCAGTCTGGCATCTTTAACTTTGCCTACAACTACGGCGGCCGTGCCGAAATTGTTCATGCGGCCCGCCAGCTGTTGGCGGAGGGAACCACCAGCGATGAAGCGCTGCAACAAAGGTTGGAAGCGCACTTGTGGACGGCAAGCTTGCCCGATGTAGATCTGGTCATTCGCACTGGCGGCGACATGCGCTTGAGCAATTTTATGCTGTGGCAAAGCGCCTACGCCTGCCTGCATGTTGTGCAAAACTACTGGCCCGCCATCACCAAACAAGATATTGAAGCGGGCATTGACTACTTTAATCAGGTGATGATGAAAAGCCAGGTTGCCTAAGCGGCAACGGCCGTTCCCCACTTACCTACCACTTCCCACTCGCCCCACCCCCAGACGAACTACCGCCGCCAAAGGAGCTGCTAGAGCTAGAGCTTGAGGAACTGCTCCATGAGCTAGAGCTGCTGTCGTCGTCTGACTGCACTTTCATCGGAATGGTGACATCGGTGATGCGTTCGTGGTTGCAGTGGGTACAGGTATCGCGGTTGCGGCGCAGCCCCGTGCTGGAATAGGTGGCGTGGTAGACGATGCTCGAAGAATGGCTCAGCGTGCGGTAGTGGCATTGGGGACAACGGCCGTATCGTGTGAACCAGTTGGCATATGGAATAATTTCGCGATGATCGCAGCTCTGGCACAGCCAGACGTCATAATCGACTGAGCTGATCACCTCTTCTTTAATCTGCCCCTTGTCCAGATAAGCATCATCGGCCCGCTCGTCCAGGCGCACCATAGAGGATTGGCAGTTCGGACAGGTCCGTGGTTGGTAGCGACGGTAACGCGAAAACAACAGCCCACCGAGCGGTGTACCCACCGCCCCCAGCCCCAACAAAATCAAGCCCCAGTTTTCCCTGATGGGAACGGCCGTTTCGTCTTCCACCAAACCCACTGTGCGGGAAGGTGTCCCATTGGTTTCCGCCAGCGATTCATACACCTCCCCACGCAAATCGGCCACGATAGCCCGGCTGCCTTCAAAAATCCCCAGGCTGTAATCTTCCTGACGGAAATACGGCACGATGATTTGATCAATCAGGCGCTGCATACGGCCGTTATACTCGGACCCATAACCAGAACCCAACTCAATGCGCAGTTCATGATCTTCAACCGCCACCAAGAACAGCACGCCATCGTTCCGATCCGCATCGCCAACGCCCCATTCGTTAAACAAATTGGTCGCAAACTGCTCAATTGAGGTGTCTCCGGTACTGTAATCGCTCAAGGAGCGCACCGTCAGCACCGTCATCTGCACGCCATCGGTCGCCTCAAACTCGGCCAGCAAATTGCGAATCTGCGCCTCATCGACACTGCTGATGACGTCAGCGTAATCATTTACATATTGATCGTTGGCGGGTGGATAGATTGTTTGGGCAGAAACGGCCGTTACCGACCACAGCCCCCACCCCAATCCCCCAAAAATAACAAATAGACCCAAAACCCAGCTCAATTTCTGCTCTGCTATACACATAGAAAGTACCCTTAAATGGTGAACGAATGCCTTAAATTATTCCGCAACTGCCCCAATTACAATATTAACTACGCCACAATTCGACCCAAGGCTTTTCAGTTTTCGTAATTTTAGGACGCGGACAAGCACGGATGGCGCGGAAAGTTGCTTTTAATCTGCGTTCGTCCGCGTTCATCCGCGTCCGATTAGCTACAAACGTGAGCTTTTGAAAAACTCTACAATTTGGCCCAAGTTGCTTGACCGCACTCAATTTTTTAGCCAGATTTTATTTCACAGGTATACTTGAGCAAAATCTAAACGAGGAGGTTAATTTTCATGTTTGTCAATAAAACTGCATTGCTTGTGGGTCAAACTGGCAGATTGCGATTGAGCGATACGGCCGTATCCACCCATCACCAACTTAACAAAAATCAACCGACTCGGACCATGCCTCGCTAAAACAACCACACCCGAGGGTATGTGCTCCCAGAGTCGTCTATAATCGCAGATTTCGCAGAGTGCCTCTTTTTCTCTGTGTCCTCTGTGGCTAAATTCAGGAAAAATGGACACAAAATCATTACATACCCTTGAATACCATAAGGTACTCAACATTCTAGCTGGCTACACCAGCTTCAGCGCTGGCGAAGAGCTGGCCCGCAAACTTCAGCCCACCACCGACCAAATTCTGGCCGAACAGTGGCAAAAAGAAACGGCCGAAGCGCTCTTGCTGCTGGATACCCACACCAACATCACCATTGGCGGGGCTCGCGACGTACGCCGCCCGGCGGAAAACTCCAAACGCGGCTTCACCCTGCCCGCCGAAGATTTGCTGGACATCCGCAGCACGCTGGCGGCTTCCCGCACGCTCAAGCGACAGCTCATCAAGGTTGCTGACGACTTCCCTTATCTGGCGGCTATCGCCGAGCTGGTGGAAGAAGTGCCTGGTTTAGTAGACGCCATCAGCAGCACCATCGACGAGCGCGGCGAAGTGCTGGACAGCGCCAGCAGCAAACTGGCCAAAATTCGCACCGACTTACGGACGGTACACGGCCGTATTCAAGACAAGCTCCAACGCCTGCTCAACTCCAGCCAAAACCAGTGGCTGCAAGAACCCATTGTCACGATGCGAAGCGGCCGTTATGTCGTGCCCGTTAAAGCTGATGCCAAAGGTCGCATCAAAGGCATTGTGCACGACCAAAGCGGCAGCGGCGCAACCCTGTGGATGGAACCCATCGGCACGGTAGAGCTGAACAACGAGTACCGCGGCCTGCAAATGAGCGAGCAAGCCGAAATCGAGCGCATCCTGGCTGAACTCTCCGCCAAGGTAGCCGACGTAGCCGACCCCATCATCCGCATCGTGGAGCGCATGGCCGAGTTGGACCTCATCTTTGCCCGCGCCCGGTACGCCGCCATCATCAAAGGCGTACCGCCAGACTTTGTGGACTGGCGCGAATTTGAGCAGCCCAAACCGCCCAAACACGCCAACGAGCTGGCCAAATGGATCGCGCCACCGCGCAATCCGCATCCTGGCAGCACCGTCTGGATTCGCAACGCACGCCATCCGCTGCTGCCGCCCGGCGACGTGATCCCTACCGACCTCACCCTGGGCGACGACATCTTTACCGTACTCATCACCGGGCCAAACACTGGTGGTAAAACAGTCAGCCTCAAAACCATTGGCCTGATGGTGCTGATGGCCCAATCTGGCCTACACCTGCCCGCCATCGAAGCCCGGCTCACCGTTTTTGATGATGTTTTTGCCGACATCGGCGATGAGCAGTCAATTGAGCAAAGCCTTTCCACCTTCTCGGCGCACATGACCAACATCATTCGTATCCTCGCCCACGTGGACGACCGCTCGCTGGTGCTGCTCGATGAGCTTGGCTCCGGCACCGACCCGACGGAAGGCGCGGCCCTGGCCCAGGCCATCACCAGCTTTTTGCGTGATAAAGGCGCGACGACGTTCATCGCCACGCATTACCCTGAGCTAAAGCTGTACGCCGACCAGCAGCGCGGTGCGACCAACGCCTCCATGCTGTTTGATGTGGAAACGCTCTCCCCCACTTACGAAATGGCCATTGGCATTCCTGGCAAATCCAACGCCTTTGCCATTGCTCGGCGATTGGGTCTGGATGACACCATTCTGGACGATGCTATGAAGCTGACCGGCGCGGGCAACAACGAAGCCGAAAATCTGCTGGACGCGATCTACGATTTGCGCGAGAAGATGGCTGCCGAAGAAGCGGCGGCCCGGCTCATTCGCCGCCAGCTGGAAGACGAGAAGGATGCCCTGACCCGCCAGCTGGAACGGCTGGAGGAAGAGCGGGAAGCGGTGCTGGCCGATGCGCAGGAAGAAGCGCGGCAAAAGATCGCCGCCATCGAAGAGGAACTGCGGCAGGCACGCAAGCAAATTCGCGATGCCCAATCGCTGAACAAGCTGAAGCAGGTGAGCAAAGACGTCGCTGCGCTGGAGGCGGAAGATGTGGAGCAAATTGCGCCCAAGGTAAGCAAAATCCGCAAGCCAACCAAAAACAGTCTGGAGCTTGAAGTAGGCGACAAGGTTGTGGTGAAAGCGCTCAATACCGAAGGCGAGATCATTTCGCTGAGCAAGTATGAGGCGATGGTGGCCGTCGGCCGTTTGCAGATGCGAGCCAAGCTAGGCGACCTGGAGTTCAAAAGTCGGCCCAAGGACGAAGATGCGGATATGGAATCCATGCCCTTGGTCAAATCCAGTTCGCCGGGCATGGAGCTGGATATTCGTGGCCGTCGCGTGGAAGATGGTCTGGCGGCACTGACCACCTTTATCGACCAGGCGTATCTTTCCCACATGCCGTGGGTGCGTATTATTCATGGCAAAGGGACGGGCAAGCTGCGAACGGCCGTACGCAAATCTTTGCAAAACAACAAGCACATCGTCTCATTTGAAGAAGGCAAAGACGGCGAAGGTGGCGCGGGCGTAACCTTTGTCAAATTTACCGAGGATTAAGCGACAAAGTTAAGTGGTGCAACGCACTTGGTTCGGCTTGGGGCTGTTTCAGGCTTTTAGTGAAGTGCGTTGCACCTTAAGTTCAGTACAAAACAAAAAGCCCTGCTGATGCAAGGCCTTTTGCGGGAAGAGGAGAAAAAAGGAGGAAATGGGAAATCAATTGGTGTATGATGCAGTTAGTGTAAGATAGGGTACTATAGGCCAGCAATAGGACTAACGTACTGATTTTAGGAAAAATCTTATGGTTTATCGCTGTGAACATTGCGGACAAACAGTGATGGCTACAGACAGCCAATGCTGGCACTGTGGCCGGAAATTACCCAATCGGGTCATTAAGCCAGACCGTCGGCCACAAGCAGAAACGGCCGTTCCCACCGACACTCTCCCCCTGCCCGCCTTCCGCACCATTCTGCTCTACGCCGGGCTTACGGCCGTTGCCCTACTCATCCTCATTGCCACTACGCGGGCCATTGGCCAGGCACCCCTTTTTGTCGTCAACAGCAACAATCAACTGGAAGCTGGCTGGCAGCCGTTCACCGACTGGCAGCAGCAATACACGCTAAACCTGCCCCAAACGTGGCAAGTAGTAGACATGACGCAAGCCGCCACGGCCCCTGAACTGCGCAGCAGTCCTCCCCTACAAGCGTTGGAGAGCACATTCACTGCCCTGGTTGGTGACGCTGAACTGCTTTTCTTAGGCGCGGAAGATACGGCCGTTTTCCCCTCCGGCACGCCCGCTTTTGTTTTGGTTGCCTACAGTGAGCGCTTGCAACAGTTGCCTCCCAATCAACTCGCGGCTTATGCGCAACAGCAGCTGCCAGAAAACGTTGCGATTGTGAATATAGATTTGCCCGACGAGGACGAGAATACGGCCGTTACCGCACTGCTGTTCAACATTGAGCAGGGTGAACAAATCTGGCGCTGCCTGGAACATTTTGTGCCGGAGAAGCAGGGGCTGTACCTGGTGAACACCTGCACCAGCTTTGGCCAATTCCCTCTGCACCAATCCGATTTTGAGACCATTTTGCGCAGTTTTCAACCCCTGGGTTCCTGACGCCCCAATTGCCCTACCCAAGTCCTATGACGACAGTCCTATCTGCTTGACGCTGCTTCCCCCACTTTGTACAATGCTTTCACTACTTACTGGCAGTCAACAATATCAGGTTGATTTGGATAAGTTAGGCTCGTAAGTAGAAGTGGCGACCTCATGACAAATAAACAAAAACTGGCAGTAGAACATAATCAATCGGGTCTGGCATTTTACGATTCCTGGCAAATCGAGAAGGCCATAGGCGAGTTTGCCGCGGCCGTTTCTGCCGATCCGCAAAACCCCGAGTATCACCTCAACCTGACCCGCGCCTATACGCGCGGTGGCGATTATGATCAAGCCATGGCCGCCCTGGGGGGCTACCTGCAAACCGAAACGGAAGGGGATGTTGCCGCCCGCTATGAGCAGCTGTTTTCCACCGGACTGGATGAAGTAGAGTCTGATTTGATCGAAGGCATGAAGCAGCTAGACATGCCGCTGCCGCAGATTGGCAAAGCCATTCAGATGTGGCTGGAATACCGCATTGCCATTGGCCGACGGCCGTTGCGCACGCCCAAACCGTCGCTCTGGGCCGGGGCGCTGGTGTATGCCATCGTTAAAGTAAACTTTACCAAGATTACGCGGGCGCAAATTGCGGCCGTTTTTGGCATCAACGAACGCTCTCTAAAAGAAAAGTACCAGGAAATCGTCGAAACACTGGACCTGATGCCCGCCGACTACCGCTACTTCACTGGCGAAGAAAACCCGCTGGACAAGCTGGTCGAAGCAGCCCAACTGCTCGAACAGCTCGATCGCCACTTCCAGGAAGATTAACCCAGGCCTCACCACCAACACATTTGCCTTACCCCATCCTCTCTGTGTAGCTCTGCATCACCTCCGTGCAACTCTGTGTCCGCTTTTTCTTTTTTACGGGCAGAACGAAGGACCTTTATGACCAAACTTACCGATTTTATTCAGCTGAAGACGGTGCAGGGAACGGCCGTAACCACCCCACAACACACCCTCATCCCCGAATCCCAGGCACTCGTCGTTAAATTTCCCTTTGGTGGCTTTGTGTGGCAGCGGCCAACGGCCGTACTCGTGCAAACTGGCGCCCAAACCGAACGCCACCCCATCGTCGATGTCACTCGTCTGGCCACAGTCAGCGTGATGGCTGCCAGCCTGTTCATCCCGCTGCTCATCCGTCTCGTCAAAAAACAGACTGCGTAGCTGCGCATTCTTAGTGCGCTATTCGCATCTGCACCTGCTCAAAAGGAGTCCCAATGAGCGAAAACTTCAACAAACTGATCCTTGAATCAATTCCCGACCAGCAAGCGGCCAACGAACTAATCGGCCGTTTATTCGACATCACCAGCGCCGACGCTGTTTACAGCCAACCCATCACCGTGGGCGACCACACCATCATCAATGCATCGGAATATTCGGCCACGCTGGGCATGGGCTACGGCGGGGGCGGCGGTGTTGGCCCCAATCCAGACGAAGCCACCCAGCAAGCCAACGGCTATGGTGGCGGCGGTGGTGGTGGCGGCGCAACCATGTCTCGTCCGGTCGCGGCCATCATCATCAGCCCCAGCGGCGTGCGCGTGGAACCAATCGTAGACGTCACCAAAATTGCCATCACCCTATTTACCGCCCTCGGCGCGATGGCTATGGCTCTACGCAAAATGAAAAGGTAAAAGCACCTGCCCACCATCACCTACCGACCGGCCCAGGCCAGCGATAAAACCGCGATCAAAGCGCTAATTCGGGCCGTCAACATCAACCCGATAGGTCTGAAATGGCAGCGGTTTCTGGTGGCCGTAGATGAAAACGGAACGTTGATCGGCTGCGGGCAAATCAAAAGCCACCGGGATGGCTCCCGCGAATTGGCCTCTATCGCCGTGCAAAAAAAGTGGCGGCGACAGGGGGTCGCGGCCCAGATCATCCAGCAACTTTTGGCCGACCAGCCGCCGCCCGTCTGGCTCAGCTGCATGAACCGGCTGGTGCCCTTTTACGAGCAGTTTGGCTTTGTGGAGGTGAAAGATGGCGACGGCCGTTCCCTTCCCCGCTATTTTCGTCTCGCCCGCGCCTTCTTCAAGCCAATCCAAAAACTCAGCCGTATCCCCGGTTACCTCGCCATCATGGTCTGGCAGCCGAATCCTTGACACCACTGCGTTCCATCTATCTTTGAGCTAAAATATGGTTAGAGATTGGAGATTAGAGATTAAATTTGTCTCCAATCTCTAATCTCCTGCGAGCATATCCATGAAACTAAAATTATTCGGCCAAACCAACTTAACCGTCACCCCCATCGGCCTGGGGCTGGCCGCGCTGGGCCGCCCCGGTTACATCAACCTGGGCCACGCCAAAGACCTGAACCACAGTTACGATATGGCCGAGATGGAAGCCCACGCTCATACCGTGCTGGATGCCGCCTGGGAGGCCGGGATTCGTTACTTTGATGCCGCCCGCTCCTACGGCCGTGCCGAAGCCTTCCTCGCCAGCTGGTTAAACAGCCGCCAGATTGATCCGGCAGCGGTTACCGTTGGCTCCAAGTGGGGCTACACGTACACCGCCGATTGGGAAGTCACTGTGCCCACCGGGCAAAAACATGAGGTAAAAGATCACACCTTGCCCGTGTTGCAGCGCCAGTGGCAAGAATCACAAGAGTTGCTGGGCAACCAACTGGACCTGTACCAGATTCACTCGGCCACATTGGACAGCAGCGTTTTGGACGATACGGCCGTTCTCGCCCACCTCGCCCATTTACGCAACACGGGCACTGTCATCGGCCTCTCCCTCAGCGGCACCGGCCAGGCCGATACCCTCTGGCGCGCCCTGGAAATCGAGTTTGACGGCGCACTGCTATTTGGCTCGGTGCAGGCCACCTGGAATATTTTGGAGCAATCGGCAACGGCCGTTCTCACCGCCGCCCATGAAGCTGGCCTGGGTGTCATCGTGAAAGAAGCGCTGGCAAACGGCCGTCTCACTCCCCGCAACCAATCCCCCGAATTTCAACCGCAAATGCAAACCCTCACCCGCCTGGCCCAGCAGCATCACACCACCGTCGATGCCCTCGCCCTGGCCGCCGTCCTCAACCAGCCGTTTGTCGATGTGGTCCTCAGCGGGGCGGCTCAAACCGACCATCTCCTCTCCAACGTGGCCGCGCTACAGGTGCAATGGTCACCTGATTTGGCCAATGAACTACTGGCGCTGGGGGAGGAAACGGCCGTTTACTGGCAAGCTCGCAGCAATCTCCCCTGGAATTAATCTCGAACAAAATTTCTAACGCGTTTCTGACGTAGGACTATTGTTTATTGGGTAGTACCCCCTAAAATACTTTAGACCTATTGTGAAGAAACCACAGTAGATGAATACTGTAAACGATCTATTGCAAAGCGACAGAATCAGATGCCTCTTCCTTGCCCCGCAACCATCACGTAAGTCCAAAGGATAGAGAGTCAACGTAGCGTAAACTTAAAGCAACGTCTAGCGCCGAAGCACTTTTAGATTCAAGTCGATAAAGGACAAAATCATGGAAAAAACACCCCATGTAACCGTACCCATCGTCCCCTTGCGCGGCGGCGTCGTTTTTCCCGGTGTAACCACAACCATTTCCATCGGGCGGCGACGTTCCCTGGCAGCAGCCCAGGCTGCTGTTGAGCGCGGTGGCGAACTGCTCATCCTCGTCCAATACAATGCTGACGTCGAGCTGCCAAAAAAAGAAGACTTAGTCCCGGTGGGCATCCTGGCCACCGTGCGCGATGTGCTGCGCACCCCGCATATGGGTGTACAGATGCTCGTTGAGCTGCATCGCCGTGTCCAGTTTGAAGGCTTAGAAACGGCCGAACCGTACCTCACCGGCCAGTACAGCGAACTCACCACTCTGAGCGACAGTGACGACAGCCAGACCATCACCGAAGCCATTGCCTACCTGGAACAATATGCCGATGCTCTGGGTGAAGCCAACCAGCAGGTCATGGCCGTCACCCGCAGCAAAAACAGTGCGGGCGACCTGGCTGACTACATCGCCGGGCTGCTCAACCTGCCCTTCGAAACCGAAATCGAACTGCTGGCCTCCACCGACGGCGAACAGCGGCTGCAAATTACCATCGAGTTCCTCAAGCAGGAACTGCGCATCACCGAAGTGCGCAACAAAATTCAGCAGGACGCCCGCGAAGGTGCCGACAAAGCCCAGCGCGAATACCTGCTGCGTGAGCAAATGCGCGCCATCCGCAAGGAACTCGGCGAAGACGGCGAAAGCGTCCCCGACGAATTGCGCCAGAAAATTGAAGAAGCTCATATGCCCGAAGATGTCCACGAGCGGGCTATGAAAGAACTCAAACGGCTGGAATATCAGGGCCAGCAATCGGCTGAAGCCAGCGTCATTCGCACCTACCTGGAATGGCTGGTGGAACTGCCCTGGAACAACGCCACGGAAGACAACCTGGACATCCACCACGTCCGTGAGGTGCTCGATGAGGATCACTACGGACTGGAGGATGTGAAAGACCGCATTGTGGAATACGTCGCCGTGCGTAAGCTGGCCGGCACCAAAATGCGCGGCGCCATCATCAACCTGAGTGGCCCGCCCGGAGTCGGTAAAACTTCTATCGCCACCTCGGTGGCCCGGGCGATTGGGCGCGAGATGGTGCGCATTAGCCTGGGTGGCGTGCGCGACGAAGCCGAAATTCGCGGCCACCGCCGCACTTACATCGGCGCGATTCCTGGCCGCATCATCCGCGCATTGCGAGATGCTCAAACGCGCAACCCGGTCATCGTGCTGGATGAGATCGACAAGGTCGGCACCGACTGGCGCGGCGATCCGTCGTCGGCGCTGTTGGAAGTGCTGGACCCGGAACAAAACAGTAACTTTACGGACCACTATCTGGAGGTGCCGTTTGACTTGAGCCAGGTGATCTTCATCACCACGTCTAACCAGCTCAGCACCATCCCGGCACCACTGCTGGACCGCATGGAAACGATTACCATGCCCGGCTACATCGAAGAAGAAAAGGTGGCCATCGCTGCCGGGTACCTGCTGCCCAAGCAGTTGGAAGGCCACGGCATTGGCGACGTGAAGGTAACACTGGACAAGGCGGCTTTGCAGCATCTGATTCGCTACTACACCCGCGAAGCGGGCGTGCGTAATTTGGAGCGCAGCATCGGCTCCGTGGTGCGCAAGATTGCGGTGAAGGTGGCTGGCGGCGAAGCCGGTCCGTTCACGGTAACGCCCGAAGAAATCACCGAATACCTTGGCCCGACCAAGTTCCGCTATGGCATGGCTGAAGAGAAAGATGAAGTGGGCGTGGTGACTGGCCTGGCAGTCAACAGCTTTGGCGGCGACACGCTGCCCATCGAGGTGAGCCTGAGCGAAGGCAACGGCAAAATCACCCTCACTGGCTCGTTGGGTGACGTGATGCGCGAATCGGCGCAGGCGGCCCTGACCTATGCACGGGCCAACGCGCGGTCGCTCGGCCTGGAACCGACCATCTTCGACAAGGTGAACATCCATGTGCATGTGCCCGATGGCGCGACGCCAAAAGATGGCCCCAGCGCGGGCATCGGCATGGCCACGGCGATTATCTCTGCCTTTACGCGCCGCCCGGTGCGCCGCGACGTGGCGATGACTGGCGAGGTGACGCTGCGTGGCAAGGTACTGGCCATTGGCGGTCTGAAATCGAAGACGATTGCGGCGCATCGCGCCGGGGTAAAAACGGTCATTTTGCCCAACGACAACGCCAAAGACATCCCGGAGCTGCCGGACAGCATTCGCGCCGAGCTGGAGCTGATCCCGGTGAGCCATCTGCACGAGGTGTTGTCCATCGCCCTGCTGCCCGGCAACGAAGCCCCGTTTATGGTGGACGGCAGCAAAGAGGGCATGAACGTGCCGCTGCCTAAAACATCTAGCGGCTCCGGCATCCCCCCCCTCCGCGCCGACAAAAATTAACCTGCAAATGTGACACAATTCCAGCGCCGCTGCCTGAACAGGCAGCGGCGCTTTTGTTTTCCAGTAGGCTATTTTAATAGACAGCGGAAATAAGCTAGGGTGTGATGAAAAGTTGTGTAACGAGTCAGGAGCCAAGACTTGAGTCCAGCGTAAGCTTCTCTAGCGTTACACAAAAACTAATCACACCCAATAAGCTATAAGCTAACTCAGATTGTCAAAGAGCCCAGAAAGTTTTATACTGCTCGTACGCGTTTTTGCTTACTCTGGCAGGTTTATAATATAGATGTGCCGCATAAACTCAAGAAATCAAGCTTTGCCCACAAAATGTGTAGATATTGGTTGAGAATTATAGATTCATGCTCCAAAATGCGCCCTACAACAATAATTTTGCAGGTTGATCCTGCATGTTTGCCGACTAATATGTCTAAGGTGGTGACCATCGAAGTCCGCCCAAAATTATTAACAAATTTCTAGACCCTTAAAAAACTGCTATGTCAAGTAGAAAACGTATCTCCAAGAAACCAATTCAGAAAACAGCACTATGGATACAAATTATTGCTACTGTTGGAATAGTATTAGTTGCCATCATTGGTGCCTGGCAAGCCATTAGGGTCGCTCAAATAGGCAAAGAAACTCCTCTCCCTGTTGCCACGGCAACTCCGCCTAGTATTGTTGCCAATCCTAGCACACCAACCTTAGTTCAGAGGATAGATTTCGATTACCAAGACTCTCCTATTAAACACGGATGGGTGATGGTAGAAGGTAAGGATGAGGCAGATGAGGAGAAACTGCTCATTAAGCATATCTTTGACCAATTTGTAGGGAGTGCAATATCTATTACTTCACCTATCCAATATGGTATGGAATATAATGTTGGATTGGCAACAACCCAATTTGGAAGAATGGTCGAATTTGTAGCAGATTTTGAAGAGGGTGGCGTTATTTATGCTTATGTTAGTCTTGAGCGAGATGATGGCTCGAATACAACTGGTTGGATCAAGCTTAGGGTTGGAAAAGGACAACCAACGCTCATTGATCAAAATGAATGGCAATTATTCATTGAACCTGTTTCAATGATAGGTGGCGAATGGTTATTGTTCCGAGTTGATCTAGAGGATGCTGTCTTGCAAACCTTTGGAACTGATGAATGGAAGTTTCAGGGACTTCATAAATTTCGTATTCGCGGTGATCTGTCATTAGACTATATATCCATTTCGAATTAGCTATGTAAAACAAAAGAATACGAATCACGTGGTGAAAGGCTATCTAGCAAAATGAAGGTGATACAAGGTGAATACCGCCGAGAGGTTGAGGTTTTGTATAATCATAAGAGATTAGGCAAGAACGATCATCTCGACGAGTATAAATATTGTAAGTAAACGGACGTCCTCCCTGCTTGGGATGGTCTTTCGTGTACTGTGGCCTGTCATCAGACCGCGTTGCTTTCGTCTCTTTGCTACCCAAATTGTAAATATTTGCGGCGAACATGGTGTTAGGGTATGGCCGTTCCCCCACCCCCAACTCCCCAAAATTGCTCGACATCAAGGTCATCTCCCCGCTCATCTGCTAAAATTAGGACTGCTTAACAAATTTTGGGAGAAAAAAGATGAGCGAACCAACCTATGCAGTTGTTGAAAATTTAGCGGCGCTGCTGCCAGAAATCCCGGCGGAATCGATTGTGAGCCGCAAGGTTTACAGCGATGATCTGCTGAAGGTCACCCTGTTTGGCTTTGCAGCCGGGGAAGAGCTGACGGAACATACGGCCGCTTTTCCCGCCACTCTCCATTTTTTAAGCGGTGAAGCCACGCTAACCCTCGGTGAAGACACCATCGAGGCCCAGGCAGGCACCTGGGTGCAGATGCCCGCCCACTTACCACACAGCGTTTTGGCCAAAACGGCCGTTACCATGCTGCTCACCCTCACCGTCACCAAGTAAAATGAAAGCAAAGATTGCCCCCGTTCAAATGCCCTTGATGGTTGCTGTTCTCATTACCCTGCTCGCTGCGCTGTGGGCCGGGCTAATCCGCGTTGGCTGGCAGTGGCCCGCTTTGCAGCCGCTGCTGCCCTCGCTGCACGGCCCGCTGATGGTGTCTGGCTTTTTGGGCACCTTGATCAGCCTGGAACGCGCCGTGGCGATTAAACGGCCGTGGACCTACCTCGGGCCGGTGCTGAGCGGCATTGGCGCAATCTGGCTGGTAGTAGGGCTGCTGATGCCCGCTGGGCAGTGGCTGCTGTTTTTGGGGAGTGTGGGGTTAACGGCCGTATTTATCCACATCATTCGCCAGCACCCGGCCAGCTACACGGTAACGATGGGGCTAGGCGCGATTTGCTGGCTGGTAGGCAACGCCCTCTGGCTGAGCGGCTGGCCGATCTTCCGCCTGGTGTACTGGTGGGCGGGCTTTTTGGTGCTCACCATCGTCGGCGAGCGGCTGGAACTGAGCCGGGTGGCCCGCCCGACGCGCACGACCATTCGCCTGTTCACCATCGCCGTAACCGTCTTTATGGTGGGGCTGTTTGCCGTGCTGGTGTGGGGCAGCAACGGCACCAAGATCATCGGCGCGGGGCTGATTGCCCTGGCACTTTGGCTGGCCGTTTTCGACATTGCCCGACGCACCGTGCGCCGTCCCGGACTGACCCGATTTATCGCCCTAAATCTGCTGCTGGGCTACGTCTGGCTGCTGGTGGGCGGCATTGCGGCCCTGGCGCTAGGGCAGGCCATCGCCGGGCCGCTGTACGACTTTATGCTGCACGCCATCTTTGTCGGCTTTGTCTTTGGCATGATTTTTGCCCACGCGCCGATCATCCTGCCCTCAATTTTGCCCATCCAGGTGCGCTTTCACCCTATTTTGTACGGGCCGACAATTTTCCTGCACCTGGCGCTGCTGCTGCGTGCCCTGGGCGACGTTGGCGGCTGGCAGCCGGTGCGCGCCTGGGGCGGCCTGCTCAACGCAGTGGCCATCCTGTGGTTCTTGGGCCAGATGGTCTACCTGGCCGCCACCGCCCACCAGCATCATAATCCAACGTGAGTTGGACGCGGACGAGCGCAGATGAACGCGGAATTTTTTAATCCGCGCTCGTCCGCGTTTATCCGCGTCCTTTTCTTCTACATTCTATGTCTGATTCAACGAATAACACGCAACGGCCGTTTCGCCTGCGCAAACAATTGATTTTACCCGCCGAGCACGGCTCCTGGAGCTGGCTGCTGGTGCCGTTTTTGGTCGGAACGGCCGTTGCCGAAACGCTCAATTTTCCTGTGCTGTTGGTGTTGATAGGCGGGTTGGCCTTCTTTCTGCTGCGCCAACCAGCCACCGTCTGGCTGCGAGCACGGCAGGGGCGGGGTCGTCGCAGCGATGAGCCATTGGCGCTACGTGTGCTGCTGGGTTTGGGCGGGATTTTGCTGCTGTGCGGCGTGGGATTGCTGTGGTACGGCCGTTTCCTCATGGTCTACTTGCTGCTGCCATTTATCGCGCTCATGCTAGCGTATTTACAGGCAGCGCGCGGCCAGCAAAACACCCGCACCCTGCGCATGGAGCTGATCGGTGCAGCGGCGCTGGCGCTCATGGCTCCAGCAGCGATGTTGGCCGCATTGGGCCAATCGTACCCGACGGTGTGGTTGGTGTGGGGCTTGATGGCGGCACAGAATGTGCTTGGCGTTTTTTACGTCCGCCAGCGCATTGCCGACACCCACGAACGGCCGTTTAACCGGCAGCCTTTGTTATGGAGTCATGTGGCGGGATTGGTTGTGGTGGCCGGAACGGCCGTAGCCGGTCTCATCCCCTGGCTGGCAGTGCTGCCCTTTGTCGGCTTTTTGCTGCGCGCTTTTTGGACGGTGCGGCAGGCACGACCCATCGACAACATCAAGAAGTTTGGCTTCCAGGAAGTGGGCGTAGAGCTGTTGAGCGGGGTGTTGATCGCCGCCGGATACCTTTTGTAGCCGCGGATTCTTTCCGCGCCGATCTTACGCGCTAAGAAAGCGCGGCTACAAAACGAAAAGCCGGATTCTGCGTTAACGCAAAATCCGGCTTTTGTTTGAGGTGGAGATGGCGGGAATCGAACCCGCGTCCGAAAAATTCGACCTCTAGACGTCTACAAGCTTAGTTGGTCTATTTAGGTTAGCTGACAGGCGCCCCGACCAACTGGGTCAGCTGACAGCGAGCTGCTGACTCCCGAAAGAGCCGCTTGAGCATCTCTAGCAGCGTCGAGATGCAGCACGTTGGCGTTGATGTCGCCTAACACTCACCCGGCCAACGAGCGAATGAGGTAGACGGAGCTTCCGTCTTTGGAAGCCGCACGCTAGTTTTTAGCCGTTATTAGGCGGCCAAAGGCATAGCGCTGTAGTTTGTGCGTGTGTTTGCACTTATTGTTTGCTTCCAGTTTTACGAGGTGTAAAGCGTGCTCGGCTTGCAGTCCAGGACCAACCTTCCCCGTCGAAGCCAGTCATCCCCAGACGAATGTAAGTATAACAGATGGAGGAACGGCCGTCTATTGGAAGCGCGTTAGTTTTGACCAGGTGAAGGGGTGAACTTCCGTTCTCGACAATGGGCTGATTAGCTAATCCAGTCGAGGAAACGATAGTAGTGGCTGAGCAGCGGGGCAAAACGGCCGTATCTTCGGTAATAAAAGTGCGTCACGGGCTGGATGGCGACAAAGGGGCTGGTCCGCTTTTGGCCAGAGAGCAGCAGGCCCGCCTCGCGGCCGAGGTAGGCGGAAAGGGCCACGCCCTGCCCGCTGTAACCCAGAGCATAATGCACCCCGTTCAGCCGCCCGATGTGCGGCACCAGGTCAAACGTCTGCCCCAGGTTGCCACCCCAGGCATAAGCCAACGGCACATCAGCCAGAAGGGGAAAGCGTTTCACCATCTGCTGGCGCAGCGCGGCGGCGCAGTCCAGCAAATCTTGCTCCAGCCGCCAGTGACGATGGCTGCCAAACAGGAAACGGCCGTCTGGCGTTAATCGAAAATAATGATGCAGCCAGCGTGAATCCTGGGCGGTACGGCCGTCTGGGTTCAGGTAGGTTTGCTGGGCCGGGGTGAGCGGTTCGGTGACGATGGCCACGCTGTTCATCGGGAAGACCAGCCGCTGCACGGAGCGCACCAGCTTGCCCGTGTAGCCGTTGGTCGCCAACAGCACCTCGCGCGCTTTGACCGTGCCTTGGCTGGTATGCACCAAAAAACCGTGGGCGAATTTTTCCAGACGGGTAACGGCCGTTTTTTCGCACAACAGGCCACCCTGCCGGGCCACCGCCCCCGCCAGCCCGTACAAATATTTGCTTGGGTGCAGGCTGGCGCTCCACTCATTGACCATGCCGCCGTGGTAGGTTGGGGAACCAACGGCCGTTGCCGTTTCCTCAGGTGAAAGCAGTTGCAGCGAAAAATCCAGCTCACTGGCCGACCAGGCCACGAGCGCCTTCATCGACTTGAAGTGGGAAGGCTTAACCGCCAGCGTCAGATGGCCGCGCCGGGCAAAATCGCAGGCGATCCCCTCGTCGGCCACGATTTCGCCCACCAGGTCCACCGCTTCCAGCGACGCCTGCCACAGCTGCCGCCCCAACGCCTCGCCGTGCAGGTCAAATAAGTTGGCCAGGCTCTGGCGGAACCCGGTGGTGACGATGCCTGCATTGCGGGAACTGGCCCCTGAGCCGATGCGATCTTGTTCGAGAACGGCCGTTTCTACCCCACTTTTGGCTAAAAAATAAGCGGCCGTCAACCCGGTGTAACCACCACCGACAATAGCTACATCAACCGACTCCGGTAGAAGTGACACCGGTAAGGTCTCTGGTCTGGGATAATCATCTTGCCACAGGGGAATGGTTTTCATGGCTCACGGTCTCAGGAATGCAGAGTTAAATGATGGCTTAATTGTCTGAAAGTGTGCGCCAGGGGTCAAGCGGACTTTTGGGGAAATTCGGCCATCCCAAATTGGTGCTTATCGTAGGGGCGGGACTGGCGGGAAACAGTTTTGCTTCTAACCAGTGCCTCACCTCCCGCCTGTCTCGCCCGCATTGGTCGTTGTACCGGGCGAGACGGCGCGGTGGCAAGGCCCTCTGCTACCGGCAAGAACAACCCGCGCCTCCCGCCCCTACGCAGGGCGAAACTGCGGGACGTTTTTGGGCACCAGTGAGCCGGAGCTGGGATAGGTTACCAGCGGCTTGGCAGCCTCGACGGTGACGCTGTGCTGTTGGCCAGCGCGGGTTTGGAACTGCACCTGCCAGACACCCGCGGACAAGGTTTGGGTGGCGATGTGTTGGATGGCGTCCAGGTGGAATTCGGCCGTTTCCTGCCGCAAAAATTGTTCCGCCACCTGCACGACTGGTTCGTAACAAACACGACCACGCAGTTTGTCCAGCCAAAGGGTGCGATTTCGCAGATGGGTGAGAAATTGGGGCACATCTTCGCGCTGGATACGGCCGTAATTCACCCCATCCGGCAACGTGAGCAGCGTGGGCGCAAAACGATGGCCACCCAGGTGGGTCGTTTCCCACAGGCCAGGGGCGTTGGCAGCGGCCAGCGCCCGCAGCAGCGCCACGCCATGCAAGGCACAGCAGACGTCCCGCTTGCCGTTAGTGCAGACCAGGATTTCCGGCTCGGTGGTGCAATTGGCATCATAACGAGCCTCACCCGCGACAATGGCGGGCAAATCCAGGCCAAACAGGTCCTCGTAGCGGGCCAGATTAAAGCGATAGACGCGGGAACCGGTGTCGGCAAAAATGGCGACGAAGAACGCCCAATCCATGCGCCCCTCGCGCGGCTGCTTGATGAATTGGAGACGGCCGTTCACTAACCCACCCTGTTCCGCCAACCAATCTTGCACTAGCTGGGGCAGGTTATTATCGCTGGTGGCTTTGGCCGTCCACGGCTGGTTGTACTCTAGAAAGAGCCAGACTTTGCCAGAAACGGCCGTACCCGCCAGCGGCTCATCAATAACCAGCGACCAATCGGTGCAGTAAAAATCGGGGGTAGGTTGGGGAGGTACTATCATTGTTTTGATGCGATAAAAACCTGACAGGCTTACGGCAGATCTTGTCAAGTAAGGTTCAGCTAGCTTCTTTCCCCCATACTTGGAAAACCTGTCAGGTTTGGCAATTTATTTTACTCAGCGGCCGCTTCGCCACCGGCAGCCATGGTGCGGCGAACAAAATCTTCCACCAGCAGCAGAGCCCCGCCCGCGTGTTTGATCGTGTTGAGCAGCGTGGTCATCGAATCGACCTCTTCCACCTGCTCCGTCACAAACCACTGCAAAAACTGGATGCTGGCATAATCCTTCTCCGCCTCGGCAATGGAAACCAGATTATTGATCTGGTTGGTCACTTTGACCTCCTGGTCCAGGGCAAACTGCACCGCGTCGCTGGCGCTCTCGAACTCATTGCGCATTTCTGGCAGACCTGGAATTAGCGGCTTGGCTCCGGCTTCGAGCAGGAAGTGGACAAATTTCATGGCGTGCATCCGCTCTTCTTCAGCCTGGCGGTAGAAAAAGTTAGCCAGATCGGGCAAGGTTTCGCCATCAAAATAGACAGCAATGGCCACGTACTGTGCCGACGCCGTAAACTCGCTCTGGATTTGCGCGTTCATCGCTTCCACAACTTTGGGTTTAATGATCATGAGGATCTCCTTTTTAGTGGCTGGTTTTGGTTGTTAGTGGCTGGTGAAGGGAAACGAGCCGCTAACCGCCAGCCACCATTTTCATTATACCCAGATGCCAGGTGGTGCTCACCGACATTAACCAACCTCTTTGCTCCCGGTGCCCGCTGTGGCTTGACTAGATCAGGGCGTGGATTTGGGCAACGGCCGTTGCCGTATCCGCATCATCCACCACCACGCTAATGCTGCATTCAGACGAACCTTGGGCAATGGCAATGGCGTTCACCCGCTCATCACCAAGGGCCATAAAGATGCGTCCGGCAATGCCTGGCGTACCGCGCATCCCTGCCCCCACGATGGTGACAATCGAAACTGGCTCGTGCGCCCAAATGCGGTCAATGTCCTGCCGGGTCAGCTCCACCTTAAACTCATCCTCCAGGCTGTGGATGATTTTGCGCGTGGCGTCGTCGGGCGTGGCAAAGCAGATGGACTGCTCCGACGATGCCTGGCTAATGAGCAGCACGCTCTGGTTGTCGCGGGCCACGGCACCAAAAGTGCGGGCGGCAATGCCGGGGATGCCCATCATGCCCTTGCCTTCTACAGTGATGAGGCTGAGGTTTTTGATAGCCGTGACGGCCTTGATGCCGCCGTGACCATTCGGCGCATCGGGCACGATGACCGTACCCGGATGTTCCGGGTTGAACGTGTTTTTGATGCGCAGCGGGATACCGTTTTCCACGCAGGGGCGCATTGTTTTGGGATGCAGCACCTTGGCCCCGTAAAAAGCCAGCTCAGACACTTCGCGGTAGCTCAGCTGGGGGATGGATTTGGCATTGGGCACCAGGCGCGGATCGGCGGTCATCACGCCATCCACGTCGGTCCATATCCACACCTCGTCGGCGGCCAACGCTTCACCGAGGATGGCCCCGGTGTAATCGGAGCCACCGCGCCCGAGGGTGGTGGTGATGCCTTCGTGATTGGCAGCAATGAAGCCGGTAACAATCGGTACTACACCTTTGGCCAGCAACGGCCGTATCCTTGCTTCAGTCTTTTGCTTGGTGGCCTCAAACTGGGGCGCGGCGTTCTGGAAATTGCTGTCGGTCACGATCAGCTCAGTGGCGTCAATCGCCTCGGCTGGGGTCCCATTTTGGCGCAAATAGGCGGCCAGAATGCGCGCGCTCATCTGCTCGCCCATGCCGCCAATGGTGTCCAGCGCTCGTGGGGTGAGTTCACCCAGCACAAAGACTGCTTGACATAAATCGGCAAATCGTTCGATGAAACGGCCGTTTTCCACCAAAACTTGCTGCCGTTCCCCATCAGGCGCCAACAAGCCATCAATCGCTTCAAAGTGAATCTGGCGCAGCTGCTCGGACAGCCGCTGATAGGTTTCGCCGTCGCCATTGGCAGCAGAATGCGCCCCATTCAGCAGCAGGTCAGTTACCTTCACGGGTTTGGAACCCATCGCCGAAACGATGGCCACGGTTTGGCCCCACTGTTTTTTGGTATGTTGAATGAGAACGGCCGTTTCCCGCATTGCCTGTGCGCTCCCTACGGACGTTCCGCCGAATTTCATTACGAGTGTCATTGTTCACCTACTACTTTTAAAAAATTTGACGCAAAGGGGCAAAGAAGCCAAGAAATCTAACTTTTTATCTTCATTCCCTTTGCGTTCTTTGCGTTAAAAATAATCCCACGACTAAGCAAATGCCGTCGCCAGAGCCTGTTCTAAATCGGCCAGTATATCGGCCGTTTCCTCGATGCCTATGGCAAATCTAACCAAATTGTCCTTGACTCCAATCGTCAATCGTTCCTCTGCGGAGAGCTCATAATAAGACATGATGGCGGGCTGCTCGATGAGGCTTTCCACGCCGCCCAGGCTGGCAGCAATGTGCGGAATTTTGACCGCATCCACCACCCGTGCGGCACAGTCAAGGGCGGTTTCGCCAGGCGGTACCATCACCTCAAAGCTCACCACGCCGCCAAAGCCGCGCATCTGCTGGCGGGCAATGGCGTGGTCCGGGTGCGACGCCAGGCCGGGATACCAAACCCGGTCGATGGCCGGATGGCTTTCCAAAAATTCAGCCACGGCCTGCGCCGTTTGATTTTGCTGCTGCACGCGCAGTGCCAATGTCTTCAGGCCACGCTCCAGCAGGTACGCCGCGTGTGGGTCGAGGACGCCGCCCAACATGCCCTGGCTCTGCCGCAGGGCGTGAATCAGCCCGGCTTCACCCACCACCACGCCAGCCATCACGTCGTTGTGGCCGCTGAAATATTTGGTACCGCTGTGAATCACCAGGTCGATGCCGTAGGCTAACGGCCGTTGGTTCACCGGCGTGGCAAACGTGGCGTCAATCATCGTTTTCACCCGCCGATGCTGCTGGGCAATCGCCACAATTTTTTCCAGGTCGGCCACGCGCAGGTACGGATTGGTGGGGCTTTCGGTGAGAATGATGCGCGTGTTGGGCTGGATAGCAGCGGCCAACGCGTCGTAATCGCCCATCGGCACCTGGCTGGTTTCAATGCCCAAGCGCTTAAGAAAGGTCTGGCAGAACTGGCGCGTTTTGCGGTAGCTGTCGTCGGTAAAGATGACGTGGCTGCCCGTGGGCAAGATGGAAAGCAGCACGTTGGTAACGGCCGTCATGCCTGTGGGAAAAAGCAGCGCATCGTAGTTGCCCGGCAAATCGCCTGCTTCCAGGGCTGCCAGCCGCCGCTCTACCGCCTGCACGGTGGGGTTGCCATAGCGCGCGTATTCGATACGGCCGTTCGTCCCGCCCCACAATTTACCTTCCTGAAAGGCGATGAGATCGGCCGTACTGTCGAAGGTGTAGGTGGCCGTTTGCCAGATGGGCGTAGCCAGCGCATGGCTGGGGTTTGGCTGACGGGAAGGTAGGTGGCCGTGAACGGCCGTTGTGCTGTTCGGTAACGCTTGCTGGATTTGTTCGCTTAGATTTTCCATCATTCTCTCGCTTGGCTTTGCCCACAACGGAAAAGCCCCTCCTGGAAGTACAGAAGGGGCTCGTGAAATCAGTGTCGCCACGTCTCATCTTCCAGAAGATACAATTTCTTCTGCCGGAATTAGCACCTGTCCCATTTTTGGTAATCACTGTTACCGATTACGGATCACGGTTTACCGTTCACCGCCGGAATGGTTGCTGAGGTATCATCGGGCCGGTCCCTCCACCTCTCTGGATAAGATTTGCTTGCCTAAGCAAGACAATATTTTGTTGTGGGATTGATGGTAACAAAAGTGAGAATGGTTGTCAAAAAAGCTGTGCGCAGGTGCGCAGGCGTCAGACGGCCGTTTAATTCCTCTACAAAAACTTCTTCACCACCTGAACAAAGGAGTCCAGCCGGTACGGCTTCTGCACAAAACCCACCAGCGGCGGCGATGAAAAACCGCGCGTGGCATCCGCCTCGCTGTAACCCGACGAGAGCAAAATCCGCACGTTGGGGTCAATGGCTTGCAGCGCTTCAAACGTTTCGTAGCCGCTCTTGCCCGGCATAGAAAGGTCCAGCAGCACCAGATCAATGGCGTCCGGCTGTGCCCGGTACACCGCAATGCCCGCATCGCCGTTGGTCGCCGTCACCACGTTGATTCCTTCCATCTCCAAAATATCGGTTACCGCTTCACGCACGGGCGCTTCATCGTCAATCACCAGAACCAGGCCAGAAACGGCCGTTTCCGCCACAACCAGCTCTGGCATACGCACCTCAGCCGTAGCCGCTGACACCGGAAACAGCAGGTCAAAAGTGGTGCCTTCATCCGGTTCGCTGGTCACCTGTAAGCCACCCTGATGCCCGCGCACAATGCCTAAAACGGCGGCCAAACCGAGGCCTCGCCCGGTAAACTTGGTCGTGAAAAACGGATCAAAAATCTTGGACAGCGTCTCATCCGTCATGCCGCTGCCATTGTCTTGGATGTGCAGGGAGACATACTCCCCTGGCGTGAGCGATTGGTTGGTGTGCCGCCAGTAGGCATCATCCTGAAACGTAACTTGGCGAACGGCCGTTTGCACCCAAATGATCCCCGGTCGCTCACCCATTGACTCAGCCGCATTGATCAGCAGGTTCATCATCACCTGCTGCAACTGGGCAATATCGGCCTCGATCAACGGCAGTTCATTGGCCAGCTTAAGCTCCAGCACAATTTGCTTGGGCAGCGCCACCTTAAGCAAATCAATACTTTCGCGGATGAGCGTATTCAGGTTTAACGGGTGAATCGTAAATTGCCCACCGCCTGAATAAGCCAACAGCTGGCGCGTCAGGCCCGCCGCCTGCTCGGCAGCCTGCACCGCCTTGTGCACATGCGTGTACGCCGCATGATTTGGTTTCAGGCGGGCCTGGGCCAACGAAGCCTGGCCCAACATCGCCACCAGCAAATTGTTAAAATCATGGGCAATACCCCCCGCTAAAATGCCCAGGCTTTCCATCTTTTGGGCGCGGTGCATGGCTCGCGCGGTTTGCCGCCGCTCTGTCACGTCTCGCGTTGTGGTTACCAACAGCACAATCGTTTCATTTTCATCCCAGACTGGCGTGGTAATAAACTCAATTTCGCGGGTCCCTTCCCCCTGCGGCATGGGGAACTGTAACTCCCTGGTAACTGGAACATGTGTCTGCCGCACAATCGCCCAATCTTCATCCAGCTTGAGACCATAAGTGGCGGGCACATTCAGTTCTCGCCAGGTTCTCCCAATCATCTGCTCGGCCGATAAGTCCAGGAAGCTAAGAATCGTCTCACTGATAAAGAGGAAACGGCCGTCGAAATTGGCCACCACAAAATTATCCGGCGTGGCGGTCAAAATCGCTTCCAGCAGGCGTGTCTGCTGCTGCAACTCTTTAGACAACCTCACCTGCTGCTGTTCAGCCTGCTTGCGCTCCACCACATTGGCAATTTGATCCGACACAAACATCAAAAACTGCTTGTCTTGTTCTGAATAGGCGGTACTCGCCTCATAACTTTGCACCACCAAAGCACCAATCGCCGCCCCCTGCGTTTGCAGCGGCACACCAAGCCACGTCTCTGGCATGGTACCCTTTACTTCTAAGATGCCCTGCTTAATGTAGAACAAGATTTGCTCACGCGTGAGCAGCTGCGCCTTGTTGGTGCGAATAACAAATTCCGTCAGCCCCTTGCCCACCCGATAAGCGTCCGGCAAAGCATCGTATTGGTCTACAAAATAAGGCACGCGCAGTCTGTCATCTTCAAACAGCGCGATATAAAAGTTTTGCACATTCAAAATAGGTGCCAGCGATTCATGGATGACGTGATACAGCTCTTCTAGCGAAATGTTGGTGTGGGCCACAGCAGCAATGCGGTACACCACTTTTTGCAGCAAATCCGCCTGAATTCGCTCAGTAATATCGCTAACAATGCCTTCTAAAAATAGCACATTCCCCTGCTCGTCAAAAACGCCCCCACCGACATCCTCAACCCAACGCCACTCGCCAGAACGATGCTTCAGCCGATACACATAGTGAAAACCACCCGGCTTACGCAGTTCTTCTACAGAGGGCACCAGGCTAGCCTCGTACTGATCGTCAGGGTGGATAAGGTCTAGAAAAACAATTTCCTGGTTCAGAAACCGCTCCTTGGCGTAACCAGTTAAATCCTCAATGCCATCATTGATATAGAGGTAGGGAAAGTTGGGTTCGTTTTTGCACTGATAAATAGTGCCGGGCACATTTTCTGCCAATACGCGAAACTGCTCCTCGCGCTGGCGCAGCGCCACCTCGGCGCGTTTGGCTTCTGTAATGTCGCGGACAAGGCCGTTCAGCACCGGCTTACCATCTAACTCCACCACGGTAGTGGATATTTGCCAATATCGCTCATCACCGGAACGATCCACGAAAGGAACTTCAAAAAAATGACTCCCTTTTTGCAAGGTCAGGCTGAGGTGCTCTGTATACTGCGCGTAGATTTCAGGCGTTGCCCAACTACCTGGCCGCACAGTGCCAACATCCTCTTCCTGAACGCCCAACATCTGCAACATTTTTGGATTGGCTGAGACGACCTCGCGGGTATTTTGATCAAACAGAAAAATGCCATCGTTGGCTGTTTCAAAGAGCCGACGGTATTTTGCTTCGGCTTCTTGCACAGCCTGAAACAGACGAGCATTTTCTAGAGCAATAGACAGGTGGGTGGCAAAGGCGGCAATGGCGGGCACATCCTCGATTTTGAGCTTTTTACCGGCCACATACAACACGCCAATGACTTCTGCTTTGGCAAAAACGGGGGCCAAAATGGCGGGCAGCTTGAGGAATGGCTTGATAATGGCACCCGCAAAACGAAACACGTTTGGGGGCAGAACCTGGCGCATTTTTTCGGTGTTGTCGGGCAAAAACACCACGTCGCCCTGGCCCAAAACAACCATATCGGCCTGGGAGTCGTGGGCCGGATAGCGAAAATCCCGGCTGTTGATTTTGAGAATTTTTTCTGCCTGGTGAATCACGCGCATGAGCTTGTCGGAAAAAACCATGGAGGTCATACACAGGTCTTGCCTTGATTCGTCTAGCAACGTCACGCAGCCGTGCAGCCCCAGCTTAACTAGCTGCTCGGCAAAAACCTGGTAAACGGCCGTTTCCGATTGCGCAGCTTGTTGTACAGCCAGAGAAGCAGCATTAAGCCCCTGCCAGAAAACACCGCTGTTGGGATTGTTTGCCAGGGATGCTACCTTAAACTCAATCATGCAAGTCCTACTTTTGACCACCAAATCAAGCCCAACGGCTACAGGGTTCAAAATTTGTGATTATTTACGGGGTTGATTTTCAGGTCAGCTCATTGTGATGGCTAGTGTAACACAAAGGGGCTTGAGAACACTTCAAAAAGTAAGGAAAAAGTTGGGACTGAACCTAATTTCCCACCAATTTTTGGGCCAACGCGCCGCAGAAAAAAGTCACGGAAAATTCAGCCATAATTCGCCAGGCAAATCGTTGTATTCAAATCAAAATCGTGTACTATTTTGCGCAAATTATTAATCGTTGCAGAACGGCCGTTTCCCGGCAACAACCTTGGCAAAAAGACGCAGCAGCGTCACCGACCGGCATCTCATGGTGCCGTCTTTTTTTGGAAGCTGTTGGGAAACGGCCGTCTGCGGCCATGGCGCTTAGGCAGAGACCTGAGTGACAAAAGGAAAAGTTAAGCAAAAGATGGAAAGACAGACCAAGAGTTTTGTTTCCGCCAAACTGGAAGTGCGCAGCAATCCAGATAAAGGCAACTATGGGCTTTTTGCCCGCGAGGCAATTTCGGCAGGCGAACTGCTCATTTGCTGGGCCGGATTTGTGGCCACAGAAGAACAGTTTGAGCACCTTTCTGACTTTGAACGCGAGCACAGCGTGCAAATTGAAGAAAATTTGTATCAAATTCCCTATGGTGGCGGCGACGATCCGGGAGATTATGTTAACCACTCCTGCGATCCCAATCTTGGCCTGAGCAGCTCCATCACTCTGGTGGCCCTGCGTGACATTCAGCCCGACGAAGAGGTTTGTTTTGATTATGCCATGACCGACAGCACTCCTTACGACGAGTTCACCTGCGGCTGCGGCACCGAACATTGCCGGGGCGTCATCACCGGCAACGACTGGCAGCTGCCCAGCCTGCAAGAGCGGTACGAAGGTTATTTTTCGCCCTACTTGCAGCGCCGCATCAACCGGTTGAAGCAAGAAAAAGAGGTCAACGAGATCATCTTCCTCTGACTGAAAGCACCTGGGAAGGGCCTTCAACCAGTGAAAGGTGGTCATCGCTCGACGTTTTCCGAAAATTAAGGGTGATGACCACCTTTTTTGTTTCAGGGGATTGATTCACATATAATGCGCCGCTATGGATTTTGAGTTTAAGTTTGAGGTTACGGCCGTTGACCCCCATACCCAGGCGCGCAACGGCCGTTTCCATACCCCGCACGGCATCATCGAGACCCCCGTTTTTGCCCCGGTGGGCACCCAGGCAACCGTGAAAGCGATACGGCCGTCTGACCTGCACGAACTTGGCGCCACTCTGATCTTAAGCAACACCTATCATCTCTATCTGCGACCCGGCGATGAGCTGGTGAAAGAGATGGGAGGTTTACATAACTTCATGCAGTGGGATGGCCCCATCCTCACCGACAGCGGCGGCTTCCAGGTGTTTAGCCTCAGCGACACGCGCAAGATTGATGCCGATGGCGTGACCTTCCAGAGCCACCACGACGGTTCACGCCACCGCTTTACGCCGGAAAGCAGCATCGCCATCCAGGAAAACTTGGGCGCGGACATCATCATGGCTTTTGATGAATGCCCACCGCCCAATGATTACGATTATGTCAAGCAATCGCTAACGCGCACCCACCCCTGGCTAGAGCGCAGCCTGGCGGCCAAAACACGCGGCGACCAGGCGCTGTTTGGCATTGTGCAGGGTGGCGTTTTTGCCGATTTACGGGCGGAAAGCGGCCGTTTTGTCACCAGTCTCGATTTACCCGGCTACGCCATCGGCGGGCTGGCCGTCGGCGAAACCAAGCCACAAATGCACGCCGTCCTTGACGTGCTGCATCCCATCCTACCGCAGAACAAGCCGCGCTACCTCATGGGCGTTGGTGCACCGGAAGATTTGGTGAATGGCGTGATGCGCGGCGTAGACATTTTTGACTGCGTGCTGCCCACGCGGCTGGCGCGACACGGCTCCGCCTTTGTCCTGGGTGGGCGCATGAACTTGCGCAACGCCCAATTCTCTAACGATCCAGCACCCATTGATCCCCACTGCACCTGCTACACCTGCCGCCATTTCAGCCGCGCCTATCTGCGCCATCTGGTAAAAGCCAACGAGATTTTGGGCCACATCTTGCTTTCCACGCACAACCTGCACTTTCTTATCAACTTAATGCAGCAAATGCGAGAGGCAATTCGACAGGGAACGCTGGCACAATTCGGCGCGGACTTTTTACAACATTATGGGGAATGAGTAATTACCCAATTACCTAATTACTTAATTACGATCCCCCAAACCAAAAGGCTACACACTTTATGTCAATTTTTGAAGCAATTATTATTGGAATTATTCAGGGGGCCACCGAATTTTTGCCCATCTCCAGCTCAGGCCACCTGGTGCTGCTGCCAGAACTTTTCCACATGACCAACCCCGACCTAACGCTGATTGGGCTGGTGCACGCGGGCACGCTGCTGGCGGTGCTCATCTATTTTCGGCAAGATTTGTGGAACATTATTACGGCCGTTCTGCGCGGACTGGCCCAACGTCAACCATTTACCGAACCCGATGCCAAACTGGGCTGGCTCATCGTGGTGGGCTCGATTCCCGTCGGCATCGTCGGCCTGTTGTTTGCCAGCTTTTTTGAGGAAGTGTTTAGCAGCCCCCGAGTCGCCGCTGGATTTTTGCTGGTAACGGCCGTTCTCCTCGTCGTTGGGGAGCGCATGCTGTCGGGCAAGAAAGCGCTGCGCCAAATGACCTGGACCGATGCGATCATCGTGGGGCTGTTCCAGATGATGGCCCTCTTCCCTGGCGTATCGCGTAGCGGCAGCACCATCGTTGGCGGTTTGTCGCGTGGACTGGACCGCCCCACCGCGGCCCGCTTCAGCTTTTTGCTGGGCATTCCGGCCATTTTGGCTGCTGGTCTACAGGCGATTTTGCACATCTTCACCGCCAACGGCCGTGATTTTTCCATCGGCGTTTATGTGGTTGCTTTTATCGCTGCGGCCGTGACCGGCTACGCCTGCATTCATTGGCTGCTCACCTGGGTTAAGAAGCACACGCTGTACGGCTTTGCCATCTACGTGGCCCTGTTCAGCATCATCTTCCTGGCCATCTCCTTTTTGGGCAGCTAACCATGAAGCGCCTGCTCTGGCTGCTGGCGGTCGGGCTTGCCTTTGGCTGCGCTGGGCAACCCGCCCCACCGCCAACGCTGCCCGCCACCGAAGCCCCCGTGCTGCTGCAAATCGGCGTTACCAGCAGCGCCAGCCCGCTCATTCCGCTCATCGAGGCGGTCTATGCGCAACGGAATCCGCAAGCTGAATTGCTGTTTGTAACCGCCAACAGCGATACGCTGGCCAACGATCTGGCCAATGGGCAACTGGATGCCATTCTGGTGCATCATATCGTCGAAGGCGAAACCCGCTACTTCAACCCGGTGGCGCTGGATGGCCTGGTTTTTATCACCCATCCAGACAATCCCGTGCAAACCTTAACCAATGCCGAGGTGCAGGCCATTTTTAACGGCCGTATCACCAATTGGCAGTCGGTCGGTGGGGCCGATGAGGCCATTGTGCTGCTCAGCCGCGAACAGGGGTCGGGCCTGCGTACCATTTTGCGCCAACAAATCATGGCCGAACAGCGTATCAGCCCCAATGCCCTGCTGGAATCAGGCAATGAGGCGATGTTAACGGCCGTTGCCAAAAATCCCGCGGCCATCGGTTACAGCAGCATGGGCAGCGCCAGCCAGTTGGCCGGGGTGAAGATTTTGCAGATAGACGGCCGTTCCGCCACCCCAGCCACCACCACCGACCAAACCTATCCACTCACCACGCCCCTCTACTTCCTCACCGCCAGCGAAGCCGAACCAACGGGCGAGCTGCGCGCCTTCCTCGCCTGGCTACAATCGGATGAGGGACAAGCGGTGATTGAGGGAATATACGGCCGTGTGCGGTAACACCATTTATCACGAATGGCACGAATCAACGAATAAAACGAATGGATTGAGCAAAGCCGGGGTGCTCTGTCGTGAGCAAGAGCCACTTGAGCAAAGCTTCCTCTCCCATTCTCCCATCTCTCCGCGAATCTCTGAGTCTTCTCTGCGCCCCTCTGTGTCACTTCTTTTCGGCTGTAGACAGAAACCAGAAGCAAATCTATAATGGAGACTCTGAAAACAGTATAGTTTTTGTGAAAAGATGACGCGCACCAATTGGTGCGTTGTCTGAGCAAAGCCTGATGACCGGACAATTGTTCGATTTGATCAGGCTTTTTTTTATCAAGTAGAGACAATGTCTTTAGCGTTTAAAGAATAATCAGGTAATTGATTTTGTCATTCTGAGCGAAGCGAAGAATCCCGCAAGGAGTACATGTTAAGTGCTTTCCTCAAGGCAGAGTTTCATTGACTATCAAGCGGGCGGGATGCTTCGGAAGACCTCAGCATGACAAGTTTATTTACTATCTTATTTTTTTGACCCACAATAGCAACAACTCTACACATGTATTCCCCAAAACCCATTGGCAAGGAGTTGGATTAACAATGAACAGTCAGCATTTTATTGAACTCGATGAAACCTACAGCGCCCACAACTACCATCCGCTGGACGTAGTGATTGAAAAAGCAGAAGGCGTCTGGGTTTATGACGTAGATGGCAAAAAATATCTGGACTGCCTGGCGGCGTACTCGGCGGTCAACCAAGGGCATTGCCACCCGGGCATCATGGCGGCCGCCACAGCCCAAATGCATAAAGTCACCCTCACCTCGCGCGCCTTCCGCAACGACCAGATGGGGCCGTTCCTCCAGGAACTGTGCCAACTTACCGATTACGAGATGGCCCTGCCGATGAACACGGGCGCAGAAGCGGTGGAAACGGCCGTTAAAGCTGCCCGTAAATGGGGCTACGAAGTAAAAAATGTGCCCGATGGTCAGGCCGAGATTATCGTGTGTGAAGGCAATTTCCACGGCCGTACCACCACCATCATCGGCTTTTCCAGCGAGGCCAGCTACAAGCGCCACTTTGGCCCCTTCACCCCCGGCTTTGTCATGATTCCCTACGGCGATACGGCCGCTCTCGAAGCCGCCATCACGCCCAACACTGTTGGTTTCCTGGTGGAACCCATCCAGGGCGAAGGCGGCGTCATCATCCCCCACGAAGGCTTCCTCAAAGAGGCGTATGACATTTGCCAGGAACACAATGTTTTGTTTATTGCCGATGAGATTCAGACTGGATTCGGCCGTACGGGGCAGCTATTTGCCTGCCACCATGAGGGCGTGAAGGCAGACGTGACGATTGTGGGCAAGGCGTTGAGCGGGGGCTTTTACCCGGTTTCGGCCGTTCTCAGCGACCGCAACGTGTTGGGCCTGTTCCACCCCGGCGATCACGGCAGCACCTTTGGCGGTAATCCATTGGGAGCGGCCGTTGGGCGTGCCGCCCTGAACGCGCTGACCCATGAAAAGATGGTTGAACGTTCTCGCGAGCTGGGCGAATATTTCAAGGGCCGCTTACAACGCATCGAGAGCGAGCACATCAAAGAGGTGCGCGGCAAAGGGCTGTTCATCGGTGTAGAACTGCACACGCGCGCTCGCCGCTTCTGCGAAGCTTTACAAGAACGCGGTATTTTATGTAAAGAAACGCATGACAATGTGATTCGTTTTGCCCCGCCGCTGGTCATCACCAAGGAAGAAATTGACTGGGCGATGGAGCACATCGAACCCGTTCTGCAAATGCCCTAGCATGTAGCCGCGGTTTCTTACCGCGCTCTTTTACGCGGTAAGAAACCGCGGCTACGCAAAAAAAGAGACTGGAAAATTTTCCAGTCTCTTTTTTATTTTATCGATCGAGTGCTTTTACGAGCGACGCGTGCGCACACGAAGCGAGTAAATCGCCAGGGCAAACATGGCCCCACCCAGGAGCAAGCAGGCACCGACGCCTTGCCAAATGAGCGTGCTGTCCCAGCCAGTGTTTAGCGTGGCGCGCATGGCTTCCAAGACGTAGGTGATGGGATTAAAGGTAGCGGCCGTTTTCAACCAGCCATCCAGCAATTCCAGCGGCACAAAGCTAGCCGTCAGGAAGGTAAGCGGGAAGAAGATAAAGCTTGCGCCTTGTGTTGCCGCGGCGCTACCACTGCCCAACGCCGCCGAAACGGTAAACCCGGCAAAACCGGTGCCCAGCAAAATTGCCAGACCCACTACCAGCAGCAGTCCAGCAAAACCCGTTGCCGACTTCAGCCCCATGATAAGGGCAACCCCAATCACGATGCTCGCCTGAATGCCCAAAATAAGTGCGCCGGCGAAAATGGGACCCAACAGCAGCGCCGCCCGGCTAATGGGCGTCAGCAAGAGCTTATCGAAGTACCCACTTTCAATATCGCGCACCATGTTTTGCGCCGCGATACCCGCTCCAGAAAGCGATGAACTTACAATGGACAGCGGCAAAATAAACCCCAAATAGCTGTTGCCACTGAGGTTGGGAATGAAGGCGGCGGCCCCACCGAGCGTTGATTCATAGATCACCAGAAAGAAGATACTTATTGCTAGCGGTGGGAAAAGCGCTACCGGTGTACGGAAAATCGTCGTGAGACTGCGCCAGGTAGCCAGCCAAATTTGCAAAGGCAAATTGGCCTTGTCGTGGCTTTTCTGACGGGGCGCGAACGTGCTTTGAACAGAAACTTGAGTTGTCATGTGCTTATCCTACCTTTACTTTTTCTTTATCTTCTTCGGTTGTGAGCCGCTGCCCGGTAACCTGCAAAAATACGTCGTCCAGCGTGGGCTGGGTGAGTGTGAGTGAAATCGGATTGAGGTTTGCGGATTGCAGCCGGTTGACGACGGCCGGAATCGTTTGGGCCGCCTGGCTCATGTAGAGGCGCACCATGTCGCGGTCGGTCTGGATATTTTCAGCCATGTCGCTGAGCTGGTCACACGCCTTTTCGGCCATGTCGCGGGTATCGAAGGCCAGGTTGATGGACTCTTTGCCCACGCCTGCTTTGAGCTGTGCTGGGGAACCTTTTTTGGCAATTTTACCCTTGTCGATAATGGCAATGCGGTCGGCCAGTTCGTCGGCCTCTTCCAGGTATTGCGTGGTGAGGAAGATGGTCATGCCCAGCTCTTTGTTGAGGCGGCGTACTTCTTCCCACACATCGCGGCGGCTGGCGGGATCAAGACCAGTGGTTGGTTCATCCAGGAAGAGGATGGCCGGTTTGTGTACCAACGCCAGCGCCAGGTCCAAACGACGGCGCATGCCGCCGCTGTAGGTACCCACCCGTCGGTCCACCGCTTCGGTGAGGCGAACCAGTTCGACGAGCTCCTGGGCGCGGGCTTTGGCCTGCTGCCGCGACGCGCCAAAAAGCTGCGCCTGAATTGATAGCAGCTCCATTGGCTTCATGAGTGGGTCCAGGCCGATGTCTTGCAAGGCTACCCCCGCAATGCGGCGCACCAGATCGGCCTCGTGGACCACATCATAGCCGCCAACCGTAGCTTTGCCCCCGCTGGGCAAGGCCAGGGTGGTGAGGATTTTGATAGTGGTGCTCTTACCAGCCCCGTTAGGCCCCAAAAAGCCAAAAATTTCCCCAGAATTGACCCGGAAGGAAATGTCATTTACGGCCGTTACGCCTCCCGAATACTGCTTCATTAAATTCTCAACGCTAATTTCTCTATTGGACATTCTGCGCTCCTTTACCGCCCAGCACCTTGCAATTAAGTTTTGCCTCTTTTATGGACAAAAGTTGTAAGCGAATGACCATATGATAATCAGTTGCACATATTTTGTCAATGTATAATCAAAAATCTTATGCAAAACATAGACAAATAGACATAAACCGTTTTGTGTAGCGTGATCCGCGTTGACAATACGGCCGTTTCCTCAGTAAGATACTTTTGCTTTTCTTTGTTACCGCAGGAGGTTCCCATGACCGAATTTGTGCGCCCACCCAATCCTCAGGAAACACAAAATCATCTGCTGACTCTGCAAGAAGAAGTCAACAACTGGACCGGTGGCCTGGACGCAGGCAAGAGTGTGTCTTTAGGCGCGGCCGATATTCAGCTGTACCGATCTGCCAAAATTAAATTCAGCAATCCGCTAGCCAATCTGGAGCCGCTCACCCCAACCCTTTTTGAGCAGGTTGGCATCCAATTATCGCCCCTGCACGGCGAGCAAATGCGTCATCGCTTTGACTTTTACCACATGACTCTCTCCGTGCAGATGCGGCCCGAACCAGGCACCTATTTTCGCGCGTTGGGCTGCCAGCTCAATTTTGGGATGGATGCAGCGGGCGAACCGATTGTGGTTTCAATTTTCCCAGATGAGCAGTGGCAAGAGGTGTATAAATTTGGCGGCAGCTTGCAGTTAAATCTGGATGGCAACCTAGGGTTTGAAGTGGGCATTGAAGGGTTGGATACGGCCGTTGCCCAATCCACCCTCCCAGCTCACCTGCAAAGCAAACTGATCAACAAAAATGAGATGAATTCGTTCATTCAGATTCCCGCTTTTGCCTACAGCCGCGGTCGCTTCAACATTGCCGCTTATGGGCCAGACGGCTCCGAATGTTATTGGTACCTGGACAACGATGAAATCAGCCAAACGTTGACGGCCCAGTTCACCATTGTGTTTAAGGTACCCAAAGGAAGCAAAGCCATTTCACTGAAAGGTGTGGCCTGGGCTGAGCCGGACATGAACAAACTGACGGCCAACTTTCGCCACGTCATCACACGCTTTCAAAATTCTTTGCGTGATTTGTTCAGTGGCGCCAACAAGGGGGCGCGAGAATTTGCCGTCACCGTGGGCGAAACTTGGGACGAAATTGGGCTGCCAACGGCCGTATCTCCCCCCTCTGAACCTACCCCGCAACCAGCTGCCGATGAGATAGAAACTGCCCCTCTCAGCTTCCTGCCGCGCGCCAGCCAGATGGGCAAACTGCTTACCCAATGGTTTAGTGAAGCAGATTTGCGCACACTTTGCCTGGACATCGGGTATGATTATGAGAACCTGCCCGGCCGTTCCAAACCAGAGTACGCGCAGGAGCTGGCGCTGCTCACCTTGCGTGAAAACACGTTCGACAAGCTGCGCGACTACTGCCAACAGAAACGGCCGCACGTCGATTGGAACGTTTAATTTCTGGCACTTAGCCGCTCAATTTCTGGCAAACAAACCCATATGGCATCGCACCTGACCATTTTTCGCATCACCATCAACAGCAAAGATCGGCTTTCCATTAATATTGAAGAGCCAGATGGGTCACGCCAGTTTTCGGCCGACTTTGGCTACAGCGAGGCGCTGGTGCAGCAAATTGCCGCTTTCCAGCAAAAAGCCCGGCAACAAAATCCAGCTGATCTCAGCAGCGACGAAGTACGCCTGCTGGGCGAGCAGCTGTTCCAGGCCATCTTCGACAAGCAGCTGCAAGGCGAATTTGAAAAACTGTACCAAAAAGTGCTGGCCAATGACGATCTGCTGCGCATTGAGCTAGACATCGACGAGGAATATTTGCCGCAAGTAGCCGCGTTCCCCTGGGAATTCATGCGGCCCAAGTCGGGAACGGCCGTTCTTCTTAGCGCCTCACCTCATCTCATTTTAAGCCGACGGCCCCGCCTGCACATGGCCGCGCCGCGCCTGGAACTGCAAAAAGACGACAAAATCCGCATCCTGCTGGTGGCCTCGTATCCCGGCACGCGCCAGAACGCGGAGCTTGGCCCGGTGATTTACCAGCCGGTGCTAGATGCCCTGCAAGTGCTGGCCAATGCCCCCAACAGCAACATTGAGCTATTTTTCAGCGACAACGCCCAACAAAAAGAGCTGGACCGCCTCCTGAAAGCACACCGGCCGCACGTGTTTCACTTTATCGGACACGGCCGTTTACACCAGCCAGCCGACAACAGCCCAGAGCGCGGCCAGCTGGCCCTGGCCCCGGAAGATGAGCTGTTTGGCGAAGCGCAGTGGGTCGATGCCAGCTATTTCAGCCGCCTCTTCAGCGAAAATCATCCCGCCCCCAGCCTGGTACTGCTGCAAACGTGCGAAGGTGCACGGCTGTCGGAGTCACGCGCTTTTGCCAGCGTCGCTTCTAGCGTGGTGCAGCAAAACATTCCGGCAGTGGTGGGGATGCAGTATATTGTGTCTAACGATACGGCCGTTGAGTTTGCCGAAACGTTTTACTGCCAGCTGGCACAGGATGCCCCGCTGGATGTGGCCGTGCAGGCCGCCCGTCACGCCGTCAGCCAGCGTGATTACCGAGACGAGACACGCGATTTTGCTACCCCCGTTTTATTTATGCGGCTGCCAGACGGCCGTCTTTTCCAACGTAAACAGCTTGCGCTGCAAACCACCCGCCGCCGGGCCGCCAACAACAACCAGGAACTGCACCGCGCCCTCACCCGGCTCAACTTTCGCGACCACCGCTACAAATTTGGCGACATATACGGCAAAGCGCACAAAATGGGCGCGTTTCTCATTTCCGGGCCAGACAAAGCAGGCCACAACTGGCTGCGCAACCTGCTGCTCAAAGAAGAATTTAAGGATGAACTAGGCGGGGCCAGCAACATCGATCCGCTGCACATAGACATTGGCGATCCGACGTTTGTGCAAACCATCGACAGTTTGTGGGAGCAGTTTACGCTTCAGTTGGTCGATCCCAATGCCTTCTTGGCCGACAAGCCCGGCGTGATTGCCGCCCTACTGGCCCGCTGGCAAGCGGGGCATACCATCATCGTGCTGGACAATATTTGTAAGCAGCTGGCCAGCTACCCACAAACCGTATTGCAGGATTTTTGGCAGCCGCTGGTCGCCGATTTGCAGCAGGCGCTTCAGCAAAACAACCTGCCTGCGCCCAATCATTGGTTTTTGCTGTTCATGATCGATACGGCCGGCACGCTGCCCGATTTGCTGCTGGACGACCTGGACCGCACAGATCCGACTACGCCGATTTTCTTGCCGCGCCTCAGCAGTCGTTTTCCAGAAGATGAGCTGGAACAGTGGTGGCGGCATGGCCACACCCGCTCGGTCATGGAACCGGCCGCACAGCAGCTCCATCTGCAATCCCTCGATGCGCTGCGCCAGCTGATCTGGCAAAAATCGGACAACGGCACCGTGCTGCCGCTGTTCAACTCCGTCTGCCGTGCCTGCCGGGCAGACTGGAAAGAAATTGAGGAGCTATGAAAAACGTGGGCATATGGAGATTGCTGATTAGGGAAATAATCAGGTAAGTGATTCGTCATTCTGAGCGAAGCGAAGAATCCCGCAAGGCGCACACGGCTGGGGCTTTGATGAAGCCAAAGTTTCACGCTAATCAAGCGGGCGGAATGCTTCGGAAGACCTCAGTATGACAAGCTTGTGACTAAAACAAATGACTAATGCACAAAAAATATTGGCAAGAAACTTACAGAAGGACTTGTTATGTCAACTTTAGAATATAAAGGTCTACCACCCAAACAAGAAGGTGTTGCCCCGTATGTGCCGCAAAAATCGTTGATTCAGGCGGTAAATGTGGCCATCGCGTTGGAACGGCCGCTTCTGCTTAAAGGCGAACCGGGCTGTGGCAAAACCAAGCTGGCCCGCGCCGTCGCCGATGAGCTGGAACTGCCTTACTTTGAATGGAACGTCAAATCCACCAGCCGGGCGCAGGATGGTTTGTACACGTACGACACAATCGGCCGTTTGCGCGATGCGCAGTTGGCCGCCAGCACCGACCTGACCAAAGCGGAGAAGACGCGCATTCGCAAGCGTTTCCAGGACCCCACCAGCTATATCATTTATGGGCCGCTGGGCAATGCCTTCCTGAGCGAAAAACGGGCCGTGGTGTTGATTGATGAGATTGACAAGGCGGACATTGACTTCCCCAATGATTTGCTGCACGAGCTGGAAGAAAAGCAGTTCACCATCAATGAAGTGCCCGTTGAAGCCGTGGACGACGCGCAGAAACAAACCAAAGCCAAAGAAGTACCGGCTAACCATCCGCCCATCATTTTTATCACCAGCAATGCCGAAAAAGAGCTGCCCGCCGCCTTCTTGCGTCGCTGCCTCTTTTACCACATCACCTTCCCCAACGAGGCGCGTCTGCGGCAGATTGTCAGTATTCATCGCGGCCTCAAGGAAAATGATCCGTTCCTGGCCCGCGCCGTGACCGATTTTATGGCCCTGCGGGAGAAGATGAAGAATAACAAAAGCGGCAAGCCGGTTAGCACCAGCGAACTGCTGGATTGGGTGGAAATGCTGCAAAAAACGTATGCCGATCGGCCAGATGAGCTGCCACCTATTGCCGAACAGCTGCTTTTCCCCAGCGTCTTGCTCAAAACCCTGACGGATTACACACTTTTTGGCCCGGAGCCAAACGAGAATGAGCATGAGTGAATTGGCTCAGCAGGCCAAGGCTTTTTGGACGCAGCTGGAAGCAGCTGGCAAGCTAGAGCTGCCTGCCGCCGCCCAACTGCTGCTTCCTGCCCTGCTGCACAACCGCAGCCAGAGCGATACGGCCGTTCTCCTCTCTGAAATTCGGCCCAAACTGGATGAAAAGTCGTGGACGGCCGTTCAGCAAGCCGTGGCCATTGACGATCTGCTCAGCCAGCTTACCCGCCTGTTCGATACGCTGCGCCGCCAGACGGAGTGGGCGCTGGGCATCGGTGAGTTTTTGCTGCTGCTAGATGCCCTGCAAACAAAAATTGGCGAAAAAGCATTGACCGATGTCGAAGCGCTCAAAGAATTATGTCAACTTTTGTGGGCAAAATCCCCCATCGAGCAAGCAATTTTGGCCCATCATTTTAACCAGATCATCAGTCAGCCCACCCTGCTAGCTACTGATCAACAGCCAGAAGAAAAGCTGGACATCAAGCCCGAGGAAACCACAAAACCAGACCAACCGCCTGAACAGGAAAGCCCGCTGCCCAAACCTGAACAACCACCGGCTCAAGAAGAGCCCGAACCAACGCCGCAGCCAGAGCCGCAAGATATCGTGCGCGAAACGGCCGAACAAATGATGGACAGTGCCGCCAGCCGGGCCTTCGACACGCAGGACCGCGAGCTAGCTTACCAGCGCTTTTTGCTCACTACCGACTATCTGCCCGTCACGCGCCGCCAGCTAAAACAAAGCTGGCGCTACCTGCGCCGCCAGGTGCGCCAGGGACCGCCCGCCGAGATTGACGTTTCGGCCACGGTGCGCCGCATTACCGAAGACGGCTTTTTTCTCACCCCCGTGCTGCGACCACGCCGCGTGAACAAAGCCGCATTGCTGCTGCTCATCGACCAAAACGGCTCGATGGTGCCTTTTCACGTGCTCTCGCGCCGCCTGGAAGAAACGGTGCTGAGCGCGGGCAATCTAGGCCAGGTCGCCATTTATTATTTTCACGATTGTCCCGCAGCAGTGCGCGACGGCCGTCTCACAAACGATCTTTACCGCGAGCACATCGTCACCGAACATCCACAGGGACTGTACGGCCGTCCCGTCAGCCAAATTTTGGCGGAGTTTGATCTGGACTACACCAGCGTCCTCATTTTTAGCGACGCGGGCGCGGCACGCAGCAGTTGGGATGAAGATCGCATCGAAGCGACGCACCTCTTTTTGGTCCAATTGCGCAGCCTGGGCGTGAAAAATATCGTCTGGCTCAACCCCATGCCTGAAGATCGCTGGGACGGCGACCGGCTGGAAACGCTCAATCTGCTGGACAAATTTGAGAACAGCGCCACCGCCATCGCTGGACTGGTACCAATGGTGAGCATGGAGCGCGATGGCCTGTACCGGGCGATTGATGGCTTGAAGGGGAAAGCTTGAAATTAGAAATTTGGTAGTTGTGTAACAGAGTAATTGATTGGCGAATGACTCAATTATCTGATTACCCAATTACGCCATTACATGTTCACAATGGATGAGTTACTGTCACTAATCAGCGACAACCCCATAGACCGTTTTGCCGAGCGCTTTGGACCAGGCCACGGCCACCTGGAGATGGCCTACCACGCGGCGCTGCCGCTGGCCTTAACGCCTGACCTGCTCTACCTGATCTGGGCCAACTTCCGGCAAGATGCCCACGGCAAACCGCTCAACATGCAGTGGGTCACCGTGGCCGACCTCATCCTATCGCCCTTGTGCCGCGAAATCCGCCACGAGACGTATGTGATGGAAACGGCCGTTCGCCAGGAACTCCTCGACCGCATGGCCAAAGATGAACGGTTTGGCCCTGAGTACATTTTGCGTCTGGGGCAATTTATTCAGCACTACGCCAGCCAGTACATCCAGAGCAACATCCCCAGCCTGCGCCAATACGCCCAGGCGCAGCAGTGGGCGGCCCAGGCCTACACGGAACCCGACCGCCTCATCGAGAGCCTGGCCAGCCAGTACAGCCAACCGCCCAGCGAGGCCGAAACCATGCGCCTGGCCGAGCTGCTCAACACGTTTAGCGAACCGCTTAACCTGGATTGGGTACCGACGAGTGTGGAAACGGCCGTTAACTACGATCGGCTGCATACTTTTGGCGATAGCCTGGCAAAATTTGCGCGCGGCGATCGGCAAACTGCGACCCGCCAGCTCAGCCGCCTGCTCGGCCCCGCCCGCGAACTCACCGTAGGCACCCAATCCCTGCCAATACCAAGCCGCGTGGCCCAGGCCCTGGCCAACCAGGAAGAAAAGGTTTACACCTATCGCGTAACGGTTCAGGGAGGTACAGATATTCTAACTTCCAAACTAGATGTTCACAGCGAACTTATAGATGAGAATAAAGGTCAATTACAAATACTTGCTCTTGAAAAATTAAATCAATCGCCTAAATCAGAAGAGATCGATCCAAAAAAACTTAGTCGTTTAATCATTGAACAATTCACTCCTTCTGAAACAAGAAACCTAGTTATTGACTTGGGCATAGATTTTGATTCTCTTCCCTCTGCAAGTCTATCTGTAACAATTCGGGAGTTAATAACTTACTTAGAACGTCGCAATCGTATAGGGGATTTAGTAGATATGTTGCAGAAAGCCCGACCCGACCGAGATTGGCCTCAAATTCTGCAAAAATCAGAACCAGATAAGCCGTTAATATTCGCTAATTTATTGAACAAGGCTCAAAGTAATCAAATCAGTTTTGAAGAGATGCGTCAACTTGGGCAGCAGCTTTTTAACATTTTATTTGATAACACTCTTCGGGTTGACTTTCTAACCTTCTATGAACAGGCTGTCAACGAGAATGCTTTTCTCCGCTTAGAATTGGATATTGATAATGGCGCCACACAAGATATTGCTTTATTACCATGGGAACTGCTCTGCTTACCAGACAACACTGGTTTCGGTACAGATTGGTTAGCTGCCACACCTGAAGTGTTTTTAACCAGATGGCGGCATCCTTTCCGAAACAATCTCGCGCCTCACCTTTTGCCCGCTGAAGAACCGCTCTCCATCGCCTTGGTCGTTGGGCCACATGGATATGGGGAATCTCCACTTGCTTATAAACCAATACAGGATGCATACCTGAATCTTACCAGTCGCTATCCTAAACAGTTTGAATTACTTCCCTTACTTGTGGAGCCCACTGAAACCAGCTTAAACAATCTTCTCAGGCAACAACCACATATTATTCACTTTTTGACCCATGCTCAACAATTTAGTCTTAAGGGTCGAGATGAAGGACAAATAGCGCTCTTAGAAAATGAAGGTAATTATGGGCCTGAATGGATAAATGGAGATCAGTTTGCACAGATTTTTGCTAATTATCAGCCAGCATTAATCCTGTTACAAAGTAATGTTTTTGCCCAACCTGAGATGCTTCGTGGATTACAGGACGTTGCTGCTTTTGTAGCGGAATTAGAGATTACTACGGTGCTGAGCTGGCAGTTTCCCGTTGAAAATACGGCCGTTGCCAAATTCATCTACACCGTTTTTCCAGCTTTGGCGCAAGGCATTCCTTTAGACGAGGCAATACAAAACGGCCGTCGCGCACTGCTGCGTGAGGAAGATCCGCTGGCCTTTGCGGCCCCCAGTCTGTTTGCCAACGCCATCGTTCGCCGCCGCACCGCCAGCGAACCAGTTCCGCCCACACTGCCAGCTTCCCTCAGCATAGCTTTTGCCGGTTATGACTTAACGCCTGTATTACAAAAGGGCACGCCGCTTCCCGCCACCTCGGAACGCATCACTTTGCGACACGAAGACACCAAACTTGACCAGGGGTTTGGTTATCCGGCCATACAGATTCTCCAGGGAGAGTCAACTTCGGTGCATGAAAATTATCAGCTAGGCGATATTACATTAACTGATGAAAGTTTATATATCAACAATGAATTAGAGATCGAGGTAATAATCACGGTAACACCTGACGGTGCCGTTCACATTCAATTATCACATCAAAGTGGTTACAACTCAGAGCTGACTATGTTTTTGGTTGACGCCAAAAACTTGGGAGAACCGTCAGTTATTGAGCTCGGAGCTTTGGTAGAACGCTTTACACAGGGCGTTAAAGAAGATTTCCATCTTACCGCATTAACGGCCGTTTCCAACTGGCTTAACAACACTAGTGCAGAGCGCACGCTGATCATCACAGGCGAAAGGAACGCTGGCAAAACAACCATTGCCGCCCTGCTGGCTCAATATTTCCGAGGCGATCGCCAACCGCCCAATAATTTATATGCCCTGGCCCCCACCAGCACCAGCGCTATCTATTTTTGCCAGCCATCTCGTCCCGAAACGCTCGACCCACGCAGTTTTGCCCTGACAATTGCCAGCCAATGGGCTAGCCGCGACAGCCATTTTGCTAACCTGCAAAGCACCATCGACAGCCATGAAAGCTATGAACTGGATGAATTGGTGGAGCAGCTGCTAATACGGCCGTTTACCGACATAGATGAACTCATTTACCCCGCCTCCATCGTCTTCCTGGTCGATGATTTAGAAGCCGCTTTGCAACACCCCGGCGAAACCACCATCGTGGACGTTATTTTGCGCATGCTGCGCGAGGTTCACGGCGTACGCTTCCTGCTCACCGCCCAAATGCAGCCCGAAGTGCGCCGCAAAATGGCCGATGTTGAAAAGCTCATCTACGAACTGCCACCAACCTTTAGAGCAATTTTCAATTTTGCCCCGACCATCAACGCCATGCCCAACGCGCTGCCTGGCTTCTCAGAGTTATTGCTAGAGATAGAAAGCTGGTTGACCAATCCAGAAGCGCCCCAGCATGGCGGCATTTTCCCCGAACCGTACTGCGGCAAATCGGCGGCAGCGGCCAATCTCATCAAACTGTCCCAGGGTTCATGGTCGATCCCCCCGGAACTCACCACAAGGTTAACGGCCGTTCGCCCCGGTTTTATCGCTGCCTATCACTTCTACCAATCGACCGATCCGCGCACAAAAAACCCACGTCACTTCATTCAGTCCGTAGCCGCCCAACTGGCCAACCGATTCCCAGCCTACAACGAAGCGGTGCGGGAAACCATTGAACGGTGGCAGAACCAGCAAGCCGCCCAAAAAGTACAAACCAGCTTCCGGCTTGACGACGATCTCCCTGGCGAAGATCATCCTTACCTGAGCGTGGTTAACCAGATGAGCGTCGTTGAAGCCTTCAACCGCCTGATCGTGCAGCCCTGGATGAACTTCGAACAAGCTGAACCCATCCTCATTTTGGTGGATGGGCTAGAAGACATGTTAACCTACGAAGGGGCGACCACCATTCCCGCCCTGCTGGCCCAGGTTTCGCTGCCCTCCTTCCTGCGCTTTTTCCTGGCCGCCAATGAAGACCCCACCATCAACAGCATCTTTTCCAGCATACCCATCAAAAACTTCTTCTGGCAGCAATTTGTTGAGCAACAGCAAACTGGCACGCCGCCTCTCGGCAGTGAATTTGTGGCCGATTTCACATTGCCGGATGAATCGGCCGTCCGACCGGAACAACTCTTTACCAAAACATGGCGGCTGCGGAACCGTGGCGCAAATTGGAGCGACGGTTTTTCCCTGGCCTTTGTGGAAGGTGTGCCCATGACCGCCACCCTCAGCCAACCGGTGCCCAATACGCCCCCCGGTGAAGAGGTCAATATTTCTATCTCGCTGACGGCCCCGGCTCAAGCGGGCCACCACCTGAGCGTTTGGCAGCTGCGCACGGCGGATGGCATCTTTTTTGGCGATCACGTATGGGTCAAAATCGTTGTTGATGAAAATGCACCGGCAGCGGAGGAAACGGCCGTTTCCGACTATGACAACTTTGATATTCATGTCCTGTTACCAAGTGCTGGGCCAAATTCTCAGTATCCAATCTCTGTGAAATCCATTACATCAAATGAAAGTGATCTTGTTGCGGAGACATCTGCTCCAAGCACTTTATTAGGTCATGAGCTTCTCTCTCAATTACGAAATTTAGCAGCCCATGAGCAAGATGCCAGCACGATAGGGTTGCGCCTTTATGAAACAATATTTCCTGAAGAAGTAAGGACTGCCCTATGGTATGCTGCAGATTACGCACGGAATCGGGGCAAGTTAGGGCTTCGACTGCGCCTCCAGTTTGATGACCCAATTTGGCATGATTACCCGTGGGAACTGTGTCACGACGGCCGTTCCTACATCTTCAACAATCCCGACCAGCCGATCCTGTTGCAACGCACCGTCGGTGTAGAAAATGTTCAGGCGCCACTGCCGCTGCCCCGTCCTGTCCGTCTGCTAGTGGTGATCGCTGCGCCGGTAGACCAGGGCCGTGCTGATGTGGCTTTGCAGGAAAAAGTGATCCACCTCGCCACCGAGGAAGTGGTGACCAGCAGCGAGTTAGACGTACAAATCATCCGCCATACCACTTTGCGCGATCTGGAAAACGCGGTGCAATCGTACCAGCCCCACATTGTCCAGTTCATCGGCCACAGCCGCAGCGAGAAAGACGGCGTGTTCATCCTGGAAAACAAATCGGGCCGCAGCAACCTGGTACCCGTACCCGAACTGACGCGACTATTGGCCGCCGCGCCAGTGCAGTGTGTCATTTTGAGCCCGATTGGCGTGGGTGAAAACAGTCTAACCCAACTCGCCCCCCAATTCATCCAGCAAGGCATCCCCACCGTCCTCGCCGAGCAGTTTGTCCTGCCCGACCAGCCCGCGACTGCCTTCTGGCGCACTTTTTACCGCACCCTATTGTTTGATCGTCTGTCATTTGAGGAAGGGGTGTGGAACGGCCGTAACCACCTAATCAACAACTACCGAGAACCTTTCTGGAGCCACATTTCCTTATTCGAGTTAAGCGCTATTTTCCCCGGTTTAGAAACTCGTACACATGAGGACAAAATCCAAAGAGATGAAGCCAGCATCCACAATACTTTGAACGCTGACAAACTACCGCCTTGGATTTACGGGATGCACGACCCTGGAACCTGGCGTGAGATATTTGAAGAAAACAAGAAAACAGGTTGGGTATTATTTCACAATATTCTCACCGGTAACTTTTCTCAAACCAGAAATCAAGAATTTCGCGAATGGGCAGAACATGGCTTTGGCGTTATGACTCGTCTGGTCAATGCACCATTTCACTATAAAGGAGAAGGCGATGGTTCAATACCGCTTCAAGAAAAATATATTGATTTCAGCCAACAATGTGCAGAGTTTGCCCAACAATCACCTGATTGTTTGATATGGCTTATTGGCAATGAAATGAATATTTCTTGGCACTGGCCCAACAAGACTAGGGGCTTACTTAATCGTCGTACAGCAGTCCCAATCACACCAGAGCTTTTTGCTGAATGCTTCAACCATGTTTATCGCGCTATCAAAGGAGTACAACCCAACGCGTGGGTAATTGCTTCTGGACTGAATCCGCGAAAACATCTCGGTTCAATTAGCGGCGATACGATTCTGTGGTTCCAGAAAATGCTCTCTCTGCTAGAAAGCACCGATGGAATCGACATACATACCTATATTCCAGGCTTTGGTGAATCAGTCGATCAAGAAGCATATACTTTTGAAGAGTTCATGGAAGCAATACCTGCTCATCTACGCACTCTCCCTGTATTTGTTACTGAGGCAACTCCAAATAAGGTTTGGTCAGTAGAAAGTGGCGGGTGGATGCAACAAGCTTATTCCAGAATTGATACGTGGAATCAAACGGCCGATAATCAAAAAATATACGCGCTACTTCCCTATCGCTGGAAGGGCATCTATCCAGATAAGCAAGATGATCCGTGGAATTTGTGGCCAAAAGAATCTTACACTGTGGATTTAATTAAAGCTCTACAGAAAAATTATCGTTGGAATGATGTCAAGTAAAAAGGATGAAGATATGTCCTGGATGTTGCTACTTACAGCATCCTACTCGCAGTAATTACGCTTATACTTTTTACAAAACTTCTACTGGGCTAAAATCTAAATGCTACATTACACTCTGGTCGGATAAGAAACGGCCGTAATCTCCCCCTGACAAATCCCTCGCAAACCGCTATCATTCACCCCTTATGCATACAAAAGCTTTACCTTACGTAGGCCTGCTCGGCCTGCTGTGGGGCACCAACTTGGTAATCATGCGCGTGGGTGTGGGGCAGTTTGACCCGCTTCTGTTTGTGGGTATCCGGCTATTGCTGTCCAGCCTGGCCTTTGTCGCCGTCTACACCTTCTCCGGCCGCCGCCTGGTGCCCACCGACCGTAAATTGTGGCTCTACGCCACCTTCCTGGGAGTTGTCAGCACCGCCATTCCGATGTCGGCCGTCGTCTCCTCGCTCACCTTTCAATCCAGCGGCGTGACCGCCCTACTCATCACCACCGCTCCCGCCTACATCACCATCGCCGCGCACTTCTTCCTGCCCGACGAGCGGATGACCTCGCGCAAGGTGCTGGGCGTGCTGCTGGCCCTGTCTGGCGCGGCACTCATTGTGCTGCGCGGTGAGAGCGGGCTGCCCAACGTGGCTCAAGGCAGCCCGATTGGCTACGGCCTGGTTCTGGCCGCCATGCTGTTTGAGACGGCCGGTACCATTTTAATCCGGCGGCACATGCAGGATTTCAGTTCGTTTGACGTAACGGCCGTTCGCCTCACGGTAGCCGGTTTGACGGTCATGCCTGTGGCCGTCTTGCTGCGCGGGTTTGATTTGTCTCACGTGACCGGCAGCGGCTGGTTTTCGCTGGTCTATGCCGCCTTCATCGGCGCATTTTCCGCCCAAATTTTGGCCTTCAACATCACCAAGCGCTTTGGTGCGACGGCGTTTTCGCTCACCAGCTACGTTATTCCCGTGGTGGCCGCAGTCGTTGGCGTGTTGTGGCTGCACGAAACAATCACTGTCTGGATGATGGGAGGCATGGTGCTGATTGGCGGGGGGATTTTGCTGATCAACGGCCGTCGCAGCGTCAAACTCATGCCCAATCCGTAAGCAAAAAAGATTAGGTCCTGTTTTTGCCCCACAACAAATTGACCCAATTGCCTAGTCGCTCACTGCATGCTGCGCCACAATCTGCTGAAGTTTGCCTAGCAAACTCTCCCACGTTGGCGCGGTCTCTCCAATTGTTATGTCAAACTCAGCCTGTAGCGCAACTACTTCTTCAAGCTGGTCGGCCACCAGATTGGCGCGATGGTGTAGATAGGCGGCTACCTCGGGCGCCACTGCTGTTTCGCCCAGCAGGGCCAGCCAATGCAGCATGGTAGACAGACAAACAAAGGTGATAAACGGTTCGCGCAGATTGTCGGCCAAGGCTAACCCCTCTTGCAGCAAAACGGCCGTTTCCCCCCTTTCCCCCAAATAATGCAGCGCCATCGCCCGCAGAAACAGCGTCTGGCTTAGCCGCCACTTGTTGCCCGCCTGTTGGTCGATGGCCTGCGCCTGCTGAAGCACTTGCTCGGCATCAGCCCAGCGCTGCTGCTCCAGGGCAATCTCCCCCTTGGCACTCCACAAACTGGCCAACAAATCCCGGTCACCCACCTGCTGGGCTACCGCTTCGGCCGCATCCATCAATACCAAAGCCTCATCCAGCCGCTGCTGTCGGTGCAGCACAAACGCCTGCATCTGGATGGAAACAGCGCGGAAATTGGCAAAATCATCGCCCGCCAGCGCCGCCACCGAAGCCGCCGCGTGCCGCTCTGCCTGAGGCAAATCGCCCATGTGCCAGTAAAGCACAGCCAGGGCATATTCCGCCTGCCACTGCACCAGCGGCTGCCCCAACCGTTGCGCCATTTCTTGGGCCAGGCGGCCGTATCGTTCCCCCTCCGCCAGCCGTGATAGTGGCGGCGCATTCAGGCAAAGCCGCGTCGCCAGCGAAGCCCGCAACCAGTCGGCAGCGCTGTTTTCCAGCAGTGCCAGCCCCTCCTCCAGCTTTTGCCAGGCGGGTTCAAAATCGCCCGTGCGCTGCAAAGTGATGGCCCATTGGAAGCAAGCGTAAGCCGCCTCGACCCAATCGCTGGCCGCATGAGCCGCGCGGTAAGCAGCTTGAGCCAGCGCTTGCCCCTGCGCCATGTCGGTCGCGCCCCAGCTGTGCAGTTGCGCCAGGCGATTGCGCAAACGGTAGCTGTGGGCTGCATTGCCACAGACAGCAAGCGCCGCTTCCAGCAAGCGCACCCCTTCGGCGTGGCGGGCATTATGGTGCAGATAGCTGCTGACCGCATCTACACTTTGGGCAAAAAAGGCGCAGTCGGCCTGAGCCAGCGCCCACTGCCAGGCCAGGGCGATGTTGTCCATCTCTGGCTCGATTTGGCGCATGGCGTCCAGATAGGCCGCGCTGCGCTGCCGCTCGGCCTGAGCAGCTAGAAAGTTGGCAAAAAATGTGGCATGGCGCCGCTGCACCACGGCCGTTTCCGACCCCAACTGGCCCCAGGCAAACAATCGCACCAGCTCATGCAGCACGTAACGCGACGGCCGTTCCGCCATGCGCTCCATATGCAACAACGATCGATCCACCAGCCGCTTGAGCAACGGCAGTTGGGCTTCGGCCACCTGCTGGGCCGCCTCGCGGGTGCAGCCGCCGCGAAAAACCGTCAGTTGGCTCAGCACACGCTGCTCGGCCGGGGACAACCGCTGCCAGGTTTGCCGCAAAATCTGCTCCATGCTCACGTGGCGCAACGGCCGTTCCCGCGAACTCTCCTGCAAAATGGCAAACCCCGCCCCAAGTTCGGCCACAATGTCGCGACAGTCCAGCGTATCGACCCAGCCCGCCGCCAGCTCAATCGCCAGCGGATGGCCGCCCAGCAGCGCACAAATGCGGGCCACCAGCGGCTCATCCACCACCGACAGGGGAAAGCTGGGGCGCATCATCCGCGCATGCTGGAAGAAGAGGCGCACCGCATCTGTCTCGTCGGCGTTGGGGCCGGTGTAGCCCAGAGGCGGCACGGGCAGCAGCCATTCGGCGGGCAGTCCCAACGGCTCGCGGGCGGTCACCAGGCATTGCAGCCCCGGCAGCGCTTCCAGCAGTCCGGTCAGGTAGCCGGGTAACGCCGCCAGATGCTCGCCATTGTCGAACAGCAGCAGCACCTGCCGGTTTTGCAAAAAGTGGTGGATTTGCTGCCGCAGCGGAGCCGCACCAGACGGCGCGAAGGGCAGCGCCTCAGCGACAGCAGCGTCTAATTGTTCCGGCGTGCTGTCAGGCAGCAAACCAGCCAACGGCACCCACCAGACGCCATCCGGGTAGTCGGCGTAGCGGTCGCGGGCGGCTTGCAGAGCCAGCCGGGTTTTGCCAATGCCGCCAATGCCCGTGAGGGTGAGCAGGCGACAGCCGGGCGTTGCCAGGTGTGCCTGAAGCTGGTCACGCTGCGCCTGCCGCCCAATAAACGGGGTGAGGTCGGCGGGCAGGTTGTGGCGTGGGGGTTGGCTGGCAAGCGCGGGGGTGGAGATAGCAACGGCCGTTTCCCCCACGTCGCCCAATTTAATCTGCTCAGCCAGGGCGACGGTTTCGGGCATGGGCAATACGCCCAGCTCCTGCCATAGCGTCTCGCGGCACTGTTGGTAGACAGCCAGCGCCGGGCTGCGCTGCCCCTGGGCGGCCAATGCCTGCATCAGGCTGCGGGCGGCGCTTTCACGCCAGGGGTCCAGCGCCAGCTGCCGGGTGGCCAACGGCACAATCTGCGCCCAGTCGGACGCCTGTTGGGCGGTGGCTAGCAGGGCATCGCAAGCGGTCATCACCTGCTGGTGCAGCTGTTCGCGGGCCAGCAGCAGCCATTCCTCGAAGGGGGCGCTGGTGACCAGAGCGGCCTGGCTGAGCAGGGGGGCGGTGTAATGGGCAACGGCCGTTTCCCATGCCGCTGCCTGCTGGGTAGCCAACTGCTGTTGAACCGTCACCACATCCACCTCACAAGCCGCAGCCAGATTGAACTGAATGGTTTGGGCGGTAACGATGAGGAAGGGGGTGGAACGGCCGTCATCATTTAGCAGGCGACGCAATTTGAACAGGGTTTGCCGCAAATTGTTGCGCGCCGCTTTCTCATCATGCTCCGGCCAGAAAAGCGCCGCCAGATAGTTACGCCGGTGCGCCTGCTGCGCTTCTACGGCCAGGTAGGCCAGCAGCGCCCGCGCATTATCAGATTCAAATCGAGTGAGCAGCTGGCCATTCAGCTGCGCCTGAAACCGTCCTAACAAAGAAATGATGAGTTCGCTCATTGGCTAACAGTCGTCGTAACGTTTTCCTAACACCGGTCGGTGTAAGGTGCGCCCATGCAAAAGATGGCTTATCGGTATCACGCATTTTTACTGCGCGTCTGGCAAGAAGATCCCGGCCAGAATGAGTGGCGCGCCTCTTTGGAAGCGGCGGGCAGCGATCAGCGCCAGGGCTTTGGCTCGCTGGCGGAGCTGCTTGCCTACCTGGAGGCGATGACCCAGCAGTCGGGGCCAGACGCGGCAAATCATACCCAAATTAAAAGGAGTACACAATGAGACAACATGGCAAATGGCTCATGCTCATCACCCTACTGTTCGCTTTGCTGATGGGCCTGCTGTCAGAAACGGCCGTTACCCAGGCTAGTCCCACAGCAGCGACAGGTGTAATTGCCTACGCCGGCCTCAGCAACGACGGTCGGGCCGTTTCGGTCAAAACCATTCAACCGGATGGCGGCAATCCCCAAACCCTCTACACGACATCACAATTTGGCGACATCAGCGATATTGCCTGGTCACCCAACGCCCAGGAAATTGCCTTCATTGACAAAAGTGAAGCGCCATATTCTCTGTTCAACCAGGATGTTTTTGCCGTGAATCCGGTAACTAACGCGGTACGCCGCCTTAGCAATCCACCCCGCTTTACCGGACTTCCCGCTGGCTACCAGACCGGTACGGTACAGGGCACCTTGCGCAATAATTCTGGCCGCACCAATGTAAGCCTCATCAGCATTTATGTTCAGGGGGCCACCAGCGGAGCCCAAGGCACATTTTTCAACCATCTGGATACGGTGTCTTTCAATCTGAACGTAGCCGATCTGGGCAATGGCACAATGCAATATCTGGTCATTGTATGGTCAGACAGCTTAGGTGGCCCGTACCGTGAAATTATCCCGGCGGTGGTCGATGTATTGCCCGGTCAGTCGGTCAATTTGGGCACGCTGGATTTTGTGGGGCAAACCTTTCAACCCAACATCAGCGATTTAAGCTGGAATCACAACGGCACCCTGGTTGGCGTTATTTTGGAAAATGGCGCCACATCGCCCTGGCAGTTTATAGCTTCCGGCGAGGCCACAGGTAGCCAGATGCTGGACCCTGGTGGGTCTATCAGTGCCTTGGCCCTCTCGCCAACCGATAACCGGGTCGCTTATTGGCGGGCTACCGGTGCCGAAGGTGTCATTGCCCTGAACCAAATTGGCGGGAGTGCGCTTACCGAAGAAATTATCATCAATGATCAACAGGCCAGCTTGAATTATGACCGACACATTGCCTGGCTGCCCGACGGCTCTGGAATGGTGATCAGTGCCAATGGCGAAATCTTTGACTACATTATTGCCACTCACCAGGTACGCCAATTAACCAGTTTTAACGGCGCTGCCCAGGTCGATCGTGTCACCGTTTCGCCTGACGGAAACATCATCGCCTTCAGCTACAGCACAACACCAGGAACCAGCGATATTTATTTGCTCAATCGGCAAACGTTCACTTTTACCCAGCTCACCACCGATGGTCGCAGCGCCTTCCCCAGCTGGAGCCGGGTTGATCCGGTGTCCAGCCAAAAAGTGTATTTGCCCATGGTTATTCGTTAACAGCTTTTTTGAGCCCATTCAAAAATTATTTTCACACAGTAACGTCATTTTTTTAATTAAAGAGGTAATTATCAATGAAAAAGTTTTCTATCTATTTACTTAGCCTGTTAGCACTCGCCCTGTTCTTGTCCGCATGCGGTGGTGAGGCAAGTTTTAGCACGGCCAATATTGCAGAGGCGCACCTGACCAAAGATGAGGCAGGCAATGAAACCACCTCTACATTTAATCCAGCAGACACGTTTTACCTGATTGTTGATTTGAACAATGCTCCAGATGGCACCACGGTGAAGGCCGCCTGGACGGCCGTTTCCGTACCCGATGTCGATCCGAATACATTGCTGGACGAGGTGACGCTAACCGGCGGCAGCGGCCGTTTAACTTTTGACTTGAAAAATGACAACCCGTGGCCTGCGGGGGAATACGAGGTAGCGATCTTCCTGAATGATGAGCTGGATCGCAGCCTGGACTTCAAGGTGAACAATCCGTTGGGCGAGGCCGCACCGGACGAAGCAGTTCCAGAAGAAGCGCCTACTGCTGTGGTGGATACGGCCGTTGCTACCGGCGCAGTCTCGGCTTTGGAAGATGTGAAAACGGCCGTTATCCAGATCGAAGCCCAGGGCACCTTTGTAGACCCGGAGGTTGGCACCCTGTACAACACCGCCGGGCGCGGTTCTGGCTTCATCATTGACCCCAGCGGGCTGGCGGTAACCAACAACCATGTCGTCACGGGCGCCGCCCTGCTGAAGGTATGGGTAGGCGGCGAGGCTGAACCGCGCAATGCCCGCGTGTTGGGCGTGTCGGAATGCGCCGACCTGGCGGTCATCGACATTGATGGCGACGGTTTCCCCTACCTGGAATGGTACGACGAGGCGGTAGACGTGGGGCTGGATGTGTACGCGGCAGGCTTTCCTTTGGGCGACCCGGAATACACCCTGACGCGCGGCATCATTGCCAAAGCGCAGGCCAACGGCGAAACCAGCTGGGCCTCGGTCGATGGCGTGGTGCAGCATGATGCCACCATCAATCCAGGCAACTCTGGCGGGGCATTGGTGACAACCGACGGCCAGGTGGTGGCGGTGAACTACTCCGGGGCGCTCAGCGTAGGCCAATATTTTGCCATCGCCCAGGCACAAGCGCTGCCGGTGATTGAGCAACTGAGCCAGGGGCAAGATTTTCTGTCGATTGGCATTAACGGAACGGCCGTTAACAACGGTGAAGGTTTGTCCGGCATCTGGGTCTCATCAGTGAAGTCTGGCTCTCCGGCCGATGCGGCAGGTGTGGCTGGGGGCGACATCATCACTCGGCTGGAGGGGCTGGTGCTGGCCACCGACGGCACCATGTCCGACTACTGCGACATTTTGCGCACCCACACCCCAGAAGACACGCTTTCCATTGAGGTGCTACGCTTTGCCACAGAAGAGGTGCTGGAAGGTCAGCTTAACGGCCGTTCCCTGGAACAATCTTTCTCCTTTGCCCAGGAGGTCGTGGAAGAAGCCGGAGCCAACACCAACACAACCAACAACAGCGCTGGCTACTCTGGCTACGTCACCATCAGCGATGAGTCTGGGCTGATGCAGATGCAGGTGCCCGCCGAATGGCGCGATGTGGACGGCAGCGCCTGGCTGCTAGACGGTAACCAGATCGGCCTCTCGCTCACCGCTGCGCCAGACATTGACGGGCTGAACAGCGGCTGGATCACCCCCGGCGTTTTCTTTGGGGCCACCGACCAGTTTGACCTGACTGTGGATGAGCTTCTAGACGGCTTTGATTACAGTGGCGACTGCACCTACGAAGGCCGCTCGGTCTATGACGACGAGGTGTACAGCGGCAAGTACGATTTCTGGTACGGCTGCGGCAGCGGCCAGGAAGGGGCGATGATCCTGACGCTGGCGGTGCAGCCCAGCGACGGCAGCTACCTGGCGCTGGTGCTCATCCAAATGCTCACCCAGGCAGACCTGGACGCGGCCGACCAGATTTTGGCGACATTTTTTGTGGGCAATTAGGTGATTAAGTAATTGGGTAATTGGGTAATTAGGTAATTGAGTATTTGCTATCGCAGAACCTGATTACTCAATTACCAATTACTTTATACGCAACCATTGAGGAAACAATCATGCAAAAATCGAAGCGACTTATTCTTTTGTTTGTTATTTGGCTGGGATTTGTGGCGGTTTTGGCGGGGATGTGGCAGCAGTTAACGGCCGTTGCAGCCCCGCAAGCAGCCAATCGGTACGTAGCCCCCGGCGGGTTAGATGGCACCAACGACTGCACCAACCCCAACAATCCATGCGGCAGCGTGATGTATGCCGTACAGCAAACGGACGCTGGCGACACGGTACTCATCGCTGCCGGATTTTACACGGAAACCGACACGATCAATGTCCTCCGCGACGTGACGATTCAGGGGGCCGGGCTCGATCAAACGATTGTGAGCGTGCCAGCTGATCCGAGCATCTGGCGGGTTTTTCTGGTGTATGGTGGGGTGAATGCCTCTATTTCGCACCTGACCCTGCGCAATGCTGAGCGATCAGGCATCATGAATATTGGCAACCTGACGCTGGATCAGGTGAGTATTACGGATAATCGCGGCGTTTTGGGCGGCGCGGGCATTTACAACGATAGCAGCGCGGTCATCACCGTCACCGATAGCTTGATTAGCAACAACGGCCAGGGCACCGACGTAGGTGCCGCGATGCTCAATTTTGGCCAGGCGACCATCCAGCGAGCATTGGTGGTGGGCAACAAGGCGGGCAACTACGGCGGCGGAGTGCATAATCAAGGCACGTTGCTGCTGGAAAACGTCACCTTTACCCTGAACGAGGCGGAAGTGGGTACGGCCGTTTCCAACGGCGGCAGCGGCGTCATCACCATGACCAACGTGACGATTGCCCGCAACACCAACACGCAGACCAGCCCCACCCAGGCGTCGGCAATAAGCAACTTTGGCGCCAGCATCCAGGCCAGCAACACGATCATCGCCGATAACGGCCCCAACCAGCAGTGCAGCGGCACCACCCCGCTCACCTCGTTGGGGCACAACCTGAACAGCCACAACGATTGCAACTTTGACCAGCCAACCGACCTGCTGTTCGCCGATCCGCTGCTGGATACGTTTGCTGCGGTCAGCGGCACGCCCAACTGGGTTTCGGTGTTGACGCTGGCCGACAGCAGCCCGGCGCTAGACGCGGGCAGCAGCGCCACCTGCCCCGCCACAGATGCCCGCGGTCTGCCCCGACCAATGGATGGCGATTCGGACGGAACGGCCGTTTGCGACATCGGCGCGTATGAAGCCCAGCGGTTCGGCGTGTATTTGCCCATGATTGTGCGTTAAGCCACCGCCGACATAATTTTGTAATTGGGTAATTGAGTGGCAAATTACCCAATTACATCTCCCCAAGTTAAAATCCCCCGCATGAAACGTGAGCTATTCCCCATCCTCGAATTTGACCCCGAGCCGACCGCCTTCATTAATGCGCAAGATGTGCTTAAACCAAAAGATATTGCCCGCCGCTGTGTGTTGTGCTTTTTTCAGGACGTTTTGACGCAGCTGGAAGCAGACGGCCGTTTCAAAATCATTACCCACCTCGGCTCAGAAATCGGGCTGGCCCCGGTCTATGAAATGGAAGTGGCAGGTGAGCGTATCGCTGTGGTGCATCCGGGCGTGGGCGCACCGCTGGCCGGGGCCTTTTTGGAGGAAATGATCGCCCTAGGCTGCCGCGATTTTATTGCCTGCGGCGGCTGCGGCGTGCTGAATGGCGATATTGGTCTGGGGCATGTGGTGGTTCCAGCAACGGCCGTTCGCGATGAAGGCACCTCCTACCATTATTTGCCACCCAGCCGGGAAGTCGCCGCCCATCCCGAGGCGGTGCAGGCCGTTGAGCAAGCGCTGCAAAAGCACCATGTACCGTACGTGGTGGGCAAAACGTGGACCACCGACGCCATCTACCGTGAGACACCCAGCCGCATTGCCCGCCGCCGCGAAGAAGGTTGCCTGGTAGTGGAAATGGAATCGGCCGCTTTTTTTGCCGTGGCCCAGTTTCGCGGCGTTCGCTTTGGCCAAATGCTCTATGGCGGCGACGATCTGACCGGAGATGCCTGGGACAGCCGTAACTGGCAAAAAGAAAGCTCCACCCGCGCTCGTCTCTTCCAACTTGCCGTCGAAGCGGCCTTGCTGCTGTAGCCTACTTATGGCACAAACAAGAGCAATTTTTGCGAATGAACGTAGAGGAAGAATCCTACGCGCCTGCCCCAACCAAGCTATAATTCAGGCATGAATCATGCGCCCGATTTTGCCGATGTTTTGCAGCAATTTGTTAACCGGTCTAGCTACTCGGCTGGCCAGTTAGCTCGCTTAACTGGCATCCCCAAACCGACCATTCTCAGCTGGCTAGACGGCCGTGTGAAGCACCCTCGTTCCTATTCAGATTTGCTCCGGCTGGCCGAATCGCTGCACCTGGAGCTGACCGAAATCATCTATTTGCTGGCCGCCGCTGGCTTTGCCGAAGCCGCCGATCGCCTGAAAGAAGCCCCGCCACCCAACCACACGAGCCTGAAAACGGCCGTTGCCGCCGCACCCTTTCAAGCCATTCCCGCCTTGCCCTATTTTGTGGGTCGTCACGGGCTCATCAAGCAAATTGAAGAGATTTTGCTGAGTGATCCCACCAGCCGCACCTGCTGCCTGCAAGGGATGGCCGGTGTGGGCAAAACCGCTCTGGCCGCCCAAATGGCCTACCGGCTACGCCCCCACTTCCCCGATGGCGTTTTGTGGGCCAATCTGCACCGCTCTGATCCGATGACAGTTTTGTCCGCCTTTGCCCATGCGTATGGCCAGGACGTGAGCCGCTACAAAGACCTGGACAGCCGCAGCCAGATGGTGCGCCAATTGCTGGCCGACAAGCGCCTGCTAATCATTCTGGATGATGTGTGGCACGGCCAGGACATTACGCCGCTTTTACCACCTTCAACGGGAGAAACGGCCGTACTCATCACCACCCGCCGTCATGACCTCTTTGCCACAGCCGGGATGCACCGCCTGGATGTGCCGCCGTTCGACACGGCAGGGCAAGTTGCTCTCCGCCTCTTCGGCCACTTTTTTGATGAGCAAACCATCATCGAGCACGAACAAACCTTTTGCCAGATTGCCGATTTGCTCGGTCATTTGCCGCTGGCCGTAGCCATTGCCGCCAGCCGAATGGCATATGAGCCCAGCTGGTCGCCCCACGAATTTCTGGAACGGCTGCTGCACACCCAGCAGCAGCTCTCAGAATTAGTCTTTGAAGACCAAAGCGTGCAAATCTCGTTTTCGGCCAGCTTTGGCATGCTCGGCGAGCCCCTCCAGCGCTTTTTTGCCCTGATTGGCGTGTTTGGCGGACGCGACTTCACCCCCGAAGCGGCAGCGGCCGTTTCCCAAACCTCCCTCCAGCAGGCAGAAGATTCATTGCGCAAGCTGTATGCGCTCTCGCTCTGCCAGCTCGCCAGCTCAACGCCGGGCCAGACACGCTATCGGCTGCACCCCTTGCTCAGCCGCTATGCTGAAGAAACGGCCGTATCGCGCGACTATCTCACCCAGGCTCAACTGCGCCTGATTAACTTCTACATCGACTACGGCGAAAAACACCACGACAACACACGTCTGCTCACCACAGAAATCAGCAATATCCGGGCAGTTTTGCAGCTTACCAAAACATACGATCTTCCTGATGCCTACCGTCGCGGAACGGCCGTCTTTGCTTCCGTACTAAAATAATTCCCGCCCCTATTAAACAAAAAAGAGGCGATGCCGAAGCACCGCCTCTCTTTATTTAAACTAGTTTAAGCTGTCAGTCAGTGCCAATGGCTTACTGCTGCAGATCAAGCTCGTAGATGTTGTACATCTCAGAGTTCTGAGTCGGGTCCACACCGAAGTTCAATACGTTCGGGCGAGCCGCAGCTACCTTCAAGCGCAGGAACAACGGAATAACCGGTACTTCCTGGGAGAAGACAACCTGGGCATCAATGTGACCTTGTGTGTAATCTTCGGTACCCGGCAGAGCACCCAAGGCACGCTTACAAGCCGCATCGAAGTCTGCATTGGACCAGCCAGTGTCGTTGGAGTTACCCCAACCACCAAAGCCTTCTTCTTCCGGGCCGGTGATGCTGTCGGTGATGTACAGCGAGCAGCTCGGTTCTACGCCGGTCAACCAGGCAAATTCGCCCAGGTCGAAACGACGGCCGAACAACACACCATCAGGACCATCAGCAAACCATTCGCTCGACGGCAGGTAGTACAGTTCTACATCGATACCACATTGCAGTTGGTTCTCTTTGAAGATCTGGGTCAGCTGCTGACGCATCTCATTACCCGTGGTTGTGCCCAGGGTGACCGCAAATGGGGTACCGGTGGCCGGATCCTCGCGGATGCCATCACCATCGGTGTCAACAAAGCCAGCTTCGTCCAACAGCGCATTGGCTGCTTCCACGTCGTATGGCCATTCGGTCAGACCTTCGGGATACAGCGGATGCACGCTGGGGATGTAGGTGTTGATAACTTCGGAACGGCCGTACAGGATATTGTCAACCATGCTCTGGCGGTCCGTGCACATCGTCATCGCCTGACGAACGCGGACATCTTCGAACCAGTCGGGACGACCAACGCCATCACCATAGTCGCCGTAGCTGTTCACACCGAAGTCGATGTGTTCGTACACGGTACCGGTCTGGAAGTAGGGGGTCAGCAGGCCGTTGTTCTCAGCTTCGATGAGGAACGGAGCCTGGTCGGCACCCAAACCATCCTGCGTACCAATGTCGCAAGCGCCGGACAGCAGCTGAGCGATCAGCTGGTTGGTGTCGGGGATGAATTTGTAGGTTACGCTGTCGAGGTACGGTTCACCTTCAACATAGTAATATTCGTTCGGAACCAAGCGGATGCTGTCGCCAGCGATCCACTCTTGGATAGCAAACGGGCCATCGCCAACGGGCATACGGCTGGTAATTTCAGATTCCAACATTTCCGCAGCGGTCAGGCTACCCCATACGTGCTCGGGGAAGGGCTGCCAGAAATTGGTGAAGTAGGTGGAGTCTTTAAAACCAGGAACGCCAGTCCAACGGGTGGTCAGGTCGCCAGTCGCTTCGTAGCTGGCCGTACGCTCAACCGTGAATTTGCTGGCCGGGGTGTCGGGGTCGGACAAAACATTGAAGCTGTAGACGGAGTCAGAAGCTTTCACCGGTTCGCCATCGGACCAAACGCGGGCTTTCATCGTGAAATCCACAACCAATTGTTCCATCATGACGGGGGTACCATCGAAGGTAACAGTTTCGCCGTCGCTGTTAACCAGCTCAGTGCCTTCTTCAACGGCCACAACGTCACCAGCGGCATTCACAACGGTATCGCCAGCGTTTACCTCAACAACGTTGAGTACGGCATCGCCATCAGCCAAGCTAGGAACTTTGTCCAGACCACGAGCCTGATAACCATAGGACAGGGTGGTCAGGTTGTTCTCGTAGATGGCATGCTGTACGGCCGAAGCGGCCAACATGGAACCACCATAGGGGTACATGGTGTCTGGTTCTTGCGCCATACAAACGATCAGGTCTTTGGGGCCAGCAACAACTTCGGGTTCAACTTCTACCGTCTCGACGACGGTTTCGGTAACAACGCGGGTTACTTCCACGGTCTGGCCTTCTTCGACTACCGTTTCGGTAACAACACGGGTAACCTCAACCGTTACGGTCTCGGTTGAAGGAGTACAGGCTGCTAACGCTACAGCAACCAGAGCAACAACTAGGGCAATAATTGCCCAGCGTTTTTTGTTAAGCATGGGTTTTCCTCCTCTCAGGAAAAATATGGAGTTTTTAAACACTTTTGAACTGTTTACAAACTGTTGTTTTTCTTTAATTTTTGCCATTGACCTCCGTTTTTAAACATATTTTGTTATTTTTGGTGCAGCAAGGGGCAGAGTTGCTACCAACTTTGCCCCTTCTATGTCTACAAAAAAACCCCTTAGAAATTTTGCAGACGGAGGAAGATCTACGGTTAGTGGTGGCCTTCGATCGTGGTCAATCGCTAACCCAAATTGAGATTATGATCATCGGGCAGACAAAATCTCATGCAAAACGCATGAAAAGTGCATGAAAAGAATCTTGTTGTCACCAAAAAGTCGCTTGGCAGTCTCGTTTTTGTACGGCCGTTCCCGCCCCCGCATTCCCCAAAGAGGCGCAAAGATGCCAACGCACCTCTGCGCCTCACGGCACACTTTAACCGGCAGCAGCCAGCCAGTCTGTGATGTATATCACCAGCGCATCTAGAGGGACAACGGCCGTTTCCCCACCAGCCCGCGCCTGTACCTCCACGCCACCGGCACCCAGCGAACGCTGGCTCACCGTCAGGCGCAGCGGCAGCCCGATGAGATCGGCATCGTTAAACTTCACCCCCGGCCGCGCGTCCCGGTCATCAAACAGCACCTCAACGCCCGCTTGTTGCAAATTTTGGTAGAGAGTAACGGCCGTTTCCTCCCCACCCCGCAGCGCCACCAGATGCACCTGATACGGCGCCACGCTCACCGGCCAGATCAAACCTGCCGCGTCCTGGTGGTGTTCCGCCAGGCAAGCCAGCAACCGCGTCACGCCAATGCCGTAGGAACCCATCACAATCGGCCTTGCCTCGTCGTTCTCATCGACAAACGTCGCCCCCATCGTGCCGCTGTAGCGCGTGCCCAGCTTAAAGATATTGGCCACTTCCACCGCCCGTACCGTACCCAGCGGCTGGCCGCAGTTGGTACAGGCATCACCTTCCTGCGCGGCAGCAATGTCGCCGACCAAATTCGCTTCGCTAGACCAATCGCTCACGCCATCATCCACCACCCAAATATCCGTGGCTTGTTCGGCCGTGGGACGCAGCCGCTGGGCATCCAGCAAATGCACCAGCTTGGTTTCGTTGATTTGGGAAGATAAAGGAAGAACGGCCGTTACCACCTTTTCCATCTTCTCTTCCCCATCCACCAACTCGGCGACAAACTGCACCGTCTGCACGTCGCCACTATTTTCCGGCTTGCGGAATGTGGCTACTTGACGATTGGCTCGGTAGCCGCAGCCATCACACAGCAGCAGCGTATCCTCACCAATTGGCGTGAGGTACATGAACTCGTGGGCCAGCGTGCCGCCCATCATGCCCACGTCCGCTTCTACGGCCAGCACTGGCAAGCCGCAGCGGGCAAAAATGCGGAAGTACGCGGCAAAGTGGGTCTCATACTGGGCATCCAGCCCGGCTTCATTGGCATCCAGGCTGTAGCTGTCCAGCATGGTAAATTCGCGGCTGCGGATCAGCCCGGCGCGCGGACGTGGGTCATCGCGCCATTTGGTTTGGATGTGGTAGGCCATCTGCGGCAGCTGCCGGTAGGAGTGGATTTCTTGCCGGGCCAGTTCAGCTAGGGTTTCTTCGTGGGAGAGAGCCAGGGTGAGGGAACGGCCGTTTCTATCTACCAACCGCCCCAATTCCGCATCAATCTCATACCACCGTCCTGACGCCTGCCACAACGCCGCCGGATGCACTAGCGGCATTTTGATCTCTTGCCCGTCCAACGCATTCATCTCTTGCCGCATAATCGCTTCAATTTTTTGCAGCGTGCGCTGCCCCAAATGCAAGTAGCTAAACACCCCCGCAGCCATCTGCCGCACAAACCCCGCCCGCAGCAGCAGCTGGTGCCCCGCCACCTCCGTCGCCGACGGCGCTTCTCGCAGCGTCTCATTCATCAATCGACTCATCTTCATGATTCAATACCTTTAGCCACAGAGGGCACAGAGTTTTTAGAGAATTTTCTCGTTATTCTCTGTGATCTCTGTGGCAAATGAAAAATTTGCGCAATCAATAGTGAACACAAAAAAGCCCCGTGCCAGGCAGACACGGGGCTAAACGTTTTCACACTTGTCGATCAGTCGATGGATTAGATGAAGGATTTTCTGCGCTGATCTGGTGACAAACGCCAGCCGCCCGCTGCCTCGGCAACGGGGCTGGTAGGTGTGGGAGAGCACGTCACAATCAGCCAGTCGTTCATAGTGGCGTAACCTTACAAAAATCAACTGCCTTTGTCAACCACACAAAAGCGAAGATGTGAAGGGAAGTTTAGGGGAACTGGTCAATTTTGGGGCAAAAGTGTAAGGTTTTGGCGGGTTCCAGGTTAAACAGGGTGATGTCTGAAACCAAATAGGAGATTTTTATGCATGATCTTGAATCTGAAGATGAACAACTCATCCTGCAAGCAAAACAAGACCCTTTGGCTTTTGGGGCGCTGTACGACAAATACAGCTACCGTATTTACCGTTACATTTACCGCCAGGTAAAAGATGAAACGGTCGCCAATGACATTACTTCCATAACGTTTGAAAAAGCAATGCGCGGCCTGCCAGGCTACAAGTGGCAAAACAAGAGCTTTTGCGCCTGGCTCTACCGCATTGCCCGCAACGAAATCATCCGCGACAGCTACAAAAAGCGTCTGCTGGCGCCGTTCCGGTTTTTCCAGGAACCCTCTACCGAAAAACGAGGGGTAGAGCATCGCCTGCAAAAATATGAGCAATACGAAGAGATTGCCCGAGCCCTGGCGCAACTTTCCACCAAAGATCGGGAACTAATTGCTCTACGCTTTTTTGAGGAGCTAACGGCTGAGGAAGTCAGCGAGGTGCTGCAAATCAGCACAACCAATGTCTACGTGCGCCTGCACCGCGCTTTGAAGCGGTTGAAAGCCACGATGGAACAACAACCTGTCACCCTGAGGAGAGTCTCCAATGTATAAAAATGAACGCGAATGGCGCGAAGCAATTGAAAAAGATGATCTGGCAGCAACCGTTGATTTGCTGCAAACAACCCAGCTGCCCCAAGTTTCCCGGTCTGCCCAGTTGCCCGAAATACGGCGCAAGCTGCTGGCTCAGGAAATAAACCACGAACATTGGCTGCCACGGGTAGTGCGCAAAACGGTGGCTGTAGCCAGCCTGGCCGCTTTGCTTTTGATGGTGTCTGTCTTCTGGATGAATCAGGCGAATCAAACCAGCTCTGCCCCGGAAACGGTCGAAGATACGGCCGTAACCCTCCCCGAATCTCAACCAGAAGAGCCCGCCGCCGTTGTGATTTCTTCTGCTCCAGAAGTGCAGCCAGAAACAGAATCTTTGACCGAAAGCGCACAAACGGTGACAGAAACGGCCGTTGTGTCCGCCGATCAGGTTTGGTGGCTTGCCGTCCGGCGTCAGCTGACCGACCCGGTAACTAACCTGACATCCTATGAAATTCAAGTGGGTTATGAGCTGGATACGGTGGATACGGCCGTAGCTCAAATCTTCCTGGCACCCAAAACCTGGCAATCGCTCACCGAGCTTTACGCCTTTTCCGATCCCGTCACCATTTCCGCCGATGATGACAACATCACCTTTACGATGCAGAAAAACCTGGAGCAGTTTTTCCAGGACATTCCTCCCCGAGCCAGTTCGCTCATCGTCGCCGTGTATCCTGAAGGCAGCAGCACCCCAGGCACTTACCTGGCTTTGGATGAGTGGAAAAACTTTGTAGACACCGAATATTTCGCCGGGCCAATTTACCTGGCACCGGCGTCAGACAGTGCCCTGAATGTCTTCGACTGGGAATTTGACACGGAGTTTTTCAGCGTCGAGGCACCCCCCAGACGAATTAGCGGCACAGAGATGGTTCCCTTCGTGGTGAATTATCATTACCAGCTCACCCAGGCTTCTCGCGCCTACATCAAGGTGGTTTTGGTAGATAGAACCCACGGCGACCGGCGGCTGGATAGCGCCTTCATTCGCGCCGATGCTGGTGTGGGCCTCATCACGGCCTATCTGGAATTTAATCCGGCCCAGGTAAATGGCAGCGCCAACCTGGCTATCGAATCATTCATTGTACGCGACGGTATAGAATCGCCAGCCCAATCAGCCGGCGGCTGGATATACACTCCTTCTGAGTAAACCCCAGGGCAGACATTTGCTCATAAGCAAGTGTCTGCCCTTACTCGCTATTCGCCCATCAGCGTTTGAATTGCCTCGTCAATTGGCCTATCTGGCGAGGAATCCTGAGCCAGGATCCAATCAATCACCGGCTGCCGCCAGTTGATTGAGGTATCGTAGCCATTCGGGTCATACACAGCCAGCAAGGCGTAATCATCCCCTCCCGCGTACATAAAATCATTCACCAGCACCGTGTAAACAGCATCGGGGTCCAACTCCTCCCCTGAATTTTTGAGGTTCCAGCGGAAATTATCCCGGTACACGCCACCCACGGCCGCCGAATCCTGTCCCAACATCACCTCTAGCTGCTCCCCGGTCAATAGCAGTTCCACAATGACATTGTCAAACGGCATCACGCCGACCACATCCGCCAGTGAAATATCGCCCGGCGGTAAATCGGCTCGCATACCGCCCAAATTGGTAATGGCCACATCGGCCGCTGGGTACGCCCACAACCACGCCTCGGTAATAAGGGACTGCATTTCCTGGCTACGCCGCGCCACACCTTGCTCGCTGTAGCCAATGGTCCGGTTAAGCTCGACGTCAGCTTCTTCCTGCCAGCGCATCACAATCGACTCCACAACCGGATCGGCCGTGCCGCCGCTGTTGCTGCGTACGCCGTAATCCACAGACACAACGGTATCGGTGGCGGTATCAAACTCAAACGTGGCGCGGGCATATCCAGCCAATGCCGTACCGCCTTCCAGCAGCACAATGCCATCCATCTCGGTAGCCAGCAGTTCATTACAATGCCCCCCGCCCAACAACCGAATGCCCAAATCGGCCACGTTCTGCGCCAAATTTTCTAGCTCATCCTGACAGATGTGACCCGGCACAACGATCATCTCTGCCCCAGCCTCTCTAACCTGAGGCACCACTTCGCGCAGGGCGGTTTCGTAACCAATAAAATCAAACTCGGCCACATTGACGGGGTTTGTTGTGGTTGGTGTGCTTCTGGTGGTCAGGCCAATAATGCCCACTTGAATATCGTTGACTGTGACGATGGTATACGGCCGTATCCCCAAATCTTCCGGCGTTGTTCCATCTGCCTTGTAGCGGATGTTCGCGCTCAAAAACGGAAATTCAGATTCGGCGGCACGCGTTTTCAGCGTCTCCAACCCAAAATCAAACTCGTGGTTGCCCACTGCGGCAGCATCGTAGCCCATCGCATTCATTACCTCAGCCATGCTCTGCCCCTGAAACCAGGTAGAAATAGCTGGCCCGGTCCACATATCGCCACCACTGAGGAGCAAAAAGTTGCCATCGGGCTGGTAACCCTCTGCCGTGCGCCAAAGCCCCATCAAGTTAGCGGCACTGCCTCCAGCCTGTAGACCCGCCATCCAACCATGTTCATCGTTGGTGTACAAAATCGTAATTTCACGAATGGTGTCAGCAGGCGCTTCTGTGGCAGGAACGGCCGTTGCGTCCACTATTTCCGCCACGGGTGGAACAATTTCGGGCGTATCTTCAGTTGGCGTGGGGGGAATGGAGGGAACGGCCGTATTTTGGCAGCCTACCACTAAACCACCTAACAACAAGACAAGAAAAATTCTAATAACCAGTCTACTTTTCCATCTTTTTTGCTGCATAAAAGTCACCTCATTCTCAAAGTTAGAGCAGCTTGCAACTTTGCCTTGTTCGCCCTGAAAAAGCAAACGTACCCAATCCCGTGCAAAAAACACGAAATATCGCAAACTTCCGCAAAATTATGGCAGGAACGGAAAAGGCTTTACAAGAATCTCGCCTTTTTCAAACGTTAATGCATTTTTTATAGACATATATCTAATCATAGCTATCATATTGTCAGGTCTGGCTAGGTTAAGAGGAACTCCTCCCCCAAACTGGCACGAGAGAAACGCGACTGGAACAACCCTAGTCCAGGCTTAGAGAAATATCCACCCCTTCCTCGACCCGGATATTTGTCGTAGCTCAAATCTACACCCTCCTGTGACTTGAGCGGGCCGCCCTCCGGGGCGGTTTTTTTTTGCCAGTTTGCCAATATTAGGGAACCTGAATTAATATTTTTTCGTTTGTTAGATACACTTCATGACAATAAGTATGCAAGAAATACTCTAAGTAAGGTCAAGACCATGAAGAAAAAATATGCTTTTGCATCTTTTTTTGCCGCCAGTTTTCTGATTCTACTGCTGGTTTTTCTGGCCGCTTGTGGCGGCAGCGCTGATGAAGCGATAGAAGACACAGGTGAAACCGACACTAGTGCTGTAGAAGAAAGCACTGAAAGTGATACGGTTGTTGATGACAATCCCAGTGCTACCGGCAGCGAGGAAGACAGCGGTGAGATACCACCTACTCCTGATACTGGTGCCAAAGTCAGCGCCACACGGGTAATACCAGCCCAGGTAGTTGATTCTGATACGGCCGTTGCTACCAACACCCCACCCGCCAATCGCAGCAATTCCGAACTTCCGGCTACAATCAACGCCATTGACTTAGTTCTGGTGATTGATGGCACAGGCAGCATGGCCCCTGAGCTGAATCACCTCAAAACAGGCCTGGAAGCCATTGCTGCCGGATTAGCCACCTTGCCCGACGAACTAACGCTCCGCTACGGATATGTCATCTATCGGGATGATAGCAAAGAAGAAGCAACCCAACTCTTCCCCCTCTCCGAAAGCTGGTCCTTATTTGCCGATAATTTGACGGTGGTTACGGCCGGTGGTGGGGGCGATTACCCCGAAGATGTGACAGGCGGCCTCTACCAGGCTATTACCAATATGAACTGGCAACCAGATGCCACCAAACTGGTCATTCTCATTGGCGACGCCCCGCCCCATCTAACAAGCGAAACCTCCCCTACACTGGAAGAAACGGCCGCTTTGGCCACAGAACGCAACATTACCATCTACACCATCGGCAGCGATGGCCTGGATGCAACAGGTACGACTGTTTTCCAGCAAATAGCCCAAGCGCATAACGGCCGTTTTGTTTTTCTCTCTGATGCACCAGAAAATGTGGAGATTGAGGCAACGGCCGTATATCCCAGCACGGATCTACCCACTCTGCTGGTTGACATCGTGACCGAAACCATCAATCAATCCTCGCCATAATCGTTAAACGCGTGAGCTTTACAAAATAGTTAGCTTGATCTTAATTGAGGGGATTGCCAGAAAAGAAGAAAGGCCAGGCTTTCACCTGGCCTTTCACTATGGAAGTAAACACCTACTGTGAAGTAAACGAGGCAGGGCACCTGTTTACAACAACCCGATTCAACAACTCGCTGTAAGAGTATCCCTGGCAGGATACTGGCTCACCCAAAAACTACTATCTTGAAGAGGCAGTTTTTTGTTAAGCCGTCGTAAAGTTTAACGCTATTGAGTGCAATCAAACCTACAAATTTTAGGAAGCTGGCGTTACGAAAATATCGCAACAAAACCAAGACAATCCAGATTACACGTTATGTTTTGACTCTGCCGTTTATTCTTAACGGCGGCTTATGCACATTATCATATCAGCTTTAAGCATCATCCGTAGTGCCATTTGTCATATGCAATTTATGACATTCTTCAACTATCAATCTCCAAAAACCGGTGAGATTACTCCTCTGTTAATTCGTAAAGCTCAACCAAAACGCCATTTGCAGACTTAGGATGAATAAAGGCAAATTTACGGCCGTCAGAACCTATTACCGGCTCTTCATTAATTAACTGAACTTCGGCACCTTTCAGCCTTGCCAACGTCGCCACAATGTCGTCCACTTCCAAACACAAATGGTGCATACCAGGGCCGCGTTTTTCCAGATAACGAGCAACACCACTTTCATCATCTATAGGCTGCAAAAGCTCTATCTTGCTATCGCCGACTGGCAAAAAAGCCACATCCACGGCCTGACTGGCCACATGCTCCGTGTGAGACAGTTCTAAACCCAAAGCATCAACCCAAAAACGCATCGACGCTTGCAAATCCGATACAACTACCGCGATATGGTTTACCTTCTTTATCATCTTACGTAACCCCTCTTATTCTGGCACCAGCCAAAGGTAGAATGAAATGTAAACTAATTTACATTTGCAATGTAGCCAGTTCACCAACATTATTTACCAATATCCCATAAACTTAGGTTCATAGTTAAGTTGTAATGAATTAAGTCTTGTACTGGTAACTGTAACGAAACTGTATTTTTATTTAATTATTTATTTTTATATTCCTCTTTTCTCCTTCTTCTCCTCTTCCCGCAAGAAGCCTCGCTAAGCGAGGCTTTTTGTGTTCTAGGGTGAGTTTCCAGAATTTCCTGAATAAGCTATCTCACGCAGAGCGTGCAGCATTTCTTTCTCAGCAAGTTGCTGCCCACTTGCAACGTTGTCCGGCAATGCTTGCAAACCTCGAGATGCAGATTGGGCGGCCAATTCATGCTGCCCTTTCAACAGCAGCAAAGCCGCTTCAGCTCGACAGAAAAGGGGATCGGCATTTCGACGGCCGATTTTTACCTGGGTCAACAAATCTTGTGCGGTCTCCATATCTTTCAAAAAGTTTGCCGTCAGATAAGCCTTTTCAACGGCAAGACGCGACCGCATCCCGTTAGCCCAGGCAACGGGCAAATTTAAGGCTTCCTCTAAAAAATCCAACGCTTGAGACGGCCGTTTCTTTTCCAGTTCGTGGTGGTAATTCATCACCAGCGCGGTCAGATAATCATGGCTATTATCGGGTTGGGTAAGTGATTGACGCAGCAGGCCTTCATCCCAGGCAGACGGCCGTTCGCCATTCAAATCGGCAACGTTGAGCTGAACCAATGCTTGCCAGCGCTCTGACTCAGGTGAACGGGCCAACAGCATGGCAATGCGCCCGCCATCGGCCACCATGCCATTGTAATAACTGCCTGGATATAAAGATGTGAGAAGGAAAAAGTAAGAGCTAATGGCGGCAAACAAACTGCATTCCCACAGCCACAAATAATCGAGCATGCGGCGCAATTCGCTGCCCAGATACAGCGCAAGGGCCAGCGCCACCACCGAGAGGAGCAGGCTAGCCAATGGACCACCCAGCGCAAACCAGAGCAGCCGACGCGCCAAGTTATCCATCTGCTCGGGCAGGCTAGCCGCCAGGCCGTTAAAGAAAGAGCCGCCTTGCTCGCGTTGGAATCGAAGACGGCCGTTTACCCTTGAAATACGCAGCAACCCCACTACCAGCGTATGAAAATGAAAATGCACCAGATAGCCAGCCAACAGGTGACCAAATTCATGAACCATCGCGGTGAGTAGCAAGATAAGCGTCACCGCCACCAACAGCAGCCAGCCGCTTTGGAAGATCGAGTTTTGCAGGGCCAAACGTAATCGCAGCAGAAGGTCCGGCCATTGCAAGACCAGGGTGAGGAAAACGGCCGTTAACGACAAATTGAACAGCCACCGCCACACCTTCAGCAGCTTGGTCCGCCTAATAGGCTCCCGCACGAAAACCCGCTTTTCTGCCAAATGCTGCTCCAAAAAACAACATCCGATGCACCAGAAGCACATCGGATGTTGATAATCAAAAAGAGGCGGCCAGATTTAGCGCATTAAATCGGCCACAACCGCTTTTTCTTCCTTCAGTTCTTGTTCAGTCTTGGCAACTTTTTCGCGAGCGAAGTCGCTCCAGGTCAATCCCTGAACGATCTCATAGCCGCCGTTACCGTCGCTGGCAACGGGGAAGGAGAACATCAGCCCTTCTTCAATGCCATAGCTGCCGTCAGACGGTACCGCTGCCGAGAACCAATGGCCAGCTGGCGTTTTGGCTTCAAAGCTCATCACGTGATCCAGCGCTGCATTGGCCGCCGAAGCCGCAGAAGATTTACCACGGGCAGCAATGATGGCCGCGCCACGTTTTTGCACCGTAGCGATAAACTCGCCACGCAACCAGTCGTGGTCGGTGATAACTTCCATAGCTGGCTTGCCATTGATTTTGGCGTTTTCGGCATCAGGATATTGCGTGGCGCTGTGATTGCCCCAAATGGTGACGTTGCTAACGGCCGTTACCGGAACGCCTGCTTTTTTGGCCAACTGGGCATAAGCTCGATTTTGATCCAGCCGAGTCATAGCGCTGAAACGGTTGCCGGGCACATCGGAATTGTTCAGAGCGATAAGGGCATTGGTATTGGCCGGATTACCCACAACGATAGCCCGCACATCGTCTGCGGCTTTGTTGAGGGCGCGACCCTGGCCCACAAAGATTGGCCCATTTTCGCGAATGAGATCACCACGTTCCATACCCGCACCACGCGGCTTGGAACCAACCAGCATCGCCCAGTTCACGCCATCAAAAGCGACCTCTGGACTGTCTGTAATGACAACATTTTCTAGCAGGGGATACGCACAGTCATCCAGTTCCATAACCACGCCTTCCAAAGATGGCAACGCTGGCGTGATTTCCAACAAATGCAGCGAGATTTTAGTATCGGGGCCAAAAACCTCGCCTGAGGCCAAACGGAAGAGTAAGGAATACCCTATCTGGCCAGCCGCTCCAGTTACGGCTACTTTAACATTTTTTCTTGACATGAAATTCTCCTTGAGAGTAGCGGTTAATTGAAAATAGTTATTAACAAGACGAGTCCTGCAATTATCGTCAAGGAAGCAAAACTCGCAAATGATTTTACCTCTTTCACAAGCAGGAAAAGCCTATATTGGTAACGAAATTGGGAATTGTGAAGGTAGTTGAGTTTATGAAAACGGCCGTTTTTAGATTTTGCTCAACATTTCGGTAATAGAAATCCAGTTGCGCAGCCAGTCGCTTGTTTCTGGCATCCGGGCGTCGATACCAGCTTGCTTGATGGCTTTCATGTCTACCGGAATGCGGCGCAAATCGACGCTAATTGCCCCGTTATCGGAGGTGATGATACTGTACTCAGCCCAGGGCATCACGCGGGGACCGCGCTCCGTGAAGGGCATTTGCTCAAAGGGCAAGCCCACACTGCCCGCATTCACGATCAGCACGCCCATGTGCTGGCGCAGCATTTGGACATGGGTATGGCCGCCCGCCATGACCGTGGCGCGCCGACCCGCCAGCATTTCGTTCACTTCTTCATTGGGCGTGGTAGCAAAGATGTTGTCGGTGTGGCGACGCGGGGAACCGTGAAAGCAGATGAGGGTGTTATCACTTTCCAGCTTGATTTTGAGCATTGGCTGGAAGGTACGCATGAATTGGTAATCTTTGGGTGTTAGCCGAGCACGGCACCAGGTGAGAATATCGCTAAACCATTGGGTGCCACCCATGTACGCCTGGCCAAGCGATGGCTTAAAGAGATACGTTTCGTGGTTGCCGATGATACAGGGACAGCCGAGCTGTCTTAACAGTTGGAGGACTTCGTGGGGCTGTGGACCCAGGGTAGCTGCATCGCCCAGAAAGATGATTTCATTGACGTTTTGCCGTTCAATGTCGGCGATGACTGCCTGGAGGGAAACGAAATTCCCATGTATGTCCGAAATTAAAGCGATCCGCATGAGTTTTACTCAGGTTTTCAAAGTGGCAAAGTTAGTACGGCCGTTCCTGTTACCCTCTTGCCGCTGACGTACTGCTTCAAAAACAACCACGGCCGTTGCCACCGAAAGGTTCAAGCTGTCTACAATTCCCACCATCGGAATCCGTAATCGAATATCCGCCTCGTCTAGCCATCTTTGGTCTACACCAAACGCCTCGCTGCCCATAACCAGCGCCACTGGCCCTTGCAAATCAGTCTCGGTGTACGGCCGTTCACCCTCTGGTGTCAGTACCGCAATCCGAATCTGTTGTTGGCGCAGCCAGGTTAAGAGTTCACCCGCCTCGGCCTCGACCACCGGGAGCGAAAATAGCGCACCCAGGCTGGCCCGCACCACGTTTGGATTGTGAATGTCAGTGCCGCCGTTCGTCTCACCCGTCACGATCACCGCATCTACGCCAGCCGCATCGGCCGTGCGCAAAATCGCGCCCAGGTTGCCGGGCTTCTCGCCACCATCAACAATGAGCAGCAAAGGTGCCGACTTGAAAGACAACTCTGACAGCGTCTGGTTAAGGTACGGTATTACCAGGAGAATGCCGCCGCTTTCGCCCCGGTAAGCAGCTTTAGCAAACAGCTCTGGCGTAACGGTAAAGAGGGTAAGTTTTCCTTCTGTCTCCAATGATTGAAGCTGCTGCCAAACGGCCGTTGCTTCCGCAGTATGAATCAGTTCCGGGCAAATATATGCTTCTTCAGGGGCTAGTCCACACCGCAAGGCACGCGCTGCCTCACGTACGCCTTCCACAACTGTCTTTCTCTGGGCGTCGCGCTGACGCCGATTGTTTAGCTTGAGGATGTTTTTGATGCGCGTGTTTTGCAAGCTTGTTAGTAAAGTAGCCATGTTTGCTTAAGTTTACTATTAAATCAATGGCCAATCTGTGGTTGCTCAAGGCAGTTGCCAAGTCAGGATGGTTGATCTGGCTGTATGCCCCGGCGATTAATTACTGAGCAAACGGCCGTTTAGTTGGCAGAGAAACGCAAACGCTCCTACAAAATAGTGATGAATCCGTACTCTTTTTCCTGCTTCGTGATGGCCTGAATATAGCGTTTTGCCAGAAACTCTCTAATCTGGCGGAAAACTGCTTCGTAAAATGGTTCCAATTCCCCTTGTTTGTCTTCGGGAATTTTTATTTCTCGTCCGTTTGGACCAAGCTTGACAATAAAGTTTGGCCCTACTTTTTTAATGAAAAAGCTGAGCACCAGGGACAGCGGATAAGCGCCGGAAGGCTCCATCAGGTTAAGCTCCACCCCAAAGTGCCAAAAGGATTCGGCATCCATGCGCATAGCGCCAGCCAGCGCATAAAACTTGTTGTTGGGGTCCAGCTCTTCACCCAGCGGAATATAGGTAATTTCTCGCTCTTGGGGCCATTCAAAATATTCCACCATGCCAAATATCAAATCCCGCGCAAAGTTACGGCAGATTTCTTCATAATCGCGAAACGATTTGCGGGCGGAACTGTAACTCTGCATCAGCTCTTCATATTTGGACATTTTTACCCTCTTCTACAATGGTGAAACATGATTTTGCCTGGGATGATACGGCCGTTCCCACTCAAAAATCCCTGCTGTGCTGATGGCCGTAGCGCTCATTGGCACCTGATACATTAGACGATTTACCAGATTTTGACAAGCTACTTTTGCCGGGTTGAATAGGTCGAAGTTTTGCTAAATCCAGGGGCCAACATCATCGCTTCCGTAGACCAGGCGGACTCGGGCAAAACGGGCTTTTCATCTTCTTGTTTTAGCCAGCTGCGCATCAGCAAAACGGCCGTCCATGTAAACACAATGCCGCCAACAGCCCACTCAATGGCTGCACCCAGGCTTTGGTCCGTGATTTGCAAATTGTAAAAAGAAATTTCGGCCGGGTAATGGTAAACGGCCGTTGATGAAAACAGCAGCACCAATCCAACCACCTTCACCGGAGTCGCTCCCAAAGCGGCATACCCCACGCGCCACAGCGGCGGCATTGGCGAATGCAGCCGTGGCGAGGCGTTGGTAATGTGCCACCAGTAGCCAACGGCCGTTCCCAGCAGCGTCACATTCTCCAAGCGGTGCACCCACCCACCTTGCAGCAGCAAGCGGTCAATTTGGGCATCGTGCCACAGCCAAAAAGTAGCCACAAACAAAAACCAGACGACCAATGGGCTCGTTAGACGTTTCAGGAAACGGTAGAAGCGTGGCTGGCGCTGCGGCAACTGGGCCAGAGACTCTTGCAGCCGCGTAGGCAGCCCTGCGTACAAAATTGGCAACGGATTCCCGCTAAAGAAAAGGCACGGCACTACGGCCACTGACAACAGCCGCTGAAGCACATGCATCGAAAAATAGCGCACAGCCCAATCGTGCAGCGGTGAAAAGAGGGCCAGTCCCAGCACGAGCCCGGCCACCCAAAATGTAACCATGCGCCAGGGACGAGGTGGCAAGCTGGCAGCATCGGTAACTGGCGGCTGTCGCCAACCGCGCAGGTACAGGAATACGGCCGTACCCATTGCCAAACCAATGCCCCAATTCCAATAAATCATAGACTGCCTTTGCTCACTGTCGAATCTGTTTCCATTTTAGCACAACCGCATCATCTGACCCCTGCAACAAAAAACCGGACGCCGCGTTTGCGGCGTCCGGTTAAAAAATTCTAACGATCTTCGTTTTGGGTTACGGCTCTAGCATCATCTCCACAGCCATGAGATCGCCGCCTTTGCTAGGCAGGTAGAACTCATCGCTGGTGGCCAACAAACGGCCGTCTGCCTTGGTTAAGACTTCCCAGCGGTATGGCCCAGTGCCCAGGTACATATCGGCCAGCCAGATTTCCTTCATACCCATCCAATCGTCCATCTGTTGGATGCCGTCCAGCGTGCCTTCCCAGCCATCTACATCTTGCCATTCACCTTCGGCATCCAGCCACTGGACTTTCAGCCACAGGTCGTTTTGCCAATGCATGGTTTCCCAGGGCCACTCCTGACTAAAGTGCGCATGCAGATGCACGCGTGCACCTTCGCCATTGGGCTGCACTTGCACTTCGGGCTGCGTAGCCGGGGTCTCCCGCGGGGGAAGGTCATATCCATCGGCGGATGTGTCGCGAGCAGCGACCAACAGCAGCCCCATTGCCACAAAGCTAAACAGCGCAATCAAGTAGGTGATGCCGATACGGCCGTTTACAAAGTTTGTACGTTTCATGTTCATAGCTCCCTCATCGTTAGGATGATTGACTTCACTATTCCAAAATTATTAATTTGCGTCCGGGCGCAGCGGCAACGCCAGCTGCTCCTCCCCCAGTTGGCTCAAAGATGATTGAGACACAGGGACGGTAGGCGCAACGGCCGTATAAGCCGCACTTACATTGTTATAGGTAGTGCCCAAAATCTCATGAATTTCCAGCACCCCACCGTATGTTGTGTTCAGGTGGGCCGAATCGACCTGGGCATAAACGGGCGTGCCAATGGGCAGCAAGCCCGCAAAGCTACTGTTTTCTGCTGAATAGAACAGGTTGGGAGCGCCGTTGGCAGTGCTGTAGCTTAGCGTCAGCGAATCACCAGCCGCAATGGGGACGTTGACGCCCCACACAATCCCTTCGTCAGAGACATCGGACCAGACCTGGTTTTCATGCGTCGGCACTGGGCTGGGATCGACATAGAAATCGACCCAGAAGCCGCTGCTGGTGGCCATTGTGCCCTGGTTTTCAATTGTCACTTCCACCAATGTGCTGCTGGCCGTAACATTGGTTACTACCAGGTCTGGGGCGCTGACAAAGTTGTTCAGCACCATCGGCAGGAACACCTTGTACATGCCCAGCTGCACTGTGACTGTCGCTGTGTCGCTGCCGCCGTGGCCGTCGCTAATGGTGTAGGTAAAGGTATCGTTGCCCGTCTGGTTGGCATTGGGCGTATAGGTCACGGTCGTGCCGTTGTGCGTCACCGAACCTTTGCTGCCCTGCGTAACTGCCGTAACCGTCAGCGTATCGTTTTCCGGATCGGTGTCGTTGTCTAGCACATTGATGGTAACGGCCGTTTCTGGCGACGTGGCTGTGGAATCGTTCACCGCATTGGGGGCATCGTTAATTGGATTGATGGTTACATTCACCGTAATCGAATCCAACCCGCCATGACCGTCATTCACCCGCACAATGAAGCTGTCGCTGCCAAAGTAATCGGCATCGGGCGTGTAGCTTACGGCTTTACTGGTTCCCGTCCCAGTGACAATCGCGACACCATGGTTGCCCTGGCTTTGCAAGCTCCAGGTTAAAGTGTCAGCGTCTGCATCGGTGGCGTGCAGCGTCAGGCTAAAGGCCGTCGGGCTGCCATCCTCATCCATCGTCACGTTGGTAGAAGCGCCTTCGCTGATGATTGGCGGGAAGTTGATGTTGTCCACGCTTACATAGATGGTTGCTGTATCGGTGCCGGAACGGCCGTCGCTGATGGTGTAGGTAAATGTTTCCGTACCCACAAACGTCGGGGCGGGTGTATAGGTGAGGGTAGTGCCGTTATTCACCACCGTACCGCCATTGTCAGTCGCGCCCACAGATGAAATAGAAAGCGTTTCACCCGTGTCCGGGTAGAATGTATCGTTGGCCAACGGGGTGAGGGTGTTGTTGCTGCTCCCCTCGTTCACGCTGGGGGTATCGTCTACGGCATCGGGGTTGTCGTTCACCTCGTTGATGGTAACGCTGACGGTAATATCGTCCGTGCCGCCATTGCCATCGCTGACGCGCACCACAAATGAGTCTGAACCATTCATGTTGAGGTTTGGCGTGTAGTTAAAGCCCATCGTGTTGGCCGGATTGGTGCCAGTGAGTACGGCCGTTCCAATCAACCCTTGCGTCTGGATGCTCCAGCTAAGGTTATCGCCGTCGCCATCAGTTGCATCTAGCAAGAAGGGCGTAAAAGCGGTGGGGCTGCTATCTTCGTCCATGGTACCCGCGTTGAACGTAGCCCCTTGCGAAATCTCGGGTGGTTCATTCACGTTGCGCACGGTGATGGTTACAACGGCCGTATCGGTCCGTGAGGTATTGTCCTGAATGGTATAAGTAAACGTATCGGTCCCCACAAAGCCCGGCAGAGGCGTATAAGAAATTGAGTTTGTGTTGTTTACAGTACTTCCCGCTTGCGTGGTGGGGTTGTCAACGGCCGTAATTGAGAAAGTCGCCCCGGCATCTGGGTCACTGTCATTGTTTAGCACCAGCAAAGTATTGCCGCTGGAGTTTTCATCCACCGTATAGCCATCATCTACCGCATTAGGCGCATCTTCTTGAGCGGCAATGGTGACGTTCACCGTGATGCTGTCCGTGCCGCCATTGCCATCGCTTACCTGCACCACAAAGCTGTCGCTGCCGTTGTAGTTAGAAGTAGGTGTGTAGCCAATACTCTTGGACGTGCCCGTGCCGCTGGCGCTGGCCGTGCCGTGGCTGGCCGGGGTCAGAATGCTCCAGGTAATCGTGTCATTTTCCGGGTCGGTGGCATTGAGCGTCAGGCTGAAGGCGGTAGGGGTACTGTCTTCGTCCATGTCCACGCTGGTGGAGTCACCTTCCGTGATCATCGGCGGGTCATTGACGCCGTTAACCGTGACCGTAACGGTAGCGGTATCTGTGCCGCCGTTACCGTCGCTAATGGTGTAGGTAAAGGTTTCCGTGCCGCTAAAATTGGTTGCCGGCGTGTAGGTGATGTCGGTTGTGTTGTTAGTGGCCGTTCCACCGTTGTTGGTGGCACCAACGGCCGTAATCGTCAACGTTTCGCCGCTATCTGGGGCATCGGTATCATTGTCCAGCACATCCAGGCTGTTGTTGCTGCTGTCTTCATTCACGTCAAATGAATCATCAACTGCATCTGGATTATCGTTTTGCGAATTGATGGTGACGTTTACCGTGATGGTATCCGTGCCACCGTTGCCATCGCTGACCTGCACCACAAAGCTATCGCTGCCGTAGTAGTCCGCGTCAGGCGTGTAGCCGATGCTTTTGGGACTGCCCGTGCCGCTGGCGCTGGCCGTGCCGTGGCTGGCCGGGGTGTCAATGCTCCAGGTGAGCGTATCATTTTCTTCGTCCGTGGCGGTTAGCTGGAGGCTAAACGGCGTTGGGCTGCTATCTTCATCCATCGTCACGCTGGCGGGGTCGCTCTGGCCAATCACGGGTGCATCGTTTTGGCCCGTCACGTTAATGGTGATAACGGCCGTATCAGTTAAAGCCGCGCTGTCGGTGACGGTGACATTTAGGCTAAAGGTGCCGGGTGTCGTAGTGGTAATCTGCGTATCATCAGCGACGGTAATCTCGCCCGTGAACTGATCGACAGCAAAAACGGCCGCTCCGGTCCCACCTGTTACCGTGAAGGTTAGCTTATCGTTGGGGTCAGCATCGGTGGCCGCAATCGTGCCAACGACGGTATCGTTGGGACTATCCTCATCCACAGAAAAGGTCTGGTTTTCCACTGAAGGCGGCTGCTCCGCGTTAATTGTGAGGGAGAATTCATAAAAACAGACCGGGGCTTTGCCTACGGCGTCACCCACCGTCAACGTCCAGGTGCCCAGTGGCTCCTCGCCTCTAAACGCATCTAGCGCCTGTTCAGGGCGGAAGGTCCCGCTGGTTGGCGCTGGACCGCCAATCTGAGTGGCTGCGCCATCATCAAACCCAACGGTCACCGTACCACCATAAACTTCGTTGCTGGTGTAGGTGTAGTAAGGTGTGGTGGTGCCAGAACCACCATCGTTCCAGGCATCTTCGATCAGAACCACCGTGGTCCCTTGGGGGCTGGTGAGGTACATGTAAAGTTCCCGGTTATAAGGCCAGCCACCCTGATGCCCCAGCGAAAAACAGCTGCCCGCATCTGGAGCATCAATCTTGGCAAACTGCACTGATGCTGTCACCGAGGAAATGGAAGCGCCGCTGGAAAAATCGCTGGCGGTGAAATTTACCTCGCGTTCGATAAAGTTGCCATCGGCAGCGCCAGTGGTGCTGTTAGTCTGGGTGCTGCTAGCGGCCAAAGCCAAAGACGGCAGCAACACGATAGCACTCAGCACGATCATCATGAGCGCAAACCGGGAAAAACGGGGCAACCGTTTAGAAACGGCCGTTTGGCTGTCCACAGTTTGAGGTTCTCGCTTCAATTGAAACATGGAATCCTTCCTAAAATAATGAATCATTTAGTAAATTTAATGAAAGGGAACGGCCGTGTGACACAGTTGACAGTTGAATGATGCAGGAACGCTTTACGGCGCTTGTCCCATGCATTAATTTTAGGAGGGGGTAACAGGACCGTATATCACATGTTGGTCATAGCTATTTGGTACCAACCGCCATAAATTTTGCGTAAAAAAAGACCCATCCAGCGAACTAGATGGGTCTTTGAGATTGTGTGTGCCCTAGGAAGGCTAGCTGCTGGCCTCCGGCTGAAGCAGTCTTGCCAGCAAGGTGTCCAACTCCACTTGCGACACGCCCGCTACGCCCAACGGCCGATCCACGCGGTCGTGACAGTCGGAGCCGCCACCCGTGATGAGGTTGTACTTTTGCGCCCACTCAGCCATGAGCTTACGGTGCTCTGGCGCATGGCCCGGATATTCCACTTCCAGGCCATCCAAGCCCAGCAAATCCTCATCTAAAAATTCCGGCATGAGAATTTCCACTGTTTCAATGGGTGGCAGCACCTCGTTGTAAAGGCTTTGCCCTGGGAAGGAGCCCGCCGCCGGATGGGCAAAAATGCGCACCAGCTGGGGATACTTTTTGAGCAGCGGCGTTAACTGCTTGGGATCAATGCCTGACGGCACGTAAGCCACGCTGTCATTACCGATCAGCCTGTTCACCTGCTCTTTATCCAGCCCATGATTTTCCTTGAGCGCCACGGCAAAGTGACGACGCGAAACGTTTGTCGCCAGGGCTTCAATTTCTTCAGCGGTTAAGTCGCGCTTAAGTAGCGGTTGGTTGCCGTCGGGACCAAATTCGGCATTGATGGCCTCGACGCGAGCGCGCACCAGGCCACCGCCGCGCCCGTGGCTAAAAATCTCGGTAGCCATCTGGCGGAAATCATTGTCTTGCAGCAGGTCGTAGGGGATGTAGAGCAAATAATGAAGCGTACCGGTGAAATACGGCCGTCTAAACCGCAGCGACACCTCTACCCCCGGCACTACGCGAATGCCCAGCTGTTCGCCCGCAGCCAGCGCTTCGTCCAACCCATTGAGCGTGTCGTGGTCGGTAACGCCAATGGCCTGCAAACCCAGGGCGTGGCCTGCCTGGACCAGCTCGGTAGGGCTGTATTCGCCGTCGGAGGCGGTTGTATGATTATGTAAATCTGCAACATAGGATAGTGACATGTAGTAACTCCTGTTTGTGACAAGGTGAAGGGGTGACAGACCTTCATGCCTTGAAAATCTCATTTTTAACAGCGATTATTGCAGCATGGTAAGCTGTCAGGGAGGCTTAACGGCCATTTATCTCTACCACATTCCCCATCACCGAGACATCATAACCGGGCATAGCCGATACGGCCGTCTTAAACGCCTCATCATGCAGCAGGTCCAGCAACGGCCGTATCCGGTCGCTCTCGTACATCTGCCGGGTCATCACCAGATCGTACTGCTCATGAACCAATGGCACAAAGTCTAACTTCAGCGCCCGCGCCGCCGCCTGAATGCCCAGACCAAAATCGGCCGTACCCGACACAACCGCCGCCGCCACCGCCAGATGGGTGTATTCCTCGCGGTTGTAGCCGCGCACCTGCTCCGGTTGGATGCCCAACTTACCCAGCTCATAATCCAACAGCACACGCGTGCCCGCACCGCGCTGCCGGTTCACCAACTGCACATCGTCCCGCCCAGCCGCGGCCCAGCCCTGGATGTTTTTGGGATTGCCCGATGGCACCAACCAGCCCTGCTCTCGCCCGACCAGCGTCACCTGCACCACATCTTCATTGGGCAAGTAGCGGCGCACGTAGCTTTGGTTGTAGATGCCCGTCTCTGGGTCCAGCAGGTGGCTGCCCGCCAGATGGCATTCGCCCCGGCGCAAAGCCACCAATCCGCCCAAGCTGCCCACGTTGGCCGAGGCCAGGCGCGTCCCACTGCGTTCTGCCAAAAATTGAGCGATGAGGTCCAGCGTCAGATCATGGCTGCCAATGGCCAAAATGGTCTGGGCCAGGTCTCGCGCGTCGCGGTACAGGTGCACAGTGACCTCGCTACCCGCATCCGCGCCTTCGCTAAAGCGAGGAATGCGCACGATGCCATCGGCCCGAACCAGTGAGGTGATGACGCCCGCCCCGCGACTGATCGGCGTGGTGACAAAACGGCCGTTTACCTCCCCCACCGCCACACGCACAAAATCATCATCACCGGTGTGCGAATTCACCTTGCGCGTCAGCATAGCCTGGATGGTTTGGGGTTGAAACGGCCGTTGCCCTTGCCAACGCGCCAAAAGCGGCTCTACAAAAATTTCGCCGGTCAGGGCAGCGCTGACAGGGTAGCCGGGAACGCCAACGATGGGAATGAGGGACTGGAGGCTTGTCCTGAGTGTAGTCGAAGGATTGGGGATTGGAGATTGGGCATCAGTCTCCAATCTCCAATCTCCAATCTCCACCATGCCCAAAATAACCGGATGCCCTGGTCGTACCGCCACCCCATGCACCAGCAGCTGGCCCAACGACTGCACGACGTGAGCTGTGTAATCTTCGCTGCCAGCGGAGGAACCCGCGTTGAGCAGGATAAGATCGTTGTTTTGTGCCGCGTGGCGAACGGCCGTTTGAATCGCTTCAAAATTGTCGGGCACGATGGGCCAGCGCGTGGGCTGGCCGCCCCACTCAGCCACCTGCGCCGCCAGCACCAGGCTGTTGTACTCAATGATTTGTCCCGGTTGGATGCCGTTGTCCGCTACTTTTTCAGCCGAAACCAGCTCAGACCCGGTAGGGATAATGGCCACGCGCGGCTGGCGGTAAACCGCCACGGTCGCATGGCCTGATCCGGCCAACGCGCCCAAATCGACCGGGCGCAGCTTGTGGTTGGCAGGCAGCACCAGCTCGGTAGCCACCATATCTTCCCCCATGGGACGCACATATTGCCACGGTGGTAAACTGGCGCGAATTTCAATGCCGGAACGGCCGTCTGCCAGTTCCACTTGCTGCGTATGCTCAATCATCACCACAGCGTTGGCCCAGGGCGGCAGTGGGTGACCCGTGTTTACCGGTCGGATGGGGCGCGGTTCGGTAGGTGGTGTATCCCAATTTTCCACCAATGTGAACTGGAGCGGCTGCGTTTCGGTGGCCCCTTCGCTGTCTTGGGCGCGTAGAGCATAGCCGTCCATGGCGCTGGCGTGGTAATGTGGCGAAGAGATTTTGGCCCAAACGGCGCGGGCAGTGATACGGCCGTTCGCCTGCGCCACCGGAATTTCTTCAGCCTCTAGCGGCTGCCACCAGCCCGCCGCTTGCAACGCCGCCTGAAAAGCAGCCTGCGCCTCATCAAGGGGGATATCTTCCAGGTAAACATTTCGCTTCATTTTGTTCCTACGCTTTTATATTGAGGATCGCTGTGTTTTTGCTACCTATCATACCAAACAAAAAACAAAAGCCTCCACATGGTTGGATGTGGAGGCTTCGTTCTGTGTGACTCCGACAGGATTCGAACCTGTGACCAAGTGATTAAAAGTCACCTGCTCTGCCAGCTGAGCTACGGAGCCTTGACAGACCGTAAGTATAGCCGCCCCTGAAACGGTATGCAAACCAATTTCGCCGCGCACTCTGCGCACACTTTGTGCACGCTCCGTGATTGTTTCCGTAATAAATTCGCCAAACACTTTACGAATAAACCATTCTCTACTACGATACGCTCACCTAAAAGCAGACCCCGGTTTGGCAACTAAAATGGGTCTCACAAATAAAAGCGGTCTGGGTTGTGGTTTGCCCGCCCTTTTTGCGTTACTATAATTCCTGACACTGGAGAAAATTTCCGGTCAGTCAGAATCTTCAGGAGAAATCATTTCATGGCTCTAACCGAGTCCAATGCCCAACAAGCCCCCGTTCAAGACCTGCCCGCCGACGAAAGACAACAGCCTACCGAACTGGTCGTGCGTGAAATTGTCGAGACTCTGCTCCTGACTTTTTTCATTTTCTGGCTGGTCAACAGTTTTGTCGGCCGCTACCGCATCGATGGCAGCAGCATGAACCCCACGCTGGAGAACGGGCAATATTTGCTCATCAACAACTTTAGCTACTACCTTACCAATCCCGATCACGGCGATATTATTGTTTTTAAGCATCCCAACAGCGATCTTAACCTCATCAAACGAGTCGTCGGCGTGCCCGGTGACCATGTCGCCATCCAAAATCGGCAGGTGTCGGTAAATGGGGTTGTGTTAAACGAACCGTACATTGCCGCCGAACCAACCTACACGGGTGACTGGACCGTGCCCGAAGACGAATATTTTGTCCTGGGCGACAATCGCAACAGCTCCAGTGATTCACACTCGTGGGGCTTTTTGCCGGAAGACAACATTATTGGTAAAGCCGTTGTCGTCTATTGGCCCGTTTCTGATTGGGAACTGGTGCCCCATTATGACCATCCACTAAATTAATTATGAGTTACCGCCCAGAGGATATTGAAGCGCTGGTGCGCCAGGTCGTAAATCGGGTGATGGGTGAAGAACAGACCCATCGCTCAGCCCTTTCTTCTGGGAAACGGCCGCTTATCGACGCCGATCTCATTCACCAACTGCCACCTAACTCCACCTACGCCGTACCGCCCAATGCGCTCATTACTCCACTGGCCCGGCAGGCGGCCCTGGAGCGCCACATTCAACTACAAGAAGGCAGCGACAGCCAGCCAGCAGCCAAAACAAACAAACCCGCCATCGCCATTGGTGCAGATCACGGCGGCTACAATCTCAAAGAAGCGCTCAAGAAAATGCTGGCCGCCAGCCACCCCGAGTACGAAGTGGTGGATTGTGGCACACACAGCACGGATTCGGTAGACTACCCAGACTTCGCCTACGCGGTGGCCCAACTGGTGGGCACCGGACGCGCCTGGCGCGGCATCATCATCGACGGGGCAGGCATTGGCAGCTGTATGGCCGCTAACAAAGTTCCCGGGGTTTTGGCCGCGATGTGCTATGACCAGGCAACGGCCGTTAACAGCCGGGAACACAACAACGCCAACGTCCTTACCCTCGGTGCCGGACTCATCGGCCCCAACCTGGCCCAGCAAATTGTGCAAACCTGGCTCGCCACCGACTTTGGCGGCGACCGCCATGCCCGCCGCGTCGATAAAATTTGGGCAATAGAAAAACGATTTAGCAAGTAGAAAAGTGGTTAGTCGCTAGTTTGTTAGTGGTTAGTAACGAGCCACTAACCACCAGCCACCAGCCACTAACAAACTAAAATGCAAAATCAAGCAGCCATCGAACGCATAATTGAAGAAATCACCCGCGAGGTGCTGCTGCGGCTGAACCAGCCCCAGGCTGCCAGCGGAGCATCTGGCTGCAACTGCACCGATGGCTCCTGCGTGTTGCACTGCGCCGACAAGGTACAGCAGGTGGTGCAGGCGGGAGCCAGCCGCGTTACGTCCACGTTGGGCGTGCGGCCGCAGGATGACGGCATCGCCCGCTACATTGACCACACGCTGCTCAAGCCAGACGCCTCGCAAGACCAGATTGCCCAACTGTGCTATGAAGCCCGCACCTATCATTTTGCCTCCGTCTGCATCAACCCAGCTCATGTAAAGCTAAGCGCCCAACTGCTCAAGGATTCTGGCGTGAAGGTGTGTACCGTTGTTGGGTTCCCGCTTGGGGCCACGCCTGGCACGGTGAAAGCATACGAAACACAGCAAGCCATCCGCGACGGCGCGACGGAGATCGACATGGTGATCAACGTTGGTGCGCTGAAGTCGAAAGATTACACGACGGTGAAGGAAGACATTGGCGCAGTCGTGCGGGCAGCCCACGCGGGTAATGCGCTTGTGAAAGTGATCATCGAAGCCGCGCTGCTGACGGATGAAGAAAAGGTAATCGCCTCGCACCTGTCCAAGCTGGCCGGGGCCGATTTTGTAAAGACCTCCACCGGGTTTGGGCCTGGTGGAGCCACCGTGGAAGATGTGGCCTTGATGCGCAAGGTCGTTGGTCCAGACATTGGTGTGAAGGCAGCGGGCGGCGTGCGCAATTTTGCCGACGCCCAGGCAATGATTGCCGCCGGGGCCACCCGTCTGGGTGCCAGCGCAGGCGTACGAATTGTGAAAGAAGCAGGTGGCGAGGGGGGTGGAACGGCCGTTTCTCCCTCTGGTTATTAAAACAGAACAGGTGCGACGCACTTAAAAAGTGCGTCGCACCTCTAAAGGTTATTAAGTAATTATGGATTGTCATCATTGTCGAATTGGTAAATTCCAACCCACAAAAATCGCCTACTACAGCCCGCTCAACGAGCACCTCATGGTCATCCCCAATGTGCCCGCCTACCAGTGCGACGTTTGTGGCGTTACCGACTATGATGAGATTTTCATGCTGCGGCTGCATTACCTCATCGACAAATTGACCGGCAAGGAGCCCGATTTAGCAATGGACGAATGGCAGCCACGCGCGGAACCCACACCACAGTGGCAGCCCGACAGAAGGAGTCGTTAAGTGACCGTTGAACTGCGCAGCTACGTATTTTTAGACAATCTCCAGCTCCAGCACGCCGCTTTTTTGGGCACCGTCGCCCGTGGCTTCCTCCCCCTGCCCGGCGATGCCTCCCTCTGGATTGAAATTTCCCCCGGCATTGAAATCAACCGCATCACCGATGTCGCCCTGAAATCTGTGGGCGTGAAGCCTGGGATGCAAATTGTGGAACGGTTGTATGGCTTGCTTGAAGTGCATTCCAGTAGCCAGGCCGATGTGCGGGCCGCCGGGGCCGCCATTTTGGAAGCGCTGGAACTCAAGGAAGAAGATCGACTCAAGCCCCGCGTGGTGTCCAGCCAGATTATCCGCAATATTGACCCACACCAGGTGCAGCTGATTAACCGGATGCGCCACGGGCACATGATTTTGGCCGGGCAAACGCTGTACGTGATGGAAGTGCAACCCGCTGCCTACGCCGCCCTGGCGGCCAACGAAGCCGAAAAACGGGCCAATCTCAATATTTTGGAAGTAACGGCCTATGGCAGTTTTGGCCGCGTCTATTTGGGCGGCTCTGAGCAAGACATCATGGCCGGGTATCAGGCTGCGATTGATGCGATTGAAAGCGTAAGCGGCCGTTCTCAAGAAACGAAAAAAAGTGAATAGTTTTAGTTGCTAGTGGCGAGTGACTAGCAACCAACCACTAACCACTAAAAACAGGAGAATTTCATGACAGATGCATTAGGAATGATCGAATGTCGTAGTTTTGCCGCCATGGTGGAAGCATCCGACGCGATGGTGAAAGCCGCCCGCGTGGAACTGGTTGGCTATGAAAAAACCGGCGGTGGTCACGTCACGGCGATTGTGCGTGGCGATGTGGCGGCGGTAAAAGCGGCCGTTGAAGCCGGTGCGCGCGGCGCGGAGAAAGTTGGCGAAGTCGTTTCCGTCCACGTCATCCCGCGGCCCCATGCCAATGTAGATTCTGTCCTGCCCCTGGGTCGTCAAGACGCATCTGAATAATGGTAATCGGTAATCGGTTGTCCGTAAAAAACCGATTACCGTTCACCGATTACGGATCACTGAAATGTTCCTAGGCAAAGTAGTTGGCACACTGGTGTCTACGCAAAAAGAGGCGTCGCTAGACGGGCTCAAGTTCCTGGTGGTGCGGCGGCTGACGATGGACAACACGGAAGAATCGGGCTATGTGGTCGCTGCCGATGCCGTGGGCGCGGGTTTGGATGAGGTGGTGATGGTGGCTACCGGCAGTTCGGCCCGCCAGACCAAGTTCACCGATAAACGGCCGTGTGATGCCGTCATCATGGCCATCGTGGACAGTTGGGAAGTGGCTGGCGAAGAAAAGTACCGGAAGTGACCCCGGCTACCCAGGAAAAACGCGCCCAGTTTCTGGCGTTTATGGAGCGAGTGCTGCTGCCGGAAACGGCCGTACAGGCCGTCATCGGTATTGGCAGCATCGCCACCGGGCGCATGCGCCCCGATTCCGATATCGACATCATTCTCTTTCTTGATCCCTACGACCTTTACATTGTCCCGGCTGAAGCGTACTGGCTGGCCGCAGACGACAGCTTTCATTCAATTTTCAGTGAAGATGAAACGATTCAGCGCGGGTTACAGCTCGATTTTATGCGCTACAACTGGCAGCAGTGGTGCGATCCCAATTTTGCCTGGCCCGAAGAGCGGCTAAGCGAACTGGCCAGCGGTTGGATTGCCTACGATGGACATGGTGAAGTCACGCGCCAAATTCAGGAGCGCAGCATCTACCCGGACGATTTGCGACAAGCCAGATTGGATGAAGCGATTACCTGGCTAGACCAGCATCTGGGCTGGGATGCGCCGCAGACAAACTGGAAGTCGCTCGGCCCAGCCATCGCCCACGACCGGCTGAACGCGGCATACCATTATTTGGTCGATGGGTTGTTTGCTTACAACGGCCGTTGGCGTACCTGGCGCAACCGGCAAATGAGCTGCCTGCTCCAACTGCCCTGGCTGCCTGCTGGCCTGGCCGACGACATTTTGCAGGTGGCCAACGCGCCCAGCCTCGATTATGCGGGCTACATGGCGCGGGTTGAAAAGCTGACCGCCTATTTTGAAGCACTCCAAGAGCAGCTCATCGCCGACGGCGACTATACCGAACCTGTCGATGAAGCATTTATTCGCAGCCATGAAGAGCCAGGTCGGGCGTGGAATATGGCGGAATGGAACGCAAAACGGCGCGAGAGATCAGGTAATTGAGTAATTGGTAATTAAGCAAATAGGAGCCAATTACCCAATTACTCAATTGCCCAATTACAGGATTTTTCACGATGGACGAACGCGACATTCAGGCAATTATTGAACGGGTAAACCGGGAAGTGGGGGGGACCATACCGGTGACGCGGGAAACGGCCGTTTCCCGCCGCTTTCAAAAGACCACCACAGAGTCCATCTCCGTTGGTGGTGACCGGGGCGTTTTCCCCACGTTGGATGAAGCCGTCGCGGCCGCAGGCACCGCTTTCCGCCAGCTAAACCAGATGCCCCTGGAGATTCGCAAGCACATGGTGGCCCACATGCGCCAGGCCGGGCGCGAATATGCCCAGGTGCTGGCCGAAATGGCCCACAGCGAATCCGGCATGGGCCGTGTGGAAGACAAGGTACTCAAAAACATCCTCAATGCCGATAAAACGCTGGGCGTGGAAGATTTACAAACCACCGCCTGGAGCGGCGACGGCGGCCTGACGATCACCGAGTGGGCACCCTACGGCATCATTGGCGCGCTGACACCAAGCACCAATCCCACCAGCACCGTCATCTGCAACGCCATTGCCATGGTAGCCGCAGGCAACGCGGTAACGTTTAACGCCCATCCCAGCACCCAAAATGCCTCCAACTTCACCGTGCAGATTTTGAACGAAGCAATTCAGAAGGCGGGTGGCCCGGCAAATCTGTTAACGGCCGTTGCCAACCCCACCATCGCAAGTGCCACCGGATTGATGGAACACAAGGACGTGCGCCTGCTCACCGTGACGGGTGGGGCCGCTGTGGTGCGCGCCGCCATGCGCAGCGGCAAGCGCGCCGTTTGCGCCGGGCCGGGCAATCCGCCGGTGGTCGTGGATGAAACGGCCGATATTGAACAAGCAGGCCGCGATATCGTCATTGGTGGCTCGTTTGATAACAACATCGTCTGCACCACGGAGAAGGAAACGATTGCCGTGGATGGCATCGTGGACGAGCTCATTCAAGTGATGACCCACAATGGCGCGGTAAAGCTGAACAGTTGGCAGTTCAACCGGTTGTGGCAAGCGGTCACGGTAAAAGATCGCGGCCCGCGCAAATATGCCGATATGAACAAGGCGTTCATCGGCAAAAATGCCAGCGTGCTGCTAGCCGAAATTGGCATCTCGGCCGGGCCAGAAGTGCGCCAGATTGTTGTGGAAGTGCCGGAAGATCATCCCGTGGTGTGGTCAGAGCAAATGATGCCCATCATGCCCGTGGTGCGCGTGGCCAATGCCGACGCAGCGATTGATTTAGCGGTAGAAGCAGAGCATGGTTTCAGACATACGGCCGTAATGCACTCCAAAAACCTGGACAACCTCAGCCGCATGGCCCGTGAGATGAATTGCAGTATTTTTGTAAAAAATGGACCCTGTTTAGCCGGGTTAGGCTATGGCGGCGAAGGGTTCTGCTCTTTTACCATTGCCAGTCCTACGGGCGAAGGAATAACCGGCCCGCGCAGCTTTAGCCGCCTGCGCCGCTGTACGTTAGTAGATTCCTTCAGAATTGTATAGTAAAGTTAAGGTCACTTATCGTATCATCACCTGTAAAGAGAGAAGTAAAGCAATGTCTACAGCCTTTGGAAAACGTAACCTGATAAACCTCGATTTGTTTACCGATGCCTATCGCGTTACGGGGCGAGCCTCGGTCGGGATAGGCGGTATTCACGCAGAGTTGGGCAATCCCAACTCCAAATACCTGGAACTCCAGGATGCGTACATTTCACGCATTCACCAGCCCGGCGATATTATCGCCAGCTACCAGGTTGGCGCTTTCCGCAAGGACAACATTAATTTCATTGTGCTGCAAGATAGGCGCGAGGGGATTCCGGTGGGCACGCAACACGGCCGTTCCATCTTTACCCGTGGCCGCAGCATCAACATATTTCTAACCGTGCCCTCCTTTGAGCTCACCGGAGAGGCCATGCACGAAGGTAAAATTTCTGCCCGCGAAATTTTGGTACAATCCATGGGCAGTTTCCAACTGGTGTTTGCCGCCAAGGCGTCTGCTTCTTTATACCCAGACATCTCATACAGCGGCGATTTGATGCTTGTCCACAAAGATCGGATTGGCATCTTTTGTCTGGACACCAACAGAAAATAACGAATGTAGCGTGAGTAAGGAGACGGCGCTGTGGCCCGAATCTTTGTAATTGATGATGACGAACAACTTCTGCGCATGGTTGGCCTTATGCTGGAGCGTGGCGGCCATAACATCACCCTGATCAACAATCCTCTGGATGGATTAGCCCAAATCAAAGCCGACAAGCCCGATTTGCTAGTGCTGGATGTGATGATGCCCAACATGAGCGGGCACGATCTGGCCCGTGAAATCCGCGCCGATGACAACATTGACGATCTGCCCATCCTGGTGCTCACGGCCCGTTCGCAAGAAGTGGATCGGGCCACCGCTCTAAAAAGCGGTGCAGACGATTACCTGAGCAAACCCGTCACATCGCAAGAACTTATGGAGCGGGTCGATGGGCTGCTGGCCAAGAAAGGCGGCCAGCCATCGCCAGAAACCGGAATCATCATTACGGCGTTTGGGCTGCGCGGCGGCGTGGGGCAAACTACGCTGGCGGTCAACCTGGCAGCGGCGTTGCGTCGCGCCAGCCAGCAAGAAGTATGCCTGGTTGATTTGTCACCCTCTGGCGGCCAGGCAATCATGCACATGCGCCTGCAAGCCCGCTCCTCGTGGCTGGATCTCCCTGCCGAAAACGAGCTGGATTGGGCCGTGCTGAAAAATCGGCTCATCATTCATCCATCTGGACTGCGCGTGCTGGCTGCCCCGGCCAAACCGCAAGACCCGGCAGCCCTAACAGGCGAACGGGCACACCACATTTTGAACCTGCTGCGGCACCATGTGGCCTTCACCGTGGTGGATGCTCCGCACGTGTATTCTCAGGCATTTTTGCAAGCCGTTACCATGGCCGACATGGGGCTGCACATCATTACGCCTGAGGTGGTTTCGGTGCAAACGGCCGTTCAGCTCAATCGTCTACTCAACAAAGAAGGCATTCAGGTGAAGCGCAAGTCGCACATCCTGAACCAGCACACGCCAGAAGCGCAACTGCCACAAGCGGCCGTCGAGCGCGGTCTCAACAACAAGGTCGCCTTCCAGATTGCCTACGACGTAAACCAGGCGCGAGCCATCGCTCAGGGCGTACCCCTGACGCTTACCTCGGCCAAATCTGGCCTGCCTAACGTAGTCCGGCGCATGGCCGAAGCGATCTGGCAGCGGGTTTCAACCAAGAGCTTATAAAATGGGAGATTGGAGACTAGAGATTTGTGCGTAAAGACAATCTCCAGTTCCCAATCTCCAATCTCTTCTTATGGATTTTCCCGCCCTTGCCCTGTTGGAATTTAGCAGCATTGCCGCTGGCATCGAAGCAGGCGATGCGATGGTCAAGCGTGCGCCGGTCAGCACCATTCAAACGGGCACGGTGCAGCCAGGCAACTATTTGGTCCTGGTGGCGGGTGATGTAGCCTCGGTGGAAGAAGCGGTGGCCGCAGGCCAGGAAACGGGCCAATCAGCCCTGCGCGATTTGCTCTTTTTGCCCAACGTACATCCCGCTGTGGTGGCGGCGCTGGGCGGCCAGCGGCAGATAGCGGCGGAAGATGCTCTGGGCATCATTGAAACCCGCACCGTGGCCAGCGCCATTTTGGCAGCAGATGCCGGGGTAAAAGGGGCAGAAGTGTCGTTACTTCAGCTACGTCTGGCTGACGGATTGGGCGGCAAGGGGCTGGTATTTTTTCACGGTCTGGTGGCGGATGTGGAAACGGCCGTTTCCCTCAGCGCCACCATTGTCCACAACCAGCTCGTGCGGCAGATGGTCATCCCCCAGCTGCACGCAGAAATGTGGCAAAATGTGAATGGAAACGGCCGTTTTGGCCAGCATTTTGGTTGGGAAGCGATGTGATCGGTATTCGGTTATCGGTAAACGGTGATCGGTAGGGGCGAGGCAATCAGCCATCACCCGGCTCCAACAAATAACCTTTACCCTCGATTGCCTCGCACCCCATTCTTCATAAAAAATTATGCAATTAGCACGCGTTATCGGCACGGTGGTGGCCACCCAAAAATACGAAGGTCTGCAAGGGATCAAATTCCTGGTGGTGCAGCCCTTGAGCAAAACGCAGCAACCGGAAGGCCAGCCAGTGGTTGCGGCCGACGCCACCGCTCAGGCTGGACCTGACCATCTGGTGTTCATCGTAGGCAGCCGGGAAGCGGCGCAGGCGATGCCCATCCCCTTTGTTCCGGTCGATCACGCCATTGTTGGCATTGTCGATGACGTGCAGTTGGCCTGACGCGACACCCTCAACATCTTTTTACACAAAAACTCAGAGAACTTACGAAGAATACAGCAAGACTTCACTCTGGCCTTCATCCAGGGAAATGTGCTCCTGGCAGTGCATACCCAATTTTTCCAGCAGCTTGATGGATGGCCGATTGTCCGGCTTCACGATGGCCAGGATGGGGAACAAGTTTAATTGGTGGCGGGCGTAGTGCAGAACGGCCGTTGCCGCCTCAAAGCCATATCCCTGCCCGGTGAACTGAGGCAGGTAGGCAAACCCAATGTCAGGATGTGGGAGAGACGGCCGTTTCAACAAACCACACATCCCCAACCGCGCCCCATCGGATTTGCGCTGCACCAGGTAAAGGCCAAAGCCATTGGCTGCATAACTGGCCATTGGGCCATTTTGCAAATACGCCTCGGCCTGTTCCAGCGTGCGAATACCCCGGTCGCCAATAAAGCGCAGCCACGACGGATCGTTGACTAGTTCCAGAATAAACGGCGCGTCTTCCAGGGTAAGTTGGCGCAACTCCAGGCGCTCGGTGGCGACGATGATGCTCATGGTCTGTTGCGCCACCCTGGGCATAAAGTTGCCCGTCTCTCGGCCTGAACCTGTTTTTCCGCTGCCATCACTGAGCAAACCATTCCGTTTCTGGCTGATGCAGCAACCGCTGTACATCGTTCACGTGATGCATGTTGTGGTACAGCGTGAAGAACAATATTTCACGCACCGTCATTTTGCCCAGCAAGGGATGAGGCAGCAGATAGCTGTCCAACGCTTTATCGGACCATTTTTCCAATGCGATTAGCAGCTCAGCCGCTTTGTCTTGCCATTTTTCGAGGATATGTGCCTGATGTACGGCCGTTGCCTCGCCACTCACTTCAGGCAAAAACGGGCCACCCGCCTGGCCCCCATTGGCCAACGCCTCATGCACATAGACGCGGCGCACCTCAGCTAACGGCCGTGTTTCATGCCTGACCCAGCCAAAACGAACGCGGAGGGCAGTTTGGGGCATGTTTAGGGCCATGGCGACCGGCGCAATGGACTTGATGAGATGCACAAGGTTGTCGGCTGGCGTCCAAACCTCAGCCGGAGCCACAAAAAATTGGTCTACGGGAATGGCGGCGAAGAAGTCATGAACGGCCGTTACTTCAGCCGCCAATGCCGCCACTATTTCCTGTTTAGTGAAAGGATTGCCCAGCAACGTCATCTACTGCCCTAATCGGCGAGAGAAGCGGCCGTGATCGTTAAATTATCGAAGCTGATGTCGGTGTCGCCACCAGCATTGGCCGTGGCGACAAATCCGGCATACCCAGACGTGTAATCACTGTCCTGAGTCTCGGCCAAAAACTTATCATTCACGTACAAAGCCAGGTAATCGCCAATGCAGACGGCACGGATGGTGTTGCTGTCCTGCCCCCCATTGATAACTGAACTGGTCGTCCAATCCACCAACGGGTTAACATCGTCGCCCTCCCCCTTGGCGATAGAATAATAGCCATCGCCGCTGATGAGGAAGTAGTAGCCATCGCCATTATTGCTGGTATCGGACCGGCATATGACACCGTAAGCATTATCCTCGAATGCAGAAAGCTGACTTGAAGTCACTTCAATAACCACGTCATCGTGCAGTTCGTCATTAAGTCCCCAAATATATCCACCGTCGCCAGTTTGCACGCGGTAAGTGCCATCAACCACCTGGAGGGCGATGCCATCATCAAGGTAGGTTTCCCAGGCGCCCGTCTCGTTAAAAGATTCGGTCAGCAGCACGTCGCCCAAAATATACTCGTGTGAAGGGCTGCCACAGCCGGCCAGCAGCAACACAAACATTATCACAATGACCCATGCGGACATCTTTTTGTACATGGTTTGCTCCTTTTGAGTGAACTATCTTTAGGCCAGCTTGAGGGCTGGTAAGGCATAGGGAATATAAACCAGGCCCAGCGGATTGCCGTTTTTGAGCATGTGCAGGCGTGCCCCACGCACAGCTTCGCCCAGAGTCTGGTTTTCAAAGAGGAAGCGATGCAGACACTCCTCGGCAAATTCAGTAGCGATTGGTTCAAAAATAGTGATCTCGGTGCCGATGACGCCAGCCGCGCCGCTGGTCTCTATAAAGCCACTCACAAAACCCAGGGCTCTTTCTGGAGTAATTTGTGTGGTGTGGCAGCCGTTGATGAATACTAACGGCCGTACTTCTTCCCAGTAAATCTGACGTGCCAACAAATTGCTCGTGGTAAACCAATCGTCATTCTTATCACCCAAATGCAAATACGGAAGACCTCTTTCTGTTAAGCCTCCGTGGCAATAAAAATAAACTACCTGTGATTGAGTTGCTTTGAGCATATCAAGCGATTTATTGCGACTATCAGCATATTCCCAGCCAACGCCCATTTTTTGAAGGCGCTGTTCGTGCGACGGCCGTTCGGCAAAATCCTTCCATACACTAACGGCCATCTTTGGCGGCGCCCCGCCACCAATTCTTAAAGGGGCATCTGGAGCTGACTTAATTGATAAGGGAAGTCCTAAATAATGCCGAAAGCCCCAAAATCCACTAGGACAAACCACCAGTTCCTGGCCATGATTAGGACAGTTTCCTTGAAAGCAGTCTGAATCTTCTAAAGGCTTATCTCCTTCGAGTGCTTTAATAAACTCTGGACAAAGCGAATAATCAGTTGGCTCATTTCCATCTATAAGGGGATGGTCATAGATCATGGCAGCAGGAAAAATGAGATTTGCCTGCTCCTTTGTTGCAATTTGTACTTGGCCCGGTTTGCGCATTAAAGCTTGCAGCTTAAATAATGCGGGTCTGCTGCCCGCCAACCGGACTGCCAATCCAGCGTATGCACGCCAACCATTGATTGCCATTGAAACCAAGTCCGACTGAAGTTTCTTTATGTTAAGCTGATTTGTATACAGATATTTTCTATCTGGTTCGTAAGGCTTTTCATCTCCCCAGGCAGCTTTGCGCAGTGCCCCGCGAGTCCAACCTAGCAGTTCGGCGATTTCTCCTTCACCCAAGCTCGTATCGTTCTTGAACTCCTCCCCACCCACGAAGCGGAAGCCGTGCGTGCCATTGCCGTTATCGTTCACCATAATGCTGAGGATGTTCTCACCCATAGCCGTGAGCTGTTCACTGTCCAGACTTTTGGAGAGGGTATAGTCGGAGGTGTGCCACATCATGCGGTAGGATTGTTCCGCAGGCGCAGTTGCCACTCTGGCCACGATGAAATGGGATTGCACCAGCGTATTTTGGTAATAGATGTTGCAGCGCAGACGGCCGTATCCTTCCCGATCCATCATGCGCACGGCAAAAAATAGCCGCTGTTCGAGCAATTCTTCCGACACCCCTGCGGGTTCATCGGCACGCCGGGTCACGCGGATGATGCCCGTTGGGGCCAGCTGAACCTCCCCTACGTCGGCACCAGCCAGCTCAATTTCGCCATCAAAGTCAAACAGGGCAATCTTTAATTTGGCCTCTGGCGGCAGCTTGTCGGTAGGCAGAACAATGCCTTCTTGGGCCAGCCCGCCCTCCAGCAAATCACCGATTTGCAACCAAAAGTAGTAAGGCTGCGCTGCCGTCAGGGGTGTGTTGAAGCTAGAAATCCATTCTGCCGGTGTGGCCTCGTTAGCAAAACCCGTATTTACATAACGCTTCGATGGCTCGCCGGGTTCAATGCCTTTGCTTTCGTTAGCGGGCAAATTAACGCTTTGCACCGTGGTCTGAAAGCGATCAATCAGGTTAGGCAGAGACGATTCACCGGTAAAGCGCTCCCGAATGTACGCCTCGTCCTCTTCGGGCATGTCGGGGTAGGCCGCAAAAGCGGCGGCTGAGTCCTGCCAGTAGAGCGCGCGGAAAGCATCATCATCGCGCAGGTGGAGTACCATTTGTAGGCGGGGTGGATTTTCTTTAGTAGCGGATTCGGGGGCGGCAGACGGCCGTTCTGGCACCGCAATGCCAAATCGTTGGGCAACGGCCGTTAGGCTGGTCCAGTCGGTGATTTTGTCTTTAAGGTAGCGAGCATCAAACTTGTCCAAACCGGGAAACTCGGCCAGCACGTCGTCCGGATCGGCCAAAAAGCGGGTCAAAAAAGCGGCATCGTTGAGCAGCCGCGTCACAACTTCTGCACGAATCTGGGAAGAATCAGCCATGCGACACCTCTTTATATGTGGTTATTGACACGAGCAAAAACGGAAAAGTTATTCCCGGCCGCCGCTGTTGGTGTGGTCAGCGCCCATAGCCGTGCCACCGCCACCCAATTCAGCCGATTCGTTGCGGCTCATTTCATCATCGGCCAGCTTCTTGGAACGGCCGTCTAAAAACCATTCCACAAAAAACTTCTTGGAACGGGCCACTTGCAAATTGAGCACCAAAAAGTAGCTCAAAAAGCCCGCAAACAAGCCGAGGCCATAACCGCCAAACAGGTCTGTCTTGGCCGGGAAAAGGGCCAGAATCGCCCCACCGCCAATAATGCCAATCACGGTCGCCAGGTCGCTAAACTGCACGTCGCCGGTGCGGTAACGATTGATGTAATAAACAAGCCAGCCAATGATGAAGCCAAAACCCGCCGCACCCCAAATTTGTAGGGGCGAGGCCTGAACAACAGTCTCCGCAGCTTCTTGAAAAAACATGATTGTGCCTCCTGGTAAAATGGTTGGTGAATTATGATCTGCTTTTTTGCAGCTGGCGCAGTCGCTGACGCCAGATGAGGTGGACGGCAAAGGCGATGATGCTGGCGATGAAGAAAGGGACAAGCAGGGTCGCGCCAACAATGCTGTAAATGACCCAGGCAAACCAGCTGGTAAAGAGGGTCACAGCAAGAAGATTGAGATACGGCCGTCTCTCTGTCTGCCATTTTTTTATAAATGCATTGAGATAACGCACAAATTTGGAACTGCTGTCTTCTGCCTCGGCTTCAGGCTGGGCGCGCGTGCGGTTGGGACGCTGATCCACAAACAGAACGAGCAACCAGCCCCACATCAATCCTGCACCCACAATACCTGCAAAAATCACGTTGTCTCTCCGGGCGTTGAGTAATTGGCAGCAAGGTTTTCAAAAAGGAACGACGGCAAGTGGGCCAATTACCTGAACAAAACAGCCATGACAGGATAGCATAGGGCATAAGCTGTGACAAGCAATCAATTGACGTTTTGCCGCTCACGCTTTACGATTGAGGCTATGTACGTTGGACAGGTCTCCGGCACGGTGGTTGCAACAATTAAACATGCGGCATTTAACGGCCGTAAACTTCTCATCGTGGACAGGCTGGGGGAAGATGGCACGCCCACCGGCAGCTACGACATCTGTGTGGACACAGTGCAGGCAGGCATGGGTGACAAGGTGCTGGTGCTCGATGAAGGTAACGGTGCCCGCCAGGTGCTCAACATGAAAGTTGCCCCCATCCGCGCGGTCATCGTCGGCATTGTTGATGCGGTAGACATTCCCCGGTAGGACTTTTAGTGTTCCATCCGCTTATAAACAACAGAAAACAAGTCAAGCAAAAAGTGCTGTTATTGTGCCCTTACGGTTAAATTTATTCAGTCGGGAAGATGGCCGCAGCGACGTCGAGGAGTTGATCCAAATCGGGGCCACGCGTGATGAGCGTGTCTTGCTGCGACTGGTTCAGGCAGATAAATTCGCCCTCGCCTGCCCAGCATTCGCCGCCGTTGGCTTGCAGCTCGCCGCTACTGCCAAACAGGCGCGTAGGATAGTTGGGATAAAGGGCGGCAAATTCGGTGCTGTCGTCAACGGTATCCCATACCGTGTGCATCACCATCACAAATGTCCCATCCGCTTCGTTGGTGTAGATGACAAAACGATCGCCACCCCAACCAGAAACGGCCGTCTCCACCTGCGACTCATTTAACTGCTGCGCCAAATACTGCCCCAGCATATATTCACCCAGCACATTTTCTTCCGCCAACGTCCAACCGGTACCCAACACCGGCTGCAAATCGGGCAACGTCACCAGAGATGGCCCTTCATCGGCGGTGTACTTTTCGGGATGCAAAACTTGTTCGGTAGATTGCGGCGGGTTAGCCCACGCTTCATCCAGTGCCGTGTAGCTGCCTGTGTCATACAAAAAGCGGGCAAACTCGTCGCCATATTCGTAGGGGAACAGCAGGCGGTTGGCAATGGAAGTGGGCGCATCTTGCAAGGCAGTGGCGTCAATGGGGTAGGTTTCGGGGATAACGGCCGTTTCCAAAGCCAAATACCGCGCCGTCAAAAAATTCTCTTGCAGCACGGTGGCATCCCCTTCACTCAGCGCCGCCAGGGCTAGCGCAGCATCCAGCGTTAGATCACCCGTCGTCAGTCCATCCAGCCCAAAATTTTGGTCTTGGAGCAAATAATCCCACTGCCGCACATAACCCAGCTGAGTCACCGCATTAGGCGCATTTTCCTGCTCCAAAATCAGTAATTCATCGGTGACTGGCTGGTAAATGGCTCCCGTACTGCCGCCATAAGCCGCCTGAATCAAGTCATCGTAGGCATAGTCGGCTGGCGCAAAATCAAACGCCTGCCCGACCAAGCCAGCCTGCAACCACGGCGCACTGCTGGCCAAAGCCAGCGCATAGGCCGTCTGCGCCTGCCGCAGAACTGCGCCAGTAACTTCCTGAATGGTGGTGCTTTCGGGCACGGGCAGCTGGCGTAAGCCGCTGACCAACGCGCCAATTTCGTCGTCTACCGCGGCATTGGTGCCCGCAACCGGACGATTGGCACTGTCAGACAGAGCCACAGTAACAGTCACCGTCGCGCTGCGGCTGGTGATGCCTTCGCTGTTAACGGCCGTTAGCACAATCACATATTCATTGGGTTCAGCCGGTTCCCAGGGAGCAACGGCCGTAAACAAGGTTTCGCTGCCCGGCTGGTATGTTTCTACTGGCTCTTCATTGATGACCAGATTCACCGCGGTCACGCCTTTGGGATCCGTAGCGACGAGAACGATATTGACTGATTCACCCATGGAGAGCAAACGGCCGTTTGCTGGCGACAAAATAGCAACTTCGGGGGGACGGGCCAGGGCTGCTTCTTGCTGGTCTTCCAGCGTTGTAATCGTTTGGCTGGCGGAATCTAGCTGCTCGGTCAGCGCATCCACATCCTGCTGACTGCGCACCAATTCACCATCCAACAGCACGGCATTGGATTCGGCCGTAGCCAGGGCGTCCACAGTAAAAGCGCGGGTTGCTTCTACGGCGGCCAGATCGAGTTCCGTTTGGGCCAGTTCTTGCTGCAAATCGGCCGTTTCTGTTTCCAAATTATCGCGCTGCTCTACTACTACCTGCCGTCCCTGAAATAAAAAGACGAAGGCCGCCAACAACACAAGCAGCAGCATGAACAAGGTAAGAAAAAGCCCGGTTTGGGAGGTTGTTTTCATGTAAGACGTCCGAAGAGGAGAGATTTCCTATTACGATAAACAGATAAGATGTGGAAAAGTGGGTAGTTGTCTTTAATCATGTGTGGAGAATCCTACACGAGGATAGATCGCGGGTCAAGCATATTTTTCGTGAAGGCAGGGTGGCTTGGCCAGTTCAGAGTAGAATGCCAGACCGACTTAAAAAGGCTCATTTTGTTCTTAGCAAAAGGCATTATCATCCGCCTGTTTTGTAAACCGTATCTTTATGGAGTGTGTATGATGAAACAAATGTGGACACGATGGACTGTCTTATTGATTATTTTGTTGTTGGCAACGGGTTGTGGTGGCAACGGCCGTACCACACCCACCCTACCAGATCCCTCTACCGGCGATGTGGATGGCCCCGGTGGGCAGGTGGAAATCCTGGCCACCCAGGCCGCCGAAGTGCTGGCGGATGAGGGAGATGTGCTGGCCACGCAAGCCGCAGCTACCATTGTTGCACAAACCGAAGCGCTTGCGACTCAAGCCGCCGAACTGATTGCTGAAGAAGGTCCGGCCGTAGCGACGCAGGCGGCGGAACTGCTGGAACAAGGAGAAACGGCCGTAGAAAACGGCACCCTACCCATCAACGTGGAACCCGGCAGCCTGGCGGAAAAGTTTGCCACCATTCCCCTGCCCGAAGGCAACGGTACGGTCGAGGTTACGGTCACTGAAGCAGAGCTAAACCAGGCCATCGCCATGGCGCAGGCCCAAAGCGGTGCCCAGACGACTCTACAAAATCCGCAGGTGCGCTTTAGTGGCGGCTACATCATCCTTACCGGCACGCTGGCAGCCCCCATCAGTGGCCAGCTAACGGTCAGTTTTGCGCCGTACGTGGTAAACAACACGCTGCAATTTGAAGTTGTCGAGGCGTCAATTGGCAATTTCCAGGTGCCGCCTGCTGCTTTACAAACGGCCGAACAAACCCTCAACAGCAGCTTGGGCACGGCAATGGGTCAACTGCCCGCAGGCACTGGCCTGCAAAGCGTCACCGTTGGTGAAGGCACAATGACGGTAGTGGTTGTGCGGCTGTAATCATCCGATCCGGCCCCAAAATAAAAAAAGAGGCTCCCCAAAAGGGAGCCTCTTTTTTATTATTTGAAAGCTTCTTCGGGATGATTGGCGTTAACTTTGCCTATCATCCGAGTAAAACCATTAGCCTTAACGATACCAGACAAAAGCCTCGGTAGAATCGTAAAGTGCACCGCCATCAACAGGCTCGTTCCGAACGCCACGATTACGGGGCACAACGACCAGAACCTCACCGCTACAGCTGCCGCCGTTACCGTCGGAGGCGGTAAAGAAGATGTGGTAGAAACGGCCGTCGCCGTTGCCCATCCGCTCGGCCCGTACATAAGCCGTATCGGTGCCAATACCCATGCCATCTGGCGAAGTATTGCCGCTACCTGGGCCCCAAACGGGCTCATCCTGATAGATGCTGTCGATGATGATCGAAATCGCATCGCCATCGGCATCGGTAACGCCGAGCACGTTGATAGCCACAAAACTACCATTCGGTGGCCACAACTCGCCAACACTGGCATAAGCGCCATCACAATTCGGGGGAGAATTCAGGTCCAGACCGATAACCACTGGATCGTGATCCGAAGCCCGATAAGCGTTTGGCTCATAGAGTGCGTCCTGAGCATCCTGCTTGAAGGTCGTATCGTAATCCAACAGGTCCGGTTCATCAGAATTGATGTGCCATTCGGTGGTGCCAGTGACCTGTCCGGCCAGACTGCTGTTAGCCAGCGCATAATCCAAATAGCCTAGCTGTCCATCGAATACATAGCTGTAAGCATACTCGCCACCAAAAGCAAAGGCCATATCGGTGTAATCATCGCTGGTGCCCAGAACATCATCGGGACCAGCCAAAATTGCATCAATTGGATCTTCCTTATCGTAGGAGTTCAGGTCACCAATAATGAGCGCATCTGGATCACCGCTGCCGGTTGGGTCGGTGGCAAGCCAATCGACCAATGCTTGCGCCGCCAGGGTACGCGTGATGTTGCAGTTGCCTGCGCCATCACCCAGGTCTGGGTCGCCATCGCAGGCAGAACCTTTGGATTTGAGGTGGTTAACCACAACGGTAAAGACAGCGCCGCTGTTGTTTTCCAGGAAGCTTTGGGCCAATGCGGGCCGGTTTCTGGTATCGTCAAAACGAGGATCAACAGAAGAATCCAGAATAGCGCTAGCGCCGTACGGGGTTACCGTGGCCGTTTTGTAGATGAGGCCGACGGCAATTTCGTCGGTGCCAATCACCGTTACGCCGGGATCGATGAAGGCGTAGGTGCCTGGAGCGGTAGCATCATTCAGACCATTCACCAGGTCGGCAATGGCGGAGTACTGGTCGTAGCCATCGTTCTCAATTTCCATCAGACCAACTACGTCGGCATCAATGGCCACCAACGCGGCAATGATCTTGGTCCGCTGCCGGACAAACTCTTCCATGTCATTGGCACCACGGGAAGTGGGGAAGCCACCGCCCATGCCGTCGCCGTTGAAGTAGTTGAGCACGTTGAAGCTGGCAACTTTCAGGCTGCCACCAACCGGGTCGGGAGCGGCCGTCCGCGGGTTCACCGAGGTGTAGTTGGCGCCCTGTACAGGCTGAATGCGGTACAGACCGAAGGTGTCATCCATCACGCCCGTCGCGCCTTGAACCAGATCACCACCGCGGAAGGTGTTGGTCAGGTCAAAGACCATGCCGTTGGGGTGAATAGCTGGATCGGGGTTCTGGGAAGAACGGCCGTCATCCAGCGTGATTCGGGCCAGGGCATTGGTCGCGGCCATAGCAACGGCATCGGGACCGGGTTCCACAACGGCCGTTGGCGTGTACTGACGGTCGGTGGCCAATACAATTTCACCAAAGCGGTCGAAGTTGAAGAACTCAACGATGGTCAGCGTTTGGGGCAGGGTTACCAACATGCCTTCATATGGCTCAAAGTCAGAGAGCGATGCCACCGGCAAGGTGACTTGCGCCGCAGTGGGCATGGCAACTGTATCGCCGCAAACAGCTACTTCATTATTAGAAAGCTCGGTCATGGACGAGTTCAGGCCGCCGCTGCTCGTAGCGTATTCAGACACGGTACCTTTCACGCGCACATGATCGCCTACCGCCACATCGGTATCCGCGGCAAAGACAAAGATACCTTCAGAAGTGGCTGAATTGCCATCAGCATCACTATCTTCTTCCTGCACGTAGAAACCGTTCAGGTCACCATTGTCAGCAGAAGCGTTGCTTTGGAAGTCACCGACGACCACGCCATCAATGACCACAGTGTTGCCCACCAGGCTGCTGGTCAACCCACTCCCTTGAATCTCGGAAATCAGGGTGATGACAGATGCGTCCGTACAGCTCAGCGGTGGGATGACGATCTCGCAAACGTTATCTGCACCAGGGGTGGGTGCAAACTGGGCGTAAGTGCTGGTATTTAGGCGGCCACCGGTGCCGTTGGCACAACGCTGGTTGGAGTCGGCCGCAGAGTTGCCTGCGCCGCCTTCATTAACCTGCGGCTGGCCCGCATTCAGCAGAGTCAACAGCTCGACATCGTCAGCATCGTTGGTGTCATACACCAGCGCATCAAGCAGATTGGTAGTGGTGATAGCCGTTCCATTCGGGAAATTGGCTGCATCATCCTGGTACAGAGCCACAGCATCGGCCCCGTTCTGTAGCCCATTGCTGGCAAAAACAATCGACGGCGTGGGCACAACATCGGCATTGCCCAACAGGAAATAGCCATTAGCGTCCGTGCTAAAACCGTCGAGGTCATAAGCCGCATAGGAGGTATCACCGTTACCGTTGAAGAAAACCACGGCCAAGCCATCCAGCGGCGTGTTGCCAAAGCCGCCATCATACAGCTCAACAAACTCCAACACGTCGGTGCCGTCGGTGTCGGAATCCACTTCGTTGATGATGACTTCGGGTTGACCGCCACCACCGCCACCACCACAAACAGACGTGTGGCTGCCCAAATTACCAAAGGTGTTAATGGCAAACGTCACCCATTCGACTGAGGCATCGAATGCATCGTCGGCGATGGTATCGCCAGCGCAAACTGCTTCAGCGCGAACCAGCGTATCGTCCTGCCCGCCGCCAGTCCATTCACTGCCGGGGTCAAAACCAATCTGGCCAAACGCATCAACCACTGCGCCATCTTTGCGCAGCACAACGGCGTCATCACCGTTAAAGTTGATAACGCTGCTGTTGGTCACATCGGCCACAGCAAGAATGGCGGCATCGGCGGAAGCGTGGGCCAAAACATAAACATCACCGTCGGCGAGGGTGCCGGACAGCGTGGTAAATTGGCTAACGGTAGCCGAGCCATTGCTGTACAGCTCAAGGGTGTAAGCCGACAGATCAACATCACCGCCCGTGCCGTTGTAGATTTCGATGGCTTTGTTGAAGCTGCTGCCTTCGATGTACTCAGACATGAACAGGTCATCAGCGGTATTACCACCGCCGCCACAAGCGGCCGTATGGCTGCCTAAATTATCAAAGGTGTTAATGGCAAACGTTACCCATTCACCTGAAGCGTCAAACGCGTCATCGGCATTGGTGTCGCCAGCGCAAACTGTTTCAGCGCGAACCAGCGTATCGTCTTGACCACCACCAGTCCACTCACTGCCGGGGTCAAAGCCAATCTGGCCGAATGCATCAACAACTGCGCCATCTTTGCGCAACACCACGGCATCATCACCGTTGAAGTTGATGACGCTGCTGTTTAGCAAATCGGCCACCGCTAAAATGGCCGGATCGGCCGAAGCGTGGGCTAAAACAAAAACGTCGCCGTCGGCTAAGGTGCCCGACAAGGCGACGGTTTGGCTAGCAGTGGCAGCGCCATTGCTGTACAGTTCAAGAGAATAGGCAGACAGATCGACATCGCTGCCGGTGCCATTGTAGATTTCAATGGCTTTGTTGAAGCTGCTCCCTTCGATATATTCTGAAATGAATAGGTCCGTGGTAGCAGCCTTGACCTGGCTATTAATGCTCAACGAAGCAGTGAGTAAAAACGCCAGGAGGGCAAGGTAAAACACATTTTTATGTTGTCTCATTTTTCCTCCGTGGGATAGAGCTCGTAAATTTGTTAGCTGGGATGTTATGGTGTTTCTTCTTATCTTGCTCTTCTCGATTGGAATACCTCCTTTAGTCATTCACCTGCTGTGGACAATAACGTCCAAACAGGCCAAAGCAGCCCCATTTGGGCCGTCTTTGCCGTTATATGTATTTGTTTAGCTATCCTCCCAGGGAACAAAAAGGCACACAACTCCACCCATGCAATTGTACTGTAAACCCACTTACATGCTAACTTACAGCATCGCTTAAGATGCGCTTTTTTCAGCTATTTTTAAAGCTAACGGCCGTTCCCCATCCCCATCCGCAATCATCGTGAAAATCCCCTCATTTACGCTTCCAATCTCTCTCTTTCCCCTCTCCTGACAGCTTTTGACAGTATTTCGCCGTTATAGTCCCAGCCGGTAGGGGTTGAATGCTGCTCGCTGGCAACGGCCGTCTACCCAATACCGACCAAATTGAGACAACGAGGAGAAACGAGTGGGCGACAAATCATCACGATTACCAGGGTTTTATAAACGGCCGTTAACCGAACGGGTAGACATCGTAGCCGAATGGGCTAACCTGAACGACGATGACAAAACCGTGCTTCTGGGTCAGGGGCTTTCCAATGAGCTGGCCGACAAAATGATCGAAAACACGCTGGGCACCTTTGCCCTGCCGTTAGGAATCGCGGTGAACTTTTTGGTAAACGGCCGTGACTACCTCATCCCCATGGCCGTGGAGGAACCCAGCGTGGTCGCCGCTGTCAGCAACGCCGCCAAGAAGATTCGTGCTGGAGGCGGCTTCCACACCAGCGCCACCAATCCTGTGATGATTGGCCAGATTCAGGTGCTGGACATCCCCGACATGGACGTGGCTATCAACGCCATCAACGCTAACAAGGCTGACTTGCTGGAAACCGCCAACTGCTGCGACAAAGTAATTGTAAACCTGGGCGGCGGCGCGTTAGACATTGTGCCACGGCCGTTTCCCGACACGCCAGTGGGCCCCATGCTTGTTGTCCACCTCCACTTTGACACGCGTGATGCGATGGGCGCCAACGCCATCAACACAGCCTTGGAGTCACTGGCCCCTGAAATTGCCCGTTTGACAAACTGCCGTACCAACCTGCGCATCCTTTCCAACCTGGCTGATCAGCGCACCGCCACCGCCCGCTGCACCATCCCCGCTGACCAACTGGCCACCGAGGATTACAGCGGCCAGGAAGTAGCTAAACTGATCGAAGAAGCCAACGCCTTTGCGGTGGTCGATCCATACCGGGCTGCGACGCACAACAAGGGCATCATGAATGGAATCGACGCGGTGTGCATTGCCACGGGCAACGACTGGCGTGCAGTTGAGGCCGGAGCCCACTCATTTGCCGCGAAAGACGGCCGTTATCAAGCCCTCACCGACTGGCACGTAGATGACAACGGCGATCTCTACGGCGAAATTACCCTACCAATGGCCGTGGGCATGGTTGGCGGGGCCACCAAAGTGCATCCCACCGCCCGCACCGCCATGAAAATTCTAGCCGTGCAGTCCGCGCCAGAGCTGGCTCAGGTGATGGCTGCCGTTGGGCTGGCCCAAAACCTGGCGGCAATCAACGCCCTGGCAACCGTGGGCATCCAAAAAGGGCATATGGCTCTGCACGCCCGCCAGGTGGCTATGGCCGCAGGCGCACCTGAAGCACTTATCCAATTTGTAGCCGATCAACTTGTTGCCGAACGACGCATTCACGTCGATCGTGCCAAAGAAATTTTGAAAGGTAATCGGTGAACCGTAATCCGTAAACAGTAATCAGTGAAAACAGACCGATTACTGATCACCGAATACCGATTACCGAAACAGAGGAAACAATGAGCGAATATAAACCGCAAGATGGATTAATGAAACCAGACCGCCCGGTAGGCATCGTTGGGTACGGCGCGTACGTGCCCCGCTACCGCCTACCCGCCAGCGAGGTCTCCAAAATGTGGACCAACGGCACGGGCGGCACGCCCATCGTGGAAAAAGCCGTCAACGGGCTGGATGAAGACGTGATCACCATGTCGATTGAAGCCGCCCGAAACTCCCTGATGCGCGCTCGGATCAATCCGCAGGAAATTCGCGCGGTCTGGGTAGGCAGTGAGAGCCACCCGTACGCCGTCAAGCCCAGCAGCACCATCGTCGCTGAGGCCATCGGCGCGGTGCCCAACACCATGGCGGGCGACTGGGAATTTGCCTGTAAGGCCGGCACCGAGGCGATGCAGGCCGCGATTGGCTTTGTTGGGTCGGGCATGGCTCGCTACGCCTTCAGCATTGGCATGGACACCGCCCAGGGTCGTCCCGGTGATGCGTTGGAATACACGGCGGCAGCTGGCGGAGCGGCAATTTTGCTGGGACCCGCGGCTGAATCTGTGGCCATCATCAACGGCTCCTACTCCTTCGTGACCGACACGCCAGACTTCTGGCGGCGCGCCCACGCCGAATACCCATCCCACGGCGATCGCTTCACCGGCGAACCTGCCTACTTCAAGCACGTCCAGGGCGCGGCCGAAATGCTGATGGAATCCCTTGGCACCAAATCTGGCGATTATGATTGGGCCGTTTTCCACCAGCCCAACGCCAAATTCCCGGAGCGTGTTGCGGGTCAGCTGGGCTTTTCTAAAGAGCAGATCAAACCAGGCTTGCTCAGCCCCCGCATCGGCAACACCTACTCTGGCAGCACCATGATTGGCCTCACCGCCATTTTGGATATCGCCAAGCCCGGCGACCGCATTTTGATGGTGAGCTACGGCTCCGGCGCTGGCTCCGACGCCTTTGACATCGAAGTGACCGACAAACTGCCTGAAGTGCAGCATTTGGCCACCACCACCGAGGCATACATCAGCCGCCGCACGGAAATTAATTACGCAACCTATACCCGGTATCGGGATAAGCTGAAACTTTCGTAAATAGTTTGCTAGTTGTTAGTGGTTAGTAACCAGCCACCAGCAACTAACCACTAACAACTCTTTGGAAATTTTATGAACGACGTATCAATCATTGGCCTTGGCCAAACTGAAGTGAAAGAAATGTGGAGCACGTCCATTCGCCATCTGGCGTGGTATGCCATTGAGGCAGCACTGGACGATGCACACGTGAGCAAGGTAGATGCCATGTTTGTGGGCAACATGGCTGCCGGGCAGTTAAGCCATCAACTGCACCTGGGCGCACTCATTGCCGATTTTGCTGGAATGCGCGGCATTGAAGCGGTGACCGTGGAAGCGGCCGACGCTTCTGGCGGGGCAGCGCTGCGCCAGGGCATTCTGGCCGTTAAGAGTGGGCTGGTAGAAACAGCCCTGGTGATTGGCGTGGAGAAGATGACGGATCAGGTGGGGAGTCCGGTTACGGCCGTTCTCAGCAGCACCCTCGACGCCGATTACGAAGCGATCCACGGCCTGACGGTAGCGGGTATGGGTGCTTTGCTGATGCGCCGCTACATGCACGAGTATGGCATTACGGTAGACGATTTTGCCAATTTCAGCGTCAATGCCCACGCCAACGGAGCCGATAATCCGCTGGCGATGTACCGCAACCGTCTAAAAGCAGAACGTTTTGCCAGCGCACCGCCAGTTGCTACCCCCGTAACAATGTTCGATGCTGCGCCGGGTGGTGATGGTGCAGCGGCCGTCGTTATTACCAGCCACGAACGGGCGCAGGACATGGTGCCGCAGCCCATTCGTATTGCTGGCTCAGCGTTGGCCACCGACACCCTGGCCCTGCACGATCGCAAAAATATGCTGCACTTGCGCGCCGCTGAACTCAGCGCCCAGAAGGCGATGCGGGACGCAGGCGTCAGCCACGACGACATTGATCTGTTTGAGCTGCACGATTCGTTCACCGTCATGGCGGCTCTGTCGCTGGAGGCGGCTGGATTTGCCGCACCGGGTGAAGGGTGGCAGCTGGCGCGAGATATGGAGATTGGGCGCAACGGCCGTATTCCCATCAGCACCTTTGGCGGTCTGAAAGCACGCGGTAATCCCGGCGGGGCAACTGGCATGTACCAGGTTGTGGAAGTGGCTCGCCAACTGCGCGGGCAGGCAGGCGACAATCAGGTTGCTAATGCCAAGATTGGTATGACGCAAAATTTAGGTGGCAGTGGGGCAACGGCCGTTACCCACGTTTTACGCCTAGATAGTTAACATAACTCTTCAAAACAGGGCTCTCTGATAGCTTTTGGCAGTCTTTTAGGCGTGGCTGACAGTTAATGAGAGGGTTTTTGCAGATAATGCATTGTGACAAACGGCGCAAATGAATGGAAATACGGCCGTTTACGAAACCTGATTTTTATTAGGGAGAAAAAATAATGGAAGTTTCACGCCATTGGCGATTACAAGAACAACGCTACAAATTAGTTGGTGAAACCTGCGATAGCTGCGGGGTAAAGCTGTTCCCGCCGCGCGATGTCTGCCTCGAATGTCAGGCTCCGGCTTATGAGCTGTACACTTTCACAGGCTTGGGTGAAATCTACTCTTTCACCACCATTTACGATGCTCCGGCAGGCTTTGAACACAGCGCTCCTTATACTGTAGCCCTGGTCAAACTGGAAGAAGGCCCTATCGTCACTGCCCAGCTTACCGATGTAGACGAAAGCGAATTGAGCATTGGCCAGCCAGTAGAGATGGTAACCCGCAAGCTGCGCACTGACGGCGAAGAGGGCATGATTGTTTACGGTTACAAATTCCGACCGATTTTTTCGACGGTAGCTGCGAATTAGACGTTTTGCCATTACCGCTAGATGTGCTATCCCAAGTAGCGATAGCACATCTAGCTTGAAAATAACCTTCATTTCCCCGGCCTTGCCAATCAATACCTTTTCAACAAGAGCCAAAACGTATTTCTCCTCAACTGAAAATTCTCTTTATCATTTTCCTTGCTCATAGGATCAGCTCCTAAAGCACTTACCCCAGTCTGCAAATTCATTAAATGTTCGATCGCACGCTCTTCCCAGCTAACTGTTTCTGGTAGAGCCTCATAAAACTGTGCCCTAACCAAATCTTGCTTAAGATACTGCGCATGCATGGACAAATATGGGCTCTTTTCTGTGCATTTTGATCACCCAGGAGTCCACTACTAGTAGTCCCATCATCTTCCGCCTATTGCATAGAGATTATCTATGGACCTCAATCGAAAAGCGTAATGTTGGTCATGATAAATAACACTGATCAAAATTGTGCCTCCCCACTTATATTAAAGACAACTTGCAATTAAGAAACTGTGTAATTGCTTAAATTGATGAATACCTGCGGGGCCGGAAATGGATGGCGAGCTGAGAGCATTAGCAGAAAGTCAGGCAGCGATTTGCAGTGTTTTTGCTAACCCGCGACGTGTGCTGATTATCTGGACACTGGCGGAACAGGAAAAATCTGTCAGCGAGATTGCCGCAACTGTTGGACTTTCCCTGCAAAACACCTCTCAGCATTTACATTTGATGAAAGAAAAAGGCGTCCTCGATTCGCGCCGGGATGCGCAAACGATTTACTATCGTATTGCCGAAAACGAGCTTGCCAAATCGTGCCCCCTCTTAATTCGAGCCCACCAGGCAAAAGCAACAATTTAGGCAACACACTGGAATTCTATAAACCGATGGAGGTTCATGATGTCTGTTACGGCAATTGATCTAGCTAATATTCAAGCGGCAAAGGTTATTGATGCCCGGGCCAGCGCTTGCCCTGGCCCCCTGCTGGAAGCCAAGAAGGGTATTGGCGCTGTCAAGGTAGGCGAAGTGCTAGAAATTTGGTCTGGCAGTCCCCAAACAAGAACAAATATCCCCAAATGGTGCCAAAAGGTAGGCCATGAATATCTGGGGCACCTTACGGCCGAAGGTGGGTATGACCGGCTGTTCATCAAGCGGATGAAGTGAACACACGCGAGATCGGGGAGAAAATGATGGCACAAGACCCCAAAATTCTAGTGCTGGCAACGCTGTCTGGCGGGTATGCCGGTGCCGACTCTGTTGGCCAGGGGCATTTTGATTACGCGCCCAATGTGTATGTTCTGCCAGTGGTATGCCCGGCTATGTTTGCTGAAGATTTTTATCTGAGAACATTTCAGAAGGGCATTGATGCCATCCTGGTGATGTACAGCGGCACAGATTGCCCCTACAAAGGTGGCGCAGAGCGTACGGCCGAAATTATCAACCATGTTTACCCGATGATGAAGGAACAGGGGCTGGATCCACGACGGCTGCGCCTCACGGCGATTTGTACGGTGTGTGTACGGCCGTTTCTCAACGAAATCAACCAGATGAATGACCTGCTGCGGGATATCGGCCCCGTCCACGCAGAATTGGCTTCGGTCGGTAATCCGTGATCCGTGATCCGTAATCAGTAATCAGTAGAAAAAGTGCTCCGATTACCGATGACCGATTACCGGCCACCGAAAGGTAACCTTATGTTCCAAGAAAATCGACAGGTAGACGCGCTGGTAGTGGGCGGCGGCATTGCGGGCATGCAGGCGGCGCTAGATTTGGCCGACCAGGGCTACCAGGTAGCCCTGGTAGAAAAAGAGGCCAGCATTGGCGGCAAGATGATTGCACTCAGCAAGGTTTTCCCCACCCTCGACTGCTGTAGCTGCATCACCACCCCAAAAATGTCGGCCGTGGCCCACCACGAAAATATTCAGCTTTTTACCTACTGCGAAGTGCAGTCCATTGCCGAAAACCCGAACGGCTATTCAGTTCAGGTGACGCAAAAACCCCGTTATGTCAATATAGACAAATGCACGGGCTGCCGCCTCTGCGAGTTTGATTGCCCCATCGACCTGCCCAACCTGTTTGATATGAATTTAGGAGCTCGTCGGGCTATTGGCGTGCCTTTTTCCACGGCCGTTCCCCAAAAAGCCGTCCTCGATATTGAAAACTGCATCCTTTGTGGCAAATGCGAAAAGGTTTGCCCGGTTGAGGGCTGCATTGATTTTTCTCAAACGGCTCAGACGTTTACGCTAAACGCCCAGGCCATTGTGCTGGCCACCGGCTTTGAGCTAACCCCGACCAACGCCAAAAAAGAGTATGGCGCAGGTGAACTGCTGAACGTGGTGGATGCCCTGACGGTCGAGCGCCTGCTGGCCCCCACCGGCCCGTATGGCCACGTGTTACGGCCGTCTGACGGCAAAGAGCCAGAGTCGATTGCTTACGTGCAGTGTGCCGGGTCCCGCGACAAGACGCTGGGCGTGGAATACTGCTCCCGCATTTGCTGTATGTACGCCATCAAGCAGGCCATGCTGCTGGCCGGTGCCCTGCCCCTGGCCGACATCACCATCTACTACATGGATATTCGCACGTTCGGCAAGGGGTATGAACAATTCTACCAAAACGCACGGGCGATGGGGATTGAGTTTGTGAAGGGCAAAGTCGCTCGCGTTCACGAAGACGAGAGCCAAAATCCGGTGGTGCGGGTGGAATTGATTGACGACGGTTCCAAAGTGGTGGAACGGCCGCACGACATGGTGGTTCTGTCCGTCGGCATGGTTCCTGGCTACGACCCGCGGCCGATTTTTAAGGTGCCCATTGCCGCTGACGATCGCTTCATTGCCATTCCTGAGCCGAATCTGGCCCCCTGCGTGACCAATCGCCCCGGTATTTTTGCCACCGGAACGGCCGTTGGCCCCATGGACATTGTAGACTGCATTGTCATGGCCGGAGCCGCAGCCGCAGAAACGGCCGCTTACTTGCAAAACGGGCAGTCACTTTCCCGGAAACTTCGAGTTTCCAGGAAAGTTGGTGAAAAGGAGCTGGTTCATGCCTGAAAAAGCGTTGCCCCAGGAAGAAGAAATTCGGGTTGGCGTCTACACCTGTTGCTGTGGCGGCAACATTGGCGATGTGGTGCGCTGCGAGGCAGTGGCCAAAGCGCTTGAACGGCTGCCTAACGTTGTGGTTTCGCGCACCGACATGTCTATGTGCTCCAACGCTGGTCAGGCGTTAATTGAACAAGACATCAAGGAAAACGGCGTCAATCGGATTGTGATTGGTGCCTGTGCCCCATCGCTGCATGAACAAACCTTTCGCGGCACCGTTGCCCGTGCTGGTCTCAATCCTTACTTTTACCATCACGTGGGCATTCGGGAGCAGGACAGTTGGGTGCATCACCACGATCCTGACGGGGCAACCGCCAAGGCAACCCGCCTGTTGACAGCGGGTATTGCCAAAGCGCGCCTGCTGGACCCATTGGAACCCATCCACCTGGCCGCCAAACAGCACGCCCTGGTCATCGGCGGCGGCGTAGCTGGCCTACGGGCAGCGCTAGACATCGCCCGGCGCGGCATCCAGGTTACGCTGATCGAAAAGTCACCATTCCTGGGCGGGCATGTGGCGCAATTGGAATCGGTCTTTCCCACCGGTGCAGCGGCCCGCGAGATGCTGGCGGGCTTGATCCAGCAGGTGGTGACGCAGCCCAATGTCACCATTTACACACAGGCGGAACTGGTGGGCATGAAGGGATATGTGGGTGATTTTCAGGCTACCATCCGGCAGCAGTCGCGCGGTGTCAGTGATGATATGGCCGAGGCGGTGCTGGCGGCCTGCACCGTGGAGCTGCCCAACGAGTTTGATTATGGCCTGACCACGCGCAAGGCGGTTTATCGGCCGTATCCGGGCTGTTATCCGCCCACACCGGCGGTGGATTGGGACCATTACACCGAGGGCTGCATTCAGCTAAACGGGCATCCGCTGCACCTGGAAAACCAGCCGAAAACGTTTGAGGTGGCGGTGGGTGCCGTGGTGGTGGCCACCGGCTTCAAGCCGTACGAACCCTATCCGGGCGAATACGGTTATGGTGAATTCCCGGAAGTGGTGACGCTGCCCCAGTTCATTCGCCTGCTGGCTTTGCGCAAAGAAGAGGAGGAACTGATCTGGAACGGCCGTTCCGTGCGCAACATCGCCCTCATTCACTGCGTCGGCAGCCGCCAAATGGACGGCATCAACGAGCCGCAGCCCGACGGCCAGATTAACAATTACTGCTCGCGGGTTTGCTGCACAGCCACGCTGCACGTGGCCAACGAGCTGCATGCTCGCTTCCCGGATATCAACATTTTTGATGTTTATGAAGACATTCGCACCTATGGCCGGGGGCACGAAACGTACTACACAGAGGCCTCGCAAAACCAGGTGCGCTTCCTGCGCTTTCACGATGATGAACTGCCGCAAGTCACCGCTGCGCCACCGGATGATCCGTTTCCTTTGCTTATTCGGGTCAACGATTATCTGACCTGGGGCGAGGAAATGGAGCTGCCGGTAGACATGGTAGTCTTGGCCGTGGGGATGATGCCCAACCCGGTAGATGATCTCATCAAACTGCTAAAAGTGTCGCCGGGCACCGACCGATTTTTGTTGGAAGTGCATCCCAAGCTGCGGCCGGTGGAAACGGCCGTTCCCGGTATTGTTCTCGCGGGCACCGCGCAGGGACCGATGAACATTCAGGAAAGCTGTGCGGCGGCGGGCGCGGCAGCGGCCAAGGTGGCCGGGCTGCTGAGCCAGGGCCAGGTGGAGTTGGACCCGTTTGTGGCTCAGGTAAACCCTGATTTGTGTGATGGCACGGGACGCTGTGTGGCGGTTTGCCAATACGAGGATGCTATCGCGCTGGAAACGGTGGTGGGAAACGGCCGTTCGGTACAAAAAGCTGTTGTCACTCCGGCCAACTGCGCGGGCTGCGGCGTTTGCGTGGGGGCGTGCCCGAACCGGGCCATTGATTTGCTGGGTTGGCGGCTCAACCAGTACGACGCCATGATAGACGCCATCGCGGCTGAAACACTGCCCCAATGGGAGTTAGCCTGATGAGTACCAAAGAAGATGCCAAAACAAGGGCTATTTTTCTAAAACGCCTGCGCGAACAGCACAAAGAAACCGTGGATAAAGCGCAAGCGCGGCTAAAAGAACAAAAGGCTATTCGCCGCCAAATTTGCCAGCCGACCCGCGACGAGCCAAAGACCATCCCGGAAATTGCCGCCCTGACGGGCATTCCGGCGCATGAGGTACTGTGGCATATCACGGCCATGAAGAAGTACGGCCTCGTGACGGAAACGGGCATGTGCGGTGAATATTATCTTTACCAGCGGGTGGAGGAGCCAAAGAAATGAGCAACCGTGTAAATCCTGATTTGCTGCTCAATCTCAAAGAGTACGGGGCGGTCGGGGCTGAGATTTGCTTCAACTGTGGGAACTGTACGGCCGTTTGCCCGCTCACCAGCGACGAACACCCTTTTCCGCGGAACATGATCCGGCTGGCCCAGTTGGGACTGGAAGAAAAGATCATGCAAAGCACAGACCCCTGGCTGTGCTACTACTGCGGCGACTGTGCCCAATCCTGCCCACGCCAGGCCGAACCCGGCGAAACGATGATGGCCCTGCGCCGCTGGCTAACTGCCCAATACGACCGCTCTGGCCACGGTGCCCGCCTCTACACCTCTGAAAAAGCCGTCGCCTGGACGATCATTCGGCTAAGCCTGGTGACGCTGGCTGCGTTTGTCCTCTACCACGCGGTTACTGGTTTTCAGAACATTCCTACCGATCACGTGGCGCTCAACACCTTTGCCTCAGTGATGCTGGTCTGGGCGCTGGTGTTGCTGCACGGGCTGTACCTGGGCTACCGCATGTTGTCTGGCGTGCTGCGCATGGCGCGGACTGTCATGGCCCCGATAACGGCCGAAACCAAAGTTCCGCCGCGCCTGTACCTGGCCGAGTTGAAGACGCTGGTGGTGCACTTTTTAACCCAAAAACGATGGCGTGCCTGCGGCGCAGATCATAGCCGCTGGCTCAAACACCTGCTGCTGGTGTCTGGCTACGTCACCATGCTGGTGCTGGTTTTGGGATTTTTGTGGTGGTTCCAGACGGACAACATCTACCCGCTCTGGCATCCGCAGCGGTGGCTGGGCTATTACGCGACGATTGTTTTGCTTTATGCGTCGGGTGAGGCACTTTACGGCCGTATCCAAAAGAAAGAGCAAATGCACCGTTTTTCGCATCCCACCGACTGGTTGTTCCCGTCATTCATCCTCACCGGAGCAGTAACGGGCATTCTGGTTCACATTTTTCGCTATGCGGGCTGGCCCTGGCCCACCTACTTCATTTACGTCATTCACGTTATGGCCATGATAGCCATGCTGGATACGGAAGTGGGTATCGGCAAATGGGCGCATCTGTTTTATCGGCCGTTGGCCATCTATCTGGAAGCAGTTAAGGCCCGTGTTCGGCAAGAGCAGCTGGAACCCGTGTTTACGCCAGCGGGCACCGATTGATAGTGATAAAAACTTAAAGGAGATAATTTCATGAACAAAAATGGCAATGGAAAGATGGTTGTTATGTGTAATCACGCGGATCCGCCGCATGTGATGCCCACACTCATCATGAGCGCGTCTGGGGCAGCCATTGACGATGAAGTATTGGTGTTTTTCTGCCCGGGTGGTGCACCCGCGCTGGTAAAGGGCGAGTTGGAGAAAATCCGTGACATGCACCTGAAAGGGCTGCCGGACCCAGTGCAGCTTTACAACGACATTCTGGCTGAAGGCGGCCGGGTTATCTTGTGCGAGCTGGCTCTGGAAAACAAAGGGATCAAGCCAGAAGATGTGCGCGAAGGGGTGGAAATCATGAATGCGCCTTCCTTCCTGCTGGATGCTCAAGGTGCAGGACTGTCCCTGGTCTTCTGAGCCGTGCAAATTATGGTTTAGCAAAAAATTCGGTTCGGTTGTGGTCTGGTTCTTTTTCCGGCCACAGCCGAACCTGGCTGCACGATGAAATTCACAGCTTTGCGTGATGTCAACCAAAGAGAGGTTATTGGGGCACAATGATGTTCCAGCGTTGGCTTTTCCTTCTTGGTCTTATTATTGGTGGCTTGGGGCAGCAGACGGCCGTTGCCCAACCCTTGCCGGAGCCAGCCTTACCAGTGGTGCAGGCCATTCTCTTTTTCTCGCCCACCTGCCCCCACTGCCACGACGTGATAATCAACGTGCTGCCGCCACTGACAGAGCAGTACGGCGCTCAGTTACAAATTGTTGGGCTGGATGTGTCGAATGAACTGGGGCAATATCTTTACCAAACGGCCGTTACCCAGTTCAAAATCCCCGATGCCCGGCTGGGCGTGCCGACGCTTATTGTTGGAGATGTGGTGCTGGTGGGCAGTTTGGAAATACAAGAGCAGTTCCCCACGCTGATTGAAGACGGGCTGGCGGTGGGCGGAATTGCCTGGCCAGCGCTCCCGGCGCTTCGGGAGATTATGCCCGATCTGCCCGCAGATTCTGTGCCAGTTGAGCCAACGACAGCGCCTGAAATAATCCCTCTGGCCCCGGCCACGACGGCCGTTCCTGCTGAATCCGACACGGCCATTTTGCCGCTGGACAAGATTGAAATCGAGCAAGCAGCCCAATCCATCGCAGCCAAACCTCCTGCCGATCCGGTGGGATTTGCCCTGGGCTGGATCGTTTTGCTGGCCTTGGTTGCTGGATTGGCTTACGGGCTTTGGACCTGGGTGAAGAAACGGCCGTTTACCCTCAGGCAACAGACACAGGCCAGCCCCAACAACAAGCAAACCGCCGTGATTCTGGGTCTGGTCATCCTGGGTCTGGGGGTAGCTGGCTATCTAGCTTACGTGGAGACAGCACAGGTAACGGCCGTTTGCGGCCCAATCGGCGAGTGCAACCTTGTGCAGAGCAGCCCCTATGCCCGTCTGTTTGGCATTCCCGTGGCCTTGTTTGGCGTTTTGAGCTACTTAGCCATCGGCGTTTTGTGGCTGCTGCGCCAGGCCACAGACGGGAAAGCTGCGGGGCTAACCGGGTATGGACTACTGGCCCTGACGCTTTTGGGCACGCTTTTTTCTGCCTACCTGACCATGCTGGAACTGCTGGTCATCCGCGCCATTTGTGCCTGGTGTCTCTCATCGGCCCTCATCATGCTAAGCCTATTTTTGATTGTGATCAGGTGGCTACCGCAACGGCCGTTTCTCCAAACACCTGGTTTCGAGGCGAGTATCTAAAATGAACTACGTCTTTGGCCCGGTACCTTCCCGGCGATTGGGTCAATCGCTCGGTATTGACACAATTCCGCTGAAAACCTGCAACTGGAACTGCGTTTATTGCCAGCTTGGCCGCAGTCTGCCCATGACCAATGAAAGAAAAGAGTACTTCCCGCGTGAGGCAATTCTAGCGGAGGTCGAAGAAGCGCTGGCGCATCATCAACCTGGGGAAATTGACTGGGTTACGTTTGTTGGCTCTGGCGAACCAACGCTGCACAGCGAACTGGGCTGGCTAATCCAACAGGTAAAAAGGGTCACCGATTTACCGGTAGCGGTCATTAACAACGGATCGCTGCTTTACCTGCCAGAAGTTCGGCAAGCGTTGGCATTAGCGGATGCCGTCATGCCATCTCTGGATGCGGGCACGACCGTTCTCTATCGCCAGATCAACCGAGCCCACCCCACCGTAACGTTTGCGCGGCTGGTGGCGGGGCTCATCGCCTTCCGGCGCATGTACAGTGGCCAATTATGGGTGGAAGTGATGCTGGTACAGGGCTTGAATGACACAGAGGCCGCTTTGCGGGATATTACGGCCGTTTTAGCCCATATCCAGCCAGACCAGGTACACATCAATCTGCCCACGCGCCCACCCGCTGAACCCTGGGTACGGCCGTCTGATGAAGAAGGTCTCATGCGCGCCCTCGCCATCCTGGGCCAAACGGCTCATGTCGTCCACCCAGCAGAAGGCAGCTTTGACCTTGGCAGCGGCGGCACCATCGTAGACGCAATCATTAACATTATTACGCGCCATCCCATGCGTCAGGATGAACTGGAGCGCGCCTTGTCCCGTTGGGCACCTGGTGACGTGAAGGATGTGCTGACCGAACTAGAAGCCACCGGTCAGGCACAGGTTGTAGAACGTTACGGTACTCGTTTTTGGAGTGGCGCACCCGCTTATTATCAAAAACACAATCATAAAGGAGCTAAAAAATGAGTAAGGACATGAGTAGAAATTGGCAATCGCTCACAACGAGTTCATTGATGTACGGCCTGACCAGCGCCCTGCTTTTTGCCGGTATTTTTTCATTACTGAACATCTCAGGGCATATTGGTCGCGACATGGTTTTTGGCGGTCTCTCCGGCGGCCTTTCTGGGTTGTTGATTTCCCTCACTGTGGGTATGGTCGATCAGGAATTGGCCCGAAAAGAGATCATAACGCGGGTTGTTACCTGGACTGTGTCAAATTCCATTGTTGGCTTTTTAGCTGGCATCCTCATTACGACCAGTATCTTTTTTATTATGAGTCACCTAACGGGCACTGTAAGCACAATACAACTGCGCTCTATTTTTGATCTGCCGCTTTGCTGTTCTGTTGGCATCCCGTTGGGAACCATTATTGGCCTGTTGATTGGAGCGAGCTGGCACTCAAAATAGAAACGGCCGTTAACCACACGCAAGCCCAAATACTTGAAGCGAGCATCTTTGAATCTATGAAAAAAGCCACAAGGGAAAGAGAGGAATCTGAGAAATGAGCCTTCCCTCTAAGCCCTCTGTGCACTCTGTGGCAAATATTCGGACAGGCACTTAAAGGGATCGCGCCAGGCGCAGCAAATCAACATTGGCTGGATCGTGGATGAATCCCCAAAATACTTCCTGCGCACGATTAGGGGTATCCAGCACAGGTCGAACCATATAAATCTCACGCTTCAGGTCTAAGCCCGCAACAGGCACAGTTTTTACACGGCCCAAAGCCTCGGCCCAGGCCGCTGCCAGAGAAGAAACAAAGGAAATGCCATATCCCGCCTGAACCGTCATCACAATCGCTTCTGCATTCCCTAATTCCAGAAAGATTGGCAGATCATCCAGAGTGATGTCATGCTTAGCCAGCTCTGTCAGAAGCACCCGGCGTGTGCCTGAGGTAGATTCACGCATAATAATCTTCTCTTCTAGCAAATTAGCGGGCTCAACTTGCTGGCGCTTGGCCCAGGGATGGTCGCTTGGCACAATAAGCGCGATATCGTCGTTAAAAAATTCCTGGCACTCCAACCCATTTCCGCACAGATCATAGCTGCTGATAACACCTAGATTGGCCTCCCCTTCCAATAATTCGACCAAAATGTGTTCAGGTGTACAAGCCAAAATACTCACTTGAATACCAGGGTAGTGCTGGCAAAAGCGCGCCGCAAGCTGAGGCAAAATATATTTGCCAGCCGTCGTACTACACGCAATTCGGAGATGACCGGCAGCCTCCTCGTGTCGGGATGCCATCAACTCTTCCACTTGAAGCGCCTGATAAACCAACTTGTGCGCCCAAGGCAACAGCAAACGTCCCGTCTCAGTTAGCTTGAGCATGTTTCCAGAGCGGCTAAACAGCTCTCCGCCAAACGACTCTTCCAGTGTTTTAATATGATGGCTAACCGTGGACTGTGTCAGGTGCAGCCGTTTGGCCGCCTCAGAAAAGTTTAGATTCTCAGCTGCATAGATAAATGTCTTTAACTTCATCAAATCAATCATGAATAAGCTTCCTGTTTTTATCACTCAGATCATGATTTTATTGAAATGTGATACAGCAGTCTAGCGCCTAACCTAAAATACTCCACCAACAGAAAGAATAAAATTATACATGTGAGTGAGCGAATTCCGTCGCGCCCATAAATAGCAAAACGCAACAAAAACCTCGAATATTCGAGGTTTTTGTGTTTGCCTTATCGCAGGCCCGGCTAACGGCCGTTCGCTATAGTTTTCAAGACTTGGCCTCCATAGGCCTGACGCAGAAGTTGCAAGGAAGTGCGGACTGGTACAAATGGGCCGAGTCTGATCCCGACCCGACGCTTCGTAACACAAGCGGTTAGCTACTCATCAAGCGCAATGTAAAGTGGAGTTCCAAGCAAGACGTGTTTTGTACCCGACTGACCCTCCAGCAAGCGCTTGGCCACAAATTCTACCTGCTGAGGCGGGCCGGACATTTCGGAAACAGTGGACGCCAGAGCGTCTATTAGCCAATCCTCTTTATAAGGTGGCCGAGGCTCTTCCAGAAGGGTCTCAAAGTTGCTGGGTTTTAGTTCCTCGCTAAGAAAGTTCGACATGACATATTGCACAGTCGTTGAGTTTACTATCATGCCATTCAAATTCTGCTCCGTTGTCTCAGAAGCACCCATTAAATGCTGCTTGGAACCACCCAACGCAACAATGGTATGGTTTGGCGTTTCGCCGCCAAAAAAGGCAATGTGTTGCCAGATTTGAGTTGGGTCATTCTGGCCAGAACCGGGTCCCCAGCGCATCGCCATTTTCCCCGCAAAAAATTTATTGGGGCTGTCTACAGTGCCCACCGATTCGTTGGCGTAAATGTAGTCCAGCACCGATTGAAGTTTTTTGTACATCGTATTTGGGGATGGTTCATTGACCGAGGCAGAAGATGGCCAGGCAATTTTGGGTCTTTCTTTTTGGAGGATGACAAGTAGGTCGGCAATACGGCTGCGATTGTCCAGATAATCTAGCAATTCTCTGGTTTTATCCAGTTTGTTATCGCCGGAAAGGTTTTCGTAATCTATCCCTAAATCCCAACAAAGGTTACGCAGGTCGGTTGTATTAAACGCTTCATTGAGGTTCCGTCGCAGCTCAACCAGGTCTGAGCGGTTCGCTGCGGGATCGGCGGGACGCATATATTGCGCAGGCAGTTGCTCATAGAGCATATCGATCTTCATTTTGGAAAGGTAGAGATAATATTTCATATTGACTTGGACCTCATTTATTATGACTTTGCGTTCTCATTTCAGGGATTGAAACAGCGGACAACGGCCGTTTCGAGTTTCTTCGTAAAGTCTGGGCCAGGAGCAATACGCTCTTGCCGTATCGGCTGAACTAACTTTGGGCCAGGGAAGTGTTTGAGTGTAAAGCGGCAAAGTACTCAAGCAGGGTGCGATGGATAAATACCCATCCACCACCCACACGTCGAAGCAGAATATGGGCGGCCATATCGTCTAGATAGGTAACTAAACCCTGGTCTCGTAGAGGGAATGGAATGATCTCCTGGCGCGCCAAAAGCCAACGCAGCGAATAATGCCGTACCACTGTTTCGCCGCCGTACTGCATCATTCCCCCGCTTAACCCACCACTTAGTCCCACAACAAGTCCAACTACTAAGCCTGTTATTGAGCCAAAAATCGCGCTTAAAATGAGTCCAGCAACGAGACCAATACTCAGACCAAACCCCAGGCCAAAAAACAATCCCATTCTTAAAGCATTTCGTCGCGAATTGCGAATGCCTTGATTGGGTCGAGGGCGCTTTTGCATTTCTCTCTTTTTTATACAATCTATTAGCACCCTAAAGAGCCCTCCAATTGATCCTACGCTAAGAACAATACCCAAACCTGTTGCCCAGCTAATGTTGGTCCCTGATGCCATCCAAAATACAACACTCAGGCTTAATGCCAGGAAGACCCCAAAAATGCTAAACGACAATCCATTCTTGATAAATTTGGGTATTAGTTGCCGGATAGGCTGTGGTGCCCAGCTTAGTTCTTCAATTAAAGCGATTGGCTCTTGAGATGCACTCCAACCGCCGATGACTCCCACGCTCAATCCACCTATCAATCCTACACTTAGTCCCGCAATGGACCCCGCACTCTGCCAAACGCTTATGCCAAAGATGAACGCGCCGATCAACCCACCTATTATGCCAACAAGTCCAACATAGCGACGGTGCGTGTTTAGAGAAGGCAACCACGTAGGCTGCAAGCGTTCAATGTAAAAAATGGATTGACCATGCTGCTGTAAGCTGTAAGCCAGGTTGGTAAGCCAGTGAAGTGCTTCACTTTGAGTGTAACCAGCATCGCTATCAAGGGAACGCCGTTCGAACATTCTTTCAATATAGGTATGAAATAGATGATTACGACGCGCATCCAGGGAATAAAAGTTGTCCAGGTCATTAGCCGATACGCCACGGTAAGCGAGTGTCATGATACTCAAAAACAGGGGTGTGCGAGCCAGGGAGTAGAGGGCGGAATCGGTTACTAATGCCCCTTTCACAGCCTGGAGTTGAAGATCGTCTCGACCCAGGTAGGCGTCAATCTGCTCATCTGCGAGTGGTTCAATGCGGACAGCGGCACCTAAATTCAAGCGATTTTGCAGCGCTTCATAGTCGGCTAGACGACTACAAACAACCATATCTGACACAACCTGTGACTTAAAATCGTTTATGGCAGAAATACAGTTGTCTCGGGCATCTTCAGCTACTTCATCGAGGCCATCCAACAAGTAGAGAAGCTGACTGTTGCGTATCCAGTTCTGACTCAACGTTTTAGCAACCTGATACTGGACAAATAATTCATCTATCAACCACGCTTCGAGCGGTTGCTCTTTATCCGCCCAAGAGGCCAGGTTCAATACAACAGGGATAGGTCGGCCAAGATCATGGCGGGCTTCAATAAGCAATGCCTCGGCCAGTTGTAACAAGGTGATTGTTTTTCCACTGCCAGGTTCACCAAGCACCAACAAACTACGGCCGTATGCTTCAAACACCTCTCGTATGGGCTGCTCAACAAGCTGAGCTGCCTGCCCCGGCAGATGGATGAATTTACGGGTAATTGCTTCTGGTTGGTATGTCAGGTTTAACTCTAATACGACTGCGTTATGCAGTGAGCTCTTTAGAAATCCTTCAATCCAGGTGCTTTGCACATTTTGCAGCAAATTTTGGCGGTTGTGCAGATAACGTTGTGAAGACCAAACAACATGCGGGCGCTCCCGTTCTAGAATGGCGATTAACTGGAGCAGTTGACCATGCCGCTGTACATATTCCATGAGGGAAACTGTTTTCGCCTCTATCGTTGTACCGTGCAGGTTATCGTAGCGAATAGTTAAATCGAAACAGAGGGTACGTAGCTCTTCCTGGTTAAAGTGGTTAACAATTTGACGACGCAGATGTCCAAGTTCAGTCGCTTCCCCAACAACTTCTTCTCGGGCTTCTGCCAAATCCGCATTTCCCTGACGCGTAAGCCAGCCGGAAAGGAGAGACAGAAGGGAGAGAACCGCAAAAGCAAGCACATTTAATGGCTCAAAGCTGCGCTCTGCCAACCACCATTGACCGAGTGTAACGATAATTGCAATTATAGTAAGGATTATCAGGAGTTGCGTAAGTAACACCAATCGCTTACGCCACTTAGGGGAGATCGTCATAGTTAACTTGTCAGCCTTAGCAACCTCGTCGCAAAACGCAATAAAAAACATTTTGCCTTAGAAACACAATCCTGACAAAGTAAATATGTCACCCATTAGCTACGTTAGTCGTAATAAAACACGATCTATGCAGACACCATCAGCTGATGTTAGCAGCAACGGCCGTATTGTGGTCAAGCTGCAAGATAATGCCTGACATGCAAATATATTTGAATGAGGTCACTTTTGTTGCGGGTAGATTTCTGCGTTTTAATGAGCGGATACCAGTATGAACACGTTATTCATACTGGTATCAGTAACTAAAGAGTTAGGGTTTTTGAGCGATATTGAAACTATAGCGAAAGAGGTTTTCCGGATCCAATATTGCTTTTAACCGTGACAGACGTTCATATCCGCCACTTACCAAACCGTCGCGAATGCGCTGTTGAGATTCAATGCCTTCCAGAAAATTCATGTACACACCCCCGGTCAGCGACGGCCGTATCGCGTCCATCAATTCTGCCGTATACCCTTGCAAAAATTGATGGGCCACCTCATCAGGAGCCACACCGACCAGTGAGAGCAGCAATTCAGCATCACGATTGCCGTAAACGGCCGTTTCCGTCCCCACCCGTTTAATTGCCCCACCTGCATGACGCACTTCAGCAAAGATATACGGGCTGGGTGAACCAGTCTGGCCCAACCCATATTGCACAATTGCTTCAATCGCTTCATCGTTCAACTCACGCAGCCACGCGCCAGAATTAAAGCCAGGCAGCGGATCCACAGGATCGTTGCTGATAGAAGCCGCCTCACGAAACGAGATTTGCTTAAAATCATCAACGATTGGTGTTTGCCAGGTGCGCCAATGCGCCAGAAGCGCCTCACCGTCAGCGAGATCACCGCAGTA
>JACKBS010000007.1 GCA_020634435.1 Ardenticatenaceae bacterium | reverse complement strand
GACAAAAAGACCCTGTGGAGCTTGACTGTAGCCTGTCATTGCGTTAGGGCGAGGCTTGTGTAGGATAGCTGGGAGGCAAGGAAGCCGGGACGCTAGTTTCGGTGGAGCCGACGGTGAAATACCAGCCTGGTGTCGCTTTGACCCTAACCGGCAAGGGACAGTGGCAGGTGGGCAGTTTGACTGGGGCGGTCGCCTCCAAAAGAGTAACGGAGGCGTTCAAAGGTGGGCTCAGGCTGAATGGAAACCAGCCACAGAGTGCAAAGGCAAAAGCCCGCTTGACTGCGAGGCCGACGCGCCGAGCAGAGTGGAAACACGGACTTAGTGATCCTACGGGCCGGAGTGGAACGCCCGTAGCTTACCGGATAAAAGCTACCCCGGGGATAACAGGCTAATCTTGCCCAAGAGTTCACATCGACGGCAAGGTTTGGCACCTCGATGTCGGCTCATCGCATCCTGGGGCTGGACAAGGTCCCAAGGGTTGGGCTGTTCGCCCATTAAAGCGGTACGTGAGCTGGGTTCAGACCGTCGTGAGACAGGTCGGTCTCTATCCGCTGTGGGCGTAAGGGATTTGAGAGGAGCTGCCCCTAGTACGAGAGGACCGGGGTGGACAGACCTCTAGTGTGCCAGTTGTCGTGCCAACGGCATTGCTGGGTAGCTACGTCTGGCAGGGATAACCGCTGAAAGCATCTAAGCGGGAAGCTCGCCTCAAGATTAGATCCCTCATCCGTATGGAGTAAGACCGCTAGGAGACTACTAGCTTGATAGGCGGCATGTGTAAGTGCAGTAATGTATTTAGCTAAGCCGTACTAATGGTCGAGGGCTTACGTTCCACTTGATACGGAGAATTCGGTTTTCTGACGTGAGTGCAAATTTTGCAGTTTGGAAACGATTACTATTTAGTTCTTAGACGATCTTACTTGTTTATAAGAAGGTCTCTTGGTGATTTGAGCGGCGAAGGTACACCCGGTCCCATCCCGAACCCGGAAGTTAAGCTCGCTAGCGCTGATGGTACTTGGGGGGCGACCCCCTGGGAGAGTAAGTCATTGCCAAGAGGCCTTTTTATATTTCCCTCGACTGTTTCTTCTTTCTGTTCCCCCTTTTTTAAATCAGGTAAATTTTGATGCATGAATATATCTCGCTGCTCAGGCACAATAAGGATTATCGTTATTTGTGGTTGGGCAATGTGGTATCTCAGCTGGGCGATTGGTTTAATTTGATTGCGGCGGCCGAGTTAATCACTGAGTTGAGTGATACCGGGGTAGCAATTAGCTACCTTTTTTTGGCTCGGTTTTTGCCACTGTTTTTGTTTAGTCCTCTGGCTGGTGTTTTGGCCGATCGCTACAACCGACGTACTTTGATGGTCATTGCTGATGTGGCTCGGGCTGTCGTGGTTTTAGGTTTTTTGATCGTAGGCATTACGGGACAGGTTTGGCTGTTTTATATTTTGACTGTGATGCAGTTCGCTTTAAGTGCCTTGTTTACGCCAGCGCGTTCGGCTGTTGTAGCGATGGTGGTCGATCGTAAAGAGTTGGTGACGGCCAATGCCCTGGATAGTTTTACCTGGAGCACCATGCTGGCATTGGGTGCGTTTCTGGGTGGGGTGGTAGCGGCCGTTTTTGGTGCTGAAACTGCTTTTGTGCTAGATGCATTGACTTTTGTGTTATCAGCCTGGTTCATTAGCCGGGTGGTGTTGAAAAAATGGGAGGCGGAAGGCGAAAGCCAGGGCGGCTGGTTGGATTTTGTTGATGGCTTTCGGTATTTGTGGGGACGGCCGTATTTACTTATCTTTAGCCTGATTAAAGCAACAGGTTCGTTGGTGTGGGGCGCTGTGAACGTGCTGGAGATCGGTTTTGCCGATCACATTTTTCCCTTAACGATGTTTCCCCTGGCAGCGGCGCTGCGTATTGAAGATGGCGGAACAGCTTCCCTGGGTATTATTTACGTCGTAAGCGGATTGGGCACCGGGTTGGGGCCGCTTGTGATGCGTCGCATTTTGGGAAGCACGCTGCCCCGGCTGCTGATGGGGGCCGCAATTGGCATGGTTCTGGTTTCGGTGGGAATTTGGGGGCTGGCGTCAGCGCCGACGTTTGGTCTGTTTTTGGTGGCCACTTTTGTGCGAACGGTGGGCAGTGGTACGCTGTGGGTGTTTTCGGCAGTCTTGCTGCAAATTGTTGTGCCCGATCGATACCGAGGGCGCGTGTTTGCTTTTGAATTTGCCATGTTGACGTTGGCCCAATCAATCTCAACGCTGTTGGCTGGGCTGCTGCAAGATTCACCGCAGTGGGGCTTACAACCAACAGCCCTTGTCTTTTCAGGTCTGGGCGGACTTTTTTCGATTTGGTGGATATTTTTCTATGGTTGGTCACGGCGTAAACCTATGACGGACTTTGAAAATCTAACTACGGGCTGAGAAGATACTGGAGCTTTGGTGATGAAGAAGAACCAACAAGATATTGCCCGGATGGAGATGAGACGACAACCGTTTGATACGGAAGCATATGTGGAGACAATTCAAACTACCCCGTGCTTTATTTGCCAACTTGTAGCGGGTAATTCAGACAATCCTCACCATATTGTTTTTGAAAATGAAGAGGCAATCGTCTTTCTAAATAAATATCCAGTTCTTTACGGCTACAGTTTGGTTGCACCGAAGGCCCACAAAGAGCAGGTAACGGCCGATTTCTCCTCAGAAGAATATCTCCGGCTCCAGACGCTCATTTACCACGTGGCTGAAGCAACAAGAAGATATGTTCAGCCGGAGCGTGTCTACATTCTCTCCTTAGGCAGCCAGCAGGGCAATCGCCATGTGCATTGGCATGTTGCCCCTTTGCCGCCAGGGCTGCCGTTTGAAGAACAGCAGCTCAATGCCCTCCGTTTTGGTAATGGCGTCCTGGAATTATCTGAAGCGGAATTCCAGGAATTGGCTGCTGGCTTACGCCACGAGCTAAGCCAACTTGGCTTTGATTAGCTGATCCTACAATCTCGCTTTATGCCGCCCCCTCAAGCTGTTTATCCGCCATAGCTTGTAAGACATCTTTGTCGGCCACAATGATGGCGTCGGGAACGGCATCGGGTAGGTCATCCTCCATGTTGCGCAACGGTTTATAGCTAAACCCGATAGACGCCAGGACAATGCGCAGCAAGCCCACAATGATCATGAGTAGGGCAATGCCTCGACCTGGTCCCGCGCCAATAAAGCTGCCAATTGTTGAAGATATAAGCCCTTCATTTGCCATAAGTGGTTCAAAAACACGATCAACCAATGGTCCAGCTGCCAATGCTCCCAGCGGCATGGTGGAGAGGGCCAGCATCCGATTGGTGGATAAAACCCGCCCTTGAAGTTCAAGCCCGACTTTGGTTTGGATCAATGTGCGCCAGTGGGCGTCGATCAACGCCCCGGTGAGGCCGAGACCAAAGAAGCCAACGGCCGCATAAACCGCATTTGGTTGAATCCCCATAATGATTGAGGCCAACCCCGATACGCCAACAAAGGCAATCATGCCCGTCATACGTCGCTCGGTACCGCCCCAGAAGCCCATCAGCACGCCGCCAACCAGCATGCCTGCGCCCAGCATGGCCGCAACGCCGCCCAGAACTGCGGCCGATTCGTAGGCCAAAACCAGCGGCATGCTTAGCACGGTAACAATGCTCAGGAAAAAGTTCACGATGGCAAAGAAGACAATCATAGCCACCAATCCCTTGCGTTTGATGATGTAATCCCAACCGCGCGTAATTTCCTTGAGTAGGGGTTCTTCCCGCATGCGGAACAAGGTGTTGGGGAAACGAATGAACAGCAGGGTGGAAATGGCAAACAGGAACGTGACAAAGTCTATGATGAACACACCGCCGAGGCCGATAGTGATAACCAAAATACCGCCGAGGAATAAGGCCAACATGCGGCCAGTGGCTGAGCCAAACTGGACAATACCGTTGGCGTGGCCCAGGTAACGCTTGGGAATCAATTGGGTGATAGCGGCGGTATAGGCGGGTTCCTGGAAGGTCATCGAGATCGAACCAATTGTTGCCGTTATGTAAAGATGCCAGATTTGGAGCGAATCCGTCCAAAAGAAAAATGCTACCGCCACGGTGGAACAGGCAGCCAGGACATCGCTGAAAATCATCACTTTGCGGCGATCGTATCGATCGGCGATGGCGCCAGCCAGGGGGGCAAACAAAATGGCGGGCAGACGGCCGAAAACATTGATCAGCGCAAACTCCGAGACCTGGCCCGTCTGCTCCAAGGCCCACACGCTCAGGGCAAAGGTGGTTAGATTCGTGCCAATTAGGGAAATGAGCTGGCCAAAAGCGACGACAAAGAAGGTGTTGAGGTTACTACGTTCGATGGGTGCAGGCGATTCTGTGGGAGATACGGCCGTTTCCCCCCTCAGCACATCATGAATAATCTCCGCCAATTGGTCCGGTTGATGTTTAATAAAATAGTGACCGGCCAACGGAATCGTTTTCAGGCCGACAGTATCTGTAAAATAGTCCCATTCCAGATACCGCTCTTCGTAAAATTCCGCCACACGATCCATTTCACCTACAATGGACACAATCGGCGCTTTTAGCTTCTGTTCCAGGGGAGTCGCATACACTTCCGTGTAATAATCTTCCACTTCCTCCACGTCATGGCGCAAGCCATCCAGCATAAATTCTTGCTCTTCTGGGTCAAGCCCTTCGCTAAAGCCACCCAGCGATCGCAAGAAATCAACCGTTGCTCGATTTGAACGGCGGCTGCGGCTGCGCGAAATCCATTCAAAGAGCCTGCCAGGCAGGCGAGGTGCGGGGAAAGTACCGCCCATGAAAATACATTCAACTTCTCGACCGGCCGCTTCTAAAAGCTGGGCAATTTCTACGGCCATGCCACCGCCCACGCAGTGACCATACAGCACCACCGGGCCTTCAATGGTTTCCATAATTTCAGTGGCGCACTGCTGTGCTACCACAGGCATAGGTCGCAGGTTCTCACCACGGCAGGCAAAATCATGTCCTGGAATCTGCACGGAGTAAAGTGCGTAATCCTGCGGCAGCGCCAGAGCCAGCGGCTGAAAGACAATCGCACTGGCCCCACCAAAAGGTACACAAACCAGCGAATGCGTCTTTGGCTGTGCCGTGCGGCGCGTTAATTCATGGAGCAACCCATCGTGCTTGGGCTCATCGTTTTCCAGATAAGCGGCCAGTTCGCGGATGGTGGGGTATTTGAACAGGTCCATCACGCTTACCCCATCCCCAATCTGGCGCACGACACGGATCGCTTTAAACGATTCGCCACCCAGATCAAAGAAGTTATCGTCGATGCTCACCTGTTCAATTTCCAGCACGTCGGCCCAAATGGCAGCGATCTCTGTTTCCAGCGGGGTAGTTGGAGCCACAAATTCAGCGGCGGTGGTGGAACGGCCGTATTCCGGCAACGGCAGCGCTTTTCGATCCACCTTGCCATTAGGATTGAGCGGAATTTTGGCCAACGGGATAAACGCGGTGGGCACCATGTAGCTGGGCAGCCGCTCGCGTAAAAAGTCGCGCAAAGGAGTAAAGTTGACTTCTTCAACCTGGCCATCTGCCGGTACCACGTAAGCAACCAGCCGCTTGTCGCCAGGCGTATCCTCGCGCAGGATCACCGCCACATCCTGCACGGTTTTGTCCTCAGTCAGGATGGCTTCAATTTCACCCAACTCAACCCGGTAGCCGCGAATTTTCACCTGTTGATCGATGCGGCCCAAAAATTCGATGTTACCGTCGGGCAAATAGCGCGCGCGGTCGCCCGTGCGGTACATGGTCGCCCCCAGCTCTACCGCCCAAGGATCGGGCAGATAACGCTGCTCTGTCAGTTCCGGCCGATTGAGGTACCCCCGGCTGACGCCCCGACCGCCGATGTACAGCTCACCAGGCACACCAACCGGCACAAAGCGCCTCTGGGCATCCAAAATGTAGGCGCGGACGTTGGGTAAAGGATTGCCGAGGGGAACGGCCGTTGTATGCACATCAAGCGGTCTGGCTGGTACATGAAAGTTTAACGCCGACACCGTCGTCTCGGTGGGGCCGTAATAACTTTGAATGGCGCAGTCCGGCCGCGCAGCCTGAACCTGGGCAATGGTTTCCCACGGGCAGGCCTCGCCCGCAAAGATCAGGCGGTGTTTGGGAATAAATGGTTCTGGCCCAGAGAAGGCTTGCAGCGCTTCAAAGTGGCTGGGCACCAGCTTCATCACGTCGATGGGATGGCGGCTGAAATAATCAGCCAGGGCAGGAGGATCGGCGGCTCGCTCATAGGAGATGATGTGTACCTGGCCGCCCGTACACAAGGCACCAAACACGTTTGTCGAACCCAAATCGGCCGAAAAAGTGGTTACCATCGCGTAGCTTAACCCCGCAGGCACCTCTAGATGCTTCGGCAAGCCCTGAATGTAATTCACAAAGTTGCGGTGCTCAACCGCCACGCCCTTGGGCTGCCCGGTTGAACCCGACGTAAAAAGCAAATACATCAAATTGTTCGGTTCCACACAGACCGGCGGGTTGGCGCTGCTGTTTTGGGCAACCGTGGGCCAATCGGCATCCAGCGCAATAATCTCAATCTCGCCTAAATCGGGCAGCTCTGGGGCCAACTCCGCCTGGGTTAGCAGGATGGACGCGCCGACATCTTCCAACATGAAGTGAATCCGATCTGGCGGGTAAATTGGATCGATGGGCACATACGCGCCCCCGGCTTTGATGACTCCCAAGATGCCCACCAAAATTTCCAGGGAGCGGTCTACAAAAAGCCCCACGCGCATGTCTGGTTTTACGCCCAACCTTTGTAGATGGTGAGCCAGCTGGTTGGCGCGTTGGTTAAGTTCGGCGTAGGTGTAGCTCTGTTCCTCGAAGGAAACGGCCGTATTCTCCGGCGTCTGCTCAACCTGGGCTTCGAAAATTTGCTGTACGCTGGTTATGGGGGGGAAAACGGCCGTATCGCCATGCCACGATTCAATTTGCTGGCGTTCAGCCGGGGTAAGCAGGGGCAGCTCATGAATGGGCTGCTGGGGATCGCTCACCATGCCTTCCAGCAGGGTGGCAAAATGGCCTGCCATTCGGGCAATGGTCTCCTCGTTAAAGAGGTCAACATTGTAGTTAAACGTTGCCCGAATCCCATCATCTGTATCCACCACCGCCAGACTCAGATCAAATTTGGCCGTGTCGCTCTCCACCGGCAGGCGCTCCACGCGCAAATTAGGCAGCGCCAGCGTTGTGCGCGGCGCATTGTGATAGTTAAACAGCACCTGGAATATCGGCGTATGGCTCAGCGAGCGCTCCGGGTGCAATTCCTCCACCAGCCGCTCAAACGGCAAGTCCTGATGTTCGTACGCCGCCAAAGTGGTTTCCCGCACCTGTTGCAGCAGATCGGCAACCGTGGGGTTGCCCGTAAGATCGGTGCGGAACACGAGCGTGTTCACAAAAAAGCCAATCAGCCCCTCAATTTCCGAGCGATTTCGCCCGGCAATGGGCGAACCTACCACAATGTCATCCTGGCCCGTGTAACGCTGCAACAACAGCTGGAGCGCGGTGAGCAAAATCATGAAGGGGGTCACGCCCAGTTCTTGCGCCATGTTTTGCACGGCCTTGCTTAACGTTAGCGGCAGTGGAAACGTGTAGTTGGCTCCGGCATAGGTCCGTATGGGCGGATGGGGTCGGTCGGTGGGCAGTTCCATCTCCGCGGGGACATCTTGCAGCTGCTGCCGCCAATAGTTGAGCTGCTTTTCCAGCACATTTTCTTCCAGCCAGGTGCGCTGCCAGTGGGCAAAATCGGCATATTGAATAGGCAGCTCTGGCAGCTCTACCGCTTCACCCTCGCTAAAGGCGCGGTAGCTGGCCATCAGCTCTTCGATGAGAACTCGCCAGGACCAATCATCCGTGGCAATGTGATGAATGGTAAGCACCAGCACATGCTCATCTGCCGCCACCCGCAGCAGGGTGGTGCGGATGGGCAGATCGTGCGCCAGGTCGAAGGGGCGGTGAATTTCTTCGTGGGCCAGGCGGTATAACTCATCTTCACGTTCTGCTGAGGGCAGGTGGCGCAAATCAATTTGATCCAAGGTTAAAGTGGGCTGCGGGTGTGCCGTCTGAAATGGTTCCCCAGCAGCCTGTGCATCGCCAGCCTGGTACACCATTTGCAGCACCTCATGACGCTGCATGATCGTCATGAATGCCTGGTACAAGGCATCAACATCCAGGTCGCCAACCAGGCGCAGCATTAGCCGCATGTTGTAGGCGGGGTTATCCGGCTGCCACTGCGAGAGGAACCACAGACGACGTTGGGAAAAGGAAAGCACAGCGGGCGCATCTGCCGGGCGCGGCGGAATGGCTGCGGGTTTGTTTTCTTTGGCCCGCGCTTTTTGTAGTCGTTGCTCCAGGAGAGCCCGTTTGTTTTCAGATAGATTCGAAATATTCATAAACTAATATTCTTCCAAAAGTTGTCCCGCTTCTTCATCGTCTAGGGCTTCAATTTCAGCGAGAAGGATTTGCTCAACACGATCCGCCAGTTGGGCGATGGTTGGGGCTTCAAACAAATGGCGCACCGGCAGGGCAATCTCAAACCGGTCGCGAATGCGCGATACAACCTGGGTGGCCAGCAGCGAGTGGCCACCCAAATTGAAGAAGTTATCGTGGATGCCAATGGGGGCGAGGTTGAGCACTTCTTCCCACACTTCGGCCAGCACTTCCTCGAAGGCGGTGCCGGGGGCCACAAAGTGATGGGTCTGGCTGAGCTGTTCCCGCTCTGGCGCTGGCAGCACTTTACGGTCGATCTTGCCGTTGGGCGTCAGGGGGTACGTCTCTAAAAAGATGAACAGGTGGGGAATCATGTAGTCGGGCAGCGATTCGCCCAGGTAGGCGCGAAGGTCGTCACTGGCGGGCGGGGCGGTTTTGTCTGCCGGAATGATGTAAGCGACCAGGGCACTGGATTCGGAGGCATCGCGGTGGGTGGTGAGGACCGCTTGCCCCACGCCAGGGTGGCGGTTGAGATTGGCTTCAATCTCGCCTAGCTCGATGCGGTAGCCGCGCACCTTCACCTGGTGGTCGTTGCGGCCGAGGAATTCAATGTTGCCATCGGCCAGCCAGCGGCCTTGATCGCCAGTTTTGTACATACGGCCGTTTCCCCATGGATCAGCCACAAAACGCTCGGACGTGAGTTCGGGACGGCCGTAATATCCCCGCGCCAGGCCATCACCAGCGATGTAAATCTCACCAATGACGCCAATGGGCACCGGCTGGCGCTGCGTGTCCAGCACATAAATCTGGGTGTTGGCGATGGGGCGGCCAATCGGCACCTTGCTCACCGGGCCGGTGATCTGGTAGCACGCTGACCAGATGGTGGTTTCGGTGGGGCCGTACAAATTCCAGAGGGAGCGCCCTTTGTCCACCAGTTCGTTGGCCAGGGCGGGTGGCAGCGCCTCACCGCCGCACAGGATTTTTAGCGTGGGGCTGCCTGCCCAGCCTGCGGCCAGCAGCAAGCGCCAGGTGGTGGGCGTGGCCTGCATCACGGTGGCGTTGGCCTCGGCTAGCGCTGCCATGAGGGCGGCCCCATCGGCGGCGACTTCGCGACTCACCAGCATCACCTCGGCCCCTACCACCAGCGGTAAAAATAGCTCCAGCACGGCAATGTCGAAGGAGAGCGTGGTGACGGACAGCAGCACATCTTCTTGAGTCAGGCCAGGCTGCTGGCGCATGGCATTTAAAAAGTTCACCACGGCGCGGTGGGGAATCTGCACCCCTTTGGGCCGCCCGGTAGAACCGGAAGTGTAGATCGTGTAGGCCAACTGGTTAGTGCTGGCCAAGGCTGGCAGATTGCTGCTGGCGTGCGTGGCGATGCTGGTTTCATCACCGTCTAAAGAAATGAGCTGGCATGTCTGGTTGGTCCACTGCCAGTCGGCAATGAGGCTTTCCTGGGTCACCAGGAAGGCGAGTTGGGCATCTTCCACCATGTAGGCGAGGCGCTCAGGCGGAAAGGCCGGGTCCAGCGGCAGGTAAGCCCCGCCCGCTTTCAGAATGCCGAGCAGCCCGACAAACATTTCCAGCGAACGCTCCACGCACAGGCCAACCAGCGTTTCTGGGCCGACGCCGAGATGTTGCAGGTAGTGGGCCATCTGATTGGCGCGTTGGTTTAGTTCGGCATAGGTAAACGATTGGTTGGCGAAGGTAACGGCCGTTTTCCCTGGTGTTTGGGCTGCCTGCGCTTCAAAAAGGTGGTGGATGGCGCTGTCTTGCGGATAGTCGGCCTGGGTGTTGTTCCAGGCGGCCAGCTGGGCCTCTTCCGCTAGGGTGAGCAAGGGCAGCTCGGCAACCGGGGTGTCTGGGGCGGCCACGATGACGGTTAGCAGCTGCTGGAAGTGGCGAATGAAGCGGGCGACGGTGTCGGCGTCAAACAAATCGGTGTTGTACTCGATACGGCCGTGCAGGGCCCCACCCGTCTGCCACATTGCCATGTTGATATCGTAAGCGGCCGTACCTTTGTCGATGGGGAACGAGCTGAGAGTGAGATTGGGCAGCTTCAGCGCGGGCATGGGGGCGTTTTGCAGGGCAAAAACCACCTGGAACATGGGCGTCCGGCTGAGATCACGCTCCGGTTGCAGCTCTTCTACCAGTTTTTCAAACGGCAAATCCTGATGCTCATACGCCGACAAGGCCACCTCTTTCACCCGCTGTAGCAGTTCGCGAAACGAAGGGTTATTGGAAAAATCGGTGCGCAGGACCAGCATGTTGGCAAAAAAGCCAATCAAGCCCTCGATTTCGGTGCGGTTGCGGTTGGCGATGGGCGAACCGATGACAATGTCTTCCTGGTTGGCATAGCGATGCAGCAAGGTTTGGAAGGTGGCCAGCAGCAGCATGAACAGCGTCACGCTCTCTTGTTGGCTCAGGGCTTCGAGCGCCTGGGTGAGGTCGGCAGGCAGCTTAAAAAGCTGGCGCGCCCCACTGACGGTTTGCACGGGCGGGCGTGGGTGATCCGTGGGTAGTTCCAAGGTAGACAAATTGGCCAATTGGCCCTGCCAGTAGGCGAGGTGGCCAGCCAGTACATCGTCCGTTAGCCAGCGGCGCTGCCAGGCGGCAAAGTCGGCGTATTGCAGGGGCAGGTCAGGCAGGGGGGCGGGCTGCCCGGCGCAAAAGGCGGGGTACAGCGCCACTAGTTCGCGGTGCAGCACGCCGGTAGACCAGCCATCGGAGGCGATGTGGTGCATGGTGAGCTGGAGGATGTGTTCTTGCTGGCTGAGCTGGACGAGAAACGGCCGTATCAATGGCCCGCGTGTAAGGTCAAACGGCCGTTGCACTTCTTGCACCAGCAGTTGGCGTGCCGCCTCCAGCCGTTCATCTTCGGGCAGGTGCTGCACGCTGGCGGTGCGTAGCTCCAGCTTCACTTGAGGGGTGACAAAGGATCGCGGATGGCCGTCTACCAATGCAAAAACCGTCCGCAGCGTTTCATGGCGGCGCACAATTTCGTTGAGCGTTTGGCTAAGCGCGGCCACATTGAGCTGGCCTACCAGCCGAATCGTCTTGGGCATGTTGTAAAACGGATTTTCCGGCGTCAGCTGATCCAAAAACCAGGAGCGCTGCTGGGCGAAGGAAAGCACATCACCAGCACCGCTGGCGGCTGGTTGCCGTGGCTGAAGCGGCGGCAGCTGCGTGGTTTGCGCGGCCTGTTGGGCCTGGTCAATGTGGTGCGCCAGTCCGGCGACCGTGGGATCGGTAAACAAGGCCCGCAGCGACACGTCCACGCCATACGTCTGGCGAATCCACGAAACTGTTTGGGTGGCTAGGATCGAATCGCCGCCCTGCTCAAAAAAGATGTCGTGGATGCCAATTTGCTGGCGGCCCAAAAGTTGCTGCCATAGGGTTGCTATCGCCATCTCCAGCGGCGTGCGCGGCGCGGCAAACGCCGCCTTGGCCGGAACGCCATTGCTGGCTGGGGCTACTTTGTCGCTGGTTAGAAAAGCGAGCACTTCTGTTTTGCGGGCCACCAGCTCGTCGCGTAGGGCAGGGGGAAAGCCATCACGCGGTGCGTTGAAGCGCAGATTTTGGCCATCGGCCCACACCGTGATGCCCTGGCTGTGCAGATGGGCTAAAAAGTCAGCGGTGGTCAAATTTTCACTCATAATGTTCCTTGCTCGTACGTGGGCAATGCGCCCAACACGGTGTTGAACAGGCGCGTTTCCTGCTTGTGCATTTCTTGGATGCCTGCGGCCACCCGCTGGATGATGGCGGCACGCTGGCCGTGGACGCCCATCCCCAGCTGTAATCCTAGCGACTTCCACGCTTGAATAACGGCCGTAAACTCCCCAGCTAACATTTCCTGGCTGCCAGGGCTGAACAATCCACTGCCCTGCTGCGCGATCAGCTGTTGGAACCAATAACGTGAATGGCCAACGGCCGTTAGATGCCGTGACAAATTGATGTAGTCGCTCTTGAAGACGACAGCGCTGTCCGACGTATCGGCCATTTGCTGGAAGGTGGTAGCGAAGGTTTGCAAACCGGCCAGCCCCAAAAGATGGAGTGCCTCTTGCGCCAGCGCGGCGGGTGCAGCCAGATTCAGCATGAAGCGGCAGTTTTCCTCGATGAGATTTAACACGGTGGCTTCGGTTAGGAACGGCCGTTCCACCTGCGGTAAGGTGATCACCACTGCGCCTTTCGCCGCCACAACGGGCGAGAAAAAGCCATCGTGTACCAGCGCGGCGTCTACCCAGCCTTGAAAACGGTAGTAGGGGCAGACGAGGTAGTAACGGCCGTTTTCTGCCGCAAATAGATTGACATAATGATGCTGGTGCAGCTGTTGGTAATGCATGGTGTGCGGCAGGGCAAAAATATCGACCGGCAAACAGACGGGGACGCCTTGGGCCAGATTGTGGTTCACGACGTGCCGCAGCGCAGCCTCATCGGCAATGGGCTGGATTTGTACCTGGTAGCCATACAGCCGCTGCCACTCATCGTCTACGCTGTGGAGTTTGGGCGAGATGCCCATTGGTTCCGGCGTGAAGACAAAATAAGCCTGCGTCCCAAACAAAGCCGCTTCATCGTTTATGCCCTGGTGCTTGAGCAGCGTCATCAACACCGACTCATAGCAGGACAAATATTTGCTGGGGTACTCAATCGTGTCTACGGAAAGCATCTAGCCGACTACCCAGACCATTTTTGGATAAGCCGCTCAATTTCTGCTTCTGAGTAGAAATGTTGGGCATATTTGGAGGAGTAAATTTTGCGGCAGACCGATTCGCGCAGCGTCAGCTCTTGCCGTACTTGCTCATACGTTGAGCCGCGCTTTTGTTCGGCGCGCACGTTGGACCGGACGAGCTCAATGGGCGATGCCAGGGCCAAAAATTGGCCGATCGCCTCGCTGAAGTTCTCGTTCAAATCCTCAAGCCGCAGGATGAGCAGCTCCACATTGCCATGTTGCAAGATGGAATACCCTTTTTCCGTGTCAAAAGGATGTGCGTAAACGTCCAGGCCAAACATGCCCTTGATTTCCATGTCGAACCAGCGGCAGGTGTAGTTTTTCTCCGGGTTGTAGAACATGAGCCGGGTTTGCAGCAGCTTGATGGCCCGCTCTTTTTCGATGTTGCCCGCTTCATCCAGCAGCTCTGGATACATGCTGTGCACGTACTGGAAAAATTCAGAGACTTCTCGCATGACCGGATCGCGCACCAGGGTTATCACTTTCCACTGGCTGCCGGGGTCTGCTTGAATTTTCTCGCGCAAAAACTCGCTGGTTTGAATGTGGGGCGTGTTTTCCCAAGGGATTTTGAGCGTTTTTTGGTGGAACTCCACGGCGTGGGCCATGCCCTCGTCGGAAAGAAAGTGTACTTTGTAGATGGGTAGTTGCAGCGACGCTTCTTCCAGCGAGTGGTGAATACTGGTGGAGCCAACTTTGCCCATTTGGTAGATGATTACGGCCGTATTTGTCAACGTGTCCATCAGACTGCTTCCTCCAGCGCCACAAACAGCGTTTGCCGATTTTTGGTGTACAGACGTTCCCGCATGCTACCCTGCCAGCGGAACAGATTTTTGCCCGAGGCCCGGCCGCTAAACAGCCATTCTTCGCTGACACGCCCTTCCAGCCCTAAAGCGGCCACCGTATTCATGTTGAACGTCCGGTCCAGATGTTCCAGCACCCACATCATCGGCTCAACAATCTTGAATTCTTCCAGCAGCTGGGCAAACGAACGGGTGGCCAAGACATCTTCATACGCCCGCCACAGGCGAATGACATCGCTAAACTTGGTCAGGTCCACGTCTTGCTCCCACTCCAGCCACCGCTCAAACCACGCCTCACGGAATAGATGCAAGACTGTGCCGATAAACTGGTAAGGTGGGGTCAGGCAGGGGATTTCCATATCGGGGAAACCGCTGACCGGCTCGTAGCTGATTTCAGCCATCGCTGCATCCAGCGGCACATCGTACTCGCTGCCGTGCCAGGTGAGGCTGTTGGCAAAATCAATTTCCAGGTACTGCATGATCGGGTCGCCTGTCAGGCGAGAATGCACTGGCAAATGGTCTGGGTTCAGGCGGAAAATCATTAAATGCTGGCGCGGAATCGGCGCTAGCTGCTGCGTTTTCCAATCGAAGAGGCTGGGTTGGTAGCCCAGCTCCGGCAGTGCGGCCAGCACGCCGTCGCGGTCTTTGGGATGGATGAGTAGATCGATGTCGCCAAAGCGGCGGCTGCTGTTGCCCCCGTACAGGCGAGATTCAAAGGCCACATCCTTGCGGCCCAAAACCTGGATATTTTTCTCGCCTAAAAATTGGATGATTTTGTGCGCTTCAGGATACCAGATCGTTCTTTTGTGCCGATTCAGATCAATGACTGAACGGAAATGATCCTGCACGCGGCGCGGAACGGCCGTACCCGGCTCGGCCATGATGGTGTGGAAGGCCAACAGCGGCAGCATTTTGTGCCGTAAAGATTGCTCCAGCAGCATGCCCCAATCCAAAGTGCCAGATTTGACCAGCTCGTCAAAGGCGTTTTGCTCTTCTTCGGTAATCAGGCCCAGGCACAGCAGCTCCAGCAGCGCCCATTCGGGACCAAACGCTAAATCAGGGATTTTCATCAATTTACTCCTCTTGTGTGGTAAATCGCGGAAAAAACAGAGGGTGTCCTGCGGCGATCTACCCATCCCCCTGGAATTTGTGTCACTATTTCGTTGTTATGGTTTGGTGTCGGCAAGGACAACCAGGATTTGTTTTACAATGATGATCGCTAAACCAACGAAGCGACCGCCTTGTGCAGATTGGCGGCGGTTTTGAAGGTGTCTTCAGATAAGAGCGAACCCGGAAAGGAAATTTCAAAACTGTCTTCCAAATCCAGGAGCAAGTTAACCGCGCCCATTGAATCCAGACCCAGTTCATCTAGCGGCTTATCCATCGGAATGGCCTGGGGATCATCGGCAAATTTGAGGTGCTTGCTCAAAACGGTTAGCAGTTTTTCGGTTACCTGATCTTGTTTTAGTTGTTCCATGAAAATTTCTCCAGTTATGATTGTGTGTTTTGGCAAAAGCTGGAACTGTTCCCAAGATTTTCCGGGGAGTTGTTCTGGCTCTTGGCTAATATCGTTTGATTTTGCCCGAATGGGTGCGCGGGATTGCGGCTACAAAAGTGATGGCTTCCGGCAGGGCATAGTTAGGAAGTTTTGCGGCTAAGGCGGTTAGCAATGTTTGGGACGATACCGACGCATCAGCTGGGACAACTTCGGCCAGGATACCGGTTTCGCTGCCAGAGACACGACAATCCACGACCCCGGCGCAGGACCCAATGACCGATTCCAAATACTCCGGGCTGAGCCGGTAGCCGCGCACCTTGAGAAAGGCGCTCTGACGGCCTTTTATAAACAATTCCTGCGTGGTGGGGTCAATGTAGCCAATGTCGCCAGTGGGGAAGAAGTCGGCAACGGCCGTTTCACCCCAATACGGCCACGCTAAACTTTCCCCCTGAAGCTGAATCTCACCAGGTTGGCCAGCAGGCACACAATTCCCCGCCTCATCCACTAGGCGCAGCGTGTAAATGGGCAGCACCTGGCCCGAAGATTGCCAGTTGTCGGCATAAGGCGGCGCAAAGCGCTTGTGGCTCACCACCGAGGGCGTTTCCGTGAGGCCGTAGCGCACCGAATAGCTGAGGTCTGAGTGGACGGCCTGAATTTGGCGTACCGCCTCCTGGTCTAGCGCCCCGCCGCCAAAACCGATGTGGCGCAAATTGGGCAAATTGACGCGCCGGGCCAGGCGGGCCAGTTGGGCATAAAAGTGGGGCACGCCTTCCAGCGCAGTGATCACGCCATTAAAACGCTCTTGCAGCAGATCGCCCACCGCGCCCATCGTCGAACCGGCCGCCGGCAGAACTACCGCCGCGCCCATCGCGCTGTACTCCAGCAGGCTGCTCAGCCCGTAGGAGTGCGACAGGGGTGGGGTGATAAAAACAGTTTGCTCGATGGCGTGATCCAGGCAGCCTACATCCTGCATGCTTTCAATGGCGGCGGCGTATTGCCCGTGCGTTACCTGAATCCATTTGGCCGCGCCCGTAGTGCCGCTGGTTTGGAAGAGGAAAGCAGGTGTTTGGGGCGATACTGCCGTATCCCAATCCCCATCATCTTCCTGTTCAGCCGCTTGCTGCAAAGCCGCAAACGAAAGTGCCCCTGGCAGCGCTTGCAGCTCCGGCAGATCGGTGATCAGCAGCTCCGCCCCAATTTGGGACTGTAGCGCAGCGACTTGCTCAGGGTCGGAGATGGTTGGCAAAAATGCCAGGCATATTCCCGACGATAAACAGGCCCAGACCAGCTGCAATACGGCCGTACCACTGTTCAAACTAATGGCCACGATCCGATTTGAATCCAGCCGCTCTTCCAATGCTTTTCCCAGACGCAAAGCGGCATCGTGCATCTGGCGAGTGGTCATACGGCCGTCTGCGCTGTACAGATAAACCTTGTCGGGTTGCTGCCGCACGTGATTGGCCAGGATTGTGTATAGACTCAACCCGATGCCATCACGGGGAAAATTGGGGAAAGCAGGCAAAGACATAAGCAAACTACTAAGAAAATACCTGAAGGATGGTTATTTTAAGACGTACTCGAATTGGGGAGAAAATGGTGTAAAACGGCCGTCGCAGGCCAATAGACCCTCATGAAACAACGGTTGGCTGTTAAACCCCCACATGGCTGTTGTCTGGCAGTAAGCGCCCGCGTTGGGAATGATGACCAGATCATCTTCGCACAGAACCGGCGCTGTCACATTCGTGCCGACCGTATCGGCCGTGGTGCATAAATTCCCGACCAGATTGATGGTTTCTTCGCGTCCCAAAACTTGGTTGGTCATAAAGTGAAAACGTGGATTGCGGCGTAAAAATCCCCCCAGGCCAACCCCAGGATTGTGCACATTGAGGCCCCCATCCAGAAAAATAAACGTTTCGCCATGAAGCTGCTTGCGATCAATAACTCGCGCCAGGTAGTAACCAGAGCGGGCCACCAATGCACGCCCCGCTTCAAACCAGATGTCAACATCATCCCAGACCGGATTTTGCCAGTGCGCGTGCAATTGTTCACGCAGGGCGGCTTCATCGAGCGCTTTGTCACGCGCCAAATAAGGCACACCGCAGCCCAGGCCCAAATCAACAACCTGTATGGCTACCCCGGCGGCGCGGAAGGTTTGGATAGTTTCTTCAACCACTTCTACCGCTTGAATAATGGGATCAACTTCCAGACGCTGCGACCCAAAGTAAAAATGCAACCCCAACATTTCCAGGCGCGGGTTCGCCTGGCATTCTTGGGCAATGGCCAGGGCTTGGTCGCGGCTCAGGCCAAATTGCGAGCCTCCAGCCATGTTTAACCCGCCAAACGAAACGCCAGGGTTAATTCGCAGCAGGATGCGGGTTTGCTGGGCATGCGCTTTCACTTGCTTCAAGCGCTCCCATTCCGCCTCGGATTCAATGACAATGGCCGCCGGGCCAGCCTGGCAGAGCATCTCCAGAAAAGATTGCGACTTCACGACGCCACCCGCCAAAATATTCTCTGGTTTTAGCCCCGCTGCCCGGCAATGTTCCCATTCTGCCTGGCCGGTAATTTCCCCACCAATTCCCTGCTGGGCAAATTGGCTTACCAACGCGGGCTGCGGGTTGGCTTTTAAGGCATAAAAGCCCCGCGCATTGTCTGGGAAAAGGGCGCGATATGAGGCCACAGCCTCATGCAACACCGCTTCACTGTATAAATAAAGGGGCGTCGGTAAACTGTTTTTATGATTTTTTAGCCACCGCAGGATTTCTTCTTCATGCTTTTGGCGAGAATGATAGTCAGCCAACTGCGTTTCCAACATTATTTTCCTGATAACCATCCCCCGGCATGGCACGCAACATTTACAAATTTTCGTAGACCTACGAATGTACTGTTGATGATCCAAAAATGTGTAAGAGCGATTTGAGAGGAGAGAGTAAATCTCATTGCAAGTATTTTAACATGGTTGTTTTTAGTAACAAGTCAGCCGGGGCAGGCCTCATCGCAAAGACGCATTGCCCGCCTCTGTTCTAGCAGGGTCCAGTTAGAACTGATAAGTGTAGAGGAAAGGAATGGGGCCGACCTGCAAAAGAGCTGCAAAAGAGCTGCAAATGAATGGGCAAGCAGTGAGGCAGACGGCCGTTTCCATTACACGCCAAAGGTTAAAGAACCTTCTCAAAATGGGTATCGCCGTCGCGATGCTCGATGATTTGGTAGCCATTGGCCTGGTAAAAAGCCACTACTTCCAGCCAGGTTTCGGTAGTTTCCAGAACAAGTTTGTGGAATTGGCGCTGTACGGCCGTTTCCTCCAACCGTCGTAAAATTTGCTGGCCAATCCCCTGCCGCCGGTTGGCCTTGTTGACCGACATGCGCACAATACGGCCGTAACCGGGCATACCCTCTTCTTGCACCAAAGCGCCACAACCAACAAGTGAACTGCCCGCAAAAGCCAGCAAAAACGTTTCGCCCGCGTAGCTGTGGGCAATGTCGTTCAGGTCTGGGTTGAGCGACAGGTCCAGCGTGCCCCAATGGTCGGCTAATCCGGCCAGGATGAGCTGTTTTGTGGCGGCTTGATGTTGGTGGGGATGGAACGGCCGTATCTCAATTTTTTCTGTCATGCCTCAATTATCCTGGTTTGTGCGAGGGTGACTGGGGTCTGTTGATATTTGGTGGATGTTTACCAGATGTCACAAATGAACGATATGCGATGGTTTAAAATCTATGAGTTCCTGCCCAGCACACTAAATATTACGCTGGGGACGAAGCCGCCTGTCGTCGTTTCATTAACAGCGTTCACTGGTTGATACATTCCGGTGACCCGCATGTGGAAAACTTAATTTCATACAAGCTCCTTGTTATGTCAGGGCCAGGCTGACGGCCTGGTCCAAAGTCAGGTCTCCCCCTTCTTGCCAGAGGCGGGTAAACGCTTCTTCCCCTAGCAGGTTAAAAATCTGATTGATTCTGTTGGCCGCTTCTGCCTGGTAAGCGGCGGCGGGTGTGATGCCCAATTCTTGCTGCAAGCGCTCGCTGGCGGCGCAGAGCCGCGCCGCGGTGGCCGCATCCCCGAGCAGAAAGCGGGTAAAGCCCATCGTTTTGAGCGACAGGGCCAGTTCAGGCCGGTCGCCTACCTGATGACGCAGGCTGAGGCTTTCGCGCAGGTAGCCCAGCGCCGCCGCTGGCTCGCCGCGCTCCAGATTTACCTCGCCCAGGCCGTGCAGCGTGTAGCTGAGCGAAGAAAGATTGTTGGTTTCGCGGCACAGCTGCGTACCTTCCTGGTACAGTCGTTCGGCTTCGGCCAGATCACCCAGGCGGCGTAAAACAATGGCCAAATTGTTCATGGTGGAGATCACGGGGCGGGAACCGCGGCTGCGGCGATCAATCTCTAGCGTTTGTTCAAGCAGGGCGCGGGCACGGCCGTAATCCCCTTGGGTGCCTACCAAAATGGCCAGATTTTCCAACGAACGGCACTGCCCCAGCTCATCGCCCAGCCGCTGCTGAATAGCGAGGGCTTGTTCGTGATAGCTTTGCGCCAGGGCAATATCCCCCTGAAGGCGAAGAAACTTGCCGGTGCGGTTGAGCAGCAGCGCTTGCAGCGTGTCGGCTTCGGTGCTGAGTGTCAGGGCGGCATCGAGCCAATGACGCGCCTCGTGAAAGTGGCCACGAATGTACCAAAAGTGCTGCACGTTTTCGACTAGCTCCTGGGCAAAGCGAATGTCGGCGGGGGTGCGGGTTTGTACGGCCGTTTCCATGGCCCAGGTAATGGCGGCGCGGACATTGTGGAGCTCTTTTTCTAGCAAGCTGAGCCAGGTGACGGAATCGTTGGTGGCCATGAATTGACGGTACGCGGTCTCCGCGAGGTGGGCAAAATGGGCGGCGTGGGCTTGACGAACGGCCGTTTCCCAGCCATCCACCTTTAGCTGTTCCAAAGCATATTCCCGTACCGTTTCCAGCATCAAAAAGCGCGGTAGGCCGTCTGGCTGGGGCAGAATGTTGAGCAGGCTTTTTTCCGCCAGCAGCTGCAAACTCTGCGCCGCATCAATGGCAACGGCGGGGTAATTCAGGCTGGTTGCCGCCTGCTGCCAGACGGCGCTAACGGCGGCCACATCACAGCTGTCCACAAAGATGCCCATCGTGGCAAACAGGTGGCGCTCATGATCGCTGAGCAGGTGGTAGCTCCAGGCAATCGCTCCGCTGAGCGATTGCTGGCGCGGGGTCAGGTCACGCGGGCCGCCGGTGAGGGCGATGAGCCGGGTTTTCAGCTGGGCAAAGGCCTGGGCTGGCGTGAGCCACTTTATCTGCGCGGCGGCCATTTCGATGGCCAGCGGCAGGCCATCGAGCCAGGCGCAAATGCGGGCCACATCGGCGATGTTGTCATCAGTCAGGCGAAAATCGGGCCGGATGGCGCGGGCGCGTTCCTGGAACAGGCGAATGGAGGGATAGCGGGAAAGGTAGGTAACGGCCGTTCCTGCCGGTAAATGGTTCACGTCGGGCAGGGGCAGTGGCGGTACGGGGAACTCATGCTCGCCATAGACGCGGAGCCGTTCACGGCTGGTCACCAATATTTTCAGACCAGGGGCTGCGGCCAAAAGTTCGGTGACGATGGGCGCGGCGCTGGTGACCTGTTCAAAGTTGTCCAGCACCAGCAGCAGGCGGCGGGGCCGCAAAAATTCTTTTAGCGCCTGCCGCAGCGGGGCCAGGCCATCGCCCGCGCGGGCTGGCTCGGTGACGCCCAACACCTGAGCGATGGTCACTAAAACCAGTTCAGGATCGGTGATGGGGGCCAGGGGGACAAAAAACGTGCCGTGGGGCAGGTCGGTGGCCAACTGCTCGGCGGCGGCCAGGCTAAGGCGGGTTTTGCCAGTGCCCGGCGGTCCGGTGAGGGTAAGCAGGCGCACATCAGCTTCTTGGAGTAGATCACAAACGGCCGTTAACTCTTGTTTGCGCCCGACAAAGCTGGTGAGCGGGGCGGGTAGATCGCCCTGGGTTGGTTCGGGTGTGGGGGTGGTGGGGTGAGAAACGGCCGTGCTGCCCACAGGTGAATAAATGTCTGGTTTAGGTGGTGCTTGGCTAAAGCCGCGGGCAAACAGGGTAAATGGCTCAACCTCTTCTGCTGCCAGGTGTAGAGCGGTCGCCAACAGGCCCACGAGCTGGGTAGACGGGCGCAAATCGCCCGCCTCCAGGCGACGAATGGTGCTGACCGAACAGTGCGCCTGCCGGGCTAACTCCTCGCGGGTCAGGTCCAGCGCTTTACGGCGACGTTTGAGCCAGGTGGGGAATGTGTTGGGCGTAGACATTGCCCCGCATTATAGCAGTTGCCGCCCGGAAATGTGTCAAAAATGGTAACACTTCCTGACACTGACTCACTCCTGCGCCTCCCCTACACTGTCCCTCAACACAGCTCTTAACAACCTTTAATCAACAACAGGAGTAAAAAAATGAAAAAGTTAGCGTTTTTATTGGTAGTTCTCGTTTTTCTCGTAGCTTGTGGTGGTGGTATGGTGGCCATTGGCGACATTCCGGCTTACCCCGATGCCACTGCCTTGGAGCCGGGCGTAGACCCGGTGGCCGACACCCTGGTAGACAACATGGCGCAGGATGCCCAGATTCGTGACAGCGTAAACGTAGGCGGTCAGATTGAGCAGAAGGCGTACCGGCTGCCAGCGGGTGCCAGCTGGGATGATGTGCAGAACTTCTACAACGACAAATTAGGCGACGATGGTTGGGAAAGTGGCCTGGGCGGCATTGCCGGGAGCATTGCTGGCGATGTGATGAGCTCGGTCAATCAGAGCAATGACATGATGCAAACGACCTTCTGGTCGCGTGGCAAACAAACCCTCACGATGGTCCGCGTGGCTCAGGATGTTGCCGGGGATGGCGATTTCCTGCTGATCATGTCGCTGGCGACCAACTAAATCGAATAAGGTGCGACGCACTTCTAAAAATGCGTCGCACCGCAACAAGGGAGCACCCGTATGTATTGGCAACACGTTCGTGCTGTTGTGCCTTTTGTGGGGAAATGGGGAGCGAGAACGGCCGTTCTCGTCTTAACCATCCTCTTTTTGTTCAGCGACCAGCCAGTCCAGGCTGGTTCTCTCACGGTAAACACCCTCACCGACAAACCCATTGATAGTCCAACCATTGATGACGGCCTCTGCTCGCTGCGTGAAGCAGTGGAAGCGGCCAACAACAATGCCCCCGTCAGCCCCAACAACGGGGCCGATTGCCCCGCTGGGAACGGCGCGGATACGATCACCTTCAGCGTTTCCGGGGCCATCACCTTTGTCGAGCCGATGTACATCAATTCGGAGATCACCATCTCTGGCCCGATCATCCTGGATGGCAACCATACCACCAACTTCTTTAATGTGTCGAGCAGCGGCCGTTTCACGGTGATGAACCTGACCATGCAAAATGGCAAAAGCGGTTTTGCCGGGGCCATTCAGGGCAACGGCGATGGCAAAATCAATGCCATTGGTACTTCTTTCATTGGCAACGAGTCCACCGTGCGCGGCGGTGCAATTTTGACCAGCGCCGAGCTGAATATATTGGGCAGCAATTTTGCCGGTAACAAGGCGGCGCAATCGGGTGGGGCGATTTACTTTCAGGGTGGCGCGAAAGAGTCGCTCAACATTGCTGGGACCAACTTTGCGGGCAACATTGCCGAGCAAAAAGGTGGCGCCATCGCCCTCATCACCACCTCGCCGATGAACATCACCGACAGTATTTTCTCCGGCAACATTGCCCAGGGTTCGCAAACCGGGCACGGCGGCGGGGCGATCTTCATCGACAACAGCTATGAAGACAACAGCGTGAATATCGAGCGCACCGCGTTTAATGGCAACCTGACGCCGGGTGGCCAGGGCGGGGCGCTCTTTCTCACCGGCGATATTCCGGTGAACGTGACCAACTCGTCGTTTAATGGCAATATTTCGGGCGGGGTGAAAAACGGCCGTGGCGGGGCGATTTATGCCTACACAGCCAATCTCCATCTGTCTAAAACCGCGTTCAATGCCAATATTGCCGCACGCGACATTAGTAATACACCGGGCAACGGCGGGGCGCTCTTCAACCTGGGCAGCACCATTACCGTGGCCAACAGCTCCTTCTTTGCCAACGTGGCCGATGATGGTTTCGGCGGCGCGCTGTACAGCAACGACGATCCGCGTGATACCATCACCGAACTCATGAATGTGACCATTTCCGGCAATATCGCCAATTCCGGTGGAGCCATCTACAACTTTAATGATGACAACAATCACCAGCACCGTGTAGGCGTGGTGAACACCATAATCGAAGAAGGGGCTACCGGCAGCGGCGGCAGTTGCGCCGCCGAAAATTTACTTGATTTAGGCAATAATCTGCAATATCCAGGCACGACCTGTGGACCAACCATTACCAGTGCCGATCCCCTGCTGGCCCCGCCTTCGTTTAATGGCGGGGCGATTGCCTCCTTGCTCACCCTGTCGCTGGGGGTTGGTAGTCCGGCCCGTGATGCGGGCAGCAACACAAGTTGTGCTGATGAACCAGTCGGGGGTGAGGATCAGCGGGGCGATCCGCGACCTAAGGGAGCTACCTGTGACATTGGCTCTTTTGAGGCTGATCCGGCCGTGGCTGGTTATGGTTCCACACCGATACAACCCGGCCCCATCAACCTGGGCAACACCAGCGTGGGTGCCACGATCACCACCACCTTCACCATTTTTGAGACGGGCAACACGACACTGACCGTTAGCAATCCGGCGATTGGCGGCGCAAATCCAGGTGAATTTTCAGTATTGGCGGCGTTTCCGCTAAACATTGCCAGCGGCAGCCAGGATGTGACGCTGCGCTGCAATGCCAACGTGGTGGGCAGCCACACGGCTACACTTACCCTCAACACGAATGATCCGGCACATCCGTCTGTGACTTACAACCTGCTGTGCAATGTGCAGGCGCTGCCGGTGCCTGGGTTTAGCTCCAATCCCGCTGCGCCGGGGCCGCTGGATTTTGGCGGCGTGGAAGTAGGGCAGTCGGCATCGCTGGACCTGACCTTTTTGGAAACGGGCAACGCGACACTCAACCTGGGCCCCATCGACATTTCTGGCCCTAACGCGGCCGACTTTTCCTTCAACGCATTTGACACGGTCATAAATGATGGCGAAGCGCCAGTAGTTTTGCTAATCACCTGTACGCCAGCGGATGAAGGGTTGCGAACGGCCGTTATCACCCTGCACACAAAAGATCCACTCAAATCAACTGTGACCTACAATTTGGTCTGTGATGGCACGCCGCCGCCATCGCCGCACCTGTACCTGCCGGGCACCAGCTACATCAACGGGCAAAACGGCATCAGTAATCTGGATGGTGCGTATGATGTGGTGGTAAGCCCAGACGGCCGTCATGTGTACGCTACCAGCCTGCTTTCCGGCCGGATTGCCGTGTTCAATCGCGATGCCGCTACAGGTGCGCTGACCCAGGCCGTGAGCTACAGTCACGTGCAGCTCACCAGTCCGCGCGGCATTGCCATTAGCCCAGATGGGCAGCAGGTGTACGTGGTCGGCAGCTCGTCGGATAATCTCTTCATCTACAATCGCAACAGCAGCAACGGCTGGCTGACGCTGGCGGATACCTGGACCAATGGCGAAGGCGGCTTTGTTACGGGCCTGGATGGCCCGGAAAGTGTGGTGGTGAGTCCAGACGGCCGTTTTATCTACGTGTCGGCCACCGCTGGCGATTCGGTGGTGATTTTCTACCGTGACAGCGACGGTTTTGTAGGCTACGAAGAAACGCTGACCGATGCCACCAATCTGGACGGAGCGCAAAAGTTAACCGTCAGCCCAGATGGAGCGAATCTTTACGTCACCAGCTTTACCAGCGCCAGCAACGGCCGTATCGCCACTTACCAGCGCAATGCCCAAACCGGATCGCTTACCCTTTTGCAGACGCGCTTTGAGGGCCAGCTTCTTGGCTCATGCAGCCCGTTTTGCTTCTTTTTGGATGGGTTGGCTGGGGCGTTTGACGTGGTGGTGAGTCAGGACGGCCGTAACGTCTACACCGCCAATCTGCACGACAACACCGTGGCTCGTTTCACGCGTAACAGCGATGGCACCCTCAACTGGGGTGGCGTGCTGCGCGATGGGGTCAATGGCGTCGATGGCTTCAACAGCGTGCGCGGCCTGGAGATAAGTCCAGACGGCCGTTATCTCTACGCCGTCGCCTACACCGATCAGGCGCTGACGGTGCTCAGTCGGGACGAGGCCAGCGGAATCCTGTCACCTTACCAGACCATCTTCCGCAATTCGGGCACCGGATTGCCCGCGCTCAACGGGGCTATCAGCGTCGCGGTCAGCCCTGATGGCTCAAGCATCTACACGGCTGCCTATCTGGACGATGCGATTGTACTGCTGCACACGGCTAATCCCGTGGCGACGCTGGACAGTTTGCAGCCAGCCTCATTGCCAGTTGGATCAGCGGCTGCCACCCTGGTGGTAAATGGCGAATCGTTTGTGCCGGGGTCCGTCGTGCGCGTCAATGGTGCGGCCCGGACTACCAACTTTGTTTCAGCTAACCAATTGGAAGCAACGCTAACCGTCGCTGACCTGGCTACGGCGGGAACACGAACGATCACGGTGTTTAACCCAACGCCTGGTGGTGGGGTATCGAACAACAGCCTGCCGTTTGTCGTGCAAGCGGCCAACCAAAATCCCAAGCCGTCGATTGACTATCTGAGCCCGCAAGGAGCTGACGCGGGTGGCCCGGCTTTTACACTGGCCATCAATGGCTCAAACTTCATGCAAGGATCAACGGTGCAGTGGAATGGCGTTAACCGGGCGACCAGCTTCATTAACAGCGGCGAGGTGCGGATTACGGTGACGGCCACTGATTTGCTGCTGCCGGGAACGGCCGTTATCGCCGTCATCAATCCCGCACCGGGTGGGGGCAGCTCCAACCTGGTTTCCTTCACGGTGGCCGCGCCAGGTGAAAATCCGGTGCCGACGCTTACTAAAATATCACCAGAGTCTATTGGCGCGGGTGGGGCTGGCAGTCAGCCAGTTGTGGTGACCATTACGGGTAAAAACTTTGTATTGGGGGCGCAGGCATACTGGCAGGGAAACGGCCGTCCCACCACGTTCATTAGTTCAACCCAACTTCAGGTAACACTTACCGCCTACGACGTGGCTTTTGCTAACAGCGGCGCGCTCACGGTGGTAAATTCGGGGCCGGGTGGGGGAACGTCTAATCCAGTTACGTTTGAAGTGTACGCTTACGTACTTTATCTGCCTTTTGTGGTGCGATAATTGAATCAGATAGGGCCAATCTTCAAGATTGGCCCTATCTAAAAGCGAGCTTAACTGAGTAGTTGAGCGTGGAAAATAGCATTAAATGCTTCGGGTTTTTCCAGGTACGGGGAGTGCCCCGCGTCTTCGATGACCTCTTCACGATAGCTGCCGCCGTTAGCGGCGTAGCTGTCTAGCACAGCCCGAGTTTGTGCCAGCATCGGTTGGGGTGGGCACACCTCATCGCCCGGCCAGCCAGGAACGGCACCCATGTGACCCAGCGCCGCCAGATCAAACATCGCATAGTCAGACACAATCAAATCGTCTGCGCCGCGCACCCAGAGGATAGGTGGTTTGGGGTCGATGTGCGCCAATCCGCTGGCATCGAAATATTTGCGGTTGAAGGCGGGCAAAACGCCCTTATCACCGGGGGCTGCGCCGGGCCAGTTGGCGGAAGGTACTGCATTGCCAGGATAATGATCGTCGCCAACTTTGGTGGTGAGCATGGAGCTGACCAAATCATCTTCCCGCGCAGAAATGAAGGGGGGCTTGACGTAAAAGCCGCGCAGAACATTGCGGGGCGACATTGGATTTTCTAAACCGCTTTCGCCGCTGGCCAGCAGCTGCACAAATTCAGGATTGATGCCGCTGGGTGCGCCGTCGTCGAAAGTCATCGCGCCATCGGCCCCTTTGGAGCCGCCGTAGCCGTAAGGGGAAACCGGGTCGGTCAGGGTGATGGAAAGCAAATCGGCGGCGTGGTTGATAGCATATAGCATCACAACGCCACCACCCATGCTGTGCCCGATGATGTGGTGCTTGCCCAGCCCCATCGTTTCAACAACGGAGCGCACGTCGGCGGCAAAATCGGCCATGCCCGTGGGGCCGCTGATGGGCAGCGGTTCGGTGTCGCCGTAGCCACGTAGATCAACGGCAATGCCGCGAAAGCCGTCGGGCAGGGCAAGCATGGTTTCTTCCCAGAACGTAGCGGAAGAGGCGTTGCCGTGAACAAAAACAACTGGAGTGCCGTCGGCGGGGCCGCAAGAGAGGACATGAACGTTTAGGCGATTGGTTTGCACCATTTGGGACTGAATGCCGGGTAGAGTCGGTACCGTGGACATGGAAGGTAAATTCTCCTTTTGTGGGTTGCTTCAGGTAAGGTTGTTGAGTTATACCGCAAAACAGTTGCCTGGCGGTTGCAGCGTGATGAATTATGGTTTTACGGCCGTTCCCTTGAAAAAGGTATAGCAGAACACGCCATCGGATTCGGCCGTACGGTACAGGTCGCGAATCCCCTCGTCAAAAAGCTGTGCATCGATCAGACCTGCGGTGATGGCTGAGTCCCGCACGCCTTCGATCATGGCAGTGAACGTGTTTTTGGTAAACCCTTCCACCAGATGCGGCTTGCTGCTGTCTACGTACACCATGCGGGGGGAAACGGACACTTGCTGGAAACCGGCCGCTGTTAACAGTGGGTAGAGCATTCGCCCCACATTGGCATTCCCACCGGCTCGCTTCTGCAATTCTACCTGGCATTGAATAGCCTGGTGTGCCGCTTGGCTGTCCGGGTAAAAGTAGGTTGAGCCGTGGTCGCCTTCAATTACCGTCATCGTGCCGCCCGGCTTGAGGACGGTTTGCAGTGCCGTCAGCGCCTGCTCTGGATTTGCCAGGTGTTCCAGCACAAAACAGACAAAAATGTGGTCAAAACTTTCTGAATGAAACGTCAGGTTGAAGATGTCACCCTGCTGGAAAGTGACGTTGGTAAAGCCTGCCGCCTCGATTTTTCGCTGGGCTTCAGCCACCGATTGTGCGGAGATATCAATGGACGTTATGTGTGCATCTGGGCTGTTTTGGGCCAGGGTGATGGTTTGGGCACCGACGCCGCAGCCTGCTTCTAAGACGCGGCTGCCTGCCGGATAAGCGGTGTCGGCGTGAAGCAGTTCAACCAGAGTTGAAGCCTGATCCTGCAAGCGTATATTTTCGCGTACATCATAGCCGTGAACGTAGGCAGAACACATAGGTGGATTTCCTTCGGAACAAAATACGAATTGGACAGATTTCAGAGGTGCGACGCACTTTCACAGTCAGTCTTGCTGTTCTTCCTACCAAAATAGGTGCGTCGCACCTAACCTCTCACTTCGTGATTTATTTTTTGTTGTCTAATTCGCCCAAAACGGTTTGGTACAGCGTGTCGGCGCGCAGGTCTTCCAGGGTGTGGCAGGGAGCGTCCAGCTTTTCGGCCAGCAGCTTGGCCAGCCCCTGGTCGAAGGCGGCGTGCTCCATGTTAATCACCACCGAGCGGACGCCCATTTCCTTGATGAGTTCGGCAATGCGGTGGGCTTCGACCTGGGGCGGCATGTCGCTCAGGCTCACGTTGCCCGCGCCGTCGGTGAGCAAAATCAGCATCGGCATCACGTCTGGGTGGGTGTGGGCTTCCTGGCGGAACACGTCGTAGGACATCATCAATCCGGCAGAGAGCGGTGTTTTGCCACCCACGGCGATGTCGGCCAGCGCCTTTTTGGCAAGCTGCACGGAATTGGTGGGCGGCAGCACCAGGTTAGAGTCGTTTTTATTGAAGACGATCAGCCCCACGCGGTCGCGGCGCTGGTAGGCGTCGGTGAGCAGGGACATGATCGCGCCTTTAGTCGCTTCCATACGCTCGGCGACGGCCATGCTCCAGCTGGCATCCACGGCAAAAAGGATGAGATTGGCGGCACGGCGCACGCGCACTTTTTCACGCAGATCGCTCTTTTTGAGGGCCAGGGCCAGTTCTGAGGTGTCGCGTTCGCGTTGGTAGGGGGCGGCGGCGCGGAAAGTAGCGTCGAAGGCGAGGTCGGTGACTTTGCCTTTGGGCACGCGGGCCTGAATGTAACGGCCGCGTTTGCGTTCGGTCTTGGTTTGGGAGCGGCGTCCGGCGGATTTGCGGGTGAGGCGGTCTAACTGGGTGTCCAGGCGGCGAGCCGTGAACTCCTGCTTTGACTGGATTTTTTGGCCGCCTTCCCACCATTGCCCGTCTTGGGCGGATTGGGGCACCGTTTGGGGACCGGCCTCTGCCTGCTGGCTGGTCTCGGCCCCGTCACTGCTTTCATCCGAATCTAGGGCTTTTTTTTTACGTTTTCCTGATCGACGTTCTCGTCCATCGGGTCGTCGGTGGGGTCGCCCATGCCCATTTCGGCCTGCACGTCTTCGAGCCGTTCTTCGAGATCGGCGGCAGAGATGGCAGTGTCTTGGAACGGCCGTCCCTTAATGCGGTGCGGTAGAGCCAGTTCGGCGGCCAGGATGATATCTTCATCCGTGATGCGGTCGCGCCCCTGGAAGGCCGCATGGGCCTGGGCGCCGCGCAGGATGACCAGGTCGGCACGGTGGCCGTCCACGTTCATGGCGCTGGTTAATCCGGCGATGGAGTGCAGATCGCGGCGAGAATATTTCACCCGGTCTACCATTTCACGGGCCACGCAAATTTGGTCAGCGAGCTGCTTTTCCGATTCGTCCCACTCGTCGCGGAAGGCATCGGGATTGACTTCAAAGCTGAGGCGGCGTTCCATGATGGACACGCGCTGGTGGGCGTTGGTCAGGCCGGAGATTTGCACGGAGAAGGCAAAGCGGTCCAACAGCTGCGGGCGCAGGTCGCCTTCTTCCGGGTTCATCGTGCCGACGAGGATAAATTTGGCGGGGTGGGTGAAGCTGATGCCTTCACGCTCGACGACGTTGACGCCCATCGCGGCCGAATCCAGCAGCAGGTCCACGACGTGGTCGTCCAGCAGGTTTACTTCATCCACGTAGAGCAAGCCGCGATTGGCGGCGGCCAACACGCCGGATTCAAAATGTTTTTCGCCTTTCTGGATCGCTTTTTCGATGTCCAGGGTACCGACGACGCGGTCTTCGGTGGCGCTGACGGGCAGATCGACGAAGGGGGTGCGGCGCGTGGTGACTTCTAGCAGGCCGTCGGCGTGGCGCACGCGGCACTCATCGCACCATTGGCTGGGGCGGTTGGGGTCGCAGCCAAAGCGGCAGTCGGCAACGGTTTCGATGTCCGGCAGGAGGGCGGCCAGGGCGCGGGAGGCGGTGGATTTTGCGGTACCGCGTTCGCCCCGGATGAGGACGCCACCAATTTGGGGGCTAACGGCGTTGAGGATCAACGCGCGTTTCATACGTTCCTGTCCGACGATTGCTGTGAAGGGAAAGACTGCTCGACGTGCCATTTTTATCTCCGAAATTTGGTAATCAGTGGTCGGACATCGGTTTACAGATTTCCGACTGAAGGATTATACTGCATGGGATTTTGATCGCAACGGCCGTTTCGCTCTGGCTCATCTTCTAGAAATTACGAATAGCTTATTTCCAATGTGTAGCGAGGTAAAACGTTATGAAGATTGCCCAACTCATCTTTACTGGTATTTTCTTGATTGCTCTTGTGATGGTTGGTTGTGCTGCACCTGATACCGAAAAATTTTCTGCTGAGCCCGAAGAAATGGCTGACATAGCTGAAAACAGTGACAGCTTGACGCCTATTTCTGAGGTAAGGCCAACGATTCCGACAGAGGTCTCAACACCGGAAATCATTGAAGCAGAACTTTTAAGTGATCCCGTCTCAGTTTTGGATTCGCCTTGGACTTCAATTGCCGAGAGAATTAATGAGTTACAAGGGCTTTATACCTTAGCTCTCTCACCTGCTGGCGATTTATTTGCTGCGGTTGAAAGCTATGATGAGAATAGTAAAGTTTACTTGTGGGAAAATGGTTCAAATGAGGCAAGATGGGTACTTGATCTGGATCAGCCCCTGGCTACAACAAAGCTAATATTTTCCCCTGATAGTACGCAATTAGCTATTGGCTCTAGTGACGTCGTTCCAGATATTTTCATTTGGGATGTCAACACGGGAAACTTACTTCATCACTTTTCATATCCTGCAACTGTCAGGGATATGAGTTTTTCTCAGGATAACAGTTTGTTAGCTGTTGCTGGAATTTTTCCTGGGAAAATATCTATTTTTGATCTTGTCGGTGGAAGCGTCAACGAAGTAGGAATGGGAAATGCAGTAAGCTTTGTGCCAGGTGTAGCAAGTTCAGTAATTGCCGTTGCATCGGAGCGGCAGTTTGGAAATGATTTGCCTCCGATATATTTGCTTGACTTGAATAACGGACAGCAAAAATTTCTTTTGCAGAATGAATTTTTTGCCGATGGAGTTGCTGTTTCTCAAGATGGCCAATACCTTGCTACATTTGTTTCCAACGAAGAAGGGTATGGAAATCTCAGAGTGGTTAACTTACAAAATAATGTTGAACTTGAAATGGAGGCAAATGAAGTCAGGCAGGCTCAACAAATTCGGCAGATAACCTTTTCTAACAATGGTCATCTGGGTGTGCTGCAAAGAGATTTGACAATTTGGAATATTAACGGAGATTTTCTTGGTTCAATTGATGCTCTGGAAGCTAAGGGATTTTTATTCACTTCAGACGGATTTTATGTAATCACGTTTGGTAACTTTCAAACCTCACCACAAATTTGGAAGCTACCCGTGCCATAGTTCTCGTTTGATCGCAACGGCCGTTTCGCATAAGGTGTTTGTGAATATATTTGATTTTTAATAAATTCTGATTTGTGGGATCGGAATATGTGTCAGGACTTGTAGGTAAGGAATTCAATTTAATGGAACAGGATAGGAAAATTGCACTTGTCGCCGGAACTATTGGGTTAGGGATTATTTCTGGCTTCATTATATCAATTGCCCGAAATTCTAACTCAATTGCTTATTATTGGGGACTCCTGATTGGCATAGTTTTTGGAATTGGTATGTGTGTTTATTTAGCCGAGGCTTGGGATCCAAATGCTCTACAGCCAACTAATCCTACCACTTCAAGAGCAAGTTGGAATCTTTTGTGGGTTATTCCCCTGGGTGTCTTTGCAGCTAATATTTTGTCTGATGTCGTTGGGGAAGTGGTGGGTGCATTGTTGTTAGGATGCATATTTTCTTGGCTTGAAGTTACCATGATATATTTTGTTTTCCAGCTTTGGTGGCATCGTCCGAGGTGAAAAATTTTTATTCAAAGTTCAATCTAGGTTCAATCTAGTATTTCCTCATGTTCATGCCTCTCGTAAACCTTCTTGGTACAATCCAGCCGCTTTTTAACACATTCGGGATGGAGAAACTCAGATGAAAAGCCGAAAATCGCGGATTGCTTTGGTTGTTGTTGGGTTGCTGCTCGTTTTGTATGGCACGCTGGCGTGGCAGGCACAGCCAGTCCCAGAATATTCATTTTTTACCCAACAAGACGGCGTGATGGTCATCGCCCACCAGGGCGGTGAAGGATTGCGCCCGAGCAATACGCTGGCGGCTTTTGACAACGCCATGGAACTGGGGGTGGACGTGCTGGAGATGGACATTCACCAAACCAAAGATGGCGCGATTGTCCTCATGCACGATGCCACGGTAGACCGCACCACCGACGGTAGCGGCGCGATTAAAGAGATGATGTTGGCCGAAATTCGCGCACTGGATGCAGGCTATTACTGGACCGACGATGACGGCGTGACTTACCCGTATCGCGGGCAGGGCATTCAGGTGCCGACGTTGGAAGAGCTGTTCCAGCGCTACCCCGACATGCGGATGAACATCGAAATCAAGCAGGAAACGCCGAGTATGGTACGGCCGTTTTGCGACCTCATCCACGATTACAACATGCAAGACAAAATCCTCGTCGCCACGTTCCACAAAGCCACCGTCGAGGAGTTCCGCGCCGACTGCCCCGACGTCATCACCTCGATGGTTGAGCCGGAAATCCAGCTCTTTTTTGGCCTGAACGCCGTCTATCTGGGGGCATTGTTCCAGGCTCCCGGCACCGCCTTTCAAGTGCCCACTACCTCCTCGCTGCCCGTCATTGGCGAGGTGGACGTGATTACCGAGCGCTTCGTTCGCGTGGCCCACAGCCACAACATTCAGGTCCACGCCTGGACCATCAACGAAACGGCCGAAATGGAGCGATTGATTGCGTTGGGGGTGGATGGGATTATTACGGATCGGCCGGATTTGCTGTTGGAAGTGATAAGGTGACCGAGTGATGGAGTTAACCATTAAACATTTACCATTCACAATTAACCATTCTTATGCGTCTACCCAATAAACCCTTCGCTTCTCAGGGCGGCCCGGTGGTGCTGGCGCATCGTGGCTGGCGTGGGCTGTACCCGGAAAACACGATGCTCTCCTTCCGCATGGCGGCGGAGCTGCCGATTGATGGATTGGAGATCGACATTCACCAAACCAAAGATGGCGTGCTGGTGGTTTGCCATGATGACACGGTGGATAGGATGACGAATGGAAACGGCCGTATTCAAGACCACACCCTCGCCGAATTGCAACAACTGGATGCCGGTTACCGCTTCACCCCCGACGGCGGACAAACCTTTCCCTTTCGTGGGCAGGGCGTCGTTATTCCCACGCTGGCCGAAATATTTGAAACCTTTCCTAATTTATGGATTAATATTGATATGAAACAGGAAACACCCAGTTTGGTGCAGAGCTTCGCCGATCTCATCCGTCAGCACGGTGTGGCGCACCGACTGTGCGTTGGCTCGTTTAGCAACAAAACGGTCGCCGACTTTCGCCGCGGTTGCCCAGAGGTGGCGCGCACGGCTTCTCATGCCGAGACGGTGCGTTGGTATGCCCTAAGCAAGCTGCGGCTGGACCGTTTTTATTGGGGCAGCGGCCAGGTGCTGCAAATCCCGGAAGTGGATGAAGACAGCGACTTGCGGCTGGTGACGCCCCGCTCCGTTCGGGCGGCGCACCGCAACAACATCGCCGTGCACGTTTGGACCGTCAACGAGCCCGCCGACATGCAGCGTTTGTTGAGTATGGGTGTGGATGGGCTCATTTCCGATTTTCCCGACCGGGCGCTGCGGGCGGTGGGACGGTGAACGGTGGTCGGTGAACGGTGGTCGGATGAGCGATCACCGATAACGGATTACGGATAACCGATTACCGACAAAAGGAGGCAAGATGCGCGATCGCGTGACTTTATACATTTACCGCAACGGCCGTCTCCTCGTGTTTAAGCGAATTCGCGACGATCGCATTCATCATGTCGCGATTGGGGGTGGGGTCGAGCCAGGTGAGACGATCCTGGAAGCTGCGCTGCGGGAAGCCAAGGAAGAAACCAACTACGACATTGTGCTGGGGCCACGCCTGTGGGTGCGCGAGTTTGATGAGGTGCAATGCGAACACGCTTACCTGGTGACGGAGTTTAGCGGCAATCTGGCGCTGGGCGGCCCAGAGCTAGAGCGGCAAACGCCAACCAACCAGCACATCTTCCAATGGGTGCCAGTAAACGAATTGGGGCGGCTGGATATTTATCCCGGTCCCCTCACGCCCAATCTGATCAACCTCATCCAGCAAGCCATCGCCTGATTTGTGTCATTAACCCTGATCAAAAGGGCAGGGTGGCGTCATTCTTTTGCCGGGTGCCGGGTTATTGCGGCGCGGGTAAGCTTAAGCCGATTAAGATTCATCCTTGGAGGACAGAATGGAATACTTTATTTGCAAGACCTGCGGCACTCAGTTTCCGGCAACGGCCGTTCCGCCCGAGCATTGCCCCATTTGTGAAGATGAGCGCCAGTACATCGGCTGGGACGGACAGCAGTGGACCACGCTGGCCGAACTTCAGGCCGACCATCACAACAAAATTGCCGATGAGGAACCTAATCTCACGGGTATTGGCTCGGTGCCGGGGATTGCCATTGCGCAGCGGGCGCTGCTGGTGCAGACGCCACAGGGCAATCTGCTGTGGGACTGCATCACGCTGCTGGATGAGGCTACGAAAACGGCCGTTAACCAGCTGGGCGGTATTGACGCCATCGCTATTTCCCACCCGCACTACTACTCGTCTATGATCGAGTGGGCGCACGCCTTTAACGCACCCATTTACCTACACGCGGCCGACCAGCAGTGGGTGATGCGGCCCGATCCGTCGGTTGAATTTTGGGAAGGCGAAACTAAATCGCCGTGGGATGGCCTGACGCTGATTCGCGGTGGGGGGCACTATGCCGGAGGCACGATGCTGCACTGGCCTGCGGGAGCCAACGGCGCGGGGGTGCTGCTGACGGGCGACATCATTCAAGTGGTGTCCGACCGGCGTTGGGTTAGCTTCATGTACAGCTACCCCAACTTGATTCCCCTGCCCGCCAAAAAGGTACGTGAGATTGAAACGGCCGTATCCCCCTTCAACTTTGACCGGATTTATGGTGCCTGGTGGGGCCGGGTGGTGATGGCGGATGCAAAAGCGGCCGTTTCCCGCTCCGCCGACCGCTACATTGCCGCCTTATCTGCCGATCGCCGCTAAAAAGGGGAATTTCACCGCGGAGGCGCGGAGTCCGCAGAGGAATTTAAAAAACTCCGCGTCCTCTGCGTCTCTGCGGTTAGTTTTTACACGAGTGTGGTGCGATACAGTTTACGCGCGGCGACATGGCTGATCCATAGCTCCTCACCGATCCAGGCCAGGCCCATCGGCACAAAGTCGAGTTCGTAGCGAGCTTGCTCGGCCCCTGTGGCCGGGTCCAGCCGCACGATGGCAAACTGGTGTTCGTCGCTTTCCCAGTCAAACTGTTCTAAGTGAGTGTCAAAGCGCATGGGGCTGGCAATGCCCAGCCACAGCGACCCATCGTGGAAGTCCAGGCCGCCTCCGGCGACCGGCACGGGGATGGTGTCCAGCACGTCACCGCTGTCACGATCTAGCTTGAACAGCTTGCCGTGTTGCTGCGACGCCGCCCACAAGCAGTCGCCGTCCCAGGCCACGCCAGAGAGCCAACCGTGTTCCCACACCATGATCGTCTGGTCAAAGTCGTTGGTTTCCGGGTTGATGCGGCGCAGCGTGCCGCCGTCGTGGAGCGACTGCCACAGCGCACGGCCGTCCCAGGCAATGCCGCTCAAATTGCCCGGACACACCAGCTCCACGTCACTTTCCATCGTTGCGGGATCAATCCGGTAAATTTTGCCCCCGGAAAAATCGGCATTCCAAAGGAAACGGCCGTCGTAGCACAAGCCCACGGGTCCCCGCCCTGGAGCGACAAAACTCTCAATAATTTCAACTTTTCCCATCTTGTTGGTCCTGAAGGACACAGAGATCACAGAGCGTTTTGAGAACAGAGAGACAAATCTGTGTCATCTGCGAAATCTGTGGATGTTAGAGGTGCGACGCACTTCAAAAGTGCGTCGCACCTAGAGCAATACGGCCGTCATTGTACTTCACCCCGTGGCAAACAAAAAGACGCACCCACGGTGCGCCTTTTTGCGGAGGAAGAAACAATGCTTTACTTTAAAATTTAGGCCGGAACTTTCTCGTCAGCCGGCACATCGCGGCCTACGGCCTGGGCAATTGCTTTCATGTCGCGGACCAGTTGGGCAAACCGTTCTGGCTTAAGGGATTGACGGCCGTCTGACATCGCTTCTTCGGGACGGGGATGCACTTCCAGAATGACCCCATCGGCCCCGGCGGCCACACTGGCTTTGGTGACGCTTTCCACATACTCCCATTTGCCCGTGCCGTGGCTGGGATCGGCAATAACTGGCAGATGGGTGAGCTGCTTCAACACGGGGATCGCATTGATGTCGAACGTGTTGCGGGTGTAGCGCTCAAAAGTGCGGATGCCGCGTTCACACATCATCACCCGCGTGTTGCCGTGGCTCAGAATGTACTCGGCGCTCATCAGCCATTCTTCGATCAGGCTGCTCATGCCGCGCTTGAGCAGCACGGGGTGCTGCGACTCACCCACGGCGTGCAGCAGCGCATAGTTCTGCATGTTGCGCGCGCCAATTTGCAGAATGTCGGCGTACTCGGCGACCAGCGGGACGAGGCTGGGTTCCATCACCTCGGTGATGATGGGCATGCCGGTTTGCTCGCGGGCTTCGGCCAGGTATTTCAGCCCTTCTTCGCCCATGCCCTGGAAGGAGTACGGCGAACTGCGCGGCTTAAACGCGCCGCCGCGCAAAATGTGGGCACCCGCTTCTTTACAGGCATGGGCGGTCTCCAAAATCTGGCTGCGGCTCTCTACCGAACAAGGCCCAGCCATGATGATGAGGTCCTTGCCGCCAATCACGTGGCCGCCAATGGTGAACTGCGTATCGTTGGGTTTGAACTCGCGGCTGGCAATCTTGAACGGCTTCAAGACGGGTACAACCCGCTCCACACCAGACATCCGCTCCAACTGCTCACGGTTAATCACCCGATCATCGCCAATCACGCCGATGATGGTGCGTTCACTGCCAGTCGAAAGGTGAATCTTAAATCCTAAATCTTCGGCCCAGGAGATAACCCCGGATTTTTCCTGCATGCTTGCGTTGGGCTGCATCACTACGATCATCATTAATCTATCCTTTTCACTTAGATATCGTTTGAAAAAACAAGGCTCAAAGATTTGGCAGATTCACCGATTGAAAAACCGCTTAAATTTGCCTGATCTTTGATAAAAACTATAAAACGGCGGCCATCACCTTTACCATTGCTTCCATCGCGTTCATCTGACGAGGGCGAATGGGAGGCAGGTTTTGGCGATCCGGGCGCAGTGACTGTGCTTCACGCAGGTAGACGTGAACAATTTCTTTGGGAGAGCGGGTGGTGTTCCAGTGGATCAGGACACGAATGCACATTTCCAGGCCGCTGGGTACGGTCATTTCATGACCACACATCAGGGCCACGTCGCTCCAGCCTAGCTGGCGTGCGGCCAGGGCGGGGTAGGTGGCGTTGAGGTCCATCGTCGTGGTGAAGTAGACGCTGGCGACGTCGTCTGGGTGCATCTCGTTGCGCTGGATGATCACCTGGAGCAGTTCGCGGGTGGCGGCCAGGATGGCGTCTTCCGTGTTTTCCTTCACGGTAACGGCACCGCGCACGCCGCGGCAGATAGTGGGTTGTTGATTCTGTAAATTCTGAATATTTCCGTTTAACTGCATGATTTCTTCCCCTTGTAATAAATAATTCTTGCCCAAAAACAAAAAAAGACGCGGCTTGTTGGGCCGCGTCTTGTTGGTTACTGAGTCGTTTTGCCTGGCTTTTCTAGCGCGTAACGACCACCTCGCAACAAGTGCGGCGCGGTTGGCTAAAAAAGTAAAAATAAAAATATACAGGCTTTGTTAACATGATGGGCGCACTATAGCAGTTTGATGGGGCTTCGTCAAGGCGGAAAATGACCAATTTGAGAATTGGCATTGATACGGCCGTTTCACCCTCTAATTTTATCAGTTTGGCTTTGTCATAACGGGACAACCGACTTTTGCAAAACCGCTGCGCTGACTTTTATCTGGCCATCCACGTACACGGTAAATCCCTGGTCGCGATGGTATTCGATGTCAATGTCGTGGTTGCGGTAGCGGATGTGTCGTAGGGCAAAGGCTTCCCAGCCCATGTCAACGGGATCAATGATCAGTTCATCGCCATCGTGCGGGGTGAGGCCAGCGATGTGCTGGATGATGAGGTCAATCCAGGTGGAGTGGTTGTAATCCAGCTCGGCGAAGAAGGGAACGGCCGTATGCGGATCATACCGCTCGGCAATCGTGGGGCGATTGATGTCGCCGTCGGTGAAGTGCATGTGGGTGTAGCGGTTCAGCAGCTCAACGGCCTGTGTGGTGAGGGCGGGGTCTAGCGTTTTGGTCGCCCAGAGTACCCCATCAACGGCGTGGCAGGTGGTGCGGGGCCAGGTGGCGTAGTTCCAGTAGGTCCAGCCAGCTGCTTGCAGCGCATCGTACTTCTCATAGTCAAAAGGTAGAGAAGGCAAGGGATAACTGGCCCAAAACATAGCCGGATTAAAGAGGTGTTGCAGCATCGGCAGATGTTTTTCTCCAGCGATTTTGGCCCAAAAAACATAAAAGCCGGTGACCGATTTGACGCGGGCGGGTTGGTGCGAAATCGGCCGTACATCGTAGAAAAACGTATCTTCGGGATTCCACATGACAGCGCAAATTTGCTGGCGGGTTTGCTCGGCCAATTGCGTGTAGCGTTGCGCAACGGCCGTTTCGTTGAGCAAATGAGCAAGGTGAGCGGCGGCACGGAAGTTGGCGTAAGCATACGTGCTCTGGTCCACGGTGGCTAGCCGGTGATCCTGGGTGCCGTAGTAAAGGCGATAGAGTTGGACGGCCGTTTCCGGCCAAACAATATCTGGATCCGTAACCACAGACTCGCGAATTTTCTGTACCAGTTCCATATCCTCGGCGGCTTGGGAGCCGTCTGGGGCGTAGGTGCGGCCCCGCTCGTAGCGCAAAATTTCGGGGATGGGATCGAAATAGAGATAGCGGGCGGCCCACTCCTGCCCGGCAGAATTGCTCCAGGGGTACGTTTCGTACAGCCCATCCTGATCGATGTCGAAGAGACGCGGGTAGGATGCTAAATTGCTGCACAGCTGGGGCCAAATGTGGGCCAGGGTTTGCTGTCCTTCGCGCGGATGGACCAGCAGCGCCCCGTAAAAAGCGGCCGCGGCGTAGTTGTGGTACGGCACTGCGCGTCCCAGACGGTCCTCGTTGCTTTCGTCGCCGTCGATACCCCAGGCCCAGATGTGGTTGGCCAGGTAGCCATCGTTGAGATTTTCGGGGGCAAAAAATGTTTGGGTGGTGGCAAAAGCCCAGGCCGGATCGCGCATCCAGCGCAGTTCATCCACGGAGATGCAGGCGCCGGAGTAGGAGACGCAGCCATCAAAGGCAATTGTGCCTTCGCGGGGCACAGGGTAAAAAAAGTGGCCGACGCGCGCGAAGATCATCTTGGTATACAGCGACCACCAACGATAATAGTACAGTTTTTCAAAGTACGGATCGCTGCACTGGAATTGAGGGATAGCCTGATCGAACCAGCGGTTCCAATCGTGGCGAACGGCCGTATGCAAATCGGCCGTTTGTGTCCAGCGCCGGAGCGAGGTCTCTATGTCTGGTAAGTTGAGGCCAATGCCCAATAACAGCGTCAACTGGCTCGTTGCGCCCGGTTCAATGGTTAGCCTAAAGACCAGTTCATACGTTTCGCTGTGCCAGGTTGCTTGTTGGGGTGGTAAGGATGCCGCCAGGGCAAAGTGGAGCGGTTGGGGTGCCTGGTCGCTGTAGGGCGTTACCGCATAAAGGACAACGGATTCTGCCTTCTCGCCACGCCTGATTGTGCCGGGCAGCTGGCCGCTAAAGGTAACTTCTACTTCAAGCGATTCGGCGGTGTCGTTCTGCCAGTCGAGCGTCATGCCCACAACATCATCACGAGTGACAAGTACCTGGCGGGTAAACGGCCGTACCGAACAACGCATGCCCACTGGCGATTCTGGTTCATTGAGGACAATTTGGTCGGGTGCCCAACTGCGCACACTGCCTGCCGCCCAATCGCACAGGCCGCCCTCGTGCCAGCGCTGCACAAAAACCACTCTGGCTTTTGCTGGCTGGACAACCAGACCAATGTTGCCGGAGCCAAGAAAGGTTTTGTCGGAACGGCCGCTTAAATAGTCGCAAATATCTCGCATCCTGTGATTCTCACTCACTTGATTTGTTAGATTGGGCGAACTGTCTCAGAGTTGTTGGTTAAATGCCAGTGATTTGCCATTGAATTTGGCCGTTTGTTTGATCATAATATTCTGCGTCGTATGTTTCTCTGAATCTCGTTCAGAATTTGCTTGAATCTTATAGCCAGTCATTGGGAAGAAAATGCTTCGTTGGCTGTTCACCATCTTGTTAGGCTTGCTGCTTTTGTATGTCAGCTTCTGGCTTTACCGTTTTGATCCAGAATCCTGGCCAATGGCGCTTGTTTTTCTGGGCTCTAGCTTCCTTTGTTTTTTCAAGGCGATATGGATTTCTAAAAGCGAACGTTGCCCCGAATGTGGCAAATCGTTTGCCAAAGGAAAAGAAAAGGTGGTGGAGCATCCGGTACGGTTTTGGCATGCGGAAAAGCGTGTTACGCGCTATAGACCGTGTAAGGAATGTTGTCATCGCATGGATGTGCGCAAGAAAACGGTGCCGCGCTACTGGTTTGAGCCGAAAAAATAACTACAAGGTTGATGCAGCGCAACGGCCGTTTCCCATCTATCATGCCACAACAGGAAACGGCCGTCTACGGTTGTCTCGGAAAATCTTGACTCGCTAAATTGTTTTGTCAGGTGGGTCCAGCCAGCAAGGGGAAGCCAATAACTTTAGCCGCACTGCTCCGGTGTGCAGCTCACATAAACAGGTTGGTTTGTTTGGCGACGATTCAAGCCTGGCCAGGTGATGCGGTGACGTTCTTTTTGGGTAGCTGGTGTTGCCGAAACGGCCGTTGCCAACGGTTCACCGCGCAAGTTTTTTTGCTTTTCTTCGGCCATTTTGGCCTGCCATTCCCACTGAACAACTGCGTTGATCAATTGATGATTAAACATGAGTTACCTCCATAAGTTGTGAATGATTTTGATTCTACAACTTGGAGTTCACTCTAAGTCAAGGGGCAATTTTGGGATTCAAAAAGTGCATCACTTCCTGGAAAACGGCCGTTGCTGGCCGAGTTGCGTCGATGCGAATGGCCTCTGGTAGTTCATTGTCATGCAGAAAATCCCACTTGTATTTGTGGTCGTGCAAGTTCTCAGGCGTCACTTCAAGCAGATTGGGATGTTTGGTTCTGGCGGCCACCCGTGAAACGCACAAATCGTACGGACAGTCTAGCAGAAAAATGACGACTTCAATGTGGGGCAGCGACGTTTTTAAGGTCTCAATGTTTTGCCAGGTCTGGCGGTGCCCCATGTTTTGATCAAGAATCAGGCTGCCTTCATTTTGCAAATGGCCTTGGGCAAACAAAAAGAACAGATCAAAGGCAATTCGGTAGGCTGCTTGAGGAGCACCTTGAAAATCTTTGTTGTCTTGGATGCTCCGAGCCATCTGGTCAATTTCAAATACAGGGAGGGACAGGGCACGACCAATATTTTTGGCCAGGGTGCTTTTACCGGCACCGGCAAAGCCGCCAACAACAATCAGTCTTGGTTGGGCAGGCATAGTTGTTTTACCACTTTCTGCACACAATCGGCGCGGCGTTGGGCGGTGGTTGCCTTTAAGATGGGCAAGATGAGCGTGTACTGCTCGCTTTTGTTGAGCTGGGTGAAGGCTGTTTGGGCCGGTTCATTTTGGGCCAGGGCCGTTTGCAATTCTTCGGGCATGGTGAAGTTGCGCTGTGATTCATAGGCGACGGCCCAACGGCCGTCTTGCTTAGCCGTTTCAATTTCGCGGAATCCGGCGGGCTGCATACGGCCGTTGGCGATTAAAGCCTCGGCGCGTTCCACATTAATTTTCGACCACGGGCTCTTCGATGTTCGCGGCGAGTAGCGCTGCAAAAAGAAGTCCTGGTCAAAACCTTTGCGCTGGCTGTCGATCCAGCCGTAGCACATGGCCACATCACCTGCTTCAGCAATCTTGATCGCCGGGTGGCGGCACCCTTTTTTGCCCACTTTTAGCCAGGCCCCGCCGGGTTCCTGGTGATGAGCGGCCAACCAGGTTTCCCATTCTTCGGCTGTGGCAAAGGTCAAGAGCTCGCTTTCCATTAACGTCACTCCTTTGGCGAACGATCCGCAGGCACAACGCGTTCGGCTTGCTGCCGGAATTGGTGCATATCGATCACGGTGCCGTTCAGGCGAGATTCCTCGGCAGCAAAAGCCAGGAGGTGGCTTTCCAGCGAATCGCGGGCGGCGGTGAGGGGCGGCTGTTGGCCGCGCACCGCCTGGACAAAGCCGTGGATGATGCCTTCGTCGCCACCGCCGTGCCCGCTGACCCCTGCGGGAATAACCAACTTTTCCACCGTGTCCGTCAGATGATCGTGAATTTCAATCCAGCCGTTTACGTAGTCAAACTTGCCGCGCAGCGTGGCGCGTGTGCCATCGTAGCGCATGGTGCGGGATTCTTCGTGGGAGTGGCCGTGCATGAACAGCACCACGCTGGCCCCATTCTCAAACTGCATGTTCACGGTTTGGTGATCGACAACATCGTTATCGCACTGGTAGACGCAACGGCCGTAACGGCCGTTTTCCAGCGCCAGTTGAATACCCTCAGCGGTAGGTTGATTGGTAATCTTGCGCGCCCAGTTGATGTGGATCGGTTCCAGGTAGTAGCGGCGGGCGTCGAAGGGACAGTCATCGGCTGCCGGGCAAGGGGCGGTGCAGCGATCGGTCGCGTCGGGCGGCGCATTTTCGGGGCGAAAGTGAATGAGCGAGCCAAAGGATTGCAGCTGAGTGACGTGCTGCCCCATGTTCCAGAACAGAATGTCGAAGTCGTGGCAGCATTTGGCCAGGATCATGGGACTGGACTGGGCCGCGTTGCCCCAATTGCCGCGCACAAAACTGTGCGCCATGTGCGTGTAGCGCACATTCTCGCGATGCTCCACGGTAACAATCTCGCCCAATCGGCCCGAAGTGACAATTTCATGCAGCCTGGTGAAGAAATTGGTGTAGCGCAGCACGTGGCAAATTTGCAGGAGACGGCCGTTTTGCTCCGCCAGCTGCACTAACTGTACCGTCTCGGCCAGGGTGTTGGTGATGGGCTTCTCTAGCAGCACGTCGTAGCCCGCTTCTAGAGCAGCCACGGTGGAGGCAAAATGCATCTGATCTTGCGTGGTGTTGATGATCACATCGGCAAATTTGGGCCGATCGAACACCGCTTGCCACGTTTCAAAGATGTGGGTCGGGGCAATGTCGTGGGCGGCGGCAAAACGGTGCCGTCGCACTTCATCTGGCTCGGCCACGCCGACAATATCAAGCTGGTCGGGATGGGCCAGGGCATAGGGTGCGTAGGCATCTGCGCCGCGCATCCCCGCCCCGAGAACAATGGCAGTGATGGGTTTGGTTTGCATCCAAAAAGTATAGCAGCACAGCGCCGAGGACGCCTACAGCATACCGCTAAAGATCAAGGCCGGACAAACCGTGCATCCCGAGGATTAGCGAGATTTCGCCGCCGTGGTGCAAATCATGCTCCAGCACGTGGTAGATAACCCAACTGCGCGAGAGATGATATACATTTCCCTCCCATTCATCCGGGAACGTTTGGGCGCAGTCGGCGGGCGTCCAGCGCTGCAAGCACCCCTCGATGAAGGCAAATGTTTCATCGAGGGCACGGACCATTGCGGCGGCATTGCGGAATGGCGATTCCCGCTGGCCCCATTCCATGTACTCGTTCATCAAGGTATCATTTTCTTGGAGGGTGCCGCTAAACCAGCCCGCCCGAACTGCAATGATGTGCTGCGCCAGCTGACTTACCGGCCACATGTGCGGCGCTGGTTGCAGGCTGAGCTGCTCATCAGTTAACGGGGCGATGACACTGCGCAGCTTCTCGTTATAACCGCGCCAGTTTTCGTAAATAACATCGAGTGTTGATTGGTTTTGTTCCATTTGTCTCCTTTATAGATGTGGGTTGGCTTCCCAATCAGATTTATGATCAGCGTTATGCCGGGAGTTGTCCACCCCAGGTGGCATGGAGCGGTTATCGATCAATGGGTTGTCTCCTCAATTGTGTTGGGCACAGTGGCCCGACAAAACGTGAATCAGGGACAGCAAGTGAAGGGAAGTTTATTAGAACGAGTGTTCTATATCAAGGGCAATTGGGTTGGGGCTGTACAAATAACTTGTCAGGCAAAGCAATTAACTTGCGCAAAGAAGCCAAGGTATAAAGGTAAAAATTCAGCTCCTTTGTGACTTTGCCTGAAATTCAATGATAACTTGTTCGTAGACCCAATGGTGTTGGGGAAGGAAACGTGGGGGGAAGGACGGCCGTATCCCACCCTAAGGTAAAAACCACAAAGCGTACCAGTTTTCAGCAACGGCAGTTTTGGGACGCGGTCGAGCGCGGATAACGCGGAAAGTACCTGTAATTTGCGCTCTTCCCCGTTATCCGCGTGCTGGCTTTAGATGGGCGCGTCTAAACCTTTGGTGACGGACGGGCCGGACGGTTCGCTGGTGGGCTGGGCCAGCATAATTAAGACGACAATCTGCCCGAATGGTACGAACCAGAACAGCTGCCACCATTGACTTTGGCCTGCGTCGTTGAGCCGCCGGGCGCTGGCAGCGAGCAGGGGGAGCAGCAGGATAATTCCGGCAATTTGGGCCACGCGTTCGTGGAGGACGGTGGCAACGGCCGTTACCACCACCACAAATGCCAAAAACCACCAAAACTCAAACCGCGTCGCCGTGCCGGAAAAGTTACCAAATTCGCGCAGTCCGGTTAGCACCGCGTCTTGCGGCGTCTGGGGCGCTTCGGCTTCGCTGCTGAGCATCAGCTCGGCGGGGTCTATGCCAAAGACGGCGGCCAGGGCCCGCACGCTTTCGATGGAAGCGTTGCCGCCGTTTTCCAGCCGTTGAATGGTGCGCAAACTTAGCCCACAAGCCTCGCTGAGTTGTTCTTGCGACCACCCTTTGGCTGTGCGTAATTTTTTCACCAGGGTTGTATCAATTTTCATGGGTCAGTTCCTTTTTCTTTTCACAAAGACGACAACAAATTTTTGTAAACAACGAATTGAGTGAATGAAGGGAGATCATTTGTTGCTGCTCAAACTCGTTGTTGAATCTGGCAAAGTATAGTGGGGAAAACAGGGCCGTGTCTACGACAATCAAACGCCAGTTAGGTGACACGGGCTGATTTTGTGGGGATCACGGCGGGAAACGGCCGTATCCGCATACGGCCGTTCTCTCTATTTTGATATGACAAACGTGGCCCGGTAATCTTGAATATCTATGCCGGGTTCAGCTGTTTCTGGGTAAGGCTCCAGACTCAGCAGACGAATCTGATACTCATCGTAAGTAACCGTACTTTTATTGGCGGCGGGGTCTGTATTCAGGTCATATTCAATGGGCTCAATGTTGGTTTTCCAGACGAAGATGGTAAGGCTGGCTGCGCCTGTAGACTCACATGTTTCTTGCTGCGGGCAGCGCGTATCTTCATCCAATGCATAAAATTCAACACCTAGCTCGGTGCCGTCTAAACGGCCGTATTGATTCAAAGCCAGGCTAAACGGCTCATCCAGCACAACCGTAAGCGGCGGCGTGGGGGCCGGTGCGGCCGGAGGGGCTTCGGTGACCGGGATGGCTTCTTGCCATAAGACCAGCTCATTCTCGGCCAAAGAGCCCAGCTCATCAGACATGGCCAACTCCAACGCATAGCTGTTCCCGGCCAGTTCAAACAGGGTGGGGCCAATGTCGCCTGTACCGGCACTCCAGGAAATCAGCTTGGCCTGGCTGCCCTGGTACGCTTTGAAGTCATAAAAGGTCATCCCTTGTGGATAGTCAGACGAGAGCGGCGCTTCCCGTTTGCCCACAAATTCCAGGGTGACATCAGGAAAGGCCAGCGGTTCCCCTTGGACATAGCGAATCTTTTCCCCATAAAGTGGCGACTGCGTGGTGGCGCGGCTACAGGCGGCGGGGAGAATGACCAACAGCACAATGGATAAAGTTATTTGGGTAATTCGTTTGACGGTACTCAAGAGCATTTTTCTCCGCACGGGAAAAGTTAAAAAGGGCGTTATTCTGACTGTAGTATAAGCGTAATTGATGGTGAGGGGAACGGCCGTTTCTTACCCAATCTATCTAGAACGGGGAAATACGGCCGTGCGCCAGTTAGGCGACAGGGATAATTTTGTGAGGTGGAACAGTCCAAACAGCTGCCACTGAACCCACCAAACCATTCCGGCGTGTTAAGCCTGCGGCGGCAAAAATGCCAGTGGCATCCCAGACATGGGCCGCCCATATGCTGTCACGCTCAGCCGCTAGTTACTTTACAAGTAATTCTCTTTGATGCTATCCAGGTGGTGCAGTTCATGACCAGCAATCATTGAGGCCAATGCCCTGACACTGACCCGCTGCCCGCTTACTATGCCCGCTCTGGTGAGAGTCTCTTCCACAAAACTATTAAAGAAGGTGATGGTCGCCTGACGAACTGCGCTATATTCTTCTAAAATATCCGCGATTTTTCGCTTATTTGCCTGTGTATAGGGAACATAGTCATCCTGCTCAAACCCGGGCAGCTCAGTGTCATCGTTTCTGGCAAATCGTAAGGCACGATAACAAAAAATACGTTCAGTATCCATGATATGAACTAATATTTCCTTGATAGTCCACTCCCCGTCTGCCCATCGAGAAGTCAGTTTTTCTGGCGGAAGGGAAAGCACAAGCGTTTGAACTGCTTTTAAATTATCTTGTAAATGATTGACTACCAGACCATCATCAGGGACCTGGTCTATGTAAATTATTGCATACGGTGCATATTCGCCTTCATTGGGCTTCTGGATCACGTTCACTTTTCACAACCTCCATCTGCTTTGTTATACTGAATTTTAGCATAACCTGGGTGGCTGATCGTTTTGTGCCCAATGAATTGTCGTGGAACCAACTGTTCCGGCGCGTGAAGAATAGAACGGGGGTAATTACGGCATAGTTACAGAAGTAGTGAGGTGAAAGCACCACTCATGATCTTCAGGAAAGGCTATCCTGTAACATGGCTATGACATCGCTAATATGCACTGAAATGTGTCACTCGGGGAGCAGTAAAAACTCGTTAAACGGCAAAAGGTAAGTCAGACTTGCTTTGCACCACTTCTTGCCACTGACCACTCAGCCAAACGGCCCGCGCCTTGGCCACCCACCGCGCTCCCTCTTCTAGCCAGCGTGCCCCCGAACGCTTCAGCCGCATGGTCCCTATTTGTTTACAACCGCTCTCCACCGCACCACTGCCAATCAAATAGCCTTGCTGACGAAAATAAGCGTAATCCATGCGTGCCAGATTGTTTTGAAAGTAAGTGGCCGCTTTGGCTGCCGGGTCGGCCACGCTAGCTGGTTTTGCCAAAGCCAGACAAGCGTCCATCACCGTTTGAGTCCGGCTGAACCAGAGGTGTTCCTTCATGGTAGCCAACCATTCTTTTTGCTTGTCCTCATTGTGAAAAAAGGTCTGAGCCACGGGGGTTAGATATTCGACAGCATGGTACCAGTCTAGAATTTGAATGGCCTGGGGAAAGTTCTCCTCAACCAGCCGCCAAATCCATCTGGCCCCATCACAAACGAAGATCAACTCTTGCGCACGGTCAGCCAAGTAGTGGCAGCCCGTAGACCACAACAGCGTCGAGAACGTTTTTGCCTCTTGAATGTCGCAGTGATACTGAATGGCCGTTGCCTTCAACCCCTCTAACTTTCCCAGCCGCTCGGTGTACCGAGAGGGCCATTGCCGTTCAGGTACTGGCGTGACTTCATACCAACACACGGTTTTCAACTCGCGCCATTCTGCCTGAGTCGGCACCATGATGCCATCTATCGAGCCATACAACCGTCGCGGGGGTCTGTCCGCTTGTCGGGTTGGACTGTTCATATAATGATGCCAATCACTCAACTTTTCCCACTTTGATTCTCTCTCTACCTGCCTTTGCCCCACCCACTGCACGGCCTGGCGAATGCTGTTGTCGCTGATGTCTACTAACAGCAGCGTCTGGGTTAGCTTGGCGGCTTCATCCAATGATGTTTGGATGCCCAACAAAGCCACTAGCGGTTTCAGACCCTGGCTCATTTCACCGGGATCAATCTGAAATTGGGTATCTAATGGTTTTTGGCCACCGCGACAATGGTCACACAAATAGTAACTTCGCTTGTATTTCACCCGACCAAACACGGTGATGACCATGCCCTCGCGGCGGCAGCGATAGGTGGCTTTATGATGGCAGGAACACCGGATGCTCGGTTGCACTGTGTCGCTCTTTTCCAGTACATGACCGACAGCTTCTCGACCAATGGTTTGCAACAGATGCCGCATCCCCTGCTCAATATCGCCCAGACTCGGCGAATCCTCTTGTTGGAGGTGCGCAACCATCAGATCGCCGATTAAGGTCGCAATGTGGGCAACCGTTTCCTTGGCCTGCTTTGTGTTAAAATCCATTTGAGCCTCCTTGTGATTTCGTTTGGTTTTTGTCGAATCTAAACAAAATCACATCGGGCTCTTTTTGTCCATCTTTTTCCCTAACGAGTTTTTACTGCTCCCGTCACTCGATATTTATTGGCAGGCCCTCCAGGGGATGGTAGTATATCTGGTGAATTTCCTGTTTTAGCGCGGTTCAGATTAAAGGGGGTTGAAATGCAATACGATCTGGAAGAGATGTTACAAAATCCATGGCTAGTCTCAATGGGGAGCCAAATAATAGGTGGAATAATATCTGGATACATAGTGTATCGATTAACGCAAACAGAAAACTATCAATCAGATTTTCATACTAGGGATTTCTTCAAAGGGCGGCCTATAAAACCGTTGAGAATCCCACTTAGATATAGACTTAATTGGAAATACCTAATCTTCTATATTGTTGCTTTAAGTGCCATTGTTGGAATTACTTTAATGCAGGATTTCACGACGATTAGCTGGTTTAATATTGTTGTATATGTGATCACCATTGCTATAGTGACATTGTTTATCCTGAATGGTTTTATTTTATTGGATGGTGCAACTTTGCCTTTCCAACAAGTGAAGGGAGGAATTGCCGTAGTCCTTGGCTCTCTAATTCTTCCAGTTTTTGGTCATACCAAAGCAATTACCTGGACCCTGTTCCCTTTAGTTGTAAAGGCGAGTACGGGGCTTTTGGTAGTTGGTATTTTTGATAGAGTTCTTGGGTTAGCTGATTTAGCCGTTATGATAGCTTTAATAATTTTTGCATTGGTAGATACGATTTTCTTTGCTTACTTATTCTTGCCAAGGTACCCTGAATTCAGGAACTGGCTAGACGGACATTATATTATTACTGACCTTGTTGAATTTTAATACGGCCGTTTCCCACCCTTCTATCAAAGACCAAGCAGATTGGACCAATTTCCGTAGAACACAATCAGCGTGCGCCATTATTAAATTGGTCCAATCTTTTTTGGGGGGAACTGCGAACGCTCTATAACTTACACCTCTACCACCATTGGTTCCTCTTCCTCTCGGCTGCCGTTGCCATTCCTGCCCTTACTGGCTACCGGGTAGCCCCACAGTTGCAGCTCACTGGTTAGCACGCCGCCAAAGGTGACACCCACCCGTACCATCGCCGCCAGTTTAAGCCAGTGGAGCAAGTTGGCAACGGCCGTATCCCGTACCTCCACGTGCATTTCCCGCTGATCCCGCCCACTGGTGCGCTCCGTGAGGCTGGTTTGCAGCGTGGCCAGGTGCGCCTGCATCGTGGCCAGCGGCGGATCGCTAATTTGTGCTTCGGGCGGCAGGCTGGTTTCTTTGGTCACATATGCTTGCAAAAAATCCAGCTTTTGCCGCTGCGTGGCTGGCTTGCGCACCCGCACTCCGTTCTGGTCCATCACCGTATCCAGCCCCCACTGTTCCAGCTGGGCCAGCTGATTAAAATGGTTTAGCTTGAGCTGCAAATAGACCTTGTCGATGAGCGGCTGGAGGGCGGCATAGGTTTGCTGCACCAGCTCCCCCGCCGAGGCGCGTCCCTGCTCGCCGCTGCGGGCGGCGGTAATGGCGGTTTTGGCTTCGGTGAGGGCCGTTTGTACGGCCGTTACCGGAATATCCTTAAGCTGTGCCTCTGCCGGCAGGCTGCCTTCGTACGCCACATACGCCTCACCCAACGCCACAATGGCGCGGTAAGATTCAGGCCAGCGCACCGACAGTGAACTGGTGGGATCAAGTCTTATACTTAACATGGAGCCTCCAATGGACCTATTGGGAAGATGGCCACAGAGATCACCGAGATTGATGAGAGGCAGTCACACTTCTCTACTCCTAACGCTCTTCATCCTCTGTGGCTAAATTTAATAGGTTCCTGGTTGCCAGAAAATTGGGTTTTTCGGCAAGAGATAAAAACGATTGGGGTCAGCATACCCGAAGGAGAGAAAGGGGGAAAATGGTTCTCTGGTCCTAAGAATATTCCGAGGGGAATTTTCGACTTTACCAGACCATACGCCCTAAAAACTGCCACAAAGACGACCCGCTACCAGATTGACCTAAAAATTCCCAAACAGAGGCGTTCTGCTACCAGAAAGGGCCGAAAATTTTCAAAAGAGGACGTTCTGCTACCAGATAGAGCCTAATAATTTTTTACGAACTCATTCCGCTACCAGACAGCCTTGAAAAATTTTCTACGGGGTCGTTCTGGTAGACGGAAGACGCTAAAAATTTTTTTCAGATGCATTCTGGCACCAGACAGAGCGAAAAATTTGCAAACGGACCCGTTCTGGTAGCAGGCAGCGCTAAAAATTTTTCTACGGGGCGTTTCTGGTACGGGGGAGAGATGAAAATAGGGTGAGAGACAGGCATCGTTAATCGGGAAAAACCAGCAATATACAAAGTAGATTGACCTATTTAGTGGGTGAAATTGACCTAAGCGAGGGAATGGAAACTGCCGTACGTCAGTCAAGCGATAGAGGAATTTGGTGGTGATTTGAACAACCCAAACAGTTGCCGGTGAACCCGGCAAACCATTCCGGCCCGTCAAACGGCAAGGCGGGACGCCTGCCGCAGCCCAACATGAAGACCCTCCCAGAGCAAGGAGTTAAACATAAATATTTATTGATTAATGCGCTGTTCAAACCACCAACGCCCATTATCAAGTTTCTTTGCCTCAATTATACCAACAATCCACCAACGATTTTGTTCGTCCTGATAGGCTTTAATCTTATTAGACTTACACCAATTCCTTAATGTATTAGCAGGCACATCGGTTTCAAGGCTAATATCTGCAATTAACCTTGCTTGTTCAATATATTTTGGCTCTCGAATTAGAAATCTCTCTTCTTTTGGAATAACAACCTTATGGCTTTCAATAGTAACATAATCATTGACCGAATCTTTATCAACGTACACCTCTTCAAACCTGATTTCAGTTAAACGAATCGCTACCTCATCAGATTTTGGTTTTATGATACTCTTGCCTCGGACTGGCTGAAATAATTTAACTAAAGACTTCATGACTGACCGCTCCCATTTTGTGATTGTATAGGTTCAATGGCAATAAATCTTGGAGGAGGCCCTGGTAGTAAAACACCAAAAATCCCCCCTTGTTCCATTAATTGCGCTGCTTCTTGCAACATATAATTTACAGCTTGAGCTGCACCATATGGAGACAAAAAGGGATATTGTTGCTGAACTTGCTTCATCATATCGCTGGGGCCAATCGTCAAATCACTATTGTTTTCAGACATATAAAGCCTCCCTCCTATACTTTATTGACTGTTATATTTTGCGAAACTTTCAATTAATGCGGCCTTTGTCCGATTTTTTTCCTCATCACTTAGGTCATTGGATGCATTGTTAGCCAACAAAAAGCGTTGGGTATAGTCTAGCCTTTTTTGAGCCTCTATCATCTGCTGCTTGGTCATTCTGTAGAGGGCAAAATTTATTGAAGCGATTAATTCACCTAATACTGCACCAATTATTGATATGTAAGTGATTTGCAATGTATTAAGTAACACAAAAGCGATGGCAGCTATGAAGAAGATTATTCCAATTGAAGCGAACCAAATTGCAACTCTAAAGCTCCGTTCAGAGTGACTCAGCGACATATTGTAAAATTTTACAAGCAAAGATAGTTGTGACTTTGTAACTTCAGCAAGGCTGGTGATATCGGTTTCAACAATTTGCTCAGATACTGAAAATTGAGAAAGAGGGATTTCGCGCGTTCTTACCCTTACTACATTCTGGTTTTCTGTGTGTAACCGATTCATAATTTACTTTCTCCAACCCTCATGCATTCATATAATGCATCAACACATTGAGAAAATCTGCAACTGAAAATCTATCATTATATGTGAAGTTTCATGAACTTGAATATTTTAGAAAATCAATTGCGTTTTGCGACATACAGTCGACCACAGTAGTTAAAAAGTGATTCTGACAATTTCACTATGAGTCAAGCACGACATTCACATATTAACTTTTTATAACTGAGATTGCAAATTTTCTGGAGATGACTTGTTTATATTTCGTTTTAACCTGAGATTGCTCGACAAGCTCACCCTAAACTAAAGCCAGACAAAATGGAATTTTTCGGCACAATATGAGGAGGAAGATTCCATATGAAAAAATCACGATTCACCAAACACCAAATTGTTGGTATCTTGAACCAGGCGGAAGCTGGCGTCGCTGTCACGGATTTGTGCCGCGAGCACGGCATCAGCAAAAGCAGCCATATACTCCGGATGATTGATTTCTTCCCCATAGCTAATAAGCGCAGTCTTGCCCTTGCGCTCTGGCAGGCGTTCTCTGCTATTTTGGGGCTGGCATAGTAAATAGCGCGGCGGGGATGCTGTACTGTAGCCAGTTGAGACTACTTGCTAACCGAAAACCTCGCCCGAGCAGGGTGCTAATTTAAACATCCTTCTCAATAATTACATGAACTGAGCCTGTGATCTCATGAGGAATATTGGCAGCCAGAATTTTATACTCAATCGCAAATGAGTTCGAACTTTCATAAGAATCGAAAACAATGAATAATGGATCAAGGCTTACTTGTAAGTTATGTTTGATTTTTTGGACATGAATGTGCACATCATAACTGTTAGTTTGCTTTATGTCTGGTGAAGAAACATTAGCTGGTGGTCCGATTGCCAAGTCCCCATCTAAAGAGCCCAAATATGGAATACGTGACATATAACTTGAATTATTTAGCGAATTAGCCAATTTCTGCATATCAGTCATTGGTTGTACAGGGGAAGTTGGAGGACTTGGAGGATTTGGTAAATTGTCTTCTTCAATAATTGTAAACCCATCTGGGAAATGCATGTAAATATCAATATCTTCGGCAGGCGAAGACCCATTGTTTGCGAGAACTATTTCTAATGAAATTGTTCTCCTTTTTAAATTGTCAAAATTAACTTTGCGCTTTAGGAAGTTTTCATATGCTGGAATATAGTTCTCTGCTTCGCTATTATATCTTTCTATTTCTTCTTGAGAAACTGTCTCCATCATTGCATTAGCAAATTTTGCCATTCTCTCGGGGCTGTAATCGGCGTGCTCTAGATCGCTTTTCGAATCTTTTGTATCTCTCAAAGGAAATTTATTTTTTAACTCGGCAAGTGTTTTTTCAACCTCAGATTGATCTAATACTATCGGTTGGGGCAGTTTGAATACTGAATGTTGTGAACCATCTTCATAAGTTAATATAGGCTTTGGAACCCGGGAATTTAATTCCTGTAGTTTTTGTTCGAGTTGTTGAACTTTAATTTCGTTCGGATCTGGTTTGTCTGCAATACGGTAATTTTCTGGCATTTGTAAAGTATCAATACCAAGCCTGCTCGCTTTAGCCAAAAGAGTAAGCCCGAAATCGGATGTTACTAAAACTACGTTATCTGTAGGTGACTCTTGCTTATTCATAATAATGCTAGCAGGGCTTTTCCAAAGTCAGGAAGACAAAGCAAGCTGAGCCAAGCGAGCGTTCAATTGAGCATTAAAATGCCGTAAGGCATAAGCCAAATTGGCAAAACCCAGCTTTTGCGCCAAGCCGACAATAAAATTGTTTAAAACGGCAACCGCCTCAGCTTGTGTAGCACTCTTCATTTTCGTGGCATCTTCATTCAAAGTCACATCACGTCGATAATGTAACCCATTTTCTATGCACCAATGAGCACGGGCCAGAGCAAGCAACTGCTGCGCCACAGTTGGCTCAGGCCCCAAACTAGATATCCCATAAGCTGTTTCTAGAGACGTAAGGCCAGTTGCTATGTGCGTCACTTTTCTCTCCAACCTGAACACCAACTTGGCATTGGGCCAATTCAAGAACTCTGTTTCGTCGTAGATAACTCGTATCCGTCTTTGCTCAATGCGGCCATGTCCTTTGTCAAGCGAGGTGGCTTCATGGTACTCAAGCGCGGGAATGTGCCATCCTTTGGCTTTGCGCGGTGGTTGAAAAAACTGCTGCACATCCGCTAAAAGGGTCGGCTGATTATCTTTGACAAACCAGAGGTAGTCACCCCCTTGTGCCGTGACTTGCACAGACAATTTTCGTTGAGTGAACATCGCATCCCCAGAGACAACTTTTCCTTTTAGATTGAGTTTTGCCAATAAGCGCGGTGCCGCTGTTATTTCATTCTCTTTGGATGCGACTTCAAGTTGGTCTTGGACGACGCCTCCCTCTGGCAGATAGGCTGAGAGCAAATGGACCCCTGTTTTTTCTCCTTTGACAATGGTCCCGCGCATCGTTTTCCCATCCAGCACCATTTGCTCACTGGCATCGCCGCCATACCTATCATGCAGATAGTGCCCCACCACCTTTTGCAATTCTTGGGCGATGATGGTTTCAGAGAGTGTCCGTCTGATGGTGTTGAGTGAGGGCACCTGGGCGTGTTTGAGGTTAAACAAGGTCACAAATTGCTCTTTTCTTAGCTTCAGCCAATCGGCTATGCTTGATGGCTTGGTTTCTCCCGCTAACTTTGCCAGGAGTATCATGGCTAGCAGACAGGGTAGTTTGTATCGGATACCTTGTGCCTTTCGCTGGTCGTTCACAGCTTCAAACTGTGTCATGAGTTCCTGGATGTCAAATGATGGATATGTACTATCTAGTCCGGCTAATGTAATATTGTGCATGAGAATCTCTTTTGTGTTGTGGTTTGTTTGGTCACTACCACTTTAACAATTTGAGATTCTTTTTTCGACTTTGGAAAAACCCTGATAATGCTAGCTATTAAATGGTCATCTTGTACACTTGGGTTTAACTGGTGAGCAGAAAAATCAATTGTTGGATCCCGATCTTCAAAATACACTAATATCTCTTTAGTCAATTCAGTTTTTGGGCCAGAACTAAATAGCCCAAAAAGTCTCTTGATCATCTCCCCTGCTCTCTTTTTGATATGTGGACGAGGATGTAATTCTTTATGATTATTTAGCTCGCGAATTGTTAGGGGCGGAAACACTATCGTCACAGATTTGGCGTTTACGATTTTTGGCCAATTTATTTGGTCAAAGGGCTGGTAATGTAGCAGTATATTTGTGTCAAGATAGATTATTTTATTCATTTATTGTTATCTCCAATTCCTATACTCCGACCCATTCTTTTACTTACGCTATCGCTGAGTCGCTTTTTTTGTTATTTTGGGGCTGGCAAAGTAATGAGCGCTATGATGATGTCCCATCATAGCATATTAAAGTTAGTATTTCGTCGAATACTTTTCTTGATAGAGTCAGACTATATTGTTACAAAATATCTTTACTCAATCGGGTATAGATAATAGCAAGTGAATGGAAGGCCAGTCAAAATATCACCGTTAGAAAGCTGAAAATTGTGTGACACGATTACTGGATAATAGTCTTCCTTATCTTCCCATCTTGGTCCCCAATGATGTGTGTTTTTGAATTTGTACCATGTCCGCACAAATAGTTTTTGTGTTGAATTTGATTCAAATTGAATTGGAAAATCATTAATGAACGCGGCTGGAAGAGTATTAAACATGGGAGATTGTCTGTCATCTGACACTATGGTACCCGTATAAGGTCTAGTCATGATGATGCTTGTAACCCATTCTATATAATTGTCGTTATCTTCATTTTTACGGAAATACGTTGAATTAGATGAAGCAGAAACTTCATAATCTGCAAAGGTAAAAAATATTTCTTGCCCGATTATAGACGTGCTAACCCCACCTAGATTTGAAACTAGATAAGAATAATCACAAAATGCTTCACCTTCCATTGGGTCACCATGACCTGATGAAGATTGTCGTACAAAATTTGTGTACTGAACGATTAGTTCTGGTTCGACGGATCTTCTAGCAATGGTGTTAGCTTGCCAAGAAAGAAGAATTGCCACAGATCCTAAAATAACCCCTAAAATTGCTATATATTTTTCAAGTTTTTCACTCATTAGATGGCCTGATTCTTTATGATGAGCTAGATTTGGGAGAAGAATGTAAACATTGCTTATGAGTATTTTACTACGACAAGCGAAACGCACTTAAACAGTATACAAAAATAAGCCAAAACTCAAAAATTTTTCTATAGAATATACTGATTATTTTTGAATGTTGCCGGAGTGAGGATAATTATTGTATGTGTGCTTTGCGAATTCGTTTAATAACCATTTTATTGCTGGTTACTTTGTTTTTACTAGGCTGTGAGGGTTTTGGGCAGGCAACGCCATTACCCACGGCCGTTTCTCCCTCCCCACTTCTGCATCCATCCCCAACCCGCCCACCCCCTTTGCCCAGCCCTACGCCGCCGCCCACCAGCGCCCCGCTGCCCACCGCCACCTACGACGCCACCCTGGACGACTGGACCATCCTCGTCTACATGGACGCGGACAATAACCTGGAGCTGCCCGGGCTGCTGGACCTCAACGAGATGGAAGCGGCCGGCAGCAGCGAACAGGTTAACGTCATCGTGCAGATTGACCGGGCGCTGGGCGAAACCGATCTGGACGGCGACTGGTCCGACACGCGCCGCTACCGCATCCTGGGCGACGACGACCGCAATCTGCTCAACTCCGAGCCGCTGCAAAGCCTGGGCGAGCAAAACATGGGCGACCCCAACGTGCTGGCGGAGTTCATCAGCTGGGGCATCCAAAGCTTCCCCGCCAACCGGTACGCCCTCATTCTCTGGGACCACGGCGCAGGCTGGAGCGGCATCGCCTACGACGGCGACGCACCCACTTTCGATAACGGCGATCATATTAGCCTGCCGGACTTGCAGGGCGCACTGGCACAAGGTCTGGCCGAGGCAGGCGTGCCCACGCTGGATGTCATCGGCTTCGATGCCTGCCTGATGGGGCAGCTCGACGTGTTCCAGGCGGTACGGCCGTTTACCCACTACGCCGTCGGTTCAGAAGAGCTCACCCCCGGCCAGGGCTGGGATTACGAAGCGCTGCTGCGCACCCTCTACGCCAATTCAGCCGTAGACGGCCGTTCCCTGGCCACTAGCATGGTCAACGAGTTTGTTAACTTTTATACGGCCGTACAGCCCGACGATTTTGTCACCATGTCCGCCGTCGATTTGAGCCAACTCGGCGGCCTGACGCAGGCCGTGGAGCAGTTGGCCAACGCCCTCAGCGTCGAACCCGCCTTCGTCGCCAGCGCCGTGGGCGACGCCCGCAGCGGCGCGGCCACCTTTGCCCGCGTCTACCCGGACAGCTTCGAGGAATACGCCGCGATTGACCTGCACAACTTCGCCTCGATTCTGGCGCAGCGCAGCCCGGATGAAACCGTGGTTACCGCTGCCAACGCCGTGATGAGCGCTGTGGACAGCGCTGTCATCGCCAACGGCACCGGCGCGGGCCTCAAAACGAGTCAGGGGGTGGCAATTTACTTTCCCCGGAACGGCCGTTACTACAACCCCGACTACAGCGCGACGACCCAACTCGCTGCCTGGGACGCCTTCTTGCAAACGTACCACGCCGTCGGCCAGGCGGAACTGCCCCCGCCCGCCGTCAATCTGAGCGCGGCGCAAGCCCCCGTGGCCGGGCTGCAAAATCCCGCCTTCATTAACTTCCAGGTGATTGGCCGGGATGTGGAGAACGTGGCCCTCATTGCCGGGCGCTATTTGGAAGACGGCCGTCAGCTCCTGCTGGAGTACGACCACCTCAACCCCGAACCAACCACCTTGCCCGATGGCAGCGAGCTGCAAGAATGGCGCGATGGCGTCCACGATGACTTTTACGTCTGGGAGACGGAAGTCACCTACCTGTTCGACAGCTTCGAGAACGGCGACTTTGTGGTGATGTGGCCCACCGAACCGGGCAGCACCCTGTTCACCGTCCAGGGCCGCTACCGCCGCGCCGACGGCGACATTTATGCCGACGCCAACCTGGTCTTCGACCACCGCACCGCCAGCCTCAGCCGCGTCTGGACGGTGCAGTCAGACGCTACCGGGGCCCCCGCCGAACTGCTGCCCCAGCCCGGCGACGAGTTCCAGCTCTATACGCTTTACTACGATGAGGGTGCATTCATCCGTGAACCGGGCACGAGCCTTTACTTTGACGACAACCGCGATCTTTATTTTGAATGGCGACCGCTGCCAGACGGCCGTCACTTTTTTGGTTTTCAGGCGGAGAATGTGGCGGGGGAAACGGCCGTTTCCTTCATCGAGGTCAACGTAGACAACAGCGTCGTCACTCCTGGCTACCAGGCGTACCTTGACCCGTACCTCGGCTTCCAATTTTTGTACCCCGAAGCGTGGTTTGCGCCGCGCTACCAGGACACCCTGCTCTACACCAGCCAGCAGCAGGGCCGCACCCAGTTTCAGGTGACGATTTATCCCAATCTGGACGAGGCCGTCACGCCCGAATCGCTTAAAACACAAACCCTGCAACAGTTTGGCGCGGTCGATATCTTGTTTGAAAACGAGGTACTGATTGCCGGGCAGCCGGGACTGCGTACCGCCTATGGCTACAACAAGCCCGAAGATGGCGAGCACACCGGCATCTTCCTCACCTTTGTCCACAACGGCACCGGCTTTGTCGTTGATGTCGATGGCCTGTCCAGCGACGAAGCCACCACCCAGGCCGTCGTGCAAACCCTCGCCGATAGCTGGGCCTACCGCGACGTGGGCATTGGTCTCCAGCCCGGTCGCTGGCCAACGGCCACGCTGGACGGTTTTACCGTGGCCCAACCGGCCAACTTTGCCTATCAGCAAATTGGCAGCTGGGAATGGTTTGGCGCGGGGACCAACACCTTTGTCGCTTTGCGCACCCAGCCCACCACGTTGGATACCCCCGGCGTGGTTACTGCCCTCGTCCGCGACGCGGGGGATCAGGTGGAAAACTTTGCCTTAGAAGGCGACCCGTACCAATTTTCGCTGGGCGATCAGGTTTGGCTGCGGGTGGATTTTAGCTACGATGACCCGGACAACGGCACCATCTGGGGCTTCCTCATGGCCCGGGTCGAAGAAGGCCAGGATGTCGTCGCCTGGGCCGAAGCCCCTGCCAACCAGTACAACGAATTGGAAACGGCCGTTTTCCTCACCATGATTGCCGACCTCTCCCTGCGCTGAGCCTCACCCCTGTCATTCCGAACGAAGTGAAGCATCCCGCAAGGAACCAATAGCAAGAACCTTACCAAAACTGAAGTTCCTTATAATTCCCAAGCGGATGTTGAGGAGAGGACATGTTTGTGTCCTCTCTGGGACACCTTTTGAAAAAATCGCATTCGGAGCCGTTTCTAGGTCATTTTTGACTCCGAAACGCTCAAAATCGCTCCGAATTGAGCTAACTGCTCAAAAGGTGTCCTCCCGTCAACAAGCGGATGGGATGGGCTTGCCCCGTTATAGTGGACAAATAGCTGTGAGACTGCTGGCAAGAGCTCGTACTCAACGGGAGTGCGGTAGCCTAGTTGAGAATGGAGTCTCTGGCGATTATAAAAGATTTCAATGTACTCAAACAACTCCGCACGAGCATGAGTTCGTGACGGATAAACGATGCCACGCACACATTCGGCTTTCCGCGTGGCAAAGAAGCTTTCTACCGGCGCGTGATCGTAGCAGTTACCACGACGGCTCATGCTCACTTGGACCTGATGGTCAGCCAGCAACTGCTGGTAATCGTAACTGGCATATTGACTGCCTTGATCAGAGTGATGCAGCAATCCTGGCTGTGGCCGCTGGTTCTTGGAGGCCATCCGAAACGTATCCAGCACCAATTGTCGGTGTAGGGTGGGTTGCATTGACTAACCGACCATTTTGCGGAAATACAGGTCCAACAGCACTGCCAGATAAAGCGAGCCTTCGGCGGTGGCCAGGTAGGCGATGTCACCCAGCCAGATTTGGTTGGGTCTGGCGGCCGAAAACTGTTGATTGAGCAGGTGGCCGCAACCGGGAAACGATGATTCGATTGCGTCGTCACCTTGTAACTCCGTTTTCGGCTGGCCTGAATGCCGTGTAAGCGCATCAGCCGGGCTACTCGCTTGCGGCTGCCGCGGATGCCTTCCCGACGCAGCGCCGCATAGATACATGGGCTGCCATCTCACCTTTGTTACGCCGGTGGTGCAGACGAATGAGCGCTAATAATGTTTCATTGGCCATCTTGCGGGCACTTGGTTTCCGTTTGCACCAGGCATAATAGCCTCTACGAGATGGAGTACCTGACACATCAGCTCGACGGGATACCGGCGGCGATGGTCAGGGATGAACTGAAATCTCAGCTCTTTGCGCGCGCGAAGATGGCCGTCGCTTTTTTAGGATTTCATTCTCCAGCTGCGCTTCCCGCAACTCTTTGCGCAGCCGGGCTAGTTCAGCATCTCAGTTTTTCATTTGGCCACAGCCAGGAAATGCCTGTTCTGGATCGTCGGCTAGTTCATCTCGCCAGCGGAACAGACTGCTCTTGCTGATGCCCAGTTCGCTGGCTGCTTCTGCTACCGTGCGGTCGCTTTCGTGTGAAAGTCTGACGGCCTCGAGTTTGAATTCTCGGGAATACCATTTCGTTCGCTTTTTCATGAAGCTTTCCCCTGATTTGTAGTGCAGTAACATAACTTACTGTCCATCAAAACGCGGTAAAGCCCATTCGCGTAAACCAGCTGGGAACCAAGCGATTTTGCGTATACGGTAGGATGCGTTCACCGGATCGTAACTGCATGATTTTCTGTCTAAAGGTATGATAGGTTTGGACGATAGTCAGTTTTTCCTCGCTTGTTGTGGCTTGTTTGCACTTCTCACAATAACAGCAAGGGTGACTATCGTCTCGTTTTAACTTATTTCTAAAACTGTACGGTGGCTAGTCAGCTGATCAGCAATAATATCAACGCGATAATCTCAACTGAATTCCAAAGATTTACCTCTCATTTCTTCAAAATTCGCTTGCTATCTTTATTATCAAATTAGCCGCTGCGGCCTACCCACCATTTAAGCCACTGCCCGAAACCCGCTTGGTGGCGAATGAAGTAACTATGATATCGGCTGGTAGTTCGCCAGCGTGACCACCAGCGATGATCTAAATTCGTAGTACGGCCGAAATTAATTCCCACGCCTGAATGATTGTAGATCGCGTTGGCCAGCAACGGCCGTAATTCCAGCCCAAACGTCATCAGCGGGTGGCGCATGGCCTGCGTGGTCAGCACAAACTCGGTGGGGATGTTGGCCAGCGAACGTGTGCCGTGCAAATCCACGGTGAAATCGTAGGCGTCAAATTGATCAGTTAGTTGTTTCACGCACTCTGGCAGCATTTCCTGAAAAGAATCATAGACGGCCACCGATTCTGCCAGAGTTTGCAGCTGGAAATTGGCGCGTCGCGTTTGCAAAGGCACCTGGAAAAAGTTCGTGCTGCGCACATGCGTGCCGCTGTCGCCGTAGTTGGTGGTTAACGATTCACGAGGGAAAACGTAGAAGCGATGGGTGTCTACCAGATATTTTGTTTTGAGGGGGAACCAGTCGGTAGCGGGGAAGGTCTGGAACAACTCGTGCATGCCGTCGGTGGGCTGGATTTGGGGCACGGCCGTTTCCCGCCAATCCCGCCACGCCGCCCACTGTTTTTGGGTATACGCTTGCCCCTGAAACCAGGCGACTTGCATAAAAAAGACGTCGCCATCATCCAGGTACGGCGTAAATGGCTCATGGGTGATGCCGTGAAACCAAAGCGCATTTAGCGAGATGCCCGCCACGCGCGGCTCGTCAGCGTAAAAGGCGAGAGCGCTGGTGGCGTAGCGGTACACCATCGGAGACACGACCAGATCGTCCTCTAGCAAGATGATCGCGCCAAATTCATCCACCAAATCGCCACAGGCAAACACGTGATCTACCAGGCCCAACGGCCGTTCCTGCACCCTGATCTGCTTCTCGCCAAACACCCAGGCAAACTGCCGAGCTACTGCCAACACCGCTTCAAACTGCGACCCGCCCCTGTCAATCGAAATCACCAGCGGCACGTTGTCTGCACCCTGGATAGTGGCCAGAGAATTCAGCAGCCGCCGCAGCGCCTGGGGGCGATTGTACGCCACCACCACGATGGCGGGCCTCATAAGGACTGCTCCTTCGCGACCTGCACCAGCGCATCCAGCGCCTGCGCCAGACGCTGTTCCGGGAGTTGGGCCGGTACGGCCGTTTGCCACACCCCACCAGCTAATGAATCACTCACCGCCAGCAGCGCCGCCGCCTCTTTTTGGCAGTACCGCGCCACGGCCAACAGCGCTGCCACCTCCATTTCCACCGTTTGCACGCCCTGCTGCTGGTAATAGGCGACGGCCGCGGCCGTTTCCCGGTACGGCGCATCAGTGGTCCAGGTCGCCCCTTTTTGGTAGGGCAACTTGGCCTGGGAGATGGCCTGAGCCACGCTTTCAGTCAGTGAGGTTGAAGACGCTACCGTCGGTTCAGAGGGTAAATAATGGTGCGAGGTGCCTTCATCGCGAACGGCCGTTTCCCCCAGCACCAAATCCCCGGTCTGCAATTCCGGCTGCAAGCCACCGGCAATGCCCAGCCAGACAAATCGGGACACGCCCCAGATGGCAAACATCTCTACCAGAACACCCACAATTGGTGCACCGACGCCAAAACCACCCGCCACCGCTACCCGATTATCGCTTTTGGTCAGTAGATACGTCTCGCCAAAAAAGCCCGGCACCCGCTTGCCGCGCCACCGTTTGACGGCATGGCGCAGCAAGCTGGCCTGCGGACAAAAAATGAGCCACGGTGGTGCAGGTGGCAGCCGTTTGCCTTGCATCTGCGCTGCGGCGGTCAACAGCGGCGGCGAACCAAAATCTGGCGGGAAATTGGGGAAGTTCATTGGCTACCTGCCTTTAAGGTGCCAACCAGCAGCCATTCGCCAGCGACCAAGCCCAAGGCCAACCCTGTTAAACCTTGCCAGAAAAATGCGAGCGTGCTGAGAACGGCCGTTCCCACCAACGTCACAAAGGAAGCCACCAGCACCCGCTTTTCTTTTCCGGCAGCCACCAGCTCAGCGGCCAGCGGTTGGGACAACGTAAATGGGATAATCCCTAGCGCCAGCAAGCGCAAGGGCAGCACTGCTGGCTCATACGCCTGCCCAAACAACAGATGCACCAACGGCCGTGCCAGCAGAATCAACGCTGCCGCAGCCAGCAAGCCGTAGCCAAGCAAGCCCCAGCGCACCCAGCCATCTACCGCCGCCTGCTGGCGCACCAGCAGCGGGAAAACTGCGCCCATCACCGCCGCTGGCAGCAGCCGTGCTGCCTCAACCAGACGCAGCGCCGCCGCCAGTTGGCCAGTCTGGGCCATATTCCCCAGCCAGCCCAGGAGCAAAATGCCCAGCCGCTGCAAAAGAACGGCCGTTACCATTAACAGCGCCAGCCAAAAGCCCACGCGCGCCAGCTGCCGCATCGTGTCCAATTGCAGATGCCGCCAGTTAAGGCCAAAGTTGGGCAAGATTTGCCGACATAACCCCCAGCTCGCACCCGCCGCCACCAACTGCACTAGCACCAGCCAGACCATCAACTCCGTAAAACCGCCGCCAAATTGGAGCAAAACGGCCGTTCCCGCCACCTGCAAAACGGCCGTTCCCAATGTCAAACCCGCCAGCCAACCCATCTGCTCGTGGGCGCGCAGGGCGGCGCTGCTTAGCGTTAGCCAGGCCAGCGGCAACAGTACCCAACTGTACAGTCGTAGTCCGGCGATGGTTTCCACTGTTTGCCCGGGAAACGGCAGCAGCCACAAACCCAGACCAAACAGCGCCGCCAAAATCAGCTCCAACGCCAGCGCACTGGCCAGGGGCACGTCATCGGTCCGCCGGGCCGCGCCAATTTCGCGCAGCAGCAGCGTGTCCAGCCCAAAGGTGCTCAACACGTTGCCGATGTAAAGAACGGCCGTTACCCAACTCAACTGTCCCAACCCCACCTCGCCCAGCTGCCGGGCTACCAGCGCTGTAAACAGCAGCAAAATCGCCTGCTGCCCCACCCGCGCCAGCAGCAGCCACAACGAATTGCGCCCGATGTGCCTAAACGATTGCCCGGATTTTTGGCTGTCTGAGGTTGCTGCGCGAGAAAACAAAATGAGGGGGAACTGGGCCGGTTCGCGCTGCTGCCGCCAGGCAACTTTGACTTGACGCACCCAACGCTGCCAGCCAGCAACCGTCTCCAGTCGCTGCCAGCGTAGCTGAAGCGCCTGGGAAATTTCGGCCAAGCGCTGCGGCGTGAGGAAGTTTTCGCTGGGCAGGGCATTGGAGGCAAAGCCGACCTGCCGCACAAACGCCGCCTCGCGCTCGGCGACCATTTGCTGGCCGCTGCTGGACTGTTGGTAAACGGCCGTATCCAACACCACCACCTGCCCATCACCACACAGCACCCGCACCGCTTCTTGCAGCGTCACCTCATAGTTCACGGAGTAATGAAATGAGGCGTTAAAAATGACCAGATCGGCCCAGCCATCGTCCAGCGGCAGCTGATCAAATTCCGCCTGGAGACAGGTGAATGGGGCAGGGTAATGAACATGTGCGCCGAGGCCATCGCGCACGTTTACCCCCAGATCAACGGCCGTTACCTCATGCCCCGCTTCTGCCAGCCGATGACTCAACCAGCCATTGCCCGCGCCCAAATCGAGGATGCGTAACGGCCGTTTCAGCTTTTGGGCAAACGGCCGTATCACTTGCGCCAGCAGCACGTTGTAACTTTGCCCCCGCCCCGCCCAGGCCGCGTCCGCCACAAAAGGCAGCGCCCGGTAAAATGCCGGATCGTCGCTGCCGCGCCCCTCCTGACGGCGCACCGTCTCGTACTCCTGGCGGAATTGGGCCAGAGCCGCCGCCCGCTCCGGCGGCAAAAAGCGCCAGATGCCCGCCTCGCAGGTGAACGTCAGCTCATCGACGGGGCAGTATAGCGCGTTGCCTTCCTGCGCCAGCTCGCCCCGGCACACGGGACAAACGAATGGTGGCGGGTTAGATGGGTTCATAGCGGGCCGTCAAAATGAAAAAATCGCCAATCTGGTTAAACAGCGGCCAGCGGCTCAGCCGATCATCCAGTCGGGCCAGCCGAGCATACAGCTGCGGATGCCGTCGGGCAAACTGGTCATTATCCGCGGGCGGGGTGAGGATGGACAGTCCGCGCAGCTCCAAAAGCTGAAAAGCAGGACCCAACGCCCGGCGCACCTGTCTCGGCGTGAAGTAATACGTCTGAAACGCCACCCCTTCCACCTGCGCCCGCACGCCGCCGCGCCGCAAGCGCCGGGTAGCCGTGCGCCAATCCTGTGGCAAGCGCAGCAGCTCCCACGGGCACACCGGCGGCATGATCACCCAGGTGAGAACCGCGCCGGGCCGCAGCAGCTGGGGCAGATGGCGGGTAACGGCCGTTAATTCCGCCACGCAGTTTAAGCCGCCAAAGTTGGAGAAAACGGCGTCGAAGGGACCAGCTTGCACCTTGTCCAGTTCGGTGAACGAGCACTGTTGGATGGTGAGACGGCCGTTCAGCCCCAAATCAGCCTGCTTGCGCGTCATCTCTGCCACCATGCCCGGCGCGAGGTCAGTGGCGTGTACCCGGTAGCCGCGCTCGATGAGGGCCACGGCGTCCAGCCCTGTGCCCGCGTTCAGCTCCAGGATGTGGCTGCCCGCGGGCGTCCAGCGGGCCAGTTGTTCATACACTTTTTGCCGCATCCGGGCCAGATTGGCGTGATCTTGGCCAAAGGCATCGTACACGGTTGCTTTGCGCGAAAAGGCGGCCGCCACCTGGGCCAACTGGTCATCGGCCACGGTCCACCTCCGGCTGCGGGCTGGGCTGGGCCGATTGGGCCAGCGGCATGTGGGGCAAAATTTGCGCCGAGGCGTGACTGGTACGCGCCAGACGATTGAGCCGCCAGCGGGCCAGCGGCAAGCGCGCCCAACGGTAGGCAATGGCGGCGAGTTCATAAAAATGCGCCGTGCGCCATTGGGTTGGGTGGGGCAGGAACGGCCGTATCCGCACCCAACCTCGCCGCGCCCGAAACTCCAGATGCACCACCGTGTGCAGCTGCCGGTAAAACTCAGTGGTGTACGTTCCCTGGTACATCATTGCCAGATCCGCCGAATCAACCCAGTTTTGCTGCGTCCCCAACTGCTGCACCACGCGCTCATGAAAGCGGGTGCCCGGCAGCGGATACGACACCGAAATGCCGATGTCGTCGGGCATGCAGTCGCGCACCAGTTGCAGCGTCTGCTGGATGTCTGGCCACGTTTCCCCAGGATAGCCAAATTGCAGGAAAAAACCGACCTTGACGCCCGCTGCCTGCAACTGTCGTGCCGCTTCGCGAATCTGGATTACGGTGGTGCCCTTCTCCATCGCGTCCAAAATGCGCTGCGAGCCGGATTCCGCGCCCAGCCAGACGATATCGCAGTTGGCCTGGCGCAGCGCCGCCACGTTTTCCGGCTGGCGCACAATCAAATCAGCCCGGCTGAGGCATTTGAACGGCAGTCGTACCCCCTGCGCCTGAATTTCAACGGCAAATTCGGGCCACCAGCCGGGCTTGAGGCCCATGATGTCGTCGGCAAACCAGATGTGGTCGGGGGCGTAGGTCTCTTGCAGCCAGCGCATTTCGGCGGCGACCACCTGCGGGGAGCGGGCGTGGTAACGTTGTCCCCAGATTGGCTTGGCACACCAGTTGCAATGGTAAGGGCAGCCGCGCGTGGTGACCATGTTCATTGAGTAAGTGCCGTGCCGCTCTTGCCAGAGGCGACGGTATTTTTCCACATCCACCAAATCCCAGGCTGGGCGGGGCAGGTCGTCGATCTGGTTGAGCACGGGGCGGCGTGGGTTTTGCTGGACACGGCCGTTTTCCAGGTAAGCCAGTCCAGCAATTTGGGCGAAAGAGGTGGTGGAACGGCCGTCTATCACCGCCAGCAGTTCGACCATTGTCTCTTCACCTTCGCCCAGCAGCACAAAATCTGCCCCTGCTTGCAGGTAGGCCGCCGCGTGGTCGGTGGCGTCGGAGCCACACAAAATGACGGTGCAGCCCTGTGTTTTGGCCATCGCAATCATGGTGTGGGCCGCATCGCGCATTGCCAGCAGGCACATCTTGGAAAGATAGTTGAAGCTGTCCTCGTAGATGATGGCCCAGCGCGGTTGGTGCTGTGCCAGAGCCGCTTGCCACTCAGCTGCCGAATCGGCGAGCATGGCGTCAAACAGAGCTACATCGTACCCTTGCTGGCGCGCGATGCTGGCCGCATACAGCGTCCCCAGCGGCGGATATGGCTGCATCGCCTGCCACAGCTTGGGGTCAAACTTCAGGTAATACGATTGGCCAAAAAGAATATCAGTCATCGGCATGAACGAATGGTGGAGTTAAAAAAAGCCATATCACGACTCGACTGTCATTCCCGCGCAGGCTGCACTGTTGAAAAGATGGTAAGAACGGCGATAATGATGATATGGCTAAGAAAAATCGGCGTGAAAGCCAGTTTGTGACCTTTGCTCGCATGGCCCACAACCTGGCACAAAAAGAATTTGCTCCTTATGCGCATCCCAAAAGCCCGCGCAAGTATACGCAGCCGCAGTTGGTTACCTGCATTTTGTTGATGCATCGGCTGAGATTGAGTTATCGGGATATGGAAGAGTGGCTGCTGGCTAGTGATGCGGTGGTCAAGGAACTGGGACTCAAGGATGTGCCCACGTACTCGGCACTGGCGCGGGCAGCGGCTCGATTGTTGACGCTGGCCCAGATCGATCGCATGAATGTCAGCTTGTTGACAGAGTTGGGCATTGAGGAGGAAGCAGTCGCGATTGACGCGACTGGGTTTCAGCTGACTCAAGCCAGTGATTACTATATCAACCGACGCGGCTGGAAGATCACCCAATATTGGAAAGGATTCTATGGGGTTGGTCTGAACACCCTGTTCATTTTGGGACGGAGTCAATCGTATGGGCCGGGGCATGATGGTAGTAAATTGGAAACGATGCGGCGTGCGGTACGGCCGTTTATGCGTTCTGGTCAATGGGTTTTGTTGGCTGATGGTGGCTTTGATGTGAAGTCGGTACGACCTGATGACCTCATACCGCCCCGTCGCACGGGTCCGAAGCGGTCGATTGCCTCGCCCTTGCGCCAAGCACGCGCTGACTTGGTTGCCGTAGCCCGACTGGATGGACTCTTTGGGCAGCGCTGGAAGGTCGAAACCGTCATCTCGGTCATCAAACGCAAGTTTGGTGACGCCATTCGGGCACGCAAATACTATCTGCAACGGCGTGAGCCAGCGATTAAGATGTTGGTTTACAATCTGCATCATTAATTTTGCTTTAGATCAGTTAATCCCGTAAGCATCTTTTGCTTTGTTTTGGATGTTTTCAACAGAGCAGCGAAGGCGGGAATCCACTGCGGCGAACAAAATGGATACCCGCCTTCGCGGGTATGACACGGTCTCTTGCTAATCAAGAATTCGCAACTTTTCCGCAGCCTTCTCATGGATTTCGCTCATGGTTGGATAGCATGGTCAGGCGGGTTTGGTAGGCGCTTAGGGTGCGCTGCTGGTGGGCCTGGGAATGACCTTTGCAGATAACGGCCGTAAAACAACTTTCCCCGGAGCGCTTTTGTGTTTGAGACAGCTTTTCAATTTTACGAGCTTGTTCCCACTGCTCCAACCAGTCGCCAATGGACGTGCGTAAAAGCCGTTCGGCTATCTTTTGTACCAGCGGCGCGGATTGAGAAGCTGCTGGCGAGCCGTGCGGTGGGCCGTCGGCATTGGGCAAAAAGCAGGTGACCCAGCTGTTTTGCGCCCGCAGCTGTTGGTAAACCGGGACACCGCACAAGGGAACCATCTGGGCAATTTCCCGCGCGGTGTAAATTGTGTGCTCGGGCAGGGTGAGGGCAGACTCAGCCACGAAGTAGTTGGGGCAAAGCACAATGCCGCGCCGCGCCGCCAGCCGCACCACGCCAATGACCAATGCACGAGCTAACCACAAACGGCCGTTTTCCGTCACAATAAAATAATCAATATCCGCCTCATCTGCCACATTGCTCATGGCCAGCGACCCGGTAACGGCGACCAGACGCACAAAGGGCAGTTGGGCAATCAAGGTGCCGTAGCGTCGGGCAGCGGTCCACAGCTGCTGCGCCTTTTGCTGCCGTTGTTGGCGGATGGCAAAGATTGTTTCTCGCCCTGGCAGGCAGTAAAAGCCATTGTGGCAAATGAGCTGCCCCGCCAGCAGCGGGCTGTGGGCCAGGGCCTGGCAAACGTCGTCCAGGCTGGCGGGCACGCCCTCCAGATAGCGATGAATCTCAACGGCCGTTAACGGATAATCAAACAAATCGACGTAGGCCAGCGTGCGCCAGATCGCCTGTTCCTGGTCGGCCAAAGTGTGCGGCGTGCCGTTGTTCATGCTGCACCCCCCGACCATTGCGCTGCCGCGATGCCCCACAGCACAGAGCCTTTGGGCAAAAACAGCGTGGGTTCGGGATGAACCATGGCCATGAGAATCAGCGCCAGCCAGACGGCCGTTCCCACCCGATTTGCCGGTGAACGGCCGTAGCGCCACAGCGGCCACAGCCAAAAAGTAAGCCACAGGCCCAAGCCTAAGAGGCCCAATTCTGCCGCCACCAGCAGGGGCACGTTATGCACGGTCACGGCGGCCGGATCAACCGTCTGTGCCGCTGCCAGATAGTGACCAGGGCCGGTGCCGAGGAACGGCCGTTCGCCTACCAGGTGCAGGGCAATGCCCAAATCCCGCTGCCGTTCCCACAGCGACCGTTGCTCCAGTGGCGAGTCCAGCGCCACGAATCGGCTGGCCATCAGGTCACCGTAGACAAGGGCAAAAAGCAAAATCCCGGCCAGCAGAACGGACGTTGGCACTACAAATTCGCGCCAGGAACGGGCCACGACAGCGCCGCGCGGCCAGACTAAAACCAGCCCACCCCCCCCCAGCGCCAACCAGGCCGAGCGGGATAAACTGACCAGCAGCCCGGCAAATCCGGCTGACAACGCCAGCCAAAAGAGTCCGCGCCACAGCCCATCTTTGGCCCGCGCCCGCTGCGGCCAGACCAGCAAAATCAAGCTGGTGAGCAGCAGGCCCAGCTGGTTGGGATGGCTGTTCAGGCCATAAGCCCGCAGCCAGTTTTGGCCGTCGCGCTGGGCGACACTGGTGCCCTCGACGAGCAGATCGAGCCGCGGTTCGCCCAGCCAGGCCAGCCCCAGTTCGCGTTGCAGCAAAAATTGGACCACGGCTACGACGCCCTGCACCAGCAAAACGATGGCCAATATGCGCCACAGCCACTTCGCCTGCCATTGGGGATGGTTTGCCAAAAAGAGGTAAACAAACCAAAAGAGCGCCAGCAGCGCCGCCAAATGGGCGGTGGCTGGGGTGAGGCGGACCAAAACGAGTAGAGAAAAAGCAGCTACGGGCAGGGTCACGGCCGTTTCCCCCCAACAAAACGGCGCTGACCGATTGCCCAACCACCAGCCAACAAACACCACAATCGGGAGCAGCGTGAGAGTGCCAATTTGCCAGCCGTGGATGGCAACGGCCGTTGGCAGCGGCAGCGCCAACCAGGTAAATGGCCCGCCGCTTTCAGAAGCGTGACTGGCCAACAGCAGGAAGATCAGCAGGCCAAACGCAAGATGGCTGAAGCTGCGCCAACGGCTCATGGCTGGCTCCCGTTTAACACTTTTTGATAGACAACGGCCGTTTCTTTTGCCGTCCGTTCCCAGGAATATTGTTTGACCCGCGCCAGCCCGCGCTGCTGCAAATGGACGCGCAAAGCTGCATCGCCAAGCAGCGCCGCCAGACCATCGGCAATCGCATCTTCCGCGTGGGGATCGACCAAAAAGGCCGCATCGCCGCAAATTTCGGCCATGGCTGACCCCTGGCTGGTAAGTACGGCCGTGCCGCAAGCCATCGCCTCCAGCGGTGGTAGGCCAAATCCTTCGTATAGCGAGGGGAAAGCAAACACCGTAGCCAGTGAGTAGATGCCCGGTAAATCTTCCAGAGGAACGTAGCCCAGATTTTGCACCGCGTCTTTCATGCCCAATGCCTCGATTTCCTGCTCCAGCGAGCCGTTGACCAGCCAGCCGTTGGGACCCACCAGCACCAATCGGGCCGGGCAGCCCCGCTGCCGCAGCTGCGCCACAGCCCGAATTAGCCGCGTGAGGTTTTTGCGTGGTTCGATGGTGCCGACGAAGAGGATAAATTTTTCTGGTAGATTGTAGCGCAGGCGCAGCTGGTGGCGCTGCACCGGATCTTCTACTGGCTGGAAGTTGTCGGGGGCGGCTTCATGGATGACGTGGACCTTTTCGGCAGGCAGGCGCAGTGTACGTAGCAAATCCTGGCGGGCATGGTGGGAAACGGTGATAACGGCCGTTGCCCGTCGCGCCACCTGCGGCAGCAGCAGGCGCAGCGCCAGCAGGCGGCTGGTAGGGTGGTGTGGCTGTGCAAAAACAGCGACGCGTCATGAATGGTGATAATTGACGGGCAGCTTAGGCAAACAGGGGCGGTGTTGTTGGGAAAGTGGCACAGGTGCGGCGCGGCTTGGCGGATAATGCGCGGTAGGATGAACTGCATCCAGACAAAACGGCTCATAAAGTTACGGGCCACGGGACGGGTGCGCGCCAATTCGCTCTCTAGCAGCGCCAGCGGCTGGTTGCTGAACAGCAAATATTCCCAATCTGGGAATTGCTGAACCAGATGCGTTAACAAGCGCCCGGTGTAATGCCCCACGCCAGAGCGCTGCCCTAACAACGGTGTGCCATCAAAACCAATTCGCATCAAAGCTCCTTCGTAAATGTGGGTCGGATTGCCAATCCGACCTACGATTTTCATTCATGATGTTGAGCGTGCCACCAACAGCCCACCAGCAGCCAAAAAAGCAGCCCGGTACTGTTGAACAGTAAAAAGAAATCAACCAGGCCGTGGCTTAAATAGGCCAAGAGGCTGGCCAAAATAGCCACCTGCCACGGGTCAACCGGGCGCTGGCGTAGCTGCGTCCAGGCAATCTGACCCTCCCAGGCCAGCCAGGCAAAAAACGGCAGCGCGGCCAGCAGTCCGCCGCCGACCAGAAATTCCAGGTACCAGTTGTTGGTGTGGATGGTTTCGTTCCAGGAATCGGCCTGGAGCAAACGGCCGTACACCAACCGAAAATTGTCCAGGCCGATGCCTAGAAACGGCCGTTCCGCAATCAATTGCAGCGCCAATGGCCATAGCGTGCTCCGGTCGGGGATGGGGAGTTGGTAGGTCCAGGCGGGAACGGCCGTTTCCCACTCCGGCGCAGCTTGCCCGGTTCCAGGCTGTACCACCACCTGGCTGGTGGCAAACACGTTGCTCTTCTCACCAAACCAGGTAATTTGCTCCTGAACCACATCCCAAATTAGGGTGTATTCGCCCGGCTCAGACGGCGCATGCAGCGGCACCTCCTGAGAGATGGTTTGGCCGGGCAAGATGGGCGGATCAAACGGCCAGCGCGGTTCCGCCAGCTGTAGGCCGCTCTCGGCCTGAATCCAGCGTGCGCCCAGGTTGATGGGTGGCTGGCGCTGGCTGTTCCAGACCAACGCGCCGTGATTAGTAACGGTGATGGGCACGCGGCGCGTTTCGTTGGCGGTCAACGTGAGCGTCTGGGGCACTTGCCATTCCGCTAGATACCAGCCGCTGTCACCCTCGCTGCCCAGCCGCAAGCGAAACGCTTCGCTAACGCCCGAATTAAAAGCAAAGAGCAGGCCAACCAATCCCAAAAGCCCCAGCCAGGGGCGCACGATGGCCTGTCGCCAACCCAGAAACAAGATCATCACCGCCGCAACCAATCCAATCGTGAGGAAGCTGGCCCGGCTGAGGGTGAGGAAGCTGGCTTGCAGCAGGAGCAGCAGGAGGAGGCCATTGAAGAGGAGAACGGCCGTTTTCCGCGAGCGTCGCCACCACAGCCAACCCGCCATCAGCAGCAAGGGTATCGTTGCTTCCAACATCATGGCGGCATGGTTGGCGTAATCCAGCGGCCCCGTCAGCCGCAAATACGCTCCAGCCACGGTGATGCCCGCGCGAAATGGCAGCAGCCAGCCCAATTCTTGTCCAGACCACAATTCAATCAGGCCGATGGCCGCCACCAGCACGCTGCTGGCAATCATCGCCCAAATGAGTCGCGTGCGCTGCGACGGATTCTGAATCAGCAAGGGCAGCGCCAGTGCCAGTCCGATGCCGCTGAGCAAACGAAAGCTGGCTTTGAGAGCATTGGCAGGGTGTTCAGGCGCGAGAACGGCCGTTGCCACAAACAGCCCGCCAGCCAGTAGCAAAACAAGCCAGCCGCGATGAGGTAGGGGCCAGTACGGCCGTTTCTGCCACCACACTAGCCCGGCAACCAGCAAAACTGCCCCCAACAAAATCTCCACATTGGTAAAGGCCAATGGCCCCACGCGAATCAGCGGCTCATCCAGCTCAAACGGCAAACTGAGGGCCAGCAGCAGGAGCAACCATTGACCAACTCGGCTGAAAGTGGGCGAAGGTTTGCTGAAAATCATACGGCCGTCTCTGGCAAAACTGGCTGGCGCAAAGCCCACAAACAGCCAAGCAACAAAACGCTTTCGACTATCAATACTGATAAGGCGGGACCCAACAAACCGAGCCGGGGAATGAACAACCAACACAAGAGGGTGTGGAGGCAAAGCGTAACGGCCGTTAACCCCGTCAGGATGCGCTGCTGCCCGTGGGCAATGAGGTAATGGGTCAGGCTGTAATTGAGGTACACTGGCAAAACAGTCAAACCAAGCAGGCGCAACACGGGCGCACTGTCTGCAAAGTCCGGGCCGTAAAGCCAGCCCACCAGCCACGGGGCACTTAGCCAAAAGGTGAGCGCCACCAGACCGCCAGCCAACGCCAGAAGCAGGCTTGTTTGCCGTCCCAAACGGCTGGCCCGGTGGCGATCCTGTGACAGGGCGAGCGCAAAAGCAGGGAATACGGCCGCCAGCAGGGAGGCTGGTAAAATTTGCGTGGGTTCCACCAATCGCCAGGCGGCGCTGTACAGGGCCACGGCTTCAGCATCGCGCCAGGCTGCCAGCAGCAACACCGCCAGCCGCGTGTAGGCGATGGAGAGGAAGATGGAGATGCCCAGCGGCCAGGCCTGTTGGAGAAGATGTCGCGAAACGGCCGTATGCGGCAACGCCGTCGGCCACAATTGGCGATACTGGCTAATCCAGCCCGCGCGGCGCAGCTGCCATAGGGCAAATCCCAGGCCGCTCAGCATAACGGCCAAACTGACCAGGGCTAACCCAAGTAGCTGCCCGTTTTGGGCAAGGACGTAGAAACCAAAAACTGCCGTACCGACCCGCACCCACACCAAGAGCTGCGCTTCCACCGCCAAACGCTGCTGCCCGCGGAAAATGTGGGCCACCAGCTCCACAAAGGTTTGCAGAAGCAGCGTCACCCCTAGCAGAAAAACAACCCAGCCATTGGCCTCTTGCCGGAGCGCAACGAAGGCCAGCAAGAGCAAAACCGGCAAGCTCAACCACAGCTTCAGATGGAAGGTGGCCAGCACCTGCGGCCGTGCGGCCGTATTTAGCCGGGCGACCTCGCGTGAGAGCAGCAGCTGCAAACCAAAATCGGCCACCTGTACCAAAACAAAGCTAATCGCCAACGCGTAATTGTAGTTGCCAAATTCGGACGTAGAGAGCTGGCGCGCGGCCCACAGCAACAGCAAAAAAGTGGCGATACGCCCTCCCAATTCAGCACTCAGCTTGAGCAAGGCGTTTGTTCTTAATTTTTTGTCGAGGGGCAGGAAGGCAATCATATATTCCAATTACACAATTAAGCGAAAAGAGCTGCTCTCCAAGAACTCCCTTGTTCGTGGGAGGTGATAGTACATACGCAAGGAAAATAGAATTGGATGGGGTAGATGAAAAGTTGGATAAAATTCGGGGCAATTATGGGTAGGTGTTGAGAGTGCGCTTGATTTGTCTGTTATCTCATAAATTGTCGTTATTTGGGGTTCGATAGCGACGGCATTCGCTCACTCACGTGTATAAAGCGAACTGTCACTTTCGTGCCTAACCAAATTGCTAGAAAGCATTTTTCTAAAAATTCTCTATTTCCCAAAATTCTAGCATCTGGCTATGACCGAACTCAACATTTAGATTCATTTGATTGATTTCAAATTCATCAGCTAATTCTTCAACAATGTCTCGTTCTTAAATACACCTTTTCTGGCAACCCTATTTAGATGAAGTTTTGCGCCCTGCCAGATCATCAGAATCGGGATATCCATCCCATCGTACTCTGGCAATTCAAAGTTTGCCCGAATTGATCTTTTTTTCGCTGGTGATTTGTTGGTAGCCTGTGTTGGTCAGAACAAGCTGGCTATTAACACACCCGATGGCGCACAGGAGGGTATTTGTGCTTGGAGCCTTGCCCCATCAAGTGGAGATTAGAGCCAAATGAACAAAATACGTTAGCAACTTGATAATACCGTTGTGCAATCATATCGCGCCGCTAAATCAAGACTATCCCTCCCTCTCATTATCCATATATGCGAATAATGCGTTGAATAATACCTCCGGGGTATGACAGTACTACCCTTTCGCCCATATCCTACAGATGTGTATAGAAAGCTGCTAATAAGCGCAATCTGTCATTCTCTACTCCCTGCGTTGCTTTAAAAGGAGTTTATTCAAATGCAACTACAAGAAAAAATACCCGTTACTCAGCCTACTCGAAACAGACAGAAAATCGAAGAGGCTGAAACATTCCAGGCAAGAAGCGAAATTGTTATCAACGGTTTAGTGAAAAAGTATGGAGATATTACGGCCGTAAACAACCTCAGCCTCGATATCCGCAAAGGTGAAATGTTTGGCTTTTTGGGACCAAACGGCGCGGGCAAAACAACCACCATCAGCATGCTGTGTGGTTTATTAAAGCCATCGGCCGGATCGGCCCAAATTGCTGGCTATGACATTGCCAAAGAACCTCAAAAAGTAAAAGCGCATATTGGTGTTTGTCCACAGGAAGCGGCCGTTTTCAAATTCCTCAGCGGGATGGAAAACCTCATCCTTTTTGGCAACCTGCATGGCATGAACCCACAGCTAATCAGGGAACGTGCGGCCAGGCTGGTTGAGCAGGCAGACTTTGTTGACGCTGCTCGGCGCAAGGCCAAAGGATACAGCGGTGGGATGATGCGCCAGTTGAACCTGCTCATTGCCTTGATCAGCGACCCTGAAATTGTCTTTCTGGATGAGCCAACGGTTGGTATGGACGCCCGCGCTCGTCGCAGAACCTGGGACAATATCGCCGCACTCAAGGATGAAGGCAAAACCGTCATTCTGACGACCCATTACATCGAAGAAGCCGAGACGCTGAGTGACCGGGTGGGCATTATTGATTATGGCGAATTGGTTGCCCTCGACACCCCCAAGGCGCTCATGGAAGCGCATCACGTAGATGATCTGGAAGGTGTCTTTATCAAGATTACAGGCCGCCGTATCGCGGAGGGAATGTAAGATGAACCTGCAAACTATGCGAGCATTAATTGTTGTTGAATTGAAGAAGCTGTACCGCGACCCAATGACCCTGGGCATCTTGTTGCTCATGCCGGTGGGGCTAACTTTGGTCTTTTATTTTGCGCTTGGCGACATCAGAAATGATTACTATGGCTATGCCTCGGAAATGAGCCACTTTGACTATTTGCTGCCCGGTGCGATGGGGTACGCCATCATTTATATGGGCATGATCGTTGCTCTGGCGCTGGTTGAATACCGTAAGTCTGGCTTGCTGAAGCGCATCCAGGCGACTCCCGTTTCTCCCACCATTTACCTGGGCAGCCACATTATTGCCAACATGATCATTGCCACTGGTCAGGGGTTTATCGTCTTGTTAGTGGCGCTGCTGCTGGGATTTGAACCGCTGGGTGGTGTGGTTGGTTTGCTCCTGACGGCATTGTTCCTGGCGCTGTTGGCAATTTCGGCCTTTTGGCCTGGGGTTAATTACGGCTGCCGTCTCCAAGGACACAGGCGCAGCAGGTGGGCTTTCGGTGATCTTCATTGTGCCCATGATGATGTTTGGTGCCCTGTTGGCCGTCTTCAATGAAACCACGCGCAACATTGCTCACTTTATGCCCAACTACTACGTCTCTGATGCGCTGTCGGTCATCTTCCACACGGGAAGCCTGTCTGATCCTGTCATCTGGCAAGATTTGCTCACCCTGGGTGGAATCAGCATCGTTATTGTCATCGCCGGGATGCAGTTTTTTAAGAGAACTGCTTATCGCTGAACTAGTTTTTTTCACGCTCCCAATTGTTGTTTGAAAAATTGTTGAGTAACGCTGTGGCCGGGTTTCTGACCGAGTTGCTTTGGTAGGAAACTGGCCGCAGCTCAAACGGCTGTACAAGTTACGGAGGAAGTAAGATGATGGCCAAAGAAAAGGTAAATACCTACAGAAAGCAGGCGATAGTTGTCGGTATCTTGTTCATTATTGCGACTGCGTTTCTCTTTATTGGCAAGGCGGTTTACGCCCCTATTTTAGAATCTCCCGACTATCTGAATGAAGCTTATCCCAACAGGATCATGGCTACGATAGGCATACTGCTTGAGTTTGCCTGTGTTTTGTCCATACCGCTTATCCCTATTGTTTTGTTCCCGATTCTGAAAAAACAGAATGAAACATTGGCGCTGAGCTATGTGGTGTTCAGATTTTTCGAGGCAGTGCTCTTCATTTTGGTGGAAATCAATGCCCTGCTGCTGATCAATGTAAGCGAGCTTTTCTTGGACAATGGTGGCACCAATACCGCCTATTTGCAGAGCATCGGGCATTCAATTCAATCCTGTAATGCGTGGGGCTTCACGTTTTACGTGATTATCTTCACGAGTGGCGCTTTGATGTTTTACACCGTGCTTTACCCATCAAAGCTCGTGCCCTGCTTCTTATCGGTATGGGGGTTCCTTTCCGCTGCGCTGCTGTTAGTTGGTTCTGTGATGGCGCTGCTGGAGGTGCCGTTTACTACGGGTGCGAGTTTTGAGCTTATTTTTGCTATGCCCATTGCGATCAATGAAATGGTGCTGGCTGTTTGGCTGATTTTTAAGGGATTTAATCCCGCCGCTTTAGCTGCGGCCACGGACATAGACAAGCGGGGAAAACGGCCGCTTATCGCGCACGCCTAAAGTTTCTGTAAGGAGAAAGAACAATGAAGCGAACCTTACAAATAACGGCAACTAGTTTGGTTGTACTGGCAGTCTTGGTGAGCATTCTGTTTTTCTGGAATGCGGCATCTACCCTGGTCAAAGTGTTGTTGGCGATTGTGGGTCTGTTTGTCACCTTATATGGCGCGATGGTTGTGTGGGCGTATCTGCCGACTCGTAAATTTACGGCCGTTACCTACGACCCCATCCCACCTGATTACTGGCCCACAGACGGTTTCCGCACAACCACGCCAGAGCAACAGGGCATGGATTCCGAGACGCTGCTGCAAATTCCCGAGTTTTATGCAGCCGCCCAGGCCAAAGACCCCGGCGTTGCCATCGACTCCATTTCCATCATCCGCAATGGCTATCTTGTGGCAGAGTTCTACTTTAACCCGCTGTTTCCCAAAGAGACCGCGCACGTCATTCACTCCTGCACCAAGAGCATCATGTCGGCGCTGATCGGCATTGCGATTGAGCAGGGACATATCGCTGGCGTGGACGTGCCGATGGTCTCCTTTTTTGAGGATAAACAGGATGCGATTCGCGATCCCAAAATGCGGCAAATCAGGCTCAAAGATTTGTTGAGCATGCAAACGGGCATGCGCAGTCGGGACTTCTTCCTTTATGGATGGGAGGGGCTTTTTGCCACGCAGGCTACGGCCGATTGGGTGGCCCACATTCTCAGCCTGCCCCTAGATGCAGAGCCAGGTGAGCGGTTTGACTACAGCAATCTGAGTTCCTTCCTGCTCTCGGCCATTATCCAGCGGGCAACCGGTATGGATACGCTCACGTTTGCCCGCAAATACCTGTTCGACCCGCTGGGCATCGAGGAAGTACGCTGGGAGCGCAGTCCGCAAGAGATTTACATTGGGTACGCGCGGATGTGGCTAAAGCCGCAGGATATGGCCAAGATTGGGCTGCTTTATTTGCAGCAGGGGCGGTGGAACGGCCGTCAAATCATTCCGGCTGCCTGGGTGCGTGAATCGGTGACGCCCCACGCCTTCCCCAAGAACTACGTCGTGGTGTTGGATGCAAAAGGGCAGCGGGATCAGGCGCTCACTTCCCAGAATTGGGTTTCGGCTAACTTCATGCGGGCGTTTGCCGATGGGTATGGCTACCAATGGTGGCTGGATCGCTCTGGCGCTTACGCTGCGGTGGGGGTGGCGGGGCAATACATCATGGTGGTGCCGCAGCACAATCTGGTGCTGACGGTGACCAGTTCGTCCAGCGGCAAGGGGGTCTTTTTCCCGAAGAAGGTGCTGGACCAATTTGTGCTGCCTGCCATTCAGTCTAACGATGCATTGCCAGAAAATTCTGTGGCGCAACAAGCGCTTGCAGAGCAATCCGGCCCGCCGCCGCTAAAGCAAACGGCGCAGCCGGTGCCACCGCTGCCAGAAATTGCTCGGCAGGTCTCTGGTTGCACGTATGCCCTAGAGTCGAATAACTGGAACTATGACCAGTTCAAACTCCAGTTCACCACGGCGGGCAATGAAGCGATTTTTAGCTATACGGCGCGGGTGAATGATACGGCCGTTTTCAAAGTAGGTCTGGATGGCGTTTACCGATTCACCGAAACAGATATTGGTTGCATGGCAGCCATGGGGAACTGGACTGCGCCAGATACCTTTGAACTGCTCTGCCAGCAAATTGGGTACACCGCAACCACGACATTTACGCTGACCTTCGCCCAGGACAATATTCAGGTGACTGAAACAGGGCAAACGGGGACGGTCAGTTTTGGCGGCAAGATGGTTCGGGAAACGGCCGTTGCCCATGAGTTTGGTTAAGTAAATCACGAAAAGTTGCTTAAAAACCTGAGCATAGCCAGTGATTTACTTTCAAGAGAACAAAAAGCTCAAATAAGATGATTGTTTTTAAAGGACTTTTTGTTCTCCACTTAACAGAAAACAGGAGAAAAAACATGACAACGCAACTAACCACAGCAAAAGTTTGGGATGTAATCAAAGAAGAGCCGTTTGCGGTGCTGGGCGTCGTGACGGCACGCAACGAATGTCGCACCGTCAGCATCATTTACGAAGTGGACAACCAAAAGCTGTACATTGGCACAAATAAGGACGCCTGGAAGGTGCGGCACATCCGGGGGAATCCACATGTCTCCGTCACGATTCCGATTGCCAAACGGATTCCGCTGGTGCCCTGGATAAAGATTCCGGCGGCCACGATTACTTTTTCAGGCACAGCAAAAGTGCTTGCGCGGGATGAAGTATCAGACGATCTGATTCAAAGGGTTTTTAATTACGTGGTGCAAAACGACGACTTCGTGGCGACGACGTGCCTAATTGAGGTCACGCCTGAAAAGGATTTCCTGACGTATGGCATCGGTATTCCCATGATTCAGATGCGAGATCATGAAAAATCACGGGCGCGTGTGCCAGTTCATCTGGCGGAGCGCCCCAAAAAAGAAGCAATTGCCAGCTAAAGCGTGTGTTTATCAATCTGGAAGGAGTGAAAGATGAATCGTTTACAGATAACAAATCAGGAAAAAGAGGTTCTGCGTTGGGGTGGGCTGTTTGGTATGTTGGGCAGCGTGGCGCTTATTGCGGCTATGGTCATCGTCATGACAATGATGCCACCCGACCCAGCCACGTGGGAAGAATGGGTAACCCGGTTTGCGGACGTTAAAACAACACGGATTTTGGAAAACACCGTCTACCTGACGGGCGTCATTTTGTGGGTGCCAGTATTCCCGGCGCTTTACTATGCCCTCCGTAAAACCAACCTGGCTTTTGCCCTCTTTGGCACCGTTTTGGGCATTGCCGGTCTCATCGTTCTTATGGTTGGCGCGCTGCCCCATATTGGCGTCATGCCGCTGGCGGACATCTATTATGCGCCAGAGACAACGGCAGCCGATAAGGCAACATTGGGCCTGTTATGGCAGGCAAGCCAGGCGATGCATGAATCATCGCTGGCGGTTGGCATTCTGGTGGTGCCGGTGGCTTTGGTGGCTCTGGGCACTGCCATGTTTAGCTCCCCATCTTTTGGCAAAGGTTTTGCCTGGTTTGGCCTGATCCTGGGCCTTGCTGGCATTGGTGGGGCTGTTGTCAACATTGTCAATCTCTCAGAATTCGGTGCACTTCCCGTGTTTGCGATCATCATCTTCAATTTTGTTGTGGGCTGGAAACTATTCAGCCTATCAAGAATGGCTGAGGTGATGACGCGAACGGAAGAGCGTGCGCGGACAGAATTGAGAACAGGTTATTGATTGGTACCTAATGAAAAGGAGTCTGAAAAATGGAAACTGTAACCATGAAGAAGTTTGAATCTCGTGAAGAAATTTTGGAAAAGCTGCAAAAAGAACGTGATTTGACCGGGGCGGATATGAGCGGCCTCGATTTATCGGGCATCAAGCTGATGGGCTTAAACATGAAAGGGGCGGATCTGCACGACAGCAATCTGACCAATGCCACGCTGGCTTTTGCCGATATGAACGGCGTTAATCTGGCCAACGCGCATTTGGAAGATGCCCGCATCGGCGGCGCGAATCTGCGCAATGCCAATTTGCGCGGCGCTCACCTGCACGGGGCTAAAGTTACGGCCGTTGACATGCACGACGCCGATTTGACCGGGGCTGACCTTGTTCAGAGCCGCATGATTGCGGTTGATGTGACCGGGGCTGACTTTACGGATGCCAAGACGGACGAAGCCACGATGCTGGTGGAATGGAAAGATGCCAAAGTGCAGCCTGCCAACCTGCCAGAAACACCCACACCACCACGCTGGCTGCCTTTTGTCTTTGCGGGCATTGTTGGTTTGGTCGTATTCCTCATCTTTTGGCGTCGCAAGAAATAAGCGACTGGACGTTTTGTGATGCTGTTCCCCCGACCATCGGAGGCCGGGGAACAGCATCAGTTTGGAGATGTTCGATGACACAGTTACAAGTTCCTGATGAGATGACGGCCGTTATTCTGGATTCATTTACCGGCCCTGAGACGCTACACGTTGAACAACGCCCAGTCCCAAAACCAGGAAGAGATGAAGTCCTGGTCAAGGTTGCTGCTTCGCCGATTAATCCTTCGGATTTAGCCTTCCTGGGTGGTAATTACGGTTTCGATAAACAACCGCCGGTGGTACCCGGTGGCGAAGGGTCTGGAACCGTTGTTGCCGTTGGCCCCGGCGGGATGGGCCGCTATTTCCTCGGAAAGCAAGTTGCTTGCCTGAGTAATGGCGAAAGAGATGGCATTTGGGCTGAGTATGTGGTGGCCTCTACAAAAGGGGGTGTCTTCCCCCTGAATAAATCGGTCGGCCTGGAGCAAGGGGCGATGTCGGTTATCAATCCGCTAACGGCTAGTGCTTTCTTGGAAATCACAAAAGATGGTGGGCACAAAGCTATCGTCCTCACCGCCGCGGCCAGCGCATTGGGGCAAATGGTTAATCGCTTGGGTCGCAGTGAGGGGATTCAGGTTATCAACGTCGTGCGTCGAGAGGCACAGGTGAAATTACTTAAAGCGCAGGGGGCAACCATTGTCTTGAATAGCAGTGATGCGGATTTTGACAAACAGCTCCATGAACTCTGCCATCAGTATGACGTCCGCCTTGCTTTTGATGCGGTTGCCGGACCGATGACGGGGCAATTGCTTAAAGCAATGCCAAAAAATAGCACCATCACGGTTTATAGCAGCCTATCCCACAAATCGCCACAGACCGACGTTGATCAGATCGTCTTTGAAGGCAAAACCGTAACCGGTTTCTGGCTGGGGCCCTGGCTCTATTCCACCAAGAATTTGCTGCAAATCCTTATGCTTTGGCGGCGTTCCCAAAAATTGATCAGCACCGATCTCAAAAGTGACATCCGGGTACGGTATCCGTTCCAGGAAGCCAGGAAAGCTGTCCAGGAATACACCGATCACATGACGGGTGGAAAGATTTTGCTCACACCGATTACCTGATCGGCCTATTTAGGAGAAGGACATGGTCGTTACAAGAGAAAGGATATCCGAAAATGTTGTTCATGACGTTCCGCAGTATACATTGTGGCAGATCCTCTTTATGTTTTTCTGGCCGGCTGTTTGGTTTTCTTTCCTGATTTATGTTGTGGCACGGCCGTTTATCCCTGAGGGTGGGGTAACGCCGACCTGGATGCTATTAGCTGTCATCGTGCTGGGCACTGGGGCGGAACTGGTGGTCGGGCTGCTTTTGCTCAGGCGGGAGGGTTACCCATTGACCCTCGCCGCCCTGCGTGACCGTATCCATTGGCAATGGCCTAAGGGCTGGCGGGCTTGGTTGATTGCGTTGGGTGTTTTGGTCGCAGCGATGGCATTGAGCATGATGATGGGCGGTGCGAACCGCGCACTGGCCTCAGTCCCGGGTTTTGTGCCCCCTGATTGGTGGCCCGCAGCGAGCAATCCCACTGTCCAGATTTCCGGTGTAGCAGAGGCATTCCCGGATGTGGCGCTACAGGGAAACTGGCTTTTCGTGCTGTTGTACTTTGTGATTGGGCTGGTTTTCAATATTTTTGGGGGGGAACTTTACTATCGGGGATTCCTAATGCCAAAGATGCGGGCTGTTTTCGGCCGTTGGGATTGGGTAGCAAATGGGATTTTATTCACATTGAAGCACGTCTACCAGCGTTGGTTGTTTCCGGGGATTTTGATTGGTGGGCTGGGATTCGCGTTTGCTTTTGGGCCACTGGGGAGCCTGCCGTTAGCGATGATCTTCCATTGGATTGGGAACTTCCTGTTCAATATAGTTTTTCTGGTAATGGCTGCCTTGGGGCTTGGCTAGTTAGCTACTTTCATCCCGCGAATTAACCCCAGAATAACACCGACAGGGTATGACACTAATACTACTTGGCCATTATGCTGAAGGTATAGATTGTTACCAACCTTTCCATGGGTAACAAGGAAATATTGCGAATCCTCAATCAAAAAGAGTGAAAAAAATTAAGGAGAAAACTAATGAACGATCAAAAAGCTTATCAGAGAGCCAAAAAGAGAGCAGAAGCAAAGGTTAAATTTTATCGGCATCTGGCAATTTACATTGCTGTAAACATTTTGCTTATCATTATCAATTTCAGCACATCTACTGACCATCTTTGGTTCATATGGCCGCTGATGGGATGGGGCCTTGCTGTGGTTCTTCATGCGCTGAGCGTGTTTGCTTTTTCCGACGAATCCGGTGTCACGGAAAAGATGATTGAAAAAGAGATGGAGAGAGAAGCGGCGAAGCAGCATTGATCTTGGCAATACAAAATGAGTCTTTGGGATTTCATGGCGTAATCGACGCATCTGATAGGGGCGGTTTGTGAACTGCCCCTACTATTATTGAAAATGAAAAACAGAGAGGGAGATATTCGGATGAATATTGCAATAGTCTATGACAGCAGCACGGGCACGACGGCCAAGGCGGCGGAGGCAATGGGCAAAACAATGGAAGCGCAGGGACACCGATGCTATGTCCAATCCATAACGGAAGCAAACATGGCCGATGTGGCGGAAGCTGATCTCATTTGCGTTGGGAGTTGGGTGAAGGGGTTGCTCTTCATTCGGCAACACCCAACTGAAGGAACCATGCGGTTCGTTGAGCGGCTGGGCGCGTTATCTGGCAAGAAGGCCATCGTTTTTTGCACTTATAAAACGGCCGTTGGCTCAGCGCTGCGGCAAATGTCAAACGCCTTAGAGGGAAAAGGTGCAAAAGTAGTCGGTCAATTCAAGTATCGGGGCCCTGAACCAAATAACAAGTTTGCCTCGTTTGCTGCATCTTTGACCTGAGCGTTCCTTTCTTGGAGTAGGAAAAAGTTGGTAGGAGCAATGTGGTTAGAGGAGCTACTGGTTGAAAGCTGACAGCTAAGCACAACCCAAGGAGTGAGCAAAATGAAACAGATAAGATCACACAAAACGGTGCGGTTACTCGTGTTGATGAGTCTGTTGTTATTTATCTTTGTGCCCTCGGCTATGGCCTTTGAAGGGCGCGGCGACGACACTGTCACCATTGAAGCGGGCGAACTAGTTGAGGATGATTTGTATGTGAGTGCCAATACATTTGTCCTCGACGGCACGATTAGAGGAGATTTAGTTGTCGCTGCTTCGGAGATTGTGATTAACGGCACGATTGAAGGGGATTTGTTGGCAGGTGGCCAATTCGTAGAAATTAACGGCACGATTGCTGACGACGCTCGCATTGCGGCCTCGGCAATTGAAATGGGCGAAGGAGCAGAAATTGGCGGTGATTTGATTGCCGCTGGTTACAGCTTGCACGGCAAATCTGGCAGCCTGGTGAGTAATGATCTGGTTTTTGCTGGTTTTCAGGCGCTTCTGGCGGGGGATGTGAATGAAGATGTGTGGGTAGGTGTGAATAGTTTGCAGGTAAACGGCCGTATCGGGGGAAATATCACCGCAGAAGTTGGTGGTGATGATTCAGCTCCGCCGGTGAACCCATACCAATTCATGCCAAATGTACCCTCCATACCCATTATTCCCTCAGGGCTGACGGTGGGCGATGCTGCCAAAATTGGTGGAGACTTCAATTATCGCTCGCCAAAATCGTTTAATGTTCCCGACAACGCTGTTGAAGGTGATGTTGATTTCACCCAGGAAACTGTCAGCGTGGACACTGTTAGCCAGCCAAGCACAGGGCAAGCTGTTTGGCGACACGTACGCCGGTTTATCACCCTGGTGCTGATTGGGGTTCTCCTTGTCTGGCTGGTCCCTAACTTCGTGCCACATCTCAGCGAACAGCTAAAAGAAAAGCCGGTGCCCAGCCTGGGATGGGGTGCGCTGGTCTACTTTGGCGTCCCGGTGCTCATCATTGTCCTGATTGTAGCCGCTATCTTGCTGGCCAGTTTCTTTGGGATGCTCCAGTTTGGCAATTTGAGCGGTGCGGTCATTTTCGTTTCGCTGGCAGTAGGTTTTGCCTTTATGGTGGCTTTCGTGCTGGTGCTGCTCTATCTCACCAAAATCATCGTTGGCTACTTTGTCGGACACCAAATTTTGCAGCGGCTTAGCCCCACACTCGCCGACACGACGTATTGGTCGCTTTTGTTAGGTTTATTGCTGGTTGTAGCCGTGATTGCGATTCCCTATTTGGGTGGTCTGGTGAACTGGATCATTGCTATCGTCGGTGTCGGTGCGCTTTGGTTGCTTTGGCGCAGCAACAAGGTTCCAGCAGAAAAGATTGCTTAAAGTGTAGCCGCAGTTTCTTACTGCGTTCCACAATCGCGGAAAGAATCCGCGGCTACTTAACGAATGCGGATGCAAATGAAGAGCAAACCCTCAACAAACACTCCCTCTGCCTTTGAAATTGTTTCGCAGTTTGTAACTGCCTTATCGGCGCAAGATGCTGAAACGATGGCAGCGCTTCATGCAAAAGATTTTGTCGTGGATTGGGTTTATGGCGACGCCTTTGAGAACCCGCCCAGTTCCGCAGCAGAAAGCGCCGCGTTTTCCCCGGCCTGGTTTATTGGCTTCGATGGGATAGATTATGACGTGAAGCGTACGATTGCCGCCGAGGAAGTTGTTGTCACGGAGTGGGTCTTCACGGGTACGCACACGGGGCCATTAGGGCCGCCCGTTTTCGAGGAGCGGCTTGCGCCAACAGGGAGAACAATCCAGTTTAGGGGTGTGACCATTTATGATGTGCGTGAGGGGCTGATTCAGCGCGAGACGATTTACATGGATTTGGCCACATTGCTTGTAGAACTTGGGGCCAGGGTATGAATTCGCCAAAAAACCATGCCCACATGGGAAAAATTGCGCAGGCAACACGAGTTTCAGCCCCAGGCATGGAGCCCCGTCGTGCCCGCATCGTCATCATCCTGTTGGCGTTTTGCACGGCCCTACAAATGAGTAGCTACGGCATGATCTTCCCCCTTTTTGCCCGCAAGATCGGTGATTTTGGCAACGGCGTGGAAGTTTTGGCAACAAGTGTGATGGCTTATTCACTGGCGGGCGTGATTGCCGCGCCTTTCATGGGAACATTGGCGGATCGGTTTGGGAGACGGCCGTTTATCCTCGGTTCATTTGCAGTTTTTACGGCCGCTTTCACTGGCTATTACCTGGCGGCGACTTCATGGGTGTTCATCGTCATTCGCGGTTTGGCGGGGGCACTGACGGCAGGGCTAGGGCCAGCAACAATGGGACTTGTGGCCGACATTGCGCCTGAGGATGAGCGTGCCCGCTGGATCGGCGTCATCGGCGGCGGCACGTCGGCTGGGTTCATCATTGGCCCGGTTGTGGGCGGTTTGCTTTACGACAGGTGGGGCTACGGTCCACCCTTTCTGGCGTCGATTGGCATGGCGTTGCTTACCCTTTTGATCGCATTTCTTGCCATCCCAGAAACCCATACCAAAGAGAAAAGACGTCGAGAAACCCTCACCCAGAAGCGGGTTGCAAAATTGATGCCGAGGACGGGAACGGCCGTTTCATTTCGAACCTCACTCCCCCACCCACTGCTGGCCTTTGGCATCTTACTCTTTATCAACTTGAGCATGATTTTCGCCTGGTTCTTCATCGATCCACAATTACCGTTTTACGTTTTTGACGAATTGGGCTGGTCAACCGCACAGTTGGGCGCAGCAATCAGCTTTTATGGCTGGGCGGCGCTCATTGGGAGTCTGACGCTGAGTCAATCCAGCGACCGGTGGGGACGCAAGCCAATACTCATCATCGGCCTCATTTTGCATAGCGCGCAATACGTTGGGCTGATGCTGACGAATGTTTATTGGGCCATTATTGCGGCCTTCATCGTTGCCGGGTTGGGCGAAGCGTTAGTGAATCCGGCATTGAGCGCCGCTTACCTGGAAATTACCCCAAAAGAGCATCGTGCGCGGGCGATGGGCATCAAGGGGGCCATCGGTTCGTTGGGTAGCTTATTGGCGCCAGCCTTGGTAATGATTGTCGTTGGCATGATTCCCCCACAAACAGTTTTCCTGATTTCTGCGGCTTTAATCTTGGCGACGGCGCTGTTGGTATTCATCGCTTTGCGGCTGCCAAGGCAGGTTGCCACAGTCCGCGATTTAACCTGGGAAGTTTCGCAAGAACGAATCATGGCAGCGCAAACTGCTGTGCGCAATGTCACCTTAAGCGCGGTAACCGCACGTAAATTGAAAAGTGCGGCTTGATTTCGGGAAACGGCCTGGAATATGTGGTCATTAAGGTTGACGACCGACCTATGTTTTCGTTTATAATCCCTTGATGACCACACCTATTTTGGTCACTAAACTCTTCATTCCAGCCACTCGGCCTGAACTTGTTCCCTGTCCTCGCTTAATTGCGCGATTAAATTCCGGGTTGCACCGTAAATTAACCCTCGTTTCTGCTCCGGCTGGTTTTGGCAAAACGACGCTGGTAACGGATTGGTTGCAAGATGCCGCCAACTCTGACAAAGCAATTCCAAATCAACAGCCCTCAGGCAATGCGAACAATCACACCGGTCCTCAGCAACTGCCAAACATCAATCAGATAGCCTGGTTTTCTCTTGATGAGGAAGATAATGATCCAACGCGGTTTATCACCTATTTAGTCTCTGCTCTAAACCGGAGCGTGGCAAATGGAGCGCCTTTTGGCAATGGGATGCTAGAGAGGCTGCAATCTTCTCAGCCCCCGGTTCCACAAAAGATTCTCACGACTTTGATCAACGAAATTGCCACCATCGATAGCAAGATTATTTTGGTGCTTGATGATTACCATTTGATCGAGGCAGAGTCGATCCATGGGGTATTGGAATTCTTGCTAGAGAATTTGCCACCTCAGTTGCATTTGGTGATTGCTACACGGGAAGATCCTCCTTTGTCACTTTCTCGCCTTCGCGTGCGGGATCACTTGACGGAATTGCGGGCGGCTGATTTGCGATTTTCTTCTTCTGAAGCGGCCGTTTTCCTCAATGAGGCAATGGGACTGAATCTTACTTCAGATGAAATCGCCGCCTTGGAGGTACGCACGGAAGGCTGGATTGCCGGACTGCAATTGGCAGCATTGTCACTGCAAGGTCGTACCGACAAAACACAGTTGATTAAATCATTTACTGGCAGCAATCGCCTAGTGTTGGATTATCTCATTGAAGAGGTGCTAAACCAGCAGACTCAGGCGATACAGCAGTTTTTGTTGCAAACGGCCGTTCTAGACAGACTCACCGGCTCCTTGTGCGATGCGCTCACTGGTCAGGATAACGGCCAGGAAACCCTTGAACTTCTCGAACAGGCAAATCTGTTTATCATCCCTCTGGATGCAGAGCGACGCTGGTATCGTTACCATCACCTGCTGGCTGATTTACTACGGCAGCGATTACGCCAAACTCGCTTAGATCAGATTCCAAAACTGCACAATCAGGCCAGTGAATGGTATGAGCAAAACAGGTTCATCGACGAGGCCATAGAGTACGCCCTGCGAGCCAAGGCATTCACACGAGCAGCCAACCTGATAGAAAAAGTAGCTAAAGCTGCTTGGGGTGGCGGTGAGGATACAAAATTGCGACGATGGCTGGATGGCTTACCTCCAGAAACGTTATCTGCCAATCTGCAGCTCTGCATTTTTTATGCCTGGAGCCTTTTAGCTACTGGGCAGCAGAAAATGGCAGAGCAAAATCTCGCTATTGTTGAACAGCGTTTGAATTCCACCGCTATACCAACCGATCAGAAGCAGCCGATGGACTCTGAAACGATGAAGCTGCAAGGAAGGGTGGCCGCTACCCGAGCGTTTATGGCTTTTTATCAAGGGAATGTTCCAGAGATGATTCAGTTTTCACATCAAGCTCTGGAGTATCTGCCAAGGCAGGATTATTCCTGGCGCAGCACGGCTTCAAACACCTTGGGGGACGCCTACGATTTCCAAGGTAAGGCAGGAGAAGCATACAAATTTAGATTAGAGGCGGTGGAAGCAAGCAAAGCTGCGGGCAACTGTTACCAAATCATAATAGCTAACCTGAAATTGGCGCTCAATTTGCGGACGCGGGGGCAGCTACAGCAAGTTGTAGAGATTTGCCAGGAGCAAATGCAGCTTGCCAATGAATGCGGTCTGTGCCCCCCTATGTTGGTTGGCTGGCTTTTGGCAATTTGGGGCGAGGCATTGGCTGAAATGAATGATCTAGCAGGGGCAATACGGCAGGCTCAAAAAGGAACGAAGTTAACCAAACATGGCGGGGATTTGGCCATGCTTGGTTGGAGCCACCTCTGCTTGATCAGGGTTTTATTTACCCAAGGGGATTTTGTCGGCGCGGAAAAGATTGTTCAAGAGGTGGAGCATATTGATCGAGAAAATGATATGCCTTCTTGGATCACGAGCTTGGTAACGGCATGGCAAGTACGGTTATACCTGGCACAAGGCAAACTGGAAACGGCCGTTCGTTGGGCGGCAGAGCGTGGCATCGATGTGGCCAAAGATCCTTCATGTTTGTCTGAAATGGAGTGTATTGCGCTAGTGCGCATCCTGATTGCACAAGGGCAGTTAGACGATGCTGCTGAGCTGCTGGCACACTTGCTTAAGGCCGCAAAAGCAGGGGGACGTACTGCGCGTCTAATCGAAATCTTAATTCTGCAGGCGTTAGCTTGCCAAGCCAAAGACGATACCACAAGCGCCATGAACGCTTTGGAGGAAGCGCTCACTCTTGCAAAACAGGGAGGTTTTGTCCGTATATTTGTGGATGAAGGCGTGCCAATGGCAAGCTTGCTTAACAAAGCCCTCTCTCAAGGAATTGCTTCAGATTATGTTCGTTTTTTGCTTGGCGTATTCACATCTACCGATACAAAGCCATCTTCTCCTGCAAAAACACAACCCATAACGTTGGTGTATGATGCTTCTCTCAAAAATCCGGAATTACAACTAGTAGAGGCGTTAAGTGAGCGCGAAATTGAAGTCCTCCAGCTTATTGCTGAAGGAAGGACCAACCTGGAAATTGCTGATCGGCTATACCTCTCATTGAATACGGTCAAGGTACACACCCGCAATATTTACAGCAAGCTCGATGTTCACAGCCGCACCCAGGCTGTTTCCAAGGCGAAAGATTTAAGATTCTTGCCCCCCGCTTGAATTGCAAATACCTACTAGATAACACCTCCGGGGTATGACAATAATACCGCCATTCCGCTATCCTTTGAACATACCTTTTCTGCGTTTGAATAATGCAGGAGAGAAATGTAAGGGATAATGATGGAGAAACGGCCGTTAAGCCTATCGCAACCAATCACATACCGAATCAAAGTCCCTGGACACTTGGATGCAAGCGTATTGGATTGGGTTGGGGCGATGACCTTTGTCGCTAAATTTGACGAAGATGGCTTACCCATTACTCTCTTGACTGGATTGCTTGATCAGGCGGCTTTACAGGGTATCTTGCGACGCCTTTATGCCCTGGGCTTACCTTTGATCTCGGTTAGTAGTGTCAAAGATGAAGTGTCGCAAGGTTTTGGATCCGATAAATGATGCGGGGTGAATAAAGTCACGGATATACAAAATCAATCAGATGCGCTTCATAGTGGGGGCAAACGCTTTCAGCTGTTGTAGTGCGGGAGCGATGGGTTAATCTAAACGTGCTTACTATGGGATTTGTAAAAAGAGGTTGAAAACAAAAAAGACCACGAGTGTGTCGGAGTCTTTCTGTAATACTATAGGCTGGACGGGAGCGACGGGTGTCGTTCACTCACGTGTATAATTGTTATTTTCTTGCCCAAGCATGTTGCGCATAGTATTCTGCATCAAGGTTCCTCATATTCTAGCACCATACCACAAAGTATGAGGAAAACTCAACAGTCGCTAAGTATCGCCATGTGACACAACATAGAGCTTCTGAGTATTCATTCACACAACGATTTCTAGCCTATCTGAAGAGCAAACATTAATTTCATTCTCCATTTCTATGGTGCATCTGAACAGGTGACAGGCCCAAGATAAATTGCTGAAATAGAATCTTGGCCCGGCAGCTGATAATCAACCAACTGAACTTCTGCGAAACCTGAGATCAAGTAAACAGTGTTGGCCCCTGACCCTTCACTTGCGCTCCATACAGGGACGACAATATTTTCACCGATAAGCGCATCCAAGGCGTTTCTGACCTTCTTGGAATTAGACACACCTGGTTTTCCTTCTACCCAATCTCCAATTGAAACGACATGATCGTTCGGATCATTGGGATTCACGTAGATGTGGCTATTTCCAGGCATTGTAAGACTGGACACCAGGGCCGGTACGCTATTGTCACCATTCCAGGTCAGCCAGCCAAAATTGCCCGGCTGCTCGCCATTTAGAATATCAGTAATCATGTCCCCAACTTGTGCACCAGACAATGAGGTTTCGTGAAGCGCAATTGGGTACAGTTCACAAGAGGCAGCTACGGGCGTCACAGTTATGGTCACAACGGCCGTATCTGACAGAGCCCCATCGCTAACTGTATAGGTAAAGGAATCAATCCCGCTAAAGCCAGGATTTGGCGTGTAGGTGATCGTATCGTCTGGATTCGCAACAACAGTGCCATTTGTTGCTTGGCTTATGCTTGCGATAAACAAAGGATCAGCTTCAATATCGCTGTCGTTTGCTAGTACATCTATAGTGACCGATGCTCCTGCGTCTGTTGTTGCAGAATCCTCAATCGCGACTGGGGCATCATTTATGGGAGTAATCGTAACCACGACAGTGCCATCATCAGAGCCACCAGCGCCGTCAATGACTGTATACACAAATGTATCAGTTCCATTGAAGTTAGCATCTGGCGAGTAGAGGATTTCCCCATTATTGATTGAGGTTGTCCCGTTTGCTGGTTGAGTTACGTTGCTTATTGAAAGAATATCGTTATCTTGGTCAGTGTCATTTCCCAACACATCAATTATGATTTCAACGTCTTCATCAGTGGATGCAGTATCGTCCACCGCCACAGGATTATCATTTTCGGCAGAGACCGTAATCGTCACGGTTGCATCAGCAGAGCCGCCATTGCCATCGTCAATAGTGTACGTAAAGCTGTCGTTGCCAAAATAGCTTGGTGCTGGTGTGTAGGTGAGCGTATTGTCGAGGTTGATGACAGCAGTTCCATTAGTTGGTGAAGTCACAGAAGAAACTGCTAAATCATCCCCATCAACATCAGTGTCATTTGCCAACACATCAATCGTAACGGCCGTATCCTCAGGAGTCACTCGGGAATCATCCACTGCAACGGGGTTGTCATTCACTGGCGAAATGGAAATGCTGACTGTCGCTGTATCCATGCCGCCAAACCCATCGATAATGGTGTAAGTGAAACTGTCGCTCCCATATACATTTAGATAAGGGGTATAGGTAAGACTGTTATCTGAATTGATAACCACAGTCCCTAATGTGGGGGTTGTCACCGATGAGACAGACAGAGAACTACCATCGACATCACTGTCATTTGATAAGACAGCAATCGTGACAGCGGTATCTTCAGGCGTGGTGACACTGTCATCTTCGGCTACGGGGGCATCATTGACAGGATTAACAGCGACGGTGACTGTAGCTGTGGCTGTGCCGCCATTGCCATCCTCGATTGAATAATCAAACGTATCCGCATTGTAGGTATCCGGATCAGGCGTATATGTTAACGTACCATCTGGATTGATAGCAACCGTTCCCTGCGTCGGTGTTGTCACACCGGTAATCGTCAGAATGCCGCCATCAACATCGGTGTCGTTACTCAAAACATCAATTTGGACTGGCGTATCTTCCGTTGTTGCTGCCGAATCATTGAGCGCAACAGGGGCATCATTCACCGAGGTTACTTCAATCGAGACATCAGCTGTAGCTGTACCGCCGTTCCCATCATCGATGGTATAGGAGAAGCTATCTGCACCAAAGAAGTTGGCCGTTGGCGTGTAGGTAATGGTGTAATCAAGATTAATAATCGCGACACCATTCGCTGGGCTTGTTAGGCTTGTAACAGTTAAAGTATCATTTTCAACATCACTATCATTGGCTAGCACATCTATCACCACAGTGCCATCTTCTGGTAGAACTGCGCTATCATTGACAGCTACAGGAGCATCATTAGTGGGTAACACAACGACCATAATCTTTGCTGTCGCTGAGCCTCCCTGGTCATCTTCAATGGTATAACTGAAGCTATCTGACCCAGCAAAATTTGCGTCAGGTGTATATGTCACCGTTTGGTCTGGATTGAGAACGGCTGAACCATTATTGGCTATGCTGATAGAGACAATGGTTATAGGATCGCCATCAACATCGCTGTCGTTGACCAGGGGCGAAAATGTTATTGCTGTATCTTCTGGCGTCACAGGGGTGTCATCTACGGCCGTGGGATCATCGTTCACTGTCGTAATAGTTAGATTGACTACTGCCGTGTCTGAGCCACCATTCCCATCACTAATCGTATAAGTGAAGCTGTCACTACCGTTAAAGTTGGCATCAGGTGTATAGGTAATTTCTACGCCATTGCTGACAGCATTGCCATTTCCAGGTGAGGAAACCGCAGTAATGGTGAGACTATCGCCTTCAATGTCGCTGTCATTGGCCAGCACACGTATCGTAACAGCCGTATCTTCTGCTGTTGTTGCACTATCATTCACAGCATCGGGCGCATCATTAACAGAAGATACCTCAACAGCGACTGTTGCCGTATCTGACCCACCGTTGCCATCACTAACCGTATAGGTGAAGGTATCAAACCCAAAATAGTTGGCATCCGGTGTATAGGTAACATCAGCACCATTGGTTGTTGCCTGACCATTAGCTGGCTGAGTTAATGAGGCAATAGTCAAAGAATCGCCATCAATATCACTATCGTTGGCAAGTACATCAATGGTTACCGCCGCATCTTCCGCCGCGATCTCATTGTCATCCACGGCTTCCGGATTGTCATTTTCGGCCGAAACGGTGACGCTAACCGTCGCGGATGCCGAGCCGCCAGCCCCGTCAGAGACCGTATATACAAAGGTGTCTGTACCATTGAAGCTTGGGGCAGGGGTGTAAGTTATCGTTTGGTCAGCATTCACGATGACAGTGCCGTTCACAGGCTGCGTAGCCGATAAAACCGTTAATAGGTCCCCATCGATGTCAGAATCATTGGCCAGAACATTGACAACGGCCGCTGTATCTTCAGGCGTTGAGACGCTATCATCAGCTGCTTGCGGTGTGTCGTTAACCGGCTCAATCGTCACGGTGACCATAGCCGTTGCCGTCCCACCTTGTGAATCAGCAACCGAATAACTGAAGCTGTCTGTACCAAAATAGTTGGCGTTTGGCGCGTAGGTAATTGTGTTATCGGGGTTCACTGTGGCTGTGCCTTGTGCAGGCGTAGTCAATGAGGTTATCGACAACGAATCCCCTTCAATGTCCGAATCATTCGCCAACACATCAATAACAACGCTGCTATCTTCATCTGTGGTAGCAACATCATCAGCGGTATCAGGCGCATCATTTACCGGTGAAACGGTTATCAGTACCGTTCCCGTATCTGTTAGCCCGGTTCCGTCTCCTACGGTGTAAGTAAAGCTATCACTACCGTAGAAGTTGCTTTCTGGGGTGTAGGTAATTGTGTTATCTTCATTAACCACAATCTCCCCATTCTGAGGTGACGTGGTAGACGTTACGGATAAGGTGTCTCCATCAAACTCTTTATCGTTGGTGAGCACAGGGATAGTGACATCAGTATCCTCATTAGTTGTTGCCGAATCATCTTCAGCGACAGGGGCATCATTAACCGGCGTGATAGTCAGATTGACCGTGGCGCTGTCGGTACCTCCATTTCCATCTTGAATGGTATAAGTGAAGCTGTCGCTACCATTAAAGTTTTCATCAGGTGTATACGTGGCTGTGTTGTCTGCATTAAGCACGACAGTTCCGTTTGCAGGTGGCGAATTGCTAACAACAGTAAGCGCATCGTTCTCCACGTCTGTATCATTAGCCAAAATGTCAATTGTGACAGGTGTATCTTCTGCTGAGGAGACGCTGTCGTCAGATGCTGTTGGCGGATCGTTCACCGGCTGAACTGTGATAGAGACTGTCGCTGTCGCCGAACCACCATTGCCATCTTCGACGGTGTAAGTGAAGCTGTCATTACCAAAGTAGTTCAACGCAGGCTGATACGTAATTGTATTATCTGGGTTGATCGTCGCTGAACCATTTATCGGCTGCGTGACAGAAACAACGGTTAAGCTGTCACCTTCTACGTCATAATCATTTGCCAGAACATCGATTGTTAGACTCGTGTCTTCGGCTGTCGTGGCGGTGTCAGCGATTGCGTCTGGAGCATCATTGATTGGATTGACAGTTACGGAGACAATCGCTGTCGCTGTTGCCCCATTACCATCGCTAATTGTGTACGTAAAGCTATCGGCGTCACCAGCATTGTCGCTGCTATTGAAATCTGGATCGGGCGTGTAGGTTACGGTATTGTCTGGATTGACGGTCACAGACCCATTCCCCGGCTGGGTTGTATTGAGGATAGAGAGTGTGTCACCATCCAAATCGTTATCATTGGCTAGAACATCGACCGTCACGGCCGTATCCTCATCTGTTGTCGCTGCATCATCAACAGCTACTGGCTCATCATTGACCGGGGTTACGGTTACTGTGACCGTCGCTACACCCGTTCCACCACGACCATCCGAAATCGTGTAATCGAATGAATCTGTCCCGTTAAAATTCGTATCAGGGACGTAAAGAATGGTGCCACCTGGTTGAATTGTAGCCGATCCATTGATTGGGGAAGAAACAGATTCCACCAGAAGTGCGTCATTATCAGAGTCTGTGTCATTGGCCAGAACATTAACAATAACACTTTCTTCTTCTAAGGTGGTAGCATTATCGTCAACTGCAACGGGCGGTCGATTGGGCTGAACCGGTATGGTTATCGTTGATTCGTCATTTACCGGATTGGGGTCATTACCGGTCAAAGGATCAATTTGAACCCGTCCCGTGTTCGTAATCACCGTAACCGAATCATCTAGTGGCGCATCCAGTTGCAGAACAATGGTTTCCGAGACAGTTTCACCGACATTCAGTGAGGGAACAGTCCAACTTACCTCACCATTTGCTTCAGTTCCGCTTCCGCTGACCGAGACAACTGACGTGTGGGTAGGCAGAGTATCAATAATCTCTATATTGTTTGCCACCGAGGAACTTAGGTTTTCTACAGTAAGGGTGAAGCTAATGTTTTCTCCTGGCAACAAGGTACCTGTGAATGGGCTATCCTTGCTTATCGCCAGATCGATGCCAGGTGCATACGCTAAATTGTGTGAGTTGTTATTTTCATTGCACTCATTTTCGGTGCCGATACCTTGACCATCATCATCAACACGTACGAAAATCTCAAATGGATCGGTTGGAGCATTGGCCAATTGAATGGTAACGTCTTCATAGTCACCAGAGTGTAGCGTTTGTTGTGTATACTCAACACCAATTAAGCTGCCGCCAGCGTCCGGATCGCCATTGTAGAACGCGACTGGAATACCATCGGCTACCAGATTGAGTCCACCGTTACCCACGCGAACCGTCAGGGCCGCGCCTCCGGCAGTAAGGGGTGTCACTACGAGTCGCGAGGCAGTTAAATCTGGGGCAGCCAGGGGGGAAAGATCAAGAGACAGGTTAGCTCGATAGCTGTTATGTGTGAGCCAGCTTGGTTCTTCAGTTAATGGGATAGTCCCATCATCGTTAATGTTTGAGATATGATAAGTATGTTGGTTCCAAATGGAACGAGTTTTCACCCAGTTATCAAGTACGTCCTCATACACGAAAACGCCAAACTCGGTTAACCCCACCTGATCGGCGAATCCCTGGTTATTGTTACTAACGACGACGATTTCGGCATTACCGTCAAGATCAACGTCGGCCACGACAGGGTATTCCAGCAAAGTTCCGGAGCTGTTCGGAATCTCAAATAGGATCTCACCATCCGTTCCCCGGAAGACGCGCAGGTAAAGTTCATCATTGTAAACAACTTCGGCAATGCCATCCCCATTGAAGTCGAAGACCGAAGAGCCGGTAATACCAGAGGATCCATCCTGCACCGGTACAGACCACTTGAGGGTACTATCCCCTTCAAAGACGTAATATCCTTGGCCACAGGCAACACCAATTTCTGGCTCCGAATCGAGATCAAAGTTGGCAATAGTGGGTGGACCACAACGGGAGCCAGAGCTGCCGTCAATGACCCGACTCCAAATCACAGAGCCGTCGTGTTCACGTAGCACGATAAAGTTAAAACTAATAGTGATGATTTCAGCGAACGGATCAGCATCAAAGTTCCCGATAGCAGGCCAGCCGTCACCGCCATTTGGATAGTGCCACATCAGTTGGCCGTCTGAACGATAGGCTGATTTACCGGCAATGACTTCCATTGTTCCGTCGAGATCAATGTCGGCAACGGCCGAAAGACAGCAAACACCTCCATTACCGACACCATATCCTCCGCTCCACAAAATTTGCCCATCGCTATCTAAGACAGTCGCACCTGCCACGATCTCGACTGAGCCATCATGATCTAGATCTGCTAGAGATACACCACCATAGTCGAATCTGGGGAATGGAATCACTTCGCTGAGCCATTTAAAAGTGCCATCATTTTCAAATGCGATCAATCTGGTTCCGTTAGATGCTGGTGCACTTGGAACTGTGATGATTTCTGGAAGATTGTCGTTGTCGATATCGCCGACAGCGAGTTGACTAAACTGCTCGCCTTGTCCAACCGGATATGTTGCCTGGTCAAATATCGTTGCCCCGTTATCACCTCGCACGGCAACCAGTCGGTTTCCGTATGGAATGAAAATGATGGCGGGAACATCTTCTTCATTTACCAAACTATCACCATTGGTATCAATTAATGGAGCCACTACTGGCGTCATCATAGAGCCATAAAGTTGAACCCCGTTAAAGAACCCTATTTCATCTATCCAGGCCCATTCCAGTTCCGGTTGGAAAGCGGTTGGTGAAGCCGCCGGTGGCGCAAATTCACAGAATTGGCAGGTGTGGGTGATGTTATTTTGTTCATTGGCCTCACTGACAATGTTGTCGCTGTCAACGACTGCGTAGATTGGACTGTCGCGGAATAGAACCGGCCCGTCAACGGGGATAATTACAGGTACGGACTGACCGGCGACCAGCAGGGGGTCATAGCTTGACTGACCTAACACATTGTCACTCGCAGATAGAACGCCATCCTGATCACGGTCTTCAAAGACCACAATTTGGAACGCGCTGTCCGTAGCCAGATTGCCCTGGTTGATAATCTGCACTCCCAAATCGCCGCTGATCAGGAGTTCTTGTGCGTCGGTCGCCGTCTGGCTGAGATCGATTGATTCGACGACCAGATCAGGACCACTGCTCACCACATCGGTCGTAATTGAAGCGTTATAATGCGTATCGCCAGGGTAGCTAATTTGCAGGGGGATGTCTGACCCCTCGCCGATTGCCAGGAGCAATGTCGCCTGCCCCTGGGCATCCGTTGTTTGGGTTGCCGTGGCGCCATCGGCGGCAGCTTCGATAGTCTGCCCAGGCAGTAGGGCACCGGTTAGCTGGTCATAGAGCGTCACCACTACCTCGGCGTTACCGGTGGTCAACGCTGTGATGGAATTGATGTGGATATACGTGTTGTGTGCCAGGACGGTCACCAAGAGCGTATCGGTTCCTGTGTCACCATCCGGGTCTGTGACTGACAGGGTGGCCGTATAAACGCCCGGCGTGTCGTAGGTGTGAGAAACGGCCACGTTATTATTTTTGCAGCCGTTAATTTGCTGGCTGTTCCCATCACCGAAATCCCAGTCGCAAACCAGTGCCAGCTGATCGGCCGGGCTTGGGTCGGAAACGGCAGGAGCCACGAGCCACGATTTCCCCCAAGGCAATGTCTGGTCAGGGCCAACAGAAACCGTAGGAGGCAGGTTGTTAATAGGCACAGTTTGAGAAATGGATGCTGTTAGCAGCTGGCTGTCGCTGACGGTGAGTGTCAGCGGATAATCCCCACTATCCGGGAAGGTAATATCAAAGAAGCGCTTATTGACTTCGGGCGCACTTAAAATAGGAGAATCCCAGATTTGAGTGAGGATTTGTCCGCCCGTTGATACCGAGGTGTCGGTAAAAGTGACGATTTGACCTTCAAAAGCCGGATCGGGCGTCCAGGCAAAGTCTGCTTGTGGCGGCGTGAGGACGGTGTAAGTTAAGGTTTGCGTCGTTGAAAGCCCATCTGTATCGGTGACGGTAAGCTGGATGGGGTACTCTCCTGGTGCTGCAAATTCATGGACTGGATGCTCTTCGATGGAGGATTGACCATCCCCAAACTCCCAGAGACGATTGATAATAATTCCATCGCTGTCAAATGAATAATTGTCTAGCGGCACAGTCGCACCGCCTAAAGCCGAGGAATACAGTTGCAGGTCTCTAAGCGTTATAGAAGATCCGTTGATGCTCGTGATGGCGAAACGCACATATCGCGCTGGGACGTCGGGGAAGGAAAGCCAATGATCAATCCCATCAGCGCGGAAGGTGCCGGTGTAAACGGTGGTAAAGTCGGCGTCTGCGCTGGTTTGGTCAGAGACGGCGAGTTCAAATTGTGCCGATTGGGCGCTGGTGGCGTTAACTTTGAGATGATTTATAGGATATGGTCCGCCTTCAATCAGTCGGAGCTTGAACCAACTACCAGGAGAAGCAGACCAGCCTGTGATGAGATTATTGTCGATGGTTCTTTCAGCACCGCTTGGTGAGCTATCAACGATGGAAGCGCCAACGCCGCCCAGCCGTGACGTGTTGGTGCCATAAACGGATAAGACATCGAAGTCTTTGAGTTCAACACAGCAGCCGCTATCGAAATTATCTACCACAAATAATTGAACATATTTGGCATCAACCGGCGGGAAATAAAATTCCTGTGCAGAATAATCCAATGCCAGCGTTCCTTCAAACACTGTTGTGAAGGCAGCTTCATCAAGGGTTGTGTTGGAAACGCGGATGGCGAAATTACGTGGCATGGTGGGGAAACCGCTGCCTTGCAGACGTACATGGTCAATTCGATAGGTGCGACTGCCACCGCCTAAGGCAACAGTAAACCATTGGTTGGTTGCATCACCGGATGCAGTTTTCCAGCTTGATACGCTGGCATCATCGTCAATCGCTTTTTCTGGCTCGAAGCCGGTAACGAAGCTGGATACGTCTACAATGGTTGATGGCGGCCCGGCCGAGAGGGAGACAATGCCACCGGCACGCTCGCGCGTCCAGACCTGGAATTCTGCCAGGCGTATGTAGTCTGATGAGCCATCACCGTCCAGGATGTAGAGCTGGACGTAGCGGGCGGCGACGGGCGGGAAGGTGAAGGATTGCCGGCCGGTGTTGGGGGCATAAACGCCGGCGTAGACGGTGCTAAAGTCGCTGTCTGCCGTGCCGGTGGTGGAGACGCGCACCTCGAAGTTTTGCGGATAGTCGCCTGGGCTGCGCAGGACGACGCGATCGATGATGTGGGGTTGCTGACCGGCCAGTTCGACCTTGAGCCATTCGTTTTGGGCGCCGGTGCTGGCGGTGCGCCAGGAGCTAAAGCCGGTGGCTGAACTGTCGTAGTCAATGGCGTTATCTGGGGTATACGAGCTGGTCGTGTTGAAGGCGCTGGAATAGTCAATGACCTGGGCACCATCCTCTAACAACGCCACGTTTTTGGCTTTGCCAGTGGTGAAGTTGGCGACCGGTGGTGCCGGGGGAATGATGGCCGTTAAGTCCAGGCGCTGGAAGGTGCCGGACTGCCAGATTGCGGTTTGATCGGCATCATAGCCATCTATTTTGAAGGTGATTGTTTGGCCCTCAACACCTCCTTCGATTTCTGGTGTATCGGGATCGTCGCCGGAAATATGAATGCGGAAGCGGGATTCTCCGTTCAAGGTGAAGGAGTTGGTCTGAGCCACCTGGATATTGCCAATCCAGCCGGTCACAAATGTGCCCTCTGGAACAGATACAGTGTTTAGTTTTATTGAACCGTAAAAGCTGGCAGGCTTAATAGGAGGTGCCGCATACGCCCAGGTACTCATAAGCAGGGTGAGGATCGACATTAGCGGCAGAACCCATATCTTCTTTTGTTGTCTGTTACTTTCAAGGTTCATCTTATCTAAATCCCTTCAATATTAATAATGCCAATTGGTAAGTACCATATTGCTAGCCTAATGTTTGCCCTACTTCGCAGGCTTTTGTTCAACGACAAGCATATAGCTTTCAGCAGCTCCTCTGCTCACAAATGTGCCGGAACGCAGTAAAAAAAGGAAAATAAACGTATCGCTTCCTACGATTATAATTTTTCTGAATATTTCTCATCATTCTTACAAACCGAACCAATTGTTCAATCAGATTTCAAATGACGACCAATTTTTATTGCACAGTAGATATTTGACGGCAAAAGTGGCGAATATTCATAGAAAATTACTCAACGCCCATATTCTGCCTGGGATACATAGTTGTCGATATTTTTTACAGCTAAATCAGCGCGCCCATGCGCAAGCCAACTTGCATTTATCGGACCATAGCACACATTTGTTGGATTACCTTGGTCATCAATGTAGCCCTTACATCGCCCAAGGGATTGATCGTCTGCAGCGTCTGCTAAGTGCATAACCTCATGAATAATAAAACCGACTCGGGTCTCGAAACCACCCTTAAGATTTGCTTGAAAATAAGCCTCACAGAGATTAATTGTGTTCGAATATTTTGAGTTATCAACCCGAGCCACACCACACCCTGTATCTCTTCGAAATTTAATATCCTCAAATGTAAGATATCGAGCTGTTTTCCACCAAGCTTCTCTTACTATTCTTCTATCACCTATACCAAACCACCTTTCAAAGTAAGATTCATAATTTAGCTGCATTCCCAGCGCCCAATTCCTGGCAAGTTTGACAGCCAGATCTTGATGTAAGCCTAATTTAGGATTGTCTTGATTGCTATAAAATGCTTCTGGTAGTATTTGATGGCTTACACTTACTCCTCCAACTATGAATGCAGCAATCCAAAACTGCAGTGACCATTCTCCAGTTGGATCATAGTTGTTAATGGGATTATTATGACCGTACACATATTTGTGTAGTGATTGCGGATCATTTTGATACCCGCTAAATGGGTCTATTACAGTGAAACGCCCCGAATTTGGATCGTAATAGCGGGCTCTCAAATAGTAAGCATCGAGGTAATTATCTAGTTGTTCGCCTGTATAAAGATACCCATTGGTAATAGCACCAGATGAGGAACTGATGGTACCAAAAGCATCATATACATAGCTGTTGATAACATTGCCAGAGGTATCTGTTAGGAAGCGTGTTGATAACTGGCCGTCATATAAATAATGATTTATTCCGGTTGCTAACCTCTCCTGGCTTAACAAATCATGACCATATACGTAACTAACTATCTCATCACCTATGCCATCCGTTTCTCGCAAAACCTGGGCATAAGGGCGGTTCTTGTCCACCAGGAAGCTGGTCACATCTGTACCATCCACCACCAGTTTTGTGCGTAGGCTGTCAGCATCATAGAAATATTCGACCGTATTCACACCATTATTGACACCAATTAATCGGTTCTCAGCATCGTAGCTGTAAGTCATGGTAACGCCCGGACCGTTTTTACTTATCAGGTTGCCGTTATCGTCGTAACCATAGGTAATGGTGCCGGCGGGCGTGTTTTCAGTGAGCAGTCGATTATTTGCATCATAAGCATAGGTTGTTAGTCCCTCAACAGAATCATTCTTGCTCAATCGGTTGCCTACAGCATCGTAGGTGTAGGTAATGGTCCGGTTGCCATTGACCGGATCCTGAATCGTTTCCGAAATCAGCCGGTAAGTCGCATCGTAACCATAATCAACAATGCGCCCTGTATGCGCTTCCACCACCTGTGTTCTGTTCCCGGCGTCGTCCAGCGTGTAAGCATAGGAAGCCAGCAAGCCACCCGCGGCGTTCGTGATTTTCACCAGCGTCAGCCGATTCAGGTTGTCAAAGGTATAGGTGGTCACAATCCCATTCGGCAGCGACACGCTTTGCAGATTCCCCACGGCGTCATAGGTATAGCTGGTAACGCCTCCGTCAGGAGCCGTCACCGTCTCCATCCTGTTTAATGCGTCATAGGTGTAGGATGTGATTCCGGCAGGCGTGGTCACTGACGTCCGGTTGCCGGCAGCGTCATAAGTGTAAGAAAGCGTATCGCCATTGGCTTTGGTTTCCGTAATGAGTCGATACCGATCATCATAAAGATACGTATCTCCGCCAGCCTGGAGGCGCAGTCCGGCAGACGAATAAGCAAACGTTTCAACGGTGCCATCCGGCCACGTCTTTTCAACCAGGCGGTTTTGGCTGTCATACACCATCGTTATCGTTTCGCCGTTGAAGTTGGTGTGGGCAATCTGGTTGCCGTTGGCATCGTAGGCAAAAGTTTCCACCTGGCCCAGCGGCAAGATGCGTTTAATCATGCGACCCAGGCTATCGTACTCAAAACGGGTGATGTTGCCGTTGGCGTCGGTCAAGCTGGTCTGGTTACCCAACTCGTCGTAGGCATAGGTGGTTTCCTGGCCCAGCGCGTCACGCACCAAAATCAATCGCCCCTCAGCATCGTAGCCAAAAGTCGTCACGTTGCCTGCCTGATCCGTCTCAGCAATAAGCCGGCCCAGCGCGTCGTAGGTGAATTGCGTTGTGGTGCCATCCGCATACGTCGTTTGAATCAGGCGCCCTTCACCATGTCGCTGGCTGCCTTTGTCATAGGTAAACGTGGTCACATTGCCATTGGCATCAGTTTGGCGCACGACGTTGCCATCGCTATCCAGCTCACGCTGGGTCACATTGCCCAGCGCATCTGTAATCGTTTCCAGATCGGCCCCGTAGCCATAAAGCGTTGTTTGCCCCAATTCATTCGTTTCACTAATAACCCGCCCCAGGGCATCGTAGGCCGTTGCCGTTGACGTAGCATCAGGATAAATGGTTCTGACAAGCCGACCCAGGGCATCATATTCATAGGTCGTTGTCTGATTGTCCTGGTCGGTATAGGTTAGCTGGCGACCCTCAGCATCGTAGGTGAACTGCTCTTCTGAGCCATCGGGATAAACAATACGGGTAGGATAGCCACGCGCATCATATTCATAAGTGACCAACTCGCCATTCTTGGTGGTGACCGTGGCCGGTTTCTCCAGAGCATTGTTGACCACCACAAAAGCATTGCCCAGCGGATCGATATCCCGCACCAGATTGCCAGCGTTGTCGTACTCAAACTGGGTAGTCACAGTTTCCTGCGTACCGTCTGGCAGTGTGCGCGTTTGTGTCTGGGTCAGCGGCTGGTTATTGGTGTCATAGCTGTAGCTGGTGATGTTGCCGCTGGCATCGGTCATCGTCGTCTGGTTACCAAAGGCATCATAACTGAAGCTGGTCACATTGCCGGCAACATCGGTCATGGAAAGCCTATTGCCGCTGGCATCATAGGCAAACGTTGTCGTCTCCCCCTCACCATCGGTAACCTGAGTTAAGTTCCCATTGGCATCGAAGGCGTTGGTAATTATTCGCCCGCGATCATCCGTCATGGTAAGCATCTGATCCCGATCGTTGTAAGTGAAGGTCGTCAGGTGGCCATCAACGTCAACTTGCGTCAATACATTGTCGAAGGCGTCAAATGTTCTGGTAATGGTGCGGCCCAAGGCATCGGTTTGGGTCAGCACATTGCCGCGATCGTCGTAGGTATAGGTGGTTGTATTGCCCATTGCGTCTGTTTCGCTGAGCACATTGCCGCTGTCGTCATATTCAATAATCGTTTCGTTCCCCAACCGATCCCGCACAATCTCTTGCCCGTCGTTGATGTTGTGGGTGAATTCAACCCGGTTGCCGTCGGCATCCACAGTGGCGATCAGACGATTGTCAGGTGCGTACTCATTGAGGGCAACCCGATTGCCGTCCGGGCCGATAATGTCAATCATGTTGTGGGTATTGTTATAGAAAAACTGGGTGGTGTTGCTGATCTGGTCGGTGACGCTGACCAAATCGCCGTTGGCATCATAGGCATATTCGATGGTGCTGCCTGAAGGATCAGTGATGCGCACAATGCGACCCTCCGCGTCACGCTCAAAGGCAATTCCCATACCGCTAGAGTGAGCGATGCCGTCATTGTCGATGATGAGTGAGTTTCCGTTCAAATCGAGGACACTTTGCAGACCAACACCTTGCTGCACGCGAAATTCACGGCCGTCGCGCAGGGTCAGGACGTACTGCTCGGCATCGTACACAGTGCCATTGATGGCTCCTACCAGCTCAACACCCGTTGTGGCCGGTTGGACAAGGACACCTGTTCCCGCTAACGAAGTCAGGGAGCTGTAAGTCCCCGGCAGCGGCTCAAACGTCAGATCCACCAGATCGGGCGCGGCATTTTGATCACATTGAGGCGTTAGCACCGGCTCAAACTCTTGCAGGGTGCCATCTGGCGCCGCGACTGTCACTATATGGGGCTTACTGGGAACGATACAATAAACCGGTGGGAAACCACCAATAGATTCCACATGCCAATCGGCCCCCATGACCCCCGTTTCTTCCACACGCACATCTCGAATGTCCAGCGTCCAGCCTACCCCAAAGTCGCCAACGCGCTTATCGCGGCTGTCGTACGTACGAATAATTTGAATGGGAATGCCGCTAACCGGCACAGCCATATCAACCAACGAGATGGTGAAATGACCAATTTTCAATTCGCCATCGACGATGGTGTTGATCGTGGTAGAGGTGGTCTGATTAAAGAGATCGGTGGCGGTTAGTCGGATCTTATAGATGCCGTTTAACAGCAAAGTGGGATCAAAGGTACCAAGGGCTGCCTCGGCAACGGGCGTGGTCCCAGTGGCGAAAGGCACCCAGGTGTCATCACTCTCCAGCCGGTACTCTAACGTCCATTCCGACAAAACATCGCTGGTAACAGTACCTGTGATGGTGGTCCAGGCTGTAATCTCATTGCTGTTGGCGGGGCTGGTTATTGCTACGGTTGGCTGCGGGCTGCCACTGCTTGGAATCCAGCTTACGTTTTCGGTCGCCAGCACCCAATAGCCGCGGCCTGGCTGCAAATTGGCCAAATCATTGGCCCAACTGGGGACTGCCACGTCATAAACGTTCCATGGTTCTGTGAGGTTCGTGGCTTGGTAATCAAAAACGCGCTCATATTGGCCTTGAATTGATGAAAATGCCCCACCGACAGGTGTTGTGTCTGCCGATGGGTAGCCAATGAGGTTCCAGCCGGTACACAGGTTAATGGACGGATTGGTGGGAATCGTACCGGTAACGCTCAAGGTGTCACTAACCGTCATTTCAATCCACAGGCCCATCGTCGGGTCAATGGTTGTTAGATCGCTGCCAGCTAAATCAGATGGATCGTATAATTTCCAGGGATCGGCCGTGTCACAGCCGTCGTAGGCCACGACCTGAGTATAGTTGCCATCGATAGAGGCCAAGACGGTAGCTGGATCGGTGCTGGCAAGTTCTTCGGGGATGGAGATCAGATTCCAGCCGGGCTGCAAAGTGTCCAAAAAGGCTAAAGCGTTGTTGGCTTGTATTTTAGCTTGGGAGGGAAACGGCCGTTCGGGTGGATAAATTATATTGCTGAAGGTAAAAATTTCTTCTGACTCACTATTGTCAAGATGTGAGGAACCAGAAGGAAGTGATGTTTCATCGCCAGCACCAATTCCCTCTAGAGTATGGTTGCTTGTTTCTACTCTTTCGGTCTCACTTGCAGAAGAAACAATTGTGCCGTTTATATCAGAGGAAGTATCAGGGCCTTTCGTTGATGAAGCCGCAAAACCACACGATTGCAACAAAACAGCAGAACCAAAAATGATAATAAAAAGAGCCTTATGATAAATTTTCTGTTTATGCTCAGTCATAAGCTTCCTACGGAGGTATTAATCTGTTGTCATAGAATGCAAGTTTGCATTGTTACTTATTGATATGGAATTTCACTAGAACGGCACAATTCTTGGTTTGCGAGCTGGTTTATCAACTCTGGGCAACAAGGAATATACTAAAATGATTTAGGTTGCCTCTTACATTTAAGATTACAGTGAATACAAGGTTTACTTGTTATCGAAAAAATATTTCTAACCAGGGTGTGATTAGTTTTTGTGTAACGCCAGAGAGCCTGCACTGGACTCAAGTCTTGTTTCCTGACTCGTTACACAACTTTTTATCACACCCTTCTAACCATAAGGTCTTGAATTTTTAGGAACAAACACCTAACATTTCCGAAGCAAGTATCAATGCCCTTTCAATATCTCGACACCAGATAATTTTGCGACTTCCATATGCTAGGCTTTGTTAATATAACGACCTTATTCGAATCAAATGGATACAGACTAATATGTTTCACTTTACACTCTATATCCTAATACAAATACGAGCTTCATTGTGCAAGAAAAGCGCAAAATTTTAACTTTTGGGAACTCCTAATGCCAGAGCCTAAAAAGATAAACAAGCAAACAATACGTCAAGCCTTTAAGAATTGGCACTCAATAAAGAAATTGGGTGACTCGTCCTTGATATCTCTCTCAACCGTTGAGGTACAACGTATGCTTTCAGGTCTCCAAAGCACACCGGAGGGGAGAGGATTAGCTCTAAGAATGGTATTAAAAAAGGCATTAGAAAAATTGAAGCCAGACGAGGGTAAACCTATGCCGCATGATCAGAATTGGCGTAAATACGTTGCTCTCACAGAAACTTATATAAACAACAGAAGTACAGATTGGTTGTTGGATTATCTACATGTTGCAACTAGAACATATCGGCTAGCAATGTCGATGGGATTAGATGCAATTGCAGATATCTTGTTGGAAGAAGAAGTAAGTAATCAACGTTATTTATCCAATAATCAAAGCATTTTTGTCAATATCCCTTCCTTTAGTTTTTATCTTGTGGGTCGGGAAATAGTTTTACAGAATTTATTGGAGCGGTTGGCAAATCACGGTACAGACGTATTGGCTGTTACAGGTCAAGGTGGTGTTGGCAAAACAGCAGTTTGCCTTTCTCTTGTGAGAGACTCTCACATAAACACTAATTTTAAGGATGGAATTTTATGGGGCAGTTTAGGCTTACAGCCAGACCCCATGGACATCCTGGAAAAGTGGGCCAAGGCTTGGGAGAAAGATATTAGCCAATCTAACACCCTAAAAGAGCGACAAGAGCTTATTAAACAACTAATCGATCAAAAGCGATTGTTAATCATTATTGATGATGCCTGGTCATTAGAGGAGGCAAAATGCTTACAGTGCGGCGGACCAAATTGCACTTATCTCCTAACAACAAGGAATGAAGAAGTTGCTCAACAATTAGCCGGTGCAAAAAATATTATCCAATTAGAACCTTTGACTGAGACTTCTAGCATTGAATTGTTGCAAAAACTAGCGCCAAAAGCATGGATTACATCACCCGCAACTATAAAACAATTAGCAATGATTACAGGTGGTTTACCTCTAGCTCTGACGCTAGTCGGAAGATATTTAGCTGCACCAGAATTGAGGTCTAATTCAGATATAAGACAGCAAGTGTTATCGGATTTACTTGAGAAATCTATGCTGTTGACTTTCGAACAGAGTCGGTTGGGAAGTAACGATGAGAAATTGTCACTATCGCAGGTTGTTACCTTAAGTTTAGCTGGATTTGATAAAGAAACGATCCGAGTTTGGTATTCGTTAGGGGTGTTTGCACCGAAGCCAGAAAGTTTTACCGAAAATGCCGCAAAGGTCGTAGGAAAAGCAAATTCAAAGCAGATAGCACAGCTTGTTTCTAATAATTTGCTCGAAACGGACGGTAAAAGGCTATTTCTACATCAAGTTTTGGCAGATGTTTCACGCAAGGGTGCATCGGCTCAGACAGAATCGTCGAATTTTTTGCAAGAAGCGACTAATCGCCACGGACAGTATTACCTGGATTTAGTCAAGAATGATCCTGATAATTGGAAACACATAGAAGCTGCTTACGGACAAATTAAATGGGGCTGGAGTCATCTGGGGGAAAACGAAATTCTTTTGGATTATGTAGAAGCTCTTTACCCATATCTTTCGCGTAGAGGAAGATGGTTAGAGTATTTAGAATGGACCCAAAAGGCCCTATATATTGCGCAATCCAAAAATTTGCAACAAAAAATCGGGTCTTTGTTAGTACATACAGGCTTTATTTACGTCTTTTTAGGCGCATATGAGGAAGGATTACAATATTATCAGACAGCTGCGGAGCTCCAGGAAAAGATCAACGATGAATTAGAGCTTGGAATTACATTTCACAATATTGGTGCCGTTTATAGAAGAATGGGGGATCCCGTTAGGGCATTACAATATTATCAAAAAGCATTGCCTCTAAGGCAAAATGCCCACGACTGGAAAGGTGTTGCTGGAACTCTGGCAAATATAGGCCACGCTTACATTCATCTGGGCAATATTGAAGAAGCTTTAGTTAACTTAAATCGAGCTTTAATGATTCTGAAGGAAATTGGCGAATTTCACAGACAAGGCAGCGTTCTTAGGCAAATTGCTGAAGCATACACTATATCAAATCAGCATAAGAAAGCTTTGGATTTTCTGTCGAGTTCCTTAACAGTATTTCAGGAAACTGGTGATCAATATGGAGAAGCAATTACTCGAAGTGAAATCGCAAAAATATACCGTTTTCAAGGTAAGCGGGTTGATGCTGTTTTGCAGCTACAACGTGCTATTGAACTCGGTCGTTTGGTACAACATCCTGATTTAGATGAATTTTTAAGCTTATTGGAAAAATTGAGCAGGAATTAAGGTAACACTTTGCTAACTTTCCTCCAGACTTATTGGAATGAAGATAGTCTTGTACAGACCTTATGCCCAAAATATCCAAACTGATTTTCTTGAAAACGTTGGGTTTCTTAACCCTATAATATTGGGCTCTCTCCCCCGTGTATAAATTGCCCTGAAACCTATAAAATAAAAAGAACCCTCAAGTAATTTTGAGAGTTCTTTGTCCTATAGATATTTACTACAGGCTCGTGCCCGACGGGATTCGCTCACTCACGTGTATGAAGGTTGTTTTCTTGCCAAAGTATATTGGTCAACGATATCTATCTAAAAAAACGTCGATTTCTACCATTTTATCACCTAGCCAAACGAAGAATCAACATTACCTTCTGGTTTGAGTTACTCCAAGTATATCAACTTGTATCATCATATTACCCTGCAATAAATTTACCTGCTCAAACAAAAAGCAAAACCTGGAGGATGAAGTTTTTACACCGTAGGGTATATTGGAATATCTGTCAAATCCCGGGTTGAATCTGTTATTATTGGGTTGATTTATAACTTAAGGGGTCCAATACTCCGCTGCTCTGCACGCTTGGATGAAATTCCTTACGGATGCCCCATCCGCTTGCGGTGGGGTAGTTTATTGTTGATAATGAAGATGAAAATTCAGGAGAGAAGTTTCTTCTTTAGACTTCTTGTATAAGACGAACAACAGGCATAATAATTAAAGTGACCCCCAAAGTCAAGACCACAGATCGAGAAAGTTAAGATACCAAACCGGGTCACAGAATGGGTACATTAACAGCAAAATGAACATCAGCCGGTGTGCAGTAGCCCAAGCTTTGGTGCGGCCGTTCGTAGTTATACAGGTCGAAGTAGTCACCCAAGCCAGTAAACAACTCAGGTACGGTGGTATACTCCTTGATGTAAATGTCTTCGTACTTGACGGTGCGCCAGAGACGCTCCACGAAGATGTTGTCAAAGACGCGACCACGGCCGTCCATGCTAATGCGAATGGATGCTGCTTCTAGTTCCTGGGTAAATGCCTGAGCCGTGAATTGCACACCTTGGTCTGTGTTGAAGATTTCCGGCTGACCATGCCGCAACGCCTGACGGAGAGCCTCCACACAGAAAGCGCCATCCAATGTGTTGAGAGCTGCCAGGCCACAACGAAGCGACTGAACCAATCCAGGATGGCCACCAGGTACATGAAGCCATGCGGCATGGGTACATAGGTGATGTCAGCCGCCCACACTTGATTCGACCGTTTGATGTCCAGGCCGCGCAGCAGATAAGGATACTTTTTATGTTGCCGGTCTGGAATGGAGGTGCGGGGACGGGGATAGATGGCTTGCAGTCCCATTTTTCCCATTAACCGTGCAATTCGCTTGTGATTGACCGCGAAACCATGTTGCTTGTTCAGGCGGACCGTCATCTTGCGATAGCCATAGAAAGGCGCGCACGTGTACTCCTGGTCGATCAGCTGCATCAGTTCCAGGTTCAGCGGTGATTCGCTGGCTGGCTGCCAGTAGTAGGCGGCCCGATTAAGACCAACCAGCTCACACTGACGGCGGATACTGAGGGTCGGATGGCCTGTTTCAATCATCATGCGTTTAGCCTCAATCGAATTGGGCAGCTTTTTTTTTTCAGCCACCCAATTCCATCTTGAGGCGGCCGATTTGTTCATACAGTTCGGTTTCGCGAGCTTCTTGCTCACGCAGTTGCTGGGCCACCTTCTGGCCAAAGACGGTCGGTCCTTCGGCCAACAGTTGTTTTTTCCAGCTCTTTATCTGAGTGGGATGAACATCGTGAGCGCTGGCGATTTCGTTGATCGTCTTGAGTTCTTTGACGGCTTCCAGCGCCACTTTGAACTTGAATTGCTGGCTATAGTTTTTCCGTTTTTTTGTCACTCGAAAACCTCCACAAGCTATAGTTTATTGGACCTTAGCCTGTGGTCTAGTTTTTGGGGTTCATCATAAATTGATGTATAAATTTTGCTGAGATTGCTGAGAAATTTAAACGTTAAAACGGTGTCCCATACCCGATTTTCAAGCAATTGGTTGCAAATACCATGCCCAATTACGATAGACCGTCGAAATTGTCATGGACCTACCAACAATTGCTAACATTCATGTATTGGGCAAATATCGCACCCAGGTTTATATCGGCCAAACTTACAGGATTAATGAATCAGCTGCTTGCCGCACAATCCGACATGTTGAAAATGCATTGTTTCAGTCAGGCCAAATTTACATCGTCTAGCAATAAGAAATTGCAAACAAGCGATACTCTTTTGGAGTTCATCATAGAACACGTGATTGGCGAGCTCAAAATATTTAGGATTTGAAAGAACAAAATCGCAAATGACGCAGGCGATTGGGTTGTGATTTAACGCAATAGTCAAAAATTACAATTTTAAAGTGCCTTTTGCAAGAGGTCTATTGCTTTTAATAGATAAACTTGGAAACAGGAAAGTTATAAAAATGTCAAAAAAAAATATTATGGCCAGGGATGATTTTTTTCAGTGGGTCCAGTACACACTTACGAAACCCTTCCCACTTATCTATTTCATGCGGTGGGGAATAGTAATTGCTGTCATTTTACGCTTCTTAATAACTTCCTCGGAACAATCAGACATTAATCATACGCTATGGCTTTTAACACTAACTGGTCTATTTGTTTATAGTTTGATAATCACTATCTCAGTTTTGATAAAGCCAGAATTGCATGCTGAAAGATGGTGGCTAAGTTTGCAAGTATTATTAGATACGGTGTTCTTCACAACCCTCTTTCTATTAACTCAAAAACCTGATTCAGATATATATTTAGTACTTATGCTACCTCTTTTGATTGTCGCCGATAACTTTAACAGTAAGGAGGCAATTCAGCTATTTGGAATTATCAGCCTTGCTTTTATTTTCAGTGCAATTTATCTTACTGTAAGCACTGAGTCGCCAATGCCCTTATTAGAAATTATCATTAGGGATCTCCTGCCACGGACTGCTTTCTTTTTCTTTTTTCTTTTTCTTGCATTTATCAGGGGAAGATTACTAAGAGAGCAGACCGAAGAGCTAGAAGCTGTTCGCCTTACTGCGGTAAAGATTGCAGAAAGAAATATGGCTCTTGAGTCTCGACTTGATGCAATTATAAGCGCATCGGTTGATTTATTACACGCCAAAGGATGTAAAGTATATCTTCAGGTTCAAGATCAAGAGGTTTTAGAACTGGTAGCAATAAAAGGAATTGGATCTGAAAAAATAAGTCCTGGTTATATCATGCCGTTTGGCAGCGGTGTATCTGGACAAGTCATCAAAAATAGGTCTCCCTTAATAGTTGAAGATTATTCTCAGTTTCCGTATAGAGTTCCAGAGTTGGTAAACCTATTTAGTGCAGTGGTAGCTGTGCCTTTGTTCCTAGATGATAAGGCTATCGGCGTTCTTGCAGTTTTCGATGATGCCAAAAACCGAAAATTTAACCAAAGGGACAAGGAAACTTTAGAGCGTTTGGCTCAACACGCAGCAGTAGCAATTCACAATATGCAACTTGCTGAAATTGCCAAACGACAGTCTAAGGCATTACAGGCGCTAATTTCTGCTGGGAATGCCATGAATAGTAATCTGGATATTATTAAGACAATTCATTCGATTGCGGAACAAGCCTGGAAACTTGCAATTGTATACAATCAAAAGCCACCTTTATATACCTGCGTTGGTGTGTTAGATGAGTCCGCAAGATATATTGAATTCAGGGCAGCGTATCCCCAAAAACATCTGGCTGATTTGCAAGCTCGTGTTGGACAGATTGATTTAAATCATAGACCTTATGGTATTGTTGGGAGAACTGTCAAATCGCAATCAGCGCAGTTGGTTACCAACATTACGGAGGATATTGACTATATAGATTATAATTCAGACACTTGTACACAGTTATCAGTGCCTATTAATGGAAGAACACATACTATTGGCATTATAAACATTGAACACGCCGATTTTAATGCCTTTCCATTAGACTTGAAAAAGAATGCAGAAGTCTTAGCCACCCAAGCTGCAGCGGCAATCGAAAATGCCAATCTTTTTGAACAGGCTGACTCACAACGCAAACAGACCGAAGATTTTTACAAAGCTTCAGTAACTATTAGTTCCGCTCGCGATCAAAAAGAAGTCAGTCAGAAAATTCTGCAAACTTTACATGATTTAATTCCTTTTAATAGAGCGACCCTACAATTATTTAGCGGAGACAAACGTGAGCTAGTTGATAGCTATAATTTAGAAGAGGATCAAGTTGATCTCTGGCTGTTGCGACCCATCTCTGAAGATAAATTAATAAAAGCTATCATAGAAAGTAAAGAAATTTGTATCTTGGCGTCCACTAAAGAGAATCCATATTGGGAGCCTGTTGCCTCAACAATGGATATTGAATCATGGATTGGAATTCCTTTGGTTTATCAAGGAAACGTAGTAGGCCTCATTACAATTGATCATGTGCAGAAAACTAATTATAGTGATGAAGTTAAAAAGATTCTTGGGCTTTTTGCCAACCATGCTGCAATTCAACTTCAAAATGCAATTTTACATCTAAAAAATCAGGAATTGCTAAATAATCTTCATGAACGTGTTTTCGAACTATCAGAAACAAAAGAATATCTAGAAACTATCCTTAGCCATTTAGAAGATCATCGTAATCTTGCCCTAATAGGTCTTGTATATGGTGAAAGCATTCATTTTGCAAGGAACAAACTAGGTATGGCAAAAGCAAAAGCTGACAGTATTGCGGTAGGTCATTATGGCAAAGCACCTAAAGATGTGGAGGACAATGCAAGAAAAATCATGGATTACATTAATGACTACCTCCATATCTTAGATGAAACCCAGAAAGAGGCTCTGCAATCGCCAGAACCAATACTACTAAACATACACGATGTTTTGGATAACGTGATTGAATCGAAGATAATTAGCCGTCACATTGAAGTAAGAAAATTATATCGTGCTACTCAGCCAGCCATTCACGCCCCAGAGGTCCAACTTCGTCAAGTATTCCTTGTGATAGTAGAGAATGCGCTGGATGCTATGAAGAGCGAGAGGGTGGGCACTTTGGAATTAAAAACAAAAATGCTAACTGATGAAATTGATGAGAGATTTATTGAAATTTCGATATCTGATACTGGAAAAGGTATTCCCAAGAGCAAGCAAGCGAATCTATTCAGACCTAAGTCGCGAGATAAACCCTCATACAAACGTAGGGGCACTGGTCTTGGCCTAGTTTGGGCATATTCCTTTTTACGAACTTATAGTGGGGATATTGAATATCAGACTAAACGTGGTAAAGGTACAACAATATATTTGCGGATTCCTCTAGATTTTCGCGAAAAATCCAAAATATAATCTTAGAAGCGTGCGCGCTTAATTTAGAATAATAACCTGATTTATTGTGAAGATCCTAATTTTAGGACCACTCAATAGTGGGTGGTTAGGTGAGATTATCATCAACCAATAAAACAGGAGGTCTGGCATAAGTGGTTGAATGATCGCATGAAGAAAAAAACAAAAAAAGCTCCCTTGGAAAGTTTAGCATATGTCAACCCGGAGTGGGATGTGTATGGCCCAAAAGGCAGAGCAATTCCAAACTCATAAAAAATAAACAACAGAACCTCATCTTGTTACGCTTGAGATTTTCCACAAACATCCCATTAAACCGTTAAACCGCACCTACTTGAACGCAAAAAGAAAATATTTTATAATGCGTTATGTCTCGTGTTCATATTTTCAATCCGTACAATTTGATTTCCTAAATCAATTATTTCATCAGAATTTTCTCTTTATTATCTTTCGCTGATTTATAGGCTATCCATCTATAAAGTGACCCCCAAAGTCAAGACCACAGATCGAGAAAGTTAAGATACCAAACCGGGTCACAGAATGGGTACATTAACAGCAAAATGAACATCAGCCGGTGTGCAGTAGCCCAAGCTTTGGTGCGGCCGTTCGTAGTTATACAGGTCGAAGTAGTCACCCAAGCCAGTAAACAACTCAGGTACGGTGGTATACTCCTTGATGTAAATGTCTTCGTACTTGACGGTGCGCCAGAGACGCTCCACGAAGATGTTGTCAAAGACGCGACCACGGCCGTCCATGCTAATGCGAATGGATGCTGCTTCTAGTTCCTGGGTAAATGCCTGAGCCGTGAATTGCACACCTTGGTCTGTGTTGAAGATTTCCGGCTGACCATGCCGCAACGCCTGACGGAGAGCCTCCACACAGAAAGCGCCATCCAATGTGTTGGAGAGCTGCCAGGCCACAACGAAGCGACTGAACCAATCCAGGATGGCCACCAGGTACATGAAGCCATGCGGCATGGGTACATAGGTGATGTCAGCCGCCCACACTTGATTCGACCGTTTGATGTCCAGGCCGCGCAGCAGATAAGGATACTTTTTATGTTGCCGGTCTGGAATGGAGGTGCGGGGACGGGGATAGATGGCTTGCAGTCCCATTTTTCCCATTAACCGTGCAATTCGCTTGTGATTGACCGCGAAACCATGTTGCTTGTTCAGGCGGACCGTCATCTTGCGATAGCCATAGAAAGGCGCGCACGTGTACTCCTGGTCGATCAGCTGCATCAGTTCCAGGTTCAGCGGTGATTCGCTGGCTGGCTGCCAGTAGTAGGCGGCCCGATTAAGACCAACCAGCTCACACTGACGGCGGATACTGAGGGTCGGATGGCCTGTTTCAATCATCATGCGTTTAGCCTCAATCGAATTGGGCAGCTTTTTTTTTCAGCCACTCCAATTCCATCTTGAGGCGGCCGATTTGTTCATACAGTTCGGTTTCGCGAGCTTCTTGCTCACGCAGTTGCTGGGCCACCTTCTGGCCAAAGACGGTCGGTCCTTCGGCCAACAGTTGTTTTTTCCAGCTCTTTATCTGAGTGGGATGAACATCGTGAGCGCTGGCGATTTCGTTGATCGTCTTGAGTTCTTTGACGGCTTCCAGCGCCACTTTGAACTTGAATTGCTGGCTATAGTTTTTCCGTTTTTTTGTCACTCGAAAACCTCCACAAGCTATAGTTTATTGGACCTTAGCCTGTGGTCTAGTTTTTGGGGTTCATCATACTACAAAGAGGGGAGATGTTTTTATGCAAGAGCAGGCCACCGTTTTTTACGTCGAGGATGATGATGATTGGAGAGATGAAGTCCAAAACTACATTTTGAAAATAGGCGGGCTAAGCTTCCGAAGCTTTATTGCTGCTTCCTCAATTTCTGAGATTCAAAGCAGGCTAGATTACATCAAAGGCCCTGTAGTAATCATCATGGATCTTAGACTGGATGATGAGGAAGCCAACTATGAGGGCTACTATTGGCTGTTGGAACAACTAGACGACTTCATGAAGCGAAATGCTAGCACATCTGTGTTTGTCCTAAGTGGACGTCTTAGCGAGGGAATGGAAGCAACGCTTGTGCGGAAGAAGATTCCCAAAGAACATATTTTCAGCAAAGGACAGTGGGCAGAGCAACGGGGGAACTTTTTGAAAGCCTTGAAGGAATCCTACCACAAAATGAACAGCATTGCTTTGGAAAATATCGTTCAGCGTCGATCCGGGCACCACATCGATCCATATTTGCTTCAAACTTTTCGAGCAACCGATGAGAAATTGAGTAGTGAAATGACGGAAGGAGACAAAACGAAGGAGGAAGTTTTGCTTCCCATGCTAGTAAGAACTAGCGATAAATCTTGGCAATATGACAAAATACCAGGTCTAAAAGTTTTGGGTCAGATTGAGAATATTTATTCATGCCTTGGTAGTCTCCAATCCGTTACAGCATTGGAGAGAGACCCAAAGGTGTTGAATGTCGAGGCAAGCCGCCCAAGTAGCGAATACGATTGCCATTTATCTATTCCAGCAGTCAAAGCAAATATAATTCAAAATCATCGAGGAGAAAAAGGGGACAGCGTGCTGATTGGAATCATTGATTCTGGCATTGATATACTTCATGATACCTTTAAAGACGAAACTGGGAAGAAAACACGAATACTAGCAATTTGGGATCAGACGAACCCTATTGGGCCACCACCTGTCGGGCAAAGCTTTGGCACAGGATACACCCATGAGCAAATTAATTCCTTTATTGAAAGTGGAATTGTGCCTAAAAACCTAAAAGTAGGCCTGGAAGATCACGGGACTCATGTAACTAGTATTGTTGCTGGTACTTCAACAAAAGATTTCGCTGGAGGGATGGCACCTGAAGCAAAAATTGTTGTAGTAATACCATCAATGGAAGTTGCCCCTAGAAGAGATCATCCAAGTATTGGTTACTCTATTAGTCATCATATGGCACTTAAGTACATCAAGAACTTTGCACAAGACCAAGGATTTCCTGTGGTAATTAATGTTAGCCAAGGTATGAACGCAGGTGCACATGATGGAACTTCGGATTTAGAGAAGGGATTCGATCTGATCACCGATAACGGAAAGGAACCAGGTATTGTAATTATAAAATCTGCTGGAAATGAACGTAACCAAAGGGGGCATGCCAAACTCAGGATAATAAGTCATAGTTCTGAGATTCTGAAGTGGGAATCGCGGAACCACCATACTGCGACTGATGTCATTGAATTATGGTTTAGCGCAGCTGATCAATTTAGATTTCGCCTGCACGATCCTGCTGGGAATGCAACAAATTGGATTGGAGTATCTAATCAAAAAGAGACAGGATTCTTTCCAGCAGGAAATCTTTACCAATTAGATTATACTCGTTATCATCAAGATAATGGCGATAGTCGACTCTTAATATCCATCTCACCTGGTAATGGATACTCGGTTGCTGTAGGTACGTGGTCATTAGAGATAGAAAGCCAATTGGTTAGATCTCATTCGGAAATACACGCATGGTTAGAGAGAAGAAATGGTCGCCCAACCGCTTTCAGCAATCATGTTAGTGAAGACATGACATTAAGTATTCCCGGTACCGCTAACTACGTCATTACAGTTGGGGCTGTAAGTTCTTCCACACCGTACAGTTTATCCGACTATTCTTCTTACGGACCTACCCGTGATAATAGAGAAAAACCTGATCTTGCTGCGCCAGGGATTGCCATAAACGCAGCATGTAGCAATACAATTCACAAAACGGTGAATATGGATGGAACCAGTATGGCTGCACCACATGTAGCCGGTGCGATTGCTTTATTATTTTCTCATTGGTTCAAGCAAAGATCAAAAATTCCACACTGGCAACAGTTTAATGCCGCACAGATCAGAGCGGCATTAACTCAGCTCACTCAGAATTACAATGGAAACTGGCATCCTGGGATGGGGTATGGAGTACTTGATGCTGAAAAAATCTTTTTGGAGTTGGGTGGTTCTGGTGTCATATCAGAGACCTCTTGAAATTCTCTAATCATAAGAGAAGAATAACAGGAAGGATTAAATATTATGATACAGAGACTGGATCATCTAGGGCAAAAAAACTGTTCGTTTTCTTGCCCTATAGTTTTGGGTTCGCTCCCGCATGATAAAAAGGCCCTGAAACCTATAAAACAAAAAGAACCCTCAAGTATTTTTGAGAGTTCTTTGTCCTATAAATATTTACTACAGGCTCGTGCCCGACGGGATTCGGTCACTCACGTGTATAAAGCTAATTTTCTGGCCAAAACATCTTGTGCCAGGCTTCCATTATTCCCTTGATATTAGTCAACAGCGCTTTGCGTCCCACTATCATCCCGTTTACGCTCAAGTTTAATTTCGGTCAAGATGTCATCCAGTGTCATATCAGCAAAAAGAGCATCTCTTTCGGCCGTATAATCGCCGTAGCCAGTAGTAAACTGGTTGAGAAAGCGCACAGTGTTCACAACACCAATTTTCTGATACAGAACCTGGATGGCTTCTTGTGTAATTTGGTTTAGGGGTTTAGTTTCTAACATCACAGGTTTAATTCCTCGATTAATGTCACAGGCGATACTACTTTAATGGCTAAATCGCTGCGCTGCTGCGCCTTTTTTAGAAATCGATCATCGCATGTGCACAAATAATCTACTTCTGCGGTCTCGGCCGAGGCTAAGTGCAAGGCATCAAGAGGCTTGATACCTCTTTCCACAAACAGCCTTGCTCGCTGCTCAATTATATCATTAATCTCAATCACAGTGTTCGCTTTATCCAAAACGGCAAAAGTGCTGCTTGCGAACCGGATTTGGGTTACGTCTGGCTTCAAATAACAAAGCCTCAGAAGAAACTAATTCGATTGCTCCAGAGTCGCACATCGCAATAATCCCTAACACAGCATCTGCCTCAAGGAGGATGCGAACTTGATTTTTGCTATCCAGAAGTCGGTGAATGCTGCAAGTATCAAGATAAATCTTCATGGGAGCCTATTTGCGCTTGTCTCTGTTTGCTGCTGTTTTGAGTAAACCAGGCTGATTATACCTGATTGTTCAGCCGATAGCCTTTGTTAAAATGGTCGAAATTTGAGAAAGGTCCAGCTACATGATTTGGTTTATCATCACACATATCATCTCCACCCTTCTTGAATGGATTCGCATCGGCCGTTTATCTGATCAGGAAAAAGACCTGGAAATTCTTATCCTCCGGCATCAGCTGGATATTTTGGAGCGTAAACACAAGAAACCGATCAGGCCCACTCATGTTGAAAAGCTGACTTTAGCCGTTTTGACTCACATGTTGAAACGTGTGACCAATCGTACCACCAATCAACTTCGTGGCATTATTCGCATTTTTCAACCAGAAACGGTGCTTCGCTGGCATCGCGAATTGGTTAGGAAAAAGTGGACAAGAAAGCTCACGCATCAACGCGGTCGTCCTCGAATTAGTCAGGAGATTGAAGACATCGTTGTCCAGCTAGCACAGGAAAATGTGCGTTGGGGATATGGCAAGATAGAAGGGGAGTTGCTCAAGCTCGGCATCACAGTATCCCAGACGTCAATCCGCAATATATTGAACAAGAATGGCATTGTGCCAGTGCCGGTGCGGAATGGTTCTATTGGCTGGCGTCACCTGATGAACCATTACAAAGCGCAAATTCTGGCTTGTGATTTCTTCACAATTGAGACCATCTGGTTGAAAACTCTCTACGTTTTCTTCTTCATTGAGTTGGGCACACGACGCATCCACCTGGCTGGCATCACTTCCAAGACTAATTCAGCCTGGGTAGCCCAACAAGCCCGTCAACTGATGTGGAAATTTGGCGACAACAATGATTTTCGGTTTTTGCTCCGCGATCGCGACAGCAAGTAAGGTGGTGTGTTTGACCGGGTATTCGAATCTGAGGGGATACATGTCATTCCCACACCGCTTCGTGCCCCTAATGCTAACGCATACGCTGAGCGATGGGTACGCACAGTACGGGAAGAATGTTTGGATCACATCCTGATTATCAACGAAACACACTTGCAGCGCGTTTTGACAGAATACATAGGCTATTATGAGAGAGCCCGACCACACCAGGGACTTAATCAGCAAATACCAGTGCCGCGCCAGTCATTAGCTGCTTCAGGGCCAATTCAAAAACGGCAAGTTTTGGGCGGTATCATCAACGATTATTATCGTGCTACACCAAGCTCTTCTTCTTACATGCACTGATAACTACCACATTTGAATATCTGTTTATCATCCCGGTTGGCATCGGGATTGTTTTCGGTTTGCATTGATGCACGGGGCTACCGATTTTATAGTTGCAAACACTCAAATTTGTGAAGGAATAATAGGTCTCAACTAGCAGATTTTCTGTGTAGTTGGAAAAGTTCGTTGCCGATTACTGTTCAATGTCAGTGATCATTCAACGAATTCAATTCGGATGGAATTTTTGCAGGTTACGGGGTGCTTCTTTGGGAAATGATGGATGAATCACTTTTACTAAGTGAAGGTCAAATTCAATGTAGTTTGCTTGCTGATTCAACATAATTTTAGTTTTGATTACCTCAATCATACCGAATCAGCTCATGAAGTTGAAGTTTACGACTTCAGCGAATCTATTCTGTGTTTCACCCTTTTTCTTACATCATTTGTAATTACATCCTTGTCATTAATTTTGGCCAGAATCTCCTTCAAGCTATTAATGCGGGAAACGAGATCCCCATAATCCACTTTAGTTACACGACCCAAACCTACCTGTTTCTCTATCAACCGCACATAGTAATCAAGCATGGCTTCCAGAGACAATTCATGCTTTACACCATCAAACTCCTCTACAATTATTGATGATTCTTCTAATCCTTCCCGCCATTTCTTCTCAAATTCGAACCGTTTCTTTTCTGGCATTTCAGAATCCTACCTTTGGCAAACACCTATCCATTTATGTCGCGAATGCTTAGATCGTCAAGCGAGACTCGTTCAAGTTCTATCCCCTCCAACACTAAGGGCAAATGTAACTTTTCGATCTCTGCATCACTGATTCTTGCTGATAGCTCTATGTCTTGGATAAGCAATTTATCAATCAAGACTTGCGCAATTGGTTTAATCCCAATAACTACCCCAAATACGCCAAAAGCTGCAATAATTTTCTTTGAGTTTGCTTCATCTTTTATAATGATTTCACCACTTTTTATATTGTTAATTGGTGTAGTTGGAAGCTCAAAGTTGGACAAACTACCTTTAGGAACGACAACTTCTGTCTCCAATGATAATTTGTCTAATCTGATCTTTTCTGCAGACAAACCTGGCGTCTGAATACTTCCCAACCTAAAGTCTTGATACAAAGCACCGCTAACTTGGAAACCATCATTAGGAATTTTAATTTCATTAATCTTCATTCCAGACAGATTGCCTGTTCCAAGACTCATATCACTAATCAGAGGAACATCTACCTGGACATCTTCGATCATAATTGAAGGCATATTCACCTCAATTTCATCAAGAGAGTCAATATCTACATTACCTATAGACAGAGTAAAGAGTCGAGGGTCGAGTCTTTTACTTCCTGTGTCCTCATAAAATCCAATATCAATCCACCATTCCAGAGTTACTTCCAACTCAAGAACAATTCTAACATTCTCAAGATATGCATCTCCTGATGTAACCGAGGCATCAACTCCTTGAATGACAAGATTCTCTATGATTGCCTCCCCAATATTCACTTGATCCATTTTGAGATTTTGAAATGCACCAGAGTCTGAAAGAACTTCCGCAACATTGAAACGCTTAGTTACTGTATTGAATATCCCTGGAAATTTAGCTTTTACGTAATCTTCGAGTCGACTTCTATCAATTTCTTTGCCAGGCCTCTTCATTAGATTCTCCCGAAATTCATATGTATTCTCATGAAATCCCCCTAACTAGAAGGAATTAGCTAGGATGCTTTTACAACAATGCAAACCGGCCTCTGGAATATTTCTGACGCACTGATGGGTTCTCAGCAATTTGTACGTTCGTTAATTCACCTACGTTGAAATACTAGCACCTTTAGTTGAAATTTTCTTAAGTGCCGGTTGCAAATTGAAAATGATGTGGGTCAGGTTTAGGAAAGAAAATACCCCAGTGGAACCCATGGTCCCGAAATAGTTCGACCAAGGGCAAGGGAGGATAGCTTCTGTTTTGACCTCTAGGAAACTCACTAGGTCGGACATCAAGCGCTATCCCAAATGCATGCATTGAAAGCCCTCGTCCCCCTCGAACATTTCGGTATGCAAAAGGCCCACTAACAGGTTGTAAACTATTCCACAACCCTGCCTCTGCAATCGCCCGAAATAGTGTTTCAAATTGGGACTTTAACTTACGATGACCTAGAATATAATTTCTTGGACCCCCGGCCAACGTCTGAAATTGCAACCCCTGTGGCGCTGAAATCCGAACAATGCTTTGGCGTCGCCATACCTCATGCTGTACAGATGGATTGCCAAATATTTCTACGACTTGGCTGTAGTTACGTGGTCGTTGCAAGGTGCCTTGTGGCCCTGATGTTGAGAATCTGCTCGGCTCACCGCGAGGTCGCATGGCTCGCCAGGTTGCTCGATCAATGACTCCACTAACGCTTAATCTACCACCAACGGCTTGCTGCCAGCGGGCAACCGCCTGTGCAAATTCTTCTTCCGAAGGTTGCTGCCTAAATCTCAAATAGTAAACACTAATCGGGGTAAATAGCGGCCACCATCTTAAGGTTTGCCCTAACTGTCTATTGTGTTGTACTGCCAGCTGTACTTGAGTTGTCGTCAAAAGATCGGGGCCAGTAGCAGCATGAATAGCCTGCACTCCGGTCGGCATTGGGGAGGTAGGTGCTGTGGACGGAACCATAATGGGTTCTACTGTAATTAATTGTTGCATCCGTTGCCAAGTTTGAGGGCCAATAATGCCATCGGCGGTTAAACCATTCCGTTGTTGCCATTCATAGACCAATCGGGCAAACTCTTCTGGTCCGGGGGTAAAGGGTTCGGTATGCAGCATCTGCACGATGGCATCGACCTGAGCAGCCCAACCTAGCCGATTTGACCAAACCTGATTGAGCCGAACAGCTTGGGCAACATCGAGTTCTTCCCCAAACATCTCGGTAGAGAAACCTATTACTTCCGGCCGTAGGCGAAGAATAAGGTTATCTTGATCGAGCCGATTGCCGTCTCGTGACAATCTCCGGCTAAATCTATCATCCATTCCGTGGGGCGATAGTCCAGCTTCGATGACATGAGCATATAAGCCTGGTCCAGTCGCTTCGGAAAATAGCCCGGCGGCTTTCAATTCATCTGCCCACAATGTCATTGTGTCAGGTAGCATGGCCAGATGAGCCAAATTACCTTCCCCCCGTCGGACAAGAATATCTCCCTTTTCTAGGAGTTGCGGGATATGTTCTCCGGGATAGGCTACTACCTCAAAAGTCTGTTCAAAGTGATGCTCTATGGCTGGGTACTGCCCGGTAATAGCATCAAAGATGACGGCTGCTGAGGGAAATGTTTCACCTCCTAAAGGATTCGTTGCTTCAGTTGGCCCAGTTTTGGCTATTAGCCGATATAGGAGTTCGGCTGAAGAAATATAGGATGCCAAAGGGTCACTAATGGCCTCACTCATTGCCTTAACAAGATAAGAACTTTGTTGTTCGCCGGTTGAATCGTAAATGACCTCATTGGATTCAACATCCTCGTTCGCTAAGCATTCATGCACATGCCCAACTTCAGTTGCCTCATTAAGATTGAAAACCCAATCTTCAACGTCATACCGATTGTCCTCAAGGGCCTCAATTATTTCTGCATCACTCTCCGGTATGGTGATTTCGGTCCCGGTCATAGAGAAGCGTTTGCGGCTCGCACTTCCTACCAGACCTGGCTCCCCTCCCGTTTTATGAATATCGCCAAAATCAACTTTGCCTCTATATCCTTCACCCCAAACGTTAAAGGTCTTGGCCCAAATCTGTGCAAATTGATCAGTGTTGCAGCCAAAAAAACGATGAATTCTGGATAATGAACCAGGCTGGAAATGCTTAGCAAGGCCAGCATTAGCAGCGATGTCGGAAGTGGTAATGATGGCGGATGAGTCAGGTGCTACTGGAGTGCTTGATACACTATGTGCTAACGTTAACCACAATCCGCCACTTGCATGTCCCCAATACAAAACCCGTGAAATTGGATCATTAAATGTATTTAATTTACGCCAAAAGTCAGTAGCCGAGTCAAACCAACTCAGATTCCAGCCTCTTGTTCTGGCGCGCGCTTCGATCATATCCACGTAAGATGTAAAACCTTTGTTTTTAATCTGTTGAACTGAGCTTCGTTTCCGTTTCAGATCGTCTTCCCAGCGACGAACATATGCTGGCTTATAAACAAACCACCATACTTCCTCATCTGCTTCAATAAAGCTCATCCGCTTGGCTTCCGTATCGGTCAGTAACAAAGGCGGCGTAACATAGTTGGCCCAGGATTTATCGTGCTCTATATCCCGATCATCATACAGACCTGGCCCACCTGAGATTAATATAAAATTACGGGTTCGACTTTCAATCAGGTTTTCATCTAATAGTGAGGTATCTCTGAATGCCTCTTCAGATGGATGTTTTCCCTCATCTCTTGACATAGAAACCTTCCTTGCCATTTCCTGTTGACCATCAGGTTGTTCAGTTGGCGATATGTTGATAACCTTATTCACCGTATCTGCATGGCCTAAAGAAGGAGAACTAGCTATAGTAACAGCCTCTTGGACAGCTTGCGTTTCAACTGATCCATTAGTCTCTCCTATTTGGCGAGCAAATTCAACAGCTTGCTCAATATTGAGATAACCGCTCCCAATACGTGTCAGGTCCTCCAATGTGTTTGAAATAGGAGTCGTGCTGCTCAGCAGCGCGTTCCTAGTTTCCTGGATAGTCAAATGGCGTGACGCAGCCTCGAACATGCAGGCTATTGTGCCTGTTACATGAGGTGCAGCCATGCTAGTCCCCGATTTTCGGACATACATTGACCTATTATTTATTAGACTTCGAGGAGCCGATCGAGGAGCGAGAATCTGTACACCAGGTGCTACACAGTCAGGTTTCTGCCGACCATCTCGAGTAGGACCGGCACTGCTAAAAGACGCTATTTCCTGATCAACGGAATGAGAGTTATAAGCACCAACCGCAATGGTTCGAAATCCGTTGCAGATAGTGCCCGTAGTTGAGAATGGGTCATCGTCGTCTAATCCAAAACTAGATTGGCAATTAAGACAGGACGCATCTCGTTCGACCCAGGCATGGAACCGTCCATCAACAATATCCCGAGCAACAAGCGTTACCTCCCATGAACCTTCTGGAGCACCAGGATCAAGAAACATGTCAATGTGATGATCCTGATTGTTGGGGTCGAAGTCGCGATGATAGATGCGACCAACTTCCCTCCCATTGATCTTAAAAGTAGCTCGTTCCCCTAGAGGTACTTTCCATATCAACGCGCCATCGGGCGATTGAATGTCAACGTCCATTACATCACGACCGGAGTACCATATCTCAAGCTCGTTAGGCGTTCGATCAGCCGTATTAATTTGCCAGCTCAATGTCCTTTGATCACCGGGACGCAACTGACCTGCAGCGTGAATACTCCGGTCAAAGTAGTTACCAGTGCTTTGGACTATCGCTCGGCCACTATTCTCTAATACGAGTGCATCTAGCCCCTGCTCTACCAAGGTCGTACCATCGTGTTGGGCGCCATGCCGACCAACACTAGCGTTAATAACGCAGGGACGTTCACCGGCTGTTTGAATGATAAAATCCATCGCCTCAAGCAGGGTGACCGAGTCACCCAAGGTGGCCAGACCTCCCGTATCACCAGTAGACAGATGAACAAAGACTAATTCAGCATCAGGGGCGACTCCAAGTGGACCGCCGCCTTTACCATTACCGGCAATGATGCCCGCAACATGAGTGCCATGTGAACCGGTATCATTTGGATCTCCATCAGCCGGGTGATAACCGAGGGACTGATAGGGATCGTCTTCTTTTAATGCTTGGTTAATTTTGTCAGCGGTATAGATAGTACCATAGCCGTATCGATTGATGTCTGTGGGATCAGCCCAACCGCGCTGATCCCACAATGCTATTAAGCGTGTAGTACCGTCTGGATGCAAAAAATCGGGATGGGCAAAATCAAAGCCCCAGTCAGCGACTCCAACAACTACGCCACGGCCGGTTTCCGGCAATCCGGCAGGGCGTCGCTCATCATTCCAGAGATGAGATTCTGCCTCAACCGGATCAAACTCTCCCGTTTTAAGCGTTGGTTCGGGAATCAAAAGCCGGGGCGCTTTCAAGCTGCTGATATCATCATCTGCCCAAATTTCAGAGATAGATTGACGCTTTAAACGGCATGTGACAATTTCACCAAATTGGGCCACTACTCGCACCTCAGACGGTACAACACCTGGGCTACGTAAACGTAAAATGGCTTTTATCTCATCATTGGCGTCCTCGGCCATCAATTCTTGTAATGCGGGATCCATAGATATTTCTTTTTGCCACTAACTAGTGACCCTATTGGCTTTGCTAGCTTATTTATAACCAGCCTAAACTTCTATCCTTGTCCTCCAAGACCTATTGTCAATTTAATGCTTGTTCCAGGCTCAACTTGACTATCTGAAACAGGAACCTGCCGAATGACCTTGCCTTTTAGGTTATCTTCTGATAATTCATCAGAAACATCAGGTGACACCTTCAATCCAGCACCTTCAAGGATTCCTGTGGCAACCTCTTGGGTTTGGCCCACGACGTTTGGAACCCTCGTTAGCATATTGCCTTTGCTAACTGTCAATATTATGTTTGTTCCTGGTTGAACCTGTGTGCCTGCGACAAGAGTCTGTCGAGTGACCTTACCTTCTTCGATTTCTGAGGATGGTTCATTATTAACATCAGACACCTCCAATCCAGCACCTTCAAGGATTCCTGTGGCAACCTCTTGGGTTTGGCCCACGACGTTTGGAACAGTTACCATTGGGGGTGGCCCACTGCTTACAGTTAGCGTTACCTGGGTTTCTGGCGGGTACGTTTCATTAGGAGGGTCAGACCAAGGCAAAGGATATTGATCTGTTACATAATTAGAGGGGGAATTAGAAGGCTCGGAAACCTTCAAGGCGACCAGCCTTTTAGCCTTGAGGATTTGAACGGCTTCTTCATAGGGTTTATATCGAACATCGGGGACCTTAATAATGTCTATCCCTATTCCGATAAAAACAATCATAGGATCATCTTTTGCAATGGGTGTATTAGCTACTGGCTTTTGCTCAATTACTTTATCTTTCTGTTCAGCCGTGCTTTCTTTTCCATTAAAGCCAAAATTGATGAATCCCGCATCCTTCAAAAGCTCTTTTGCCTCTTCTAGCGATTTACCCAAAACATCTGGAATGTTAATCAGGTTATCCTGGCCAGTATCGTCAGAAGGTGTGGAAGTTCCAGGCGGAGTGACGGTTGATGCTTCTCGCTGAGCAATGGATCGGGCCGTTACTAAGCCGATTGGGAGTGGTAAATTAAGAGCACCCGGCAAAATGGCCAATTGGGTGGCTCGCTGGCGGTCAACGCCTGCATTTTCGGCAACAGCTCTACCCGCTAAAAAACCAACTATATTAAATGGCATGATGTCCTCCTTATATTATTGCTCTATAAGCTACCGCTAAGAGCGAGAGCCAGAAACAGCATACTACTACTGTCCCCGCCTGAGCCAGAACCACCTAACCCGTCACCAAGCAATAATATCGGCAACAATGTACTGAGCGAGTCTCCTTCGGTTGCCAGTTTAGTGCCCGAGGGTACCGTTGTGCCACCTACCTCGCCCTCCTCCTTTGTCGCTGGGAGACTTTTCTTAGTCAGAAGCGGCAGTAAAGTAGCCATCTGCATATTATTCTTCAAACTGGCGGTTTCCTTCTTACGCTCGCTGATCTCTTTTTTGAGGGCGCTTGTTTGGCTGTCCATTCGTGAATTGACTGTATTGATTCGGGAATTGACTTTCTTGATCGCCACACCATTGGTTTTTACATCTTTTCGAACTCGCTCCAGAGCAGTCTGTAATTGGGTTTGAGTCACGTACTTGGCCGAAGGTCTGGGGCGTGAATAGCTGCGCCGGCCACCAGTACGCGGTGATGGACGTCGACGGCTGCGTCGACGCCGCCTCCGGCGCCGTCGCTCGGCGTCGTCATCATCATCAAAATCATCATATTCACCAAACATCTCGACAAAATCCAGATCATCATCCTCAAAGATGCTATCATCTAGATCATCTTCAATGAAGATATCATCAAAATACCCATTTCCGTTCATTTTTTTATCCTTTTGTTGGAATACTGATTAAGTTACAAATCAATTCAAAAAATGTTGACAATCTTCTGTTAGAGAAAACTTGTTTTTAAATTACCTTTTGTTTAATTAACCTTGAGTAGCCCCCTCCTTTCTGGCGTGTCTGGCCTGCTGTTTGATTTTGAGGGTTTGGACAACTGGAGCCACGTACTGTCTAAACAATTCTTTGTCAGGTGTGAAGGCACCTACCTTACCCCGACCTTGACATTCTTCGCAGTCAGGATCTTCTCCCCAACACAGGTAACAAGACCCTAATGCAGCGGCTAAGGTATCATTTCTTTCTCTTAAATCTTCAAGTTCCGCATACATTTTTGTCGTAACCCGCCGCAAACGATTATATGAGGCAGTTCGCCTGGATAAATCTGGCTCTAATATAGGTTCCGCCGCCATTAATTCCTCATTATCATCAACTTCTTCACTGTTATAGATTTCGGCCTGACGTTTAATTAAATAATTAGCAATTGCCTTGACTTTGGGATCGGCATCATCCAACTGCTGGCGAAAAAGCTCTGATAAGTCAGGATTTTGACTGCCGTTTGAAGCGATTAATGAGTTCGCCAATTGTTGATAAACATTGTCATCCATCTAATCCTCCCAATCTTCAGCACTATATAAGTCAATCAGATCAAGCTGATCGTAATAATCATCTTCAAACAGATCCAATTCATAATCCTCAGTTTCATAAATTAAATCTTCTTCAGCCCTGTTCAAAAAAGCCCTTTCCCAAGCCGCATTATCGAGTAGTTGAACAAGAAGAGCAGCTCGATCTTCGGGAATGGCAGGGTCCACTAGAAATTCACCGTCCGTATCCAATAAATAACCAGGTACTGTTGCGCCTTCGTACGAAGTGGACGCGTTATATTCAGAGGAAGCCTGATTGGCCAAGACACTTAGAAGATTCCCAATGGCTCCGGTCGGTATTTGCGTGTTACCAACCCGGACATTTTGTTGGCCTGCCCTCCCTAATGCCATACTCGTTAAGCCTTGTAACACTTCTGGCCGGGAGAGCATCTGTAGCAGTTGAGCTGCGGCTGGAGAGCCAGCGCCCGAAGGTAGTCGCGGTTGGGCTTTTATTGAACGTGCTGTAGACGGGCGAACCGGTCTTCGTCGAGCCCCAGCTTGACCTACTAAGCCTCCAGCAGCACGGCCTAACATTCCTCCTAAAGCTGCGCCAGCTGGCCCTCCGACAACTGTCCCCACAGCTGTGCCCAATATGGGTAGTGCTGTGGGTGCGACTTTTTTGGCAAAATGACCAACACTCTTAAACGCTTTTCCAAGAGAAAATTCCATATCCTCAGCGGAGATACCAATGCTGTCGAAAAGCAGCTCAATATCATCAGGCGACAAATATTGATATTCGGAGGCTAGGACTTCCCGAATTTCCGGATATGTATTTGACTCATCCTCTTCATAAAAAAAATCATCTTCAGAGTCGTCAATTTCATCATAAAGCAGCATGATTCCTACCCCTTCTGGTTATACTTTTTTATTAAATTTCTCTGAAACCTTAATATTTCAACCATTGTTTTAATCTCCAGCAGATACCAGGTTTAACCCCCATTTCCTTCAAATATACAGAAATGAAAACACCAATATCATCCAGGGATGAGATGTAATGTTGTTTGCCGCTAGGTATGTGGGTAATATGGCCGCGCCAAGTCACTTGACCGGCCTCTTCAGATGTTTCTTCGATCCAGATTTTGACTACAAATGGATGAGTAATGGCTTCATACATGGCCTTCCTGTTTTGGCATTCTCTGTATGCTGGTCTGAAACTTATTTAACAATTTGATTAAACAATGTGCTGAGCGCTGATGCCTAGTATTATATTGCTAGGATGTATCTCGGAACGTTCTTCGCACGTATCTTGAAGCGTTCCAGGTTAGCTTGTAGCGCCTGTCGAGCGGGAAGTCGAAAAAATTAGGGGCAGCAGAAAGGGTAAGAAAAATTAAGAGAAAGGAGTGAGGGAGTGAGTATGTAGCTATAGTTACGAGGGGGGTATTGTCTGTTCTATCAACTCAATTTTTTTTTGAACCTGATCTTGAAAGTTAAACATAACGAGATGAAGCTCTTTGAGATGAACTAGCACTTCGGATAATAGTATATTTGCTAATGGGAGCATCGGATCAGTTTGGGTGGGAGGCTGGACAGGTGTCTCAGATTTCCCTTGTTTAATACGTTCGCAAAGCGAGATCGTCCTTTGTGAAGGTTTTACGCCGAGTTCTTCTTCTAAAGCAGATACACAACGCTCGTACTGACGCAGTGCCGCGGTTCGGTCGCCCTTTAAATAAAGTAAGCGCATCAGCCGCCGATGGGTGCGTTCACGAGCTTGGTCGTGTTGAAGAATACGAAGACCATGAACTAAGCCAGCCTCGTAGTCATGGCGGGCCTCGTAATGATCTAAAAGCTTATCTTGCATCGTCAAATAAAGGTGCTTGAACTTTTCGCGTTCGTATAAACACCAATTCTGATACCAGTTTTCCAACAATTCTCCTTGATAGAGATCTAATGCATTTTTTAGTGCTTGAACCTGCATGGGATCAAGTGTTGCGCCGGATATGCCTTGAACAAGATTGAAGGCTTTTTCAAACTCCTCAACATCAAGCCATAGCTCAGTGCTGGTATTAAGTTGAATCCAGTCTGACTCGACCAGTAACAATGGGGAGCTCAAAGATTTGACTAGAGATTCCAGAGCGTTTTGAAGCTGCCAAAGAGCCTTACGCAGATAACTTTTTGAGCGAGTGGAAGATGAGTCATGCCAAAGTAAATTTGCCAAGACTTCACGAGAATGAGGACGATTCCGATAGGTCAATAAGTAACATAAGAGCTCTTGCTCTTTACGACCTTCTATATCAAGTAAAACTTGTTTGTTATTGCTCCACGTTTGAAACCTACCAAAGAGTGATACAGACAGCAAACTCATTAGCAAATTCTCCCTAATTCCCTTAGAATTACTAATTTTTGAATTCGTAATAATTAGAAAATCAAAGTTTTCTGTTAAAATAAAGTAAGAGTGACTTTTATAGTCATGCAGAAAATTGTAACTGGTACGATGGGTGACACTCTTCTAAATAATAGGTTTGGGCTAAACTTCTTAATAAATGCAGTGAATCCCTTCTCGAATAATTCGGAGGATTTCTGTTGATGACTGGGTGATATGAGTGTCGCTATTGGATGACTGTGAAGAAATGGACGTTTCGCTACGTAATAGGCAAGCTAAATTTACCTGGTACCATACATATTTGCAAGTTCCTTCAAATGGAAAATGACTTTTATATCGGTTTTGTATCGCTTCCAAAAAATATCCATTACAGAATCCACTGCAAAGTTTTGTAATGGTTCGTTTTCTTTACCCTATAATATTAGGCTCTCTCTCGTGTATAGATTGCACTGAAACATATAAAACAAAAAGAACCCTCAAGTAATTTTGAGAGTTCTTTATCCTATAAATATTGACTACAGGCTCGCGCCCGATGGAGGATTCGCTCACTCATGTGTATAATTATTTTCTTGCCAAAGCAGATTTCTCAAATGTATTTATCTGATAATCGATTGTTCTCCGATATTTTAGCGTCCATTCAGCACAAATATCAATCTAAAGTTTAAGTTTGATATCTTCCAATAATGCATGTTGTTTTCGTATAATGTGACCCTGTGGTTATTTTCTAAAATTCCGAGTGGAATTTGTGAAGATGAGGGTTTCGCACCTTGTGGACTATTCAATAAAACGATCTGAGTTATTTTAGTGCCCACTAAGGCAAGTTGAGATCACACAAGGTTTTTGTCGGTTACGTTAAATTGAAACGAGTTATTTGCAGACTGTAAGTTTCCCTATTCAGTCCCTTTGCTTGGACAGTAACCATAGATTGGACAGATTTCACACTTTGGCTTGCGAGGAGTACACACTTCACGTCCGAAACGAACCATGATGTTGTTACAATCATACCAATACTCTTTAGGTATGTTAGCCTGCAATTCATATTGAATTTTGGGCATTGATTTGATAGCGTCGTCTAAAATTCCTAATCTTCTACTCATACGAATAACATGTGTATCAATACCAATATCTTCGGTATACCCGTAACCATTAGCTAGAGTTAAAATGGCAATTTTGGGTCCTACACCTTCAAAGGATAACAGTTTGTCCTTGTTAGAAGGAACTTTTCCTTCATTATTAATAATTTGTTTGCATACCTTTACGATTTGTTCGGTCTTAGAATTATAAAAGGCGCAATCAATAATAGCTTCTCTGATTTCATCTCTTGATAGGCCAGACATGGCATAAGGATTATCGGCCAATAAAAATAATCTGGTGGCACATAAGGAAGTCTTTTCTTCTCTTGTTCTGGTACTTAATAAACACACTATAAGTGAATGAAATGGCATGCCTACATAAGGGGAGAGACTTGTATCAGGCAACTCCGTTGCGCAAGTTTTGAGAATTTGAAATATTGAAGTTATTGTTCCTTGATCATGATCTTCATTAATTTGTGCCATAAAATTTTCCTAAGAACTTTTTGACAATCCTTTTGTGAACTTCTTCAATCGAACCAGTGCCATCCACGATTAGTAACGGACGATGATGATTTTTCCATTCATTAATAAAAGCATCACGAACCCCTTTGAAAAAGGATATATCTGTGACATCATACTTCGACGCTGCGACAGTTTGGTTGCTCCTCTGAAGGGCTCGTTGCCATGCAACTTCTTCAGGTATGTCAAGATAAATGTACATATCTGGCCAGATAGATTTCCTGGCCACATTATCAAGCATAGCGACTAATTGCAGGTCTATCCCCCCCATTACCCCTTGATATACTATGGTACTTTCACTAAATCGATCGCAAATCACTATTTTGCCATCAACTAAAGATGGAGAAATTACAGTTGATATATGTTCGGATCGCTCGGCTAACATCAACAAAAGCTCTGTCGTCATATTAATCGGAAGATCAGAGTAAAGGGTAATCTGGCGAATGATTTTCCCTATTGGAGACCCTCCAGGTTCAAATGTTAATACGACATCTTTTGAATATGAATTCTCGACTAAATAACTGGCTAAAAGTTTAGCTTGTGTTGATTTTCCACATCCATCAAGACCGTCAAATGCTATAAAGAAGCCTCGTTTAGTTCCCATTGTTGTACCTCTGTTGTTACAAAATCATTGCTAAAAAAGGACAGTTCCATTATTTGATTTTCCAGACGGGCATATTCCTCTTCTTCGGATGAAAATTGATATATAGGCATGAAAGGAGTTTCTTTACCTATTGAATAAGGTACAAACAAAGCTGCACATTCAGTTAAATACAATGAGAAGAATGGACATCTTGTGTGTTCATAGAATTCGACTGACGATTTTGGATGGCAGGCTGATTTCAAACAATTTATCAGCATACTTTTTACATTTGTAATATTGTTACGTATTTCATCAACATCTCTGTTCCACATCTTTGCTATTAAAGGGATATAGGGTGATTTTGATGACATGAGAAAGTATCGAAGTTGTACACCTGGACGCGATATGGATGCTTCTAATACTTGGAGGTTTCCTTGCTTAAGCCAAGTTCTTCCATACATATTAACAATGTCTATTCGTTTTGCTTTGCTAAAAAAATCCTTGAAGGAATAGGCATAGAAGCGAGAATGATAGGTAAGCTGAGATGAAGGATAAACAATCAAGCTGTTATTGTGCAAATTTGTCATAAAGTTCATATAGTTTTGGAGTTTGTTCTCGTGGATTATTCCTATCAACCGCTCTCTTAATCTCGAATAATAAGTTAGACCATTGACTTGAAACACTGAGCATAGTTGGATGGCAGAGGCTCCAGCTGCCAATATATCAAGAACTCTTTTGTAATTGGATATCCCACCGGTAGCAATAATGGGAATGCGCATCTTTTTAGCAATAGGATAGATAACTTTTACAAGCTGATAGGTTTTTTCAAATAGTTTACTACCCGCTAATATTCCGTTTTCTAGTGCATACGAAGAGCCTGCCATAGTCGGTGGTATGATATGCTTAGCGGTATTAGCAACAATAAGGCCTGCATTTCCGTGATTATGTAAAGATTTAACTATTGAATGCATTTCTGTCGTTGATCCAAGCCAAGGGATTTCACGAGTCAATTTGATAAAAACAGGTTTATCTTTAAAGATAGCCAAGAATTTGTCTACTTCACTTTGGATAAAAAGAGTCTTTTCTGCAATTTGCTCAAGAATTGGTTCACAATCTGCCACGTGTGTCCTGAAACTATACTTCAAATTTAATTCAACAAAATCAGGGTTAAAAGGAGAAATCTCACAATCGCATTTTTTATAATCTTCACCAAGAAGAATGCTGATCCCAATTTTTGAGTTTGGTAACATGTTTTTAGCAAACGCTAGCAATTTTTTTGTCGCCTCTAAATTGAGCAATTCTAAACTTTTTGGGCCATCGCAGTAAAAGCTATCAGAATCTATTGGTTGCAATGTCCGATGCCCACTTCTCCCATCGCCCCCGAGTTTTTCAGATGTAGTTTTTAGCGTAATAGCTGATGGTGATTGTGTTACCCAATGCCGAATTGCAGCTTGATTACCAGTAAAATGTGACGAAGCCACCCATAAAGGAGAACTAAGTGTAAAATCTTTCATTTCTAACCATTGAAGTTTAGTCATTTCATTTACCCCTTATTTGCTGTTCTCGGACCTATTACAAACCTAATATGTTTTTCTATCCTAGAAAAGGATGCAGTTCCTGCAAAAATTGGGGAATTTCTCTCGATTGGTTTCTGAACATTTTAGAATTAGGAGGATTAAACAAGAAATATAAATGGGTTAAGAGGGATACTGGGGGTAAAGTTCTCTTTTGTTAGTGTACTTCTCAATTAGTGTAGGGAACAATTGCGTTATCTATCCACATCACCTACTTAATCACATATAATTCACTTTCCAAAATTGGTTTAACTTATTTTTCTGGAAAATTGGCTTATAGGATTGCTCGATGGATCAACAAGATTGGGATAAGTTATACGAACTATTGGACGAACTAAGCAGAGACGAAATAGATTTGAATGTCCGAAGGCAATTCGTCCTTCATGTCCTTATTCAAATGTATGAACACCTTCAATCAAAAAACGAACTTATAGCACGGATAATTGAATTGAGGCGTGATAATCAACTAGCTATTGCTAGTCAGTTACATGATGGCCCATTGCAAGAACTTTCTGCTGCAACTCAACTGTTTCAGCAAGAGATTCAAGACCCATCCACAGATTTCAAGAAGACTAACGCACTTGATTTTGTTGTTCGTGTTCAAGAGTCTATACAGGATATTCGGCATATTCTTTTAGACAGTGCAAATTTACAATCTCAAGACAATTTCGATCTGGTTTCGCAATTGCGTGAGGCTATTCGTGTTGGACGAGTGGACGGATCAGATATTAGTTTATTGGTTGAGGATGATCTCGAATTCCTAAAAGAAATTCCCCCTAGAATGAGAAAGGTTATATTACTTTTCGTGCAAGAAACTATTCGAAATGCTCGTAATCATGGTAATGCTGACCAATTAAAAATTATAGTCAAAAAACAAAACAATTATCTGGTTTTGATGACTATAGACAATGGCAGTGGATTTTCATTTTTGATTCCTGAAATCCGAGGTTTTCTACAATATCTAGCGGATCAAGGACATTTAGGATTGCGTGTGATTGCAGAGCTTGCGTCACCATTTGAAGGGCGAGTTAATATCATCCCATCAAATTCAGAACTTGGCGGAGCCCAAGTTGACCTCTTACTCAAACTAAGTTGACATTCATCAACCTTGGGCAACAAGAAAATCGAGGAATATTATGGAGGTACTACCCTATAAAGTTATGATTGTTGAAGATCACTCAACAGCCATTTATGCTTTTGAAAAATTAATAGATAGCAACCCAAATTTGTCAGTGTGTTGCACTGTAAAAACAATTGATAAAATTCAATCAGCAGTAGAAAAATATTCTCCTGATGTTGTATTGGTAGATATATACTTGCCTGAAAATGAAAATTCAGTGGTCAATTATGAACCAATTAATCAGCGGGGTTTAGGTGCAGGTCTAAAACTGAAAAAAGAAAATCCTCAGATTGGAGTATTATTTACAAGTGCTTTAGTATCTGAATCAACTGTAAACATTATTCTGGATTCCAAACATGAAGGTGGATTAGGTTTTATCCAAAAAGGAGCCGATCCCAATGAAATTATTTTTGCATTAATTCAAGTAGGTCGAGGTGAACGACATATAGATTTTAAGACTAACCTTTCTATTATGCGACCGAGTCCATCTCTTTCATACAATTTAAGAAATATTTTTTCACCCAAAGAGAAAGAAGTATTAGTTGCAATAGCTAGCGGAATGTCACGTGAGCAAACGGCTTTAAAGATTAATATTTCAACTGGGCGGGTAGATAGAAACTTAGAACAAATTAGGCAAAAGTTACGAGACTACGGAGTGTTGATTGGTGATTCTGAAGATTACTCTTACGTTCATTTAACTCATCTTGCTATGTCAATTGATTTAGTGAACGTTCTATCAATCGGCATCAAAACTCACCCAAGAAAGTCATTGAATTCTCCAAAAGATATTTAAATAATGCAAAATCACCAAATCTCTTCTTATATTGTTAAATTGACTGGAAACTGCAATTTGGGTTGTCCATATTGTTATTATTTCGGTGGGACTCCAAGAACTCCAGGTTCACGATTGGACATAAATGTAATATTGAAGCTAATGAATCAAGCTTCGCAGCGTTCAAATTTTGTGGAATTAATTTGGCATGGTGGTGAACCTCTTATAGCAGGTATTGACACGTTCGAAAAAATCATTAGGGTTCAAACTGAAATTTCAATCAATCAAGGCACTAAATTTCGGAATCTCATTCAGACAAATGGAACATTGTTAAACCAACAATGGGTAAATTTATTCCTTGAATCAAATTTTGGAATAGGTGTCAGTTTAGATGGCCCCAAATGGATTCACGATATGAAAAGGCCATATATTTCCGGCAGAGGCAGTTTTGAGCAAACGATAAGAGGAGTCCAACTACTCCAAGATTCTAGAAATCCATTTTCAATCCTCGCAGTTATAGATAAATTAAGTGTTGATCATGCTGATGAAATTTTCGACTTTTTTTTGGATTCTGGATTTAAGCGGTTTGATTTTCTGCCGATGGTAGAAAAAGAGCATAATTCAAGCTCTATTTCCAACAATTCTTTATCATCTGGTGATTTTTCAATGTTCATGAAACGCGTTTTTGACCTGTGGTTTGAACTTGATGATCCAGATATTGAAGTGAGATATTTAGACAATGTGATTACAGGTTTGCTAGGAGGAAAACCTTCAACATGCAAATTTAATGGTAGCTGTAGCGAATATGTATCCATCGATCATAACGGAACCGTAATGCCATGCGATAATTTTATAGGTCATAAGGAGCTCGCTTTTGGAAATTTATACGATAATTCGTTAGGTGAATTGTTGGATGGGGACATTCGTAAAGAATTTAGGGAACAGGTCTCCCAGAGACGGCCAGAGTGTGAAATCTGCGACTATTTTTCTGCATGTGGCGGTGGGTGTAACAAATATAGCTATATGTGGAACAATTCATTCCAAGAAAAAAACTATTTTTGTGGTGATAGGTGGGAAATATTCTCTCATGTATCAAAGCATATAGGGATTACTATAGGTTCATTGTCAACATATCATATTAATACAGGAATTCCTGTGATGATACCAATTCATTCAATTACTGTCGCAGGATCGAATTTCATAGATACTGGGTTTCCCACAGATTGTAAAAATCAACCCTCTTTCACCAAGAAAAGGACAATCACCAAAATCATGAAAAAAGTTGGGATTAGAATGGAATCTACCAATTGGTCAGACTGGGATAGGGGGTATGACGCTTGGGATAGGGGCTATGACGCTTGGGATAAAGGGTAGGATTGATAATGTGAAACTAATTTTCACAATATAAGCATACGGTTGCAATTGCTTTCTTCCCACCGTTATTAGAGGATAACCGAAGCTCGTAAGGTGCAATTATTCTATCCACCATCCTATCAAATAGCAGTTCAAAGAAAGCGGAAGCTGGCATTTCGCCAAATTCTCGCGAGGAGCGATCAATAAACTCCTCAGCTATTGACTAAAACCTATCAAAATCCATTTTCCACCTGATTAACAATATCCTCTAGCAAATTAGCACGAATGAACAACGTAGAACGGATTGGTATGTCGCGGAGAATGGTCAGGACTTCACCCTTTGTTTTTTGCTCACGTCGGATGGCACGAATCAGAATACCAATGCTGCCATGCACCTGATACCCCAACGAAACGGCCGCTAACCTGGCCGCCGCATCATCTGTCAGAAAAATAGCGTCAGGGTTAAGTTCCATGAGGGAAAGTGCGGCCTGTTCTCCGTAATCCAACGACAGCGACTTAACCAGGGATTGAAACGATGCAGTTGAAGAGTTATTGACAGGTACGGTCTGGAAATCTAGAGCGGATTCATCGAGGGCATTGGCCTGGTGTTGCACAACTTCTTGCCAAACTTGTTCCGGCACGAGAACGTCGGAAAAATCATTGAGGAGAGATAGGCAGTCAAGCTCACTGAGATGAATTAACGGCCCGGCATCACAGACAACAGAAGCAGATTCTTTACTCATCCCCACGCAAACCCCACTCAACGTCTTGACGAATAAACTCCTCCATCAATTCGCCTCGGTGGGATTCAAGGAAACGGCGTAAAGCATCCAGCATCAACTCATCCAGATTACGGAACCAACCGGCAGCCACTAAATCCTGAGCCTGGGTCAATAACCCATCAGGAATTTCAGTTTGCACCACCGTTGTCTTGGTTTCTTTAATAGTCATGATAGATGTTCCATTCATAGATACAGCATTCAATAATTTTGCCTATTATACACTATCGACCTACCCCTTTTATATGAGCAGTTTCAAAGACTACATTTTTCGTATAAACAGTGGCCAATGGAAAACGCCCATTTTCTTTACTCCTCTCTTAACCACAAAAACAAAAAGATAAAGCTTCAACACCGACCAGTAACAAAACCCAGTTAACAAATCAAAGTGAAATTAGTTCTTGCGCACACGGGTTTCTTAACAGTAAGATGCACTCATGCTCATTGGATATGCCCGCGTCTCAACATTAGAACAAGATGTCTCCCTACAAACAGATGCTTTGCAGCAAGCAGGCTGCGAACGCATCTTTCAGGACAAAATCAGTGGGGCCAAAGCCGACCGACCCGGCTTGCAGGAAGCGCTCAACTATGCCCGCAGCGGGGACAGCATCGTCGTCTGGCGGCTAGACAGACTTGGCCGTTCCCTCAAACACCTCATCGAAACTGTTGGTCAATTGGAAGAACAAGGCATTGGTTTTCGCAGCTTGCAAGAATCCATCGACACAACCACCAGCGGCGGTCGTCTCATCTTTCACATTTTTGGCGCATTGACGGAATTTGAACGGAACCTCATTCGCGAGAGAACAATCGCAGGATTAGAAGCAGCCCGTGCGCGAGGACGGTTAGGGGGCAGACCGAAAAAGCTGGATGCGAAGAAAACAGAGCTGGCGTATCAGCTGTATGACGAGAAGAAATATGCCGTCAAAGAGATATGCCACATGTTGGGGATTTCTAAACCAACCTTATATGCTTACCTGGCGCGGCGCAATCAAGAAGAGCATCTCAAAGGCCAACAATAAATCAGAAAGTAGTTATTAAGCAGTCCGGCGACTACCCAGAGCAATACCCACAATCAATGCGCCTAAAATGACGATAACCAGGTTAACCAGGGGCATGGTAATCATTGTTAAACCCTCCACAGCTACAACTTCAGACAAATCTTGTTAACTGTCTTTAGGATAGCAGTCCATAGCCACAGTCGATATAAAAGCGGCCAGGGTTAGGGTGTCAATTTATTAACAGGCACATTGCTCTCTGATAATTTCTCCAAAATTGACCCAGCGACATAGCGCAGCTCCGGCCAAAATAAATCGTGGATGTAATGGCTTCTCATGGTCTCGGCCATTTCCTGAAGATGCTCCGGTTTGAGTTGGACCAAGTCCTCCTCATCCAGATACGCATTTAGTAGGTCATCATCCGTTATTTCAAATCTGGGGAAAGCCACAGGAAATTCTGTTGGCCGTACCGGCCACTGTTGGGTCATGGCATGGCGCAAATAAGGGCGATACGGACCATCTAGCAAAGAACCGGCCAACTGCAAGACAAGGGCAACTTGATGGGCTTCTGGCAGTTCCTGCCACAATGTCTTTATTTGCCCTATCTCGTCCTCAAACGGCTCGCTGGTTTGACCGGCATCTGGTTCAACTGGCATATACCTTCACGGTATCACCCATCGGCCAAAAGAACAATCCCGAATTGTGAGACAAAGCGAAAAAATCGTACCTACATCTCCCCCGCCAGTGACAGCCTTAATAGATAAAGCATATTCACCAAAAACTGCTCAGCCCCTTCCTTTTTAATCGCCTGAGAAGCAGCCGCCACCCACTCTTCATCAGGAATCAACTGCGGGAACGGCCCGACACCGGCATAAATGGGATTACACACCATGCCCAGAATGTCGGCAGCAGTAAACTCCCCGGTTTGGTCGGCAGTACGAAAAGTGGCATTGGGTTTTGGTAGCCCACCTTTGTTCGGTTTCTTAGACATACAACACTCCTGTTATCTTTTTGGCTTTCTTTTACGCCTTCCTATTATATAGACGGTCGCCAGAACCTCTAAAAAACAGCCTCTTGCTTTCCTGGCATCGCCAATGGTATCTTGCAGCCACTCCCTATGAAGCCAGAAGCCAATACAATACCAGCATGGGCCATCCAGGAGCGTGAGCAAGATCACGCCTGGATTGGCGAAAATATGCGCCTCTTTTGGGAAACGGCCGTTCAAGGAGCCCGGCTCATCGGTCGTGGAGCCATCGTGGTGGACGTCACCGGCCGTCCGATGGGGGCAGGGAACCTGTTCAGTTACTTCAGCCAGGCCGAAGTGGTGCGGTTCCAGAATGAGCAAATTGACCGATTTGTACAGGAGTACCTGCCAGCTGAAGAACTTGTCATAGCCCTACTCAAGCCAGAACAGCGGGTAAGCTCATATCGCATACGGCCGTTATTAAACACCAAAGCAGGCAATCAGCCAGATTGACCCTTAATGAAAGAAACAGAACACCCATATCGAGGCCAAACACCTAATGAGTTACCCGATGCCGTTAAAGAGCTCTTTGCCGAAACTGGCTATGGCTGCTTGGCTTTGGAAAGTGATCTGGGCATCATCCATGTATGTCATGCTGCTGACCAAGACATTGCCAGCTTTGCCGAAGCACCTCTCTTGTCCCAATGGCAGCTGATCAAAATGCCCACCGCTCCCCTGCTTCGGCTAGAATTTCTCATCTTGGACAACCCTACCAATCCCTACAAGTTTGAATCCTTTCTCAACATCGCCGAACCTGACCAGGCCGCTGTTGTAGATGCGCTGGTAAGACAAGATCATTTCAGTCTCGCCTTTTTTGGCGATGAATTAACGTACCAATATAGCAAATTAGACGCGCATGAAGCGGTGCAACGCCAGGCATTGGCCTATCTCATGGATGAGGCCATGACCTATTGGCAAGCCTTGCCACCCAACCAACGAGATTTCGATTTTGCCAAAGCTGCCTTCATGTTTCGCTTTATTTGATTTGATAGTTAACAAAGGATACCCCTGACCGAATACGAACAACCGACCAGAAAAATATTACGCCTGCATGACCTGCCCACCAACGAACAGCCACGCGAACGGCTGCGCCAGGTGGGGGAACGAGCCTTATCTACCACAGAGCTGCTGGCTTTGGTACTTGGCTCTGGCAACGCCAATGACAATGTGCTGTCAGTGGCCCAATACTTGCTAGCGGAAGTTAATGGCTTGCTTGGCCTTTCCCGTGCTTCACTTGCGGAGCTGAAAACAATCCGGGGCATCGGTGACGCCAAGGCTAGTCGCCTGAAAGCCTCGTTGGAGTTAGGTCGTCGGTTACTGCTAACCGCGCGGCAGGAACGGCCGTATATCACCTCACCCGGCGATGCAGCCAACCTCCTCATGCCTGACATGATGCATTTAGAACAGGAGCATCTCCGGCTTGTCCTGCTCGACACCCGCAATCGCCTTCTCGGCACACCCACTATCTACGTCGGCAGCTTAAATACTTCGGTCATTCGCATCGGGGAGCTATTTCGGGCTGCGCTAAAGGAAAATGCAGCGGCTTTTATCATGGCCCATAACCATCCCTCCAATGACCCATCTCCATCACCTGAAGATATTGCGGTAACGCGCAAAATAGTCGAGGCCGGGCGGCTGATGAGCATTGAGGTATTGGATCACATCATCATCGGTCAAAACTGTTTTGTTTCTTTGAAAGAGCGGGGCTGTGGCTTTGATTAAGTTGTTTGGCTAAAAATATGCTTACGGTTAGCAGATTGTGGTGTATTTGCTTCGGGCAGGAACTTTAAAAGAAATGGGTAGCCCACTGCCTGGCAATTGCCTTGATTCGTTCTCCCCAAATGGCGCTGGTGTATTTCCCCGATAGTAATACGCCAGCGCCAATTCCCTTTACCATTTCATCTTACTTTTCAGGAAGAGGAACAGTAAATATCTGTTCAGTTACTTTGTTTGCCGTAGACAGCGGCTGCAATGGGCAACCTTCAGCAGAAAAAATGTAATTGTCATAGCGAAAATCTGCATTGCTGCTAAATGAACCACCAGTGACGCCAACCCGGCCTAAAATTGCCGGATAGAAACTATGAACCATGACACCATTGATAAGCAGCTGTTGCGAAGAGGCGTCTTTTAAACTGAGTGTATTACTTCCGCTGGATTTTATGGCACTGCTGCTGCCACTGGCATTCAGTGTCCAACCATTGCTGCTTGTGTAGTGGTAAACAGCCCAGGTCTGATTCTCAGGCTGTATTTCGAAAGTCATAAAATTGCTCCAGTCGTTGTTCAAACCAAATAGGAGCCCCCAAATACCAGTCCCAGCAGCCACACGCCCATCTATTTGTACAAGTTGGGTTCCGGCAAACCATTGATCTCCTCGTGTCGCTGCTGCCCATTGATTCTTATCCCGATGGAAAATGTTGTATTCATTTTGCAGGTAACGATAGATTACCGAACCTGTATCTGCGATTGGCCAGCCGCTGCTGGGATCGCCAAATTCGTCGTGAATAGGTGAATAGCAGACCTTGTTTAAAATAATGGGTAATGCGACTCCATAATCAGCCTCTTTAAAAATACGAATGCGGTCATCATAAACGATTGCGGCTCGATTGTTATCAAAGGCAAATGCCGCGTGGGCTTGTGAAACATCACCCTGATCTTCGTACTGACGAATCGTTTCATGGGTGGCTTGATCAAATAAATATAAACCCCCAGGAGCGTAGTATCCATTTGGATAAAATAGATTTAAAATCGCATTGCTGTCTGGTGTGATCGAGGTCCATGCAAAACCATAAATAGAGCTAGCTATATAAGCGGCAGTTTCTGTCAGTGATTGGGGATCATATTGATAAACGTTACCCGTACGGGAGCGCATCAAAAGAAAAGTGCCATCTGGTGCAAACGCTAACTCACCTGCTTCACCAATACGGGTAGGAACAGATGTTTCAAAGATCGGTAAGATGCCTGAGATGTCATAGCGCCTCAGTTCTGTGTTTCCAGTATCAGAAGCATGGACTACAAATAGCTTTGTATCATGTAACGCTAGGCTCACGACTGTATTCGTCAGTGGAATTGTTGCCAGAATTTCCCCAGTGGTTCCATCCATTACCTCGACTAGATGGTGACTAAAATCACCAGACGGAGCGAAATACACAACGTTCGCTGAATTGATGGCCATAGAATGGATATTGTTGAAATAGGGGGTACCAATAGAATTAGTATAAACATGCGTAGCAACAATATTAAAGGTATTTGTATCTATCACCGTGATCCGACCATCTTCCGTAATAACGTCTGACGCAACATATAACCGGGAACCATCTGGGTTAAGGCCCATTTTATTAGGCCGGTAGACATTAGTCAGACTTTTTTCAACGATAGCTTGATCAATATTGGCCACAGTAACATATTGAAACCAAGATGAAATATAAATGCGTTCTCGTGCTGCGTCCACCAGAGCATCTCCAAAATTTAGTGAGCTGACTAACATATCATTTATGGGGATGTATGTGGGGTTATTGATCGAATTGGTTGCAGTTTGAACAGATGAATCCTTTGCAAACAACATCACTGCACTTGCAAATAGTACTGTAAACAGTACCAGCCAAAACAGAGCGCTCTTCTTAAAGTTGAATAACTGGTTCATCAAACCCTCGCTAACTGACACAGGCACGGTTAATAAGGAATTGCACGAAAGAATACCATCGCTGACCCAAACTTAGACAGTGACGAACAGCATAACTGGAAGATGCTATTTGACGTCAAACCCCTGTCATTTGCTTTCGTCTTGGGCCATATCATTGTTGGCCAGAATTGCTTTGTTTCTTAAGGAGAAACAATATTTTGAATGAGATTTTCCGAAGTTAGGGAATGCTTGGTTCCGGTCGTTTCTAAAACGGCCGTACCGACTGCGCCAAAATATTCGTCACCCCATCTTCCTGCTGCACTTCACCGCGCACCAAGAGCAGTTTCTCCGAGCGAATGATGTGCCGGTAACGGCCGTATACCTGCGGATTCACAATCACATTCATCATGCCATCCTCATCCTCCAAGGTGAGAAAGTGAAAACCTTTGGCCGTTGGTGGGGACTGATGCACGACCAACAGCCCCGCAACCTGAATCCATTTTCCATTCGGAACGGCCGTTACCCCATAGCTCCCCATAATATTGTGCTGCCGCAGCTTGGCCCGGTAAAACGTCATGATATGGTCACCAGGGGAGAGTCCCAAAACCTGCTGCTCACTTAGCATCGCTTCGGCTGTTGTTTGAGGGGGCAACGATATCGCCTGCGGCTGGAACCGTAAATCCAGCTCGTTCTCACGATAATGAATCGTGCCCAGTTCCCACACCATCTGGCGGCGGGGCATGCCCCAGCTGTCCATGCCGCCACACATGATGAGATTCTCGGCAATGCGGCGGCTCAAGCGCGTCCGTTGGCAAAAGTCGAGCAGGTCGGTAAACGGCCGTTTCCCCCGCTCTTCAAGGATGGTTTCAATCTGGCTTTCATGGATGCCCTTCACATAGTTCAACCCTAACCGAATACCATCATTTTCCAAACTGCATTTCGCCTGGCTCTGATGAATGTCCACCGACAGCACCGGGATACTTTGCCGTCGCAGCTCATTAACCAAAACGGCCGCATTCCAAAAGCCCATCGGCTGGTTATTGAGCAGCGCCGCATAAAACGCCTGGGGATAATATCGCTTGAGCCAGGCAGATTGGTAAACCAGAACGGCAAACGCCGCCGCATGGCTCTTAGCAAAGCTGTAGCCACCAAAGGCTAAAAGCTGCGCAAAAACCGTTTGTGCCACATCGACTGATACCCCATTTGCTTCAGCCCCAGCCAAAAACTGGTTGCGAAACTGCTCAATCGCTTCGGTGGCTCGTTTGGCTCCCAACGCCCGGCGCAGCTGCTCGCCTTGCCCTGGGGTAAATCCAGCGAGGTCACGAGCCACTTTCAATACTTGTTCCTGGAACAAAATCACGCCCAGCGTTTCGGACAAAGCCGGTTCTAGCAGCGGATGCAAATAGCGCACCGGCTCCATCCCCTGGCGACGGCGTAAATAGGGATGCACCATGTTGCCCTGAATCGGGCCTGGCCGAATGAGCGAAATGGCCACTACCAGGTCGGCGAAACAGGCCGGTTTCAGCTTAGGCAGCATCTGCGCCTGGGCTCGCGATTCAACCTGAAACACGCCAATCGTATCGGCGGTGCCAATCATCTGGTAAACGGCCGTATCCGTAAAAGAGAGCGAGTCCAAATCTGGCGGATGAACGGCCGTGTGCCCCACCAACTGCACCGCATCACTAATTGCCGACAACATCCGTAAGCCCAGGATGTCAATCTTTACCAGCCCGGCATCTTCCAACGCCTCTTTGTCCCACTGCACCACAACTCTGTCGGGCATCGTGGCCGGTTCGGTCGGCATCCGTCCCATCAGCGGCGCACCGGTGATAATCATGCCGCCGGAGTGCATCCCCAAATGGCGGGGAAAGCCTTCAATCTCCTGGCTTAGCGCCAGCAGCAGATCCAGGGCATTTTGCTCCGCCTTGTTTTCTGGTTGCGGTGCCTGGTTTGTTTCTAAGGCATGAACGGCCGTGGCCACCACATTAGGCGCTAAGCCCAACGCCTTGCCAATATCGCGAATGGCGCTGCGCGAGCGAAAGGTAATAAACGTGCAAGCCATCGCCGTATGCTCCGGGCCGTAACGGCCGTAAATGTATTGAATCACCTCCTCACGGCGCTGGGCATCAAAATCAATGTCGATGTCGGGCACAACCGCCCGTTCCGCACTGAGAAAGCGTTCAAACACGAGGTCATGGGCCAGGGGATCAATGGGGCTGATATGCAGCAGGTAGGCGACCAACGAATTGGCCGCCGAACCGCGCCCCTGGCAGCGAATACCCTGCGCACGGGCAAAGCGCACGATGTCCCACACAATCAGAAAGTAGTTGGCCAGGCCCGCCTGGTTAATCACCTGTAATTCGTGGTGGAGCTGCTCCCGTACTTGTGCACCAGGAGAATCGAAACGCTCAGCCAGGGCTTCATGGCACAAGCGGCTGAGATAGGCACTGCTGCTCAACCCCTTTTCTGTCGGAAAAAAGGGCAAATCTTGCAAGCCATAACTCAGCTCAAACCGGCACCGTTCGGCAAGCCGCAGCGTGTTGGCGAGGGCTTCTGGCTGGCTAGGAAAAAGCGCGGCCATCTGCTCCGCGCTTTTCAAATAATATTCCGCATTCAAGCGACGCAAATGAGCGGATTCATCCAGCGTGGTCAGATGGTTAATGCAGACCAACACATCCTGCAAGCGGTGCCGATCGGGCACATGATAATGCACATTGTTGGTGACCACACATTCCAGGTTCAGATAGTCGGCCAGGGCGACAAGACGGCCGTTTCGCAGTTCATCCTCAGGCAAAAGATGGTTTTGTAATTCAATAAAAAAATTGTGACGACCAAATAATGCCAGGTAGCGTTGTGCTGCCTCTAGTGCAATTTTGGGTGAGGCTTGCCCGATGAGAGCGCGGGCTATTTTCCCCTGCCGACAGCCAGAGAGAGCAATCAGGCCATCGGTGCAGCCGGTCAGTTCGGCAAAGGGCAAAACCGCTTGTCCTTTAGGCGCATTGTGCTGCGCCCGGCTGATGAGGTAACAAAGGTTGTGCCAACCCGCCTGGTTCTCGACCAGCAGCGTCAAATGGTGCGAGTTGTTAGGCTCATCACCATCACAAAGCGTCAGTTCCGCGCCTAAGATGGGCTGGATGCTATGAGCTTTGGCCGCCTGCATAAACCGTACCGCGCCATATACGGCATTGTGATCCGTCAGCGCCAGGGCGGGCATATTCAGTTCAGCCGCACGAGCCACCAACTCTTCAGGATGGCTGGCCCCATCGAGCAGGCTAAAGTTGGAATGACAATGCAATTCAACGTAAGCAGACATGGGCGGAATCAATCGTACAGGCGCTGTAAAAACCAGGTGTCGTGAATAAGATCGTGGTAAATAATGACCAGTAAACCGGTTGTCGTCGTGAGTTTGAAATAATCCCGGTGGGTCGGTTCGCGCCACCAATCGACATGAACGCGCCACCGCTTGGCGACATTGGCGATGGGGTGCGCCTGCCCTTGCCAGATAAATTGGCCAGGCATCGCCACACTGCCGCCACTTACCTGAATGGGATCACCATCAGGCCAGAGCCGGGTCATGAAGCACAGGAGTGAGCTGGAACCGTCTTTCCGGTAAGGGATGATAATGTTCGACCAGCGCGGGCTGAATAAAACGGCCGTTGCCATACTTGGCTGCCAGATTTTCCAGGGTGTGTTGCAGCTGAGCTGAAACGGCCGTATCGGGGAAAAAAGTTAGCTGCCGGGCGGTGGCGGGCAGTAAATCGCCGATGGCTAAACTCATTCCCAGGACACCGCTGGTCAAGTCAAAACAAGCAAACAGTTCTTGGACAACGGCCGTTAATCGTTCTGTCTCCATCGTTGGTTGGTGCAGGGTGACAGATTCTGTCTGTGGGTCAGCCTCACAATTGAGCGTCAAAGACAGTGTACGGGCTTGAAACCCGCTTTTTTGTAGTAGCGTTGCCAGTTCATCGGCCCATTGTCTAAGAACGGCCGTAAGCACCTGCCCATCTTCAATGGGATCCTCAAACCAATGGCTGCGTGCTTCCTGCTGTTTTTTCGGGTCTGGCTGTAAGGCTTCGACAGCTTCGCCTTGAGTCAGCCGGTAAGCCGGTTCAATCTCCGCACCAAACTGCTCTTTTAAGGCGGTGATGGGCATCGCCGCCAGCTGCCCCAGAGTGCGAATCCCCAACAGGCGCAGACGGCGCAAGGTTTCTTTGCCTAACGACAGAAACTCTATCGAACGGTTGGCCAGGAAATCGGCCTGGTTATCCGTTGCCACCGGCAGCAAATGATTGGGCCGAGCCACCGCAGCGGCGACCTGGGCCGTAAACTTGTTCTGAGCCAAACCAATGGCCGGAGCCAGCTGCGTTTTGGCCCGCATCTGTTTGCCCAGTTCCCCGACAAAACTGCGGGCTTCCGCCAGCGGCAGGCTGTCCAAATCCAGGCAGTAGCGGGCGGGCAGGGTACGGCCGTGCGCCGTCTGGCGCAGGTCGGAATCGGCAAAGGAGTGCCACAGCTCTTGGGGTTCAACGGTGTCGGAGAAGTCGGTCAGCACGTCTACCACCTCGGCCGAGACACGGCCGTATTGTGGTTTCGCTGCCGGTAAAAAATGGGATTCAGGCGACAGCACATTAACCAACCGCAAGGACATGCCCGGCGACACACCCCGGTGGGCCACCTCTTGCGAAAAGGCATACACTGGCCGCGCTTCCCACGAGTGGCCACCAATGGCCAGCGGCCTTTGCTTCAGCTTGTCATCGGAGCGCCGCTCGACCGCAGCGGCAAAGTAGGGCAGGTTGACGCAGGCAATCATGCACAATCCCCTTGCACAACGGTGTGGAAGTCTATGACCAGCGGGATGGACTGGTTCAATGGCCCCAACTTGTTCTTGATGACCTGCACCTTCAAGGCATACCCCTTCACATCCTGCCGCTGAAACAGCCACCGTTCTTTTTGTAGCCGCAAGCGCAGGCTGGCATAAAACGGCAAAGCCGCTTCCGCTGGATAATTAGCCAAACCGGCATCACTGCTGGGGGGCAGGGCAGTAAGCACGAGCAGGGCACAGCCGCTTTTACTGAGTGGGGCCAACAAACGGCCGTAGGCCAACGAAAGTCGTTCCTGCTGCCCCGGCTGGTTTTGCTGCGCTAGTGGCATGTCCAGCACCAGCAAATCCAGGCCGCCATTGAGGATAAACTCCGGCAGCATGGCCACCGCCTGCTGCGGACTGTAGGGATGCACCAGCAGCAAGCGGCCCAAATCCACGCCGCAGCGATGAGCATAATCGGGGTCGAAGGTGTGCAGGGTGTCGAGGTAGACGGCCATTCTTCCCTCGGTTTGGGCTGAAGCAATCAGCTTCAGGGCCAGGGTGACCATGCCCGACGTCGAGACCCCCACAAATTCGGTGATACGGCCGTGGGGAATCCCACCCGACAGCGCCGCATCCAAAGCCGGAAACCCTGTGGGCAGACGCGGCACCGCACGCTTGTTTTGGTCGGCTGGGGAGCCAATGGCCTGCGCGCCAAACCGCTTCTGGATGGCGGCGATGGTGCCCTTGAGCTTCTCTTGTTTGCCTGGTTGCATGGACGTTTCCCTATCTATTGTCCGCAGATGAGTAGGACTGGAGTACCAGTCGGCTGGGCATTGTAGCAACCTGGCGCGTGAAAGAGGCGTAAATATTTGGCACAAATGTTCGATTTGTGGCGCGGTTTGTCACAAATGGGGGATTTTGGTCTGGCTGGCAAAAATCAGAGGACTATACTTCCCATCCATTCAAAATCATCATGGGCGCAACGAGGCAAGCAGCAAATGGCACGGAAAGAAAAAACGGCAATCAAGCACGTGGGCTGTGGCGGGGTTGTTTTAGAATATCGCAGTTGGGGGCGACCGATGTACCAATGTAGCAAATGTTACCAGAAGTCCAGAGAGATAGATTATTTTACGATTCAGATGCTGCTGGCGCAGTTAAATGAAGAAGGTAAGGAGTAGATTAGCACGCGGATGAACGCGGACGAGCGCAGATAATAAGCAATCTTCCGCGTCCTCCGTGCTGGTCCGCGTCCTAAAATTACGGCTACTACAAAGACGTAGCCATCACCTTGGTGACCTTGACGTGGTTCCGAACTTTTCCTAAAATAAACACCGTCGTGAGCCTGTTGTGCCAGACTAACAGACCAGTCACATTTTCCACATTTTGCCACATTGTGCATGGAGGAGCTATGCCAATTCAATACGCATTGTTTGAAAATAATTTAACCAGCGATCCTGATGATTACATGGCCCTGGTCCAGCCCATCGGCACGGCCGATCTGGACGTGATCATCGAGCGCATGATTCGACAAGGTTCAACCGTCACCAAGGCGGACACGCTGAGCGTGTTGGAAGATTACTTTACGGCCGTAGAGAGTATGGTTCTGGAAGGAATGAACGTCACCACGCCATTGGTCAACTTTGGCGCCAGCATTCGCGGCGTTTTTAATGGCCAGATCGACAGCTTCAACGCGGCCCGCCATCAAATTGTGCCTACCGCCACGCCCGGCAAGCGATTGCGCGGCGTGATGGCCCAAAAAGGGCAGCCGGTGAAACAAGAAGCCTTAAAACCAGCGCCCAACCCCCTCTCTTACCTGGACATCAGCACCAATACCCGCAATGGCACTGTGACACCGGGTGGCATGGGGCAGGTGGTGGGCCACCGCTTGAAGTTTGATGCCGCCGATGAAAATCAGGGCATCTTCTTCATTGCAGGAGATGGCGCGGCCACCCGCGTGGCGGTGATTGGCCGTAACATGCCCGCCGACCTGATGTTTATGGTGCCCACTGGGCTGGCCGCAGGCGACTACACGCTGGAAGTGCGGGCGGGCTTTGCCACCAACGACGTGCGCACCGGTGGGCTGCCGGCGACCTTGACCGTTTCGTAACCACCCTCTAGTTGATACCTGGCATGACAGGAGAAAAAGGCTTTGCGATGTGACTGGCGCAAAGCCTTTTTCGTTGGGTCACAAAATTGTCTGGCGGCTCCAGCAATTCGAAATATGCCTTGTTCCCCTGGGAATGAATTCCCAGGCTGAGGCAAAAAACGTGCTAAAGCACGTTAGGGTAACATATGTCAACCCGTTTTAACGGGTTTTATGTTTCAGATGCCGGTTTCAACCGGCATTAATGGCGCACAAAATCCTATAATTGGAATTGCGGTAGCGGCTCAGGCTGCCTCGTGTGACAACTCAACTTGATTATGGCGACGACTCAACTTGACTACGGCGACGACTCAACTTGACTACGGCGACGACTCAACTTGACTACGGCGACGACTCAACTTGACTACGGCGACAACTCAACTTGACTTGTGCGACAACTCAACCTGACTTTTGTGACAACTCAACTTTATAGGGGGTTGGGCCAGGAAAGCGATAACCCGGTAATTGGGTGTCTGCGTTCCTGATTGCTCATCACTGTCTCAAGGTGGCATCGTTAGATCGGTTGTTACCTGGCCAGTTTACCCTGAAACTATCCTCGACAACTGTTGGCTTGCCCGTTTCCTTTCTGGTATCTTTTGCCCGCAAACTTTGCCCGCTTTTCCCGGAAAGATTCACCATCCCTGCGGTGGCCAGTGCCGGGATAATAGAAAAGCACAGCAGATTTCACAGATTTTTCTCTGCGCCTTTGCGCCTCTGCGTTAAATTATTTTTGAAGGAGTGTTATGGCCCAAACCAGCATCAACCAGGACGAAATCAACGGCATCCTCTGGAAAGCGTGTGACACCTTCCGAGGCACCATCGACCCCTCTGAGTACAAAAATTACATCCTTGTCATGCTCTTCCTCAAGTACATCAGCGATGTGTGGCGCGACCATTACGCCCAGCTCAAGGCCAAATACGGCGACGACGAAGCCCGCATCCAGCGGCAGCTGCGCTACGAGCGTTTTGCGCTGCCTGCCGGGGCCGATTATGACACCCTGTACAACCAGCGCAATGAGGCCAACCTGGGTGAACTGATCAACGAGGCGCTGGAGGCAATTGAAGATGCCAACAAAGAGAAGCTGGAAAACGTCTTCCGCAACATCGACTTCAACAGCGAGGCGGCCCTGGGGCGCACCAAACAGCGTAATGCCCGGCTGAAAAACCTGCTCGAAGATTTCCACGACCCTCGGCTCGATTTGCGCCCCTCCCGCATTGGCAGCCTGGACATCATCGGCAACGCGTACGAATATTTGATTGGCAAATTTGCCAGCGGCGCGGGCAAAAAGGCGGGCGAATTTTACACGCCGCCGGAAGTTAGCTTGCTGCTGGCCGAACTGCTGGACCCTCAGCCCGGCGACCGCATCTGCGACCCCGCCTGCGGTTCCGGCTCGCTGTTGATTAAGTGCGCCAACCGTGCCGCGCAAGCCATTTTCCCGGAAAATGCCCCCGACCCGGATCAGGGTAAGACCATTTTCCGGGAAAATACCCCCAAAAGCAGCAACTACGCCGTCTACGGCATGGAGGCCAACGGGGCCACCTGGGCGCTGTGCATGATGAACATGTTTCTGCACAACATTAATGTGACCACGGACAACATCAAGTGGACCGACACGCTGAAAGAGCCGACCCTCACCGAGGACAGCCAGAGCCTGATGCGCTTTAACGTGGTGGTGGCTAACCCGCCCTTCTCGCTGGACAAGTGGGGCGCGGAAAATGCCGCCAACGACCGGTTCAACCGCTTTCATCGCGGGACACCGCCCACCAGCAAGGGCGATTACGCCTTTTTGAGCCACATGATTGAGACCACCTACCTGGACCCAACGCAAAATGGGCGCGTGGGCGTGGTGGTGCCGCATGGCGTGCTGTTTCGCGGCGGGGCCGAGGGCACCATCCGGCAGCAGCTGATTGAGGAGAATTTGCTGGATGCGGTGATTGGCCTGCCTGCCAACCTCTTTTTTGGCACCGGCATTCCGGCGGCAATTTTGATTTTTAAGCGCAGCCGCGCCGATGACCGCGTGCTGTTTATAGATGCCAGCAACGAGTTTGAGCAGGGCACCACCCAAAACGTGCTGCGCGACAAAGACCGGCAGCGCATTTTAGCCGCCTACCGGCAGCGGGAATTTGTGGACAAATACGCTTACGTGGCCGACCGGGCCGAGATTGCTGAAAACGACTATAACCTCAACATTCCCCGCTATGTGGACACATTTGAGGAAGATGAGCTAGTGGATTTAACGGCTGTGAATGAAGAGATTGCCGATTTGCGTGCAAAGCTAAATGTAACGAAAGAAAAGATGGAAATATATTTAGAGGAGCTGGGGTTGTGAAAACTGGTTGGCCAATGACTAAACTCGGAAATGTTGCCGAGTTCAGAAATGGAATCAATTACAGCAAAGATAATGCTGGTATCGGCATTAAAGTCATTGGAGTTGGCGATTTCCAGAATTATACTTTTCCTCGCTTCGATACTTTAAGCCAAATCAATCCTGAAGGTGTTGTTTCAGATGATGATTATCTTCGAGAAAACGACATTATTTTTGTGCGCTCAAATGGTAATAAAAAGCTTGTCGGACGAAGTTTATTGATAAAAGGAATAAACGAAAAAGTAACATTTTCAGGATTTACAATTAGATTACGTTTTACTTCAAATGAATTGCTACCGATTTTTTACGCATATCTGTTTCAATCATCTTTAGTACGTCATGCATTGTCTCACAAGGGTGGTGGGACAAATATTTCAAATCTCAATCAGCAAATTCTCAAAAATCTGAATGTTCCTGTCCCCCGACTGGAGGAGCAGCGGAAGATTGCGGAGATTTTGGGAACGTGGGATGAGGCGATTGCCCAGGTGGCGCAGCTGATTGCCGCCCTGCAGCAGCGCAAAAAGGGGCTCATGCAGCGCCTGCTCACTGGCCAGGTAAGATTTCCAGAGTTTGAGGGGAAACGGCTATGGTCAACATACAAAATTGGCCAGCTGTTAAAGTTAATTAATCGTCCAGTGAAATGGAATGACGATGAGATGTATCAATTGATCAGTATTCGTCGTCGCTCCGAAGGCATATTTCTGCGGGAGCAAAGGCAGGGCAAAGATATCAAGACGAAAAACTTGTATATCACAAGGAAGGGTGATTTCTTGATATCTCGAATGCAAGTGGTTCATGGTGCTACCGCTCTAACGACCGAAGAGTTTGATGGAATGAATATTTCTGGCTCTTATTCGGCTTTGGTGGCAAAAAAGCCAGACATCATGAGTACAGAGTATTTCAATTGGTTATCTAAAACACCAGAAATGTATCATAAGGCGTTTTTGTCGAGTTATGGTGTACACATTGAAAAAATGACGTTTAATCTAAAAGATTATCTGAAACAAACCATAAAGATTCCTAGCAGCCTTGAAGAACAGAGAAAAATCGTGTTAGTTTTAGAAACCTGTGATGAAGAAATCGGACTGCTTCAGCAAAAACGCGCCGCCCTCCAGCAGCAGAAAAAAGGGCTGATGCAGCGTCTGCTCACCGGCCAAATCCGCGTCAACACTGGCCATTTTCCCGGAAACTCAGAGTTTCCGGGAAAATCCTAACCCAGGAGCCACCCATGGCAGATATTAAACTGTTCCAAATCACCCCCACCCACGTTACTGAACTTACCGGCCAATCCATCGCCCTGGAAAAGTCGCTGCAAACCCTCATGGAGAAGCACCTGGATACCTTGCTCGGCGTCCGCTTCCTGGCCTCGGAGTACAGCACGGGCAAAAACCACGGCGGCCGTATCGACACCCTCGGCCTCGACGAAAACAACTTCCCCGTCATCATCGAATACAAGCGCACCCTCAATGAAAACGTCATCAACCAGGGGCTTTTCTACCTCAACTGGCTGCTCGACCACAAAGCCGAATTTGAGCTGATGGTGCTGCGTCGCTTCGGCCCCACCGTCGCCGACCAGATCGAATGGTCCAACCCCCGCCTGCTCTGCATCGCCGGGGACTTCACCCGCTACGACGAGCACGCCGTGCAGCAAATCAACCGCACCGTGGAGCTCATCCGCTACCGTCGCTACGGCGACAGCCTGCTCCTGCTGGAAATGGTCAATACCGTTACCCAAGAGCAGTCAGTCGTGGGGCAAACCGCCAATACCAGCCCGGCGTCTGGCCCAAAAAGCAGCTACAAAACAGTGAGCGAGTTCCTTGAATCTGCTCCCACTGCACTGCAAGATTTGTTCTACGAGTTAGAGGCGTTTATCACCGCGCTCGGGGATGATGTACAGAAAAAGGTGCTCAAGTTCTACTTTGCCTATAAGCGCATCAAGAATTTTGTTTGTGTCGAGGTTCATCCGCAGTCACAAAACCTGCTGGTTTTTGTGAAGGTCAACCCGGATGAAATCACCCTGGAAGAAGGCTTTACCCGCGATGTGCGCAGCATTGGCCACTTTGGCACCGGCGATCTGGAAATCCGGGTACGCAGCCGTGCCGATCTGGAAAAAGCCAAGCCGCTCATCGCGGAAAGTTATGAAAAGAGCTAGAAACCATGATTGAGGCCAGCTTGCCCCAGTTAGCCGAAGTTGCTGATTTTTTTGCGCGGTTTCAGGCCGTGCGGGCAGAGGCTGCTATCCAAGAAGCAACTGCCTTTGCCTCTCGTTTTGCCGGGTTCAAAACCAGCTTCCAGCAGGTTAAAGCAGCCGCCCAAAAACAAGCCAAAGAAGAAGCGCCTGCCTTTAATCTTTTTTACGTCCTGGGCGTTTCCCATTACGAAGTGCGCACCCATTCCGCCTTTCTGGCCCATCTGCTGGACCCAGCAGGCAGTCATGGGCAGCAGTACACCTTTTTAACCAGCTTCCTCAACCAATGCCGCTTGCGGCATCCTGCGTTTCCTGTGCCCCGAGCGGAAAAGATTATCCGTTATCCGTGGCGGGTGCAGCGGGAGCGGAGTGCCAGCAGCGCGAGTCGGTTAGACATCGTGTTGTCTTGCCCGGACCTTGGCTATCTCTGCGTCATCGAGAATAAAGTGGGCGCAGGCGAGCAATACGAGCAACTGTCGCGCTACGGCCAATGGCTGGACACTCAAGCGGAAGCGTTCACCGACCGCGCATTGATTTTTCTCACACCTAGAGGGCATGAATCTATCAGCAGTGGCGGTTATCCTTACTTTCCGCTCTCTTATTACGGAGACATTGTCGCCTGGCTAGAAAATGTTCGACACACAGTTGAGGCTCCAAACGTGCGTCACTCTCTCAGTCAATATTTGCAGCTTTGGCAATCCTAAAGGAGCTTGCTTCATGATCAAGGAAGACCCTATCCTCAATTTTTTAGCGGAGCCAGATAATCTAGCGTTGGCTTTTGAAATTTCTGAGGCGTTAGACCGACTGGTGGTAGAGATGCACAGTGCCTTTTGGCCAGTGGTAGGCGAAGCACTGACGGAAAAACTGGAAAGTTCGCTCGCTTTTCGCAGCTACTGGGCCGTGGATCCACCAGCCAATCCGGCCCAATATTTTGAAAGATGGATGAGTTGTGATTTGGTGCCGCAAGAGATAGAAGAGTGGGGGAAACGGCCGTATGCCTTCCTCAGGTTGCAGCAATCCACTGCACGGAGCAATTATTGGTTGCAGTACGGCGTTTCTTTTACCATGAAACCAAAAAACCAAAATCACGATGGCCCACCATTAAAGATTCTGGGAGAAAAACTAAACACAATTGGTTTGACGGCAAATGCTCCCTGGTGGATAGGCGTGCGCCAACTGCCGTATTATGCGCGTTTGAAAGAGTTCACCAGCAGAATGGCCACAGACCGCGAGCAGTTCATGGCAGAATTGGTGGGCAACCTATGGCAGATTTTAGAAACCTGCCACGATGAGATTGCTGTCTACAATCAATTTATTGCCGAAAACAAAGCCTACGAGGCACAGTAGGGGGACCTTCCCCCAGTGAGAGTAAAAATGGCTTCACAACATGCTTACCTGGAAGAAATCAGCTCTCAAATTCCCGCCTTGCAGCTGCTGGTTAACATGGGCTGGCATTACCTCACCCCCGCCGAAGCGCTGGCTCTGCGCGGCGGCAAAGAGAAAAATATCATCCTTACCGGCGTTTTAGAGCCGTGGCTGCGCCAGCACAACGAGATCAAGACCAAAGGCCAAACCATCCCCTTTAGCGACGCCAACATCAACGAAGCGATCAACCGGTTGGTTAACGAACCGTTCCAAAGCCTGCGCCTGACCAACGAAAAGCAGTACGAGCTGCTCACCCTGGGCACCAGCCTCAGCCAAACCATTAACGGCGACCGCAAAAGCTACAGCCTGCACTACATCGACTGGCAAAACCCGGCCAATAACGTCTACCACGTCAGCGACGAATTTGTCGTAGAAAAGCGGGGCAGCCACAGCACCCGCCGCCCAGACATTGTCTGCTTTGTCAACGGCATTCCCCTGGTCATCATCGAATGCAAACGAGCCGACAAAGAGCACCACGGCGAAAAGGCGGTTGCCTTGGGCATCGAGCAGCACCTCACCTATCAGAGTGAAGACGACATTCCCCATCTTTACCTCACCTCCCAGCTGCTCCTGGCCATCAGCCCCAGCGACGCGCTCTATGCCACGACCGCCACGCCCAAAAAGTTTTGGTCACTCTGGCGCGAGGAAGAAGCGCAGGCAGGTGAACTCGAAGCTAGAGTGACTGGTCTCATTAACGCGCCGCTGCCTGCCGACACCTGGCAGCGCATCCTCAGTGCTCGTCAGTACGGCCACCTCATTCGTAAACATTTTGCCGAACTCGGCCCGCGCCTGCCCAACGAGCAGGATCGCACCCTGTACGCCCTGCTGCGCCCCAAACGGCTGTTGGAGCTGGCTTACCAGTTCATTGTCTACGACGGTGGCCACAAAAAGATTGCCCGCTACCAGCAATATTTTGCCATCCAGGCAACCATCAACCGGGTGGCTCACCGCAACGCCCAGGGCACGCGGACCGGCGGTGTCATCTGGCACACCACCGGCAGCGGTAAATCCCTGACGATGGTGATGCTGGCCAAGGCCCTCAGCCTGCATCCTAACATCCAAAACCCGCGCGTCATCCTGGTGACGGACCGGGTGAACCTGGACAACCAGATTTACCGGACGTTCCACGCCTGCGGCAAGTCGGTGGCCCAGGCCAACAGCGGCAAACACCTGGTACGGCTGGTCACTGGTCGGCTCAAAAAAGGGGAAACGCGCGCCGACATTGTCACCACCATCATCAACAAGTTTGAAGAAGCGGCCCGCCAAAAAACGCTGGACGATAACATCAATATCTTTGTGTTGGTGGACGAGAGCCACCGCAGCCAATATGGCTCGCTTAACGCCAAGATGCAGAAGGTGTTCCCCAACGCCTGCTTCATCGGTTTCACCGGCACGCCGCTGACAAAGCAGGAAAAATCGACGGCCGAAAAGTTTGGCGCGTTTATACACAAATATTCGATGCGAACGGCCGTAGCCGACGGTGCCGTCGTCCCGCTCCTGTACGAAGGGCGCATTGTAGAGCAAGACGTAGACAAACAGCAGCTAGAGCGCTGGTTCGAGCGCACCACCCGCCACCTGTCCCCGGAACAGAAAGCCGATCTCAAGCGCAAAATGAGCCGCAGCGATGCCGTCAACGCCACCGAACAGCGCATCAAAGAGATCGCCTACAACATCGCCACCCATTACGAAATGAACTGGCGCGGGCAAGGCTTTAAGGCGCAGCTGGCCACCGCCTCCAAAGAGCTTGGGCTAAAATACCTGGGTTACCTGCGCGAATACGGCATTGAAGCGGAGCTAGCCATTTCCCCACCAGACAGCCGCGAAGGCAGCACTGAAGTGGATGCATTGGACGTACCGGCCGTACAAACCTTTTGGAAGCAAATGATGAACCGCTTCGGCACGGAAGATCGGTACAACCAGGCGCTGCTGGATTCCTTTGGCAGCTCAGACGGCATCGAAATTCTTATCGTGGTAGACAAGCTGCTAACCGGCTTCGACGAACCGCGCAATACCGTCCTCTACATCGACAAGCCGCTCAAAGAGCATACCTTGCTCCAGGCCATTGCCCGCGTCAACCGCCTGTTCGAGGGCAAAGAGTTTGGCTACATCATCGACTATCGCGGCGTGTTGGGTCAGCTCAACGAGGCCATGGATTTGTACGACGCCCTGGCCGAATTTGATCCTGAAGACGTTAAAGATACTTTCAATGACGTCAGCGAGGAAATTGCCAAACTGCCCCAGCGCCACTCAGATTTGTGGGCAATCTTTGCCCCCGTGGCCAACAAAAAAGATATCGAGGCGATGGGGCGCTTTCTGGGTCCAGAAGACAAGCGTCAGACCTTCTACGAAGCGTTGACCACCTTTGCCGGAACGCTGCGGGTTGCCTTGGGGGCGGTCACTTTTTACGAAGCGACGCCTGATGCGCGTATCGAGCAGTACAAAAACGACCTGAAGTTTTTTCACCAGCTGCGGCAGGCAGTAAAAATGCGCTATGCTGAAGCAATTGACTATCGTGATTACGAGCAAAAAGTGCGCAAGTTAATGGACGAACACGTCAAAGCGACCGGCACAACAGCAATTACCAAACTGGTTAACATCTTCGACGTGGAAAAGTTTGACCAGGAAGTGGCCCGTTTGCAAACGCCCGCCGCCCGCGCCGACACTATCCTGAGCCACATGACCCGCACCATCACCGAAAAGATGGACGAAGACCCGGCTCTCTACCGCAAATTCTCGGAAATGGTGGCTGAGACCATCGAAGCATACCGGCAGGGGCGCATTGATGAACTGGAATATTATCGGCGGGCCGAAGGCCACAAGGATGCGTTCCGCCAGGGGCAGCCAGGGAACGACCAGCCCACACAACTTTACAATTATCGCGATGCAGCGGCCTACTACCGTGTGCTGCAAGAGCCGCTGGCTGCCTACAACGTCAGCGATGATCAGATTGCTAATATGGCCATCCAGCAAGAAAAGATTATTGAGGCGCACAAGATTACCGATTGGCACAACAATCTGGATGTGCAAAACCAAATCAAGCGGGAATTGGACGACGCCTTTTACGAACTTGAGCAAAAAACGGGTTCACTAATCGAGCTGGCTGAACTAGAACAGATCATTGCTCAACTGTTGGAAGTGGCCAAAGCGCGGGACCGGGCCAAATGAGCCAACAGCATCAACTGCAATTTGGGGAGTCCCTCATTGAGTACGAGGTGACGTTTGCCACTCGCAAAACGCTGGCGATCAACGTACATCCTGATTTAAGCGTCACGGTTGTGGCCCCTCAATCGGCCACGCCTGCGGCCATTGAGGCGAAAGTACGGCAACGCGCCCCCTGGATTCTGCGCCAGCAGCAAGAGCTGGAATTGTACCTTCCGCAAACGCCGCCGCGCCAATACGTCAGCGGCGAAACGCATCGCTACCTCGGCCGACAGTACCGGCTGAAAGTGTCCGAAGATGAAGCGCGTTCGGTCAAACTGACACGTGGTTTTCTTACCGTGATGACGCCAGACAAAGCCAATGTGGCCCAGGTGCAATCCCAGGTTGAAGAATGGTATCGTGTGCAAGCGAAGCGGGTGTTTCCAGAGCGGTTGGCGGCTATGCTACCTCGGTTTGCCCGCTTTGTTTTGCCAGCTGAGCCACAGCTTGCCATTCGCAAAATGCAATCCCGCTGGGGCAGCTGTACGGAGGAGGGTGTCATTACGCTCAACCTGAAGCTGATGCAGGTGCCGAAGGTGTACATTGATTATGTGATTGTGCATGAACTTTGCCATCTTATTGAGCACAACCACAGCACCCGTTTTTACGGCTTGCTTGACCGGATGATGCCCGATTGGCGCACCCGGCGGGAGCGATTGAATGGGTGCGAGGTAGGGTAGGAGAATGGAACGGCTATGTCACTGCTCTATAGTTTCGCGGGAGCGATCATGGTCACTCCCGCGATCTGGCAAACAAAAAAGCTCTCGAATTTTCGAGAGCTTTTCCTTGCTACGGGAGCGACGGGGATCGTTCACTCACGTGTATAATTTTGGTTTTCTGGCCAAAACATATTGCTCAAATGCATTTACCTGATAATCAATCGTACCCTAGCATTTTAGCACCCCGTCACAATCAATATCAATCTAAAGTCTATGTTTGATACCTGCTAATATATGTATGTTGTTTTCCTAAATGTAATCCTGTGATTTTCCCTAGCAAAACTAAGGGTAATAGGTCAACTGAAGTAATCAACTATAGCTAAGCCTATTTCTTTCAAATAGCAATTTAAGAATAGCCAATTGCCGTGGGGATTGCACTCTAGAAAATATTCCACCCCTTCTGTATCTACAATAAAATCATATGCAGCATAAATGATGCCTGCGTTTTTATGAAAATTCAGAAGCCTTCTTGATGTGTCAAAAGATAGTTCTCCTTCTTCAAACAGATCTTTATGATATGCTGCCTTTCGCCAATCTATTTCAGTATCTGCGTGGTTTTGAGAATTTATCTTTACAGTAAAAATTTTTGAATCAACAACAATTACCCTAAGCTCATAGGCCTTTTCGATATATGGTTGATATATCTTTGGAGAAAACGCAATCTCACCTTCAACAGCTTCAAATGGATTGTAAAGTTCTGTCGGAATGCCACCGTCGGTTCTTTCATCAAACATTGGAGCTAGTGATTTTATGATCAAAGGTTTATTGACTTGGTTGAATCCTTGTACTCCTACTTTATCGTTAGAGACGAAACTATTAGGTATTCTCAAACCATTTCGCTTTGCTAAAATGAGCTGATATATCTTGTTTGAAACAATTATCTCTCTACTGACAGGGTTAACGTGTTTTATCTTGATTTCTTCCTGCAAGGACAGAGCTCTGGATGCTTCTCCCCATTCAGATGAGCGCAAGATATCTCTATAAGTCGATTGGTGTATTAGTCCTTTTTCCGCATTATTTACTGCTGTGTGCCGCCAATATATTCCATCGATATCGGATGCCAAATCGTAGACCTTTTGAGGGGTATGTATCAGAACCTGTGACTTATTGGTTACAAATTCATAACTTAATCGATAGCCATGCCTAAATCTCTCAAATAGAACATACTCTCTTTGTCTAGTTTCCAGTGCTTCTATAACTGATAACACATGCGCATCCGAACGTTGTCCATAAACAATTACTACACCCATCTTAGATACCTATTAAACGTGAATTGAGCAATGACCTATCAATGCTATGTTAGATATTCACTCAGTTCTAGGATAGTAATAATCTGATCACTCACGAAGAATAACAAGTCTTTCTAACGAAATCAAGATGCTGCTGTTAGAATTTGTCATAAAAATCCCCGTTCAAAAAGGCAATACTGTAACGGTAAAGGGTCTCACAGAAAAGGTAATGTACACCAGCAGCAAGAAGCTAGTAAACTTGGTCAGTCGCAGGGTAAATTGTGCAGAAAAATCCAGCTGAAGTCGTCAAACTTCGCCCATAAATCTTGTACCGTTCAGAGGGCATCTTTGCAGACAGTTCAGCTATTTATGCAATGCATAAGCAACAACATGGCTGAGATCGTTAGCTATACTGGCCCTCACCTACAGTAGTAGACTCACAGCCCGATACTGTTAGGTTACAAGCGGATAAATTATCATGCTAGACACTATTAACAAGGCTCCTGTTCCTGCCTCTGTAAGTCCGACTTTAGAAGGCCCATCTTTTTGAAGTCGAAAATATATGCTATAATAAAATGAACTCGCGAACTCAAGAAACACCCCATCTTCTATTTGCCTACGATCCAGTACAGATAACTGTAACGAAGATGAACTTTAGACTCTCTAGATGGGAAATTCTGACGGTCCAACTGTAGTCAACCTCGTCGAATTAATAATACTGCAACCTGATACTGGTTTGACCGTTCATGCTATTAGAACAAGATTGTCTGTACAATTTCTCAATTAAACTTATTTGATCAAACAGCCATTAGCACGTTTTAGGAGGCAAAGAAGAGATGCGCGATGAGATTGACGAAATCCGGTTAAGAATTGATGCTCTACTATCGATTGAGAATGACTTAACAGTTCATGATCCTGCAGGAATCTTGCAGGATGTATTGGGTGAACATGTAGATGGCAATGCACCAATACGCGCTTGGTTTCCAATCCCAACTCTCTGGTGTCCTAAAGAGGCAAACACATCGGCCACTCTTGACTGTAAATCTCCTGAAGGAGATACAGAAACTATAGATCCTGATGCCCCTGATTTTCCAGAAGGTCCAGATCCTACTTTTCCGCCAAGCGGTCCTGAGCCTGATCCTGTTGGCCCTGATTTTCCAGAAGGTCCAGATCCTACTTTTCCGCCAAGCGGTCCTGAGCCTGATCCTGTTGGCCCTGATTTTCCAGAAGGTCCAGATCCTACTTTTCCGCCAAGCGGTCCTGAGCCTGATCCTGTTGGCCCTGATTTTCCAGAAGGTCCAGATCCTACTTTTCCGCCAAGCGGTCCTGAGCCTGATCCTGTTGGCCCTGATTTTCCAGAAGGTCCAGATCCTACTTTTCCGCCAAGCGGTCCTGAGCCTGATCCTATTGGCCCTGATTTTCCAGAAGGTCCAGATCCTACTTTTCCGCCAAGCGGTCCTGACATACCGGGTTTCCCTCCTTTACCCGACGGCTAAGATCAACAGGGTTAACGACATACATAGCGCAACGTGGCAGTCAAGTGTAAGAATGGCAATACTGAAAAGAATCGTTCGAGACGCATTTGGTAATGACCCCGATTGGGTTACGTTCGAGTCGCCCTTTTACTCTCATGATGAAAGCAAGAACTATTCTTGGATATTCGCTAAGCCAAAGTTGTGTAATATGCGGGAAGCAGGATGGAAAATTCATCTTTCTTCCTCACGCAAGAACATTGAAATCCTTTTAGAAACCATAACACCCGAATTGAGACGATTGAAAGTTCATTTCAAGTGTGTTAGCTCAGTAGCATTTGTACACTATCTTAATGATGGTCGAGGAGGGATTGGGAGTGTAGGCAAACTTGTTACTCTCTATCCGAACGACGATTCGCACTTCCAAGAAATCATTGAGGCTCTATACCCTTTAACCCAGGCATTCAGAGGACCCAGAGTTTACACAGACAAGAGATACAAAGATAGCAATGTGCTTTTCTATCGTTGGGGTGCAATTGTGCCTCAATATGCCCAAACCATATTTGGGGATATTGTTCCACTTGTAACTAAACCAGACGGGAAACAGAAAATAGATGAATATTCTTACGCTTCCTCAGAAACACACGACATCGAAGATCCGGTTGTAGACCAAAGGCTACAGCCTAAAGGAAGTAGGGTCTTCGATCAAAGATATTTGGAAGTATGTGCTATTCACTTGGGAGCGCACAGTAAAGTCATTTTGGCCATAGATCTGATTCAAAAGCGGCGGTGTGTAATAAAGATTGGGTACGATGCTTCCGAGCTCGATCTTGATGGAAATCCAAGTGCAGAGCGTATTAAGAGAGAAAGAAAGATTCTAATGAAACTTAGTGGCAAAGCAAAAGTGCCACAAGTATATGATTCATTTGTCGTGAATAATGATAGTAGCTATTGTCTTGTCATGGAAGATTTGGCAGGTATCTCCCTGGAAAAGATAACAGAAAATCTGGTTACGTTGGGCAGGCCACCGTACCCGAAACATGTGTTGCCTTTAGCCATCAAGATAGTTGAGAGCGTAGCTGATTTGCATAAAGCGGGGATTATCCATGGGGACATTAAGCCATCGAACTTCATTCTTGTTAGTGACGAAGTTTTAATCTTAGACTTTGAATCAGCTAGTGACGTATTTGCAAAGGAATTTGTTTATGCACTTGGAAGCCCTGGTTTTGCATCTGCCAATCGGAGGAAAGCTGGAGAACCCAATTATAAGGATGATGTATACAGTTTAGGTGCGTTTCTTTACTATCTTTTTGCTGGCGTCAATCCGCGGAATATACAAATTGACTCTTATCAAGAGTACTTGAATCCGCAGAAAATTAACCCCCTAATTTCTGAAGGATTGTTCCAAATTCTACAAAAGGCCTTGGATAGGAATGAAGACAAAAGATATGAATCTGCATCTGAGATGGTTAGAGATCTAAGAAATGTCAAGCTTGGGACGAGTAATGACCATTCTAGGAACTTAGACCATAGTTATTATGAGATTATGTCGAGTAGCCCACATGCCGCTGAGGAATTGTCGAGAATGCTGCTTACCCGGTATTTTGACAGTTCTAGAGAAGGTTGTGGCTTTGCACTTTCTTCTCTGGGGCAACAAAAAATCCTCGATCTTAGAGGAACTGCTGGAGTCTTGCTAAGTTTAGTCGATGTCTTCGCTCACTATGGTTGCTCTAGAGAATTTCGTAACAAAGTTACCAAAATAAAGCAATCGATTATCTCTGGTCAAGCACTCGAATATAATGAATTGCCAGGCCTATATGTCGGTTCTGCCGGGACCTCCCTTTCGATATTTCTATATGGATACTTTTTAGGCGACCAAGAATCTTTGATATATGCACAAAATACAATTGTCAACATTGCTCTTTCTGCCAACGAACACCCTTCTCCAGATATTGTCAATGGATTAGCAGGCTTGTTACGTGCCCTTATAATCATGCATATGATATGTCCCTGTATTGAAGTGGCCAATGCCATAGACAGTATCTCAACAAGATTAGTCGATACTTGTCTCGAACTTAACCAGCTCAGGTGCTTTTGGAAAACGGTTAATCCTAAATCTTACAAGGGTCGGATCGAGTACGATCAAACACTTAGAACAGATTATGCACATGGGTCAGCAGGCATTGTTGATGCGTTGCTGGATTACGCAATCATCTTTAAATGCGAGGAAGAGGTAAAACACATTATCAATGATGCTGTCCATTTCTTTATGGCCAACAAGACTAGGCTAGATGATATATGCCTTTGGCCATCATCTACATCCGAAAACGGAAACATAGCCTTCGGGAGAAACTTCTGGTGCTCGTCAGGAGGAATAATCCGGTTTCTCCTTAGGAGTCACAAGTATGGATTTGCAGAATTAGATGATGTATTTCTTAATGATGCCGCACTATCCCTCATCTCATCTGCTAGAGCAACTCTACCAATACAATGTCATGGATTGGTAGGAAATGCTGAATTATTATATGACATCTATCAATTGTCCGGGGAAAAAGCGCATTTGACCTTTGCACATGAAATACATCAATTAGTAGATACTTGGACTCGCGTTGTCATGAGAGAGGCACCAATTAAATCCGTGGGATTTCGCGCCACATCATGGCTGGAAGGTATTCCCGGAATTATTTCATTCTACAATAGATATCATAAGGGGATTTCCTCATCTCATATACTGAGTGTGGAGAATTTCCAGGAGCGAGCAGGGCATAGGGCATAATCAGACTTGTTTGGAAGAAAAAATTGTGGATCTTAATGATTTTCATGACGAACATTATCTTAGGCTACTATTTGATTTACAGGTGGATGAAACCACGTTTGCTGGCGGACGAAACTTGACGAGTGTCAAAGAGCATATTCGGTGGCTCTATTCTACTATTGTTGACTCTAATCCAAATAAACGATTACTTGATCTTGGTTGTGGCATTGGCCATTATACCAGAGAATTTGCAAAGCTGGGTTACGAAGCAATAGGCGTAGATATCTCTCCACTATGCATTGATTATGCCAAATCGATAAGCCCATCAAACCTAGACTGTCACTATTTATGTGCTGATTTCACAGGCCATGAGTTACCTCGGAATAATGGCACCATAATCTACTCGAACAGCACCTTTAATCTTTTGCCGAGAGAAATAGCCAGAAAATTGCTTGAAAGAGTTTATGAAGCTTTGGCACCCGCTGGCATTTTCTACATTGAAGTGCTTCATCCTCACCAAATATTGGAAGATTCGGTGAACGTTAAAGCACATCCTTTCCACAATTTGGGATTCGGTTTTAATAGGCCGGTCATTGTACTTTCTGACAAAATGGAAAACATTGCGTCGCAAACCATTTATGAGAGGCAGTTTTGGATAAACAAGGAAACTTATGAAGTAACTACGAATGATGTAATCGTGTATTGTTATTCGTCGGAAGAATATACCACTTTACTAGCAAATGTGGGTTTCAGGAATGTAACACAATGGCCTGGGAAACCGCCAAAACTAAGTGATCTCGAGTTTGGTCCGTACACAATTTTCACAGGCACAAAATGATTGAGCTGGCAGCCAAAATGCGTCCACTAATGAGCTAGTGGGAAATCAGCCGGAGTCAATTGCTCTTCATACACTTTGAATCCCAGTTTGGTAGCACATTGATTTTTAATCATGTTTTACCAGAGGTCTTATCCATGTATGCGTTTTGCTTTCCAGTTTTGACTGCAACAGTTTCGGGATCTTTACAAAATCTCTAGTATTATCAAAGGGTTTCTTGTGTACTACTTCGTTTAGTTCTCCACCTCAGCAGGCGGGACGTCAAATACATCGCCTAGCTGAGCGTGAAATTGAAGCACCTTTCTCCGACTTCCATTTATACCAACGTGATTATTTGCTTTATTCTGTCATTCGGGCAAGAATTCGTTGGGTTTCTTTACCCTATAATATTGGGCTCTCTCCCCCGTGTATAAATTGCCCTGAAACCTATAAAATAAAAAGAACCCTCAAGTAATTTTGAGAGTTCTTTGTCCTATAGATATTTACTACAGGCTCGTGCCCGACGGGATTCGCTCACTCACGCGTATAATTCTAGTTTTCTTGCCGAAGCATATTGTCCAAAAGTATTTTTCTCATAACTAATTGCCCCCGTTATTTTAGCAACTGTTCAGAATAAATATCAATCTGAAATTTGCGTTTGACATTGTTCAAGAGTTCATAAATTCATTCCTGCATTTTCACCCGCGACCACGAGAAAAATCAGCTTAGATGAGATATTTGCAGGTTACGGTCGTTGCTTATTCAAATACAACAAACGTCTACCCTAACAATATTAAGAGCCTATTAATTTTTGGGTGATTTCGACGCATTTCCATAATTTGCTTGATCTTTTCGTGCGGTGTGTTTGTCAACCCTATTTCAGGCGATACAGCTAATCTTGATCCTTCTGTTGCCAACCTCTTACCTGGTCTAACAATATAATTCTGGATGAGAGACCAGTGGATTGCCGACATTTCGCCAGCAGCTTTAACTAGTTCGCCGTAAGCTGTAATGGCATGTTGCAATCCAAAGTCTTGCTGATGAAAGTAATGGATCATTTTTTCGTCATCCCAATGCTGTACTTCGTCATGCGTTAATCTTAATCGTTTCAGCAATCGATCTAGTAGGGACGGCTGTTGTTTTGCGGCTTGAATTGCTGCTTGATCCTCACCGACTAATAAGCGCAACCTGGTGTCAATGAAGTCAGAGTGCTCTGCCATAACAGTACCAATCAGATAATCAAGACACATTTGAACTGCGAGGTTGCCTGCGTTGGCCCCCGTCCAATTTATACCTTTGATGGGGAATGGTGGCTTAAAGGTGCGAAGTTGAACAAAAAAATCAAAATCCATGTTCCTAACACCTTTCTCATCTTTGTGAAAGAAACTTCTGTAAATGTCTCGGACAGCCAATATATTCTTCGTAGCGTGCTTGATAGCGTCACATACATCATCACTTTCCGTACTCAACTCACCTTTACAAATACTGAGTAGAGCATTGTATGAATCTTCATGTAGTTCATTGGTACGAGTAACGGAACGAACGAAGAATACTTCCTGTGGGTCGCCTGTATAAGTAAGGGGGGGGGCGACCACGTTCCACAGATAGTTTGTGTAATGTGAATCACGCGGTGGATGGTTTGCTACTTTACCAAGTTGAAACAATAGGTCTTCAGCACCTTTCAAATGACGTAATGCTGTGCCAGCAGTGTGCTGACGCTCTTGATAATGTTTTTCCAATGAGGAAATCAGAAACCCTAGTGGTTGAATGAGCATACGCGCCATCCATAGATCTTCTAACTCGTAATTTGCAAGTAGGTATTGAGCTTCTGTAACTAATGGCTGAATAAGACAGGCCATTTCTTGTAGAGAAAGTATGCCAGCCTGTACGTCACCATTCATTAATGGGAGATTGTCAAGAACCCATTGTTTTGAGCGATCAATAAAACTGTAAATGTCTTGCGAACCGACTGGTTGAATGGGCTCGCTTGGTTCGAACTGGTGCATTATTAGCCTCCTAGCTAAAATACAAACAGACGAAGCGGGCCTGGATATACGCTGACAAAGCGTATATTCCAGACGCTAAGTCTTCTTGGAGACGCTGAAAGGGACTTGGCGGTCTACAGCGTCTCCTTCTCCTATAAAATTTCTATGTAGGAACAGCGTACTATGAAAGAGACTTCATGTTAGGTGCAAAAATGCACCTCACTGAGCATGAGATATTTGAACGGTACTTGTTGTGTCTGAGCTAGAAGATTTTGGAAACTATTTCAATTCTTTAGTTGAAACTAACCCGTTGGGTAACAGTAAACTCGCGGATTTGGTTAACCATCATCCTGATTTCACACGGAGAATTCATAGAAATACAATACAGAATTGGCGCAATGGCCAAAAACCGACTGATCCTATCCAGTTTCTTTACGTACTATATTTCTTGTATTGTGATATTGAAGTCGTTGAACAACTCCTGCATTTAGCTGAACTCCCTTCGCTTGATGAAATCTTCCAAACTGCTAAGGAAGAGGAATACACAGTTTTGAAAAAATGGATGTCTTCGTTACCATTTCAGGACATCCAAAATAGTGTACATAAAATAAAGTCGCAATTACCCCATAAAGCAGAAACAACTTTATACCAATTGCCCCCCTTAAACTATCGCAGAGAGGTGGCCGATATCCTTAGCTTCTATAGCGAGATATTTGTCGGCCGTGAAGATGAGATCCAAAGAATTTCTGCGCTTGCTGGAAGTCAGGAGCCTGGCTACTTACTGATTGAAGCTCCACCTGGTTTTGGCAAAACTGCTCTTGTCACTAACCTAATAAACCGATATGAAACAGCGCTTTGGCCCCAATCGATAAGGCCCACCCTCCTATATTTTTTCATTAGGCAATTTGGCAATCAAAATACGAGGACTGCCTACTTGAAATCTATTAACTCCCAACTTCTAACAGTGTTAGACAAAGAAGGTGGCATCTCCAATGATGACAGTACCTTGCATATCCAATTCAACGTTCTTTGGAAAGAGGCTGTCGAGCATGCAAGTGCAACCAAACCACTTTTGTTGTTACTAGACGGTTTTGACGAAATGGCAAGTGAGCCAGAATCAGATTCAGTCGCTACCGAGTTGCCGGTAGTTCTAGCCCCCTATGTACATATTGTGATTACTTCGCGAGAAACTCCAAAGGCCCTACCCCAAGTATCACTAACACATCCATTTCGGCAAGCAGACGTATGGCAACTGAAGGGGATAACTGAATCTGACATTGTCAACTTATTGCATGTTTATGGGGTGGATGCTGAGGAAGCTCATTCGCTGGCTCCACACATATCAGAAAGTGTTGGGGGTGAGCCGCTGCTGGCCCGTTTCGTCAGTCAGGAGGTAGCTGAATCCGAAGACAGACAGGCCAAACTCGCTAGCATAAAGAATGATCTTCCCAAAGATGTACTGGCATATTTCGATGGACAGCTAAAATATCTCCAATCTCGCGCCAATATCCAGTTATCGCAAGATGTATTGGGTCTATTGTTGATCACGAAGGGCAAGATCGCCAGTGTAGAAATAGCGGGAGTGCTGAAAAAAAGGACATGGGATGTTGAGCAGGCGATCAAGCCTATTCAGCGGTTCTTAATAGGCCAAGAGCACTATGAACTTATGCATCTCGAACTGCGTCGTGCTGTAGCAAAGCGATTTAGTCAATCAGAATTAAAAAGTTTTGAAAGGAAAATTATGAACTGGGGTTATCAGTTCCAGTCAGATGGTTGGCAAGAGAATACCCCACGATACCTATTGTTACACTACGCTGCTCATTTATATGACAATCATGAATTTGAAAGGCTTTATCAATTACTTGATAGGAATTATATGAGAGCGAAGTTGACGGTAAACGGTTCATATTCTGCTTTTGGGCAAGATGTAATGTTGGTCATAAACGCATCAAAAAAGGTAGAGCCCTTGCAATGGGTCCCATTCCTCCATGGATGTGCTGTTTATGCTACATTGAGGGCCTCGGTCAGTCGTCTCCCAATCAAGGTTTTTTTAGCCTTAGCTTTGTTAGGGCAAATTGACCGGGCGCTCAGTTATATAGCCTTAATAAGCAGTGTGCGAAGACGTTGCGAGGCATTTTTGGAGCTAATTCGAGGTGTCCATGAAACAGATTTGCATCGATTGCCAGAAATTATTGATCAGGCTCTAGATGCTACTAAAAATGTACCCAACGAGACAGAGCTAAGAGAACTGCTTAGTCAGATCGCTGGAACGTTAGTTCAAATTGGCCGTCCTAACAAAGCACTAGAAGTTGCTAACAATCTAACGGATGGTTGGTATAAGGAAAATTTGTTTTCACAGATTGTTAATAATCTATCTGGAAGTCTTCACTCAGAGCAATTACTATCCATATTCAAAGACATTACTAATTGGGAAACGGAACTAGAAACTGGAATAGTCATTAAGACAACTAGATCCCTAACACAAGCTGGCTATTCTGACCAAATTTTGAATGTGGTCAGCGATATAATCGATGAGGAGAGCAGGGTCTGGATCCTTATTCAGGTTGCCGAGGGGCTGACTCAGGCTGGTGAAATAAACCAAGCTATTGATATTCTCTACCGAGTATTGGCTATGACCAACGACAGAGAGAATGGTTGGCAGAAAACAAAGATTCTCGCTGCGATTTGTAGAGTTCTGACTCAGGCTGGCTCTTTTGACCAAGCATTGCAGACAATTACCAGCATAGCGGATGTCAGAGAAAAAACAAAACTCCTGATTCAGATTGCGAGAGGGCTAACTCAAACCGATGAACAAATTAGAGCAACAGAAGTTCTCAACCAAGTATTGACTTTGGTTAATGAAATGGTGGGTATGGATAGTTGGCATAGAGCTAAGAGCCTCATAGAGATTTGTGAGATATTTGCCCAAATCGGTTACTATGACAAGGCATTACAAGTAGCTACAATCATCACGGATAAACGGCACAAGGTGAATGGGCTTGTTAAGGTTGCCAAAGGACTAATTGAGGCTGGCAAGCAAACTAGAGCAACGGAAGTTCTTAGCCAAGCGTTGGCTGTGACTAACGACGAAGAGAGTGATTGGCAGAAAACAGAGATTCTCGTAGAGATCTGTGAGATACTAGCCCAGACTGGTTCCTTTGATCAGGCATTACAAGTGGCTAAAAACATCACGGATGAATGGGGCAAGGTGAAGGGGCTTATTGAGATCACTAAAGGCCTCCCACAAGCCGATGGACAATCTATAGCTGCTGATATTCTCGCTCAAGCATTGGCAGCGGCTTGCAGCATACTAAATGATGAGAAGGAGGATAAGGAAAAGAAAATAGTACTCAGTCAGGTTGCAAACGTCTTGGTGCAAGCTGGCTATTTTGATCAAGCCCTTCACTTGCTCAATGGTGTATTCAATGATGGGTATAAAGTAAAAATACTCACTCAGGTTGCCAAAATCCTTGCAAAAACCGGCTACTCTGACCGATTGCTACATTTGGTAAGCGAAATAGATCTAATAGATGAGAAGAGCAAAATGAAAATCTTTATTCAGATTGCCAAGGGGCTTGCTTCAGCATGTGAACAAACCAAAACTGCTGATATTCTCGACAGAGTTTTGTCTATGACTAACGACAGAGAGGATGATTGGCAAAAATCAGAGATTCTCGCTGAGATTTGTGAGTTACAAGCCCAAGTTGGTTATTATGACCGGGCACTGGAAGTGGCCTCTGACATTACAAATAATTGGCAAAAAACAAAATCGTTAATTCAGGTCGCCTTAATGTTAACTCGGGCCGGCAAACGCAGTGAAGCACTAGATGCCCTTGAGCAGGCTTTACATAGAGTCGAAAAAACACATATAGTGGGTAACGATGATAAAGCAGAAGTGCTTATTCAGATTGCCACGGGGCTAACTAATGCCGGAAATAAATTTGAAGCAACGGAAGTTCTTAAGCAAGCATTGTCTATAACAAATGATATAGATGATCAATGGCACCCTAAAGAATATCTGCTCTCGGAGATTTCTAAGAAATTAGCACAAGCTGGCTCCTTTGATAAGGCATTTCAGATAGCTAACAATATTTCTGACGAGCCAGAATATTTGCTCAATCAAATTGCTGAGTTGCTCATGCAAGATGGTTCTGTTGACCAAGCTCTATCTGTTATCAAAGTGGTGGTTGATTGGCATCAACCAAAGATACTCGGCAAGATAGCTAAGGGATTGATCGAGGCTGGCAAATTAGAGCAGGAAAACAATGCCCTCAACAAATTGTTAAACACATTAAACGACATAGCAGATGGATGGAGCAAGGCATATGAATTGACACAAATCGCCAAGGCCCTTGTGTTAGCTGGTGAACAATCCAGAGCAACGGAAGTGCTTGACCAAGCATTATCTGCAACCAACGACATAAGCGATGATGAGTATAAAAAAGAGAGAATCGTTGAGATTTCCGAGACACTGGTACAAGCGAGCTCCTTTGACAAAGCAATATACGCGATTAATGGTGTAGCGGATAACCGGAGCAAAGCAGAAATTTTTACTCAGATAGCAAAGGGACTAATTCAGGTTGGTGAACAAACTAGAGCAATGGAGGTTATTGACTCCGCATTGGTTCTGGCAGACAAAACGGCAGATTATTGGTCTATGGGAACATTGCTAGAGAGAATATCTGAGTCATTTGCGCTAGCGGGTAAACAAACTAGGGCAAGGCAGGTCTTCGATCAAGCTTTATTCGCGATCAATAAGACCGATAATATTATGCTCAGAACAAGTCGTTTTGTTCATCTTGCCTTAAGACTAGCCCAAGCTGGCGAAAAAGCCAGAGCTACGGAGGTTTTGGAACAAGCATTGTTAGTAGCCAACAATGTGTCTTTTGGTAAGAATGTTGCAAATGCATTGGGTCAAATTGCCGAAGGGCTAACTCTCGCGGAGTTTCTAAGTCACGAACTTCATGTCGCTTACGATATTTGGAATGAAGTAAGTTTCTCCATTGAGATTGCTACGATGATGGATCAAATCGACTCCCTTTTGGATCATAGCGACTTCTCTGGACAGGAATCGTATGAAGCCAATGACATTCAGACTAAAGATATTGTGTTCAGTAAAATTGCTAGGGTACTTGCTAAAGCAAAATCCTTTGATCAAGCATTACAAGTAATCGGCAACATAGTTGACAGCAAGGACAAGGTAGAATTACTTATTCAGGTTTCCAAAGGACTGACTGAGGCTGGCAAGCAAACTAGAGCAACGGAAGTCCTAGAGCATGCATTGTCTTCAGCGAACGACATTGGCGATAGCAACGATAAAGTGGAAGTCTTCATTCATGTTGCTAAAGCCTTTGTACGTGCTGGATCTTTTCCCCAAGGGTTGGCTGTGATCAACAACATACCCGATGGTGAAAATAAGGTAGAAGTACTCATTCAGGCTGCCAAGGGATTATTCGAGATTGGTATGGAAACTAGAGCAACGAAGGTTCTGGATCAAGCATTGTCTCTGACCCACAACATACCTGATAAAAAATTGGGCCAAATTGCCCGTATCCTCACGAAAGCCGGCTTCTTTAACCATGCATTGTTTGTAATTACCAGTATATCTGATGAAGAGGTGATTAAATCAGAAGAACTCAGTCAGTTTACATTTGATATATGCCAACTAGATGAACAGATATTAATTGAGAGCCAATTATGTGATGTAATTGAGGTCGCCTGTCATGAAGATCTTAATACATTTTGGTCTGTTCTTGCTTCAGCCGCGCCCTACCTTACCAACATTGACAATGGTTATACACTTTACAAAGTTTATGAGGTTCTCGAAGAAGTTCAAAGCTGGTGGTAGTCGGCAAATAGGGTGAATTTTATGCCAATTTTGGGTATTTCGATTTCCTTTGTGCATGCTAGTTCTGTGCCCGCATTAAAGAACACAAAGCAATTGGGAGTGACTAAGACTGTAGGCATATGAAATCAATCATGTGCTTTTTGTCAAACGGTCGTGCCCGATTGTGTAATTGCCGTTGGTTCCAAGCATGAGCAAACGCTTTGACATGCCGATTCAACCAGGCTAAACAACGCGAAAAGCAGCGGCTCTTGCGCACCAGACGAGTCAAATAATGACGCAATTCAGCATTCCCACCTTCAACCGAATAAGTTTCGCTCTTATCGGCCAGCGACAAATGGTAGCCACGTCGATAGGTCAAGCTGTCATACAAGGGAAACTGGTCGCTGTAATATTGCTCAGCTGGTGTCGCATCAACCATCTGTTGAGCTGTTTCCCGAGTCCGCTGCCAGACTGGTTCGATAGCCAAAAAGCAGCGGGTTTGCCGGTCGACAATAGTCATGATGTAGATTTCGTTTTTTTCGCACCAATGAAGGTGAAAAGCTCATCTTGTTCAGCCACTTCCACTGGCTTGTCTGGGCCTGGCAGTGTTGGGGGCAAATTATCAGCGTATTCTCGGAGCCAATTGGCGACCGATTGGGGGGCCACACCAAGATGGCGAGCCGCTTGACGCTGACTATTGCCATCCAGCACCAACCGGATTGCTTGTTGCCGGGTTTCAAGAGAATGGCCTTTTGGTTGAGATTCGAGCACATATTTTCGCTGGCAGACTTTACATTTGTAGACTTGGCTACCGGCAACCGTTTTGCCATTTTTGACTTGTTGGTCTGTTCTATGACAGTGTGGACATTCGTTCATGCGCCCTTTATACCATGCCTTTATGATTAGTCACTCCCAAGCAATTTATCGTTGGTTTTCTTGCCCTATAATTATGATGAACCCCAAAAACTAGACCACAGGCTAAGGTCCAATAAACTATAGCTTGTGGAGGTTTTCGAGTGACAAAAAAACGGAAAAACTATAGCCAGCAATTCAAGTTCAAAGTGGCGCTGGAAGCCGTCAAAGAACTCAAGACGATCAACGAAATCGCCAGCGCTCACGATGTTCATCCCACTCAGATAAAGAGCTGGAAAAAACAACTGTTGGCCGAAGGACCGACCGTCTTTGGCCAGAAGGTGGCCCAGCAACTGCGTGAGCAAGAAGCTCGCGAAACCGAACTGTATGAACAAATCGGCCGCCTCAAGATGGAATTGGAGTGGCTGAAAAAAAAAGCTGCCCAATTCGATTGAGGCTAAACGCATGATGATTGAAACAGGCCATCCGACCCTCAGTATCCGCCGTCAGTGTGAGCTGGTTGGTCTTAATCGGGCCGCCTACTACTGGCAGCCAGCCAGCGAATCACCGCTGAACCTGGAACTGATGCAGCTGATCGACCAGGAGTACACGTGCGCGCCTTTCTATGGCTATCGCAAGATGACGGTCCGCCTGAACAAGCAACATGGTTTCGCGGTCAATCACAAGCGAATTGCACGGTTAATGGGAAAAATGGGACTGCAAGCCATCTATCCCCGTCCCCGCACCTCCATTCCAGACCGGCAACATAAAAAGTATCCTTATCTGCTGCGCGGCCTGGACATCAAACGGTCGAATCAAGTGTGGGCGGCTGACATCACCTATGTACCCATGCCGCATGGCTTCATGTACCTGGTGGCCATCCTGGATTGGTTCAGTCGCTTCGTTGTGGCCTGGCAGCTCTCCAACACATTGGATGGCGCTTTCTGTGTGGAGGCTCTCCGTCAGGCGTTGCGGCATGGTCAGCCGGAAATCTTCAACACAGACCAAGGTGTGCAATTCACGGCTCAGGCATTTACCCAGGAACTAGAAGCAGCATCCATTCGCATTAGCATGGACGGCCGTGGTCGCGTCTTTGACAACATCTTCGTGGAGCGTCTCTGGCGCACCGTCAAGTACGAAGACATTTACATCAAGGAGTATACCACCGTACCTGAGTTGTTTACTGGCTTGGGTGACTACTTCGACCTGTATAACTACGAACGGCCGCACCAAAGCTTGGGCTACTGCACACCGGCTGATGTTCATTTTGCTGTTAATGTACCCATTCTGTGACCCGGTTTGGTATCTTAACTTTCTCGATCTGTGGTCTTGACTTTGGGGGTCACTTTAAATAGTCCAAACTTACGTGCCTCAGAAAGCATCTCTGCTAATGCTTGAGCTGAACCTTCATTGGCCACAAATCGCTGAAACTCATCTAGGACACAATACCAACGGTGACGCTTATCTTCTTCCAATTCAACTCGTGACAAAGCTGCTTGCTCAAGCCGGACAGCCAAAAGGCTGCCTAGCAAATTGCGGGTTTCGTGGTCGCACATGCCTAGGTTGAAAATGAGAATTTTGCCTTCATCCATAAACTGTCGAAGATTTAGCCTATTTTCGGATGCTCCCAGCATGAGCTTGAGAGAGGGATTGAGGGTCAACGCCGTTACTTTGTTCAGTAAGCTTTCAATGCGTAAGGTTTGTTCACGTCCCCATTTTTCAAAGCGTTCGTAAAAGAAACCTTTGACATCTTTATTTTGGCTTGTTGCCAGCAGCGATTCTCTAAAATCTTTGTACATGAACAAGTGGGGCAGTTGGACAAGTGAAAGCCGATGTTCGATAAGCAATAACAAACTGTGCAGGGTGACGTTCTTGAACTGAGGTGCGGCTTCTAATTCCTTACTCCACGTTCTTTGGAATGCCTCGATTACGTTACTGACAATGGTGTAGGGAGTATCTGAGCTTGCAAGGACATTCATAGGTACAAAATATTCTTTGTGTCCAGGTTCGCAGTAAATGAGTTTATGGGCATTCTTTGGGTCAGATAGCCAGGGTTGCTTATTTTTACCTAAAGGCTGAAAAGCAAGAAGTTTGAGCAAGTTGTTAGCTAAATCTCCGTGAGGGTCAATCAGGCCACAGCCCTGGCCGTGACTGATTAACTGCCAAAGAAATCCTTCCAGAAATTTACTTTTGCCTTTTCCACTCTTGCCCACGACATAAATGTGGGTGTTTAGTTTACTCAGGGGGATACGAAATTTTGAGAGTCCAAAATCAATACCGCTGATAAACGGGCCACGCGACCCAAAAGTTACGACCTTGGGTTTTGATTGTTTGGGCAACAATCTCATTGGAACATTGTTTCATTAAATCATAGAAAAGAGGTGTTTTTGAGAGGGGATTTACTATATTAGAGGTGATGGTGGGTGAGGAGTATCCTAGAGTAGAAAATGCAGTCAGCCGTTCAGATATTGATTGTATGGGTTGTTTGGGCTGATTGGAGTTAACTATCTTGCTGCAAAATTTCTAACAATTTTTCGTTCTTACTCCTACTAATATCGGAAACTTTTTTTGCCTTTATTAAATGCTTTATTAAATCTATAGCCATCTCTTTCTGTTGAGTACTAAAGTTTCCGTCTAAGAAATGCTTTTTAATGAAGTCCCTGATTGCCTGCTGGGAGATATGATAGCTTGTAGTACGAAACTCATAAAGTAGCTCTAAGACATCTGGTGTGTCAACTTTTGCGATTCGTTGAATCGCTATTCTTCTAACAAGCCAATAAGGATGAGTTTTGGCTACTGTTAGAAACTTTAGTGGTAAATGCCCTTTTGTGACCAAATGTCGAGCAGCTTGAATTGCAGTAGATGCAACCTCATATTCTGGATTGTTTATTAGCTCTGCTAAAACCGTCCCATCAAAGACGATTTCATTATCTGGATTAGGATTCTTATAAACATATCGAAGCATTCTCCGACAAACTTCTGGGGATGGGTCTGTAACTAGGGATGCAAATAATTCCTGATTGTGATAACCGTCCAATAGATAGATATGAAGTAGTGCAAGTCGTAAATAGGTTGGTTCTACAGAGCTTTGAATAACGGCTTCTACTTCTTCTAGGCTTATCTCAAGTTGAGAAAGGCTCTTTAAATCTCCAATTACTCGTGAAACATTAGCTAGTGGTATAAGCCTTTTTCTAACTAACGGGTCTAATTCATAGCCTGCCAAATGAATCAGTTCTTGTCGTTCCTCTTCGTTGACCTCTACCAAATCGCAAAGTTTTTGGAGATTATTAAATGAGATGTTTTTTCTAGTCTTCCATTTTGTCAGGGTAGAGCGACTATAACCAAGCATTTTTGCCGTAGCAGCCAGACTACGCCCACTTCGTTCTATATAAAAATCAATAAGTTCCCCAAAATCCAAATCGGTCTTTTTCATTAAAAATACTGTTAATAGAAAGCGTTGACAAACTGTCAACGAAATGGTGGCTTTCTAGTTTAGAGACTTTGACTAATATCTAAATTATATAACTGTCAGTTGTTCTTACACGTTGATGGCTCTTTGAGCATCTCATGAGAGGGTTGAAAAACCCTGGTGCACCGTTCTTGATGAGCCTCCTAGTCATGGGAGGTTTTAAGATGTTCAAGTCCGTTCGGAAAAACACAGTCCGCCTCTTTATCGTTGTTGTAATTGCAGTATTCATCGCTGGTACTACTATCACTTCAACGGTTTTTGCAGGTGAGTGTTCCACAACTGGCTCATCACATTGTGGCGGCTAGAAAGCCAGATTTTTCGGTAGCCAGTTATTCGTTAACTGGCTACCAACTTTAATGCAATGGTTGACCTACTCTGATTAAGTGTTTTTAACAAGGAATTTTCGAGAGGGTAGTTGCGAATGATGTCAATAGCCTCGTCATAGACAAGCATTGCTTCTTCAAAGCGGTTTACTAAATTGTAAGCCTCACCTAATTTCCCCAAAGAACGTCCCAACTCAATAAAGTTCTCAACTTGCTTCCATAATGTTACAGCTTGCTCAAGTGCATGAATCGCATCTTCAAAACGATGTAGTCTCAATAAGCATAGGCCGATATTATATTTGAGTGAAGTCTGAAGACGTATATTGCCTGTGTAACGTAAGGCTGGAGCGTCTGCTTTACGAAAAGTGTTTAGTGCCAATTCGAAATTTCCTTGGTCAAAATGTAGTGCTCCAAGACAATTAAGAACTTCACACCTTTCTATCTCATTATCTTCTAAGTAGCTGAGAGCTTCATTGTAAAATATTTCTGCTTGTACAAAAAATTTTTGTTCTTGGGACACTAATGCTAAATTTTTGAGTGTTCGTGCTAATTCTATGGACTCTTCTTTTTGCCGACTAAGTAATACTGACTGTCGAAAATAAAATTCGCTTTTTGAGTACTGTTTTCTTGCAAAGCTGATTAAGCCCAACGTATTGACAATAGCTGACTCCCATTTTTCAAATCCAACAGCGTCTTGAAAAAAGGATTGCGACAATAGACCGTAATGCTCGGCTTTTTCTAGATTGTGGGAACGTAAATAGTCTTCACTCAACTGGAAATGTGTCTCAGCGAGCAAGGATAGCTTATCTAATTTCTTTGCTATTGTTTCTGATTCTTTGTGTATTTGAACGGCTTGCGTGTATCTTAGTTGTTGCCTGTATAGCTGGCCCAGACGGTTTAGTAATCGCACTCTTTCAGGGAAGTCTTGTTTTGTTTGCAAAGCTACGACACGTTCTAGTACTGGTATCAAACGAGAACCCCACCCGTACCTTTCTACTTGAGGAAAGATAGCTAATATTAGATTAGATGCTTGTGGCAATGTTTCTGGCCAACCGTAACTACATTGAATGAGGTAAATAATACTGTCTAGTTTGTGAGACAATTCGGCAGTTGATACACGAGATAATCTGCCAACTTGTTCGGTCCAATATTCTAAGCCTGCCTCGATTACGGCCGTATACTCGTTTGCAGTTATCATATTGAATCGCTAGGCCAATCAATGATATTGGTAGTGAGAAAAGACCGTGTTAGATTGTGAATACTGTAAAGATAGCTATTGCTCCACACCGACCCACTAACCTCAACCAATGACCGGGTCACTAAATTTGACAAAGCGTTGGTTACATCTTCGTTTGTTAGCTCCGAATACTTCCCTTTCACAATCTTATAAATAACTTCTGACACTTCACCTTTTCCACTTATTAAAGGAAAGACTTGTAGAACTCGTTGGCTTATATCGTCTAGTGCCTGCCACGAATTCCAAAAAATGTGGAGATACATCTTTTTTGTATCATCATGTTGTATAGATTTTAAGTCTTCTAGAATATCAGGTATAGAAAAGGTGTTAACCAAGCCAACCACAAGTTTAAGAGCAAGAGGGTTGCCCCCGACTTTCTCATAAATTCGCTTAATCTGTTCGTCAGCAATACTGGCTAATTCTTGATAAGCTTGGCCATTTTGAGCGAGATGTCTTATTAAATCTGCTGAGTTCTCGAGGGATAATGGCTTGATGGGCAAAACATAAACCCGGTTTTTTTTCACGGGTTGTTCTCTAACTGTCAGCAGAAATCGGCTGGGCCGAGATAATGTTTCCAGAAAATCAAAAAGATGTGAAATGTCGGATTCGAGATTATCAATAAAAATAAGGTGAGATACCGTTTTGAGCAGATGCCTAATTTGTGCAATCTGCTCATTTTGGGGTATTCCAGTTGAATTAAGCAAAAGGGTTTCTGCCAAATATTCTATAAGTTGGGATTCTGTCAAAGAGCCGCTTCTTATATAAAGTTTGATGACTCTTTGATAGTGTAAATTGTTAACCGCCTGTCTTATCACTTGGTCTGCAATAGAGCTTTTACCAATACCACCTATGCCTGTTATTGTGATATTCCAGGGATGCCCTTCAGTTAACAATTGTTCCACTAATTGATGACAAACTCTATCCATCCCAAAGAGACGAGTATATGATGGTATGCCCAAAGGTTGAACCATTAAATCAACATGTTGTTTCCTTGCTTCATGTTCATTCTTTCGAAGAATATCCACCAGGTCTTTAATTGCTTCCCTTTGCTCACGTTGAATTCGGTCCCGGCTAATGCCCAACTCAGCTGCTACTTCCTTAGCAAATTTGTCCTCCATAAAACGTCCGACCAATATTCGTTCTGCTCTAGAATTTATGGAAGCTAACTTTTTTAAACCTTGATTTAATACTAAATTCACAGCTAAACGCAGGAGCACAGGGGAAGATTCTAACTTGTCCTTTAACTCATTTTGAACCAATAAAAGTTGTAGAATTTGCTGGGGGATATTTATTTCGTGTTTCGGAAAGTGGCGCAGTAATTGATGAACTGTATCGTAAGTTATTACGTTTTCTATTTCACTGTTTGGAAGTATTGAGACCTTCATTTACGCCCTTTCGTTCAAAAATACAATCGAAAAAGAAGACCGGATAACACCCTAGGTTCACACATTACTGCACATTGTTGCACATCTAAAATCATCCCCACACACCTAAGTACACATAGTCACACATATTTTATATACACTAATTTTGTCCTGTGCTATACCAGAGGTGTTAACTTGCACAACATTCAAACATGATTGTTGAGGAAAAGAACTTTGTCCGAAATACGAGTGGCATTCATTCTGTTGGCTTCAGGATTTGATGAATTATTCGTGGTCAAATGTTTTTTGCAGTTACAGCAAAATGGTTTTCAAGTCCATTTAGTTAGTGCCCGCTCAAATAGAATAAGAGGTCAGAAAGGAATTGAAATTATTGCGGATATATCAATTGGGCAACAGTTTAAGGAAAGTCAGAATCTTTTATGTGACCTTGCAGTAATTCCAGGACCTCAAGCATGTGTCTCTCAAATATTCCTAAATCCAATCTTCTATGAATTCTTAAAGACCATAATAAAAAATGGTAGCAAGATTATGAGTCCATCTTCTGATGTTCAAGAATTATTAAACAAGAGTGGTTTATTTGAAAGTCTTACCGAAGAACGAGAGTTATATGTTCAATTAGATAATTTTAGCAGTAAGTAGTGTAAATGTGAAGTAGCCGACTACAGACTATCACTCATTTCAGCCTTCTTCACCACTTTATTGTCACATGGAACCGTATAGGTTGTTTTGAACTTTAACTCTCTCGGCACCCTTGATAAAACCAAGTAGTTTGATAGGTCCGATGAACGTCACAATTGGTCGGTCTGTATACCTTTTGAGCACCAATGTTTACATCAGATGTTAAACAAATCAGATGAACATGGAGAATCGTAATGGAAATTGCAAAAGCTCTCTCATATCCGTTAAAAGATAAAAACAGGATTGTACAAATTAGTCTGATTGCCCTCATACCTATCTTTGGACAAATCATCATCTTTGGCTACGTAATGGATATTATCAACAACGTGGCACGAGGGGATGATAGGGCTTTACCAGATTGGGGGAATTTGGGTGAGAACTTCAGGCATGGGATGGTTGCCGGTATTGCTCTTATCGTCTATATGCTACCGACCATACTTCTCTCAACGACTGGCGATGCGGACAGCTATGTTGGTGTTGTGTTGGCTCTCGTTCTTGGATTTCCTCTGGGCTTTCTTTATATGGTAGCAGTGTTGCGTTATGCAGCGGAAGAAAGGCTACAGAGCTTTGTTGATGTCGGCAAAAATGCCTCAATCGCTTTAGAGCATACAGGGAAGCTTGTTGGCACATATGCAGTGATTTTTGCCTTCAACACATTAGCCTTTATCTCCTCTTTCGTTCTAACGCTTGGATTTATCACCATCTGCCTTTCGTTTTTTGTTTTAGCTTACATGAATATGGTTAACGGTTATCTTTTGGGCAATCTGGCCAAAAGGCTCAATCTTGAATTACCACAAGAGGAAATCTTCTTCACGGTTTCACAACCCTCAACTGTGCCGAACGCACTTCCAGTAGAAAGTATACCGACACCTCAACAGGCAGAAACCACACATTTTGTAGTTGAAAGTCAAGCTCCCAAGACACTGCTAAATCCTATTAATTTGGACTATGCAACGAAATATGAAATTCAGGTTCCTAAAATCACGAAGTTTGAGCCAGAGCGTGCCGAATCCCTCGTTAAACAGATACTCACGCAAGTTCAAGACATTATCTTCGCTATCGTTGCTGAAAATGGAAGCATCTCTTGGCAGATTTGGGATATTAGGCAAGGTTACAACCCTGACTTGATAAAACAAGCTGTAAAAAGCGTTTATCCCCAGGCAGATATAACCGTTTCAGCTCTGGTAAACCCTGAATTTACGAATCCTTTCTGGCGTGACTTTGTCGTCTTTAAGCAGTACGAACATTTTGTAGCTCCCATCAAATATGTTACGGAACTGACAAAATTAGACCCGCTGGCACATCTTGTACAAGGCATGTCAGAACTTAAGAAAGGTGAACGCATCACTCATCTTTTATATGTTCCCTCCATGATTGACGAGAAAACTCGTAAGGACGCACATAAGAAAATTACCCAATCAAACTGGATGCCCAGCCTTGAGCTAACCAGTCTTGAAAAAGCTATCGGCAGTGTCGTCGGCTCAACAATAGCAGGTGCTTTTTCTCAAAGAGTAGCAAGATACGAACCTGGCCACCAAAAAATATACGAGGAAAGACTCTACAATCATATTTTGATGAATTGTTACTTGCTAACTCAAATTGATGTATTAGAGAGAGAGAGAAGTAGTCGGTGGAGGGACTTGCATTCCAGCATATTCCAGTTTCACGGTGAGGAAAATGCCCTGGCATTTGATGAACAATTGTCTGGTTCTGAAGCTGTTCTGATATCTAATGAGCAACTTGCTCGACAAACTGATGTCCTAAGTATACTTGGTTCGTGGATAGAGGGAGTAGACCTCGCACACAAGAATGCGCGTGCCGTCCTTTCAACATTTGAAATTGCAAGTCTTTGGCACTTGCCATATGTTCTGTTTTCTACCCCTGAAATTCGGTGGCAAAATGCTGCCCTTCCCACAAAAGAAATTCTGGAAAACGAAGAAGGTACGATAATCGGTGAAACTACTGTTTCAGATACCACGATGCCTATCAGAATCCATCCAACAGCCCGCGAAACGCATATGTATGCAATCGGAATGACTGGGACTGGTAAGAGCACTTTCCTTCACAATACGATTCACCAAGACATATTGGAAGGCAAAGGGGTAGGGGTGTTAGATGCACACGGCAAGCTTGTTAGAGACATTCTAAGGCTCAGTATCCCAGATGAACGATTAGATGATGTCGTGGTCATTGATATCCGCAATTTTGATTTTCCTCCCCCCCTAAATCCATTGCAGGCCCCCGGTCGAGATGACAATTATGCTGCTGGAGAGGTTGTTTCAATCTTGGAAACAGTTGAGGGCTCTTTGCCTCCACGCATTGCCAATTCGTTGAATGCTGCTTTTGTGACCATACGGAAAGTAGAAACGCCAACTGTGCGGGATGTTGTCAAGCTATTTCGAGACCCTGAATACCGTTACCAGTTTATAGACCGTGTTGAGGACCCCATAACACAGGATTATTGGGAAGATTATGAACAAATGTCCCCAGGCCGTCAGGATGAATTACGGCAGCCAATTATGCACCGTATGGGTCGTTTTTATAGGAATCCGGTTCTGTACCCAATACTGTGCCACCCCCAACCTATTAACTTTCAAGACCTTATCCGGGACAAGCGTATTGTGCTAATGTCCTTGGGCATAGACGAGGCTCAAGTGCCTGATTTAGAGCGACGGCTTGTTGGTGTATCCCTTATCAAGCTGTTTCAGATGGCGGCGATGTCCTCTTTAGAGATGAATGAGTTCTTCCTATATATAGATGAGGTGCAAAACTTCATTACAGCCCCATTAGATGTAATCCTTGAGCAGGCCCGCAAATTCGGCTTAAGGCTAGGTGTTGCCAACCAATATTTAGGGCAGCTTGGTCATATCCTCCCTTCCATTATGGGTAACATTGGTACATCAGTCGTTTTTCAAGTGGGTCAAGAAGATGCCCATAAGTTGGCAAAATACTTTGAGCCAAGCTTTGCTGAAAGTGACCTGCACAATATGGACAAATATCATGCGGCCGTAAAAACACGTTTCGGCAACAATTCAGCCCCTGCTTTCAAAATTACTACTCGACCAGAGCCAAAAGATTTATTTGCTTACGATTTGGAAAGTGAGGAAGCCAAAGCAAGAGAAAAAATAATTCGGGAACGTTCGATACGTAACTACACGCCTATGGCGCGAGAAGAAGTTTTGGCCTGGTTAAAAAAGCGATACCCACGCCGTCAATTTACTTCTCCCAATAATGAAAAGGGTAAAGGGTCAATAGATTGGAGTGTAGAAGAACCGGATGACGAAGAAGCGAATGAGAGCGAGTAGACTTTACCGCTTAAAAAAACCACCGCCTATGCGGTTAACAAACAGGGACATAGAAACGGTCAAAGCCATTAACGATTTTCGGGTGATGCGTCAAGACCAAGCGGAGCGACTTTTGTACCCTTCAAAAAATACAGCCCAGCGGCGATTGTGGTTGCTCTGGCAGCACCACTACTTGAAACGCACCTTCCTTCCCGTTATCACAGGTCTTCAAACTAGCCCTACCCTTTATCTATTAGACGGTCGAGGCGTGGAACTACTTCAATCGAACTACGATTACACAGTGGAGCAGCTCCGATATTCACGTAAGAAACAGGTAAGCAGCCGTTTTTTAGAACATACCCTTGGATTAGCTGAGATTCGACTTTCAGTTGAATTGTCGTGCCAGCATAACCAATTCGCAATTAGTGAGTGGCAGGACGAGAAAAAAATAAAATCAAATTACGACCGCGTAGACCTGCGCGGTAGGAGGGCAGTGGCCATACTGCCGGACGCTTATTTCAAAGTTCAAATTAACGACCAAGATAAATCGGCCGTTTATCTCCATTTCTTTGTAGAGTACGATAGGGGAGGGGAACAACTGTCATACTTTAGACGAAAAATTCAAGCCTACAATATCTACTTTCAAAGCGGCAAATGTGTTGATCGTTATGGGACGAATCGTATTCGAGTCCTAACTATAACAGAGGGCGGAGTAACCAGAAAAGGGCGGGGAAGGCATAAAAGCGTTCAAGACATTGCTAAAGACTCTCGTGCAAAAGAGTGGTTTTGGTTTACCAGTCTGGAAGACGTAATCAAGGAAGATTTTCTGACAGCATCTATTTGGGAACAAACCCACGATGACAAACTACGAGCACTTATTTGATTATCAATTCTTGAAGCATGTTAGATGAAGGACCTCGTTTCAAGGTTCGCCTTCTTCGGATAGTGCTTCTTTTACCGCACTGCCATCCATGCCAAGATAATTCAGAGCATTCTTGATAGCATTGACAAACATATCTCGCCCAATGTTGCCAGCATTATCATTCTGGCCAGTTTCAGAGTCTATTTTGCTAACGTCTGTAGTTTCGTCGAGTACATATTCCAATGCGTTGGTCAGGTGATAGGCAGCGCCGTACATTTTTGTTGTAAATTCATCGCCGTTCGCGGTTTCCCGACGTTTTGCTGCTAATTTGTCCTTGAGGATTCTGGTTTCATGCACAAGGTATTCGTGGTCTGCTAATGGCTCGTTTACTTCTCCATTTTGAGGTATAAGTGCGTCATTAACTTGATTCTCTATGTTGTTCCGGCCGCTAGCTCCGCCCTCAATTTTCCCCATATGCATTAAGTTTATCATCTGTTGTCAAATAAAAATTCTCGGATAAAGGTATCAGGTAACTTCGGCCTCGGTTCAGCACACGCCATGAAAAATGATGACTTGCACCCATCATTTTTCCTGCGCTGCGTGTTCAACCTCGGCTTGGTCCGTCAAAAAACACCATGAGCAAACTACGCTCATCGTGTTTTATTTTGACTATCGGCAGAACAACCCGCTCGTTTTTTTGACTGTATTTTTGAATTTTAGCCTGTACTCGTGCACCAGAACGGCCGAAATTCCTCCCATGCTACAATAAAGCATGGGGGAGCGAGAGTCATTTAGTTTGGCCACCATAGCGGCCGAAACTATCTATAACTTGTGGGAGTTGGAAATTCAACAAGGTCAGGTGATTAATCTGGATGCCAAGATGCGCAGGCTCAAGGATTTATCGGCTTACTCATTGACCCATGCAGAGATATTGGATCAGCGTGAAGGAGTAGAGTTATTGGCTTTGGGCATGTTCTTTGGTGCCAACAGCAATCCGGAATTTTTGAAAAATCAGGCTCGACTTCAGCAACTTTCTCAAGAAGCTGTTGATTACAAAGGTCAGGCAGAGCATGTTGAGCAAGAGATAGCCTTGTGCAAAAAATTGGAGAATCGAAAGCAGGGTCAAAAGAAGACAGATGATGATAAGCCTTCTCAACTTCGTTTGCTCTAATTCTCATGTTTGACTCAAGGACAAAGCGTCTGTTACCGTGAATTATGACAGCGGAAAACTTCTCAACAAGACCGGACCAGGTACCAGATTCCGAATTTATCAGTCAGTTACAAGAACAGCTAAAAGTAGCATGGGAGCAATTGCCTGACACGGAAAAGACATCGATAGCTGTAATGTTACTTGAAGATTTGGAGGAAAGAGAGAGACATTTATTTCGGGAAGCATTTGATACAAAATGGCCAATTACCAGTGAATCCGTGCCTGCAACATTTGCCCTGATCAAGATTACTCCCGATGATCTGGCCCAAATTGGCCTTGATGAAGAAGAAATCATGTTCTTTGATGAGAGTAGATTGCAGGAAATGTCTACTGAAATCAGAGACCATTATGTTGTTCAGGGGTTTTGGGAGGAATTGAAATACCACACCAATCACTTCCTTGGTGAATTACGAAAATAGAACGAAAAATGAGGATGGGTTATACGGAGGCAAGGGCGCAGCGTGACATCAAAACCTGCGCTTCACCCCAAGCCCTGATCGGCTCGCTTTGTCACGAAAGCACAGGGCAGCGTGCCGCTTGCCCCCAGCTTTCGTGGCGAGCCTGGGCTTCATATGAAGCTTGGTTTCCGCACGCTGCTTGTAGGTCTAGCCACCTTCAATCGAACGCCAGCTGACGCTCTTTCAAAGACACAAATCGATTGCCGCCGATCACGATGTGATCGAGTACTTCAATATCCAAAAGCTTGCCAGCTTGAATAAAAGTGCGCGTTGTACTCACATCTTCGGGGGAGGGAGAGGGATCTTGGGAGGGATGGTTATGGATTAAGATTATAGAGCGGGCATTTTCTTTGAGCGCAGCCCGAAAGGTATCCGCTGGTCGTACATTGATGCTGTTGAGCGTGCCAATATGGATCGTGGGAATGGCCAACACGCTGTTTCTGGTGTCCAGAAGCATAGCTCGAAAATGTTCCTGTTCATAGAAGCGCATCTCTGCCATGACCATATTAGCTGCATCCGCTGGTGAGGTGATTGTCGGCCGTTCTTCCGGTGCGGTAACCGCCAGACGACGACCTAGCTCAAGGGCTGCTTTCATTTCAATGGCTTTGACACGGCCGATTCCTTTGAGTGAAGTCAGTTCTGTAATGCTGGCCCGAGCAATTCCTGGCAAACCGTTAAAGGTTGAAAGAAGCTTTTCAGCGAGATGGAGATTGTTGCCATCCCCATCGCCGGTGCGAATGGTGATGGCCAGTAGTTCGGCCGTGGAGAGGGCACGTTCACCCAGTTGAGCCAATCGCTCTCGTGGGCGACTATCAACCGGCATGTCACGCATTGCAATGTGATACCTTTCGGGACCCATTTCTCAGCATAACATGTCTGTGACTTCATTCGGCTCCCTCAAGACGTTTGCTTCCCAATCGCCTGGAGCCTCTGAGCCTCATTGCGTCACATCAGCCCCAGGCTGCGGGCTCCGCACCCCCCATTCGCAGCCTGGGCTGACATTTGCATTGGCGAATATCGTTTTATGGAGCACTCAGAATCGAAGAAAAAATGTGCTCAGCAAGATCAGCTAAACGAGTCACCTAAAACCTAGGCTAGTAACTGGCCAAGTTTTTCCAGGTTGGTATTTTTGGACACATCGAGGAGGCAGAGGAATGGCTTCTCCACCATCCAAAATCGGAATGAAACGGCCGTTTCTAATCATGAATGATTGCAACTTTGCGCGTAAGAAAAACGTGATTACAATATACACGCGCTGGCTGGTTTGGTGTTGGCTAAAAAACTCCTCCCCCAAACTGGCACGAGAGAAACGCGACTGGAACAGCCAGACAGCGTAAGGGACGTCTGAACCTCCCTCAGTCAATGCCATAGACGAACCCGTTGAAAGAGCCACCGCCCTCCTGGTGGCTCTTTTTTTGCCTGTTTTTGATACCTGAACCTGATCTTCCTTATATAACTTTACGCCTGGATTTTGAATCATGCCTATCAGTTATCCTTGTTTTGAAATGGGTGGCAGTTATTTGCTACCATGAGAGAGCGACAGTCAGATGGTTCTTTTAAAAACAAGGAAATCTTGGACCACAGACATTCTTACCTAGCCTACATTTTTGACCAACCAGACCATCAATTAGAAAACATATCTCCTCTGCTGAATACCGCGACCGAGTTAGGCTATCCCGTTCGTTATTGGTGGCTGTCTGAAGCGATGGTGTTGGATACTGATGAAGTGCCCGATCGCCTGATTGTTTGTGTCCACCATCCTTCCCGAGATGAAGATGCGGGGATGGATTTGTACCAGAGTCTACGGGGGAAAAATGTCCAGTGGGCTGAGTTAGAAGCGGCAACATTTGAGGAATATGTGGCTTTTGGGAAATCCGTGTTGCAACCAGCGGCCATTGATCGAGCTGATGGCCAAGCTCTTTTTCCTGAATTGCAAGTGCCATTTGTGGATTGGATGGAAGGTGAAAACGCTTTGGAGTTACGGCTTCGTGTGGATGAGAAATTTCTTGGAACCTTCTCTGAAGCAGAACGCGAGCAGGTTAATTCGATGCTGGCTTCGGTGTTGCAAATTACAACGGCCGTGGCCCAAGAGCAAGACACACTTTTAAAATATGGTGCAGGTACGCTCAAAGATCAGCTTGAATCGGTCGCCGAGTCCTTGAAACGAACAGCCAACTTTTACAAAACCCATTGGCCTCATGTCATACGACGCACTATTAGTGAAGATGAGTTGCCGTTTGACTAAGGCAACATCTGGACAAATCACAAGCGTCAAGTGTTGAATTTGCCGATAGAAAATGCTTCTTGCAAATGATATGATGTCCTCATATGAGCCGTGCCGTTCTGACAACTGAAACCCTTGAGAAATTCGACAAGCTTGCTGACTTATTGGAGAAGGCAAGTCGCCTGGCTCGTGAAATAGGTCGAGGGAAAGTGAAACCCACCAAACTAGCAATTCCCACATTAAAACGGCCGAAACACGTTCTGAAGGACGAGCAGTGGTTTTGGTCTGAGGAATGGCAGAAAGGGGAGCAGGAAGCTAATAAAGCCCTGGTCAATGGGGAATATGAAATATTTGAGAGTGCTGATGATCTAATTAAAGATTTGCACTCTCATGTATGAGAATAAGCCGCACAAAATCTTTCCTCAAACTGTACATCAAGCTCCACCCAACAACTCGTAAAAAGGTTGACCGCTTGCTTCGTTATATGATGAATGACCTTGGCCATCCCGGTTTAAATACAAAGAAGATGGGCGGTACTGACATCTGGGAAGTGCGGGTAGATAGGCATAATCGAATGACGTTTTACATAGTGGACGACATCATTATCTTGCGTAAAGTTGGTCCCCATGATGTTTTGAAGAAACCTTGATATTGATTGCCCTGCTTCAACTTGCTACAGTAAGAGAAACAACCACCTGCAAATGACCCTATTTGAGAACAAAGAAAGCAAACCAAATCTGGGCTCGGTCATCGCCGTGCTATTTGGTGGGCCGTGGCTCGAAATCACAGCCGATTTGTGGCAGATGGGCAAAAAGCTGTGGCGGGGACTGGCCGATGAGGGAATGTATGAGGTGCTGGAGCATGAGGTGGTGCTGGAGCTGAAAGACACCAAAGGGAAACGGGCTTTGGTGCGCAAGCGGCAGAAGGTACGGTATCGGCAAAATAATATCATTGCCTACCAAGATCAGGCTTGGGGCGACGGCCGTATCCTTGTCAACTATCATTGCACCCCAGGCTTTGAGGCTGACCGGTATGACTCAGGCCACAAAACACAGATTCTCATTTCGCTCAGGGAAGTAAAGGAAAAAGGTGAGGAAGATGAATTTAATATCGAATGGGAACATTTAAACGGTTTTTTAAAACCGGTTGAAGAGTGGGGAAGTGAGATCAGCCACCGTACTAAAGCATTGAAATTGCAGGTGATTTTTCCCAAGCAACGCCCGCCACAGCAAGTGTTTGTTGTCGAGCACTTGCGCCGTCGAACAACACCGCTAGGTCAAGAGAATATTCGTAAGTTGCCAAAAGGGAAGTGGGCAGCTACGTGGGAGATTGAAAAGCCTCGTTTGCAGGAACAATACGGCTTTAAGTGGGAATGGTAAATAAAAAGGCGACAGACTCCGGATGTCTGGCGCCTCTCAATCCTGCTTCTAGGTTCCTGTTCCGCCACTCATCGTGTCTCTCCTTGTCGTTTGACTTCGGACGGCCGTCACACTGAATAGCTGCAATGTGAATCTACAAAGCAAAATACTTCTTGAATATGATATAGAGTTTTTGATTTTTGTCAAACGCTAGCGTTTGGAAGTGTGGTACCTTTACTTTTGAGGTCGGCCAGGAGATTGTCTGCCTTCAGTGAGATATGCATCTACTGATTCCAAGGAGATAAATAAATCACGGCCGCCGGGTTTAAATCCAGATAGTCTATTCTCGCCTATGAGACCCCGAAGTCGCTCAACAGAGAGTTTGGCAACTAGTGAAGCATCTTTGATTGAAATAAAAACCTCATTGGCTTCATCAACTATGATTGCACTTGGTTTGCACCCTCTGAGGCGTGGGTCAGAAGCAAGAGACTGGTAGAGACCCTTTTCGTCACCCACGACGTTTAGTTTGTTGCGTAAACTCCTTTGTTAAGGTCTGTATCCAACCGCTTTTGCAAGGATAGGTACGCTGTTTATTATGCAGGAAGCCTGCGTTTTTGGCTAATCAACAGTCAGACGTGATGCACAATTAGACTGGATTTTTTCGTTTTCAAGATGCTAAAATGGTATTGCTAGAATGTATAGAACCCGATCAGTCAAATCAGGAACCCAATCTCAAGATATTACAAAAGGTGTTCTGGTGCTTCAGCGTAGAATAGAGTCAGTTCTGACAGTTATTCACTGTGCTCCCAAAATCCCTAATGTTGAGAAGCAATTTCTGATTCGTCTTCTGAATCAAAGTCTCACAGAATATGAGCGTGTTCTTGAAAAATAGTAAATATGCCAGAGCGCAAGCCAAACAAGAGAGAGATACCTGAATGGGCGCGTAAGGAACGACAGGGAGATTCGGGGTGGATTAGAGAGAACCTAAATGTTTTCTGGCCGGTTGCAACTATGGCCTTCAATGAAGTGGGTAGAGGGGTAATCGTCGTAGACACCACCGAGCAGCCACTACCAGGTGGGGGCCATCCCTTTGCCTATTTCACACAAGAGCAAATTGAAGACCATGATGATGAAGATACGATACGTCTAGTTCGAGAATATAATCCAAAGAGAGAATTTGTGATTTTGCTTCTGAAGGTTGAAAATCGTAACAGTACCTATCGTGTCCAAACGCGACGAAAGCACAGATGATCAAACCCTCTATATTGGACGTACAATCTATCTTGTAAGTACAAGAAAATGGCTAGGGTATGTTGACATGACAACACACTCTAGCCCGAAATCATCTTATCGAATATTCAGTATTTTGACATTACAAATTGCACTATTACTAACCACCTTGATTTTCAGGAATGAGTATTTCCAACCCATTCAATTGTTTATAATCAATCATTGGTGTTGCACTAATAATAGCTTCTCCAGCATTTGAAAATGTGACGTTATAATAATAATAAGACACACCATATCCGTCTGGTCCATAGACCCACATCCACCACCCATACAATTCGTTTGGCGCGAATCCATCTGGAAGACTACTCATTGTATAACTTTCAACATAACCAAGTGATGGTGCCGTCCACCAATAAGGATCCAAGTCGATTACGTCTGCTATATTGATTTCATAGCTGTCTGAGGTAACTAGCCGCCTCTCCCAACTAAATGTGTAAGGTAAAGATACAGTCGTTCCATGGGCGGGTAAAAGCATATTTATTCCAGAAATATCAAAATTACATACAAAGGACTCGCTGCCCGAAGTTGAATTGAAGATCGTCCAGCACGACCAAGATGATAAGCGATCGGAGTTACTACTTGTATTTAGCCAGCGAACATAAAGATAAGTATTTCCATTCAAAATCGGAAGGTTAGTAAAGGCGTAATTTCCCCCTGAGTCAGTTATCGTGTTTGAATATGTTGTCCAAGCTGACCCATTGAAATATCTTAACTCAACTGTTTCACCAGCTACGGGGGAGCCATTTTCCGTTACAAGGCCCAAAAGCTTCTCAATGTAGGTGCTGGCGCAAGACACACTTGTAAAGGTGGATACGCCATAATTATTATATGCGTAAACTTTATAACAATGGGAAGAGTTTGCTTCTAAATTGTTAACAGTATAAGAAGTAATATTTTTCTCGACGGTAGCCACGAGTGCGGCTCCATCATAAATAGCAAATCCTAGTTCATTTTCAGAATTGTCATTCCAAGTTAAGTGGATACGTGAGCTGTCAAGGGACAAGGCTGAAAGATTGTTAGGTGCATAAGGTGGAGAAACGGCCGTTGCTGGCGAAACAATAATAGGTAAATAAACTCTGTAGGCAGGATCATTTACACCGGCATCAACTAAGGTCGTGATAGCGTCACCCACTCCCTCTCCCGAGGCTAAAACATTACAAACCAAAGGTTGTCCTGGACCCAAATCAATAATACCGTCCCCATCACAATCTACTCCTTCTGCAGGAGCAATAGCATTTGTTCCTAACGCTAGTTGATTTAAATCAGAGACTGCATCTGTACCAGAGGATATGCCTATAACTTTGACAAAACTACTGCTATTTGTTGAACCTTCTTCTTTCTGCGAAGCAATTCCAGCAACGGTTGGTGAATTCAAGGATAGAATGGCATTTATCGTTTCATTAAAACTGGGTCCTGGATAAGGAATATCACCAGGATCTCCTGGCAAATGAAAGCCAGCATCTGTCCATAACAGAATTAGCTTTACTGCATCATCCCGAAAATTTGCCTGCTGGCCTGACGGTATACTTGCAGCCGCATAACCCTGACTCGAAAGATCCTGTCCAGCACCAGTCGCAACTTGATACAATGCTGATAACTGACTTTCCGCGAGATCACGACCACAGTAGATTTCAAGATTGTAAATGCTGTCCAGGATTGTTGCAGAATCAGATGTTAAATCAATAATTCGTTTATATGCATAATCCCCACAAACTTGCCAACCAAAGGGATTGATTGGATAGTCCACAAATGATCCAAGGCCAAATCTAATATCTGGATAAGCTGACTTTAATGAGGCTATTATTGAAGGAGCCTGAGCTTGAAATATAGGTAAATCATCAGTAAAACTTGAAGACAAATCAACTAACAGAAATACATCAACCTTAGGGACATCTTGGTATTTGATGGCATTCTCTACCGTATCTTCAAATCCATTGGCAGTGACTGTTAAATCATATGAACCATTGCTCGATTGCGTTGGTGCGGTAACTTCAAGCTTGTATCCATAAGCCTCCTCTGAGAAAGCGACAATATTTTCTGAAGAGATACTTTTATCCCCTATGCTTATTGAAAAATCGTTTTTGCTCATACCCATTCCTGGTTTTGTGACGATTAGTTCAAAGGTAGAAGGAGCATTATATGGACCCACTGTAACAGGGAAGTCACTAGTTGGGCTGAGGATTACTAGCCCCCAGTGAAAAATCGTCGAGCTTGCACGGAATACGGTAAATTTGGGGATCTGTAAACTAGATTCTACACCGAAAATACAAGCTTGCGGTGGACCTAAATACCCTGCGTATTGGGCACAAAAATACCAGTATGTCGGATTCCATGTATCCGATGCCCAACGACCAAGTTGTGGCGTCACCCTTACTTCGCTTGATGAATTGTCTGAATTCTCATTTTTTACATCTATATAGGTGTAGTAAATCTCTCGAGGAAGAATTTGATTACTAAAACTAGAACCTATCGTGTATAGCTCTGTATCGTTATCCCAATCCTCATATAATGTGTCAAGGTATGCACCTGGGAGATTTGAATAAGCTGGGCCTCGGCACTCCTCCCACTCTCCATGTCCATCTAAAGGAAGATCCAGCATCTCAAAACTTTCACAACGAAAAAAATCCTTGTCAATAATCTGTATATCATGTTCATAGCCTAAATAAGTATTATCAAAGCCACTAGTATCGTTCCAGATAATCTGGCTGTAAATATAGTTATCATCCTCAACAATTACACTTATTCCTGCAGGTACCCAAGTGTCTGGGTCGGGCGAATCAGATACCTCAAATGTTGAATCTGTAGAATCGACGAAGCCCTGGCTTTCGACTGTAACCAAATTTATACAACGCGCTACTTCAATCTCTGAAATGCTTTCCAATTCGGTAACAGTATTTTTAGTGCCAAAAATCTCCAATCCTGAAATCTTAAAACCTGTGTTATCAATTATTTCTCTTTGTTGCTGAATTTCGGAAATTAACCTCGTCCGACTTTGAGCATTTACCATATCTTCCTGTTCAGAATCTAGTTGATTATCCATTTGCTTTTCGAGCAGGGTGTTTAGAAAGTCATCATGGTTTTGATGAAAGGATTGAATATCTTCGTAAATTGTATTTATTGAACCGACTGGATACCATCCGGTGTGAGTACCCCAATGGTATATCAATGTTCTAGGTATAACTTCGTGACTCTCAACTAATGCTTGAATTTCCTCAGCAAATAATGCCTCAGAAAACTTGATTTCAGCCAAGAACATATCGTTCTGTTCACTAGAAGACAAAGTCTCATAACAATTATATGTATCTTCTGAAAGTAATAAGTCATTAGAGCCTTCTACGTCTTCAAGAATTAATGACTCAAAATTCGATCTAGGCTGGACAAATTGAGAAAATTCATTTGCCTCAACTGCGTCAATTTTATAGGAATCTATACCTAACAACGGCAGCTGGAATAAGATTAATCCAAACAGTAAAGCCAGAACTGTAGAAATTCGAATAGTCCGAGACATTTTCACCCTCCAAAAGCTCTTTTATTCCGAAGATTTCAAAACTCAATCTGTATTTCCTTGAATGCTAGAATAACAAATGCGGATAGTATCGAGTGGCATATATAGAAAGTTAAATTGCTTGATTTTCAAGAGATATTCCCCCTCATAACATCGACCAAGCTCGCCTTTTTCCTGACTACGCAACCGCCTTGAACTTTCTATTATCCTGATTCCACTATTATTGCTATTCGTGGACCCAATCAGTAACTTTGCCGCACCAGTATTTTTTAAATTTGCCGACTCGCTGAGCAGTTCAATGTTCATGACGAAAAAGCGATCTGTACAAGGTAGTGGGTCACATCTATCAGCAAGCCTAAAAACTTCTATACTATCATGGATAACTGACTGTTCTATGGGGTTAGAGGTGTTAACCTCCTGTGTTTTGAGTAGTCTTATCCAAAAAACATACATTATCAACAAAGCAAATAGCGAAAAACCTGAGATGAATTTGACGGGTTTTCTGATATTTGAGAATGTCATGAGTTTGTGCCCTACCTTCAGTAAGGCTATTATTTTTTGGATCTACTCAATAGAAGATGAATTCTTTTTTGGACACTTTTATAGATCACTGGCAACTAGATATTTCGTGCTAACTTCCCACGTAGTTTAGCACAAACCCAGGAGTTTGTATACACTTTAATATTGTAATTCGTAAGTCATTATAAAAAAGGTTCTTACACAAATTGAAGTTGAGAATCATCAAGCCCAAGAAGGGAACTAAATCGAGCAATCGGGTACAGTTCAAACCAATTAACCACCGCTTCGGCCAAGGCAGTAACAGAGTCATAAAACTTGTTTTTTGTGACCTGATGGCGCATGACCCGCCATAAACGCTCAATCAAATTGAGATGAGGCGAATAGGTGGGTAAAAACACAAGTTCAAGCTGCTCAGCATGGTCTTGACAAAATTGTGCCACTTTGGACGTTGTGTGGGCCGAAGCATTATCTAACACAACAAATAAAAAATGTTGTGGATAGGTGTTCATTAACAACTGCAAATGATTGACGAGTTCCAAATGGCGTTTGTGCGCATGAATGGAGTAAACGCCTTCACCAGAAGGGAAAGCCAACGAACCAAACAAAGCCAGCCAGGGATTTTCAAGTCCGGGCGTATCGACTTTCAATTGGCTGCCTTGCGGCGAGTAGGTGTGACCAATTTCTGGACACCAATGCAGGTCTGTGCTGTCTAGGTAAAAAAGTAGCGCAGGTTTTGCGCCATCGGGTGGAGGGCGCGTTGCTTCTCCAGAGGAGAGGCTGTTGTTTTGTGCTTTTTCTTTCAATTCTTCAACCCGCTGCCGCTTAACGACATAGAGTGGGTCGGGTGACTTGATACGTGCTTTGGCTCTTTTCCACTTGATGCCTGCTCGCTTGAGCATGTGTGAAACGGAGGCTTGGCTCACTTCCACCTCTTCGTACGTGGCAAGATACGCTGCCATCAGGGCTTGTGTCCAATTTTGAGCACCTGTCTCTAGTTTCTCAAAGTCGCTTGGGGCTTGCCCCAGCAGTTCGAGCCATTTGGCGTCATCCCATTCGAGCATTAACGGCCGTCCTTGACCATAGCTTGCCTTCAGCCGCGCGAGGCCACCTTGGTTGTACCGTTTGATATAAGTCCGGATAACTGCTTGGCTCAAACCGAAAATGGCAGCGATTTCTGGCACAGAACGACCCTGATTCGATAACGCTATCGTTTTGAGTCGCCGATACCATTTTTTATCGTTTGTCTTTTTCATCGCTTGCTCAAGTTCTTGTTGCCCTTGCTCATCAACATTTGCATAAATCATGACTTTCTCCTCTACTTTTTGAGGAAATTGTTCCATGATTTCTCTATTCAAAAGTGACGAAACCTTTTTTATAAATACTTAATAGCTCGTAGATAAATTAATTTTCCAGAAAACGCACGTTTTTTGGATGCTCCCGTAACGCCCTCAAAAATTATTATCCAGCCAGCCCTCTCTTTCCAAAAACCCATCCAGTAATGAAAGTCCAAATACTACTTGAAAAATTGAGTTAATGTACGTTATCATGTGCCATGAAAATAGGATATGCACGCGTTTCAACTCATGAGCAAAACTTGTCCTTGCAAATCGACGAGTTAAAGAAATCCGGTTGCACAGAAATTTTTACGGACAAAATAAGTGGTTCCAAATCAGAGAGACCTGGCCTTCAAAAGGCATTAGGTTTTTTGCGAGAAGGGGATAGCTTGGTAGTTTGGAGACTTGACCGTTTAGGACGTTCTCTTAAGCATCTTATTGAACTTATTACTCGTTTAGAAGAACGAAAGATTGGCTTTAGCAGTCTTCAGGAAATGATTGATACAACTACAAGTGGAGGTAGGCTAATTTTCCATATCTTTGGTGCACTTGCTGAATTTGAGCGTAATCTCATACGAGAACGAACCATAGCTGGATTGGCATCAGCACGAGCAAGGGGAAGAAAAGGTGGACGACCAAGGATACTTGACGAAAAGAAAATCCAACTGGCGAGAAATCTACATGATTCACGGAAACATCCGGTAAGCGAAATTTGTGAGACTTTAGGTGTCTCGAAGTCCACAATATATAACTACTTAAAGGATTAAATGCAATCGGCTGTCTCTAACGGAATCGAGCGTCAGCTTAACCAACTGAACGGCCGATAACAATTTGTAGAGAAACGGAGAACACAATGACATCAGAAAGCAGCGATTCAATACCAAATCGGCAAGCTCTAACACAACTGCGAAAGTTACTGATTAGACACTTCAATATAGCCGAATTGCGTATAATTTGCTTCGACCTAGATGTTGATTTTGAAGAGTTGGAAGGGCCAAACAAAACTACAAAGATGCAGGATCTCATCAACTACCTACACCGGCGAAATGAATTACACCTCTTGATTGGAGAGGTGAAGGATCAACGACCATCAGTAAAATGGCCTAATCTTGATGAGCCTTCGATTAAAAACTCAACCAAATCGTTTGCTAAAATCCAAACAGAGCTGGCTCATGTCGATGAAGGTCAGGCACACCCTAACGGCCAGCAGCAAAACGCAACCGAGATGGCAGAAGAGCTTCAGCATCAGCGCGAACTCTTAGACTCATATCGAAGAAACCTGCGGATAGTCGAGAGTCAAATCTCACAGCATGGTTCGGGTGAAATATCGATTCGTCTTTTGCGAGAAAAAGAAAATCTTGACAAACAGATTGCAATCATAGTTAATAAAATTAAGGAGCTTAAAGCATTATATTAGGCCGCTATAGCATATTGATGAAAAAGGTTATAGAAAAATGGCAAAAGTGACATTTGAACAGCTTTGGAACAACCTTTCCCCAAAAGATAAATATTACGTCGCTCTCGCATTCAGAGCCGACCCTGAATACAAGTCCTTTCAAGACAATTTTGTTGAGCGTTGGCGGGACATACCGATAAAAGATCAATATTTTGTTTGGTCGTCACTCACATACAAAGAGCAGAAAAAGCTCCTGTTAGCCCTTTCTTTTAATGAGCAAAAACAGATCCTTCAGGATTTAGCCGCTCATGAGAGAGGACCAGTGATGGTGCTGCTGGATGAGGATGAGCTGTACTCAATATTTGACTTGATGACAACCAAAGAGCAGGCTGAACTTCTTCATTTCACGGCTGAGAAAGAGCGGGATGAGATACTAAACAAACTATCCCCCTCTGAGCAAGTTGATATTGTTAATTATCAGAATGAGCTGATGTCCAGAGGGGAAGACGAATTTGAAGAAGATATATCCACTATTCCTACAAGCCAATCCGTTTTTCCCCCTTTGTCCCTCCCTATGTATAAACCTAAATTGAGCTTCTGGGAAGAGCTTAAGCTCGCCTTTGTCCAAACAGCCATTGATGTCATCAAAGAATTGGGGATAGAGGATGACATTCCGGCCAATATGAAGAATAAGCTATATGGTCTCTCGCCAAACTTGGGGATGCACTTTCTCTCCTCTTTAGATCAGACATCACGAAACCAAATTTTTAATTCTATGGATCCCAACATCACAAAAAGCTGGCTACGCACGGCACCGCCAGGGCTCCGCAACAACATTATTTCCAACATGCCCCCTAACATTCGCAATAACTTTAATGATTTAGGGCATCAATAAATTTGGGAGGCGATGATGTCATTCATATCTTGGTTTAAGGAAAAAATAAGGCTGCCAACTGAAGAAGAAATTAAGGCAGCGCTTAAGGCGTGGTGGGATAGCATTGATGCGGCCGTTAGGGAGCTGTTGGCGGATAAGCCACCACAAATCTCTCTGGTTTTTCGCTCATCTGACATGATGATTCCCGTAACAAGGTTCCAACCTTATTCGGCCTCAGTCACTTATCAGATTGTCTCCCCAATTCCCTTCCCGCTCGCTACCTATGAACTAGATGAAAATGAAGCATCTGAAAAGGAAGCATTGCTCAAAGAAATGAGCGAATGTGGCGAAAAGGTGGCAGAATTAAACGAAGAGCAAGCCGATCTGCGCATACTTCTTAGAGAGCATAATCGCAATAAGCGAATAGTAGAAAAGAAAATGGCCAAGTACGGCTCTGGAGAAGTGCCGACTTCTCTTATCCGAGAGTTTGAGGATGAGCAGGACACGGTTGCTGAAATTAAGGAGAGAATAGATGAAATTAGTGTGCACCAAGAGGAGCTTTTGGCAAGGATGAAAGAGCTTAAGGCAGAACTCGTGGAGGTTTCTGATTGAAATTTTAGACTTTCGCCTTCAGAACGCCACTATGAATCGACTAATGGCTCGCTTTTCGGCTAACGCACTGCTCAAACCAGAAAATTTCTCCCACCTTGCATGTTTAACGAGTAAGTCAAGAACATTATTTTTGAAAGTGCAGGATAAAGGACACGAAAAAGTCGACAAACGATTTCAAAGTTAATGTTTCATGCACTTAAGTAAATTTCAAAAAATGCTTTGAAAATAATATGAAATCGGGCATTATTTGTAGATGCCTAAAAGAATAAACTACACCTTAACAACTGAAGAACTACAACAAGTCAAAGAGACTCTGACTAAACACCGTGATGGCCGCGTGCGCAGCCGTGCCCAAATGATTTATCTGTTGCACCTGGGTAAAAAAGTGAGCGAAGTGGCCGAAATGTTATTGACGACGCAAGCCACTGTCTATAATTGGCACAAACGCTGGCGTCAAACAGGCATCGCTGGTCTTGAAGAGCAAGACCGACCAGGGCGGCCGCCAGTTGGTGGCGCTGAATTCAAAGAAAAACTAGAAACGGTTCTCCAAACCGACCCCAGTGACCTGGGGTATGGCTTTGCGGTATGGACAATCGAGCGACTTATCCAGCATATGGGGCAGGAAACCGGCGTCTATGTGAGCGAAGGCACGATGCACAACCGATTGGCAGACCTGGAGTTTGTCTATCGTCGCCCGAAGCACACGCTAGAAAATTTACAAGATAAAGATGCAAAAAAACAAGCAGATGCCTTGCTTACCGAACTCAAAAAAAGGCAGAATCAGGCGAAATCGACCTATTCTTTGTGGACGAAACGACCATAAGATTGCTTTCCACCTTGGTCAAATGCTGGATGAAACGGGGGCACCAAAAGCGCATTCCCACACCAGGTCAGAATAAATGGCAACATGTGATTGGCGCACTCAATTGGCGGACCAATGAACTGATTTACCAGGTTATTGAGAAGAAAAACTCAAAAACATTCTGTGCTTTCTTGGAGCATCTGGTTGCCAATAGCGACCGAAAACGGCCGTTATTCTATGTACTAGATAATGCTTCTTATCATCATAGCCAAGTCTCTCAGGCCATGATTGCTTACTTTGAAGATGTGGCTGTCCCAATCTGGCTGCCAACCTATTGTTCCGACCTCAATCCAATAGAACGATATTGGAAACATCTCAAAGACAATGCGTGTGCCAATCGCTTATTCTCACAGGTACAAGAAGTTGTAGATTCAGTTGTTAAAGTACTCGACGAACAGAACGATATGACCTCAACTTAATCGCCGCCTGACAGAGCTTGCACCTGGCCTAGCGGCAGGTGAAGCAAGCGTTACCAATGTTCGCAGAATGTCCACTTTACGACGCAAGTTGTTTCTTTTGCTCGTCTAGAAGCACTAAGTTTAAGTGATAGATGCCTTCTGAGTAGATCATGATTAATAAGATCCTTGAGAAACTTCCAAGGCAATTTTTCCTGATTTCTTTTTTTCTCGCAGTTCTTTTTGCTTTACTAACTTTCCTTTGGTTCTTTACAGAGCAGGATTTTGAATCGGGAGCAGGTTTTGTCGCTTCGATAGGGGCTCTGATAACTGCCTTTGTCTTTGAAAGAATCAAATCCCAGCAACAAGCCAAGTTCTATGCACCAGAACTGCCCCCTATACTTGTTGGCCGCAAGGTAGAAATAACAAACATCAGCAACTATCTGAACAATAGAAAAAATACTGCTAAAGTGGCTATAGTTGGGATGCCTGGAAAAGGCAAAACCACGTTGGCAATCCAAGTTGTACACCGCATAAGAAGAAAATTCTCTGATGGTATTTTTTGGCTTCAGGTAACTGAGTTAACCGTCGTTGAGATACTAAGAGAAATAATTGTTTTTTTCGGTGACAGTAGTTTGGTTAGCTTTGAAAAAAAAGAAATAGGCGTAGCTCGTGCCAGCGAGCTGCTTTTTAACAAAAAAGCCTTAATCATATTGGACGATGTTCCAGAGAAATTAGTAGAAGAACTTTTGCATATTTTAAAGTTACCTTGCGCGATCCTCGTCACAAGCCAATACAAAGAGCTCCCATTAATTCCACGTGAAGGCATATTTGATCCATCAAACACACTCTCAAAAGATGCTTGGGTGTCTTTGTTGTCCATGAGATTAGCAGAAGCACGGTATGCCCGCCGTTATTCTGTCATTGAGACTTCATGGACATCTTACATCATTCATAAGTTTTGGCTTTGGTGGATAAAATTGGTCGGTTTTTTAACAGAGTCCAAATTAACAAATCAATCAGCTATAAAAGCTATTTTTCAAGAGGTAGAGGGGCTTCCATTAGCCCTCGATATAGTAGCTAGTTCGATATCTTTTGAATCCGCTGAGGACCTTAGCAAATATTTGCATGATTTGCGCCGTGCTAAACTTTCTGAACTTAGTGAGTCCCCTACTCCATACCTAAATGTGCGAGCAACCCTACGCGTTGCATATGAGCGTTTATCGGGAATTGACAGACAATTATTCGCGTTACTGTCCATGCGTCATGGAGCTGAAATCCCACTTTCATTTGTGGAGGCACTATGGGGGATGTCTGAAATGAATACAAAAAGGGCTTTGCAACACTTTGTTTGGCGAAGCCTAATAGAGTTAGGAATTCCAGGGCAATGGTACTTTCACACGCTTATTCGCGAATTTGCAAAGGAGCAGCTAGAAGTATTCGGAGATGAAAAGAAGGAAGCCGGAGGGCGATTAGCTTCATATTACGCTGAATGGGCGCAGGTACATGCTGGGCAGAGCTTTAATCTTTGGGAAAGGGAATGGCCTGATTTGAGATTTGCAATTGATTGGGCAGTCTTTATGGGAAAAGATGAAGCAACTGTTAACTTAGCATTGTTGACTAGTACATATCTCGAATTTAAGAAATTATGGAGAACGAAGTACAAGTGGTTAAAACTTGGGATAGCGAGTGCAAGAAACCTTCAACATCTTCAACAGCAAGACATTTTTGGATCGAGAAGATTTCAACATATTACTCTGTCAGAAAGATTAGGCGGACTGTGTCTTCAAATTGGAACCTACAAAGAAGCCAAAGAATACCTTAATGAAGCTATCGAGCTAAGTAAGCAATCCAATAAGGACTTGTCAGCTCGATTGCATTGTCAACTTGGTAGAGCAAATGCAAGACTTGGACTTTATCAGATAGCTAAAAGCAATTATGAAGAGGCTAGAGTCCAATACCAGATAAAAGGTGAATGGACAAAGCTTGCACAATTAACAATTCTGATTTCACAACTTTTAATGAGTCAGCGCCAATACGATGATGCATACGCTTTGTTTAAAACCGAAGAGTTGTTACGATTTCAGCGAAAGATTGGGAGAGGGTTTTTGTGGACATTCCTTATCTTACAAAACGGTTATGCTGCTACAAAAACAGGAAAGTTCGAAGAAGCAAGATTGCGATATGATGAGGCACTGCAAGAATTCAAACTTTTCGGATCCATCTCTGGAGTCGCTCGTACTTTGTCTTGTATTGGCCAAATGCACTTTGATAAAGGTGATTATGTTAAAGCAACCCAACACTACACATGGTCACTTCAGCATTACCGGCAAGTAAAAGAAGTACCAGGACTTTATGGAACCGCAGAAACGCTAGAAAGATTAGGAGATGTTGCCTGTAAGACTGAGTGCTTTATTGCAGCATCTAAGCTCTATCAGAGAGCGCTTATACGTTACCAAATGTTGAGTTTTCGCCCCGGCCAAGTACATATTTTGACTAAACTGGGGAAAATAGCAATGGTCAATGAAGAATTTTTAGATGCTAGTGATTTCTTTCAAGACGCTGTAGAGAAATATCAGGAATGGAAGATCGAAGAGCCTTGGTGTTTAGCTGAAGCTGCATATTGGGCTGCCTTCATATCAGAACTATTATGCAATTATCCACAGTCGGCTAGTTACTACCAACTGGCGCTTAAAACCTACAGAAGCCAACTGGGAGACGTCTCAAGTGAAGTGAAAATTCAAGCCTGTCTAGCAAGGTTAGCAATTCTTCAAGGAAAATACATGGAAGCAAAAGGCCGTTTAGAGGGCGCAAGCACTTTATCTCTTGGGGAAATAATAGATCCACTTGATCGGTTACCAATTGCAATGGAATTGGGCAATTTGGCTTTAACGGCAAGAGACTTTGAGGAAGCAAAATTACAGTATTCTCAGTTGCTCGGCTATGATTCAGCAGAAAAGAAGTACCTCAAATTACAGGCCAAAGCCTTGGTGAAGTTAACCGATGTTGCATTATTTGAAAGTGATGTTGAGTTAGCATTATCGTACGCTAAGCAAGCAAGTAGCAAATATAAAGTTCTGGGAAAAAATAAAATAGACAGCGTTGAAGAAAAAATAAGTCTAGGAAAAATCGCCTTAAAACAGATGCATTATGATGAGGCTGGTCAAAATTTTAGGGAGGCGCTTGTTGGTACCGAGCAATTAGGATTTTGTTTGCAGAAAATCGAGGCACTTTGTGGAATAGCAGAGGTATTACGTAGCTCAGATGATTTCTCAAGTTCTATCAACTCACTTAAGCAAGCGTTGAATTTAACTGAGGAGGTCGGGCTAATTTTTATGCAGGCCATGATTCTATCTAAAATTGGGAAGGTCGAGTTCATGCAAGACAATTTAGAACAAGCAAAGTCTTGGACTAACAAAAGTCTACATATCTTTGAAACACTAGAATTAGCTGAGCTACAGATTGAGAACAACCTACAACTGGCTGAAATAGCTCTGGCTAGTAACGGATATAGTGAAATTAAGAAATGCTGGTCCCGAGCCATCGAAATTGCGGATGAGTCAGAGCGCGATCGAGTTTATGCTAGATTTCGTGATCTAGTTATCGCTCAGGATGATTATGAATGGGCTTATTCATACGCGAGAGAAGCATTGGATAGCAACAGAGAAAAACTCTGGGCTGAACTAGATTTCCTTCGTAGTGCAATGGGAGAAGAACGCTATCAGAAATGGGAGCAAATTTATATACATCAGCATGGAAGTACTTGATCTTCTTCAAATGGAAGACTGACAAAGTTCCTCTTCTTGCAAAAAGCCCCTGAACTTTATTTCCAGCCTTGTAGTAAATGATTTCTACGGTCCTCTGCGGCTAAAACTTCTGCACAAGATTCCCAATTTATAGATTCGATTTGTTCATAGCGCATCTCAAAAGGATGCTTTTCAGGAACCTCGTCTATCGTTTGTTTTGCATCCTCAATTTCATCCATCGCTACTTGAATCCATGCGGATTCGAGGGTATCTGGAAGCTGACCAAAGAGGCTATGTATGCTTTCTAATCTCTCTGATAAAAGCTCATGAACACGCTCCTCTACCGAACCGCGATAGCGCATGTTGTAAATGTATATCGTATCATAGCGCTGGCCGATGCGTTGAATCCGGCCTTTACGTTGTTCTAGGCGAGTCGGATTCCAGGGAAGGTCCAGATTGATTAGGGTACTAAGACGCTGGAGATTTAGCCCTTCACTGGCGGACTCCGTGCCAAGCAGTAAACGAAGCTCTCCTCGGCGAACCATTGCTTTCAAATCTTCCCGAGATTTTGTTGTAAATTGATTGTTTTGAAAAATTCCTGACTTTTCGCGCGAAGCATAAATGCCTATTGGCTCATTGGGAATGTCGCGGCTGGAGAGCTGTTGGGCTAACCACCAAATTGATTCAAAATATTCCGAAAAAATAATGCAGCCACGCTCTAACCAGCCGTGATTCAACAAATACTCAACTACCTTCAGATATTTTGGATCTTGCTCTTTGTTGGCTTCTAATGCACTGACAAACGCACGTAAACAACTCTCTTCTTGGGACGTGAGTGACCGCATCGGCATGGCTTCATCTCTTTCCATCGCTGCCTCAGGGACTTTATCCCAGCCTTCAAGAATTCGTTCGGCCGTATTTCTCCCAGCATATATGGTACTGCCCACACGCCTTAACAGTAACGTCTCCATAAATCCAGAACCGTTGCTACGCTCTTTTTGGAGTTGGCAGAATTTTTTGGCCTGTTTATACGCATCATCTAGATAAGGTGGCAACGGTATCGATTCTTCTGGTTGTTCGCCAAACAGTCTTACCTCAATTTTCTGCATGTACGGTTGCCCATCAGCGGGATTGATTGTGTTTTCCAGGAAATTACGCGTACGACGGATAATGTGACGAATAAAAGGGTTGTGGTGTTGGCCAAAAGCATCACTCATCCGCAGTATCTTATCTTGATCAGCTGGCCGTAATCGATTCCAGTCGGAGCCAGTTGCGACACTTTCATTTGCATTAAAGTTCAGGGTGCGGCGAATGATGTCAAATTCACGGCGTTCCTCTGCTGGAGGCAGTGGGTTTCGTATCCATTGCCACAGGTCACGTCCCTCGGTCGGCATTGGCTTTATTCCCATTACAATATCTAAGGCTTTGGGTACCTGTTGCCGCCATTGGCTCCACAGATTGCCCATGACTGTATCGGTGCCTTGTGACAATACCTCCAGCAAGTCCCAGGCTTCGAACGGATAGAGCTGTACCGGAGTTGCCGTGGCCAAAAGCACACTTTTTGAATGGAAAGCAATCTCGTACAAGAATTTGAGTAGGTTATTTGGATTGGCTTTTTCTTTGGCAGCCCTTGGGTGTCGATTTTGACGCCGAGCATTATGTGCTTCGTCTACGATGACGCATTCGCAGCGGAGGTTTTTCAGATATTCGACCGTCTCGGATTGGTGAATAATTAAACCACTGGAAACGATTCCTACCCGACGGGGACATTTTCTTATACCTTCATGGCCGCTTGTTGGATGCTCTATTCCATTTTCGTCGATCCATTGCTTTTTTATGCTATCCCATACCGCCGAGGGCATATCTAACAAATTCAACATCTCCTCTTGCCATTGGAATAGGAGAGTTTTCGGAGCAATAATAATAATTGGACCGTCTCCGTGTAAGGCCATGAGCATGGCCGCTAACGCGAGCTGCACGGTTTTTCCCAAACCCACTTGATCGGCCAGGAGGAAGCGAGCACCGTTAGATTCTCTGTGTGCCTTGAACGCTCGCTGCACAAAATATTTTTGGTGTTCCCACAAGCCAAGCTCTTCACGAAAAATGGGGATTTCAACGGCGACGGACGCTGGTTCTGGTTCTTCGCGCCACTTCTCTACCCGGATAACGCTGCGGCGGGATAAGCGGCCAATATCTTCAACCACGAATCCAGCTAAAGGAACGGCGAATGGGCTGTTCCAAAGCGCGTCGAATTCCTCCTGAACCCAGTCGATGGCTTCCTGGCTGGAATCTTCCCAGAGAAGTTCGTAATTTTCTTCCCAGGCAAAACGGGTGGCATTGGCGCTGCCCAAAAAGCTAGTGCGCTTGCCATTTGCTAACGTGATGACGCCTGCTTTACCATGAAGCAAACCAAACTTTTTGGCTGGCAGTACCCGAACGACCATTTTTTCTGTTTTTAAAAGATCGTAGAGACGGGTGAACCGGTCTCTGGCCTGTTCAACCAGTTCCTCTGGTTTTGCTTCACACCACTCCTGACGCATGGCTTGTTGTGCGGCACGTGCTGTTTCCACATCTTTGGGGTGCAGATCGGAGTTGCAAACGATGCGGATCTGTCCGCTGATGCTTTCGATTGCTTCGCCAGCAACTTCTAGCAAGGAGGAGCGAAAGTAGCCCGCAATGCGATCATAAGCCTGGGCGTTTTGCAGCCTTGCATTGAGGAAAGTTGTTTTTAGAGATTGACGACGCGACGAATAGCGATGAATCATTTTGTTTCTCTAACACACTTTAGGTATGGTCGTGTTCTACCGCAGCGGCAACAAGACGGGCAGCTTTGCCATCTTCTTCCCAATGTTCTGAGTCTCGGCTCATGCGAGAGAGGTAGCGTAGAATTTCAATGAGTTTCTTACGCTGGTCCCAGTAATCAGGGAGTTCGTTTTTGAGCCAGTTCCGGCCTTGTTGGGCATCTTCAGTACGGACTGCTTCACGAGTGGCAAAAAGGGCATGGCGCACGTAGGAGGATTCAAAACCTTCACCGCCCAGCATCTTAGTGCCGAACTCAGTGGCATTTTTGAAGCGGCTTTTGTTAGCCTGGGCACTGGCAAAGAGATCGCGATAGTCGCGGACACCAAACCCTCTAGCCATTTCCTGATAGGCCCCGGTTCGGAATTCATCATGTGCTTCAAGCTCAAGTCCTTTCAAATATAAACGCTCGGCGGCCGTTAATGTTTTCCAGACGAAGTCATCAAAGCCCTTGGGAATAAGATGATCAGCCGCAATCTTCACAGCCTGGTTAATGACGTTTTCTATGGGAGAAGGCTTGCTATCTTGTCGGGGCCGCATAAGCTCACGTTCAATGTTCCATTCTTCAATGCCACTGTATTGTGTCAGAACGCGAAGTGCAGCTGCATAAGCTGCAAGCTGATAATCTGTGTCACCAAAGCTGGGTTCATCTTCGTCCTGATCCAATGCCTGCATCGAGTTTAACTGTGCTCTTACTTCTTCTTCAACAAGAAAGTTGATTTCATCCTCGAACGCAACTTGACTATCAAGCCGCTTGCGCAAAATAAGAATTACTGTTCCCTGAACATAGTTGCCCTCTTTAAGAGCCGTGTCCGTTTCAGTGGCGATAGTCCAGGCACCTGCAACTTTTAGCCCCGATGCCCATAAAATGAGGGCTAAATCAGCCCACACACTAACATCCTGGTGCGTAAACATTACTACTTGAAGCCCAGTGTCTGGCATATGTTTTGCCAGGTTGCTGTAGGATTCAACCATTGCACGTCTGAATCCCTCTTCTGAGCCTGTTATAGCTAAAGCACGCTTGCTATCTGTATACCATTCGGGAAAGATTTGGGTTAATGATTTTGCATACCAGGCGAGAAAAAATTCCGAAAGCTCATGGTAGTTAACAGCATCAGCATAGGGAGGATCAGTAATCCAGATATCTACTTCTTGGTCGATTGTTCTCGCATCTCCAGGAACAATTTTGGAATCTGTACGTGCTTCTTCTGCTGGGATATTTAGAAAAAAAGCATTGGAAAGTGAAGTCAGGGGACGACAGCCATAATTAAACAATGTGTTGAGAGCTTGGTTGCTAAAAACTTGTTCGCTTTTTTCATTGGCTCCATGGGGATGCCATCGAGAAAGCCTTGCATTGTAATCTGCTGCCCGTGCTGCTCCTAATAGACATGCAACACGATCAGAAGGAACATTTGATATTTCTACAGATTTTTCAAATAATGACCCGATTGTTAATAACTGTCGAGGATTAAATAAATGATGCCAGTAAGTCCATCCACGTTCTCTCCTAAGGCGAGTCGTTTCATCTCCTGGCTCGATTTGCATACTGGGAATATATCCAATATTTTGCCAATCCTTTATTCGTTCCTGCAATAGTTTTTTGACTCTTTCTTCACGATCTTCATCTTGTTCAGTTACGCTGCGATAGATACGGCGCGTCTGTATTTTCCCTTTTTTGTCTTCAAACGTTTCAATCCAACGTACACAGTAAAGACGTTCTTGAAAGACATCATTAGGTAGCGGGATTATGTCCTCATAGCTCCACAGACGTAATCCATAATCGGTATCGTTTCCTTCTCTCTTATCTCCGCGAATTCCCTGAAGAGAGTTTGACTTATGACATGAAGGACAAATGAGGCCATCAGTACCAAGGGTGCTTTTCTTTTCTGCCTCAGCTAAATCCTTATTGGATACGCCTTCTTCAATTTGAATGTCATATCTATTTTTTGCCTGATTAAACTTTAGTTTTGCAATTGTGTGGGTACCTTTTCCGATAACCATAAATGGCAACAAAGGGACCATAACCCCACAGTCTGGGCAACGTGTTTCAACACAATATAAATACGCATTAGCACGCCAGCCTTGTTCATTGTGTTCAATACCCCACTCAGTTATCTGTTTATCAACGGCTTCATATACTTTTTTTTGAGCAGCCTCTACACGTTCTAGTACCTCTTTACCACCGCCAACAATATTTAGGGAAGCCCAGGTAAGGAGGGTCGCAACGGGATTAAGGTCGGATGCAAAGACCTGGCAACCAAGTCTTGCTGCCTCAAAGGGAATGTTCCCTCCACCGGCAAATGCATCTCCAACCTTCGGCGTATGTCCAAACTGCCGTTCACCCAGCTGCTGAACCAGTTCTTGCAAATTGGAAGCATCGGTGTTCAGGTGGGCGTTAATTTCCTCCCATGCCTCAGTAGAAGGACCATCGATTTCCTCTGGCCGATAACAGTATTGCAATTTGTCATCGTAAGAGAGCCGTTGAAAAGCTAAAGCCTGCACTTCATCGCGCATTTGTTGTTTTTCTTCCCGCGTTCCTTGCTTTAGCTGTGGCCTTTTATCGACCTCAAGTGGCTGGAAATATCTTTCGTGTTCTTGTTCGGTTAGCAACTCGTAAACTTTTTTATATTGAATTGTGCTTTTTCTTCGCCTCAACAGACCATCATCATCCATGGTCATAATTTTGAGGAATATTTCCCGATCTTTCTTCGGATCATCTGATACAGGCATCAATAGACCAATGAGCGTGGCCCGAACCAGTACCAAAGGCTTGCGTCCCCACCACTTGCCTAACCCCGTGAGTGTTTGGCTGTAGTTTGCTTTTCGCTCTTTGTAGCTTTCTTTAGAGACTTTAGAAACGGGAAACTGCGCTTCGATGAACGTTTTTTGTTTCGTCAAAATAGGCATTATTTCTATCTTTTTTGGGAGTATAGATGGATTTCTTAATCCAGTAGGGACAATTGTTTGGAACCGGCTAACAACCCAGACTGCCGACGATGCTCCGAAATAGAACCTTCACTGCCTGAAATTGGGTTTTCTGTTAAGGCGTAGCGGACTGCTTTGCGCCAACCTCGATTTCGTCCAGAAACAGCGTGACCCGTGGCGGCATTGGTCATGGTGAAAAGCCACCACCGCTCCTCTGGGGCTAACCCACGCCAGTTCCTAATTGCTGTTGGAATCAGGCTGGGATCGGCATCCTCAACTGCCCAGGCTAACAATACCAGCTCTTTACCCAGTAAACGCGAGACCGGTATTTGCCCTGTTTTCCATTGGCCAGTTTGAATACCCTGGTCCCGAAGTCTGGAATTGAATTCTACTCGTACTTCTTCAGCCAGCGCATCCCACTTAGCACGAGATAACAAGACACGCATTTTAGAATCGTGAGAGCCGAGCGAAAAATGAAGTTCGCGGCGTGCTTCACTCTCATCCCACTCCAGGTGTTCAGAGATGTAAACTTTGTCATCTTTGCTAACGGGGGGAATCGTCACTAGAAAATGATGTTGACTTTCTGCCGGAATGAAGCCGAATCCCAGAGCCGCCTTCTTCGTTTCAACCATTACTGTTCTACCTCATTAGGTCGTATCTCAGTTTTTTCCTTCTCGACCCAATCTAGCAGTTGTTGACCAGAGCCGAATTGTAGCACATCTGCTTCTAAACTCACTTCCCCACTGTCCAGCAAGCCACGCAAATATTCCACAGCTTCTTTTAGCTGCGCACCGTTGAGACTTATCTCACGATGTAAGGAAAGATCAACCCATTGCTCACCAGTGACAACGATACGGACTCCCTGAGCGCTGGCATCAAGCATCTGTAACCAATCCATAAAGTCATAAACATCTTTGGTTGTTGAGGGATTGTGCCTGCGTCGCCATTGGGCCGGTTTGTTGGGATCTATGACAACATCTTGTTTTGCCTCCCAATCTATGCGCCGCTGATGTTGTTCCGAGACGATGCCGTCTTTTTTAGCAACTGCTAATACAACTTGGGTTCCTTTAGGCACCACAAAGGGGCCATTATAAACACCGCCATTGTTCAGCGGATTGGAGCCATCGGTTGTGTAGTAAATGGTGGCCTGAGGTGAATCTTTCAGTTCAACAACTCTCCCGTCTGCGCTCTGATAGTCGCGTGACTGGATTGTAATTTTATTTTCCCAGGCAATGGCTGGGCCGGTTTGGTGTTCCCCACCGCTGTCTACACAAAGGAACGATACCCGCAACGCATCTGTTGTGAAGTTGCGATAATCTTCAATCTTTGCTGACGCGGTTGTGGCTTCTCCACCTACTTCATAGTAAACCGTGTTGCCATGAACGGGCGTCAAGCGGAGGCGCACTTCCCCTGTATCGTGGTTACGTTCCATCTCTTGAAAGCGAATACTTGTTTCTGGCTTGGGAAATGGGGGCTTTTCTACATAGCTGCCACTCTCACGCCACTTATCCTCATGTACTAACCGTTCCTTGAGACGTTTCAGCGCGTCAGGGTGATGCCAGGGCCATTCGGTATAGGCGGCAGCGCGCTTTTGGATTTCAGACCAGAGCATTTCTTTTTGGGTAAACAGGCGCTGTTCGCACTTTTTACGAAACGTATCGTCTTCAATCTCGGTTGTGAACTTGCCTTTTTGTTCAAGCGTGTGCCGGATCTGTTTTTCTCCGTTGTAGTTGTTGTCGGTGAAGTTCATTACAAAATCGGCACTACGGAGGCCGCTGAAATGAGGGTAAATCAAGGTTGTAAACGTTTCACGCGCCGCGCTGAGTAACTGCAACGTTATTTCTTCTTCCAGATCGAGGGCAGAAATATATTGCGGGTCATGTTCAGGCACTTTTTCGGTTTGCATTTCTTTCAGTATGTGCCTGATTGCCTTCAACCGTGCGGCTTTATCGATCAGGTATTGCAGCGTTCCGCGCTGACCGGTAAGGAAAAGTACCCGGTTTTGATAATCAAGGTCATCAAAAAAAGCTTGCAGGTCTTCACTCAGTCCCCCACCTGGGCGCGGTTCGGTAATCACGAGCGTTACTTTGTCGGCATCTACGGTTATCTCATCCAGTCCGGGAAGCACCTGTATCCGCTGGTAGACATCTTTGAGTGTTGGCTCAAACAACCCCGATAAAAATTGGCGTAGTTCTTTGAGAGAAGATTGACGATTGTATGATTCGGCTGTGGTTTTTAAACGAGCGTTTAGATTTTGGACATCTTTGAAGAAGAGACGGCCGTCGGTGTCTGTATGCAAATACCAGGCAGACGTAAAGAATGGTCTAAGGACATTTTTTTCTAACTGACTCACATCTCGGCCGGGGGCACATAGATGAGAAACAACCTCTGAGCGGGTTAAGCCACGAGGGGTGCCGGGTACATTGGAGAGAGAAGCCATGAATAAAAGGGTAGCTGTATCTTGAGCATCCTGACCGCTGCGGTTAGCGTCAATCGTTTCAGCTTCGGCCGTGCCGCCCGAGGCGATATCGTGGCTGATAGCATTTTCTAGTTTTGGATTGATTCGGCTAACCTGAACCAAAGTGTCTTTATGGTTGAGGTCAATGTCGTAGGGATGAATCAAATACGCCTGGTCCGCTCGCCCTGATTCATACATGTGGGCGACAACCGTGCGCATTAAACGAATAAGGTCCCGTGTCTGTTGGAAGCCAGGGTTTTCTCGAAATCGTGAATAAAGGTCGCGAATGGAAAAGTGAAAAGGGTAGGCTTCCCGAATGCGGCGAGCATACTCTTCAGGAGAGGCGCTAGTTACATCCATTTGTCGCGCATCCTCAACGGCTTGGGCGTATGAAGCAGCAATCTCTTTTATTTCATCATCATGCGGTATATCCAGAAATATTCTTTTGCGAAGAATATGGTAAATCTCGGGGGTATTGTGCTGTACCGGGTCTAGCGGCAGTGCTCCACGGCTAACCTCGTTTTCCAAATTTCTCAAGGCAATACCTATTTGCTCACTGCCTTCCCCGTAAGTGGCTTTAAGATCAGAAATAACAATACAGACATTGTTTAACTCTGGTCGATTAACTGCAACTAAGAGGTTGGATAAGGCTGTTGTGGTAACCGTTGCTAGGTCAGTATTCCCGATTTCACGGGCACGCGCATTTTCAAAATAAGGAGGCAGCTCATCAAGGAGAATAAGCAAAGGTTTACCTTGTAATAAATTTACCCAAGCAGTTTGACCAGGCGCGGATAACGGGGAGTAGTAAGGGTTAAACACTTCCTTTTTACCTAACTGTTCAGCAATCGCTCCCCAAATGCCAAGCGGTGCATCACTTTCCCGCCCGGTGAAGGCCACAACTCTGACTTCGTCCAAATCATCGTCATAGTCATCCCCCAACACTTCCTGGCGAAGTTCTGGATGTTTAGCCAGCAAGCCCAACGCAAGCATGTTATGAGTTTTCCCTCCACCCATTGCCTGGGTGAGGATAAACGTACTTTGCGGTGATTTGCCAGAGAAGCGGTAAAAGCCCTCTCGCAAGAGAGTCCGCATACCGTCAGTGACATAGTTGGTTTTAAAAAACTCATCAGCATCAATTTGTCCTAAAGTTAGGTCGGTTAGGTCAAGAACCGTGTCACGCCGACTGGAGTCGAATACAGTTTCACGAACTACGCAGAGCTGTTTTAGTGTTTTCATGATAGGTATTTCACCTCGCACTGGAATTGTAGGAAATTTGGACCGAAGTTTTCTTCACGATGTATTACTGGCTACCATACTTGCTCAATCTGTTGATATTGCTTGCGATAAATACGTGTTTCGAAAATTAATCCTCATTGTGTAATTTCAAGGCCATCTCATATGGCTCGCGCAAGTCGAACCCGACATCCATTGTTGGCTCAATGTCCTTAAAACCGACATACATCAGGCACATCAATTGCAGCCCAGAGAATTGCTCACCTGGGATGGTTTTTAAAACATATTTCTGATCGGGCGAGGCATAATCAAGCCCGTTTTGCCCCAACGTGGCGATTTCAAAGACGATTGATTGGATTTCTTCCCGCGTCATTTTGTCGAAGCGGCGTAAGGCGCTGAGGCAGTACATGGCAGTGGCAGGCGTTTTGGTTTTGAGGAGGTCTTCATTGGTCACACCTCCCCCACCTTCTTCTGGCGGCAACTTTTTGTCTGGCTGCCAGGCGTACCAATCTTGCAGCCGTAGTTCGGCGGCGATGGCATCCACCAGGTCATACTCATCACCTGGTTGCAGTTTGTCTTTGACATCCAGCCATAGAGAGAATAGCTTACGGCCGTCGCGTGGAAGCGGGTCGATTCGTAGTCGCTGGCGTAGTTGGTGACGCCACCCAAAAGATGATCCATAAACAGGGCATAGGCGGCATTCATGGCAAGATTGGCATTGTAGATGAGGCGAGGTGTTATTTGCTTGATCTGGGAATCATTGAGGACGGCCAGGTTCTCTTTGTGGGTGTGGGCCAGCGAGACAAACTGGGTGGGACGCAACTCTGGGCAGGTGGTGTACAGACGGTGCTCAATCACCATATCCAACGGCAGGTTGAACAGTTGGTTGGTCAGGCCACTGATAATGCGCTCGATGAAGGTGTCTAGCATATTCCCCAGCGCACCAGAGCGTTTTAAAAGACTAACATCGCTCAGGATGGCATCCTGGGCGGCTTTGCGGGTAAAGTCATTGGTGATGAAAAAGCGGTTGTTGTCTGCCTGACGGGCCTCCGTTTCCAATACGATGTGTTCCAGTTCATGGGCTAAAAAATGGGGCGTGATGGCGGGATCAAGCTCTTTGTAACGAACGACGTGGCGGGAACGGCCGTGGTGCCAGGCAATCTCGGCTTTGGCATTGGCGTTGATGGCGGGGTCGGCCACCAGCTCAATTTCTACATCTGTATCTTTTTCAATCTCTTCGCGCAGCTGGCGCACTTGGGCCAGGAAACGCTCTGATTCAGCTTGTGCCAGTTCCTGATTCCCATTGCGATACAAGCGCCAGATTTCTTGATAGACGTGTTCTGTACGGATGTCAGCGGTCTCTGGCTGCTCGAATAACTTGTCTAATGTCTCGATGGTTTCACGATACTGCTGCTGCTGGTAATGAACCAGCGCCAGGCCAAAACCGGCGTTGGGGTAACCGGCATCTGCCGCCAGCGCTTTGTGGAAATATTCTGTGGCCGTCTCATACTCGCCCCGCTTGGCTAATGTAGAAGCGTAGTTCGACAGAATGTAGGGATCGTCTGGCGATTGTTCAGCTGCTGCTTGAAACAGGCGCTCGGCGGTGAGCAAATCCTCTTTGTGCTGGAAGTAGATATTGCCCATGAGCAGAAGGCTGTACGCATCATGGGGATTCAGGCGTAGGGCATGAAGGACGTGGGTTCGTCCTTCCTCTACCTCGCCTATCTCCAGATAAGCCATGCCCAAGTTGCGATGAGCCGCCACGTTATCTGGCTGGTGCTGCAACACGGCCTCAAAAAATTTGATGGCTTGCGAATAACGGCCGCGAGAGGCTTCATTGGTGGCTTTGTCAAACAGCTTCTGCGTACGTTTGCTTTCCTGGCTTTGGATGTTGAATTGGAGAACGGCCGTGTCGCCAGTAACGGTTACCTCTGGCTCTTCCCCGAGGAAAGCATAAGCATCTTTGAGGCGTGCAATAATCTCCGCTTCAAGCAGTGTTTTAAAATCCGGTTGGTTATCAATGTCGATAATGATGTCTGCTAAGGGAAGTTTGACAGTGAGCAAAAGGGCTAATCCTATTATTGACGTTTGACTGTGTTTTCCTGAATTTTGAGGCCTGGCAACACAAGCCATGCACATTTAAATCCTCGCCACTAGATTATATGTGATCTGAACCGATACAGCACAATCGGCAAACAAAAAACTGACCTTTCTTTTGGGGTTGAATTGGATGACCAATTCATACTATCGTGTAGATACCCCATTCAATTATGCCAGAACGTGGAAAACCAAGACCCGATTGGGCTGAGCGAGATCGCCAGCTGGACATGGCTCTCATCCAGGAAAATGCAGAGATTTTCCAGGTTGCTTCAGCCAGTGCTTTTATTGAAGCTGGTCGAGGTGCAATTGTTGTAGAAACCACTATTTTAGATGAAGACGAATGGCATCCCTTTGCTTATTACCCACAAGAAGTGGTTGGACTTGATTTTGATGAAGATACCCAGCGCATGGTGCAGGAGTATGTGCCATTTGAAGAATTTGTGATCGTGCTGCTGAAACCTAAAGAGCGGACGAGTACTTATCGTATTCGCACAATTATCCCTGGTTCACATTTGTAAGCCGTCGCCTCCATAACGGCCGTTCCGTCGTCTCCACAAGCTCCGACACGTCTGCGGCCGCATGGAGCCTCTTAGCGACGGCTGGCGAACTGGCAGCAAGCTGCCTTTGACGGTACCAGCATATCACAGGACAAATAGGGGCAATACCAGCTCAGGCTGGTATTTTTCGTTTTAGTCAAGGTGTTCTCACCACTTTGCAAATTCCGCACCCACACCACCGCGAATTTGCCAATTGCCTCCGCTCCACCTTGACCTCGCCCTGTGTTATTTCCCCGTCAACAAAGGCATCTATGACGTTCGCCTAAATCAAAAATGGAGGCAACCCATGATTATTGAAATGACAGAATTAGAGGAGCTAATGGCACAAGGCGTAGAGCCAACGGTTAGAGACTTTATTCAGAGATTCTTTGTCCGTTTTACCGAGCGCGGCATGTCCGAACAAGAAGCAAGCCAAACAATTATTGAACTTTGTGATGAAATTTTCGGATTTTGGAGATTCTATCGGCCAACAGATTGACTATTCTTCATCGTCACCTTTTCGAGGTGCGCCGCGTTTGCGTGGGATTGCCTTGAATGCTTCGAGTTCAGAACGGGTGATTATCCACTGACGACCGACTTTCTCCCCTAGCCGCCCTTCTTGGCAAAATTCACGAACTCGATTTTCTGAAATCCCAAGCTCTATTGCTACTTGCTTAATTGACAATAGTTCCATATCGGAATTGTAGCGGTGTTTCCAATATTAGAAATCATTTAATAATAAATGATTTGACAGAGCATTATTTATAGATACAATCCATAAAAAGAACTCCCAGCGAATGCGGCAACATTCCTGGGAGCGTGGCGTAGCCAAGCAAAGGACATAGCTACACATCCCTCATTATACCCACTCCCCTTCTTGGCAACAGCAAAGGATGTTGTCATGTCAAGAAAACGAAACATCGTTCAAGAGCGTTATTTTGTATGGCGTTATTCCAACGAAGATGAACACGGAGACCAGTTACAGAAAGGCATACAAGAATATATCAAACGGTATCAGACTAACCCAACTGTAGTTCTTGTCCCTGATGGCCTAAACCTTCTATCTCCCATCAGTAATCTTGAAGTTAGACAAGACGAACGAGTTCCACCCTATCGGTTCTATTTTGCAGTTAGAGAAACCGATTCTTAGCTTTTCTGAGCTTGATGCACGGTGTACACTAACTGTATGCCAAATGAGAAATCCTCCGTGGCCAGTTCAGAAATCGCTAAGCAGTTTATAAGTTTAGTAGAAGCTTCAAAATTGACTGGGTTATCCCCTGCACATCTTCGCCGTTTTGCTGGCGAGGGTAGGTTTTGGGCAGTGAAAATGGGGCGTGATTGGGTGACAACTAAGGAAGCCATACGAACTTACATTGCTACTAATCCAAAGCCTGGAAGAAAGTCTAAGAAGAACAGCTAACAGACAAAACGCTGCTTTTTGAACCTAATTTGCCCATTGATAGTTATACACGCTAGCGTGTATAGTAGGGTTGTTACGAATCAGTAATACCCACCATGCGTACAACACAATCAAATAATGGCATAGTCCAAAGCAAGGTTCCCACACCGCGATTCTTTGCAGCACCTAATTGGGATGTGCCAGGCGTTGAGCCACTCCCCCTCATCGGGAGTGCAATGCCTCACCATAGCCACCAAACTCACAAAAGGAAGGGAAAAATGCGCTATGCAGCTTATGTCCGTATCAGTTCAGATGAACAAGTTGGCAACTTCTCTGTAGATGCCCAGCAACGAGCCATTGATGCTTGGGTGTTGGCACAAGGTGGGATTTTAGCCAAGACGTATATTGATGAAGCAAAGTCAGGTCGGAGTATCGATAGACCGGCCTTTCAGAAAATGCGTCGAGATGCCCGGAAGGGAAAGTTCGATGCCCTTGTGGTGCACAAATTTGACCGTTTTGCTCGAAATAGAACCGAATCCCTGGCCATCAAATCCTTATTGCGCTGTGATTATGGTGTCAAGGTTTTTTCCGTATCCGAACCATCCGAAGACAGTGATGGACCAATGGGTGCTTTAATCGAGGGAATCATGGAATCTGTTGCTGACTGGTACAGCCAGAATTTAGGCACCGAAACCGCAAAAGGTAAAAAAGAACGAGGCATTCAAGGATTGCACAACAATTGCGCCCCCTTTGGCACCAAGAAAAACGATGAAAAAATCCTCGTGCAGGATGAGAATGAATATCCTGGTCTGCTTCTCGCATTTGAATCCTATGCCACAGACAAATACAGTGACAATGACGTAGCCCTCTTGCTTAATGAAAAAGGATACCGGACAAAGACCGGACGGCCGTTCTCCAAAGATACCGTACGGGATATGCTGCAAAATCAAACATATTTGGGTAAAGTGAAATACCAAAAATACCAGCGTAGGTCAGATGGCAGTCGCTCTTATGATGCCCCTGTGCAATGGTATGATGGTCAGCACGAGGCTTTTATCAGTGAAGAATTATTCAATAGATGTATGGCAGTTCGTGCCAAGCGCCGCAGCCACCGCAAAGCAACCCCAAAATACAATTCCTATCTCTTGCGCAACCTTGTCTATTGTCATCACTGCTGCTCAAACCCGCCAGAAGGAAAACTATTCAGACAGTATGGCAAGATGCGTCCCCAAGCACGCCAGAAGAATACTCGCCGTTATTATCGCTGCCGTGCCCGCGAGTTAGGGTATGAATGCCCCCAAAAAGGTGTTCATGTTGAAATAATTGACAGTCAAGTTGTTTCTGTCTTGATGAGTTTGAAGCCCCCAAAAAATTGGCGAAAGAATATCACTAGCACCATGAGCCAAATTCTAGGCGAGAAGGATTTAGCGGAAAGCATCAACGAAATAAAAGCCAAGATAAAGCGGATGGACATGCGCTGGGATAATGGCTTCATTTCTAGTGAGCAAGAGTATATGAAAAAGCGCATAGAGCTACAGCATGAGCTTGAGCAGCTAACCCCGGTAGGCGATGATGAATTAGAGAAAACAGCCAACATTCTTGAAAACTTTGCTGAACATTGGGAAAAACTGGAGGGAGATGAAGAAAGGCAACATGAATTGGTTAAACTGATTGTTGACCGAGTATATGTTGAGGACGAAACTGTAGTAGCAATGACGCTAAAATCTAACTACCATTTGGTCCTTGGCCATAACGCAAAAGAGCCAACTTCATATGAAGTTGACCCTTATTTGGTACAAGTACGGGAGCGACGGGAATCGCTCACTCACGTGTATAATTTTGATTTTCTTGCCAATAAATATTGCTCAAAAATACTTGACGTCAACACTTCTACTGCCCTCAATCCTATCACCTAACTGTCAACAGATTCAACACCACTTTATTGTTTGAGCTATTTCGATTTTTTAACTTGTTCTCTGATAATCTCTCTTAAATATTACTCTTCTCGAATAACTCAAATTTAGATGCAATGATAAAGCAAAATTTTTGCTTAGTATAGTCTTCTGCTGAATTGAAAAGCAACAAAACAAAGCGGTCGCTTTCTGCTAGTTAATTTCAAAGTAATTAGTAGTCTATAGACCAAATCGTTTTGCTTTAATTTTATTGATCCATTATTTTGTGCCGCTGTCAACAAAACCTAATTAATAAACAAAGGAACTGAGTTTCATTGCGAAATTAGTTGGTCATAAAAGGTAATCTTATTGATTACGACCCTAAATTTAAGATGTGCACAACAAGATTTGTTGCGATACTTGCCACAATTGGCATTATCTCTTTAACATTTTCAGCCGCTTTCTTAAGAAGATTAGCTTTAGCTTCAATGGCATCTCTATCAAGTTCTTCATCCGATGCTTCATCAACTAATTCTTCAGCACGTTTAGCTATTTTCTCTACGTTTCTTCCGTGTTCAGGGGGAACAGCAGACAAAGCCTCGTGTAACTGTTTAATCAGTGACCTAATCTGTTGTTTTTCGAAATCACTTGAGTCAGTGAATTTATCAATGGCTTGATGCATTTTATCAATTCTGATATTTATAGTACCTTGGAACGATTGAGACCCCCCAATATTTATCATTCCTCCTTGTATGTTACCACTAATATTTGTTGATTCCTTCGGTTTTTCACTCATCGATGCTGCTCCATATTAATCTATTTTAAGGTTGATAATCTAATAAATTGAAAACAGTTTTCATTTCGTTTTAGTGTTTTGTTAGTATTCTTTTATTCAATAAAATAAACGTATGAAAGTTGCATCTACCAATAAATATTCAGATTCTTTACTGCACCTTTCTTAGATAATCAATAATATTTTTTCCTTGTAACAATGCCATCTTATTGTCGATATTTCCAATTTTTCGTGCCATTTTTACATCTTCCAGGTTAGGATCATCTGCGAAACTACGAAATCCATCTTTTTCCGCGTCAGAAATTGGATCTATACGACCTCTATATTTCTTTTCTATCTCGTTTGCATTACCAAGGCTATGTATACACATCTTTTCAAAATGAACATCGTGTTTCAGTGCTAATTGCCATAATACTTCAAACGAATCCCAAACTTCTGTGGGGATCTCACCACCCCTCTCTTCTCTAAGCCACACCGACTGATAATATAGTGGATGGCGTCTAGGCCCGGCCTCCCCAATATAGATATGAAATGGAGCAGTTGTATGTCCAAAATTACAAGGAACAGTAAATCTCTTCATAGGTAGTAGATTTCTCCTTTAATGCGTTTCACGTAGAGAAGGCAACCTCCCACTAACTCCAGATATATTTACTAACGCTTTATACATGACATTATTCAGTGTCCCAATGTGTTTAATGACCCTTTTCGAATCGGTTTCTTGAAGAATATAGATTTCTCGTTTACTCAAAGGATTTTCAATAGCTTTTGCTAGGTAATTCATAATACGTTGTCTATTTTCAAAAGAGGTTTTTTCTGTCGTTCCAAGTGCCTGAAATAGTTGGGTAATTGTATAAGAGATGGCAACACTTTTATCATATAAATATTCCTCCAATTCTTGAAGCAAGTCATCATCAACGTGTCGAAAGCGGAGAACAGATTGAAGCACTTTCTCTTGAACATACTCCACATCGTTTAGCGCAGTTTTTATAGCAATTACAACATCATTAGTTACTCGTCTCAAGTAGCTCAACAAAATCATTGAGTCAAGTCGTTCGCTTACATTTCCTTCTTTTGCGAATGAAATTAACGGAGCCTGAATTCGCTCAGGATCTACAGCACTAGCAAACGCGTTTGGCATACGCTCTGCGACAGATGTCATTACATCGAATAGCGCTGTTCTGGACATCCACTTATTATCAAGCAGCTTGTCAACACTGTCTGCCCGTGCGAAACTATGAGGAGTTTCAATCTTAGATATAAAGTCTTCGATCACTTTATCAAGCAAAATTGGGAACCTTTCAACCAATATTGCGCCTAATCTTGAACAATTAAGTGAATAATTACCCATCCATCTATACTGTGCAGCAGCAAGAACAGACCTTAAAAGTCGATAAGGATCTTGATCAATGTCTTGGAGCATGTGGTCGATCAGTTCTTGTAATTTTTCATCTGATGCAACGGATATAAATCGGTTTACTTTTAAACGCACATATGCTTCATCAGCAGCATTCCGTAATACAATTCTAGTACTCTTTAGATAAGGTTTTAGCAAATTAACGTCATCACTTTTAATTCGCCGTCCAAGTGCAATCAAAGCTTGGGCAGAATATTTTTCGTTCTTACCGTTATCAATAGTAAATTTTAAATATTCAATATCACTACTCTCCAGTGAGTGCAAAAACCCGAAACATTCCAACGCCAACATGCGAACACTGTTCGAGCCTTTTTGGCTTAGTCGTCTTAGAATGACGCGTAGTTGAGTATCGTCATCCCAAGTTAAGAGTTGCCTACTAAGTTTGTTAGTATAAATTAAGGAGGATAGAAGGATTCTTATTGTGTCCTCGTTTTCGTTCTGCAGATGCTGCAAGAAAATAGTCCAAACATCGGAGATAAATGCACGACTATCCAAAAGAAGGCGAGCATAAACCAATTGCTCTTCGCCTCTGAAATATTCAAACAACTTTATCCATTTGTCGAACTCATTACCATCATCTATCCAAAGGTTTTCAAAGAACCAATTAATTGATTGATAAACCAATGAAGAATCTTGTCGCTTTTGAATTTTTACTTGCTCTAAAATCTCTAGAGTCTTTGTATTAACGGAACTAAGCTTAAAAACAGGATTAATGGATTGCTTGTGTTCCATTGTTAACGAAAAGTAAACACGATATCTTAATCGGTCATTTTTGCTTTCCAATAAAGCCAACAAATAATTTACTGTGTCTAAGGAAAAATATTTTAAATCTAAAAGTAAAAGAGAAGCAATTTCACGCACAAATAGCTCTTCATGTTGTAGCCATTGAAATAATAGTGGTTTTGTGGAGCGTGCAGGAGATTGTAATAGCGAAAGCAATGGGGCTAAGAAATCAATAGATACTTCTGCAATTAAAGTATTAAGAATATTAGCAACGGTCAAGGTAAAGTTTAACCCATGTTTTACACCAATAATCAATAATTGATTCAATGCTTGGCCCCGCCGGTTCTGGTCAACTAAAGTTAACCATACCTCCTCTTCCTTCGTGGGAATACCAAATTTAACACGGGATTCGTTTAGACACGCGATTAGATAAGCAGGGACCCACCGCTCAATACTTTCTTCATTTGGTTCAAATGACTTTAGTAAAGGTAGTAAGCTATTTCGAACCTTCCAACTGGTCTCAATATCATTATGCTGATTTACTAATGAATCGAGTCGCGTTTTAAGTTCTAACATTGAGACAAGTAACGGCCGAGTTTTGTGCAAGATTTCAGAGCGTTGATTTATTTCACTTACTTTTTCAATTTCATCCAAGACCTGAGGAAGAATAATCTCTCCTGGAATTTGGGCCACCGTCGCCAAACGTGCTAAGGCACGGGCTTTATTATTTGGGTTAATAATGATTAAAGCCGCATTGTAAGCTTTATCATACAAATCATATTTTTGCTGACCAGTAGGAAGTAAGTTACCAAGACGCCAAAACATTCTTGATTTTTCTTGAGGATCGGTAATCTTGTCTGCACTGATAATGGCTTCATTTAGACCATCAAAATAGTATTTTAGAGGTAGTATTTGAATTAAACGCCACAGGCTTCTTGCTTTGTGTAGTTCATCAGAAATATTTGTTGCCCTTTCGAATAGCATATGATGAATATTATCTACGTAGAGTAACTCGGGTGCTAAGCTCCTTATAACATTTTGCCTGAACTCAAGAAGATTGATACTTAAGGCAACTGCAAGTGCTTCAGTAACAAGGATTGGTTGTTCATTTTTAATAACCTCAGCGGATTCTTCTAATATCCAACTTCGAAAGCTATCAAATATTGAACTTATCCCATCAACTACATTTAGTAATTCAGCTAACTCCAATGCAGGGTCATTTACAATGTACGGTGGAAATCTATCAAAATGCCAATACTGGTTTTCCCAATAGTTTTCCTGCAATAGCACAAGACTTTTGATTAACTTTTCCGGTGTATTTGATAATCTTGAGCCAAAAGTATCTAACATGACGTCTAAATTGTATTTCACATCTTCTGTATCTGAGCTGAAGACAAACTCCATCCAATAATTTGTTGTCCACATTGGATAATCAGAGCTTATAAAGTCCAAAGAAACTTTTGATGGAGAAAAACCAGATTCTCTCTCAAACAGGCTAATTTGCTTAATGATATCCAAACGTTTTCTTTCGCTAATGGCAGCTCGAGCAACTTCTCTTTTAATATTTCCCAAAGACATTAAGTACATCGGTTGTAAGATGCCCTTTTTCATGTCCCCATAGGAGACTATTGTCTTTATTAATTCACTATCCAATGGTTTGCTTTCAGATATCATGGATTCAAGAGGAATACCTAATGTCAATAATGCAAGCAAGGCCTCAACCCGTTCAAGTGTAATCGTAGACTCATGCCAAATATACTTTAATTCAGATTCTAGTTTTTTTATAACATCATCGTAAGAACGCTTTTCCAACGAATCGATAATTATTGTTGACAAAGTTGAGTTGCGATAAATATGGGATGGGGAGAATTGTATGGCTTCTGGATCATTAACATTTTCATCGGTAAGGATGCCACCATATAATAAATTAATCAAAGCCAAGATTTTAAGATTGCCGCTGACAAAGGTTAATAATTCTTGATCTTCCAATAGCCTATGCCGAAAATACAATTCATACGAAGGGAAAAGCTCAGGTTTTGTCTTGACAATCTCAATTATTGATTTATTAATAACCCAATCCCAATCACCCTTATCATGTGGAAGGGCATGCAACAAAGCGCGTGCCGTACGCACCGTATACCATTTAAGGGTCTTAATAATTTTTGCTGCACTATATCCTCCGGTAAAGTTATCAGTTAAAAGTTTCTCTAAAGATTGAATAAGAACGATTTCAACTACAGAGGCAGCATTGGTTCGATAAATTATAGAAAATGCATCTTCAACTGTTTTGTATAGGAGATCAAAACCGGCAAATTGAATTTGTTTGGAATATGTATCAATTAATTTGTTCGCAATCATCTGAATTATAGCTTTAGATGGTAATCGCACCATTTCCCCAAGCGCACTTGCAAGAAGGATTTCACTACGGGGTAGGAGATTGCTTAAATCATCATTTGTAGCTAGCAACTCTTCAAATAGAAGATCACATTCGGTTTTTGGCCATATGAGACTTATTTGTCCCAAGGCTAACAACAATGGTTCACGCCATCGGGGTTTATCCATTTTGTCTATTATTTTTTTTGAAGCGTCGTTTTGATTTTGTATCAAATATAATGCAGCAAAATACTCTTGAAATGATAAGTGGAGAAAACCATATAAATACTCACCCCTCGCAGCAATCAAGCCAACCTCCTCACGAAGGATTTTAATAAAGTTGTCTACATTCTCTATAAATGATGGTGGCACATTTGAAAAAGGTATATTTCTATATGATGCAAGGCTTTTTGATACTTGATCCCGAATCTCAGATTCTTCGATTAATCCAGTGGAGTAATTCTCATGAATAAAGTAGGCAATATGCGCTAGTACATACGTAACCTCACCATCGTTTAGCTCATGACCTCGCTGGCGCCATACCTTGGTTAAATGTTCCACTGACATTTGATACAGCGTTACACGCTGCGAAGGTAATCGGGCTTCACTGTTATGAAAAATCAGTGCCAATACTGTGAGCAGCAGAGGATTACTCGCTAATTCCCTAACGCCAGGTTTGTCTGGATTGTGAATCTCGGCCTGTAAAGCTTTCGACTGTCGAGCGGCAATTTCTTTGTTTTCAAATATTGCGTGCATCCAGTTATCACAAAATCGATTAACAGCAGCATTACTCATAGGATCGATGGTGAAATGGGCAACCTGCCCGCTAAGAGGCGCAGCATGATAACCAGCAATACGACTTGTTACAATTATTTGATTTCCGCCACGTATCGAAGGATAGTTAGAAGGTGCAGTTGGTGATAAATTTGCAAATTCATTGAACCGAACTTTTTCTATAGGTGATACTACCCAATCTCTGATAAATTGTTCAACCGCTCGGACGACATCTGCCCGATTGTCAACAGCAGATATTTCATCTAGCCCATCAAGCAGTATAATTGCGTTCCCCTGTTTAAGATATTGTTTAATCAGAATATTTAATTGTGATGGAGGCACCTTTTCTCCTTGAAGCTCTTGGTTATTTTCGCCAAATGTAGGGATTTGTCCTAGCCAAGAATGGTGTCCTAGAAAATCTGAGAGGAGAAGATTTGGGTTTTCATATCGGGCATCAGCAAATTCAGAAATTCTTAACAAAATGGGAAGACGGACAGGACCCATATCAACAATTTCGTCACTACTTTGATCGGGTTCCACTTGAGATAATGGAACAAGTAATCTATCGTCGCCATTGAGCATTGCTTGAGCGAACTTAAGTGTCAGCCAACGTGCAACTGTTGTTTTTCCGCTACCAGGGTCGCCAAGTATTGCTAACCACCTTTCTTTCTGAAATGCTGCTCCCAAACTTAAATTTTCGGACTTTTCGGTGCGAAATAATTGTGGGCGGTCTCTCTCTTCTAAAGAAAGCATCCAAGGTGATCTTCCTAGAGCTCTCCATAATAAAATTCGACGTTCTTCATGTGATAACTCTTGTTGTATTACCTCTTCCTCTAATTCTGTTAATTCAATTTCTAGCAGGGTATGGCTCTTTTGCCTTTCAAATGGACTGGATCGATCACCCCGAAGAGCAACATATACATTTTCTAACGGGACTCCTGCTAATCCACCCAATTGTTTTGTCCCTCTTAATTCAAGAGTTTGGTGTTGAGTTATCAGCCATTGTAAATAAGAATCCAGTAGAATTTCAGATGTGATTGTGCTGTGTGAATTAATGTTAGCTGTGCCGGCAACCATTGAACCAATAGTGACATTCAGATTTTGGACTGTGGTAGTTCCCCCGATATTAACAAGTAGTCCTTGAATAATGCCGCCAATGTCGTACGTTGTATTTTTCTCTTGATTGGGAACGTATCTATTAATTGTTAGACGCAAAAAAACCGACATCGCATCGAAGAATTCAAGTAATTGATCAAGGGCAGATTGAAGATTGATATCTTGCTTTGCTGCCGAAGCTAACTCTTGGACAGCTTCTAATTTGTTGGGGGACCAATGCTGTAAAAAACGTAAAAGAACATTATTTTGCTGGGGAATGATTTTCTTTACAGCATTGATGGCATCAATATCAAACTCTTGAACTTTTTCCCGAATGGGCCATAAGATACCAGTTGCTACTAACCCATATGTAAGTTCCAAATCTCTTTGATCTTGAGCGAAATTGGAAAATTCTTCCAATGAAGAAGTAATATCCTCTTGCCATTGACTCAAAAATTCCATACACTGACCCGTGAAATGCTTAAGCGACTAGAAGTGATTTAAGTGGAGAACGGAAAGTAACTTTAAAACAAAGTGCAAAGGCATGCTTCCGTTCTACTGTAAGTAAATGCCTTGAGGCCTTTTAGTTTTAAGCAACTTTCCGGCATTTACTTAACGAGTATGTTTGATTAAAGTGTATCTTCACTAATTAAAAATGTCGATCATCATTTAAAAATCAAGCGAAAAACCTATACTCTGCCCAAACATCATTTCAAATGATCTTTCTCGAGAAGCTGAAGTTGAACCGTTTAATCAAAAAATGATAAGCTTACCCACAATGTTTGTACCCATGCCTCGTGAGGTCCAAAAATCTCATCTCCTCTATTTTTTCTCTATAAAATGTTCGTTTTCCTTACTCAAAAATCGCGAGATTTTTCGCCAAATTAAAATTGACCTAAAAACTAAAAAGACACTCCCTTTTTAGTGGAGTGTCTTTTGTTTCATTTCGGATTTAGTTGAATGGTGTGAGACTTTGATTTCTGGTTGCCTATTGTCAGGCGCTATCAGAGAGCTTCGGACTTTCTTGCCTCACTGAGCAGCTGGATATATCGTGTTATCCTTCAGCTTGACCACAATGCGGCGGTCGCCAATGAGAATTTCATTGTCTTTGACTTGCACGGCCGTTTCTGCATCGACCGGCAATTTCAAAACCAGCTGATTGTCTACAATTTCGCCTTCAACCTCAACTGTTTCAGACACGCGCTCAGCCATCCTGTCAAATAGCAGTTCAAAGAAGGAGGAAGCTGGCATCTCGCCAAATTCTTGCGAGGAGCGATCAATGAACCCATCAGCTATCGACTGGAACTTGTCAACATCCATTATTTTTAGGTGCTTTTCAGACATATCACGATCCTTTACCTGATTGCTTTTGACGAACCATTTGCTTCCAGGTTTCGTATTCTACTACGATTAGCATTATACCACGCTGCTCTATTTCTATGGGTGTTGGCAACAACTCCAAAATGGTCTCTAATGTTCCTGGTTCAGTTGCACCCCCTTTAATGACTTCCCAGGCAGCCGGTTTCTGAAAAACGACCAGGGTTCGTTCCCGACCTTTTTCATAAAGACGCGTGATGTAAAAATCGTTGGGCAACTTGTTAGCTGATGGCTCTTGCAAGAAATAGATGGAAGTCTTGATGTCGCCCAGCAGATTGAGCACAATGAGATCGGCTGGTGAATACCGCTCTACTGGTTGACGAATATCATGCATTTGGAACTCTATCCCGCCAGCCGCCAAATCCCGCATGATGAACAGTTCAAAAGAATAGCCGCGAGAGAAACTTTGCCACCAATAAAGACAATATCCCTGCAACAGGATGCTGCTTGGCACTTCACGCCTCCAGAAGCCCGCTTCCTGGAGAATTGGCCGAATTTGCCGGGCAAAATTAGCAGACAGAGCGGGACTTTCAGCCATGACATTCTTCGTTTCTAGCAGTTGTTGAATATATTGATTGGCAAATGGCCGTTCAATAAGCTCACCATAAACCTGGCGAAAGTTTTGTGTGATTGTTGGTGTGCTGACTTGGGCAACGTCAAGGAGATTAATTCCTTGGAATAGGTGCTGCCAAACGGCCGTATTCAGGTTGCGGCTATCTGATAGATAGGTTATCAGAGCATCATGATGCTTTTGGGCAAATTCGGGTGGAATGTGAAATTGAAGGGATTGTTCAGGGCTCATCGTTGGGCTAATCATACCAAATCAGCGGGCAAAAAGAATGTTCACTTGTATATGCATTATAAACATCCCCCTTACTCATCCCCATGCAAACCCCACCCAACGTCTTGATGAATAAACTCTTCCATCAATTCACCCTTATGGGATTCAAGGAAGCTCCGCAAAGCAGCCACCATCACATCTTCTAAATTGTGGAACCAGCCAGCCGTCACTAAATTCTGTGCTTGGATCAATAATTCATCAGGAATTGCAGCTTGCACCTCTGTCTTTTTACTCTTTTTCATATCTATGCAAGTTGTTCTGGTCACAAGAATCCAACAATAACATTTGACTATTTTGACTTTTTCAGAGCGCCCATTATTCCTCCACCAACCATTGCTAAGCCAGCTAATATTATCATTATGTTACCCAGGTATGGAATTGGCATCCTTAGAAAAAAGATGATTAAACCATTCATTGTAGCGACGACCATACCAATAGATAAAGTAAGACCTGTGATGATGGAAAATGTGGCTAAAATTACTAATAATGGTCTCTGGCGTTGAATGATTTCATCTTCATACTCAACTTGAACCGTTTCAATAAACTTCTGAGCTTCATCCCATTTCATTCCCGTTTTTTCACAAATATCAACTGTAATTTGGTTGATTGAATTATGCTTGCCGAGGGCTTTGACTACGTATCTTGTGATTTCTGGATCGTTCATTATCTAATTAGCTTTGTTTCTAACAGGAAATCCCGAAATGTAAGACATCTATGGTTGCAAAGAACGAAAAATTGTTGAAAACCTACTACAACGGCTTAGCTGTGCGCTTGTCTTTGCAGGTGACTAGATATTTCATTTATAGGTACAGCATTCAAAAGTTTTGCACATTATATACTAGGCACCTAACCAATTTATATGTGCAGTTTCACAGACCGTATTTTCTGATAAACAGCGGTCAACGAAAAACGCTCATTTTCTTTACTCCCCCATTCACCACAAAAACGAAAAATCAAACTTCAACACCCCTTGGTTAGAAAACCCAGTTAACAAATCAAAGTGAAATTAATCATTGCGCTCACGACTTTCTTAACGGTAAGATGCACTCATGCTCATTGGATATGCACGTGTCTCAACATTAGAACAAGATGTTACCTTGCAAACAGATGCTTTGCAGCAAGCAGGCTGCGAACGCATCTTTCAGGACAAAATCAGTGGGGCCAAAGCCGACCGACCCGGCTTGCAGGAAGCGCTCAACTATGCCCGCAGCGGGGACAGCATCGTCGTCTGGCGGCTAGACAGACTCGGCCGTTCCCTCAAACACCTCATCGAAACTGTTGGTCAATTGGAAGAACAAGGCATTGGCTTTCGCAGCTTGCAAGAATCCATCGACACAACCACCAGCGGCGGTCGTCTCATCTTTCACATTTTTGGGGCACTGGCAGAATTTGAACGGAACCTCATTCGCGAGAGAACAATCGCAGGATTAGAAGCAGCCCGCGCGCGAGGACGGTTAGGGGGCAGACCGAAAAAGCTGGATGCGAAGAAAACAGAGTTAGCCTACCAGCTGTATGACGAGAAAAAATATGCCGTCAAAGAGATATGCCACATGTTGGGGATTTCTAAACCAACCCTTTACGCCTGCCTTGCGCGGCGCAATCAAGAAGAGCATCTCAAAGGCAAACAATCAATCAGAAAGTAGTTGTCAAGCAGTCCGGCGACTACCCAGAGCAATACCCACAATCAATGCGCCTAAAATGACGATAACCAGGTTAACCAGGGGCATGGTAATCATTGTTAAACCCTCCACAGCTACAACCTCAGACAAATCTTGTTAACTGTCTTTATGGTAGCAGTCCATAGCCACAGTCGATATAAAAGCGGCCAGGGTTAGGGTGTCAATTTATTAACAGGCTCATTGCTTTCTGATAATTTTTCCAAAATTGACCCAGCGACATAGCGCAGCTCCGGCCAAAATAAATCGTTGATGTAATGACTTCTCATGGTCTCAGCCATTTCCTGAAGATGCTCTGGTGTGAGTTGAACCAAGTCTTCCTCATCCAGATACGCATTCAGTAGGTCATCATCCGTTATTTCAAATCTGGGGAAAGCTACAGGAAATTCTGTTGGTCGTACCGGCCACTGTTGGGTCATGGCATGGCGCAAATAAGGGCGATATGGACCTTCTAGCAAAGAACCGGCCAACTGCAAGACAAGGGCAACTTGATGGGCTTCTGGCAGTTCCTGCCACAATGTCTTTATTTGCCCTATCTCGTCCTCAAACGGCTCGCTGGTTTGACCGGTATCTGGTTCAACTGGCATATACCTTCACGGTATCACCCATCGGCCAAAAGAACAATCCCGAATTGTGAGACAAGCGAAAAAATCGTACCTACATCTCCCCCGCCAGTGACAGCCTTAATAGATAAAGCATATTCACTAAAAACTGCTCTGCCCCTTCCTTTTTAATCGCCTGAGAAGCAGCCGCCACCCACTCTTCATCAGGAATCAACTGCGGGAACGGTCCGATACCGGCATAAATGGGATTACACACCATGCCCAGAATGTCGGCCGCGGTAAACTCCCCAATTTGGTCGGCAGTACGAAAAGTGGCATTGGGTTTTGGTAGCCCACCTTTGTTCGGTTTCTTCGACATACAACACTCCTGTGTTATCTCTTTGGCTTGCTTTTACGCCTTCCTATTATATAGATGGTCGCCAGATCCTCTAAAAACCGCCTCTTGCTTTCCCCGCATCGCCAATGGTATCTTGCAGCCACTCCCTATGAAGCCAGAAGCCAATCCAATACCAGCGTGGGCCATCCAGGAGCGTGAGCAAGATCACGCCTGGATTGGCGAAAATATGCGCCTCTTTTGGGAAACGGCCGTTCAAGGAGCCCGGCTCATCGGTCGCGGAGCCATTGTGGTGGACGTCACTGGCCGTCCGATGGGGACGGGGAACCTGTTCAGCTACTTCAGTCAGGCCGAAGTGGTGCGGTTCCAGAATGAGCAAATTGACCGATTTGTACAGGAGTACCTGCCAGCTGAAGAACTTGTCATAGCCCTACTCAAGCCAGAACAGCGGGTAAGCTCATATCGCATACGGCCGTTATTAAACACCAAAGCAGGCAATCAGCCAGATTGATCCTTAATGAAAGAAACAGAACACCCATATCGAGGCCAAACACCTAATGAGTTACCCGATGCCGTTAAAGAGCTCTTTGCCGAAACCGGCTATGGCTGCTTGGCTTTGGAAAGTGATCTGGGCATCATCCATGTATGTCATGCTGCTGACCAGGACATTGCCAGCTTTGCCGAAGCACCTCTCTTGTCCCAATGGCAGCTGATCAAAATGCCCACCGCTCCCCTGCTTCGGCTAGAATTTCTCATCTTGGACAACCCTACCAATCCCTACAAGTTTGAATCCTTTCTCAACATCGCCGAACCTGACCAGGCCGCTGTTGTAGATGCGCTGGTAAGACAAGATCATTTCAGTCTCGCCTTTTTTGGCGATGAATTAACGTACCAATATAGCAAATTAGACGCGCATGAAGCGGTGCAACGCCAGGCATTGGCCTATCTCATGGATGAGGCCATGACCTATTGGCAAGCCTTGCCACCCAACCAACGAGATTTCGATTTTGCCAAAGCTGCCTTCATGTTTCGCTTTATTTGATTTGATAGTTAACAAAGGATACCCCTGACCGAATACGAGCAACCGACCAGAAAAATATTACGCCTGCATGATCTGCCCACCAACGAGCAGCCACGCGAACGGCTGCGCCAGGTGGGTGAACGCGCCTTGTCCACCACTGAGCTTTTAGCCCTGGTGCTTGGCTCTGGCAACGCCAATGACAATGTGCTGTCGGTGGCCCAATATCTGCTGGCAGAAGTTAATGGCTTGCCTGGCCTTTCCCGTGCCTCCTTAGCCGAGCTGAAAACTGTCCGGGGCATCGGCGATGCTAAAGCCAGTCGCCTGAAAGCCTCTTTGGAGTTGGGTCGTCGGTTATTGCTAACCGCGCGGCAGGAACGGCCGTATATCACCTCACCAGGTGATGCCGCCAACTTGCTCATGCCTGACATGATGCATTTAGAGCAAGAGCATCTCCGGCTTGTCCTGCTCGACACCCGCAATCGCCTTCTCGGCACACCCACCATCTACGTGGGCAGCTTGAACACTTCGGTTATTCGCATCGGGGAGCTATTTCGAGCAGCATTAAAGGAAAATGCAGCCGCCTTTATTATGGCCCATAACCATCCCTCCCATGACCCTTCCCCCTCGCCTGAAGATATTGCGGTAACGCGCAAAATAGTCGAGGCCGGGCGGCTGATGAGCATTGAAGTATTGGATCACATCATCATTGGGCAAAACTGTTTTGTTTCCCTGAAGGAGAGAGGGTATGGTTTTGAATGAATCTTCAGGCCTAAATGTTTGCACGAAAAGTCTCACTCATCACCTTCTCTCATTGTAGATGTACCCAGTTATTTTGGTGAGGGTACTTCTATTTTCTCCAACTAGCTTTTTCTTCGTTGGTACTGTGCAAAAACGAAGATCAGCCAATTTGACTTGAAAGTAATTGGCTTGATTGAGTTCTTACAAATTACGAGATTAAAATGCTAATAGTAGGCTGGAAACGAGTGTGCTCACCTTGGGGTCAGTCGCTGCAAAAAAAGTTGGGGCGCCTCAGTAGATAACTAATCAATAATTCTTCTTGACAGAACTCTGCCATTTTCCTACCATATTTAAGTTCTAAAAAATTTCCCTACCAGTTACTTTAATCTGTTGCAGATAATGCAATGACTCATTTTGAATATCTAGCCACTTAATCTTTACATTGATAAGCATCATTATTTCGTTCCATTTCTTTTTGATTGAGAATGGGACAATTTAAATACTCGTCGTTTGAATAATGAGAGTGATCAGAGCGTGCAGCTCCGGTTACTGTTTCGGAAGTCGTCAAGTTCTTTGGGCGGGAAGTAACTCGCAAGCTTTCCCAAACTGAACTAATTTAAAATCTCTCGGCTCATGGGATTCAAGGAGTAATTGATGAAACAGACAAAAAATTCGCAAAAATTGGTTTTTAGTTTCCTCTTCCTCTTGTTTTTGGGATTAGTGCCTAGTTTGGCTGCGCTTACACAATACAAGATAACGCCAGCCGATGGTGCTGCCGGGGATGCTTTCGGCGAAGCTGTGGATACAGATGGGCAGCGCGTGATTATTGGAGCACCAGAAAAAGATAACACAACAGGGGCAGCCTATATCTTCGAATGGGATGGTAATCAATATATTGAGTCTGCTAAGCTAGTGGCAAGCGATGCAGTTAACCTGGCTAAATTTGGCGAGGCAGTATCCATCCACGGGGATATAGCAGCAGTCGGTGCTTACAATGTCAACTTAGGTGCTGGGGCGGTTTACATTTTTGAATATGATGGCGCAAGTTGGCAGGAAACGGCCAAACTCATTGCCAGTGATGCTGCATCCCAGGATAACTTTGGTTACAGCATTGCTTTGGATGGTGATACCTTGCTCGTAGGTGCGCGTGCTAATGAAGATTTTGGCAACTTCACAGGTGCCGCCTATATATTTGAGCGCAGCAACGGCTCCTGGACAGAAACTAACAAACTATTAGCCAGCGATGCCAGCACAAATTCGTGGTTTGGCTGGGATGTCGATTTAGCTGGAGATGTGGCCATTGTGGGTGCTCCTAAAAACAATAGTGTTGGGGCAGGTTATATATTTCGCAATGGCATAGGCGGGTGGGGAGAAGAAGCTAAATTGACGCCAGCAAGCGGTTCGCCTGGGGATAACTTTGGTGAGGCGGTGGGCATCAGTGGTGATAATGTCGTCGTAGGCGCAAGCGATGCATTGGTGGGTACAGTAAATACAGGGGCTGCCTACGTATTTAGCTATAACATAGGTAATTGGAGCCAAACCGCCATGCTTCTTGGCTCGGATGTAACGACTGAGGTGCGTTTTGGTGATGGGGTCGATATTGATGGGTCAACCATTCTTGTAGGGGCTCGTCTGATGAATGGGCGGGGAGCTTACTATGTATATGAATTTGACAATGGTTGGAGTGAAACGGAAAAGGTCAGTATTGGTTCCACGTTAGATCAATTTGCCTGGGAAGTTGCTTTGGCTGATGGGGTTCGGGTAGCGGGTGCATTGGGAGATGACGACAATGGCTCAGTGTCTGGTTCTGCCTACGTCTATGGTGAACCCATGACGCCAACGAGTGGCTCGCTGACTATTGCTGTTGAAGCCGATCCTACAGATGGGACCGATTTTACTTTTTATGGGCTTCTTAGCAATTCTGGCTTGGGTAATATCACTACTATAGCTGGTGACGGAACGGCTAATTACAGCGGTGATGGAGGATCAGCCGAGCTCTCTCAACTTCAGTATCCTCATAGCGTTGCCCTTGATAGTGCGGGCAATCTTTACATTTCAGACAAATTTAATCATCGCATTCGTAAGGTTGATAGCCTCACAGGTATCATCACAACCGTTGCAGGTACCGGTGTGCCCGGCTATTCTGGGGATGGAGGTCAAGCAACCACCAGCCAGATAAATCGCCCCCACGGCATTTTCGTAGATGCTTTGGATAATCTATATATCACAGATGAGCTTAACCAACGTATTCGCAAAGTTGACTTAAATACGGGAATCATTACCACTGTTGCGGGCAACGGGGTGGCTGGTTTTAGTGGAGATGGGGGGCCAGCAATCAGTTCAAGCCTAAGCGCGCCTAAGTGGGTAACAGTTGATTCCGCCGGTAATATCTATATTGCTGACTCAGACAACCATCGCATTCGTCGGGTAGAAGCTGGAACCGGAACTATGACCACCTTTGTCGGAACCGGAACTGGAGGATACAACGGCGACAATATACTGGCGATCAATGCTCAAATAAATCGACCTGTTACTGTAATTGTAGATGAAGCAGATAATGTCTATATCAGTGATTATGATAACAATCGCATTCGCAAAGTTGATATTCTTACTGGCCTAATCACTACGGTTGTGGGAAATGGTACCCGTGGTTCGGCTGGAGACGGAGGACTGGCTGTTAACGCACAGGTAGATCAACTACATGGTATCAACTTTGACGCCTCAGGTAATTTATATATCGCCGACACCTATAATCATAGAATCCGCCGTGTAGATGCTATGTCTGGGATAATCAGTACCGTAGCTGGTGACGGAACACAAGGGTATTCTGGTGATGGCGGACCATCAGTGAACGCTCAGCTAAATTATCCTCACGATATTGTGTTTGATAGCCATGGCGATTACTACATTGCTGGCCATTCTAATCATGTCGTTCGCAAAGTGATTGTAGAGCCTATTTCTTTCATCCTTGACGATGCCAACCCAGATGACATGGATGGTGTTGCCCAAAACATTACCTATACAAACGTCCCACCTGGTATTTATGAAATTAGCGAAGTTGTGCCTCAAGATTGGCTACTAGTAGGGGCCATTTGTACTGGTGGAAATGATAGTGGAACGCTAATTCAGAACGACCTAACGATTCAACTTGATCCTGGGGAGGAAATCCATTGCACATTTTCTAATGAGGCTGAACCCACTGTTGCAGTGCCAACTGTTTGCTTGTATGAAAGTGATGGCATAACTGGGATAGCTGATGCGCAGGTTCAATACTATGCTGCTGGCTGGCAGATATTCGGTGATACCGGTCAGAACGGGTGTGTTGCCAAAACGGATTTACCCCTCGGCTCCTACACCTTTCGGATAAGCTATGGTGGTGCTTCCATTGATCAAGTTCAGAATCTTAATTTAGATCCTCTTGTTATTTTCCAGACAGTGGAAGTAACTGTGCAGCTAGAGGATAGTAATAGTGACCCCCTGGACATAGGGAACGTGCAATACTACGCGAGTGGCTGGAAAACTTTTGGCACTACAACCGGAGGTCAAGTCTCGCTCGAACTTCTGCCGCGCAACTACAGTTTTCGGATGTACTATGCAGGTGCTTCGGTTGATCTGGTACAAAATGTGTCTACAGATTCCGTTGTTATCTTTCAGACAACAAATGTGACTGTGCGGCTAGAGGATAGTAATAGTGACCCCCTGGACACAGGGACCGTGCAATACTATGCGAGTGGTTGGAAGACTTTTGGCACTACAATTGGGGGTCAAGTCTCGCTTGAACTTCTACCCAGTAACTATAGTTTTCGGATGTATTACGCAGGTGCATCTGTTGATGCGACGCAAAATGTAGCCTCAGACCCTCTTGTTATCTTTCAAACCGGAGCGGTTTTCTCAACAAGTGGCGCAGTTACCTCATATTATGCAGGAGGTTGGCAGACATTCATAAATGGAATGGAACTGCTACCCAAGAACTATAGCTTTAGATTTAACAATGGCACACCAGATACAACCTATGAGATATTGGCGGGTACAAATAATACTTTGGACTGAGATAATTTTTTGAGCTTCAGTTTATATAATGGAGTGGTGGGGTGGCAATATTAACAATTTGTCATCCCATTTACTTGATCCATGTGAGCAAAGGCTTTACTGTAGTTTTTACAGAATATGTTCGGCATCATCTAAAAAAACCAGGTATATTTCTTTCTAGCTTCCTGTTTTGAAATGAATGCCATTGCCATTAGTGGATTGCCAAGTCTAGCATTTTAGGCATTTATGGCAGCAGGCCTGGCGGTCGTGTCAGGATCAGGAAGAGTGATACTAAAACCTCGAAAATAATATCAGTATCTCGCTATTCATGAGAAGCTTAGATTAACGGCCGTATCGACTGCGCCAAAATATTTGTTACCCCATCTTCCTGCTGCACTTCACCGTGAACTAAGAGCAGTTTCTCCGAGCGAATGATGTGCCGGAAACGGCCGTAAACCTGCGGATTCACAATCACATTCATCATGCCATCCTCATCCTCCAACGTGAGAAAGTGGAAGCCTTTCGCCGTTGGCGGCGACTGATGCACTACTAGCAAACCCGCTACACGTATCCACTGACCATTGGGAACGGCCGTTACCCCATAGCTCCCCAAAATATTGTGATGCCGCAGCCTGGCCCGGTAAAACGTCATAATGTGGTCACCAGGGGAGAGCCCCAAAACCTGCTGCTCGCTCAACATCGCTTCGGCTGTTGTCTGAGGCGGCAGTGGTATCGCCTGCGGCTGGAACCGTAAATCTAGCTCATTCTCACGGTAATGAATTGTGCCCAACTCCCACACCAGCTGGCGACGAGGAATCCCCCAGCCATCCATACCCCCACACATGATGAGATTCTCGGCAATGCGGCGGCTCAAGCGCGTCCGTTGGCAAAAGTCGAGCAGGTTGGTAAACGGCCGTTTCCCCCGCTCTTCAAGGATGGTTTCAATCTGGCTTTCATGGATGCCCTTCACATAGTTCAACCCTAACCGGATACCATCATTTTCCAAACTGCACTTCGCCTGGCTGTGGTGGATGTCTACTGGTAGCACCGGAATACTTTGCCGTCGTAGCTCATTAACCAAAACGGCCGCATTCCAAAAGCCCATTGGCTGGTTGTTGAGTAAAGCGGTATAAAACGCCTGGGGATAATATCGTTTGAGCCAGGCAGATTGGTAAACCAAAACGGCAAACGCCGCTGCATGGCTCTTGGCAAAGCTATAGCCACCAAAGGCTAAAAGCTGCTCAAAGACCGTTTCGGCTACATCGACTGGCACCCCATTCGCTTCAGCCCCAGCCAAAAACTGCGTACGAAACTGCTCAATCGCTTCGGTAGTGCGTTTAGCTCCGAGTGCCCGGCGCAGCTGCTCGCCTTGCCCTGGGGTAAATCCAGCGAGGTCACGAGCCACTTTCAATACTTGTTCCTGGAACAAAATCACGCCCAGCGTTTCGGACAAAGCCGGTTCCAGCAGCGGATGCAAATAGTGCATCGGCTCCATCCCCTGGTGACGGCGCAAATAGGGATGCACCATGTTGCCCTGAATTGGCCCCGGCCGAATGAGCGAAATGGCCACCACCAGGTCAGCGAAGCAGGCCGGTTTCAGCTTGGGCAGCATCTGCGCCTGGGCTCGCGATTCAACCTGAAACACGCCAATCGTATCGGCGGTGCCAATCATCTGGTAAACGGCCGTATCCGTGAAAGAGAGCGTATCCAAATCTGGCGGATGAACGGCCGTTTGCCCCACCAACTGCACCGCATCACTAATTGCCGACAGCATGCGCAAGCCCAGGATGTCAATCTTTACCAGCCCGGCATCTTCCAACGCCTCTTTGTCCCACTGCACCACAACTCTGTCGGGCATCGTGGCCGGTTCGGTCGGCACCCGTCCCATCAGCGGAGCGCCGGTGATAATCATACCCCCGGAGTGGATGCCCAAATGGCGCGGGAAGCCTTCAATCTCCTGGCTTAACGCCAGCAGCAGATCCAGGGCATTTTGCTCCGCCTTGTTTTCCGGTTGCGGTGCCTGGTTTGTTTCCAAAGCATGAACGGCCGTGGCCACCACAGTGGGCGCGAGACCCAATGCCTTGCCAATATCGCGAATGGCGCTGCGCGAGCGGAAGGTAATAAAGGTGCAAGCCATTGCTGTGTGCTCTGGGCCGTAACGGCCGTAAATGTATTGAATCACCTCCTCACGCCTTTGGGCATCAAAATCAATGTCGATGTCGGGCACAACCGCCCGTTCGGCACTGAGGAACCGTTCAAAAACCAGGTCGTGGGCCAAGGGATCAATCGGGCTAATGTGCAGCAGGTAGGCCACCAGTGAATTAGCTGCCGAACCGCGACCCTGGCAGCGAATACCTTGCGCACGGGCAAAGCGCACAATGTCCCACACAATCAGGAAGTAGTTGGCCAGGCCCGCCTGGTTAATCACCTGTAATTCGTGGTGGAGCTGCTCCCGTACTTGTGCACCAGGAGAATCGAAACGCTCAGCCAGGGCTTCATGGCACAAGCGGCTGAGATAGGCACTGCTGCTCAACCCCTTTTCTGTCGGAAAAAAGGGCAAATCTTGCAAGCCATAACTCAGCTCAAACCGGCACCGTTCGGCAAGCCGCAGCGTGTTGGCGAGGGCTTCTGGCTGGCTAGGAAAAAGCGCGGCCATCTGCTCAGCGTTTTTTAAATAATATTCCGCATTCAGACGGCGCAAATGGGCTGACTCGTCCAACGTGGTTAGATGATTGATGCAAACCAACACATCCTGCAAGCGGTGCCGGTCGGGGATATGGTAATGGACGTTGTTGGTCACGACGCATTCGAGATTCAGATAGTCGGCCAGGGCGGCAAGACGGCCGTTTCGCAATTCATCCTCTGGCAAAAGATGGTTTTGCAATTCAATGAAAAAATTATGGCGACCCAACAGCTCCAGGAATTGGTGGGTGGCCTGGACGGCCGTTTTGGGTGAGGCTTGCTCAACAAGAGAACGGGCTATTTTTCCCTGCCGACAGCCAGAGAGCGCAATCAGGCCATCGGTGCAGCCAGTCAGTTCACTGAAAGGCAAAACGGCTTGGCCTTTGGGGGCGTTGTGCTGCGCTCGGCTGATGAGGTAACAAAGGTTATGCCAACCCGCCTGGTTTTCTACCAGCAGCGTCAGATGGTGCGTGTTGTTAGTGGCATCATCGTCATAAAGCGTCAGCTCTGCGCCTAGGACGGGCTGAATGCCGTGGGCTTTGGCCGCCTGCATAAAGCGCACCGCGCCATACACCGCATTGTGATCCGTCAGCGCCAGGGCGGACATCTGGAGTTCAGCCGCACGAGCCACCAACTCTTCAGGATGGCTGGCCCCATCGAGCAGGCTAAAGTTGGAATGACAATGCAATTCAACGTAAGCAGACATGGGCGGAATCAATCGTACAGGCGCTGTAAAAACCAGGTGTCGTGGATGAGATCGTGGTAAATGATGACCAGCAGGCCGGTTGTGGTGGTGAGCTTGAAATAATCCCGGTGGATCGGTTCGCGCCACCAATCGACATGAACACGCCACCGCTTGGCGATGCTGGCTACAGGATGCTGCTGTCCTTGCCAGAAGAACTGATCAGGATGTTCTGAACTACCTGCTACCTGAATGGGATCACCATCAGGCCAGAGCCGGGTCATGTAGCACAGGGGTGAGCTGGAACCGTCTTTCCGGTAAGGGATGATAATGTTCGACCAGCGCAGGCTGGACAAAACGGCCGTTGCCATACTTGGCCGCCAGGTTTTCCAGGGTGCGTTGCAGTTGGGCAGACACGGCCGTATCGGGGAAAAAAGCCAGCTGCCGGGCGGTGGCTGGGAGCAAATCGCCGATGGTCAAAGTTATTCCCAGGACACCGCTGTCAACCTCGAAGGCTGAGAATAATTCTTGGGTAACGCCCGTTAATCGTTCGGCCTCCATCGTTGGTTGGTGCAGCGTGACAGATTCTGTCTCCTCACCATCCTCACAATTGAGCGTCAAAGACAGTGTACGGGCTTGGAAACTGGTCTTTTGCAGCTGCGCCGCTAACTCATGCGCCATTTGGTGGAAAACGGCCGTAAGCACCTGCCCATCTTCAACGGGATCATCAAACCAGCGGCTGCATGTTTCTGCCCGTTTTGGCGGACTTGTCTGCAAAGCTTCGACGGCTTTTCCCTGGGCCAGTCGGTAAGCCGGTTCAATCTCTGCACCAAACTGCTCTTTCAGGGCCGTAATGGGCAGCGCCGCCAGCTGCCCCAGAGTGCGAATCCCCAGCAGGCGCAGCCGACGCAAGGTTTCTTTGCCCAACGACAGAAACTCAATTGAGCGATTGGCCAGAAAATCGGCCTGGTTGTCTGCTGCCACCGGCAGCAAATGATTGGGCCGGGCCACCGCCGCCGCCACCTGGGCCGTAAACTTGTTCTGAGCCAAACCAATGGCCGGAGCCAGTTGCGTTTTGGCCCGCATCTGTTTGCCCAGTTCCCCGACAAAACTGCGGGCTTCCGCCAGCGGCAGGCTGTCCAAATACAGGCAGTAGCGGGCGGGCAGGGTACGGCCGTGCGCCGTCTGGCGCAGGTCGGAATCGGCAAAGGAGTGCCACAACTCTTGGGGTTCAACGGTGTCGGAGAAATCGGTCAGCACGTCTACCACCTCGGCCGAGACACGGCCGTATTGTGGTTTCGCTGCCGGTAAAAAATGGGATTCAGGCGACAGCACATTAACCAACCGCAAGGACATGCCCGGCGACACACCCCGGTGGGCCACCTCTTGCGAAAAGGCATACACTGGCCGCGCTTCCCACGAGTGGCCACCAATGGCCAGCGGCTTTTGCTTCAGCTTATCGTCTGAGCGCCGCTCGACCGCAGCGGCAAAGTAGGGCAGGTTGACGCAGGCAATCATGCACAATCCCCCTGGACAACGGTGTGGAAATCTATGGCCAACGGGATGGACTGGTTCAGCGGCCCCAACTTGTTCTTGAGCACCTGCACCTTCAGGGCATACCCCTTCACATCCTGCCGCTGAAACAGCCACCGTTCTTTTTGTAGCCGCAAGCGCAGGCTGGCATAAAACGGCAAAGCCGCTTCCGCTGGATAATTAGCCAAACCGGCATCACTGCTGGGGGGCAGGGCAGTAAGCACGAGCAGGGCACAGCCGCTTTTACTGAGCGGGGCCAACAAACGGCCGTACGCCAACGAAAGCCGTTCTTGCTGCCCCGGCTGGTTTTGCTGGGCCAGCGGCATGTCCAGCACCAGCAAATCCAGTCCGCCGTTGAGGATAAACTCCGGCAGCATGGCCACCGCCTGCTGCGGACTGTAGGGATGCACCAGCAGCAAGCGGCCCAAATCCACGCCGCAGCGATGAGCATAATCGGGGTCGAAGGTGTGCAGGGTGTCGAGGTAGACGGCCATTCTTCCCTCGGTTTGGGCTGAAGCAATCAGCTTCAGGGCCAGGGTGACCATGCCCGACGTCGAGACCCCCACAAATTCGGTGATACGGCCGTGGGGAATTCCCCCAGACAGTGCTGCATCCAAAGCCGGAAACCCTGTGGGCAGACGCGGCACCTCACGCTTATTTTGGTCTGCTGGGGAGCCAATGGCTTGCGCGCCAAACCGCTTCTGGATGGCGGCGATGGTGCCCTTGAGCTTCTCTTGTTTGCCTGGTTGCATGGACGTTTCCCTATCTATTGTCCGCAGATGAGTAGGACTGGAGTACCAGTCGGCTGGGCATTGTAGCAACCCAGCGCGTGAAAGAGGCGTAAATATTTGGCACAAATGTTCGATTTGTGGCGCGGTTTGTCACAAATGGGGGATTTTGGTCTGGCTGGCAAAAATCAGAGGACTATACTTCCCATCCATTCAAAATCATCATGGGGCGCAACGAGGCAAGCAGCAAATGGCATGGAAAGAAAAGACGGCAATCAAGCACGTTGGCTGTGGCGGGGTTGTTTTAGAATATCGCAGTTGGGGACGGCCGATGTACCAATGTAGCAAATGTTACCAGAAGTCCAGGGAGATAGACTTTTTTACGATTCAAATGCTGCTGGCGCAGTTTGGCGGGCGTAAGCCAGACGAAAGCGACAATCAGTAAAAGCACAAAACGTTGCGGATGGCGTTGTGCTCATGCCAGCTAGCCTGGCATCTTTCTTAACTTGTCCACCAACGAAGCACCCGCCAGGCCCGTAGCGTATTCCAACGGCTCGGCCCACCTATTTTTTCCATATGGAAAAACTCTTTGCCCGCATAACGGTTCTGCACGGGCCAGAAGCCATCTTTTCGTTGTCGATTGTGCAGTAATTCCATCGCTTCTTGCAGACGAGGCTCTTTGGCGGCATTGGCTCGGGCAAAATAACTCAAGCCCCGCAAAACGTCATAGTGCCAGCGATAGGGAAAGGAAAACAAGGTGAACTTGGGATGAATCACCGCGTCACTCTTGTCTGAGCGGAACAGCTTATGTTGCCGCATAAATTCCAGAGCCGCCTGTTCAGCCTGTAACACCGCTTCAATTTGCTGGCCGGTGCCAGCCTCTACATATTCGCGTAACCCTTCCAGGACATTAAAGGTCGTGTGGAATGAACTGTGATGCGGTTTAGGCCGACGCTGGCGGCGGCAGTTCCAGGCATTGTCCTCCATGCGCTCCGCTAGCAAATTTTCAACAATCGCTTCGAGGCGGGTCTCATCAATGCCAAAATAAACGCCAATGCGCAGCAGCATACCCACAATGCAGCGATCTAAATCGGCCAGCCGTTGCCGAAACTTGTCATCGACCGTTTCACCCAACATGACCTCTAGCAGCAACTGTGCGCCATGTCGGGCTGCTTCGTGCTGAGGGGGAAGGCCAATGTCGATTAAGGTCAGCAGGGTGTAGGTGGAGGAAATCCATTTGGGGGAATAGAAGCCACCGCCCCAACGGCCGTTGGCCTCCTGTTCCGCCAATAAGCGCGCACCCCACCCGGTTTCGGCCGTCTGCTGCCGCTCAGCTTGCCATTCTGCTGCGGGCGCATCCAGCAAGTCGCGCCGCGTTTGCCAACGAATGGCCGCATCACCCGCCATGAGCCAGGCGATGGTTTCTTTGGGGGCGGTTAATTGGGATTGGGAAGCGATCATCACAAACCTCCTGCCTGATCCAGGCCAATAAGCCATCAAACACCTTGGTATTATACGACTTTGTACCTGAGGAAATATTGCTATCTGCCAAAACTGCTGCTTGCAATCCCCCATTTCCCCCCTTCATAATGTCGCCATTACCCAATTATGCTGAAATACCCGCAGCTCGGCTTTCGGTAGATTGAAGGAGATTTATGCGTCTGGCCATTGCCTCCCAAAAAGGTGGAACAGGCAAAACCACCACCAGCATTACCCTGGCCGCAGGCTTAGGCCACCAAGAAAAACGAATCCTGCTCATTGATATGGACAGCCAGGCAAACGCTTCCAAAGTGCTGCTCCCGAATTACCATCAAATTCCCAAAGAACAAACCGTCTTTGCGACCATTCTCCAGCGCGAACCGTTAACCATACATGCCACTGCGATCCCTGGTCTAGATATTGCGCCTGCTCATATTTTGCTCTCCAATACCGACATTGAACTGACCATTGCCAAAGACCATCGGGAAGCCAGGCTCAAAAATCAACTTGAAGCAATTCAGGATGAATACGATCACGTCATTATAGATTGTCCCCCAGCCCTGTCCTGGCTAACGGTCAACGCTTTTACGTCCGTCGAGCGGGTTGTTGTTGTGGTTGCTCCTGGCTACTTTGAACTGGATTCCATCGTGCAGCTCAACAAATCGCTAGAGGAAGTCAGGGAGTATTACAATCCGGCGCTCCAACTGCTGGGTTTTCTTTTCACCATGAGTGACCCAACCATCAACTCGCGCACTTCCCTGAAACTTCTGCGTCAGACCTACGGAGACCAGGTCTTCAAAACCATCATTCCCCGCAACACCGATGTGCGGGACGCCCACTTCAACAAACTTGATGTCTTTTCCGCTTCACCCAAGGCCAAAGTGGCCGTAGCATATCATAAGTTCATTAAGGAACTGGGTTTATGAAAAAAAGGCTTAACGAGACCGTCATTGCCAACGAGCTTAAAGGCGGTTCGTTGTTCTTCGCCAAGCGTACGCCTAATGAACCCTCTGCAACAACAAGCGATGCGAACGCCCGAACAACCGAACGGGTGAACGACCGGACGGACGGTGAAGCGAACGGCCGAACACCCGAACAGGCGACCGCGCGACCAGATGAACGGCCGAACGAGCGAACGCCTGAACCGGTGAACACCCGATCGGGTGAACAGCCGAACATGCGAACGGGCGAACGGGCGAACATAAAACCACAAAACGCAGTCATACCCAATCGTGGCATCACTCGCCATAGCTTCCAGTTTTATCAAGACCAGATCATTCGGCTCAAACAGTTACGGATGCAAAAAGAGCTTCAGGGAGAAACCTGCCACCTATCAGACCTGGTGCGCCAGGCCATAGATGATTTCCTCGCCAAAGAAAGCGAACACCCGAACGGGTGAACGGCCGTACGGATGAACAACTGAACGCACGAACACGCGAACGATAGAACGTCCGCACGTACGTCCCTGCGTCCGGCCGCACAACCGAACTACTGAACAGGTGAACAACCGAACGTGCGAACGGAAAAAAGCCCCGCTTGACAACCTTTTTCCCCCTTTGCTGTAATGATTGTACTCACCCAAAGTGAGTGGAACCCCACCGTTGCGGGGCAGGGGCAACGGCCAACCGACGCGACCGACTGAACTGACGGCTAACTGTCTTACCTATTAGACTAGGCGGTTTCCTTGAGAAACTGGCTGAGTTACCTCAGGCGGAATAGATGCAGACAATAAGAATCCATAATTAAAAAACACGGTGTCTGCACCGCCTAGGCAAAGCTAGAGGGGAAGGAAGAGAAGCGGAGGGAAGGATACAGAATAAAGCTTAAAAAGGGCGAAGCCCGTTATAGGGTGGTCTACAAACGTGCCCACTTTTGTGTTCAATCGCCAAAACGCCCCCGCTTCTACAAAAACGAGCATCTCCATCTACCCCCAACAAACCCCCAGCTGAACAACCATTTTGGCCAATGGGGTTTTCTTGATGCGGCGGGGATCGACCCCTGGCATCAAGCCCGGAAGAACTGCCTTGTCTCGGCGAGACCAGCCCTTCAGACCGCTTCATCCCCTCAAGCGGGTACTAAAGCCGTCTTCCGGCCTGCTCCCCCACTCAACAAGCCAGGGCGTCTGGCTCGCGAGGTGGGTGCCCCACCACTGCGACCCCGACCACCCCCGCTGCGCTTTGGTCGGCGATGTGCGTTGCCGTTGGCTCCTTCATCTGGCCCAAAGTGCCCTGGCGTGCCTTCACTCGTGCCGTGTGGCGCAGCGACCTTATCGGTCTTGCCCACCCTTACGAGAGAAGTCCGCTGCGGCGCTACGCTCACCGTGCGAATTGTCCCCAAGGGACATTCGCCCACTTCACTAACGCGGGGGTGGTCGGGCTCGATGAGCCCGACGCCTGCGGCCCGTGACATCTTCCGGGTCCATCTGTCACGGGCCTGCCGGAAACGGATGCGCCTGACGGCGCTTCCTATTTATAAACGCCTATGCCCAACGCATTGTGCCAGGCGCAAAGCTGCTGCTTCAAGAAAGTGGCAAATATTGCTATGCTGCCGACAGCGTGCCTATTGAAAAAGAACCACAACTCACCGATTACGAACTGTCACCCCTGGCGGCGGTGTTGGCCCGGTGCTTCATCCAGCGGTGGGATTGCTACCCGCAACAAACCGGCGATGGCACATCTTACTTTACCGTGCATGAAAGCCTCAATGTGGATATCCTCTTTGCCCACCTGCGCGGCGAAATTACCCTGGGCACGTACCTGCTGAATGAAAAAAGTCGCGGCCGATTTCTCGTTTTGGACGCCGACGGTGCCCAGCAGTGGCAGCAGCTCATCGACCTGACCGTGCGGCTCAGTGAACAAAACACCCCCACCTATCTAGAAAAAAGTCGCCGTGGCGGCCACCTCTGGTTTTTCTTTGATCACTGGCTGCCGGGGGAGCAGATACGGCCGTTTGCCAAAGGCGTGTTGGCGGCCAACGGGATGCAAGGTATTGAAATCTATCCCAAGCAAGACAGCCTGGGCAAAGGGCCAGGTTCCCTGGTACGGCTGCCGTTTGGGCTGCATCGCAAGAGCCAAAGGCGGTACGGTTTCATTTATCCAGACGGTACCTCTCTGGCAACCACTGTAGGCGAACAATTGCGTATACTGGGCAGCCCGTACACGGTGCCCAAAACGGTGTTGACTGAGTTCGTCAAGTATTGGGAAGTGCAGGAAGCGAAAAGGCGGAAAACGGCCGTTACACTGCCGCTGAATACGCACCATGAAGTGAAGGGGGATGCTCCGTTGTCAGAGCGTATCAAAGCGGCCGTTTCGCTTCGGGAATTCATTGGTCAGTTTGTTGAGCTCTCACCATCTGGCCAGGGTCTCTGCCCCTTTCACGACGACCATCACCCCAGTTTTAGCGTCAACGACGAAGAGAATTACTGGTACTGTTTTGCCTGCGACAAAGGCGGAAGCATTATAGATTTCTGGATGATGAAACAGGATTGTGATTTTACAAAAGCAGTCCAGGATTTAGCCGAAAAACTCTTGTAAGTAGGGGATAGAAATCCTATAATGTTGCCGTCAGGATTCATCAAAACTATTGATAGTTTTCTGCCATTTCACTGAACCGATCCCCTGGGGATTCTCAACCTTAATTGCGATATGCAATATTTCCAGATTCTATCAACCAAAAACAAAAGAAATCTGGTGGCTGTATGTCACGTCGGAATAATAGTTCTAACGATGTAATGGATGCTCTTGGCTGTCTTTTTCTCCTTATATATTTACCACTCAATTGGCTTTACAATTGGTTGAAGACCCCTATAACAACTAAAATCCATAAACTCGACGATGCGCGACCCCAAATTTGGGGAGAGTCTATTTCAGGTAAAGTTTGTCCACAGTGCCAAATTATTAGTGAGAATAGCCGTCGTTCTTGTTTTAATTGTGGCGCAACTTTGCCTTCATCTGAATTCATTAACAAAAAATCGAAAAAGCTGACGCCCCAGAAGATCTTTCTAATTTTGTTAGGTATTATCATCTTTTACTTCATCACTGCTTACTTTTTCTAAAAACAACCAACTTATGACTGATTTGGCCCAAATTCAAGTAAACAAAACGGAAGTTTTAGAGATTTACGCGCCTACATCAAGTCCTTGGCAACCAAAGATTGCTGAAAGATTGATGATAAGCATATTTTCTATTTATGAGCCGTTGAGTCTGATTATCAATGCTAACGCACAGGCTATTACATGGCGGATAGAAGTGCCACAGAAGAAAGCAGATACTCTAAGACAAATACTTTTTGGTATTTATCCGCAAGCTACAATCAACAACAAGCCTAAAACAAGCTCAGCGGTAGGCATGACCCAATTTTCGTTTCAAGTAGGTCTTCCATTTGTTTATCCCTTAATGTTTGCTAGCGAATTGCCTGAGCTCGATCCCCTTGCTGCTGTAACAAGTTCTTTTGGAATTCTTAAAGAAAGCGAGCAAATTGTATATGAACTTCGCCTGCGAACCATGCGCCAAGAATATCGGGAACTTGGTCTCAAATTACTACAAGAACAGCCTATCATTGATGTTAAAGGCAAGTTGATAGAGAACAAAATTCTAAAAGAAGTTGAATTCATGGTAAAAATTAAAGCGCCAGATTCAGAACGCGCTTATGAATTAATAGGCATGGTTCAACCTGCATTAGCGGTTTTCAATGCTGAAGGATTTAATTTTCTCACACCTGCACAGAAGGAGGCTTACAATCTTGTTCTTACTGCTGAAGAAGTTGCTGCCTTATGGCATTTACCCACAGAGCAGTGTGGAAATCCTCGTATTAAATGGGCTCATCAGCCAAGTGCCCCAGCCCCGCAATTTGCTTTTAATGATGATGAGTATGTTGTTCTGGGAAGGAATGCATTTCAAACAAATACGCAGGAAGTAAAGCTAAGCTATAAAGATCGTGTTGACCATGTCAACATACTCGGAAGTACAAGAGTGGGTAAATCGACGCTAATGCACCGTATGATCCATCAAGACATCCTTGCTGGAAAAAGTGTGGGTGTTATCGACCCGCATGGCTCATTAGTTGAGGAAATATTGCGCAGTAGCATTCCGTATAACAGAGAGAAAGATGTCATTTTATTAGATATTAATGATACGGACTATCCAATAGGACTTAACCTGCTCAATGTCCCACCTAATATGACGAAAGAGGAAGTGGTCGCCCATACAGTAAGTGCGATAAGGAATATGTTCGAGGATTCTTGGAGCCATGGTCGAATGGAGACCGTCTTAAAGTATGCGCTAACAACATTAATGACGGATTCCAATTCGACTATTATGGATGTTCAGCGTTTTCTTGGTGATTCGGATTTTCGATCTAAATTTTATAATGAAATAACGGATCCTATGGCCTTACAATATTGGCGTAACCAGTACGAACCTGCTCAAGTAAAAGCGCAGGCCGATATAGCTGCACCTATCGTTAATCGTCTAAGCAAATTCGATTCTCCATCGCTTCGAAATATTTTCTGCCAACAATCAAGCTTAGATATATCAAAGATGCTTGATCAAAGAACAATATTTCTAGCTGACCTTGGCGGAATGTCCGCGATTGAAGCAGAAACTTTAGGAGCCATGCTTGTAACCAAGATACAAATTGCAGCAATGGGTAGAAGTAGATTGAAAAGGAGCAATCTTGAGCCCTTTTTTCTGTACATTGATGAGGTACAACATTTTGTTACGACTAGTCTTGATAAACTTTTTTCTGAGGCAGGGAAACATGGCTTGAGTTTAGTTGTCGCTAATCAATATCTCTACCAGCTTAGAGGAGAGACGTTAGAAGCTGTTATGGGGAATGCGGGCACCAACATCTTTTTTCGATTAGGTGATAGAGACGCATCAGCGATTGCTCCATTTGTAAAACCACATTTCGCCAGCAGTGATTTACAAAGCATGGGTCGTTTTAGAGCGGTCGTAAAGATGAAAATAAATGCAGAGTACGTTCCAGCCTTCAATATCCAAACGCTTAATCCAATTCCAAATTATAAGGATGCTGAGTTTCGTAAGGAAAGGATTCGCGCTCATTCTAGAATGCAGTATGCTCAAAAGCGGCAGGATGTGGAGCGTGAAATTAATAAGCGCCTTTTAGCCAATAAGAAAATATCTTTGGATTTTTTGGGGAATAAAGCGGAGGATAATTTTTTTGACTAACTCTGAGAAAAAATATTTGCCATCCCACAAGCGCAGCAAGAATCCGCCAGCTATGCGGTTAACAGCGCGGGATAAAGAGATCGTTTTGGCCGTTTACAATTATCGACTGCTTTCATCCCACCAAATCGAAGCCCTCATTTTTCCATCAGACAAACTGCACAGCAAGCGAACGGTCTGTCAGCGGCGTTTGCAGCTTTTGTTTCACCACGGATATCTTAACCGATTGCCCATACCTGTTATCCTTGGCGAAGGACGTCAGCCTATTGTTTACATACTTGATTACAAAGGGGCAGATCTGGTGGCGATTCAGCTGGGCGTGGACAGAGCAAACCTTGGCTGGAAGCCTGTACAGGGACAATCAAGCATGCTCTTTATTGAGCATAGCCTGGCCATCAATGACATCCATTTGATGGTGCACAGATTGATGGAAATGTCACATTGGCAGGTGACAACATGGATCGGTGACAACGAACTCAAATCGGCAAAATATAAAGATAAGATACCTTATCGAACCCATGGAGCCAGGGTTACGCGCATCATTCCAGATAGCTTTTTCCATTTGAAATTACCTGGCAAGAAAGGAAATGCTTACTTTTTCTTAGAAGTGGATCAAGGAACGATGGTCAACAGCCGTTGGGCGGATAAAGTCAAGGCGTACACCCAGTTTCGTAGCACTGGCGCAGCGTACCGGCATTATGGTACCCACAACTTTCGTGTGCTCACGATCACATCCACGAAAGCCAGAATGCATAATCTGATAAAAACCACAGAGCGGGTCGGGGGAGACCATTATTTTTGGTTTGCGAGTCAAGAGGATTTAGACATTTGGCGACCTGATTCTTTGTTAGAACCCATCTGGGCAGTTGTCGGACGAGACGGTCAACAAATGCTTTTTCAAAAATAGGGGAAATATAGATCTTTGGGAGCAACCATTACCTCTTGAATTCATCCCGATTGCCCTGATAAAATGATCATGTGCAACCCCATCACAAAAACAACCATTTAAGACAATCTTCCACCTCAGATCTATCCAGCCCGATTACCATTGAACCCTGCCTGGACGAGGCTGAAGCCATTGTCAGGCAGTTGCGATCCCAGTTGAGCCGCTGGCCCCATCAACGGTTTCGTCAGGTGTTTACCGCACTGGCGCGGGGTGATACAGAAGTTGGGTTATTAGCTTATTATTTGTGGCGGAAGAAATTAAAAGGGCGACCATTGCCCCAATCCTAGGCGACACTCCCATTTGCTATAATACGCATACTAGGTCAGCAAACGGCCGTCAGGCAGAAGAAGAAAGAAGTGGAAAGCTGTTGTTTCTTTGAAGCAAGCTATCAGCCAAAAAAGAAGAGAGATACCAGCCAGTGGTACCTCTCCTATTGAGCTTATTGTTTTTGCTCAACTTTTTTCTTGGTAGCACATTTGCAATCGCTGCCTCCTGTCTGATGGCCGTTACGTTGTATTAGGCTCATCACGAACAAGACGACCAAAGCGCCTGCCGATGTTCTCCAATCAATCAGTGGCGTAAACGAAAAGTTCATAGGAAAGTTCACCTCCTTTCTTAATCTCTTTAATTAATAAGGAGGTAAACAACAAGGTATGCTTGTTGGTATCCCTCAAGGGAAACAATAATGAAAAGTTGGGAAAAATCAAGCCCTTTTCCTCCGCAATCCCCAATTATTTGGTTGGGGTAAACAGAAGAATTCCAAACCCAAACTTATGGCTCCAACTGCTATATTGAATTGTGAGTTTGAAATCGCCAACGAACCCATCATCTAGTAAACCACCCAGCATCCGCCTAACAGAACGTGATGTCAAAATAGTGGAAAGCATCCATGCCTTTGATGGCATGATGAGCCTGGCCCAGATAGATCGCCTCTACTTTTCTGGCCAAGGACGAACACAGCCGCGCTGCCGCATGCGTCTGCTGTGTGCACACGGCTACGCACAGCAGACGCATGAAACCACCAAACATCAGGTGCCTTGGGGCGAAACAATCTATTGGCTAGGCAGCAAAGGTGCAGCATTGCTTGCCGGAATGCAGGGCCAATCCCTCAAACAATTTCAATGGCGCAAGCAACCAAGGTATTCGCAAATTGCCCATGATTTAGCCGTCAACAATTTTCGCCTGGACATCGCCGAAGCAGTCGCCTCAAATCCATCCTTGCGCCTTCGCGAGTGGCAGCCTGAAAGCGAGTTCCTGGCTCAGCCAGATGTGGTGACCATCACCTTGCCCAACGGCCGTACTAAAAAACGACAGGTGCGACCGGATGGATTTTTTATCATCGAGCAAACAGGGCATTCCTCTCCATACGCCTTTCTGCTAGAGATAGATATGGGCAGCGAAGACAATCCACGCTTTGGCCGAGAGAAAGTGTTGCCCGGTTTGGCCTACCTGAAAAGCGCTGCGTATCATAAACGGTTTGGTTTGCGTTACGGCCGTTTTCTCATCGTTACAACAGGCGAACGCAGATTGCAAAACATGAAAGCCCAGGCGGAACGCTTGGGGGGTGGGGGATTGTTCTATTTCACAACCTTTGACCAAATCTCACCCAGCACGATAATCGACCAACCCATCTGGCAGTTGGCGGGAGAGACAGCTTTGAGGCCCATTGTTCCAGTTGCCCGATGAGAAGCCTATGCTCTATGATGAGCCTAACGTTCTGGCCTGCTACCTGTGGCCGCGAAGCGTCGTTGCTGAATGTAGGGCCGGAGTCAGTCGGCGTGGAAAGCCTTCAAGCACGAGGCAAAACCAGTTGTGCCTGAGAGTGCCCACAGGTACAAAATCATGAGGGGAGAAGGGCCAAAATAATTCTTCACAACACGTGATTGCTGACTGCTTCGGCTCAGCAAATGGATCAAAAAAGCCCCAAAACACCTTGAAAGACCTGTGGTTTACCTTTGGGTTTTAAAACTGCTATATATGCGGAGAAATTCACCCTTTTTCAGGTGAAATCAGTCGAGAGAGCGCAAAAAACGCCCGTAACGTGGCCGACCCGACTATATTATGTGCCGCCGGTCGCCGCCCATTTTTTCGCTGTTTCATTTTTCAACAGAAAAGAAACACACATTCGTCACTGTTTAGAGATTATTTAGCTATCGAAGATTTTTCTCGCGGATTTTTCCGGGCACGTTTGCCGCGTTTGGAATCTAACAATTCGGCGGACGCGTCTTGATGAATGAGCGCCGCTGTGGGGTTTGGCCACATCAACACAATAGACGCTTTTTCTGGTTTCGGGCCGTTCGCATATTGTTCCGGTGGTCGGCCGATGTCAGCCACATGGCCGAGTTTGCGCAGCTGGCGCAAGCGGCGGCTGATGCTTTCCTTGTGGGCGTAGCCGTAGCGGTTCGCCGCTTCTTCTAATGGTAGCCATTCGATAATTTCACGCCTGGTTTTCTCTGGTTTACTAGTTGACATAATATAAAAACTCATGGGATAATGTTCTCAGTTAACAACAATAAAGTAAAGGAGGGCCATGGGTTTATCTCAGCCACATGTTAGCAATCAGCCGGGGGAATATCAACCGGGAAGGAGCCAGTTACCAACCTACAAAACGAAAGTGAATATAAACGCCGATGGGCAAACGGAAGTTGTCTATCATCAAACGGCCGTTGTTACTTTTGACCCGGAGCAAATCATTCTCAATACAGGCGGTTGGCGAACACGTTCCACCAAAATGAGGATGAATCAAGTAAGTGATTATTACGGTTTGGGCTTTCGTGTCTTCCAGAAAGCGGGGGATTGGTTTGTCGATTATAAAGACAATGCCCAGCCATTCGACACTGATTCAATAACAGTAGCGAGATAAGCAGAAAGGGGAAATCATGGAAGCCAAACGAAAAGCAAAGGCAATCAAGGGAATGCTTTATCTCATGAATCGTATTCAGGCGCTGGAGCAGTTGTCCCAATGGGCCAGCAGCAAATACTACTCGCGCCGGGGCAAAAAGTTTTTGCACATTCGATTGAGCTACGAGAAGCAGCGCGAAATTTTGGACAGTAAACTTTCACTGCTGCGTTTTCGCTACCCTCGATTGTACTGGGTGGCGCGAATTTTGTATTACGTAAGCAACCTGGTGACGGTAAATCCGGTTTATTCGCCCGGCTCGGCAGCATCTTACCGGCGACGAGTAACAAGCTGATTTTGCTGATTTCAACACGCACCTCAACAAGCCAAGTTAAGAAAGGGCGCGAGCCTCAATGAGCGTTCGCGGTCAGAACGCAACTATTAATTACCCGATGAAGGGAGCCAAATGACAATACACAAAAAAGTAAACAATCGACCCAAATGCGGTGCGCGGGGACGCTGGGTGCTGCTTGAAGATGGGGAGCGCTATCAAGCCAACTGCAAGCGGTGCCTGGGACAGGTGAAGCGGCGCAAGGATACCAACACGGTCAATCGGGCCTGGCTACTGCGCCGAATTCTTGAAGGCAAAGTTATCGCCAAATGTAACGGCGTCTATACCGACGATTACGCCTTTGACGCTGCTTATAATTTTCAGAAAACGGGCTGGCTGCCCGCCAGAATAGAGGACGACTACGGCCAGCGCCAAGAAAACTATCTCTATTTTCGTCGGGACGAGTTTCGCGGGTATGGCCATGCATGGCGACGGCCAGATGGTGACATTACGTTGAGCTTTGGCTATCGCAGCTATACAATGCGAATTCAGTAGCGGTTATTAATCAGGCAGAACAGAGGGGAGGTGACGCCATGTGGAGTTGTTACCCAAAGAAATTCGGGACGCATTACCAGAACTGTACGCCAATGAAGAGCTAGGTCTGCAAGCTCAGGCCATCGTCAAATATTTTACCCCAGACAGTAATTGGACGTGGTATGCCTCAGAGTTTGACGGCGAAGATGTTTTCTTCGGCCTGGTCATTGGCCTTGAGGCGGAACTGGGCTATTTCAGCCTGACGGAGTTGAAAAGTGTGCGCGGCCCGTTGGGCTTGCCCATTGAAAGAGATTTGTATTTCAAGCCGCGTACATTACAAGAATTGCAGGCTTATTACGAAGACAATAGAGAAAGCTTATAAGCTATCAGCCCAAAATTCAGAACCGGAGCCTGGGGAGGCTCCGGTTTTTATTGTGGCTGACGGGGTGGGATCCATATGCTACGATGAGCTCAATGTCCAAAGAAGTACCCTTGCAATCGACGCTGTTTAGCAATGAGCTGATAGACACCCGTACGGCCAAGCAGAAGAAAAAAGCCAAAGCGGCCGAAGCGCCGCGCCAGGTCGAGATGTTTTCCCAGCGGCAGCTGGCTGTCTTTGGGGCCAACGGCCGTCCCCGACTCCCTATCTCACCCAAGACCCGGATTGAACTGGCAATACAGGATGCCCGCAGCCAGGAAGAAATAGAGCGGCAGTTACAGCGCGAAATTGAAGAAAACACCTACCCGATGCCCTGGGCTGCCAACCAGGCAGCCAGTGAACCCCAAGAGGCAGAATGAGCAGCCACGAACAAGATTTGCACCATGACGAAAAACAACATATCAACCCGGCGCTGATCGAGTGGACATTGCCCGATGAAGGCCTAGATATTCGCCTAAAATTAGATGTCCCTGGTGTGGAGAAACTGCCACCCCTCTGTCGGGAGCAGATGGCGGGATTGCTGGGTAAGGTTGCCTTGCTTTGTGAAAGCACTGTCGCCAACCAAGATGCACTGCAACAAAATGGCGTTGCTTTGGAAGGCGTGTTTGTCTACCTCGCTGAATACACAGCAGGACTAATTCCACTGATACAAATGCTGGCTGAGGCCAATCACCAAGTAGCGGAGGATTTTCCTTTTCAAATTTAGTATGGCAAGCACTACCCCAAACCTACCAACCAATGACGTTCTTAACAACCTGGCCCAGCTGCCCTGGCTGGAGATTGCCGCTGAAACGTGGAAGCTGGCCAAGAAGTTATGGCGGGGGCTGGCGGATGAAGGCATTTATGAAGTGCTGGAATATGAGTCCCAACTGGAGTTGAAGGATAGAAACGGCCGTTTCGCCCACTTCAGCAAACGCGAAAAAGTGCGCTACCTGCAAAACAACATTCTGGCATACCAAGACCACGCCTGGGGCGATGGCGACATATTGCTTGATTACAAATGTACCCCCGGCAAGGTAGTTGACCAGTATCGACCTGGACAGAAAACGTTCCTGCTGATTTCCCTGCGCAGCGTGAAGAAGCGCGGCGATGAAGATGAGTTTCGCATGGCGTGGGGAATTCGGCAGGGCTTTGGCCGTGAACATGAACTGTGGGAAACGGAAGTGCGGCACCGCACGCAGATGATGCAAGTAACGGTTGTGTTTCCTAAATCACGATTGCCGAAACGGATATGGGTAGAGGAAATGCTACATCGCAGGCAGCACCGGCTTGGGGATGATGCCAGGGTGATGCTGCCGGATGAACGATTGCAGGTGACCTGGCAGTTAGACAAACCGCAGCTTAATGAGCGCTACCAGATTCATTGGGAATGGTGACCATAAAATAAAAAGCGACAGGTCCGCGGTGACTGTCGCTTTTGTGCTGCTATGTACCTGATCCACCACTCATGACAGTTGCTCCTCGTACACGTGTACACAAAGGGGACGGCCGTTTCGGATACTATACCCTATGAAAGATCGGTAATATGTTTGAATTATATGCGCTAGCGTATACGTTTGTCAATCATTTCATATAATCCAGAAATTTTCTAATAGTTGGCTCCTTCTTGTGCCAACCATCTCCCTCTCTCTTCATAATCTGGCATTGCCCAACGCACGCGCTCCCAGAAATTTTCACCGTGATTAGGTTCAAACAAGTGGACAAGTTCATGGACGACAACATATTCGATCATCCGAGATGGCAAACAAACCGTACGCCAATGGAAGTTCAATTTTCCGCTAGGGCTGCAAGAACCCCATCGATACCCTAAATCCATCACCTCTACCGCCATTGGCTGCACGCCAACTCGCTTGGCATACACATCCACGCGTGACGCTATCCAGGATTGTCCGTGCGTAATATACCATTCAATGAAATGCGTTTCTGCTTGTTCAACAGCATCTTCTTGTAAACGAAAACGGCCGTGCCACAATCGAAGCGGCATTGGTTGAGTGTGGGCAGCCACAATGCGCAACTGATAATTACGCCCTAGATAGAAAAAACCCTCTCCATTAACGAACTCACGCACCCGTGGTTCTGGACCACCGAGCATTTCTTTTTCAGCCAGTTTGGTGTAAATCCAAAACTGCTTCTGGCGGGCAAATTGTTCAATGCGTGCCAGCGAGCTACCCGTCGGCGCAGCAACTACCAAAGAACCATCTCGCTCCAGTGTTAATCCCAATGATTTTCGTTCATCACTGTATTGAATCAAAATGGTGAGGTCGTCTATTAGAATTGTTTGGGACATCATGAGGTTAAACGCATGTGATTTGCACGGGCAATATCTACGATTTGACCGGCAATTGCATCCACCCGATCAAAATTGGCGATGATTTCTTCATTATCCAGAAATTGTAGTATCCATGATCGCAGATTTTCCTGTGCCACTGGATTTCGCCAAAAATCAACTTTTTGAATGTCCTGTCGAATATGTTCTACCATGGCGAAGGTCACATTTACCAGCCGGTCTAAATCATCGGATGTCAAATCGCCGTCTTGCTGGGCTTCCTCGGCTAAAAGCCGGAAGAAGGCTGCTGGTGTGCGTTTATCGAAGACGCTGTCTTCTTGTGATTCTGCCTGACGGGATTCACGTATCAAATCTTCTAATGCCTCTATTTGTGCCTGCCAGTTATCAACAAAGTGTTGAAGAATAGCTTCCAGCCGCTCGCTCAGTTTTTTATAATAGACCGGGTCTTCTCGATAAACCTGACTGATATGATACCGGAGTGCATGCTGCATTTCTAATGCCTGGGCTCTGTCTGAACGGCGACCGTGAACGGCCGTTTCAAATTCAGCATCGGTTATAGAGATGGGGGGGATAGTTGGGTCAATGCCGTTGGCTCTCAAGTGATCATCAATTAATTTGCTGACTTTATTGCCCACGCCAGCAATATTAATCTGATCATCTCGATACAAATTGGCTGCGCTTTTGGCAATGATGCCTAACATTTTTGCATCTGGCCAATAGGGCAGCGCCTCAGGCCGGGGCAGAACATTGTTCAAAGTAGTCAAGAACTGCTTCAATTTGACGGTGAACTCAGCTCGGATGCGGGCATTTTCTAACAAAAAGACACAATCATCCATCCCTGAATAAATATCGTCAATACCATGTGCTGCAAAGAGGTCGAGCACCCGTTGATGCCGGGCTGCAAGCTTCGGTAGTTCATCCTTGATGCTGGTGAGGGCTCCTTCAACATCCTCATCGGTGTAGACGTTTAAGGCTTCTTTGAGATGGCGACTCACGCCATAATAATCTACGACGATGCCTTGCTCTTTATTGGGTGCCGTCCGGTTGACGCGAGCAATCGCCTGCAATAATTCGTGCCCCTGCATACTTCGGTCCAGGTACATCGCTTGTTCGACAGGCGCGTCAAAGCCGGTCAGCAGCATGCTCTTGACACAAAGAATAGCCAGGCCGCTTTGTTTGGCTTTGTCAGTGTGGTGCAGCGGTTTTTTGAATTCAGCAATATGATGATTAATATTGCTTCGGTCAGACCATTGCCGCCACTCTGGTGGGTCTTGCTTTTCAGGGTCATTTGACCGCCCTGCGGAAATAACTGTCGCAAAGTGTAATCGTTTAATTGTCTCCAGGTGTGGATAAGCCGCGAGCAAGAATTGGGTGCGGACATCTTGGGCCAGCAGAGTAGCCTCATCTAGGGTGAGTAATGCCGCATCCAAAGATGCCAATTCGGTTAAAAGTTCTAGCCGTGCTTCTTCCAAATATTTCTGATAACGCACGGCCGCTTTTCGACTAACCGCCACTACCTGGGCCTTGAACCCTTCGGGTAATACCACCCGAATATAATGTTGAAGAAGATGGCGTGCCTTCGCCTGCACCATTTTCTTGGATTCAAGCACATTCCCAGCAGTCGCGTATTTTTGTTTGATCGCTTCCAACTCTTCCGGGGTACGTTCTTTAAACATGTCCTCAAAGAGCTGATCTAGTCCTTGCCCTTCGTACACTTCAGCATCTGTGGTATATCCCTCGTAACGAATGGGTACAGTCATGCCGTCTTCTTCAGACTGTTTGATGGTGTATTTGTCTATGAAGGGGCCAAAGATTTCATGGGTGCGCTTCCGTGCGCCGATGAGGATGGGTGTACCTGTAAAACCGATTTTGACGCAGTTCGGCAAAGCCTGCATCAAGTTGGCGTGCATATTGGTGGTATGGGAACGATGCGCTTCATCCACCAAAACCAATATTTCGGTGGCCGTGTTTAAGACAGGAAACGAAGATTCATTTTGTAAGGCCAGTGCCTTTTCACGCGCTGCGTCTGTGATGTAAGTTGGTTTAATTTCAGCGGCCAGAGGTAGTGCCTGATACTCCGGTGATCTGGGCAAAGCTTCTATCGCGGACAAATCAAGGTCAGTTTCCCGCTCCTGGTATTTTTGGATCATGGCAAAGACCATGCCAGAGCCTTCTTCTATCAGGATACGCTGTAATTGATTCGTAGCAGATTCACGTGGCCGCCTGTCGTATTGATTGGGGCGCACGGGTTCGCCGGTTAAGGTGGCCGTTTCTCGCAGCTGCTCTTCCAGGTCAATGCGGTCGGTGACGATGACAATTTTGAATCGGCGTAAATCGCGCATAGTGCGCATCTTGCGTACCAGGAACACCATTGTCAGACTCTTGCCTGAGCCTTGGGTATGCCAGATGATGCCGCCTCGCCGATCATGTTCACCATCCATCTCGCGGGTCTGCCCGGTTTGCAGACGGTGAATTGTTTTCTGAACGGCACGGAACTGCTGGTAACGGGGCACGACTTTGATTCGCTGCCCACTGTTGTCTTTGAACAGGATGAAGTTACGCACAATGTCGAGCAGATGAATAGGGTGAAGCATCCCCGCCGCCAGGATTTGTTGCGATGTGGGCGTTTTGGCCAGAATGTCGTTGCTGGGGAATGCACCAGCGGCTACTGGAACAGCCTCTTTCCATTCCAGATAATGTTCCAGTGTGGCGCCAACGGCTCCCGCTTTGGCTTTGTACCAAAAGGTGGCGATCATGAGCTGGTTGTACCAGAAAAGACGCTCGGCTCCTTCTTCCCGTTCAATATCATGCTGGTTGGAATAGCGCAGGAGCTGATGAATGCCTTCGTGCATGGGGTCAGTGGCGTCGGTATCTTTACATTCAATGACAACCAAAGGAATGCCGTTGACAAAGAGCACAATGTCGGGAATGCTGAAATCTTTGTCACCAACGGACCAAGGGGGATCGACGCGGAATTGGTTGATAATGAGGAAATCGTTGCGCTCAGGGTGTTCGTAATCAATGTATTGAATGGTCACATCCCGGTCGCCGTGTTGGTCTGGAGCACCGGGCACGGGAACGCCAAGTCGCAGCAGCTGATAGACTTTTTCGTTTTTTTCCAGCAAATTAAGTGCGCCAGGTCGGTCTAGTTCGCTAATGGCGATGCTTAAACGGCGATCATCCAACCAGGGTTGTCCGTCTTCGTTTGGGTTGATGCGTTTAAGGGCGTCACGCAAGCGGTCAAAAAGCAGAACCTGGCGGAAGCTGTCCCGTTCGGTCAGATAGGGGATGGAAGTATCCCCATCGGCATCATTTAGCCAGGTCCAGCCCATCGCCTGCAATTGCTGGATAAATGGAAGTTCTACTTTTCGATACTCATTCGGTAATACGCTCACGAGTTATTTGGTACCCATTTCCTTAAGATAGTCTTTGTGTCGTTTTTTGAGCCCATTAAATTCATCAATTTCTTGTTTAAGTAAATCGGGTGTTGGTTTTTGGAGAATATAAGCATCGCTATGAAGATGGCCTTCGATATATCGCGATAAAAACCCAACTTTTTGAATGACAGTATCTTTTATGTCTGGGTTGATATATACATACTTCAAGCGGTCTATGCTTATCCGTTCTCCAAATCTCATGACAACTGATCCAAATAGATCGAAAATAACAAAAGCCTCATAATTTGTACGCAGCGCGCCGAAACCAGCTTGCAAAAAAGTTTGTTGCAATTCAGGTGATGCCTGTTTTGCTTGCTCTAGGTACGTCTGGGCTTTATGCGTAGATTTATAGTCTCCCTCTGATAAGGGTGTGTTGTTTTGAAATATCCAACCTGGTATGCCATCACGTTTTTCAATCCAATGAGCAACTAGATCGATGCCTTGAGTATTGCTTGCAGCCTCTTTTAAACAGTAGAGAAAATGCAAATCATGGGTAAGAATAACGACCTGCTTTTGTGAGGCTTCCTTGACTAATAGTGGTGCGATGAGATCTTTCCAATCAAAATCTAGTGAAGTAACAGGATCATCTAATACAATACCTGAGCAAACCTCATCCAAAGCCACTTCTGTTAGGAAGTCAGCAAGGGCAACAGCTTTTTGTTCCCCTTCGCTTAGCACTTTTTCTGTTTGAACTTGACCGGTTGGTACACTTTCATCCATTTGCAGAACGATCTGTTTTAATGTTTCCCCTTTTCTACCTCTGGTATTAACTTGTACAGATGCTCGAAAATTTAGCCGCTCAAGGTTTTCAGTAAAAAGCTGGATATAACGCTGTGTTACTAATTCATCAAATAGAGCATTGAATTGCTGAGAAATATGGCGCGTTGAACGTTTTGTTTTTGAACTCTCGGCTTGAACAATCCAAATTTCATTATTTACGTATTTTTCAATATCTGGCATTAGTTTAGCCAGTTTCTGACGATGTTGAAGCCGGATTTTCTCTTCCTTGAGTCGTGCAACTTGGAATCTAGTATCTGTTTCTTTTAATTGAATCGCCTCTTTTTCTAAGTTAAATATGAGCTGATTGACTTTATCTAACGGAAACTTTGGAGCAGGTTTTGATCCTATTGGTTGCTTATTGATTATTCCTAAGATTATTTCTTGTCTAATTGAGGCAAAAGTTTCAATAATTTCCTGAATGTTTACGAGAACATTTTGATCATATCTTTGCAAATGTCTGTAAGAAACAAGCTGGTCATTGAAAAAATCCAGCTCCAATTCGTCAATTTCTGCTTGGATATTTTGAAGTTGTAAATCCAAATTTTGAAAACCTGTAAGAGCGTCACTTTCTAAAATTGACCATAATCGTTCAATATGATCCATTGCTGAAGGGGATAAAGGTTGATTGCAGAGCAAACAAACATCCCCACTTTGTGGGTAGGCCTGTTCGGTCCTTTCGCCGTTTGTTGCTAGCTGATGAGCCGATTCGACAAATTGAAGCCAGAGGGATGTGCCTATAGCAATGTCAGTACCTATGTTTGTGCTTTTTCGACTTAGGCTTGAAACAAGCGTATTCCGTTCAGCCCATTCAGAAATCTGCTCGTTAATTGATTGAATTTTTTCTTGGTCTAGTGCTTTTGCTAACGTTTCTAGTTTAGTTATGAGTTTTTGTAAGTCACTTATTTTTAGTTCGATTTGTTTGATTTCTTCTAATACATTTTGGGTTTGAAATGAGGTGATTCCCTTGTCAATCGTTTCCAGTCTGGCACTTTCTTGATTTGACAGATTGCTCATTTTTCTCAATGCTACAATGTCAGTTTGTGCATTGAGATTGGATATAACGGTTTTAACTTCTGTATCTTCAGAGAAATGGTCAATAAAGTGATTCTGTTGACGGCGCTTTTCAACCTCCTGACTTAATCGGCTGCGCACCACATCAGTTACTTCTGCTAATTGTGTTAGATATTGCAACCCAGCTGGAACGAATGACAAAGTATTTTGTTTTGTCAGATGGACACGAGCACTTGTACTGTCAAAAACATGAAACATATCCATTTCATAACATTGTTGCCCTAGATGATGCTCGATAGTTTTTGACCCATTATCATCTTCAATTTCAAAGCAAACAGTTTGGGGCAAAGAGGGATCATATTGCTTAGTCACATCCATCAAGACTTGCTTATCGCCCCTAGTGAATGCGGTATTGCCAATGATTCGCGCATACCCTGACTTGCCTGAGCCATTATTTCCATAAATCACGGTTAGATTGGGACTAAAAGAAAGCTCTTGCCCGCTTGCTAATGCGTTTACATTTTGCACTCCAAACATCCGCTTCAGGTAACGGTTTTGACTGGGTTGCAAGACACTGGCTTCTATTTTTTGAGAAATATTCAGTGTTGGCCGCTTACCTGCTGGCTCTTTTAAACCAGCATCTTCTAGTAAGTATCCAAGCAGTTCAGTGTAAACGGGACGGGTAAACTCAACGCCATCAATGATTTTTTGTAAGGCAGATTGTTCCCAATAGGGTAATGACTTTGACCAATCTATTATTTTATCTGAAAGTGAAGACATATCTTACCTGGCACCTTGGTTAGAAAATGCGACAACTGTATTTCATTGACAATATTACATGCAGCTTACTGATTCTCTTAAACGCGAACTTTGCCGATGAGCAGGCCGCGCATGAGGCCTTGTTTGATGGCTTGCAGCTTGTCCCGGTAGGCTTCTTCGGCGCGGACTCAGGCGTTAAAAGCCCTCACAATCACCCTCCTAGCAATCAGTGCCAGCGTCAAGCGCCACTCAATTCCTGGTCAAATCTCGACGGATGCCAAAGTTGCTTGCTAATTTGGCGGTACAGCTCCTGTCTTTCCATCAAATCTTGCTCTTTGAAATGTTCGTAAGGCCTGAAAGGCAAACCGCTTCGGCCCACAAATTGGCGGAATGACGGATTGTTTTCATAACATTTGGCGCTCAAGGTTTGTGCCAATAAATTTTGGCCAAAATAATGATGGACTTTATGTTCAAATGGCTTGACGCCCAAACTTTGATTAAAGCCACGCGGTAGCAAAATTAAGCCGCCGATTCGGTTACGCACCCGTTGAAACTCATAATCGTTTTCAAATTCATCGGCATGCTCCGCGAAGTGGTCTCCCCAGATATGCTCCACTTCATATGGTTTTTTGATACTGCGGGAGATGTAGCTGGGAAAAGTGGACTCAACACCACACTGTTGCTCGATGTGATGCGTTAACCGGGCCAATAGATAATGAATTTGACGACGGTTTTGCTGGTGGACACGCAGAAAATCTTCGCTATCAAAATCATAGTCCATCTCTGCCACGCGTGTGTGTAGCAGGCTCACCAATTCAGACACCGATTTTCCCCGCACATCTTTCATCAAGTTAAACATGGTGTAGACAATGGCTGAGTAGCCCAAGGTGCGAAAGTTCCAGATACGCCGCGCAATAAAAATGTCGATAAAGGTGGCTACCAGGCGTATTTTGCGGTCTACCGTGTCTAAATCGTCATCGGCGTTTAGGGGGGCTAACAGCAGCGGGTATTGCAAAGTAAAGTTGACGTTGGCGTTATAGAAGACGGGTTCCAAACCAGGCGTAAAGGTCTCTGCTGCTTTTCGGAGGCGAATATAGTGACGGCCGTAAAATGCCAGCTCCTTCGTAATAAACTGGGTAAAAGCATCACTGCTTTTTAATTTGATCGCTTCAGCTTCTTCTCGTACCCATTTGTGGAAAGTGGTGCCAATCCGTTCCCAATCCTGATTTTTGGCACCTTTGCGCCGGTCGCGGATATTTGTGGCGTATTTAGCCCGCAGCCACGCTTTAAAGAAATCAATCTCCTCTTCTTTGCCAACCGAAAGCAGGTCAAGAATGTTTTGCCGCCAAACAGTGTGCGCCCTATCTCTGTCATCATCATCGGTAATGTTGGAGAGCAAATAGCCCTTGAGCATGTCGGTGGGGCTGAGCGACAGACCACGATCGTTCATCGTTTCAAAGATGATGTAGGCATCTTCGTCGCTGTAGGCGGTGATTTCAACCAGATAAACCCGTTCGCGCAGCCAGTCGATGAAGTAGGGCAGCGCTTCCCCTTTTAAGCCCTCTGGGAAATTTTCAACAATATTTTCATACCGAGCAACGATGGTACGTACCGATTCCTTCTTTTCTTCGCTGACGTCATAACTACCCGTTTCATACAGCGCTTTCATGCAGGCTGTGCGCTCTGGAATATCCAGGTTGAAAGACAATTCGCCGTATGAGTCGGAAAAGATAAGACTGGCAATATTTACTTCGGAGCTGTCGCTTTCTTTTTGCAAATTGTGGATGTAGATTAACAGGAGGGTGAGGGACGTCAGGCGCTGCTGGCCATCGATGATGAAGTTTTGGCCGTTTTTCCGGCTGATTACGATTGAACCCAAGAAATAGGCTCCATAGTTACGCACCATCTTGCGACTATGCTCTGGCGAGTAGAAATCATCAAACTTATCCTCCAGGTCAGACAATAGCTCAGTGATGTTTTTGGCCTGCCACTTATATTCCCGCTGGTAATAGTCGATGGTGTATTTAACGTTATCCAACAGTTGGCGCACCGTTTTTTCGCGGCCGGTGATGTCGATGCTTTTGCTGTCGAGTGCTTGCGTCTCTTGCATGGGACCATTCCTTGTGAAATGTGACTAATATGATGTTGTTTGTCTATCTACAGGCAGCGTAGCTACTGGACATTAAATCAATGCTTTCTACTTTTTAATCAGCTTCATGCGAAGCTTACTGGCTTACACGCGCACCTTGCCGGTGAGTAGGTCGTGCATGAGGCCTTGTTTGATGGCTTGCAGTTTGTCCCGATAGGCTTCTTCGGCACGGATACGAGACTCGTTGCCGTCAAGAATTTCTACGATGGTTTGTTGTTCTAAAATTGATGGTAGGGGGAGGAATAGATCTTTAATTGGCCCCTGAAATAAATTTGGTTGAGCTGCTTGACGTTGGGAAGCGATAATTTGAGATTGGACAATGTTAGATCGTAACACCCATTCTGCATATCGTGAATTAATTCGTGAATCATAAAACTTGATTAGGGCAACACTTCGTACTAGCGCAAATCTTAATCCTTCGGGAACAGCACAAACACGCCCAACAGTACCAGAACAAGAGATCAAAATATCTCCAGCTTCAGGATGACATCTTTTGATCATTCGCAAATATTCGCTTTTAGGTACGTAATCAACATCAGTAAGATCTAATACTCCATTTAGTACATTACGGGCACTCAAGAGAAGGATGCCACTTTCTGATCTTTGAGGAGTATGATGATCGCCATCAGTGACTTGTACGGCAATATCTTTGATTTGAACAAACTCCCAATCTTTTGGCACACGGCCGTATCCATCCACGACCTTAAACTGTTCCGGGTGCACCTCCGGGTCGCGCAGGTTGCCGTGTTCGTCCAGGCCACGCGTCAGCAAATCATGCAGCAGCCCAGCCTTCACCTGCTTCAGTTTGGCAATGAGCTGCCCGGTCTGTTGGATGGCGGCGTCCACAGTATCAAGAATGTCAGCAATGCGCATTTGTTCATCGAGAGGGGGAAGGGGAAAAAGGGTTTCCTCTATTTGTTTCGAGCTGATATTGAGTTGGGCGGCACCTGCTGCCAAGTTTTGAATATGACGGGAGTAATAGTTGCTTAATACAATGGTTTTTAGGAACTTATATGTACATTTTTCTGGATCAGTAACAATAAAACGGCCTACACGCTGATTTAGTAAAGCAGGCAAATCGCTTTCTTTTACGGTCGCAAAATTGCCAAGACTTCCAGACATACCTACTAATAGGTCTCCCTTTTCGAGCTGCCATTCCATACAAGTTTGAGCGACTGATTTTGATACTTGAACCGCATTATCTAACACGAGGGCACCATTTTTCAGGTTACTCATTCGTACGATGGGAATGCCATTTTGAACAAAGTCAGAACTTTTGAAAGCATAACCACCTTGGAGAATTGCAACATCTCCTAATTTCGTTATATGCCAATCTAGAGGAATAGAACCTATGGGCGTATCACGTAACATCTGAGTAGTATCCAAGACTAAGTGCAAATTGTGTGAAAGTTTCTGTTCTTATGTTTCGTTCTTTCTCAATGCTAATCAATGGCACATAATATTTATCCCACCAGGTTTCAACGGCCGTTACCACCTCCTGCCGGTGCGCCGTCACATACCCTTCCAACGTCGCTGCCAGTTCACCCCGCTGAATATCCAGCACCAGCTGCTGCGCCGCTGCTTCATCCAGGTCAGCGCGGGCCTGCTCCAGTCGCTCCAGCACCCGCCCTTGTCGCAGCTTTAATTCTTTTTTGGCTTCGCGTAGTTGACGGCGCAGCTCTTTCAATTCTTCTTCGCTCAACGTCTCTTCGTCGTTGCCATCTGCGTCACCGTCTTCAGCGGCATCCGCCTCGTTATCCGTCGTTTGCGCTTCTTTAAGCGTACTGTCCAGTTCGGCAATCTGGCTGTTTAGCTCCGCCAGCCGCGCTAGGTATTCTGGCAGCAGCGTCACTACCAGCTTGTGGCTAAACGGGTCAAACTTCGTGTTTTTATCATCCATCCCTGCCCGTATCGTCGCTATCCAGCTGTCCACCACCCCCAGAAACCCCTGGGCCACCAGCGTCTTTAGCTCATACTGGCTCTCTTCCCACCAGCCAGCAATCGCCCCCGCCAGTTGGTGCTTATCCAAAATCAAACTGCCCTGCTTTGGCGCACTGGTCTGGTTGTTAGCCTGCGGTGCCTGAAACGCCGCCACAAATGAGGCCATCAGCTCCGCCCGCACCGCGTATAGGTTCCCGTTCTTGGCTCGCGCCAGCCCTGCCAACTGGGGTACATGCGCCGCCCACCAGCCAGCAAAAGCTGCCCGCAGCGCGGCTTCCTGCGCCTGTACCTGGGCATCGTCTTCAATCACGCGCTTAATATCTGCCCGGCTTTGCACCTCAGGCGCAAAATCAAAATAAGCGTCCCGTTTACGCTTCGGGTTCACCGGCACTTCAGGGAGAGGGGGCGTCTCCGTTTGGTAACTGGCTCGTGGTTCATTTAAGCTGTGCAGGCTGCCGGGTGATGGTGCGTACCCGTCTGCTTCTTCTCGCTTCACAAACAGCAATCCTGGCCTAACGCCATGCGCTTGTAGCAGCTCTCGCTTAGCCAATACTTCCCGCACTGGCACGCCACCCACCAAATGCGCCCGCACATCTTGCGGCTCTGGCGGCGGGCTGTTATCCGCATACCGGCGAATATTCAGGTTAAATTCATGGCCCTTCAGCACCTCATGGCCCACAAGCGCCGCATAGCCAGGCACATCGGCAAACGCCCGGTAAGTGGACACAATCTTCTCAATATGCTCAGCCAGCAAATAATTCTGCGCCCGTCCCGACTGGAATTCGGCATCGGCGTTGATAAACAGCACCTTTCCTTTGCGCTCAGCTGGTTTGCTGCCCGGATAGCGCATCACCAAAATGCAGGCCGGAATGCCCGTACCGTAAAACAAATTTGGCGGCAGGCCAATAACCGCTTCCAACACATCTGCCTCAATCAACTTCTGCCGGATTTTGCCTTCCTCGCCGCCGCGAAACAGCACCCCATGCGGCATCACCGTAGCCACCATGCCGCCCGGCCGCAGCACCGCCAGCATATGCTGGGCAAACATCAAATCCGCCTTCTTGCCCGATTCCGGGCACCAACCATAGCGAAAACGTTCGGGGAAGGGCATCCCCTCCTTGGTGTAGTTTTGGCTAAATGGCGGATTGCTCAATACGCGGTCATAGCGCAGGAGTTCACCACCTTCAATGTGCAGCGGTTTGCCCAAGGTGTCATCGTTGCGAATATCGGCGGTTTTAATGCCATGCAAAATGATGTTCATCTTGCAAATTGACCAGACGCTCCCGTTATTGTCCTGCCCATAAAGCGCCAGGTTACGCGGATCGCCTCCGTTTTCCGCCACATACTGTGCACTCTGGATAAGCATACCCCCGGAGCCAACGCAAGGGTCATACACCCGCATCCGCTCCTGTGGCGCAACCAGCTGCGTCATCAAACGCACCACAGCCCGAGGCGTATAAAATTCACCCCCCTTCTTTCCAGCCGAATCGGCAAACTCGCCAATCAAATACTCATAGGCGCTGCCTAACAAATCGGGAAACTCAAAATCCTCATCCAGCAGCCGGTACTTGTTAAAGTGCAAAATCAACTGGCGCAGCTGCTGGTCAGACAGCGTCGTTCGCCCAAAGCGACGGTTAAAGTTGATCGTGCTAAGCACGCCATCCAGCACCTCACTGTTCTCATCCTCAACCGCTTGTAGCGCCTTGTTCAGCTCGTCGCCAATGTTCTGGTGGAAATGGTCACGGATATTAGACCAGCGCGCCCGCTCGGGAATAAAAATCGTATCCCCATAATATCCCCGCGATTCGGCTCGCTGTTTTGCCTGTTCCTCAGACCGTCCACGCGCCAGCTGCTCCTGCATAATCTGCTCATGCCGCTGCATAAACGCATCGGAACTCCGCTTCAGGAACAGCATCCCAAAGATGAATTCCTTAAATTCTGAGGCGTCCATCTTGCCGCGCAAAATATCGGCCGCTGCAAATAAATGTCTTTCAAGTTGAGAGAGAGTTAGTTTAGCCATATTCAAGATTGGTTTTTGTTGATTGCATTTTTCTAGTTAGATGGTGACTACTCTGCCTGTAACCGGTTTATCAAAGCCTGCATGATCGGTAGTTCTACCACTAAGCCGGTTAGCTGAGCTATCTGTAGGGCATATTGGGCGTGATCACGCGCGCTTTGAATGTTTCCTAAAGCTTCTTCGATGAGAGCAAAGCGGTAATTGAGAATGGCATAATAGGGCTTACCTCCCTGTTTTTCATAAAATTGCATAGCTCTTTGGCACATTGACCGTGCTTCCGCGTATTGTCCCAATTGAAACAGGATGAAAGCCATGTTGCCTTGGGTTCCCAAGGCCATGTCGTATTGATAACCACGCTTTTGTTGAACCATCTGCTCCGACCAATCAAGTACCCGTTGAAAGTAGTGTTGAGCAGCTGCCCAGTCTTGTTGATCTCTGGCCCATTTGCCCCACTCGAAATTAAGATCAGCCTGAACTTCACTAGCTAGCTGATGAGTATCAATTGCTTCTTGGCAGCGTTGAAAAATATCTTTCGCTTGTTGATAGTCTCCTGCTTTCCGAATGGCCTGGCCCTGGACAATCAGCAAGTCGGTGTGCATGGTTACGCCTTCTTTACCAGACACCTTGCTGACAGCAGCCACGCCTTGTTGAAAATAGGTCTCTGCGGCATCAAATTGGCCTAGCTGGGCTTTAATCCAGCCTGTCTGACGACAAATCCCGGCAAGGGCAAGATTATCGTTTTCCAAAGCTGCGAGTTCAATCGCTTTGTCGCCATATTTGAGAGCGTCTGTCCAACGGCCCGTGATGTCTAAGTACCAGAAAACGGCCGTCATTAAAACAAGTGCCTCGTGAATCCGCCCGGCAGCAAACGCCCAATCAACAGCAGCCAGGATGTTTTGTCCTTCTTCAGTTAAAACGTCGAAGTTGTACCAACGGGCATGATTGCTGCCGTCTTTTTGAACCAGGTGAACGTAAAATGCGAGCCAGTTTTCAACCAGTTCGTGATTTTCATCTGGGTATTGTAACCGTTCAGCGGTAGCGTAGTCGCGGGTAAGGGGAAGGAGAGTGAAACGGCCGTTTTCCTTATTAACCAGAGACAGTCTTTCTAGTTGCACCAACCCTTCGTCACGCATCAGCACGTCATCGGCTTGCCCGGTAACCTGGCCTAAAATTTGCCGAGTTGCACCCGCTTCAAACAAAGAGAGAGCTAGCAACAGCCTGCGTGCCGGATGTTTGCGGATCAGGGAAATAGCTTCATCAAAACAGAAACGAGCAATATTTTCTTGAGGTTGGCTGAGTCGTTTCAGGACCGTTTCAATTGGATAACCAAAGCCTATTTGAGCAATGCTCCAAGTGATTGCTAAAGGGACACCGCCAGTACGCGCATAGAGCTGCTGGGCCTGCTGATGTGTCAGAGTGACCTGCTTTTCTTCACATTCAATGTTAATTAGCTTTTGCGCGTCAATCCAGGGCATGTCCCCCAACCGAACAGGATAGGCGACGTCAATACGATGTCGGGTAGTAACGATTGCCTTGGTTGGATCGGGCAATTCTTGTAGAAATGTAATTACACTCGAATCGTCAACAGTTTCCAAATTGTCAATAATAAGGAGCGTTCGTTGTTGGGTAAGGGCGCGGCGAACGAGTTGGTCTTGCTGCTCACCAGAGGCACGGGTGATGTCATCGCGTTGAAGCGCGATAGAAATAGCTGTGTAGATGTCATCGAGTGTACGCAGGACCTGACGACGGGCAATAATGCCGTCAGCAGTAAGGACGTTGTTCTTGGCACTGGTCCAAATAATGGCATCAAATTGCTCGGCAACGGCCGTGTTTGTCATGTTTTCTTGCCAAGCGTCATCACGAGTATCTGGCCGCAATCGCTGTAACGTTCCGAATAATTCAGCTAACCGGTTGCGTCGGTCCATATAAGCGACCAATTCTCGGGCTTTGCCCCCTTTCCCTTGCCCCGGCAGCATTTCATAATCCAAGGCCAGGTCAAAACAAAGGGTGCGTAGTTCATCTTCGCTTAAACGGTCAATTAACGTCTCGCGTAAACGCACTAGACGGTCTTGTTCTTTCTTGTCAGCCTGGGCTATTGCCATGCTGGCATGTAAACAGCGATGAGCGACTTCCAAAGCCAACGTACTCTTGCCAATACCGCCGATGCCGTCAATGACAATAAGATGGTGCCGTGATTGCGGATGGGGCTGTAGCAAATTGAAAATTTGAGCTAATTCATCTTTCCGGCCTACAAACTCGCCATAATCCGGCTGGGGTAAATTGTGGTATACCTTTGGCGGCTGAAGCTGCTGCCCGGTATTGTCTGACGTGAGTTGCTTCTGGCTAGTAATGGAATCGGTTAATTGTAATAAGGCGTTACGCACGCCATCGCCTAGGCTGGATAAAGCCGCCAATTGCGCTTTTTGCAGCGCCACCTGTTCGTGGGTCGCTTCGGCCGTCATGCGGGCAAATTGCAGCGTATAAATCGGCTGGAGTTCCGGCAAATGCCACATTTCTTCAGCCAGGCAGCGTAATAAGTAGGAAATTGCCTTATCGACCCGCTCTCGGTTTTTTCGTTGGGGTAAAACGGAGTCAAAAGATTGGATCAGGGTTTCTTGTTCGGCATTTAAGTATTTTCCAGGGTGGCTAACCATGGACAGGAGGGCACTTTGCACTTCATGGTTAGTAAAGAGATCGTGGCTGTGGGAAACGGCCGAAACCAAATCTTCATCTTCTATTCCATATTCTTGGATGAATCGCTCAACTGCTTTCTTGAGCCCGTTTTCATAGGCAGAAGTAAAAGCCGCATCGGAGCGCAATTGCCGAATTTTTTGAGCCATTGAACTACCACCAACAGATTCTGCCTGGCTGGCAACAATATCAACAACTGAATCCAATACTTGCTGTTTGAGGTTATTTGGAATTAGGCTCAATAAATCGGAGATCATGGCACATTCAACCTTGGGATTAATTTTTCCGCTTATATCCTGATGGCAAAGAATTGTACTGTAAAAATAGCATTGCGGCAGGATGCCATCATCCTCTTGCAGTTCGCGTAGGCGATTGTAAACTATCTTTATGCCTGATGAATCAAATCAAGAAAGTGGGGGAAATCAAGCAAAGAAACTCATTTCCCTCACAGAAGCAGCTGAGATAAGTGGGCTGTCACAGGGGCATCTTCGTTTATTGGCTAAACAAGAAAAAATATGGGCCATGAAAATTGGCCGGGATTGGCTAACCACCGAAGAAGCTATCCAGGCGTATTTGACCACTGACCGACGACCCGGGCCGAAACCTAAAAAGTAAAACGCTAAATTTAGCGAGGCTTGAGGGGTAGTTTCTGATATTGAAATTTGCAACGCTAGCGCATATAATACAGTAGAAACATTTGGGAAATCTTCCAACTCAGGTTAACCATTAATGGCCTGGGTGATTGAAATGTTTCTGGTATCAGGTGCCATACCTGGAAAGGAAAGAATGCCTAGTGATTCAGAAAAACAGCCACAAACTCCGCCAAAACATCCCCAATTCTTTACATCTCCAAACTCGGATGTTTTCGCAGATCATCCATTAATTGGTCCACGAATAAGGCCCGGATTAAATCCGCAGAGCCGAAAACCGCAAACAAGGAAGGCAAAAATGCGTTACGCTGCCTATATTCGCATTAGTTCAGAAGAGCAAATTGGTAACTACTCAGTAGACGCCCAACGGCGAGCCATAGAAACTTGGGTTATCGCCAATGGAGGCGTTCTAGCGAAAGTGTATATTGACGAAGGTCATTCTGGCCGGACTGCTGATCGGCCAGATTTTGTTCGTTTACGCCGGGATGCCCGTCAGCGAAAGTTTGATGCCATTATTGTCCATAAATTTGATCGGTTTGCCCGCAATCGGACAGATGCCCTAGCCATCAAATCGCTTCTTCGCCATGACTATGGCATCAAAGTATATTCCGTCAGCGAACCTTCAGAAGACAGCGATGGGCCAATGGGGGCACTTATCGAAGGAATTATGGAATCGGTAGCTGATTGGTATAGTCAAAATCTAGCTACCGAAGTTGCCAAAGGCAAGAAAGAAAGAAGCATACAAGGAAAGCACAACAATCAAGCTCCATTTGGCATGAAAAAGAATAAAGACAAGGTTTTGGTTCCTAACCCAAATGAACTGTCTGGCTTGCTTTTAGCGTTTGAAAGTTATGCTACCGGTAATTACAGCGATAAAGATATAGCCCACTTGTTAAATGAAAACGGATACAAGAGCAATACGGGACGGCCGTTTTCGAAAGATACCATAAGGGATATTCTCCAAAACCAAACGTATCTGGGCAAAATCAAATATCAAAAATATAAGCGAAAATCGGATGGGTCTCGCTCTTTTGACGAGCCAGTGCAGTGGTTTGACGGGCAACATGAACCGGTTATTAGCCAGGAGCTTTATGATAAGTGCATAGAGGTTCGGGCCAGCAGACGCACACATCGTCAGGCGACCAATAGATACAATTCCTATTTGTTGCGCAACATTGCCTATTGCTACCGGTGTTGTAGAAACCCACCAGACGGTAAAACATTCAAATACTATGGCAAAATGCGTGGCCAATCCCAGTGGGGCGGCGAGCATCTGTATTATCGCTGTCGAGCTTCGGACCTGGGTTATAAATGCGAACAAAAAGGAGTGCCCGTAGAAATACTCGACCGCCAAATCGTAACGATTCTGATGAATCTCAAGCCACCGGCCGACTGGCGAAAAGGCGTTACAAAGGCAATGGGTGAATTGCTAGGTGACCAAAACTTGGAGGAGCGTCTTCAGCATATCCGCGAAATAATCAAGCGCATGGATAAACGCTGGGATAATGGCTTCGTCACCGATGAACAAGAGTACATGGAACAGCGTATCAAATTGCAGATGGAAATGGAGCAATTAACTCCCGTACCGCATGACGAACTAGAGCAAGCGGCTGATATGCTGAATAATTTTAAAGCACATTGGGATAGGCTAGAAGGGGATGAAGAGAGTCGTCACGAGTTAGTGAGTCTGATTGTCGAGCGCGCTTATGTTCAAGATGAGAAAATTGTCGCTTTAACGCTGCGGTCCAATTATCATTTGGTTCTTAACCATAAAACAAATGGGCCAACCTACTATGAGGTTGACCCATTATACGCGTACGGGAGCGACGGGGATCGAACCCGCGATCTCTGGCTTGACAGGCCAGCGTGTTAACCACTACACCACGCCCCCTTGTTGAGCGACCGGGATAATATCAAATATCGCGGAAACTGTCAAAAAATTGGGGTCAATTTGAGGGATGAATTTGGTCAGGTCCCACGGCCGTTTCCTAGCCCACTTTTTGCCGCAAACCACCCCCCTGCGTTACGATTCCCCATGCGCACAAATAAAACCAAAACCAAACTCCAACAAGGCCTGCCCGTCTACGGCGTGCTCTCTTCCAGCCCCGATCCGACCCTGGCTGAATTAGTAGGCCTGACTGGCTTCGATTTTTACATGCTCGACGCCGAACATGGCCCGCTGACCCCCGCCGACGCCGTCAATGTGGCTCGTGCCTGCGACGCGGTAGATATCACGCCGCTGGCGCGAGTGGGCCAGGTCGATATGAAGCTGGTGTTGCAATACCTCGATGCCGGTATCATGGGTATTATGATGCCGGGGCTGCGTACGGCCGTTCAAATCCAGCAGTTTGTCCAGGGGTGTAAATATCCGCCAGACGGCAATCGCGGCTTTGGTCCTGGCCGCGCCGCCGACTATATGTTGGGGACGCCCAGTGAACAGGTAGCTTACGTTGCTGCGGCTAACGAGCAGATTCTTATTCTGCCCCAGTTTGAGGAGATTGCTTTGCTGGAAACGCTGCCGGAGCTAACGGCCGTTCCGGGCATCGACGGTTTTGTCATTGGGCCGCGTGACCTGGCACTGAGCATGGGTTATGCCGATGGAGCTAATCATGACGACGTTCAGCAGGTCATAGACAACGCCATCCGCATTATTCAGGCGGCGGGCCACTGGGTGGGTATTACCGCCGGCAATCAGGCCACGGCCCAGCGGCAAATCGCTCGCGGTGCGCAGATCATTCTTACCACCGTGCCCGGATTGATTCAGGCAGGCGCTGCCCAAATGTTGCCGCCGGGCCGTCAGGATACGCCGGGCCAGCCGCGAACGGCCTATTGATTTAAGATGTTGTTGGCAAGGAATTCTGACGCTGTAGGCAAGTTAGACCCATCAACAAGCTGCCGAATGTGGTCCAAAACGAGGCTCACAGATTGCTGCACCGGGGCTGATAACGTTTCCTGGTAGCCAAAGTCGAGCCCCGTGATGGTGATGAGGTAGGCAGGGGGCATACGGCCGTACAATTTCAGCCCCAACGCCAGCAACACGCCCGGATGCATCTGGTGGCTGGCCGCTGGGCCGTCCAGAGTTGGCTGGATGGGAGTCATCGTGACTGTCCCTGGTTCGCCTGCCACACTGGCATCGACAAATATCACCTGGTTGGCCTGGCAAAAGTCGTCGATTAATTCTGGCAGGAGCTGGTGAGCGCGAACGGCCGTAATTCCCCACGCCGCCGCCACGCTGTCCAGCGCGTCCACCACCGCCCAGCCCACGCCGTCATCGCCGCGCAGCGGATTGCCAATGCCAATTACCACCGTCTTGTTCATCATGTCTTTTTCATAGGAGAGGGCGAGGCAGGTGGATGTCAAAATTTCTTTGTTTGGCAACGATGGTTGCCACCTGCCTCGCCCCTACATTTCACCGATAACCGTTTACCGTTTACCGCTTACCCCCGCCGTACCTCATCCACCAACTCCCCATTCGGCCCAATTAGCTGCACGTCCATGGCCAATTGGCCCATCGCGTGCGTGGAGCAGCTCAGGCAGGGATCGAAGGTGCGGATGACCGCCTCAACCCGGTTCAACATCGGCTCTTCGATTTTAGTAGAGCGGATGAATTGGCGAGCTACTTGCAAAACGCCCTTGTTCATCGCCAGGTTGTTGTGGCCCGTGGCAATGATCAAATTCACCCACGTTACCAGCCCATTTTCGTCGATTTTGTAATGGTGCATCAGCGTGCCGCGCGGCGCTTCCGACGTGCCGATGCCCTCAAAGGCATTGGGCTGGGCGTGGGCGCGCACGTGCTGGCTCAAAATATCCGGGTCATTCAGGATTTGCTCAATGCGTTCCGTGCAGTACAAAATTTCGATTAATCGAGCGTAGTGGTACTGGAAAGAGCTGAGCACTGCGCCGCGTTGCAACATGCGGAACTCAGCCCATTCCTGATCGGCCAGCGGCGTGCCGCAGCGGGAGATGATATTCATGCGCGCCAGCGGCCCCACGCGGTAGATGCCCTCCGGGTAGCCCATCGGCTTGTAGTAGGGCGACTTCAGGTATGAATCCGGCTCCACCGCTTCACCGATGAAATCCATGTAACGCGCCGGGTCCAGCTGGTCGGCTACGATGTTGCCCACGGCGTCCACAATGCGCAGCTTGCCGTCGTATAAAGAAAGTTCCCCGTTGGCATCTACTAGCCCCATGAACAGGGTGGGGAAGTTAGCAAAACTGCGAATTTCGTCGTTGAAACTGCCAAAAATCTCTTTGTACCAGTCAAGCGTGCGTTGAATCCGCTCCAGGGCATCGGGGATTAGCGCCAGAATGGTGTTGTGATCTTCCTGGGTCAGCGGGGAGCTAACGCCGCCGGGTACTACCCAGGCGGGATGGATCCGCTTGCCGCCCAGCAGCTCAATGATCGACTGGCCAAACTTGCGCAGGGCAATGCCGTCTTTGGCCAGGTCGGGATGTTTCTGCATCACGCCAAAGATGTTGCGCTCCACGGGGTCGGCGTCGAAGCCCATGACAAAGTCGGGCGATGAGAGGTGAAAAAAGCTGAGCGCGTGGGATTGGATGATTTGGGCCAGGTTCATGATGCGGCGCAGGTTTGCGGCCGTTTCTGGAATTTGTACCGCCAGCAATGCATCCCCCGCCTTGGCCGAGGCCATCAGGTGACTTACCGGGCAAATCCCACAAATTCTGGCGGTGAGGGAAGGCATTTCGTAAAACGGCCGTCCCTCCGTCATCTTCTCAAAACCACGGAACTGGGTTACATGAAACCGCGCATCTGCCACGCGCCCCTTGTCGTCTAGCTGAATCGTTATTTTACTGTGCCCCTCAATCCGGGTCACCGGGTCGATTGTGATTGTTTTACTCATGGAAATTTTCCTGTTCTAGAATTTGTCTGCGGTAGGGGCAGGTCTTAGACCTGCCCCTACTACGCACCAAACCGCGTCTTGCCTGTCAAATCCGGCGTGCGTCCGGCCAGCAGCTCCGTCAACACATAAAAAATCGTGTCAGCCGAAGGCGGGCAGCCGGGCACAAACACATCCACCTTCACAATGCGGTGCACCGGCACCGACATTTTGCGCAGTGGCGGAATCACCTGCACCGGAATTTGCTGGTTATCAGTGGCATTTTCGATGTAGGCCCGCTCGTACAACGCTTCTGGCTTAAACGGATTGCGCATGCCGGGCACGTTGGCTGTTACGGCACAATCGCCCAGCGCCACCAGAATTTTGGTGTGCGCCCGCACCTTTTTAATCTTCTCAAAATCCTCTTCGCTGCTTACCGCGCCTTCCACCAGGGTTACATCCGCCATTTCGGGGAAATCCTTGGCGTCTACCAGCGGGCTGTACACCAGATCGGCCAACTCCGCTACGGCAATTAGCCGCTCGTCGATGTCCAGGAAAGACATGTGGCAGCCAGAACAGCCGTCCAGCCAGACGGTGGCCATTTTTGCCTTGCTCATTCTTCACCTCCGTCGCGCCCTTCACGCATCAGGCGCAGGTAGGGCAGAAATTCATGTTTTTTGCGCATTTCGGCGACCGATGTGCCTTTTTCAAACAGTGCACCGGTGGGGCAGACCTGTACGCACTTGCCGCAGCTGGTGCAGCTTAGCGATTCACCCCACGGCTGGTTTAGATCGGCCACGATGCGCGCTTCGGCACCGCGTCCCATCACGTCCCAAGTGTGCGCCCCTTCTACTTCGTCGCAGACGCGCACGCAGCGGGTGCACAAAATGCAGCGGTTGTGATCCAGGCCAAAATAAGGATGGCTGGCGTCCACCGGCAGCTTGGGGTTGAGGTAAGGTACGCTCACATGGGTCATGCCCAGCTCGTATCCTTTGTTTTGCAGTTCGCAGCTGCCGTTGGAAACACAAACGGCGCAGATGTGGTTCCGTTCCGCAAAGAGCAGTTCCACGGTTTGTTTACGATACGCTTGCAGCCGCTCGGAGTTGGTGCTGATTTCCATCCCTTCGTCGGGATAGGTGGTGCAGGCGGGGAAGAGGCGATTGGAGCCTTTGATTTCTACCATGCACAGGCGGCAGCCGCCGAAGGCCGACACGCCCTCCAGGTAGCAAAGGGTTGGAATGTAGATGCCGTTCTCACGGGCCAATTCCAGGATGGTTTCGTCTTCGCGGGCACCAATGTCTTGCCCGTCAATTTTTAGGGTTATGATGCGGGATCGTCTCATGATTGCACCTCGGGGGTGGAAACGGCCGTTTCCACAGCTAAATCACCATCACGCAGCAGTTCCAGGTATTCATTGCGGAAGTAGCGTAGCGTGCTTTTAACCGGGTTCGGCGCTGTCTGGCCCAGGCCACACAAACTCATCTCGCCGACCATCTTGCATAGATTTTCCAGCAGCTTCAGCTCAAAGCGGGTGCCCTCGCCGCGGTAAATCTGGTCGAGCAGGTCATACATCTGCACAGTGCCTACCCGGCACGGCACACATTTGCCGCACGATTCCGACTTGCAGAACTCCATGAAATAGCGAGCCACATCCACCATGTTGGATGTCTCATCCATCACAATCATGCCACCCGAACCCATGATCGAACCCAGCTTCACCAGCGATTCATAATCCACTGGCGTGTCAAAATAGTCTGCCGGGATGCAGCCACCGGAGGGGCCGCCGGTTTGCACCGCTTTCACCTGGTGGCCACCGGGGATGCCCCCGCCAATCTCGAACACAATTTCCTTCAGCGGAATGCCCATCGGCACTTCGATGAGGCCGGTGTTGACGATGCTACCCGCCAGGGCAAACACCTTGGTGCCTTTGCTCTTTTCTGTGCCGATGCTGGCGTACCAATCGCCGCCGTTGCGAATAATCGGTGCGACGTTGGCAAATGTCTCTACGTTGTTGATGAGGGTTGGCTCACCCCACAGACCAAATTCGGCCGGATAGGGTGGGCGTGGCCGGGGCTGGCCCCGCCTGCCTTCCACCGAGGCGATGAGCGCGGTTTCTTCACCGCACACAAACGCGCCAGCGCCCAGACGAATGTCAATTTGGAAGTCAAAAGTGGTGCCGCAAATGCCGTCGCCCAGTACGCCCAAACGTCGCGCCTGGTTGATCGCTTTCTTGAGGCGGGCCACCGCCAGCGGGTACTCGCCGCGCACGTAGATGTAGCCACGCCGTGCGCCAATGGCGTACCCGGCCAGGGTCATGCCTTCCAACACACGATGCGGGTCGCTTTCCAGCACGGAGCGGTCCATAAAGGCACCGGGGTCGCCTTCGTCGGCGTTGCAGATGACATATTTGCGCAGTTTGGCATCGGCCTTGGCCACGGTGGTCCACTTAAGGCCGGTGGGGTAGCCACCACCACCGCGCCCGCGCAGCCCGCTGCGCAGTACTTCTTCGATCACGTCGCTGGGCGTCATTTCGGTAACGGCCGTTAACAACGCACTATACCCGCCCGCTGCCACATACTCCTCGATGCGCTCTGGGTCGATACGGCCGCTGTTCTCCAGCACGATCCGCGTTTGCCGCTGGAAAAACGGCACATCCGTCGGGCAGATTCGCTCTTTTAGCTGCTTGCCCTGGCTGGCCGCAGTCACCAGCGCCGGGGCGTCTTCGGCCGTTACGTTCTGGTACATCGTTTCGGCCAGTGCCTCGTCTTTGTGGGTGACGTTTACCAGAGGACCACGCGAGCAAAGCCCCATGCAGCCCACGCCCTTGGCCTGGCAGCCCTTGTGCTGGCCTGCTTCAATTTCCGCCTGCACCGCCTCTAGCACTTTGTCGCTTTGCGACGACAAACAGCTGGCCGCAATGCAAACCTGGATGGTATGGTCTGCCTTGGCGGCTTCGGCCTTCTCTTTCTGGGTAATTTGTTCAAATCGCTCATGCATCGTCTGACCACCTCCGCAGGGTTGCCAACGTCTTTTCCGGGTCCTGGTTGCCCAGCACTTCGCCATCGAACACGGCAACGGGTGCCAGACCGCAAGCGCCCACGCAGCGCGCTGTCATCAACGACATCTGCTCGTCGTCGGTTGTCTCGCCGGGCTTAATGCCGTAATTTTCTTCGATTTTTTCTAGCAGTTTGGGGCCACCCTTGATGTAGCAAGCCGTGCCGGTACACACCACACAGCTATGCTTGCCTGCTGGCTTCAGGCTAAACAGATGATAAAACGTGGAGACACCATACACCTGGCTCAACGGCACGTGCAGGGAAGCGGCCACGTATTGCAGCGCTCCTTCATCTAAAAAACCAAATGATTCCTGAACCGTGTGCAGCGTCTCAATGAGGGCACTGCGCCGGAACCCATTGCGGCGCATCGTTGCTTGCACAAAGCGCCAACGCTTGTCATCGGTTGGCGGTTCGATTTGCTTGGGATTCGCTAACATGCAATCTCCTTTTTTGGATTTAGCCATAGAGGGACAAGAGCGTTACGCATGGTTCTCTTTCTCTACGGCCGTAAATTTCACGTTTCAATGTCTATGGATGTCAGTTGGAATTCCTGGCCAGATAGAATTTGAACCTGAATTCCGTTGCAGTGAGGGCAGGCGGTCAGTTCGCCATCGAGCGTATAATCTACATTGCACGCCTGGCAGTGCAGGGTGGCGGGTACACGCTCAAAATGCAGGGTGGCTCCCTGGCACAGGCTGTCCTTGCTGATCAGGTCCCAATAAAATTGGACTGAATCATCAATGATGGTTGAAAGCGTCCCAATCTTTAGATGCAAATCCGTAACCTGGCGCGCGTGCGCTTCCTCAGCATGGTGCAGGGCAAGTTTCAAAATTTGCTCTGTTACGGCTAACTCATGCATCTTTATTCGTCTTACCTTTCAGTTTGATGACGATGGACAAAATGACAAGTGAATTCAACGTACAACAGTCGGAGAAACGTGGTTTGTGATGCAATTGCTAAAGAGAAATGTGAAAAGCGGAGGTTCCTATTACCGGAACCTCCGCTAAATAACAATTTGCTAGGCGGCGTCCCAGCCACCATCGGCGGGGATGATGGCGCCGTTGATGTAGCGTGATTCATCCGAAGCGAGGAACAAGGCCAGCGCCGCAATGTCGTATGCTTCCAGGTAGGCAGGCACCAGAGCGCCAAATTCGCCAGCGCGCTGTGCCCCAACCATGTCCAGGCGTTCGCGGGGCATGGTTTCACCGATGTTGGTTTTGGTGGCCCCGGCGCAAATGGCGTTGCAGCGGATGCCCTTTTTGGCATACATCCAGGCCGTGCTGCGGGTAAGGCCCACCACGCCATGTTTGGAAACCGTGTAGGCTGTACCTGCGGCCCCGCCGTGCAATCCGGCCGTGGAGGCCACATTGATGATGGAGCCACCGCCGTTGGCCAGCATGTGCTGGACGGCTTTGCGGCTAGTAAACATAGGGCCTTCCAGATTCACCTGCATCACTTTTTGCCAGATGTCGTTTTCTACTTCGCCGGTACCCTGCATGTAATCCATGATGCCAGCGTTGTTGCACAGTACGTGCAGCCCACCATAGGTGTTGATGGCCAGCTCGATGAGCCCTTCGGCTGTGGCCTGGTCGGCAATGTTGCCCTGGGCACCAATAATTTCACCACCGCTGGCTTTGATGCTGGCAACGGCCGTTTCCAACCGTTCGCCATTCCAATCACCCGCTACAACAGAGGCACCCTCGGCGGCAAATCGCGTAGCCATGGCCAGCCCCATACCGGAAGCCGCACCCGTAATTACTGTAACTTTTCCTTGAAGTTTCATACTATCTCCTAAATAATGATGCCAGCTCCCTGCGGGGAGCGACAGCGTAAAGTTCATTTGTTTAGTGGGGTGGTTATCATTACGTAACCTGATGCCGCATTGCGTCTGCTGGAGCAGACCCGGCACAGCCCTCGGGCTGGCCATTCATGTGGCGGTTTTGTGACAAATGTTTACTTGATTTAACCACCTGATTCGCTTTTACAGCGTTCTTCTAAATGGTAGCAAGGATAATTCCGCTGCCGATTGCGATCTTTCCGGTTTATTTGTGATAAATGTCACAAATGAAAATGGAGATTTTAACGATAGAAAAAACTAATGGTTTTTTGCCGATAAAATCATTTGGGCTACACTGTTTTTGGAGGTAACAACAATGAGTGATTCTGTGATTGATGTGGCTATTGTGGGTGGCGGTGTTTCTGGCGTGTACACGGGCTGGCGGTTGCTGACGGCCGATTTGAGCCAATCCCTCCTAGCCAATGGCAACCCCTTAAACGTGCAATTGTTTGAGCTGAGCGACCGTATTGGCGGACGGCTGATTTCTTTGGACCCGCCGGAAATGCTGGGGATCAAGGCGGAGTTTGGCGGGATGCGCTACCTGACGAACCAACCGTTGGTGGCCGGGCTGGTGCAACAGTTGGGTCTGGCCACACGGCCGTTTCCCGTGAGCGGTCCTGAAAATATTTACTACATTCGCGGCCAGCATTTGCGGCAGGCTGAGTTTGCCAATCCCGACAAGGTGCCGTACCGGGTGCGCTGGCAGGAGCGGGGCAAAACGCCGGGCCAGCTTATTATGGAAGCGATTGACGTGCTGATTCCGGGGGCGACCAAGCTGACGCCGGAGCAGTGGCTGGATGTGAAAGCGAATTACAAATTTAACGGCCGTTACCTGTGGGAACTCGGCTTTTGGAATTTGCTGCATCAGGTAATGAGCAGCGAGGCGTACAAGCTGGTGATGGACGCGGGCGGCTACAACACGACGATGACTAACTGGAACGCGGCCGAAGCGATCCCCTGGTATTTGTCCGATTTTGGGCCGGAAGCAGAATATCGCACCGTGATTGACGGCATGGAAAGTGTGCCGCGCACCGTGGCCGAGCGCTTTGTGCAAGCGGGCGGGCAGATTCATTTTGACAGCCGCCTGAACACGTTTAGCCGACGGGATGATGGGCTGATTGAGCTGCAAGTAGACGGCCGTTCCCCATTGCTAGCCCGTCATTTGGTGCTGGCCATGCCGCGCCGCTCATTAGAATTGTTGGATGACGACACTGAATTTTTGCTGCATCCAGACGTGCAGCCGCTCATCCCCACGGTGACGCCGCACCCGATGTTTAAGCTGTTTTTGTGCTACCGCTACCCGTGGTGGCAAGATGCGGGGGTGAACAACGGCCGTTCCGTCACTGATTTGCCCGTGCGCCAGGTGTACTATTTTGGCTCCGAGGCCGAAGGGCCAGCTGCGTTTAACCGCGAGCTGCGCGATTCGCTGGTGATGGCCAGCTATGATGATGGCCCGTTTGTCGGTTTTTGGACCGGGCTGGCGGAGCAGGGGCACAGCACCACACACTGCTTCCCACCGTCCGACGAGCCGCGCTGGAACCGTTATGCCTGTCCTCCAGGCATGATTCAACATGCCCAGCGCCAGCTCCAGCTGGTGCACGACCTGGAATACATCCCCGAACCATATGCCGCAGGCTTTCAGGATTGGGGGCAGGACCCATTTGGGGGGGCGTGGAATTCGTGGAACATCCATGTGAAGGCGTGGGAAGTGCAGGAAAAGATCGTACAGCCGCTGGCGGATACGGCCGTTTACATCATCGGTGAAGCGTATTCGGGTTCGCAGGGCTGGATTGAAGGGGCGCTGGAAACGGCCGAAACATTGCTGCAACAAAAATGGGGCGTGAATCGTGGCTGAGCAGGAAATTGTGGCCTTTGATTTGGAAGGCACGCTTTCGGCAGGCATTGCCTGGGAAGGCATGCGCGATTATCTGGTGGCGCACGGTGAAGGCGCGAAGTTTCAGCGTTTTTTCCGCAAGAATTTTCTGCGGGCGCTAGCTTTTCGCGTAGGCATTCTAAAGGATGAGCGGGCTTTTAGGGAGCGCTGGATTTTGGATGTGATGCGCCTGTTTGCCGGGTACACGCCGGAGCGGTTTGCCGAGGTCGGTGCGTGGGTAGCTAACAAGACGTTTTGGGCCAATCGCCGTGTGGCGGTGGTGGAGGAACTGCTGGCGCATCAGGCAAACGGCCGTCGCGTCATCATTGTTTCGGGCATGTTTGAGCCGATTTTGCAGCAGTTTGCCGCCAAGCTCCAGGTGGAGTCTATGGGCACAGCGATTGAGGTGATAAACGGCCGTCTCACCGGCGAGATTATCGGGCAGCTCAACGTGGGACAGCCAAAGGTGGATAAGCTGCAACATCTGCCGGGTAAGCTGGTGGCGGCCTATGGTGACACCTTGCGCGATATTCCGATGCTGGAACTGGCAGAAACGGCCGTTGCGGTACATCCCGATGCGGTTTTGAAGGAAACGGCCGTGCAGCGTGGCTGGCGCATTTTGACCAGTTAGCAAAAATTATTAGCCTGGGCATTCATCAACTTTTAGCCTGGGGATTCATCCCCAGGTTCGGAGAACGATTATGAAAATCGCAGTTTTTAGCACCAAACCATATGATCGCAGCTACCTGGACGCCGCCAACGAAACCATCGGCCATGAGTTGGTGTATTTTGAAGCCAAACTGGATAAAGATACCGTGCCGCTGGCGCAGGGGTTCCCCTGCGTGTGCGTCTTTGTCAACGACGTGGTGGACGCCCACGTGCTGCTGGAGCTAAAAGCAGGCGGTACCAGCCTGATTGCCCTGCGCTCGGCCGGATTTAACCATGTGGATTTAAAGGCCGCGCACCAGCTGGGCATCAGCATTGTGCGCGTGCCTGCTTACTCGCCGCATGCTGTGGCGGAGCACACCGTGGCCCTGCTCATGGCGCTCAACCGCAAAACCCACCGCGCCTATAATCGGGTGCGCGACGGCAATTTCTCGCTCGATGGCTTGCTGGGCTTTGATTTGTACGGCCTGACGGTGGGCATTGTGGGCACGGGGCAGATTGGCCAGGCAGCGGCCCACATTTTCAATGGCTTTGGTTGCAAGCTGCTGGGCTACGACTTGTATCCCAATGACGCCTGTCGGGAGCTGGGCATGGAATACACCGACCTGGACGACCTGTTCCGCCGCTCGGACATCATCACCCTGCACGTGCCACTGACGCCGGAAACGTACCACCTGATCGACAGTGACAGCATTGGCCTGATGAAGCGCGGTGTGACGATTTTGAACACCAGCCGCGGCGCGCTGATTGACGCCCAGGCGGTGCTGGCGGGTTTGAAAACGGGCAAAATCAGCCACCTGGGGCTAGACGTGTACGAGGAGGAAGGCGATCTCTTTTTTGAAGATTTGTCTAACCAAATCATCCAGGATGACGTCTTTGCCCGCCTGCTGACGATGCCCAACGTACTCATCACTGGGCATCAAGGCTTTTTCACGGGCAAGGCCCTGGCCAACATCGCCCGCACCACGCTGGAAAACGTGAAGGAGTTTGAAGAGACGGGCAGCTCAGCGAATTTGGTTTCTTCGGAAAAGGTGCAGGGGTAAAGTCTAGTCGAATTTCAGCAAAGTTGTGCCTGGCTGAAGCTTTACTTGCCAAGCCTTACGGCCGTTTTGTGACAAAATTCAATGTTATTACTCGCCGATTTAGGAGGATGACGGGTGTTTACCGAATACCACATACCGATGACCGATAACGAGGCATTTTTTGCGCTTGAAATGTGGCTGGGGCGGGGGATTTTGGTAACGGCCGTTTCTCCATAAAGCTATGTTTGCGGGAAACGGCAGTTACTGATGAGGCTGACAGTCTTACGGCTGTGAATTAATTGAACTGATAATTCTGTCCGTAATTTCTAAAGTTTGTGGCAGATTTTCTTCATTGCCGGTGTAGTCAAACACAATTTCCATGTAGGTTGGTACCCCACCATCTGAAAACGAGAGCCGAGGCGAGTCTGAGCAGTAGGTCAATTCACTATCGGCTTCCGTATAGCCATAAGTCATTGAATTCGACTCATAGAAACGAACCAATTCGGAGCCGTTAGGGGAGGTGCCGATGATGGTGGTGTCTGCTGAGCAAAGAAAGCTTGCCCCCTCGCCCAACCCACAGGCAGGTGACAAATGCAGTTGAATTGTGCCGTCAGGATTGGTAATCGAATACTCCGCACAATCATGGCCTAGAAAGAGACCGCCATCGGTGGGTTCTGCTTGACGATTGAGTTCAACAATGCTCCAGTCGGATGGTGTTTCAAGCTGTAGGGTGTACAAGTCGATGGTGTGTGTTGTCCATTCTGCGGTTGTGCTCGTTTCGGTTGGCAATGTAACGGGTGTTTCAGTTGGTGTTTCAGTAGCTGTTGTTATTTCAATTTGAGGGGGCGTGTCTATTTGCTGTGCGGTTTCCGTTGCCGGTACCTCAGTTGCGGCTGGGGATTCGTTGGCTGTGCAGGCAATAAGCACAAATAATAATAGAATGAGAAATAGGGGGAAGTGGGTTTTGTTGATCATGTTTTCCTTTGTTTGTGTTTAATAAGATGAAATAAGAAATGACGAACTAGCGTGTTACTTTAGGTGCAAGAAGAGCAACAATATTGACGGAAGTTATACGCTAAATCTTTGATTACTCTATGCAGCATTGAATCTGCGTTTTTAGTTCCACGATTTTGAACAAGTAATTTGTGACAAAATTCACATGTTATTCCTCGGCGATTTGGGTAGGATGACGAGTGTTTGGTGAACGGTAAACGGTTATCGTTCCTAATTTACCGATCACCGAATACCGATCACGGTTTACCGTTCACGGGGGAAATTATGACGCTTGAAATGTGGCTGGTACTGGGCATCCTGGTAGCAGCGATTGTTTTATTTATTACCGAATGGCTGCGGGTAGATGTGGTGGCTGTGGGCGTGCTGCTGGCGCTGATGCTGACTGGCGTATTGACGACGGGAGAGGCGCTGGCAGGGTTTTCGAGTACGGCCGTACTTACCATAGCCTCTTTGTTTGTGGTGGGTGGGGCGGTGCTGCACACCGGGCTGGCCGGGGCGATTGGCCGCCGCATCCTTACCATTGCCGGGGATAGCGAGTGGCGGTTGGTGCTGGTCATCATGGTGGCCGTGACGCTGCTGTCTGGCTTTATGAGCGATACGGGCACTGTGGCCGTGCTGCTGCCCGCCATCATCAGCCTGTCGATCAACACCAAAATTAGCCCGGCCAAGCTGCTGATTCCGCTGGCGTTTGGCTCGCTGTTGGGCGGGGCGATGACCCTGATCGGCACGCCGCCCAACATCATCGTCAGCGATGTGCTGCGCGACGCGGGCTACGAGCCATTTTTCTTTTTTAGCTACACGCCGATGGGGTTGGTGCTGGCGGCGATTGGCATTGCCTTCATGATTTTTGTCGGGCGGCGCATCCTGCCGGACCGCAAGCTGCTGGTGGAAAAACAGGTGGTGGCTACGCCTAAGGAACTGGTGGAAGCGTACCGCCTGCCGGAAAATTTGCTACGCCTGCGCGTGCGGCGTGGCTCCGGGCTGATTGGCCGTACGGTGTTTGAATCCTGCCTGCGCGAACAGTTTGGCGTGACCGTGCTCAAAATCATGCGCCCCCCCAATCTATTGGACATTGCCGATGGCGGCCAGATTCACATCGAGCTGAAAGACACGCCCATCATTCCTGATGAAACGGTGACTATCGAGCGGAATGATGTGCTGGTGGTGCAAGGGGAGGTAACGGCCGTAAACCAATCGGCCATTCACTGGAACCTGGCCGTGCAGCCCGCTAAACCCAAGGACGCTAAGGCATTGCTTAGCCGCGAAGTAGGGGTGGCCGAACTGCTGCTGCCACCGCGCTCCAGCCTGCTGGGCAAAACGCTGGCCGAAGTGCGCTTTGGCACCACCTACCGCCTCACGGTGCTGGCGATCAGCCGCCCCAATGATGGGCATAATCTCAACCTCAAGACGACGCGACTGCAATTTGGCGACACGCTGGTGGTGCAGGGGCGCTGGCACGACATTTCGCGCCTGCGCGACTTCCGGCGCGACTTTGTGGTCATGGGCGAACCGGAGTCCGAGATTAACCGGCCGCCGCGCAGCAAAGCGCGTTGGGCCGCAGCCATCATGTTGGCCATGCTGGCGCTGATGGTGGGCGAATTTGTGCCGCTGGTTGTCGCTTCGCTGGCGGCGGCGCTGCTGGTGGTGCTTACCGGCTGCCTGACGATGGACAAAGCATATGACGCCATTGACTGGAAGAGCATTGTGCTGATTGCCGGAATGCTGCCGATGGCGACGGCGCTGGAGAAAGTGGGGCTAGTCAATCTGGTGGCCACTGGTTTTGTGGATACGTTGGGTGGTTTAGGTCCGTTGGCGGTGATGGTTGGGTTGTTCCTGCTGACGTCGCTGTTTACCCAGGTGCTGTCCAACACCGCCACCACGGTGCTGGTCGCGCCGATTGCTCTGGCGGCGGCGCAGGCGTTGGGCATCCAGCCACATGCCTTTTTGATGGCCGTAGCGATTGCTGCGTCAATGGCTTTTGCCTCGCCCGTAGCTTCCCCGGCCAATACACTGGTGATGGGCGCTGGCAGCTATCGTTTTAGCGACTACGTAAAGGTAGGTGTGCCGCTGATTTTCCTGATGCTGGTGGCGGTGGCACTGCTGCTGCCGGTGATCTTTCCGTTTTAGGTAGATTGGAAATTAGGAGGAGTGAGCATCCTCATTTTGTTGTAGCCGCGGTTTCTTACCGCGAAAAAAATGGCGCGGTAAGAAACCGCGGCTACGGATTAAATTTGCAGGATGAGCCCTTCGTTGGGAGCGAGGGTGAATTGGGGTAGAGCGACGCTGCCGTGGCGCTGCATGTCGGTGGCCAGGGTGATGGGGGCTTTTTCACCGTAGCCGGTAATGCTGACTTCTTGCGATTCTCCCGTAAAGTTGAGCACAATCATATAAGAACGGCCGCTTGCCGAGCGCACATAGGCAAATACGTTGGGGTTGTCTTGGTCAACGGCCGTATAGTTGCCCACGTTTAGCGCTGCTTCTTCGCGGCGCAGGGCGGTGAGGGTGCGGTAAAAGCTAAGCATGGAGGTGGCGTCGTCGTTTTGGGCGGCCACGTTGCGGGTGGTGTAATTTGCCGCAACCGGAAGCCAGGGAACGGCCGTTTCCCCCGTAAAGCCTGCATGGACGGAACTATCCCACTGCATCGGCGTGCGCTCCGGGTCGCGGCCAATGATGTGGGCAATGTCTGGCTGGTTTACCGCTGGCGGGTCCTGGATGAATTCGGGCGGAATGTGGCCATCTTCCATGCCCAACTCTTCGCCGTAGTAGTTGGTCGGCGTGCCGCGCAGAGTGAGCAGCAGCATGTTGGCCACGCGGGCCTGGTTCAGCCCGATGCGCGTGGCGATGCGGTGTTGGTCGTGGTTGCCCAGCACCCAGTTGGGCCAGGCCCCTTCGGGCAGGGCATCTTCATAGCTATCCACCAGCTGGCGAACGGTTTGGGCGTCCCATTTGGTGTGGATAAAGTGGAAGTTGAAGGGCAGATGGCACTCGTCAAAATCGTCGCCGTAGTAAGTCATCAGCTGGTCATAGGGCAGGTAAATTTCGCCCACCATCATGCGCTCATCGTATTCGTCCAGCACGGCGCGCATTTGGCGGATGAGGCCATGCACTTCGGGCAGATTTTGGGTGTAGATGTGGTCTAGGCTTTGGTAGGGCTCCACGCCGTTCCAGGTGGGGTTGGGCGGTTCATCGCGCAGGGCTGCATCTTTCATCATCAGCCAGATGACATCGACGCGGAAGCCATCGACGCCTTTGTCTAGCCAGAAGCGCATCACGTCCAGCATAGCGGGCAGCACGTCAGGATGACGATAATTCAGTTCCGGCTGCTGGGTGACAAACTGGTGCAGGTAATATTGCCCGGTTTTTTCATCGAAGGTCCAGGCGGGGCCGCCAAAGAAGCTGAGCCAGTTGTTGGGCGGGCCGCCGTCGGGCGCGGGATCGCGCCAGATGTACCAATCGCGCTTGGGATTGTCGCGGCTGCTGCGGCTTTCCTGGAACCAGGCATGCTCGTCCGAGGTGTGGTTGGGCACCATGTCGATGATGAGCTTGAGGCCGCGACGGTGCAGATCGGTGAGCAGGGCGTCGAAGTCGGCCATCGTGCCGAAGAGTGAGTTGATGCCTACGTAATCGGCCACATCGTAGCCAAAGTCGTGCATGGGGGAAGGGTAAATGGGCGAAAGCCAGACGGCGTCGATGTTGAGGCTTTGCAGATAGTCCAGGCGGCGCTGGATGCCGGGCAGGTCGCCGATGCCGTCGTTGTTGCTGTCCTGGTAGGAGCGGGGGTAAATCTGATAGATGATGCCCTTTTGCCACCAGAGTGGTTTTGTATTCATTGTGGATAACTCCTAAATAGTTAAATGACAAATCAGCAGCAGATCATATGTGAATTTAGGGGAATGTTCAATAAGGAACGGCCGTTTCTCGGCAACTTCTACCGCTTTCTTGGGCCAACTCTGTACAATGGAGCCATCTTTGGCAAGCAAACAGGGTGAAAACAACATGCGCAATGGATGGGTCTGGCTAAGTTTGATGGTAATTTTAGGTGGCTTGGCGGATTGTGGCGGGCAGGCGAGCAATGAGGCTGTTGAATGTGATTTTGGTGGGCAAACGGCCGTTTCTCTCCAAATACTTGATGAAAGTGGGCAGCCCCAGCGGTTGGTTCGCCTGGAATATCAGCTGGACGATGGTCCGTGGCAGGCGCTGCCGGAGAGCGTGAGCGGAGAAGCAGTACTGCGTGATGGTCCTGGCACGTACCACATTCGCCTGGAAAAGCCTGGCTATGGCATGGAAGAACGCACCGTCGTCGTTGCCGAAAGTGAAAGCTGCCAGTTGGCGGCCGAAACGGTGGAGGTGGCCATGGCGCGGGCGGTTTGCCCGGATACGGAGCCAGCCATTCTGCAAATTGAGGTAGAGTCGGAGAGTGATGCGGTGGAGGTAACGGCCGTTGCCGGCACAACCCGCCAAGAGATCCAATGCACCGATGCCGATGACGCAAACTGCCATCGCTATGCGCTCCAGCTAAACCGGGAAGGCAGCTATACCATTGATGTGGCGGGGCTGGCGGGCTTAGGGCCGATGATGGTTGAAGATGGACTGATCACCTACGAATCGCGTACCAGCCAGGTGACGCTGCGCCAGAATAATGTGGCTGAAAGCGTGAATTTGCCCGGTGCAGAAAGCGTCAGCCTACAGCTGTCCGTTGCTGCGGATGAGATTGGCTGCCCCCTGGCCGATTTGCGCACCATGACGGCTTTGCCGGAACCTGACCCCGCCAGCGATGAGCCGTTTCCTAAACTGACTATGTTCCAACAAAACAATCTGCTAATGACCGATCTCAGCGTGCCAGAGTGTGATGCCGCTCCCCAACCTTACCTGATGACCTATGAAGTCAGCTTGCCCAACGGTACGCCGCTGCGGACGGTTAGCGCCTCTGTCTTTACCGGGCAAGAGTGGCAAGATGCAGAATGTGGGGTGGAAGATGGTCGTTTTGTGTGTACGGCCGTCGTGCCAAATCCGTTGGTAGGTCAGCCTTATGCGTTTAAGATTGTGGCCGCCGGGAAGGAATACGTGGGCATGCGCCTGCCGCTCGACAACTTGTGTTTGGTGTTCGATTAAGCAAACGTTTAGCTTTTCTGGTACTTAAGTCCGGCTGAAAAAATTGCCGGAACTTTGTACGCTGCTTACACTTAACATGAGTTCCCAAAATGTGTGCCATGTGCCAGATGTGATGAACATGGTCGAACCGGAGTGTAACAGCAGAAGCAAGCGCCCAAGCCATTGATCCAGGCAGACACCCGTGAAGAAGGTCCAATCTGCCCCAAGTTAAATTAATCTGAATAATTGAATCCTTCGTAGTTCGTGCAGTTTTGCGTAGGGCTGTGGCGCTCATCTGCGCTGCCAAAGTGGCAGCGGAAAAACAAAAGGAGCAGATAGCATGGGTTCAACAAACCGGCGAGATTTTTTCCGCCAACTCCTCAATCCACCAGAAATGGCCCCCCAGGGTGGCACGGTGGCCGCCCGAAACAGTTCACTAACGTCCGAGCAGGAAGCCTCGCGCTTTTTAGCCCAGGCGACGTTGGGTGCGGATCGGGCACTGATTCAGCAGGTGGCCTCGATGGGCCTTGAGGCGTGGATTGATGCTCAGTTCCTCATCCCGCAGAGCCAACTCCTCGATTATTTATATGCTGAGCTGTATGACGAAGCCGACATTGGCGATGCCAGCCCGTGGCGCGAACTGTTTCGGTATGCCTTGTGGCAAACAACGCTCTACGGCGATGACTTGCTGCGGCAGCGTGTGGCTTTGGCGCTGAGCGAAATCTTCGTTATTTCTACGGAGAAGGATGATATTTACGGTGCAGCTAATGGCGCGGCTGACTGGTATGACATGCTGCTGCACAACGCCTTTGGTAACTTTCGGGACTTGCTGCAAGACGTGACGCTGCACCCGTTGATGGGTAATTTTCTCAGCCACGCAGGCAATCGTAAAACCAACCTGGCTGAAAACCGGTTTCCCGATGAGAACTACGCGCGCGAAATTATGCAGCTGTTCACAATTGGCCTGTTTATGCTCAATGATGACGGCTCGTTCATTTTGGATGGCAACAATGAGCCCGTTTCCACCTATGACAACAGCCATATCACTGAGTTTGCCAAGATTTTTACTGGCTTGCAGTATGATTTTGATGGTGATCCCCACGTCTGGTGGACGCCAGATTTTGAGAGCGGTTGGTTGAACCCGTATACGGCCGTTCGCACCATGAAAATGTGGGATTCCGAACATGAACCCGGCAGTAAGACCTTGCTCAACGGGTACGTGGTGCCTAGCGGCCAGACCGGTATGGAAGATGTAAATGATGCCCTGGATCACCTGTTTAATCATCCCAACGTTGGGCCATTTATTGGTAAGCAGCTCATCCAGCGGTTAGTGAAGTCCAATCCATCACCGGCGTATGTAGGGCGGGTAACGGCCGTTTTCAACAACAACGGTTCCGGCGTGCGCGGCGACATGAAGGCGGTCATCAAGGCGATTTTGCTGGATGACGAAGCGCGTAACACCACACACATCACCGACCCCACACACGGCAAGCTGCGCGAACCGTTTTTCCGCTTTACCCAATTGGTGCGTGCCTTCCACTACAAAAATCCGCAGGGCAAATTTTGGGACGCAGGCTGGGGCGTGGAAAACGATCTGCGCCAATACATGTTTAACGCCCCAAGTGTCTTCAACTTTTTCTCCCCCGGTTTTCGCCCGGCTGGCGCGCTTAGCGACAACGGCCTGACCGGGCCGGAGTTCCAACTGCTCAACAGCTACACGGCTATTTCCACGATCAACTTCTGGTATTCGCGGCTGTGGTGGGATTATGTGATTGATCTGCCCTCGGCGGATACCGAAATTAGGGGCCAGACCTACGATTTGGACCAGCCCCAGCCGGAGTTGAGCTACGAGATAACGCTGGTCAATAACATCCCGGCTTTGCTGGACCACCTGGACCTGGTGCTGACTGCTGGCACGATGTCGGCCGAGATGCGCGCGATTATTGAAACGGCCGTTACTGGCTACAACAACGATAGCTGGGTCAGCGACGAAGACGTCGTGCGCTTTGCCATCTTTTTATTCATGATGTGCCCCGAGTATGCGGTGCAAGTTTAAAAGTAATTGGGTAATTCAGTAATTAACTAATTGCTTAATTACCCAATTACGCAATTACCGCCTTAAGTTCCCGGTAACTGGAGAATAACTATGCCAATCAAATTGAACCGACGACAATTTCTGGGCACGGCCAGCTGTGCGGCCGTAGGCTCTGCTTCGCTTTACTCCACTCTGATGAACCTGCGCATGACCAACACGGCCGCTGCCGAAGGCCTGACCATCTCGCCCATCTCGGCCAATGCGCTGGCGGGTGGCAATGACTACAAGGCGCTGGTGTGCGTTTTTTTGGGTGGTGGCAACGATTCATTTAACATGCTCGTGCCGCGTGGCAATGCCGAGTACAGCGAATACGCCACCATTCGTGCCGACCTGGCTCTGCCGCAGGGAAACCTTCTGCCGCTGAATGCTTTGCAGACAGACGGCCGTTCCTACGGTGTGCATCCCGCCATGCCAGAAGTGGCCCAACTGTTCAATGCCGGCCAACTGGCCTTTGTGACCAACGTGGGTACTCTGGTGGAACCGACCACGCTGGCCGGCATCGAATCGGGTTTGGCCAAACTGCCGCTGGGGCTGTACTCGCACAGCGATCAGATCATGCACTGGCAAACTTCTGTGCCCGACAAGCGCACCGGCTTTGGCTGGGGCGGCCGCACTGCCGATTTGCTTAAATCGCTTAACGACAGCGACGTTATTTCGATGAATATTTCCCTGTCTGGCACCAATCTATTCCAGACAGGCACCACGCTCACCGAGTACAGCGTGGTGCCCTGGGGCAACGGCGCGGTGCAAATCTATGGCCACGACGACATCTGGTGGTCGCGCCACGTGCTGCAAAACGCGGCCATTGAATCAATGTTAGACCTGTCCTACCAAAATCTGTTTGACCAGACTTTTGCCAATACCACCCGTGCCGCTGTGGATGGTTCCGAACTATTTGCCACTGCCATTGAGAATCTGCCGCCGTTTGTCACCCAATTTTCCGATAATGATTTCTCGAACAGCCTGGCCATGGTGGCCAAAACGATTGCTGCCCGCAACGTGCTGGGCTATCGGCGGCAAACCTTTTTTGTGATGTTTGGCGGCTGGGACCACCACGATGAGGTGCTGGATAACCAGATGGCGATGCTGTCGGTGGTAAGCAAGGGGCTTAAGGAGTTTCAGGATGCCCTGACAGAGCTTGGCGTACAGAACGATGTGACGACGTTTACCGCCAGCGATTTCGGCCGTACGCTTACTTCCAATGGGCAGGGTTCGGACCATGCCTGGGGTGGCAACCACATGGTGATGGGCGGCTCGGTGCGCGGCAGCCGCATCTACGGTGATTTCCCGTCGCTGTACGAAGACAATCCGCTAGACACGGGGCGCGGGCGGTTGATTCCCACCACCTCCTGCGATGAATATTTTGCCGAGCTGGCCCTCTGGTTCGGCGTGGCTCCCAGCGATTTGGATGCGGTGTTCCCGAATATCGGCCGTTTTTACGACACCAGCTCCGAAGAAACGCCGCTTGGCTTCATGGCTGACCTGTCGGAGCATGTCTACCTACCGCTAATCACCCGATAACCGCTCACCGTTCACCGGCCGCGTCCGGTCGCGGATTTGGCGGATGTGTTCTGGACCGGTGCGGCAGCAGCCGCCCACCAGCAGCGCGCCCATCTTGCGCCACTCGCGGCTAATCGTGCCAAACTCGGACGGGTTGGATTGGCCAAGCCACGTTTTTGTTTCTGGGTCGAACTGTTCGCCGGAATTGGGGTAGACGATGACGAGCTTGTCGGTGTTGGCTTGTACGGCCGTAATCAACTCCGGCAAAAAGCGGGGTGGCGTGCAGTTAATGCCCACGGCAACCAGATTGGGCACATCGTTGAGCAGGCGAACGCATTCGGCCAGCGGCGTGCCATCGTTGATGTGACGGCCGTCCTGACAGGCAAAGCTCATCCAGGCGGGCACTGTGGGCGTTTTCAGCAGCAGTTGGCGCAATGCTTTGGCTTCGGCCTGAGAGGGAATGGTCTCGCAGGCCAGCAGATCGGCCCCGCTGCGGGCCAGAATCTCCCAGCGCGGGCGGTGCCACGCCAGCAGACCCGCCTCGTCCAGATCGTAAATGCCAGTGTACTCGGAGCCATCGGCCAGGTACGCCCCGTATGGCCCCACGCTGGCCGCAACTAACGGCCGTAATCGCCCTCTTCGATTGGCCATCACTGCCCAAAACTGGTCCCTGGCCTCGATAGCCAGCTGAACCGCAAAGCGAATCAGGTCTGCCGCCTCGTTGGCGCTGAGGCCGCAGGCTAACAAGCCAGGCAGGCTGGCCTGGTAGCTGGCGCTGATGATGCAATCGGCTCCGGCCCACAGGTAGTCGCTGTGCACTTGGCGGATCGCTTCTGGCTGTTCCAACAGAATTTTTGCCGACCAGAGCGGATCGTTCAGGTTAAGTCGTCGCGCTTCTAGTTCCGTAGCCAGTCCACCGTCTAAAATAAATGCGTTCTGATAATCCAGAAATGGCTCGATGGGATTCATAAATTGCTGGGTCATGTGTCACCATTTTGCTTATGAGGAGTTGCCTACTTTCTGCGGAATTTCATCACTAATGGGCGTTTGGGCACCCTGATAAACTATGGTAACAGATTTTTGGTTACCAGGGAGGTAATACCATGAAAACGTGGCCCAAGTTTTTACTGCTGATTTTGTTGGTGTTGTTGGCTGCCTGTGGCGCCAACGCAGAAACGTCTCAAGAAACGTACACTGTTGATGAACAGACCGGCCTGCCGCTGAACCCAGACACAATTCCCGAAGGTGATTTTGTTGTTGAGGGAACAATTTCTAGCATGAACCTGACACCCCAATCGGCGCCGGAATTTGTTCTGCGGTCGCCTACTGGGCGCACCTACCGGGTCCGTGCCCAGGCGCTGCCGGACATTTTGTATGACGACGGCGAAATGGTGGGTGTGGCCAACTTTGTGCAGGGAATGCAGGTTCGTGCGACCATCAGCCAGGAGGTAGGTGGGCCGGAAACGGGCAACACCACCCAGCTTGTGACGGACGATTTGATGATTTTGCGTTAGCGACCTGCGCTTGTTGTTTACCCCATCGGTATGACCCAGGACGGCCGTTTCGGGAACAAAATGTTGAATAAAACGGCCGCTTCCGTGTTCTGCGTAAAGCAGTCAGCATGCACTGCGTTCAAGTCGTCCAATGACGCCTGGCCAAAGATGAGCTGTAAAATGGTGGTGCCGGGGAGATGAATATCACCATCTTCCATAAATTTGGGTTCGTAGGTACTCACTTCTTTTAGCTGACCATTTTCAAAGACCAGGCTGAACTGCTGTTGGTACAGGTTGACTTTTGTTGTGCCGCTGTGTCCGGCGAGTACGCTGTTGGCTAGTTGTTTTTCCAGAGCCGGGGCGATGTGGTGCAAAAAGGCAGGCAAATCGGGCACGCGGATGTACCAGGCATACGGCCGTCTTTGTTCCTCTAGCTGTCTGCCCAGCGCTCCATAAATAGCGTGTCCCTGGCCTAATCCAAAATAGACGCCACGCAGCTGCTTTTCTTCTTTCTCCTTGAGCTCATCCGCCAGCTTCTTGAAGTACCGCGTAAGGAATAACCCCACGGCGCGCCAGGAGTGACCGGGAGCTACGCCCAGTTCGCGCACATAGTAGCTTTTGCCAAACTGTCTGTATTCCACATAGGCGACCGGTTCGGGGGAAGAAACGGCCGTTTCTACCACATAAAAACTGCGCGAATACATTGAGTCAGGATGGGGAATGGTCAGCTCATAGCGCCAGGCGGCTTCATCGCGTTTGCGGGCTACCAGACAACCCCGATTATGCGCTTCGTACAAGGGTTCCAACAGCGGCCAATCGGCTTCTACAGCCGGGCGCACCTGGTATGGTTCTTCCTCGACGGGTTTGTAATTGCCGGGGCGGTCCCACAAAAAGTCGCGGCCACCGCCTAAATCCAGGGCCATGCCATAGCCAAACATGCGGTAATACCAGGGAATCCCGGTGATCGCCTGTACCATTTCCTGGCGGGCGGCGCTTTTGGCGTGAACGGCCGTAAACTGTTCACGTACCAGCCCACGCCGCCGATAATCTGGGTCGGTGCCTACCAGCTCTGGCCGCCCAACAGCAAAAGGAATGCCGTCATAAAGCCACGTCTGTGAGATCAGGTTCATAGACGAGACAATCTTGCCGTCAGCGTTTTCATCTACAACCACCGTAAAATCGCTGGCGTTGGTGGTGGGATGATCGCCACGCATGAGGTCAGCTGTCCACTCGGCCAGCCATGTTTCCGGCGTTTCTGGGTCATCGCTGTGAATACGCACATTAAACTCGCTTAAAGCCTCGGTATCGGCTGGGGTTGCCCAACGCAGGATGAGGCCATCGCCTAAATTTTGGGGTAATCCAAATTCATTTTGCATCTCATTTTCCTCGACGAACGTCTGAAAATTATGCTCGCTGCTTCTTTATCAAATGCTTGGCGGCTATTGTATGAGCTTCTCTCATCTTTGTGTAATCTATCACCCTCATTTGTAAGATATCTATTGGAAAAGCCGGGTAAATATTGACGCTGCCCTGGTCAATGTGCCACAATCACTTCGTCTAATTGTATGGGAGACTTAGGACTTAAAGATGCTAACACACTCTTTTATCGCATATGGCTTATTCTTATTGAGCTGGACAGCGGGGATGCTGTTGGTGATGTGGCGGCAACGGCCGTCTCTTCAACCAGCCCTTAAACCCGCTTTGATTCAAAAATAACTGGGACCTTGGGTCACCAGTCTAAAACGAGGTTAAACAATGTATTTTAATCCGCTATATCTGGTTTTTGCATTACCTGGGCTTTTGTTGGGCCTGTATGCTCAGTCGCGTGTCAAGAGCAACTTCAACAAATATTCCAAAGTCCGCACGGCGCGTAATGTGACCGGAGCGGAGGTGGCGCGGCAGCTGCTAGACGCGCAAGGTTTGTATGATGTGGCTATCGAGGAGACGCAAGGTTTCCTGAGTGATCATTACGATCCGCGCAGCAAGGTGCTGCGACTCAGCCCTGATGTGTACCGTTCGCCGAGCATCGCATCTGCTGGCGTGGCCGCGCATGAAATGGGCCATGCTTTACAAGATGCTGCCCATTATTTTCCGCTGAATATTCGCAGTGCGTTGGTGCCGGCGGCCCAGTTTGGTAGCTCCCTGGCGCCCTGGCTGTTCATGGGTGGCCTGCTGTTGAACTTCACCAGCCTGGCCTGGGTTGGCGTTATCATGTTTGCTGCGGCCGTTTTGTTTACACTCGTTACCTTGCCGGTAGAGTTTGATGCCAGTGCCCGCGCCAAGAAGCTGCTGGTGAGCAATGGTATCCTCATCGGCGATGAAATTAATGGGGTTAACCAGGTTCTGAATGCTGCGGCGTGGACGTATGTGGCAGCGGCCGTTTCGGCTATTGGCACCTTGTTATATTACGTGATGCTCCTCTCCGGTGGTCGCCGTCGTTAAACAGCCTGCCGGATTATGTGCAAACAAAGAAAAACGGGATGGTTTTGGCCATCCCGTTTTTCTTTTGGCTAGAGAACTCGCGGCTCAAAACCCCCTGCCCCCAACACTCGAAAAACGCCATTTTCATGACGAAATTGAACATTTTAGCGTGGTCGGGTCATGGCGACGCCTACGACCATTCCCGCAATCACCATCATAAGCGCCAGAATTACCAGCGTTGAAAAAGCAAGATTGACTATCATTCCGTTGCCTCCCATTTTGTATGACTGCTGTGCAGTGTATAAGACGAGACGTTTGTTTACCTGACACCAAACCCACACCAGACACACAGTATGTGATAATTATTACAAGCTTAACGCGGCGGATTTTGCACAATCAGATAGATCAGCAGGATAAAGGGAAATAGCAGCCCTAAAATAAAGGCAGCCAGCAATAGACCAATCATTGCACCATAAGATAACGTTAGCATGTTGAGCTTCTCCTTTTATCACATTCCAATACAAACTTACATTCCAATACGAGGTGAGTCACCGCAACGTTGTCAACCTGGTCGCTGCTGGCTATTGCTGGCAAGCCTGTGTTTATCGTAGCAAAGATGCCATCCGCAGCCTGACAGCCAACAGATAAGCAGACAACAATAAACCAACAAATTTTGGGCAATGGGCTATTTGTTTTGTGGGGAATGAGTGGCGTTATGCCTCAGCTGTTTGCAGCATGTATCCCTGGTTATGGACGTTGTGCAAAAAGCGTGGCTCTTTGGGATTTGGCTCAATCTTTTTGCGCAGGCGGGCAATGGCAGCGATCAGCGCCTCATCGGAGACGCCGCCTTGGGCGCTGGGCCAACCGGCTGTGATGAGCGCATCTTTTTCGACCACTTCGCCTTCTTGCTCGTGCAGCTGCTGGAATAAGCGGTACTCTAGTTGTGTGAGCCGAGGGGCAGGGTTGCCCATCACCCAAATCTGGCGCGATGGCTCGTCGAAAAAGAGCGGTGCTTCCCAGAGTGCATCTTGTTCGGCTATGAAGCGAGCAAAGATTGGGGAGAATATCGTGGCATCTGCCTCAGACATCAAGCCTTTGATTTGCAGTTGAGGGACAACGGTTGGGTCAACGGCCGTTTCAAACCCTTGTGCTTTTGCCATGAGGGTGCGCTGTTCCTGGACGCTCAAACTGCGCCACAGCTTCTCGCATTCCAGCTCGACTCCCTGGACTTGGAGTAGCAGTTCGGCGGCATTGTTCTGGTGCAGTTGGCCGTTGAGCTGGTGCTGGGCGGCTCCCAAAAGCGAGGCACGCAAAAGGCCCGCGTGGCCGTTGGCTAATTCGTACAGCCGATCGCGCAAGGCATCATTCAAGCCCATCTTGTTGCGCGTGGAAATGCGCTCCAGCACCGACATGGCATCGCTTTTGGCATATGGCTTCAACCCCATAAGGTTAGAGGCCAGCAATTCGTAAAACTCCTCCCGTGCTTGATCCATCTCAATTAGATTGGGCAGCAGGTCGCGCGTAAATACCAGGTAGGAGATGCGATATTTGTACGCCTCGCGTAGGCCGCGCAGGTTGGCAAAGAGGCGCGGCTCGGCTTCCTGGTATACGTCGTCAAACTGGTCGAATAAGAAAACAAGGCGGCGGCTGGATTGAGCCAGCAGCACGCGCAAGGCCAGCTTGAAGTAGCGCTGAACCTTCAAAATATCATCTCGTGCATCTAGCAGCAGCTCATGGTAGCGGCTGATCTGTTCAATATTTTCATGTGTCAATCCCAGGCGTTCGGCTTCGCCTTCTAGCAGTTCAAGCTGCTCTAAAATGAGGCTGTAAATGCTGCGGTCAGAAAAATCGGGAATGTAGTGGAAATTGGCGCGCACGATAATGGTGCTGCCGTGCAGTTCGCCAAGAAAGTGGGCTTGGGTGTGTGGGTCACGAATGTGGTTGAACAGGTTTGATTTACCCACGCCGCTAATGCCGATGATGGAGGCTGATTCACCCGCTTGCATCCATTTGAACAGTTTTTCTGTTTCGGTCTGGCGAAAATCGGGCTGTTGGGTGGTTGGGGTCATGGATGAATCTCCTTGGCGATTAGTTTTGGGGCAGACCGGGAATATCCTGGTCGTCGTAGTTGGTGAGGGTGAACAGCACTTTTAGCGTATGGCCAGGCGGATCAGGCAGCACGCGGAAGTCGAGGTTACGGTAGACATCTTGCTCCTCTTCGGAGATGTCACCCCCGGCCAGCCAGACAAGCCCGTTGGCCGTGGCGGGTTGGCAGTATTGGTAGGCAGCCATAAGCTCCTCTTCAGATGGGCACAACATGAGCAAGAAGGCCCCATTTTGAACGGCCGTTGCCAACTGTTGCCATAATTCCGTAATTCGGCCAATCGTTTGCTGTTGGCGATGATCATATTCGGTGATAGGTAGGCGATCTGGTTCGGTATCGGGTTCGCGGGCATTGATAGAGCCGTAAAACTTGTAGATGATGGCGCTGTCTTTGGCCTCAGGGCACCGTTCGCTGGCGTTGAGGTGAATAACAAACGGTTCCCCTTTTTCCTGGTACGCCTGTTCTAAGTAGGTATGCTGATTGGTGGTGTAAATGGTATGCCAGGGCAGTTTGGCAGTGGCTCGGTAGAGAGACGGCCGTTTCCCCGGCGCGTAATATTCGATATGTTTTTGGATGAGCCGCTTACGATTGCCCATCCGGTTGATGTAAAAGGCAAACAGCTTGGTATGTTTGTCAGTGATCGAGGCCGAGATGTCTACTTCCTTCATCAATTGCAAGGCCAATTCATTATTGTTGGGCCAATCGGAGTTGCGCGGTACGGCCGAACCGATGAACAGAATCACATTGTCTTTGCGCAGATTTTCCGCCAAAAAGCGCTGCTGGGCGCTGGCCATCATGAGCGCTGGGGCAAAAAAGCTGCTGTCCTCGGCAAAGGTGGCCTGGCTGATAGGCACCGGTTCGCGATACATTTCAATGACGGGGGTCGCAGACGGCCGTCCTGCCAGCCGATCCAGTTCCTCACACAACATTACGGCTGAATGCATCGCTTGCAGCTTGCGATTTTCTGAGATGTGGCGCAGCCGCACCACGTTGAGGGTGCCCATGAGCTGGCTGAGCAGATACTCCTTGCGAGCGTCATTTTCTTTGGTGTTGTAGTTGCTGGCGTATTTGTGGGCCAACTGGCGCAAGGCAAAAATAACTTCTGCGGCTTTGCGCGCATCTTTGGAGAAGGAAGGCGGCAAAATGGGTGGCTGGTTCTGCCGATCGGCTTCCAGCAATGCTTCTTCCAGGTGTAAAAAGTCTGTGAGACTAAGCAGGGACATGAGTCGGTATTTTATATCGGTTTCCAGGATGACAAAGTCACGCAAAATGTGACTCTTGAAGGTGCGGTAGAAATCTATCAGCCAGCATTTGCCCGATTCATCTACCATGATGTTGCGCCCGGTCAGGTCGCCGTGGGTGATGGTTTTGTGTACTTGCATCACACATTCTTCGCGATGCGTATCCAGCCAGGCGATGGGGTTAAGCACCTTTTCCTTGCCGGGGGTCAGCTGGATGAACACAGCATCAGGATCAAGTTCGGGCAAGACAATCTGAATCCGGCCGATTAGCTTTTTGCGATCCAATTGGAATGCTTCGTAATACAGCTTTCGCAAGTCATCTAGCACATACTCTGGATTGGCAAACCAGTAGCGGTACGTTTGCTCAAACAGTTCACGCAGGCTGGTAATCACATGAGTCGCGTCGCTGCGCTGGTAAAAATCATCAAATTCTTTTAGGGCTACGCCTTGTTCTTCGGCAAATGTGTAGAGGAGGGTGCCTAGGTGGCGCGAATAGTGTGCATCGGCTTGGGTAACAGCGTTGGCCGTCAGAAAATGTTTGACATTAGCTTCGTAATGGCGCTGTTCGGTTTCAACCTTGTCTTTGCGGCCAACTTTAGCTACGTAGGAGCGCCCCAGACCACCGTTCCAGGTGGGTTGAATGCGCACCACAGCTGCGCCGGTGAGCCCAGGCTTGAGCTTGCTAACGTACAGACTGCGAGCATCTACAAACAGCTTGCCAAACAAATCGCGTACCTGGGGAGCTAATAGTTTGGTAGACGGCCGTTCCGCCATTGACCAGTTCACATCCTCAGCTACATCTTCCAGCACGGTCAGCGAATCACTAACATATTCTAGATTAAAGTTGATACGAACTTTTTCTTCTTGCAGCTCATGAATAACTGTCATTAGCTTCCGAAGATAACCAGCTTCTTTAATGACCAATCGGTCTGCCTTGAGTTCCCATGCTTTTGACGCAAATTGTGGATAAGCGGTGATAACGATAGTTGGCATGATATTTTGCAGCTGTAGTTGCTCGATGTCTTCCAATAATTGCAAGCCTTCTTCGTTATTCGGGTCTTCATCTACTAGCCGCATATCAATAATGGCCAGGTGAAAATGGTCAGTTTCGAGGGCAGATTTTGCTTCGCGATAAGACGTAGCCAGACGAACAACGTACCCATCTTCTTTCAGCCACCGCGAAATGGGATCGTATGAACTTTCATCATCTTCCACCAGCAAGATTCGAAATTGATGTGTCATCGTGGGCTCAGGCATTGATCAATCCCTCCTGTGCAGCAGGCTCTTTGCTGGTGTGCAGCGGTAGGCTAAGGGTAAACGTGGTACCTGTGCCGGGTTCGCTTTTTAGCTGGAGCGTGCCATTGTGGACTTGGGCTATAAGTTGGCAGTGGAAAAGCCCAACGCCATGCATTTTGTGCAAGGCGTCACTTTTTGTGGAAGTGCCAAATTTGAAGACGTCTGGTTGCAGGTCTTTGGCAATTCCTCGGCCATTGTCCTGCACCTGAATGTGAATGTGATTGTCATCGGCAACGGCCGTTACCGTCACAACTCCCTCGCGATCTGCCGGAATAGCCGTGAAGGCATTAACCATCAGGTTTTTCAGCAGCAGTTCGATCCACAAGCTATCGGCCTGGACTTTGGGTAGATCGGCGGCAATTTCTTTGGCGATGGTTACGTGCAGTGGTTTTTGCGGTTTGCTCTGGTCGATGGCGTCCTGAACGAGCGTGGCAACATCATTCTGCTCAGGTCGGTATTCGCCCGTAAAGACAAAATCTTTCAAACGGCCGCTTATTTTGTCCGTAATCTTGGCGCTCTTTTGCAAATTTGCCAACGGGGCAGTAATGTCTCGGTTATTCTCGTATTTGTAGGTAATCTCATCCACCAGATCGGGGAAAGCAGCCACGGCATTGTTAATATCGTGCACCAGGCCAGTGGCCATCATCGCCGTTTGCCGGGTGAGTTCCAAAGCCCGTGCATGTTGGAACTGTCTGGCATTTTTCATAGCCAGCGCCGTGTGCTTGGCTAGCGTCACCAACAGCTCCTGGTCATCAATGGTAAACGCGGCCAGTGTGTCGCTTTCCACCACTAGGATGTAGCTCACCACGTCATCAATCACAATGGGAATGCCAATTTGGGACTGACTGGTGGAGACGGCCGGGATGTAATCTAAATCCCGGTTGACATCGGGTACCAGGCTGGGTTCCCCCGTGGCCAGCACCCGGCCTGCGATGCCGCGCCGTTTGTCCAAGCGAGTGCGGAAGGTTTCGTTTTCCAGCAATGGCACATCCACCCGGTAAAACTGTTGCGTATTGCTGGTGACGGCTACCTCATTTTTATCGGGCAGGTGCTCCACAATGCAGGCGTTGTTGGCTTTGGGGAATGCGTTCAATATTTCCTGCATCAAATTGTGGAAGATAAGGTCAATTTCTACGCTGGCGCTGATGATCGGGGTAATGTGCGACACGGTTTCCAGCCGTTGCTGGCGCTGTTCCGCTTCTGTGTGTAGACGTGCCCGCAAAATAGCCAAAGCCGCCATCTGGGCAAACAGCTCCAGCGTGCCGCGATCCGCTTCGCTGAATGGGTTCTGGAATTTATAGCCAAAAAACATGCAGCCGACGCGGTTTTGCCCTACTTCCAGGGGCAGTACGGCCGTTGCCTGGTACCGGTTCGTTTCGGAAAATGCCTGGCGCAGCTGGGGTGCCTTTTCAATATTGGAGAAAAATTTACCGTTAGGAAGATCCCAGGCCATCATCACGATGGGATTGGGTTTGCCAGGGAGCGGAACGGCCGTTGCTTCTGGTTGGCTGCTAGAAACAGTGGTCGTTATATAGCGCATGGTTTCGGGGTCCTGATGATAAACGGCAATCGCATCAACAGCCTGGAGCGCATTAAGCGCCTGGGTAATGATGGCTGCCAACAGCTTGGCTAGATTGGCCTCGTCGGCCAGCCGCTGCGACAGGCTGCGCAGTTCGCGCATTGTTCGGCTGCGGTCGGCTTGTTCCAGATTCATGCCCAATCGACCAGCCAGTTTTTCCAGAAATCGTCTGTGATCCTTGGTTAATCCCTCCCGCTCTGGGCTTTCCAGGTAAAGCACGGCCAGTGTATTGCTCGTTACTTTTACGGGGATGGCCAGGGCGCTGCGCGATTCTGGAAAGAAGCGGGTGCGGAATCGGCCCGTTTCTGGGCGACCACCGTTGGTAATTGCCTGGGTGCTGCCTTGCGTATACGCCTGGGCAATCAAGCCTCCTGGCAGCGTTTCTACCTGGCGCGAATGGATCTTGCCCGAGGCTAGCAGCTGATAGACTCCCCAGGCACCTTTGGGCTCGTCGCGAACGAGAAGGATGCGTGGGGCGTTGGTATATTCTTGGGCGCGGCGCAAAGCTAGCAGAATGCCGTTTTCTACCGCTTCATCGGAGCGGAAGTAAGTGCTGCTGACGACAAGCTGATCCAGCCCTTTGATTTCCAGATTGCGCCGATCTAGATTGTACTGCACCTGTTGGTAGGTGCGCGCCCCAGGCAAGGCGATGGCCACGAAGTTGGCAAACACTTCCAGGACGGTTTTCTGCTCGCTGGTGAGCTGGTGCGGGTGCAGCCAATTTAGGTAAAGCAACCCAACCGGAGCCGCAGCCGAGCCGAGGCGGATGGCGGTGAAGGCGCGAATCCCTTCCCGTGGTAGGAAGGTGCTGGTTTCGATGGCCAGGCGCAGTTTTGGGGCAACGGCCGTTTCTGCATCGGCTACCGTCACCCGACCTTGCTGCAAAATGTAGGCGGCCAATCCCTGAGATGGACGCGGTTTGTCAGAGGGACAAACGGCCGTTTGTGTACCCACAGAGGTAACATCCTTGGGCGCATAGCGGTACAAATTGCTGCCTTTGGTGGGTTGGAGCGGGTAGACCACCACGCTGTCTGCCTGGAACAACTCCTGCGCCGACAACACCACTGTTTCCAGTAATTCCGCCACTGACTGCGTAACACGATTGTTCAGCGTCTTTTCAATATCCAGCAGCTGCCGCCAATTGTTGGTGCGCTGCCGTTCAATGACCAGAGCACGGGCATTTTCCAGCACCAGTGCCACCTGGTTTACAAATGTCTGCAACAGCTCGAACTGCTCCTGCGTGATGGGTTCGGGTGAAAATTTATTATCTACGTACAGCATGCCATACGCATGTTCCCCAGAGACCAGCGGGATCAAGACAAATTCGGTGGGCGCGCCAATGGCCTGAATAAATTCCGGGGGAAGTCCTCTGCGGGGCAGCTGGCTGCTGCTGAACAGCGCCTCGCCTTGCTTGAGTTGGTGCAGCACCAGGTCTGGCGCGGGGGCATAGAGCGGCAGGCGCAGGCGTTTAAGCGCGTTACTTAGAGGGGAGGCTGCTGGGTCGGTAACGGCCGTTTCCAAAAATAAGGTTTCCGGTGGTTGTTGCAACCACATCTGCCGCTCAGCCTCGGAATTCTGTGGGCTGAGCTGGCCAACCGCAAAGGGGACTGTGAGGCATTGTTCATTTTCATTGAGCAAGAACAGCGCGGTGCGGTTGAAGTCCAGGCCGTAGGGGGAGGTAATGCCGATCAGTGCCAGCCGCAAGATGTGCGATTCAGACCATTCGCGATGATGCAGCATTTGCGTGAGCATGGTATTGAGCCGATTTAGCTTGGTGACCCGGGTTTCAGCCGCATAGAGGAGGCTGGCATAATGAGTCCGTTCTTCAATGACGCGAGCCGCCTGCTGCAAAAAGCTAACAAGCTGCATCACCTCGTCGCGTCGTTGGTAGGGCGATTGCGGTGATACGAGTTTGCCTAATGAAACTAGCCCCACCGGACTGGCAGAGTTCAGCTCTGTGCGCAGCGGGATGAGCAGGCGCATGTCGTTTTCCACGGGCACAACGGTGTAATCGGCACCATGCAGTGCCTGCATTTCCGGCCCATGCGGATTTTGCAGACGCGTCTCTTCAACCATTTCGTACACGTCGGGATAGTAGCAATCGAGCTTGTTTTCTTGCCAGGTGTATAGATGCAGATCGCTGTCGGGGAAGGCGGCTGCCAGACCCTGGGCCAGGGTGCCAAATGCGCCAGCGGCATTGTCGCTGGCATGCATGGCGTTGAGTACGGCCGTAAATAAAGCCGCCCTGAGCTGATTGTTTCCATCATTCAGTGCCCGGCCCAAATATTCAAACGCTTGCCGCCAACGGCCGTTGACCGCATAAAAACCACCCACGCGTGCCGGGTCCAAATGTTTTTGCAGCAGCTGGCCCCAAATCTCGTTTTTCAGTCGATATTGATCACCGTCACGTTCAAAGATACCGCTTAAATCCAGCAGGTTTGGGAAAATATCAACAGGCAGCGGAACCTGGCTGATGTGAATTGACCCCTGCTCCAACATTGTCAATGTGCAGTGCAGTAAATTGGTGTCGCTTTCTACCTGGCGCAGTATTTCTTCAATTTTAGGATTCAGGTCATTATTTAGGAAGGTGTCGATGGCGTCGGCCACGCGTGGTGGGGTGAGTTCGGCCTGGCCGCGCCGCCCCAGCTGTTTAAGACAGAGGCCCAAAATATGTTCCAGCAGCACCAGGTCTCCACCGGTTTGCCGCAGCAGCGTTTTCAAGGCCAGGGGAGCGGGTGTGACTTCGGCTCGCTGGCAGGCTGCCAGGGCAAAGGCCATCTGCTCGTTATCGTCCAGGTCATGAATCCATACCAGGTCTGAGATTGTCAAAAAGCGGGTACGGGCGACACGGCCGTTTTCTTCCAAATCCAATGCGCCACCAATGACGGCCAAAAATTGAGGGCCACTGTTTTGGGCAACGGCCGTATACAAATCGGTCAGCGTATTGAGCAAAGAGAGCACCACATTGGGCGGGGCCGCATTCAAATTGTCGATAAACAGCACCAGCGGCCTGTCCAACCGCCGTACCAACATCATCATCCCCTCCCGAAACTCACGCGCCGTTTGCATCAGTTCCGGCTCGGTGGGGGTGTCCATGGGAAACAGCTCACGTTGCAGCCAGCCGAACAGCGCGGCGTACACATCTGCCTCGCTTAGCAGTAGCAAATCGGTTGAGAGCTTTACCATGAAGCTGGCTTCCCGCACGTGCGGCAAATTGTTGATGCTCGTGTAATGAACATGGTACGTGCCGTGCTCTTGCAGCTGTTGGGCAGCGCCCAACATTAGCGCACTTTTTGAACGGCAGCGCGGCCCCAGCACCCGAGCACATCGGCCTGTCTGCACGGCCTGAAAAACGGCGTGTAAACATCCTTCTTTGTAGACAGGCAGATGGGAAATCTGGTGATTGGGGTAGAGCATATTCATTGTTTTGTACTCCCCTACGGCGCAGCAGGGAATGCATCAATGCTAAACTGTAGGATTCAGCGTCTTGCCAAAATGATTCATTTTAGCCACAACTTCTTCAAAAATGGACCAAGGACGAACTGTCACAGCGAAGGAAGGTACGTTCTCCAGCCAGGATGATAACCAACTTGCCGTGATTTTATTTTAGGAAGCTACCGGGTTTATGACCTGACAAAAACGTGATAGAAAAATGGTTGCCAGCTAACAGAACCAACAAACGCCTAAATATCAGGTGGCCGTCTCCCGGACAATGCGGATGCCTTCCAGCGCTGGAATCCGGTTTTGTCTGGCGGAACGGCCGTCTAAAATGGCCATATCCACGTACAAATCCACCAAAATTTGCAGCAGCTCCAAGATTTGCCGTCGGGAATTTTGCGCCTGGCTCGAATGGTTTTGCAGCAGCGACAGGCTGTGATGTAGAGCCTGGATACGCAGGCGGTCCCGGGCGTAGCTGCGCTTTTTGCTCAGATCCCTCAACAGCATTTGGCCAGCTTGTAACGCCAGATTCAGATGGCGCACCAGTTCGCGATGGGACACAAATGCAGATTGCATGTTTTGCTGTGATTTGCTCACCTGCTCTTTGGCCCGGTCCAAGGCAACCGTGAGTTGCTGCACGGAGCCAGTGAATTCCTCGGAGAAGGGCAGTTCTTCCAGGGTGGTCGTCAGTTGGTTGGCCAGACCGATAATTTGTTCCCAGAGGGGGTTTTGCTGTATGGCGCGGGCGGGATTGTCCATATGCGCCTTGGTGCTGAGCAGCACGTGTTCCAGCTCTGTGGCCAATCCCTCGGCCGTACGGTTCTGCACCAGACTGAAGAAACGGCCGATTTCAGCCCCACTGTCCGCGCTAAACGACAGCCGTCGATCCAGGTCTAGCAGCGAGTAGGCGCGTCGTTTCGCCCGCTCCAGGATGATTTGGCGCAGCCGCTGGCTGGCGGACTGGCTCATGTTCAGCTCGGGGAGAAAGAGCCAATCATCCAGTAATTTATGCTCGATTTGCCATTGGAGCGACTGGATAAGTACCACATCTTTTTCTAATTCTGGCGAAGGTGTGAGCTCGAAACGGCCGTCTTTGAAAAACCAATAGCCTGCGGTCGCATCGTTTGGTGCTTTTGAAGGGGTGTTGAGGGGATGGCGTGCCGTTTCTTGGGCTGTGGGCAGGCGGAAGCGCCACGGACCATTTTCGCGTTCGGTAAGCCAATTACAAAACGCCTGCGCATCAGACGGCCGTACACCCGTCGCCGGCAGCTGACCCTCACCACTGGTAAACTGCATCTCTTCCCAATGGTCAGGCTGGCGGAAGCTGCCCTGTGCGCGCAGTTCATCCAGGAAGAGTTGATACTCCGCCTGGGTGACCAGTGAACTGTCGGCGTAGGTGCTTTCATCCACGCGCACCAGACGGCGGATGCGTAGTTGCAGCAGCACTTCAGCGCCAATACGGCGAATTTCCGGGTTGTCGTTTTCGATGCTATGAATCAGTTCGGCGGGAATTTTGCGGTAATCGTCTTCCACCTCTAGCGCTTCCTCGATGCATTCCACCGCCAGGGTGAGCGCCGGGATGGAGGCCGTTTCACGCATCACACAGGCGCGGATGATGTTGGTGGCGTTGGTTTGGGCGGCGTACAGGCGAATTGTTTCATGCCACCAGGGATCATCAACATGATCCAGCAGCACCTTTTCCAGCCGCTGATCTTTAAGATGAACGGCCGTTAAATACTCCTGAAACGTTTGGTGAGCAAAGCTATACACGCCAGCTGTATGCTCGATGAGCAGGCCGCTGGTCTCGCTGATGGATTGCAGGAACTGTTCGCTGCTGGTTTGCGGGTGGACTCGCTTGAGTGCCGGGTCGATGATGTCGGCCGCATCGGCGCGGGCGATGTTGCGCAGATTGCGTCGCATCATTTCGTAGGCCAGGCTTTGCAGCACGCGCTTTTTTTGCGATGGCGACAGCTCGTAGGTGATACCGCGTGCTTCATGGCGTTTGCCCAGGAAAACGTCGCAAATTTCGTGGTAGAGTGCTACGCGCTGGTCGGGCAGGGTGTTGCGGTAACGGTGGATGGTGGCAATCATGGTGAGCAACAGCGGATTGACGCCCATTTCTAGCAGGGCAGGCGTTTGCCGCAAGCGACGCAGCAGATCGGTGGCTCGCCCGGTGGCGTCACGGCGCACCCCTTCGTCGTTGCGGCCCTGCGTTTTAATTTCGTTGGCTTCGTACCAGCCGGTGACAAACTGGCGCACCTGCTCCAGCGTAAATGGTTTCACTTCCAGCAGCAGCGCATCGGGCAGGGGATTGCTTTGGTAGCCAAACGGCCGTGAGGTAATCACAAACTGGTTGGTGGGATGCTGCTGCATTTGGTGCTGCACCCACCCAACCACCTGCTGGCGCAAGTCCGATTCCGCGACTTCGTCCAGTCCATCGAGCATGATCAGGCAACGGCCGTTGCTTAAATCGTGTGCCAGCCAGTTGAGCGGCACCGTAATTTGTCGGCTCTTGAACATGGCGTGAATTGCCTGGAGCAGACTGTAATGCGGATTTTGGCCTATGTGCTGGGCAATGTCGCGCGAGTACAAAAAGATCGGTGTTTTGTTTAGCCGGGGGGCATCTTGGGTTGGCGTGGTAAGCGTGAGGGTGATGTGCTTGAGCAAGGTAGTTTTGCCCGTACCTGGTGCGCCCAGCACCACCAGATTGCGCGGGGTCTGCTCCTGGCGCAGCAAAAAGCGCCAGATAGAGTGGCGCTCGTCCGGGCTGTTTTTGTGCAGCGCCGGGATGGGATTGGCTGAAACGGTTTGCCGCGTGGGGGCCAGCCCCACATCCACAAAGACATGGGCCAGATTCAGCGTCGCCTCGCCTGGTGCCGCGATGCCTTTGACATCAAAATTACGATGCTGAAAGTACAGGTCTTTGAGATATTCCGAGCGAGCCGGAGCATCAGGTTCGGCTTCTGGCGAGACAAACAGATCAAGGATTGCCTGGATAGGAGACCAATAGTTGAACGGACGTTTATTTTGAGCCATGACGGAACTGCTATCTGCGGCTTTGGCGACTGGTAAACGCCAAGTCGAACTTGTCTAGTGGGAACTAAGACCCCGTTACTGGTCGGACACATACGGGGCGATAGGACCCGTTTTGATTCAGGAACTACAGTTGGAACAATAAGGCTATTATGACACTAAATGATGAAATCGCAAACCATTTGACAGGAGCTTAACCCCAGACTGAGGCTTGGTTGATTCTCAAGTGGGCGGGATGCTTCGGGGGACCTCAGTATGACAACACACCTTGAACTGTCATGCTGAACGAAGTGAAGCATCCCGCAAGTTTTCAGGGCAAGCGTCCCGGCTGAATGCAGAGAAATTAATCTTTACGTTCTCTGTGATGAAAATTAACGGCCGTTTCCCTCCGCCATCATGCCCAAAGCTATCGCACCCAGAACGCCTGCCTGATTGCCGAGCGCTGGCGGCACGATGTAGGTGTCGATATTGTCCAAAATGGTGGGGGATTGCACGTAGCCGTTGAGTGCTGCCAGCGTTTTTTGGCGCACCAGGGGAAACAGCTGGGGTTGGTCCATCACGCCGCCGCCCAAAATGATGCGCTGCGGCGACAATGTGCAAACGATGCTGCGCATAGCCATTGCAATGTAGTGGGCTTCCAACTCCCAGGCGGGATGGTCAGTGCCTAAATCCTGGCCTTTGATTTGCCACCGTTCTTCGATGGCCGGGCCAGCGGCCATGCCTTCGAAGCAGTCGCCGTGGTAGGGGCATTTGCCGGGGTAGGGATCGGCTTCCCAGTCGTGCGGCAGGGTGATGTGGCCCATTTCTGGATGCAGTAGGCCGTGGAGGAGACGGCCGTTTACCAGCGCACCCCCGCCAATTCCCGTTCCAATCGTGAAATAGACGAAGGTGTTTAGCCCCTCGGCTGCACCCCAGCGGCCTTCGCTGAGGGCCGCGCCGTTGACGTCTGTATCGAAGCCGATGGGCACGTTGAAGGTGCGCTGGATGGGGCCAGCCAGATCGGCATTGGCCCAGCCGGGCTTGGGCGTGGTGGTGATGTGCCCAAACGCTGGCGAATCTGTGTGTGGGTCTAGCGGCCCAAAGGAGGCAATGCCGATGGCCGCTAGCGGGCCACGTTCGGCAATTTGCGCCTGGAAGAAATCAATGGCGCGTTGGATGGTTTCGGCCGGGGTGGTGGTGGGGAAGCGCACTTCGGCCTGAATGTCGCCGGGGCCGGTGCCTACAGCGCAGACAAATTTGGTGCCGCCCGCTTCGATTCCGCCATAGAGTGTCATGAGAGTTCTCCTGTCTCGTGCCAACGGTCTCCGTTGGCATGTATTTTGGGACGCTCTGCGTCCCGTCGGCGCGGAGCGCCGGTTAGAGCATTCCACGCGGAGCGTGGAACGAGAGATGGTTACGGTGCTTGTTGCAGCCAGATGACCTGGTACGGTTCCAGGGTAAGGTCTTGCCACATGTTGATGGGCTGCTCGGTGAGCCGATTGATGAGCAGGCCGGTGAAGCCTAACTCGTGCAGCCGGTGGCGGCTGACGGTTTGTTGATTTTCAGTGACGTTGGCCAGAATGAGCAGCCGTCCCCGTGGGTTATCGCGCAGCAGGGCAAAAACATGGTCGTTATTGGCCCAGATAGGGTAAACGGCCGTTTCTGCATGCAGCACTTTGGTTCGTTGGCGGGCCGCAACAAGTTGACATAAATTGGTATAGATGCGCCCGGTAATGGTTTGGGTATCGTGTCGCTCGGCCGCCTTGTCCCAATCCATAAATGGCCGGTGAATCCAGCGGCTGTCCTCAGCCAGATCGGGATCATCCAGGTAGCTGTGATCATTCAGCAGGCCGATCTCGTCGCCCATGTAGATGAGTGGGATGCCGCCGTAGGCAAAGATGAGGTTGTGCAGCAGCAAAATGCGCCGGATGGCCAGCTCCACTTCGGACCAGTTGGCGTTGGCAACGGCCGTTTCCAATCCCGCCAACGACGCCAACGAGCCATTCACCCGCCGGTCGTTGTTTTTGGGATTAAATTGGAAGGTGGTGCCAGCAGCAAAAGTGCCCTCAAATCTGCCCGTGTAAAAATCGCTCAGGAAGGCGCGATGGGCGTACCCATCCAGCCCCACCTGCGCCGCGTCCTCCTCGGTAATAGCCCAGCCGATGTCGTCGTGGCAGCGAGCGTACGTGACCCAACTGGTGCCGCCAGGGATGGGCGGCATGTTTTGCAGCGCTTTGGTGGCCAACACCGCTTTGCGCTCTGCCAGACAACTCCACAGCATCACCATCAGCACGTTGTGGTAAGCGATATGGCATTCCTTGTTGGCCGCCACGCCGCGCCCCAGGTAAGGCACCAAATCGGGCGGCGAAACGATGGCTTCGGCCTTGAGCAGCAGGCCCGGTGCCGCCAGTCGGCACAGGGCACGGAACGCCTGCAAAATGAGGTGCGCCTCCGGCTGATTTTCACAGTTGGTGCCCAGCCGCTTCCACATGAAGGCCACCGCATCGAGCCGCAAAATTTCTACACCCTGGTTGGCCAGGTAGAGCATGATTTCTACCATTTCGGTGAAAACGGCCGGATTGTGGTAGTTCAAATCCCACTGGTATTCGTTAAACGTGGTCCAGACCCACTTTTGCAGGTCGTCGTAGTAGGTGAAGTTGCCGGGCTTGAAATCTGGGAAGATTTCGCGCAGATTTTCTTCGTAAGCGTCGGGCAGGGTGCGGTCGGGGAACATCAGGTAGTAATCTTGGTACGTGGTGTCCCCGGCGCGCGCTTTGTTGGCCCATTCATGCTCTTTAGCGGTGTGGTTGCACACCAGATCGATGCACAGGCTGATGTTGTTGTGGCGCAGTTCGGTGGCCAGATGAGCTAAATCAGCCATGCTGCCCAGTCGGGAATTGACCTGCCGGTAATCCATCACGGCGTAGCCGCCGTCGTTGGCTCCGTGGCGGGGCTGGAGCAGGGGCATCAGGTGTAGGTAGGTCACACCCAGCTCGTTGAGGTAGGCGATTTTGTCTGCTACGCCGCTGAGGCTGCCTGCAAAGCGTTCGGTGTAGGCGACATAGCCAAGCATGGTTGATTTTTGGAACCAATCTGGCTGGAGCAGACGCTTTTCGTCGAGCTGGTGCAGGTCGGCAGGGCGCTCGGCGTAGGCGCGGCCGATGCGGGTGATGGTGTCGGCCAGCCACAGTTCAAAGTTGTCGAGATGGCCATAGAGGTGGTGTAACGGCCGTATCACATCGTCCCAATACACTTCCAGCCGCTGAAAAAACTGGTTTTGCCGGTACTTGTACAGCCTGGCAAAGGTGGCGTCTTGGGACACTTGTTGTTTGATTTGGTTTTGTACTGAAGTCGCGATCATAAGCGGAAAAGGTAATTGGGTAATTGAGTAATTTGGTAATTGGCGCAAAATCACCCAATTAATGAATTACTCAATTACAGTTTTTACACCAGCCAATGGGCAGCAAACGCCCGTAATTCCATTGTCTGTCCATCTTGGGCCAATTGATACTTGAATGCCGGGTTTGCGGCAAGCAAATCGGTGAATGTTTTGGGTAAATTGAGCTGAGCCGTTTGCGGCTGGTCGCTCAGATTGAAGATACAAAGGACGGTTTGGTCATTGGTGGTGCGGGTGTAGGCGAGAATCGAACTGTTTCCCGTAGCCACAAACTCAAACACCCCATCCCCAAAGGCAGGTACGACCTGGCGCGCGTTTAGCAAAAAGCGCATCAGGTTCAGGTAAGAGGCCGGCTCTTTTTCCTGCGCCGCCACGTTGCGCATGTGGTAACCGTAGACCTCATCGTTGTGGATGGGGAAGTAGGTTTTGGCAGCGCTGGTGAAGCCCGCCTGATGACCGTCGGTCCACTGCATCGGCGTGCGGCAGCCGTGCCGGTCGGGCAGCCAGATGTTGTCGCCCATGCCAATCTCATCGCCGTAATACACAATCGGCGTGCCCGGTAGCGACAAAAAGAGGGCGTGCAGCAGAAACCATTTCGGCTTGTTGTCGTCCAGCAGGGGAGCCAGCCGCCGCCGGATGCCCAAATTGAGCTTCATGCGCGGGTCGGGCGCGTAGTTGTCCCACATCCATTGGCGCACTTCGGGCGTCACCATTTCCAGCGTCAGCTCGTCGTGGTTACGTAAAAGGTCATCCACTGCGCATTGGCGGGAATGTCTGGCGTGCGTGCCCAAATCTCCTCGATGGGTGTTTGTCGCCCGCCTTTACCGATTGGTACAGCCGGGGCATGATGGGGAAGTGGAAGCAAATCTGAATTCGGGATCTTCTTCGGTGCCGAAGTAGGGTAGCAAATCTTCGGGCCACTGGTTGGCCTCGGCGATGAGGACACGCCCCGGATATTCAGTGTCCACCATGCGGCGCATTTTTTGCAGGAAGCCGTGGGTTTCCGGCAGATTTTCACAGTTGGTGCCTTCGCGCTCGTACAGGTAAGGGATGGCATCGACGCGGAAGCCGTCCAGCCCCATGTCCAGCCAGTGGCGGATGACGTTGAACATCTCTTCATGCACCTGCGGATTGTCATAGTTGAGATCGGGCTGGCTGCTGTAGAAGCGGTGCCAGAAATATTGCCTGGCCACCTCGTCGTAGGTCCAGTTGGACGCTTCGGTGTCCAGGAAAATGATGCGGGCGTCGCTGTACTCAGTGCCGGTGTCGCTCCAAACGTAGTAGTCGCGGTAGGGCGAATTTTTATCTTTGCGCGCTTCCTGGAACCAGTGATGCTGATCCGAAGTGTGGTTGGTGACCAAATCGGTCACCACTTTGAGGCCACGTTCGTGGGCGGCAGCGACAAACGCTTTGAAGTCGTCCAGGGTGCCGTAGTCGGGATGCACTTCGTAATAATCGGCGATGTCGTAGCCATCGTCTTTGAGCGGCGAGGCGTAGTGGGGCATGATCCAGATGCAATCTACGCCGAGGGATTGGATGTGGTCGAGGTGCTGGATGGCCCCGCGAAAGTCGCCGTTGCCGTCGCCAGTGCTGTCCTGGTAGGCGCGGATGTAGAGTTCGTAGAAGACGGCCGTTTTATACCAAAAAGGATCACTCATGGTCGCAAATTCCTTTACTTGAGCTGCAACAAAACACTCTCGTGCGGCTGAAGCGTGAATGTTGTGCCACTGTGGGCGTTGAAGTGGGTAGAAAGCAGCGTCTCGGCACTGCTGCTCAGATGGTTCAGGTCGATGGGGCGGGATTGGCCGCCAAAATTGAGGCAGACCATCAGGCGTTGACCGTCGGCTTCACGCAGGTAAGCCAGCAGGTCGTCGCCCAGGCCATCGACAAAAGTGAACGCGCCGTTGTGCAACGCGGGTCGGCTGCGGCGCAGGCTGAGCAAAGTTTTGTAGAAATTAAGCGTCGATTGCCCATCAGCCAGTTCGGCGGCGACGTTGCGTTTCTGGTAATCGTTGGCAACGGGCAGCCACGGCTGGCCGCTGGTGAAACCGGCGTTGGGCGAGGCGTCCCACTGCATCGGCGTGCGCTCCGGGTCGCGGCCAAAGTCGCCTTCGGGCATGTTGATCCCCCACGGGTCGATGCGCTGCGCGACGGGAATGAACACATCTTCCATGCCCAGCTCGTCGCCGTAGTACAGCGTGGGGATGCCCCACAGCGTCAGCAGCAGCATGGCAATGGAACGATGATTTTCGTAGCCGTAACGGGTGGCAAAGCGGTGGATGTCGTGGTTGCCAAAGACGAAGTTGGGCCAGCCGCCAGCGGGCAAAATGTCGTAATAATCCTCAATGATTTGGCGCACGGTAAGGGCGTGCCAATTGGCGTGGAGCAGCTTGAAGTTGAAGGGAATATCGTAGCCGTCGAGCGGTTGGCCGTAGTAAGGCAACAGACCTGACACATCTTCGGTAGACGTTTCGCCGATGTGGACGCGCTCTTCAAATTCATCAAAAACGCGGCGCATCAGGCGGACGTGCTCGAACATTTCTGGCTGGTTGATGGTGTAGCGCGGTTCAACTTGATGCCCCCAACCTTCCCAGAAGCTGCCGGGTTCGACGGGCGGATTGTCGGCAAACGAGTCGTGCTTGATGAGGCAGAGAATAGCGTCCACACGAAAGCCATCCACGCCGCGCTGGAGCCAAAAGCGGAGGGCGTTGTGCATCGCTTCAACCACCTCAGGATTGCGCCAGTTGAGGTCGGGCTGCTCGGGCAGGAAGCTGTGCATGTAATATTGCTGCGTCTTCTCGTCCCAGGTCCAAGAGGGGCCACCAAACATAGAGACCCAGTTGTTGGGTGGGGAGCCGTCTGGTTTGGCGTCGCGCCAGATGTACCAGTCCCGTTTGGTGTTGTCGCGGGAACTACGGGATTCCAGGAACCAGGGGTGCTGGTTGGAGGAGTGGTTGGGCACAAAGTCGAGAATGATTTTGAGGTTGCGCTGGTGGGCTTCGTCCAGCAGGCGGTCAAAGGTTTCCAGGTCGCCAAACATGGGGTGAATGTTGCAGTAGTCGGAGACATCGTAGCCAAAATCGGCCATGGGGCTGGGGAAGATGGGCGAAATCCAGATAGCGTCGATGCCGAGGTCCGCCAGGTAATCCAGCCGGTTGATGATGCCTTGCAGGTCGCCGATACCGTCGTTGGTGCTGTCTTGGAAGCTGCGAGGGTAGATTTGGTAGAAGACAGCCGTTTGCCACCATTTCAGGTTCTGCGTGCCGTGGGAATGATACGTTTTCATCGAAAGATTAAAACTCCAGTTTTGTTTTGAGATTGGTGCAGGTTATCGTGATGGCCTATGGTATGGTTGTGTAGATACGGCCGTATCCTGCAAAACGATCGATTTTAGCGTACAGAATCAGGAAGTGAAAGCGTTATGCTGGCAAAAAAACGAATCATCATACTTTTTGCTGTGATGTGGTTGGTGGCTTGTGTGTCTGAGGCACCAGCTGATGATCAATTTGTAGAGGAAACGGCCGTTGCCCTCATTCAAGTCCATCGCGACCCCGACGTACCGCCATTACCTTTCCCCGACAATCCAGACCCAAACCAGTGCGGCATTCCCACAGCCTGGGGCGATGATGGCACTGCCTGGCTTACGGGTCTTTACGATGGCGAACTGGTGCAGCCCAAAGTTTTCCTCTACGACAGCCATTCCCGCCTGAGTATCGCCGCCGAAGCGCCACATGGTGCTCAGGTTCAAATCATCCTCTACCAGCAAAATCCGGTGCTCGACTATTACCTGGTAAAAATAGAAGGGGCACCAAAACCCAATGAAGGCTGGGTTCCAGGCCCCTTTCTATCTTTTGAACCAGTTACAGAGTTGGAAGATTTGCCAAACGATTAACCGTACCAGACAAACCTGTCAAATTTAACCTTTTACTGCACCAGCCGTTAACCCTTCCACAATCTTCTGTTGGAAAATCAAAACCAAAATCAGCAGCGGAATGGTGATGAGAATGGCCGCGGCCATAATTTCACCAAACGGTTCTTGCCGGGCGATTTGCCCAGTGAACAGGGCCATCACTACCGGCACGGTACGGGCGCTGGACTCGATGGTGGTGAAGGTGAGTGCAAACAGGTACTCATTCCAGGCCCCGATGAAGGCCAGCAATCCGGTTGTAACCAGGGCGGGCAGCGTCAGCGGCAGCAAAATCTTGTAGAACGTTTGGAATGGTGTTGCCCCGTCTACCTGTGCCGACTGCATCAGCTCTGTGGGCAGTCCACGGAAGAAGGAAGTCATAACCCAGGTGGTAAAGGGCAGGGTAAAGATCATGTAAGACAAGATCATACTGGGGATGGCCGGTATTTGCAGCTCACGGATCACCGCATAAAGGCCAGTTAGCACCGCCACTTGCGGGAACATGGTCATAGACAAAATGAGGTAGAGCGAGGGCGTTTTGCCTTTGAAGCGCAGCTTGCCCAAAGCAAAAGCTGCAAATGACCCAATCATTAAAGACAAAACGGTCGTCGTTCCGGCCACAATCGTGCTGTTAATCAAGCCGCGACCAAAATCTTTGTTTTGGAACACCCCTTGATAATTTTTTAGACTGAAAGAGATGTCATTTGTTGTTGGGTCACGCGGCAGGAAGGTCGCTGGCGTCATTTGCAACTGATTTTCCGTTTTGAAGGAGGAGTTGATTGCCCAATAAAACGGAAACAGCAGATAAATGGAGACAATGACCAAAACCACGTAGAACAAGATCCGATTGATGATGTACTTGGTATCTTTAGTCATTATCAACTCCTAGTAATCTGATGTAGCCGATAGCAAAGACGGTGATAATTACAAAAATCACCACACTGGTGGCAGAGGAGTAACCCATGCGCTGCCCGTTGATCAGTTCGTAGTAAGCATAGCTGGCCATGGAATACCGTTTTTGGGCCAACACAATCTGGAACAGGTCAAATACGCGCACGGCATCCAGCGTCCGGAAGACGAGGGCGACGGCAATGGTGGGGCGCAGCAGCGGCAGCGTAATGGACCAGAACTGCCGAAGTTTGCCCGCGCCGTCTACGTCTGCGGCTTCGTACAAGTCGCCGGGGATGAGCTGCAAGCCAGCCAGCAGCAGCAAAGCCATGAAGGGGGTTGTTTTCCAGACGTCAATGATGATCATGGCGGGTACTTGCCACGCTTCGCTGGCCAGGAAGGGGATCTGCCCGTCGCCTACCCCCAATATTTGGAAGACGACGTTTATGAAACCCACACGGGTAGAGGCGAACATCCATTCCCAAATGCGGGAGGAAACGGCCGTTGGAATCACCCACGGCACCAGCATAAACACCCGCATCATGCCGCGTCCCTTGAAATTCATGTTCACTACCAGAGCAACAGCCAGACCTAACACTGTTTCAATGGCTACCGAAATAAAAGTGAACCGTAATGAATCCCCAATCGAACGGATAAAGTCAGCGTCTGTTGCCCCGATGACGTACTGCGTGCCAAACAAGTTGAATTGGCTCAGTTCTCGATAGCGGCGTGGCTCACGAGGCAAAACACGAACCGCAGACTCATATTGCGTTTCACCTGTCTCCGGATCGATTATCACATTGCCAGCGTCATCTACTTGTGGCGGTGCTGTAACAATCGTCATACTCAATAGATTGACGAAATTTTCAGCGCCAACAAACTGAGGTTCTTGTCCACTCGCAAATACACGATCCGTCACGCTGTTGTAGAAAACCGTCCCCAACGGATAAAAGGCAATCAGTAGCAGGATGACAAAAGTTGGTATCATCAAGTAATAAGCAAGTCGCGCCTCGCGCTTTGCCAGATCGCTGCCCCCACTTCCCTTCTTAGGTACAGTTGCTGCACTCATACTTTTCCTCCCAACTCTCTAAGATAATGATGAACTGTGTGGATAATGAAGAGGCGAGAGAGTGTCTCTCTCGCCTCTTTTGCACATGTTGGCTAGCCAATCATGCGCCTAAGGAGTTACTTATTTGTCGAGGATGTCTTGCAGGTCCAGTTCCAAAACTTCGAAAGCCGTAGATGCATCCTGCTCACCAGTCAAAACGGAGTGAACCGAATTGAAGAAAGCGGCGGAAACATCGGAGTATTGCGGAGCTGTCGCGGTGGACGGACGGGCTACTGCGTTGATGAACACATCATACAGGCTGCCAAAGAACGGTGCAGCTTCCAATACTTCCGGGTCCTCATACAGAGCTTTGATGGTTGGGTTCAAGCTACCCTGAATGGCGCGGTATTTTTGTTCGTCATAGGAAGCCATGAATAGGGCCAGTTTGGCTGCTTCTTCAGGATGCTCGCTGTATTTGGAAACAGCCAACTGCCAACCACCGAGGGTTGCAGCGCCAGCGCCAGAGTCACCAGCGGGCAGCGGGGAAACATCGAACAGGCCAGCGATGACGCTATCATCAGCGTTGCCCAAGGAGTAAGCATAGGGCCAGTTGCGCATGAAGGCAGCGTTGCCAGCTTGCCACATGTTACGAGCATCTTCTTCACCAAAAGCGGTCACGCCTTCGGGGGAGATGGTGCCAACCCAGCCAGCAGCCTGGTCAACAATAGCCGCAGCTTCGGGATTGTTGATGCTGATGGTGCCATCGGGTTCAACAATGGAGCCACCGTCGTTGGAGGCGATCCATTCCAGAGCGTCGCAGGTCAGACCTTCGTAGGCGTTGCCTTGCCAGACATAGCCCCAGAAGTCCTGGTTACCTTCAGCGCGTTCGCCATCTTGAATGGTCATGGCCATTTCTTCCAGCTCGTCCCAAGTTGCGGGCGGGCCATCGTAGCCATATTTTTCCAGCAGGTCGGTGCGGTAGTACAGCAGACCAGCGTCGGTGAACCACGGGATACCAATCAGTTTACCGTCAACGGTATTGTTCTCGATGATGGCATCGAAATGGTCACCAGCTACGTCGCGGGCACCGTATTCGTACAGGTCAACGAAGTGCTCAGCCAGGTCACCAGGCCAAATCACGTCGATCTGGAAGACGTCGCCTTCGGGGGATTGGGCTTCAAAGAGTTGCAGGTAGGTACCCAAACGATCTTCAACAAAGTCCGGGGTCTCAACAACTTCGATGCGGATACCAGGATTTTCTGCCATGAACCGATCGGCCACAGCCTGGGTCAGTTCTTTTTCCTGGCCTACGTTACCACCAAAAATACGCAAGACGATTTCTTCGTCCATGGCTTCGTCAGTGGTTGTATCAGCCGTGTCAGTGGTTTCTTCGGTGGTGTCTGCTGTGGTATCGCCGCTGTCAGTAGCTTCTTCGGTGGTTTCGTCATCACCGCCACCGCAGGCTGCCAACACCAGCATCAATGCCAGCAAAATGGCCAGCAATTTAAAAGATTTTTGGTTTAACTCTAGTTTTTCCTAAAAACTTGGCAAAGTCTGCCAAGCATGTACGAGCAGCAAACCTTTCTGCTCATTTAGAACCTTAAAAATGTGGGCCATCAGCACTTGAATCAGGGCTCAATCAACGCTTTTGAACCGGTGTGCTGCGGATTACCATGGGGCAAATGTGCAGTCACGGCTGCTTTTTTCCGAATTCGTGCCTCACAGAGAGTCAATTTAGAAAAATCAGCCGGCTGCAAGACCCGACGCAAGCGACCACTCGTTTTTGGGGTGTCGGTCCCAATACCCCGTAGGTACCGGGGTAAAACAGCCGCCATGATGGTTAACACGTTGCCCATCAGCAAAGCCAGTTGGGGCAAACGCCAGACTGTTACCATGGCATGAACGAACATACGATGCAGCCCCAGCATTTGCTTCGCTGCCAAAGGCACCTGCTCGACAGGCCAGCGGTCCAGATACAGGGCAAAAGGAATGAATGCCTTCAGCGATAGATTGGTGGCCACGACCAGCGGTGTGGTAAAGCGCGGGTCATAATAAACCCACACGTCTACGGTTTGGTGAGTCGCATCTACCTTTTGGTCAGAGCGCACGAGCGCTGTCCAATGATGGGCGGTGATGGTTAACCCTTCATGGACAAAGGTCACGATTTCATCGGGCGGGGTTGCCTCAATCTGTTTGCCATCGTAGACACGTGCCAACGGCCGAACAGGCGCACCGTATTCAGCTGGTCGTCCCTGGTTCTGTTCTCTTTGCGGCAGGAAGTTGCGTCGAAAAACACAGTTTGTCGCTTGCCGCACCACAAAGCGGGGCACGTTGGCTGCCTGCATCGCTTTGAGCTTAAAGCCACCATCAAAGATTGCGACCTCTGCTTTGCCTAGGGTGCGTTGGGCGTAGACAAACAGACGTTGTTTAAGCGCTTCCTCATCCGTGGCATCGGCTGGCGCTGGCAGCAATTTGTGCAGCAAGGGCAATCGTTGCTCCTCAATTTGTCCGACACGGACAACAACACCCAACACGACGCCGGGCAGCAACCGACCCGCTAGCTGATGAAAGCCGCGCAGCTGCCACTTTTGCAGCTTGGGCCGCCAGAAGGTCGTGATGTCATAAGCAACAGCTTGCCAGCCAGCAACGGTCCTTGGTTGCCAGTGCGTTTTTTTGGCAACCCACGCTTGCCAGCGTGATAACAGCTCATCGGCCGACCAAACACCATACCGGAGAGCCCGCCAACTCCGTCTGACGGCCGACGGCTTGAAACCAGTCAAATGCAACGCCGTATGAACCGCTCCCCGACTGGGCAGAAAGTGGCCTGTGAGCATGGCCCACATTAATTGTAAAAGTGCGAGGTTGGTGCCGGTTGGCACCGACTTTACCAAATGTTCAAGTACAAGTAAGATTTGTTGAGAAGCAGTGTCCATATGTCCAACCTTTATTAGTTTTTGGTCGAACTATATTGTGGACGAGATGCTGCTTCTTTTCACTCCTTACTTACGATAAAGTAGAGTTTAACATGTTTTCTTGTCCTCCTAGGATTTTGTGTCTAAACCAATTTTGCAAATGTAGTTACATATCTTCATCTTTTTTATTTGATCTTGACTTTTGGCTTACCTCCTTTTGTTTGATCTTCCGGTAGTTCAATGATGTAAGAATGATGGCAGCAGTTTATATAATTAGGATGATGCCAGTGGTGCTGTTGTTTTGCGCATCACCAACTCGGTAGGCAAAACAATCTCTTTTGGTTTGGTGTGCTGCGCATCAATTTCATCGAGAAGCTGTTTTGCTCCTTCAACGCCAGATTGAAAAAGCTGTTGGCGGATGGTTGTCAGGTGCAGATATTCGCTAATTTCGATGTCGTCGTAGCCGATGACGGATAAATCATCTGGTACAGCGATGCCTATCTCTTCGGCTGCACGCAGTACGCCAAAGGCTTGCGTGTCTGAGTAGGCAAAGATTGCAGTGGGGGGGTCTGGTAAGGAGAGCATCTCATGAGCCACTTTTTTTGCGGCGCGCCGACTTAGTTCACTCTGTCGATGGTATTCGGGCCGGAAAGGGATGCCTGCCTCGTCCAATGCTTGCCGATACCCTTTGTAGCGATCGATCACGGGCTGAAAGTTGAAGGGATTTTCATACATATGATCGCTGAGATAGCCAATTTTGCGGTGACCTAAGTCGATGAGATGTTGGGTTGCTTTGATGCCCCCTCTCAGGTCGTCGATGATGATATGGCTAAGGCGTGGATGGACGGCATCTACCAACACCGTCGGAATGCCGACGTTCATGAAGCTTTCTACGGTGTTATCTGTTGGTACGAGGGACATAATCAATAAGCCATCAACCCGGTCACTCCGGGCCATTTCGCGAAAGTAGCGATCGCGTCTTGAGGTGGTTTCTACATTGTAGAGAATAAAGTCGTACTCACTTTCGGCAAAAACGGTATCTAGACCTCGCAGCCGTTCGACGTAAGACGGCCGTACAAAGAAAGGTGCAATTACCGCCACAGTCATTGTTTTGCCGAGGGACAGCCGACGAGCAATAGGGCTGGGCGTGAACTCTAACTCTTCAATAGCAGCTAATACCTTGCGACGTGTTGCATCACGGACGGCCGGATTACGATTGAGCACTCTGGAGACCGTACCGACGCCAACACCTGCTTTTTTAGCGACGTCCCTGATGGTTACACTTGCCATCAGTCTTCCCTTGCTAGTTGTTTATAAATTGTTTGCTATGAGGATTGTGTTACTAAAAAATTTGAAGCTTCTCTTCCGATGGAATCGTATGGAACAATGGAACCGGTTCCATATAGGCGTCACTATACAATAAAGCCCAAAGGATGTCAAGGATTTTGGATAATCTGCCCAAAAATATTATCCATACTTTTTTAAGTCATTATAAAAAAGGTTCTTACACAAATTGAAGTTGAGAATCATCAAGCCCAAGAAGGGAACTAAATCGAGCAATCGGGTACAGTTCAAACCAATTAACCACCGCTTCGGCCAAGGCAGTAACAGAGTCATAAAACTTGTTTTTTGTGACCTGATGGCGCATGACCCGCCATAAACGCTCAATCAAATTGAGATGAGGCGAATAGGTGGGTAAAAACACAAGTTCAAGCTGCTCAGCATGGTCTTGACAAAATTGTGCCACTTTGGACGTTGTGTGGGCCGAAGCATTATCTAACACAACAAATAAAAAATGTTGTGGATAGGTGTTCATTAACAACTGCAAATGATTGACGAGTTCCAAATGGCGTTTGTGCGCATGAATGGAGTAAACGCCTTCACCAGAAGGGAAAGCCAACAGAACCAAACAAAGCCAGCCAGGGATTTTCAAGTCCGGGCGTATCGACTTTCAATTGGCTGCCTTGCGGCGAGTAGGTGTGACCAATTTCTGGACACCAATGCAGGTCTGTGCTGTCTAGGTAAAAAAGTAGCGCAGGTTTTGCGCCATCGGGTGGAGGGCGCGTTGCTTCTCAGAGGAGAGGCTGTTGTTTTGTGCTTTTTCTTTCAATTCTTCAACCCGCTGCCGCTTAACGACATAGAGTGGGTCGGGTGACTTGATACGTGCTTTGGCTCTTTTCCACTTGATGCCTGCTCGCTTAAGCATGTGTGAAACGGAGGCTTGGCTCACTTCCACCTCTTCGTACGTGGCAAGATACGCTGCCATCAGGGCTTGTGTCCAATTTTGAGCACCTGTCTCTAGTTTCTCAAAGTCGCTTGGGGCTTGCCCCAGCAGTTCGAGCCATTTGGCTTCATCCCATTCGAGCATTAACGGCCGTCCTTGACCATAGCTTGCCTTCAGCCGCGCGAGGCCACCTTGGTTGTACCGTTTGATATAAGTCCGGATAACTGCTTGGCTCAAACCGAAAATGGCAGCGATTTCTGGCACAGAACGACCCTGATTCGATAACGCTATCGTTTTGAGTCGCCGATACCATTTTTTATCGTTTGTCTTTTTCATCGCTTGCTCAAGTTCTTGTTGCCCTTGCTCATCAACATTTGCATAAATCATGACTTTCTCCTCTACTTTTTGAGGAAATTGTTCCATGATTTCTCTATTCAAAAGTGACGAAACCTTTTTTATAAATACTTAGTATAGCAAACTTTCCAAATTTTGCATCCTTTGGGCCAAATGGTTTAGGGCAAACTGCCAGGATTGGGGAAGGGCCATTCCCGGAAATCTACAGAGCAGTCATCGGTGTCACGGTTAAATGGGAAGCGTTCCAGACTGTAATTGCTGGCCGTAACTAAAGGGCAGGCGATCACGCCCGGATAGCTGCCGCTGCCATAGGTCACCACATCAACCACTTTGCCCGTGGCATCGCGCAAAATGACTTCGTCGCCACTGTTGCCAAGCTGGAGCAGCGCGGCCGGATCGCCCCAGGCTGGATCGTCGATGAGGTCTGGCACGGTGGGGCTGGTATTGAGAATCTCGAAATCGGGATTTTTGTTGTGTTCGGCAAAAAAGGCGGTGGCGGCGGTTGCCACTACAAGCGTATTTCCTGGAGCCAGCGTTGTGCCAGGCGGGAAGCGTCGCACATCCTCAAAATCGGTTACGTTGACGGCATCGCCCAGGCTAAAGTTGCTGAGGTCAACGGCCGTTACCGTAGGGTTCACCAGTTCAATAAATTCAGCATCATCCTGGCCGAAGGGGTCGTACAGCACCTCGCTGATGAGCAAATGATCGGCCGGGCCGATGTAATTGTTGAGCACAACGGGCAGAAAAAGCGTAGCACCCCAATCTCGATAAAACATGTCTGCGAGGTACGCATAGGCATCGTTGGACTGCACCTGCAAGGCGAGTTCCCGATTGCCTTTGCTGGACTGCTCGCTGCCGTTGAGGCTGCCGATGTGCAGATAACCCTGGCCGTTGAGCTGTACCAGGACCATTTTGTTGTGGATGCCCAATCCGGCGGGATTGCCCGTTTTGCAGGCTAAATCTAACGATTCAGCGTTGGCAATGCCGTTGACGTAGGCGCAAGTGGCCGTGTTGCTGGTAGCGTCGCCTTCATCGAACAGGCCATCGAGCAGCAATTGCACGTGGGCACCGCGCCGGGCAGCGTCGATGTAGGCTTCGGTGCGCAGGCTGGGGTCGTCGGTGGCGTTTGAGGTAGTGCTGCCCCAGTACGGCCGTTCATCCAACTGTTCCACCAAAACCACATCTCCGGCTCCGGCTTGAGCCACCAAACCGAGCAGGCTGTCACTTGTGCGCAGGCTGTTTTCTGGGGAGTGGACCAATTCGTAGCCAAACGTGCCGTGGAAAACGGCCGCATTTGGATGCCGCACTGTGTAGGTGATGCCGCCTGATTCCAACACCGGCACAAAACCAATCGGTGGCCCGCCGACATAGCTGGTGCCCGTGATGTCTACGTGGTGAGTTGGGTCAAAATCGACGTCGAATAGACTTTGCACGTGAGCTACCACGCCCGGCACATCGGTAATCAGCACCACGCCGCGCCGCCCCCAGGTGCCATCAGTTTTGCTATCGCTGGGCATGGAGTTGGGGCTGAGATTTTCGCTGCTAATGACCACCTGCTGGCCGTCGATGAGAACAAACTTGGCGTGCAGGAAACGGTAGCGGTCGGCGATGTCCAGGCCATCGTCGCTGATCATGAACCAGCAGTGGCCGCCTGCGTTTTCGATCTGTTGGCAGATGTACTTTTCTTGGTCCGGCACACCGCCAATGGGTGCACCTTCCAGCAAAATGGTCACAGCCACGCCCCGGTTCAGCGCGGCAATCAGGTCATTGGCGATAGCTACGTTTTCAAAGGTCAGGCTCTCAATGGCGATGCTGGTTTGGGCGGCATCCAGATGCAGTTTGAGCGTTTCGTAGGCATTGTCCGGGGCCACCGCGACGGTGAGGGTGCCAGATTGGGTGAATTTGGCAGTTTGGAAATAGGTTTCTAAATCCCAACCGGGGTAGAGGACTTTACGGCCGTTTACCACATCCTCTTTACTTTGGGCCCAATCGGCCGCTGTGTCCGTGTCGGGCACGGGTTGGCCGGTGGCCTGGCTGCGCATCCGATACAAAATTTGCCCTTCAGCACCAAAGACGGAGGTGACGGTGTAGGGATAAACGGCCGTTCCGCTCCAGCCGATGGTGGTTGTTGCACCGCCTTCGTACACCAGCGTGTCCATCACCGTGCCGCTGTCATCGGACAGAATAACTTCATCGCCGGTGTTGCTGTAGCCGGGCCAGGTGCCGTTGGGGATGACGTCTGGGGCAAAGCCAAACTGCCGGGTGAAGCTGGTCGCATTGTTGGCCAGCCAGAGAGTTTCTCCTGGGGCCAGCGTGATGCCGGGGGGGATGGTGGCATAACTGGTATCTACGCCATCGTTCAGCCGCCAATTGCTGAGATCAACGGCCGTTCCCGATACATTGATCAGCCTCACCGCTTCATCCGTGTCATTGGTGGCAAAACCATCGTAATAAACCGCGTCAATGAGGATGGCGCTACCACCGGCGCGGGAGTGTGGGGCCATCATAAACCAAAGGATGAGCAGGGGAAATACGGCCGTAGCCAGCAAGTACACAACACGTTTCGACATCACAACCCTCCTGTGGGGAATGGCCGAGGACTTGCCTTGCCAAAGCGAATGCAGGCCGATTGGGTCGGCAGCGCCTCGTCTGTATGAAGTTTTAGAAAGTTGGTTGGGGCACGAGATCGCCCACGTCAAAAAGTGTATCCAGACGGCAAGGTAAAGGCAAAAATTGGGCGGATTGCAACCCGTTAGACTTGACAGTCTAGACTTGTTGGTCTAATATATTAACTAGACAATTTTTGACAGACAAAAGGCGAGTTTATGAGCTTTACCAAGTCCTTTGAGCACAAACAAAAGTTGCTAGATGCGGCCTTGGCCGAATTTAATGCCTATGGTTATGAACAGGCCTCAATCAACCGCATTTTAGATGCGGCGGGCATGAGTAAAGGGCAGTTTTACTATCATTTTAAGAACAAAGAGGCGCTTTATTTTGCCTTGATTGAGATGAGCATCCAGCAAAAATTGGCCTACTTTCAAAACCTCAATCTCTTGGACGGCGCACCGACAGATATTTTTAGCCTGTTCAAGATGCAGATTCGTTATGGTCTCATTTTTGCCAGGGAATATCCGGCAGTTCATGACTTGAGCCAATCATTTTTGCGCGAACGAGGTAATCCGATTTATGAAAAAGTCATGACCCGGTACGACTTCAAGGACAATGAGGTGATTGGTCAGCTCATTGAAGGGGCGTACGTGCGGGGTGAATTTCGTGAAGATTTACCGCTGCCGTTTATCAAGCAAATGATAGGTTACTTATTTAATCAGGCGGCCGACTTTGCCAATTTAGAGAACATGGCCGAGATGGAAAGCAATTTGAATTATTTAATTGATTTTATGCGCAGTGGGTTGGCGAGGAATAGCGGTTAGTGGTTGGTGGCCAGTGTCATTTCGAACGAAGTGAGAAATCTCTCCGCCAGTGAAGGTGAAAGATTCCTCGTTTCACTCGGAATGACAAATGAACGGCTACCAGACACTAACAACTTCAACTTTTCAAGGAGTGGCAATGAACAATTTGGCGATTGTGGCGGAGAATTTAACCTACCAATATGGGGATTTAACGGCCGTTAATGCCATCAACTTCCAGGTGGGTGAAGGCGAAATTTTGGGCTTCCTGGGGCCAAACGGCGCGGGTAAATCGACGACGGTGAAGATGCTCACCGGGCAGCTGGTGCCCAAATCGGGCCAGGCAACGCTGCTGGGCATGAATATTGCCAAGCAGCCCAAGCAGATTCAGGCCCAAATTGGCGTTTGCTTTGAGAACACCAATCTGTACGAAGAGATGAGCGCGCTGGACAACCTGAAACTGTTTGCCCGCCTGTACGGCAGCAATGCGGATGCAGAATCGCTGCTGGATCGTGTGGGGTTAAACGGCCGTGGCAAGGACAAAGTACAAACTTACTCCAAAGGGATGAAGCAGCGGTTGATGGTGGCGCGGGCGCTAGTCAACGAGCCGCGCATCCTGTTTTTGGATGAGCCGACCGATGGGCTGGACCCGGTGTCGTCGGAGACGATTCGCAACCTTATTAAGGAAGAGCAGGCGAAAGGCACCACGGTGTTTCTGACGACGCATGACATGCTGGAAGCGGACAAATTGTCTGACCGGGTGGCGTTTATCAACCAGGGCAAAATTGTGGCGCTGGACACGCCGCACAAGCTAAAGCAGCAGTACGGCAAGCGAGCCATTATGGCGGAAGTGGAGATGGCCGACGGCCGTTTAGAAACCCGCGAAATAACCCTGGACGAAGCGAATACGGGAACGGCCGTTGCCGACCTGTTCGCCAATGAAAAAGTGGTGACGTTGCACAGTGAAGAAGCGACGCTGGAAGATATTTTCATCCAGATTACTGGACGGAGCCTGGTATGAACGGCCGTATTATTCGCGCATTGATTGAGAAAGATATAAAAGTCTTTTTTAGCAACCAGTTCTTTGCCCTGATCACTGGGCTGGCGCTGGTGGCCTACGCGGGCATCTACTTTGCCATGCCGTCAACCGTGGACGAAACGGTGGAGATGGCCGTCTTCGCCCCGGCGCTGCCCACGGTACTGGCCGATTCGCTGGGTGACGAGGGTGTGATCCTGAAAAACTTTGAGTCGAAACAGGCTTTGGAAACGGCCGTTACCGATAACGAATATGCCGTCGGCGTGGTCATTCCCGAATCGCTCAACCAGGCATTGGCTAGCGGCGAGCAGGGGCAAATCGACCTCTACTTTAGCCCCAACTTCCCGGAAGAACTCAAACAGGCGTACGTCATCTTTTTTGAAGAGATTGGCTACAACCTGAGCGGGCAAAAGCTAAACATTGACGTTCACGAAGAAATCCTGGGCGTAGATCGCGCCGGGAACCAGATTCCCCAGCGGGACAAGATGCTGCCACTCTTTGCCGTGCTCATCCTGACGATGGAGACGCTGGGGCTGGCCAGCCTGATCAGCAGTGAAATTGAGGCGGGCACGCTGCAAGCGCTGCTCATCACCCCCATGCGCATGGAAGGGCTGTTTGTGGCCAAAGGCGTGGTCGGCGTGGGGCTGGCTTTCATCCAATCCCTGCTGCTGATGGCCGTGACCGGCGGTTTGAGTAACCAGCCGCTGCTCATCATTTTAGCTCTGCTGCTGGGTTCGCTGTTGGTGACCGGGCTGGGATTTTTAATTGCTTCGGTGGCCAAAGACCTCATGTCTGTCATGTCCTGGGGCATCCCGATTATTTTGGTGCTGGCGATACCGGCCATTGGCCTGCTGCTGCCTGGTTTGACGACCGATTGGATCAAGGCGGTGCCTTCCTACTACTTGATTGACACGGTTTACGGCGCGGCCACCTTGGGGCTGGGCTGGGCCGATGTGGGCGGTAATTTGTTACCCTTGGCTGCTTTTTCCCTGGCGTTTATGGGATTAGGTATTCTGGTTTTGCGGAGGAAATTCCAATGAGTTTACGACGTGTTGCCGTGTTATTGGTGAAAGAGTTTCGCAGTGGGATAAAAAATTTCATCTTTATTTTTGCCCTGGTGATTCCCATTGGCTTTAGCCTGGTGTTGAACCTTTTGTTTGGCACGTTCTTTTCCGGCAAGCCAAAGTTGGGCGTTGCCGATATGGGCAATTCGGATTTGGTGACGCAGGCGCAGGCAGTCGATTCGATCATCGTGAATGCGTATGAATCGGACGCGGCGCTGCGCGAGGCAGTGCAATCCGGCGCGGTTGATTTGGGCCTGACCCTGCCCGCGAATTTTGATACGGCCGTTCAAACCGGCGAATCCGTCGAAATTGAAGCGTACATCTGGGGCGAGAGCCTGATGCAAGATCGGGCCATCTTGGGCACTTCCATTGCCGTCTGGATTCGTACCATTGCCGGGCAAGAAAAGCCCGTTGAGATTGTGACGACGACGCTGGGGGATGAAACGGCCGTTCCTTGGGAAGTTCGTTTGCTGCCGTTTGTGGTCCTCATTACCATCATGATTGGCGGCATTATGGTGCCCGCCACCTCGCTGGTGGAAGAAAAGATGAAGCGCACGCTAACGGCCGTTACCACCACACCAACCTCGCTGGGAGAAGTGTACACGGCCAAAGCGCTGCTGGGCATCATCCTGGGGGTGGTCATGGGCGTTGTCATTTTGACGCTGAACCGCGCTTTTGGCAGCCAGCCGCTGCTGCTGATGGGGCTGCTGGCCCTCGGCGGCACGATGGCTTCTATCTTTGGTATTTTGCTGGGCATCCTGATCAAGGACATCAATTCGCTGTTTGCCACGATCAAGGGGATTGGCATCCTGCTTTACGCCCCGGCGATTGTGTACCTGTTCCCCACGCTGCCGCAGTGGGTCGCACGTATCTTTCCCACCTACTACATCATCGGCCCCATCATGGACGTAACGCAAAAGGGCGCGACCTTCGGCGACGTCGCGCCAGAAGTGGCGATTCTGCTCGCCATTATTTTGCTGCTGGTGGGGGTTGTCGCCATCCTCTCCCGCCGGGCACGTGAAGGCGGTGCGTTGGTTGCGGCATAACAAAAATGGGTAGGGGCAGACCCTCATGTCTGCCCTGATCTGGTAAAACGAACCGGAAATGGTGGGTAACGGCCGTTTCCGGTTTTTGTTTTGCCATACCACATTAAGAAACTTCCTGTGATTAATGACGTATTGGGCCACATACGCTGCGTAGAGTCCTGAGATAGATTCTCAAACTTCATATTAACTGTTATTAGCTCTTTGCTTGCCAGCATCGAGCGACTATTTTGCTGGCTCAATGTTTGTTTAGTCAAAGGGATTTCCCCTGCTAAACGTTCATTTGCAAAGGGCAGGAGGTTTCCTAATGACGAAAAAACTGATTCCTTTTTGGGCGATTACCTTTGGTTTAACCTGGGGCATAGCCACGCTGCTGATTCTGTTTCCCGACCAGATTGCAACGCTATTTGGTGAGCTGACTGTAAGCAATCCGTTGTTTATTCTGGCTGTGTACTCGCCGGGCATTGCTGCCGTGTTGCTTATTTGGCAAACGTATGGTTTCAAGAGCTTGGGCAGCTTCTTAAAACGACTCACCTTATGGCGTGCGCCTGTGTGGGCTTGGCTCTTCATCATTCTGGGGGTGCCTGCCGTTATGTATCTGGGTGCTGCCTTAAAGGGTTCCGCGGGTGAACCCCTTCCTTATTCACCCTGGTATCAGGTATTGCCAGCCCTGGCGTTGGCTTTATTTCTTGGACCAATTGAAGAGTTTGGTTGGCGAGGCTTTGCGCTACCCTTGCTGCAACGCAAATTTTCCCCGTTTTGGGCAGGTTTGATTCTGGGCGTTATCTGGATGGTTTGGCACATCCCCGCTTTTTTGATAGGCGGAACGCCCCAGAGTGCCTGGTCGTTTGCCCCTTACTTTGTCGGGGGAATTGCCGCATCGCTGCTCCTGACCGTTCTATTCAATGAATCTCGTGGCAGTTTGCTAACGGCCGTTTTGTTTCATTTCCAGATGAATAATCCCATTTGGCCAGATGCGCAGCCTTGGGATAATTTTCTTTTGGCTGGGGTGGCAGTTGTCACTGTCTGGGTTTTCAGACGCACCCTGTTTCAAACTGGTTCCGGTGTAACAAACATACTCATGCCCAATGATGAGGAGCTTGCGACACCCGCAGACTCTTCCATTGCGGTGCTTTAGTTTCTAAAGATTAGTGGCTTGTTCCAGCGTGTTGGTGGTAGCCGCAGTTTCTTACTGCGCCTGTGTGCGGTGCGGAAAGAATCCGCGGCTACTTTTCATAGACCGACGGCTTGAGCTCGGCAATGTAGGGCAGCGTGCGGTGCTTGTCCGCGTAGTCCAACCCGTAACCCACCACCCATACATCTGGAATTTTGAAGCCCAGGTAATCGACCGGCACGTCGAGCTGTTTTTCTTTGGGCTTTTGCACCAGGGCGCAGGTGCGTAGCGAGGTGGGATTGCGGCTCTTGAGCATGGTGTAGAGGTAGCTGAGCGTTTTGCCGCTGTCCACAATGTCTTCCACGATGATGACGTGCTGGTTGTCGATGGGTTCGCGCAGGTCCAGCACAATGCGCACGACGCCCGACTCCGTTGATTTGCCGTAGCTGGACACCGACATGAAATCGACCACGTGCGGTATGGTGAGGCACCGGGCCAGGTCCGCCAGGAAGATGAATGCGCCGCGCAGCACGCCCACCAGGTAAACGGGGCCTTTATCGGCGTAATCAAGCGAAATTTGGTGGGCTAAAACTTTGACATGGGCCTGGATGGTTTCCTCTGGCACCAAAATGCGGGCTAAATCTGGGTGTAACTCGCTCATTCTCCCTCCTGCATGTGAGCCGGATTAGTCACAGTTTAGAATTAAACCAGGTCACGAACTCGTCATTCCGAACGGAGTCTTCGGAGTGAGGAATCTTGCGTTTTGTCGAAGTAGAAAGATTTCTCGGAGGACCTCGAAATGACAATCGATCTGCCGTGTCTTTCTGTTTGTATCACACTTTTTAGATACTAATGACAATTTGCCAGTTAATTTTTAAACACGAACCAATCCGACCTACGGTTTACGGCCGTAATATTGATAATAATTCGTCTCAATCGTGCCGTTGTACAGTTTGCGCACCCGGTCTGGCTTGGCGCGCTTGAAAAAGTCGGGGAACTTTTGGTCGGCGGTGAGCACGTAGATGGACCAACCATCTTTTTTGCGGAACATTTTGTTGAGCGTGATGTAGATGGCGTTCAAATCCTGGTATTCAGATAGCCGGATGCCGTAAGGCGGATTGGTGATCAGGATGCCATACTCCCGGTCGATCCACACCTTTTTAACATCCTTCACTTCAAACTGAATATCGTCGGCGACGCCTGCTTTAGCAGCATTACTGCGGGCAATTTCGATGCTGGCCGGGTCGCTGTCGCTGCCTTGCAGCTGGAGATTGCCGCTGGGCAAGATGGCATTTTGTGCCTCTTCCCGTGCTTGTGCCCACGCTTCGGCAGGGATGGCAGGCCAGCCTTCGGCAGCAAATTCACGGTGCAGGCCGGGGGCAATGTTGCGTCCCATCAGCGCGGCCTCAATCAAAATGGTGCCCGAGCCGCACATCGGGTCCAGCAGCAGGCGGCCCGGCTGCCAAAAACTGAGCTGCACCAGCCCAGCGGCAAAGGTTTCTTTGAGCGGCGCTTCGCCTGCTTCTTCGCGATAGCCGCGCTTGTGCAGCCCCACGCCAGAAGTATCTAGTGTCAGCAGGGCGTTGTTGCGCACCAGGGCCAGTTGGATGGTGAATTCAGCGCCGGTTTCCGGGAACCACTCGACCTGATAGGCGCTTTTCAGTCGATCGACGACGGCTTTTTTGACGATGGATTGGCAGCTGCGCGCACTTTTGAGGACGGATTTGTGTGACTTGGCGTTGACGGTGAAACGGCCGTCCTGTGTAATCCACGCCTCCCAGGGCAAGGCGGTGGTTTGCTCAAACAGGTCGTCGAAGGTGTGGGCCGGGAACTCGGCGATTTTTAACAGCACGCGATCAGCGCAGCGCAGCCACAGGTTGGCTTTGGGGATGTCGGTGATGTCGGCGGTGAATTCGATACGGCCGTCTGACACCACAATCTCGTCAAAGCCCAGCGCCTGGACTTCTTGCTTCACAATCATTTCCAGGCCGAATTTGGCAGTGGCAATTAGGGTAACTTTCATAAGTCAGTAATTGGTAATCGGTGATCGGTAATCCGTTTACCGATTACGGTTCACGGATTACCGTCTTCAGGCGCTCCATCGCTTCCGCCAGCAACCAACGCGGGCAGGCCAGGTTGAGGCGCTCGAACCCTTCACCTTCGGGGCCGAAGATTTCGCCTTCGTCCAGGTAGAGGTGCGCGTCTTCAAAGATGAGCTTTTTGCGCTCGGCGGGTGTCAGTTCCAGAGCGCGGCAGTCTAGCCAGACCAGGTAGGTGCCTTCAGCGGGCAGCAGGTGCAGCTGGGGCAGATGATCGGCCAGATAGGTTTGCATGAATTGGTAATTGCCTTCGATGTATTCCAAAACGGCCGTTAACCACGGTTCGCCCAAATTATAAGCCGCTTCGGTGGCCACGATGCCAAACGTGTTCGTCCCCATGATGCCGGAACGCTCCAGCGTTTTGTTAAATTGGGTTCGCAGGGTTTCGTCGGGAATGATGATGTTAGACAGCTTCAACCCGGCAATGTTAAACGTTTTGCTCGGCGCGGTGCAGACGATGCTGTTTTGGGCAAAACGTTCGCTGATGTTGGCAAAGCTGGTGAACTGTACGCCGCTGTAGATCAGGTCGCAGTGAATCTCATCAGAAACAACCAGCACATCATTGTCGAGGCAAATTTCGCCAAAGCGGGTCAGCTCTTCGCGGTTCCAGACGCGGCCGATGGGGTTGTGCGGGCTGCACAAAATGGCCATCTTCACGGCCGGATCGGCCGCCTTAGCGGCGAGATCGTCAAAATCCATCTGGTAACGGCCGTTTTCCAGCACCAATGAATTAGATACCACCTCACGGCCGTTGTTTTCTATGGCAAACGTAAACGGATGGTACACAGGCCGCTGGATCAGGATTTTGTCGCCGGGCTGGGTGTAGGTTTGCACCATGAAGTTGAGCGCGGGCACGACACCGGGCGTCATCACAATCCAGTCGCGTTGAATGGAACGGCCGTATCTCCTGGCAAACCAGCTGAGCACCGCCTCGTAGTAAGAATCCGTGGGCATGGCATAGCCAAATACGCCCCGTTTGGCCCGCTCCACCACCGCATCCACCACCGGCGGCGGACAGCGGAAATCCATATCGGCCACCCACATGGGCAGCATGCGCTCGTTGCCGTGCCGGGCATGGGCATGGTCGCCTTGCTTGGCTTTGTGATCCGCATCAAAAATAAATTCCCATTTGGTGCTGTTGATGCCAAATTTGTTTACTTCAGTGTCGAAATCGAAGGTCATTTTTTTACCTCAATTATGGGAGTGAATTTTGGATAAACTTTCACGCAATAATTTTTGATCCTATATTTCACAAAAAGATTCGATTAGTAGTTACAATATTTGTTATGCCTATGTAATTTTGCCCTTCAAAATGAATTGCTTTTGTGTACAATACAAATATTAGTCGTGCAAAATGTGGTTTGGCTTGTCAAATTAGCTTTATTATAAAGTAACCAGTGAATAAGTAAGGGTCACACTGGAAACAGTGGAGCTATCCATGCAATTGATGAGAAAACAATCAAATAGCTCAGATAACGATAGTACCATTGAGTGTACTGGGCAACATATCAGTGCACCAGAGCTCAAACAGCTAATCGAAAAATCAAGTTTAAATAATACGCGAAATCAAATTAATTTAAATGGCCATTGCCTGCATAATGAGTCGTTGATCCCCATCAGTGATCTTAGCAATATGTCGTTCAATAATTGTAATTTGCGAGGGGTCAAATTTGCTAATTGTGATTTACACAATAGTTCATTCAAAAATGCAGATTTGAGAAAGGCTGATCTTTATCGTGCGAATCTTTCCTTAGCAAATCTTGAGGAGGCAAACTTGCACGGTGCCAACTTGGAAGAGGCGAATCTTACCGAAGCGCGCCTGTTGGGAGCCAAATTAGATTATGTGAATTTAATCAACTGCGTTTTGTACCGCACACTTATTCAGCAAAAGAATTTAGGAAAGAGAATTAAGCAAGAATTAGACGGTGACTATCTTAATGCAAGAATTGTCTATTTACGACTGAAGGAAAATTTCCAATCAATTGGTGCTTATGATTCTGCAAGCTGGGCCTATTTTCGGGAAAGAGTTGCAGAGCGCCATTCAATTCTTCCATTCCGCGCCAGCAAGTTTTATGTTTTTCAACTCACGAAAGAAGCAACATTCTTTTCCTGGCTAGGCTTCTACGTCAAGTATACGGTAAAATGGCTCTCAGCTTTGTTGCTAGAGCTAATTTGGGGCTATGGGCAAAAACCGCAACGAGTTTTGGGTTTCTGTTTGTCAATAATAATTAGTTTTGCATTTATTTATGGTGCGCTGGATGGCATAGAAAAATTGAACGGTGTCGAACCAACTATTTTAGAACTACTTGTTTATAGCCTAGCTACATTTACTGTAAGTTCTTTGCCAGATATTGAGCCAGTATCAAGAGTCTCACAAATAATTAGCTCTCTAGAGGCAATTTTGGGAGTGACGTCTTTGGCTCTATTTACAACAGCTTTAGCACAGCGTATGGGAGGCCGTTAAACGGCAAAAAATTATGTCCCTTCAAGAAATTTCAGATGAAACAATTGTAAATCAATTTCCCATGCCTATTGCACACGAATATCAAGAGTTGTTAAAAACGTCTCCGGCTAATTGGGTTGCAAAAGCGACTCAACTCAGTCGAGTATTCGAGTTTTCCTTGCGTTATTGTACAGTCATTATTTTAAGTCAATATTATGTTGAGCGTTACAAGGACAATCCTGCTCCAAATGAAATTGACTTGTTTATTGCCAAAAACATTGCCAGTCCAACTATCAAGGTTTGTATAGACATACTTCGACAGATTAGTAGAAGTTATCTGAGACCACACCTTGCCTTCATGCCTGAGTTAATAGCTTTTTCTGTTACACCTGATGGTGGTGTTGCAGATGGTCTTTTTTTGGCAACAGAATTGAATAGTTTTATCGATCAATTGAATAACACACCTGTTTCCAATGAATATCGGTACAAAGCTCTCTTTGAAGAAAATATTGGAAAGGTGAAAAAATTTCTGCAACACCTTGGCTTCTTGCAGAAATATATTCTTGTTAGATTGGTTTCTCGTGAGGTAAAGGCACCTGTATGGATCGTTAACTCTCTCATTGGCTGTGACTTCAACTTTGATGAAAGCAGCCAAAAAGAGGTTGCTAATATCCATGCAACAGACGAACTAACACCGAATATGCTAGCCATTTACTCAAAGAAATCCCAACACCTTCTTCACTTGTCTCGCTATACTATTTTTGTCCATTGCCCAACATGCTACGACGAACAGCGTCAAATAACTAATCGTTTTTTCGTCTACGAACGGACATTAGCCCAAAAAGATATTTATGTTGGCCTTGAAGATACTCTTGGGCAACCTCATCGCGTACCGTTGGATACAGTTGTTGAAGACCTATGGAAAAGCAAGTTGCTTGCTGAGGCCGAAATTACACATAGCTTATTAGCTATTCAAACAAGAATGCGTGTTCGCACACAGGACCAGCTCTACAGCTTACGAAAGAAGTATGATGCTGCCCTGTACGTGCCACGAGAAGAAACCCAAGCAGAAGTCGAAAGTTTCTTGGCCAGTGATAAAACGGGCTTTTTGATTGTTGGTGATTCTGGGGTAGGGAAAACAAATCTGCTATGTGATCTAGCTGCCACAATCCTAGAAAACGGAGCCATTGTATCCTTCGAGGTCTGTTCTGCCTTTGATTCTCAGGTTATTAATGATGGATTTGACCAATTTTTAAGCAAGCGTTATGGGTTTAATCTGGATGTGGGATTTCTGGGAACTCTCAATAATTTGGCAAAAGATCTATCGAAAAAAATTCAATTCGTTTTGTTCCTTGACGCGATAAACGAGTTTGAAGACCCGGTCAGTTTGTTGGAAAGTCTTTACACCTGGTTGATTGTACCTACTGAACACTCGGCTTGGTTCAAGATAATCATATCTTGCCGTTCCGAATCTTGGATACGCCTAGAAGGAGGATTTAAAGGCGAACGCCACTTCTGGGAAAAAGATGGAACTATCGTTCACCGTTTAGCGCGATTCTCAGATTCTGAACTTTCTGAGGCCTATAAAGTTTATCAAGAAAAGTATCAAATTCGCTCCAGTTTTTCTGAGTTAAGTACGCAAGCAATCAACTTCATAACGCTTCCGCTTATGCTTCGCCTGGTTGCTGAGAGTAACTTCGGGTCCAAAATACCGCCATCTCTAAAAACATATGAGGTATTTCAGCGATATGTCGAGCTAAAGATGAACACACAAGATCAGGTAACTGCATCAGATGAAAACCTGATAGTCAATCAGTTGGTAAAGAAAATGTATGAGACACGCACTGATCGATTAGCCTTAGCTTCTTTATTTACAGATACTGCTATTGGGCAACTCGTAATGGAGCAGAGGCCAGGTCGTCCATGGGTCAATCTGATTGATAAGGGAATTTTGATGGCTGTCGGAGGAACAGACGATACGTATTATGTGCGTTTCGCTTACGATCAAATTCTGGAATTCCAATTAGCTAGATTGTTAATGCCACAACAGGTTACTATCGATAAGATAAAAAATTTGACGCAGGAAGTGTTCGAGGGGCTAATTCCTTATGCATCTCTTTGGGGAGCGATAAAGTTAAAATTGCTAAGCCGCCTAGATGAATTTACAGAATTCAAAGATGATGATTTACTGTTCGGTCTTGCATCTTTGGATGATATAAACGTGCGGGCGATACTGATTGATGTTCTGGTGACAGTCGCTGGAGAAAGCAATAATCGGCGTATACAAGTCGTTGAATTATGCAACAAATTGCTCAAAACCAATTCTCTGGTAACAGGTTCAATTGCAATTGAGATTGCCCATCGGCTAAGTGCTACACAAATCTTGCAAAGTGGAATGCTTAGCCCAAATAGAGCTATCTGGCAAATGGCCACACAGTATACGTTTTTCCTATGGCAAAAGGATGCCAAAGCTGGGCGGGAATCCTTCGTTGCGCTGCGCGATACATTAAGAAAGCAGTTAACCGTGAATGGTGTGCCTTCTTTGTTATTAAGAGCATTGAGGAAAAAAGGTGGGGTACTTGGACTTTCAGCTTACCTCAATCTTGCTTTACTATCCATATCCCTTGCAAATCATAATCCAGAAATTGCTAGTGTAGCAGGGGAGTCACTTCGGGATTGGGTTGATAGCTTGCCGATTGTCTTAAAACAGGGCTTAAACAAAATGTTGACTGTAACAAAAAGCGGTCAAAAGGTTATCTTAGAGATTCTTGGAAATGGTCCAATTGTACAATTAAGGTCATTTCGCCCTTTTATTCAACGTTCCATCGAAGATCCTCAGAGAAAACAATGCTCTGAATTAATAAGTTTTATTGATCATAATAATGGGTCTTTAAATGGCGAATTAGGTGATTTGCTTTTTGATCTAGCGAGTGAAATGGATGCCTGGACTTACCTGTGTTGTTCGGTTGTTCTTATGACTAGACTAGGCAATCAATTTGAAGATCTTTTCCGTTTTTGCACGCGCCTTTATACAAAGGGCAACTTGCATGCTCAATATGTTGCTATAAGGATATTCCCCCTGGCTACTTACATGGAGCTTAGCGGAGCTTATTGTGAGCAAAAACATATAGATTTCGCCCAAAACATTATTCTGGATTTTGTGAGTGGAACACCTAAACAGATTGAGTACGAATGGCAAGAAGAAGCTAATGGACCAGTTACAAAAAAACGGAGTCCTCTTGCCCATCTATCAGTTGGTTTTGCTTTAGAGCTTGCTTCTAGGCAATCAGGTCCACTTGATTTTGTAGACAAAGTTAAATCCTTACCATGGAATCTAACAGAAGAACAAAGAACAATTGCTATTTTTGAGCAGTTGCATAGGGCTACTTTGTTGAGCACTGCAACGAGAAAGTTTGCTATATCACCTGTATTGGAATCATTGTCTGGATGGTTTGGTAACGAAGGTCTAACAGAAGGTGAGCGACTTTCACTGGTTCGGGCTATAGCTGGAATCAGATCTTACTATCCTTTAGATGCCGATCTGTATTTGAGAGAAGCTCCTTCTTGGTTAAGAGTAAGTGTTTTAAATGAATTTCAACTAGACCCAATTGGGTGGGTTTTAAATATTGGTTCTCAAGTTGGGCAACCATGGTTGATTCGCCAGGTACCGGAAATCCGGCAATTGATTGTAAACGCACTTGAAAGCGTATCCTTGAAAGTAACAAATGAAATCCAGCTTGAAGAAGTAGCTTACGAATTAGGGACGAAGTATGTTAATATTCAAATGATCAGAGAACTTACAAACGCATTGGCAGAAGCAAAAATTGATGAGTGACATGAACTGGGTGTGAGAAAATGAAAAAAGCTATTAAATTTGCATTAATTAGTTCAGTAGTCCTTGCATTGCTAGCGCTTTTGATTCTCTATAACACTACAATGGAAGTTGTGCATAATCCGTTAGATAATCGCACCGAGATAAATACATCCCCTTCGGACTATGACATTCTTAACTATGAAACAGTAGAGCTTACAACTTTTGATGATGTAAAACTTGTGGGCTGGTATATCCCCTCAAGAAATGGTGCTGCTATTATTGCCCAACATGGTTATAAATCTGATCGTACCGTTATGCTGAATATTGCTTCAATGTTGAGCCGCCACGGGTATGGCGTGATTATGATTGATCTAAGAGCTCATGGGGAAAGCGAAGGAGATATTATCACTTTTGGAAAGCTTGAACGTTATGATGTTGATGCTGCGTACCAGTATCTGCTCACCCGCCCTGAAGTTGATAAGAACCGAATAGGCGCTATTGGCAACTCAATGGGTGGAGCCACTCTTATCATGTATTCTGCTGATAATCCAAACATTAAAGCGATTGCTGTACAAAGTTCATTTGCTCAGATAGAAGATGTTGCTGCCGTGAATATCCAACAATATACTGGACTTCCACCTGCACAACCACTCACATATTTGGTCAAGTTATTTGTTGAGCAAGAAACTGGGGTTCAGGCGGAAGAGATTTCTGTTTTAGACAGTATTGGAAAGATCAGTCCTCGCCCTATTTTGTTAATGCAAGGTGGGCAAGATGAATTCATTCCAATTAACAGTGGACAACGCTTATTCGATGCAGCTGGTGAACCTAAGGAGCTTTGGTTTGAACCAGAGCAAGAACATGTTTTTTTTGATAGAGATTATCCTGATGAATTTGAAAACCGGGTTATCGGTTTTTTTGATATATATCTTTTGGAAGATGATTGAGTGCCCGTAAGTTAACAAACGTCATCTCATAAAGACCCATTTACAACTATAACTTCCTTGAAGTAATTGGCATGAGTTGGAAAAGTGATATTTTTGAGTTTACTGTATCTTATGAGGTTAATAGATAATGCGTCCTATTGAATTGAATGCAATTACTGATTTTTTATTAGCTTGTGAGGTCTTCTTTTTTGCTGGACGTTTTTTTGAGTTCCAGAAGGAACCATTATCCGCAGCGTGGTGGTGGAATCTGTCTATCATTATATTAGCTGTCACTGCACTCATTGGCGGAATTGACCACGGCTTTCTAGATATCTCTAATCACCCTTACAGGATTTGTGTGACTAAGGTTAATTGGGCATTTCTAGGTGTACTGGCATTTACTATTATTATGACCATTTCACAGCAGTATTTTTCTGATTTAGGACAGACCGTATTACTGGTTATTGGTGTCGTACAATTCGTTGTTTATCTTATTTTTTTGATGCACAATGACAACTTTATCTTCGTCAGCCTCAATATTGCTCCAGTTATGATTTTTTTATTAGTATTGGTCGTTCTCAATTTCCGGATAGCTCCCCAATCATTGGATATGATTATCGGTATATTGATTTTGATAGTTGGATCCTTGGTGCAAGGTTTCAAGGTAAGTACTTTCCACCCACTTGACGGAAACGGACTCGGTCATCTCATCGTCATGGTAGCTGTAGTTTTCCTTTATCGAGGGGGAGTCATTTTGAATACTCAAGCATAGATCACATTCAAATAAGTATTGCAGAAGTGTTAACATTTTTTGACATTTCTGTGCAATCATAAGTCTCTCTGCAAAACTCAGAAATCCAAATTATCCAACTAATGCCAACGTAGCCTATCTTTTATCGAGTTAGGGTTTGTTCAGGGTCGGCTCAAAAAGCGCCAACGGACCGCCGCCGACGTTGACGAGGAGTTGGCTGTCCGAAACGGCCGTTACCCACATTTCATTCGCCAGAGGGGTGCGGGAGCCACCCTCGAAGACGCGGGTAAGGCTGTTTTGTGCCTGATCAAGCGCGTAGAGGACGAGCTCGCCATTGTTGCCGCTGCCCAGGCTGGATGCCAGGTACGGCCGTCCGTTGGCCAGGTGCAGGGTGACGTTGCCCTGAATTTGCCCGGCGTAGGAGCGTTCCCAGGTGAGACGGCCGTTAGCATCAAATTGCAGCAGGCGACGGTCGGCGGCATCGGCGTGAGCTAGCAGCACACCGCCATCGGGCAGGGCCAGCAAATCACCCCGGCTGACGGTGCCAGGCGGCAGATCATACACCAGGATCGGGGTTGGATTGGCTGCGATCAGGTCAAAGCGGTACAGCCCTTCGCGATGGTACAGCCAGAGGTCGCTGCCGTTTAGCGCCAGCTTGCCCCCCAGATCGGCGATGGGATGCGCTCCCTCGGTGGTGATTTGCCACCAACGGCCGTCGTTGCCATCGGTGGTCAGGTAGAGCGCATTGGCCGCGAGCTGCCAGTCGAGCACCTGGCTGTCCAGGGGCAGGGTCCAGAGCGTGTCGCCAGCGGCCGAAACGGCCGTTAGCGAGGTGCGGGTGGCGGCCACCACGCCGCCATCGGGCAAGGGCAGCAGGCGGATGGCGCTGTTGAGCGTGAGACGGATTTCCCACTGCTGGATCAAGTCGGGCAGGCTGTACGCCGCCAGGGTGTCGCTGTTGCTGTCGGCCAGGAAGAGCAAATTGTTGGTGTCGTGGCGCAGGGCGGCATCAATTGTGTCCAACGAGAAGAGGATGGGATTAGAACGGCCGTCGTTCATGTTGAGCCGGGTGAGCTGGCCGCCTTCCAGCAGCAAAAAGCTGGTGTCGTCGGCATAGCCGATGGGCTGGCTGCCGCCGATAGCAATTTCATCGTTTTGGGTAACGCGGGCAAACGGCCGTACCCAGCTGACCCCTGGAATTGCCGCCACCCGTGCGGCCCAAATTTCTTGCGACGGCCAGAGCCAGCCCACGGTGGTAGGGTCTTCCGGCCAGTAGCCGGTGAGCGTTTGGTACGGTGCCTGGGTGCGCACTTCAAAGTGCAGATGCGGCGAACTGCGCGGCTGGCCAATCTTGCCGACGAGCTGGCCGCGCTGCACGCAGCTGCCGGGGGTCAGCAGCACGCTTTCCGGGTCCAGGTGGCCATAGAAGGAGAGCACGGTACGGCCGTTGGCAAAGGTATGCTCGATGATAACCACACCCTGATCGCGACCCCAGCCCAGCGGTTGGGCATAGGTGACCAGCCCGTGGCCGATGCTGTAGACGGGCGTGCCCAAATTGCTCTGCCCCGATGGCCCACCCCAATCTTCCCCGGCGTGGAACTTGTCGTAGCGGCTGCGGAAGACGCCAAAGTCGCTGCCACCCCGGCTGACGCTGGCGGCATGGGGCGGATCGATGGGAAAGTCGAACAGGTCCACCAGGCCGCAGGCGGCGCTGCCGCTAGGCACCGGATCGTGCAGCAGGGCGGTGCGGATATCGCCCTGAACGGTGAGGGAAACGGCCGTTGCCGTCGGTGTGGGTGTGGGGGATGGCGTGGTGGTCGGTGTGGCGGTGTTGGTGGCGGTGGGAACGGCCGTTAGCGTTGGCATGGCCGTGGGTGCCAGGGTGACGGCTGGGGTGATGACTGCCGCCAGAGGTGTGGAGTTCGCGGTTGGGGTGCTGCACGCGGCCAGCATGAAAAGCAGTCCCACAATGAGCCAACGTGTGTGCTGGAGTTGCCAGCGGTGCCCTTCCATGCGCAGATTTTAGCGGTTATAAAAACGGAAATAAGTCCGTTTTGTCAAAATCTCACTGATTGTTCAGATTTGGGAAACGGCCGTAGGGACGCGGTTTTTGACGGGATGGGCGGGTGGTTGTACCGTTGGCGCAATGATGACTATGGCGCAAACGGTGGGCCTGGCCCGCTCTTTGTTGATGTATTATGCAATTCCCTGGCGGCCCCGGCAGATGCGGCGGCTGTACGGCCGTTTCATCCAGCCAGGTGATTTGTGCTTTGATGTGGGGGCGCATGTGGGCAATCGGCTGCGCGTCTGGCGGCAGTTGGGGGCGCGAGTGGTGGCCATCGAGCCGCAGCCGATCTTATTTGATGTGTTGCAGCGACTATACGGCCGTTCGTCCCAGATCACCTTGCTCGATCAGGCAGTGGGAGCGGAACCGGGGCAGGCGATGCTGCACATCAGCCAGCGCACGCCCACCGTTTCCACGCTGTCGTCCACGTGGATGCAGGCGGTGCAGCGAGACGCATCGTTTGCCAAAGTGGCGTGGGATACGGCCGTTACCGTGCCTGTGACCACGTTGGATGAATTGATGGCGCAACACGGCCGTCCGGCCTTTTGCAAAATTGATGTGGAGGGGTTTGAGCTGGAAGTGCTGCGCGGGTTGTCAACGGCCGTTCCAGCGCTCTCGTTTGAGTACATCCCCGCAGCGCTGGATGCGGCCCTGGCGTGCGTGGATCGTTTGCAGGCGCTGGGCGATTATCGCTACAACCACGCCCCTGGCGAAACGCACCGTTTGCGTGCTAGCCAATGGCTCACGCCAGAAGAAATCAGCCAATTTTTGCGGCAGCGCACGCTGCAAGATGGCAGTGGCGATATTTACGCGCGGCGGGTTTGAGTGTATTCATCATCAGATTGGGTCAGTTTTCGGAAACTGGCCCAATCTTTGTTTTGCAAGAGGTAGAGGAGGGTCAAAACGGCCGTTGCCGCAGCAAAGGGGAGCAGGTGGAGCGTCTGGCGTAAGCGCTTGAACTGACGCAAGATGTTTTCTCGGTCGTTGACGCGAGGGAAGGGCACACCGGGCACGGGCAGTTCCAGAAAGTTGCAGAGCGGTTCCCAGCCATCTTTTACCTGAAAAATGAGCAGCTTTTCTGGCGGAACGTTCTGTTTGACCTCTTCGGTGTACTCGTGGAAGCGTTGGATGGCGTAGGTGCGGTCGAGGAAACGGCCGTTAAACACCCCCTGCCAGACGATTTGTTCCTGCAAATCAATGAAGTTCCCCATCGGCCAGGGCAGCTTGTAGGCCCAAAACGGCAGGCCGTGCATCGAGCGGAATATGGTTTCGGCGGTGCTATCGTACCAGCGCTCGGGATCGCGCACGGTATGAATCACTTTGGCGTCCGGGTAAGCGGCTAACAGTTCGCGGTAATAGGTGCTGGCCGGATAATCTACCGTCGCCTGAAAATGGCGGAAGATGCTCTGCCAGGGGACGGATTTGCCTCGCCCAATCTGCTGCCATTTTTTGATGTGCGACGGCCGTTTGATTACTTCTTGCATGTGGTAGCAGGGGCCAAAACCCAAAATTTCCAGCGCCGCCTTCAGGGAGAGCGTGCCGGTGCGACCAAAGCCAGAACCGATGATTTTGAGACTCATAAAATGCTTTTTTGCGGAGATTAGCGATTGAAGATTGAAAAATCCCCAATCTCCAGTCTCCAATCTCCTTTCTTTACCAAACATTCATTTGCTTAAACTGCTCGGCATACGGCACGCCAATTTTTTCGCCGATGCCTGTGTCGATTGCTTTGAGCCAGTCAAGGCTGGCTTCGCCTTCGGGGAACTGGCTGACGTGGGCCATGCTGGCGGCGATTTTTTGCGGGTAAACGGCCGTTACATCCACCACCACATTGGCTTCTGCACCGGGGCTAAACAAAAATACCCGTGCCAGGCAGCCCCGCCCTGCGCCTGCTTCGTTAAGCTGCTCGGGGCGATACAGCGGCATTTTGGACGGCATGTAAGCGTCCAGCGCAGCTTGCCCGGCGGCGCGGTGGTCTGGGTGAATTTGCCCAGCCCAGTACGGATCGAACGTGAAGAGTGTGTCGGCCTGGGTGCGGCGGTAGAGATGGGCAATTTCGGCGCGGAGTGCCAGGTCGGGCACCAGTTCCCCATCGGGGCGGCCCAGGTTGAACGTTTGGCGGAGGTTGAGAATGCGAGCGGCCGTTTCCGTTTCTCGCTGGCGTATGTTGGCCAATTCCAGGCGGCTCAACGCGGCATCCTGCGCACCAATATCGCCCAGGGTGCAGTTGACGGAGAAAATTTCAACGCCCCGCTGCGCTAGCTGGTAGACCGTACCGCCGCACATTGTTTCCAGATCATCAGGGTGGGCGGCGATGACGATGAGCCGCTGCACGTCGGTAAATGCTTCTAAGCCACGGAGATAGGGAGTCATAGCTGTTCCTTTTGTTGAATCGGCCCAATGGTAGCGTGTGGCGGCCTGGTTTACAACCAACAACTACTGAGAATAGCAACAAGGACGGAAAGCTGGGTTAAACGGTGCGTCGCCGACGCCCGTAAGCTATTGCAGCAAACGTACTGGCTGCGTGGGCATCCATCGGTAGCGATTTTAGATGCGAATGGGGAGGTGGCGGCGCGTTATTTTGGTCCAGAAACGGCCGAAAAATTACGCGAGGATTTAACGGCCGTTTTAAGTCCCTGACTCAAGTGTTTTTCAACTTGGGTAGGTGTTTGGAGGCGGCCACAATCAGATCGCGGACGGCGGGGTTTTCAAGCTGGTCGGGCTGGCTGATTTTGATGTGGCGCATGGTTTGGCCGCTGCCTTCCAGCAGATTTTGCGGATCGGGCAGGTCTGAGCCGTAGTAAAAGCCAAGATTGATATGCTTTTTGAACGGGCCGATGTAGCAAAATTGTTCCGATAACTTCTTGGGGCCAACGCCGTAACCTGCCATGCGCTGGGTGGGCCAGACGACTTCTACCACATTGGGCATCACATCTTGAATGAGTGCTCTGGCCTGTCGGGCCAGGGTTGCTACCTGGGGAGAGCTGGCGGCTAAAACTTCTTCAAATGTATCGGTCATTTTTCCCTCACTAAAATTCACTGATGTCAAACGGCCGTTGCGCAAAATATTCCTTGAGTTCTTTTGGCCAGGCGCGGCGGATGACTTCGGCGCGCTCAATGATCGGCGGTAGCCAATGGTCTTGGGGTAGAAAGTCGGCCACTTCTTGTCCGGTGAGCCAGTGGTGGGCATCGTGCTCGGCGCTGAGGCGCACGCCCTCGACCGACGGAATGGTGCAGGCGTAGGCCATGCCTAGCAGCTCGGTTTCTGGCGAAGCCGGACCGCGATAAAAATGGGTGGTCCCGATGATAAATTCGATGCGCGGCCGTACCCCAATCTCTTCCGTCACTTCGCGGTAAAGCGCCTGCTCAAAATTTTCGCCCTGGTCTACGCGCCCGGTTACACATTCCCAACTGCCCGCTCCCACATCTTTTAGTTGGGACCGTTGCAGCAGCAGGTAACGGCCGTTTTCCAATTCGCGCACCAGGGCCATCACGCCCCCTAAAAATCGTCCTACACTCATCGTTTTACTCCACTGTAAATGACGTGCCCGGCCAGCAGCCAATGGACATCAACGGCCGTAAAGCCTGCCTGTTCCACCCACTTGAGCTGATCCAGCAAGCTGCTGGGCTTGTCGATGGCCACATCGGGGTCTTCCGGGTAGCGGTAAAGATTCCACTTAAGCTGTTCAAAATAAGTTAGCGCCGCGTCGTTGCCATCCAGCTGGCGGCTGCGTTGACGAACCGCTTCATCCCACGCCTGAGCGGCAACGGCCGTTCCCAAGCCTCGCGTCGGCGCAACCAGGTCAGCGATGACCAAAACCCCGCCGGGATGCAGCATCTGGTACACATCCAGGAACAGCCGCAGCTTGTCTGGCCCATCCAAATGGTGAATGGTGAGCGAGCTGACGACAGCATGAAAGGTTGGTTGGTTGGTGCGCCACTCGGTCTGGTTCAGGTCGAACTGGCGGGGGACAAAGCGCTGACCATAGTGCGCCAGCCGCTGTTGCGCTTGCTCTAGCATGACGGGCGAGAGGTCGTAGCCGTGCAGGGTGACGCTGGGAAAGCGGCTCAGCAGCCCTTCGCCGCAGCTCAGCTCCAAAATGTGGGCCGGGCCGTCTGGCTGCGGAATGAGGTCGGCGATGGTTTGCAGCTGGTATTCACGCTGCGGCACAAAATAACGGCCGTAATCAATAAAAGCCTGCGAATCCGATTCTTGCCAGAGAAAGGTGTTCATTTTTTCTCCCTCACATGCTCAACCGCGCCGCCTTGGCCTCCTGATGCAGCCGTGCCTGCCAGATGAGCAGGCCAAACACCGCCACGGCAATGAGCAGCGTGATCAAAATGGTGATCATCGTCACCACCGGACCAATGCGTTCAAACATCTGGCCGATGAGCCAGGGCACGGTCATCGCGCCCAGCGAAGCGCCGACAAAAAAGTAGCTGGTCATCTGCCCGCTCAACGACAGCGTGTGTTCGGCCAGGGCAATGGTGGTGGGGAAGATGACCGACATCGACAGACCCAGCCCAATCGTACCTACCCACAGCGCCGTGCCGCTGTTTTGCCCGGTGAGCAAGATGCCCATGCTGAGCAGTGCGCCACCCAGCGCCCCACCCAGCAGCGTTTTGGGATGTAACTTGGCGGCGATGGGGATCGAAAGCAAGCGGCCCACGGTTAGGGCACCCCAAAAGAAGCTGGTCAGGTAGGCCGCCGCTGTACTGCTGCTGAGTTCCAGCGTGGTGGCGTACGTGTAAATCCAGCCACCGTAGGAGACTTCCGCCCCTACGTACAAAAACAGAAAGGCAGCTACCAGAACGATGAGCAAGGTGTTGGCTTTGTTGTCGTCAACGGCCGTATTCCGCTGGCGAATGGGCATGCTGGGGAAGCGTAAAAACAGAACCACCGCGGGCAGCACCGTCAGTGATAGCGCCCAGTAGGCCAGGCGAATCCCGCCATCTGTCGCCAGCATCGTTTGGGCAATGATGATTGGCGACAAAAATGCGCCCAGTCCAAAAAAGAAGTGCAGGCTGTTCATGTATGGTCCCACCTTCTCGCCAAAGCGCCACACCATCAACGTGTTGGTGCCCACATCCACGCCAGATTCCATAACGCCAGCCAGGAGCATGAGGAAGGTCAACAGCCACAGCTGGCCGATAAACGGCACCAGCGCCAGCGATACCCCCATGAGCAGCAGCAGAACCATCAGCAGCGGGTGCCCCGGCAGGCGGTCATAAATGCGCCCGGCGAGGATAGAACCTGCCAAATAGCCTAGCGAACGGGTGGCAAACAGGAAGCTAATGCCGCTCAGCTGCGTGTCCGTTTGTTCAGCCAGTCCTGGTAATGTGGGGCCCAACGCCGCAGAAGTCATGCCCAGGGCAATGAAGGCCAGAAAATACGCGATTACTTTTTTATCCATAACGTTTTGCGGTCTGTTTGTCTGCTTAGACTGTGACGCACAGACGAGCAGGCCGTGGTAGTCCTTGTTTATTTGGGCTTGGTTCAGCCCCAAAGGGTATTTTAGCTGGATTGGCGGGGAAGCGGTAAGCGGTAATTCGTGGCCGGTAAACGGTAATCGGTGAGCCGTACTCTTTACCGATTACCGCTGACGGATTACGGATCACCGACCACCAATCAGTTGGCTTGGAAAAGATGAATGTCGCGTTGGGGGAAGGGGATGGAGATGCCTTCCTGGTCGAAGCGCAGCTTGACGCGCTCGGGCATGTCTAGCTGGATGTCCCAATAATCCTCAATTTTGACATACGGCCGTACCGCAAAATTAACGCTGCTGTCGGCCAATTCCAGCACGGCCACGCGCGGAGCTGGCTCTGGCAGCACCCGATTATCCGCTTTTACCAGTTCTTCCAAAACGCGCTTGGCCTTGAGCAAATCGTCGTCGTAGCCAATGCCAAATACCATGTCTACCCGAATGTGACCTTGCTTGGAATAGTTCACAATTTTGTCGCTAATGATGAGCCCGTTGGGAATAATGACGGTTTTCTTTTCCCGCGTCACCAAGACCGTGTTGAAGATTTTGATGTCCGTTACCCGGCCAAACGAACCGCTAATTTCCACATAATGCCCAATCTCGAACGGTTTAAACAGCAGGATCATGACGCCAGAGGCAAAGTTGGACAGGGCGCCCTCCAGCGCCAGGCCGACCGCCAGGCCTGCCGCGCCCAGCACAGCGATGAAAGATGCAGTTTGAACGCCCAAACGGGCCAGCGCCGACACCACGGCAAATGACAAAATGGCGTAATAGGTGAGGCTGCCCAAAAAGCGGTACAGCGCTTTGTTGCTGCTGGTTTTAGCCAGGGCTTTTTCTACCCAGCGGGAGATGATTCCCGCCAGCCACCAGCCAACCACCACAATGGCAATAGCGCCCAGAATATTCAAGCCATAGCTTAAGATCAGCACCTGGGCTTGTTCCAAAATATCCATTTTTCATCCTTCCTTTTGTAACAAAAGTGCAGCGCACTTCTTTTAACGAGTTGTAGGGGATAATTTCACTTTTTACTATAGAGCAATTGAGGAAGATGACAATGGGGGACCTACTTAGTTCAGGGGAAACCAGAGGGTAAAGGTACTGCCTTCGCCGGGGCGGCTTTCTAGAGTAAGACGGCCGTTGTGTGCCTGGGCAATCAACGTCACCATACTCAGCCCCAGGCCGGTGCCAGGAATCTGGGCGGATTCGGCCTGCTTGCCCCGGTAGAAGCGATCAAAAATGCGGGCATGTTCAGACGAGGCAATGCCCGGCCCATTATCAATGACGGAAAGCGTGAGGAATTGGTGACCCTGATCCTGCTGCGTTTCGCCCGTAACGGCCACCCAACCGCCAACCGAGTTAAAGGAGATGGCGTTGTGGATCAGTTCGTAAATGGCCTGGGAGATGCGCTGGGGGTCGCCAATGATCGGCGGCAGGTGGGCAATTTCTGCGGCAAATCGCAGCGTGATATTTTTCTCGGCTGCCTGCGGCTGCAAGCGGGTCTGCAAACTCTCGCTTAGCATTTCCCAATGAATCGTTTCGCGGTGCAGCTCTTTTTGCTCGTCTTCCAGGTACACAATGTCCAGGCTGTTTTGGATGATGCTTTCTAATCGTTCAATTTGATCGTTAAGCGTGGCAAAATAATTTTCACGGCGCGGGCTGTTGTAGTTGCGATTAAGCAGCTCTGTGTACAGCTTGATGTTGGTCACCGGGGTGCGCAGTTCGTGCGAAATGTTGGACACAAAGCGACGGCGCGACTCTTCCAGACGTTTGGTTTCGGTGATGTCGCGATGGCTGGACACATAGCCGATGAGCTGTCCATTGCCATCACGCACGGGGGCAATGAGAACGGCCGCATCGTACACGGTGCCATCTTTGCGCTTGAACTGGAGTTCGCCTTCCCAAACGGTTTCATCAACAAGCGCCCCTTGCAGACTACGCCAAATCAGAGCAGGAATACGGCCGTTTAAAATAAAACTAGGCGACTGACCCAACGCTTCTTCCGATGAGTAACCGCTCAGGCGGGTAAACGCCGGATTGACATAAGCAATTTTTTGCGACAGGTTGCTCACGGCGATGGCGTCATCTACGCTGCGCAAAATGATGGCGCTGCGCTCTTGCTCGGAGCGAATGGCCGCTTCCAGGTCGGTGGCTCGCTGTTGCAGCAGCTGTTCAGCCAGCTTGCGGTCGGTAATGTCCAGCATGGAGGCAATGCTGATGCGCGAATCCGGCACCATGGCCACCGCGACATAAACATTTTTGATACGGCCGTTGCTATCTACAAAGCGGAATTCGTAATTATCAGGCAGTCCTTCCCCATTGACGCGTCGCTGCACGTGATAATTTTTCATTGTTTCAACGTCGTCAGGGTGCACAAAAGCGGTCCACTTCTTCTTGCCTTCAATTTCGTGCCGCTCATAGCCAGCCAGCTTGGCAAACTGGCCATTGGCCAGCGAAACGGTCATGTCTTCTTCCAAAATCAGCGTGGCCGCGCTGTCTGTTTCAAAAATAGTACGGTAACGGTCCTCCGAAACTTGCCGGGCTTTTTCCGCCAGCTTGCGGTCGGTTACATCATACAAAATGAGCACCGTGCCGGTTGTGTCTTGCAAATCACTAACGATGGCACCACTGTGAACTTCCAGATAGCGGTACTGCCCCCCGTGCTCATAGTAAAATTCTTGCGATTCATTCTGTTTAAAAAAATCTTCGCTTAGCTCGGACTGCACCCAAATGGGAATAACCTCAGCGACGGGTTTGCCAATGAGCATCCGTTCCTTCAGGCCCAACATGCGCAAGGCCGCTGGATTTAGCTCCGAAATGTGAAAGTTTTTGTCTAACACAATAATGCCGTCACGAATGCTGGAAAAAACGGCCGAATATGCCACCGGTGTCAGTTGCAGCAGCCCGTACCGAAACAGGCCAACGCCAATAAAAAATGCTGAAAACGGTAAGGAAAAGGTAGCAAGATTGAGATATTCAAAGTTGGCAACACCCCAAAAAGAAAGCGAGCCGACTAGCCAGGGCATCATCAAACCAGCCACAATAAGCAGCAGCTGTCTCCGGTAAATTCGGTTTGCCCCAGGCAGCTGCATCACCAAAATGAAGATCGACACGAGCACCAGCATATAGTTGACAAATAAACTAAACCAGTACCATGCGCCAAAACCAAAATAGAGAACCGGAAACGGGAAAATGTCGGTCACCAAGGTGGGAGTTCCCGCTAGTCCGTGCCAGGCATTTGTCCAAAAAATTATGATCGAAACAATGGGTTCTAAAATCAAAAGGGCCCACATTAGCCGCGGAAACCCCAAGCGAGGACGTGTGAAAGCCAGCGTAGCAAGGAGAATGCTTGGACCCACGGTCGAAACGCCGAGCTGTTTTAGATTAAACCAAAGCAGCTTGCTTTCCAGCGTAGGGGCAATGAGTTCCAGCCCGTAGAAAAAAGCCCATAGACCGGCGGCAAACATGACCGCGGCAAACGCGCCTGCTGCCCGTATCCGTCGCCGCCGCCAGGCGTAGAAGGTAAAAAACCAGCAAACAGAAATGGACAAGTACAGTGCAAAAAGATAAGGGGATAGAGCTGAATTCATGGAAGCTTGGTACTTTGCTGGGAATAATCTGACAAGCTCACAACGTCAGTTTGCTAACAACAAGAAATATAGCGTCGTCGATAAATTGATCTGCATTGAAGCAGTACGGCCGTTTGTCAGGCTCACGATTGGCCCGGCTCCATAATTTTTGGCCAACTCCTGGCTCAGGGATTGGCTTACAGAAGTTGATGGCTTATTTTAACAAAAAATTTCTGGATTGTAGAGCGGGAATTAAGAAGAAGGTGTCAGCGCGGTCCGCAGCAAGCTTAATGCTTCAGGATTGTCCAGCAGCCAGCGGGCCAGTTCATCGTGGGCCAGGTTGTTGCGCCATTCGCGGTAGCTGCTGCCCGGCAAATCGCGGAAGAAAAGGATGACCACAGTTGGCGTTACTTCGCCGATAGGGTAGGCGTAGTACGCAGTGTTGAGGATACCCGGCAATGAGCCATTTTTGTAGCCAAGGTTGCTAAATCGTTCCTGGTTGGCCAGGAAAATCATGGGCCATTCCAGGTAACGGCGGGCCAAAAAGCTGCTTTCCGGGTTGCTGAGGCCATTTTGGGCAATTTGGGCCATGAGCGCGGCATATTCACGCGGGGTGCCACTGGCGTTCAGGTTGTGGCTAAAAAAGCGTTGGTCCTGGGTAGACGGCCGTCTTTCATCTGCATGCCACGCTTGCTCTGCCTCACGAAATTCAGGGTCGCTGCTGTACGCTTCGGCCAGCTGCACCACTTCTGTGCCGTAGTTGGCTGGATTCTCCAGGTACGCCTCGATAGCGGCGCGATCGTTTTGCTCTGCACGGGTCTGGTTGCTCATGGCCATGAACTGGCCCAAAAAGGTACAGGGCGCGGTTTGTTGGGTGAGGTTGAGGGCAACGGCCGTTTCTTCAATCACCGTTTGCCCCAACAACATGTGTAGATAGTCTGTAGCGGCGTTGGCGCTGTGGCGGATCATCATCCAGGGAACATCTTCCAGCCGGACGCGATCGGGGGCAGCCAGCACCAATCCTGCGGCTTCCAGTTCTTCTATCGCCCGATTGTGCGAACCCAGGTCGTAGCCGGGCAGATAGTAGCTGTCCAGCGTGTCTAACGTCACGTAGTTGGTGGGATCCAACTCGCCAGCCGCGACCGCTTCGGCATAAGCCACCAAATGAATGATCTTGACCACGGAGGCCAGCGGCATTTGCATATCGGCGTTGTGGTAGATGCCGTTGGCCTCATCCCCCACGCGGTAAGCCACCAACCCCACGCTGCCCGGATTTTCCAGCAGATACTCCCAGGCGGGCAGCGCTTCAGCGGGCATAGCGTTGGCAATCTCCGCCAGCAGTGCCGGATCGGGCGATAGGCTGGTGACGGTGGGATCGGCGTTTTGCGGCAGGATGGGCAGTAGTTGGCCGCAGGCCGGTGTGTTGGTCTCAGGGAAGATTGGCGTGGCGGTGCTGGTGGGTGTAGCCGGAACGGCCGTTGCCGTGGCGGTTGGTGCTAAAGTCGGCACAACCGTGTTGGCCAGGGTGGGCGTAGCGGCCGTTTCGCTGTCCAGCGGGGCGATGTTGGCAGGTAGTTGGGCCAGGGTGGTGTCGGTGGCTGACGGCCGTTCACAAGCCGCCAGGAGCCCCAGCAAAAATAGTATCAACAGTGTCAGCTTCAATCTATTGGGCCACATAGAGCAGAATTGTAACGTGAACGGCCGTACCGACGAATAAGATTTGCCAATTTTTAATGTGCCTGTTAGACCCCACCCCTGGGGTCGTGATAAAATGCACAAGTGCAAAAGGATGTTTTGGTCGTAATTCCTTTTCAGGTAGACAGGTACGTTGCACCTGATTTGCCACAAGTTTAGCGAACTGTTAATTGAAGAAGTGTATCGCACCTCTTAAAGGATTGTCCTATGAACCGACGACTCCCCCTCCTGTTTACCCTCCTTGCACTGCCCGTGTTGGTGGGTAGCTTGCTTTTTGTCAATCAGCTCTACGCGGGTACGGCCGATATTTGTCCCTCCGGCTGCACCTACGTTTCCATCCAAGATGCCGTCACCAACGGGCCAGAAAACACGCCTCTGACCATCGCTGCCGGAACTTTCACCGAGAATGTTTCTATCTCGCGGTCGGTCATTTTGGTGGGGGCAGGCTCTGGCCAAACAATTATTGATGGCAACGCCGCCGATTCGGTGATTATGATTAGCGGCGCGGTCAATGTGTCCATTTCTGGCGTAACCATCCGCAATGGCGATGCCAGCGGGGTGGACGGCGGTGGTTTGCTTAACGAGGGCAGCACCGTCACGCTCAGTAACAGCGTGGTGGAAAACAACCTGGCACCCAACGGTGCCGGCATTACCAATGACGGCACTATGACCTTAAACAGCGTCACCGTGCGCAATAACACCGCTGATGAATTGGTGAACAACGTTTCCATTTGTAACGACTGTGCAGGTGGCGGCATTTTAAACCTTGACGTAATGACCGTTACCAACAGCATTATTCACGGCAATAAAGCCGATTTTGGTGGCGGTATCGACAATGCAGCCATGGGCCATTTAACGGCCACCAACATCACCGTCTACGACAACGTGGCTGAGAACACAGTCTCGCAGGGTGGGGGCATTGAAAATCTGGGCGTAATGTCCGTAACTGGCAGTGAAGTGCGCAACAACACGGCGCGCAACGGGGCCGGTTTGTTCAACGAGGGGACGCTCACCGTAAGCAGCAGCAACATCCACGACAATACGGCCGACGGGCGTGGTGGTGGGCTGCATAATTCGTTTAGCCTGACGGTGCAAACAAGCAATATTCATCACAACCAGGCTGGTGGCGGCGGTGGCGGCGGTATCAGTACCGAGTCGGGAACGGTGGTGCTGGATCAATCGGCCGTTTATAGCAACACGGCCACTGGTTCTGGCGGTGGTATTGTGAACAACGTGGATGCAGTCACCGGCGTGAACAGCTTTACGATCACCAACAGCACCATCAGCGGCAACGGTACCGCCGGGCAGGGCGGTGGCTTGCGCAATGCGGGCAGTGCGGTGACCCATCTCAACAACGTGACCTTTAGCGACAACAGTTCCACCGTGGTCAACGGGCAAACCATTTCGGTGCTGGCGGGTACGGTGACGGCCAAAAACACCATCATTGCTATTAGCGGGTCAGGCTCAAATTGCAGCGGTACGGTAACTTCGCAAGGGTACAATATTGTGAGCGACAACACGTGCCAGCTGGCCGGTACGGCCGATTTGAAAAACACCAATCCACGCTTAGGCCCGTTGCAAAATAATGGGGGTACTACTCTGACCCACGCGCTGCTGCTTGGCTCCCCGGCGATCAACAGCGGCAGTGGCTGCCCAGCGGTGGATCAGCGCGGCGTGGCCCGGCCGTTTGGCCCGGCCTGCGAACGTGGCGCTTATGAGTATGATCAGGTGGTGTTGAATGTGTATTTGCCGTTGATCGTACGGCCGTAAAATTGTGGGGTCATTACGTAGAGACGTTGCATTGCAACGTCTCTACCATTTTGCTTTAGGAAAGTTTGCTGCGATGAATCTGTGAGGGAGGCACCCCGGCCTCCTGCGTGAAGCGGGCGACTAAACTGTGCCAGCGGGCCGTGCGGTGCAGCTTGCGAGCCGATTCGGCACCGGGCTGGTAGTTGGGGCGGATGGCCACAATCTGGCCCAGCAGTTTTTCTGCTTCCGGCCAGAGATGATCGTTGATGGCGGTCATGGCTTGCTCATAGAGTAAAATCAGTCGGCCCTCTTCAGCGCATCGGTCGGCAGCGTTTTGCCAGCGGGTACGGCCGTTTTCATCGTAGTACAGCGTGCGCAAATATTTGTATTTGCTGGCTGCTTCAAACCATTTGCCTTCAGCTTCTAGCTGTTGGGCGTTTTCTTCTTCATGCGTGCGCAGGCGCAAAAATTCATCCACGTTTTCAATGCGGGCCAGATGGCCAATCTCACGGTAAGCGTCCATCGCCTGCTGTACTTGTCCCTGGCGCAGCTGTTGGTCGGCCAGCAGCACCACTTCTTTGCGGGCCATTTCTAACAAAGCCGCAGCGGAACGGCCGTTCTTGCGAAAATACGGATCGATGACTACCACTTGGGTAAACGCACTGTACGCCGTGCGCCACTGCTGATTTTCCAGCGCCTGGACCCCAATCTGGAAGTAGGGCAGCAGCTCCGCTTCCCAGCAGCTCTCTTTTTTGATTTGCCAGTTGGTTTCTTTTTCGTGCGTGGGAAATTCACTCAGCAGCTGATCGTAAATCCAGGCGGCGGCTTGATAATCGCCACAGCTGGCCAGCCGCTCGGCACGGACTTCACGTTCCTGAATGGTGAGCAAAGTATGCACGGCTTGGACGTGTTCAAAGTCATCCGCGTTTTTATAGGCAATGAGCGCTGTTTCCAGATCACCCAATTCCCTGGCAATTTCGGCTTTTCTTTCGTGGTGGGCTTTGTGGCGTAGGTAGCTCGCGTGCAGGCCATCTTGTTCGTAATGGGAATTGTACGCTTCGACTTGCAGGAAAATCTCTTCGGCTTGCTGCCAACGGTGGTTAACGAGGTGGCTCCAGCCCTGATTGAACAGGGTGGCGAGATGGGCTTGGGTAACGGCCGTATCCCGCTCTTCATCGGCAGTGGTGGGTTCAATGTGTGGTTCGTTCATGGTCTGCTTTATCAATCATCCAGGGATGACCCGAATTATGCTGCTGTACAAAATTTGGCGTTGGCAGACTGGCTCCAGTGCTAACTGTTCCTGGATGTGTCGGCTTCTCTCTCCAGCCACAGAATAGGCGAATTTTCTTAAATCGTGTCTTACACTTTAGTGCCGAGAGGGGGTGAAAGTGAAAAGTAAAAGGTGAAAAGTAGGGGCGAGGCAGGTAGTGGCGCGATTCACCGGTTTGCCCAGGTTCTTTCCACGTGCCTCGCCACCCATGATTTAGGCAAAGGTGTGAAATTGGGTTGGTTGGCTGGTTAGCGTTGCTGTGGCCGCCATTTGGCGATGATGAGGATGGCTCTCGGCCGGTTCCTGACCCGGCGCAAACCAGCCGATGGCGGCGTTGGCAACTGACTGCCGGGCGTTGGCCATGAAGACGAGGCTAAGCTGGTTGCCTTGCGGCCCCAGGTAGACGTCGCTGAGCTGCTGCGGTTGAAAGGTGTGGCCGGTTTGTTGTTGGGCGAGCTGAACGGCCGTATCCCAGGGCGATTGCAGTTTGGTTACCACGCCGCCAGGCAGCTGCCACAGTGTATTCTCGTTGGGGCGATGCCACAGATATTGGCCATTTTCGTTGGTGTGGAGCAGATAGGTGGCCACTTCCCACTGCGGCGGTGGCTGGTAGGGCGGCTGTCTTTTGACCTTTCGCTTCAAGTCGAGCCAGCGGTAAACCACGTTTTGCAGGATAAACCGGGCCGCTTTATTAAAGGTAGACAGGCGGTGCTGAAAGAAAAGCGGCCGTTCATCGGCATGGGTTAAGCCACTTTCCATCCGGTCGCGATGAAAACTGCTGATGCGGCGCGGCAGCGGCGTGGTCTTGTAAAACCCTACGCTGGGCGATTCGTCCGAAGTGGCAATTTCGCCACCGCGCAGCAGGCAGCGGAAGGAAAAGCTTAGATGGCCGAAAGGTGACAGAGCCAGGTAGCTTACGGCGACCAGGCGCACCGGCAGCACAATGAGCCCGGTTTCTTCGCGCACTTCACGGGCTGCGCCGTCTGGGGGCAGTTCGTTAGCATCCAGTGCGCCGCCAGGTGGGGCAAAGGTTCGCGTGTCGTTGCGCTTAATCAGCAGGACATTGCCATACTGATCTACCACAATGCCATTGGTGCCTACGTTCATTGCCACTTTCCTACAAGATTGATTGTCATGCTAAGGTCTTCCGAAGCATCCCATCCGCCCGCTAATCAATAGAACTTTGCTCTCGCTAAAGCGTTTGCTGTGGGCACCTTGTGGGATTCTTCGTGCGTTCCGATTAACAAGAGTGGGCTTGATTATACCGTGTCGCCAGCGGTTTGACTGGCTTGTGGGTCAATGCGGCTTGATTGCTTACGGAACACGACACTGCCGGAAGGATCGCAAGCGTCGGCGACGCGTTCGCGGTGCTGGCTTACCGCATTGGCCGGTTCTTCACCCGGTTGGAACCAGGCGAAGGCCGCTGACTCCGGCCCTGTGGTTAGCTGCCCGCTCTTAATTTCGGCAGTGAAGGTAAAGGTAAGATTTGCTTCGTCTGTGTAGCTGTTGATGCTGGTTAGCTGACCCAGACGCACGTGGCAGCCCGTTTCTTCGAGCGTTTCGCGCACGGCCGTTTCCCAGGGAGGTTCCTCATTTTCGCCGCCACCGCCGGGTAGGTTCCAAAGGTCGCGGTCGGTGCGTTTGACCCACAACACTGCACCGGCCTCGTTGCGAATGATGGTAAACGCCCCGGTGCGCCATGGTTTCGGAATCGGCCATGAGGGATTACCTCGCCGCCGACGTTTCCACTGAATGAAAGGATGGATGACGCGCCCAACCACCGGTTTGCCCATTTTGAACAGCAGCGTGATGGGTTGGATGGTCCAAAACGGCCGTTCGCCTCCATGGGCCAACGTGCGCCGAATTTGTTGGCGATGCATGGGCAGCATACGCAGCGGTAGGCGGTTGGTGGGCCAAAAACCCACGCGGGGCGTTTCTTCAGACGGGCGGAGTGTGCCGCCGAGCAGTTCGCAGCGGACAAAGAAGGTGAGAAAGGCGTCGGGTTTGTTGGGCCAAAAGTAGATGCCAAGTAGATGAGACGGCCGTACCTCTAGCCCGGTTTCCTCAAACGTTTCGCGAACGGCCGCCTCTGTTGGCAGTTCGCCTGCCTCCAGACCCCCGCCGGGAACGTCAAAGGTGTGAATATCGTGCCGCTCAATTAGCAGAAGCTCGCCGGCTTCATTGGTGACGATGCTGCTGGCTGTAATACGCATAATCTCTTGTAGAGACGTTGCATTGCAACGTCTCTACCGCACCATATCGAGGGCGATTTTGTTGTGTCTTTCCAGGTGTGGTCCCAAATCGACCGTGGTCAGTCGGCCTCGTTCCACCACGATTTTGCCGTTGATGACCGAATAATCAACCTTTGGCGGCTGGCACAGCACAATGGCCGCTACCGGATCGTGCCAGGCACCAGCGAAGGCAATCTGGTTCAGATTCAGGGCAATGAAGTCTGCGCTCATGCCGGGGGCCAGGTAACCAATATCGTTCCGGCCTAAAACGGCCGCTCCGCCACGGGTGCCAATTTCCAGCGCCTGCCGTGCCGTTAGCGCGTCGGGGCGACCGCCAAAGCCGCCGCGCCCACCCGGTTTTTCGCTCAGGTAGCGGTCTGGGGCGACGCGCTGGAGCAGCATTGCCTGCCGCGCTTCGGCAAGCAGGTGCCCGCTGTCGTTAGAAGCTGAGCCATCGACCCCCAGCCCAACCGGCACGCCAGCAGCATGCCAGGCCAGCACCGGGGCGATGCCGCTGGCCAGTCGCATGTTGCTGCACGGGCAGTGAGCCACGCCAGTACCTGTCTGGCCGAATAGCTCAATTTCGGGTTGGCTCATGTGGACGCAGTGAGCGTGCCACACATCGTCGCCGGTCCAGCCCAACGATTCCACGTAGGGCACCGGCCGCTGACCAAAGGTTTGCAGGCAAAACTCTTCTTCCTCCAGCGTTTCGGCCAGATGGGTGTGCAGCCGCACGCCGTAGGCGCGGGCCATGTTAGCCGATTCGCGCATCAGGTCGGGCGTGACGGAGAAGGGGGAGCAGGGGGCCAGCACGATACGCATCATCGCATGGCGATTGGCGTCGTGATAGGTCTCGATGAGGCGCTGGCTGTCCTTGAGAATGAAAACTTCGTCTTCAGTGACTCGGTCGGGTGGCAACCCGCCCTGGCTTTCACCCAACGACATGGAGCCGCGTGCCGCGTGAAAGCGCACGCCAATCTCTTGGGCCGCGCGAATCTGGCTGTCCAGGGTGCAGTCGTTAGGGAAGATGTAGAGGTGGTCGCTGCTGGTGGTGCAGCCAGAAAGGGCCAGTTCAGCCAGCCCGGTGATGGTGCTGACGTAAATCGCTTCGTCGGTGAGGTTGGCCCAGATGGGGTAAAGCGTGGTGAGCCAATCGAACAGGTTGTTATCCTGGGCCAGGACTCGGGTGAGGCTTTGGTACAGGTGATGGTGGGTGTTGACCAATCCGGGCAGGACGACGTGGCCGCTTAAGTCGAGGACGGTATCGGCCGTTTCTGGCAGTTCGCTGGTTTCTCCGACTAGCTCAATGACGTTGTTTCGTACAAACAGGCCGCCGTTGGCAATTTCGCGCCGCATATCGTCCATGGTAACGAGAACGGCCGTATTCTTTACCAGTAATGTACCCATCAAAACCTCCCAAATTTTGTGATGACGATGGTAAATATGCCGGGGAGATCGCCCCTTGGGAGGAATTGTAATCCAAATTGGGGTTTCGTTCTAAATCTTATCCCCTCCCTAGCGCTCTCAGGGGGAGGGCTAGGGAGGGGGATGAGGTGAGAATCAGGAAACGGCCGTTTCCTCAATCACAAACACATCTTTTTCCAGCAGTTCATACACGCCGCCAGCTACGGCCCCAAAAAGAATGTGGACCAGTGCAAACGGCCAGGCACGGGCCGGGTAGAACCAGGCAAAAAACGTGGTAAAGGTAAAAAAGTTGATCAGGTAGAGGCAAAAGCCAAACAGCGCGCCGCCGAGGATGCTGATGAGCATTTGCCAGCGATGAATGATAAAGGCCAGTACCAGTGTGTAGAGAATCGCCAGGGCAAAGTGAAGCAGAACGGCCGTAATCACCACACCAGCGTCAAACGTTGTCGGCGGGGGCAGCACGCTGCGCCCTAATACCATAGCCCCGATGAAGCGAAAGACAGTCCACGGCGTGCCGCCTGTTGCCAGCGGGTAGCCAACCAGCAGAGCTAGCAAAAACAGGGCTCCCGCAATGATTCCAGCGTAAACGGCCGCTTTCCAATCTACCAAATGTCGAATTTGCAGACGTACAGTATTCATTTCAGCCTCCTTTATTGGTCCAACCCATCTGGAACACCATTGGGATAAAGCTCTTGAATAGCATCCTCGATGCGGGTAATGCGGTTATCTGGGTTTGGATGTGTGCTGAAAAATTCGGGCGGCGCATTACCATCCGAGGCGGCGGCCAAAATCTCCATCACCTGGATCATGGCGCGGGGATCATACCCGGCTTCAGACATAAAGCGCACGCCAAGCCTGTCAGATTGCAGCTCATCGTCGCGACCAAATTTCAGATTTATGAGCTGCCCAACGAGCAGAGCAACCTGCCCAGCCTGTTGGCTGCTCGGGTTATCGGGGTCGTAGGCGGCAATAACGGCCGCTCCGGTTAGACCCTGTGTTAGCTGCTGCTTGGCGATCTGTTGTGCCGAATGGCGGGCGACCACATGCCCAATTTCATGAGCCATGACACCGGCAAGCTGCCCTTCTGTCTCTAGCTGGTCGAATAAAGCGGCCGTTATAAATAACTGCCCGCCCGGTAGGGCAAACGCGTTGATCGTTTGGTCATCGGCCAACAAGGTACATTCAAAAGGCCATTCGGTATCGCCTGCGCCGCTATTTTCTAAAATGCGGTTGCATACTTTGTCTAGCAATGCCTGCGCTTGCTGATCGGCATCTTCGCCGCCAAACTGCTGCACCATTTCGGGTACGGCTTGCAGCCCCAGGACAATTTCTTGCTCTGGGCTGATGCCCACGTACTGCGTTTCGTCAGTTACGGGGTTGTAGCTGCGCGAACTACAGTAGGAAAGCAGCGAAAGGCCAGCGATGACCAGTGCGAGTAAAATGCGGCCACCATTGAAGCTGCGTCCGCTCGAAGTTCGGCTCCCTCGAGTTCGATATACCATAATACATTTCCTCTCGATTGATGATTTTTAGTCAGGATTAGACTCAGCACACTATAAAATGTGTTGGGGCCAAGCATCATAGGTAGCGTCACAGAAGGAGATACAAAAACGGATACATTCTGAGGGAGATACGGCCGTTTCCCCATCTATCCGCGTCATGCGGTTGGCAAAGCCCTTTCCAGTGGTATAATTACCCGCTTGCTGGGGATGTGGCGGAATTGGCAGACGCGCATGACTTAGAATCATGTGCCGCAAGGCGTGTGGGTTCAAGTCCCTCCATCCCCACTTTTTAAGAGATCAAGAGCGTTGCTGCCCAGGCAACGCTTTAATTTTTTTGAGAGGTAGCTCGTGACGTTAAAGATCCAAACAGAACAAGATGACAAACGACAGCTTTTGATGACCATCGAGGTCCCGGAAGAACGTGTCGAGAAGCAGATGCGGGAAACGGCCCGCAAGCTGGCTAAAGAGGTAAATATTCCTGGTTTCCGCAAAGGCAAGGTGCCTTATCCGGTGCTGCTCAAGCGGGTGGGCCGCGATGCCCTGCGCACCGAAGCCGTTGAAGACATGCTGCAATCTGTGTTTACCGAAGCGATTGATGAAATCGACCCCGAAATGTACGCGCCCGCCAATTTTGACGACATGGAAATGGAACCGCTGGTGCTCAAGTTTACTATTCCGCTGTCCCCAGAAGTAACCCTGGGCAACTACCGCGAACTCCGTAAAGAAATTGAACCAGTCGAAGTTGCGCCAGAAGCGGTTGATGAAGCGCTGGAGCGCATTCAAACCCGCCACCAAACATTGGAAGATGTTGAACGTGCCGTTGAAGCAGGCGACATGGTCACCCTCGGCGGTAAGGGCGAACTGATCCCTACCGACGAGGCCGAAACCAAAGAGGCTGAAGAAACGGAAGAAGACGAAACGGCCGAATCTGAAACCTCTACCGATGACAACGTCATCTTTAATTCCGAAAGCGTTGAGCTGGTCATGGAACCCAAGCAGCTGTTCTGGGGCCAAGCCTTTGTTGACAACGTGGTCGGTATGTCTGCTGGCGACGAGAAAACGTTCACCATTACCTTCCCTGAGGATTTTGAAGAGGAAGAGCTGGCTGGACGTGAGGCCACCTTCACGATCAATGTGCTCAACGTCCGCAGCCGCAATTTGCCACCGCTGGACGACGAGCTGGCCAAGCTGGAAGGCACTTTTGAAACGCTAGACGAACTGCGCGAATCCATCCAAAAAGAGCTGCAAACCAATGCCGAAGGTGAAGCCAAAAATGCGCTCATCGAAAGCATGATTGATGATTTGCTTGAGGATGCGACGCTGGTTTATCCGCCTGCCGCCGTTGAGTCTGAAATTGACGGCATGGTGCAAAACTTCAAAAACCAGGTGACCCGCGCGGGCTGGACCTGGGAAGATTTCTTGCAGCTGCAAAGCACTCAGGAAGAACAGCTCCGCGAAAACTTCCGCGAAGGTGCTGAAGAGCAGTTAAAGCGTCAGCTGGTGCTGCGCCAGTTCATTTTTGATGAGAAGCTGCGCATTACCGATGAGGATATTGATGCCGCTATCGACGAGCGCGTGGGCCAATTTGGCGACAACGAAGCGCTGCAAAAAGGGATGCGTGACTACTATCGCCAGGGCCAGGGCTTTGAAATGCTCAGCAGTGAAGTGCTGATGAACAAAGCTTATGAGCGTATCGAAGCGGTGCTGACGGGTAATGCCCCAGACCTGGCTGAGCTGGAAGCGGAAGCCGCGGCTGATGAGTCTGATGAGGCTGAAACGGCAGAAGATGAGGTGGAAACGGCCGTAGCTGAATCCGCCCCCGAAGCCGAAGCTGAAACCAGTGAAGAGTCTGAAGCCGAAGACACCAAAGAAGACGAGGCAGAATAACGCAAATCTAACGCACAGCGATTAAACTGCCGCTATTGCTTATTGTTTCGCTAGCGGCAGTGGCTTCGCTGAGCGTTTGCTGACATTGATTGCGCTTCCCGCACTTTGGCGTAAAACAGAATGTCTAGAGCAAGTTGCTATTTGCAACTAGCGACATTTTTAGGAGACAACTAACTCATGATGAATTTGCCAACGTCGCTTGTCCCCATGGTTTTAGAATCCGATGGCCGTGGCGAACGCGCTTATGACATTTTTTCGCTGCTGTTAAAGAACCGTATCATCATGTTGGGTACCCCCATCAATGATCAAATTGCGAACCTGATTGTGGCCCAACTGCTTTACCTGGCTCGTGAGGATGCTACCAAACCGATTAGCATGTATATTAACAGCCCTGGTGGGCAGGTGTATTCTGGTTTGGCGATTTACGACACTATGCAGCAAATTGAGTGCCCCATCTCTACGGTCGCTGTTGGGTTTACCGCCAGCTTTGGTACCGTTTTGCTAACGGCGGGTACCAAGGGGATGCGATACGCTTTGCCCAATGCTACAATCCACATGCACCAGCCGTTGGGTGGTGCTCAGGGTCAGGCGTCTGACATTGAAATTCAGGCTCGTGAGATTTTGCGTTTGCGCACCTCGTTGAATGGCATCTTGTCCAAGCACACCGGCCAACCGATTGACCGTATTGAGGTGGATACCGACCGTGATATCTACATGGATGCCGCCCAGGCTGTGGAATATGGTTTGGTGGATAAGGTTCTAACTGGGCAGTAAATACGTTTTTGAATGGAATAGAGATGTGACGGCCGTTCCCTGGGAACGGCCGTTTTTCATTCCCCACCAACCGCGCCCCATGCCCCCGTACTTGCTATTGTTTTCTACACTCCTTATAATCCCCATGTTCTGTAGGTGCAATTAATTTTGTTATGTTATGTAAATCTTACTGACGGTTGGAATTTGCTGCTGTATCTAAACTTCCCCGTCCACCCTTTGCAGGTTGACCAAGGACACCATGGCAGGTTCTCACAATAAGCGATTTTCTCGTGCAGCAATGATTTTGATGAGCTTCGCCATTGTACTCATTGCGGCATTGGCGTTTTTCCAACTCACACAGCTGACCAGTTCTCTCCAGGCGCAAACCCCACCCGTGCTTCGCTTGAGCAACAGCAACCTCACCGTTGCTGAAAATGTGGGGACGGCCACGCTAAACGTAACGGTAGACACATCCCCCACTGAAGTAATCACGGTGAGTTATGCCACGGCCAACGGTACGGCCGTTTCTGGCTCCGATTATGTGCAGGCAAGCGGTACCATCACCTTTGGCGTGAACGATACAACCCCCAAGCAGATCAGCATTGCAATTATTGATGATACGGCCGCTGAAGGTACCCAATCCTTCCTGCTGCAAATCTTCAATCCGGTAAGCGCCACTTTGGGCACACCCAGTGTCGCCTCCATCAACATTACCGATAACGATTCTGGGGCGACGGCTACCCCGCAAATTTTTGCCGATGCCCAGGAGCCGAATAACAGCTTTGGCGAAGCGGCGGAAACGGCCGCAGACGCCGCCGATTTGTGTAACCTCACCTTTTACCCGCCCGGCGATCAGGATTATTTCCGCTGGTGGGGTAAGGCGGGCATTACCTACATCGTCACCACCTCCAACCTGGATGCCGGGCTAGACACTGTGCTGGACGTTTACAACACCAACCAATCGCTCATTGCTACCAATGATGATGTTTCTGCGGGTATCTTCCGCTCTGAGGTGCGCTTTACGGCTGGCGTGGATGGGTATTACTACGCACGCGTGACCAACAAAACGCCCATCGATCCGGTGAATAAACGATACTGCTTTGGTGTGGAATCTTCCGTGGAGCCAACCAGTACACCACCGCCCGGTTTCCCCGCTGCGGCTGATGACTGTGAATTTAACAGCACTATCGAAACCGCCTGTCTGTTTGTGGCTGGTGAAACCAAGTCTAACTTAAATTTTGTGCCGTCGCTGGGCAGCTCTCAGGATACCGACATTTTTAAAATGTGGGTCAAGCCCGGCATTTATTACACCTGCGAGACGGTCATCCCGGCTGGATCGGCGGCGGATACCAACATGATTTTCTGGGATAGTAACGGCAACCCGTTTAATCCTTGGCTAGGCAACGACGACAAGGTTCCTGGTGGTCTGGACTTTGGCAGCGAGGTGAGCTATCTCTCAACCTACACGGGCTGGCTGTTTGTGGTGGTTGGCCCGGTAAATGTGCCGCCGCTCGATGAGGCGCCGCTGCACGAATACAGCCTGACCTGTCTGGCTGTGGAATCAACGCCGACACCAACGCCATCACCCACGTCGTCGTTTACTGGTGGTGGCACGGGAGGCACTTTTGCCACGGCTACGCCACAGCCAACCGTGGCTTTCCCGACGCCTTTCCCGACCCCGACGCCCATTGATTTTTCGGCATTTTTCACGCCTACACCAGCCCCACCGCCGGTGGTGCAGTTCCAGCCGCTGCCGACCTCTACACCATCGGGTGGCGGCACGCAGTCGGCTAACATTAACGTGACGCTGTATTACGATACCAATAATAATTTCTTGCCCGAACTGACGGAAGGAATTGTGAATGCGGCCGTTTCTCTCTACGACAACGGCACGGGTGAGTTGATTTCATTTGGGCATACCAATGAAACCGGCGTAGTGCGCTTTACCGGCGTAAATGCGGCTGGAGCCGTGCGCGTGGTGGTGCCCTTCCTGAACTACAGTCAGGTGGTGCTGAGCGACAATGCCGACATTCTGGTGCGCGTTGCGCCACAACCGCTGCCCATCGGGATTCCGTAAAAAGGTTCTTCTATGACAAACGATCCGCAAACCAACCCGCCCGAAAATAGTTCCCGCGCCGCATGGCGTGATTCGCTGTCGAATCCGGCTGTATTGGTGGCAGGGGGTATCGCCGTGGTGGCGCTGCTGGCGGTGATTGTTTTGACGGTGATTTTGGTTCGCAGCGGGCAAGACGATGATGGGGTGGATACGGCCGTTTCCGGCACACCCACCCCCTTTGCTAATGAAGAAAGCGCCCTGGCGGGGGAACCCCTCGTTGTCGGCATGAGCGATACAGACACTATTTCCGTGACGCTGGATTCGCCGGTGACGCTCAGCTTGCCAGGGCAGCAGTTTAACGTGCAGACCCAGGTGATTGGCGCGGACGGCACCTGGACGCCGGCGGTGGATGAGGCGGGAACGGCCGTTTGGATTTATGGCACCATCGTCAACTATGTAGTGGGTTTACCCGACCTGGACGCCAATCGTACCTTGCTGGAAGGGCTGGCTCCTGGTGATGAAATGATGCTGGCCACCCGTGGCGGCACGCGCTATACCTTCTCGTTTAACAGCCGCACCACCGTGCCGGTGACCGACCGCAACGTCTTTGCCCAGAATACGCCAGGCATCACGCTCGTTTTGTTGGGGTCTGACGGTACCGAGCGTTTGGTGGTAAACGGCCGTTACGTCGTTTCAGAAGGGGACAGCCAGGCAGGTAATGTCGTTGGCCTGGGGGAGACGGCCCAGCTAGAAAATGTTCAGCTCACCGTCAACAGCACCACCTACATCGCTGATCGGGCCGAAATTCCGCCCGGTTTTGCCCTGTTTGTTGTTGATTACCAGATTCAAAACGTGGGCCTGACGGCCATCGACAGCGGCAATTTGCAGCTTGGGCTGGTAGACAACCTGGGCAACCAATACGTGCTTAATCCGCTGGCTACGCAGTTGGGCAACTTCCCGCCGCTGTCCGGCTTTTTGAATGCCAACCAGGTAGCGCAGGCCAGTGCGGGTTATCAGATTCCGCTCGGTTTGCAGAGCGATACGTTGAGCTGGGTGGTGACGAACACGCGCTCTGGAGCGCAGGTGTACGTGACCTTGCCCTTCACCGGCGGCGCTTCGGCGGCGGCTGGCTCCTCCATCACCCTGGCGCGGGTAGACATTTCGACCGATTTGCTAAGCTTGAATCTGGGGGGGCAAATTACCAATTTGGGGACGCAGCCAATTGTTATTACCGAATCGGATGTGGCTTTACAAACGCAGGATGGCTCGATTTACCTGCTGCTCTCCACCAATCCACCGTTCCCCTGGACGGTGCCGCCGGGGCAAACGCTGCAATTTTTCCTCACCTACCAACGACCGCCGACGGATACGGCCGTTTTCCGTGTGCTCAACCAGGGCTTCCAACTAACCAATCTGCGTTAGAAGCGGCCTGGTTTAGTGCTTCCCGTTCCCATTCACAATAAATTCCATCGACGATTTTGGCCGGGTGCCGCGGCTGGTGTAATAGAGCGCCAGGCCAATGACGATGACCAGCACCGCCAGCGCCAATCCCCCCAACTGTAACGGACCGACAAACGGCCGTTCAAACTGCGGCTGTACATGCGTACCAATGCGAATCAGGTCAGATAGGCCGGTGACGTAGGCAAAAACCAGGCCAGTGGCCGACAGCCGGACACCGATGTCGGCTTGCAGCGAGCGCGGTGTTTCCTGGCGTTGGGCATTGATGGTTAAAAACAGTGCCAGGGTGAGGGCGGATATTCCGATCAGCAGTTGGAGCATCTGTACCACGCCAAAACCGGGTGTAATATCCAAACCAATAAACTCGGCGGCCAGCGATAAAAAGATCAAGGCAAGGCCAATGACAAACAGAGTCAAGGTGACATACCGCCGTACTTTAGCAGCCTTGTCATTTTTCCCATTACTCATTTTTATCTCCATCTTCCTAAGTAAAAACTATCCTAAAAACAGAAAACGCCACGTAACAAACGCGGCGTTTTTCTTAATTCCTCTGGTCGGGGCAGCGGGATTCGAACCCACGACCTCTTCAACCCCATTGAAGCGCGCTACCAAGCTGCGCCATGCCCCGACGGCCTCGGCATTATAGCAAAACGGCAGGGGGCAAGCAAATGAATATTTGCCAATCGTGTTTGCGCACACCCTGGCTTGACCCTAAACTTTTGATCAAAAATTTGGCGGGCGGCACGTCTAATGATTTGATGACGACTGGCTGGGGGTTGGCAAAAGGAAGGCGAGATGAGAACGGTTCTTGTTGTGGGTTGGCTGCTCCTGTTGACGGTGGCCTGTGGTTCGGCAACACTCGAAGGAGAAACGGCCGTTACTCCCCTCTCTGAACAAGATATGACGGTCAACGCGCTCACCACGGCCATTGCCGCCAGTGCGGAACCCCCGTTTGACCCGGCTGCGCTGCAAGATGATTTAAATACGGCCGTTGCGCTCTGGAATGATCAGGCAGTTACCAACTACCAGGTAACCATTAACCACCGCCAACCCACCTGGGATACGCAGTTCATCACCATCACGGTGGAGGATGGCCAGGTCGTAGATATAAGCCAAACTTGCTACCCGGAACAAAATTGTATTTTGCGCGATGTGGACCCGCAGACGTTGACCATTGAGGCGCTGTTCAAAACGGCCGAATTTGTCTTGAGCCTGAATGACCCAGAAATCGAAATGACGTTTAACCATACGTATGGCTATCCCAATGCCGTTATCTACGAGGACGCCAGTTGGGTGGTGAATGAATTTAAGCTGCTAGAAGAAAATTAGCCGCCCGATCAAGGGAGAATGCACGTGGCCCGATTAATTACCCGAAAGTTACTGCTGATTCTGCTCTTTTTGCCCCTGCTCAATTGGGTGGGATACACCTACGCCCGAATCCATCCCCGGCTGTTTGCCTCGGCCTTGGGCACTACTGTTTCAGCCAGCTTTGTATCGTACCCGGAATATTTGCGCGGTGTGCTGCTAGAAGGCAATTTGGGTCGGGTGGGCCAGGTGCCGGTGGCTGAGATTTTGTCTGGACCGGTGCAGAGCAGTTTGCTGTTGGTGGGCTTTGCTTTGGTAACGGCCGTTGTGCTGGGCCTGCTGTTGGGGCTCATTTCCGTCTCACCGCGCACCCGGCGCATGAGTACCTCTGGTTTGTTTGTGCTGGCGGCTGGTTCGTCGATGCCTGGGTTTTTGCTGGGCGGTGTGCTGCTCTCCATCATGGTCTATCTGCTCTTTTTTACCGATGCGACCCGGACTTTTTTGCCCATCAGTGGCTATGGGCTGGATGAGCACCTGATTTTGCCGGTGCTGGTACTGTCCATCCAGCCAACGCTGCACCTGGCCAAGGTGGTGGCTGGTCTGCTAGAAAATGAGCTGCAAAAAGATTACATTCAGGTGGCGCGCAGCAAAGGGCTGAGCTGGCCGCAGCTGCTTTGGTCCCACGCATTGCCCAACATGATGTCGCCTATCCTGGTGACCATTGGCGAATCGGTCCGGCTGATGGTAGGGGCGCTGGTGATTATCGAGGCTGTGTTCATCTGGCCCGGCATTGGCCGCATCTTTTTGTTTACCATCGGTCTGCGCCTGGATGCTCGACCGCCGGGCGTTTACTTTGGCAATCCGCCGCTGCTGGCGGCCATTGCTATGGTGCTGGGGGCCATTTTGCTGCTATCCGATTTGCTGTTTAGCGCGCTGGCGTATTCGTTTGACCCGCGCTTGAGTCAAACGGAAGATGAGTTGGAAACGGCCGTTGCCTGACCTCAAGGAAAACCTCATGCCAAAAGTTGCGAATCGAAACATTCCTTTGCTGGTGGGGCTGGCGCTGACAGGCTTATTTTTGCTGGTGGCTATCTTTGGTACCAGCCTGGCTCCTTACGACCCGATGCGTGTTTTTAACGAGCTGGTGGAAGTAGATGGCCAGCAGCGCTATCCCAGCCGGAACCCGGTGCCACCGCTGGCCGCCCAGGAATTCCCCCTTGGCACCGATAATGCCGGGCGGGACCTGCTCTCCCGCTTACTGTACGCGGTGCGGCCCACACTCATCTTGTGTTTTGTTATCGCCGCGCTGCGCATAACCATCGGCGTGCTGCTGGGATTGGTGGCGGGCTGGTTTGGCGGGCTGGCCGAGCGAATCATTGATGTGCTCACCGGGGCCAGTCTGGCCATTCCCATCCTGATTTTTGCCCTGGCCGTCATCTCGTTTTTGGGCGAGCCGACCCTGTGGACGTTTATCGTGGCATTGGTGGCGACGGGATGGGCGAATACGGCCGTTTTTGTCAAAAATGCGACCCAGGTGACCAAACAATCGCCGTACATTGAAGGGGCGCGGGCAGTGGGCGTACGGCCGTTTGGCATCTTGCGCCGCTACATCATGCCCCAGCTGTGGCCCACTTTGCCCGCCCAAATCGCCTTTGAGCTAAGTGCCAGCCTGCTGGTGGTGGCCGAGCTGGGCTTCCTGGGCCTGTTCATCGGCGAAGCGTTTGTGCGCATAGCTGAAGACCCCAACAGTGCGGGCACCATTCCCGTAGGCCTTACCGCCAGCTTCCCGGAATTGGCGCAAATGCTGTCCGACTTCTGGTCCAAAATGATCATCTCCCCCTGGGAGATCGCCATCGTGGGCTTTGTGATTTTCCTGCAAATTTTTGCCTTCAACATGCTGGGCGAAGGGCTGCGCCGTCAGATGGACATTACCCGCCCGCGCCGCGCCTGGTGGCGTCGCCGCCAGCCGGAGTTGGTGACACCGCCGCAGTCGGCGAAGGCTGTTTGAGAAAAACTATGACAACACTACTCGAAGTAAAAAACCTCGTTACCCGTTTTTATGTTCCTGATGGCGTGGTGCATGCTGTGAACGGCATTTCGTACAGCCTGGACCGGGGCGAATCGTTGGCGTTGGTGGGAGAGAGCGGCTGTGGCAAGTCGGTGAGTGCGCTCTCGCTGCTGGGGTTGGTGCCGTCGCCGCCCGGCGTGGTGGAGCAGGGTGAAGTGCTCTTTCAGGGCGTGGACCTTCTGCGGCAGAGCGAGCGGCAGCTGCGCCACGTGCGCGGTGGTGAAATTGGTATGGTGTTTCAGGACCCCATGACCTCGCTCAATCCGGTGCTGACGGTGGGGAAACAGTTGGGGGAAGGCATTCGGCTGCATTTGGGGCTGGAAACGGCCGTTGCCCAAAAACGGGCCATTGAGTTGCTTAACCTGGTCGGTATTCCCGATGCGGCCAACCGCCTGAACGACTATCCGCACCAATTCTCTGGCGGCCAGCGCCAGCGCATCATGATTGCCATGGCGCTATCATGCGACCCAGCTTTGCTCATCGCTGACGAACCGACAACGGCGCTGGATGTGACTATCCAGGCGCAAATTGTCAGCCTGGTTAAGCAGCTGAAAGAAAAGCTGGGCATGTCGGTGATTTGGATTACGCATGATTTGGGCGTTGTGGCCAGCCTGGTGGACAAGGTGGCCGTGATGTATGCTGGATTTATCGTTGAAATGTCGCGCGTGGCCGATTTGTATACTGAAACCAGCCATCCTTACACGCTGGGGTTGCTGGAGTCACTACCTAAAGTGGATGCCAAAGAGCGACAGCGGCTGATTCCCATCGAAGGCACCCCGCCCGATCTGCGTGAAGAACCAGACCACTGCCCCTTTGCGCCGCGCTGCCGTTTTGCCGTGGCTCACTGCTGGCAAGAAAATCCGCCGCTGCAACCCATCGGGCCCCAGCATTCGGTGGCTTGCTGGCGTTGGGATGTGGTGCAGGCCGCGGCCAAAAAGGAGCAGCCAGCGGAGGTGGCGGCATGACAGAAACAACGGCTACAAATGGCCAGAGCGATGTATTGGTTCGCGTTGAGGGACTCAAAAAATATTTCCCCATCCGGCGCGGCTGGCATAGGCAACAGGTGGGGGCCGTGCAGGCGGTAGACGGGCTGGACTTTGAGATTTATCGCGGGGAGACGCTGGGGCTGGTGGGTGAAAGCGGCTGTGGCAAATCCACGACTGGGCGACTGCTTTTGCAGCTATTACGGCCGTCTGCTGGACGTGTGCTCATGGACAACCGGGAGCTAACCTCGCTCACGGCCGAAGAGCTGCGCGCCAGCCGCCGCCACATGCAGATGATCTTCCAGGACCCGTACGTTTCGCTCAATCCGCGCATGACGGTGGGCGAAATTGTCGAGGAGCCGCTGCAAGTGCACAATGTGGGCGTTGGCCCGGCGACGCGCCGCAAGCGAGTGCAGGAGCTGTTGGAGCGGGTGGGGCTCAATCCACACTACATACACCGCTATCCGCACGAATTTTCTGGCGGGCAGCGGCAGCGCATTGGCATTGCTCGTGCTCTGGCCACCAATCCCCGCTTCATCGTGGCCGATGAGCCGATTTCAGCGCTGGATGTGTCGATTCAGGCCCAAGTCATTAACTTGCTGGACGATTTGAAGCAGGAGTTGGGGCTGACCTATCTCTTCATTGCCCACGATCTGGCAGTCGTGCGCTACCTGAGCGACCGGGTGGCGGTGATGTACCTGGGCCGCATTGTGGAGTTGGGCGAGCGAGATGAGGTGTTTGAACGGCCGTTGCACCCCTATACTCAAGGTTTGCTCTCAGCCATTCCGATCCCTGATCCGATTAAGGAAGCAAAACGGGAGCGCATTATTTTGCAGGGGGATGTGCCCAACCCGGCACGACCACCCGCGGGCTGCCGCTTCCATCCGCGCTGCCCGTTCGCTACAGATATTTGCCACACGGATGACCCGGTCTTTCGCAACTTAGGCACGGCCGAAAAGCCGCATCATGTAGCCTGTCATCATGTGGAAACCGTGGGGGAGACAACCACCCTCACCCCAGCCCTCTCCCTGCCAGGGAGAGGGAGCCAGATTCCCGCTCCCTCTCAAGAGGAGGGCTAGGGAGGGGGGCCTACGAAACAAACGTAGCCGCCAACAAAGTAATCAACGCCAGGATGAGGTCGTAGCCAAAGTGGACCAGAATGGCGACGGTGGTGTTGTGGCGCTGCTTGATGTGCCCCAAAATCAGTGCCAGCAAAAATAGCACCAGCGTGGCCGGGTTCAGCAGGCCATACTGCACGTGCACCACGGCAAACAGCAGGGAGGTGAACCAGATGCCCAGCACGGGCTGAAGGGCACCGCGGAACAAAATCTCTTCACCAATTCCCGCGCCGATGGCCAGGGCCAGCCAGTGCCAAAAGCCAAATCCCTCGTACAGCCTCTCGCTGAGCGCCTCCACCTGAGCTACCTCTTGCGGATCAATCATCTCCCAGACCACGCTGCCAATCCATTGCAGCACAACCAGCAGGACAATCCAGCCGAGCGCTTCTAGCAGCTGACGGCCGTTTACCGGACCCAGACCTAGTCGTTTGAATACGGCCGTCCAATCCCGCCGCATCACGGCCCCTACCCCTAAAAAGGCGATGAGCACAAAACCGGCCTGCTGCGCCAGGAAGAACAAGATGGAGACGCGAGTCATGTTTTCGGTGAAGTTATCTAGGCCGCCGACCACTTGCAGCATGACGCTGCCGGCAAAGTAGCCGCTGAGAACCAGCGCCAGAGTATGCAGCGGCGAATGGGGATCGATGGGCATCCAGCGCTCTAAACTGTGCCGGGTTGAACGAAAACTAACGATGACTCCCCAAACGGCCGTTGCCTGCAAAAAGATGCCAAATGCCACCGGACTATCCAGCTGAACGGTAACCATCGAGCGCAGTTCGCTGGTTTGGAAAACGAACAAGACGCCCAGCAGAAACAGAGGCGCATTTAGCCAGATTAGCAGCAGATCAAACAGCTTGATAAAGGTGTCTGAATTCTGCTTTTTTACCACGTTGGCCAGCACAATCAGCCCGACCACCAGCGTAATTTCTACAATTCCCATGATTTTCTCGATTGATAGGGGGAGCCATGCTCGCTGCGATGCGGATTTTCTCTTCCCAAACTTTTTTAGAACGTGCGCCAGGCGGGTGGCAGATGGTCCCATAAATTCAGGTAAACCAAGTGCCAACGGCCGCGTTTCCATTCAATCAGGTTCAAACTGGTATTGTACAGCCAAAATGAAACCGAATCACTGCCTGTTGCCAGCCGCAGGATGGTGGAGATGAGTCCACCGTGGGCAATGCCCAACACCGGCTGGCCGCTCGTTTCGGCGTCTTGCACCAGGGCGTAAAGCGCCGCCTGCGCCTGCTGCTTAAAAGCCGCGTAAATGGCCGATGGCTCATATAGCGGCATCGCCTGGTAGGGTGATTCGCGCGAAGCTAGATGCTCCGCCACGAAAAAATCGGCTTCGCGCAGATAGGCATCGGTGTGGAGAGGGCAGTCTAGCGCTTTGCTGAGCGGAACGGCCGTTTCTTGGGCACGTCGTAGCGGGCTGGATCGCACGCTGCCAATTTCCAGCCGCGAACTACTGTCCAGGCGGGCATGCGTGGACATCCAGGTGGCCAACAGTTTGGCTTGCCGCTGTCCTAAATCCGTTAGAGGGCTGTCCCAATCTTCGTCATCCCGCTGCACTTGCCAACGCGATTGCCCATGCCGGGCAAGGTAAATCTTCATGGCTCAAGTATATGCCAACGCCACAAATCGGGAAAATATCACGAGTCTCGCTACAGCACGTCACCACCAAGGCAGGACCAATTTTCCAGGTGAAAAGCCGCCTGCGGCAATTGGTTAGTAAGTGGTTTTAGCGTTAGGTAATACGGATTGTGGCTGTAGAACTGGGGCAAGCAAACGGCCGTTTCACGCATAAGCCTGGCCGTTCTGGCAGTTGGTGTTCCCGCCAGGTGGACAAATCGGACGCCATGGCCTGCCAGGGCTGCTGTCCAACGCGATAGTAAATTGCTGAGATCGTGGCCATAGGCTGATAACAGAGCAGCACCGGGCAATCCGGCCAACTGGATAGATCGATAAATGACAATGCCAGCAATAGCGCCATCTTTCTGCCAAATACCAAAACGATAGGTGCGGAATGGGTGGCAGGCAAAGCGGTGATGTAAACTGGTTGGTGTCCAGGCAAAGTGAACGGCCGTTTCATGGTCCTTCGGCAGAAAGGGCAGATTGGGCCATTCAGTTGAAAGGTAGAAATCAGGTGTGGGTTGGTGAGGACGAAGCCAGAAGAGATACGGCCGTAGCTTGCCTACCACGGAATAACCATAGCCAGAACTGTGCTTATCTACCTTGACCCCGGCGGCATTGGAAAAGCCCACGCCTGCTATTGCTCCTAGGTCTGTCAATACATCGTAAACAGGAGCTGAGACTGTTTTTACCAATCCCCGCCCTCGATAGTTTGGATGAACAGCCATATTAATGCTCAGGCCAACAGGTACACATCGCTGCTGTGAGGGGAGAAAAATTTCGCGCAGCAGGCAACTGTACTGGGCTGCCAGAGTAGGGCCATCCCATGCGCCCCAGGCTAGCTGCTCCTCGTCGCCTAAAAATTGTAGCAGTTGCACCATTTGAGCCAATTCACGATCAAAGGCAGCTGCCAGCAAAGTGGCCCACGGTGCTAGGTCGTTAAGAGTGAGTCGAGCAAAACGCATTGTATAACCTCATCAGGAATGCTGAGATGTGTCAACAATTATTCTACGCGGTATCCTCTGTCCTGTGCCTGGTGTTGGACCTGCGTCTGCAATACGTCTTGTAAACGATGGTTCGAAGCTAATGCTTAAACAATGTGCCAAACAGGTTGTCATTCCTCTGCGGGCGGCTTACAATCAGAACATATGGCCGATAAAAAAGACGATCTCCAGGCAAAACTGCGCCGCCTGGGCGTGGTAAAAGGGGCACGCGATCTTAAGCCCTCGCGTGAGTTAAAACCTGCCCCGCCTGTTGACGAATCGTTGTTACGGCCGTTTTCCCCCCAACAATCTAATTTCGCAGACGATGAGGACATCCAGCCTTTGGAGAAGCTTTTGCCCGGTGGCCAGCTGGTAGAAACGGCCGTAGGCAGCTGCTTTGTGCTGGATCACGTCTATGCTCTGGAATACCAGCACGGCGATGACCGGCTGGCTGATTTGCTCCGCTTTAGCCCGGCGGTCGCCGCCCCTTTTGTGCAGGATGATCGCCTGGCTGCACACGACTTTCGCGATTTTCTCTTTTTGGATACAGAAACGACGGGGCTGGCCGGGGCGGGTACGCTGGCCTTCATGGTGGGCGTGGGCTTTTTTGAGTCCAGCGCCAAGGGCGACCGCTTTGTGGTGCGCCAATATTTTTTGCGCGATCACGGCGATGAACCAGCCTTGCTCCTCCTGCTGGATGAACTTCTGGCGGATAAAGTGGGCCTGGTGACGTTTAACGGCCGTTCCTTCGATGTTCCTTTGCTAGAAGGCCGCTTCATCATGAACCGCATGCCTACTGATTTGCGTGAACGGCCGCATTTGGATTTGCTGCATCCGGCGCGGCGGTTGTGGCGGCATCGGTTGGGTTCCTGTGCGCTGGGGTCGCTAGAAGGCAGTCTGCTGGGTCTACACCGCAGGCAGGAAGATGTGCCCGGCTGGCTTATTCCCAGCCTGTACACCAACTACCTGCGCAGCGGTGATGCCCGTGAACTGGTACGCGTTTTTTACCACAACCAGATCGACATGGTCTCGATGGTAACGCTGGCCGCACGAGTGACCCGCCTGCTCAGCCAGCCGGATGCAGCCGATCATCCCATCGACCTGTACAGCCTGGGCAAGTGGCAGGCCGATTTGGGCCACAATGGCGCGGAGCAAACGCTGCGCCTGGCCGCTCAAGGCGACTTGCCCCTGGAGCTGTATCAGCAAAATTTGCACCAATTGGGCCTGTTGCTGAAGCGAAACGGCCGTGCTGCTGAAGCGCTTCCCCTATGGCAGCAAATCGCTGCCACCACGTTTGAAGACGTGACCGCCCATTTGGAGCTGGCCAAATATTACGAGTGGCAGGTTCAGGAGCTGCGGCAGGCGATTTTCTGGACCGAACAGGCGCTTAACCTGATAAATAATGGCGGGCGGCAGCGCACGTACAACCCCGTGCGCGACGAGCTAGAGCACCGCCTGGCCCGCCTCCAGCGCAAATTGGCCGAAGCTTGACTTGCCCCTAATAATCCTGCCACCAATCCTTGCGCGAGCGCGCATCTAAAAAGTTCCCCGCATCCCGCACCGACACTTTGATTTCGTTGCCCAATGTCCGGCCAAACGCCTGGTGCCCTTCCAGCGCGGGCAGCTGGCTGCGCCCGGCCGCGTTCAGCGTGTTGTATAGGCTGATGAGCTGCGGATCGACACACACATCCTCGATGTGAATTGTGTAGCCGCCGACTACATTGTCTTCACGCGTGTACTTGAGCGTGATGCGGTTTTCGGCAGCATACAGCACCATCACATCGTGGTTGCCGCCGATGTCGTAGCCGGAGTCGGGGACATGGATCGTTTCGCCAGGATTGGTTTTCATGCCCAGCAGATTGGTATCCCACGAATCCATCAGCTCGCCGCGGCAGCCGCAGGCCCAATCCCAGCGGTAAATCTGGTAAGCGCTGCTAAAGTCGGGCAGGCGCGGCGTGGCAAACAAGGTGTCTAGCTGCGGGGCATTGGGATCGACGTTGCCGGCATAATTTACCAGCGTTAGGGCGGCGGTGGTTGGCTCGTAGCCGCGGATGGCCAGGTTAATGTCTGGGTGCTGTGCGGCGGGGATATTTGAGGGTTCTGAGGCAATCGGGATTTGATCATAGCTGGCGTTAGGTATCGTGCAGGAAACATCTTTTACTACCAGCGGCAAATACATCATTTCATTGCTGCCGCCCGTGCGCTGGGCATAAGTTGTTTGGGTGCCCATGTTGGCCAGAGCAACTACTAGGGCCCCCAGGCCGGACATAACCAGGGCGGTGATGATAAACAATTTGTTTTTCTTCTTCATTTTATATGCTGCTCTCCATTTTGCTTTACATAATCTAGGATGCTTCTTGTTTGCTACAACTCCATTTTGCCTGGGTAGCATAATTGAGTTTATGGTGGATAGATTATTTCTGTATCCAAGATATATCCCGATTTTTATCTGGGGTTCATAATAACGGCCGTCTTCCCCCCATAAACTTCCTCTTGCTTGCCAGTTTTGTCCGGTGGTGGCACCATTAGGTAGGGCTTTTCCCACGGCGTAAAAGTTGAAGGACAGGACTATGAAAGAATCCTTTCTGGATCAGGTGGAACTGGGCCAGACTGAGTGGTATCGCACCTTTTTTGGCATCATTCTCATTTTGTTTTTCTGGTTAATTTTAGGCTCGGTGTTTGTCGTTGTGCCGATGTTGTGGGTCATGATGGATAGCAGCTCGGATACGGCCGTAAATATGCAAACGGGCATGTTGGTCGGGGTTGACCCAATCGTGAACTACGTGGCGCTGAACTTGAGCTTTGGCATGATGATTGTGGGCGTGTTTGTGACGGTGCGCTTTGTCCACGGACGGCCGTTTCGCTCCATCATCACCCCGGCTAAAAAGTTTGAATGGCAGCGCATGTGGCAAGGGTTTGGCCTCTGGCTGCTGCTGGTGGCGCTGGCCAGCGGGGTGGAATATTTGTTCACCCCAGAGATTTACACCGTCGTCTTTAACGCCCGCCGCTTTTTGCCCTTTGCTCTGGTGGTGCTGCTGCTAACCCCCATGCAAACCACCGCCGAAGAGCTGTTGTTTCGCGGCTATCTGCTGCAAACGACCGGCCAGCTGGGGCGCAACTTTATCGGTTTGTCGCTGGCCAACGGCATCTTGTTTATGATTCCGCACCTGGGCAACCCGGAACTGGCGGCCAGCGCTATTTTGCTGCCGCTGTTTTACCTGAGCATCGGCGCTTTTTTTGCCTACATCACCCTGCGTGACAATTCGGCGGCGTTGGCGATTGGGGCCCATGCTTCCAACAATCTCTACTCGGCGCTGTTTGCCAACTACACCGGTTCGGCCCTGCAAACCGAATCGATCTTCCTGGTGACCAAGCTAAATGCCGTTTACGGGCTGGTTTCGTTTTGGGTAATGGCTGTTATTTTTTATCTGATTTTGCTGTGGCGACGCGAGAAGGTGGCAACGGCCGTTGGGAACACAATTGATGACGGAATTTGAACAACTGTCCAGTCTACCGGCCCCATCGCCGCCTGACGCCAGCCCGCCACCGCAGCGCTGGCTCGATTTGGGTTTGTACCTCCTGGTGGGTATTGGCTCCTTTTTGTTGGTCTCCACCCTGATTGCGGCTCAGTTTCAAGAGCTGAGCCTGGGGGCGTCGTTTTTGCTGTTTTTGGCCAACTTTACCTGCCTGGGCGGCACAACGTACTGGCTCGGCATCCGACGGGGGAAGTTGAGTTGGGCGCAGTTGGGCTTACGGCCGTTTCGGTGGCGTTGGGAGTGGTTGGTGATTGGTATTGGGCTGGCCGTGTTGCTGCTGCCTGCTCGTGCGGCGCTGGGGCTGCTGGTGCAGTGGGCTATCGAGGGCAATTTGGATAGTCTGCAAGCGCGGGGCGATCTGATTACCGGCGGTGCATTGGAATTTTCCTGGCTTGGCTTTATCAGCACGCTTGTCGGCGTGGGCATCCTGGCCCCGATTTCTGAAGAACTGTACTTTCGTGGCTTGCTGCACACCTGGTTTTGGGGCAAAACGGGCCGCGTCTGGCTGCGGGTGCTGGCCAGCAGTGCCCTCTTTGCCCTGGCCCATGCCGACAGCATCAGCGTGGTGGCCGCCAGTTCGGTCATTGGCGTGGTCAACGCCCTGGCCTACGAGCGCACGCGTTCACTTTTTATTCCGATTGTGATCCACATCACCACCAACAGCGCCGCCGTGCTCCTAATCTACCTCTCCCTGGCGGCGATGGAGTTTTTCCCTGTATTGCAGTAGCCCAATCGTGGGACGGCCGTTTCCCTCCCGTGCAGCATGGCAAATGATTAAGACCGATACTGTAGATTAGCGGCAGAAGTGCCGCTAATTTCTTTGATGGTCTGAGCAGCAGGCCGGGAGTATTCACGCAAAGTAATGACACCCCGTAAAGTTTTAGCCCTGTTTGTCCTTTTAACCTTATGGCTGTTGGCTACCGCCTGCACGGCTGAAGCGGAACCCGTAATGGAAGCAACAGCCGTTCCGCCCATCGTCACTGAACCGACCGCAGCGCCAACCGATATGCCGCTGCCCACACCAACCATCGAGCCAACCGTAGAATCTGTGCCAATGGCCACCGAACTGCCCGCCAACGATCTGGATTCATTTATGGCCGAGGTGCAAAGTGCGCTAGCCAACCGCGATTTTGACCAGCTTGCCAGCCTCATGAGCGATCCAGTTGCCTTTGGTGGTTATCGTTCGGAATGGCAGCAGTTTGCCCCTGCCGATTTACGGCCGTTGTTGGAAAACCTGTTGCCGGTCGGTGCTGTGGTGCAGTTCAGCCCGGCCAACACCGACCTGAGTGCCATGCTAGACGGCCAAGACCCGCAGACCATGCTCGGCCCCGATATATCGGTTGTGGCCGCGTGGCACAGCACCGGCTGGGGTGCCGAGGGTGAGGATGAGGCGATTCTGTTTATGGCGGAGGAGAGAGACGGCCGTTTCGCCCTTAAAGCCATGCTCTATGCGCCTTATGGTTTCCTGCTTGAGCTGAACGATCTGCCTGTGCGGGACGAGCAGCCTGCGCCGGTGGGCTTGCTTTACAGCCAGCCAGACGGCAGCCTGTGGCAGGTTGGTACCGATGGGGAGCCGGTGCAGTTGTGGTATCAGGAGGGAATTACGGCCGTTCCGTCTCCAGACGGAAAGCATGCCTTTTTCCAGGTTCAGGGTGATTTGTGGTTGCTAGACATCACTTCTGGTGAAACCCGCGCCTTAACTACCGACCATGATGAGCAAGGTACACACCTGGCCGGGTTCCATTGGTGGTATAACAACGACACGATTCTCAGTGGCATTTGGCTCGATTTTGAAAGCGATGGCGGACCCAATACTGGCCGACCTGCGCTAATTGATATTGCCAGCGGGGAAGTTACTCTAGTGGATTCGCAGCATCTTATGAGCAGTAATCCAGCTATCTCAGCTTCGGGTGCTATTGCCTACAGCTCTGTTCAGCAAAGTGCCAATGACCGCCAAACCGCCTGGATTTACCGTCCAGAGAGTGGTGTGATGGCGTTTGAGGCCGCTGAGTTTGCTAACGCCGTTGCAAATGCTGGCTATACCTCACCTGCCTGGTCGGCGGACGGCCGTTTCCTGGCCTGGCTCGCTTTTACCGGCAACAATGAGACCCATACGGCCGTTTTTGATCTAGAATCGGGTTCGGTCGCTAATCTACCCCCCTCTCAAGCCGTCGGCTTTGGCGGTCCATACCCCAGCCCGATTATTGGCCCAGACCCCAACTGGATTGCCCTACGCCAGTTCACGCCGAATCCAGACCAGATGGGTTTGTGGCTGTATACACAAGATGGGCAGCAACCGGTGTTCATCGCCCAAAACGGCGGTGAATCACTTTGGCTAAATGATCATGTGCTGTTGTTCATCGACTACGATGAAAACTACAACGCCGATCTACAGCAGTATGACACACTCACCGGTATTCGTTCGGCGGTGATGTTGCCCGATGTGTTCAAGATTTTTGGCATTGTGGAATGATGCACCAAGCGTGAAACGTGATGACCTGACCTATCAAGCGTCACGTTTCACATTTTCTCTTTGGCGTGCTGGTTGTGGCGCGGCATAATAACTGCATGAAAGTAAAAATATGTGGTCTGACTAACCTGGAAGATGCGCAAACGGCCGTTGCTGCCGGAGCCGACTACCTGGGTTTTATCTTTTACCCGCCCAGCAAACGATCAGTTGACATAAATACGGCGAAGGCTATCGTGCAAACGCTGCGTGCCGCGCCAAACTGTCCCGTATTGGTCGGCGTGTTTGTCAATGAAACTGGCGAGCGTATGGCCGAAATTTTGGACGAGGTGGGGCTGGATTTGGCCCAGCTGAGTGGGGAGGAAGTGCCGTTTCTGGTCGGGGATGAGCGCTCGCCGATTTACGGCCGTTGCTACAAAGCGCTGCGTCCCACTAGCTTGGCCGAAGCGGAAGCAGAAGCAGAGTGGTATGCGGTGAGCGGTGAACGGTTATCGGTAAACGGTGAAAAATCTCCAATCTCCACCACCCAATCGCCTTCTCTCTTAATCGACACGTACCATCCCACGCTGCGCGGTGGCACGGGGGCAACGGGTGATTGGGCGATGAGCGCGCAGCTGGCGCAGAGCATTCCTGGCTTGATGCTGGCCGGGGGGCTGACGGCCAAAAATGTGGCCGAGGCGGTAAGAGGGGTACGGCCGTTTGCCGTTGATGTGGCCAGTGGGGTAGAAGCCAGCCCCGGTAAAAAAGACCCGGCGCTGGTGCGTCAGTTTGTCCAAAATGCCAAAGCGGCCGCCGAGTTAGATAATCTCTAGCCCGTCTTTGTGTGGCAGGGCAGGGAAGGGAGCCGTGGGCAGCGTCTGGTACCAGTACGCGACCGAGGCAATGTCATCTTGCAGCGGTAGGTAACGGCCACCGCTGCGCCAGCCCAGCGCCTGAATTGTTACCCGCAAATCCGCCTCGAACCGGATGGGGTCAGTGATATGCCAGCGGTACATGCCAAATCGCGTTTGTGATTTGAAGTCGCCATCCGGGCGAATTACTTGATGAAAACCGGCATAGGGCGTAGAGTAATCCTGGTAGCCCCGCTTGACGGGGTGCTCAAAGCCGTAGGAACCACAAAAATAATCCTCAGTGCCTGTGCCGCAAATAGTTGGGTATTCATCGCCATCCAGGTAGAACTTGATCTCCCCTTCGCCCCACCAACCATTGTTGTTGACACCCCAGGCAAGGTAAGTGCCTACGTACTGCCCTTGCTCGTGCACGCCATCGAGGATGGTGTACACGTCTTTGTACGGCAGCGGGTTCACCCGGCGGAACTGGGCGTGGAAGTAGGCAGCGTCTTCGGGCACATCGGTAAGCGTGTAGTTGATCTGGTAGTACAGCACCATATCTTCGCTGGCGATGTTGGTCATGGTGATGCGGCACCGTTGGCGGAAGGGCATCTCCCAATACGAGTTGAAGGCGCTGCCCGGATTGACGCATACTGCCAGAGAGCTGAGCTGGGCAAACTCGCCCCAGCCGCTGGCAAAAAAGTCGCCCACAGGGCATTCCACCGACGGATGAACCTGATCATCCCAGTAAATTCGCAAAATGCTGAAGCGCCACGCACCCGTTGGCGTCATCCACATCTGCTGAATAGCGCCCGGTCCGGTAATGTCGGCCAGTTCAAAGGTAGTGCCCGCTTTAATTCTTACGCACGGCGAAAGTTTCCACCCCTGGCCTAATTCGCGAGCCGCGTTAGCCCCTTCACCCTCGGTGGCCAGGCCGCCTTCGCCCTTGGCCCCGGTGAAGTTTTCTGGGCTAATGGAGCGCGTTTTGGCCTTAGAGAGCCGGGCCAGATTGCCCATGTGCATACCAAGTCCATTGAAAGATGTCATTTGAACCTCCTGATGGATACGGCCGTTCCGCTACCCTTTTTTAATGCGAAACGATCCTTCCAAACCGCTGGCCGAATCTGTTCCGATCCACACCTTAAAATCGCCCGGCTCGACCACATACCGCATGCCCATCCCGGTGAAGCCCAGCTGGCAGACCGGTAGTTCAAAAGAGACATTGCGCTGCTCACCCGGCTGGAGCATGATTTTCTGGAACCCTTTTAGCTCTTTCACCGGGCGCGTGACGCTGCCTACCAGGTCGCGCACGTACAGCTGCACCACTTCCGCCCCAGGCAGTTCACCCGCGTTGGTTACCGTGGCCGAGACCTTCAGCGTGTCTTTCTGGCTCAGTTCTGACTGAGCAATGTGCAGATCGGTATAAGTAAAATGTGTGTAGCTCAGGCCATAGCCAAAGGGAAACAGCGGCGAATTGGGTGCGTCGATGAAGACCGACTTGAACGATTCGGCAAACTGCTTGGTGCCTGCTTCTGAAGCTGGGCGGCCCGTGTTTTTGTGATTGTAGTAGACGGGAATTTGCCCGGTAGAGCGTGGCCAGCTGGCGGTGAGCTTACCGGACGGATTAACCGTACCAAACAAAATATCGGCGACGGCGCGGCCCGCGCGAATGCCCGCGTGCCAGGCGCACAGCAGCGCATCGGCCTGGTTGGCTAGTTGGGGAATCACTAACGGCCGTCCGCTCATCACCACACACACCATCGGCTTACCCGTGGCGGCAACTGCATCAACCAACTCCTGCTGCCGCCCCGGTAGGCCCAATTCGGTGCGGCTGTGCCCTTCACCGCTCATGTCGGCGCTTTCGCCCAGCACCAGCAGCACCACGTCGGCCGCTTGTGCGGCCGTCACCGCTGCGGCAATGTCCATAGGGCCATCTTCCCGAATGGGGCAGCCCGCGACATGGGTCCATGCTTCATCGGGTAGGTAGACAGAGAGACCTTCCAGCACGGTTTCTACATCTTCGGGGTGGGTGTGCAGCGACCAGCAGCCGAGCATATCTTTGCGGTTGCCAGCCAGCGGACCAATGACCGCCAGGCGCGTCTGCGGTGATAGTGGCAGCACATCTTTGTCATTCTTGAGCAGTACCATCGCTTCCTGGGCGACTTCCAGCGCCAATTCACGGAAATCGGGCCGCAAAATCAGTTTGGGGGCGAGGGTCTCATCCACGTAAGGATTTTCAAACAGCCCCACACCAATTTTCAGGCGCAGCACGCGGCGCACGGCCTCATCCACCAACTCCAGCGGCACGTCACCGCTCTCCACCAGCTCGGCCAGATGATCGTGGTAGCCGTGGCTGATCATTTCGATGTCCAGCCCAGCCAGGATGCTGAGGCGGGCCGCCTCTTTTATGTCCGCTGCCAGTCCGTGCGGAATGAGTTCCTTAACTGCTTCGTAGTCGCTTAGAACCACGCCGGGCCATTGCAGCTCATCACGCAAAATAGTGCGCAAGATGAGCGGGTTAGCCGTGGCCGGGACGCCGCTGATCTCGTTAAACGCGCTCATGACGCTGCCTGCTCCGGCGTCAAACGCGGCTTTGAACGGTGGCAGGTATACATCGCGCAGGGTGCGCTCGGAGAAGTCGGTGGTGTTGTAGTCGCGGCCCGCTTCGGCCGCCCCGTAGCCGATGTAATGTTTGGGACAGGCGGCAATGCGACGGCCGCTTTCCAAATGGGTAGTCTGGAAGCCGCGCACGCGGGCACGGGCCATAGCCATGCCCAAAAACGGGTCTTCGCCCGCGCCCTCGGCAATACGGCCCCAGCGCGGGTCGCGCGCCACGTCTACCATCGGTGCAAAAATCCAGTCCACGCCCACCGATGACGCTTCTTCGGCGGCCACGCGAGACGCTTTTTCCAGCAGGTCAGGGTTCCAGGTGGACGCTTCGGCCAGGGGAATGGGGAAGATGGTGCGGTAGCCGTGAATCACATCGCTGCCCACCATGATCGGGATGCCTAATCGGGATTCCTCAACGGCGAGGCGCTGGCAGTAGTTGATGGCTTTGGGCAGAGTCACGTTGAGAAAAGAGCCGATGCCGCCAGTGCGCAGCAGGTCTTCCATGTCGTGGCGCAGCTTGGGGAAATATTCAAACGGTTCCCCGGCTTCTTCAGCTGCCTGCTTTTGCGCTTCGTAATGGTCGCGGTCGAACGGGCCGAATGGGTTGGTTTGCACCAGCTGGCCGACCTTTTCGGCCAGGGTCATTTGGGTTAACAGCGCTTCCACACGCGCTTCGATGGCGGGGTCGAGTTGGTTGTAGGTGGTGATGTGATTGTCCATTTTTGCTCGCTTTTAAATCGTAAATTAGTTGAATTTCGGGTTTCTAGATCTATTTCCGTCATGCTTACCCAGGCACCCAGTTTTGGATTCCCGCCTACGCGGGAATGGCACGGGAGAAGGCATGTTAAATCTCATCTGGATGGATGTGGGCCAGCCGTTTAGCGTGTTCGCTGCGTCCGGTAGCGTTTAGACGCTCAATGTAACGTGGCAAATGTCCACGTGTGTAAAACGGTCCGCCTTCGCGCAAAACGGTCATCAGCGGGTCTACGTTGGTTTCGCTGGTCAGCATTTGCTGAGTGTACCAGCTTTCCAGCAGATGCAAGGCGCGATCGACAATTTCTGGGTTTTGCTGGGCCAGATCGTGTTGTAGGTGGTGGTCTTCGTTCAGGTTGAACAGCATGATCGGTTCCAACTCTTTGAAGCCGTCGTGGTAAGTGCGCAGGCAGAGATAATCGGTGCCGTCTTGGACAAAGCGCACACCGCGCTGGCAGGCCCAGACACCCTGGCTGGTGACAAGAAAATCGCGTCCCGCCTGTTCACCGGCCCGAAAAGCCTCGGCAAACGAGATGCCATCCCAATTGCTGGGCACGGTGCTACCGAGCAGCTCGATCATTGTGGCGGCCCAGTCAAAATGGTAGTGCAGAGCGGTGTCTACGCGTGGCGTGTCTGTGAGGCCAGGATAGCGAATGATGAGCGGAATGTTGCAGGTGATGTGATCGGCCGTTTGGTGGTCGCCCCACACGTTGAGCTCGCCCTGGTTTTCGCCGTGGTCGGCGCTGACCACGATGATCGTTTCGTCGTATATTCCCTGTGCCTTGAGCTGGTCGATGATTTTGCCCAGCCATTCGTCGGCGTAGCGGATGCCGGTGTCGTAGCTGTCAATCCACTGGCGCACCGCGTCCATCGAGTCGATGGCATCGGGCTGGCGCGGGTACCGGGCGTTGACGTTGCCCCAGAGCCAATTGGGTTCTTGTGGGCTGTGGGGGCCAAAGCCGTTCCAGGCACGCTGCCACATCTCTTCCGTAAACCAGCCCGGCAGCGGATCATTGGTGAACGGATTGCCAAAAGAGGCGGGGGTGCGGTAAGGCGTGTGTGGGTCCCATAAGTTGACGTGCAGGAACCAGTCAGGGGAACGGCCGTTTCTTTCCAGCCAGTCCAATGCTACAGGCACAATCTCATCGGCCCGCTCGTCGCCATATTTGCCGGTGTTGTAAATTTCGTTAAAGCCTGCGTACCAATGCCAGGCGGCGTGACGTTGGCCAAAGGGGCTGACCGTGGCCGTTTTCATGCCGAGGTTGGCTAGGGCGCCTATCCAACCGGACACGGTGAAGATGTTGGCCCGGTCGCCCACGTTGGGTTTTTGCGGGAAAGGTTGAGCCGCTTGCCCGCCGTGGCTAACGACGCCGTTGTGAAAGCCAGTACGGCCGCTCCATAGCGCCGTGCGCGAAGGCAGGCAAGGCGCGTCGGAGGCGTAGACGTTGGTGAAGCGCACGCTTTCCTGCGCCAGCCGGTCTATGTTGGGGCTGGTATTGCGCAGGTAGCCGTAGCAGCCCAGGTGGTCCAGGCGCAGGCTGTCGATGTCGATGTAGAGAAGTCGCACTCTCAAATCCCCTTCGAAAATGTCCCGATTTACAGAATCGGACCGCGTTGGAGCACAAAACGGCCGTCGCTGGTGTGCAGCGTTTGGCGCTTATTGCCCACGCTCATTTCGGCGGTGGCGGTAGACGGCCGTATGCTGAGTACAATCGTGTCGCCTTCCTCCGTGATGCCGGTGATTTCGCCGGTGGTGTAATGCACCAGAATGTCGTCGTTGAGCTGCCATTCCAGCGGCAAGATGAGGCCTTGACGGGCGGGCAGGTGGATGGAACGGCCGTTAAACAGCGGACTGTTTTGGTAGGCGACGGTAGTGTCAACCGGATCATCTAAATAGTTGTTGAGGAAGAGGAAACGGCCGTTTGCCCCCTCGCTCAGCCGCACATCGGCCCAACTGCTGAGCTGGAACTGCGGCGTACAGCCCATGCGGTTGGCCATCTGGTGCACGATGTCTAAATCTTCCAGCGTATCGGCGCTGAGGGCCGCGCCAAAAAACAGCACGCTGCCCCGGCCTACTGCCTGAACAAAACCCACCGTTTTGCCGTTGGCGCGTGTGGCCAAAACTTCAGCAAAATTGCCTGAATACGATTCGACAAAGGAAGCTGGCACATCGGTGTGATTAAAAACGGTGAGGCGCGTCTGCACAAATGGTGGGTCGCTTTCAATTTCCTTCACGCCCAGCGCATCCTTGAGAATGGTACACGGTTCGCCGTTAAAATCGGCTTCGCACAGTCGCCCAGCCAGCACCAGTTTACCACCTAATTTGACATAATCCACCAGCTTCTGCTGCACTTCGGCGGGGCATTGTTTCTCCATCATCATCCATAGCAGCGGCGTTTGGGACACATCCAGGCTGGTGCGCGTCAGCTCCACCATGTCGAAGGGGCGATGGGTAAGGGCCAGGCCACGGGCGATGAAGTCGCACAGCACCACTTCACGCTGATGGGTGATGACGCGCGTGGCGTCTTGCGTGAAGCTGTTGTTGATCTCGGTCATGAAGTCGTCCAGCAAAAAGCCGATGGTGGTAACGTTTTGCGGCTGAGCCAGCACCAAATCTGTGCCGTAGGCGTGCAGCACGCTGGATGTCTTCGGATAGCGATGATAATGTTGGCGCAAGGTGCCGTCTTTGCGCACCGGATGGCCCCAGTTGTGCCGTTTCACCGGGCTGAGAACGGGGTCGTTTTCACCATCAAAAAAGAGGTAATGGTTGATGGCGCGCATGCCGGTGGAGATGCACAGGCGGGTGTGCAGATCATAAAACGATGATTGGCCGCTGCTAAAATCATTGTTGCCGCCCGCCTGAAATTCGATGGAAAACAGCGCCTGGTCTTTGTTTTGCAGTGCCTTGGTGGTTTCGTTCACAAACAGCAGCTGGTGGAAGTTGCCCTCACCGATGAAAATGGGATAGACATCGGTGGCGCTGATCATGCCGTCCATTTCCATCACTTTAATTAGCTGGGAGAGGCCGATGGGGAAGGTTTTGCCGCCGTTCATGAAGCCATGAATGTTGACGACGGGCGGCACGTTCATGCCGTTGGCCCGCGCCGTATCCCAGAGGAAGGCCATGTAGTCGCGCATGTAGTCGCGGTAAAAGTGGCGATAGTCGTCTACGATGTGGGCGGCCTGCGGTGCGGCGGGATGCATCAGGCCAGTGCGTAAAAACTGCTCCAGGTTGTCGGTGGGGTAACGTTGGGAGAGGGAACGGCCGTATTTCTCCCCCACAAATTTGGCAAATCGAGCAATGGTGTCTGGATTGGTATCAAAAATGTTGCGCACCCAGTGGGGCATGCCCATTTCATTGTCCAGCTGGATCATGATGATGTTGCCGCCGTGGGTAACTTGCCGGGGAGTGAGGACTTCAAAAACGGCCGTATACCAATCCTTGACACACGCCAGAAAATCCGGGTGCAGGTAACTAACAATGTTTTGCACTTTCTCGTCCTGGCTGACAAAAGCCACCTGCGGATAGTTGGCAAATACCCAGGGCGGCACGCCTTCGTTAATGGTTTCGGCCATGATGTAGGGACCAGGGCGGGGGATGATAAGCAAGCCCATCTCGGTGGCTAAATCCAGAAAACCGGCCAGATCACGCATGGGATGGGAACGGCCGTTGACATCCGTCACGCCCTCTTCAGTCTGGTGCCACAGCCAGGGAATGTAGCAGGCGACAGTATTAAAACCCGCTTGTTGCAGCAGGCCTAGCCGGTGCGCCCACTCTTCTTTGGGCGTGCGAAAATAATGAAACTCTCCGGCCTGGATGAGCTGTGGCTGTTCATCGAGCCAAAATTGGCCGCCTTTGGCATAAAAGTTACGCATTCTTGCTCCTTATCGGCGAGAAAACCCCAAAATTTCAAGCGATTTTTGAATCGTTGGGCTGTTGGTATACGTGTTCCAAATAAGCCCGCTCAGGTAATTTTCGATCATGATCATGGAACAGCCTTTGTTGATGGCGTAGATGGCGTTGCTGTACCAGGGTGGCACGACGGCCAGATTGTACGATTCATAAAAGCCGTAGGGTCCCCAAAGTTGGGGAACCTGGTGGTAAATGTGTTCCATCATGGCCAGGGTCTCGGTGGGCACAAAAGGCAGGCTGGCCAGGGCTGCCAGGATCGAGACCGTGCCGTTGGGGACGGGTGGTTCCAGGCTGGGCGTGCTGCCAGAAACGTCGTAGCCCCAGGGGCTGTCGCCGCAGCTGATACCCCAGCTGTTGGCATGATAAGTGGGGAACTCATGCGCTTTTTCAATGCAAAAGCTGCGGTTGGCCAGACTGGCCAGACGGCCGTTGTTGAACCAGTCAATGCCGTCAGGATCGAGATAGCGCGCAGTGTCCAGCCATGCCTCGCTAAACTGGTAGGCAAAGAGGTTGCCGCCTGGATTGATGATGATTTCCTGGCCATCGTAAAGGCCAATATCGCGCGAGAAGCCATGATACAGCTGTCGTGCCGTGGCCGGATCGACGTGTTCGGCGGCTTGCAGGTACATCATTTTTTGCTCGGCAGCCATGCCCCATCGGTAAATAAAACCCGGTGCGCCGTTGACGTAATCGCCATCTTTGTCTGGGTTATAAGCCATGCGGAACAACGTGATACCGTCGCGCTCAAAGACGATAAATGGCCAGTCAACGCGATCCAGAAGCTGCTGAGCCAGTTCGGTGACTTCTGCATCTTGGAAATAAGCGGCGGCGGTGATGACCCCGTTTAGGCAAAGTGCCGTATCAATGGTGGAATATTCACATTTGCCGATGCGTGCTCCCGTGGCGATGTCTAAAAAGTGGGCAAAAAAGCCTCGGTGATGGCTGGCATGATGCAGCAGCGTGTGCAGCGTTTGCCGGGTGATCTGTTGGGCCCGTTGGCGGGGCATAAAGCCGCGCTCCACGGCAATGACCCAGGCGGAAAGGGTAAAGCCCACCGAAGCAATGGAGGCCGTCTGCCGCTTTTTAGTAGAATCTACGGTCAGGCCAAAGCCGGGGCTGGCCGGGTCTAAGTTGGTGTGCTCCAGGAAGAAAGCGAAGGAACCTTTGAGTTCGTCGTGTAGAAGGGTGGATGTGTCCATGTGTGCCTGAGGTTTTCGGGTTAAGAAGCCGGGTGAGTGTGTTGATGTTGGGAGAGAAACGGCCGTAGCCACCAACCCATTTATTTTGCCCTGTAATTCCTGGTCGAAGACTCCCGTTGAATCAGTTGGGTGCGAATGCGGTAGGGTTTGGGGAACGGGTTTTCGTTTTCCAGCAGATCGATAAGTTGGTTGGCCGCCGCGGCGCCCCAGGCCGCACGTGACGAACCGACCGTGGATAGGCTGGGCTGGAGGTATTGGGCAATTTTGATGTCATCGAAGCCGACCACACCCATATCATCCGGTGCCTTGAGGCCACATTCTTTCATGGCTTTTAAAAAACCCATGGCCATCTGGTCGTTGGCGCAGAAGACCGCATCGGGCAAATCGTTACTGGCAATGACGGCTTTGGCAATTTCATAGCCCGATTTTTCGGTAAAGTTGCCTTTCAGTTGGGTGATGGGCAGATTGTTTTTCTGCGCTTCATGCAAAAATGCCTGCCTGCGCTCTGTGTTATCGAAGGAGTCGGAGGCCCCGGAGATGAAGGCGATGTTTCGCGCTCCCTGATTGTAGAGGTGGTAGAAGGTATCTTTGGCTCCCTGCTCGTTGTCTAGCAGCAGCGGCAGCAAAAATTCGGATTCCAGGTAACGGTCTAGCACCACGATGGGGAATTTCTCGGAAGCCAGGTTCAGGATCGTTTCGCTGTCGATTTTGTAGTCGAACACAATCGCGCCGTCTACCTGCCGCTGGGTAAGCACTTTGCGCTTGGTCCAGCTTTCTGGGCAGACGATCATTTCATAGTCGGTTTGAATGACGGCCTCATGAATGCCTTCCAAAATTTCTTCGTAAAATGAACCGCCGAAGCTGGTAATGAAGACGCCAACCGTACCAGTTTTGCGCTTTTTCAGGTTTCGGGCAAAGGCATTGGGATGGTAATTCAGCTCTTTGGCGACTTTGAGCACATGTTTTCGGGTTGAGTCGCTGATCGTACCGTTGCCGTTGAGGGCGTAGGATACGGCCGTTATGCTCACCTTGGCATGTTTTGCCACATCTTTGATGGTTGTCATGAAGCTGCTACCTTTTCAAAATCTGCAAGTTTTCCAGACCGCGCAAAATGTGTTCATTGGTCATGCTGGTTTGGTAGACCAGATCGTTTTGATAGTTGGCCAGCATCAGCAGCGAAATACCTTTGTCGATGCCAATCACATCTTTAGCAAACCAATCTTCGGTGAGGTTATACGCATCAACAAAACCGTACTCACCCTTTAACGATTCGATGGAATAATAGTTCAACATTGCGTCGATGGCCGCCTCGGGCACAAAAATGATGGAGCCGATGGCCCCCGCCGGAGCCACCGTGTCATCAATTTTGTGCGAATTGTTGTCGAAGCCGGAGGGCGGCGCGCCGTACAGGCCGTTGTAGCCACCCGGTCCGTCGCTGGCGGTGATGCCCCAGGCGTCGGGGCCAATCGTCAGGTACTCATCGTCGCGAGCGATAGCAAAATCCACCTGCGCTTGCGAAGCCGCCACGGAATTGTCGAACCAGTTCACCTCTTCTTCGTCGGTATAGCCACGGAAATCAATCCACGCATGGCTGAACTGGTAGGTAAACAGCGAGCCAAACCAGGAGTGAATGAACCCCGCGCCGTCGCCAAATTTGCCGTAGTGCCGGTTAAAAGTGTAGTAAGGCGTCTCATCCACCGGGAAGGTGTCTGAGCCAGCGGCCAGCACATACATCATGAGCTGCTCGGCGTAGAAGTCCCAATGTCCGGCATAGCCTTCACCGGGCCGGTAAGCCATGTAGAACATGTTGCGCGACTCGTCCAAAAACCAGGGCCAGTTCACGCCGTCGTAAATTTCTTCGGCCTTGGTCTGAACATCGCCGCCAAAATATTGGCCAGCGGTCAGCACGCCCATGAACAGGATGGAGCTATCAATAGATGAGACTTCGCTGTTCCAGGCGCGTTCGCCGGTTTGCATGTCTACAAAGTGGTAGTAGAAGCCTTCGGTGCGATCCATGCTGAGCAAGGTGTCCATCGTGCCGTTGGCTCGCTCGTACCCTTCGTCGTAGGTGATGTACCCTTTTTCAACGCCGATGATGTAAGCGGTGAGGCCGTAGCCCACTGAAGCCATGCTGGCGATGCCCGGCGATCCGGGGAACCGGTCACGAATAAGGCCGTAGCCTGCGCTGTCCGGATCGGTATTGGCCTGCTCCCAGAAAAAGTTAAACGCGCCGCGCATTTCGTATTCGATCACTTCGTCTACCTGCGAAGGTGTTTCCGTTGGCGCGACGGTGGCTGTTGCCGTGGGTAAGGGTGTAGCGGTGGGCGGAACGGCCGTTTCTGTTGCTTCTGGTGTGGGAGGGATGGGGGTGTTGGCAACGGCCGTTGCACAACTAATCAACACAAACGACAACAATAACAGCCAAATCAGTTGGCCCAAACGGAATTTATTCACCAGCAATACCTGTCCTTTCTACGGATTCGACAAACCATTTCTGCAGCAAGAAGTACAGCACCAGCAGCGGCAGAATGTTCAAAAAAGTGCCGCTGAGCTTCACGGCCTCGTTGAGCCGATCAAAAATGTTGACCGTGCCGGGAGGATACAAATTTTCATACGCCTGCACAAATTTAGACAGCTGCATCGGCAGCGACTGAATGCCGCCTTCCAAAAAGATGACCGTCAGGTACGTTTCATTCCAATACCACACGGTGGAAAAGATAATGGAAATGATATACGAGGGAATCGCAGCGGGCAGAGCAATCGTGGTAAATATTTTTAGACTAGAAGCCCCGTCTAACCGGGCGGCTTCTTCCAACACTTTGGGCAAGGATAAAAACGTCTGGTAGAAAATCAGAATGAAGATGGCGCTTTTGTAGCCCTGGCCCATGACGGCGGGCAGGATAAGAGCAAAAATGTTGCCCAACAAGCCATATTCGCGGTAGGTGAGCATTTGCGGGATGACCGTATTTTGTGCTGGAATGATAAACGTGGCCAAAATCAGCGCAAAAATCAGGTTCTTGCCCCGGAAGCGGTACCGGGCCAGCCCATACCCCACCAGCGAACAAACGACAGTCTGGAAAATCGAGGGCACCACGCTGATGATGAGTGAAGAAGCGAGCTTGCTGGGATAATCCAACACGCGATACGCCTTCTCGTAGTTGCCCGCATACAGCTCTGTGGGGATCCACTGCACCATCGGGTTTAGCAAATCGCTAGGGCTTTTGATGCTGGTGACAAACATGAACAACAGCGGATAGAGGTAGACAAAACCAATGGCAATGAGCAGCAGATACAGCATCACGTTAAAGATCAGGCCGTAACTGGTGCGGTTGCCAAAGAGGAAAGTCCGCAGCCGCTCACGCCTCACCCGATTCATGCCTATGGGTTCAAAAATCCCTTCGTTGTTACGCCGCCACTTGGTCAAACTAGCCATACTGCTTTCTCCCACGAGCATTCAGCAGAAAATAGACAATTCCTAACAGCAAAATGAGCACAAAAAAGTATAAAAATGACATCGCACTGGAGTAGCCAATGCCCCCTTCCACAGCGTAGGTCTGCCCGGAAATGTATTTGATCACCTTGTTTTCCGAGAAGTGCGACAGGGTAATGACGGTATAAATGGCGACCACCAGCGTGGTTGTGGAAAGTGATGGCAGGGTAATCTTCCAAAATGCTTCCCAGGCGGAAGCGCCATCAATGGCCGCGGCTTCGTAGATGCTGGGGTCCATCTTTTGCAAACTGGACAGATAAATGAGAATCTGCACCCCAGAAAACCAGAGGATGAGAATGAACGAGGTCAGCAAATATTCCACCGGATTGCGCAGGTAGCGGGGCAAATCGGCAATAAAGGCGGTAACTGAGTCGGTAATAGCCAGACCCGGCACGGTGGCCGCGCCTTGCGAAACCAGTTCCTGAATCACTGGCCCACTGGTAATGACCACAGGCAAGAAGAAAATGGTGCGGAACAGCCCCTTGAACCGGAAGTTCAGGTTCAAAAAGAGGGCGATGATCATGGAAAAAATAAGGATGATGGGTACTGAAACCAGCGTCTCGATGGCGTACTCAATGAGCAGCTGCACAAACGTCGGATCGGTAAACAGCGCCCGCGTGTAGTTTTGCCACTTGATGTATTCCAGATTGATGCCAGTTGCTGAAATTGTGACCTGGTTGACGCTGAAATAGAGCGTTTGGGCCAGCGGCCAGAGGGTGAAAACTGCAAACCCAATGATCCAAAGCAGCACAAACATATAGCCAGAGAGTGCTTCGCGGGTGCGGTGTTTGATTTCGCGCCGCTGTCTGGTGCGGGGCGCGTTCACGACGTTGGGGGTGTTCACGGGGTCACCTCCGTTACAATGGCATCCTGAGCCGGTACAACCAACCCATCAGCTGAGTAGGGCGTGTTGTTGTAGTTGACAATGATTTGACGGCCGTTGCTGTAACTCGTCGCCATGACCCCATTGGCCAGCGACTGGCGGGCCACAATGTGCGCGCCTTTTACTGGTTCCAGCAGATTGTTTAGCCATTGGTAGGTGGTTTCCACTTCGCTGCCCCACTGGTTGTAAGAGGATGTGTAAATCCAGTTGGAGTTGGTGTTCAGAATTTTGGCCGTTACTTCCTGGGTAAGGTAGTAGGAAGGGTAGACGCCGTAATCGGCGTGGCGCAGCAAATCGGCGCGTAGGTTAGACGAGAAGTTGAGTGCAGTGCCGTAGTAGGGCACATAGCCGGACAGGACAATCTGTAAAAATGGGACGGTTTCGGTGGTGTAAATGTAACCGCTGTCGCCCAAGGGCATGTCGTAGTAGGCTTGCATGTGGCCAAACAGATAATCATTGGGCTGGTAGAAGCTGGTGGCGATGTTGTTCTCCGCCAGGATCGATTGATACAACTGGATGGTGTCTTCGCGGTTGATGAAATGACTGGGTTTGAAGTCGGTGTACAGCGTAGAGCCAATGCCGTCCAGCGCCCAGCCCGCGTTAAGTTCTGTGGCCAAATCTTCGCTGAGATCGGTGTAACGGCCGTTTAGTGCCTCATCGTTCAGGTAATAATTCACCTTGTTCCGGTTGAAGCCTACCAGGTTCACGTTGGTAATGGCCATGGCCAGGTCGTAGCGCAGCGAATACCCTTTTTCGTCCAGTATCGCGGCTTGCGGGTCCAGGTAGAGGAAAAGACGGCCGTTTACGGCCGTAATCTCGTCGGCCAGGTCGCTTAGCGCATTCACATTGCCCAGCTTGCGGTCTAGCCGCAGCGAGGTTGGCGGCATGGAGGTCGCTCCGCCCGGCTGCCAGCCGTAATAAACCACTTCCGGGTTTTGGATGTCCAGCTCGGCCAGGATGGTCTGCATTTGCGCCACGGTGGTCATGGGGATGGAGCGGAACCAGAACAACACTTTCTCTTTTTCACCACCCAGAAACTCCAGACGAATGCCAATGTTGCTGTCCGGCTGATCGACGGTGGGCAGCATCCCTTTTTCTATCAGGTACGCCTGGTAGCTGCGCGCCATGCCTACGTAATCGCTCTCGTCGCCGGTGAGGAAGCGGTAATGGATGGCCACATCAAAGTTATTGGTGGTGGGTTGGAGCGTCGTGACGCCTGCGCCAGAGCGGTTGGTCGCCTGAAAATAGCTCTGGTTGTAGACGAAGGCGTTGTACATGAAGCTGAAGTTAGTGATGACCCCCGCAGGGTGCATGTGGACTTCGCCATAGGATGCGCCTTTTTCCACCACCTGGATGTAGGCATTTTCTTTTTCCTGGTGCACCATGCCAATGACGGGCATATTGAGTTTGTACGGCCGATTTACCAGCGGATCGTACGGCAGCGTGCCTATCATGCCGAGATCGGTGCCGTAGTAACGGCCGTAAAACATATTTTGCGCCTTCGTTTCGGCCGCAAAACGCACAATCGTGCCAGCCCCATCGGGAATGAACATGTAGCCGGGAATGCTGTCATCCCGCACCGCGCCAAAGAAAGGATACACGTACAGCAGACCCAATTTGAACGCCGGGTCTTCTTCCTTAATGCCGTCATGCGGCACTTCTACCCGCACGCCGTCGGCTTCCAGCGTGACGTTTACCACCATCGTGATCGATGGGTCCAGAAAATGTACCGTGGCGGCAAACCCCTGGTCGTTTGTCTGAAAATCAATCGTGTGCTCTGAATTGGTGATTGAAGCTCGCTCGTCGGTTGCTTTTTCGTCCAGGTAATCAATGCTGATGCCGCTTTGGGCAAAAGCGGTCCACGTCTTATTGAGCCGGTCTTCCTCAGCTTTTTCATCCAGGTTGGAGTGCCAGATGTAGCCGCTGCGCTTGTCTACCACCTTAAATGCCAGCGTCTCCCGGTTGGCATACAGCTGGAAGTTCTGGTTTTCGGCCAGCAGCTCGTAGCTGTCGGGGATGGTTTGCAAGCGTGCGGTGAGTGCATACGGTGCAGCATTGGAGGCAGAGGAAGCTGCGGCGGGTACGGCCGGCGCAACTTTGGCCGCTGGTGCAGGAACCACGCGGGGCGTATTGGCCAGCCCTAGCAGCAGCCCCATGATCATGGCAAGAGGGAAAATGCGGAGTAATTTAGCCACGTAACCTTAACTCCTGAGAAATTGCCGAGATGAAGTCGAACAGTTGGGTAAATAACACGTACAGGATGTAGCCCGTGAGGACAAACAGCCCCATCGTAAACAGCGTCAGCAGCACATTGCGCACCGTCTCCGAAAACGTGTAGTTGTGAATCTCCTTCACCATGATGAATAGCATGATGCCGACCCAGGCCCACATCAAATTCAGCGTAAAGTCGTGTAGGAAAATCTCGTTGAGGGTTAGCACGTTGGAGATGAGGGCCACTGGCAGGGCAATGAGCAGGTAGGGGAAGAGACTGTAGGCCGTGCCAATGATTACATCGCGCACGCGCCCCTCACCGTCGCTGATGGTGGAAATGAGGTAATTGGCCGCATTCCACAAGAAAATCAGCCCCAACGTGATGGCAATCTCATTCTCCACCCGAATGTCGGACAGGGCTGAGTACGGGTTGAACACAAACCCGGTAACATACAGCGTCAGAATGCGTATCACGACTACCGCCACATAAATTAAAATGGCAAAGCCCAGGCTGCCGCGCAAATCTTTTTTGATGTAGTAGAAGCTGTCGGCGGGCTGTTTGATGAAGCGGAACATGAAGACAAAATCATCAATTAGCTTGATCTGCTTGAGGTTGTGGAACCAGTTGCGGAGCGGATCAAACCAGCGGTAGCGGCGCTCGACGCGTTTGCCGACCTGGAATACCAGCGAAAAGCCAATCAGCCCCAAAAAGACCTGCGACAAATATTGTTGCAGCACCTGGTTGCGCAGTTCCCAATACGCCTGCGAGTAACCATTGCGGTCTTCGGCGTAGCGGTAGTTGGCCAGGGCTGTGGGGTAGTCACCCTCCTTAAAATGGGCATCGGCAATGCCCTGGTAGGCCATGATGAGTGAGCCGTTGTGGTTGAGCATGTCCTCAAAATAGGGCTGGGCTTCGCGGTAGTAGCCGTCGATATACAGACGTACCCCTTCGTGGACTTCGCGGGCAAAGGAGGTGGTTTCGTACACCACCAGGGCATTTTTGTCTTTGTCCAGCACGTAAATAAATTCACCGTTGCGTTCAACGGCCGTTGGATTTTTCAACGTTCCCAGCCGCTGGTTGCCATTATCTTTGGCCCCAAACACAAACAGCATCGTGCCGTTGAGATCGTACTCCACCAGGAACCCATCGGCATCGACGGCCAGCACCAGGCCGTCTTCGCTCACGTCAATGTCGCGGAAGGTGGTCGAGCCCCAGATTTCCGGGTAGATGTTCTTGCCCGAGATGGTGTAGCGGCGGATGCTTTCCCAATCGTTGGTGCCAGCGGTGACGGTAAAGACCAGCGATTGGTAATCAATGGTGAGGTTAGACGGCGAGGCGGCCTCGTTTTTGATGAACTGGGCAAGCTGCTCCTCGGTGAGGAACATGCGCTGCAAAATCATTTTGAGCGACATGGTGGCGGTGTTGGCGCCAAAGTAGCCGATGAAATCGCCGTTGGTGTTCATCTGCACAATGCCGTTGACCGAACCTTCGCTGATGATGTACAGGTTTTCGCGGGCATCCACGGCAATTTTGCGGGGCAGGAATTGCCGGTTCTGGCCAAAAAGCGGCTCATCGGGACGGCCGAATGAGTTCACCACGTTGCCCGCTGCATCAAAAATATAAATCATGTCCTGGCGCGAATCGGCCACGTAAATGGTGCCTTCATTATCCACAAACAGGCCAGAGGGGGCAGAAAGTTCCTCTTCGCCGTAGATGGTTTCAACTTCGTAGTTGGCATTGAGCTGGACGATACGGCCGTTGCCCGTATCCGCCACATAAATCACCCCATCTTCCGTAATGAACATGTCCTCTGCCCCAGAGATGTCCAGATCGATTTCGTCGTAGGGCGTGTAGGCATCCTGCGTCATCACCAGGTAGCCGCGCGGGCCAATGGCCCAGGTGGTATAGGGGGAGGTGGAATCGGCATGGGTAGGAACGGCCGTTACCAACACAATTCCGAATATAAAGATGAGAAAAGCAATCTTTTTCATGCGCTTTGTCTCTTAATTTCGCAATTGGGTAACTGAGTAAGCATGTGGTTGCTTATTCAATTGCCCAAATGTCAAATTCTCTACCTCTGAACGACACCGAATGAATTCGGTGCCTGGGAAAGAAAGTCTGCTGAAGCAGACTGCCGCCCTGCTTTTCTAGTGCGCTTTAGCGTACTTCTTTTATTTGCCGAGGAATTTATTCCTCGGCGATAGGGATGAATGAAATCCAACATTGTCAAATTATTTCCCTACTTCAACCCCGAATGTGACATCGTGCTCATCACCTGGCTTTGCAGCAGGATAAAAATAATCAGGTTTGGCAAAAACATGATCAGCGTGGCCGCCGCGGCCATGCCCTGGCCAGCGACCGCATTGGCTCCGGTGGTCGTTGAGGTCAGCGTGGTCAGGTAAAAGGCAAACGTCTTTAAGCTTTCGCTATTGATGTAAAGTGTGGAAACGTCGGCGTTGTTCCAGGTGGCCTGGAAGGTCAAAATCGCAATGGTGGCCATAGCCGGTTTGATCATGGGCAGAATGATGCGCCAGTAAATGGCCACGTCAGACGCGCCGTCAATCTGGGCCGCTTCCACCACCTCGTTGGGAATGCCATCCATAAACTGCTTGAGCAAAAAGAGCCCCACTGGCAGCGCCAGGGCGGGCAGAATGTGGACCCAAAAGCTATCCATTAGGTTTAGCCGCTCGATGATTAAAAAGCGCGGAATGGTGACGGCGATGGGGACAAACATCAGGGCGATGGTGTTGATGGTAAACAAGATGTTCTTGAGCTTGAACCGCTTTTTAGAGAGGGCATACGCGGCCGTTGTAGACACCACCACGGAAGCGGCAACGGTAACGGCCGTAATCAAAATGCTGTTAAACAAATAGCGCGTCACCGGAATGCCGGACTTGGAAAAACGGGAAAACAGGTCGGTGAAGTTTTTGACCGTGGGGTTGATCACAAAAAAGCGCGGCGGGTAGGCAAACAGCTCATCCGCTGGTTTGAAGGCGTGTGAGAAGATAAACAGGATGGGCAGCAGCATGAAAACCGCCAGCGGCAGCAAGATCAGGTAAAACTTGAGCTGGCTGGTGTGGAAGCCCTGCGGGTTAATCCGGCTGTTGCGAATGCCAGAATACCGGCTGCTTTTTTTGTTGCTCCGTCTGAGAACTAATCTAGTCATCGCTTACAAATAACCTGTTGGCCACTCTGGAGAAAAAGAGCACCATCAACAATAACACAACAGAAACGGCCGCTGCGTAGCCCATCTCGTAGCGCAAAAAGCCATAATCCTCAATATGGTTCACAATGAGCTGCCCGGCATACTGCGGCGTGGGGTTTGCCCCCGATAGCGTCACGCCAATCGCCCCTGCCTGGAACGTGCCCACAATGGCCATCACCGCGCCAAACAGCATCTGCGGCTTCATTGACGGGATAGTGATATGAATAATTTCCTGGAAGCGGTTGCTAATGCCGTCCAAACTGCCCACTTCGTACAGCTCTGGGTTGATTTCCAAAATGCCCGCCAACATCGCCAGGAAACCCACGCCCATGCTGCTCCACAGCGTCACCACAATCATGATGGTCATCAAATATTGGGGCGATTGCAGCCACTGGATCGGTTCCTGAATCGCGTTCAGACCCAGCAAGAAGCTGTTCAGGTAGCCGTTCTGGTCGCCGCTGAACAACGTTTTCCACACCACGGCCATGGCCACGCCGGTGGTCATCGAGGGAGAGTACAAGATCAGGGCAAAAATGGTGCGCGGTACCTTGGGCAGCTGGGCCAGCATCCAGGCCAGCATAAACGAGAGTACATAACCGCCCGGCCCCACGAGCACGGCAAACTTGATCGTGTTGGGCAGCACGTAGCGCATAAAAATATCGTCGGCCGTCAGCAGGGCGATGTAGTTCTTCAGCCCAATGAAGCTGGGCGTCTGAATCGTGTCGAAGAAGGTGAAGGATAGGAAGATAGCCACCAGCACGGGCACGATGATGAAGATGGTAAACATCAGCCCATAGGCAGACAAAAAGGCATAGGCGCTGCCTTCTTTTGAGAGCCAACGCTTAAATCGGCTCTCCTGGGGCTGTGCTTGTTCTTGTTTGATTAGAGTGCTAGTTGTCGCCATTTTGCATCCAACGTTCCACGGTCTCGATGGTGGGAATCGTAAATTCCTTCACCCTGACGCCGTTTTCAAGGTAGCCAAACTCTTCCATTTTTCGGGTGATTTCGCGGTTGATGATGATGACCGAGTTGTCAATCGCCACGCGGGGATTCACCCCTTCAAACACAATTTCGTTCCAGGCGTTGCTTAGTTCGCGCTCTTGCATGTAGCTGCCGGGCAGCTTCACCGGCTCTTGCAGCCATTCCCACTGCGCCAGAATGACTTCTTTGTGCTCATCGGGGATGGGCGACTGGGCAAACGCTTCCAAATTGGCGGAGTTCCACAAATATTCCAGCCCGTAGTTCAAAATCAGCTGCTGCTGAAAATCAACCTGGGTTTCGGTAGACACCCACCACTTCATGAATTCCCAGCCTTCTTCGGGCTGGTCGGTGTTGGCAAACATGATGCCCGCCTGGGCCGAACCGGTGGCGTAGCGCAGCTCACGGCCGTCTTCCAGCACGGTGGCGGGGTAGAGGGTAACTTCCCACAGGCCATTCAGCTCGGGCGCGGCCGTTACCAGCTTGAGATACGTTTCAAAATTAGAGACACCGATGGGGAGACGGCCGTATCTGAAACTGTCATAAAAGCTGGATGTGGTGAGCGGCATCCCGTAAATGGTAAAACTCTCCGCCATAAATTTGAGCCCTTCGATGGCTTCATCGCTGGCCAAACCCGTGGCAAAACCGTCATCGCTGTACAGTTGCGCTCCCTGGTTCAAAATGTACGGCGCGGTCATCAAATACGGCTTGGTGCCGCTGCCCGCCGAAAGCGGCGTGTTGAAGTTCATACCAAACCGCTGCAACTCCGGCAAAATTTCAATCACTTCATCCCATGTGTTGGGGATGGGAATGCCCAGCGACTCCATGATGTCGCGCCGGTAGAATGTTACCCAGAAATCCTGCGTTTCAGGAATGGCGTACACCGAATCATTGATGATGTAATGCAGCAGCGAACCAGGCGCATAAACGCCAATCGTCTGGTCAAAATCGTCAAAGGAGCGCAAATCTTTCAGCGCGTTGCGGATGGCCAGCTCGTACGGCACGTTGGTGCTGACGCCAAAAGCGATGTCTGGTTGAATTCCGGCCGCATTGGCCAGCACCAGCTTCGACTCATCGGGCATAATCGAAAATTTGACGTTGATGCCTGTTTCTGCGGTAAACGTTTCATCTGTCAGCTGCTGCATCAAATCCACGTACTGGCGGGGCCGGTTCACCCACACTTCCAGCTCGCCTTCCTCCGCGCCAATGGATTGGTACGGATTGGGCCGGAAGGAATGGAAAAAGCGTTTGAGGCTTTCCATGAGCGAGGTGAAAAAGGAAACCTGCACCTGTTCGGGGGCAGTATCGGCCGAGTGGATGTAAATTTTGTCCAGGGCCAGCGGTTGATTTTGCAGCAGGGGCAGCAGCGTGCCTAGCAGCTGCGCCGCAGAGCCAGAGCCTTCGGAAAAACGGTTCAGGTGCACCGGGATTTCATCGGGGTCTTCCGTGAGGTAGAGGATGTTGTCGATGGCCATCTGGTAGGTCAACACTTCTTGCGAACCGCCGCTGGCGTTGATGGCTTTGACCACATTCAGGTCTGCACGCAAATCATCGGCAATGGCTACCAACTGGTCTTCGATATCGGGGATGTAATCCGAAATGACCCATTCTTTAAACGGATCGACCTGGTTGCCTGTGAGTCGTTTGATTTCCAGGGAGAGGTCGTTGATGTCTAGCAGAACCTTCTGGATTTTTTCGATGGCGGAGTGGTAGGGCGCGTTGGTGGCTTCAATGCCCAGGACGTTGACGCCCTTTTCCATATAAATCTGGTACGGTGTATCGCCGCCCAATGTTTGGTTGGTCCAATCAGACGTGGCATTAAACGGAACTTCGTTCAACTCCTCAAATAAGACTTCGCCGTTGAGGGTGATGCGCCGAAAAACGGTGAAATTGTCCTTCACATTTTGTAAGGCGCGGAAGGTGATGACGTACATGCCATCTTCGGGCGCGTTAAATTCGTAAAAAACGGTGCTGCCACTGCGGTCCCAATCTTCGCCACCCAGGGTGTTGAGCAGGAGCTGGTAGGTATCGTACGGGGTGACGGCCAGGCTGCGGCTGTTGACGGGGCGTACGGCCGTATCATTTTTGTAAGACGGCCGTTCCGCTTCCAACTCAATCATCACCCCTGAGGTTTCCGGTTCGGTGTGGGCGGCCAGATAGTCACTGTAGCTGGGGTAGGGGGCAAAAGCCTCAATGTAAATGCTGCCCAACAGCAATGTTTCGTTGGTCAGCTTAAATTCAAATTGGTGTTCACCCGGTTCCAGCCGGAGCTGGAGCGGATAATCCAGGCTGAAATTGGCATCGCGCATGGGCACTTTGGTCCAGCGCACCAACTTCTCCTGGCGGATCAGCGCTTCATTGCCGTACCGATCCAGAGGGAATTCATCCGTCGCATCTTCGTAAAAAATGGGGAAGATGATGCGCTGCGTGTCCAGCGAGGGGAATTGACCATCGACCAGCAGTTGGCCTTCGGGCGGGTTGAGGAAGGAGTCGGGAACGGCCGTATCAAATGAAACGGTGTAAAGTCCTTCTTGGGGAATAACGGTCGTAAAACTAACCGTATCCTCTTCCTCTAAATAGACGACCGGTTTGTCGTAGGCCGGAGCAGCTTCATGGTCACTCAGGGGAATGTTGAAAGAATCGGCCGTAATTTCAATGGCGATGTCTGGGTCGGCCAGCGGTTGCTCTTGTGCCTGGGGCGGTGCCGCCAAAAAGCTTGGGTCCAAAATCCACAGGGCATGGGTTGATGGGGCAAGAACCATCATCAAAATAAGTACGGCCGTACCTAACCTGACGGTTTTAAACAATTTTGGCGGCATGTTGAAATGTGTGGGATGGGGAATGGAAGACGCTAAACGAAGCGCCTTCCACTCCCCGCTAAAAGTTTATTGGTTCAGTTCAGCAGCAGCGTCGGCCAGGATTTGGTTGGCAAACTCTTCCAGTTGGGCCGAGTAGTCTTCGTACTTGTAACGGCCGTCATTGGCAAAGTTGAACATAAACCACATATTTACGTCCAGGTCATCACCAACATCAATACCCGGCTTGCCTTCCCAGCGGGCGTTGATGTACCCAGGGATAACTTTCGCCAGAGATTCAACCAGGCTGTTGTCCAGATTGTCCAGAGCGGCCTGAATACCCGGTTTGTCAACAAACGTTGTATACAGCGCCAGCGACGCTTCGTCAACAGAAACCGGCATCTTGGGGGCAGAACCCATTGCTCCGGCCAATTCCGCTTCTTTGGCGTACGCTTCCGTGGAGAAGGTCATCCAGCGAGCAAAATCGTAAGCAGCGGCAACGTCGGCAGTGGTTTTAGAAACAACCATCACGTCCATAACCAGCGCTTGGTTCCCACCGGGGATACCGATGAAGTCCCAATCGAAGGTGGCATTTTCTACGTAACCCGGTACGGACCAGGAAGCATCCCAGCGCATACCCACTTCTTGATTCAGGAACAGTTCCCACGGACCGGTGGAGTTGAAGTTAGTCAGCTGCTCTTCGCTCAGACCTTGCCAGGTGTACTCTTTCAGTGCGCCAGCTTCAGCAACGGCATCTTTGAAGGCGGTGGAGTTGTAGTTCATTTTCTCGCCGTCAAAGCTGAACCATTTCAGGTTCGGGTCTTGAGTGTTGGCGTACCAACCCATGACAAATTCCATTTCGTCCAGGCCCAACACGCCTTGCTGAATGTTGTTCAAGGAAGTAACAGCATCATCAAACTCTTCTACCGTGAAGCCATATTCAGGAGCATCCAGGTTGGCGGCTTCATACAGGTCTTTGTTTACAAAATAACCCATCACAAACTGTGCTGCCGGCAAACCGAGCACCTGACCATTGTAGGTTACGCTGTTCTTCAAAGCGGCAGGTACGTTGGCCCAGTCAGCATCGTTGGCGGTGAGGTCAGACAGATCGGCCAGCCAGTCGTTGGCAACATACAGCGGCACATTGTTGGCCATGAAAACGTCCGGCAGTTCACCCTTAGCGGCGTAAGAGGTCAGAACGGCGTCCCAGCCACCTTCAGCAGACATGTCTACGAACTCAATCGTCACATTGGGATGAGCATCCATGTAGGCTTGCACCATCTGCCGTTGAATGTTGTTCTCTTCTTCTGTGCCCAGGTTCCAGTTGGCATAGCGCAGAGTTACAGCTTCCATTGAAGCTTCTTCAGCTGGTGTTTCTTCAGCAGCCATTTCTTCTTCGGCTGGAGCTTCAGCTTCTTCTGCTGGCGTTTCGGCTTCCATTTCCTCAGCTGGCGTTTCTTCAGCAGCCATTTCTTCTTCGGCTGGGGCTTCAGCTTCGTCGGTGGTTGCTTCTTCTTGGGTTGTGGTATCGGTTGAAGTTGTTTCTTCAGTCGTTTCTTCTGTTGAACTACCGCCACAAGCGGCCAGAGCAACAATCAACAAAACTAGCAGTAAAAATCGTTTTGTTACGTATTTCATTTCTTGATCTCCTCGTTTTTTATAGGACTCGTGCTAACTTTTTTTGAGCGGGGAGACAATTTCTTGTTTTGTCTCGTCTCCGCCTCCAAAACTATTGGGTTGATATTGATTGAGACGTTTGTTACGACAATAACCACCTCCTTTTTAGCCCATTAATGCTTCAATGATATGTGTTTGTTCATCTTGAAAATCAGGAATTAAGTTCCCGTCGTGCGGCTTGCCGTCTACGGTAATCGTTTTAATTCCTTTGCTAACATGGTTGGGGTTCTTCACATTAATTTGGTACACGGCATTGCGGAATTTCCGGGTAACCTGGTAGCCGGGCCATTCAGCCGGAATAGATGGATCGATTAGCAGACCCTCAGCTTGCGGCCGTATGCCTAAAATCCAGTGGGTGGCCACGCGGTGCAGCCACTGCGCCGAGCCCGTGTACCAGGTCCAGCCGCCACGGCCGTAATATTCCGAAAGCGGGCCATCAATGTTGCCTGGGGTCACGTACGGTTCAGCTTTGTACGTGTCGATGTCGGCGCTGCGGTTGGGCGGGCAAATGCGGCGGTAGGCTTCATAAGCCAGGTCGGGTTGGTCTACCAGCGCGTAGGCCCACACGGCCCAGGTTGCGGCATGGGTGTAAACGCCGCCATTTTCTCGCAAACCCGGTGCATAGCGCGTGACGTACCCAACATCCGGTCGCGGTTCAGTGAAGGCCGGGTAGTTTAGCAGCGTGCCGTAATCCTTCAGCAGGTAATCAGTGACTGAATCCATCGCCACTTTGGCGCGATCTGGATCAGCGGTGCCGCTGATGACGGCCCAGGCGTTAGGCATGAGGAAGATTTTGCCCTCTTCATTCTCTTTCGCGCCGAGCAGCAGCCCATCATCGGTGGTGGCTTGCAGATACCAGGCCCCATCCCAGCCGTGGCAGTTCAGGGCGTTCTTGAGGCTGTGGCGCACCACTTCGCACTTCTGGGCAAAGGTTGTGTCGCCGCGCTGTTCAGCCAGCGGCGCAAAGCTACCCAGAATCATGTAGAGAAATTCCGCCACCCAGAAGCTTTCGCCCTTGAGGAGGGTGCCAACGGCGCTTAGGCCATCGTTCCAGTCATGATCGCCCATTAACGGAATGCCGCGCGGCGAAAAGCGGGAGAAAGAGCGCTCGATGGCTCGTTTGCAGTGATCATACAGCGATTCTGCGGGGCCGTTCAGGTAAGGGGCCTGTTCATCTAGCACCGAATAGTCGTTGGTTTCTTGCAGGTAGGCGTCCAGAATGAACGGCAGCCAGAGTAAATCATCGGAGCAGTTGGTGCGGGGGCCGCCACCGCGAATGGTAAACCACCAATGCAGCACATCCCCCTCGATAAACTGCTGGGTGGCATGCAGTAAAAGCTGCTTACGGGCGTATTCTGTTTCGCCTACCAGGAAAATCTGGCTGTCTTGCAGCTGGTCGCGGTAGCCGTAGCCCGCCGAGACCTGGTACAGGGCCGATTTGCCCCACAGGCGGCAGGAGATGGCCTGGTATTTTAGCCAGGTGTTGGTCATGAAGTTGAGCGCTTCGTCGGGCGTTTCTACTTTTTCGCCGTCGAGGAAGCGAGACCAAAATTTGTGGACATCTTGCAGGGTTTGAGCGGATTGGGATACGGCCGTATACCTTTCCACCAACTCCGCCACATCCTCTTTCCCATCTTCAGCCATGCCCAGCGTAAAGACGATGGTTTTGCTGGCTCCTGGTTCAAGATTGACCACCACCTGTAAAGCGGCAATGGCATCGGTGAAACGGCCGCTTCGTGCTGCCAGCCGCTCATCCACCATGGCCTCCGGCTTGTCGTCGTTGTTGTACAGACCCAGGAAAGATTCCTTGTCGCAGTCGAACGAGAGCAGCGGTTCGCTGACGGCCATAAAGGCGGTGTAGGGCCAGCTGGTGTTGTTGTGGCGTCCCTTGTCGTCGGCAAAACCCCACAGACATTTGCGGGCGGTAACGGTGCGGTTGGGCACATCGGCAAAGGTTTCGATGAACAGCTTGTGAAATTCGCGGTGTTCATCCGGGGCAAAGCCCAGCAGCCACTCGGCGTAAGAGGTTATGTCCAGTTCGCGCGGTCGGCTGCTGTGGTTGGTCAGCGTCAGTTGGAAAATCTCAACGGGATCGTTGGGGGCTACAAAAACGGTGAGTTCGCTGGCAATATCTTCGATTTGCTGGCGGAAGATGGAGTAGCCGATGCCGTGGGTGACCGAGAATGATTGAAACGGCCGCATCACTGGCTTGTAGGTGGCGGACCAATATTCTCCACTTTGCCGGTCGCGAATGTAGAAATACTTGCCCCAATTATCTTTGATGAGGTCTTGGAATGAACGAGTGAGGCGGTTTTGCCCCGCGTTGCCACGCCAGCTGTAGCCGGAGCCGTTTTGCGAAACCAGCAAGCTGTAATCCCCGTTGCTGATGATGTTGCCCCAGGGACGCGGTGTTTTGGGCGTCTTGATGACGTACTCTTTTCCATCTTCGGAAAAGTAGCCGTAGACACTTTCGAATTTTTTACTCATGGGGCCTTCTCAACCCTTCTAAGTCTGCAATGTTTGGGAAAGCCAGAGAGTGAAACGTTTCACTTTCTGATAAAAAAATATAAGAACAGAGTTCTTATGGGAAAAATTGATGGGACTAAGGTCACCACTTACCAAAAAATTATCAACGCTTTTTGCTATTTGTCAAGATTTTTACTATTACAGAGCGGGTATATTTGTGAATTCTGCCCAATTGGCCAAAGCCTGATACACTTTCGCGCGGGTTGCCAGTGGCGGCCGGAATTATAGATTCAAAGAAGGCGAGGCGATATGGACTTTTCTCAAGATTACGTGCAGGCAAACGACCTTCAGGTGTTTTACCACCGGGCGGGCAGTCGGGATAACCCGCCGCTCGTTTTGCTGCATGGCTTTGGCGACAATGGCTTGTGCTGGATACGCGTGGCCCAAGATTTGCAGGACCAGTACGATGTGATCATGCCCGATGCACGCGGGCACGGCCGTACGCAGGGGGATTTGCAGCATTTTTGCTACGAACAGCTGGGTGCGGATGCTTTGGCTTTTATTCAAGCGCTGGATTTGGGTAGTGGTCGAAAAGTAAGTGATGGGTAAACTCACTGCATGATCAAAGAAACTATCACTCTCCGCTGTCGTGTCTGCAACAGCACCAATATTGTTAAAAATGGCACCAATCGCTGCGGCAATCAGCAATACTGGTGTAAAGATTGTGGCGCTCGGCGTGTCTTACAGCCTAAACGCCATCCGTCGTCTGAAAAAAAGAAACCGCATTGAATGTTTACAAAGAACGGGCCAGTTTGCGCGGTGTCCAACGCGCGCTTGGTGTGCATCGCCATACCTTGGCTCTCTGGTTGCTACAGTGGGCTTCTCGTCTCCCTGCATTTCGCACCTCAGTCGAGCCAGCCCAACCTGACGATGTTCTCGAACTAGATGAACTCTGGTCCTTTGTTGGCAAACGACAGCAAAAGCGGTGGCTTTGGGTGGCCCTTTGTCGGCGAACCCGCCAAATCGTCGCCTTTGTCATTGGTGACCGCAGTGCCAAGACGTGCCGGAAATTATGGCAACGGATTCCTTCAGCCTACCGTCAATGTCCTACATTCAGTGACCTATGGCATGCCTACCAACAGGTCATAACCACGGGCAAACACGCTTCAGTTGGTAAAGAAAGCGGTGAAACAGCTCATGTGGAGCGGTGGAATAACACCTTGCGCCAGCGCATCAGCCGCTATGTCCGCAAATCGCTATCTTTTTCAAAGAGCGATAAGTTTCATCATTTGGTCACCAAGTGGTACATCTATGAATACAACTTATCACTTACTACCTGACCACTACCTGGATTTGGAACGGCCGTTTCTGTTTGGTCACTCCATGGGGGCACAAACCGCTTTGATTGTGGCCGCCTTGGCACCGGACCTGGTGCGCGCAGTTGTGCTGGAAGACCCGCCGTTTGATCATGCGGCGTCACAGGACGTGCAGGTTTTACAGACGATAGCTGACGAAGCGCGGGTGTTCCAGGAACGGCCGTTGGCCGAAAAAATGGCAGCCATCCGGGCCAACAACCCAGGCTGGCATGAGTCCGAAATTAGGCCCTGGTCTGAATCCAAGGGGGAGTATGATCCAGGAATTCAAAGCCCGCCGAACCGCATTCGCATGCACCAGTTTGCCTGGCGCCCCACCGCGATGAAGGTGACCTGCCCCGTGTTGCTGGTGACCGCTGGCCCTGGCAAAGGAATCGTAACCCCGGCCGTGGCCGCCGAAGCCACTCAGCTGATGCCTCAGTGCGAAGCCGTCCAGATACCGGATGCAGGTCACTGCATCCACCGCGATGCGTATGATGCGACCATGCAGCCAGTCATCGAGTTTCTGGCCAGGACGTCACCGAATCAATTCGGTGCCTGAGAGAGAAAGTCTGCTCAAGCAGACTGCTGCTGCCCCGATAATTCCAGTGCGCTTATGAACCTGAAGAAAATAATTCGGTAATCGCCAACAAAGACGCTTCAAGTTCATTTTAGGCGATTCAGCATCAGGTTTATTACCGGTTTTATTTCTGAATCGCCATCAGCGTACTTCTCGTTTCAGCCAGGGACTTTATTCCTTGGCTCTGGTAAAAACCTGTCAGGTCTGAATGATGAACAAACCATACCAAACGACTTCAAGCCAGATTGTCTGGTCTTGCCCCTGGTACCGGGTGCGCCAGGATCAAATCATTACGCCAAACGGCCGTCCCGGCGTCTATAACGTCATTGAAAGCCCACCCTCCGTCTGGATTGTGCCCGTAACGCCCGCCGGGGAAATTGTGCTGATCAACAATTATCGCTACACCATTGATCAATGGTGTTGGGAGGTGCCTGCGGGCAGCGTAAAACCGGGGCAGACAGAGTTGGAAGCGGCCGTTTGTGAGCTGAAGGAAGAGGTTGGCGGCGAGACAGACGATCCGCTGGTGGAAATCGGCCGTTTTTACACGGCAAATGGCATCTGCAATGAGCCCGGCGTGTATTACCTGGCCACCAATGTGCGCCTGGGTGAACCAGAGCACGAAGCCACCGAGGTGATGGAAACACACATCAAGCCAGCCGCCGAGGTACTGCACATGGTTCACAGCGGCCAGATTACCGACGGCAACACGGCGCTGGCGCTGCTGCTTTGCGCGGAAAAGCTGCGCGCGCCTGGTTGATTTTTGCCTGCCTGGGCTTTATGTTAGAATCACAGGAATAACTCGTTCATTGGCGTGTTTAGGCGCTTTCCACAGCTGCAAAACGGAGAAAAAGTATCATGGCTGAAGACTTTTCCACAGCGCCAAAAAATTGGGCCGCGGAATTGCGCGATCTGGTCAACCGTTCGTTTGATACAAACGAAATGCACGAACTGGCCTTCGATTTCAACCTCGATTTTGACGACATTCCGGGGCGGGGAAAATCGGCCAAGATTGTGGAACTGCTGCAAATGTTGGCCCGCCAGCAGCGTGTGCCGGAATTTATTGCTCGCTGCCAGGAGCTGCGCCCGCGTGAAAATTGGGAACCGCTGCTGCAATCCTCCCGCACTGAGCCGCTGACGCTGGCGGTGGACTATGCCCAACCGGGTACGGCCGTTCCTGCTACCCCCTCCCTCCCATTTTGGCAAAACAAAGCCGTGCTCATTGGCCTTGGCGTGTTGGTGATTGCCGCGATAGTGGTTGCAATACTGCTACGAGGCAAAACCGATTTTGCGGGCGACAAAGCGCTTGTGACCAAAATAGAAGCCATGACCAACAATCCCAAATCTGAGCGGCAGCTCTTTTTTGATGAAGGTACGCCGGGCTGGCTGTTGACCTCCAATTCGGCCGTTTTTTTGCCTGGTGAAGATGGTGGCGTGGCGCTTGGGCCAGAATCAACTGTGATACGCGATAGAACCTACGCGCCAGGCCAGGCAATCCTGGTGGACTTTTCCTTCGATGAGGTCAACAGCACCGATCCTGTGGTGACCTTTACCTTGCATAACGCGCCGAATGCTGCGGACGCTACGCGTATCATTTCTTTGCGCGTCCTGACCCAGCCAGACAGTGTGGCCATTGAAAATGGTGAAGAGATGGCCGCCAGCCAGTTTGCCCGGAATGCCACCCTGGTCGCGGACAGTTCTTACACGGTGATTATGGGGCTGGATGAAAACGGCCGTTTCCTGGCCACGCTCTTTGGTTTTGTTGGCAGTTCCACCGCAGAGGATGCAATCTTCAAATATGATTTGCCCGACTGGACGCAAGATACCTGGTGGTTCAGCATCGACACCGGCAGCCAGGGCAGCGTCACCTTGATCAGCGGCTGGGATTTCACCTTCGACACCGTAAAATAACTGTTTTCCCGGAAAATCATTGAGACCAACTCGGCTCGCAATCAAATTTTCCGGGAAAATCAAGCGTCAATCCACCCCACAATCCCCACCACTTGCTATAATCAGCCTCGCAAATACAAAACGAGGAAAATCTTATGATCCAAACTGCACCCGTTCCCGATGAACACGGCAAATATGGCCCGTATGGCGGCCAATTTGTGCCCGAAATGCTTATGCCTGCCCTGGATGAACTCATTCGCGTCTACGATGAGGCGCTGCAAGATGAGGCGTTTATGGCCGAGTTTCAATATCTGCTTAAGAGTTACGTGGGACGGCCGTCTCCCATCACCCACGCCAAACGACTCAGTGCCAGCCTGGGTGGCGCGCAAATTTACTTCAAGCGGGAAGATTTGAACCACACCGGCGCGCACAAAATTAACAATGCGCTGGGTCAGGCGCTGCTGGCCAAGCGCATGGGCAAAACCCGCATCGTGGCCGAAACCGGTGCGGGACAGCATGGTGTGGGCACCGCCACGGCGTGTGCGCTGCTAGGGCTGGAATGCATCGTCTACATGGGCAGCGTGGATATTGCCCGGCAGCAGCCCAACGTCTACCGCATGAAGCTGCTGGGTGCCGAGGTGCGTGCCGTGGAGAGCGGCAGCAAAACGCTCAAAGATGCCATCAACGAGGCGATTCGCGACTGGGTGACCAACGTGGAAAATACCCACTACCTGCTTGGCTCGGTTTTGGGGCCGCATCCGTACCCGATGATGGTGCGCGACTTCCAAAGCGTGATTGGCCACGAAGCCCGCCAGCAAATGTTGGATGAAGTCGGCCGTTTGCCCGACACGATCATCGCCTGCGTGGGCGGCGGCAGCAACGCGATGGGCATCTTCCACGCCTTCCGCGATGACGAGGGCGTGGACCTCATCGGCGTGGAGGCGGGCGGCGAGGGGGTTAGCGGCGGCAAACACGCCGCCCGCTTTGCCGACATGAACATTGCCCGCATCGGCGTTTTGCACGGTACCAAAAGCTACGTCATGCAAACGGCCGATGGCCAGATCATGGAAACGCACAGCATCAGCGCCGGGCTGGATTACCCCAGCGTGGGGCCGGAGCACGCCCTGCTGCGTGATGAGGAGCGTGCCTTCTATACCTACGCCACCGATGACGAGGCGCTGGCGGCGTTCCAAACGCTGTGCAAAACGGAGGGCATCATTCCGGCGCTGGAATCGAGCCACGCCGTGGCTGAGGCACTCAAGCAAGCGCCGAAAATGCGTCCAGATCAAATCATTTTGGTGAACCTGAGCGGTCGCGGCGACAAAGATTTGAACACGGTGATGGCCGCGTTGGATTTATAGAGTGAACACAGATTGACATGGATTTTTCGTTTTTGCGTAAAAGTTGGTGTGCTTTTTTTAAGATGATCAAGGTTGAAAAATGGACCCAATCCGTGAACAGTTTGTAGAGATAAACGGCCGTCTCCTATCCGCCAAAAAAGCAGTCCGTGAACGAGATCGCATCCTGGCGCTTATGGCCTCGTTGGATGAATCGCTGGTGGCAGAACAAGAGAAGTTGGCTGATTTGGCGATACAGCTAGACGAGGTCAAAGACCGGATGGCCGATTTGGAAGGTTTGACCTGGACGGCCGTTTGGCAAAAGCTCATTGGTAATCACGAAGAAGAGCTAAGTGAAGAAGCGGAACAGTTGGCCGCGCTCAAAATGGCTCATGAAGCCAGCGAAATCAGAATCCAGAGCATCCAAAACAGCTTACAGGAATTTGAGGTGGCGCTGGTGGATTTGGCCGAGTGTGATGAAGAATTAACGGCCGTTCAAGCCGAGCAGCAGGCGTTTTTGGTGAGGAACGGCCGTCTGCCTGCCAAACAAATCCACCGACTCAACCAACAAATCAGCGAAGGTCAAACATTTTTGCGGGAGGCGGCAGAAGCCATTGCCGTCGGTGAAAGAGCCTTGCAAGTACTTATCGATTTGCGCACCCGCATCACCAAGGCCAATGATTACACTGGCGTTACTAGCCCAAAACCAGGACATCCTGTTGAGTTTGTCAGGCTGCGCTATTCCACCAAATATCGGTGGGGCACGCCATACGAAGGATATACGGGCATGGGAGCGATTGTGATTGCGGCGGGTGAAATTCAGCCCCTGCTTGACCTTTTTCAACTGGAACTACTCGACATTGCCTATCAAATGAAGCCGCCTCCTGATCTGGAGGTGCCTGACCTTGGTGAAGTGATGCTAGCGATGAAGAGTCTGTTGCAAGACAATGGGTTTGAACGCAGTCAACGGGTTGGGGTTTGGCGGGAGCATTTGTCCACGTTGGATAAACGATTGCAGCAGAAGGTGGACTTTTTGAGAAACAAAATTGGGCATGGGGAAACGGCCGTTGCTCACGCCCAAACTGAATTACAAACTTTAATTGAACAGCATTGGCAGGAGGCCAACCGTGAGTGAGAAAAAGTCTGTTTTCGTACTTTGCACAGGCAATTCCTGCCGCAGCCAGATGGCCGAGGGGTTGATCAATGCGCGATTGGGCGACCAGTTTGTGGCCTACTCAGCTGGTACAAAGCCGAGTGGCTACGTGCATCCCAAAGCGATTGTCGTTATGGGCGAGTTGGGCATCGACCTGAGCCAAAACGAGTCCAAATCAACTGAACTGTTTCGCGGCCAATATTTTGACCACGTGATTACGGTGTGCGATTCGGCCAAGGAAACTTGCCCGGTTTGGTTGGGCAACGCGGGGCAAAAAACGCACATCGGCTTTTATGATCCGGCGGAAGCTGTGGGGACAGATGAGGAAATTACGGCCGTATTCCGCCAAGTCCGTGACAAAATAGCTGACCAGATTTTAAGCTTCCTGCAAGCGTAGCGGCGGCTTCACGCCCGCTTTCATCATTTGGCGCACAACGATGTGATGGAACGGCCGTATCACATTAAAGTACACCGGTCCCGTCCAGCGATGGTAATGCACAATTGTCAGCACATGAAAACGGTTGGGCTGACCTGGTTCCACTAGCACGCCCAGATGTGCCGTCAGGTGGGATTCGCTGGCAGTGGCAAACCAGTAGCGATGCTCTTCAGCCATCTGAACGGTGAAAAAGGTGGCTGGTGCGCCCGTCACAAATGAGACGTTTTCCGGCGTCATTTTTAGCCCACCCGGAACCCCCTCTTGTTTCATGCCCAGCAGCCGTACAAAAAACCAGCGCACGCCGTACAAAAACTTGAGCCAGCCCGGCGAGTAGGAAAGCATCCCGGCAATAAACTGGCGCAGCGAGACATCGCCTATGATGGTTTTTACGTCTACGTGATCGGCCGTTTCCAGCAGTTGTGGCAAGTTGGGAACGGCCGTAAACAGGTCGTCGTTCTTCATTTCAAACTCCTTTTGCCCTGAAAAAATGAGTTATTGCAGGTTGTAGAGGCGCAGACATTCATCAAACAGGTGCTGCAAATCTGCCCCGACGATGGGGGGCTGCATCTGTTCGCTGCCCACCAGCACGGTATAGAGCAGGCGCGCAATGGTTGCCGCGAGGGCGCTGTCCCCCGTTATTTCTGCGCACAATGATTGCACATAGCTTTGGCGACGGCCGTCTACGCGTGCTTGTGTTTGGGCAACGGCCGTATCTTGCAGTGCCCAGGCGCGCATCGAGACGTCCGGGTCTTCTGGAAATTTGGTCGAAAAGTCCACGATGGTGGCCAAAAGCTGGTGTAGTTTCTCTTTGGCCGTGGGCAAGTCTGCTAGTTGGGAAATGATGTCCAGCGTCCCTTCCTGCTCGTAAAACGATAAAAACTGCGTCTTGAACCCCTCATAGCTGCCAAAATGGTGATAGAAGGAGCCTTTGGTCATGCTCAAAGATTGACATAATGCGTCAATGGTTAAGCCTTGGGGGCCATCTTGACGCAAAATTTTTACGGCCGTTACAAACCAATCTCGTTTTGTTTTTCTTGCCATCGTAAAACTATACCCTTTAGTATGTTTTGCTGCGCGAAACTGTACCATACCATAGGGTATGGTGTCAAGCGGTTAAAAAAGCCACAGAGCACACAGAGGGTTTAGAGATTTCCTCTTTTTCCTCTGTGCCCTCTGTGGCCAAAAAATTAATACACCGAGCCGCGACCGCCCAGCCGTTCCACATGAACCGGGTCGTAGCAGTCGCCAAATTTGGTTTTGGGCATTTCGGCCTTTTTAGCCATCAGCGTTTCGTACTCGTCGTCATCCACCATGGCCACGATGCGGGCAATGCTGGCCTCGCCATCGACAAAGCGCCAGGGGAAGCAGCCCACCTGCACGCGCCGATTCACCAGCAGGTCAATGTCGCCGCCCACGCATTCCGCGTGAATGATGCCCTTGTCGAACATCCACAAATGCATCATCTGGTACATATCTTTGGTGAAATATTCGGCCAGGGATTTGCCATATTTTTTCTGGAAATGGGCATCGGCATCTTCAGCCTGAGCAGGCATCCAATCGCGAATTTTGGTGTTCATTGGATGATCCGCGCTGCCGCAGTCCACGCCAATCCACTTGATCTTTTTGTCGATGCACCATTGGGCAAAGCGGGCGTCTGGGCCAGGGTGCATCACCATGTAGCGCACCTCGTTGCCGTACGGCTGGTCCCAGCCAAAATGGTGGTAGCCGGTGTGGATGAGGAGAATGTCGCCTTCGCGCACTTCCACGCGCTCTTCAATCATTTCGGGCGTGTACACGTCGTAATCGCCGCACACATCGCTGAGATCGACGATAGCAGCGTCGCCAGCTAGAAAATCAAAATCGAGTGAGGCGATATCTTTGCCGGGGGTGTAGAAATGGATTTCGCCATCCAGATGGGTGCCAATATGGTTGCTGTGGGTGACCACCTGGCCATTGGCCCCGTTGGGGGCAAGACGCTTGAAATATTTCACTTGCAGCGGTTCGTATGTCGGCCAGGGCGGGGTGCCAATGCCGAGGGGAATGGTGAGATCAATAAATTTCACAAGATTGCTCCTTTTGTCTGTTTTGTTTGAATTGTACCAGAGGCGGCGTGCGTTTGAGGCAATTATAGTGCAGGTGGTCGGCGGATTTCTAGCAGTTTTCTGTCAATACCAGCGGCTAAAACATGTCGATGAAGCGGGAGGCAATGCCCAGTAGCACCAGATAACGCAGGGTCTTGCCAAACAGCACCCAAAAGCTGAAAACGCCGAGATTCATGTGCAATGCCCCCGCAACGGCCGTTAGCGGATCGCCAATAAAGGGCACCCACGAGAAGAAGAGGGCCACCGGCCCCCACCGCTCGTAAAATTTCTCGGCCCGCGTCCACGTTTTGGGGTCAATTTTGACGTATTTGCCCAGCACAAAGTCGGTACCTTTTTTGCCGATGGTGTAGTTTAGCAAGGAGCCACAGTAGCTACCTGCTGTAGCGACCACAACCACCCACCACGGGCTGTAGCCGAGGGGCGGCATCCCCACTACAAAAACTTCCGAGGCCAGCGGTATGAGCGAAGCCGACAAAAAGCTAATGAGAAACAGCCCAAAATAACCGAGGCTAAAGATGAAGTCGAGCATTAAACCTCAAATTGTTGGTCGGGTTAGAACGTTTTGCCACAGAGAACACAGAGTTTAAGAGAATTATCTCTTCTTCCTCTGTGCGAAAAATCAGGTGAAGGTGCGGTTGAAAACGGCCGTTATCTTCCCCATTTCTTCTACAAAGTGGGGCAGGGTGCTCAGTGGCAGCGACTGCTGCCCATCGGAAAGAGCATGGGCTGGATCGGGATGGAATTCTACCAGCAGGCCATCAGCTCCAGCCGCCAGCGCGGCGCGAGCGGCGGGCAGCACCAGGGCGGCACGACCGGTGGCGTGGCTGGGATCCGCGATCACCGGGTAGGGACTAAGCTGCTTGGCTAGAGCGATGGCGTTGGTATCCAGCGTGTTGCGTGTCGCCGTTTCAAATGTGCGAATACCGCGCTCGCACAAAATAATGTTGGTGTTGCCGCGGCTGCTGATATGCTCGGCCGCCTTGAGCCACTCGTCAATAGTTGACATAAAGCCGCGTTTGAGCAGCACCGGCTTTTCCAGTTCGCCAACGGCCCACAGCAGCGGGTAATGCTGCATGTTGCGACTGCCCAGCTGGATAATGTCGGCGTAGCGAGCGACCAACGGCACGTGCTCCACCGCCAGCGCTTCCGTAATCACCAGCAGGCCAAACTCATCAGCCACGTCCCGCAAAATTTCCAGCCCTTGTTCGCCCAACCCCTGAAAGCTGTCGGGGGAGGTGCGCGGCTTAAATGCGCCGCCGCGCAGCACACGGCCGCCGACACGGGCCACTGCTTCAGCCGCAGCGCGGGTTTGGGCGTAGTTTTCTACAGAGCAGGGACCAGCCATCAGTACCACATCGCTGCTACCCACGGCAAAGTCAGACGTAATGTGCACAGGTTTGGTGGCATCTGTGGACTGTGGTTGTGGTGGTTGTATTTTTGGCAAACGGTTCACAATTTTCCTTATGACCTGCTTTTCTGATGGGTTGTTGCGCCAGATGTGGCCAATTATCTACCAATCTGCCCGCTTCGCCAGTCAGAAAAGCGCAGAACTTTCAAAATATTTTGAACGAATTATACCTAATTTCGCGCAGTTGCGTCAATTTTCACAACGGCCGTTCATCCAATCGCCCTCTGTTTGTTGACAAAAAGGGGGAGTACCGTTTTTAATACCGTGAACAGGCGCGAGCCGGTTGATTTGTTTATAAAATGGTGCGGTACGGCCGTTGCCATTTTTCCAAAACATGGAGGATTTTCATGAGTCGTAATACAAAAATTGTGGTTGGCATTATTGGTGGTATTTTGGCGATTTGCTGCATTATTGCGATTATTGCTGCTTTGGTGCTGCCCCGAATGTTCGCTAATTTTGCCGAAAGCGTCGATGATCCCGCCGCTGCCGCTGATGTGGCTGGCTCCATCGTTGATTATGATTTGCCTTCTGGCTACAACGAGCAGGGCGCAATGAATCTGTTCGGTTTTCGCATGGCCTTCATCACTGGTCCAGACGAAAACTCTATGATCATGCTGGCCGAATTCCCTGCTTCGCTGGCGGGTGACGAGGAGCAAATGCAGCAGCAGATGCGCGATGCTTTTGCCAATCAGACCGGCACACAAAACGCGCAGCTGGAATATGTTGGCAGTGAGGATGTTACTATCAACGGTGCCGATGCGACGCTGGCTACCTATGAGGGCACTGACGGCCAGGGCAACAATGTTCGGCAGCTTTTGGGTGTGTTTGAGGCAAAAAGCGGCAGCCCCGGCATGCTCATGATTTTTGGCCGTCAGGACGGTTGGGACGAGAATGGCATCAGCCGTTTCCTCGATTCTTTAGAGTAAGCGCTATTTCCCCGGAAACTTTTCACGTTAGCCTGTCTACTGTCTAATCGCTGAAAGTTTCCGGGGAAATCAATTCCCGACCTCCCGTGGTAAACAACTACGGGAGGTTTTTGTTTGCTTTTACCGCTTGCTGCCCCAGTCGTTCCAGGAGGTGACCTGGCTGGCCGGGACGCGTTTGGCGGGTTGGAAATCATCGCCAGTGTAGTAGGCTACTGGCAGCAGTGCCGCCTGGGTGAAGTGGCGGGGGATGTCCAAAATTTCCGCAATCTCATTTTCGTAGCGCAAGTGCAAAGTGGTCCAGGCCGCGCCCAGACCGCGAGCGCGCAGAGCAAACATGAAGGACCAGGCGGCCGGCAAAATGGAGCCATACAGCCCGGCTTGAGCCATCGGCCCGGCATTTTCCACACGCCCTTCGATACAGGGGATGACCATGACCGGCACTTTATGCATGTTTTGTGCCAGGTAAACGGCCGATTTCACCACGCGGCCTTGCTGTTCAGGATCATGATCCCGGCTGCCCCGGCTTTCCGCCTGCTCCTGGTTCGACCGGGCGTAGATGAAAAACGACTGTTTGTACAGCTCGCCAATTTGCGCCTTTTTGTCGGCGTCGGTCACAACCATAAAGTGCCAGCCTTGCGAATTACCGCCCGTGGGTGCCTGGATGGCAATTTCCAGACATTCCTCGATGACTTCCGGCGGTACAGGGCGGTCCAGATCAAGCCGTTTGCGCACGGAGCGGGTAGTGGTTAATAATTTATCGACGGTAGCGAGGTCCATTTGGGTCTCCTAATAACGTAATTTGGTAATTACGCAATTACTCAATTACCTAATTACCGGATAGTCATATTATTTTTACACAACGAAAGCATACGGCAACTTTATGACAGATTATTTTGAGCGGTACCGAGATTTGATTGATGATTGGGCTGGGTTTGTGGCGGCAGTGCAACGGCCGTTACCTACCACCATCTGGGCCAATCCGCTCAAAATTACGCCTAAAAAATTGCAAAGCCTCATGGCTGCTGAGGGGGTCGATCTCGCGCCAGTGTCCTGGTATCCAGGGTCGTTTCGCTTGCCAGAAGCGGTAATGCCTGGCTTGCGTTGGGAGTTTTTGGCCGGGCTGTACCAGGTGCAAGAAGAAGTGGCGCTGTTGCCCGCCTTGCTGCTTAATCCGCAGCCGGGGGAGCGCGTGCTGGACATGTGCGCTGCACCGGGCAACAAAACCGCGCAAATGGGGGCGATGATGGCTAACCGGGGCACGCTGCTGGCCAATGACCGCAACAGCGGCCGTATGCGCGCCGCACGCGATGTGCTCAACCGCATTGGCCTGGTCAATGTGACCACCCTCACCTGGGATGGCAGCAGTTTGCCTGGTGAAATTGGCCAGTTTGACAAGATTATGGTGGATGTGCCCTGCACCTGTGAAGGCACCTGCCGCAAAGATACCAGTGTACTCGGCCGCTCGTCGCTGGCGGCGTCGCAAAAGATTGCTCGGATTCAAACCGCGCTGCTGCGCAAGGCGGTGCAGCTGTGCCGCCCCGGTGGGCGCATTGTGTACGCTACCTGCACTTTTGCCCCGGAGGAAAATGAGCTGGTGGTGGATGCCATCCTGCGCGAATCGGGTGATGTGCTGCGCCTGTGCCCGAGCACGGTGCCCGGTCTGGTTGCCTCGCCTGGCTTAACCGAATGGCAAGGCGAATCGTTGCATCCCGATTTGCACTTGACCAGCCGCATCTGGCCGCACCAGAACGACACGGGCGGTTTTTTTGTGGCGGTGTTGGAGAAAGTTGGCGGTGAACGGTATTCGGTAGACGGTGATCGGTTTTTTGCGCCTGGGGATTTTTCTCTCGGTTTTGATGACGTGATAGAGCGGTTTGGGATGGATACGGCCGTCTTCCACAACCTCACCATCGTGCCCTGGAGCAAGCGCGGCGTGTACCTGGTGAACCAGGATCAACAGCTGCCCACCCGCCCCCGGCTGGATGCCCCCGGCCTCTTTTTTATGCGCACCGGCCAGCGCTACACCAAAATAACGACGGCGGCGACCATGCTGCTGGGTCAGCACGCTACGCAAAACCGCATAGCCCTTACGCCCGAACAGATCCAGGCATACTTGCAGCGCCAGACTTTTTCGGTTGCGCCATCTCAAACGGATGCCTGCACGGATACGGGCTATGTGGTGGTGTGTTATCAGGGCTTCCCGCTGGGGCTGGGCGTGTACCACACCCTGTCTGGCCAGGTCGAGAGTCATTTCCCCAAAGCCTGGGCACGGGCGGATGTGCAGCTTTAACGATTTTGGCATTCAGATTCCGCAAACAGTTCCAGACATTCTGAGTCGGTTGTCATGAGCAGCAGTCGCCGCTTGGCCTCTGCCAACATGCTTTCCACATTCTGATAATGAGGCCACAGTTTGGCGGTGCTGTCGTAACTGGCGGTGAGGATGCGTTGGCCATCGGGTGAGAAAACGGCGCTGTTGATCGTGCCTGTGTGGCCTTCAAGGGTGGCCAGGAGTTTGCCATCGGCATCCCATAGTCTGGCGGTGCTGTCGCTACTGGCGGTGAGGATGCGTTGGCCATCGGGAGAGAAAACCGCGCTGTTGACCCCATCAGTGTGGCCTTCTAGGGTGGCGAGGAGATTGCCAGCGCCATCCCAGAGTCTGGCGGTGCTGTCGCCACTGGCGGTGAGGATGCGTTGGCCATTGGGTGAGAAAACGGCGCTGCTGATCCAGGAAGTATGGCCTTCAAGGATGGCCAAAAGATTACCAGCACCATCCCATAGTCTAGCAGTATTGTCAGAGGTCTCACTTCTACCATCAGAGGTAAGGATGCGTTGACCATCGGGTGAAAAAATGGCGCTAGTGACAGGAGCTGTGTGACCTTCAAGATTTGCCAAGAGATTCCCAGTACTATTCCATAGTCTGGCTGTATTGTCTTCACTGGTGGTAAGGATGCGTTGCCCATCAGGTGAGAAAATGGCGCGGGTGACCGGAGCTGTGTGGCCATACAGATGTCCTTCGACTTCCGTGGTACTTAGTGTATTATGCAAGGCATTAAAGGCTTCGGGGATTACAGTTTTGTTCTGCTGATAGGTGATTGTGACGGCTTGATAAGCAAAAAGCAAGCTTTGCCGGGCATGGTTGTTGAGGCGCAATCTATCGGCTGAGGCCGCCAACGTTCTTGCCTGCCCTTCGGCGATTGCCTTCTGGCTAGCAAGATTTGATCGTATACCAAAGAAAATTGCAACAGCAGCAAAAAGAAGGGCGACACCTGCTAAAATGGATAATAGTCTGTTTGTCTTTCGGCGTTCTTCACTTATTTGGCGTTCTTTTTCTAGCTCTTGTTGGCGCCGGGCTTCTTTTATAACTTCCTCTAGTTCTAAGTGGTTAATGCTGATATTTATGAACATTTTCTCGGTTTTGCTAAAACTATCTCTGTGCTTAGTGACCCATTCTTTTGCCATGCTCAAGTGTGCCCCTTGCAACAAGAAGCCTTCTTCCCTGTTATGATCTAACCACTGCTGCAAATCGGCCCGCAATCGCTCTTGCCAGGTACGGAACTCGCGGTGGCTTTTCATCCAGCCTTGCAGTCGCTGCCAGCGTTGAATAAGTGCTTCGTGAATTACTTCGGCAGTGTCTTGACCGCTTTCATCTCGGTCGGTTATCAATAGTCGGCTGTCGGCCAATTTTTGCACCAATGCCCAATCTGCTTCTTCAATGTCGTCTTTGGTTGCCAGGCGGCGGGTATCCTCTGCCCCTGCGCCGGGGTGTACTAGCTGGACAAAAATGCGTTCGGCTTGGGCTTGTTCTGAAGTAGTTAAATTGTTGTACACAGCATCGGCATGGCGGGCCAGCGCGCCGCGCACCTGGCCAATACGCTCGTAAGCGGTGTGGGTCAGGTGGTGGTTGCGCTGCTGCTGCCACAGTTCGGTCAAAGCAAACTCTAGCAGGGGGAGGTTACGCCCGTCTGTCCCTACATCTTCCAAAATACGGCCCACCAGTTTCTCTTCAAACTGCACATTGGCTTTGTGGGCAGGTTCTTCAATGGCGTGGCGCAGCTCGTCTGGGGTCATTGGCCCCAGCTTGACGTCGCTGTTTTGCAGGGCGGTTACCAGCGGCGGGTAAGCCAGAGCTTGCCCCATGAAGTCGGCGCGCAGGGTGCAAACTAGGTGGGTCGCGTAGGGGCGGGTCTCAGACCCGCCCCTACCAAGGGTTTCATCTAGCAACAAATCCAAAAAACGATGGCGAGTTGCTTCATCTGGGCACAGAGTGAAAAGTTCTTCAAACTGGTCGGCAATGAGCAATAGGCGGCTGTTGACTGGCTGCTGTTCTAGGATGCTGGGGAGGATGTCAGCCAACGTGAGTTCGCCAGCTTGCAAACGAGAGGCTAGCTTTTTGGTTTCGGCGAGTTGGTCTACCACACTTAACGTTGGATCTAAGTGCGGCAGCAACACCGAAGCCAACGCGTGAAAAGGTCTCTCTCCCGGACGAAACTTCAGCACCAGCCACTCACCCTGCTGGCGCAGCGCAGGCACCAAGCCAGCAAACACCACTGAGGATTTACCGCTGCCGGATGGGCCAATAACGGCCGTGAGCGGACGCGCCAGCACAAACTGTGTGAGCATTTGCGTAAATGCTTCCCGGCCAAAAAAGAGCGCTTCATCTTCTTCCTGGAATGCAAAAAGCCCACGATAAGGACAAGGCTGGTCAGGTTGAGAACCTGTTGGCCAATGGTAACCAGGGCGCTCCTTGGCACAGGCGGCAATTAATGCTTCCAGCTTGCCGTGCCGTTCAGCCATTTCGATGAGCTTGACAAGGGCGGGTCGCAATCCCAATGTTTCGCTGCCCAATTCTTCAAAAGGAATCCCTGCCTGGTAGCACAAAACCGCCAAGTCAGCCTTAGCAAAGGCCGCCGCCATTTCCTGGAGCAACGTCTGGCGAAGTTCCTGCTGCGCTGGGTTAGAATTGGACTGGATTTGATTGCTCATAGCTTGACTCGAACACGCGCTTGCCTTTGTACAATTTTGCCGGAAGTAGAGAGATTTGACCAATTTGCATCCTTTTTGGCCAAATCCCGTTACTCTTAATAGTGACGTTGATCAACCACTCAAGAAAATTCTATGGATAAACAAGCTTTAGAAGACGATTTAAGGCTGGTGCGCCAGGCACAGTCGGGTGATATAGAAGCCGTGGGGCAGCTGTTCGATAAACATTATCGTTCCATGTTCCGCTACTTTTATGCCCGCGTGGGGCAGCGCCAGCAGGCCGAAGACCTGGCGGGTGAACTGTTTACGCGCATGGTGCATCATTTGCCTACGTTTCAACCAACCGGTGTGCCGTTTCGCGCCTGGCTGTTCCGCATTGCCTATAACCTGACAATGGACCATTTTCGCGTAGCAAATGGTGTGGAGATGGAGCCGTTGGAGAAGGTGACGCTGCTGGCTCAGCCGGAGCAAAATCCGGTGGAGCAGGTGGAAAGGCGAATGACGGGCGATACGCTGCACGAAACCTTGCAGACGCTGGTTCCAGAGCAGCGGCAGGTGATTATTTTGCGTTTTCTGGCGGGCTTATCGCTCCAGGAAACGGCCGATGTGATGGAACGTACGCTGTCGGCGGTAAAGGCCATGCAGTACCGTGGCCTGCAAACGATGCGCGCGATGCTGACGCAGGTTGAACTTTAGCTCGGTCCAGCTACCTTGAAACGATTATCTGATGAACATGGATGCAAAGATGAACGAATTAGATGAACTCTTACAGGAACGATTAGCAAAGCTTGAGGCGGGTGAGCCTTTGACCACCGCTTGGGAAGATTTGCCCGAGGAAACGGCCGTTGCTCTCACCCTCGCCGCTGAATTGCAGCAATTAGAACTGCCTGAGCCGGATGAAACGGCCGTTGTGGCCCAGCGAGCGGCCGTTTTACGAGCGGCACAGCAGCAGGCTGCGGCCCAGCCCAACGGGGCACCGGAGGCCACGGGTTGGCTGTCCGCTTTTTGGGCGTGGTGGCGCGGCCACCAGGTTATTGCCTGGAGCGCGGCAGCGGTAGCCACGATTTTGCTGCTGTTTATGGTGGGTCGTCTGTTTAATAAAGATACAGACTCTGCGCCAATCGTGGCTGAGCCAGAGGACGTGCGCCCCGCAGAAAGCGACGAACCAGATGGTCCTTCGCTGTTAGATCGGCTGTTGGGTCGGGATGAAGAGGACGCCGAAACACCCGCAGAAGAAGCACCTGCGGAAACGGAAGTGGCTGTGGCTCCAGAAACGGACCCCGGTTTCCAAACATTCCTGCCATTTTTGTCTGAATCGCTGGCTGTGGGGCCGCAAACGGCCGTTCTCGGTGATTTGCAAGGTGTTGTCTCTGTGCAGCAGCCGGATGGCAGCTGGACCCAGGTCAGCACGTTGAGCAGCGTAGCCGCCGGCAGCCGTGTGCGTACGGGCGAGCTGTCTAAAGCCAGCCTCACCTTTTATGACGGCAGCGTGGCCAAGTTGGGGCCAGACAGCGAAATCTCTATTGAGACGCTTGATGCGCAGCGCCCGGAAGCAGGCTTCCGTACCGTGGTGCTGACCCAATGGCGCGGCGACAGTACCCACGATGTGCAGTTCCGCAACGATGGCGGCTCTCGCTATGAAGTGAAGTCGCCTTCCGGCACGGGCATCGCGCGCGGCACGACTTTCCTGGTCTCTGTCTTGCCAGACCTGACCAGCCGGTACACGGTGCTCAAGGGCCGGGTGGACGTCACCAGCATCAATGTGACCGTCTCGGTGTTGGCGGGCCAGCTCAGCACGATTGGCGTTAATTTGCCACCCTCTGACCCGGTGTTTCAAGTGACGGGGGAGGGGGAAGTAACGGCCGTTGGTGAAACCTGGACCATTGGCGGCCAAACCTTTGCCACGGACGAACAGACCATCATTGTGGGCAATCCGCAGGTGGGCGATTGGGTCACCGTGCTGGGGCATCTGCTGGACGATGGCACGAAGGTGGCGGACCAAATTGTGTTGGTGCGCGAGGTGCCCGAGAACGGCTTTGCCTTAACGGCCGTTGTTACCGAAATGGGTGCTGACCAATGGCAGCTGGGCGCTCTGGTTGTGCTGTTGGATGAGGACACCGTTGTTGATCCCGATATTGAGCTAGACGATTGGGTACGGGTCGTTGGTGTGGTTCAGCCCGATGGCAGCCTGCTGGCGCGACAAATTCAGCGCGTGGTGCCCGATACGGACCCCTTCGAATTTACCGGCGTTGTGCAAAGCATTGGCGACGAAAGCTGGCTGATTTCCGGGATTGAGGTGGCGGTGGACGGCCGTACCGAAATCAAAAACGATCCGGCCGTGGGCGATGTGGTGAAAGTTGAAGGGCAAATCACCGCAGACGGTATCTGGCTGGCGCGTGAGATTAAAGCTGAAGATGACGAGGCGGCCACTTTTGAGTTCGTTGGCATCGTAGACACAATGAATCCGTGGCAGGTGGCGGGCATTGCCCTGGCTACTGACGAGTGGACGGAGATTGATACGGCCGTTGCCCCTGGCGATCGGGTGAAGGTAGAAGGCGTCATTTTGCCCGATGGCACCTGGCTGGCCGAGGAAATCAAGCTGCTGGATGATTCTGACAGTGACGAGATTGTGATTCGCTTTACCGGAATCGTCGAAAGTATGGATCCGTGGTTGGTAAATGGTATCTCCCTGCTGGCGACTGACGATTCGCGCCTGGATGAGGGCCTCGAAGTCGGGACGCTGGTGCAGGTGATGGCGCGCTTAAACGAGGACGGTCTGTGGGAGATTGTTTGGATACGGCCGTTGCTGCCACCAACACCCGGCTGCTTCACCATTCACACTCAAATTATCACGGTCAACGGTAGCCAGATTGTGCTGGCCAACTGGCCCACGCTCACTCTGGGGGATGATGTTCTGGTTGATGGCGACCTCGTTGCTAACAGCCTCATCTCCGTCAACATCTGCATCGGCGACGATGGCACCATTGTTGTTATCAACATCATCGTTATCCAAATTATCATCGACAATCCGCCCAATGCGGACAACGGCGACGATGACCACGACGAGGGCGACAGTGATGGCGGCAACCGCGTCACGATTTGCCACAAGGGCAACACCATAACCATCTCCGAATCTGGTCTGAATGGCCATTTGGGTCACGGGGATACGGTAGGTGCCTGCGGTGAAGGACATGACGACTAGCTAACCGCTTATTCATTCTTCTTCTGTTGGCTAACGCCCTCTGGTAAACACGCTGCCAGAGGGCGTTATGCTTTTGGTTCAGCAAAAAAAAGCCGCCTCAAAGGGCGGCTTCACACAATCATTTATCCAGCAAACATTACTCACACAAAATCGCTATGTTCCCCCTTTGCGTCTTTGCGTGAAAGGTTTAACCGTTAGCCACCGGCGACTAACCGAGCGCCTATCAGGGCGGCTTCCTGGGTGATGGCAAACCATGCGCCAGGGAAAAAGCCAAGAATAATGGTGGCAATCACGGCAATGCCCACGGCTAAATTAATGCCGGGCAGGGCCACAACTTCGCCGTCGCCATCCTGCATGTACATCAGGTAAACGACGCGCAGGTAGTAGTAGCCAGAAATCACGCTGGTAATTACGCCAATGATGGCCAGCCAAAGCAGATCGGCCTCAATGGCGGCGCGGAAGACGAAGAATTTGCCGGAGAAGCCACCCGTCGGCGGTACGCCCGTAAGCGACAGCATAAAGTAGGCCATCGCCAGGGCCAGCCAGGGGCTGCGTTTGGCCAGACCTTTGTAATCATCGAGCATGGTGCCTTCGTTTTGTTTGCGCTCCAAGGCCACCACCACGGCAAATGCGCCCAGGTTGGTGAACAGGTAAGCAAACATGTAAAACAACGCCGAGCTCACCCCGTCGGAGCTGCCCAGGCCAGAAGCCACGGCAATCATGATGTAGCCAGCATGGGCAATGCTGGAGTAGGCCAGCATACGCTTGATGTTGGATTGTGAGATAGCAACCACGTTGCCCAAAATCAGCGTAATCGCGGCAATGATGGCTACTGCCCCCGTCCAGGTGTCGCCCAAGTTGGGCATGGCGGTGACAAAAATGCGCAGCATGGCGGCAAATCCACCCACCTTCGCGCCCACCGACATGAAGGCGGTGACCACAGTTGGCGCACCTTCATATACGTCTGGCGTCCACATGTGGAAAGGAACGGCCGCTACCTTGAAGGCAAATCCCACCAGCAAAAGGGCGGCACCGGCGACACCCAGCGCCCCGCTGTTGCCGATAGCAGCCAACACTTCGGGCAGGGCAGTTGAACCTGTGGCCCCGTAGGTGAGGGCGATGCCAAAGACCAAAATGCTGGAGGAAAAAGCCCCCAGCAAGAAATATTTCATGGCTGATTCTTCCGAATCGGTGCGGGGCCAGGCCATGCCGGACATGATGTAGAGCGGGATGGACAGCACTTCCAGCGCCAGGAAGATGAGAATGAGATCGTTGGCCATGCCCATGAGCATCATGCCACTAATGGAGAAGAGCATGAGCATGTAAAACTCGGGGCGGTCGAGCTCGTATTTGCGCAGGTAGCCAGCCGAAATGAGGATGGAGAGCAGGCCGGTGAGCAAGAAGGTGATGTTGAGGAAGGTGGCAAAGTTGTCTACCACCAGCATGGGATGGCCGCCAACGGCCGTAAATGTCCCATAACTATCACCCCACAGCGCCCAGGACTGGATGAGCGCCAGGACCAACCCAACAGCGGCTAACCACGGTGCCCAGGTGCGCTTCTCTTCGGGAATGAAGAGGTCGAGAATCATAAGCAGAACGCCCCACCCGGCCACAATCATGACGGGGGCGGCAATTGGAAAATACAGTGTTGGAATTTGAAACTCCATAATGTACGAAGACCCTTCCTGAGATAGTTTCCTGATTGGCCCTAAATTGGTCGTGCGTTGGGCCAATCAACAGCCGCGAGTATGAATTTGACAGGCTGCAATAATGGACGCGATCATACCACATTTGCCTGATAAAACTACTGAAAATTGAGCGGTGAGCCGCTGGCTGTTTAAGGTTCAACCCGGCGCAGCCAGACGCGGCTGCTGTGGAAAGTGCTTTGCCCGGCCATGTCGCCCAATGTGTCGGAGGTGAGCCAGTTGATGTTACGGCCGTTGCCCAGTTTGCTCCATCGGCCCTTGGGCGACGACACGACGCCACGCCGCACGCCGTCGGTTACTTTGGCTTGCAGGTCGCACCAGCCACGGCCGTTTTCCAACCGTACCCAGTCGCCAGTCTGAATGTGGTGCCAGGCGGCATCATCGGGGTGAATTTCCACAAAGGGTTCACCTTCACGGGCCAACAAATCAGCCCGGTTGGCGAAGCTGCTGGTGACAAAGTGGTGCGCCGCGGCAGAAATGAGGGTGAGGGCCTGGTCGGGCGGGAAACGGCCGTTCAATTGCACTCCGTCCGGTTCACCTGAATCTAACACAGGCTGCCAGCCTGGCAGCGGGTCCAGCCCCATGTTGGCCATCGTTTGTGAGTAAAGCTCAACTTTGCCGCTGGGGGTGGGGAAACGGCCGTCGGCATACGGCACGGCTGGCTCGATGGTGAGGGGCACGGTGTTTTCCTGCTTGAGCCGCGCCAGGGTAATACCCGCCAGCACCGGATTTTTGGCCGCCGTGGCCGTCAGCACCTCGTCCAGCACCTCGTCGGCAGATTGGTGCAGCCAGGGGTCGCTAAAGCCCATCTCGGTGGCCAGCAGCCGCATCACGTCCCAATTGCTCTTGCTTTCGCCCAGCGGCGGGATGGCGGGGTGGTTGTAGGTGAGGCTGGTGTGACCGTACGCTTTGTGCAGGTCGGTGTGCTCCAGTTGGCTGGTGGCGGGCAGAACAATGTCGGCGAGAACGGCCGTATCCGTCATAAACAGTTCGTGCACGACGGTGAATAAGTCCTCGCGCCGCATTCCCTCGGCCACGCGCCCGGCGTTGGGGGCAATGGTGGCCGGATTGGAACCATACACAAATAGAGACTGAATGGGCGGATCGCTCACCTCGCCCAGCAAGGCCGCGCCCAGCCGGTTCATGTTCACGCGGCGTCCCGGCGGCGGGCATTCGGCTGCTTTGCCAACCGCTTCGCCGTCCCACTGCAAATAGCCGCTGGTGCTGTACGCCAGACCGCCACCAAGACGGCCGTACTGCCCCGTAATCGCCGGCAAGGCACAAATGGCCCGGACGCTCTGCCCGCCAGTAAAGTTGCGCTGCAAACCATCGGCAAATTTGATGAGGGCAGGGGTGGTTTGGGCATAAAGTTGAGCCAGGCGGGCAATGTCGTTTTCCGGCAGACCGGTGATTTCGGCGACGCGGGCCAATGGGTAATCGGCCAATCTTTCTTGCAGCTGTGGCCAGCCAACGGTGTGCTGCGCCAGCCAGGCCGCGTCGTGCCAACCATTTTGCACGATGTGCTGGGCCAAGCCCAGGGCCAACGCGCCGTCGCTGCCGGGGTTGGGGGCCAAGTGCCAGTCGGCCAGTTTGGCGGTGCGCGTGCGGCGCGGATCGATGACCACAACCTGGGTGCCATTCTTGCGCGCCTGAAGCAGGTGGGGCATGAAGTGCGGCGCGGTGCTCACCGGGTTATGGCCCCAGATGATGACCAACTGGCTGTGCTGCACGTCTTCATAGGGCTGGCAGCGCCGGCTGCCCAACGTCGTCTCGACGGCAAATTCAGCCGCCGCGCCACAAATGGTGCGCCCTAGCTGGCTGGCTCCAAGACGATTCCAGAAACGGCCGTTGACCACCCCCATTTGCAGCAAGCCCATCGTACCGCTGTAGCTGTAGGGCAAAATCGCTTCTGCGCCAAACTCGGCAATGATGGCCCGCCAGCGCTGGCCAATCTCGCCAATGGCCTCATCCCAGTTGATGCGTTCCCATTGGCCGCTGCCTTTTGGCCCCACGCGGCGCAGCGGGTGGGTGAGGCGGTCTGGATGATACACGTGGTCGAGATACGGCCGTACCTTGGCGCACAGCCACCCTTGGGTGATGGGGTGGTCGGGGTCGCCGTAGAAGTTGATAGCACGGCCGTTTTCTACTTCCGTAACAAAGCCGCAGGTATCCGGGCAATCATGCGGGCACACCCCACGTACAATTTTTGCAGCCATTTTTCACCTCACAACGCGTTGTTGCGGGGGATTTTACCATCTGGCACAAAAAAAGTGATGGACAAAACAACTTGTCCATCACGCCTTGATTTGTTTTCAGTTTTGGAAGGTGGTAACGAAAAAAACTGTTACACGGCTTAGACCGCCTGAAGGTCAAGAATTTTTTGCCCCCACAGGCGGATACTGCTTTGCAAGGTTTGGAAACGCAGCGGTTTGCTCAAGAAATCGTTCATGCCTGCCGCCAGGCATGCGTCGCGGTCGTCTTGCAGCACATTGGCCGTCATGGCAATGATGATAGGACGCGGGCTTGCAGGATGCATCGCCAAAATTTCTCGGGTCGCGGTCAAACCATCTATCTCGGGCATTTGCATATCCATGAAGATGAGATCAAATGGTGACTTGGCATGTTTTTCCAGCGCCTCACGGCCGTTTTGTGCCAGCTCGGCCTCATACCCCAGGCGCGCCAATACCCGCAGCGTCAGTTTTTGATTGATGGCGTTATCTTCGGCAACCAATATCCGCAAGGGAAATTCATTGGCCAGATTATCAACAACTTGAGATTGGTGAGAAGCTGGCGGCAAGACAGGCTCGGTGCGAAGAAGCTCCACCATCGTTGCCTGGAGGCGCATTTGCCGGACAGGTTTTGGCAAAATGGCGGCCAAATGATCCCGCAACGGCTTCTTTTCTTTTAAAGCATCCGAGGAACTTAACAAAATGATGGGTGCCGTATTCTCTGGTTTACTGGCCAAAGCGGCGGCCAGTTCAGTGCCATCCATGATAGGCATCTGATGGTCAAGCAAATACAGGTCGAAATGATGCCCCGCATCAACTAACTGAATAGCCTCTTTGCCGCTGGAAACGGCCGTTGGCACCATGCCCCACCGTTTTGTTAAGTTTTGCAACGTGCGACGCTGCGTTTCATGATCATCCACAATGAGCACGGTACGGCCGTTTAAAACATTGTCGCCGTTCAGGTTGGGCGATTGGGCCATAACAGACGCTTTGGGCGCATGAATGGTGAAGACAAACTGAGTGCCTTGCCCCACTTCACTGGTAACCCAGATATCGCCTTCCATCAGGTTCACAAGCTGCTTGCAAATGGCCAGGCCCAATCCAGTTCCGCCATATTTTCGGGTGGTTGTAGCATCAACCTGGGAGAAAGCCCTAAACAAGTCATCAAGTTTGTCGGCAGGAATACCAATGCCCGAATCATAAATCGTAAATTGCAGCTGATCTTCTGCATCTGGCACTTTTGTGACATGAATACCTACTTCCCCATCTTCGGTAAATTTTACGGCATTGCCCAACAGATTGATCAATATTTGCTGCAAGCGCGTGCTATCTCCCAAGATGGCTTCGGGCACGCCTGGCTCAATTTCATAAACCAATTCCAATTCTTTTTGATTGGCTTTGGTTGCCAATAATTCCAGGGCAGGCTCAATAACGCCTGTGAGCAAGAAGGGCGCTTGCTCCAATATCATGTTGCCAGACTCAATTTTGGAAAAATCAAGAATATCGTTAATGATGGTCAGCAGATTTTCGCCACTGTTGCGCACCGTTTCTACATAATCATGCTGCTCTCGCGTGAGTTCGGTGCGTAAGAGTAGGTCAGTCATGCCAATCACACCATTCATCGGGGTGCGAATTTCGTGGCTCATGGTGGCTAGAAATTCCGATTTGGCTTTGGTGCCAGACTCTGCCGCCATTTTTGCTTGCTTTAGTTCCTCTTCGATTTGCTTACGATGGGTGATGTCATGGTTCGACCCCCGCAGGCCCGTATTTTCACCCTGGTCGTTGTAAACGGCCGTATACGTTTGGCTAATCCAGCGCAATTCACCTTGCTGGTTCAGAATGCGGAAATCAAGTTGCCCTGTCTCACCTTCGGCGTATGTATGGGCCAGATGGGCCGCAACTTTGTCTCTGTCTTTTTCATGCACAATATCCAGCATCAGCTGCGGATTTCGCAAAAATGCGTGTGGCCCATGGCCCGTAATGCCTTTACACGCGGGTGAAACATAACGATACAGCCCAACTGAGGTGCAATACCAGAATTCCCAATCCGCAGCATAATCAACTATTGTGCCCAGCATCTCTTCCCGCTCTTTGAGCAATCGGTTGGCCCGCTGTTGTCTTCTTTCCAAGCGGGCAATAATGATGGAGCCCATTGCTGCCAGCGCCAATAAAATACTGGTGGCTATGGTTATCTGTCGAATGGAGTTTTGTGCATGGGCCATCATCGTGGCTTGGGGAATATGCACCACCAGTTTCCAGGTGTAATTTTCGTCCGAATCAGCGAGTTTGCGGTCTAAGTTCACACCCTCTGCGGTTGAACTCAGCGGCGTAATCGTTGTAAAGGCAAAGTAGCCTTGCTCGGTTTTGAATTCACCGGAAACGGCCGTTTGCATCTGCTCCCATGCCTCAGGGTAGTTATTGGCAAAATTCATATCCTCCTGGTCAGGAAACATAAATCCCCAAGTTTGGTAAGAATCGGGTGCTGCGAGCCAATAACTGTCTGAATTAAGCAGCATCACTTCCAGATTGCTTGCCTCATTTCCACTTTGCAGCAACTTGAGCAGATCGCTGCCCAAATAGTTTAAGATGATGATGCCGTGCCCTTGCTGCTCGTTATAAACAGGCAATGCAAAACGAATCATTGGTTTGTATGGCTCTTCAATGACGCCATTTTCAATGTTTAAATCGAAGGGGGAAACGTAAACGACGCCTTTGGGTAGGTGGACGGAGTCAGTGAAGTAATAACGGTCAGCCTTGTTTTGTAATTGGTCTTCTGGCACCACAAAAGGATCACCATTGTTCCAATTAACCCGCAACATTTCTGCGCCATTCTCATCAATATAACGAATTTGGTCGTAGATTTGGCGATACTCTGACAGCGTCAGATATTCTTGAGCCAGAGTTGTCAATTCATCATCTTGGCCATCGGTAATATATCTATCTAGATGAACTTGTTCCGATAAATAAGATAAATCACCGATAACTGTATGGAAAACACGCTGGACTGCCTCTGTCCGCTGGGCCAGGTTCGCTTTTGCTTCTATGGTTTGAGCATTGTAATCGGATCTGTATTCTGTCCAGCCCAACAAGAGCATTAAGGTGATGATGATTGCTGTAAGCAAGGCAAACGTTTTAAGCGCCAAGGGCCATTTGGCAGTTTCGGTATAAGGCTTAAGGAGAATAGCGGCTCTTCGCCGGGGTTGAAGGGTATTCATAGAAATACAGGGACTGACCCCAAAATTCAAAACAATTCAATGTGCATTTGGGTACTCGCCTAAAGCAGTATCAAGAATTCGTAGACTCTCGAACCAAATTGTTAAAACTATATCATCAAGGAGAATGGCATCGAATAGGTGGCAAGTACCGTCAGGTACTATGGGCCTACATCATGTCGAGGGTGAATTTGGGGTTGTAATGAGGAAGGCTAGTCCAGGGGAAGAAAGCACTCTTGGTTTATGCTGTGGCAATATGGTTGTGCAGGAGGTTCTGTTGCAAAGCTAAAAGCAGAACCTCCTGACAAAGGATTTTTAAATTCTTTGGACATCATCTGATGAAATTGAATGATGCTGCTAATGATACAGCACCGAACAGACTCAACAGGCCACCAGCAAGCCAGTTGCTACTGATAAGAAAAAGCAGAGCTGCTCCCAACAAAATCACAGAAAAGCCTAGCCCAAGATGCCTCACCCAGGCGTCCGCTTGTACTTCCGTCCGGCCAAAGATGACGAGAAGCCATTTCAGGATGACGCCGCCATCCACAATGGGCAGCGGGGCAAATATGGCCAGGAAAATGAAGCCATTGCCGATGGTCCAAATCTCGCCCAGGTAATGAACGGCCGTTTCTACCGGCACCACCCACAACCACATCAAACCAATCAACAGCCCAATGCCGCTGTAAACCGGCCCGCCCAACGAACGCATAATGTGTGCACGCGGCGATACATCGTTGTTCCAATACAGCGTGCGCGGCATGTCGGCTCCCAACAGCACCACATCCATCGGCGCGTTAGCCAGTCGTGCGCCAATGGTGTGGGCGCAGGCGTGCCCCACATCCACCAGCATTCCCAGCACCGTCCCAATGCCCCCTACCAGCAGATATGCGCCCCAGGATTGGCCCGGCCAACGCCAGCGGCCCAGCCATGTCAGCATCGCCCACACGCCCAACACCATAGGCCAAAAGCCTAGCCTGGCTTTTACCGGTGTATGGTTAAACATAAAAATGGTTGGAATTTTCTCAATGTCTCTCATCGTCACTTCGTCCCGGCCGTAACAGCCCTACTGGTCCGGCCTAACTTTGCCGGATACCACCATTATAACGGACGAGGAAAGGTATGTTGATGAATGATCATCTGTTCTGGCAGTAGGTGAACAAAGTTGAAGCCTGGCAGATAATCTGGGTCTTCCCGCACAGTGGCATCGTTGGGCCAGGCGGTAAATTGGGAGAACAGGCTGGGAACGGCCGTATACAAAATGCCGTCCCGCATCGTCTGCATAGATTGGTGGATGTGGCCGTAAAAGACGCCACGCAGCCGCTCCCGCGCGGGCAGCAGCGCCTGGTGCAGCGCCTCCCCATTCAGCACCAGCATATTCTGGTCCATCCAGATAGAGTTCATGCGCAGGGTGGGGAAATGCATGAAAATGGTGAGCGGTGGGCCAACGGCCGTTGCTTCTGCCCGCACCACATCCATCTGTGCCTTAGACAAAATGCCGTGAGGATCAATTTCATCTGGCCCACGTGCGTCCAGCACCACAAAGCGGTGCCCCTTTACTTCAAACGCATAAGACAGCACGTCTGGGTCATCACTTAGCGGCTGGTGCGGCCCCAGCGTCATGAAGCGGCGAATGTCCCGTGCCCGGTCGTGGTTCCCCGTAACGTAATACATGGGCATGGTGAGCTGGCTGAAAACGGCCGTTGCCCGCCGGTAAGAATCCTCATCTGGGTCGGTTACCACGTCGCCCGTATGGACCACAAAATCAGGTGGGGTGGGCAGATTGTTGATGATCTCTACCGCCCGCTCTACGCACGGTTGCGGCTGATGGCCATGACGAGAATATTCGGCCGTAGGGCCAAAATGCGAATCGCTCATGTGAACAAAATAGACGGTTTCTGTTGGCTTTTCCATCATTCCTAAAAAAGTTCCCTAAAATCTGTGTCATCTGTGCAATCTGTGGATTTTTTGTGATGCAGCATTATGAAATTTTCTGTGCAAATAAAAACGGCGCTGGCTGTATAGAGCACATAGCCAGCGCCGTCTGTCGCAAAAAAAGTAAGAAGAGGGTTGTCTAACCCATTTCAGCCAAACTTAGTGACCGGCCACCAGCACCGAGCCAATGTCGGCGACCAGCCGCGAGACTGTGCCATCCATCAGGCCAAAGAAGCTGGAGGGCGCGACGCCAATCCAGATGATGAACAGCAGGAAAGACAGCATAATCGCCAGTTCTCCTACGTTCAGGTCACGCAGTTTTTCGTTGGCCGGATTGTCCAGCGGCCCCATGAAGACCCGTTGGAACATCCACAGCAGGTAAACGGCCGCTAGAATCACACCCGTCGTGGCAAAGGCTGTATAAATCCACGGGTTCGGGCCTAAGGACTCTGCACCCATCGAGCCAAGCAAGATGGTGAACTCACCCACAAAGCCGTTCAAGCCGGGCAGACCCATGCTAGAAAGCGTCACGATCAGCGTCAAGGCGCTGAAAACGGGCATCACTTTCCACACACCACCGTACTCTTTAATCTCGCGCGTGTGGCGCTGCTCATACAGCACACCAACAATAAAGAACAATGCGCCCGAGCTAATGCCGTGGTTGACACCCTGCAAAATAGCGCCCTGGATGCCCTGATTGGTCAGCGAGAAGATGCCCAGCATCACAAAGCCCAAATGGCTGATACTGGAATACGCTACCAACTTCTTCACATCTTTCTGGGCAAACGAAACAATCGCACCATAAATAATGCCGATGATTGCCAACACAGCAATCGCCGGAGCAAAGTGCACCGACGCCTCGGGGAACAGCGGCAGATTAAAGCGCATAAAGCCATAGGTGCCCATCTTCAGCAGCACGCCCGCCAGGATGACGGAACCGGCCGTTGGTGCTTCGGTATGCGCGTCGGGCAGCCAGGAGTGGAACGGGAAGATCGGTACTTTGATGGCAAAGGCAATGGCAAAGCCCAGGAATAGCCAGTTTTGCACATCGGCAAATGCTGAGCGCTGAGCGATCAAATCTGGCAGGGAAAAAGTGCCCGTGTTGATGCCCATGTACAGAATACCCAGCAGCATCAGCAGCGAACCAGCCATCGTGTACAGGAAAAATTTGATCGCCGCGTACACCCGGTTTTTGCCGCCCCAAATGCCAATGAGGAAATACATCGGCACCAGGGTGAACTCCCAGAAGATGTAGAACAGGAACAAATCCTGCGCCAGGAAAACGCCTAGCATACCGGCTTCAAGCAGCAGCATGAAGATGTAATATTGCCGTACCTGGCTGCTGATGGCGTTCCAGGAAGAGGGGATCGCCAGCATCATGATGAAGGTGGTCAGCAGAATCATTAAAATGCTGATGCCATCTACACCCATTTGGTACTGAATGCCCCACGCCTCAATCCAGTTGAAGCGCTCCACCATTTGCAGCCCGGCCACGCCAGTTTGATACTGGCTCAGCACGATGATCGACAGCACAAAGGTGACAATAGAAGTGCCAATCGCCACCGTTTTGTACGAGTTGTCGGATTGGTTACGCATGAGCAGTAGGATGAGAACACCTACCAGCGGAAAAAAGGTTAGAAGTGATAAAATGCCCATTCTTTCTCCAAAAACCTAACGAGTTTCCCTATTTTGTGTCATTCCGCGTAGGCGGGAATCCATTTTGATATACAACCTGGATGCCCGTATTCACGGGCATGACACACAAAAGTGTCGTTAGCCAAAAATAAATGGCCACAAGAAGTAAGCCAAAAGAGCGACTGTGCCCAGCAAAATGCCCAGCGCGTACGTGCGGGCGTATCCAGTCTGCGACAGGCGCAGCCCGCCAGATAGCCAGCGTGCCACTTGCCCGGCACCGTTTACCAGGCCATCCACACCTTGCCGGTCCAGCACGTCAGAAGCGAAGTTGGCAAAGCCAACAAATGAGTCGCGAATAATGCGTTCATGCACGAAGTTGTGCCACAAATCCCAATCAATCGTGTAGCCAAGGAAGTCTGCTAAACGATTGAACAGCGGGATGATGCCTTTCATGTACAACGTGTCAAACGGTAATACCGCCATCCACCAGATGGGGGTGCCTTGCAGCGGGTCACGTTCATCGGCTGTTTTCCAGCGGTTGCGATACAGCCCATAAATGGCCGCTACCAAAGCAAGGACAGCCAACACCGTAGAGATTCCCGCTACATCAAACTGAATCCAGGTTGGCGTATGCGGCATATGTACAATGCCCTCTTCCGTAAGCTCAAAGGACGGAATTGAATGCTCTAACCAATGCTCCAGCGCCAGATTGATGCCAAAGTTGTGGGCTTCTTCAGCTGCCTTATAGGCCGTTTCGCTAAAGAAGGGCAAGTTGAGTAAACCGCCTAGCACCGCCAAACCCGCGAGAACCATTAACGGCCGTGTCATCAAAGGTGAGCTTTCTTCGGCATGTTCAGCCGCTGCGTGGCGCGGATTGCCAAAGAAGGTCATCTTCAGCTGACGGCCCATGTAAAAAGCCGTGCAGAATGCCGCAATCGTTAGCATCCAGTAGACAATCGTAAAAATTGAGCCAGAGTTGGCACTGGCATGGGCTAAAATTTCATCCTTGGACCAGAACCCCGCCAAAGGCACAATGCCGGACAATGCCAATGCCCCAATCATGTAGACGACAAACGTTATGGGCATTTTGTGCCGCAAGCCACCCATCGTCCGCATATCCTGCGGGTCGAACGTATCGTGCTCGTCATGGTGGCCATGTGAAATGTGATGATGACCATGCTCCATGCCATGAATCACGGAACCAGAACCCAGGAACAACAGCGCCTTGAAAAAGGCGTGGGTAATCAGGTGGAACATGCCAGCTACGTAAGCCCCCATACCTACGGCCGCAATCATAAAACCAAGCTGACTTACTGTGGAGTAGGCCAGCACTTTTTTGATGTCGAACTGCGTGAAGGCAATCAAACCAGCAAACAATGCCGTTGCCGCCCCCGTCAATGCCACCAAATCAGGTGAAGAAATGTTGATACCAGGAATTACCGCGTCACTGACACGCACAATCTCAAACAGCACGTTGCTGCGCACGATGAGGTAAATACCAGAGGTCACCATCGTCGCGGCGTGGATGAGCGCGGAAACGGGGGTGGGGCCAGCCATCGCGTCTGGCAACCAGACGTACAGCGGAATCTGCGCCGATTTACCGGCCGCACCCATCAAAAAGAGTGCGGTGATTGCCGTCAACACCCCTCCGAGCGTGGCTTCGAATGCGCCAAAATGGACCATGTGGCCACTTTCAAACATCTCCACGGCGCTGTCGAACACTGGCTGGAATTCCAGCGATTTGAAGGTCCAGAAGGTGAGGATCATGGCCAAAATCATAGCCAGATCACCCACGCGGTTGGCTACAAACGCTTTGCGCGCGGCATTGGCGTTCATTGTCTCGCCTTTCGCGTTCACCCGGTCAAACCAGAAGCCAATCAGCAAGAAGGAGCACAAACCGACCCCTTCCCAGCCGACAAACAGCATCAGGTAATTGTTGCCCGTCACCAGGATGAGCATAAAGAACAAGAACAGGTTCAGGTAGGTGAAAAAGCGCGAAAAGTTGGGGTCGCCGTGCATGTAGCCAATGGCGTAGATGTGAATCAGGGAGCCAACGCCTGTTACTACCAACATCATCGTCACGGAAAGGGTGTCGATTTGCATGGCCCACGGTACGTAGAAGTCACCCGCGTGAATCCAATCGAACAAGACAACAACTTCGGCGTGGAATTCGTGGCCTGCCAGACCAAACAGCATGCTTACGGCAATGGCCAGGGCGCTCAGGGCCATCAGGCTGCCAAACCAGCCCGACCATTTTTCACCAGTTTGCCGGTTGTATTCCACAAAGCGCCGCCCAACCAGGCCGTTGAACAGGACGCCGATGAATGGAAAAACCAGAAGCAGGGGAGCTAATCCAAATATTCCCATAATTTACTTAATTACCTAATTGCCTAATTACTAAATTACTTCATTACATAGAGAACTGTAATTGGGTAATTGCGTAATTGTGTAACTGGGTAATTTCCTCCTAAAGCTTGCATCAACCTTTCATCAGGTTGATTTCATCAATGTTGATGCTCTTCTTGCTGCGGAAGATGGTCACAATAAGTGCTAGCCCTACAGCGACTTCAGCGGCGGCCACGGTAATGACAAAAAAGACCAATACCTGCCCGTCCAAATCGCCAAGGTGACGGGCAAAAGCCACAAAGGCTAAATTGGCCGCATTGAGCATCATTTCAATTGACATAAACACTATGATCGCGTTGCGGCGCAGTAAAACACCCAGCGCGCCGAGCGAGAACAAGATGGCACTTAAAGCGATGTACCAATTGATCGTAATTTCCATGAGTTTATGCCTCTTTCTTTTTTCTGCGGGTGAAGACAGCTACGCCGATGATGGCGGCCAATAGCAGAATGCCGGTCACTTCAAAGGGGAGTACGTAACCTTCAAACAGGCGCAGCCCCAAGGCAACAGGACTGGCATCAATGACGGCCGTTTCGCCCCCACTGCCTACACCGCCCTGTATCACCACCCAACCAAAGCTCACCACCAGCAGCGCCACCAATACCCCAGCAATTACCTGGTGAATTCGTTCGCTGCCAGATACAGCGTTCATGGCTTGCAGTTGTTCCGCGCCTAAAAGCATGATGACAAACAAAAACAGCACCATGATTGCCCCGGCATACACCGTAATTTGCACCATGGCGATAAACGGCGCGTTTAGCAAGATGTACAGCACGGCAATGGCCGTGAAGTTCAGCACCAGCCAAAGCGCACTGTGGATAGCGTTATGGCTGCGCAGCATCATGATGGCTGAGCCAATGGACACCAGAGCCATCGCAATAAACAAAATAATTACAGGTCCACTTCCCATTCCAGTCGCCTTTCCTTTGACAATCCCGCTTATTTGGGATCTTCCATCTCCGGGATGGACTTTGTGTATATGCCAGGTTCTACTTCTTGCGGGGTGGGACGGCCGTTTATCGGTACGTCCACAATCAGCATATCCTTCGTGTAGATGGCGCTTGCCCGATCGTAGAAGCTCAGCTCGTAGTTGTGTTCCAGAACAATGGCCTGCGTGGGGCAGGCGTCCTCGCAATAGCCACAAAAGATGCAGCGCATCATGTTAATTTCATAGGTGCTGGCATACCGCTCGCCGGGTGAGAAGCGGTGCTCATCTGTGTTTTCCGACGCTTCCACAAAGATTGCGTCGGCCGGACAAGCCGCAGCGCACAGAGCACAGCCAATGCACCGTTCCAAACCGTTGTCGTACCGCTTCAGCTCGTGCCGACCCTTAAACCGGTTCCGCACTGGACGCTTCACATCGGGATAATTCACCGTCACCGGGTCTTTAAACAGATGCTTCAGCGTCGTCGCCATGCCTTTGATGATTTCACCAATCATAGAATTCTCCGAATTTAGCCTAGGCCAACCAGCTTCAGCAGTGAGTCAAAAATGCCTTGTTCATAGAGGACAATCATAACGGCCGTAAAAATGAAATTAAACACCGAAATCGGCAGCAGCCGCTTCCAACCCAGCCCCATCAACTGATCGTAACGGAAACGCGGTAGAGACGCACGAATCCAAATCATCATGAAGAGGAAGAAAACGATCTTCAAAATCATGTACAAGAAGCCCAACCCAGGCAGCTGGTCTACAAATGGGCCGCGATAACCGCCAAAGAAGAGCACGGAAATAATGGCGCTAAAGATAATCATCTTCATGTACTCGGCCATGAAGAACATACCAAAGCGCATCCCGCTGTACTCCACGTTGAACCCGGCGGACAGCTCTTGCTCTGCTTCCAACAGGTCAAACGGAGCACGCTGCAATTCGGCCATCATGCCGATGAAGAAGACAATGGCGGCAATGGGTTGGCGAAAAACAAACCAGCCGTCCGCCTGCGCCGCTACAATGTCACCCATGTTCATCGAATCGGCCAGCATGATGGGAATAAGCACCGTTAAACCCAGCGCCAACTCGTAGCTAATCATTTGCGCCGAGGCACGAATGCCACCCAAAACCGCGTACTTGCTGTTCGATGACCAACCAGCCAACACCACGCCGTACACGCTGATCGAGGTAATTGCCAGCATAAAGAGCACGGCTACGTTCAAACCGGGAGCGATGGCAAAATAAGGAGTAAATTCAGCGCCAAAGATGTTAATCTTGCCGGCCCACGGAATGACTGCCAACAGAATGATGGCGGGCATCACGGTAAGCATTGGGGCGAGGTTGTAAGTAATGCGCTCTGCCTTGGCGGGCCGCATATCTTCCTTGAAGAACAGCTTCACTGCGTCGGCTGCGGGCTGCAAAAAACCGGCCAGCAACTTACGCTCGGGACCGCCGCCACGACGGGGTAGGGGAATATAGCCAGCACGATTGGGGCCAACCCGGTGCTGCAATTTGGCCAACAGCTTACGCTCTAGCAGCGTGGTGTAGGCAAACCCGGTAATAATCGCAAATGAGACGATGAACCCTACAATCAAAGCGCGCAGAGCTATTTGTCCTGGTGTCATACGTTTCCTCTTAAGGAGGTAATTAGGTAATTCAGTAATTGCGTACCTTAATTACCTAATTACTCAATTACCCAATTACTTTTAATTCTGTCAGGCCCGCCTGGTAAGGCACACCTCGTAGCAATGCCACACCTTCTGGAGTACGGCCGTTTACACTCACCTTCGCCGCAACAGTCTGCCCATTCACCGCTACCGAAACCGTTTCCTGGTCCATCACCTGCAAGCCCGCAGCATCTTCTTTGTTGATAGAAAGCGTTGGCTGAGCCATGCGTGGTTTGAGCAGCTCGGTGTGGTTGATGAGCGTGCCAGGGGTAAACAGGGCCGCGGTACGCACCAGGGCCACGCCCTGTGGTGCATTTTCGGCTATTTCGCCTACTTCAAAATGCTCAACGTTGCCAGATTCAGCGGCCACAGCCCACTGCATCCCCAGACCAACCCGGTTTTTGTAGGCGTTGCCGCCGTAGTACAAATCATCGCCACCCACATCGGGCCACTGTTTTTCCACTTTGGCCAGGGCGCGATAATCCATTTCTTTATATTGGGGCACTGCTTTGGCCAGATCGCGGAAGATCAGGCTGGCGGCAAAGGCTGGTTTTTCCAGCCCGACGCGCTCGCCAATTTGGGCCAAAATTTGCCAATCGGGACGGGATTCGCCAACCGGTTGGATGGCGGGGTAGTACCGCTGCACGCGCCGTTCGCCGCTGGTGAAGGTGCCTTCCCGTTCGGCCCAGCTTTGGGCAGGCAAAACGACATCGGCTTGTGCGGCCGTTTCTGTCATGAACAGCTCTTGCACGACCAAAAAGTCCAGCTTGCCCCGGCCTGCCATCAGGCCATCGCCAATGGGGTCGGCAGCCAAAACAAACATCGCTTTCAGGTTGCCATTTTGAGCCGCTTTGTACATCTCTGCGGCAGTCATGCCTGGAGTGGCGACGGCTTTGTAGCCCGGCTCTAGTGCGGGATGGATGCCCATATCCCAGGCACCTTGCGTGTTGTTGTGCGGCCACACCGGAATCAGACCGTTATTCGGCCGTCCGGCATGGGCTTCTTCATTTTTGATCAACAGCAGATTAGCCAACAGTTTGGCCACTGCGTCGGTTTCTTCGTAGGTCAGCCCTTCTGCGCCATAAAACGCTACGACGTTGTTGGCTTGCATAATCACATCAGCCGCAGCTTTGATGGGGCTGTTGTCAGCATCGGCGGCGGCGACTTTGGCATCATTCACCAGCTGGCGCACGGTGGAAACTGCTTTGCCAGGGCGATAATGAATGACGTGGCTTGAACACTCATCCAGGCGGGTGGGGCGCACATTCAAAATGACCAGAGAGGCGCCCCGCTGGGCGGCTTGCTTCACGCGCAACCACCAGATCGGCACCTCTTCGTGCAGGTCGCTGGCAACCACCACAATGGCGTCGCCCTTGCCCAGATTGAGCAGGTTGCTGCCTTTGCTGATGCCCACTTTGGCAACCACATCGCCACCGGCTACGCGCCGATTGGCCAGATCAATGTTGTTGCTGCCCAGCCCTTTGCGGAACAGCTTTTGGAAGAGGAACATGTCCTCATTGCTGATGCGATCGCCGCTGATGCCAGCAACGGCCGTTTTAACCTGCTGTAACTTTCCGGCCACGGCATCGAGGGCTTCATTCCACTCCACCTCAACCAGTTGGCCATTTTTGCGCAGCAGCGGTTTTTGCAAACGGTCGGGGGCATCGGCAAAGTGGTGCACAAAACGGTCCCGGTCAGAAATCCAAATCTCGTTGACCTGCTCATTTTGGCGGGGCATGATGCGCTTGATGACGGAACGGCCACCGGTTTTGGCTTCGCGCCGGGTGCTAAACGTCATGTTCGCGCCAGATGGGCAGTGCGGCGACAGGGTGGCTACCGGGTTCAGTTCCCAAGGGCGTGCACCAAAGCGGAAATCGGCCGTAGTCAACGCGCCGACCGGGCAAATGTCGGTTGTATTGCCGCTCCAGTAAGAGTCAAATCCTGGATCGGACATCGTTACGATTTCCAGGCTGCGTCCCCGATTGTGGAAGCGAATAACGGGATCATCCACAATTTCTTCCTGGAAGCGAATACAGCGGGCGCACTGAATACAGCGTTCACGATCCAGGAAAATCAGGTCACCTAGCGGCACATGCTTGTCTAAATGCAACTTCAGACTGTAGTCCATGCGGCTGGTGCCTTTGCCGTGAGCGATGGTCAGGTTTTGCAGAGGGCATTCGCCGCCTTTATCGCAAATGGGGCAGTCCAGCGGATGGCTGGTGAGCAAAAATTCAATAACATCCTGGCGGGCTTTGAGCACGGGCTCAGTGGAGGTGCGCACGACCATGCCTTCGCTTACCTGCACGGTACAGGCAGTTTGCAGCCCACGGAAGTTTACCTGCGGCGTGCCGTCTTCATTCAGCACAGGTTGCCCGGTCGCTCGGTCCATCACTGGCAGACCGATTTCCACCAGACACATGCGGCACATGCCTACCGGTGCCAATTTGGGATGGTAGCAAAACACCGGGATGTCATTTTCGATCATTTTGGCGGCGTCTACGACCAGCATTCCTTTGGGAACGCTCAGCTCAACGCCGTCAATCTTCAAGTTAACCTGGTCACTCATACGTTTCCTCTTCCAGAGGGATTTTGAAAAATTAGTCGGTGGGGGCGGGAACGGCCGTTTTCGCCTTCTCTACCTTGTTTCCACTTACTTTCGCTTTATATTCGTTGGCAAAGTGCCGATAGGTGCCCTTAATTGGGCTGGTAGCAAAATCACCCAAAGCACAAAGCGTCTTACCGCCAATCTGCCCGGCAACACTCTGCAAAATCTCCAAATCTCTTTCGGTGCCCTCACCGTGGTAAATTCGGTGCAGCAGCTTATCCATCCAGAAAGTACCCTCACGACAGGGCGTACACTTTCCGCAGGATTCATGCTTAAAGAAGTGAGATAGCTTCATGGCTACCCAAACCATATCAACCGTTTCATCCATGACGACGACGGAACCCGATCCCATGTCCGAGCCGAAAGGTTTTAGACCTTCATATGTAATGGGAGCATCTAGAGCGTCGGCCACGACAACCGGGCCAGAACCGCCAATGGGCAGCAGCGCCTTGAACTGTTTGTCATTGAGAAGGCCACCACCATACTGCTCGCCGTAAATAAGCTCACGGTAAGACATGCCCATATTCACTTCATAGGTGCCAGGATTTTTAATATGTCCGCTTAGACACATAATTTTGTGGCCAGGGCTTTGCTCTGTCCCCATCGACCGGTACCAGTCTGCACCATTCAGCAAAATCATGGGCACGTTGGCCATCGTCTCGGTGTTATTCACGACGGTGGGCTTGTGGTACAAACCCTCAACAGCCGGGAAGGGTGGCCGCGACCACGGCTGCCCCAGTTCACCCATCAGTGAATTTAAAAGGGCTGTTTCTTCGCCACAAATGTAAGCGCCAGCCCCGTAATAACCGTACATCTTGCAGCTGAAATCAGAGCCAAAAATGTTGTCGCCTAAAATGCCAGCTTCATAGCATTCTTTTAATGCTTCTTCAAAGTGGCGACCAATGCCCATAAATTCGCCGCGCATGTAGTTAAAAACCTGGTTGGACCCAATGGCATAGGCGGCAATGATGGCCCCTTCGATGACCTGATGGGGATTATGTTCCAACAAAGCTCGGTCCTTAAACGTGCCCATCTCAGATTCGTCCGAATTCACGACAATGTATTTGTCACCGGGGGCCTTGGGGATAAAGCTCCACTTCAAGCCGGTCGGGAAGCCTGCACCGCCTCGGCCACGCAATCCCGCCGCCTTCACAATGTCAATTACTTCACTCGGCTGGTACTCGGCCAGCACTTTTTTCAGCGCCTCGTAACCACCATTTGCCTGGTAAACTTCCAGCTTATGGATATTTTCAATGTCTTTGTGACGCAATAAAAGATGATCCATCATCTAACCCCATTTACTCAAGTGGCAAAGTTTATTTGGCAAACGCAGAAATTTGTTCAACGATTGATGGTTCTGAATTTTCCGCAGCCGCTTCTGCCCGCAAACGTGTAATCAGGGCATCAAACTTGGCTTCGTCCAGATTTTCTTCAAACTTCAGATTGCACTGCAACATCGGTGCGCGGTCGCAGGCAGCCAGGCACATGACGGTTTTGAGCGTAAAAAGCCCGTCGTTGGTGGTGCCGTCCACGGGAATGTCCAGTTTGCGGCTGGCCATCTCGACAAATTCTTCTGCGCCGCGCAAGGCGCACGCCAGGTCGTTGCACACTTCCAAGACAAATTTGCCAACTGGCTCTTCATAGTACAGGGTGTAAAAGCCTGCCAGCGACAGCACGTGGGTTGGGTCCAAATCTAGAATTTGGGCCACTTCTTGCATGGCTTCGCGGCTGGTGAAGCCGTAGGCTTCTTGGGCCAGGTGCATAAGCGGTAAAACGGCCGATTTCTTGTGTGGAAACCGGGCCAGGATACCTTTAATTTCTTCAGGATACTTTTCTTGAAGCAACATACGATTTACCTAAAACGGCCGTTACCGGTCGATCTCGCCCAAAACAATATCAATTGAGCCAATAATAGAAACAAGATCCGCCACAAATAAACCCTTGGCCATAATCGGCAGCGACGCGACATGGACATACGACGGCGTGCGGAAATGCACCCGCGCTGGTTTGGGTCCGCCATTGCCACGAAGGTAGCAGGCAAACTCGCCTCGAGGTGATTCTACACTTTGGTACACGTACCCGGAGGGGGCGTTAAAGCCTTCGGTCCACAGCTTGAAGTGATGAATCACCGCTTCCATGCTGTGCCCCAGTTCAGAGCGGGGTGGTGGCACAATCTTGCGATTGTCAATGTTTACTGGCCCCTTTGGCAGCCGGTCCATTGCCTGACGAATAATGCGCAGACTCTCCCACATTTCTTGAATGCGGCAGCGATACCGGGCGTACACATCGCCATCGGTCTGTACAGGCACGTCAAATTCGTAGGTCTCATAACCGCAGTAAGGCTGTGCCTTGCGGATGTCCCAGTTGACGCCAGAACCACGCAGACTAGGGCCGGTCATGCCCCAATCCATTGCCTGTTCGGCCGTTACCACACCAATGCCCTTGGTACGATCCACAAAGATAGGATTGTTCTTGAGCAGCGCTTCGTAATCGGCAATTTTGGCCGGGAAAAAGTCCAGGAACTGACGAATCGCTGGTTCAAACTCTTCCGGCACGTCGCGCCACAGCCCGCCAGGACGGAAGTAGCTAACCATCATGCGCTGTCCCGCTACCATCTCGAACACGTCCAGAATGTATTCACGTTCGCGGAAGCAGTAGAGGAAGACAGACATTGCGGCCAGGTCCAGCGCGTGGGTACCAAGCCAAACCAGATGGCTGGCAATACGGGCCATCTCCGTCAAGATAACGCGAATAACCTGCGCGCGCGGCGTGGCTTCTACGCCCAGCAGCTTTTCGACGGCCAGAATGTAGCCTAAATTGTTAGACATCGGCGAGAGATAGTCCATGCGGTCGGTCATGACCAACGCCTTGGTGTAGGTCTTGGACTCCATCGTCTTTTCCACGCCTGTGTGCAGAAAACCGATGTCTGGGGCCAGATTGACGACGTTTTCACCGTCTAACTCCACCAGCAACCGCAGCACACCGTGCGTGCTGGGGTGCTGCGGCCCCATGCTGAGGAGCATATGCTCTTCGGCATTTTCAATGGCCATCCCGGTGCCAACTTTGGCCCGGAGTTCTTCTACCGTTAACTCTTGAATGTTATCGCCCATAATGTGCCTTTTAGTTCCGTTTGCGGCCCGTGGTGCTTACTCTTGCGCGTAGGGTTTCTTGGCATCAATGTCTTGCCAGTTGAAGGAGAACTGCACTTCTTCGTACCCCAGCGGATAATCTTTGCGCAGTGGATGTCCCTGCCAATCTTCGGGCAGGAAGAGGCGGCGCAGGTGCGTGTTGCCCTGAAAACGGATGCCCATCAGGTCCCACACTTCCATTTCTAGCCAGCTGCCAATGGCCCAAACGGTGCCCACCGTTCCAGGTCCTTCTTCCGGGTCGTCCACCCACACGCGCAAGCGAAGCCGGTGGTTGTTGTCGTAAGAATAGAGATGGTAGTTGACGGCAAAACGGGGGAACTCTGGCAAAAAGTCATCGGCGCAAATGTCCGATAGGAATTTGTAGCTGAGCTGTGGGTCTTTTTTCAGCAGCTGGCAAACGTCAACAAGCCGCTCTTTGCGAATAAAAAGGGTTTGCTCGCCTCGAAAGTCGTTGGTCTCTTCGATGGCGTCCGGGAAAGCAGCTTTAATTTTCTCAACAACGCGTTGATCTGCATTCATGACTGTATTTTCTCCAGCGTAACGAACTCTGTACTTTGGCGGTTAAGCGTGGTCGGTTAATTTCTCGCCACGGATTTTTTCATGCAGGGTCATGAAGCCATCGATCAATGCTTCCGGGCGGGGTGGACAGCCAGCGACATAAACGTCTACTGGAACAATTTCATCAACTCCCTGGACGATGGCGTAATTATTGAAGACACCCCCGCACGAGGCGCAGTCACCCATAGCAATAACCCATTTGGGTTCAGGCATTTGGTCGTATAGGCGGCGCACGACGGGAGCCATTTTGCGTGAAACGCGGCCAGCCACAATCATCAGATCGGATTGGCGCGGCGAGGGACGGTTAAGCTCCATCCCGAAGCGGGAGGCATCATAGTGGGATGCTTGCGAGGACATCATTTCGATGGCGCAGCAGGCCAGGCCAAACAGCATGGGCCACATGGCGTTGGTGCGCCCCCAGTTGACTAAATCTTCTAAACGGAGGGTGACAACACCCATGTCGCCAAGTTTTTGTTCTACTCCCATTCTAGAATTCCTTTCTTCCATACCCAGATGTCACCTAAAATGAAGAGCACCATGAAGACGCCCATCACGGCCAGACCATAAAAGCCCATTTTGCGGAAGGTGACGGCCCAGGGGACGAGGAGAATGATATCGACATCGAACAAAATAAAGAGAACGGCGATGCGATAAAATTTAACAGGTAAACGACGCTGGGCTTCGCCAATAGCGACGATGCCAGATTCGTACGGGATCATTTTGCTGCGAGCATTTTCTTTTGGTTTGGGGCCTAAGTTGAGAGACAAGATAGGCAGCAGTAAAGCGAAAAATAAGGCAATCCCAATTAAGACAGCAACGGGAAGGTAATCTATAAGTATTGGGTTATTTTCCATGAGTCGATCTTTTCTATCCTGAAGCTGCGTTTGTGGTTATTTTCTTGTTTAGTTTAGGTTGAAAATAAATGCAGCGAAATGTTTCTTCCTTCCAAAATTTTCCTTGCGCATTCTATCACAAGCAATAGGGGGTGGCAACAAAGGACGGCCGTATCCAACCAGCCATCTAGCCATAAATTTTGCGGTTTGTGGGAGTGGGGAGTGGAGATAAAAAGCCCAACGGTTGATAACGGCCGTTGCCAACCGTTAGGCCAAAATAGGTGAAAAACGAATGAGCCTAGCTCAGATAGTCGCGTAACGCCTTGCTGCGGCTGGGGTGGCGCAATTTACGCAGCGCCTTGGCTTCGATCTGCCGAATGCGTTCGCGGGTGACGCCAAAGCTGCGGCCCACCTCTTCCAACGTGTGATCCTTGCCATCGTTGAGGCCAAAACGCATTTCCAGCACTTCGCGTTCCCGCTCGCTGAGGAAGCCCAACACATTGCGAATTTGTTCACGCAGCAGCTCTTTGGAAGCGGCATCCACCGGCTCTTGGGCGCTCTCATCGGGGATAAAATCGCCGTACTCGGTGGAGTCTTCGTTGCCCACCGGAGATTCCAGGGACATCGGGTCCATAGAGATGCGCTTGATGTCGCGAATCTTGGAAACTGCCTGCCGCCATTTGCGATTCAACACGGGGTCAATTGACTCGTCGTTTTTCAACGCACTTTTGATCGTTTCCGATTCTTCCGGCGTCAGATAATCCAGTTCCAGCGCCAGTTCTTCATCGCTTGGTTCGTGGCCTAGCTTTTGCACCAGGTCGCGTTGCAGCTTGACGATTTTGTTGATGGTCTCGAACATGTGCACCGGAATGCGGATGGTGCGTGCCTGATCGGCAATGGCCCGGCTGACCGCCTGGCGAATCCACCAGGTAGCGTAGGTGCTGAACTTGAAACCCTTGGTGTGGTCAAATTTCTCGACGGCGCGCAGCAGGCCCACGTTGCCTTCCTGTACCAGGTCCAGCAGATGAATGCCGCGCCCCATGTACCGTTTGGCTACGCTGACGACCAACCGCAGATTCGCCCCGGTGAGGCTGACTTTGGCTTCTTCGGCCAGTTCATAAATCATAAACTCGTTGTATTTCAGGCCCACCATGTCCTTCGACAGCCATTCATAAAACTCATTAACGGAGGGGAACTTGTTGGTTTTGCGATACTCCTGGAAGAGCTGGCGTGAAATGTCTACGGGGAGGAGGTAAACGGCCGTAAACATGTGGAAACACGCCTGAGCCAGATCGAGCCACGCATCTTCCTGGCCCCAGTTACCGTTGTTCAGATATTGGCGCAGGTAAGATTCGCTTCGTTTTTGCCAGCCCTGACGCAAATCACGTGCTTCCTCAATGAAGGCCAGCACATCTACGCCAGCCACGCCGAGTACCTTACGTGCTTCTTCGACCACCTGCCAGTTTTCCAGCAGGTTGGTGTAATTGGCCATCATCGCCCGGAAATCGACCTCTTCTTCGGAGTTGGTGCCATCTTTGCTCACGTCGTTGTTCAACCGATCTAAAACGGTGGCCGCCGTGAGCTGAGTGGAGAGCCAGATTTCCTGGTCGGCGGTAAGCAGGGGCACCTGGCCGATTTCTTTGAGGTAGGTGTGAACCGGATCGTCTTCGACGGTGCCGGTAAGGTAGCCGCCATCGTCGTCTTTATCGTCATCATCATCCAGATTGGTCAGCAGGCCAGGCCCATCGGCAAAGTCGTCGAGGGTTTCACCATTTTCTGAGACGATGCGGATGTTGAGCTTTTGCAGCCGTGCGTAAAGCCGTTCGGCCTGTTCTTCATCGGCCGTGGCCAGCAGTGCCTGAACGTCCGCTTCGTTGATCTGGCGTGAGCGGCGAGCTGTTTTTACCAAAGCTTCAATATCAATAGCTTCGGTTTCTTCGTCTTCATTTTCGTCTTCGATATTCTCTTCGAAATCGTTGTCTAGTTCAGATAAATCCATTGTATGTTTTCCTGACCTAAGTGAGGGATTGTTGATCAATTTAGTTCAGTTAAGCGATTGATTCAGGGTTGGGAACTATCCCTAGTAGGACAATAGACGCTAGTAACGGCCGTTCAACGCATCTTCTGACCGGCGGCGGCTGGTAGCAGACATCATATTTTTGGCCTTAATTAATTTCAGCTTGGCCATGTGTAAATCCCTTGTTTGCTGAGCATACATCTCGGCAATTCCTGGTTGTTCTTGTCTTAGGGTAGGTGGGAACAATTGCTGAAGTTCAACCACTCGATCATATATTTCCTGTAACCGCCAATCAAGAACAGACGTTGTAAGTTGATCAGCTAGCTTTTCAAGCTCAGACGGCGTAGATTGGGGCAATGATAGCAAGAACTTCAACCGATTTTGCAGCGCCTGCTCTAGACTATCCCACAATTCATCAATCGTGACAACCGATGAAACATCTAATAAGTGGTACATTTGTCGCATGATTGCACGGTCTTCTGCCAACACAAAATCATCAACCACCACATGTGTCTGACCACATTCTTGCAACTTTTGATTTACACGTAGAACCAAGTTTGGTAGCCGGATTATTTGATGCAAATAGTCAGCCTGGCGTATATCGGTGGCAATGGGGCCAACACCAGATCGTGCTTTTTTAGGCACGGTGGCCCAGCCTACGTGGGCTGTAGATTTGGTTTGAGGTACGGCCGTTTCTGGCGCAGCACGTCTCTCTGGCAGTGGCTTTTCTGGCAGGCGAATCTGCCGCAAAGCCCGCTCGTCGATGCGCAAGGCGCGGGCCAACTGCTGCCAGTAATGATCGCGCTCGATGGGGTCTTGAATATCCTTGATGAGCGGCAGCACCTGTTGGGCTACCTCCGTTTTGGCCTTGGCGTCGTCCAAATCCAAATCGGCCGTAGCCACCGAAATAACGTAGGCCACCACTGGCTTAGCTGCCTCTACGAGCCGTTCCCACTCCTCGGGGCTTTCCTGCACAATGTTGTCCGGGTCTTTGCCTTCCGGCAGGGTCATCACGCGGATGTCCGCCTGGAGCCGCCCCTCGTGTTGTACCAGCCCATGCGCGTCGAACTTTACCTCGACTTCGCGGTCCAGCGTTTGGCGGGCGACTTGCAGACTGCGCAACGTGGCTTTGGCTCCGGCAGCGTCCGCGTCGAGCGCCAGGATGAAGCGCTTGGTGTACCGCTTCAACATCTGGAGCTGCTGCTCGGTGAGCGCGGTACCCATCTGGGCCACCACGTTGTGGAAGCCGCCCTGCCACGCCTGCATCACGTCCATGTACCCTTCCACAATCACCGCCTGGCGCGCTTCACGAATGGCGCGTTTGGCCATGTCCAGGCCAAACAACAGGTGGCTCTTGTCGAACAGGTCGGTTTGGGGCGAGTTGAGGTACTTGGGTAGGCCGTCTTTGTCTAAAGTTCGCGCGCCAAAGCCCACGATACGGCCGTCTACGTCCCGAATCGGTATCATCAGCCGGTTGCGGAAACGGTCGTACTTGGTGCCTTTGTCGGGATTTTCTGTCAGCAGTCCCGCGGCCAGCAGTTCCTGGTCGCTGTAGCCTTGCATGTTGAAGTGTGAGCGGCAAGCATCCCAGGAATCCAGAGCAAAGCCAACGGCAAACGCTTCAATGGTTTCCTCATTAAAGCTGCGCCGCGCCATGTAGCTGCGGGCGACTTCCGCCTGCGGGGCGTACAAAAAGAGCTGGTGAAAATAGTCGGCGGCCGCTTGCAGCAGGCCTGCTTGTTTGTTGTGGGCTTTGCGGGTTTCCTTGTCTACCGGGGCGGCTTCTTCCAGCGTAACTCCGGCACGATTGGCCAGGTTTTTTAACGCTTCTTTAAATTCCCAGCCCTCTTTTTTCATCACAAACGAGAATAGATCGCCACCTTCAGCGCAAGCGCCAAAGCAGCGCCAGGTTTGCGTTTCAGGAAAGACAAAAAATGAGGGGGTGCGGGTGTTTTGGTGGAAGGGGCAGAAGCCAGCGAAATTCCGCCCTGACCGGCGCAGGGAAACGGTCTCGGAGACAACATCTACGATATCAAGGCGGCTTTTGATTTCTTCGGTAACAGTCATGTGTTCAAGAACAGGTTCAATAAGGACAACTGGGCAAATTATACCGTAGACCTTACAAATGTTCTAAAAGTTGGCGGGAAACGGCCGTAAAAACTCAGTAAAAGTTTAGGTCCAACAAAAAAGAGGCGTCCTGACACATAGGACGCCTCTTTCCACGGAAGGAAGGAAGGAACAGCTGGACAGATTGACCTATCTCTGCCCAGCCTTTTCTCTCAATTAGTCGCCAGGAGATTCCAGGCGGATTTGCTGTAGCAGGACGGTGAAGCTGCCATCATCCAGGGAACCAACAGCGTAAACGATGGTGCTGTAGCCGGGATCGAGCTTCAGATCGGCCGGGCCAAAGACCACGGTGTCGGTACCGGCAGGCTGGATGGTGGCCAAGTAGCGATTACGCGGCACTTCAAGCTGCACTTCGTTCGGGTTGCTCAGCCCTTCGGCTTTGCCTACAAAGTCACCTGTGCGGCGGTCATACAGGGAAACATCTACGGTGGGGGCAGCGGCCGTGTGGCGCACCACCAGGCGGCTCTGCCCGCGCTCAATCTCCGAGGTGTCATTCACAAAGACGGAGAGCATCGGGGTGCCATCTTCAGCCAGGTGAGCCACGATAGAGGCATTTGCACCGTCAGGCAGGAAGGCAGAACCGGCAATGGCAGGCGGGCCAGCAGTTGGATCAGCCCCAGCGGGGTAGATTTCGATGTCGTAGTTGCCTTCGGGCAGGGTCAGCGGGTCAGTGACGGTGTACGGAGCAAAGTTAGGCAGCGCCAGACCGCCGTTCACGTACACATCAACGGTCAGACCGGGTACGCCGTGCACCACGGTCACGTTACCCACCGGGTTGGTTTCCAGGTCAATGGTTTGAATGAGCAGTTCAAATGTGCCATCTGCTAGGGAACCAATCGCGTAAATGATGTAGGAGCGGTCAAATCTGGGGTTGAGCCAGAGGCGTGCCGGGCCTGCCACAACGGTGTCGGTACCTGCGGGCAGGATGGATGCAAAGTAGAGTCCAGTGGGAACGTCAATCTGGGCTTCTTCAGGATTGCTCAGGCTCTCGATTTTGCCAACTTCTTCGCTCTTGTAGGCCAGGGCAACATCAACGGTGGGGGCAGCGGCCGTATGGCGTACTACCACGCGGGCATCCCCATCATTGATCGCTGAGGTGTCATTGACAAAAACGGAGAGCGTTGGGGTGCCATCTTCAGCCAGGTGGGCGACGATGGAGGCGTTCGCGCCAGCGGGCAAGAAGGCGGAGCCAGCGATTGCTGGAGCGCTAGCAGACGGGTCTGCGCCGGCCGGGTAAATTTCGATGTCGTAGGTGCCTTCGGGCAGGCTCAGCGGGTCGGTGATGGTGCCGGGGGCAAAGTCTGGCAGCGTCAGGCCACCATTGACGTATACGTCAACGGTCAGACCGGGCACGCCGTGCACGACGGTGACGGTGCCGGTGTCGTCATCGGCAGCTACCCAGGCAGCGGTGGTAAGAAACAAGGCCATCAAGGCAAAAATGAGTAGTTTTACTTTTTTCATTGTTTTTCTCCTATATCACAGATTTGACTATCCTTGCAGTTTTCACCCTAAACAGAGAAAGTGTCATATCCGCGAAGGCGGGTATCTATCTTGTTTACCGTAGTGGATTCCCGCGAAGGCTGCTCTGTTGAAAACATCCAAAACAAAGCAAAAGATGCTTACGGGATTAACTGATCTAAAGCAAAATTAATGATGCAGATTGTAAACCAACATCTTAATCGCTGGCTCACGCCGTTGCAGATAGTATTTGCGTGCCCGAATGGCGTCACCAAACTTGCGTTTGATGACCGAGATGACGGTTTCGACCTTCCAGCGCTGCCCAAAGAGTCCATCCAGTCGGGCTACGGCAACCAAGTCAGCGCGTGCTTGGCGCAAGGGCGAGGCAATCGACCGCTTCGGACCCGTGCGACGGGGCGGTATGAGGTCATCAGGTCGTACCGACTTCACATCAAAGCCACCATCAGCCAACAAAACCCATTGACCAGAACGCATAAACGGCCGTACCGCACGCCGCATCGTTTCCAATTTACTACCATCATGCCCCGGCCCATACGATTGACTCCGTCCCAAAATGAACAGGGTGTTCAGACCAACCCCATAGAATCCTTTCCAATATTGGGTGATCTTCCAGCCGCGTCGGTTGATATAGTAATCACTGGCTTGAGTCAGCTGAAACCCAGTCGCGTCAATCGCGACTGCTTCCTCCTCAATGCCCAACTCTGTCAACAAGCTGACATTCATGCGATCGATCTGGGCCAGCGTCAACAATCGAGCCGCTGCCCGCGCCAGTGCCGAGTACGTGGGCACATCCTTGAGTCCCAGTTCCTTGACCACCGCATCACTAGCCAGCAGCCACTCTTCCATATCCCGATAACTCAATCTCAGCCGATGCATCAACAAAATGCAGGTAACCAACTGCGGCTGCGTATACTTGCGCGGGCTTTTGGGATGGGAATAAGGAGCAAATTCTTTTTGTGCCAGGTTGTGGGCCATGCGAGCAAAGGTCACAAACTGGCTTTCACGCCGATTTTTCTTAGCCATATCATCATTATCGCCGTTCTTACCATCTTTTCAACAGTGCAGCGAAGGCGGGAATGACAAGCAAAAAATGCAAACATAGTGAGATTTTTAACAAGTTGGTTTCTGAATATTTAAGTCATTTGGGTGGGAAAACATTGCTGTTTAACTTTTGCTTGGATTCGCTTGTATCACCTCCATCATTGAGTCTGATTGTTATGAGCAGGCAGGGGGAATAGACCCGGCCGGGCTCAATTTTTCCGTTAAATTTGTGAAACTCTTGGAAACTGCTTTTTGGTTATCTATTGGTAATTACGAACCGGGTTTTGTTTTGTATGTATCGAAATTTTGCAAATTATCTACAAAATATTTGCACAATGGCCAATCTGTAAAGAATTACGAGGTTGTTCAGGTTTTGTACTTATTGAATTGGGGAAATCATCAAATTGGGTAAGTGGCAAAAAAGAGACGCCGGGAGGGGCGTCTCTGAAAATCTTGATGGTGTGAGGTTTTCGCGGCTTTTAGAATGACAGTTGAACTTGCCTTGTCCTGCTGAGTTCTTCCAAAACATCTCGCCCGTTTGAGAGTGCGAGATACTTTGCTTTATGCAAGGGTCTTGCCATTGGCTCCTTGCGGGATTCTTCACTTCGTTCAGAATGACGGTTTTACTCAGTTGATGTCGCCCAGCAGCACAATTTCACCGGTACGCTGGACGCTGCCACCTTCCGGCTCGATGGAGACACCAACGGCATCGAAGGATTGCAGTGGCTCGGTGGAGTGGACGAGCAACACGCCCTCGCCTTGGGTATCGACGCGGAAGGTTTCGGCCGTTTCGTGTTCGGTGCCGCGAATGAGCAATACCTGATAGACACTACCATTGGGCAGATCGGGCATACCATCCACGATGAGCAGCGCCGTGTTGGAAACCGGGTCAATCACCAATTGAGCGGAAGCGCCGGGTTGGTCTTCAGTGCCTGGTAGGGTCACGGCGTACACTTGGGGAGAATCAAAAGGATTGGTGGCCAGCGCATTTTGCAGTTCGGCAATTGTTGCTTCAAGGGCGGCTTGTTTTACGGCCGTTTCCGCCACTTCCGCCTGTAAATTATTGTTGGCCGCAATGAGGTCGGCATTGTTCTTCGCCATGTCGTCAATCTGGTTTTCGTACGCCTGATTGGCAGCTTGGAGCTCAGCGACCCGGGCAGTAAGGCTGAGATTTTCGTTGGCCAGGGTGTCAAAATCGGTGCGCAGGGCATTGTTGTCTGTGGCAAGCTGCTGCACATCCTGGTTCAAATTTTGTAGTTGCTGGTTGAGAGACAGATTCCAGATGAGGAGCAAAACGGCCGTTCCCAGGCCAACGGCCGTAACAACGGGCAGGCTAAAAAAGTGACGCATGGTGTCCCAAAAGGTTGGTTTGGTTTGCGTGGGGCGTTTGGCTGTGGGCGCTGGTGCAGTTTGGGGCTTGCTTGCCGCTTCAATGCGGGCAAACAGCGCGGCCTCGGCTTCGGCAGAGGGTTCCAGTGGTTGGGCGGTGTAAGGCAGCAGCGCCGCCGCCGCATATGCCTCTTCCAAAAGCGCGGCTGCCTGAGGATTGGCGGCAACATATGCCTCAACCTCGGCTTCCTCATCAGGTGTCAGCCCACCTAACACATAAACGGCGAGCAGGTCTTCAATTTGCTCGTTCATCTTAATCCTCAAATCCTTGCGCCTGCAAAACGCGTTTTAGTTTGTCCAAAGCCAGCTTGGCTCGGGTATTAATCGTCCCAAATGGAATATCTTGCTCCTGAGCAATTTGGCGGCGCGTTTTGCCCTGAAAGTAAATCCATTCCACCACGTCACGCTGCTCGGCGGGCAGCTCTGTCAGGGCGGTATGGACCTGCTTGTGGCGCAGCAACGCAAAAGCCGCGTCGGCTACATCAAGATCAGCCTGGTAGTGCGGGGTCACTTCGATGTGGTCATGATGCAAATCCGGCAGCGCCTGCATCTTAAATTTTTGCCCCCGGCGCACAATATCAATCGAAAGATTGCGGGCAATGCCAAACATCCAGTTGGGTAGGGAGCCTCGTTGGGAGTTAAACGAGGTGGCATTATCCCAGATACGCCAAAACGTCTCCTGCATCACTTCTTCTGCGGCGGCTCGGTCACCCAAAATTTTGTATGCCAAACCCAAAACGGAACGTTTGTACCGTTCATACAGGGTTTTATAAGCAGCCATATCCTGCTTGATGACGAGAGCCATCAGCTGCTCATCACTTAGTTCATTCATAGTCACTAACTACTGCTTTCCGGTGGCATGGCGAAATAAAACCGGTGCGTTTTATTTCAACCAATCATGCATGTAGCCACTGCTTTTAATTACGGATAAGCGCGTCGTTTGTATTTATCTGGTTGGCAAATTGAAGCTAAAAACCTTCTAACTGCGACAAATCGGCCAGGCCATTGGTGAGGCTGGCAATATGTTGCAGCAGCGCCAGACGATTTTCGCGTACGGCCGTATCCTCATCCATCACCAGCACATCATCAAAAAACTGCGTAATCGCCGGTTTCAATTCGCGCAAAGTCGCCACAAACGTGGGCATGGTGCCATCTTGTTTGGCAGCGGCCTGCTGGTACGCGGCCAACAGATGCTGTTCGGCAGGCAGGGCAAAGGCGTCTGGACGCAGGGTGAACGTTTCGCTCTGGCTGCGGGTGATGCGTACGCAGCGGGCGTAGGCATCCAGCAGCTCTGGCCAATCCGCCGCATCAATCGCTTCGCTAAGCGATTCGGCGACGCGGGAGGCGGTGTATGGGTCGTGATCCAGTTCGGCCAAAACCGCTTTCACCACAAAGGCAGAGTGGCCCAAATCACGCAGTACGCCTTCGAGACGGCCGTTTACAAACCCCATCACCTCTGGCAACACTTTTTCATCACAAGGCACCGGCAGAAGGTCAGCGGTGGCGGCAAAGGCGGCGCGTAAATCAAACGGCTGCTGGTGAGCAATCAGGTTTTCGATGAGGTGCAGCGCGGCGCGACGCAGAGCAAACGGATCGTTGGAGCCTTTGGGCGCTAATCCGGCGGCAAACAGCCCGGCCAGACTGTCCAACCGATCGGCGATGGCCAGGGCCATGCCCGCCCGGCTGCTACTGACAGCGTTGTACTGCCCGGCGATTGCCTCGGCCACGGCGGCACTTTCGCCGCTGCGTTTGGCGTAATGGCCGCCCATGATGCCCTGTAGCGAGGTCATCTCCACGACCATGTTGCTGGCCAGATCAGCTTTGGAGAGGGCGGCGGCGCGAACGGCCGTTGCCGTCTCATCTTCGTTCAAAGCCAGCATTTTGGCCACGGTAGGCGTGAGTTTTTCCAGGCGGCGCACTTTGTCTAGCATGGAGCCTAATTTGGCCTGGAAGGTAAGTGTTTCCAGGTCCGGCAAAAAGTCGGCCAACTGGCGCTGGCTGTCTTTACCATAGAAAAATTCGGCATCGGCAAAACGGGCTTTGAGCACGTGCTCGTTGCCGTTGACCACAAAATTCAAATGTTTTTCATCCCCGTTGCGCACGGCGATGAAGTACGGCAGCAGCTCTTTTTTGTCGTTGTAAACGGGGAAGTAGCGCTGGTGTTTGCGCATGACGGCCACCAGCACTTCGGCGGGCAGAGCCAGGAAGCGCTTGCTGAAACGGCCGCGCAGGGGCGTCGGTTTTTCCACCAGATTGGTCACTTCGTCGAGCAAACCGGGATCGTCGGGGATGGTGCCGCCCATTTCCGCCGCCAGTTTTTGCGAAACGGCCGTAATTTGCTCGCGCCGCTTGTCCTGGTTGATGACGATAGCGTTGGTGCGCATCAGTCCGCCGTAGCTGCGTGCTTCTTCAATGACAATTTCAGGCGAGTCGTACGGCCGTAACCCGCGGCTGATGCGCCCGCTGCTGATCCCGGCGTAGGTGAAGGGCACCACGTCCGGGCCAAACAGGGCCACAATCCAGCGCAGTGGGCGGCTGTAGCTGATGTTGGTCTGGTTCCAGCGCATGCTGCGCTCAAACTTCAGTCCGGCGATGAGGTCGGGCAGGAGTTCGGCTAACACGGCAGGGGCGGAACGGCCGTCTTCGCGCACCACGGCCGAAACGTACCGTTTGTCGCCTTCTTCCACGATCTGCAAATTGGCCACGTCCACGCCCTTGCCTCGGGCAAAACCGATGGCTGCCTGGGTGGGTTTGCCGTCGGCGTCGAAGGCGCGGTCGGCGGGCGGTCCTTTGGCCACACTTTCTAAGTCTGGCTGGCGACCGGCCAGGCCGTGGACCTGCACCACCAGGCGGCGCGGCGTGCCGTCAATGTCGATCCGATCGTAGCTGAGGCGGGCATTTTTGAGGAGGGTGGGAACGGCCGTTGCCAGCTGTTTCAGGGAAGAATCTAGATCGGATACGGGCAGCTCTTCCGAACCAATTTCCAGCACAAACGTCTGCGGCCCTTCGGAGGTGGTTGGCTCTACCTGCTGCGGGCGGCCGATGGGCACCACGGGTTCTCGATCACCGTTGAGTAACGGGAAGCCCAGCTCCTCGCGTTGCGCCACGTATAGCTCAGACACCTGCCGCGCCAGGCCGCGCATCCGGCGGAAGTAGTTGGCCCGTTCGGTTACGCCAACCGCGCCACGGGTGTCTAAAATGTTGAATAGATGGGAGCATTTGAGGTTGTAATCGTGCGCCGGAATCACCAGTTTGGCTTCGATGCACCGTTTGGCCTCGCGCTCGTAGGTGTCGTAAATCTGGCGAATGCTGTCCACATCGGCCACGTCAAAATAGTAGCGACAGTGCTCAATTTCACTTTGCAGCAGCACGTTTTCGTAGCTGATGTTCGTGCCGTAAGCCATTTCCCAGACACTATCGACACCTTGCAGGGCCAGGGCAATCCGGTCCAAGCCATAGGTGATTTCCACCGAAACCGGGTCGAGCGTAAGGCCACCGGCCTGCTGGAAGTAGGTGAACTGGGTGATCTCCTGGCCATCGAGCCACACTTCCCAGCCCAGCCCCCACGCACCCAGCGCCGGGCTTTCCCAGTTGTCTTCCACAAAACGAATGTCGTGGTGGCGCGGATCGATGCCGATGGCTTCCAGGCTTTTGAGGTAGAGCTCTTGCGGGTTGCCCGGATCGGGCTTGAGAATGACCTGGAGTTGGTGGTGCATTTGCATCCGGTTGGGATTGTCGCCGAAACGGCCGTCGTCCGGCCGGATGCTGGGTTCGACATACACCACATTCCACGGCTCTGGTCCCAACACGCGCAGCACCGAAGCAGGATTCATCGTCCCGGCTCCTACCTGCACGTTATAGGGTTGTTGTACCAGGCAGCCTTGCAGCTTCCAGTAGTCAAGCAGTTTTAAAATAATGTCTTGAAAAGTCAGTGTTTCACTCATGCACACCCTCGATGGAATCAATCAAAATAACAGCGGGTGATTATAACATGACGGCAAAGGGCTGGCATCTCGCGAACAAGCCTTGTATCAATTCCCCTCGTTCTACACCAAAGGGAATAGATCTCCAGTCTTTTTTTCTTGCAAAAAGGATTTTTTGGATTGATAATTCCGTGAGTTATTTCTCTGCCACCAACCATCAATGAGGAGAACATTCATGCGATATTATAGGCACATCCTTGTTTTTATGTTTGTCTTCGTGTTCGGAACGGCCGTAATCCATTCACTCGTTACAGAATTTGACGACTCGTTTGGCACAAATGGCCTTGTGACCACGCCAGGCTATTTCAATGCCAACGAAATGGCTCTGCAAAACGATGGCAAAATTGTGGTTGCTACTACTGAGGGTACCTTGCTCCGTTACTTACCTGATGGCACGCTTGATAACAGTTTCGGTGCAGCAGGGGTTGCAATCATGGTAATCACCGATGATTGGCGAAATGGACGCTACGTCTCTAACCTCACAATCACTGATGTGACTGTATTGTCCTCTGGCAAAATTCTCGTGGTAGGTTACACAACTACAGGTGATTTTGATTGGAATACACCTGATATTATTGCCATCCGCTTTTTGAGCAACGGAGATGTGGATACAACTTTTGGATTTGAAGGGCTGGCCAGAATCAATATTAATTATACAGATTCAGCCTCCGCTGTAGTGGAAAGACCAAACGGAAAACTGATCGTGGTCGGTTACAGTTCGGCCCCACCACCTAGTAATCTGAGTCCAATTGTCTTGCAGCTTACAGAAAATGGCACTTTGGATGACACATTTGGGACGAATGGGGCCACGCAACCCCTTATTGGGGCAAATGGATCTTCTCACGGCGTTGTACTGCAAAATGACAATAAAATTGTTGCAACCGGCACGACAATCATAAGTGGCAAACCAAACGGACTTGTTATTCGCTACACAGAAAACGGTCTGATTGACACAACTTTTTCTGGTGACGGCTACGCTTTGCTAGACATAGGCAGCGCCAATACAGTCGGATGGCACTCAGCTGTTAATTCTACTGGGGATTTATTGGTTTCAGGTCGGTTCAACAACGGCAGTGACGATGATTTTTATGTGGCAAAATTTGATGATGGAGGAAATCTAGACATGTCCTTTGGGACAAATGGCGTTGCCACCTCCGATTTTGGTGCTGTTGGTTTCTTACCAGGAGGAATGGCACTTGATCAACTTGGCCGGGCTGTTGTCACAGGGGAGAGTGATTCTCATATTTTTGTTGCCCGATATAGTTTATCTGGCGTTTTAGATACTTCTTTTGAAACAAATGGCTTTTTAGCAATTCCAATTGGCTCAGGGAGTCGCGGAGCCGACCTACTCATTCAACCTGTAGATAATAAAATTGTTGTGCTGGGAAACTCGTCTTCCTCAAATTTGGCGGTTTTGGCTCGCCTCAAGGAAGAAAATATTTCCAAGGTTTATTTGCCTTTGGTTGTTCGGTAATAAACTCCGCTTGGTTTGGGGTTATTCGTTTGGGGGCAGCAGTAGGGCGGCTTCCTGACGGAGGCGGTGGAGGAATTCAACGGATTTGAGGTTGCGTTCCAAGACGTAGGTGATGTAGTAGTGCATCACGTTTTCTAGCTCGGTGTGCACGGTGCGCTTGAGGCGCAGGTTGTGCACGGTGTCCCACGGCCGTGTTTGCAGGTAGCGGAGGACTTTGGTGGAAACGGCCGTAATCCCCACCGCTCTTCTATCTTCCTCACGACAGTTGGGACACAAAATCCCACCTAACTCCGCACTAAAAAATTGGTCTTGCTCCTCAATGGGTTCGCCACAAGCCACGCAGTGGAACAATTGCGGCCGAAAACCGGCCAATCCCAATAAGCGCAGTTCGTAAAAACGAGCCACCAGCAGTACATCTTCGTGGGTAGTCAGCCAGCCCAAGGCGTCGGCCAGCAACTGGTAGATGCCGCTGTGTTTGTCCTCTTCAACCGTGAAGCGATCAAGTAGTTCGACAACGTAGGCAGCGTATGTCGTCAGGATGAGGTCGTCGCGCAGGGCGGCGTAGGGCTGCACCATTTCTGCCTGGGTGAGGATGGCAATGTCGCGTCCGGTGGCGAAGAGAAAGTTGGAGCGCATGAACAGCTCCACGTGCCCGGTTTTGCGGCTTTGCGGTTTGCGCGCGCCTTTGGCCACCGCTTTGATCTTGCCAAAGTCGCGGCTGTAAAGGGTGAGCAGGCGGTCGGCCTCGCCAAAGTCGGTGCGGCGCAATACAATCGCCTCGCTGCGAAAAGTGCGTTCTCTTGCCATGAAAGAAGTGTAGCAGCACAGTCTCTAAATTCAAGATTCACAGGGAAAATCTCATGACACAGTTGTTGATTTTGGGAACATATCATTTTGCCAACCCAGGTTTGGACATGGCCAAGTTGGAAGTGCCGGATATGTTATCTACGGAAAAGCAGCGGGAGATTACGGCCGTTCTCACTGCCCTCGCTGCCTTTCGGCCCAATAAAATCGCGGTGGAAGCCGCGTATGACAAAGCCGAATCATTGAATCAGTTGTATGCTGCTTACCGGGCAGGCCAACACGAGCTAACCCGCAACGAGATTCAGCAATTGGGCTTTCGCCTGGCGGCGCAGCTGGCCCATGAGCAGATTTACGCTGTCGATCATCATGGCAGCCCGATTCCGTTTGAGGCAGCCCTGGAATATGCTGAGGTGCATCACCCTGACTTTTTGACGAAGTTTCAGGAAACGCTGGCTCGTTGGGAAGTGGAGAGCAACAGGCATCAGCAAACCTTAACAGTCGGCGAAATCTTGCGGCTGATTAACAGCCCCGCAGCAATTGCGGCCGATCATCAGATTTATTTGGATTTTACGGCCGTTGGCACGGGAGATAACTACATCGGCGCAGAGGTGTTGGCTGGTTGGTACGATCGCAACATCCGCATCTTTGCCAACTTGCGTCAAATCATGCAATCCGCGGATCGGATTTTACTGATATATGGGGCAGGCCATTTAGCTCTCCTGCGCGAGCTCGCCAGTAGTTGCACAGGTATTGAGCTTGTCAACAGTTTGGATTATTTATAGTCAAATTCACTGGGCTGAAGGGTTGGGGCGTAGGCATTTAGTCATGCCAAGTTAGTGTTGCATAATGCAAACACTTCGATGCAAAAATTGAATCTTCTTACCATAAAGATAGTTTAGGCAGAAAGCCATTTTTTTGTGACTCACATTTGCCTGAGTTAAAAATGGCTTCTTGTGTTTATCCACATAATCTTTATAATCTTCTACACAACTCGCAGTACCCTAATCATCACTTGCCCCTCTTTCATCGAAACCCGCATTGGGCGCACTGTTTCCGTATCGTATTGTTCTTCAAATAAGCATGCAGTATTGTCACGTTTCAGGTATTGGCACTGTAACCCACCTGTGTTGGTTCCCGATACACAGGCTATTTCCTGAGCTGCCGCTCGCTATATTATCAATCCTTGATAAAAAGGAGTTTTGATGAGCAAGTCCTACGGTTTTCGCCTCTTCGCTGTTGCCTTCGTTATCCTCATATTTTTGCCATTAAGTCAGGTTGCCGCGGCTGATCCTCCAGCAGCAGGGGAGGTGGTCATCAATGAGTATGTTGCCCGAAGCAGCGTCACCGAGTGGGTTGAGCTGTACAACACCACGGGTAACGATCTGGATATTTCCGGCCACTACATTGACGATATCCCCAGCGGTGGGGGCGCACCTAAATTGATCCCCAGCAGCACCATCATCCCGGCGGGGGGATATTACGTGATGGAGTTCAGCGGTTTCCTTAACAATGGCGGTGACGATGTGCGTTTCCTGGATCCGTCACAAGGAGTGCTGGATAGCACCAGCTACACATCTTCTACTGACGAATACTCCTGGTATCGCACGCCCGATGGCGGCAGTTGGAGCGGGACCGAGAGCGATTCACCCACCAAAGGCTCCGCTAACCCTGGCAGCAGCGCCAGCGCACCTGGGGTAGGGGATGTGCTGATCAATGAATACATGGCCGACAGCGCCACAACGGAGTGGGTCGAACTGTACAACACCACGGCCAGCGACCTGGATATCTCCAACCATTACATTGATGATGTGAGCGGTGGCGGTACGCCTAAACTGATTCCGGCCAACACTATTATTTCCGCAGGCGGCTTTTATGTGCTGGAGTTCACCGGGCTGTTAAACAACGGCGGCGATGAAGTACGCTTTCTTGATCCCAGCCAATCGGTTCTAGACCAAACCAGCTTTAGTGATTCCACGGCCGAATCTTCCTGGTACCGCTATCGTGATGGCTTGGACTGGAGTCCCGCGGATATTGATGCGCCCACTAAAGGCAGCAGCAACGACAACATGGGCGCCGAGCCGTGGACGCCGGGTGAGTTCCAAATTCGCATTTTTGATGTGGAGCAAGGGGACAGCCAACTTATCATCTTCCCATCTGGCTACACCATTCTGATTGATGTGGCGGAACATGCGTATAACTCTAGCAAAGGGGCGGCGCTCATTGCTGCCAAAATCCAATCCATCATGGACGGCGATATGTCTATTGATGTGGGCGTTGCCAGTCATCTTCATCTGGACCACCTAGGATATGCTGGATACGGTGGTTTCTGGGGCCTGATCGAAACGCATGGCGTAACCTTTGGCAAGTTCATTGATCGGGATGCCGGGGAATGGGTGGATGGTTCGGGTGGAGGTACGACTGACGGTTTGTGTGACCCGGATCTGGAAATTGTCTGGCACAATGCAGGTACAATCTCTGGAACCAGCCAGAACTGGGTCTGTTATGTCACCAACCCGGCCAATACCAACATCTATGGCATTCGTGAAATTGCTCAGGCTGGGTCCACCACCCAAATTGACCCGCCGGATGCCGATGCCCTAGTAACTATTGTTCAGGTGGACGCGGACGGCATTATGATGTCTGATGGCGTGACGCCGCTCCAAGGTGATCGCACCGGATTGTCTTTGCCCCCCAGCGAAAATGACTACTCGATTGGCATCAAAGTGCGCTTTGGCCTGATTGATTACGCTACGGCCGGGGACTCGGACGGTGAATATGCCACCAGCTCGTTTAGCTACACCTACAACGATGTGGAGACAGACTTGGCCGATCGGATGGGTGATGTGGATGTGATGCGGGCCAATCATCATGGGTCGCAACATTCCAGCAATCAGTATTATGTGGATACGCTCGACCCGGATGCTGCGGCTATTTCGTGCGGCGACAATACGTTTGGGCACCCTGGGCAAGCCGTTTTGGACCGGCTCCTGGCGACGGGGGATGTCTACGTGACCAACTTGTGCGACGTAACCCGGAATTATGGAGCGGCCGTTTTAGTGCATGGCGATATTGTGCTGAAATCGACCAACGGGGTGAACTACACGATAGATGGCACCGCGTATGTCGCCTCTGATCCGGTAACCGGAACCATTGCCGATATTGTGATTAATGAAGTGATGCCCCGACCAAGTTCTGGTAATCAAGAGTGGGTGGAGCTTTACAACCCCACCGGGCAGGCAATTGACATCTCGGGGGCCTGGATTGACGACATAGCCGGTGGGGGTGGCGCTCCCAAACTCATTCCCAGCAGCACAACGATTGCCGCCGGTGGCTATTATACGATGGATACCGGCACAAGTTTCCTCAACAACACGGGCGATGACGTGCGTTTGCTGATGCCGGATGGCACAACGGTGGTAGATAGCTACACCTATGGCAACAGCAGCGTGGATCAAAGCTGGTATCGTACGCCGGACGGTGGCACATGGTCTACAACCATGACCAGTTCCACCACCAAGGGTTCGGCAAATCCTTAAAATGACTTCGCTGGGGCGGTGTTTGGGTTTACCCAGGCATCGCCCTAGCGTTTCTTGAGCTCAATGACCCGAAGAATCCTTCTGTTTTTAATGCTGTTTTTGGCTGGATGTAGTTCCGTTGTTCCAGCCACACCAACCCCTCAATTTTCACCACCCCCCGACACAATCCCGATCACAGATGACAGCGGTGCCACCATTGCCACCCAGCCGGGTGGGCTGTGGGTTATGGTGAGCGGTGTGGATGAACATGGGCTTATTGTTGAGCATGAGCTGACCCTTTTTGATGAGCCAGACGATGAAGATGCCACCACGTCACTTATTCACACGGGAACGGCCGTTGTTGTGCATGAAATTCGTCAGTCGGGTCCGCAGGGATTGCGCCGTTTTTACCGGGTGCAGGCAATCAATGGGCAAATGGGCTGGATTTCAGATTATTACGTGCGCCGGGTGGTGTATTTGTATGATGAGAACGGAACGGCCGTAACCCTATTCGCCGCCCCAGATGGGCAGGAAGTGGCCCAGGTGCCCAACGTAACCCCTGTGCTTATCAAAGAACCCACCGGCGCCGATTGGTGGATTGTCCAGACAGTAGAGGGCAATACGCTGGGTTGGGTAAAATCTACTTTTATCAAGGAATCCCCAGAACCCGAATTCCTGTTGAACCAACAGCACAGCCATGAACCGTGAGCAGCGACAAGAAATTCGTGACCGACTGGTGGCCGCCTATGAGGGCGATGGGCTGTGGGGTGTCACCAATCCCGCCTGGCCTCTGCCTGATGGGGTAGTCCGCGGTTCTGACCTGCACCTGGCTTATTTAACGTTGGTCTACACGATCAGTGGGGGGCGAGAGCCACAAGCCCTATGGGAAGCCGCGCGCCAGACATTTGCCGAGGATGCGGAGCTGTTTGATCCCCATTATCTGGCCTATACCAAACCCGCCACACTCGTGCCGCGCCTTAAACAACATGGCCTGAGCCACAAGCCAACCAGTGAAGCGACTACCTGGCAGCGAATTGGTCAGGCACTGGTCATGCGCGCCGGTGGCACGGTAACCACACTTCTGGCCGACCATGAGGATGATGCCCTTCAACTGCTGGCCATGTTGGCCAACAGCAAAACCACTTTTCCTGTGCTTTCTGGCCCACAAACGGCACCACGCTGGCTTTATGGCTTAACGGCCGTTGGCCAGCACCCCCTGAAAAATAGCGAACAGCTAACAGTGCCCGTTTCTCCGGCAGCAACAAAAGCGCTGGAAGCACTTGATGTGCCCGCGAGCAAAATTTCAGCGATTGCCTTTGAGGCTGCGGATGCTTTGGGGCGCTATGGCTGTTCACAACGGAAGCCTAGCCAGATGTTTTGCCCGGCTGCCCCCGGCTGCCCCGTCGCTTCTTTTTGCCAATATGGCACTGAAACAAATCCAAACTAATTGCGCTTACACGTGAATTACAACTAGCGGCCAGGGGGGAAGATATCAATCTTGTCGCCTTCGCTAATGACCGTTTCCAAACCATGTTCAAAGCTGATGTCACGGCCGTTTAGCAGCACCCGCCACCCTTTGCGCACCCGGTACGTTTTTTCGGTTACCAGCCAGGGACGGCCGTCTTCATCCAGGCGTTCCTGACCCAGCCACTCAATCTCAAAGACATCGGGCCGCATGTGGGGGAAATAGTTGAAAAAGCGCACCAGCAGCGTTTCCATGCGGCCGTCTTTGGGGAGATGGATGGTCATTTTGTCGCGGCGTGTGTGATTGCGCACCCGGCCATAAAAGGAAAGCTCAATGGGCAGGTCGCCATTATCCCAGGCGCGGGCCGTTTGGTACCCCAACAGCATCAAGTGAAGATGTAAACTCAGCAGCTTGTTCCAGCTGGCCAACGCGGCGGGCACGATGGGATTGCCCGGCATTTCTTCCATCAAAAAGCTGGCAAAGGTGGCATTAACCAGGCTCACCGACCCGGTGACGTATCTTTCTGGCACGTGAATGTGGCGCGGGCCATGCGCGGCATGTACCTGCCCGGCATGAAACAGATAACGCGCAAAATCGTGGCTCAAATCCAACCCCAGGGTGCGTGCCAGCCACACGGTAAAAAAGCGACGGCGCTCGGCCAAATGCTGCGGATTGGCTCCTTTTTCCCAACCGAGAATAACGGCCGTATCGTGATGGTTCAGCAAATAATCATACGTCCCCACCACCAATTCATGCCCCCGCCGAAACAGTGGCTCAACCGTGGCCAGCATCACCTCAAAATCTGCCTTGCCGATGCTCAAAAAGCTTTGCAGCCGGTCCCATTCTTCCTCTGGGGTAGGTCCCAGATCGGACAATTTCCAGACAATATTTTTGGTGGCATAGCCGTTGACAGCAGTAAATGGGTCCATTTGATCATCCTCTCTTAAAATCGTCCTAGAGTCTGGCCACTATCTTAGCATGGAAACTGAAAAAGGCTGATTTTGTGGTAAGATTTGTGCAGCAACCCGAAACAGGAGAATAAGCCCCATGAAAGTAAACTTCTTTGCCACCCTGCGCCAGATTGTTGGTCAAAAAACGGTCGAGATTGAGCTGCCAGAAAACACCACGGTTCAGGCATTTGTGGAAATGGTGGTGACTGAATATCCTCCCATGCGGAAAGAACTTCTGGACGAAAACGGAGAGCTTTACCGGCATGTGCATGTCTTCGTAAACGGGCGTGATGCACCTTTCCTGGAAAATGGCATGAACACCATCATTCAGCCTAAAGATACGCTCAACATTTTTCCTGCTGTTGGTGGAGGGTAGGATATGTACAAAGAATCCCGACAAGTTCGGGGCATTCCCCTCTGGTTGCTGCGTGAATATTTGGAAGAATTGGGGGGAACGGCCGTTAGCGAAACCCGCGTCGAAGGCGAAGGCTGGACCATCACCCTGGCTAAAATGGAACCCTTTGCCCTTGGCTCCCTGCGTGTTGGGCAAGTCATGATGGAAATTGAAGGCGAGGACGATGCCATTGCCATCCTCAACCCCAAGCTAGAAAAGAAAACCATGCGCGCCGGCGCATAAACAAAAATTGGGTAGTTGCGTAATTTCATCAATTACCCAACTACCCAATGACAAATCTACAGATTGACCAAAACTACAGAATCGCCAGTTCCTTCAGTTTAGATTCCGGCACAACACCATTCTCCCAACCGCGTACCGAGTAGTACTCTTCCAACATCTTGTCCAGTTCACAAACGTGGCCTTCAGAACCGGGCATGGTGGATGGCTCTTCCGTGAAGCGCTTGGGCAGGTAATCACTGCCTTCTGCGTGGCCCGCCAGGTTGTTGTAGTAGCGCTCCAGGTTGTAAATGCGCTCACCGGTCTCCAACACATCATCGGCCGTAAACTCATCAATGCCGACGAAGGCAGCATATTGTTGAGCGTACTCATCAGCACCCATCGCAAAAGCGCTAAACTTGCACAGGTCCAGGCTGTCAGAGAAGGCATGAATATCCTGGAAGATTTTCACCAGTTCGCCCTTGCCTTTCCATTCCAGCGGGTCCACACTCAGCGATTGGAACGGCATCACGTTCAGTTCGGCCGCCGGGGTATACGCACGCAGATGGCAAGCACCACGATTGCTGGTAGCGTAGGCAATGCCCATGCCCTTCAAACCACGCGGGTCGTAAGCCGGAATGCCCTGGCCTTTAACCGTCATGGCAATTTCGGGATGGCCAAAATGGGCCGCAACCGCGTTCACGCCGTTGGCCAACACATCGCCAATGCCTTCGCGATAGGCAACTTTTTCAATCGTGGCCACCATCGCCATGTAATCGCCCTCGCCCAGACCGCCGTCACCGTTGGTAAAACCTCTGGTAGAAGCTTCAATGTACGTGGCCAGCACATCACCAATTTCGATGGCATCCATACCATAATCATTGGCCTGATCGATCATCTTGGCCACGGAAGCAATGTTGTCGTTGCCACAGTTAGCGCCCAACGCCCAGGCTGGCTCGTACTCCACACTTTCCATACGCAGGCCAGCAAATTCGCCTTCGGTGATTTCAACTTCTTTCTTGCAGGCTACTGGGCATGCGTGGCAGGTGGGGTCATTCACTAAAATATGGTCATTGACGTATTCACCGCTGAGCAGTTCGCCTCTTTCGCCGAAGGAAGTCACACGGCCGTTCAATGTCGGCAGTGCGCCCATGGTGTTGGTGATGTTCATCAACACGTTGGTGCCATAAACAGACAAACCACCCTTCTTCGGGCTGGTGATATTGGCCTCGTCCATAATGACAGACAAAGCCCGCCGCTGTGCTGGCTTCCAATTTTCCTGGCTAGCTGGCTTGGGCATCTTCTTCTTGGCTTTGATCACAATTGCCTTCAGGTTCTTGCTGCCACCAACACAGCCGGTACCGCCACGTCCACTGGCACGGTCGTCTTCGTTAACCCAGCAAGCATACTTCACCAGATTTTCGCCCGCAGGGCCAATGGTAATGACGGTGAGGTCTTTCTTGCCATACTCTTCCTGGAGCGTCTTAATCGTTTCGTGAACGCCCTTACCCCAAAGAGCCGAAGCATCGCGCAGTTCAATCGTGCCGGATTCGTCATCAATGTAGAGGTATTTGGGTGAGGCAGCTTTCCCCTTAAAAATAAGGCCATCGTAGCCAGACCAGCGCAACCGAGCCGCAGACCATCCCCCATGATGGCTGTCGGTGACAGTGCCCGTAAGCGGAGATTTGGTCACAACCGCCATACGGCCGCTCATGTTGGCGGACGTTCCGGTTAGAGGACCATTCATAAAGCAAAGCCAGTTGTCTGGCGAAAGCGGATCCACAGTTGGTCCCGCTTCCAGCATGTAGCGCACGCCTAGACCACGGGCCCCGATGTATTTAAGTGCCCATTCTTCTGGTATCGGCTCGATACTGATCTCGCCTTTGGTCATATCGATATGGGCGACGCGATTGGCATATCCTTTAAGATTCATGTGTCTTCTCCATTTGTAGGGCATCTATGGCTTTGGGCCAATAGATATACATTTGATGAATTGAACTGCCTAACTGAGGTTGTCTGGCTACAGACAAAAGTTTCGCTTGCTCTTTAAAAGCAAGCCAAAGCGGTGGGGGATGGATTTTTAGTGAAACAAGGTCAGCTACCTCCTTGCCAAAATCTGTTAAAAGTGTACTTAACAATTGCTAAATTCGCAATAATCACATCTCACTTTATATATAGGTTCTTAGATGTCCAGGTGCTCGGGACCAAAATGATCGGGGAGCAGGGTGTAGAGGGTGGTATCACGGCCGTTTCCTGTGGCATCAACCAGGTATACCGGTACATCCCCCGCAAATTCGGTGAGCACCTGGCGGCATGCACCGCAGGGTGATCCGGCGTTATCGGTGGCCACGGCCACAGCCAGGATTTTGCGATACCCGGCAGCGATGGCTTTACCAACGGCCGTTCGCTCTGCACAAATCGTCAGGCCATAGGAAGAATTTTCCACATTCACGCCAGTTACAATGCTGCCGTCTTCCATTAGCAGCGCCGCGCCAACCGGGTAATTTGAGTACGGTGCATACGCTTGTTGGCGCACCGCCAAGGCAGCCTCAATTAGCGCCGTTCGTTGTTCATCGTTAACCATGATGTACTCCTGATTAATTATTCTCAATTCTTGATGACCGTGAATGGTTCAACGGCCGTTCCCGCTACCAGTTCCACACCCTCAACCACAGCCTGTTCAATGCGGCAGTTATTCCCGACGGTGGCATTGCGCAAAATCGTGTTGGGGCCAATGATACAATCTTCGCCAACGGCCGTTTCTCCCTGCAAGTAACTGTTTGGCCAGACAATTGTATCTTGCCCAATTGTTACATCCGGGTCGATATAGGTACTGTCGGGGTCTACAATCGTCACACCCTGAGCCAGCCAGCGGTTGGTAGCGCGGCGACGAAACGCTTTTTCCACAACCACCATCTCGGCCCGCGTACCTGCGCCCAGGCACTCATCTGCATCTGGCGTGACAATTGTCGCTACCACCCGATTTTGCTGGATGGCCAATTCGATCATGTCGGTCAGGTAATATTCCGGGCCATTGCGTGCCTGGCGCAGCGGCAGCTTGTTGATGTTTTCCCACAGCCAGTTGGCGGCAAAACAGTACACCCCGGCGTTGTGTTCCGGGATGGCTAGCAGTTCATCAGCGTTTGGCTGGCGCTGTGCTTCGGCCACTTCCATGATCTCGCGAACACGGCCGTTTGCATCCCGCACGATCCGCCCAAAGGTAGAGTCTGGTGGACCCATGACGCTGAGCAGAGCAACGGCCGTTTCCGCCTCAGCTTGCAAATTGGCCAACTTTTGCAATGTCTCCGCTTGCAGCAGTGGCATGTCGGCATAGGTCACAATAACCTGGTCAGCGGCTCCAGCCAGCAGCTGTTTGGCCATCTGCGTAGCGTGGCCAGTACCCAACTGCTCATCCTGCACTACGTACTGGGCCCGGCTGCCAAACAGCGCCTTCACGCCATTGCCACCCTTGCCGATGACCAAAACAGGGGGAATATCGGTGAGGGAAACGGCCGCATCAAACACATGCTGCACCATCGGTTTGCCTCCCACCTCATGCAAAATCTTTTGTTTTTTCGATACCATCCGGCTGCCTTCCCCGGCAGCCAAAATCACAATCGCTAATGTCATTTACTTTTGATCACGCCACGAATCTTTGTAAGTTTTGCGCTTGTGGCAATTGGCGCAAAGTACAACACACTTCTCAATTTCTTCTTGAATAATTTTCAAAGTATACCCATCCCGCATTAGTTTCGTTACTTCTGCCCGCTTTTCTCCCTTCACATGATCAAATTCAAGGACGGCCGGATCGGTTTCCCCACATTCAGCGCAAGGATGTGCCAAAAGAAAATCCCACACATAAGCACGGGCAGTTTCAATATTCCTTTGCTTGTTTTCGTAAATCTTCTCTTTGTGGGATTTTTTATTTTTCTCGTACCAGGCTTTCTTTTGTTTGCTCTGGCAAGCTCGACATGTCCGTTGTCGCTGCCCGAGATGTTTCCACCGCCAACTAAATTCTTCAATGGGTTTCGTTTCCTGACAGCAATTACAAACTTGAGTTTCCATCAAACATAAAATCCTGCGCGGCACATTGCATTTTGCGATAAAAAAAGAGGCCATATTTTTCATATGACCTCTCTCAGCTGCGGTGCCTGGGATCGAACCAGGGATGGCGGATTCAAAGTCCGCTGCCTTACCACTTGGCGACACCGCAAAGACGGGCAAATGTTAGCACATTGGCAAAGCGCTGGCAAGCAACGTTTACAGCTCTTGCCGCCCTTCCAGAGCACGCCCTAACGTAATTTCATCCGTGTATTCCAGGTCGCCGCCAACGGGCAGGCCACGGGCCAGCCGCGTGAGGCGCACGCCGGAATCGGTCAGCCGCCGTTGCAGGTAAAGTGCGGTAGATTCGCCTTCAAGTGTGGGATTGGTGGCCAAGATGATTTCCTGAAAGTGGCTTTGCTGCACGCGGTGCACCAGTTCATTGATCTTCAAATCTTCCGGGCCAACCCCTTCAACCGGGGAGATTGCGCCATGGAGAACGTGGTAACGGCCGTTATATGCCTGCGACCGTTCAATGGCTAGCACATCCAGCGGCTCCTCTACCACGCACAACAGCCGGTCATCCCGCGCCGGGTCTGTGCATAGGCGGCACGGATCTTCTTCGGTGATGTGGAAGCAGTTGCTACAGAAAATCGTGCGTTCCTTCATATCTTGAAGGGCCGCTGCCAAATCCAACGCCTGCTCATCAGCCATTCGCAGCAAATAAAAGGTTAGCCGTGCCGCCGACTTGGGGCCAATACCTGGCAGACGGGCAAATTCGTTGATCAGCCGCTGCACCGGCTGGGGCAACGCCGAAGCCATCGGTTTAACCTAACCCCAGGCTGCCCAGCATGTCGTTGAGGCCACCGCCCAGACCGCCAGTGATGCCTTCCATCCGCTCCGCGGCCAAAGCCTGCGACTGCTCGATAGCCGAGTTAACCCCGGCTACCAGCATATCTTGCAGCATTTCGGCGTCGTCTGGCGTCAGCAGATCGGGGTCTACCTTGATGGATTGAATGCGCTGGTGCCCGGTAATAACGATGCTGATAGCGCCGCCGCCTGCGGTCACGGTAATGGTTTCATTTTCCAGAGCCGATTGGGCGCTGGCCATTTGTTCCTGCATTTGCTGCATCTGGGACATTAAGCCGCCGGCGCTGGGCATCTTGTTTTTCTTTGGTTGCGGACGCCCGCGAAAAGATCGTTTAGACATGGTTTGCTCCTTCTCTTGCATGAGAAGTGAAGAGTAAAAAGTGATAGGTATCCTTTCTACTTTTCACTTATTACTTTTTACTAAAATTATTCCTCTGAAACAGTGCCGCCCAGCTCTTCGGCCAGGGCGCGGAAATCATCGGGCTGCACGGGCACGGTGTATTCGCTGGTGACCACGGCGCGGGCGGTAGTGTTTTGCCCTAGCAACTCGGTCAAAATATCACCAACCAGGTTGGTGGCTCCGGCTAAATTATCAAATTTATCTTTGAACAGCGGGTAGTCAAACCCGATGACCAATGTGCGGCCTTCGGCGGCCAGGGGCTTGCCCATGTTGAGCAAGGCAGGCAGGTTTTTAATTCGCTCACCCGAATTACTGACCAATTGTGCCCAAATTCCTTGAACTTGCCGCACGGTGAGCGGCTTTTGGTCAGCCTTGGGTGGCGCTTTGGCTGGTTGGGGTTCTGGCTTTACGGGTTCCGGTTCGGGTACGGCCGTTGGCTCAACTTTTTCTGCGGGTGAGGGTGCGGCAGTTTCTGCTTCGACCGGTTTTTTCTTTGCCGGGGGTGGGGTGGGGGCAACGGCCGTTTCCGCCACAACTGTTCGCATAGGTGTGGGCGCGTCGGGCAGCAATTCCACAAAAGCCAGTTCCAGAGGCAGCTGTGGCTGCCAGCTTCCAGCAGCAATCAGCGCGGCTTCATTAAACCGTTTGATCGCGTCGATGAGGCCCTGCCGGGGTGCGCGTTGTGCCTGGGCCAGCATCTCGGCCTTTTGCTCAGGGGTGGCTTCCAAAGGAATGCTATCCCCGGCGGCTTGCAGCAGCAGCAGCTCTCGCAAATAGGTCACCATTTGGCGGCAGAATTGCCGCGCATCCGTACCAGAAGCCAACGCTTCGTGGATAAGCGCCAGCCCGCCCGCGCCATCGCGGTTGAGCCAGGCGTCGGTGAGCCGCGACACGGCCTCGTTGGATGCCGTGCCCAACACCATTTGTGTACGCTCGGCGGTGATCACATCATCTTTGGAGACGACCAACTGATCGAGCAAGCTTTCGGCATCGCGCAGGCTGCCCGCGCCCTGGCGGGCAATCATTTGCAGCGCTTCTGGCTGGATGGTAAAGCCTTCTTTATCCGCCAACCAGGTGAGCCGATGGCTAATTTCGTCCTGGTTGAGCAAGCGGAAGTTAAACTGCTGGCAGCGGGATTTGATAGTTATGGGGACCTTGTGTTCTTCAGTTGTGGCTAAGATGAACTTAATCCAATCCGGCGGCTCTTCCAATGTTTTGAGCAGCGCATTAAATGCCGCGTTTGAGAGCATATGAACTTCGTCGATGATATACACTTTGAAACGCACGCCTGGCCCTGGATGGAACTTGACCATGTCTCGCAGTTCTCGAATATCATCAACACCAGTGTGCGAGGCCGCATCAATTTCGATTAAGTCCAGAAAAGTGCCGTTGCTGATTGCCTGGCAGACGGAGCATTGATTACACGGCCGTTCTGCGGGGTCTTCATGCAGGCAGTTCACCGCTTTAGCCAGCAGTCGGGCGCTGGTGGTTTTACCGGTGCCGCGCGGGCCGCAAAACAGGTAGGCATGGCCCAACCGGTCAGCCGCGACGCTGTTTTTCAACGTGCGCGTGACGTGTTCTTGACCAATGACATCATCAAAGCGGCCGGGCCGCCATTTACGATAAAGGGCTTGGGACATGGCGCTAGTTTAACATTCACCCTACCCCCTGACAAGCGTACCGGAGCAGCTATCAGCAAATATTTAGAGCGGTAAAAATTGACAAAACGGCTAGTACCTATGTTAAGTTGCTTTGGTATAATCACATTCCTGTTTATGCTATACTTGAACCACTATCTTGGTTATGCAATTGGCAAATAAGTTGTCTTCAGTCTGCCGATTGCAGAACTGAACCACAAAAGTCTGGCCCTGATGGTGTGGGCACATTTAGGTTTTTTCAACAAATTTCAGCGATGTGAAGCAAATCATAGAAAGTTATTTAAAAATAAAGGGCGACTTTTCTGTGAATTGCTCAAGTAAATACTAAGTTCGCGCCCGTTCTTATTCAAAATTCTTTTTGGTTTTTGCATACATCCAGTTTATCCCTTGAAGGCATGAGCCCTAGTTCGTTCAACTCTCCGCAACCTATCACAGATGCAGCTCCCCTAACGGTTAACGGCCGTTACCTGATCCATGAAAAAATTGGTGAAGGGGGCATGGGGGTGGTTTATCGCGCCACGGATCGGCTGGCGGAGCACATTTTGGCCTTCAAGCAGGTGATCGTGCCCACCTGGCATTATCAGGTGGACGACGAGACCGAAGGGGAGATTGCTGAAACGCTGCGTCTGGCCCTGGCGCATGAGTTTGAAACGCTGGCCTCGCTGCGCCACCCCAACATTATTTCGGTGTTGGACTACGGCTTTGATGAAGAAAGACGGCCGTATTTCACCATGGATTACATGATGGGAGCCAGAACCATCCTGGAGGCGGGTGTCGGAATGGATGAGGTGGGCAAAGTCAACCTGATCCAGCAGATGCTCCAGGCGCTGGCGTATCTGCACCGGCGCGGCATCTTGCACCGGGACCTTAAACCGGCCAATGTGTTGGTAACTTATCGCACGGTGCGCATTTTGGACTTTGGGTTGGCGACGACCCAAAAAAGCACCATGCAGGCGGCGGGCAGCATCCCGTACATCGCCCCGGAAGTGTGGGAAGATCAGCCCCATACCGAGGCCGCTGACCTTTATGCGGTCGGTGTGATTGCCTTTGAGCTTTTTGCCGGACGGCATCCGTTTGATATAAACAGCAACCGGTTTATTGATCAGGTGCTGGATGAACCGCCGGACCTTTCGTTGTTGAATGCTTCACCGGGCGTAACGGCCGTTATTGGTCACCTCATCGAAAAAACACAAGAACAGCGCTATCCCTCTGCCGAAGCGTGTATTGCTGCCTTTAGCCAGGCTATTAGCCAGCCCATCCCCGCCGAAAGCATCGCCATCCGCGAAAGCTACCTGCAAGCCGCCACGTTTGTCGGCCGCCTAACCGAAAAAGAGCAGCTGCTGAATGCCCTTGATGAGGCCAAACAGCGGCGGGGTTCTGCCTGGTTGGTCAGTGGCGAAAGCGGCGTGGGGAAGTCGCGCTTGCTGGACGAGATTGCCACCCAGGCGCTGGTGCAGGGGGCACTGGTGCTGCGGGGGCAGGGGCTGGAAGATGTAGGTGGTTCGCCGATGCAGCTGTGGCGCGATGTGCTGCGCCGCCTGGTGCTCACCGTGCCGCTGGATGATTTGGCAGTGAGCGTTTTACAGGCGCTTATCCCTGACATCGAACGCCTGTTGGGCCGCACGGCGCTGCCCGCCCCAGAACTGGACAGTGCTGCGGCGCGGCAACGTTTGATCAGTACCATCACCAACTTGTTCAGCAGCCATTCGCAGTGGATTTTGCTTATTTTGGATGATTTGCAATGGGCGGAAGCGGGTCTGGAAATTTTGCAGCAGCTTAGCCGTCTTACGCCGCGTTTGCCGCTGCTCATCATCGGCAGCTATCGTAACGACGAACGATCTTCGCTTGCGGAGCAGCTGCCGCTGATGCAGGAAATTCCTTTGCAGCGGCTCTCATCCAGCGAAATGGCTGAGCTGAGCACCAGCATGTTGGGGGAGGTGGGCCAAAATCCTGAGGTGCTGGCGCTGCTGCGGCGCGAGACTGAGGGCAACGCCTTTTTCCTGGTTGAGGTGGTGCGGGCACTGGCTGAAGAGGCAGGTCGCTTAAGCGCAATTGGGCAGATGCGCTTGCCGCAGCAGCTCTTCCCGCAGGGTATTCAAACCATCGTGCAGCGTCGTTTGGCGCGGGTACCGGATACGGCCGTTCCTCTGCTGGTGGGTACGGCCGTTGTGGGGCGGCAGATCGATTTGAATTTGCTGCCTCTGTTGGCCCAGCACACCAACACCACTATGCCGGTGGAAACGTGGCTGGCGACCTGTGCGGATACGGCCGTCTTAGAGCTGTTTGGTGGTAACTGGCGCTTTGCCCACGACAAGCTGCGGGCTGGCATTCTGGAAACTGTTCCTGCCAGCGAGCAAGGCGAATGGCATCGCAACGCAGCCCAATTCATCATCCAGGTGTACCCCAACAACCCAGAACAAGCGGCCGCCCTGGTTTACCACTGGCGCGAGGCGGGTGACGAGGCCCAGGAGCGGTACTATGCTCGCATGGCTGGGGCCTATGCCCAGCAGCAGTTCCTCAATGAATCGGCTTTAGAGTATTACAATCGGGCGCTGGCTCTCACCCCGCCCGACGATTTACAAGCACAGTTTGAACTGCATCTGGCCCGCGAGCAAATTTTCCATTTGAAGGGGCGGCGTGATGAGCAGCAGGTAACCCTGGCTACTTTGGGTAAGATTGCCCAGGATTTGTTAGCACAGAATCAGTTAGACAAGCGCATGGATGTTGCGCTGCGGTTGGCCTATTACGCCGAAGCAACTGGTGATTACCCGGCTTCATTGGCGGCAACCCGAGAGGCGCTGCGCCTGGCCCAGGAAAATGGCGACCGGCAAAATGAGACGGCCAGCTACTTAATCATGGGGCGGGCACTGCTGCGGCAAGGCAACTACGAAGAGGCGCAAAGCAACTTGCAGAAGAGTTTACAAGCGGCCCGGCAGCATCACTTTGACAATCTGGAAGCCGACAGCCTGCGCCAGTTAGGGGTGATGGCTTATGACACGGGCCAGCTGGAAATGGCCAACCAATATTATGGCCAATCCCTACCTCTCTATGAAAAGTTGAAGGATAAGCAGGGCGAAAGCACTGTCTACAACAATTTGAGCGTGGTTGCCATCTCGCAAGGCAATATTGAACAGGCGCTGTCATCTCTGGAAAAGGCGCAGCAAATTGATGAGGCGGTGGGTGACCGGGAAGGCCTGGCCCGTATTCTGACGAACCTGAGCTCCATGTATATGGACCTGGGCGGGTTTGACACTGCGCAGGCGTATGCACGGCAAGGGCTTGACCTGTGTCGGGAAATTGATGTGCCTTTTGGTGAATGTTTCAATTTGAGCAACCTCAGCCAGACGGCGCACTTTCTGGGCGATGATGAGGCCGCAGAACGAGCCAGCCAGGAAGCGTTAACCGTAGCGGATAAAATTGGCAGCCAATTTTTGCGCGGCCTGGTCTTGAAGGATCGGGGTTTTGTGTTGGTAAACCAGCAGCGGTTGGCAGAAGCAGAAGCCGCCTACGACGCTTCATTGGATTGCCTGGCGCATGCTGAACAGGTGTTGGAATCGCGGGCCGGGTTGGCGTGGCTGGCGTTGAATCGGGAAGATAAAACGGCCGTTCAAACCCACATCGCGCCCATTCTTACCCATCTGAAGGGCGGTCAATCGCTGGACGGCACATCGCGTCCTTTCTACATTTTGCTGCTGACCTACAAGGTGCTGTCCTGGCTAGAAGATGCTTATGCGGAGTCGGTGCTAGAAATGGCATACGGCCGTTTGGTTGCCTGGGCTGACCAAATCACCGACGACGATCGCCGCGACGCCTTCCTCGGTAACGTGCCCGTCAACCTGGAAATCTCTCAACTGTACGAAAATTAAGCGGGCACGGCGGCAAGTTCCAACGGAAGCGACACCAAAAACCGCGACCCCTGTCCTTCGCGGCTGGTCACCGAAATACGGCCGTCGTGGGCTTCGACAATCGCTTTCACAATAGCCAGCCCCAATCCGGTTCCCCCAGCCATGCGCTCATGCTTTTTCACCCGGCGGAAGCGGTCAAAAACAAACGGTAAATCCTCTTTCGGGATGCCATAGCCGGTATCCTTCACCGCGATATTGACGGCCTCTTCTGCTACCTGAACCTCAACCACCACCTGACCATTTTCTGGCGTGTATTTGATGGCATTAGACAGCAAGTTTTGAAATGCTCGCTGAATTTGTTGGGCATCGCCAGAGATATAAGCAGCGTGGGTATTAAAGTTTTGGCTTAAGCTAATGCCCTTCCTCTCTGCCTGAACCGACATAGATTCGGTGACCGATTCCAACGCTGGAAGCAGATCAAATGGTTCTTTCACCAGGTCAAAGGTGGCATCAATTTGCAGCTTCTCCAAATCCAGGATGTCGTTGACCATGTTGGTGAGGGCGCGTTGATTAGTCTGTAAAATTTCGGGAATGTGGGGTTTGGTTTGGATGATGTTGGGGAATTCCATGAGCAAATCAGCATACAGACCGATGGTGGTGAGCGGGGTCTTCATGTCGTGGGAAAAGACGGCCAGGAAAGCGTCTTTCTCGCGCATCAAGTCCGATAGTTCCTGAGTGCGTTCGGTGATGATGCTTTCCAAATTGTTCATGTGGTTTTGCATTTGCCGCACGTACAGCCGAAACGCGATGGCCGAAAGCAAAATGGGCAGGAAAAATGCCGCAATGGCGATCCATCCGTATGTTTTGGTGGCAAAGATGAGGAATCCCCCGCCAATATTTTTGATCAAAAAGTCAATGAGGGTAGCCCAGCTGTTTTCTTGCCACAGTTTTAACGGTTTTACCTGAGGGCCATGCTGCAAGCGCAGCATAACAACAAGCAGCCAAAAGTTGAGCTGCGTATTTACCATCGCCGTGACTGCCCAGAGCAGCATTTGCACGATCAGGTGAGAATCGTACAGGTAGCCGTTCAGGTAAGTGTAAAATTCACCCGCGCCAAAAATGGCGATGCTCCACATGCCGGTATTGAAGCTGAGCTGCCGCCAGCTTTTTTTCCAGGTAACTTCGTTGCGGGATTTTGCCATCCAGATGCTCAGGCTGGAAAAGGCGACGATGGCGGCGGCGGCGGCGGGGCCAAAGAAGGGGATGGCGGCCATGGCAACGGCCGTTCCGACTTCAAACGTAATGCCTGCTGTCTCGGAAACCGGGACGGAGGTGGTGGCGAATTGGGCCACGGCTGCAAAAATGGCGAGGAGTAAAAAGATAGATTTGGGCGAGTAAGTGGGGAATAAAGCCAGGCCCCACACAACAAAAGCAACGCCTAACCCACTTACAGCATATAGGTAAATGTCGGTTGCTTTAAAACGACTCCAAGAAATGCCCTTATTCTCAGCAGCGATTTTCATAGTGATCAAGGGTTAAAAAGTGATTTTCAGTTAGCCAATGTGAAAAATTTCACTCGTAAGAACCTTTACAGTTTAATGGGTCTCCACTCTCTTGCTAATAGCAATTCTGAACTACTTTTGAAGCAAAAAACTGCCCTTGTCATTCGAGAAAACAAGGACAGTTTTATGATAGATGTAATTTCTCTCTATTCGCCTTTCACTCTTTATTCTTGCGGCACCCAACTGCCTAACTGAGCGGTGCCTTGAACCTGAGTTTCTGGCGGGATGGCGCTGCCGCTCCAGGCAAAACCGCCACTCCAGGCAAAGCCACCGCTCCACGCGAAGCCGCCACTCCAAGCAAACCCGCCGCTCCAGGCAAAGCCACCACTCCACGCAAAACCTCCGCTCCAGGCAAAGCCATCTGTGTTCATGATGTTGAAATTGCCGTCGTCATCCTGCATGGCGGGGCCGCCAAAATGGGCCGTGCCGTCCAAATCAGCTGCGAGGTCCAGCCCCTGGTTGGCGCAGCCGCTGGCGGTGCTGTAAACGGCATCGTAGGCGTTGACCTGCCCGGCACCTTGTTGGAAGATGCTGTAGGCTAACTCGCCATTTTCATCAACGGCCGTATGCGCTGAGCTCATCAACCGGCATTTCACGTCATCCGGGGTCAGGGTAGGGTCGTTTTGCAGCATCAAAGCAACTACACCGCTGGTAACGGCCGTTGCCTGCGACGTGCCCGACATGGTGAAATAAGTGCCTCTCTGGTGATATTCGGGGTGTTCGGCGGCAATGGTCATGTTTGCGTCCATGTAGCCCAGCATATGGCCACCAGGTGCTACCACATCTGGTTTTACAAAGCCTTCAACTGTTGGCCCGGCTGATGAGAAAGAAGCCAGGATGTCGTCTGTGCCGTCCGCAGGCGTGTGGTTATCGGACATGGCCCCAACGGTGATGATATATGGAACATTGCCGGGCACGCCTACCGTCATTGGGTCCGGCCCAGCGTTGCCCGCAGCGGCCACCACAATGATGCCCGCATCCCACGCCTGCATCACAGCCTGGTTCAAGGGGTCCTCCCAGTAGTAGGATTGTGGTGTGGCGCTGAAAGAGAGATTCATGATCCGAATATTGTATTCGTCTTTGTGGGCAATGGCCCAATCAATCGCGCGGATGACGTCTAGATAGTTGCCTTTACCTTCATAGTCAAACGCCTTGATCGTGACCAGATTTGCGTCGGGGGCAACGCCGTTGTATTGCCCTCCCACCATTCTGCTGTTAAGAATGATGCTGCTGACATGGGTGCCGTGGCCGTAATCATCGGTGGAGTCCAGAGTGTTTGCCTGATCAAAACTGTCGTTGATCGCGTCGTAAGCGGCCAGCACGCGACGTTGGCCGCTGGTGTTCTTGTTGAGGGCACTCTGAGCCCAGTAGCCACTGTCGATGACGGCAACGGTAATGTTTTTGCCCGTAATGCCTTGTTCGTGCAGCAAGTTGGCTCCGATTACCGTCGGATAGCCGCTGTACGGGCCTTTGCTGCCAGCTGTAGTTAACGATTGGTTGGCTACCAGCTGAATGCCTTCTGTCTGAGCCAGCATAGTTTGTTGGGCATCCGTCAGCTCCGCACCCACGCCATTGATGAGGCCTAATTGGTGGGTGACGGTGCCCCCGACGGCTTCAACGGCCGTTACGGCCGTTTCTAAATCCGCTGCCTGCACCAAAAAACTGTGGGTCGGCTGGGGCTGGGCAAAACTTACATTGAGAAGCAACAGACCAACAAAAAGAAATACGGCCGTTACACGACTCGCGAACTTAAGCAAATTAAAAGATTGGCACACGATGCTCTCCACAGAAAACGATAAGGGTTGTGGTTCTTTCTAAAAATTGCAACGCAAAATGAATCAGGTTAGCCATAACCTGACAAAGAGCCCTACCTTTCACTCTAGAAAGGTAGGGCCTTCTACAATTAAATTAAGACTTAGGGTTGTTGGCTTAAGAAGCCAATTTGGAACAGGCTAGCTGAGGCGTTCCCTTCGAAATAGGAGGAAGTGTTCCAGTAGTAATCCGAATTTTCGAAGTAGGTTCCGGCCCAGTAATTACCGCCAGCCCAGTAGTTGCCACCGGCCCAGTAATTACCACCAGCCCAATAGTTGCCACCGGCCCAGTAATTACCACCAGCCCAGTAGTTGCCACCGGCCCAGTAATTACCACCAGACCAATAGTTGCCGCCATCCCAGAAGTAATCTTCGCCTTCGGGTAGCAGGTTGCGATTGGCATCTACGAGAGCATAACCGCCACGAGTTGTATCGTAGACCACCGGGCCGACGTACGCTTCGCCGGGGATCATGCCCGCATTGGCTTCGCCTTCGAGGTTACCCAACACAGCTTCCGGTGCCCACAGGCGTCCCGCGCCTTGCTGGAAGATGCTGGCGGCCAATGTGCCATCGCTGTTGATTGATGGCTGAGCGGAGGCCATGAGCCGATACTTCACCTCGTTGGGGGTGAGATCAGGATTTTGTTGCAGCATCAGGGCCACGACACCAGACGTAACGGCCGTTGCTGCCGAGGTCCCTGAACCTTGATACCAACCACCGGCTCGCCGTAGTTCTGGGTACGATTGAGCATAGTCGCTGTTTTCACCCACGTACATGAGCAGATGAGCACCAGGAGCCAACACATCGGGCTTGATAAAGCCTGTCTCCGAAGGCCCGGAGGCACTGAACGGTGGCACGTAGTCATCATTCAGGTACAGCGGCGAATAATTATCGGTGAAAGCGCCGACGGTAATGACAAACGGATCGTTGCCGGGCGTGGTGATGGAACCCGCATCTGGGCCAGTATTGCCCGCAGCGGCCACAACCACAATGCCCGCATCCCACAACTGCTCGACTGCCTGGTTGATGGGGTTATTCCAATAAGCATCCGTCACCGGGCCAGACAAAGACATGTTCACCACGCGAATGTCGTAGGTGTCTTTGTTATTCAGAATCCAATCCAGACCGGCAATCACGTTTGAGGTGCTGCCTTTGCCAGATTGATCCAGAACCTGGATGCTGATGATGTCTGCGCCTGGAGCTACCGATACCGAGTTGCCCAAGGGGTCAGTGGCCCCGCCAGCAATAAGGCCAGCCATGAATGTGCCGTGGCCGTTGCTGTCGCCGTTGAGCAGGCTCAAGTCGATATTAAAACCTTCTTTAACCAGTTTGCGCAGGGCGTTGGGATTCACGCCAGAGTCCAGGACGGCAATGGTAACGCCAGACCCATCGATCCCTTGATCGTGAAGCTGCTCAACACCTGTCACTTGCAGATAATCGTTGATTTGTGCGTCGTTTGTGGTGGCGGTAAGGGCAAGATTGTCTACATACAGGCTGCAACTCGCACAGTCAGCCACCCAGGCAATTGCGTTGATGTACGCCGTGCCTTCGGGCGCAATGCTAGAAATTTGGAAAGGTACCCAGACATTGCTGACGTAAATTTCATGAGCAACCGTTGTTAGATAGTTATCGTCGGCGTCCATGTAATCTAGTGATACGGCAATCCAGGTATTGCCCCCTGATCCAGCGGGTTGGTTAGACTTAATCCAGCCGGAATAAGTGTAAGCTTGCCCAGGGCTGGCCAATATCTGCTGCCAGATGCCGTTGCCATCCCAGGAGCTGTCAATTTTTAGACTAGTGTTGTCGATAGGTGAGTCGTTGACGATGTTGGTGGCGCTGGCAGAGCCCCAGCTACCCCAATGGTCTTCGCCTTCGTTGAAATCGCCATTGTCCAGCATGTTGATGGAAGTGGTAGCCGGTGACTCAATGCTCAGATACATATCATCGGCATACATCTTTACCAGGCCATCTTTGCCCAGCCAGACAACCAGATACTTGGTTTGTGCTGGCGCGACACCTGTCAATTCAAGGGGTGCGTAGTCGCTGGTATATGGGAGGTTGGCGCCAACGGCCGTTAGATAACCCCAGTTTTCATCGTAAAAGCCCAGCCAGACCGAGCCCCAGTTGTAGGCTAATTCAGTACCAGATATCTTGTACCAGCCGGTCAGGCTGTAGGGTTGACCAGGCTGAATGGTTAACCATTGGTCCATTGAGGTGCTACCCCAGCCAAATTCTATGGCCCGGTTTCCAGTGCGAATGTACTTATTCTTTGTGCTGTAGCGTACAATGCCTCTTGTGTGCCAGTCGCTCGTGCCGTTTTCAAAGCCGCCATTTTTCAGCAAGCTGTTACTGCTGGTAACCGCCGCGCTCAGGGTGATTACAAAAGCTGTGTCGTCGATGATCACAGAACCATTTGTACCTTCTGTGGTGAGTCGAGCCATTGCGTAATATGCCTGGGCTGGTACCAGATATTCAACGCTATATTGCTTATAGTTATTGTGTTTGATTTCCACACGCTGGGTAGCCAGTGGATAGCCATAGGCGTTGTAAAATTCCAAAGTCATGTAGGATAGGCCAGGATCGTCTACTTCCTTGGCCCAAACTGAAAAGGCGACCGTGTCGCCTGGCGTGACGTTGACGTATTGATAGGCTTCTTCGGTGATTTCCAGCGCGTTCGATTCGCTGTAAGCATCTCCAGAAATCGTTGTTTCGCCAGAGACGTTCCATCCGGCAAAACCAGACTCAAAGCCAGGATTTTCCAGCTTGTTTAGGGCGCTGTTGGCGTCACTAACCTCAACTGGAGAATCTAGACTGATGTGGGCAACGGCCGTTGAACCGGCCAGCTGCACAATTGCTTCACCACTCAACTCTGTGGCAAAAGCATTGATGATGGCCAGGTCCTGACTAACAGCGCCCCCCAGCGCGGCCAGTTGCTGCTCGGCTTCGTTGGTATCGGTCTCTTTTTGAACGATGACAGGTATGAGTTGTTCGGGTTGTTCCGCGATCATCGCTTGCAAAGCTGAGTCCAGTTTTTGCTGAGCCACTTCAGCAGCGTGCGTTTCGGCAACGGCCGTTCCACCTGTACTGGTAACGACGATAGCTGAAAGCAGCATGAAGATGATGATGAAAGCGAAACGGGTACGATTTGAACGTATGGCTCCCCGGTTCATGGTGGCTCTCCTAAGTTGTTGGTTTAGCTACTTCCCCGATTCAGATAGCAAAGATGCGTTCAGGAGGTACATCTATGCCTTGTAGGTTTAACTTAATCAAGCTCCCTTACGAAAACTGTTACACAACATTACAAAATGAGTGGATTGGGCCAAAGGTACTACCTCTGGTAATTGGGCGGCGATCGTCAGGCAAAAAAAAGACCGTTACGTGGGTAACGGCCGTTGCTAGAAATCTGGTTTAGCTGGCTGTCAGGCGGGTTCCAGTTCAGGAACCATACAGGGGAGAATGACGGTGCAAACGGTGCCGGGTAGCAGCGCTTCATCGTAGCCACTACTTTCCAGGCGGATACGGCCGTTGTGTGCTTCCACAATGCCCCGGGCAATGGGCAGGCCCAGACCAAACCCGCCGCCCCGGAAGGCGCTTTTGCTGGTGGAATGGGTGCTAAGCGACCCTAAGACATGGAACATGTCAAACACACGCTTTTGCTCATCTGGCGGCACGCCGATGCCCGTATCTTTCACCATCACTTCGATCTGGTTGTCGTCCAGGCAGTGGCTGGAAATGTAAATGGAACCACCATCGGGCGTATATTTCACCGCGTTCCCTATAATATTTTGGAAAACGATTTTTAGTTTGCGCGGGTCGGCCTTGATTTTAGGGAGCGCATGCAGATCGGCCACTTCGATGGTGAGGTTGCGCTCAGCGCAGACACTACCCATATTTTCGACAACGGGTTCAATCACTTCTTGCAGCCGAACGTCGTGCATGGCTAACTCCAGCTGTCCAGAAGCAATGCGGAAGAACTGCACGATTTCATCAATGACGTGGCGCATCCGGTTGGTAGCTTTGTCCAGGTTAGCGGCCGTGCGGCTGAGCATGGGGTCGTTCACCAGGCCCGCTTTTTCGATGATCATGTTCATCAGCTGGGCGTTGGTAGAAACGGCCGTTAACGGCGTCTTTAGCTCGTGGGAAATCAAAATGATGAAGTTGTTCTTTAACTCATCCAACTCAGTCAGATGGTCATTAGCAATCTTTAGATTTTCAATCAGCTCGGTGTTTTCGATGGCGATGGCCGCCTGGTTGGCAAAAAGCTGCAACGGGGCCAGATCGGTTTCACGGAAACGGCCGCGTACCGACCGATTCTCCACATAAATAGCCCCAATGATCTGGTTACGGGTAATAAGCGGCACACACATGATCGAGCGTAACCGCAGGGCCATGACACTGCGTGCCATGCCAAACTGCGGGTCTTGCATGGCATCGCTCAGCACCACCGCCTCGCCCGTTTGCACCACCTGCTCCAAAACCGAATGGCTAATCTCGTCAGTCGCGCCGGGCAAGTCGTTGCCTTCGTTATCACGCCGGACCTTAAAATCGATTGAGCCATCTTCGTGCTTCAGGGCGATGTAGCCGCGCTCGGCACCAACCAACACTAACACCTGATCAATGGCATAAGACAGCAACGGAGCCAGCGAATGAGACTCGGCCATATGCCGGCTCACTCGAAGCACAAAGTCTAATAGTTCAATACCATCCAGTCGATTGCCCATATCATCAATAGTAGGAGTTACCCGATTTCGGCAAAATGGGAAAATAGGGGTACTACGAGTTTATTTGCGCAATTTTCACCGGCACCAAAGCACTACTGAAAGAGGTGTGGATTCGCCAGGACCCAGGCATACAAATCACGGATGCCTTGTTGCGGCGAGATGGTGGGCTGCCAGCCCAACTGATTGGCAATTTTGCGAACGTCAGCGATGAAAACGCGCTGGTCGCCGGGGCGCCAGGCAGACCGGTTCACCGGCACGTCGCGCCCGGCCAATTCGGCCAGCAGGGGACCAAATTCGGTCCAGATGGAGAGGGTGTTTTGCGGGCCGCCGCCCACGTTAAACACCTCACCACGCAGCGAATCGATCTGCGCAATGCCTTGTTCGTAGGCACGCACCAAATCTTGCACGTGCAACAGGTCACGCACCTGCTTGCCATCGCCGTAAATGGTGATGGGGCGGTTCAGGATGGTGGCGATGACAAAATGGGCCACCCAGCCCTGGTCTTCAATGCCAAACTGGCGACGGCCGTAAATGCATGACTGCCGAAACACCAACGTTTTAAGGCCATAGATGCGGGCATAATCGAGCATGTACTGGTCGCCTGCGCCTTTGGAGCAGCCGTATGGGGAGTGAAAATCCAGCGGGTAAGTTTCGGGGATGCCGTGATCATAGTGAGCGTAGGTGTAACGGCCGTTTTCCAACACCACTTTTGCCCCTTCCATACCGCCGTACACTTTGTTGGTTGACGCATACAAAACGGCCGCTTCCGGGCAAAAATGCCGCACCGCTTCCAACACGTTAAAGGTGCCCAGAGCATTAATCTCAAAATCTTCACGTGGGTCTTGCACCGAGGTTGTAACGGCTACCTGGCTGGCCAGATGCAGCACCGCATCCGCACCAGGAATGGCAGCTGCCAGTTCATCATAATGGCGAATGTCGCCTTTGATAAAGGTGAGGCGCTCGCCGTGTTGTTCTTGCAGCCAGGCCAGGTTGGCTGGGCCACCCTTGCGTGACAAATTGTCAAAAATAACCACTTCGTGGCCTTGCTGTAAAAAATAATCGGCGCTGTTACAGCCAATAAAGCCCGCGCCGCCCGTGATAAATATTTTCATGCGTCAATCCTAATCTCATTTTGATGACAAAAGTGCGTTGTTCCTACCAAGTTTATACAGAGTTTGCCCGGTTATGCCTCACTGCGCAGCCGCTGGAAAAGCGCGGCCTGCTGGCCTTCTAAAAATTGATGATAACGGGCGTTCAGTGAGGGTACGGTCATGAGCAGCGCATCCTCGCCCGTGTCGCGGTAGTAGCGTGGGCGCGTGCCAACTTCTTCAAACTCGTATTTACGGTAGAGTGCCTGAGCCACGGTATTGCTGCGCCGCACTTCCAGCGTCGCCATCGTGGCGGGATGTTCGTAAGCCTCGAACAAGAGGTTGAGCAGCAGCAGTTCCCCCAGACCATGCCCGCGCCATTGGGGGTGGCTGGCAATGGTGCTCACGTGGATCTCGTCGGCAATAAGCCAAAAGCCGGTAAATCCGACGATGGGGGCGATACGGCCGTCTTCATCTCCCATTCGCCCCAGCACATAATAGTGGGCAATGTTGTTTTGCTCTAGCTCGTGTTCAAATAAGCCTGCGCGTGCGGCGGTAGGAAAAGAAAGTCGGTCAATTTCGCGGACTTCGGGTAAATCGTGCAGCGCCATGGAGCGCAGCCAGTATGGGGCAGGGGGGATCAACATGCGTGTAAAACTTAGTTGCCAGCCGGATCGCGTAGATAAATGGGGGCCAGCGTTTGGGCATCATCCACCAGGCCCGCCCGCAGACGACGCCAGCCCAATTCTGCCAGGTAACCCGCCCGACGAACGGCCGTTGCTGGGGGCGCAATCTGGAACGTTTTGTTGGTGGCTTTAATTTGTTTAATGGCCTGGGCGGTGATTTCCCCGGCAAAAGTGACGCGCCCTTCCAGCGTGGGCAGCAGCTCTTCCCAACTTTCGATGGTGGGTGTGACTTCAGTTTGCCAGCCACGGCCGTTTTCCCATTCATACGGCGCAACGCAGACGCGCGTCCGGCCAGCTTCGGCGACTACTAGCAGTTGGCCAGGGAAGGGGCCAAACGCCGCCGCCACAATGTCGAGCGTGGAGACGCCAATTAGTGGTGTCTGGTTGGCCAGGGCCAGCCCTTTGGCCAGAGCCAACCCCACGCGCAGCCCGGTGTAGGAGCCAGGCCCAATCGCCACGGCAATCCCGCTCAGATCGGCTGGGGTAACGTTGGCCCGATGCATCATCTCTTGCAGGTTGGGGGAAAGTTCTATCGTGTGGTTGTTCAGACAGCGCCAGCCTAGTTCAGCGATAACGGCCGTTCCGTCATGCAAGGCCAGACCCAGCCATCGTGTTGCGGTATCAATTGCTAAAATCATTCTCTTTCCTCAAACCCCAAAGGCGCTTTTCTTAAATGCTTCCAATAGTTCGGCCGAGCGCTCCCCGGTGGCGTTGATGTGCAGCTTGCGCCGCGTTTCGCTGACGTAGCTCAGTTTGACCCACAGCCGGTCTTCGGGCAGCATCGGCTCGATGATCTCCGGCCATTCAACCATGACCGCGCCATTGCCTTCCAGCACATCTTCCAGGCCAACAGTGAATTGGTCGGCCGTTTCTTCCAGCCGGTAACAGTCGATATGGTAAAGAATACGGCCGTCGCTCAATCTCGGATATTCGTTTACCAGGGTAAATGTTGGGCTGGTGACCCGCAGGCCGCTGCCCCAGCCTCGACCAATGCCGCGAGCCAGGGCCGTTTTACCGGCTCCTAGCTCACCAGACAGGCAGATCAAATCATGCACTTCTAAGAGTTCGCCCAGGCGTACGCCCAGGCGCGTAGTTTGCTCGACGCCACTGCTTACAAAATCAATTGTCCAGCGATCCAATATAGCCATTTAGTCACCTATAAATCAAATTCACGGCTGATTTATTATACCCTCTCCCTGCGATCATGGTATCATAACCGAGCGCTGCGGCAATTGGCAGTACCTTTTTCAAAAAGGCTGGCAACAAATCGGCTAATTGCACAATCCGCGCACAATTTTCAAGACTGGGCTGACCTTTCATGCGCATCCTCATCATCTCTGATATTCATGCGAACCTCACGGCTTTTAAGGCTGTTTTGGAACACGCAGACGGCCGTTGGGACACCATCTGGTTCCTGGGCGATCTGGTTGGTTACGGGCCAGACCCCAACGAATGTGCCCAAGAACTGCAAAAATATAGCCATATCGCCCTCTCCGGCAACCATGACAAAGCGGTTTTGGGTGAGCTAGACATCAAATCCTTCAATCGCGAAGCTAAATACGCCATCACCTGGACCCAAGAGGCCATTTCCAGCGAAACCTACGCCTACTTGCAAAGCCTGCCATCCAAGCAGGTGGAAGGCGACTTTACGCTGGCCCATGCCAGCCCCCGCTACCCGGTGTGGGAATATATTCTCGATCCGCTGACTGCTTCGGAAAATTTCAACTGGTTTGAAACCCCCTTTTGTTTGGTGGGGCACACCCATGTGCCGGTTATTTTTGAAGAGCATCTGAACGGCTTTCGTCGGGTCAACGTGCGTCCACCAATCTATTCCAATAGCAGCCGTGACGCGCTTCCCCTTGGCCCAGAGCGGCTCATCATCAACCCCGGCAGCGTGGGGCAGCCCCGCGACTCTGACCCTCGGGCCGCCTATGCCTTGCTAGACACCGACGCGATGACCTGGTCTTACCAGCGTGTTCCTTACCCCGTGCGAGAAGTGCAGGAGCGCATGGAAAAATATGGTATGCCCAAGCGCCTGGTGAATCGGCTCGCCTACGGCGTTTAAAATTCCCAAAAAATCGCCCCAAAATGGCGGGAACTTTTTTATCCGCCCCTTCGTTTTACTCTCTAGAAGCATCATTAATCATTTTTCAGGAGAGCAAATCATGACCCGTAAACCAATCTTTGTTATTACTGCGACTATCTTTTTACTGATTCTGGCGGCGTGCGCGTCCCAAGCCAGTTACGATGAAGCTATGTCAGAACCGGCCCTTGCCCGGGATGTATCTGGCGGTGACCCCGGTGTTGATTATTATTCGGAAGAACCCATGATGGAAGGCGATATGGTGGACGACGGCAGCTTCGCCATGAACACGGCGGCGCAAACTGTTGACATTCAGGTTACCCAGGAGCGCCTTATCATTCGTACGGCCAACATGAGCCTGGTGGTCGCTGACACTGAAGCGGCAATGGACACCATCAGCCGCATGGCCGAAGATAACGGGGGTTGGGTGGTTACCAGCTCGGTATTCCAGTACAACGCGACGGCGAAAACGGGCAACATTACCATTCGCGTGCCATCTTCCGGGTTCAATAGTGCCATGGAAGCGCTGCGCGGTATGGCGGTGGAAGTACGGCAAGAAAGCACCTCTGGACAAGATGTAACGGAAGAGTACGTGGACCTATCGGCTCGATTGGAGAACCTGGAGGCCACGGCCGAACGCGTGCGCGGTTTCCTGGCAGAAGCTGAAACGGTAGAGGAAGCGCTGGCGGTCAACCAGGAACTGAGCCGCCTGGAGAGCGAAATTGAGGCGATGAAGGGCCGTTTGCAGTATCTCAGCCAATCGGCTTCCTTCTCTACCATCACTGTAGACCTGACGCCCGACATCGTGGCTCAGCCCATCGAGCCAACTAACTGGCGGCCAGCTGTGGTCTTTCGTAATGCGGTAGATTCTTTGGTCGAGGCGCTGCAAGATGCGGCTGAGTTTGGTATCTGGTTTGTGATTTACCTGCTGCCGCTGCTGCTCATCATCGGTATTCCGATTTGGCTGGTGGTGCTGTTGGTACGTTTTGTCTGGCGGCGCTGGCGTCGTCGGCGCAATCCAGTAGCAGTGGAAACGGTTCCCGCCGAATAAGCTGATTTCAACAACTTTTGGGGACTGGCAGTTTGCAAGCTGCCAGTCCTTTTTTTATGCCTCCCCATTAATGGCTTCAATTGCCTGCCGTACTGCCCCGGCACATTGCTGAAATTCGGTCGTGCCTTCCATGACGATGGTGCGTGGGCGTGGCAGCGGTATGTGAATTCGCTCCCGAATGGTGGCGGGCTGGCCACCCATCACCATCACCTCGTCGGCCAGCAAAACGGCTTCCTGAATACTGTGGGTGACCATAAAGACGGTCACCGGCAGTGCCGCCCAGATGCGCTGTAGTTCCTGACCCATGCGCTCCCGCGTGAGGGCATCCAGCGCACCAAACGGCTCGTCGAGCAGGAGCAAGGCCGGGCGGTGCACCAAGGCGCGGGCCAGGGCCACCCGCTGGGCCATGCCGCCAGAAAGCTGGGCCGGATAGCTGTGTTCAAAGCCAGTGAGGCCAACCAGGGTAAGCATGTCGCGTACGGCCGTATCCACCTCTCGCCCCGCCAGCCCCTGAACCTCTAATGGCAGCCGCACGTTTTCATAGGCGGTACGCCAGGGCATCAGGTTGTCTTTCTGGAACATCAGGCCGATGGAAGGGAGCTGACCATTCTGCTGGTTGGCGTAGTGGATGTGACCGGAAGACGGCCGTAACAGACCCCCCAACAGACGCACCAGCGTGGATTTGCCCACGCCCGATGGCCCTACCAGCGCGGTAAAGCCTCCAGCAGGCAGCGCAAACGAGAGATCGGCCAGCACCTGCTGCTTTTCGCCAAACACGTGGCTGACGTTGTGGACGGTGAGGAAGGAGTCCTGATTCATGTGATCTGCGTGAGAAAGTAATTTGTAATTGAGTAATTGGGTAAATAAACCAGCCAATTACTCAGTTACCTAATTACTCAATTACCGTTATTTGCCAACACAAACTCGTTGCTGAAAACGGCCGTTAAATCCGCCAGCGGTGCATCCATCAACCCGGCTTGCAGCAGAATGTCCTGCGTGTTTTGCCAGGAGGCAATGCCGGACAGCCCCAGGGTGCTGGCCTGCCACAGCGGCAAAGAAGCTTCGAGAACTGGTTTACGGCCGTCTTCTAATCCCTCCACGTAAGATTTACTGATGGCAAATGCTTCGTCTGGGTCGGCCAGCGTATCGGCCAGGCCGTGCAGCACGGCTCCGACAAACCGCTGCACCATCTCTGGATTTTCGGCGATGGTGGTCTCATTGGTGATCAGGCCGTTGGCTACCATGTCGATGTAGTCGGAGACTTGAATAACGTTGATGGGCACGTTCTGCGCGGTGAGCTGGACCGGTTCGTTGTTGGCGTAACTCACGACCGCCTCGACCTGGTCGCTGAGTAGCGCTTCTACCTGATTGAAGCCAATATCACTGGGGTTAACATCCTCAGGTGTCAACCCAACGGCCGAAAGCAGTCCCAGGTAGCCCACGTAGCTGGCCCCAAAAAAACCGGGCAGGCCGATGGAACGGCCGTCCAAATCCTGCGGCGTTACAATGTTGGCTTCCGCCTTGCTGACCACGGCAATGGGATACTTCTGGTACCATTCCAGCACGTACACCACCGGCACGTCTTGGGCGCGGGCCAGCAGCACCTGCTCCCCGCTAACAATAGCAAAGGGCAGCTCGTTGGCGCCTACCAGGGAAACGCCATCGGTTTCAAAACCGTAATCGAATTCCACCGAAAAGCCCGCGTCGGCAAAGTACCCTTTTTCCGCAGCCACATAAAATGGAGCAAACTGCGGATCGGCTACGTAGCCCATAGGCAGGCGAACGGACATCAGCTCGGTGTTTTCTTCCGCATCCGCGCCACAGCCTGCCAGCGTCAGGGCAGTGAGGATTAAAATCATCAGTCTCAAGAACTGTTTTTTCATCACAAATCAACTCCTTTTTGGCAAAACCCCGCCATTATTGATGCTGCTGCCAGCGCAGCAGACGTTTTTCGGCCAGCGTCACCAATCCATACAAACTCAGGGCCATGAACGCCAGAGTGAACAGCACCACAAACACCAGATCGGTTTTAAATTGGTAGCGGGCGGTGATGAGCAAATAGCCCAGCCCTTCCGTCTTGGGTTGGACAAACTCGCCTACCAGTGCGCCGATAACGCTGAGCGTGGCCCCTAGCTTCAGCCCGGCCAGTACGATGGGTAGGGCGGCGGGCCATTCCAGCAGGCGAAAGGTTTGCCAGCGGGTAGCCCGCAGCGAAGCCATGAGTTCATACAGCTCACGCGGTACAGAGCGCAGCCCGGCAATGATGTTGATGAGCACGGGAAAAAAGACCACCAGCACAGCCACCAGCACGCGTGCCCAAAACGTGGAACGAATCCAGATGGTGAGCAGGGGGGCAATGGCTATCACCGGGATGGCTTGCGAGGCGATGAGGTAGGGGGAGATGAGCCGCTCGGCCAGAGGGGATTTGGCCAGCAAATAGCCCAGCGGCAGGGAGATCAGCGCACCGATGAGCAAGCCGGGAATCACTTCGCTGAGGGTGATGAGGCTGTGACGCAGCAAACGGCCGTCCGCCACTACCATGCCAAACTGCTGCACCACATCCAACGGCCCCGGCAAGATAAATTTGTCGTACGCGCCCAGCAGCACCACTGCTTGCCACAGCAGCAGGAGCAAGGCAAATGAAGCGGCAACCGTCACAGAGACAGGCTGCCGTCGCAACCAATCCATACCATCCTCACAAATTAAGCGGGGCAAGGGGAAACTGCGCGCGAGGGGTGGCCGCAATGAAACCGCCACATGATGAACAACGGCCGTTTCTCACACCACACTCCAACAAAAAGCCCCACATCACTGTGGGGCAGTTCATTTAGTTCATGGCATGACAAACAAAACGCGCCGCGTCTCGTTTACCTTCTCCCATCCAGACTATACTGTCGGCTCTGGAGTCTCACCAGATCAACCATTTTGGGTAATCGGTGGTCGGTAATCGGTTATCAGTTTGCACTGATTACTGATTACGGTTTACCGATTACAGGTTCGCGGGCTTGGCCTGCGCGGGCCTCACCGCCGGTCGGGAATTGGACGTCACTCAAAACGCCTCACCCTGCCCCGAAGGTTATTATTTTCTTGTGCAGTTGATTATACAGAAGCCAGGCAAGGCGTCAAAGCGGCCACTGCTGGTCATGGTGGTTTTTCTGACAAAACTCACCGGTTTTGGCAGTAACTTTCACTGGACAATCTACGTAAAAAGATACAGATTAAAGCTGTTTATGAATGACACAACTTCGCCTTTTATGAAGGCATTTTGCTGAAATGTTTGAACAATCTGTGTAAGGAGTCAAAATGAGTTCGTTTGAAGAATCAGCCAGAGATTTTCTTGCCCAAAAGCGCATTGCCGTGGCGGGCGTGTCGCGTAATCCGAGCGAAACCGCTAACGGCATTTTCCGTACGCTGCGTGACAAGGGGTATGAGGTGTTTGCCGTGAATCCCCATGCCGATTCGGTGGAAGATGGACCGTGCTATCCGAATATGCAGGCGATTCCCGGTGGTGTGGATGGGGCCATTCTGGTTACGACACCGGAGCAAAGCACGCAGGTGGTACAAGATTGTGTGGCGGCGGGTGTGCCGCGCGTTTGGATGCACAACAACACCTGGATGGGGTCGAGTGTATCTGATGAGGGAACGGCCGTTTGCCAGGAAAATGGCATTACCGTCATTGCCGGGGGCTGCCCAATGATGTTCTTTGATCCGTTCCATAAATGTATGAAGTGGGTCTTGGACAAGATGGGACGCTTGCCGACAGCCTAACACATCGAGCCAGCAAACAAATAGCAAAATAATTGAAGCAGCCGATCGTTTGTATCGGCTGCTTCTTTTTTTGCTTGCCTGTTCACGTGCATTGGTAAATTATGTTATACTCGGGGCCGCATTGAGCGCAGATTTTATAGTAAGGAGTCAATTCAGATGGCCAAAGTGAAAAAACGGCGTCAGCCCAAAAAGAAGCTGCCGCAAGTTTCGGAGAAAAACCGGATTTACAACCGGAAACGCACCTTTGCGGAAAAATTCTTGCTGGTAATGGGTATTCTCATTGTGCTCAGCATGGTTTTGACCCTGGTAATTACCCGGAACGGCTTCTAAGATTTTAACAGTTCGCACGCCTTTTCCCCGGCGCTGCTATGTGGCAGTGCGCCAGCAGAAAGCCGGGGTTGTGGGCGTCGGCCCAGCACCGCTTAAATTGTTGCTTCCCCACAAAACGCATCTACCTCAATTTCCACCAACATTTCCGGCTCCAGTAAAGAACTGACCTCCACCAGCGTGGCGGCCGGACGAATTTGCCCAAACACCTCGCCATGAGCGCGGCCTACTTCATCCCAATCGGTTACGTCGGTGACGTAGATGCGAGTACGCACCACGTCTTTTAGCTCTGCGCCCGCTTCTTGCAACGCTTTCTCAATCTTGTTCAAGATGTAGACGGCCTGACCATACGGATCATCGGCGCCAACCAGCTCGCCGTCGCCATTTACGGCCGTTGTGCCGGCTACATGCACATAGGGTCCAACCCGCACCGCTCGGGAATAACCTACAATCGACTCCCAGGGGGCACCGCTGGAAATGTTTAATCGTTTCATCGCGCTCTCCTTCTTTCTAAACAGACGGTTTTACAGGCAAGGTGCTGCTGTTAGCTGCCAGGCACATTTGTTGGGCATGGTGTCAGGATGGTTGTTAGTGAATCGGTTCTTCCAGGGTGAGAATCGCTGTAAAATCCTCAAAGGACAACAGTTTGAGGGTTGGCGAGTTCCCATGCAGTATGGAAATTCATTGTAACAGAGTTGCCGGACTGAACCAAACACCTAGGGTCCTTTTTGGATGGTGGGGAGATAGACAAACTCTGTCAGATTGGGGGCTGGATTGGCCAGGAAGCACGCCTGGTGGAAGTCCAGGCCGACGTCGCCATTGTTACGGTAGTAGTCGCCCCAATCATGTTTGGTGTTAGGAACGGCCGTTTCATATTCGTTATAAATGCCCTGTGCATCCAGAAAATCCTTGAGTTCGAGGTTGCCACTGGATGTGCCATCTAATGCGCCCTGTACCAGGCGAATGCGCACAGGGTGGGTGTTGAGCGCCGGTTTGTTGGCGGCGACGATATTGTACACGCTCTCCGCTGGGTTCATGCTGGAGTCGTAGTCGGTGCCGCCGTAAGAAACGGCCGAACAAAACAGCTGTGGATATTCTAGAGCAAACTTCACTGCACCATAGCCGCCCATCGAAAAACCCTCAATGGCCCGGCCGCCACGAAACGGTATGGTGCGAAAATGATTATCTACAAAGGGCAGTACCTCTTTAATGATGATGCTTTCTGACATGATGGGAAAGTCGGAGTTGGGGCCGTTTTCCGGTGTGTTCCAGTCGTAGTAGCCGCTGCCTTTGCCCCCGTTGACAAACACGAGGATGGCTTCTGGCATTTTGAAGCCGGGGGCGGGACTGACCGTGCCTTCCATGAGGCTGAGGGCACTTTTCTGGCTATAGAGCGCAGAATAGCTGTCGTACCAACCAAAGTAGTTGGCCTCATTGCCGTTGACGCCGTGCAGCAGGTAAATGACCGGGTAACGCTGGCTGTTACCGGTGGCTTCGTAGCCGGGCGGCGTGTAAACGTTTAGCCCCACCACATTGTAGGGTGGCTTGAGAAAGCTGCTGACAAACGTGTAGTGGTTGACGTTGGCCGGCAGCGGCTGCACATCGTTATTCCAGTAAGTTTCTTCGTTAAACGTTTGGGCAACGGCCGTTCCGCCCACCGCTACCCCCAGCAAAAAACAAGAAAAATCGTGTTACGGATTAATTTGATTAATGTCATAAAACTCCTAGCGTGTTAAATCACAGGCAGACCAGCATGATCAGCCCGAATGTGGCAGTTTACGGCCGTTTCCCCGGCAGTAGTCTGTATCCAAGCACAGGCAAGCGTTACAAAAAAGGTATATCTGAGCATAGGATTTTGGCGCGGGGAACGATTGGCAGGCTAAAAGAGGCGGCCTTGTTGGGGTGGTCGAATCTCTTCGGTCTTTAAGCCGATGATTGTTTTGAAGCGGTTGCAGGTGCCTGGGGAAAATCCCGCGTAGTCGTTGTTGAAGAAGCCAAAGATGTGTTTGAACTGGGGTAAGAGCGGTTCGATTTGGGCATACCACGCTTGCAAATCGGCCGTTTTGTCAATTTCTTCTTTGTCTTTGGCCTTAAACTGGCCGTGCCGACCAATGAAGCGCAGGTAAAGGAAATCGGCCGTTGGCGCGATGACTTTGGGCAGGTGAATGTAGTCGGTGGCGGTGAGGCAGATGTTGTACGGCCGTAACAACTCTACCGTCTCTGGCCGCACCCAGGAATCATCACGAAACTCCACCGCAAAGCGCACGGTTTGGGGCAGCTGGCTCAGAAATTGGTCCATCTCTTCCACCTGGGCATAGGTGAACGTGGGGCCAAACTGGATGAGGATACAGCCGAGCTTTTCTTTGAGGAGAACGGCCGTTTCCACAAACGCCTGCATCGCCTCCATTCCCTCAGCCAGCGGGGCATCGTGGGTAATGGTTCGTGGGGTTTTGAGGCAAAAGGTGAAGTGGTCGGTGGTGCTTTGCCGCCAGCGAATGACGCTTTCGGGTCGAGGCGTGCCGTAAAAGGTGCTGTCAATTTCGACAGCATCAAACAGGGTGCTGTAATGGGCGAGATAATTTTTGGGGGCCATCCCGGCGGGGTAAAACGGGCCTAGCCACTCCTTGTAGCTGAAGCCCATCGTGCCCAGATGCCAAACTGTTGTGGAACTCATATAAAAGATTGGAGATTAGAAATTGTTTCTCCAATCTCTAATCTCCAAAATATTAGTCGCCGGTTTGGGCAACGGCCGTTTGCCGTTCCACAATTTGCGCGGGAATGGGCGTGTGCACAATCTCATACCGGATGTACACCGCCACCACAAACAACAGCAGCCCGACTGCCTGATGAGATAGCGCCAGAACAATCGGCACACTGAACCAAATGGTGGTGATGCCCAGCGTAATCTGCACGGCCACCAAGGCCAGGAAATAGATGACCGCTTTGTGGACGTTGGCCGAGTAAGCGTGGCGTTTGGTGATGAAATACAGCCAGGTTGCCGCCCCAAGCACCACAAAGGCAAACCAACGGTGCACAAAATGTACCCCCACTGGCGACGAAATCAGGTTTTGCCACCAGGCATCAAATTGGCTAAACAGGGCTGCGGGAATGAGGCGCCCGCCCATCAGCGGCCAGGTGTTAGAAATCCAGCCCGCCTTCAGGCCCGCCACAAAACCGCCGTAGGTGATCTGGATGACCAAGATAGTGAGCACCACGGCCGACAAAACGTATGGCAGCGAGCCGCGCCCATCGTTGATGACTTTGGGGAAGTGATGCACGTGACGTAGCGCGGTCCACATTGTCAGGGCCAGTAGGAAGAGGGCCATGAGCAGATGAATGGTGAGCCGGAAATGATCCACCGCCGGATTTTCAACCAGGCCGCTGCTGACCATGTACCAGCCCAAAAAGCCCTGGAAGCCAAACAGGGCACCGATCAGCAAATAAACAAACGATTTTTTGCGCGGAATGATGCCCTTGTACAGGTAGTAAAACAGGGGAATTACTACAAATAGCCCGGCAAAACGGGCAATCAGCCGGTGAATATACTCGACATAAAATATTTCTTTGTACTGCGTCAGGGTGATGCTGTGGTTGATAAGCGCACCTTCAGGAGTTTGCTGGTATTTGGCAAACTCAGCTTCCCAGGCGGCCTGGCCAATGGGGGGGATAACGCCGCTGACCGGGTTCCACTCTACAATGGACAGCCCCGAGCGGGTTAACCGCACAAAACCGCCAAACACCACCATGATCATGATGAGGCCACACACTACAAAAAGCCAGCGAATGATTTTTTTATTGTCTTGTTCTGACATAGTTAGCTCCTGCTCTTCCGATCTCCAATCTACGCAAGGGTCAATCAACAGCGCGCGATTATACCAAGTTTACCCAACCTTTCAGGATAGATAAAATTCTCTCCATGACATTTGGCCGAAATATGGATGATTTTTGTCAACAATTAATTTTTTGAGATTGGACCATTTTAAATACGCCACGATTTTGATGCGAAAACAACAAAAAATGGTCCAACCTAAATCGCGCACGAACAAACGGCCGTATCCCAGGACGCACGGTTTATCCCCAAAATGGTTTCTTTCTGCTAAGATGAACACCATTGTTTTATAAACCCCCACCAAACGAGATGAAGTCATGAAAAAATTTGGATTACTGCTGTTGGTACTTTTGGGTTTGCTGCTCTTTGCTTGCGATGATGGAGCGGATGAAATTGTGGACGATTTTGATAGGCCAGTCCGTGATCAGATTGATACGGCAGATGAAGGTGACAGCGGGAATACGGCCGTTGTTTCTTCTACCACCGCCGACTTCCAAACCACCGACTGCCCCTTCGACATGCCACGTGGCTATGACATCGAATGCGGTTATCTGACCGTGCCTGAAGATCGCAGTGATGCCAGTTCGCCCACCATTGAACTGGCTGTGGCCATTGTGGCTGCACCAGATGGCGCCAGCGAACCGCCTGTTGTCTATCTGGCTGGCGGCCCCGGCAGCAGCGGTCTGGATGATTTCCTGGCCGATCCTGAAAGTTGGGAATTTTCCTTCTTACAAAATCGCGACCTGATTTTGCTAGACCAGCGCGGCACCGGCTATTCCGAACCCACTTTAGACTGCCCTGAGTTTGCCGAAGCTGATGAGCGGGACAATCCTGATTCCCTTTGCTTTGACCGCCTGACCGACGAAGGCATTAATTTGATGGCCTACAACACGCAGGAAAATGCTGCCGATGTGGCGGTGCTGCGGCAGGCATTGGGCATTGACGAGTGGGATTTGCTGGGCATCTCCTATGGTACGCGGCTGGCGCTGGAAGTGATGCGTCGTCATCCTGAAGGTGTGCGCGCGGTCATTCTCGACTCGCCCTTCCCGCCCAACGCCGATACGCCGGTGGACGAGGTGTACAGCTTTACCGATGCCCTGGCCCAGCTCTTTGCCGACTGCGAACAGGACGATTACTGTCGCGAAGAATATCCCGACTTGGAAAACGTCTTTTTAGATACCGTCCAGCGCCTCAATGATGAAGGGGGTGAGGTGTTTGGCGATGATCTCGTTTTTGCTCTTAGCAGCGCGTTTAGCGATACGTCGCTCATTCCGCTGCTGCCCTACGTGATTTATGAGGTGAGCAACGACAATTTTGATGCCCTGGACGAAATTAGCGCGGAGGATGGCTTTGCTCGCACCAAATATCAGGACGATGAGGACCGCAGCGACAGCGAAGGCATGTACAACTCGGTGATTTGCCATGATGAGTATGCGCTGGGCGATTATGAGCGGGTGGAAACGGCCGTTGTCGGTAACATTCCCCCAGAGCTAGAAGGCGCCCTGCTGCAAGGTACGGCCGATTTGACAAACCTGTGTGAATATTGGAATCCCATGAATGCGGTGGATAATACGGCCGTTTCCAGCAACATTCCCACGCTCATTCTGGTGGGCCAATACGACACCGCTACGCCACCTCGCTGGGCCACGCTGACGGCCGCAACCTTGCCCAACAGCACCGTGGTTGAGGTGCCGGGCGCAGGGCACTCCTTGCTCAGCAGCGTGGCATGCACCGTGGACATCGCTGATGATTTCCTGGCCAATCCCGACCAATCGCCCAACACAAGCTGCCTGGACGACATCGAATGGCCCGCTTTTGAGTAACAACCGCTGTCGTTAAGCAAGTTTGTGAGCCGGGTCGGGCAAAGTAGCGGCTATGTCGTCTATGAATGGTGCAGTGAAGAACGGCCGTAAATACACACGCTTCCTGTTAACCGCCCTGTGTGTACTCTTTTTTGCCTGGGTTTCCTACCGGTCCTTTTACGATCTCTTTGTATTTAAACCGGGAATTCATTACCCACGCGTGGCACTTAGCGACAATGTTTGGGGGCAGACGGCGGTTAACTTCACTGTGAATGTGCCCACCACAACGGGCTTTATTATTTTAGGTACGGCCGTTCTCGGTCTGCTGGTAAGCATTCTACTTTTTGTGGCAATTTCCCGTGGTAAAGGCCGGAATGTGCGAGTATATTGGCTTATTCTGGCCATCGCGTTTGTGGTCAGTGTCATAGCGTACATTGTTCAGGTCCTCGATGTTTTTGCGAACGCTTTTGAGGGGGTGGGGTAGGTTTTTGATAGGGCGGTGCCCTTTAATTCGCATAGCAACTCCCTGGAAAAGCCGCCAGTCGTTAACGTTAACAGCTGGTGGCTTCCTTGTTTACCTCCTGTGACACTGTGTTAAAGAGTGGCCAATCATTTTGTAAAAACGCCACTGTTTTTTGTCCAATGCCGTGGCAAAAGGCTGCTTTTCGGGAAATTGACACCCCATATTGGGTATGTTACACTGGATTTTGTTAACGTTAACGAAGAAAATTTCCCTTGCACGCATATCTGTTCAGGTGACAGTCGAATAGGAGAGAGGGCCATGCCGTACAAAGTTTTCCTTGTCGAAGATGAAATCGTCGCCAGAGAAGGCATCCGAGACAATGTTGACTGGCGATCGGCTGGTTTTGAATTCTGCGGCGAAGCGCCTGACGGCGAAATTGCACTCCCCCTCATCAAAAAAGTACAGCCCGACGTCATCATTACCGATATCAAAATGCCCTTTATGGATGGCTTGCAGCTGTGCAAGATCGTCCGGCAGCAAATGCCGTGGGTGAAGATCATCATCCTGAGTGGCCATGACGAGTTCGATTATGCCCAATCGGCTATCAAGCTTGGCGTGACGGAATATTTGCTCAAGCCAATCGGGACCGCTGAAATTCAGGGTGCGTTGCAATCCGTTGGCGCAATTTTGAACCAGGAAAGTGCGGAACGAAAAGCCCTCAAAGATTTGCAAAGCCAGATCAAGGATGCGCGTACGTTGCAGCAAGAAAAGATGCTGCTCCAGCTGGTGGTGGGTGGGGTGTCTTCAACGGCCGTTATCGAGCAGTGTCGTCAAATTGGTCTGGAGATAGTCGCTCAGCATTATCTGGTGGTTCTGATCAAGATTCACCTACCGGAAGAACAGACGCCCGCCGATTTTGCCAGCATTCATGAAATTCCCCAGATGGTGTCCAATTTAGTAAGCAACCGGGCTGGTGTCTTTTTTACGCAAAAAAGTGTCGAGGAAATGGTATTGATCCTGTGTGGCGAGGATGCCGCGCAGCTGAGACAAGACGGTTTGTTGCTGGCCGATTTGGTCCAGAAAGAGGTGGCCGGGGTGTGGGGCCAACGTGTCTCGGTTGGGGTTGGTGATGTGCAGCAGCGGCTGACGGATATTTTTCTTTCGTTTGCGGAGGCGGTAACGGCCGTTTCCAGGCCACCTCTTCACAGCCAACCCGCCACGCCAAATCACCTGACCGAAATGCTCAGGCGTGAGCAGTCGGCGATTGAGCAATACTTGAAAAGCGGCCTGCTCAACGAGTTCGAGCCATTTTTTGCCGATCACCTGTATCCACTCGGCGAAGCAGCTCTGCAATCCCCGCTGATCAAGCATTACCTGTTTGTAGACCTTATCTTGGCGGCGGCCGAGCTGGTAGCCGCCCTGGGCGGCGAGGCCAAACAGGTGATCCCCGCGATGGCCGACATGGAAGGTTTTCTGGCCAACATCAATACCCTCAGCCAGATGCGCGAAGCTGCCCGAACCATCTTCTCGGCGGCACTCACCTTCAGGAATGATCAGGTGCAGTATGAAAAAGCCAAACTCATCTTCCAGGCCAAAGAGTTTATTGATGCCCACTTTACGAATCCCAACCTGGTGTTAAATGACGTTGCGGCCACTGTAAATTTAAGCCCCAGCCATTTTAGCGTTGTGTTTGGGCGAGAAACGGGCGAATCTTTCAAGGATTATCTGACACGGATCAGAATTGAGCGGGCCAAAGAACTGCTGCGGACAACCAACATCAAATGCTCTGAGGTCGCTTTGCAAAGCGGCTACAGCGATCCGCATTATTTTAGCTATGTCTTCAGAAAAAATACTGGCCTGCCGCCCCAACAATTTCGGCAGTTACCCCGCGCCTGAAAATCAAGGCGTCATTTGGCCTGCACACAGCCCATTCCCCAAAAAGAGTCCTTGCAGGAGAGGCAATTATGATGAATGCGGAAATCATCGTTACTGAACCGACCCCCCGATACATGGAGAAGTTCATTACTTTATTTGCCAGCATACGGCTTTCATTGCGCACCAAAATTCTGCTTTCGTTTTTTACCGTCATTTTGCTCATTTCCACGATGAATATTTTGTTGATTCTTGAAGTGATCCGGTTTAACCGGCAGTACGATGCCATTATTACCAACATCACTACGGCCAACAGCATCAATGGCTACATCAAATCCTCTATTGATTCTGAAATGTGGAACATTGTGTCCGGCAAGACAGAGTTTGCCGAAGGTGACCAGTACGCGATTATTCAGCAGGTGAACCGCCAGATTGAATCCATGATGGCCAATGCCGAGTCGGATAAATCCAGAATTAAGCTGGAAGTTATTTACCGCACGATGAACACCCTGACGCATTACGTAGACAAAATGGGGGAGCAGATCGCTGCGGGCAGCCGGGTAGTGGAAAACGAGCAGGTCCTGGAAGATATTCGCGGCGTTTCGGCCGTTGTGGAAGAAACGGTGCAGGATTACATGCTGTTTGAAGTGAATCAGGCGGAGCAACAATACCAGGAAAACCAGGCCCGTTTTACCCGGCTTTCCATCCTGTACATGATTTTGTTACCGGGGGTGATTCTCTTTTCCATCCTGGCCGCATGGATTATTTCTGGCAGTATTTATGTGCCCATCAAAAAATTGCACGACGTGACCACGACGATTACCGGCGAAGATTTGCAGGCCTTGGTGACCACCCACAACGTAGACGAAATTACGGAGCTGGGGATTAGCTTTAATATTATGATCGGCCGTATCCGGGAACTGGTAAATGCCAAGCTGCGCGAACAGGAAAACTTGAAGAAGGCGGAGTTACGGGCGTTACAGGCCCAAATTAATCCCCATTTTTTGTACAACACGCTCGATACCATCGTTTGGATGGCTGAGTCGAACAAGACGGATCAGGTAGTGAATATCGTCCGCGCCCTATCTAGCTTTTTTCGTATTGCTTTGAGCAAGGGGAAAGATTGGATTTCGCTCCGGCAAGAGATTGAGCATGTTAGCAGCTATCTGGCGATTCAGAAGATGCGTTATCGGGATATTTTGGATTACCGGATTGAAGTAGAAGAAGACGTGATGGACAGCACGATTCTAAAACTAACTTTGCAACCATTGGTTGAAAATGCGCTGTACCATGGAATCAAAACAAAAAGAAATGGCGGCACGATTGTGGTGCAGGTGAAGCGGGCTGGCGAAGATAAGGTGCTTTTAAACGTGCAAGATGATGGCGTCGGCTTTACCCCCTATAAATTGGTCCAAATCCAGGAGTCGTTAAATCAAGATTTGGACGAAGAAGTCGCCCTGGAGGAAGGGGGCTTTGGCTTGAGGAATGTACACAAGCGAATTCAACTTTACTATGGTAAGGAGTACGGCTTATCGGTGCAAAGCCACTTTCAGGGTGGCTCACAGGTGTCGGTAACAATCCCCCGCCGGTGTACACCGAACCCGCAGGACGTGTGAGAGCAATGACAGAACAGTTTCTAAAGCAGCTGCGTTTTGGTTTGAGCGTGTTGGTTCTTTTGCTAGTGGCGTGTCAGGCGGATGGTGGGGAAGGAACGGCCGTTTCTGCCAACCCGCCCCTCGAAACAGACGATGGCATTATCGTTTACGAAGAGCTGGTGGTGGGCTATTCCCAAATCGGGGCCGAAAGTGAATGGCGCACCGCCAATACTGCCTCCATCAAAGAAGCCGCCGAACGTTTAGGCGTCGAGCTGATTTTTTCCGATGGCCAACAAAAACAGGAAAACCAAATCAAAGCCATTCGCACATTTATTGCCCAACAGGTTGATGTGATCGGCGTCTCGCCAGTTGTGGAAACAGGCTGGGATTCTGTCTTTCAAGAAGCAAAAGATGCCGGAATCCCCATCATTTTGGTTGATCGGCGGGCCGATGTGTCTGAAGAGCTGTATGCCAGCTACCTGGGTTCGGACTTTGTGCAGGAAGGGCGCGACGCGGCCCAGGTGATGGTGGATCTGCTGGATGGAGAAGGAAACATTGTTGAATTAGTTGGCACGGTTGGTTCGGCCCCGGCTATCGATCGTTATTTAGGCTTCCGCGAAATCATTCAGGAGTATCCCGACATCCACATCATTGCTTCCGCGCCGGGCGATTTTACTCGCGCCAAGGGTGAAGAGGTGATGGGCGATTTTTTGCGGCAGTATGGTGACGAGATTGATGCGGTTTATGCCCACAACGACGACATGGCGATTGGTGCCATTCGCGCCATTGAAGCTTATGGTTTACAACCAGGCGTGGATATCAAGATTGTGTCCATTGATGCCATTCGGGATGCTTTTTTGGCGATGATTGATGGTAAGCTGAATGCGACGATTGAGTGTAATCCTTTGCTTGGTCCGCAGTTTCTGGACCTGGCGTTGAAGGTGGTTAACGGGGAGTCGGTGCCCAAATGGCTGCCTTCGGCCGAAAGCGTTTACTATCCAGAAGATGCGCAGGAAATTTTGTCTTCGCGGAAGTATTGACGGAGATGATGGGGAAAAACGGCCGTAAATCCAAAAAAATCATACTTTCTTCAAAAAAAATCAAACCCTCCGACTGGAGGGTTTTTTGTTTATGGGCAAGTCAGCCCCAATTTGTAAAGAGTGCCCAAAAAAATCCATTGTCTATTGTCTACTATCACCCATATGATGGATGCATACCGTTTCATTTTATCCCGGGTGAAATGAAACATTTATCTGTTTCCCCGCTTTACACTAAAAAGAAGGAGATCGAGTAAATGAGAAAGCTAAGCCTGTTGTTAATCGCATTGATGGCGTTTTTTGTGGTTGTTGGTTGCAGCTCCGGTTCCGATGAACCGGCCGCCGATGAGGCCGCCGAAGCAAAAACCATGGAAACCTTGGTCGTTGGATATGCCCAAATTGGTGCCGAAAGTGAGTGGCGTACGGCTAACACTGCTTCAATTAAAGAAACGGCCGCACAGCTCGGCGTTGATCTGAAATTCTCCGACGCGCAGCAAAAACAAGAAAACCAAATTGCCGCCATTCGCTCCTACATTGCCGAAGGTGTCGATGTCATCGGCTTCTCCCCAGTGGTTGAAACCGGGTGGGAAACTGTTCTGCAAGAAGCTAAAGACGCTGGCATTCCGGTAATCATGGTAGACCGTCGTGCTGACGTACCGCGTGATTTGTATGCCACCTATCTAGGCTCCGACTTCGTAGCTGAAGGGCGCAAAGCTGGCGACGAAATGAATCGCCTCCTGCCAGAAGGTGGTAAGATTGTTGAATTGGTCGGCACTGTGGGTTCTGCCCCAGCCAATGACCGCTATTCCGGGTTCCGCGAAACCCTGGCGGACAACATTGAAATCATTGACTCCCAGTCTGGCGACTTTACCCGGGCCCAAGGCAAAGAGGTTATGGAAGCCTTCCTCAAGAACTACGGCGACGAAATTGTTGGCCTGTATGCCCACAACGATGACATGGCCATCGGTGCCATTCAAGCCATCGAAGAATTTGGTCTGGTTCCTGGCGTAGACATCAAAATCGTTTCCATCGACGCAGTTCGTGGCGCTTTTGAGGCCATGATCGACGGCAAACTCAATGTGACCGTTGAATGTAATCCGCTGCTTGGTCCACAATTCTATGACCTGGCTCTGCGCGCGGTAAATGGCGAACAGCTGCCTGAATGGGTTCCCTCAGAAGAAAGTGTATACTACCCAGACAACGCAGCCGACTTGTTGCCCGAGCGTCAATATTAGACACATATTCTTTTGCCTCAGATTGAATAGTTAGACATGAGGAGCGGCGCGCAGCGTCGCTCCTCATCCGCACATCAGGAAGGGAGAAGAAATGCCAGAACCACACACCTCCGTGCTGTCCATGCAAGGCGTCTCGAAGGCATTCCCCGGTGTACAGGCGCTAGAAAACGTTGATTTTGATTTGCGACGAGGCGAAATTCATGCCCTCGTTGGCGAGAATGGCGCTGGAAAATCTACCCTGGTCAAAATCATCACGGGTGTTGAACGGCTAGATTCCGGCAGCGTCACGTTGGATGGCAAAGCTGTTCATGTTCGGTCCCCGCAGCACGCCCAAGAGCTTGGCATTAGCACGGTATATCAAGAGATTAACCTGTGTGACAATCTTTCAGTAGCCGAGAACATCCTCATTGGTCGCGAACCGCGCAAGTTTGGGCGGATAGATTGGCGCGCTATGGAAGAAAAAGCCAGCCAAATCTTGCAGCGTCTAGACGTGGTGATTGATGTCACTAAAGACCTGGGCGAATATTCAATCGCCATTCAACAGATGGCCGCCATCGCTCGTGCTTTGGACATTTCTGAAGCCAAAATCCTGATCCTCGACGAGCCAACTTCCAGCCTGGATTCACATGAAACTGAGCAGCTTTTCCAGGTCATGCGCAAGCTGAAAAGTGAAGGGCTGGGCATTATCTTCATTACCCATTTTATTGACCAAATTTACGAAGTGACCGACCGAGTTACCATTCTGCGCAATGGCAACCTGGTGGGCACGCATGAAACAAGCAGCCTTTCCCGGCTGGACCTCATTGCCCAGATGATTGGCCGCGTCATGGGCGACTTTAGCGACATGATGCAGAAGAAATTAACAAGCGGCCAATTGCAAGAGGGTACCCGCCTGCTGCATGCTGAAGGGCTAGGGCGAACGGGTTCTGTCGCCCCCTTTGACCTGGATTTATATGCTGGTGAAGTGGTGGGCCTGGCTGGCTTGCTTGGCTCTGGCCGTACCGAAACGGCCCAACTACTGTTTGGTGTGGATCGCCCGGATAGCGGCACCGTGACGGTTGGTGGGATTGAGATGAAGAATTTTTCACCCGCTGATGCCATCAACAGGGGGATTGCCTTTTGCCCTGAAGACCGTAAAGCAGACGGCATCGTTGACGAGTTAACGGTGAGAGAAAATATTATTTTGGCTTTACAGTCCAACAAAGGGTGGGCCAAACGACTGACCAAACAACAGCAGTACGAAATTGCAGACAAGTTCATCAAAATGCTCAATATCAGCACCCCTTCGGCTGACCAGCCGATTAAAAACCTGAGTGGAGGCAACCAGCAAAAGGTCATTCTGGCCCGCTGGTTGGCTACAAATCCACAGGTGCTCATTCTGGACGAGCCAACCCGAGGTATTGACATCGGCGCTAAAGCAGAAATTCAGAAGCTGGTGTTGGAACTGGCGGAAGACGGCAAGGCGTGTCTGTTCATTTCATCGGAGCTGGAAGAGGTGCTGAGAACGTGTCATCGTATCGTAGTGCTGCGGGATCAGCAGAAGGTGACTGAGTTTAGTGATGCAGTGGACGAACAAACCGTGATGCAAGCAATGGCAGGGAGCGACTAATGAAACGATTTGACCTCTCGTGGCACAAAATTAGAGACAGCCAACTCTTTTGGCCGCTTTTGGCGTTGGCGCTGATCATGCTCTTCAATTTGTTTTTTACGCCTGGGTTTTACGACATTGAGATCAAAAACGGGCATTTGTCCGGCTTTTTGATTGATATTTTGAATCGTGGCTCCATTTTGATGCTGCTGGCCATTGGCATGACGATGGTGATTGCCACCGGGGGTGTGGACCTATCTGTGGGTGCAGTGGTGGCAATTGCCGCAGGCACGGCCACGGTGCTCATTAACCCGGCGCTGGCGACCGAGTTGATTAGCTCTGAGGAGTTGATTAAGGATGCCACGAGTACACCGCTGTGGCAGTGCATTATGGCGGCGCTGCTGGTGGCAACGCTGTGCGGCTTGTGGAATGGGTTGCTGGTTTCTCGGGCAAAAATCCAGCCCATGGTGGCCACTTTGGTGCTTATGGTAGCCGGACGAGGCATTGCGCAGCTCATTACGCACGGCCAAATTATTACGGTTTACTACAGCCCATACTTTTTTATCGGGAATGGGTATGTGCTGGGGCTGCCGTTTACGCTGTTCATTGTGGCTTTTGTTTATTTGTGCGCCTGGTTGTGGGCCCGACGGACGGCTTTTGGGTTATTTGTTGAATCAGTGGGCATTAATCCTAAGTCCAGCCGCTTGAGTGGCATTAGCGAAACGAACATCAAGCTGGCTGTGTACACGTTTTGCGGCTTTTGTGCCGGGATTGCTGGATTGATTTACAGCTCCAATGTGAAGAGTGCCGACGCCAACAATGCCGGACTGAATCTTGAGCTGGACGCCATTTTAGCGGTGGTCATTGGGGGGACGTTGATGTCAGGCGGCCGTTTTTCTTTGTTGGCCAGCGTGATTGGGGCGTTGGTCATTCAGAGTACCACCACCACGATGTACGCAGTGGGTGTACCCCCTCTAGCAGCTTCAGCGATCAAGGGGTTGGTGGTGCTGGTGGTTATCCTGCTGTATTCCGAGCAGACAAAGCTGGTGTTAACGCGCCTCATTGAACGAGTGGGAGTCCAATCATGATTGGCCGACTAAAAATCAACAGAAAACTTGTGCCTTTGTTGGCTACCTTCGGCGTTTTTGTCATTTTGTATGTGTATGGCATTTTGCAGTACAAGGGGATGCGGCAGCCGCAGGCATTTTTCAACCTGTTTATCAACAATGCTTTTTTGTTGATCACCTCTGTGGGGATGACGTTTGTGATTTTGACGGAAGGCATTGACCTTTCGGTAGGAGCGGTTATTGCCCTGACTTCGGTTGCTTCGGCGGCGCTGCTAGAGAATGTGGGGCTGAGCCCCTGGCTGGTGATCCCGCTGATGTTGCTCATGGGCACGCTGTTTGGCGGCATCATGGGGAGTATTATTCACTACTTTAGGGTGCAGCCATTTATTGTGACGTTGGCCGGGATGTTTTTTGCCAGGGGGATGTGCTTTTTTATCAGCCTGAATGCCATTCCCATTCACGATCCTTTGTACCGGACGATGGCCTTGTCCCGGTTTCAACTGCCGTTTTTTGAGCGGGCTTTCCTGAACTTAGGCTCGGTGATTGCCATTGTGGTATTGGTGGTGGGGATGTACATTGCGCACTTTACGCGATACGGCCGTACCGTCTATGCTATCGGTGGCAATGAACAATCTGCCCTGTTGATGGGTTTGCCCGTGGGCCGCATCAAAATTTCGGTTTATGCGCTGAATGGCTTTTGTTCATCCCTGGCCGGGATTGTGTTTAGCATCTCTTTGCTTTCGGGGCATGGTCTGTATGCCACCAATGTTGAGCTAGACGCGATTGCCTCGGTGGTGATTGGCGGCACGTTGCTAACGGGCGGACAGGGTTATGTGTTCGGCACGCTGTTTGGCGTGCTGGTGACGGGCCTGATTCAGATGCTCATCCAGTTTAACGGCGAACTCAGCTCCTGGTGGACCCGCATTGCGGTGGGCGCACTGACGCTCATCTTCATTGGTGTGCAGAGTCTGTTTTCGGCCAATAAGAAAAAGCGGCACGCCTTGATGCGTACGACGGCAAAGGAACCAAATAGTCAGGAAGGAGCAGCGACCGGGGAGAAGTTAACGGCTGGCTCGGCTTGAACTGGCTAGGATTTGTGTAATTGGCAGAAAGTTTTTCAAAAGTAACTAAGCGTAGAATCTGCCAATTACTTGAGTAAACCGCACAAAAATTGCGCTTTTTTCTTCCAAAAACTTTGTGCGGTTTACTTAGGATTGCAGCAAATCTTCTAGCGGATCGTCATCCTCATCCACCAGGGTGCGGCGGGTTTTGCCGCCAGATTGGGGATCTTCGACCAGACCCATTTCGTACAGATGCTCCATCAGGCGGGCGGCGCGGGGATAGCCCAGGCGCAGCTTGCGCTGCAAAAACGACGCTGAAATGGTGTCGTTTTTCTGTGCCAGCTCGATGGCCGCTTCCAGCAGGCTGTCTGTTTCGTCCAGCAGGGCATATTTGGCAATGAGGCTTTCCCATGGGGCGGGCATCGGCTCAAAATCGGCGGGGGTGTTGTTGTGCCAGAATTTAACGATGCGCTCAATTTCATCATCGGCGGGGAAGACGCCCTGAACGCGTGCTGGGGCACTGGCTTCGGGGGAGAGGAAGAGCATGTCGCCTTTGCCCAGCAGCTGATCCGCGCCAACGGTGTCTAAGATGACGCGGGAATCGACGCTGGAGGCGACGGCAAAAGAGAGCCGGGCGGGGAAGTTGGCCTTGATGAGCCCAGTGATGACGTCGGTAGACGGCCGTTGCGTGGCCACCACCATATGCATCCCCGTCGCGCGGGCCATCTGCGCCAGGCGGCAGAGCGTACGCTCTACATCACCAGGATAGGTGTGCATCAAATCGGCCAGCTCGTCGATAAAAACGGCGATGTAGGGCAGCTTTTTGCGCGTTTTGTCCCCGGCCACTTTGCGATTGTAGCCGCCAATGTTGCGGGCGTTGACCTGGGCAAACATTTCGTAGCGCCGATCCATCTCCGCCGTGAGCCAGCGCAGCACGCCCACGGCACGATCCGCCTCCACCTCCACCTGGCCGATGAGGTGCGGCAAGCCGTTGAAGCGAATCAGCTCCACCTTTTTGGGATCGATCATCACCAAATGCAAGTTTTCTGGGGTGTTGTTGAACACCAGGCAGGTGATGAGCGTGTTGATGCACACGGACTTGCCGGAGCCGGTGGTCCCGGCGATGAGCAAATGGGGCATTTTGTCCAGATCGATGGCGATGGGGGCGCCGGAAACGTCTTTACCCAGGGCTACGGCTAGATGGGAACTGTGCCGGGTAAATTCGGGAGATTCCACGATGGAGCGCAGGCGGACAACGGCCGTTTCTGAATTGGGTACCTCCACCCCCACAATACCCCGACCGGGCACTGGGGCCTGGATGCGCAGCCGGGTGGCGGCCAGGGCCAGCGCCAGGTCTTTGCGCAGCGCGGCAATCTGGTTGACGCGCACTTTTTGCTGCCGCATTTCGCCATCGGGGCCGGGGCGCTCCACGTAGCCGGGCTCCACGCCAAACTGGGTGATGGCCGGACCGCGCTGAATTTGGGTCACGGTGGCGGGCAGGCCAAAATGGGCCAGCGTTTCCTCGATGATGCGCTTTTTCTCGTCCACTTCCTCGGGGGTGAGGACGTAATCGGTGCCTTCTTCTAGCAGGGAGAGCGGCGGCAGGCGCTTGCTGCGTTTGGTAGGGTCGTTGTAAACGGCCGTATCGTCAATGATTAGCAGCTCGTCGGGGTTTGGAGCGGGTGGTTCAGGCAGGGGGAGTTGGGTGGCGCGTTGGGCAGAAACGGCCGTACGCGGGGCAGTTTCCGGCGGGGCCAGTTCTTGCGACAGCTGGCGCAAACGAATGGATAGATTATTGAGTCCGGTTAAAAAGTCGTCCCAGGTAAAGCCTGCGATGAGGCTAATCCCGTAGACCAGTAGCAGCAGGTAAAAGCCGTTGGTGAGGAAGCCACCAAAAAAGTCCAACAGCGGTTCAGACAAGGCCCAACCAACCAGTCCGCCGCCTTTGCCCAGATGGGCTTCTGGCAGCGTTGTGTTGCCCAACTGGTAACTCAGCGGCAACAGGGTCAGCAGCACCAGTTCAAAACCAATCACCTGGGCCACGCGCACTTCGTACGGCTTTTCCACCTGGCGCAGCGTCAGGTGCAGCCCGGCAGCCGAGAGCGAGAGCAGCAGCGGGTACGCGCCCCAACCAAACCCCTCGCGGAAGAGGCAAAGCCAAACGCCAGGGCAGGCGTTGTTGGGCAAACTGAGTAAGGCCAGGAAAATGAGGAAGGAGATGGTAAAAAGGGCGATCCCGGCGATTTCAATGCGCCAGGGCATCAGGCTGTTGATCAGGCGTTCATCCCAGGTGGGGGGAGGCGGTGCGGGGGTTTTGCTGCCGCCAGAAGATTTTGTTCTTGCCATACCAATACATTATGAAAAGTAATTGGGTAATCAGGTAATTGAGTAAATGGGTTGTTGTCTGCCAAATTACTTAATTACCCAGTGACTTAATTACTTTCCCTTTATTCGTCGCTTTCGCCGTCCAAGCCGCGCAAGGTGAGGGCAAGCCGTTTGTTGGTGCCATCTACTTTCAGAATGCGGGCGACGACAATCTGGCCTTTTTGCACAACCTTGCGCGGGTGCAGGAACACACCTTCGGCCAGCTGCGAAATGTGAATGAGCCCTTCCAGTTCGTCTTCAATCAGGACAAATGCGCCAAAGTTTACCACGTTGGTGATCACGCCTTCGACCATCTGCCCTGGCTTAAATCGCTGGTCAACGGTGGTCCAGGGATTGTCTTTGAGTCGTTTGAGGCTGAGGGCAACACGGCCGTTTTCCGAATCCACGTTGAGCACTTTCACCTTCACCGACTGGTCTGGCTCCAAAATATCGCTGGGGTGAATGACGCGGCTCCAGGAAAGCTCCGAAATGTGAATCAATCCTTCCACACCGCCCAGGTCTACAAAAGCGCCAAAATTGGTCAAGTTAGTGATGGTACCTTCACGAATCTGGCCCGGCTCGATGCGCACAAACAGCTCTTCGCGTTCGTCGGCTTCTACCAGCGTAGCCCGCTCGGAGAGGATGAGCCGGTTTAAATCGCGGTTCAGCTCAATAATTTTAAGCGTCAGCTTTTCCGACTGCCACTGACGTAGGGCGCTTAATCGTTCACTTTCTAGATGAAATTGGGGGAAGTCGATGAGTTGCGACGCGGGGACAAAGCCTTGCAGCCCTTGCCAGTGTACCAGCAGCCCACCTTTGTTGAACCCGGTCACGGGCAAAGAAATGGCGTCGTCGGCATCCATGATTTCTTGGGCCATTTGCCACGGGTCGCTGATGGGTTCATGACCCCCATCGGCCCAACGGAAACGGCCGTCTATGCGTTGGTTGAGGGGTGCCCAGCTGGTGTTGACGGGAATCTCTGGTCGGGGTTCGTTAGGCAGCAAGGCCTCTTCCTGTTCAAATAAGGCAGCCCAATAGGCATCGTCTGGCTGCTGCTGCGAGGAGATTTCGGGGGAGGCGTCTGCTGTCATTTCCATTACTCTCTATGATAATTTTTTAATAATGTTACCGGATGTGTAGACTGTAAACAAGGCAAAATGTGGTGGAAATCCAGAATGGTTTGCAATGTTGGTCACTACAATTGTTTGCGGAGGTTGGTGGTATGATTCTCAGAATTTGCTTCAATTATAGGCTGTGATGAAAAGGTGTCAAACATAATTTTATACAAATTTTATTCGTTTGCACGGTATGAGGTTGACAATGGACGATAGTTTCTCGGCAACGGCCGTCACTCAGGCCCTTTCTACGCGCTGGTTGGGGCAAGCCTGCCAGGTACTGCCGGAGGTCGATTCAACCAATGAGTTGTTGAAAGAGTGGGTGCGACAGGGTGGCGCTGCTGAGCCACCGGCTGGGTTTGTGCTGCTAACCGACTATCAACGCCAGGGGCGCGGTCGCCTGGCGCGGCGCTGGGATGCGCCGCCGGGCAGTTCGCTGCTGCTGTCCATGCTGTTCCGTCCCCACTGGCCCGCGGAGCAGATGAACTGGCTCACGATGCTGGTCAGCCTGGCGGCAGCCGAAGCCATCGCCCAACAAACGGGGCTGGAAGTGGGCATCAAGTGGCCCAACGATGTGATGGTGCGGCAGGCGGGCGCGTGGCACAAGGTGAGTGGTATCTTGCAAGAGGGGGATTTTGCCGCCGACGGCCGTCTCCAATGGGTCATTGTTGGGATTGGCATTAACGTCAACATTCCCGACGACAAACTGCCTGAGGGCATTACCCCACCGACCAGCCTGCTGGCCGCCACCGGGCAGAGGGTGCCCCGTTTGCCGCTGCTGGCGGCGTTTTTAGAGCGGGTGGAGCAGTTGTATGATGAGGTGGGAAACGGCCGTTCGCCCCAACCAGCCTGGCAAAAGAAGCTCATAAACCTGGGGCAGCCGGTGCAGGTGAGCTATCCCCAAACCAGCCGCAGCTTGCAGGGCATTGCCGAAGGCACCAACGGTGCAGGACACCTGCTGGTGCGCGATGCAGCGGGCCAGCTACATACCATCACCGCCGCCGATGTGACCCTGCGCCAACATTAATTATGGTAAAGTTGTTGTTTCGTTTTTCCCTACTTTCAGTTACAATATCGGCAATCTTCGGTTTGTCGTCTGCTTTACCGGAAATGCCGAAGAAATGATCCACCAGCCAGACAGTTTACGGCACAAACTGATGAGAGGTACCAGCTCATGACCGATAACCGCAATATTTTTGATGAAGATGACGACGACTTTGCCGCTTTCCGGCAAGATTTGTTTGGCGATGATGACGGCCCGGCCAGTGCCGCGCCGATGATGGAAGATTTACCGCCGCTGGATGATGAAGATGAGTTTGATCAGCTGCGTCGCAAAAGCACGCGTGGCGGCTCGCTGGATGACGATCTGGATAATGACGAGGCCTTTTTTAGCGAAGAGCGAAGCGGCCGTTCCGGGGGGTTTGCCTGGGGTAACTTTACGCCAGGACAGCGGCTGATCCTGGCTTTGCTGGTGCTGCTCAATATCATTATGGGGGCCATTGGCGTTATGGTGATTACCGGGAATCTAGGTTAAGTTAGGCCACTTCCCAACCGAATAAGATAAAAAACAGGGCAACCCACACGGTTGCCCTGTTTTTTTGCCCAGGCTACAGATCAGACAGCCTATGCTTCTCCCATAGGTATGTACTTTTTGCGGAAAATCAACATGCCCCAGAATAAAACGGTGCAGAGAGCAACGGCCGTTACCGTAAACAGCACCTGGCTCAAACTGCGGAAGGGGACCAGCCACAGCGTTGTCACAAGCTCAATGGTAATTAGCGACAGCAAAAAGTAAATGATTGTGTCGCGCTGAACTTTAGACGCCACGTATGCTCCCAGCGGCGCACCCACAATCACAATCGGCATGGCTACCAACCAGTAGTTCCACATGGTGCCAATATCCTGCGAGACAACCCCGTGCAAGAAAAAGCCAACCACCGAGTTCAGCCCCATGATGACCACCGTTGTGGGCGTGCTAATCTTTTCATTGATGCCAAAGGCCAACGTAAGCACCATAAAAGTCAGCATGTCAATGCCCGACCCGGTTTGCGCCGCAAAAATGCCGCCCATAATGCCCACCACACCAAACAGCAAACGGTACCGATTGTCCCACAAAGGCAAATCTTCCCGCGGTGACCAGTGAATAAACCAGCGCGAAATGATCATGGCCACGCCAAAAGCGGTCGCCACAAAGGTGAACAAAATTTTTGGGTATGGCTCTGGAATGATGATCAGGTAGGTGCCAATGATTTGGCCCAAAATACCGCCCAGCGATACCCAGCCAATTACCCGCGGCATCACCTTGATGCGCTGTACAAAAATCATCACGCTGGCCATGGTCATGCCAAAAGATTGGATCATCAGGCCAAAGGTCCGCGCATCGCTGGAAGGGATATGCAGTACCTTGGTGAAGACAGGAAACGCAACGGCTGCGCCGCCTTCAGCCGTTGCCCCAGCTACAAACGAACCCAGGCTCATGGTGACTGAAGCGGGCCAATAATGCAGAAACAGCTCCCACCGATTGGTGAGCGTCATAAAAATGATCCAGTTGGTATAGATGATGGCCAGCAGCAAAAAATAAATCCACCGCCGGTCTGAAAGCTGCCCAGGCTGTGGCTTGACCCTTTTCATGGTTTCAAGGCTTAGCTTCATATGTTCATACCTCGTAATTTTAGGAATGTTTTACCGGAGCTTGGGGCGACAAAAAAGCTGCATGTCTCTACGACCCTTTATACGCTTCGACATGCAGCCCTTTTAAGTTGAGGGAGACAGAAATCTAGTGCTGTGGTTGCAGCTTTTCTCGCAGTTTGGCATTGACCTTACGAATTGCTTGCAAACCAGGCGACGGATCTTCCTGGTAAACACGTCCAGCAAACAGATCGATAAAGTCATCGACGTAACGCGAGTGTACCATGAACGCAAACGGTGTTGGCTGATCCCAGAAACAATCCAGCACATCCTGGATGGTGTCCATGCCCAACTCGCAATAGCGTTCATATTCAGCGAACGGATTCTCCACATCACGGCCTACGCCGTTCAATAAGTAGTTGGCGATGGCGTCGGCGGCCATCTTGCCTTCAGTGAGGGCAAAATGTAGACCAAACGAGAAAATTGGGTCGATAAAGCGATGCGAATCGCCCACGCATAAAAAGCCTTTTCCGGTGAAGTTGCGAATGTGGTAGGAGTAGTTAGAGGTGGCGCGCACTTCTTCAACTAGACTGACGTCAGGAACTCGCAAGGAAAGCTGTGGATTAATTTTGTGAATTTCGCGGAGGAAAAATTCACGCAGGTCTTCTTTAGAGTCGCGGTAATAATCGGATGGTGTGACAACACCTATGCTGACGGTTTCCTCGTCGATGGGAATAAACCACGCCCAATGATTTCTCATTTCATAGAAGATGCGCGTATGATCTTCTTCATCGCGCGTGGCGCCTTTGACGTGGGTGTAGATCGCAATTTGCCGGTCATATTTGCCGCGCTCGCGTTCGCTGGTAAATCCTTCAGTGTGGAGGAAGGTGGCTGGACCCGATGCATCAATCAAAACCTCGGCAAGCACATCGGTTAGCTGACCATCTTCCTGACGAACCTGTACGCCACAAGGGGTGCCCGTTTCGTCCGTCAAAACCTTAACCGCTTTGCCCCGCAAAATGGAGGCACCATTTTCTTGGGCTTTATCCAGCAGCATCTTGTCAAATTCGCCGCGGCGCACCTGCCAAGTAAAGCTTTGCTCAAGTTCCCCAGCCTCGTTGCGGCGCATGACGGGGATGTGGAAGGTGTTTTTGCCACTTTTACCGTAGACAATAACACCCGGTTTAATAGTCCGCGGCACCTGATCCATTGCTTCGCTCAGCCCTAAACGGCGCACCAGATTACCACACTCACCAGTCATCGACTCGCCTATGTGGAAACGAGGGAATGCTTCTTTTTCGATGATAATTGATTTAAGGCCCTTTTCTGCAAGGAAGATAGCGCTAGCCGCGCCACCTGGACCACCGCCAATAATGGCAACATCTGTTTTAAAAGTTGAATTCATTTGTTTGCTCCAATAAGTGTCAATGAGTTGTCGAATGGTTCTACAGAAATAATGGACTCAACCTATTTCTTTTTCCCTTAAGGTTTATAGTAGAGATTGGCAGAAAACGAGTCAATCAGGTGAGACGGCCGTTTTTTTACCATTCTCCCCAATAACAAATGAAGGTAAATCCTCAAGTTGTGCTAGGGTTTACCCTCAAAATAGGTGTTTTAGCGGAATTTTTCGATGAAACCGGGTGGCTTAACGGCCGTTTTCCTCTCCGGGCCGGTATTCTTGCGCCAAATGGGACAGGATGTCGGCTTCGCTGAACCAAACCGGGGTGAGTTCGCGCGCGGCAAAAATTGGGGCTTGGTCAGCGTAGTGGGGGGAAGCCTCATCCAACGTGGCGCTGCCGTACTGGTGGATGCTGCGTGAGCTGACCGTGCCGTCGGGCTGCCAGGTGACCAGCAAGATGTAAGAATCACCCGCAATGCCGTGGAAACGGCCGTCCTCGCCCAGCTCGCCGTAAATGGCATGTAGCACATCGGGCGAACCGCCGAGGCCCAAATCCACATCGCCGCGCACCAGCCGGTTGACCTCCTGCCACGGCACTTCTACCGTGCCGAACTTCTCCAGCAGTAAATCTACTGCCTGGGAGAAGCTGGTTTGTACAGTAACGGCCGTAAACTCCCCGCCCGTCATGTTAGAAACCGACATATGGGTATCGTCCGCTTCCAAAACATAGTACAGCGTTAGCATGGCTACCGTCGCTCCGGTATTTTCCGGGTTGGTCTGCCGGTCCCAGCTGGTCAGCAGGTCGTAAGCAGCCCGCTCGTCTGGGTCGCTGGGCGGTGCTTCGGCCAGGATCATTTCCACCATGCGCACGATGTCGGCCTCGGCGTCGTAAGTCATATCGTATTTGTAAGCGGTAAACTCTGCCTCGGTAATCGACTCGTCGCCGCCGTAGAGCGTTAACGCCCGCAGCGAGCGGTTGGACATTGTGTCGTCGATACCCAGGGTGGCGGAGTAGCTGGCTTCGTCCGGGTTGCCCTCGCCGAGGGTGGTGCGGTACGGGCTGCTGTTGGCATTCTGGATAAAGCCTGATGGCGGATTGAGCACCTGGGGCAGCTCGTCAAACGGCAGGTACTCTGTCCACAGTGTTTCGGAGGTATTGCCCGGCAGATATTGCTGCCAGTCATAGCCTTCGGTGCGGATGGGGATACGGCCGTTGTACACATAAAAAATGTTTCCGGCCTCGTCTGCATACCCCACGTTAAACATCGGCAGCGGTCCATCGCGCATGGCCGCCTGCCACTCTTCCAGGTTGGTGGCCTTGTTCAACCGCACAAACTGCTCCACGTGGCCAATCTCGCCCATGCCTGTGTAGCGTATGGCGTAGACGCCATGATCCTGCCGCACTGTGGGGCCATATACCGACCACAGCACCTCTTGTTTCACAGTCCAGCGAAAACGGCCGAATAACGTCACCGTAATCGGCGCTTCACCCACCTCCAGATCGCGCCATTCGCCGTCAAACAAGTACTGGTCCGGGTTATCGGGATTCATCTCTAGGACGTAAATGTCGATCAAGTCCGGGCTGTTCACCGTAAATGCCCAGCCCAGATGCTCGTTGTGACCGTGAGTGATGGTCGGTGAGCCGGGCAGTAGCCCGCCGACCATATTCCAGCCTTCTTCGCTGTGCATGTGCGCCTCGTACCACGCCACCGGCCCTTCCCACGGCTGGTGCGAATTTACCGCCAGGAATGTTTCGCCATTGGCGCTGCGCTCTGGCCCCACGGCGATGACGTTCGAGCCATATTTTGCGGTAGGGGGGAGATTGGTAAGTGAAGATTGGGCAATCTCCTTTTCCGACACCGTGCCCTGGCGCGTTTCGGCAAACAGGTCGCCGAGTGCGCCATCCAGACCAAAAAAGAGCGGCACGCGGTGGATGAAACCCGCGGCCACATCTCGCCCGGAAAGCGGGAATATTTCGGGCAGAATCACCTCGTCCTCATGCCGGGCAGCGTAGTAGTTCAGACCATCGGCATAACCTTGCATGATGGCCTGGATGTCTGGGGGAATGGTGTCGTATTTGGCGTCCACCACATCCCAGATGCGCAGCAGTTGGACCATGTAGTCGTTGGGTGCGGCGTCGATGCCATAAGCCACTCCCAGCTTGCCTCTGGCGGCAATCATCGTTTGCTGGATGGTGGTAAAGTCGTCTTCGGCGTGCGCATAGCCCAGGCCGTAGGCAGCGTCGGCGTCGGTTTGGCCAAAGATATGCGGCACGCCCAGCTCATCCCGCCGGATGACGACGTTGTAGTTTTCGTTGACGGCTTCCAGGTCATCCAGGTTCACCACAAAGGGCCAGACGCCCTGCGGCCAGAAGATGTAGGCCGCGGCCAATGCCAGCACCACAATCATACCCACCAAAATTTTTTGCCATCGTTTCATATTTATTCCCCGGGGGTGAGGACTAGGTGGTCAACGGCCGTTTCCAGCACCGCATCCTCACTCCACACCATTGGCAAATACTCGCCGTTGAGCCACAGCTCGATCTGGTCGTCGTAGTGCGGGTGGTACGGGTGGCCCGATTCGCCCGTGGGAATGACCCACTCGCTGGCGTCAAAATCGCTCATGTCTACCAGCATCCGCATGGAGGGATGCCCGGTAACGGCCGCTGGATTGCTCCAGCTCCAGCCGTTGGCGTTCACAATGCTGCTGCCACCGTCCGCCGGGAACGGACCACGGTTCACAATTGCCTCAATTGGCGCAATGCCGCTTTCGCCCAGCGGATTGCTGCTGAAGGTAGCCGTGTGGATGCTGCCCCAGGTCCAGTCATTCATGTCACCGCCCACGTTTTCATCGAACCAGGCGACCGTATCTTCCAGGGCGGTCAGTAAAATGTCCGCCTGCGTTTCTTTGGCGCTGGTTGTTGTATCATCCCACCAGACTGCATCGGGGTTGTCTGCCAGCTGATGGAACAGCACCCGCCCGCTAAACGCCCGCACATTGTCGGCCCCAACTTCGTCTGTTAGGGTGCGCTGCACTAGCTGCATGTAGAAAATTTCAAACAGGGCCGCGGGCACGCTGTCGCGCCGCGCTTGCCGGTCCCAGCCGCGCAGCCGTTCCAGGGCCGCCTGCACCTTTTCGTCACTGCTAGAGAGGCCATCGAGCAGCGGCACGTAGCTGTCGGCCATCAATGAGCGGCTATCGAACTGGATGCGGGCCAAATCTTCCTGCGTCAGTTCGCCGTCGCCGTTCAGCTCGGCCTCGATCATGTCCACGATGCGTTCGCCACGATCGCCGTCGGCCCAGTAGTAGGTAATCAGGTACGGATATTCCTCATCCACGATGGCGTGATTGGCCGTGGCGATGTAGCCCCATTCCGGGTTGAGAATAGCGGGCAGCTTCTCGTAGGGCACCCAACCTTCCCACTCGTATTCGCCGGTCCAGCCGGGCACAGGCACCAGACCATCGCCGTTGGCGCGGATGGGAATGAGGCCGGGCATTTGGTAAGCGATGTTGCCTTCTACGTCGGCATAGACCACGTTTTGTGATGGCACGTCCCAATAGCGCATTGCCTCGCGGAACTCTTCGTAATTTTGTGCTTTGTTCAGCCCCATGATCGATTCCAGCGTGCGCATCGGTTCTTGCGCGGTCCAGCGGATGGCTAGCACATCGCTCACGTCGTCGCGCAAATCGGAGATGATGGGGCCGTGGCGGGTGATTTTGACTTCCAGCACCACATCTTCGCCGCCATTGACCTTGATCACTTCTTCGATCACATCCATGTCTTCCCACTCGCCCATAAATTCGGCCTGATTGGGATTGTTGGGATTGATCTTCTCGATGTACAGGTCTTGCACGTCTGGGCCGACGTTGGTGACGCCCCAGGCGATGTTGTCATTATGACCCACGACGATGCCCGGTACACCGGCAAAGCTGAAGCCTTCAACATTAAAACCGGGGGCGTGAAGGCCAACCTGGTACCAGATAGCGGGCATCTGGATGCTGAGGTGCGGGTCGTTAGCCAGCAGGGGCATGCCGGTGTCGGTATGTTCGCCGCTGATGACCCAGTTGTTGCTGCCCACGTAGTCGCCACCGCCCAGGAAGCCATCTGCCGGATAGCGGCCCACGATGTCGGTGTTGACGTTGGCCCAATCGACCTGCTGCATTTGCTGGAACAGAGTTTCGCTGTCCTCGTTGGTGAACTCGATGTTCATGGCGTCTGTAGGCACCATGACGGGGCGGCTGTCGTAGGGATAGAAGGGGAGCAGGTTGGCCGTGGTGCCTTCGCCCAGCTCTTTGATGAGGTTTGCCCGCTGAATTTCTTCGCTCCAGTTGCCGCCCAAATCATCGGCCATGACCACGGCCCAGGCGATGGTGTGCAGTGGCTCCCACGGCTCGATCTCCCACTTGTCGTTGACCAGACCGAGGATGGTGTAGTTGAGCGAGATGTTATCGCCTTGTTCGGCGATGTAGGCGTTGACGCCTTCGCTGTATGCTTCCATGATGGTCAGCATTTCGGGCGCTTCGCTTTCATAATAGGTCAGCGATTCCTCGGCGATGCGGTTCCAGCCCATGGTGCGGATGAAGGTGTCAATATCGACGGTAGAGGCCCCCGCTATTTCGGAGACGCGGCCAAGGCTGACGTGCCGCCAAAACTCCATCTGCCAGAAGCGGTCCTGAGCGTGCACGTAGCCCTGCGCTAAAAAGAGGTCATGTTCGTTCTGGGCGTAGATGTGGGGGATGCCGTTTTCGTCACGGTAGACGTTAACTTCGTCTTGCAGGCCGGGGATGGTGAGGGTGGTGTCGGTGTCGGGAAACGGCCGTCTCACGTTCACCACGCCAACAATCGCCAAAACCACAATCAGTAACGCAATGATGCCAAGTAAAATTAATCCAATGCGGGCTGCCAGTTTCATCTTTTCCTCCAGTGGGGTGTGGGCTGTGCCGGGAACGTCACGCGGCGTTTGCGGATGGGCACAGCGGGTTGAATCGGCCCAATGATACCCGGTTTAGGATTGAGCAACTAGGGGAGAATGAAGCGGGGAAAACGGCCGTGCTTCACACCAACGTCTGGCTTTATTCCGTTGGTAGGGAGGCAAACAGGTTCGATTTTTGCCAGGCCCAAATGACGGCTTCCGCCCGGCTGGTTACCTGGAGCTTTTTGAAAAGTTCTTTCTTGTGATGCTTCACGGTGGGCAGCGTGATGTTGAGCGTTCGGGCAATTTCTTTGTCGGCGAGCCCCAACGCCAGGTAATGCAGCACTTGCTGTTGGCGCGGCGAGAGATTGACCTCTTCTACCTCAGGGAGCGGTTTGCCTAGGGCTGACAAGGGCCTTAACACAATCATGCGCATTTTACGGCCGTTATAAATAATCGGGCTGGCCGTCACTTCCATGGCAATCTCGCTGCCATTTTTGTGCAGGCATTTGGTTTGGTAAGAATGGTGGTGCCCCACGCCCATTTTCTGCAAGATGGTTTGCTGCTCTGCCACCGGGGCCATTGCTTGAACCAGCCGCTGAATAGTCTGCCCGATCAGCTCATCAGCGGCATAGCCGTACACTTCTGTGACCGCGCGGTTGATGGCCTGGATACGGCCGTTTTCATGGATCACCACCGGGCTGTAGGTGTCATTAAAAAGCGCTTCAAAATGTTTTTCCCGCTCTGCCTCTTGCTGGACAGTGAGCAGCATTTTTTCCAGCGCATCCTCTGCCGCGTACATTTTGCGCAGCTTGTGACTGTACCCCACCATCATTTCGGCCCAAAAAATGGGCAAACGCTGCGCTAGCCACGCCATTTGCGCCTCGTTCAGCCCCAAAAAGAGCTGCTCAGCCAGCAGGCGCTGTAAATAACCCAGCTTTTCCAGGGACAGTTCAAATGCCTGGGCCAGCTGCTCGCCTACCCGCCGCCCGGCTTCGGGGCTAAAGGTGGGCATGAGCAGGTAGTCTATGATTTGCTTTTGCAGATCGGTGGCGGTAACGGCCGTTTTGGCACTGCCAGAGGTGGGGAGCACATACCAGACCAAGCTAATTTCTTCTTGATGAGCGGCCCAAATCTGGCTAATTTGTTCAGAAATTGTTTCAACTGTTGTCATGGATACCAGTACAAATGTCCTGCCACTCTCATTTTCCATTAATGTTCGTTTGGCAAAAACCTATCCTTTTAGATAGGTGGCGGGGTCAAAGGGGTATGCTAACATTCTTCTATAGCGGTTAATCTTAACCCAACAGCCGAAGAATTCACACTTGTGTGTAATTTTTCACCTGATCGCAGCCGCAGAGAGAGGATAAAGATGTGAACCACAGCGGGATCAGGTTTAAGCAAACCTGATCCCGTTTTTACTTTTACTCTCTCTGGCCAGCCTTCCTAATTTCCAGTCAACGGGGGGCGTCCCCCACCCAGCAAGCTTCTGGGTGGGGGCTTTTCTTTTTAGAGGGAATACGGCCGTTTCGTCAATCTTTTGGCGTCTGGCCGTAGGCATGATGGTAAAGCCCAACTCATCATTTATTAATTTTTGTCTCCGCCAAAACTCTCCTTTCGGATAGGCCATAGTCGGATTGTGTGTGTTAAGATGTTAGAGGAAGCAGTTTGAAGTTTGCCATTCTTTAATGTGACTACAAGTAATTGAGAACTGGAAAGGAGTCCAAATTATGCACGTTCGTCGTTTATATATTTTGGTAACATTTTTTGTGCTTAGCACTTTGGTGTTTGCTGATAGATCAGTCGCTGTAGGTGAGGAGGCCGTATTAGGAAATGATGGGCCTGTTTTGAGGGGAACGCGTTAACTCTAGATGCAAAGGGATATGCGGAGGAGCATGGTATCGAATTGAATGAAGCAATTTGACGATTGCAACTTCAAGAACCTGCGGGGGAGCTTAACGCCGAGCTCCTCGCTAAGGAATCTGCAACGTTTGCTGGTGCCTGGATTCAGCACTCCCCGGACTTTCGCATCATCGTTCAATTTACCGAAAACGGCGATAAAACAATACAGCCCTATATTGAGAATGGGCCGCTGGCAGATATTGCAGAAGTACGAGCAGCCAGCGTATCACTGATTGAACTTGAAGCAATACAAGACACCACCTGGTTAGCTGTTCGTGAGCTTGATATCCCCGTCGCCTCAGGAATCAACGTGTTTAAGAATCGTGTTGAGTTATATGTCGTTGAACGCCAGCGGTTTGACGACGCTTTGCAGAGGCTAAAAATAAACCTGTCCGATAAGGTAGAGGTAATTACCGTGAATGAGTTAGGGTCCGATGTAGCCGAAATATTCGCAGGTCTTGCTCTTACTACCTGTACAAGTGGCTTTTCTGTTAAAAACAGCAGTGGAACTAAAGGAGTTACCACAGCCGCTCACTGTAGCAACACTCAAAGTTATGGCAGTACAAACCTTCCTTTCCAAAGTGCCGCTCAAGGTGGACAGTATGATGTGCAATGGCATACTGCACCGGGTTTGACCGTACGGAATTTGATGAACGATGGAACATATTACCGACTTGTCTATGGAACCAAACCACGCAATAGCCAAATGATAAATGAATATGTCTGCAAATTTGGTATGACTACTTTAGCCGGATGCGGTTACATAACTAACAAGAATTATATGCCGCCCTGTAAGGACGGCTATTGTTATACATCAACTTTTATCTACGTTCATCGTGATGGCGTTGATCTATCCGAGCCTGGAGATAGTGGCGGACCTTGGTTTTCAGGAAATACGGCTTACGGCATTATGAAGGGACAGAATGGAACTGATGCATTTTACATGGCAATTGATTATATCTCCTTCCTTGGCCTATCCGTTTTAACGAACTAAAGTAAGATTGCTTACGATTTGATTTTATAGACAAGGTTTTTGGGAAAATGAGTAGATTTGGTCGGTTCTTATTCAAGTTACTGTTTTGCCTTTTGGCATTTGCCATTGTTGCTTGCGGTAGCAAACCAACGCCGGTTGCAACGCCAACTGCTCCTGCTATCGTTACCGTGACTGGATTGGATACTACCGTTTTCTTTCCTGTGCCGAAACCAGTAGATGCTGAAGGCGGGTCAGATACAGCACTTTTGGTTGGTGAACTGATTTTGATAGACAACTGTCTTCGGATAAACGACAAAAACTCTGATACAAGCTATCTGCCCATCTGGCCGCCAGACTTCACCGTGATGTTTGATGAACATAATGTTATCAAGATTAATAACGGTATCGGCGAAACTGTAGCTAGTCCCGGTTACGAAATTAGTACGGGTGGTGGCGAAGTGCCCGATGTTCATGTAAACCAACAGATCCGTGATGCTTGCTCAGGCCCATATTGGGTAATTGGTGAATGGGTGAGTCCACCCATATCTATTGAAGATTAATATGTTGAGAGCATTCGGTAATTCAATTACTAGAGGTAGATGAAGCTAAATCGGTCCTTTAACGTAAGTTTTATGGGCTTCAAATCGCCTGAAATCAGTCAATTTCGTTTCTGTTTTCAGATATTTGGTCAATTTGTTCTCTCAGAAAAACTGTCAAAATCTACCATTGGATTTGGTGAAATAATTACCGAATGCTCTCTAAGTTGTTTGCCCACTGGCAACCCTTGAAAAGAACTTTCTGATGTCATTTAACGGAGCTTTTCTGAAACGGCCGTCTCCCTCAGACGGCCGTTCCCCCGTCCACTCCCCGCACAAATCACGCAGAACCAAATGAAGTGAAAGAATCCAGCTTTTGCCACGCCCAAAAGGCCGCGGCCACCCGCGTGGTTACCTGAAGTTTGGTAAATATTTCCTGGTTATGATGTTTGACTGTAGCCAAACTAATTCCCAGCACTTCGGCAATTGCCTGGTCACTTAAACCTGTGGCCAAATGGTACAGCACTTCTTGTTGTCGGGTTGTAAGGTTCACTTCTTCTGGTTCCAGCAAAGGTTTAAAGGCAGGGGTCAACGGCCGTAAAACAATCAGGCGTACCGGACGGCCGTCGTAAGCAATTTGCCGAGCTGTCACCTGAATCCTGATTTCTGTGCCATCTTTGCCCAAGCATTTGGTTTGGTAGCTGTAGTTGCCGCCTGCCGCACTCTGTTTTCGGATAATCTCTTGCTCGGGTGCAGGTGCCAGCTTGCTTGCTAGCGTAGCAATCTCCTGCCCAACAAGTTCCTCGGCGGTGTAGCCAAAAATGTGGGTGATGGCCGGGTTGATGGCCAGGATACGGCCGTATTCATGCAGCACCACCGGGCTGTACGTGGCATTAAACAGGGCCATAAACTGCGGTTCACTCGCCGTGGCCTGTTGCATGTCGGCCAAGATTTTTTCGGGCAGATTTGTTTCATTGGCCAGGTACAGTTTGCGCAGCTCGTAGCCGTAGCCAACCGTCATCTGTGCCCAAAAGGCAGCCAGGCGCGGACCTAGCCAGGCCGTTTGCACCTCGTCCAATCCCTGAAAAAGCTAATAGCCCAGCTTTTCTAGAGAGAGGCGAAACTGCTGCGCCAGTTGTTCACCAACCGCCCGCCCGGGGTGGGCGGCAAAGGGCGTCATGAGCAGGGTGTTGAGGATTTGCTGCTGAAGGTGGGCGGCTGTTTTGGCCGTTTGGGGCAGTCCCTGGTTGGGTAACAGGGTCCATACCAGGCCAATCTCTTCCTGGTGCGCTGCCCAGTGGGCGCTAATTTGGTCAGAGATATTCATGCGGAAGACGGTAGAGGAAAGCGGCCGTTTCGTCAATCTTTTGGCGCCTGGCAGCAGGCATAATGGTAAAGTCCAACTCATCGTTTGTTAATTTTTGTCCCCGCAAAAACTCTCCTTTCGGATAGTTACAGCACTAATTATGTATGGTAAGGTACCAATTGTGCAAATCTTATAAGGAAACAGTAAGTGAGGAAAATATGGAACGTTATTTACTATTTGATGGTGGTTGTGCCAAGTGTAATAAATTGGCAAAAGCTCTTGAAAAAGAGGTCAATGGTTGGTTTGCAGCCAATAATATTCGTGAGACAGAGATGTTGAATTACCTTAATCGTGCCAACCCGAATTGGCAGTTGAGACCAACCTTACTTGAGATTGAAAATTATGAAGTGAAAGTATTTACTGGTCTGACATTAGTCAAAAAACTGCTCCGAGGCTTGGGAATCAAAAAAACAATACGCATTGCTTCACTAATTCACCAAATGGAGACATCTTCAGCAAACGTGGATTTAAGTCGCCGCCGTTTTCTAGGTCAAGGGAGCGCTATTATTGGCTCGTTAGTAATTTTGGGGCTACCACGTTTTAATCCTTTGGTCAATCGCTTGATGCTAAGGACAAATATCTCAGATTGGGACCGTTACGTTGATGGAAATCAAGGCTTTTCTCTAGAATATCCTTCTGAGTGGCAAGTAAAAGAGACAATTAATGAAGCCACAGCTTCAGTAAACAACGAAGTTATCATTAAACGCGTGATCTTCTCTGCACCCTATGGACTCGTCTATGTTGATGCATGGCTTGCAAATGGCCATAATCTTGAGACCTGGCTTAAATGGTATGCAGATACTCGATTTGTTGAAGGAATGGCTACTGCACCTAATGCAACGCTGGCAGGTCACCCTGCATTAATGTTTATTGAGAGGGGATCACCGGATATGCTGGTTTCTTTTGTCAGTGATGGGCAGCATGTCTATCGTTTGATGAATCTGATGACAAGCACTCCTGAAGCGTTAGAAGCATACTGGCATATGGTGGATACCTTCACTCCTGTTAATAGTGTTTCTAGAATAGCTGGATTTGCACCAGTTATCAAGGAAGAAGCAGAGCAATTAGCCAAATTAAATGGCCTTCTTGTGGCTAATTGTTGCGGGTATACAAGTAGTGGTAATCCTTTTCCTTGTTGTACACAAGGGAATTGTACTTGGTGGGCATATTACAAAATGGGGAGTGTTCCGTTTACAGGCAATGCTGGAACATGGTGGGGACAAGTACCTAATTTTGCAGGTTGGGGACGCAGTGGCACACCGCCTACTGATAAACCATTTATTGCCTGGAAGAGCGGTTCTCCTGGTCATGTAGCTCACGTGGCCAGTTATTCTGGTTCTGGGAACTCACTTAACGTCTCACACATGTCATGTGATACGACAGATTGGAATTGCGTTAAAAATGAATCTAGGACCGTTTCATATTTTAACGGTTTCATATACAAAAATTTCAGCTAATTTAGTAATAGTGCTTTCGTGAATACCATTGTCTATTACCAAGATGGGCTGATGAAAGTGTTCTCAATTCATCCTAATAAATTGGGAACGATTGAATGAGGAGCAGGTAAAGTAAAAATGAAACAATACTGTAATAAAGAGCTGCTTATTTTAATTTGTTTAGTATGGTTCGTTGGTTGCACAGCAAATAAACCAATGGTGAGTCTTGAACCAACCTCTGAGTTATCTGCGGGCGAGGTTCTAGAAAGTACTCAAACTCCCGATCCTGTTGGAATATCTGAGATGGTAGATGGTTGGTTGGCATATCGTAACAACTTTTATGGTTATGAAATCAGCTACCCACCTGCTGCGACTTTGTTAGTTGAAGGAGTAAGCGGTTTTCCTAGTGAAGAAAAGCCTTCTACGTTAACAGATACTCAATATCGCTCGCAATTGCTTCAAATGTACCCTGATGATATTTGCCTCTCGCTTCATTATAAATCGGGGTTTATTAATATATTGGCGCCTTTTGAAAACGGAGGTAAATATGCTTCGCCATGCCCTGGTACTGGCGTAGGCGATTATGCATTGCAGGAGATAACGGAATCAGTGACAGTGAATGGGAATTCTTACATAGCAAGTGGTTATAAAGTGTTTGAAGGCGAGAAAAGTGATATCTGGCATGGTGAGTTCCTTTCCTTGCAATTAGAAGACGGAACAGTTATTACTTTTGGAGGTGGTTTTGATAGAGGTATTAATAGTATTGAAGACTATAGTGAGGTAAAAGAGGTCTTATTAGAGATTTTGACAACATATGGTCCTATTGGTAATTAGTTCATCTAAGAATGTAAGTTTTCGGAGGATGCTGTGTGAAACGGGATGCGCTATTACTCATGGTCATACTATACTCGCAAAGGGCATAATCTGCGGTTCTTACCAGAGGTAACACCGTTAGAAAGTGCCCACCGAGTGTATAACATCCCCCGCAAAAATCCCGTAAAAACAGCCTGCAATTCACGCCCCAGGCACGGAAATAGGTAAACCGCTTTGTTACCATCAACAAAAATCCACCAAGGAGTTTGTTTTGATTGTTGTGAAGCGAAGTACGGCCGTATCCCTGTCCATTTTGTTTGCTATGTTTGCGCTTACCCTCACCATCGCCCTGCTGCTGAAATCTCCCTCTGCTGCCCTGGCTTCCGTTGCACCGCCGCTTGCGCCCCAAACTGTGGCTGAAACGGCCGTTTGTACCGGTGAAAACCTGATTGTGAATCCCTCGTTTGAAGGCAGTTATCCCGTCTACGTCATGGCCGCGCCAGGCCACCCCGACTGCCAGACCTGGTTCGAAGACCAGCCCAATCAATATTGTGAGCGCGTTAAGCTGGCCGACGACTGGCATCCTTACTGGCTGGATACACCGCGCACGGAAGGGTGGATGAACATCCAGCCGGAATACGTGCCCTCGCTGCCGCACGAACAGCCGCCCCGGGTGCGCAGCGGCGAAAAGTCGCAGCATTATTTTTCCTTTTGGAGTACGCATGAGGGTGGCCTGTACCAACAAATCAACGCGCTGGAAAACGGCCGTTACTGCTTCAGCAGCTGGGGGCAGGCGTGGTCAGCGCGGGAAACCTTATCTGGCTGGCTCAGCGATCCCGACGACAATGGTCAGCTGTACCAGCGCGTCGGCATCGACCCCACCGGCGGTACCGACTGGCAAAGCCCCAACGTCGTCTGGGGCGACATGCGGATGCAGTACGACGAATTTGGCCTCTTCAGCGTTGAGGCCGTGGCCCAGGCCGATGTCATCACCGTCTTCGTCTGGTCCAAAGCCAACATTCCTGTGAAACACAACGACGTTTACTGGGACGATGCGACCCTCACCCTCCAGCACGCCGCCAGCGTTACGCCGGGTGAACTGACGACCCTGCTGGATGTGGATGGGCCAACGGCCGTTACCCACACCGTCGCCATCAGCCTCACCCCCGGCCTCACCTGGACCGCTGCCCTGGACCCGTCTGGCACCCTGCCTGCCAGCCTCAACCAGACCAGCGGCACCACCAGCGCCGACGTGAACTTGACGTTCGATAGTACCGGGCTGCTCACTGGCACTTACACCACTACCCTGACCGTCACTACGACGCCCGCCGCGCCTGGTTCGCCTTTTACCCTGCCCGTAACGCTCTACGTGGTGCCCGACGTGTACGAGGATTTTTTACCGGTGGTGATACGGCCGTAATTTCCTAAAACGGTAGCATCTCTTAAGGACATAAAGCCCTTGAGAGATGCTATCAGAAAATATTATCTTTCAAATTGTTGCGCATAAAATCCTCCGAGGTGTGGAATAAAGGGTATTGTCGAGAACCAGCGATTTGTTTACTCAACGGCCGTTGGGCGTTTGGGGCACGCATTGCGGGCGGTGTTTTGGGTCGCAAATAATTACCGGGGTCCTGCCAGAAAGGGTACAATAGGGGCCATATGCGTACCGAACACCAGCCGCCAACCTCCGCTTACTCTGTCCGCCTCACCTTTTTCTCAACACACCTTTCGTTCTTTTTTCTCACCTTTTTTGGTTGGCTGGCCGCCAGCCGCATTTTGTATGAAGGATTGTTTCCGCGCTGGCTGTGGTTGGGACGGCCGTTTCTCACCCTCACTTTCACCGCGCTTTTCACTTTTGCCAGCTGGTTAGTCTGGCAGCGCTGGGCCGAACGGCAGCTCTCGCCGCTGATGTTGACACCGCTGCTGCTCAACCTCATCTACCTGGCCGATCCGGTGGTGGATTTGGGCCGCAGCCGCTTTATTTTTGGCGCGGCGCTGTGGCTGGTGCTGCTGTTGTGGGCGGGGCGTCGTTGGCGCGGGCAGGTGGATGTGTGGCACTGGTTGGGGCCGCTGCTGGTAGCGCTGGCCTTGCTGCCGGTTTATCTGAGCACCATGTCGCGCACGGTGGGGCAGGCGGACACGTTTGAATTTCAGGTGGTGGCCCCGCAGCTGGGCATTGCCCACCCGACGGGCTATCCGCTGTACCTGCTGCTGGGCAAGCTGTTTAGCTTGCTGCCGTTTGGCGCGGTGGCCTGGCGGATCAATGTGGGAACGGCCGTTTTGGCCACCATTGCCCTCATTTATTTCTTCAAATTCTTGTGGGAACTGTGGGGTGAGGTGGAAACGGCCGTCTTGGGAGCCGTCGTCATGGGGTTGACCAGCACTCTCTGGAGCCAGGCAATCACCGCTGAGGTGTATGCACTGCACGCCCTGGTGGTGTGCGTGGCGCTGTGGCTGATCTTAGGAGTGGTCACGACCCCCACCCTGGCCCTCTCCCTACAAGGGGGAGGGAATGCACTCCCTCTCCCTCCCAGGGAGAGGGCCGGGGTGAGGGTGAATCTGCTTTTGCTCGCATTTGTCATCGGCCTGGGGCTGACCAACCATCTCACCACCGTCTTTTTGCTGCCCCCGGCGGCGCTGGCCGTGGCTTTTGCCCTTTTTTGGCCGGAGAAAGAAAGCGGAACACAGAGGAACACAGAGAAGGCACAGAGTTTCACAGAGACCGATTACCGTTCACTGCTCACGGATTACCGCTTCCTGCTCCAACTCGCCCTCGCCTTCCTGCTGCCCCTGCTGCTCTACCTCTATCTGCCCCTGCGCTGGCAGGCGGTAAACGGTGAGCCGATGGGGCTGGGACGCTTTGTCGATTGGGTGGTCGGCGGCCGTTTTCAGGACGCCTTGCAGTGGGGCGCGTGGCTGCACGATTCGGCCCGCTACAGCATTGTAGGGCGGCTGTTTGTGGACAATTGGGGTGAGTTTAACCTGGCGGTGGCGCTGCTGGGTGTGCTTTACCTGGATTGGCAGCGCTGGCGGCTGGCGGTTGTGCTGGGCGTCGCCTGGCTAGGCTTTACCTTTTACTGCCTCAACTACTACGTGCCCGATCTGGCCGTCTTCCTGATTCCGGCGCAGCTGGTGCTAGGGTTGTTGTGGGCGACGGGGATTACGGCCGTTCTCCGCCTCATCGTCCGTCTGGTGGACCGGGATAACCAACCGCTGGTGCCCCTGGTGCAAACGGCCGTCTTGCTGCTGCTCCTGCTGCCCACGCTGAGTATGCAGGTTGATAACCGTGCCCGGCTCGACAGCGCAACGGACGACGGCCGTACTGCCTGGGGGCTGGGCGTTTTGCAGCAGCCTCTGGCCGAAAACGCCGCCATTCTGGCCGACAGCGATAAATTCCCGCCCCTGTACTATCTTCAGCAGGCCGAAGGCATCCGGCCCGATCTGGACATCATCGTGTTGCCGGATGAAGCCGCCTACCGTGCCGAACTCGATGCCCGCCTCGCCGCCGGGCAGACCGTCTATCTGGCGCGGTTCCTGCCCGGACTCGCCGGCATTTATCACTTACGCGCCGTCGGCCCGTTAACCGAAGTGAGCACAGAACCGTTGTTGGAACGGCCGTCTACCATCGATCCGGTCCAATTTGCGTTTGGCCCGATGCGGCTTGTTGGTGTGGGCCTTGCGCCCGAAGACCCCAGTGATCCGACGGCAACGGCCGTTAGCCTGGTGTGGCAAACCGACACGCCGATTAACGAGACGCAGCACATTTTTGTGCGCTGGGCTGGCCCTGGCTACAAGGGTGCGCCAGATGTGGCTACCGGGCAGCACGCCGTGCACAACAACTACCCCACTGTCGCCTGGCAGCCCGGCGAACTGGTAGTGGATGTGCATAGCTGGCCGCGCCCGCTGCTGGCCGAGGCGCAAACGCTGGATTTGCAGGTGGCCGTCGCTCCCCCATTTACGCCGCTGGCCGAACTGGATTGGCAGACGGTGGCCAGCCAGGATTTTGCCCCCGCGCCCGTGCGCCCGTTGGGCCTGCCGGTGCGGGCACAGGTTGGCCCGGCGCTGCTCAGCGGCGTGGAATTCCCCACGCAGGTTCGCCCGGAGACGCCGCTGCCCATTTTGGCGGCGGGTGAGGGCAGTTCGGTGGATTTACATTTTGTGCTGCGGCAAAATGTGCTGCCTCAGCCACAGGCCGGGCTGGCCCCAGACGTAATGGTTCCTCCTGGGCAATCGTTTACCAACCAGATGAGTGTAGAGACGCCGACGGTGAACGGCCGTTACCAAATCCTGGCTGAACATCCCTCGGGGCAGGCGCAGTGCGGTTGGATGCGCCCCGTCACCACCTTCTGCGTGGTGGGCGAGGTGCTGGTAAGCGGTGTGCCGCTGCCGGAAGGCGCGACCAATTTTGAGGATAAAATTGCCTTGCTCGATGTGGCTGTGCCGGACATGATGTTATCGCCGGGTGGTTTGCTGGACCTGACGCTGACTTGGCAGGCACTGGCTCCACTGGCCGAGGATTACACCGTTTTTGTGCAGGTCCTGGACGCTAACGACCAGATTGTGGGGCAAATTGACAGCTGGCCGGTGCAGGGTACCTTCCCGACCAGCCAATGGACGCCGGGCGAGTCGGTCGTGGATCATTACCAGGTGCAATTAGCCAGCGAACTGCCCGACGGGCCGTACCGGGTGCAGGTGGGCTTTTATTTGCTGCGCACCCTGCGCCGACTTTCGGTTGTGGATGGCGTGGGAACGGCCGTTGATGATAAACTGCTGCTAACCGGCTTTACAATACAGTAGGGGTAGGTCTCTTGGTGTTTAAAAAATAAATCAGGTAATGGTAGGGGCGCACCCCCGTGTGCGCCCAAACTTGGGCAGACACGGGGGTCTGCCCCTACCTAATATCGTTGCCTGTTTTAATTCTTAATATGCAACAGACCTGCCCCTATGGGTAAAAAATAGAACCAGATGGGTACAAAAAACCAGCGACGAAACCAGCATAACAGAAACGGCCGTTTCCGCCGTCTTCGCGCTGCCTGGCGCGATACGCTGCTGCTGGTGCGGGAATTTATCCAGCCGCTCACCTATTTTGCTCTGGCGATTGTTGGTGGTGGGGTGCTCTACTACTGGTTGTCCAATTATTATGGCGAGGCTGTGGGCAACAGTCTGGTTGAGGCGCTTTACCAGGTGTTGGGGCTGACTTTTTTGCAGCCGCTGGGTGATAATCTGCCCGAGCACCTGCCGTTGCAGCTCTTCTACTTCATCATGCCCATCATTGGCATCTCTATTTTGGCGCAGGGTCTGACCGACTTTGGCATCTTGTTTTTCAACCGGCGGGAACGCAGCAAGGAGTGGGAAATGGCCGTTGCTTCTACCTTCCAAAACCACATCGTGGTCATTGGTCTGGGTCATCTGGGTTACCGGGTGACGCAAAAATTGTACGAGCTGGACCGTGACGTAGCGGTGATTGAGCTCAATCCAGACCAGGACCTCTTTGCCGAAACGCAGTCGATGGGCATTCCCGTGCTGAAGGACGATGCCCGGCGCGAGGTGGCGCTGGAGGCGGCGGGTGTGGCCAAAGCCCGGTCCATCATCCTTTGCACCCAAAACGACAGCATGAACCTGCAAATTGCCTTTAAGGCGCGCAAGCTGAACCCGCTCATTCGCGTAGTCCTGCGAATTTTTGACGACGATTTTGGCCAATCGTTGCAAGAGCAGTTTGGCTTCCGGGCGATGAGCGCCACGGGCATGGCGGCACCTACTTTCGCCGCCGCAGCCGCTGATGTAGATGTGACACGACCCATCACCGTAGAAGGCGAGGCGCTTAGCCTGGCCCGCCTGCGTTTGGCGGAGCATTCTGATCTTTTGGCGTATACGGTGGCGGAGGTTGAGCAGGCGTATGAGGTGAGTGTGGTGCTGCTGCGTGAAGACGGCCGTTCCGATTTCCATCCCGCTGGTGAACGCCGCTTCAAAGTGGGTCAGGTGATGGGGGTTCTCGGTGGTCCAGAGCAGATTAGCCGGTTGGTGGATGCGAATAATGAACGTTAGGGGGAGGGGGAAGCGGCAAGTGATAAGTGAGAAGTAAAAAGTAGGCCACTTATCACTTATCACTTTTTACTTCCCACCGCTTACTCAACACCGCGCACATACCGGGGCAGGGTAATCACAAATGTCGTCCCTGCGCCGGGTTCGGAGACGGCCGTAATATTCCCATCATGTGCTTCTACAATCGCTTTGGCGATGGCCAACCCCAGGCCAGACGCCCCATCAACGGTGCGGTGGCGAGATTGATCGGCCCGGTAGAAGCGGTTGAAAATGTAGGGCAGCTCCTCCGTTGGGATGCCTACCCCGGTATCACTCACTTCCAACAACACATCGTTATTGACCACTCTGCCGCTCAGCACAATCTCACCGGAGCTGGTGTAGCGCAGTGCGTTGGACACCACATTGTTCAGCACTTGCGTCATGCGCTCGCCGTCCACCAAAATGGCGGGCAAATTTGACGGCGCTTCGACGCGCAGTGCCAGCCCTTTTTCTTCTGCCTGCATGATGTAGGCCAGCCCGGTGCGCTCCAGCAATGCTCTGGGGTCAATGGCCCGTTTGTTCAGCTTCAGTTCCCCGGCATCAGCCAGCGACAGCGTGCGCAAATCCTCTACCAGATGTTGCAGCAGCAGCACTTCTTCGTGCATCACGTTAAACAGCTTTTCGGACCCCCCCAATGAGCCTTTTTTCAATCCTTCGGTGTAGCCGCGCAGCACGGTGAGCGGCGTGCGTAAATCGTGGGCAATGTCGGCCGTCATCTGCTTGCGCAGGCGGCTGGCATCCGCTAAATCCTGGCTCATCTGGTTGAAGGAGTGGGCGAGTTCGCCAATTTCATCGCGGCTGCGCACGTTGACCTGCTGCCCTAGCTTACCCTCGGCCATGGTTTGGGTAACGGCCGTTAATTCGCGAATGGGCTTGGTCAGGGTGCGGGCCAGCATCAGGCCAATCCCCAGAGCAAACACGCCAGCGATGCCCGCACTAATGGCGGCCGCAATATTTACATTGCGCAAAAAAGAATCTTCTGGGCTGATCTGCGTCGGCGGCGCTTTGTAATTGTCGTCTGGTTCTACCAGGAGCTGACCAACTGTGGTGCCGTTTACTTCAATGGGGAGGCTGGGTGGTGTGTAATCAAATGGATAGGGTTGCCCATCTTGATCCGGCCCCAGACCATACAAAACGATGTTGTTATTGTCTACAACAATCATACGAGTGTCATGAACACGAAACGCTGAATCGCGCCGGATAAACTCATAAAGGTTCGCCCAGTCGCCGTTCTCTTCATAATAACCAGCCAGCGCAGCCGCCATATCCAAATTTGATTGGCTGTCAACGAAGCTGTCGAATTCCACACGGGTACGAATACCCACCAGCAAAGCAACCAACGCCGCTCCGACAATGCCTACCATCAAAAAAGCCAGCGTGAGTTTGACAGATAAAGATCGCATTATGCCTCTGGATTAACGGCAAACCGGTAGCCCATGCCGTACACGGTTTGGATATAGCGGGGATTACTGGGATCAGGTTCGATTTTGGCGCGCAGGTTCCGTATGTGCACGTCGATGGTGCGTTCATACCCTTCGTAGGCGTCGCCAGATGTGCATTCCAGCAGGTCCAGTCGGGAGAAAGCCCGGCCCGGTGTGTTCATTAAAGTGGCCAGCAGCTCAAATTCGGAGGGGGTCAAGTCCACAACCTGGTTGTTTACCTGCACAATGTGCCCGGCGCGATCCAGCACAATGCTGCCCGCGCGCAAAATCTCGGCCGGGGCGACCTGCTTGTTAGCCCGCCGCAGCACGGCGCGCACCCTGGCTACCATCTCGCTAATGCCAAATGGCTTGGTGATATAGTCATCGGCACCCAGCTCCAGGCCCGCGACTTTGTCGCTTTCTTCAATTTTGGCCGTGAGCATAATTACGGGGGTGTCTGCTTCCTTGCGATAGGCACGAATAAAGTCGTAGCCACCCAGCTCCGGCATCATCAAATCCAGAATGATGAGGTCTGGTTTTTCATAACGGGCCACGTAAAGCGCTTCACGGCCGTTTCCAGCCTCCACCACGCGATACCCTTCTTGTTCTAAATAAACGCGCAGCATGTCGCGCAGCTTGATTTCATCATCTACAACTAAAATTGTTTGTGCCATCGCCAAAATCCTCTTGTTTTTGCAGAAAGTGCGACGCACTTTTCGGCAAGCCTCGTTCTGTGCCTGTGAGGTTGCAAGTGCGTCGCACCTTTGCGGTTTCAATTTATTTTAACGCACTTACCCTGCCTGTCACCTTTACTCTGGTTCCAGTTTAGGCTGGAGATGTTTAGGAAATATTAAGAATCAATGTGGGGAATGTGGGGAATATGGCGATTAAACCCTACATCAGGTCTCAAAACAGTCTACACATTGCCTACACAATTTCCCGGTACGCTTCTTAGCAATGGACATCTTCCTCAAGGAGAGTTGGGGCATCGGATGCTACGGATTTTTATCCAGCTGCGTAAAGAATGTAGTCCGGTGCCCTACTCTTGGGAAGTTTACGGAGACGATTTTGGAGGTAGTGAAATGCGGAAAAAGATGAAGCGATTGTTCAAGTGGATGATTATAGCCGGGGGCTTGTTTACCTTGGTTGGTTGTAGTGTTGCATTGGGTTTTGCCATTGGTCTTAGCGAGGGTGAATCCCGGCGCACCGTCATTATGCAGAACGACGGACCTTTCCAGTATGGGGAGGAAATTGTTGTCGGGGATGGCATGATTCAGGGAGAGGTTGTACGGGAGTTTAGTGAGCAGGTGCAAAGCGTCGAAATTCCGCCCATTCCCACGATCCCACCGATTCCAACCCTTCCGGCTATCCCAACCATTCCGCCGATACCGACGATTCCGCCCATCCCAAACATTCCGACGCACGTGTACATTGATCGTGGTCCCACTTTTTTTGACGTTGTGAACGGCATTGGCACTTTTCTGGCCTCGTTTGGGCTCATTGGCCTGGGCATTGTGATGATCGTCCGTGCCCGGCGTGGTCCAAAAGAGAAAACGCCTGAGTCGCTAATGAAGTAAGAGGGAGATTGGAGATTAGAAATTAAGCAATCTCCAATCTCTAATCTCCAACCTCAAAATTTCCACCTATGCTAAAATTCACCCACCCATGAGCGACAAAATTTTGATTGTGGAAGATGAAGTACGGATTGTGCGGACCCTGCGGCTCTATCTGGAGCAGGCAGGGTTTGCCGTTACGGCCGTTCACGATGGTGCTCAGGCAATACCCGCATTTCGGCAGGAACGGCCGTCGCTGGTGCTGCTCGATCTGAACCTGCCGGGGCAAGACGGGCTAGACGTGTGCCGCAGCCTGCGTCGCCTGGGTGATGTGCCCATCATCATGCTCACCGCCCGTACAGAAGAGATGGATCGGCTCATTGGTCTGGAACTGGGCGCAGACGACTACATCAGCAAGCCATTTTCACCGCGTGAAGTGGTGGCGCGGGTGCGCGCCGTTTTGCGTCGCACGCAAGGCCAACTGACTAACAGCCCATTACTGCAAGCTGGCGCATTGCAAATCGATCTGGCTGCATACCGCGCCTGGGCTGCGGGGCGGCTGCTGGATTTAACCCAGACGGAGTTTGAGTTGCTGGCCACGCTGATGCGCCACAAGGGGCACGTGATGAGCCGGGCGCAGCTGCTGGAGGCGGTGCAGGGCGTGGCCTTCGAGGAACTGGAGCGGGCCATCGACCAGCACATCAAAAATGTGCGGCGCAAGCTGAAGGAAGCGCTGGGCGACGTGGCCATCATCACCACGATTTATGGCGTGGGATACCGATTGGACGAGGTGGAGCTGTCCGATGGGTGAACGATTGCAGCGTTTACGGCCGTCTTACTGGCTGCGTCGTCTTTGGCGTTGGCGGCGCGGACGGCGTGTTTCGCCCAAGCAGCTGCGTTTTGGCGATGAGCTGGTCATTCTTAAGGAAGATACCACGCGGTTTGGCCGGTTGAGACGGCCGTTTCGCTTCCTCTGGCGCTGGCTGGGTTGGTGGTTCCGGCTGCTGCGCCGCGGCTGGAGCGCCTTCCGCTGGATCACGCGCAGCCTTTGGTTTCGCCTCATGGGGGCGTTTGCTGTGGTCATCTTCCTCATGCTCGTCATTGTCAACAACGTTATTGGCGACATCACCTCGCGGGCCTTCAATCAGTACATCGCCCAGCGCAACGAGTACGTGCGCAGCGAGCTGCCTAACCTGATCGACCCCCAACTGCTGGACGGTGCCGAAGTTTCCATCTTTGGCGATCAGATCATTATTCGCCCGGCGGACCCAACTGCTGTGCCTTCGCCAGCATCGAGCGAGCGTTCCGACCTACCCGAATTGCCCGCCGAGGAATTGGTGGTGCCAGAGTTGCCCACAGTCCCAGCTATCGCCTTTACCCCAGGCCGTGAACCGCCGACTGCGGACGACGTGATTGTCATTCCACTGCTGGATGTATTGGCACCGACTTCCCCGGAAGCATTGGATTTTTCATTTTTATCTGATGTACAGTCGGCGGCGCAAACGGCCGTTATTGCTGCTGGCGTGGTTTCGCTGGTGTTGGGTACACTGCTCTTCTGGCAGATTACCCGGCCCATGTCGCAAATGCGGCGTGCGTCGCAGGCGTTGGCGGCGGGGGAAGCCAACGTGCGCGTGCCGGTGCGCTCGCAGGATGAGTTGGGCAAGGTGGCTGAAGCGTTTAACCAGATGGCCAGCAAAATTACTGAGCAGGAGCAGCTGCGGCGACAAATGGTCGCCGATGTGGCCCACGAGCTGCGCACGCCGCTCACCGTCATGCAGGCCAACCTGGAAGCCATGCTCGATGGGCTGCTGGAGCCCAATCCAACCGAGCTGCAAGAGCTCAACGACGAAGTGCATCGGCTCTCTCGCCTCATTGACGATTTGCGTTTGCTTTCTCTGGCTGATTCCGGCCAACTGACATTGGCGCTGCAAAAAGTGGATGTGCGCGAGCTGACGGCCACGGTGGTGGCGCGTCTGGCCCCGTTGGCGGAAGTCAATGGCGTGCGGCTGGTGGACGATGCGCCCGCCAGGCCACTGTTCATTACCGCCGATGCCGATCGGGTGCAGCAGGCGTTGACCAACCTGGTGGCTAACGGGATTCGTCATACGCCAAATGGGGGACGGGTGCGAGTAACGGCCGTTCAAGAAAAACAAACCGTGCATCTCTCTGTCATAGACAGCGGGCCGGGCATTCCACAGGCCGATCTGCCTTATGTTTTCGACCGCTTTTGGCGCGGCGACAAGTCGCGCAGCCGCCACAGCGGCGGCTCGGGCCTCGGCTTGGCCATTGTCAAGCAAATTGCCGAGCTGCACCAGGGTGAAGTGCGGGTGCTCTCGCCAGCCAACAGCGGGGCCATTTTCACCATTTCGCTGCCTGCCCAATCATAAAATTGCCCTTGGCGGCCAGGATTTGGGCGAGACGACCGGAGGAAAGGCGTTCTGTCCTTCCAAGTAGTTTTCCGGTCGTCTCGCCCCTACGATGTGATGTTACGGTAGAGGTGGCGGGGCAAATTTGCGCACATTGTTCCCGGACTGATTGCTAACGTACACATTGCCCTCGGAATCAAAAGCAATGGCTACGGGGCGGGCAAAACGGCCGTTTTCACCCCCTTCCCACGACGTAATAAACACGCCATCCGGTGTAAAAATCTCTACCCGGCTGCGATCATAATCGGTGATGTAAAGACGGCCGTGGGCATCAATGGCAATGCCTTCGGGTGTGCCGGTGCTGTTCACCGCCATACTCCAGCTGAGCAAGAAGTTCCCCTCCGCATCAAATTTTTGCACGCGCTTGTTTTCATAATCGGACACGTACACATTGCCGTCCGCATCCACGGCGATGCCGGTGGGGTGCTGGAACTGGCCGTCGCCAGTGCCCCGGCTGCCAAACTTGCGCAGGAAATTGCCGTCGTTGTCGAAAATTTGGATTTCGGGACGGCCGTCGTCAGACACGTATACATTGCCCGCCGCATCAATGGCAATGCCGATGGCCCGCTGGAACTGGCCGTTGCGCAGTCCCTCGCTGCCCCACTGGGTGATAAATTGGCCCGCGCTGTCAAACTTTTGAATGCGGAAGTTGCCATTGTCTACGACAAACAGGTTGTCGTTGCCATCAATCGCAATATCGCCAAAGCCCAGCGAGTTAAACTCGCCTTCGCCGCTGCCTTTGGTGTCCCACGTTTGCAGCAAATTGCTTGCACTGTCGAACTTGAGCAGCCGGTTTTTGCCGGCATCCAGCACATACAGATTGTCCTGGCTATCTACGGCAATGCCGTACGGATCTTTTAGTGAATTGGGTGCATCTTCAATGGCAAATAGTTCGGTGAAGGTAGGTTCGGGAGTTGGGGTCATGGTTGCCTCCTGGGTGGCAGTTGGGGTAGGGGCAGGCGTGTTTGTGGAAAGTGTGATGGCGGTGGGCGGAACGGCCGTTGCCGTAGCCGGTTGCGTGGGTTCAATGGTGGGAGGAGTGGGAACGGCCGTTTCCGTTTCTCCAGCCGTGCAGCCTGCCAGAGTAAAAATCAGCAAAATAGTCAAAAGAATGGGGCGCTTCCATCTCATGGGTCACTCTCCAGCGTATGGGCGTGCTCAGATCATCTGATGGTAACCGCAAATCCGATCAAAAAATGGTGCTGATTCGTATCAATTTTGCCAGAATCGGTAATCGACAATATCGCTGTGCATGTGGCCGCAAACACTTTTTACCTGGGTCTTATGCAAGCCGATGCAACCTGTACTGTGAAATCTGTGAGTTGCTCACATTTTACTCATGAGTCAAAAGTGCGTAGAGAAACCAAAGCAGAGATGAAACTAGGCGAGATGCGTTTCAGATTTTGTCTGAACTTACATAGCATAATGTAGCCACTCAAGTTTTTCTTGTACACACCTTTGAACACCCCTGAAAAGTTTCGTACATATGTCCACGTGCCTTCAGCCATGTTGATATACGCTTCAAGAATCCCGTGGCAATCGTCATCACTTGTCCCTGATCCATTGTGTACAGTTTTCTTTATCGGGTAAATCGATGATTGAGAATTCCATACCCCCGGTTTTATCTGACTCGCACACTTTTAATAGTTGAGCCTAATTTTGAATATGCTCCAACCATATCTTAAAGCAGCAACTTCGTTTAGATAGGTAGAATGAAAGGTAGCAATAGCAAAGTTACTATGCCTATTATCTAGACTGGGCACAAGGAGATGTTTATAGATGCAGCGTACTGAGCTCTTTAATACGGGTCGAAACCGAATCTTGCCCAAGATGCTAATCTTGACTGGTGTTGCCGCAGTTGCGCTCGCCATGGTTGCGAATACTGTAGGAATCGCGGGTCAGAGTGGGTTTGGGCCAAACCGGATTGCATTAATCTTAAGCGGTTTTGCTTTCCTGGTAAGCGGTGTGATGCTCACTGCATCAGAGGCGCAGCGCCGCATTGCTGAGTGGCTTTTGGTCGTTACGGGTGTCATCGCCACCACGTTTGCCGCCGATCTTGTTGTCATTGGCGGGCTACCGAGCCAGCTAACCAAGCTGCTCCCGATTGCGGCCGTCATTGGCGGTTTATTCCTGACCGATTATGCTCAAAGGGCACCCGCTGACGCGAAAAATATCTGGGAATGGTTGGCGCAGCAAGCGCAAGACCGGGTGAAATGGGGCAAGTTTTTTACTATCTCACTACAATTGGGTGTGCTTGTTCTGATCATTGAGCAGTTCCAGCTAGAGAACCAGGCATTTTTCCACAATCTCAATTTGCTCATTTTTTATGGGTTTATCATTCACTATTTTGTGCCGGCCAACTATCGAATGGCTTTCTTCTTGTTACTATCATGGGCGGCAATCTTGGGCATTTTGGGCGTTACTACTGGTTTGTGGCTCATTGTCATCGGCCTGGGGCTGATTGGCATTTGTCACCTCCCTATATCTTTTGTGACGAGAGCGCTGCTGCTCGTGGCGGTGGGTGTTCTCCTGGCGCTTGTGCACCTTGGTATTATTTCCATCGGTCTTTCGGGGGCTATCTGGCCTGTGCTTGGGTCTTTGTTTATGTTCCGGCTCATTGCCTACTGGTACGATTTGAAGCATAAAAAAGTAGAACCGAACATTACCCGTACACTGGCTTACTTCTTCCTGCTGCCGAATATTATCTTTCTTCTGTTTCCTGTGGTTGACTACAGCAACTTTCGGCGTACTTACTACAACGGAGAGGAACATCAGATTTATCAGACTGGTGTCACCTGGATGCTGCGTGGCATTTTCCAACTCATTATGTACCGGTACATAAATTACTATATTGTGATTTCGCCCCAAGATATCGCCAACGTGGGCGATCTGGTTCGCTATTTGGTGCCCAATTTCTTGTTGATTTTGCGTATCACAGGTCAGTTCCATCTTTCGATAGGCATTCTCCACCTGTTTGGCTTCAATTTGCCTTTGACCAACGATAATTTTTTCCTGTCCGCCGGGTTCACCGATTTCTGGCGACGCGCCAACATTTATTGGAAAGATTTCATGGTCAAGGTGTTTTACTATCCAACCTACTTCTATTTGCGGAAGCTGAGTGACACAAACCGCCTCATCGTGGCCACGCTTTTTACCTTCCTCATCACGTGGTTGCTTCACTTTTATCAATGGTTTTGGCTGCGCGGTTCCCTGCTTTTTACTGTGCCGGACATTCTCTTCTGGACCTTTTTTGCCATTCTTGTGCTTAGCAACTCTCTTTACGAAACCAAACGAGGGCGCAAGCGGAAACTGGGTGGTCGAATCTGGTCATTCCGTGAAACGGCCGTTGCCTCCCTGCAAACCGTGGGTACCTTTGCTACCGTCACGCTGCTGTGGGGATTGTGGACAAGTCCCTCTGTGGCTGAATACTTCTCGCTGTACAGCGTTCTGGGCAAGCCGCTCGGTGGTTGGCGTAATCTTTTACCACTCCTTTTGGTGATTGGTGGCCTGATCGGTGCAAAGTTCGTTTATGAATATTTGGACGTTAGAGCATCGGCCAAGAAACTTTCAAAGCCAGCCTATTATCCAACGGCCGCTTTTTCCAGTGTTGCTGTTTTAGCAATCTTCGCTTTGGGTAACCCGGCCTTCTACCAGCAGCTGTCGGGTAAACCGCAAGAAGTTCTGGCCGATCTGACTCAGCCGCGCCTCAGCGATCGCGAAGCTGAAATGCTTTTGCGCGGTTACTATGAAGACCTAACCAACATCAACAGTTTTAACACGGAACTTTGGGATGTCTTTTCCAAGCGTCCTGGCGATTGGCCTTTGCTTCAAGATACAGAACTAGCGCACATGACTGATGATTTCTACGCCATAGAGCTGAATCCCTCCACAAGTATAGTTTTTCACGGTGCCCAGTTTAGCGTGAATAGTTGGGGCATGCGTGACCAGGAATATGATTTGGCCCCAGCACCAGATACTTACCGCGCTGCTTTCTTAGGCCCATCCTTTGTGATGGGTTCCGGTGTGGCTGACAATGAAACGTTTGAAGCTTTATTGGAAGCTCGCCTCAACATGGAAAATGAAGGTGGCAACTATCAGGTCTTGAATTTTGGCGTTGCCGGCCACTCTGTTCTCCAACAGTTGATGGTGCTAGAAGACAAGGCATTGGCCTTCCATCCCAATACCGTCTTCCTTGTCTCACATCAGTTTGAGGAAGAGATTGCGGTTCGTAACCTGGCCAGCCTGGCCCAAAAAGGCGTTGACCTGCCCTATGACTACCTGGACGAACTCGTAGCGAAAGCGGGCATCACCTCCGATATGACTGATGTTGAGGCTGAGAAGCGGCTGCAGCCATATGCGCGGGAGCTAATTGTCTGGGCCTATGATCGCATTGTTGAACTGTCAAAAGAAGAGGACGCCGTTCCGGTCTGGATTTTTATGCCTACGTTGGAAGCGGCCGTTTCTGAGGAATATGCCACTGAGTTGATGGGTGTGGCCAACGAAGCCGGTTTTGTGACTGTGAATCTGGCTGACCTTTATCAAGATCAGGATTTGGAAGCTTTGATTGTGGCACCCTGGGACCGGCATCCAAATGCCAAAGCCCATCGTTTGATAGCGGAAAGACTTTATCAATTTCTTCAGGAGCAGGGTCAATTCACTCTGCTTGGAGCCGACAACTAGCTGGGCTGATCATCCTCAAGATTTGCTAGACCTGTTTTGATGTAGAGATTTGTAACCAGCCTGGATGACTTTGCGTTTGCTGTTTGTAAAGCCGAGTTACTAAAGAACAATAGACCATGAGCCAATCTGTAGAAGCGCCACCGACCAAAGAGACACCGCCGACCCCAAAACTAGTTATCAGTAAAAGAGCTGAGTTCTTTCTCAAGCTGGGCATGGCCCTCTTTAGCGCCCTGATGGTGATTGGTTTGTTAGAAGGAGCCGCGTATGTCTGGGAGCGCGCTCAAGCAAATAGTATATATGCCTGGGAACTGGTTGCTTCACGGCGAATCAAGCTGGTTGAATATACGCAGCCGGAGGCTGGCTATACGTTAATGGAACCGGAAAGCCATTATGAATGGCAAGGGATTCTCGTTGACATTAATTCACAAGGGTTGCGCAGCCCGGAGACGACCTATGAAAAACCGGCCAACACCTATCGCATTCTGAATTTAGGTGATTCTATTGCGATGGGGTGGGGTGTTGGCATGGAAGAGACATATGGGCAGCAGCTAGAGCAACTAATGAACCAGACAGATGCTGCGTACCCGTACGAAGTTATCAATGCTGGCGTACCGGGCTGGAACCCCTCCAACGAGGCCGCGTTTTTAGAGGCTGAAGGCTTAAAATATGAGCCTGATCTGATTCTGCTCGACATGACGATTGTAAACGATATCTATGGTGGCAGTGCTTTAGAAAAACAGGATCGGCCCGCCTTGCTGGAATGGCTGCGCGCCAACACCTACTTCTGGCCTTTTCTGACGATTCAGATGCGCTGGATTGAAGCGCGTTCCCAAGATCGCGAACGGATCGATGTTATTGATCCGCCAACGGAGGCTGCTAGCTATTTTCCCTTGGATCCCGATGCCGAACAGTGGGATAAGATATGGCAGTCGATCGAGAGGATGAACGCTTTAGCTGAAGAGAATGGTGCACAATTTGGCCTGATCTTGTTCCCTTTAGAGTTTCAGGTTTTAGATGAGGATTACTCTATTATCCCGCAAGAAATTATTCGCGAGAGAGCGGCTGCGGCCGATATTCCTGTTCTTGATTTGCTGCCAGCTTATCAACAGGCTTGCCAACAGAAACCGGGTGGCTGTCAACTAGAAGACCGTTATCTGTTTGCCGATGTGTGGATGCATCCCTCGGCTTACGGGCATGAGATAACTGCCGTTCTAACCCAAACCTTTATACAAGAGTCCTTTGATCTACCGCTTAATTAGACGTCAATTCCCACAAGCCATTACCAAATACGCGTCTACTGCACCGTAAATCAGTCAAAGTTGGCCCAAAATTTTTAAACTCGCTGGGTGTTTACGCTCAGGCAAGTGGCCGAAAAACCACTTTATTCTACTTACAGGCTGCCTCTTTAGCTCGTTTGTAAGTAACTGCATATAAAACCAAACAAAGTTCAAAACTGGAGAATTACAATGGATTTCTCATGGAGCGAAGAACAGCTCGAATTCAAGAAAGCAGTCATTAAGTTTGCTCAAAATGAGCTGAACGAGGGTCTTATCGAAAGAGATCAGCAGGGAGAGCTTTCCCGTGAGAACTGGCTGAAGTGTGCTCGTTTTGGTTTGCTGGGCCTAGGCATCCCTGAAGAGTTTGGTGGTTCCGGCAATGACATCTTGACCACGATGTTGGTCATGGAGGGCCTCGGCTATGGTTGCCATGATAACGGCCTGATTTTTGCCATGAATGCGCAGATGTGGAGCGTGCAGCATCCAATTCTGTCTTTTGGTACAGAAGAGCAAAAGAAAAAATATCTGCCAGGTCTGTGCAGCGGTGTACTGATTGGTGCCCACGGCATGTCGGAACCAGACTCTGGGTCTGACGCGTACAGCCTACGCACCAAAGCAACTAAGGTCGATGGTGGGTACATACTCAACGGGACCAAAATGTTCGTCACTAACGCTCCTGTCTCCGATTTGTCGATTGTATTTGCCACGGTTGACCCAGCAAAAGGCTTTAGCGGCATCACCGCTTTCATTGTTGAAACAGGAACGCCTGGATTTAGTCTGAGCCGCAACCTGGACAAGATGGGCTTACGGACATCGCCGATGGGCGAGTTGATTTTGCAGGATTGTTTTGTGCCCGACGAGAACCGATTGGGACCGGTAGGCGCTGGCAGCAGTATTTTCAACGACTCGATGGAGTGGGAGCGTAGTTGTATTTTGGGCAGCCATATCGGGGCCATGGAACGGCAGCTGGAAACCTGCATCCGTTATGCGCGGGAACGCCGTCAATTTAAACAGCCCATTGGCAAGTTTCAATCCGTTTCTAATCGGATTGCTGATATGAAGGTGCGGCTGGAGACTGCCCGGCTTATGCTTTACAAAGTGGCGTGGCTGAAAAAGATTGGTAAGTCGGCAGTTATGGAAGCAGCCGTTGCCAAACTTTACTTGAGCGAATGTTATGTTCAGTCCAGCATGGATGCGATTAGAACGCTGGGTGGTTACGGCTACATGACTGAATTTGAGGTGGAACGCGATTTGCGTGATGCTGTTGGCGGCACAATTTACTCCGGCACTTCCGACATTCAGCGCATGATTATTGCGCGTATGTCTGGTCTGTAGCGATACCAGTTGGCTGGAAGATACGGCCGTTATCCGCTCATTTTCCAGTTAAAATCCAAAATTAAAGAGGTAAGAGAAAGGTAAACTGTAACCTGAGGTTAGTACCATCTATTCTAGAGGTTACGTTTTAGAAACCTTTACACCTAAGTCCGAAAACACTCATAAAAAATAGAGGGGTCTTATATGAAAACACAAGTAGCAATTGTTGGCGGTGGACCGGGTGGGGCGGCAACAGCAATGTTCCTACAGCAGGCAGGAGTTCAATCAGTTGTGGTTGAAAAAGATCCGTTTCCTCGTTTCCATATTGGCGAATCTATGACAGGGGAGTGCGGTAAGATCGTACGTGACCTGGGATTTGAAGAGGAAATGCTGCAGCGTCGTCACCCAGTAAAACAGGGTGTAAATGTCTATGGCCCAGGTGGGAAAAACACTTTCTGGGTTCCCGTAATGCGCCGTGAAGATGATGGTGAACTAATTGCAACAACAACCTGGCAGGTACGCCGCAGCGAATTTGATCAGATGTTGCTGGATGGCGCGAAAGAGCGAGGCATTCCCGTTTTGCAAGGCCAGGCACTTGAGCCAATTTATGATGAAGATCGCACCGTGCGAGGTGTACGCGTAAAGTTGAACGATGGAGAAATCAAAGAAATTGAGTGCGATGTTCTGGTTGATGCATCTGGCCCCTCTACCTTTCTAAACAAAGCCGGTCTTACCAGCAAGAAGGAACGCGGCAACTACGACAACCAGGTTGCCGTTTTCTCGCACGTTAAAGGTGCCTTGCGCGACGAAGTAGACAATACGCTCATCTTTTATCGTCAAAAGAACCATTGGGGTTGGTTTATTCCTTTGGATGACGATGTCGTCAGTATTGGAATCGTTGCTCCGTCTGAATACTTTGCTGAAAAACAGGAGAGCAAGCAAGACTACTTCCTGCGCGAAATCCAGGAACTAAATCCCCAGTTGACAAAACGTGTTAAAGATGTGACCCTGGCTGAAGATGTGCGGGCCGTTTCAAATTACTCATATGAAATAAAAGATTTTACTGGCAAAGGGTACTTGTGCATTGGTGACTCGCATCGTTTTGTAGATCCAATTTTCTCTTTTGGTTTGCACTTTGCGGTTTCCGAAGCCAGGTTAGCAAGTTGTGCCATTGCTACTTATTTGAGTGGCGAGAGCGAAGACCAGGAAAATCCCTTTGCTGCGTTTCAGGAAACGAGCACATATGGTCAAGATGCAATTCAAAGTCTCGTTGATTGCTTCTGGCAACATCCTTTTGCCTTTGCTGTATTTGCACACTCTCGATACAAGGAAGATGTCATTGACCTTTTTGCGGGGCGAATTTATGCCGATAAACCATCGCGTGGTCTCATTGCCATGCGCAATATGGTGAATTCTTCTCGTTGAGCTTGCTCGATTTAGAATTTATATACGGAACATTTGGAGGATAATAAATGAGTTTAGAAATTTCAAGTACCCTAGAGCGTTTTATTGTTGATGAACTGATGATGGGTGATAAAAACACGCGCGTTGATCCAGACGTGTCACTTGTAAGCAGCGGTATTGTGGACTCTTTGGCCCTGTTACGGCTGATCGCGTTTGTTGAGGAGAAGTTTGGCGTCACTGTTGAGGACGACGAGGTTGTTCCCGATAATTTTGAAACGCTCAATATCATGGAATCTTTCGTAGCGGCAAAGCTGTAGACAGGACCCTGACTATAGAAGAAGTTCCTGTTGCAAGTGTGTTTTGGAAATTTCGGTAAGGTGGTAGGCGCCACTGTCCACACAGGAGCCACCCGTTCGTCTGCCACTTTCTCATTTCTGTTGGATAAAGAGCCTGAGGGAGCTAAATCTACCTTCACTAGGCATGGATTATTATTTTGACTGGACTCGATAACGACAAATTCTCTCTTGCTATGAAGCTGAAAAAAGCGTTTTTTGTCCGGCTCGTTCCTCTCGTTTTGGCAGCTGTTATTCTGGCATTTCTATCTACAGGCGTCTCGTACGCATTTCCTGTACCTGAACTGCCGAATGACAACTTGCTAACAAATCCCTGGTTTCGGAGCTCCAGCGATTCGTCGCAGCCAGGTTTTGATGGATGGACTCAGCAATATACGGACGGGGTAAGCTGGGGACCAAGTCAGAAAGCGTCCAACCCGGCGCCTGATGTTGTGGTTTCGGGTAAGTGTCCGCCAGGTGAGCAGTCGTGTGGAACGGCCGCTCGATGGGCCGAACAAGCCGGGATTCTTTATCCTAACATAGATGTCTTTGCTTACCAGGTCGTTTCAGCCGATCCAACGCAGCGCAATCTCAAGTTTTTTACCTACTATGTGAGTCATCGTGTTGAGGTTGGTGCTGTCAATATCTACGGCAGTGACTCGGCTGATGGTCCGTGGACACTCGTTTGGGTTCCACTGTACCATTCGCAATCGGAACAGATTGTGCCTGACAGCAGAGATGTGACCGACTTGTGGGAAGACACGGGTTTTATCGAAAGGCCAATTGAGCAGGGTTTTCCCTTTTATAAAGTAGAGATTCAATCTCGTCTGCCTGAATGGCATATGATCCGCGGGGTAGGATTTAAGATAACCGGTCTTTATTTTGCTACAGAAGAAACAAATGAACCCGGTCTTCCTCTTCCAGTTGGCACGCCAATGGTCACAACGGGAGGAGCAACAGGGGAGGTCGCCACGCTGGAGGCCACAGATGTGCCTGATGCGGCGGCCGCACCCACCATAGCGCCAAATACGACACCAGGGAATGGTGATGAGGCAATTGAAGCTGAAATGGCCGAATCACCAGTAACTACCCTAATGGCTGAACCGGTATCAGCCACGGAAATCGCTTTGACCTGGAACGCGAGTGAAAGTAATTCCCGCGGATTTAGCTTGGAGCGCAGCTTAGATGGTACGACGGGATGGCGAACCATTGCCAGAGTTAGGCCAGAAGATAGCCAATTTACAGACGAAGGTCTAGCGCCAAATACGCTTTATTACTATCGTTTAAAGGCGACACAAGAAGATGTTTCGGCGGAAGCCATGGCCAAGACATTAACGTTGGAGGGCTCAAATCTAGATTCGGATAGTGAGCTTTCCGAAGAGCAGGGGGGAGACGAAATTGCTCAAAACAATCTCACATCTGACTCAGAACAACCAAATCTAACGGTCACTGGTGAACAGGCGACCGCAACTGACAGTGCGATGCAGATAGGTATCCTTATTGGGTTTGCAATAGCGATTGTACTATTTACGGCCGTTTTTCTATTCATGCGGCAAAAAAAACAAGTGTAGCAATCTGCCGCATCTAGCTGGCAGCTTATTATAATTGGAGTGAGATTTCTGAGGCTCTGCCGGAAGTTTATTATAAAAAGTCACTGATTGTCGAGGAAGGACTGTATGAACCAAAAAACGATGCGTTACCGTCAACATTGGGATAGTTATTGGAGACACATTGTTGACAACAATTTGCAGGGGCGTGTTCTGTGGGAAAGTGAACCAGAGCGGTTTGCCGGGGAAGAGATAGAGCGTTTCCGTCCTTTTATTAATCAAGATTTGCCTCTGCTCGACCTGGGTTGTGGCAGCGGGAAACAAACCAGCTTTATGGCCCAACATTTTAACCGGGTGATTGGTGTGGATGTTTCTCCGGCCGTGGTTGATCATGCTCGACAATCAAATGACGATAACGGCCGTGTTGATTGGCGTGTGTTCAATGCGCTCAACGCCGATGAAGCAGTTGCTCTTCACGATGAAATCGGCGACATGAACATCTACGTCAGAGGCGTATTCCATGTGATCGACAAAAAAGATCGGGAACAGTTTGTCTCCACTATTGAAACCCTCCTCGGCACAGAAGGGACACTTTATTTGATCGAATTGACGGTTGAAGCATTAACCTATGTGCGCTCCATCAATCGAGACGGTTCGATTCGTTTCCCCAAGGTGGTTCAACCAACTGGCTTCAATAATGCAAGCGACCAGGAAAGCTACTTTCCTAGCGAGAGGTGGGAATTGCTTGCCAGTGGTGAAGATGTCTCTTTACCCACCATACCGCTAGAAGACGGTAAAGTAGGTGCTGTCCCAGCAAATTACTTGGTTCTGCGGCGCAAAATATAAACAGATCCGCCACTCGGAAAAAACGAAGCTGAACCTGTCTTGAAGGTGAACTTTGCTTGCCTGAAGAGCATTGGTATTTCCTTCCTCTTTATGTAATTGCCTGTTCGCGGTAAGAGATACTGTAAGTTGAAGCCAAAATAATCTACAAGACTCTCTTTTGTTTAAGAGTGTGGCTTATCATAAAAGATTCTTCTGAGACTGGGAGTCAGAGCCGTAAAGGTCTCGTTAAAACAAAAACTTAAGTTCGCCTCTACTTTGGCCCCCCTTACTTCTTATCTTGCTTACACTGGCTTGTAGATTAACGCCTGATCTGGAGAAATTCTTATGAGTATGAGTAAAAGACTCTTATGGTTGAATGGAATAGCAATTATTGCGGTTGCTGCGCATCACTCTGCAGCTTACTCTTTGCAAGCCATGTTCTCGTGGACTGACCGCTATTTGCCTGTAACGGTGCCTAACTATGATCAGTTAGGTAGCTTTAACTATTATGTGCTCATGCTCATCCGCCTGCTGCTACCTTTTGCTGGCCCGGCCTTTTTCTTCATCTCGGGATACTTTGTCGGCGTGATGGCAAAAGGGAATCGCTCGACGGTCAGTTGGAGCATGGTATTCTCTAGAATCAAGTTGCTCTTAGCACCGTTTCTGCTGTGGACAGCTATCCGTTACATCCTCTTAAGAGACATCCCGCGGAGCATTGACGATGTGCTCACTCCCTACCATTGGATTCCTTTGCTTATCCAATTCTACTTGGTCGCACCATTTATTATTGTTATGGCTAAGCGCAATTGGAAACTGCTGCTCATCGGTATTTATCTGATTGGTTTGCTCAATTCTGTGTTGGAATACCAGGCAACATTTGGTTCAGGTGCAGCTTTGCAGATCGAATCTTATCTACCAAACTGGTTCTTCCTTGTAGTGTTGCCCTTCTGGTTCCCATTTGGCGTGGTGATAGGTCTCAACTTAACTCAGTTCAAACCTTATTTGATTCGCTACCGGTGGCATCTGTTGGCGGCGACGATTGTTACGGCCGTTCTCGTCCTAGTAGAGTATGCAGTTGTTGATCAAATGACTGGACCAGAATGGCTTGGCCCCGGGTTTGGCGGGTTGACTAAGTTTCCGTACTCTCTATTTATCATATTGACCTACCTGGCATTTGATAAAAGCCAGATGCCTTTTGCGAACCAAATTGCTGATATTGGGACAAAATCGCTGGGCATTTATCTGGGCAATATTCCTTCAGTTTATGTAGCATCTGTCCTGATGTATCGCTTCACACCGGGTCTTCTAGGACATCAGCTTATTTACTTTCTGATACTTCTAATCGTTGGCATTGGAGTGCCCCTGCTTTTGATGGAAGCAGTGAGAAGATCGGCCGTGCGGCACAGATATCGTATATTGTTTGGATAAACTATGGACTCTAGAATCGTGGAAGCACCTATAACTGAGGCAGTTGGCTATGAGCCAACAATCAATAAAGAAGTTGTTGTTAGAATCAGGCCCAATAGTGGCTGGGCTTCGCTTAAATTGGGCGAACTGTGGCGCTATCGCGAGCTGTTGTACTTCTTTGTCTGGCGCGATCTGAAGGTACGCTACAAGCAGACTATTTTGGGCGCGGCCTGGGCTATTCTGCAGCCGTTCCTCACGATGGTTGTCTTTAGTGTTTTCTTTGGCCGTCTAGCGCAAGTGCCCTCTGATGACCTGCCGTATCCTGTTTTTGCCTACGCGGCTCTGGTGCCCTGGACCTTTTTTGCCAATGGCCTGACACAGGCAACAAACAGTGTGGTTTCGAATGCTGGAATGGTCAAGAAAACCTACTTTCCGCGCCTGACACTGCCTGTCGCAACCGTCATGGCTGGTTTGGTCGATTTCACCTTGGCTTTAGCTGTCCTCATTACCATGATGTTCTTCTACCAGATTGTCCCGACAGGTAACATTGTCTGGTTGCCACTCCTATTGCTGCTAGCCTTGGTGACATCTCTAGGAGCCAGTTTATGGTTTGCTGCCTTGAACGTACGGTTTCGTGATGTTCGCTACATAGTGCCCTTTTTGGTGCAATCCTGGCTCTTCCTAACGCCTATTGCTTATTCAAGCAGCATTGTACCAGAGCAGTGGAAGATCATTTACAGCTTAAATCCGATGGTCGGCGTAGTGGAGGGTTTCCGCTGGGCGTTGCTTGGAACGGATACCACACCAGGACCGATTATTATTGTTTCTTCCCTGGTTGCTTTATTTCTACTCATTAGTGGAACGATCTATTTTCGGCGAACGGAAAGATCGTTTGCTGACATCGTATAGACATCCAAATGAACACACCAGTTATTCAAGTTCAAAGGCTGAGCAAAGAATATCAGCTTGGGAGTGCCGAGAGACGCTATTCGCGGCTAGGTGACCAAGTTATTCACACGCTAGGGGCACCCCTGCGGAGAGCAAAACGGCTTTTAAGATTGCAAGCAAACAATGATACCGAAACGGCTCTTTGGGCTTTGAAGGATATTTCCTTCCAGGTTCAACCCGGCGAAGTGGTTGGTATTATTGGCCGAAATGGGGCTGGTAAGAGCACGTTGCTTAAGGTGTTGTCGCAGATTACTGATCCGACAAGCGGTGAAGCAACGATTTACGGCCGTGTTGGCTCTCTGCTTGAAGTAGGCACTGGGTTTCATCCAGAACTCACTGGCCGGGAAAATACCTATCTAAACGGCGCTATCCTGGGCATGAAGAAGTTTGAGATTGATCGCAAGTTCGACGAAATCGTGGCCTTTGCGGAAATCGAAAAGTTTTTGGACACGCCAGTGAAACATTACTCCAGCGGTATGTATGTTCGCCTGGCTTTTGCCGTCGCGGCTCATCTGGAACCTGAGATTTTGATGATTGACGAGGTTCTGGCCGTGGGTGATATTGCCTTTCAGCGGAAATGCCTGGGCAAGATGAGCAGTGTGGCCGGAGAAGGGCGAACCATTTTATTTGTCAGCCACAACATGGGCATTATGCAGAAGCTGTGCCAGCGCGGTATTTTGCTGCAGAATGGCCAGATGGTAGCTGATACCTCAATGGCCGAAGCGGCCGATATCTATTTACGAACGCTGGAAGCGGCGGAATCACAACCAATTGAAGAGCGGACCGATCGACGTGGGCGCGGGTTGGTGCAGCTAACGGCCGTTGACATTCTTGATCAAGATGGCCTGCCTACCAGCCCTCGGACCGGGCAACCAGTTCGGTTTGTGTTCCATGTCAGCGGTACGATGCCGGCCATATCCTGTGTCTTCACCGTGTTTAACCAGATTGGACAGCGCATTACGGCCTTTAAGAGCGATGCCCCAGGGCCAGCCGATCAATATGATCCGGCGATTGGCCACAAGTTTGTCTGCGATATAGAGCCGCTGCTGCTGGTTGCAGGGCGGTATCGGATCGACGTTCTGATACGCGGTGGTGGCGAACGGCAGGATCATGTGCAGGCAGCGGCCGTTTTTGATGTGCAGGAAGGGTTGTTAGACGGTCGTGTGGTCAAACCGTTCCAAGAGATTAGCGTGAGTATGCCACACCGTTGGACATTGCCTTTCAAGGATTAAGTTTCAGTGGAAAAAACACTTCTCGTTGGGTTAGACGCCGCTTGCTGGGAGTATCTTGACCCGTTGCTGCAAGCGGGGCGGCTGCCCACCATTCAAAAACTCATCGATTCAGGTTCCCAGGGCATTCTGCATTCGACAATGCCACCCTGGACACCTACCGCCTGGTCCACCCTTGTTACTGCTAAAAACCCCGGCAAACATGGCGTGTTCGACATGCTCTGGCGCAAACCCGGCGATTATAAATTTACACCGGTAAATGCGCCGCTGCGCCAGGGTACGCCCTTCTGGAAATATTTAAACGAAGCTGGCATTCGGGTGGGGCTGGTAAATATTCCCTTTACCCACCCGCCCACACCCGTTGATGGGTTTATGCTTTGTGGCTTTGGCACGCCGGATTCCGCTCGGGATTTGACTTGGCCACCAGAAGCCCTGGAGTGGGTAGAAGGCCAGCTCGGTGCCTATTATCCAGTTGTCTCTACTGACGTACTGCGTTCTGGGCGGCCCGATGAAATTTTGGCGACAGAGAAACGACATCAGGCATATCTGGTGCAGGCGGCTGGTCTGCTAGCTGAGGAACACCAAGTAGATGTGTTGGCCATCAACTTGATGCTTACTGATCATGCCAACCATAAAATGCCCACTCTAGAGTTGGTGCAAGAAGCTTACGTTCAGTCAGACGCCGACATTGCCGCTTTGCTCAATTCTTTTCACCCCGATAATGTATTTTTGATTTCTGATCATGGTTCGAGCCGACTCAAAGGCGATTTTTTGCTGAATGTATGGCTGCGTGAACATGGTTACTGTATTTACTACAAAAATACTCCATCTCAGCAAAAGGCTGCTTTCAGCTGGATCCTAAAACATTGGTCGCAAGATCACATGGGCTGGTCTGGCCGTCCAGAAAAGGCGTTGCGCCGGTTAATTCGGACCGTTTATCCCTGGCTGCCGCAGTCGATTCAAAGACGTTTCTGGGCCAAAATTGAAAGCGCTATTCCCTTTGCCGAGTCACACATGCAGCTGAGTGCGATGCCGGATTACGGCCGTACGGCCGTTTTCCCCAGCTCCTTATACTCCGGTCTCCTTTATTTCAATGTTGCCAACCGGGAGCCCAACGGGGTCGTGTCGGCCGACGAGAAAAAAGCGCTGTTCGCCAGGCTCAAAGACGAACTCTCCCAGGTTCAAGATCCAGATACCGGGGAGCGTTTGTTTAGCAGCGTTTTCAGTTCAGATGAGCTGTATGAGGGACCAGCGGCGGACTACGCCCCGGATATTATTGTTGACGCTTATTGGTCACACTGGAACATTCGCACGCGCCAGCCAGCGCCACACAAGGGAAAACAGCACAGCCGCTACTTCGTGACGTTTGAGCGAAATAAGGACTATGGCTGGCACAGCCCAGACGGTGTGTACATTTTCACGGGTCCGGCCGTTCAGGTTGGTCAGGCGTCTGCCAACGGGCAGTTGATGGATATTCCCGCGACGCTGCTGCACATGTACGACGTACCGCTGCCTGAGGATTGGGACGGCCGTGTTTTGAGCGAACTCCTCGCGCCGGAATTAAGCCAGCGGCCCATCCGCCGCCAGGCGGGTGACAAAGACCAGATCAATTTACAGGAAAGCGCTTATTCCACCGATGAAGATGATGCGATGATTAGCCATCTTCGGGCCTTAGGATATCTTGACTAATGAAACCAATAATTGGAGAATTCCTGTGAGTTTGCGATTACGACGCGGTTGGCGCCGATTCTTTTGGCAGCGCCTGACTAACCCTAATAGAAAAACAAAACCCGCTTTTATTGTGGGCTGCGGTCGTTCTGGAACCAGTATGTTGATTCACCGTCTAGGCCGGAGTTGGGCGGTTGACCCCTTTAATGAGGACAACCAGGCGGCCTTTGAGAAATGGCGCATTCGTCCGCTAAACGTCATCGAAAACCTAATTGACCGCAGTTACGCGCAGATCGCTCTGTTTAAGCCTGTGCTCACCACACCCCACAGCTGCGAATATTTGGCCCGTTTCCCTGATGCCCGTATGTTTTTCGTTTATCGGCACTATACCGACGTGATTAATTCCTCCGTCAAAAAGTTTGGTCCGTCTGATCGGCTGGCCCACGTTGATTCCTGGATCAACGATGATTTTGACGAGTTCGCGCCCATTGCGCCGCCCGAAACAACGGCAGCGATGATCCGAAGATTGTGGAAACCTTATCTGAGTCCAGAGTCTGCGGCGGCTCTTTATTGGCTCTTCTACAATTCCCTCTACTATGACCTGGGCCTGGCGCAAGACAGCCGGGTAAAGCTGATTGGCTATGAACCTCTGGTAAATAATGCTGGCCAGGAAATAAAAGAGGCGTGTGAGTTTCTAGATCTAAAATTTGAGCCCCGCATGGCCGCCGACATTTTTGCCACTTCCGTCGGACGTGATGATCCCCCAGATATGGACCCAGACATCCAGTCAGCTTGTGAGGCGTTATGGCAGCGCCTCCAGGCGTCACTTACGGAAGTTGTTGTCAATTAATCCCATGCCCCTCGTAAGTGTGATCATACCCACCTACAACCGCGCAAAGCTGCTGTCAGAAGCTATTGAAAGTGTTCTTAATCAGACCTTTGGCGATTTTGAACTGATCATTGTGGACGATGGTTCAACGGATGATACGGCCGTTGTCGTCGCAGGTTATCAGGATCGGCGCATTCAGTACCATCGGCAAGAGAAGCTGGAGCGCGGCGCGGCGCGTAACCAGGGGGTGGCGCTCAGCCGGGGCGAATTTATCACCTTTTTAGACGATGATGACTGGTACCTACCGCGTAAGCTTGAAGTTCAGGTCCAGGCACTGCAGACGCAGCCCGATGTCGGCATGGTCATTAGCGGTTGGGATAGGGTATTGGAATCAGGTGAACTAGTGCGGGCGGAGCGGCCGTGGCAGCATCATCCGCAGCCGGTTCTTCAAGATTGGCTGTTTGCGGCCATGGCTCATGTGGCGGCGGTGTTGATGAAACGGCCTTGGTTTGACCAGGTTGGCGGCTTCAACCATGACCTAGCCCCAGCCGAAGATACCTATCTCTGGTTCCGCTTGGCACAGGTGGGTTGCCGCATTGCCTGGGTCAAAGAACCTGTATTCCGGCAGCGAATGCATGGAAACAACTCCGTACGCAATTTGACCCACGTCAAAGATGGCAAGACGGCAATGCTAAAAACGATTTTTGCCGACCCGCACGTTTCCTCCACCTTAGGCATGAGCAAGGAAACGGCTTATTCCCGAGTCTACATGGGATTTGCCTGTTTGGCGTATGGGGCAGATGCCATTCAAGAGGCCAAATCTGACCTGTCCTACGCAGTCAAGATGGATCCTTCCCTCACAGCAAACAACGCCGATCGGCTCCTGGAAATTATCGCTGCATATGCCTGGAATCACCTGACCGGCGATTCTATGACCTTTACCAACCGAGTCTTTCTGAATCTGCCCGATGAATTGGCCTTTTTACAACGCTTAAGACGACAAGCCGTTGCCAGAACCTGGATAGTGGGCGCGTTTCGCGCCTATCAGAACAAAGACATGGCCAAAGTCCGCGAGAACGGAATGAAAGCGGTTGTTTCAGCGCCCTCTTCACTGCTTAATCGAGGCTTTGCCTCTATTCTGCTACAATCACTCAAAGCATTTGCCTAATAAAACAGGATCCTGAAGGTAGGCCTGGTAAAAGATAACGAGACCGATGAAAATCGCTTACATTTTCCAAAGTATCGACATGAACTTTGCTGAATCATTTGCGGTCCAACTCCACATCTACCATCAGGTGCATGGACTGCAACAGGCGGGTCATTACGTCAACCTCCTGGCCTTACAGGGCCGGCGCGTGCTTTGCACAGAAAACTTGCAAGTCTTCGAGACGAACCAGCTGCCAGAAAGCGACTACGCCAAACTAGGTTTGAGCGGGACAAAACTATTCAAGCTCTTTGAAAGTGTCATTCGACGAGTGCAAAAAGAGCTAAAAATACCTTATCTGGCCCTGTTTGATAGTTTCCGCACCTATGATGCTTGCTGCAAAACCTTACAGGATTATGACGTAATTCATGAACGTTACAATTTGTTTGCGATTGGGGGCGCTTGGGCTAGCCGCAAGCTTGGAATCCCTTATATCCTAGAAGTGAACTCCGATTTATTAGAGGAACGGCAAGCCCAAGGCAAGGAAGAACGAGGGCTCCGGCGCTTATTTGGCGTTTGGTCCACTCGCTTCTGTTTTAACCGGGCGCAGCGTATTATCTGCGTTTCGGCTCAACTTAAGGATCATTTGGCTCAAAAGTGGCAGGTTGATCCAAATAAACTCGTCGTATTACCCAATGCCGCCGATACCGAAGCATTTGGTCGCCAGTACGACAATAAGTCTACGCGTTGTCGGCTGGGCTTAAATGATGAACCAGTGGTCATGTTCGTCGGTGGATTTTACTTGTGGCACGATTTGGGCCTCTTAGTGAAGAGCTTTGCCCAGGTTGTAAGCAAGATACCTGAAGCCAAATTGGTCCTGGTTGGAGATGGACGCACCCGGTCAATGATTGAGGCATTGGTGGAGGAATATTCGCTTCAAAGCGCTGTGATCATGGCTGGTGCTGTAGAGCATCGTGACGTCCCTAAGATGTTGGCTATTGCTGCTGTCGCCGTGGCCCCCAATATCCAATTTTTTGGCGGTCATGGCGGATCTCCCCTAAAGATTTTTGAGTATATGGCGGCAGGCAAGGCCATTGTGGCAACCCGAACCGGCCAGGTTGCTGAGGTTATTCAAGATGGACACAACGGTTTACTGGTTGAAGCTGGGGATGAACATGAATGGGCTGAAACGCTTATTTCCCTATTGAGTAACCCAGAAGCACGTAACCAGTTGGGGCAGCAGGCTCGTCAGCAGGCTGTTGCCCAACATTCTTGGGTAAATTACGTTAAACGCCTTGAAGAAATATATTCGGAGAGGTAGCCGCCAATACGAAATTGTTCAAAGGTAGGGGGAATTTTGAACATTGATCTACGCATTGTAACTGAATCTTCCTTTGTTTAGCCTTGCGCCAGCCGTCTTTAAGAATAGATATAAGCTTTGGATGGTTGACTATAGGTGACCTTGATTCAACCATCTAGCTAGTTGTGAGTATATACGGATGCGAAATAAATTACGCTTAGGCATAGTAATCTTCCAGGTTTTGCTGGTTGCTGGCCTGGGGATATATGTAGTAGAAGCTCAGGAACAAAGAGAATGGTCTTCGCCATTTCGTCTATCAACTGTCGATCGCAAGTCCAGTGAAGCCTATTTAACCTCAGATCAATTTGGCTATGTGCATGTTTTTTGGACCGAAGAGTTGGAAGATCAGCGCTCATTGCTCCAATACGCGCGCTACAATGGCGAGACCTGGTCCACACCGGTTGATATCCGTGTGACTGAGCCGTTTGTTCCCATTGGGAATGTATCGCCTATTGTCGATGGGAACGGAACTCTGCATATTGCCTGGACTGAAGGCAAAACCGGACCGGCCTATTATGCGAGTGCGCCTGCACATAACGCCACTTCTGCCCAACAATGGCAAAAGCCCCATATGATCAAAGTTCCAGCCGACAGTATTAAGCTGCGCGTTGATGCGCAGGGTGTCTTGCACGCTCTCTATATTAAGTTCCTGGGGGATGACCCTGGAATTTACTATATTCACTCTGAAGATCAGGGAACAAGTTGGTCAAATCCTGTGTGGTTGGATCCTGATATTTTGCCGGGCTATGGTCCAAGAGCGTTAAACTTTGAAATTGATGATTCGGGCGGACTTCATGCTTTATGGTATTACGTGCCCATTGAGGATACGGGCGGTGACTGGGTGCGGTATGTGCATTCTCTGGATGGTGGCAATACGTGGTCGCAACCATTCACAATCGACAAGCTTGATGAAGCGGCGATAGAAAATGAATATTCGTTATCGGCTGCTGGTCCCGTGATGGCTGTTCAGGGCCAGAGCGTTCACGTTATTTGGGCTGGGGGCAAGCTCCATTACCGACATTATCGTTACTCGACAGATGCAGGACAAACTTGGAGTGAGCCGGAGCGCATTTTTGGGGAGTTGAACGGGCAGGCATTTGACGGTATGGCGATAGATGGAAACGGCCGTGTTCACTATTTTGCCCAAATCCGGTTCCCGATGGGAATTTATCATTCCTTTTTGCAGGGTGGTGTGTGGAGTACGCCGGAGCTGATATACCTCATCCGAGAAACTTCTGCCGACGAGGCCGGAAATCGCATTCAAGCGCACAATACACATCCGGCTATCCGCGCCGGTAATCAGGTTGTGCTGACACTTGCCGATAATCCGTCTTATCCCATGCGTAGGCTGTTTGCCATGGTTCATACTTTAACCGATGTCGCCCCACTTGAGCCGGCGGCGACGCCCACGCCAATAGGCACGCCAATTATTGAACAGGCGGCAACGCCAATGCCGACGGCGACTCCCCTTATACCATCGTTTAACGAGGCGCCCTCTGGCACTTCGTCAGGTTCATCTGCTCCGGCCCGTGCTGTTTGGCTTGGATTGGTACCTGCCGTGTTTTTGATTGGTCTGGCTTTTGTAACCCGTTTTCTGATAAAACCCACGCGCTAGCTGCGCAAAACGAATATTTTCATGAAAATAATGCTTTGTGCCCGTAAATTTAAATCCCCGCTGGTTGGCGGCGTCGATGTGTACGCAGAACGCATGGGGCGGGCCTTGATGAAGCTGGGCCATTCGGTGAGTATCATTGCGGTTGATTCTACGGCCGTTAATCAAAACGGCACGATTGCGGTGTCTGAAGATACACATGAGGCAATGAATGTATTTCGTCTTCAGTTTGCTTTTAACGGCCGTCCCAAAGAAGCCTTCGACAATGCCTATGATCCAGAAATGGGCTCGGCCATTCACCGCATCTTGCAGCAGCAAAAGCCAGACCTGTTTATTGTACTCAATTTTTATATAACCACCTTGGCAGCTGTCAAGGTGGCCAAAGCGCTGCATATTCCGGTGATTCATATTGCGACGGATTTTCTGCCAGTTTGCCGGCGGGCCACGCTGATGCATGAGAATGGTACGCCCTGTCACGACGGTGAATCGATCAAATCGTGTGCCACCTGCTTTGTGTCACATCATGTCTTAGGCCGGGTCGCGGCCTCAGTGCTCAACCAACTGCCCGAGGCGCGGTTGGTCGCTTGGGGTGGCAAGCGAGACAGCGGAGGGGTACTTTTGCCACTGCGGGTCTTTAATCCTTACTGGAAACAAGTTGCCATCATGGCGCAGCGGCTGCAGACGCTGCAACCGCTGCGGGAACAGATTGATCTGGTTTTTGCACCGACCCAGTACACGCGCAACGCTTTTCTGGAGAACGGATTTAGCCTTGAGCAGGTGCATTTTTTGCCCTTTGGCGTAGAAGAGGACCATCCTCTGACACAAGTTTCGTCTGTGCCAGCGCCGCATATACGGTTTTTGTTTATCGGCCGCTTGCAGCCATACAAGGGGGCACACCTGCTGCTAGAGGCGTTTAACAATCTGGCTTCAGCCCAGAATGCGACACTAACCATTTATGGAACGGCCGATGGCTATGAAGAATATTATGAGCAGCTCCAGGCAATGATGGCTCTAAATAAGCGTGTTCATTTTGGTGGCAAAATCGCTCCTGATGAATTAGGCCAGGCTTTTGCTGAAGCGGACTATTTTATCCTTCCCTCTACCTGGCACGAAAACAGCCCGCTCATTGTTCTGGATGCTTTGCAATCTAAAACGCCTGTTATTGCCAGCGACATAGGCGGCGTAAGAGACATTGTTCAGGATGGTATCAATGGGTTGCTCTTCCCGATGGGAGATGTCCAGGCCCTGCAGCGCGTCCTACAAAAGGCGATAGACCAACCTTCGCTGGTTGAGCAGTTCCAGGGAGGCGTTCATTTACCGAGTATTGACAGCTATGTCGGTACCATGCTCCAACGGTTCGAGGACATTCGCGTATGAAAAAGGCACTTGTAATTGGTGGCAACGGCTTCATTGGATCACATCTGGTAGACGGATTGCTGCAGCAAGAGTGGGACGTAACTGTTCTCGATATACAGGAGCGTCGTTTTGGGCCGATGCCCGCGGCCGCTCGTTTTGTTCAGGGTGACCTGAGCCAGTCTTATTTGGTCAGACAAGCTTTGGCGGGCACAGATGTGGTATTTCATCTGGCCTGGGCCACTATTCACGAAGTTGCCAACCGGGATCCGGCAGCCGATATTCATGTCAATCTCATACCGTCACTGCATTTGCTGGAGGCTTGCAAAGAATACGATATTCATCGTTTTGTCTTTGTTTCCTCAGGTGGCACCGTGTATGGCCTGCCCCAGGAACTGCCTATAGCGGAAACGCATCCGCAGGAGCCAATAAACGCTTATGGCATCTCGAAGGTGACGCTCGAAAAATACCTGCATATGTTTCATCATTTACATGGTTTGGAGTATTCAATTTTACGGCCGTCTGTTCCCTATGGACCGCGACAAAATCCATTGGGTCGTCAGGGCGCGGTAGCCGTATTTCTCTATCGCGTTGCGCGCGGTCTACCAATCACTATCTGGGGCGATGGCAGCGTCACTCGGGATTATTTTTACGTCTCTGATCTGGTTGATGGGCTGATCATGGCTGCGGAACATGAATTGAATATCCATCGAATCTTCAATATTGGCGGGAGTGAAGAGATATCACTTCTACGCTTGCTTCAGTTGGCGGAAGAGACGGTCGGTCGCAAAGCCGTGATTGATTATCAACCGGCGCGGAAATTTGATGCCCCGCGTATTTTTCTAGATACGCAGCGGGCCAGGCAAGAACTTAATTGGCAGCCCAAAGTGTCGATGCGCGAAGGGTTAGCGCAGACCTGGGCGTGGATGTCTCGGACTTTTGATGCTAATGAATAAACCTAACGTACTTTTGCTCACACTGGATACACTCAGGGCAGATCGGCTTGGCTGTTACGGGTACCAAGCTCCGGTTACCCCCAACATTGACCGTTTAGCTGCGTCTGGAATTCGCTTTGATCAGGCGATTACGGGTGGCTCCTGGACCCAGGCGGCTTTTCCCGTCATTCTCACATCGACGTTTGCCTCGATGTATGGGGGTTGTTTAGGGCCGCTGTCGCCGGAACGGCCGTCCCCAGTCCACACCCTCGCCAACCATGGCTATGAAACGGCCGGATTTTCCACCAGCCCGTTGCTCAGTAAGTCGTATGGCTATAATCGCGGCTTTAACCACTTTGCCGATCTAGTGCCTGACGAAAGAGATCCAGCCTTGCGCCGGGTGAAGGGTGGGCAGCGCCTGTTGCGTAACCCCGTTACCCATTACCTGTCATCGGCCATCGGAGTTCGTACCCGCCCAGGACGACTTTATGTGTCGGCGTCTGAACTCACTGATGAGGTGTGTCATTGGCTGGACGACGTTGAGGACCCGTTTTTTGCCTGGGTTCACTACATGGATATCCATTGGCCCTACCACCGCGAAGAAACACTCACCCATCCACGCCAGATTGCCCAGGCCTGGCAAGACCTCGGCGACATGCACAGCGCAAATTGGAAGGGGCAAACGCTCACGTCGGACCAAAAGGCACACTACTTGAGTCTATATGAGGAAGCCATTCGCTATACTGACGCTCAGATTGGCCGGTTACTGGACCATATCGAGAATTCAGAGTTTGGGTCGAATACAGTGGTCATTCTTGTATCTGATCATGGTGAAGAGTTCCTTGAGCGCCGTCGTTGGGGTCACTTCGAGACCAACTTGTACGATGAAATTCTCAAAGTTCCTCTGATCATGAGCGTGCCTGGTGTGGCAAGAGGCCGTGTCATCGAGCAGCAAGTTCGGGCATTAGACATCATGCCAACCGTGTTGGATATTTGCCATTGCGCGCCACCGGAAGGGCTGGAGGGCGTCAGCTTGGTCCCGCTGTGGACTGCGGGCGAAATGGAAGAAAGTTCCGAACTATCAATTAGTGAAATGTGGCGCGTTGATCGACACATCATTGCGGTAAGGACAGAACGCTTCAAGTACATTTGGGATAACCGCCATCCCGATTCACCAGAGCTTTATGATTTACAGGCCGATCCCGATGAACGACGTAACGTGTTGGACCAGTTTCCTGAGCAGTCCCAGCGCTTTCAGGCGCAGGCCACGGCACACCTGGAGCGTGTGGCGGTGCACAATAACAAGACGCAGCTCGCCGAACCTGAACTTGACGACGAACTGATACGCCGCTTGCGCGACCTTGGCTATCTTGAGTAGCTTGCGAAACGCTTTTTAGCAACCCAATTCCCATTTTTGGCTTTAAGAAGATCAGAATGCGGCTACTGTTTCTATCAAATTTTTACCCGCCAATACACGGGGGTGGCTATGCTCAACTGTGTGCTGAGGTTGCCCGCGCGATGGAAGCAAACGGTCATACAGTCGGCATCCTGACAAGTAACTACCAACGCTCGCAAGCACCACTTCAGGAGAAAAACATTTACCGGCTGCTTCATTTAGAAGGCGATTTGTTTTATTATCGGCCGTTGAAATTCTTGCTGCGTGGACAAAAACAGAAGCAGGAAAACAGTGCTGCGCTGCGGCAAACTGTCCAAAAATTCAAGCCCGATCTCATTTTTGTCTGGGGAATGTGGATGCTATCTTTAGACCAACCCGCTCTTTGTGAGCAGCTTCTCCCCTCCCGCGTAGTTTACTATCTGGCCGGTCAATGGCCAGCCTTGTCTGATGTAAACGTGGCTTACTGGTCCCATCCAGCACACCGTTGGTTCATGCGCTGGCCCAAACAGCTGCTGAGCAAAATTGTTTTACCAAGTGGCACGGTTCACGAGGTTTCTGTCCTAAAGTTTGACCATGTACTCTGTGTCAGCCAGGCGCTGCGCGAAAATCTCATTCAGCAAGGGCTGCCTTTTACCCGCGCTAAAGTGGTGCACAACGGTATTCAAGTTACGCAGTTTTGTCGCGAGAACGATGCTAAAGAAAGATTTTGTCAAGGGAAACTGCGGCTGCTCTATGCCGGGCAGGTGGCGCAGCATAAAGGTGTGCACACAATCATCGACGCAATGTCGCTCCTCAAGCCAGAACTGGAAGCAAAGCGTATCGACTTAACCATTTTAGGCGGGGGACATCCTGCATATCGGGCCAGGCTGGACCAAACAATAGAAGCTGACAGGTTGGGAAAATACATTTCGTTCTGTGACAAGGTTCCTCGGGAGGCGATGGTGGGTTGGCTGCATCAGTTTGATGTTTTGCTTTTTCCGTCAATTTACGAGGAACCGCTGGCCCGGATTGTTCAGGAAGCCATGGCCGCTGGTTTGGTTGTTGTTGGTACGCTGACTGGTGGAACAAAGGAAATATTGGTGGATGGGGAGAACGGTCTGGTGTTTCCGGCGGAGAATACGGCCGTTCTAGCCAACCAAATTGCGCAACTAATCGACGATCCCGACTTGTGCTGGCGCCTGGCTCAGGCGGGCTGTGAGACTGTGCAGCAAAAATTCACCATCGCTCAAATGATTGCGGAAATAGAGAAATATCTGCAAAAGGTTTTTCAAAATGCGAATTCTATTCCTAACTAATTTTTATCCACCCTACGAGCTTGGTGGTCAGGGCCGTTCTTGCCAACAGGCCGTTGAGGGTATGAAGGAACGTGGGCACAGTGTTATGGTCTTGACCAGCATGCATGGCACTGATAATCAATCTGTTCAGGATGAAGATGTTTACCGTTGTCTTTACCTGGAAATGGATATGGTTCCGCTGCGCCACAGCCTTGTCTTTTTTACCCAACGCAAGCAGCGCGTGCAGCATAACCTGGCAAAAACGCAGCAGATTTTAACTGATTTCCAGCCAGACGTTGTGTTTATCTGGGGCATGTGGAATCTGTCTCATGCACTGCCTGAGCTGATCGAAACGCAGATGGCGAGGCGAGTGGTTTATCGCTTTGCCGAGTATTGGCCCACGCTGCCCAGCCAGCATGAACTTTACTGGCGTGCGCCTGCACAAAGCTTGGCCAGTCGAATTGTCAAAACACCGTTAAGTCGGGTCGCGTTATTTATGCTCGCACAAGAAGCGCAGCCACCGCAGCTGAAGTTTGACAATGTAATTTGTGTGAGTGCGGCAACGCGAGATGTTCTGGTTAAAGGCGGTGTGCCGGTGGCCGATGCGCGGATTATCCATACCGGTATCGAAATCACTGACAATCCTTGTGGCGCTGAACTGGACGAAGATGAAACGCGGGATTTGAAGCTTCTCTATGCCGGAAGATTGTCGGCTGATAAGGGTGTGGAAACAGCGATAGAGGCAATGGAGCACCTGGTGCATAAGCTAGATATGCAGCAAGTGAAGCTTAGCTTGGCCGGTTCGGGGTCGGAAGAGTATATGAGACACCTACGTGAGCTTGTTGCCCGCGCCGATCTAGAAAACTACGTGACTTTTCTTGGCTGGGTGCCCCATGAAGAAATGCCACAACTAATGTGCCAGTTTGATGCAGCGTTGGTCCCGTCGAAGTGGCCAGAACCATTTGCTCGCGTGGTGCTTGAGGGTATGAGTTTTGGCCTAGTGGTCATTGCCACACCAAGCGGGGGAACCAGTGAAATCATTCGGAATAAGGAAAATGGCTTATTGTTTACTTCGGGTGATTTTCAGGATCTGGCTCAGGCTGTTACCTATATAGCGGCCAACCCGGAGTTCCGGCACAAGTTAAGAAATACGGGTCGTAAGACTGTGCGTGAACAATTCACCATAACTAAAATGCTTGATGCGTATGAAGCATTTCTTAAGGAAGCTGCTGGAGTTAGCAGTTAACTCTAATTGGCAAGACTTGAGATGAAGTGTGTTTGAGAGCCTAACTGACTCCAAGTTTTAATTACTTGCTGGCAAAGCAACATTACCCAAGGGAAGTTAATAGTGGATCGTTCTACACTATTGGTACACGATCTTAAGAAGTATTTTCGGTATTTTTTCGAAACGCGTGGTTTTACTTCAGACAATTTTGCTGGAGCAATTAGCCAGGACGCGATTCGGACGGCTGCATTGGCTCGGGGAAACGGCCGTGGGCCGGCAATCTTTATTCAAGGCATTATGCCCCGGTCGGGTACCGTTTACATTGGTGAACTGCTGTGCCGCCACCCAGATTTGTATGCGTATCCCCACCATCTTTGGGAACTGCCAATGCTGCCTTTAACGGCCGACATCCGCCAGCTACAGCAGAAATTCATGCTTGGTTACAAGATGAACGAGGGCAAGCTGCAAGATGACGATTTTCTGCCGCTTATTGGAGCGGCCATGATGGCGCATTTGCATGCCCCAGCACCCCAGCATCAGCGCGTGCTGGCCAAGATGCCCAGCGTACAATACCTGAGCCAGTTTTTTTCCATGTTTCCTCACGAAAATGTGTTAGTGCTGGTGCGAGACGGCCGTGATGTCGTTCATTCCACGCTGCGAACCTGGACCCATTTAAATTTTATTCAAGTGAGCTTACTGTGGAACCGCAGCGCCAAGTCGGTTCTTTACGCGATGGATCACTTTGAAAAGAATCATTGCCACGGTTACTGGATGACTAAATATGAGGATGCGCTTCAGGATCCGGTTTCTTTTGCGCAGGAAGCATGCCGTCGATTTGGCCTGGACGAAAGTCGTTATCCGTTCGAGGAAATCGACAAGATTCGGGTTATTGGCTCTTCTAAGCTGGAAGAAAAAGGCAAAGTGGGTTGGCGCCATATCAAGCGACCGCAGAATTTTCGCCCGGTTGAGTATTGGAGTAAATGGCCGCTCGTCAAGAAGTCGGTTTTTAAAGTAATTGCTGGTCAGTCTCTAATAGATCTTGGCTACTGCGAGGATATGAAATGGTGAAGTCACTCAGTACGAAGAGTAAATTCCGGGTTATTTTGCTGCTCTCTGTGGCTTTGCGGATTCTAGCTGCCCTGTATTTGGGAAACAGCGTGGTGAGCTTGCCGGGAACGGCAGATCAGGTTTCATACCATAATCTGGCTTTACGCATTTTGGGTGGGCATGGCTTTACGTTTGCCGAAGCGTGGTGGCCGGTAACGCCTGCCGGTGCTCAAACAGCGCACTGGAGCTTTCTCTACACGTTCTATCTGGTTGGGGTGTATGGCATTTTTGGTCCGTATCCGCTGGTTGCCCGGCTGATTCAGGCGGTCATCGTTGGTATTTTGCAGCCCTCCCTGGCGTACCGTCTGGCTGAGCAGCTTCGTGCCTCTTTTGGTGCAACCAATGTTGAGTGGCTGCAGGGCGATAATCTGCCCTTGTTGGCCGCAGGCATTACGGCCGTTTACATCTATTTTGTGTATTACTCAGGAACCTTGATGACCGAGCCTTTTTACATGACGGCCGTCATTGCTACGCTAACGCTCACAATTGGGTTGGCGCAACGTTTGCCAGGGCAAGGTTATTGGAAGCACGCGCTGGCGCTCGGTCTAACTTTAAGCATAGCGGTGCTACTACGTCAGCTCTTCTTATTGGTTATTCCCTTTGTTTTCTTGTGGTTGGGCATTGTTGTATATCAGCAGCGTGCGTGGCAGCGCGGTTTGTTCAGCATAGGGATTGCCACTGCCATCGTCATTCTCTCGATTTTACCCTTTACACTATTCAACTACTCGCGGTTTGACCGGTTTGTCCTGCTTAATACTAATGCGGGCTATGCTTTCTTCTGGGGCAACCATCCAATTTACGGCACACGGTTCATCCCGGCGACCGAGATGGGCGAAACATATCAGGAGCTTGTGCCCGATGAGCTGCGCCATCTGGATGAGGCAGCCTTAGATCAGGCATTATTAAAAGAGGGTATCCAATTTATTGTCGATGATCCAGGGCGGTATGCTTTGTTAAGCATTAGTCGCATTCCAGCCTATTTTAAGTTTTGGCCAGATCCCACGTCTGGATTATTGAGTAACGTATCGCGCGTGCTGTCTTTTGCCCTGTTTTTGCCCTTCATGCTCTATGGCTTTGTGCGCCCTTTTATCCGGTTAACACGTTCACCAAAGACGTCGCTGTTGATACGGCCGTCTCTCACCGCCATGTTGCTCTATCTGTTTGTCTTAGTCTATACAGGGATCCATGTGCTCACTTGGGCCCAGGTCCGCTACCGTTTGCCGGTTGACGCTGTCCTGATTGTTTTTGCTGCCTTGGCCATCTCAGAATTAAGCCACGTGCTGCTCAAGAAAATTGCCCAGCGTAAATCCCAACAGGGCAAACCGGTGACTTTATAACGCGGCATAAGGTAAAGCGGTTCAAGTGTAGGTAAGCGAAAAAGTAAGTTAAAACAACTATTATCATGGGGCGACGAGGATTGTGACACCAACACCAACAATAAGCATCATCATCCCAACTTATAATCGCAAAGTATTTCTGTACGAAACATTAGACTCGCTAACGCGGCAAAATTTTCCTGCGGCTCACTTTGAAGTCATTGTTGTAGATGATGGCTCTACGGATGAAACAAGCTCAGTCATTGACGAAACATTCCCGTTTGCCTTGCGCTACTTTTGGCAGGAAAACCAGGGCGACGCCGAAGCCCGTAATTTGGGCGCTAAACAAAGTGAGGCGGACATCCTGGTTTTTTTGGATGATGATATTCTTGTAGAACCAGATTACCTAGAACAACTTGCTAAAATTCATGGCTCGTCTACTAATAAAATTGTGGTGGGCGTAGAGCGTCTTTGGACCGAGGATACCAGCCCACTCCTGACCAGTCCACTTGAAGAAAGCCGTAGGGTAAGTGGAGAGTCAGAGGAAATGCCTTTTGTGGATGTTTGCAGCAACAATATGTCGATTTGGCGTCGGGCTTACTTTAATGTCGGCATGATGCAAGCCTTAAATTTCCCAGGCTCAAGTATCTGGTGTGATGTGGACTTTGCCTACCGCGCTTTTTGCCAAGGATTTGAGTTTCAACGCAGTATGGGCGCGGTTTGTTGGCATCGTGATCATGTCAGACGTGATTTGCAAAGCCACAAGCGGCGCATGAAAGAAACAGCCTATCGAGCCGTTGTCCTATTCCAGAAATACCCAGAATTGCAGGGATATTTGCCTATGTTTAGCGATAAAACCCCAATTAACTGGCGTCAGGATTCGCCGGCTCTCATTACACGGAAGCTGAGCCGCTCCTGGGCGTCGACCCGTTTGGCTATGTGGGGGATGGAACGATGCGCGGAACTATTGCAGATGCGTTATTCTTCCACTGCTTTGTTTCAAGCTTTGTATCGTTGGATTATCGGCGGATACATCTATCGTGGATACCGGGCCGGCTTGCGTGAGTTTGCCTCTAATGCTTCGTTTGAGTAAGCTTTTTATTGGGCAGCTTACGATTTGAGGATTCATGTTTAAAAACATTATCCCGTCCCAGCAGAGTTCACCTAATATTTGGACTATGCTACGACCGGTGCTAGTTGTCGGCGTGCTGCTACTTAGCGCCGCCATAGCCTATATTGGCTCCTATAAAGAACTTGTCCTGGTGATTGCTTTGCTGGCCAGTTTGCCCATGCTGCTCGTTGCTATTCGTTATCCCAGCCTGGGGCTTATTGCCATTCTCGTAAGCGGCATGGCCATTCCAATAACGGGCCCTAGCGGGGTGAACCCGACGATGGGGCTGGTTGCCCTGTTCACGGGGCTCTGGATATTTGGTATGGTTGTACAGGATCGGGAAGTTAAACTGACGGATTCTCGGACCACACGGCCGTTAATCATCATGGTGGTAGGCGCCTGCCTGTCATTTATTATTGGCCAACTGCGCTGGTTCGATCCTGTTTTGCCCGCTCCAATAGGTGCTCAATTGGGCGCACTGTCCATGTTTATTCTGGCAGCATTTGCCTTTTTCTTAGGGGCAAATCAAATAAAAGACCTGCGTTGGTTAAGATGGATGGTATGGGCATTTGTGGGCTGTGCGGCTTTTTTTCTGGTCACGCGTATGCTGCCTTTTTCACTGCCGGGGTTCTTTAAGGGTGGGGAATATCGCGGCATCATGGTAGTCTGGTTTGGTAGCCTTGCTTTTAGCATGGCCTTGTACAACAAAGATTTGAGCTGGCCTTGGCGTTTGGCTTTCGCTGCTCTGACACTTCTCATTGTTTACTACACTTTCATCTTAAAGTATCGCGAAAAGTCAGGTTGGATGCCGTTGTTGCTCAGTTTTGCGGTCATTTGGGCGGTTCGGTCCAAGCGAGCGGCTTTGGTAGTTATTCTTTTGGGGCTCATTCCGGCAATTGGTTTGGTCTCTGATGCATTGGCATCTGATGATTACAGTGTTTCAACCCGGATGGATGCCTTAGTAATTATGCTACAAATTGCCAAAACCAATCCTTTGTTTGGGTTAGGCCCCGCGAACTATCGTTGGTATACAGCGCTTTTTGCTATCCGTGGCTTCGATGTTGCGTTTAACTCACACAATAATTATGCGGATATTTTGGCCCAAAATGGCCTGGTCGGTGTTTTTTCTTTCTTGTGGATTTTTATCGAGGTTGGTTGGTTGGCATTTAAACTGCGTTACCGAGTTGTTGAGGGCTTTGCGCGCGCTTATATCTTTGCCGCTCTTGGGGCGACAGCCGGCACGGTTGTCGCAGCCGCTATGGCCGATTGGGTCATTCCCTTTTTCTACAACCTGGGCATGCAGGGCTTCCGCTCATCAGCTGTTGGGTGGCTTCTCTCTGGAGCAGTGGTTAGCGTCGGCCACCTGGCTCTAAAAACAAGCCAAGAGCAGTCGGCGTAACTGATTGATTATGAAACTTTCAATTGTTATTGTTAGCTGGAATACTAAAACGTTGTTAGCTGGCTGTTTAGACAGTGTCTTTGCCAACCCACCGGGCTGTGATTTTGACGTTTGGGTGGTTGATAATGCTTCTACAGATGACAGCGTGCAAATGGTCCGGCAGCAGTTTCCCCAGGTGGAGCTGATTGTGAACCAGGAGAATATTGGTTTTGCGCCAGCCAATAATCAGGCTATTGAACGGTGTAACGGCCGTTATGTCCTGCTGCTAAACCCTGATACAGAAGTGCTGCCTGGCGGGTTGGCAGAACTGGTTGAGTTCATGGATTCTCATCCAGATACAGGCGCGGCCGGTTCGCGCCTTCTCAATCCTGATCACAGCCTGCAGCCGTCTTGTTACCCTATGCTGACCTTGGGCCGCGAGCTGTGGCGGCTTTTCCATCTTGACATTTTGCTACCTTACGCCCAATATCGGATGTATTCCTGGGACGTGGAGCAGCCTCAGCGCGTGGAGGTCATTCAAGGGGCGAGCTTCTTGGTACGCCGTGAGGCGCTGGAACAGATTGGCTTGCTAGATGAAGCATACTTCATGTACACGGAAGAAGTTGATCTTTGTTACCGTTTGCAGAAGGCTGGGTGGCAGCTTTTCTGGATTCCCAGGTCTAAAGTGATTCATTTTGGTGGACAAAGTACCCAACAGGTAGCGACTAATATGTTTTTGCAGCTTTATAAGAGCAAAATCCAATTTTTTCGCAAACATTACGGCCGTTTTGCGGCCGGTGCCTACAAGTTTATTCTCATGGCTGCCTCATTGGCCCGTCTTTCCCTGTCGCCGCTGGCCTGGCTGCGGCGCGGGCCGGCGCGAGCACGGCGTTTAACGCTGGCGCACAATTACCGCCTTTTGCTAGGCGCATTGCCCGCCATGTAGACCGCTCAGAGTCAAGAAGATTGGCAGAGCTGGCTTGATAGGCACTCCATCATAAAAAACTATCCTCATTTATGCGAATTCTGCTGCTTACTCAGATAATTCCCTATCCACCTGATGCCGGACCCAAGGTAAAGACCTGGCATGTCTTGCGCTATCTCGCCGAGAGTGGCCACCAAATCACCCTCGTTTCTTTTGTACGAAGCGAAGAGGAACAATATTTACCTGTCATGAAGCAGCTTTGTACGGCCGTTCACCCTGTGCCCATCCGCCGTTCGCGCCTGGCCGACGTGGGTTATTGGCTGCGCAGCCATCTGACGGGGCGCCCGTTTTTGATTGAGCGGGATGATTTACCGCCGATGCGCCATCTGGTGCGCGAATTGCTTGCCCGCGAAACATTCGATGCCATTCACGCGGACCAGTTGACGATGACGCAGTTTGCTCTAGATGCTCTGGCGGGTGATGATGGCAAACGGCCGTTTCTCATTTTTGACGCTCACAATGCCGTGTGGACCATTATCGAACGAATGGGGGAAAACGCCTCCTGGTTTTTGAAACCGGTGCTGGCCCTGGAGTCGGAGCGCATCAAACGTTATGAGGGGATGCTAACTGAACGTTTTGACCACACCATGGTTGTCATTGAACCGGATCGCGAGGCGCTGCTGGCGGCCGTTAACGACCGTTCCACTACAGAGGTGCGTCAAAGCGTCAGCGTCATTCCGATTGCCGTCGATACGGTAAAACTCCAACCGCTAACCCGCAAGCCAACTTCGGCCAACATTGTCACGCTGGGCACGCTGCATTATCCGCCCAACGCGGACGGAATTCGTTGGTTTCTAACCGAAGTTTTGCCGCTGATACGTGCGCAGATACCGGAAGCCGTACTCACGATCATTGGTAAGAATCCGCCCAAAGATTTTGTGGAAGCGGCCAACCAAAACCCGGATCACGTTGCCGTTACGGGCTATGTACCAGAACTCGATCCATATCTGGACCAGGCCGCCATAATGGTAGTGCCGGTGCGGGCGGGGGGTGGCATGCGTGTGCGAATCCTGGAAGCGTTTGCCCGGGCTATGCCTGTTGTGACCACTACCGTGGGCTTGGAAGGTATCGAGGCTGCGCACAGGCAAGAAGTGTTGGTGGCCAATGATCCGGTTGCCTTTGCTGCTGCCACGGTTGAGCTTTTGCAGGATCAGGTGCTGCAGGAACGTCTGGCGGCAAACGGCCGTATCCTGGCCGAAAATCGTTATGATTGGCAAGTTGTCCTCAATAAAATGAATGATATTTATGCGCAAGCTGAAAGATGAGCATAGTTTTGGTCGGTAAGGTCGGTAAGATGGAGACGCATCGATCAAACTGAGTCCTGAGTGTCAGGGTTTTGGTGTAAGATGCTTGGTAAGCTTTAATCTCTAAAATATCCCCAAATAGACTTTGTGTATCATTTATCCTCCTCGCTGCGTGCTTGCACCTCTATTAACCTTTTCATTTTCACCCGGTGCCTGGAATTGAGATGTAGTCTGGATGAGTGAGAAGATAGTTGGTCATTGTTTGACCGCGTTGCGAAGTGAGCATTACGGTGAGGCTTGACACAATTTAAATTGATCCTTTTTTGTTTTGTTTTCGTTTTCAGGCAAGGTTGACTTATGGAATTGACAGAATATATTCGCCCGTTGCTTCGATGGTGGTGGTTAATAATTGCATCTACTTTGATAGCCGCGGGCTCTAGTTATCTGGTTACACGCCAGCAGCCCGAGGTCTATCGATCGACGGCAACGCTGATGATTGGTAGTGCAATTGACGATCTCAATCCATCTAACAGTGATTTTTCTGTTACCCAATCTCTGGCAGCCACCTACGTTGATTTTGCTAACGGTTCATCTGTAAGACAGGCAACCGGCAAAGCACTTGGTTTGCAAGGTTTACCGCCCATCTCTGTGTCCCAGGTTCCCAATACAAACTTTGTGGATATTGCTGTGACCGATTCGGATCCGAGACGGGCTCAGGCCGTAGCGGATGAGTTGACCCGTCAGTTGATCTCCCGCAGCCCAACGGCTGCAGAAGGGATCAGACGTCAGGAGTTTGCTTCTAAGCAGCTAGACAGCTACGAAACGGCTATTACGGAAACCGAAGCGCAGATTGCGGCCAAGCGAGAAGAGCTGGGCCAGCTGGATAGCGCCCTGGAGATTGCCGAGGCTCAGAATGAGTTGGCAAGCCTAGAAGGAAGTTTGCAGCAGCTACAAACCAACTACACCAGCTTGCTAGCCACCACGCAGCAAGGCGCGACCAATACAATTCGGGTGATTGAGCCAGCATCTTTACCCCAAGCGCCCGTCGATCCGCAAAATACCATCACCATACTGGCCGCGACGGCCTTTGGTTTTGTTTTAGCCGCTACGGCCGCTTATTTGCTAGAGTACCTTGATGACACGGTGAAAACCCCAGATCAAATTATGAAGCTGGGTAAATTAACCACGTTGGCTGGCATTTCCTTTATCAATACGGAAGACGACAGCAAGTTGATCACGGTAAGTGATCCCAGGTCGCCTACCTCTGAAGCATACCGGGTTTTGCGCACGGCTATTCAGTTTTCCGTTGTTGACAAGAAAAATTCTTTGTTGTTGTTAACCAGCGGTGTTTCGGGCGAAGGGAAGAGCACGACCGCGGCTAACTTGTCTGTTGTTATGGCACAGGCTGGCCACAATGTCCTGTTGGTGGATGGGGATTTGCGACGACCGTCTCAGCACAGCATCTTTACCTTACCCAATAAGCGTGGTGTTACCAGCTTGCTGCTAAAGTTGAACGTTGAAGATTCTGACATCGATGTGCGCAACCTGGTTGAAGATATCGTGCAGCCGACCAAAGTGGAAGGTTTGCAAGTCATGACTTGTGGCCCGATTCCGCCAAATCCGTCAGAGCTGCTTGGTTCGACCAAAATGCGCCGTTTGCTGGAAGTGCTGGAAGGTTTGTATGACTTTGTCATCGTAGATAGCCCGCCTGCGCTTTCGGTGACGGATGCGGCCGTTTTGAGTGCCATTGCCGGGACAACTCTCATCGTGGTTCGGGCCAACAAGAGCCGCAAGGACGAATTTAAGCAGGTGGTCGAACGCCTGGACGACGTCAACGCTAACATTGCTGGCGCAGTACTTAACTCGCTGAAGGCGGGTAGTGAAGGTCACAACCTCTATTACTATTACAAAGATCCCTACTACTCGAACGGGGACGACGGCGAGAAAGACGAACCGCAGCCGAATAGCAAGCTTCGCAAGCGTTTTTTGCGTGGCCAGGAAGCGGTACAGTCGTAAGCCTTCTGGCTAGAAGGTAAATTAAATTGGAAAGTGGCTCAAACGCATGCGTTTGAGCCACTTTTTGTTTTAGCGCTTTGGATCGGGGAAGAGGTGATGCAGAGCATCGGCTAGGGTGGGGTAGGTGGTAAAGGCAGGTAGTTCAGCCGCAAGCGGCAGCTGTGCCTGAGCTTGGCCCCGTCCGGTGAGCAGCAGGATCGCTTGCTTAACCCCAGCTGCCTGACCTGCTTGGAGGTCCGTGAGGGCGTCGCCAATCATGTAGGATTGGCTGAGGTCCAGTTTGTGCTCTTGGGCGGCCTGGAGCAGCATGCCGGGGCGCGGTTTGCGGCACGGATCGTTGGTGCCAGGTGGGGCGGGGCAAAGATAGCTGGCGTCGATACGGCCGTTTCTCCCTCTCACCTCAGCCAAAATACGCTCATTGAGGGATACGGCCGTTTCCAAACTCATCAGCCCGCGGCCTACGGCCGATTGGTTGGTCACCACGATGATTTTGTAAGGAATGTCACGGATGTGTGCCAGCGCGTCGAGCGCTTGGGGGAAGAACTCCACATCAGCCCAACTGCGCACGTAGTTGGACCGATTTTCAATAAATACACCATCACGGTCAAGGAAAAGGGCGGGTTGTTGAGGCATCTGGCGTCCTTTTTTGAAGGCAATTGAGCAATTGGGTAATTGCGCGGTTAAATTGCTTAATGACTCAATTACCAATTACGCCAAGTCAGTTCTAAGCAATGGGTTGTATGCACTCTGGGTTATCGTGGCGCGGGTTGTTGACCAGAGTGCTTACGGGGTAGGCGACCATTTTTTCGGCCGGATACGGCCGTAACAGATGCAGCCCCTGTTCGGGATCGGGTTCGGGATGGAGCCAGAGGTCAAAATCTTCTGGTTCTACAATCACCGGCATCCGGTTGTGAATGGGCGCCATCAACTCGTTTGGCGTGGTGGTGAGGATGGTACAGGATTGAATGGTTCCCCCGTCAGGATCGCTCCAGAATTCCCACAAACCAGCCAGGGCAAACGGCCGTTCCTCGTCATCAGTTGGGCGAATGAACATCGGCTGCTTGCCATCAGCCTGCTTTTGCCATTCGTAAAAACCGTCTGCCGGGATAAGGCAGCGGCGGCGCTTAAACGCGGTGCGGAAGGAAGGCTTTTCCGTCACTGTTTCTGACCGGGCGTTAATCATGCGCGAGCCAATCTGGATATCTTTGGACCACGAGGGGATAAGCCCCCAATGGAAAAACGTCAGGTCGCGCTCGCCGTGCTCATCCAGGCGAATGGCAACGACGGGCTGCGTGGGGGCAATGTTGTAGCGGGGAACGGATGGGGGTAGGGTGGCAACGGCCGTTTCTGGTACACCAAACAGTTTTGCCAACGCTTCGGTTGGGGTCATCAGGGCAAATCGACCACACATGGTTGACTCCTTTTTCGTAATCCGTCCCTGGTATCGGTGATCCATTTTCTGCTGATCACCGATGACCAACTACTGATTACCGATCACCGCCAGGCCGCCGCCGTGCCCGGCATTTTAAGTTTTGGTTGCTGGCATGACGCCAGTAAAAAGCAACCACCGATTGATTCATCGTGCGTCGCTGGCGCAATAGTAATACACCGCCACAATGCGGGCAAGTGGCTTCGCTTGGCGCGGTGGCCGTGGCTTCGACGGCCGTTCCGTCCGGTAAAAGGGCAATTTTCATAGCACTATCAAGGTTGGTGAGTCACAGATGGACACAGGGTTTCTAAGCTAATTCTTGGACACACGTTCTGGCTGCGGGTCACATTCAAAGCCAGATTTTGCAGTTGCGAACGGCCGTTAAGAATTGTTACAATTCAGGTGCGGAGGGTGCACTGTGCGGTGAGCCTTTAGCAAATCCCATTCCACTAACCAAACCCTGGGGTCGATAGATTAACTGTCGGTGCGGGACAACTTTCAGCCGAGGTGAATTCATGAAAATACAAGGGTCAACCTTTTTGGTAACAGGTGGCAGTTCCGGCTTGGGCGCTGCCTGTGTGCAGCGACTGGCTGGCGGCGGAGCCAATGTCGTCATTGCCGATTTAAACCGGGAAGCAGGCGAGGCCTTGGCCAATGAGTTAGGCGACAACGTTCGGTTTGCCAAAACCGATGTGACGTCGGAGGCAGATGTGCAGGGGGCGGTGGATACGGCCGTTTCCCAATTTGGTGGCCTGCAAGGGGTCATCAACTGCGCCGGTATCGCCATTGCCACCAAAGTCATTGGCCGCGAAGGCCCGCACCCCCTCGACGCGTTTGCCAAAGTCATTCAAATTAACCTCATCGGCACCTTCAATGTCATTCGCCTGGCGGCAGTGGCTATGACCGCTGGCGAGCCAAACGCGGCTGGCGAACGAGGTGTCATCATCAACACCGCTTCCGTGGCCGCTTTTGATGGCCAGATGGGGCAAGCGGCTTATTCTGCATCAAAGGGTGGCGTGGTTGGCATGACCCTGCCCATTGCCCGCGACCTGGCCCGCTGCGGCATTCGCGTCATGACCATCGCCCCCGGCATCTTCGAGACGCCCATGATGGCCGGCCTGCCGGAAAAAGCGCGTATTTCCTTGGGCGAGCAGGTGCCCTTTCCGTCCCGCCTGGGCCGCCCAGAAGAGTACGCCGCCCTGGCCCAACACATCATCGAAAACGAAATGTTGAACGGTGAAGTCATCCGGTTGGATGGTGCCATCCGCATGGCTCCCCGTTAAAGTGCAAGGATTGGGGATAGGCGAGTTAGAGATTGTGAATCTCCACTCTCCAATCTCTAATCTCCTAAAAATAGGAGAAGAAAATGAGTGATTACAACTTAGAACTACATCGTCAAGCAGCCAGTACCATTCGTGGGTTAACCATGGATGCGGTGCAAAAAGCCGGTGAGGGGCATCCGGGAATGCCAATGGGTACGGCCGATATTGCCGTGGTGTTGTGGACACAGTTCCTGCGCCACAATCCCCAAAACCCACATTGGCCCGATCGCGACCGGTTTGTTTTGTCCGCCGGGCATGGCTCGATGCTGCTTTATAGCCTGCTGCACCTCAGCGGTTACGATTTGCCGTTGGAAGAGTTGAAAAATTTCCGCCAGTGGGACAGTAAAACGCCGGGTCATCCAGAGTACGGCCATACCGTTGGCGTGGAGACCACAACAGGTCCACTGGGACAGGGTATCACCAACGCCGTGGGCATGGCTCTCGCCGAGCGTTGGCTGGCGGCGCGGTTCAATCGCCCTGGTTACGACATTGTCAACCACCACACCTACGTCATTGCGGGGGACGGCGATTTGATGGAAGGCGTGTCGCAGGAAGCGGCCTCGTTGGCGGGGCATCTTGGCCTGGGCAAACTCATTGTGATGTACGATGACAACCACATCACCATTGATGGTACCACAGACATCGCCTTTACCGAGGATGTGATGGCCCGGTTTGCCGCCTATGGCTGGCATACGCAAAAGGTCGATGGTCACGATCCGTTGGCAGTTAAAGCAGCCATCGAAACAGCTAAAGCGGAAGGTGAACGGCCGTCTATCATTGCCTGCCGTACGCACATCGGTTTTGGTAGCCCCAACAAACAAGACACGTCTGGCGTACACGGTTCGGCCCTGGGTGAAGCTGAAGTGGCCTTAACCAAAGAAGCGCTGGATTGGCCGACCGAACCCCTCTTTTACATTCCTGACGAAGCCCGCGACTTCTTGCATAGGGACGGCCGTTTTGAGGACGAATGGAAGAAAGTATGGCAAGGCTACCAGGCTGCCTTTCCTGAAGATGCCGCACGTTTCCACCAGTTTCTGAGCGGTGAGCTGCCGACCAATTGGGACGATATTTTGCCTACTTTCGAAGCGGGCAAGAGCCTGGCCACTCGCGCCGCCTCGGGCCAGGTTCTCAACGCCATCGCGCCATACGTGCCCTACCTGCTAGGTGGTTCCGCTGACCTTACCGGCTCCAATAACACCGACATTAAGGGTGAAACTGCCTTGACGAAGGATGATTTTAGCGGCCGCTACATCCATTTTGGCGTGCGGGAACATGCCATGGGTGGCATGTTGAACGGCATGGCGCTGCACGGTGGGATACGGCCGTATGGCGGCACCTTCCTCGTTTTCTCTGACTACATGCGCGGTTCCGTCCGCCTGTCGGCGCTGATGGGACTGCCGGTCATCTACGTCTTCACCCACGACAGCATTGGTTTAGGCACCGACGGCCCAACCCATCAGCCCATCGAGCACATCATGTCCTTGCGCGCCATGCCCAACATGACCGTCATTCGCCCGGCTGATGCGGCAGAAACGGCCGTTGCCTGGCAATCTGCATTGGAGCACAAAACTGGCCCGACGGCGCTCATCCTCACCCGGCAGGGCGTACCCAACCTGGACCACAGCAAATATGCCGATGCGTCCGGTGCAGCCAAAGGCGCTTACGTGCTCAGCGACGCCGCAAATCCACAGGTGCTCCTGCTGGCCACCGGCTCCGAAGTCCAAATTGCCCTGGAAGCACAAAATCAGCTAGCTGAAAAAGGTGTCGCGGCGCGTGTGGTTTCCATGCCCAGCTGGGAAATTTTTGCTGCCCAGGATGCCGCTTACCAGGAATCGGTGCTGCCCAAAGCGATCAGCGCCCGTGTGTCCATCGAGGCTGGAGTGACGCTGGGTTGGGAGCGGTACCTGGGCTTGGAAGGCAAAGCAATCGGCCTAAACCGCTACGGCGCATCTGCCCCGTACAAGGCCATTTACCAGGGTCTAGGCATCACGGCGGAGGCGATGGTGGAAGCGGCGCTATCGCTGCTAGGTTAAGCTATGCTGCCCGTAAAGATTGCCCCCTCCATCCTGGCGGCCGATTTTACTCGCCTGGGTGAGCAGGTTTCGGAAGCGATTGCCGGTGGGGCGGATTGGCTGCATGTGGACATCATGGACGGCCGTTTTGTGCCCAATATCTCTTTTGGTCCATTGGTGCTGAAAGCGATACGGCCGTTGGCCGAAGCCGCCAACATTCCGCTTGATGTCCACTTGATGATCGAAGAGCCGGAGCGTTATCTGGAACAGTTTGCCGAAGCGGGCGCTTCGCGGCTCACGGTGCATGTTGAGGCAACAAATCATTTGCATCGCACAGTGCAGGCGATCAAAGAGTTGGGCATAAAGGCGGGGGTAACGTTTAACCCAGCCACGTCGCTGTCCACGGTAGAAGAGATTATTCCCGATGTGGACCTCATCCTCGTTATGTCGGTGAATCCGGGGTTTGGTGGGCAGAGCTACATCCCGCAAAGTACCCGCAAAATCCGCCACTTACGCCAGATGCTCACCGAGCAGCGCAGCAATGCCTGGTTAGAGGTAGATGGCGGCATTAGCGCCAAAAACACGGCTGAAGTGGTCGCCGCCGGGGCCACCGCCCTGGTCGCGGGCAGCGCCATTTTCCGCGGCGAAAAAACAATTGCGGAAAACATCGCTGAAATGAAAAACATCGCCCGCACCGTCTTTTCCATTTAGGAGATTGGAGATTGGAAAATTTCTAATCTCCAGTCTCCCTTCACTGCTCACTTTTCACTTTTCACTTCTTACTATTCCCTTTCCTGATTCAAAATAATCCGCACTGAGCGGTCGTAGGTGAAGTAATTCCACACCCAGCTTAGAAACACGCTCAGCCGGTTACGGAAGCCAAGCAGTGTTACCAGATGCAGCCCCAGCCAGGCCAGCCAAGCGATATAGCCGCGCAGCTGAATCTTGTTGTAGATCCAGGCCACCGCGCGGCGACGGCCAATGGTGGACATGGTACCGCGATCATGATAACGAAACGGCCGTTTCTCCCCACCTCTAATCTCTGCCAAAATATTCTGTGCGGCCAATTCGCCCTGCTGCTGGGCCACCGGAATCAGCATGGGGTACGGATTGCCGTCCTCATCATCCAGGTAGCTCATGTCGCCCACGGCATAAATGGCGGGCCGATTGACTACTTCGGTAGTGGGCAAAATGGGCACCCGATTGCCACGCTTCAGTTCAACATCCAGCAGTTCGGCTACCGGTGACCCTTTCACGCCCGCAGCCCAAACCAGCGTGTACGTTTCCAGTCGTTCGCCATCTTTCAGTTGAACATGATCATGCGCGACACTTTCCACGGGACTCCCCAGCCGAACTTCCACACCCAGCGAGCGCAGCTGTTCTAAGGCCGCTTGCCGCAGCTTGTCCGGGTAGGGGGCCAGCAGAAAGGGCTGCATTTCGATCAAAACCACGCGCGCGCTCAGGTCCCGATGTACGTATTCCTGGTTGAGCACGTGGTTGTACAGCTCAAAAATGGCTCCCGCTGTCTCCAGTCCAGTTGGTCCGCCGCCAACCACCACGATGGTTGTCATGGCTTTTTGGATGGCCTCATCCTCTATCCAGGTAGCCTGTTCAAAGAGGGCCAGGATGTGGTTGCGCAGGTTCACGGCGTCGCTCAGCGTGCGCAGTTCTAGCGCATTGTCGCGAAAAGCTTCCTGGCCAAAGTAGGTCGGTACGCTGCCGGTAGCCAAAATCAAGTAGTCGTATCGTTCCTGCAAAGTTTGTTCCCCGACGGCCACTGCCAGGCACTTGTTCGCGTAGTCAATAGCTGTGACATTACCCAGCAGTGTTCGGATGTTGCGATCTTTGCGAAAGATGGTGCGGATGGGGTAAGCGATCTCCGATGGATCTAGGGCGCAAGTCGCTACCTGGTAGAGCAGGGGCGTAAATGTGTGAAAATTATTGCGGTCGATCAGCAGCACATCGACCGGTTTGCCAGCCAGGGCACGCGCGGCAAACAAGCCGCCAAAGCCCGCCCCGACGATGACAACGCGAGGCTGTTGCGTATTCATTTTTTCTGCCTTTTGCTTTTGATGGGTTGGTTCAAAAGCAGCAAGTTGTTGATAAGAAAAATATCTATTGTGATATTTTTCACATATTGTACTCGGTTTTTAAGCGTCCGGCTACTGCCAAAAAGGACAGGGGATGTGATGGGGGTAAACAAAAAGAGCAGCATCTCACAATGGGATGCTGCTCTCATAAATATTGGTGAGGGGGAATTTACTTGCGCAGCTGATCCATAAACTCGCGGCGCAGCTCTTTGTCTTCCTTGTATTTGCCAATCATGTAGCTGGTCATCATGCGGGGATGTTCTTTCTTGACGCCGCGCATCATAGAACACATGTGGGAGCCTTCTACCACAACGGCTACACCTTGGGGCTTCAAGACTTCATCGATCATTTCGGCGATCTGGCGCGTCATGCGTTCTTGCACTTGCAGGCGGCGGGCAAACATCTCGACGATGCGCGGGATTTTGGAAAGGCCGATCACTTTGTCTGACGGAATGTAGGCGATGTGCGCCCGGCCAAAGAAGGGCAGCATGTGATGTTCGCACATGCTGAAATATTCAATTTCTTTGACGATGACAGGGTCGTCGTATTCCACATCAAACAAGGCACCATTGACCAATTTGACGGGATCGGTTGTGTAACCCGCCAGAATTTCATCGTACATGCGGGCGATGCGGTCTGGGGTGCCAATCAGCCCTTCGCGGTCGGGGTCTTCGCCTACGTTGGTGAGGATGGTGCGTACGGCCGTTTCGATGGCCTGTTTCGCCTCTTTTGTTTCATCATGATGTGCGACGGCCCCGTTTGTCTTGCCGTTTGCTTTACCATTGGCATGACCGTTACGGTATTCTGGCTCATGCTGGTGATATCCATTTAATTCCTTTACTGAATTTAACATAATGTCGTTCTCCTTGATACTGCATCGTCCATTGGCGAAGGTGCAGCGGCGCCAAAATCGGCGGTTTCATTAAGTTCGCACTTCTTGTTGGCGTCGGTTCCCTTGGTTTTGTGGCAGGGGTGGCGGACGCTGGGTCCCATCATCGTTTGTGTTACGAGTGGTTTTGCGTGCAACGGTTGTTTGCGGCTTGCGGCATCAACTTTCTTAAATTTAGATGCGCTGCACGGCCGTTTCCTTACCTTTACTGTGCTTAAGTTGTGCGCGGAAAAACGGCCGTTAGCTCCCTATTTTATCCTTGCATTATGGGCAACAATTAAAAGTCGCCTGAATCTTTGCCTAGAAAATGAGATTCTAGATACTTATCTAACTGCTGACTTATTGTATCTTTCTTGTTAATGTTTTGTCAATGTTTTTAGCGGCGATCGTTCATATTCTGCTTATAAACAAGACAAATACTGGGCAAAAGCCGGATTTTTATGCAGAGTTTGGCTCAATGTACCTGGACAATCTTTGGTAGGTGGATGCATGAATGATGCTTTGTTACCCTATTTCGGACAATTTTTACTGATGGGCGATTTGGGGCGAGACGTGACGGCCGTTCTTACCCGTCACCATCTGCCCAAGGTGGCGGCGCATGTGGCCCGCGTGGCGCGGGAAGCCGGGCAGTTGGCGAATCGGTTTGGCGCGGACTCGGATCAGGCGGAAACGGCCGCTTGGCGATGACCGATTTCTGACAATGCGATATGCTCATTATCTCAGCCAATGGTATTTGTGAGCCTAAATCTTTGCCTGGGCTTATCGCGTGTCCCAATGGCTCCATAAAAGCAGACGCACTAAACTCCAAATTGGTGGGAAACGTTTGTGCTGCAGAAACTGTGATAGGTATCCTCGGCTATGGCTGTATTGGACACGTGTTGGCTTGGTTGGCCAAACCGCGCGGCGTGATTATCCTAGTGACTAAGCCCGATGCGCGCCAGCTGCAAGATATCGGTGTTTTCATCACAGGGCAGAGCGAACCAGAAGGTGTGCTGCCAGATCGTATCTACCCGAGCGAAGCCATACGCTCAATGATTGATGAATATGATTTTGTGTTCATTATGCTGCCCCTTATCAAGTGCACGCACTATTGATTTGATAAAGAGACGTTTAGGGCCATGAAGCCTACGGCATTGTTGGAAGGTGTGGGGCATGAAGCCGTTGTTAAAGAAAACTATCTGGTTCGTGCTCTGAAAGAAGGTTGTCGGGGGCTGAATCGGACGTTTACAAATTAGACTACAGCCAGGCATCTTTAGTGCCCGGGTTGCGTCTCAGCTCTTTTGAATACTGAAAAACCATTATTGCTCCTTCAAACAAAGTTTTCCTTGCGAAGGCGGCGCCAATTAATTTACCGTGAATTCAAAATCCGTGTTAAAAAGTAGACTTGGCGCAAAATGGGGGCTGCTTCCCAGCTCTCGGCCAGACGGGGTGCACCGCCTTCTTGAATAATTGCGGGGATGAGTTCCAGCGACCGCACACCATTCGCATCTAGCCAGACGTTGAGTACGGCCGTTTCCGGCGCGCCATCAATCTCAAAGGCAAAGTTCCCCAGCCCGTAGACAATCACCCCATCGTTGTAAAAATCAATGCCCTGCAAAATGTGGGCGTGGTGGCCGATAACCAGCCTGGCCCCGGCGTCGATGGCGGCCTGGGCGGCAGCGACCTGCGGTTCGCTTGGTTCCTCGACATATTCGTAGCCGCTGTGCAGCACCACGATGACCAGATCAACCTGATCGCGAACGGCCGTTACATCCGCACGAATCACCTCAGGATCAGCCCAGGCCAGACCTGGTGTGTTTTCGGTGGCGGTCCAGACGGCCGTGTCAAAGGCTGAGGTTGCCTCGATAGGCACGTTCACATAGCTCAGAAAGGCCAGGGAGAGGCCGTTTATTTGTGTGATATAAGGCGTATGGGCGGCGTCAAAATTAGCGCCAGCACCAATTGGCGTCACGCCCTGTGCTTCTAGCAGGTCGATGGCTTGCAGCAGCGCCTCTGGCCCGTAATCCATAGCGTGGTTGTTGGCCAGCGACACCACATCAAAGCCGCCCAGCGCCAGCGCCTCGGCGGCGACGGGAGGGGCGCGGAACGGGTAGCTTTTAGCGGCTGGTTCGCCCAGCGTGCCCATCGCCGATTCCATGTTGCCCACGGTAATGTCGGCACCTTGGAGCAAATCGGCCACTTTCGCAAATGGATAGGCCAGGTTGCCATTTTGGATGACGATGCCCAGGCCGCGATCCAGCATGATGTCGCCCACGCTGGCCAGATGCACAACTGGTTCTGGCGCGAGCGCTTCTTGCAGGATGGGCAGCAGTTCGTTGGCTGCGTTGTTATTCACTTGCAGCGTGAGGCGGTTGTGGAAGGGATAGTTGGCATCGGTGGGGAAACGGCCGTCTACGCGCAGCGGTTTCATGTCTGGTGTCAGTTCTGACCAGGGCAACACTACGGCCAACTCGTGCCCGTTGGCCATGATGGCCTCGGCATCGGCCTGGGTAATAAATTCCCACTCGGTGACAAACGGCACGGCAATGGCAATCGGTTCCTGCCAGATTAGCTGCCCGCCGCCACTTTCAATTAGTGTGGCGTCAGCCACTTCGGTGGCCGGTACGATTTGCCAGCTGCGATTGGTCGTTGCTCCGGCCAGCACATCGCCAATTATGGTTTGCCAGGCATCTGGCACAGCCAGGGTAAGCGGAGGCAGTGGCGTGTTGGTGGGCAGCGGCGTCGGAACGGCCGTTGCCGGGTCTGGCATGGGTGTATTGGTGGCGGGAATGGGTGTTGGCGGCGCGGGGAGCGTGTTGGTCGGCAACGCCTGGGTGGCGGCAAGCGTGGGCAGGGAGGAGGTGGTGGAAACGGCCGTTTGCCCACACCCCATCAAGAAAACAAGCATCAAAAGAAAAAAGAGCCCTCTTCGCTTGTCATTCCCGCGAAAGCGGGAATCCAGCCGCGCCCACCTGAAGATGGATTCCCGCCTACGCGGGAATGACAGGTTATAAATCTGCGTAATCTGTGAAATCTGTGGAAAAAACCTCATGGGATGCAAGGCTCCGGTTGGTTGATGAGTTGGTATTCGGTCAGGTAGGTGCCTGCGTCGCGCAAAAAGGTGGCCATTTCTTCGCCGACATAGCGGAAGTGCCACGGTTCATAGAAAAAGCCAGTGAGCTCCTGCGCGCCGCGCGGGTAGCTGAGCGTGAAGCCGTAGCGATGCGCATTTTCCGCCAGCCAGATGCCCTCGCTGGTCTGGTAAAAGTAGGTGTGAAACTCAATGTCTTCAATTCCCACGATATCGGCCAGCTCCGGTGAGCCAAAATCGAGGGTGGTGCCTAGCTGGTGTTCACTGTGGCCAGGGCGGGCGCTCAAAATGGCGGCTCGTTCCGGCTCTTCCCGATTCCACTTTTCCCAGCTGATCGCCTGGGCGGAATAGCTGCGATAGCCGGACAAAATCCACGGTTGCAAGCCCGCGTTTTGCATGTCGGCAATCATCTGTATCAGCGGGCCGAGCGCCACTTGGCGCAGTTCGGTGGGGTAGCCCAACGTGACCTCAACCGGTAAATAATCGGTGAGCAGAACCAAATCTTGTGGCGCATAGTCACGGCTGAGCCCGTACGTTTGGGTGACGATGGTAAACAGATCGTCTTGTGGCATGCGGGCATCACACGGGCCGATAGGTGTGGCGGTTGGCGTGGCCGTCGGGGAAGGGGTGATCGTTGGCGTGGCTGTCGCGGTTGGTTGCGGGATGTTGGTTGGCAGTTGGGCAATAGAAGTTGCCCCGGCAACGGCCGTTTCATCGTGTACGGTGGGTGGAGGTAGCGTTGGGGCCGTGGGCGGGGGGCTGGTCGGCGCCAGCGTGGGGAGCGGTGAAGCCGAAGCCGTCCCGCAGCCTGCCAAGATAGAAATTCCCACAACTATGCCTAACCAGATCAGTGCATATTTTTTCATCGCGGGGCATTGTACCAAAAGCCAGCCAAATGGGAAATTGACAAATTTGAGCGAATCCGTATAATTTCCTGTTAATATCTAAAATAGACGAATAAAATTCTTTGAAATATGGTAATTGTGGAATGATTGACGAAATTGATGCCCAAATCCTTGATCTTTTGCAGGCAGACGGCCGTATGTCTAACGCGGCCATCGCTGAGCGGGTAGGGTTAACGACCTCTACCGTCTTTGAACGTATCAAAAAGATGGAGAAAAGGGGGATTATCCAACGTTACGTGGCCATTGTTGATCCGGGCCTGTTGGGCAAATCTATAACTGCTTTTATCCGCCTCATCATTGGCACGGCGCCGGGCGAGGATTACGCGGCGTGCAAGCAAGATTTTGTGGCCCAGTGCCTGGCGGAACCGGATATTTTGGAGTGTCATTCGGTGGCGGGTGAGGAATGTTATTTGCTGAAGGTGCGCGTGGCAAACACCGGCGAGCTGGAGAAATTGCTGGAGCGTATCCGTACTTATGCGATGGTGACCAGATCAACCAGCAGCATTGTGATGTCTACATTTAAAGAAGAAATGCGCATAGCGACGGATGGAGGTGTTGCATGACCAATCGAACCAATCGGCAAGAAAAGATGGCCCTATACGGCCGTGCCCACGAATTATTGACCGCTGCCCTGGCTCAATTTCCCCGCGAAATGTGGCAATATCGTTCAGCGGTGGATGATTGGACGATTCATGAGGTCATTATCCACATCACCGACAGCGAGGCGAACAGCTATGTGCGCTGCCGTCGCTTTGTTGCGGAGCCGGGCGAGCATCTAATGGCCTACGATGAAAACCAGTGGGCCAAGGTGCTGAATTATCATCAGTTGGATGTGGATACGGCCGTTTCCCTCTTCAAATGGCTGCGGCAAAGCTCCTACGAACTCATCCAGACCGTGCCCGACGATGTCTGGAAAAACGAGGCATACCACCCCGAAAGCGGCCAAATGAGTTTCGACGATTGGCTAGACACCTACAGCCGCCACGTCCCTGACCACATTGCCCAAATGGAGCGCATTTACGTGGCCTGGCAAGCCAGGTAATTGAGTAATTCGTAATTTTGCGCAAGTAATGGATCGATTTGCGGTGAGCAATCGGTTATAAATCTGGCAGTAAGGACCCCCACCCTGACCCTCCCCCTGCAAGGGGGAGGGAATTGGCTCCCTCTCCCTCTCAGGGAGAGGGCTGGGGTGAGGGTGAAATTAAACACCTAAATTCAACAACAGGAATCGTTATGAAACTCAAGAACTTTTTGCTTCTGGTCTTGCTGGCTGCCTTGTGGGGGCCATCTTTCTTGTTCATCAAAGTGGCTGTGGCCGAAATTCCACCGCTGACACTGGTATTGGGGCGAGTGGGCATTGCGGCCGTTTTACTCACTGTTTTCTTGCTCGCGCAGGGCAAATCTTTGCCGCGCTCGCGCACCGTGTGGCGGCATCTGGCGGTGATGGGGCTGATTCACAATACCATTCCCTTTGTGCTGTTTGGCTGGGGTGAGCAGTACATCGACAGCGCTCTGGCCTCGATTCTCAACGGCACGACGCCGCTGTTCACAATTATCCTGGCGCACTATTTTGTGGCCGATGATCGCCTGACGCCAACCAAACTGGCCGGAGCCGTGATTGGTTTTGCAGGTTTGATTTTGCTCATCTTGCCGTCTTTCAGCGATGGTGTGGAGGCAACGACGTGGGGTTTGCTGGCTGTGGCGCTGGCCGCTGCCTTGTATGGCGTGGCGATTGTGTATTCGCGCAATCATCTGCGTGGCCTGCCGCCGCTGGTGGCACCGGCCGGGCAAATGATCATGGCCACGATTTATCTACTGCCGCTGTCGCTGCTGGTGGATCGGCCGTTTTCGTTAGCGGTCCCTTCGCTTTCAGCGCTTGGGGCGTTGGCGGCGCTGGGGGTGTTGGGAACGGCCGTTGCCTTTGTGGTCTACTATCGCCTGCTGGAAACCGCACCCGCCAGCTACGTCTCGATGACCACCTACGTCATCCCCGTGTTTGGCGTCATTTTGGGCGTGCTGGTGCTCAACGAACAGCTTACCTGGCACGCCTACGCTGGCTTTGCCCTCATTTTGCTGGGCGTGATGATTGTGAATGGGCTGCTGAAGTGGGGTGGGAAACGGGCGTCTATCTTGCCACGCCCCGTTGAAAAACCAATGCCATAACTTTTGCCCCGCTCTTTTTGGCTCACGCAAAGACGCAAAGGTGCGAACTTTTTTCTACTTTGCGCCTTTGCGTGAGACTTTCAATCTGATATTTCTCAGCGCCTGGCACTAAATTGGTAGTTAATTAGCAGCCCCCGCCAATCCTTTGTTTTCCTCTCAAACCGATTAACATTCCCAAAAATTAGCAGTTGAATCAAACAGTTGAGAGGTGAAAAATGGTTCTTAACCGAGCAAAATGTTTGTTGTGTTTCACCGTTTTACTTAGCTTGATAGCCTGTGAAGCAGATGTTCCATCAACTCTATCGAGTGAGTCTACAGAGACAACTTATTCTTCCAATACTCCCGAATCCAGTTCCTCCCACCTCACATTTGAAGAAACCAGAATTACTGAATTTGAGGCCAATATCGACGATATTGACGATTTTTCTCGCGATATGATCAACTTGATGCTCGATTCTCATAATCGCTGGCAAACGCTGCAAGCCGAGGTAAGAGGGCAATGGAGCACTACCAGTTCCCAGGTATTGCAGCACACGATACTCATTCGCCAGCCCTATCTAGCCCAAATTTCTGGCGCTGATTATCAGGCAACGTTGGGCATAGATGAATCTGCCCAGCAGCGGATTATGCATGATCTTTCACTTCTACCCACTTCCTTAGAAGAAATACAGCCAATCACAGTTTATCCCCACCCGATGGTGGGAATGGGCCTGGGTTTTGCGGGTGATTACATCTTTCCGGCAGGATTTGCCCAGCGTGTGGGACGGTTTGAACTTATTGCGGAAGAGCCTATTTTAGAGCGCCAGACCTGGGTGGTAGATTGGTTCGACGTGATGAATGGTGGCGAGAGACGTAACCGTTTTTGGATTGATCAGCAAACAGGGCTCATTCTCAAGTCTTGGGAGTATGGAGAGGGGGCAATCACGGGTGAGGTGGAATTTCTCTCACTTGTCCTGGATGAACCGATTCCTGATGAAGCGTTTCAGGTGGCAGAGGAACCAGCTCAGGTGGGGCGGACGGTGAACGGCCGTATCATCACCAGTGACGCGCAGCCTGTGCCTGTGGTGCAGCTGCGGCTGGCACCCGGTGAGCCGCCCGTGACAGAAACTTTAGGAGACGGCCGTTTCACCCTACGCGATTTGCCATTTACGGCCGTTACCATCTTTGCTGACTATTTCCAATTCACCATCCCCGCAGGCGACGAGCCACTGCTCGACCTCGGCGACGTGGAACAACCGCTGATTGATCCTCCTCTGACGCTGGAAAATTACCCGCCCAGCGAGACGCCCTACCGCTTTGGCGGCTTCTGGCTGGTGCACACGCCGGATGGGCAGCTCATAGCCTTTTCGCCTGTTTCCCCTGAATATTCGGTAGATGTGGGGATAAATGAATGCCAGCTTGATTGGAGCGTGAATCTCAACCATTTTATTGATACGTGTTCTGGCGGGGAGTGGGAATTGAACGGCCGTCTCAATCTGGAACGCTCAACCGAAATGTGGAGCAATCGCAATCTGGACCAATATTTTGTACATGTCACAGACGGGCAAATTTTTGTGCAGCTCGATCGCATCTATCAAGGTTTGCCGGTAAATGAGTCGCCCCTGGCTTCGGGGTTCCAATTTGGGGTAACGATGACGGTGAAAACGGCCGAATTCACGCCAACCGCCACCAGCCTGACGACGCTCACCCAGGTTGATCCCATTTGGGGCATGGATCCCGAGGCCTTCCCACCGCAGCAAGCTTTGACCTATGTGACCTTCCCCAACTCGCTGGTGGATGATCAGGGCCGCTTTTATGAACCAATCGGTGGGCAAGGTGGCCTGCCGGTCACCGATGCCAACACAAACGGCTTACAGCAAGAATACAATATCCAGTGGCAGCCCACTGCCGAAGACGCGCAAACGGTAACCGCCACGTTGACCACGGAGCTTAACAACCTCTATCGCCAAATTGCCTTCCAGCCAGAGTGGGGAAATCATCAAGAAGGGGATGTTTGGGCAGTGGATATGCCGCTGGAAATTGGCTACGCCATTGCCCGCGTCACGCAGTTGGAATGGTTGGGCACGGCGGACGACGGCCGTATTCGCCTGCGCCTCACCGTACTGGATGGCAGCCCCGATGGACTGGCGCTGCAATGCCTCTACCTGGGCCACACGCCCCCCGAAACCCCGGCCTGCGCCAATTTTAGCGTTCAGCAGCGCTTTATAGTTTTTGTGCCCCCGGATGCGCCTGCGACGCTGTATGTGCGGGCGGCGGTGGATTTGGAACGGCCGTTTCAACTGGTCTTGGCGCGAAAAGAACTGCTTAGGGACGAGTAAGCAATTCATCCTGGCACGCCTATATGCCCTGATCTTGATAAAGTTAATCTCGCGGTAAGGTGTTACCAGCCCAGAATCTCCGGTGCAACTTTTTTCACCCAGCTTTGGTGTATCTTTCTCCATACCGGCGAATGCCCACCTAGTCCAGCTGCATGACGAGGATGCACCAATGGAAGCACCTTCAACTGTTTTCCTTGCACCTCAATTGGGTGGAGTTGGCCATACTCTTGTTCACCCTTCCCATATGTCGCCAATCTAACACGGGATCCATAGCGTTGCGTAAACCAGCGCAGAGGCTGATCACCAAGAGTTATAATTACCTCAGCACCAGAGTCAAGCAACTCTCTCTCTATTTCAAGAACCCGGCTTGGGTTAGCCAATTGGTTTGGAACACGTGGCCAATGTGGTTTTGGTACTAGTCCTCGCTCAACCAGAGGCATATATTTATTCTCGATTGCAGTAGCCTGTCGATCATTCATGCAGCTATGTGGCACTAGATCGCACAACCAGGTTTGATTGCGGCTCAACCCCAATGGATGCAAGAAGCATTCATCCAATGCTCTACCCGATGGGCCGTTCAGCGTGGCGCTTGCTGGCTCTAGATTGCCAACTTCATTAGGGACCACAATTTCAGCGATAAGTGCATTCGCGCCTTCGCCACGCCAGAAGATCGATGGCTCCGAGGCTACGGCCAATGCCGTGATGATAGTTCTTCCATTGGGGTCAACCCATCGTGCGTGAACGGCGCTCGCATACACTCCAAGCACAAAGACTCTTTTGCGAGATCGATCGCTTTGCGAGATAGGGAGTACTGGTTGCCCAAACGGAAAGACATATTGGTTACTCATTGTCTGACTTATTTCGTCGCTATTTACGCCGCCAATATATTGTTGATTTCGCCAATATCTTCGGCCGTAAGCTGCCAGTCGGCGGCTTTGGCATTTTGTTGCAAATGCGCCAGCCGCGTCAGGCCAGAGATGACAGAGCAAACCTGTGGTTGGGCCAGCAGCCAGGCGTGGGCCAGTTCAGCCATTGTGTGCTCGCGCTCTTGCGCCCAGGCGGTGAGTTTTTCCACCTTCGTATAGTTCGCGTCGGTCATGTAATCCTTCACGTACTGGCTTGACTCGCCCCGCGACCCTTCCGGTGCGCCTGCTTCGCGGGTGTATTTGCCCGTGAGGAAGCCGCCCGCCAGCGGGAAGTAGGGGATAAAGCCGACGTTTTCCACCTGGCAGTAGGGAATCACCTCTTTTTCCACCTCGCGCTCCAGCATGTGGTAATGCGACTGCACCGTCACGAACCGCGACCAGCCGCGCATGTCCGCTAGCAAGTTGGCTTGGGCCAACTGCCACGCGGCGTACGCCGATGCGCCGATGTAGCGCACCTTGCCGCTGCTCACCAAATCATCCAGCGCCCGCATTGTCTCCTCGATGGGGGTGAGCGGGTCCCAGCGGTGCATTTGGTACAGGTCGATGTGGTCGGATTGCAGGCGGCGCAGGCTGGCCTCCACGCCATTCATGATGTGGTAGCGGGACGCGCCGTAATCGTTCGGGCCGTCGCCCATTTTGAAGTAGACCTTGGTGGCCAGGACAAACTTGTCCCAGCGCCCTTTGAGCGCGTTGCCCAGCGTGGTTTCAGAATCGCTGCCGGTGTACACGTCGGCCGTGTCAATGAAGTTGATGCCTAAATCCAGGGCGGCGTCGATCACATCGTTTACGCCTGCCTGGTCCACTTTACGGCCGAATTGATTCGTGCCCATGCCAATGACGGAAACGCGCACGCCTGAGTTGCCTAGTTGTCTGTATTCCATGAGTTTCTCCCTTGCTTGTCACTCCCGCGAAGGCGGGAGTCCAGGTTTTGTGTAGATTCACCCTCACCCCAGCCCTCTCCCATAGGGAGAGGGAGCCAGTTCCCTCCCCCTCTCAGGCTGAGGGGAGGACACCTTTTCAGGTAATTCTAGGGTCGGGTAGAAATTGTAAATTGATAAAATGGTTATGTCTCAGCACAAATTCAAAGAAGAATTGAATCCCCTCTTTGAACAGGCTCCAATGGCGACGTTTGGTGCCATCTTCATGGCGTTGCATAGGTTGCGTACGCTCCTGGGCCGCCGCAACACTGCCCAAAGCAAGCGACCAAGCATAGGCAACCACCAGCAAAACAAGCAGACGACCCATGTGGTCTGGATGACTGATACGACTGTCGGACCACTGCCAGCCACCACTTTTCAGGTCGCGAAAGCTTTGTTCCTGCCAATTTCGGTTCGCATACTCGAAACCAGTCAGCGTGGTGTCGTTGGTTACCAGCGCCCACGGCTGGTCATAGCCAGCACGCCAAATAGCATGAGCCGTTGCGGGCAACCGACCTCGCTGCTTGAAGACAAGCCCAGCAACCGACCACTGTTCACCAGCTTGCACCATGTGGGCAATGGCCAAATCGCCTTCATCGGTACATACCTTTGTCATGCTGGTCACGCGGAACAGATAGTACCATCCCAGGTTAGCCACAGCCTGACACAAATCAGGCGAGGTTCCAATGCCCCGGTCGGCCAGCACGACCACCTCTCTGTTTGTGGCGATACCCTTCTGGACCGCTTGCAACAAGGTTGTGATCAGGCCCACTTGCCCCTCGGCTGGATATTGCTCATGATTGTTAGCCAGGTAACAACGCCACGCCAAGGGAATACACCGACCCTCCCAAGCGACGCCCACAACCATGACTGCCAGGCGGTCTTGCAACTTCGTTTCATCGACCAGCAGATAAAGCTTCCCCGGCGGCAATTGACTAACAATCCAGGCAGTCCATTGCGCGAAGAAGGCGTGCAGCGGAAACAGCGCATTGTCCAGAAAACGTCGCAAGCGTCGGGCGCAGCTCTCAATTTTCTCACCTGTCGCTACCTGGCGGGCAATCTGCTGCTGTTGGCAACTTTCTGCACGCATGATGCCGATAGTAAACAAGCCGACATTTTCAACTTGCCAGCTATTGAGACAAGGCAAATGGCTGGCAATTGTTTGAATCCATTGATAAAGTACGGGATAGCTCATTTTGGACTCCTTCTGACGTTTTAGAAGACATCAGAATTGTCCTCGATGAGCTATTCTTTTTCCAACTCCCAAACATGTCCTCCCCTCAGCCTCTCAGGGGGAGGGCTAGGGTGGGGGTAAAAGCAAAATTAAAACGGCACGCGGTCATCGCCGACGCGGCGGGTGATGCGGCGCTCGTCCAGGTGCTCCAGAAGGCCGATGGCATACTTGCGGCTGGTGTCTAGCAAATCGCGCACGCCTGCGGCGTTGAGGCTGCCTTTGGCTTCCAACTCAGCCATCAGTCGCGTGATGAGCCGCTCGTAGGTAATTTGGTCATACACCACATCGGCCGAGATCGGTTTCAGTTCGCCCAAATCTACCAGGGCAAAGTAGACGTCTTCGCCAACGGCCGTTTTACTCTCTTTCACGCTCGGCGAATTGATCCCCAACCGGCTGAACTCGCGCAGTAAGGCATCAATTTTGGCCTGCTGCGGCGGCGAAAAACGGACCTCGTGCCCTGGTGCGTGCACCAGCGTGCCCGCCTCGGTCAGTAAATTTTCGGCGGCGGCCTGAGCCATGAGCGGATTAAAAACGGCCGCTTTCAACTTCAACCGGCTGCGCAGCTCCTCGCGAGGAATGCCCAGCCGCAGCGGGTAACTTTTGTGGAAATCAGCTACCAATTGGGTGAGCTGGCTGACCAGCGTTTGCCAACCCGCCTGGGAAATGATCTGCTGCTCCAGACGCACCACCTGCCCATTTTCTAAAAGCTCAGCCAGGGCGGCAACGGCCGTTGCCCCATCCAGCCCCACCGTTTGCAGCAAATTTTGCTCCGAGGTGGGTTCCAGACGGCGCACCGTTTGCAGCAGCAGCTCGGCGGGCGTGCCCTGGGCCAACGTTTTGAGTCGCTCCACTGTTTCTGGGCGAAAGCGGCGATGGCGACGGCCCGGATGCGGGTCCAGCACTCGCCCACCACCGATTGTTTCACCGGGAGACGGCCGTCTCAAAATAAAGCGATCCCCACGCGCCACGGCTACCGGTTCGGTGGTGGCCAGCTGTAGCCAGCCCGTTTGCCCCGGTTCGATCCGCTCGCTGCCCAACACCCTTACCCGCGCCAGCAGTTCTGCCGCACCGACAAACAGCTTGACGGTGCTGTTGTGCTTCAGCGGCTTGGTGGCATCTGGCAGGTGGCGGTACGACGCGTCAAACAGAATGGTGTGGCCAATCACGCCCGGTGCCGCGACGATGTGCCCGCGGGCCAAATCATCCTTGTCGATGCCCGTCAGGTTGATGGCCACGCGGCTGCCGGGGCGGGCGACTTCCAGCTTGGTTTTGTGGGTTTGCAGGCCACGAATGCGCCCTTTTAGCCCAGTTGGCTGAATTTCTACGGTGTCGCCGAGGTGGAAACGGCCGTCGATCAACGTGCCCGTCACCACCGTGCCAAAGCCAGAAAGGGTAAAAATGCGGTCAATGGGCAGTCGGGGACGGCCGTTGTCGGGGCGAGGTGGCGCGTCGGCCAATTTTTGCCACAGCACCTGCTTCAATTCGGTAATGCCTGCGCCTGTTTTGGCCGAGACAGGGATGATGGGCGCATCGGCCAGGGCGGTGCCTTGCAGCACTTCACCCAGGTCCAGCATGACCAATTCCAGCCAGTCTGGGTCGTCCGCGATCAGATCGGTTTTGGTGAGCGCCACCACACCACCGCGCACTTCCAGTAGGTCCAAAATGGCTAGATGTTCCCGCGTTTGCGGCATCACACCCTCATCGGCCGCAACCACAAACAGGGCCACGTCGATGCCGCCCACACCGGCCAGCATGTTCTCGATGAAGTCACGGTGGCCCGGCACGTCCACCACGCCCACTTCGGCCTGGGTCTCGCCATCGCCCAGTTGGAGCCAGGCAAAGCCCAGGTCGATGGTCATTTCACGCGCTTTTTCTTCTGCTAAACGGTCGGGGTCAATGCCGGTGAGGGCTTCTACAAGGGTGGATTTGCCGTGGTCTACATGCCCGGCGGTGCCAATCACATACATTTGGGGATTTTTTAGGATTGGCCACAGAGGGCACAGAAGATTTAGAGATTTTTCTCTTTTACCTCTGTGCCCTCTGTGGCAAAGGTTTAATCATATTCTTCGCGCACCGGCACCAGGGCGGGCTGGCGACGGCGGTTGGGATTTTGCTGGATCGCCTTCTCAACTTCTTCCAGCCAGATGCGCGGGAAGGTCTTGAGGGCATCGGCCTGGGCCGTTTGCACGCGCCAGAGCAAATCTTTTTCCTGCTCCAGCTTGGCGATTTTCTCGTCGATCAGGTCGATCATCTCGCGAATTTCGCGCTCGTGCCGGTTGAAGGTGTTCCAGCGCTGTTCGGTGTCTACCGATTGGCTCTTCCAGCGCTTGTCGTTCTCGTGGCGGAAATCGTCCCAGCGGGACTGCATACGGCTGGTTTCCACGCGCAAAACTTCGGATGCTTCGCGCTGCTGCTTTTCAATTTCTTCCTGCCAACTGCTGAGGGTTTGCACGGCCATTCGGGCTTCTTTGTACATGTCGGAGAATTTCACAAATTCTTTGTTGAAGCGCTCAATGTTATTTTCTTGCTCTTCCAAAACGCGCCGCCACCCTTCTAGCCGCTGGTTACGCTCGTACTCGCCAATCTGGATTTGCTCCATCCAGTTTTTGGTGCTTTCCTGTACCTGGTTCTGCTTTTCGGTTATGCCGGAAAGGCTGGATTCTAAGCGCAGGATGGCGCTGTTGGAGGTGTCTAGCCGGGTGTAAATGTGCTCCCACCGCTTGTTAATTTCGACAACGGCCGTTTGCACATCCGTGATGTTGCGATTGTTGTGCTTTTCTTTTTCTTCCAGGAAGGCAAAGTTGCTGTCCCAACTTTCCAGGCGATTGCGCAGGTTATCAAGCTGGGTTTTTTGCTGGCCGATCAAATTGGCTAGCCGAGTCTCTTCGGCCACGCGCAGTTCCATGTCGTTTTGCAGCTTGGGTACTTGGCCGATGTCTTTGCGTAGTTCGGCCAGTTCGCGGGCGTTGGCTTCTTGCTCCACACGCCGCAGCCGGTCCATTTCCGCCTCCGATTGGATGCGCCGCTGGTCATACTGCTCGATCATCTGCACGATTTCATCTTTGAACTGAGCCAGCTGGAGATCGACCTTGGGAATACGGCCGATTTGTGCCTGCGTGCTGGAGAGCTGCCGCTCCAAATCCTGGATGCGCTGTTCACGTCCGGCAATCTCGCGCTCTTGCAAGACGAGCTTTTGTTCAAGCTCTGTAATTTTGCGGGTCTGTTTGCGCCGTTCTTCATCCAGCCAATCGAGCCGACTTTGCAGATCTTTGATGGCCTGATCGGTTGCCGCAGGGGTGCCATTGTTCGCCATAGCTGTTCTCCTGGAATGTATCCACAGATTACGCAGATTTACACAGATTTCAGCTGTGGATTTTTCTACGCGTGAATCATTATAACTTGGGCGGGGCAAGTGGGCGAGTGTGGTCAGGTGTTGTTTAGTATTCCGTAATACGAGAATTTTTGAAAGGAAGAACATTGAGTCTCGCCTGGAGGGCACTTTTCACTGCTCTAACGGCCGTATTTGCCACAGCTTGCCATTCACTTAGGGCAAACTAAAACATAGATGATCTGGGGGTGTGGAAATTTGGGGACGGTTCCCACACAATGAAGGCATGGAAGATCGCCACACACTAACCCGTTTTGCCTGGCTGTCGATTGCGACGGCCGTTCTCACCATTGGGCTAAAAGCTACCGCCTACTTTCTCACTGGCTCCGTCGGGCTGTTGTCTGACGCGCTAGAGTCGGGAGTGAATTTGGTAACAGCCGTTTTTGCCCTCATCATTCTCACCATTGCCGCCCAACCGCCGGATGAAGAGCACGAATATGGCCACACCAAGGCTGAATATTTTTCTGGCGGCTTTGAGGGCAGCCTGATTTTGATTGCCGCGCTGGCGATTGCGGTAACGGCCGTGCAGCGATTCATTCATCCCCAACCATTAGAGCAGGTCAGTTTGGGTCTGGTCATTTCGGTGCTGGCGTCGTTGGGCAATGGGTTGACGGCGCTGGTGCTGCTGCGCGTTGGGCGGCAGCACAATTCGCTGACGCTCACGGCCAACGCCCGCCATTTGCTCACCGATGTGTGGACATCGGCGGGGGTCATTGTGGGGGTGCTGGCGGTGAAGCTCACTGGTTGGCAGTGGCTTGACCCACTGTTGGCGCTGTTGGTGGCGCTGCAAATTGTGCGGACGGGCGTGGGGCTGGTGAAAACGGCCGTTAATGGCCTGATGGACACGTCGCTGCCCGTTGCGGAAATCAACAAAGTTCGTGCGGTGCTAGATGGGTACTGCTCGGCTGAGGTACAGTACCATGCGCTGCGCACGCGCCAGTCTGGGGCATACCGGTTTGTGTCGGTGCATGTTCAGGTGCCGGGGGCGTGGTCGGTGCAGCGGGGGCATACTTTGCTGGAAGCTATCGAGCGGGATTTGCGGCAGGCGTTGGCTCCAGTGTCGGTGTTTACGCATTTGGAGCCGGTAGATGACCCGATTTCTTGGGAAGACATTGCCCTGCATCGCCCGGCTAACAGCGAGCCGGATGAGGTCATTTGGCCAGCGCGGCATCATCCGAATTGATGATTTTGTTTCCCGGAAACGGCCATAAGGGGTCAGTTTTTTTTTTTTTTTTCCGGGAAAAACAGGTCAATTCATTTTTCGCCAGACCCAGAAAGCGAGCAGGCCAATCAGGCCACCCCCAACCGTGACCAGGAAGCCACTGCCCATGTGCAAGCCGTTGACAACGGCCGTTCCGGGCAATCCCAACGTAAAATAAATGTAGGCCACCAGACCACCAATCATGCTCCACAAAGGCCAGCCAATTTGCTGTGCCAGGGCTAGATTTTGCTGCCTACCCAGGGTAAATGCCGCCCCACCAGATACCAAAAGACCGGCAAAAACGGCCGTTAGCAGCCAAAACTCAGATAGTTCAATGCGAATTCCTGGCTCTTCAGGTACATCGGTCGTCTGCGATAAAGTGCTGGTCGGTTCCGGTGCATCGGTCGCCGGAGTGGTCGCCGTGACGGTTGGGGTGGGCTGTGGTGTATTCGTCGGGGTTGGCTGGGGGGTCGGATTGATGATGGAGACCTGGGCATCGCCGCCAGACTCCGTGGGGCCGACGCTGATGTCGATTTCCTGTGAAACGGTGGCCGCGCCTGCCTGGGCAACAATGCGGAACTGCCCGTTCTCGGTGCGCGCTTCTAGCACATAATCGAGCTGGGCCATGCCGCCTACGGTCGGCACTTCGTCGATGATGTTTTCCACCCCCGCCACGCGGTCTCGCTGCCGGAAGCGCACCAGCGTGCCATCCGGTACCTGGTTGCCGTTGTTGTCGATGATCACCCCGGTTTGCAGGCGCAAGGTATCCCCTACAGAAACAGAAAATGGCTCATCGACGGTGGCGGAAACGGCCGTACTCTCGTTAGCTGGATTCACTTTGGCGGCAGTCAGCGGAATGATCTGATCGGCGGCCGGTTGGGTTTGCAAAAACAAATCGTAGCTGGTTCCCGCAATGTTTACCGGCGATTCCCCGGAGAAGGGCAGTTCCTGGAAAAGCGCACGAACGGCCGCATCAATTGCGGCATCATTGTGGCTGTACAGGCCAAACAGGGCCGTGAGTTGGGTGATTTCTGTGGAGTCCAGGTAGTACGGCGCGTTAAAGGCAAACACGACCACGCGTTGTTCGCGCAGCAAATCGGGCCGCTGCGCCAAAAAGTTATTCAGCGCCCGCGAATTGACTCCATTTTGGTCGAGCATGGCAAAGATGATCCAGTCGGCCGTGTCGAGAGATTCTTGCACCAGATAGGCAGGTTCGGCGGTGGGCGTGGGCAGCGGCGTCGGCGTGATGCCTTCTTCGGTGGGCGTAGCTGTTGTGCCAGGGGCCACCGTGGGCGTAATGGGCGTGGTGTTGTAAATAATCGTGCCCGGACCCGCGTCGATGAAGGCTTGCAGATCGGCAAAGCTGTAGCTGCTGATTTGATCGGGCTGTAGCTGGGCGCTGGCTTCTGGGCCGTAACGACGCAGCATTTGGTCTTCAACGGCCGTTAAGCCAATCAACGGTTCAGGGTCACAGGTGCTGCACTGCTGGTACTGGTGCATGTCCGTGAAAATCAGGATGTTTTCGCTGGCCGATGGTGGCCGCACCAGCCGCTCTAGCAGTTCATCCGGGTCGGGCGCGATAAGCGTGATGCTGGCCTGGGCCACATCAATGGAAACCTCTTCGCCCTGCAGATCGGTTTCCGGCAGCCCGTTGCTCAAATCTCGGAGAATGGAATCAGGGTCAAAGTTGCCATACAGTTTGAGTTTAAGCTGGAGAATGCGTAAAACGGCCGTATCCACCTGTTGCTTAAAGGCCACATCCGTGTTGTATCGCTCCTGAAACCACAAAATGGTGTCCATGATGTTGGCCAACTGCTGTTCGTACGGCGCATCGTCGCCCTGAGCAAAGTGGGACAAATACAGCAGGTCGTTGCCCGCTAAAAACGCATCTTTGGCGACAACGCGGTGGGGAAAGCCTTGATCCTGTCCATAAAACCGCTGCACGGCGCGTACGCCCAGCGCGTCGGAGACAATTAGCCCGCCAGCCTGCCGCCAGGTTTGCAGTTCTTCTTGCCCCATCAGGGCCGCCAGCGCCAGCGGGTCCAGGCTGACGGGATTGGTGGTGGCCCGAATGTTGCCCTGGAACCCCTGGTAACGAATGTGTGTGGTCAGCAGGCCATCGGCGACAGCTTCTGAGCTGGCGGCGTCACCGGTAACGGCAAAAAACGGGGCCAACTCGATCTGGCGCAGCTGCTCCAGCGACTTGCGCACGGTGGGCACTTCTTCGTGAAGGGGCCGGTCGCTGGCCCCAAAGCCGGGAAAATGTTTGGGAATAACGGCAATCTGGTTATTGCTGCCCAGGTGAACACCTGTGGTGTAAGCGCTGCCCAGCAGGCCCACCCAGTACGGATCGCCGCCAAAGGAGCGCACGCCTAGATCGCTAGTTTCGGGATTTTCCAGCACGTCCAGCGATGGTCCCAAGAGCATGTTGATGCCCAGGTTCGATAATTCCCGGCCAACCACTTCCCCCACTTGCTGCGCCAGGTCGGGCTGCCAGGTGGCCCCGATGGCCATGTTGCTTGGCAGCGTCGTCAGGCCGCTGCGGATGGTGGTGTAGGGGAATCCGTCGCCTTCTTGGGCGACAGCAATAAAAAGCGGGATTGGCGTGCCCACAAATTCTGCGCCGCGCGTCGGCGGAACGGCCCCTTCTTCAATTGCCGGGCCATCGGCCAGGGGAACAGGCTCACCGGTTAGGGCTAGACTTTGCAGGTCGTTGACCAGTTCTGTGGTTTGCAGCAGCAGGTTGGCTGGGTCGCCGTAGCCGGTGATGTTGTCATTTTCAGCGGAAAGCACCACGCCACCGACATGATAGTTAGTGATGAGATTCGCGATATCACTTTCCAGCGTGGCCCGGTCGCCTTCAAAGGTGACCAGGAACAGTTCGCCGACGCGCTCCGGCACGCTCATCGCGTCTAGCAAAGCTTGGGCAGCGGCTAGCTGAGGGTTATCTGGAAGGTCTTGCACGGCGGGGTGGGCGAGTGCCGCGTGGGAAGTAGTGCCCAACAGCAAGAAGACGGCCAGAAATACGGCCGTTCCCCACATTCGCCATTGGTTCTTTATGCGCAGCCATGCAGCACTCAAGATGAACTATCGCTCCCTCTTGTAAGAAAATTTATTGTTGCGGACCGGTGAGGCAAAGCGGCGTTTTTGCTCGCTTCATGGCTCAGTTGGGCAGAAAACCCACCGCTTACCATGAAGGGCGATCCGATAGGTTGCATTATACCGTAGATTGCTTCACCAATCACCTGTGCTACAATCCTGACCAGCTAAGTACCGCTTAGATTAAAAAAACGCTCAGTAAATATCTTGGTGCTTCAGCCATTCTCACGCAGTCATGTACCACGAGGGTGCAGTCTGCAAGCCCCCAACCACGTTGAATTCTGTGAATTCGTTAAGTGAAAGATGGATCTGTCCTGATTTTATTTTATTATCGCTGCCACTGAATCATAATGGACTCAATATGATTGTTAGCCAGGGGAGCACGCGGTTATCCTTAAACCCGGTCGAGAAACGCTATGTCTGAACGTCTACGAAATCTTTTTGCCACACTGCTGCTTCTGTTATTGGCAGTTAGCGCCTTTGTCGCTGGTTATTTCACCAATGATTTTTTGGAAATGCGGCGTGGTGAAGTCACCGTTCAAACCGAGGATGCCTCAGAATTTGCTCTTTTTTGGGAAGCCTGGGGGCGGGTCGAAGACAACTTTTTTGGTGAACTGCCCACACCAAAAGAGCTAACCTATGGCGCAATTCGCGGTTCCATTGCTTTGTTGGGCGATCCATACACCTTTTTTGTAGAGCCGATTGATCGCGAAATTGAGCGGCAGTCGTTGCAAGGCACATTTGGCGGTATTGGGGCCACCGTTACGCGACCTGAAGAGGGTGGCCCGATTTACCTCGAACCAATCCCCGGTAATCCTGCCGAAGCGGCGGGTATCTTGTCTGGGGATGAGCTGCTGGCGGTGGATGGCGTGGAGATCACGCCAGAGTTTACGGTGCAAGAGGTGGTCGAGCGGGTGCGGGGCGAAAAAGGCACACAGGTTGTGTTGACTGTGCTGCATCCCGATGAGACAGAACCTGTAGACATTACGGTGGAGCGCGGCGATATTTTGATCCCTTCGGTGAGCTACCGTCTCTTGCGTGAGAATGATCAGGTGGGCTACATTCAGCTCAGTCGGTTCAGTGGCGAGAGTGCGAATGAGATTGAAACGGCCGTTCTCGACCTACAATCTCAGGGAGCGACCCAACTCATTTTGGATTTGCGCGGCAATGGGGGTGGTCTGCTGGATGCGGCCGTTGCAGTAGCAGATCACTTTTTAACCGACGGCCCTATTTTGTACCAACAGTCCCGTGGTGAAGACGAACGCGTGTACGAAGCCAGCCGCGATACGTTGGCCCCCGACATTCCCATCATGGTCTTGGTCGATGGCGGGTCGGCGAGCTCTAGCGAGATTTTGGCCGGAGCCCTGCAAGATCGTGGTCGAGCGCTGCTAGTAGGCAGTTCGCCGACTTTTGGCAAAGGCTCCGTGCAGCTGGTTTATGATCTAAGCGATGGCTCTTCGGTGCACGTCACGTCCTCCCGCTGGTATACGCCGGACCATCACCAACTGGACCAGCAAGGTTTGCAGCCAGATATTTTGGTGACGGTGACCCAAGAAGATATAGATAACGGCCGTGATGCCGTTTTGAATCAGGCGCTTGTAGAACTGCAAAAGCTAGTTCAATTGGAAAAATAAGGACAGTTCAATGACTTACGAAAACAACCCAACCAATCAACCACCCCGTACCAACCGGACGATGCTGTTTATTGTGGCTGTAGCCGGCTTACTGCTGTGTGTGGGAACGGCCGTAGCTGGTTTTGCTATCGGTCGGGCCACGGCTAACGAGAAAACCATCACCGAAACGCTCACCGAATTGCAAGAGGTGACGCGCGAAGTAGAAGTGACCCGCGAGGTGGAAGTGCCCGTTGTGGTTGGCTCTGATGCTGGGGAAGCGCCAGCAACTGATTCCGGCGACGACGCCGTAGAGACGGAAGTCGAGAATGGTTCCGAGGAAACTGGCGCGGCTCCACGTCTCGATGACGTTCAAGATGTCAATTTTGATCTCTTCTACGAAGCGTGGAATCTGGTTCAGGAAGAGTATGATGGCGATATTCCCCTAAACGATGACATCCTCTACTCAGCGATTGAAGGGTCGATGGATACGTTGGGAGATGACTATACTCGCTTCATTCGGCCCGAGGTGGCGGCCCGCCTGCGCGAAGATGCCGGAGGTTCCGTAGAAGGCATTGGCGCCTACGTGCGTGAAACCGAAGAGGGCTTTTTTGAAATTGTGCGCCCCATCCCTGATCAACCGGCCGATATTGCTGGGTTGCTGCCGGGCGACATCGTTTTGGCCGTAGATGGCGAGTCTGTAGAAGACCTCTCATTTGATGAGGTAATCTTGCGCGTGCGCGGTCCACGGGGCACGGATGTGACCTTAACCATTGGCCGTGAAGGTGAAGAAGAGCCTTTGGAATTTACCATCACCCGCGTGCGTTTTGAAATTCTCACCGTTGAGTCGGAGATGTTGGAAGGCAATATTGCCTACATCAAACTGACCACTTTCGACCAGACAGCCACTGAAAAGACGGTTGAAGCGCTGCAAACCTTGTTAGATCAAGGTGCGGAGGGCGTCATCTTTGATTTGCGTGATAATCCCGGCGGCTTTTTGAACCAGTCAATCAGCATTGCGGATTTGTTCCTAACAGACAGCGTAGTGCTTTATGAGCGGAATAATTCGGGGCTGGATCAGGTTTTTCGGGCCGATGATGGCGATATGGGCGAAGATTTGCCGTTGGTGGTATTGGTCAATGGTGGCAGCGCCAGCGCTTCAGAAATTGTCGCCGGGGCCATTCAAGATAACGGCCGTGCTGTTCTTATTGGCGACGTGACGTTTGGCAAAGGCTCCGTGCAGCAGGTCCACCAACTGTCCGATGGCTCAGAGCTGCGCGTGACGATTGCCCGTTGGTACACGCCAAACAACAACACGATCGACAAAGCCGGCATTACGCCGGATATCATCGTAGAGATGGCGTTTGATGCCGAAGAGGATATCCAGCTAAACGAGGCAATTAACTACCTTCAGGGCCAATAACCAACTACCGCGTTGGTGAAAATAAGTGCAAACCTGGTGAGATACGTTATTATTCGAGAACCATGAAGCAACAAGATTCAGGCAAGAAAATTATTGCCAAAAACAAGCGCGCCCGTCACGAATATGAGCTGCTCGATATTTTTGAAGCAGGTCTGGTGTTGACAGGCACCGAAATTAAGTCCGTACGGGCCAACCGGGTGAGCCTGGCCCGCGCTTTTGTGCAGCCGCGCGACGGTGAGCTGTGGCTCGTCGAAGCGCATATTGCTGAGTACGAACACGGTAATCGGCAAAACCACGAGCCAACGCGCCCGCGCAAACTGCTGCTGCACCGCCGCGAAATTGGCAAGATTTTGGAAGAGTTGGGGCAGAAGGGGCTAACGGCCGTTCCTACTATGCTCTACCTAAAAAACGGCCGTGCCAAGCTGGAAATTGCCCTGGCGCGCGGTAAAAAATTACACGACAAACGCCAAACCCTGGCCAAGCGAGACACGGATCGCCAGGTCCAGCGCGCCCTCCGCGAAAAGTTTCGCTAAGCAAAAAAACATTCAATTTGACTGATGCCGCGCAGAGCGCGGCATTTTGTTTTAGGCGTGTCAGAAAGTCCTGTTAGCTGATTGCAAGAATTCTGACAGAGTTCTGTGCGCCATTTGTGGTATAAAGTTGAGTAGAGTTTGGGCGAAGCATTTTAATTCGCATCGCAGTAAACAAAGCGCCTCAGATTGCATTTTGGGAGTAAAGGCAAAATGAGACACCTACCAACAACCAACTTGCTGATTGCTATAGAAAATTCCAAGCTGCGCAGTGAGATCAAGCGGTATTTACAGCATTTATGCCACTTTGAAGTTACGGCCGTTGCTACCGCCGAGCATGTCGTGGCTGCCCTCGCAAAAAGCAGTCAAGCCATAGATACTCAGTACGATATTCTTCTTCTGCCAGATGCGCTGCCTTCGGTGAAAAACGGCCGTCAAATTTCCACTTTACGCCAGCTTTTACCAACTATTCAAAAACGGGTTTCCGATTTGCCCGTCCTGCTGTTGTCTGACTGCACGTATTCTGCGGTGCAGCTGCGTCGGGTTGGCGTCCACCGCCAGTTGTCTATGCAGGATTCGCTGCAAGAACTGGGTCTGGCAATGTGCGATACGGCCGAATTGCTGCATTACAAACGCCAGGCTCTTACGACCTATCACTCCATTGCTGCCAATGGCGAATTGAAGCGGCAGAACAGCACCAAAATTACCCGACTGGAGCAGCTGACTCAGGCGGCCAGCCAAATCGTGAGCAAAGTAGGACGGGTTTCGCCGGAGGAGATGCTAAACCTGATTGCCCGGCACGCCACCGAAATTCTACAGGCTGAAGCGGGCTCCATTTTGCTGGTGCGTCGGCCTGGTTTTTTGAGTTTTGAAGCGGGTCATGGTTACACCAGCCAGGGCATCCAAAAAGGTCGCGAGTTTGCCATTCGCACGGGGCACCGCACCGGCCTGACCGGGCATATTGCCCATGAAATGAAGCTGTTTAATGCGCATGGCGAAGGGCTGGTAAATCATACGGCCGTACGCGGTCAAGAAACCCCCTACATGAAGTCGCGCGAATGTTACGCCATGTTGGCCATCCCGCTGCTGCAAGAAGTGGGGGGGGGAGATGAGCCTGTTCTGCTAGGACTGCTTCGGCTGGACAACAAAAAGAACCTCCAAGGTGAAATCGGCCCCAATTCCTTTTTTACCAAGGAAGACGAGTGGATTGGCCAACTGTTTGCCGAAACGGTGGTGGTGACATTGGAAAATGCTCGGCAAGTTGGTGAACTTAATGACCGCAAGTTGCGCTATGCCCGCTTATTGGAAACGGCGATTGATGGCGTGATCACCAATAATCGTGACGGCAAAATTACTTTCTACAATGAGCAAGCTGAGCGGATTTTGGGCTACGAGCGCGACAAAATTTTGGGTCTGCCCGTGCGCACCATCTTTGCGGAACCGCAGGAATCACGCCGCATTACGGAGGAACTGCTGCTGTCGCTAGACGGTCAACTGCGCGACTATGAGACGGTCGTGCTGGATGTACATGGCAATCCTGTGTCGATTCGGCTCTCGGCTACCTGGGAATATGATGCGAACCACGAAAAAACTGGCGTGGTGGGCTATTTCCGTGACATGCGTTCCGTCACGGAAACGCAGCGCCGTCTGAATCTGATTGTTGAGGCCAGCAATATGCTGGCCCAGGCAGACAATTTGTCTGTTGGGCTGCAAAAACTGGCGCAAATGATGGTGCGTCATTGGGGCACATCGTTCTGCCGCATCTTTTTGCTGGATGAAGAGCAGCAAGTTTTAACAACCCAGGCGGTTTTCCCTCTGAAACCTGAAGAAGCGGATTGGCAGTGGGCAGCGCAGGTGGGTTTGACAACGGCCGTTTCCGATTGGCACCGCTTGGACGAACTGCTCAACGAACGACCCGCCAGTCTCATTCGCAAAGATGGGCGGCAGGGGCGCTATATTTTGCAGAAATGGGCCCACCGTTTGCAGCTTTCTCGGCCCATTCAGTCGCTGTTGGTGGTGCCGTTGCGCAGTGGTGACCGCGTAGTGGGTTTGATGGACCTGGGTGAGCTGCGCGAAGGTGACGCAGCGGCTATTTCCCCAGAAAAACAAAATTTAGCGATTGCCATTGCCAAGCAAACGGCCGTACTCATTGAACGACTGAACCTGTATGAAAAAACCCGGCGGCGCAGTCATCTGCTGGAAAGCCTGGACGAAACGTCGCGCAACATACGCGGTATTAAAGAGTCGCCGGTGCTGCTGCGAGAAGTCATTCGTCTGGCGGCAGAACTGGTACATTGCGACAAAGGGGGGCTTTTTCTCAATAGTCCACACCTGGGTGAACTGACATTGAGCGATGTGTTTGGGCTGCCCACCGAGCTTATCGGCAGCATCATATCGCACGCGGAGGGCATGATTGGTCAGGTAGCGCGGCTGGGCGAGCTGCTGCACACGAACCAATACGATCAGTGGCCCAACAAGGCGACTCTTTGGCAGCCGTTCAACTTTGCCACGCTTGTGGCCATCCCCCTGCGTTATGCCGGCGAGGTAGAAGCCGTGCTTTTTGTGGCAGATGAGCAGAATGATCATTTGCTCAATCAGGCGGACATCGAAATTTTGGAGCGATTTTCCCTTCAGGCGGCTATTGCCCTGCATACTTCGCAAATTATTGGGCGGGAGCAGCGGCTGTTTTCGCAGATGAAAATCTTGCACCGCATTGGCAATTACATCCAGGCATCCACGGATATGGACAAGATTTTGCACGTGGTGCTGACGGGTGTCACCGCGGGTTATGGCCTGGGTTTCAACCGGGCGGCCATCCTGCTACTCGATGATCTGGGTGAGAATTTGGTAGGCTGCATGGGCATTGGCAATTTTGAGATGCAAAAGTCCCAGCAGGATTGGGCGCGCGATCATCGCGAAGGGCTGTTTGATTTTGGGCGTTATTTGGAGTTATTGGATCTGGAAGGAATCCAGCTCACACCAGTCGGCGAGGCGATGTCGCAGCTGAAAGTGCCGCTGCAAACGGCCGGAACCGATTTGCTGTCTCGTGTGATGGTCCAACGCAAAAGCTTGCAGGTTTCACAATATGAATACGATCGCTTGCCTGCCCAGTTCGTGGAGCTGTTCCAACCAGATTGGCCGCTGGTGATTGTGCCGCTGTTGGCCCGGGATCAGGCGATTGGCCTGTTGGTCGCTGATAACAAATTTACCAAGAGTCCGATCAGCCGGGAGGATGAGGAGCGGCTTTTGACATTCGCCAACACAGCGGCGATGGGCATTGAGAAAAACCGACTGTTGCAAGAAACGGCCGTTTCCCGCAACCGTCTCCGCTCCTTCTATGGCGCCAGCAATGCCCTGGTACTTTCCACCGATCCCGACCTGGTGTGGCACGATATTGTGCTACAGACGCAAAAAACGGCCCATGCCAGCGGTGCACGGCTGGTGCTCATCAACATGGAAGCGGGGAATGTAGCCAACTTCATCGTGTCCGATTCAGACAATGTGGACATGAAAAGTGCCATTCGTCCCAATGGCCTTTCGATGGCTGTTATGACGACCGGTGAACCACAAATCGTTGAGGATTTTGAGCAGGAAAAGGATCGGGCCAACCCCTCCTTCTTCCAGCGTGGGATTCGAGCGGCCGTTGGTCTGCCAGTATCGGTAAATCGGCTGCGCGTGGGCGTGATGTGGGTGTATTTTGAGGAACCACGCCATTTTGCTCCTTCCGAGGTGGAAGCGTTGCAGCTTTATGTCAACCAGGCCGCCATCGCTTATGAAAATGCTCGTCGCCTGAAGGAATTGGAGCATTTACGCCAGGCTGCCGAATCGTTGGCCGGGGCGGGTGATTTGCAGGCCGTGTTGGAGCAAATTGTGCTGGGGGCACGGCAGGTGTTGCAGGCAGATTCGGCCGTCATCTACTCATATGATGATACGCGCTTGGTTTTTGATTTGCACAATTCGATTCATTCTGGCATTCCGCTCCAAGTTTGGCAAAAGCACATTAAGTCTGGCCCCAGCCGAGGTGGAACGGCCGAAACGGTAATGTACCTCAACTGGGTGGGTGTGCAGGATGTTGATGATTTGCAGAAGTACAACTTTATCGGGGAAACGACGCACGGACTCTTGCGGGAGACAGGGGTTAAAAGTTTCCAGGGGATTGCCCTACGTGTGGGGGAAGAAAAGCTGGGTGTGCTTTATGTAAACTACAATCAGCTACACAGCTTTTCTAACGAAGAGCAAAATATCGCCAAAACATTTGCCAATCATGCGGCACTTGCACTGCGCAATGCCCGGCTGCTTGGCCGTCTTAGCAAAGCACGGCAGGTTTCCAGCATCATGGCCAACATGACGACGCTGGGTAAGCTGGAGGATACACTGCGTTCGGCGGTGCTGGGGACACATGAAGCTTTGGGCTGTGATGCGGTAACCCTGCATGTATACGATCAAGATAAAAAGAAGGTAATTTTGCCGCCAACGATGTACGGTATTCGCAACGAACGGCCGTTCCACGAGCCACCGTCTGAAGATTCACCCATCATGTTTATGCTGAACCACACGCAGAAGATACAGATTGCCGACAACGCTGCCGAGGATCAGCTGTTTTCTAACGGCCGTTTCATGGAAGGTGAAGATGTGGCGTCGTATGTGGCGGTGCGCTTGACTGTGGGTGTTGCTACCGTCGGGGTGATGTTTATTTACCATCGCCAGATGCACTACTTTACCAATGAGGAACGTGAAAATATTGAGCTGTTTGCTAACCAGGCGGCGATTGCCATCCTTAATGCGCAGCTTTTCGAGCGGCGCAATCGTCGTACGAACCTGCTCAACTCTATTTACGCCGCCGGACAAGCCGTTAACTCTACCCTGAAGCGAGACGAGGTTCTGAACCATATTGTGGAACAGGCCTGGCAGTTGGTCGGTTTCCCTGAGCGGCAAATAACGTATGCAAGTATCTGGCTGCGGCAGGGACCAGATCGGGCCACACTGGTGGCGGCGTACCCGCCGGAAGAATTTCTGCGGACCCAGCAGGCGGTTGGCGGGAAGACGATTTCCCGCATGCCCCACACAAACGGCCGTCCGGGCATCATGTGGCGTGTATTTGCTTCGGGATGTTCCGAACTTGTGCAAAACGTCAACCAGGATAAGGATTATCTGGCGTCACATGAGGAAACTCGGTCAGAGCTGGTAGTGCCGATCCTTTTGGAAGGTGAGGTGAAAGGTGTCATCAACGTTGAGCATTCGGAGTACGATGCGTTTGATGAAGAAAATACGCTGGCCCTAGAAGCCTTAGCGGCGCAGGCGGCGATTGCCTTGAAAAATACACGCCTTTACCAGAGTGTCGTTCGCCATGCTGAGTTGCTGGATGCAGCGTCCATGGTGGCAAGTTATGCCAACAGCTTACTCGATGAAACCCAGCTCCTGGACGATATTGTTCATGTCATTTCGGACCGCATTCATGCCTACCATGTCGCTGTCTATTTGCTGGACAACTCGCAAGAATATGTCGTTATGCGTTCAGCATCTTCGGCCAACGGCCGTAAGCTCATTGCCGATGGCTTTAAATTGGCGGTAAATTCGCAAAGCATTGTGGGAACGGCCGTACGGAGGGGTGAATACATTCTGGTGACTGATGTGTGGCAAGATCAACGTTTCTGGCCAAACCCCGAACTACCGAAAACGCTCGCTGAGTTGGCTTTTCCACTGAAGATACAGGGCAATGTAATCGGTGTATTGGACGTGCAAATTGACAGAATGCTTGAGTTAGCGGATGAGGATGTGCAAGCTCTGCTAACGATGGCTAACCAACTGGCTAATGCGCTACAAAATGCCCGATTATATGCGCGAGAACGGGCACAAACTTCTGCTCTTCGTGTGCTCTATGATGCTGGCCAGGCCGTTATTAGCTCTCTGGACATCGAGAGTACCTTGGCGACGATTGTGCAAAAAGCATGGGAACTAACGGAGGCAAACGGCCGTAAAGCCCGTTTTAGCTGCATTTTGCGGCAGAATGGCAGCAAGCTAGATTTTGTGGCTGCTTATCCACCTGAATCTCTTTCTGCTCTGCAAGATACGGTCTGTAGCATTCCCTTACAAACGCAGGATGAGGAACCACGTGGCATTACCGGGCGGGCCTTTAAAACGGGGCTACCTCAGCTTATTCCAGATGTGCTTGATGACCCGGATTACATCATCTATGACAACCAGACTCGGTCTGAGCTGGTAGTGCCCATTCGGCTGGACGACAACATTCTGGGAGTCATTAATATCGAGCATCCAGAAGTTGGTGCGTTTAGCATGCAGGACCAAACAACCCTGGTTTCGCTAGCGGCACAGGCTGCGATTGCCATCAAAAATGCCGAGGCTTACCAGGAAGCGCGCATTCTGCAGCGCATGGGTGTAGCCTTGGCTAGCACGCTAAATCTGGATGAGGTACTGCAAATTATCCTGGATGCAGCGATGGAGCTAACCCACACTACCAGCGGTAACATTTTGTTTTGGCAGGAGGATGAGGAGCGGTTCTTCCCGGCTTATATTTCTGTGGGTCCTGGTGAAAAGCCAGAGCAATACGATACCACGGCCCGGATTGAGAACGGTTTTTCCCGGTACGTGATCAATCAGCGCAAAGCGTTTATTGTTTACGACACACACTTAGAGGACAACATTAACCCCGTTATGCTGCAGAAAAAGCGACGTTCGAATATTGGCGTCCCGGTGCAGGCAGAAGGAAAGGTCATTGCCGTGATGCACGTTTTCAGTCAGGAACCGCGCCGCTTTTTTGATCACCAGGTAACACTGCTAGAAACGCTGGCTAATCAGGCTGGTATGGCGATTGCCAAGGCAAAACAACACGAGGAACTCAAGCGGACGAAGGGGCTGGTAGGTTCACGCACCGCTCTGGCATGGATGGGCATGGCTAGTAATGCCTGGCGGCACAGCATTGAAGGGGATGCTGTCAATATTCGCAACCTTGTGTTGGGTATCTTGCCTTTGGTGACCGAGTTGGTTGAAGAGGGCGTGTTACCTTTGCGAGTGACCGAAGGGTTGGGCGATATTGGTATGCTGGCGGAAAAGATTTTTAAACATCCTATTACGCCGCCACTACGTTCGGAGCAGGGCGTTTCACCCGTTGCTGTTAATGAACTGGTTCAAGAGCGCGTGATTCAGCTGTGGGAGGATGAAAAATATGCGCAGTTTGCCACACCAACGCTTGGTCTAACGCCGAGTGACCAGGTGACGGTGTGGGTCAGCGCGGAGTGGCTGCGGCTGGCGCTTGACCTGGTAATTGATAATGCACTAGAGGCGATGGCCGGACGGCCGTTGCAGCAGTTGGGGATTGAAACGGCCGTAACCCAAAACACCCTCGAAATCATTGTGCAAGACACAGGTAAAGGCATCCCGCCGGAGGTGCTGCCCCTGTTGTTCCATTACAGCGAAATTCGTGAACCACGTGAAGGGAATCTAGGGCGCGGTCTTTTGATGGTGCAGGCAATTTTGCAGACGTACGGTGGGGACGTGTACGTTAAAAAATCAACGCCTGAAGGAACACAAATGGTCCTTAGCCTGCCCGTTTATCACCAACACGCTACTGACTAGGAATTTGAGGAGAAGGGAAGAGTGATTTTACCAGCGCCAATTGCAAAAACCTCATTTGGTAAATATCACAGCCGTATCGGAGTTTTCGTCATTGATTTATCAAACGCTTTTATCAAAACAGAGGTCAATATCGTGGACAGCAAATCGATTGGTGTTTTAAGCAACAACGACCAGTCACCCTGGCTGAAGCATTTGGCTGAGGTCCTGGGTTCGTTGGGCACAATAACAATTTGTTCGGAGCTTGGTTTACCTGAGAAACCTGAATGGCGGTTTGATCTGTTAGTTGTAGATGCCAGCGGGTTGCAGATGGAGTTGGCTGAACGGGTGGATTGGATGCACGGCCGTTTTCCCAAAGTACCCATCGTTGTTCTCACCAGTTCGCCCACCTGGCGTCGCGCTCGGGCAGTGCTGCAAGCGGGGGCATCGGATTATATGCGCCGCTCCATGGAAGACGATATGTTGCTGGAGCGCTGCCGGTCGTTGATGGTTTGGCCCACTTGAAAGGTTAATCTGACTGCGTGGCGTGTCATGGTCTCCAGTCGAAGCAGTTGGTTGTTAGATACAGAAGGTTCCGTATTGTTAAGATCATAAAGGAGATGTTGCCGTGAGTAAAAATGCAGATTTCCAAATCTTATTGGCCGACAATGACCCTATCTTCATCCGCACGTGCCGCAACCCGTTGGAAGATGCGGGCTTCCGCGTGTGGAGTGCAGAAAACCCGGATGAGGCGATTCGCCTGCTGAAAACAGAGCGAATTCACCTGGCTTTTCTCGATTTGCGCATGGAGCGGGATAACGACGAAAAAGACAAAAGCGGCCTGGCCGTAGCCAAACAGACGTCGCGGCTCATTCCCAAAATTATCCTGACCAAGTTTCCAGCTTATCAGGATGTGGTAGAAGGGTTAAAGCAGGATATTCAAGGCTCTCAACCCGCAGTGGACTTTTTGGACAAGCGCGATACTCGGCCGGATCAATTGGTTGAGATTGTGCGCGCCAGCCTGGAGCAGCATGTAAAAATCAATTGGAACTTGGAAATTCAGTGGCAGCCAGCTAACCATTTCTTGCAGCTGGTAAATAGTTTGTCGCCAGAAGTGCCCGATTCGCTTGCCAGTCGCGCCGCTGAATTTGAGGATTTGTTTCGCATGCTGTTTCGTGACTTTGCCCAGATCACCATTGGGCAGCGCATTACCCAGCACGACGGCCGTTTAATGCTGCCAGTCTTTGCCTTTGATTCGACCGGTACGGAAACGCGCTATATTGTATCTTGTGGTTGTCAAACGGCCGTACTCGCTGAAAACCAACGTTATCATAAACGGGTGCCAGACCGCTTGAGCATCAAAAACCTGGGCCGCTTGAACACGGCCATGACCACGAATTACGGGGCCACGGCTTATACTTTCATGGGGGTAGACCTGGAAGCAACGGCCACCATTCGGCAACTTTTCCGCAAGCGGGCCATTGATGAACTGCTGAAAGGTGTTGATCACCTGTACCAGGTAAACCTGGGGGGCTGGTATGAAACGGGCCGTGAGCAAAACAAACAAGCCGATTTGCACGCTTTTTATCACCAATGGCTTGGCCTGGATGAGCTAATCCCGTCGTTATCGCAGTTACAGCGGTTGCTGCCTGCTTTAGCCGATAGTGCGCTGCGGGCGAATGTTGCCGAACTGGACGTGAACTCGCGGCAGATTTCTTTTCAGCTGCCAGATGACAATCAGATGCATCACTTTGCCAACCCGGTAACGCTGATGGCCCAAAACCGTGTGCCGCAGTCGCGGCGTGCCCACTGGGGCATGACCCATGGCCGTATTACGGGCGACACCGTGTTGATTGACCGCAAAAACCGGGCCTGGCTGCTCGATTTTGCCCAGGTTGGCCGAGCGCCACTGCTGATTGATTTTGTTTCGCTGGAAACGGCCGTAAAGTTTGACCTGTTTGATGATCATCGTTTTAACCAACGTCTGGACATGGAAGTCAAGCTCAACAAAGCAGAGAATTTGCATGAAGATATTGATCTGGATGGGCTAGAATCCGAAGCGATCAATGCCGTCTGGCTCATTGAGCGGGTGCGGCAAAATGCCGCCAAGCTGGCTGGGTGTGACCTGGCTGCTTACCAGCAAGCGCTGTTCTTTTGCGCTATGGCGCGGATTGCCACCTTCAACCCGGATACGTTCTATACCCCGCGCAAGTTGGCCGCTTACGTCCATGCCTTGCTAACAGCCGCCATGCTCGCCGAACTGTGGCAAAACACGCAGGTAGATACGGTGCCCGAGCAGGCCAGCAGCGGCATCTGGCTGGACCATCGCAATAAAAATGTGTGGGTAGAAGACAAGCCTATTGAGCTAACTAGCCAGGAGTTTAAGATTTTGCGCTATCTGTACCAAAATCCGGGGCAGCTGTGCACCTATGATGATATTTTGCAGGATGGGTTAAATGAACCTGCTGACCCAGACCTGGATGAGTTGAACCGGCTGCATACGGCCGTTAGCCGCCTACGCCGTAAAATTGAGCCAGACCCACGGACACCGCGTTATCTCTTTACCGTACACAGTCGTGGCTATCGGCTGTTTTTAACACCACAGTTCAACTAAATTGGCAGGGCACTTCTATTTGGGCGGCAGCAGGAGGAAAACACAGGTTTCTGGTAAAAGGAGTACGCAATGATTCAGGTAACCTTAGCTTTTTTGGTCATTTTGTTCTTGATCGCCGTGATTATCGGCTTGATTGTGGGGGTTTCGTTAGCGCGGCCTACCATTCGCTAGACAGACGCAACGAAAAAGCCGCAGAGAGAGTTTAGAAAGCAACCGTCTCATCATTCTCTGCGGCTTATTATTCCAGGTCTTTTAGCGTAACGGGGTCTTGTTGCGGGGTGCAAACACCGCACCAAACGGCACCGGCGACCACAAAAGCGCGGTAAACGCCCGTGGTGGTGCGGTAAGAATGAATGATGTACGGTTTTTCTTGGGCGTGGGTTTTGCAGACAGCGCGTCCGCAAAACTTGCAAGCGGCGTGGGCGGGTCTTTCACAATGCCAGCATTCCATAGAAGCCTCACTCCCTCACGTTATTCAGTGAACTCTAAATCTTTGTTGGCAAACAGATCAACGGCCAACAGAAACAAAACAGTCGCATACAGCAGCAGGATGGCTGGGGCCAATGCCTGATTTGCCGTGAAATAGCCATTGGTGATCGCGTCGGCCAGCGCCTTGAAGGGCCAGAATACAAAGCCAAACAGGCGGCTGACAACGTTGTCATCAGTTAAGCTTAAGCTGTTGGCGTAGTTTTCTAACCGGGTACTGGTGCCAACCCAGCCCTGGTTCAGCGTGATTTGGCTGAAAGTTGTCACTGTGCTGGCCAGGCTGTCGTTTTTTAGCCCCTGACCAAATAGCAAGATGGCTAGCAGGCCAAACACGTAAATGCGCGACCAGCCAATCGTGATGAAGTCGGACGCATGCAGGGCCAAAACGGCCGCTAACAACATCGGCGCCAGCCAAAGCGGGGGAATTTCCAGGATGTGTCCGAGGGTGAGGTGTGGGCCATTAATCAGGGCCAATAACGTTAGCACCAGCTGGTAAAAAAGTGTAACCAAAACGCTGCTGGCAAGAACGGCCGTTACAAACTCCACCCGGCTCTGCAAGCGAACCATAAACGGATAATGCTCTGCGCTGTTGGCTCTCGCCGCGATGCTCAGGGTGACTAAAAACGCCATCGCGGTGCCAAATCCGCCAATGATCAGCTGGTAGTATGCCTCGTCGGGCGTTTGCTGCTGCGGGTTGAACAGCAGGAACCAAAAAGCCAAAGTCACCAGCAGATACAGCACCCCGCTGAGCGAGAAGAGCATCGTTTTGCTTAAATAGCGCGTTAAAACAGAAATACGTTGCATCATCGGACTGCCTTCGCGTAAATTTCGGCCAGGGTCACGTGCTTTTGCTCCACGTGCAGGACGTCGTATTGGGATTGCAGCAGCAAGGCTAGGATTTCGCGCCGCAGCTGCATCGCCTCGCCGCGCAGCTGAATTTTGCTGCCCTGCACTTGAATTTCAGGATGTTGCGCCTGGATCGTCTCAGCAATCTCGCTCAAATCCCGGTCTGCCTGGATGAGCGTGTGGGGGCTAATGGTCAGTGCTTCAACCATGCTGTTTTGGTAATGAACCTTGCCGTTGTTGAGAATGATCAGTTGGGTGCAAACGGCCGTAATTTCATCAAGCTGGTGTGAACTGATGAGAATCGTTTTGCCCGCTGCGTGCAGCTTTTTGATTAGTCCCTGCATCTCTGCTTGGCCATTGGGGTCCAGCCCGTTGGATGGCTCATCCAGCAGCAGTAGGGCCGGATTGCCCATGATTGCCTGGGCTAAGCCAACGCGCTGTCGCATCCCCTTGGAACAATCGGCAATGTGCTTGTCGGCATGGCTGACCAAATCTACCTGCACCAGCGCGTTAAAAACCGCCTTTTCCTGGTCTTCGGCGCGCGCACCGCTTAAGCTGGCCATCATCGCCAGATAGTCACTGATGCGCAGCCGGTTGGGAAAGAGCAGCCGGTCTGGTTTGTAGCCGATGGAGGGCCAACGGCCGTTTGCCGGACGAACTTGGCCACTGTCGGGGTGCAGCAATCCAGCAATAAGCTTGAACAGGGTCGTTTTACCCGCACCATTTGGGCCAAGCAGACCGATCACTTCTCCCTTTTGAATGTTTAGCGTGACGTTGTCTAACGCCCGGAGGGAGAAGTATTGTTTGCTGACGTTTCGAATCTCAATCACAAGAAAAGTCCTACATGAGTGGCAGATGGACCAAAATCAGCGACAGGTCGTCGCTGTGATTTTGGGCTGCCTGCATGATGGTGGGGGCGACTGCTTCTGGGGAAACGGCCGTTTGCAAATACTCTGCCAGCACTGCGCCTGATAATGTTCCCCAAATGCCGTCGCTGCACAAAAGTAACCAGTCGCCAGGAAACAGCCGGTGGGTGAATAAATCCACCTGTGGCTTGTCCATTGCTCCCAAAGCATGGGTGAGCACGTTTCGGTACGGATGTGTCAACGCTTCCTCAGCGGTGATGTGCTCCTGCCGTAGCAGCCAGGCCACCAGCGAATGATCCTGCGTCAGCTGCTCCAGCTGCTTTTGCCGGTATAAATAGGTACGGCTGTCGCCCGCATTGGCGACAATAATTGCCTGGTCCACCACCAGTGCACAGGTGATGGTGCTGGCCATTCGCTCCTCTTTGTCGCCAATTTGGGCGCGAATGGCATCGTTGGCTTTGTAGATCGCCTTCTTCAACTGCTGGCGTAGACGAGTGACGGTTTGGTCAGAAACGGCCGTAACCGCTGGCCAAAGTGGTTCAAAATGGGCTTCTATCGTTTCGATGACTGTTTGGCTGGCAAGACTGCCATCCTTCAGACCACCTACGCCGTCGGCCACCACAAAAATTCCATACAAAACATCACTTTCTGTGCGACCCGCTCGCGCATAAACTGAATCCTGGTTTTGTGACTGCCCAGGGAATTTAGCCTCAGTCATGGCTGTAAACAGAAGGTCTTTGCGGTTTTGCATAGAACGATACGCTTTGCCGCAGAGGCTGGAAAACTCATTCCAGCCTCTGCCAGTTATCTATTGAAACTCCCAGCCAAAGTCAACCTCTAAGCGCTCTTCGCCAGCGGCTAGGTTGATACCTTGCAGGCCAACCCCGTAGCCAGGCCATGTCCAGTCGCCAGGAATGAGCAGATCAACATTGTCGGAGCTGAATGGCTCGATGGCCACACAGTACAGACCCGCATCCAACCCGTCAAAGCGGTACAGGCCATCTTCATCCGTGATAGCCGTCGCTAGTACGGTGTTGGCGGGTACGATGGCATCTCCCGGGCATGCGCCCGCCGCCAGCTTGACGGTGATGCCAGCCAGCCGCGGCTCGTTGCGTAGCTCGCCATCACCGCGATAGAAGCCTGTGCCATCTGTGCTGATGTCTACACAGCCCGCTGATGGATCGCCGCTGCTGGTGAAGAAGCAAATATCTTCCCAAACCACACCGCCAATCGCGGCCGAATTTGGTTCGGGTGTCGCTTCTGGCAAACCAACGACAAATTGCACCCAAATGACCTGATCAGCAAAGCCATCTACGCCAAACGGGTTGCCCGTGGCATCAGACAGCAAAAAGTCGCTGCGGTACGTGCCAAGCGTTTCCGGTGCAGTCAATACGACGCTCACATCAACGGTTTGGCCGGGCACAACGGTGCTGGGCAGCGGCGTGCTCAGTGGCCCGCCTAGATCGTCACCACCTGCATAAATCAGGCTGTAATCTGTTGTCCAGGGGCAGGAGCCGATGTTACGCAGCTGCCAAATTTTCTCAACGGAGTCGCCAGGAGCAAAAACGGTGTCATCGGGCACAGTGATGTCCTGCACAAAGGCCATGCTGTTGGTGCAGGAGGCTGCGTCTACTTCGGGCACGGGCAAGAATTGGTAATCCCAGCCAAAGTTGATGCCGGTAACCAGATCGCCACTTTCCAGGGTGACGGTGGTGCTGCCCACATCAGTGGCCGGGAAGGTCCAGGAACCGGGCAGCAGCAGCTCATTTTGGGTGGCCAGGGCGTCTACGGAGACGCAGTACGTGCCGGCGCTCAAGTCGGTGAAGACGTAATCACCATCTTCATCGGTGGTAGCCGTAGCGATGGGTTCACCCGCCGGGCATTCCCCTTCGCTTAAGTTGACCAACACACCAGAAATGCCGGGTTCGCCGTCGTCCAGCAGGCTGTTGGCCTGGAAGCCACCGCCCGTGGCGGCAATACAGCCCGCCGACGGTACAGCGTTTTCAGTATCGTCCACAGCCCCAGCTACTGCGCAGAGATCGTGCCAGACACGGCCGTTTACAATGCCCTGGTTGCTGTCGGCTGGCGTGGCCGTAGCTGTTGGTTCCGCTTGGGCAACGTTGTCTACTTGCAGCGTAAACGAACCATTGATGCCGTTGACGTTGACGGCGTACGTGCCTGCGCTCAGGTCCAGAACATCTAGCGGAATGGTTTCTTCAAAGGGAACTAGTGCTTCGGTACAAAGTTCACCAGTTTGCCGAATGGTGGTGATGGTGATGTTAAACGAGGTGCCTGTGCGGTTGGTATCTACGGAATCAATCGAGGTACAGCCATCGGGCAAATCGCCCCGGGCGCGTACGTTTACCTGTACCGGGAATGATTCGAGAATCAGAATTTCTATGCTGTCTACGGCCGCTTCTTGAGCAAGTGGGGTGTCGGTGGAAGCAAGGGTGGGGGTGCTGGCCGCGGTGGTGGGGGTGCTTTCCGTCTCATCTGGCTCATTGCCGCCACAGGCTACCAGGCCCGTGATGAGTAAAAGCAGCAAAAAAAGGGAATATCTCTTCATACAATTCAATCTCCTACATTTGTAATAGGAAGTCGCGTCAATTTGGTGCCCGGTGGGCGTTAAGAAAGTAAATAGGCCAGAATCAATTTGGCCGTGTTATCCAGCGCATCGCGGTGAGTGCGTTCGTAATGGTGCGAGGCATCGACGCCGGGGCCAATAAGCCCCATGCGTACATCGCCACCTGCCCGCCAGAACGCTTCACCGTCTGAGCCGTAGTACGGATAGATGTCCGTGGCGTAACGCAGCTCATTGGCCTGTGCCAGCCCCTCCAGCTCACGGCGCAGCTGCATATGGTACGGTCCCGCCGAATCTTTGGCACAGATCGTCACCGAATATTCATCTGAGGTTTGTTGTGGCGCAACTACGGCCATGTCTATCGAAATTAGATCGGCCAGGTTAGCGGGGAAACCAGTCGCGGCTCCATGCCCCACTTCTTCGTAGTTGCTGATGTGGAAATAGGTGTCCTGAATCGGCTGAAGGCCCGCATCGGCCAGGGCCAGCATCGCCCCGTACATGCAGGCAACACTGGCTTTGTCGTCCAGGTGGCGCGAACGAATAAAGCCCGTATCGCTCACCTCAACGCGAGGATCAAAGGCAATCACGTCGCCAACGCGAATGCCCAATTCTTCTGTTTCTTTGTCGGAGGTTGTGTGGGCGTCAATGCGCACTTCCATGTTGGTGTCGTCGCGAGGTAGGGCGCGATCTTTGCTGGTGTGGGCGTGGATGGAAGCGTGAGTGGGCAAGATGGTGCCTCGATAGGTTTGGCCGTTGCTGGCAAAGATGGTAACTCCTTCGCCTTCGACTGAGGTCCAACTCCAGCCGCCTAACTGGGTCATGCGTAGACGGCCGTTTCTCTTGATCTGCCGTACCATAGCACCCAACGTGTCTACGTGAGCAGTTAGGGCGCGCGGCGCGTCGCTTTTTTGGCCGGGCCAACGAGCTACCAGCAATCCTTTTGGCGTGCGCTGGGTGGTGATACCTTGTTCCGCAAACTGCGCTCGGAATTGATTGTCAACCCAGGCAATGGCGCGATCCGTATCCCCGGTTGGGCTAGGAATATTCAGCAGCTCCGTTAAGAACTCAACCATCCCATCTACATTGACCGTTGGCAGCATAAGCGTTGTGTCTCCTTTTGTGTACGGCGCTCTGCACTCTTTTGGCTGGCCCAGGTAGCCTCAGCAACTGCTGCTAAAGCTGTAAAACCCAAGCGCCGATATTTTATCGGCTGGCTGACACACAACCGATTGTGCTGCGTACCTTGTGTGAGTCATGCCAAACTGTTTCCAAGCAACCATTGAGCGGATTATAAAGTATGGTCTGCTTGTTAACAATGTTTGCCCGGTGTGCCTGGCTCTCAGTGGTGACAGGACGGATGAACTATATCGCCCTAAATGAAAAAAGTTTATGATAATTTTATGCTTTGACGGGTAGGAAGCATTATCCGTCAATTTTTTATAACCACTGCGGAAGGGTGGGAGCCTTTTCCAAACGGGTTCAAAAAAAACAAGATCAGCCGTCAGCCTATGCCGGGTTGGCTTGCTGTTGAATGGGGTGCGATTGTGAAGTTGGCCAAAAATCACGCCGTGAGCGTTCGTGCGTTTGTCTATTTTGTGGGGATGTTGGTAAGTTTGCTTTTGGGGGGAATGGTGGTGCAAGGAACGGCCGTTGCGGCTCAGGCTAGCCCTGTATTTCCTTCAGATGATTTTGCTCAATTGATGGCTGAAGCTGAAGATGGCGGCACCGTGCGCGTGCTGGTTCAGCTAGACACGCCCTTCCAACCAGAAGGTGACTTGCAAGGTATTCAGGCCGTGCGTTCCCAGCAGCTAGGTATTGATGGATTGCAGGAATCCGTGCTGGATGGGTTGGCTGCAACGAACACGGAAGTTATCGCCGCTTACAAATACATCCCCTATATGGCTCTTGAACTAGACGCCGCTGCTTTAGAGACTCTGGCTAGCCTGCCACAGGTAGTGGCCATTGAAGAGGATGTGGCTTCCCCTCCCTCTCTCAGCAGCAGCGTGCCCGTCATTGGTGGCGACCAGGCGTGGGCCGCCGGGTATACCGGCGCTGGGCAAACCGTGGCCATTTTGGACACCGGCGTGGATACAGACCACCCAGCCTTCAACACGGGCGGCAGCCGGATTGTGGCCGAAGGCTGCTTTTCTACCACCAGCGGCACCACGGTCACAACCGTTTGCCCTGGTGGTGTTGAAGAATCAACCGCTCCAGGTTCAGGTGTAGACTGTACGGACGCTGCTGGTCCCACCAACACCAAAGCGCAGTCTGATTGCAGCCACGGTACTCATGTGGCCAGCATTGCCGCCGGGGACAATGGCAGCACTATCGTTGGCGTGGCCCCTGATGCCAACATCATTGCGGTACAGGTGTTTTCGCTGTTTACCAGCACCACAAGCTGTGGGGGATTTAGCAGCTGCATGCTCAGCTATACCAGCGACCAGATTTTGGCGTTGGAGCATATTTATGAACTGCGCAACACGTATAATATTGCCAGCGTGAACCTGAGTTTGGGCAGCGGTAGCTCTACCGAAGCTTGTGATTTGGATGCCCGCAAAGCTGCCATCGACAATTTGCGGGCAGTGGGCATTGCCACCGTCATTGCATCCGGCAATTCTGGTTATACCAACAGCATCAGCGCCCCGGCGTGTATTTCATCTGCCATTAGCGTGGGAGCCACCGATGACAGCGACAATATTGCCTCCTTCTCCAACGTGGCTTCGATTTTGGATTTTTTGGCTCCCGGTGTAAGCATTTATGCGGCCGTTCCTGGCGGTGCTGCCATTAAACAGGGTACCTCGATGGCTACCCCGCACGTGACGGGTGCCTGGGCGGTATTTAAACAAGCCGTGCCCGGCGCTTCGGTCGATGAGGCAATAGCCGCCTTCCAGGCCGGGGCCGTGCGCGTGGACGATAATCGCAGCGGTGGAACGGTTGACGATTTGGCGCGCATTAACGTTAATAACGCGATTAACGAGTATGTTTCTGGGCTGACGGTGAGTGTTACCCCGGCAAAGAGCTACTTGCTGCCGGGTGAAAGCACGGTGCTGACCATTGAGGCGCGTAACGACACATTAAAGACTGCTGCTCAAGTTGCTCTGTCGGCAGTATTGCCCGCTAATTTGGCGCTTGATCCCACCTCTTTGAGCGCTGATGCGGTGGTGGTCAATAATACGATTACCTGGAACACGGGCCAGACGCTCGATTATGACCAATCACTCAGCCGGACGATTACTTTGACAGTGGCAGATACAGCGACGGCTGGGCAGATTAGCTTTGCGGCTTCAGCTAGCTCCACTACGTTGGACGAAGCGCGGCAAGCGCAGACAGTTTTGACCATTACCGAGGTGGTTGGCTGTGGTTTTAGTGAAGGGTTTGAGAGTGGCGTGATTGGTTCGGCATGGGAAACGGCCGTTACCTACGAAGGTCGTGTGCAGGTGCTCGATGCCCTAGCGCACAGCGGCAGCTACAGCGCCATTTTGGATGACAGCGTTAATGGAATGGCTGTTTCCGACGCGGCGCTCATTCTTACGGCCGATTTAACCGGGCAGGCCGAAGCCGTATTGGACTTTAGCTGGTTTGACTTAGGCGACGAGTACGATGCCGCCTATGACGGCGTGTTTATGCGGTCGCAGCAAGATGATGCGTGGGTTAAGGTCTACAATTTTGAAGGTATCTACCACGAAGATTTTCAGCAAGGGCAGGTTGATTTGGTTGCCGCTGCCGTGGCCAATGACCTGAGTGTGACTGATCACTTTCAGATTAAATTTGCCTTCCACGATAATTTTTCCTTTACGCCCGGCAATCTCTCTGGTGGTGATGGCTATGCTTTGGATGACATCAGCCTGAATTGCGTGCCCGTACCGCCTCCCGGCTTAAGCGCGGTGCAGCTCATCGACAAAGAAAATCCGCAGCCTGGTGATGCGGTAACCTTCCAGATTGTGGTAACCAACAACGAAGCGACGGAAGCTACCAATACCGAGATCAATTTCCAGATGGCCGAGGGTTTGCTGCTGAACGGCCAGGTGACGGTGGAGCAGGGAACCGAAATATCGAGCATTTTAGGCGGTAGCCCACCGCTAATTGCCAGCGGACTCACGGTGCCTGGAGGCCAGCAGATCATTATCACTGTGCCGGCTTTGTTGTCTGAAAATCTGGCACCTGGCACTGTGTTGCAAAACATTATTTCCCTCAGCAGCACGGAATTTGGCAGCCCGCCGCCGACTGTACAGTCCATTGTGGTGAACGCGGCGGTGAATCAGGTTTTCCTGCCACTTGTCATTCGCTAATTGGGGATTATCGAGCCAAAACAGCTGCCCCAGTGCCACACATCAAACTTAGTTCGCTGTCGGTGCCCTGATTCGGCTCGCTGGCCAAACAAAAACAGACCGAGGTGCTTCCCCGGTCTGTTTTTGTTTGGGTCACATGGGTGAATTGAAACGTTTAGCCAAAACGTTCTTTGAGCAGATCGGCTAGCGCTGGTTGGCCAATGCCCTGGTATTCGTAGCGGACGCGCTGGCTGGGCAGCTTGATGTTGATGATCTTGCCCAAATCAATCGGCGTGGCGATGATGACCAGTTCGGCGTTGGAGCGGTTGATCGTTTCTTCCAGATCGGCAATTTGGTCACCGCCGTAGCCCATGGCGGGCAAAACAGCGCCCGTGCCAGGGTATTTTTGGTAGGTAGCGGCAATGGAACGAACCGCAAACGGCCGTGGATCCAAAATCTCGGCTGCGCCAAACTTCTGGGCTGCGACCACGCCTGCACCATAGGCCATCTCGCCGTGGGTGAGGGTCGGGCCGTCTTCCACCACCAGCACGCGCTTGCCGCGAATGGCGGCTGGATCGTCCACAAAGATGGGCGACGCGGCCTGGATGATGGTGGCATTGGGGTTTACGCTGCGGATGTTGTTTTGCACGGTGAGGACGTTTTGGAAATCGGCCGTATCTACTTTGTTGATGACAACGGCCGCTGCCAGACACAAGTTTGTTTCGCCAGGGTGGTAGCGCAGCTCATGGCCAGGTCGATGGGGATCGGTTACCACAATGTGCAGATCAGACAGATAGAAAGGCAAGTCGTTGTTACCGCCATCCCAGATGATGATGTCGGCTTCTTTCTCGGCTTCGCGCAGAATGGCTTCGTAATCAACCCCGGCGTAGATGACTGCGCCGCGCTCCACATACGGTTCGTACTCCTCGCGCTCCTCGATGGTGCAGTCGTGCCGGTCCATGTCTTCATAGGTGGCAAAGCGCTGCACGGCCTGGGCGGCCAGGTTGCCATAGGGCATGGGGTGACGCACGGCAACCACGTTTTTGTAACCCAGCTCGTTTTGCAGCACGTTGAGCACGTAGCGCGAGGTTTGGCTTTTGCCGCAGCCGGTGCGCACGGCGCAAACCGAAACAATAGGTTTGGTCGATTTGAGCATGGTCAGGCGTGGGTTCATCAGGCGGAAGCCTGCGCCAGCGGCCAGCACACGCGAGGCGATGTGCATCACGTACTCGTGTGAAACGTCGGAGTAGGAGAAGTAAACATCATCAATCTGGTGCTGATGAATCAGTTCTTCTAGCTGACTTTCGGGGTAAATGGGAATGCCTTCAGGATACAGTGGCCCGGACAGTTCGGGGGGGTAGCGACGGCCGTCTATGTTGGGAATCTGCGTGGCGGTGAAAGCTACCACTTCGACCTGGTCGTTGTGGCGCAAGGCCGTGTTAAAGTCATGAAAATCGCGACCAGCGGCACCCATGATGAGTACACGCTGGCGGTTCTGCTTAGTCATAAAGACCTCCTCAGTGTGGAAATGTGGGATCGCACCGGATAAGCAGTTTACCCGGTACGTGGTTCCAGTTTACTGAGGGCAGGGGGATTAGCCGCTAACGATCGTCACGGCTTGTTGAGCGGATTGTCAGGAATTGATAGGCTGTTTTAGCCGTTTGTGGCTCGGCAAAACTTGTTGGAGATGGTTCCTTGATATTGTTCGGGGATGCCATAAGCGGTGTTTTTTATAGTGATTCAATCTGGTCACAATGGCCCGATTCGTGCCGCGCCATGCGCCGGACGTGGCTAAAAACGGTATTTCGCCGTCCTTTGATTTCGGCATCGCGAGCCCACTCGGCCAGGGTTAGAGTGTGCAGCTTTTTCAGCAGCGCTTCCCGTTGCACGCAGAAAATCTGGAAGGAAGGCGCAAATTCCAGAGTGGCATAATTGGTTTTGCGCATGTAAGTGCGTGGGGAGAGGTAGCGCAGTGTGGGCGAATCTTGAGTGAGCATGGCGTCGATATCTTTGCTCCACACATCGACGCAGGCACGCAGGTGAGCCAAAATTTCGTTGACGGACCATGCTTCGGCATCTGGTTTGATCTGGAGTTGCGTCGGGGAAAGGGTTTGCGCAACGGCCGTAATGCGTTCAGGTGTTTCAGCCAGCATGTGCAGCACTTCTTCTATCTCTGTCTGGGTAATGCCCATACGTTACCTCTACCAGGCCAGAATTACTTTATTGCCAGCCGAGTTCTACCTGTAGTTTCAAAAATGCACCAAATCGCTGAGCGGCGTCGGCCAGGGCCTGTTTCTCGTTTAGGGTCAAGATGCGATAGCTGGTGACTTCAATCGTTAGACTGTTCTTCTGCAACGTGCGGCGGCAGGTGCCGATGACCTGCCCATCCAGCACCAAAATGTACGTCAGCGCATTGCCCAGATTGCCTAGCCGAGCATCAACCGCTTCGTCCATGATGGCCTGGCGATCTTTGTAGCCGATGAAATATTCATCAAAAACTGAGAGGATGTAGGCGCGGGACGGCCGTTCCATTTCAGGTGGGATTTCAGGGGAAAACCAGTACGTTTGGCCGTCGATTTCTGCCTGGTCCAGCTCTTTGTGCACGATGCTCAGGCCAGTACGGCCGTCTGCTAACGTTAATCCCGACCAATTGGCAAAATCATACTCAGTCGCTGGCCCGTGGCTCAAAAAGAAACGCCGGGTGAGTTCGGCCAGCGCTTCGTCGGGGGTTCGTTCTTGGGCGGGCGCCACCCATTCATCCAGCAAGGCGTAGGTGAACTGGTTGCCGCGCCGGGGGCCGCTGCACAAAATGCCGTCCAGCTCGGCGCTCATCACGATATACGTGAGCCGACGGCCTGATTCGGCATTTTTGATGCCAGCTTGTGTCAACGCCGCGCCCAATTCATGGCGAGTGAGATGTTTGCCGCCCTCCAGCGCCTGAATCATTACCTGGTAGCAGCGCTGGCGCGTGGCTTCGTCCAAATCCAACTGGCGATACCCTGTGCCGCAGCGCATATGAACCCGTGGAGCCGTTAACTGGAGCAGCCAGCGAATGTCTTCTGGGGCGACAAAGTGCCAGGTGGGGCGCAGCACGTGGGTGCGCAGGATGGCCCCAACGTTGTAGGCGGCGTCCAAATCGGCCTCCACCATATGGGGCAGACGCAGGCCGAGCGCCCATTTGGCCCCGTAAAAATCCTGAGCTTGAACGGCCGTTAACCACCGCACCACCTCAACCGGCTCACGCAATGGCGCGGAGGCGAGATGCTGGCAGCGCAGTCGCAGTTGGGCAATATCGGATAGTTTCATAAACCCCATAAGCCAATGACAAACCCGGCCAGGGCACCTCCCACCGCGCCAATCGCCAAAATCGGAACATAGGAACGAGTGATGATGGCGCTGGGGAGACTCACCAGAACGCTGACAATTATTCCCTGTAGCCAGGGCGCCACGGGTAAATTGGTTGCGCCAATCAACACGCCAATGGCAAAACGGTCAAAAAATGCGCCGGTCATGGCTACCCGTTTGTCAGCTGCGTTCGGAAATGAGATAGGGATCATAAGCAGCACGTCGATTATTCCAAAAACAAGACCAACCACTATTCCTAACAGAATGCGGTTCATTTTGTTCTCCTTTAGTTGATAACGGCCGTTTCCTATGCTTTCGGCGTTAGCACAATCACGGGAATGGTGCGCGTTGTTTTTTGCCGGTATTCATCAAAGCCTGGATTTTTAGCCACCATCTTTTCATACAGCTCCGACCGTTCTGGTTCGTCGGCTACGGCTGCGTGGGCTGAGAATTGCTGCGTGCCCACTTCCACCTCAACGTCGGGATGGGCCACGACGTTGTAATACCAGTCGGGATTGTCTGGTGCGCCGCCTTTGGAGGCGACAATCACATAACGATCGCCATCTTCCAAATAAGCCAGCGGATTGATGCGGGGCTGGCCACTTTTGGCCCCGGTCGTGTGCAGCAAAAGCAGCGGCGTGTTGACAAAATATCCGCCAACTTTGCCTTCATTGGCCCGAAATTCTTCAATGATTTTTTTGTTCCAATCGTTTTGATCGCTCATGGGTGCCCTCTTTTGGTGTTTACTGTTTACAAATTAATCCGCACGCATGGTATGCCAAATTGCCGCATAAAGCGAATACGGCATGATGCCCAGATTGTGGCGCTAGCGCGGAAAATCTACGCGAGTGAATACTCAAATTCGTAAAAATGTTGGCCATCCTCATTGAGAATGGCCATTTTGCCGCTAAGGCCAGTGAGCTTGCCCGTGCCGGAATCGGGTACCACTTCCAAAATCAGGCGCTGCCCCTCTGGTTCTGAAATGCCAAAATGCTGCAAGACAAACGAGCCTGTTTTGCCGTGCAAGTTTCCGCTGACTTGTTCGATGGCCACATAACCTGCCGAACCTTCGGTCGGGGTTAAGGCAGTTAGCATCTCGCCCTGGCTTTGGGCAGTCAGGTCCCCCTGAAAAGTTTTGTCAATCGAGAGGCGACCCAGGTTAATGCCGTCGCTGCCAACAGCATAGGATTCCAGGGGTAATATTTTGACTTCAAATGTGCCGGTTGCTTTCATTTTTTCTCCTTCAATGTGGGTCGGATTGGCAATCCGACTTGCGATTTTCGTTCATTCGGTAAATTGGGACTGCAATTTCTTGGGGGCAATCAAAAACCAGCCGCTGCGGATGTAAAACTGCAAATCCTCATCGCTGATTTGATTGAGTTCAATGCCAATCCAGCCGCGCACGCCGACATAGGGCGGTTTGAAAAACGTTTCAGGTTGCGTTTCAACCAGCACTTCTTGAAGGCCAGGTGAAGCAGGCAGCCAGACGGCAATACGGCCGTCTCCGTGATGATCATTGGCAAACATAGCAAACACTTTTTTGCCGCGTACAAAAAAGGTTGGCTCGCCGTGCGACGGCCGTTCCACGGTTTCGGGAAAGGTTAAACAAATGTGACGAACACGCTCAATCTGTTGTTCTGGCATCATGGGATTAACCGCAAAGCCTGAGCGACCCGCTCGGCCAGCAAAGCCACGCTGTCCGTTTCCGAACGGACGCAAATCGGGATATTGGCCGTTTGGCTTTCTTGCAAAATGGTTTGGCTGATTTTTGCGTCAAATTCCAGGAATTTTTGCCACATCGCTTCTGGCTCAGGCAAATAATCAAACATCGCTTTCATTTCCAGGCGGGCGGGCGTTTCTTGCCACACGTCCCTGCTGCTGAGGCCGGGGCGTGAGAGGCAAACCATCTGGCTGGCGGGGAAGGCTCGGGCGGCAACGGCCGTATTCACAATCCCGCCATCAATCAACAAACCATCGTCAGGTGGCAGCTTTTCTAAATCTTCCGCCAGCAGGTCGAGGTATTCGGGAACTGCCGCTTGGTTAAACGCATCAAATTCGGCCCAACTCATCTCCAACAGCCAGGCCAGCCCGTTGAGAGCGGCGGCCCATTGGCTGTTGATGGGATGGCGCGTGGGCGAGAAACGGCCGTGATAGTCGCCGTAAATGTGGGCATCCATGTCGTAAATGGGTAAGTTGAACTGGTTGCCCAGCGCCTGGCAGATGGTTGATTTACCAGAGCCAGCCCCGCCAACCAGCCAGTACACCTGCGGGCGATTAGCCAATGTGGCTTTGGCCGCTTCGAGCAAAGCTGAACTGATTACAAATTTATCTGGCATTTTTTACGGCTAATCCTGCGCTTTGCCCACCCAGCGGGAAGCGGTGCCCACGTTTTGCCCCAGAAACAGGCTCAACTGAGCGGCATGTTCCTGCACGTGGCGGAGGTTGTAGAGGTGCAGTTCGCCCACGCTCTCGACGCGCCAGTTGGGGCGAACTTGCTGGGGAGCCGTGAAATCTGTCGTTGCTTGGATGGTGGTGCGGCATTTGGAACGGCCGTACTTCAAATAATCCCGCAGCTCTTCCTTGCTATAAACCCGCTCCGGCAGCCGCCCCGACTCAAACTCCGAGAGGGTAAACGGAGCGGGTGGGGCAAAATTTTCGGCCGCTTCCGAGAGGTAAAAGTCTAGCCAAAAAAGGCAGTGATAGGCAATGCACCAAAACTCCGCAAATTCAGGAATTGAGTCAGCAAACAAGCGTGCCTGCCACAACTCGTCCGGGCATGCTTCGATGGCATTATCCAGCATGTCAATCGCCGCCCCAAATTGATACCATAAGATGTCGTTTATCGTGTCTGATTTCATTTGTTTTGCCGCTCGTTGCCGCGTTTGAAATTGCCTGTGACTTTGGCCATGACCAGCTGCGCTTCTTTGTGTTCCAGCCCCGCAATTTGGGCCAAAAACTTCTGCGCTGGTTTGCCTTTTAGAATTTTAACCTGCTTGCCGTGCCAGAAAATGAAAACCTTCTGGTCTTTGCTTTCCTGGTACGTGAAAACCTCATCGTCTAGGATGTTTCGCTTGTCAACATTGCTCATGCCAGAACTTTGTCTCCTAAAATCTCGCGCAGGAACTGGCCCGTATAGCTTTGCTCAACTTGGGCGATCTGTTCCGGCGTGCCCTGGGCGATGATTTGCCCGCCGCCTTCGCCGCCTTCAGGACCAAGATCGATGAGCCAATCGGCCGTTTTTATCACGTCCATGTTGTGTTCAATCACGATCACCGTGTTGCCCGCATCCACCAGCCGGTGCAGCACGTCCAGCAGCTTTTGCACGTCGGCAAAATGCAGGCCGGTGGTTGGCTCGTCCAAAATATAGACGGTGCGCCCGGTGGCCACGCGGCTCAGCTCTTTAGACAGCTTGATGCGCTGCGCCTCGCCGCCGCTGAGGGTGAGGGCGCTTTGGCCCAGCTTCACGTAATCCAGCCCTACGTCGTGCAGTGTTTGCAAGATGCGGCTGATTTTGGGGTGATTCGCGAAAAAGTCCAGCGCGTCCTGCACGTCCATGTCTAGCACGTCGGCAATATTTTTGCCCTTGTACTTCACCGCCAGCGTTTCGCGGTTGAATCGCTGCCCGTTGCATTCGCGGCACAACACCCAGACGTCGGACAAAAAGTGCATCTCCACTTTGCGACGGCCGTATCCGGCACATGCCTCACACCGCCCGCCTTTCACGTTAAAGCTGAACCGCCCCGCCTTGTAGCCCCGCGCCTTCGCCTCGTTGGTTTGGGCAAACACGCTGCGAATTTCATCAAATAGCTTCACATAGGTGGCTGGATTAGAGCGCGGCGTCCGTCCGATGGGGTCCTGCGTGATGTTGATCACCTTGTCCAGATGCTCCAGGCCGTGCAGCGCTTTGTGCGGTCCAGGGGTGCTTTGCGCCTGGTGCAGCGCCCGGGACAGCGCCGGATGCAGCGTTTCGGAGATGAGGCTGCTTTTGCCGCTGCCGCTCACGCCCGTGACCACGATCATCGTGCCCAAGGGGAAGGTGGCGGTGACGTGGCGCAAATTGTGCAGGCTGGCCCCGATGAGTTCGAGTTGGCCAATGTCGGGAGTGCGGCGGGAACGGCCGTTGGGTGCCTCAATCCGCAGTACCCCCGATAAATATTTGCCAGTCAATGAGTCTGGATTGGCTTGCACCTGCGCTGGCGTCCCGGCGGCGATAATCTCGCCGCCCTTTACACCTGCGCCCGGCCCCAAATCGATCAGCCAGTCCGATTCCACCATCGTTTCTTCGTCGTGCTCCACAACGAGGACGGTGTTGCCCATGTCGCGCAGCTGGTGCAGCGTGTCTAGCAGGGCGCGATTGTCGCGGGCGTGCAGCCCAATCGACGGCTCATCGAGGATGTACAGCACGCCGACCAGCCCGCAGCCAATCTGGCTGGCCAGCCGAATGCGCTGCCCCTCGCCGCCAGACAAGCTCGGCGCAGAGCGGTCCAGCGTCAGGTAATGCAGCCCCACGTTCAGCATAAATTGCAGCCGGTCGCGGATTTCTTTAAGCACTTCTTCGGCAATTTCGAATTGTTCCTCATTCAAAGAATAAGGAGATTGGAGATTGGCAACCTTTGGTTGCGAGATTGGAGATTGACCATTGCTTTTAATCTCCAATCTCCGATCTCCAATCTCCGCTTTTTTGCTCAAGCCAATCACCCAGGCAAACGCCTCATCAATCGCCAGCTGGCCCACTTCGTCCAGCGACTTGCCGCCGACGGTCACGGCGCGGGCTTCGGGGCGCATCCGGGTGCCGCCGCAGGTGTGGCAGGGGAGCTGGTTCATGAAGCTGGCGTACCAGCGGCGTGTATATTCAGAGCCGGTCTGGTGGAACAGCCGGTTGATGTGGTAGACGATGCCTTGAATCGGCCGTTTTGATTCACCCGACCAGGAAGCATCCTCGCTTTCGCTGGAATATTTGAAATGAATTTGCTCATCCCCAGAACCATAAAAAAGCTTGTGGCGGAACGATTCTGGCAGCTCTTGCCAGGGCGTGTCCAGGCTCACGCCAAAATGTTCGGCGATCGCTTTGAGCTGGGAGGTGGTCCATTTGTTTTTCTTTTTGCGCACGTTGCCGTACCAGCGCAGCGCCCCATCCATGATAGACAGCGTTTCGTCCTCGATGATGAGGTCCGGGTCCACCTGCATTTGCGTGCCGATGCCGTTGCAATCGGGGCACATGCCCAGCGGCGAGTTGAAGCTAAACAGCTGCGGCGACAGCTCGGGAAAGCTAAAGCCACATTTGGTGCAGGCGTTGTGCTCGCTTAGCGTCAATATTTCTTCACCCAAATCGGCCAACAGCAGCCCTTCGCCCACGCGCAGGGTGGTCTCTACGGAATCCACCAGCCGGGTCATAAACGCTTCGTCAAGCTCTTCGGGCACAGCCAGCCGGTCGATGATGAGTTCGATGTTGTGCTTGTGTTTTTTGCTCAGGCTGGGCAGCTTACCAGACAGGTCGATCAGTTCGCCGTTGACGCGGGCACGGATAAAGCCATCCTGCCGGGCCTGCTTGAGGGCGTCCGCATGGGTGCCTTTGCGGTTGCGGGCCAGCGGGGCCAGCAGCTGGAAGCGGGTACCTACGGGCAGGGCGGCGAGCTGTTGGGCAATTTGTTCGGCCGTTTGGGGGGTAACGGCCGTTCCGCAATCCGGGCAGTGGGGTGTGCCAACCCGGGCAAACAGCACCCGCAAATAATCCATCACCTCGGTGACCGTGCCCACCGTGGAGCGCGGATTTTTGCTGACCGCCTTCTGCTCAATGGCAATGGCTGGACTCAGGCCGGTGATGGCGTCAATTTTGGGCTTTTCCATCTGCCCCAAAAACTGCCGGGCGTAGGATGATAGACTCTCGACGTAGCGTCGCTGCCCTTCGGCGTAGATGGTGTCGAAGGCCAGGGATGATTTGCCGCTGCCGCTAACGCCGGTGAGCACCACAAGCTTGTTGCGGGGAATCGTCACGTCGATATGTTTCAAGTTGTGTTGTTGTGCACCGCGCACAACGATATTTTGGGGTTCCATAAAATGAAAATCCTTTACAATTTTTCGTGGCGCATCCGTTAATGGTCAGTTACTTTTGCCAGTTTTGCTTGAAATCGGTCTGGATACACTTCCTGATAGCCCCACACATCCAGTTCGGGTAACGCCACGCCCTGGTTGTTGAGGAATGTCGTAATATCGGTGCGGTGGGCAACCCCGTGGTAGACCAGGGACATGAAAATGAGTCGTGCCTGGTAGTCAAAAGTCCAGCCGGGAGCCTCTTCATGCACGTTCTGGGTTGGGGGAACGTGTTGTATCGTGTGCATAAATGCCTCACTCACTTCAGCCGCAAAAGTGGCCATTTGTGCCAGGCTGGGGCCATCTTCCCATTCAAAATCTGGCTGTGGGCCTGTGCCGTGGATCCGCTTTAGAAAACCAGCCTCCGCACGCAATAAATGGCTAAATGTGTCCAGAATTGAACCCGCCGTGCCCGCAATGTTGGCCGTCAGCATCTCGTCTTTGAGGTCCATGCAGATGGAAAGCAGTTTTTGGTTCGCCCATTGATTGTAAAGGACAAATTCGACCAGTGTTGGCTCAGGCTGGATTTCCATGTTTTGTGGTTCCTTATTTGTGAATCGCTTAGGACATCTGTTCTACGATGGTTGACGCAATTGTAGCATGCCCCGGAAACGGCCGCTACCGCTCAACCTTAAACATTTCCAACATACTGGCAATTCCTGACACCTTTTGTCAGGTTCCGCGACGAAAGAAATCGGTTGGTGCAGTGAATTGGCTACTGTTTGCCAGCTGTGAGGAGAAATACGTCAGTTAGTGAAAATGGATGGGTTATGGTTAGCCAATTGTTAGGCGTGAATACAAGATGGCTTGTATGCTCATCACATAACACCTGCTGTGGAGGAAACATATTGTGAATGAGCAAATTGAGAATAGCGGAACCTGGCGGAAATTTTTGCGGTTTCCCATCGTTAAAATCTTGATCGGTGCTATCAGCTTGATTGCGTCTGTGGGTATTGCCCAGATGATTGTTGGTTTTTTGCCTGCTACCGATAGCCCACTGCTGGCCCTGCTTACTACGGGTCTGGTCGTCCTGGTTGCCTTCCTGGCGTACGTTGCCTTTGTGCGAATCATGGAAAAGCGTGCTGTGACGGAGTTGTCGGCTGCGGGAGCGGTCCGGGAAACAGCCATCGGCATGGCTGTTGGTACCTTGCTCTTTGGAACGACGATTGGCATTTTGTGGTTGCTTGGTTACTACGATGTCGTTGGTGTGAATAAGTTAGCCGTTATTGTGCCTGTGTTGACAACGGCCGTTTCGGCCGGGATGATAGAAGAACTGCTATTCAGGGGCATTTTCTTTCGCATCGTTGAAGAGCGATGGGGTACCTGGCTGGCTTTAGGCATCACCTCGCTCTTTTTTGGGCTGGTCCACCTGTTTAATCCGAATGCAACGTTTGTGGCAGGGATTGCCATTGCCCTGGAGGCGGGGGTGCTTTTGGGTGCCGCCTACATCTTCACCCGCCGCCTTTGGCTGGCAATAGGGATTCATTTTGCCTGGAATTTTGTCCAAGGTGGCATATTTGGTGTTGCTGTCTCTGGCAATGAGGCACAAGGCTTATTGCAATCCACGCTAACTGGCCCAAATATTCTCTCAGGGGGCCAATTTGGTGCGGAAGCCTCCATGATTGCCGTGATTGTTTGTCTAGCGGCTGGTCTGATTTTGCTAAAGCAAGCTTCAAACAGAGGGCATTTTGTAAAACCTGCTGGAAAAAATAGGCTCCAGACGCAAACGGTGACGGCACCTTTGCCCAATGAGTGATTCGGCAAAAAGACCCGGTGCGAGCAACTCTCTTTGATTCTAAATCCACTCAGCAACGGCCGTTTTCTCATCCATCACGTTGCCGGTATTTAGCGTAGACTTGGGTTCCAGCAGGAGCAGGTGGACTTCTTCGGGAGCAACCGGGCGGTGTTCTACGCCGCGCGGTACGATGATGAACTCGCCTGCTTCCAACCACACATCTTTGTCACGGAACTGCATTTGGAGACGGCCGTTTAGCACCATAAACAGCTCGTCTTCATGCTCGTGGTGGTGCCAGACAAATTCTCCCTGTACTTTCACCAATTTCACCTGTGAATCGTTGAGTTCACCCACAATGCGCGGGTGCCAATAGTCATTAAACAGCGTCAATTTTTGAGCCAGATTTACCTTTTCCATGTTTACTTCCTTTGCCTTTGCCGAACTTTTGATTTAAATTTTCAGTCAACCTTTTCGAGTTTAACAAGGATTGAGAAATGGCGCAGGAAAAGTTAGACGCAACCGTTCATCTATTTTGTGGACTACCGACATCGGGCAAGACAACGCTGGCCAAGGAGTTGGAACAGGCGCATAAGGCAATCCGCTTTTCGCTGGATGAGTGGATGATTGAGCTGACCGATGCCACGATTTTTGACGCGGAATACGGCGAGATGGCCGATACGTTGAAGGAGCTGTTTTGGCAAACGGCCGTTCCTATCCTTAAGCAAGAGGTGGATGTTATCCTCGATTGGAGCTTGTGGAGCCGCGAACGCCGCCAAAAATGGATCGAGCGCATCACTGAGCTGGGGGCTGAGTACAAACTGTACTATCTCAATATTCCGCCTGTGGTGCTTCGCCAGCGGTTGGAGGCTCGCAATGCCGATCTGCCATCCGGCGCACATCCCATTCCCGTCAGCGAGCTTGACCGCTTTTTGCCATTTTTTGAACCGCCCACACCCGAAGAAAATCTAAACGTAGAGCAAGTTTATCTGGGGCAGGATGGCCCCATCCATAATCCCCACCTGGAGGGCGATACGTTCTTTTGGCCGGGCAATGACGTGGGCATACTGCTGCTGCACGGGCTTACCGCCACGACCGCTGAGGTCCGCTTGCTGGCCGAAAAGCTGCGCGCCGAAGGCTACACCATATCCGCACCGCTGCTGCCGGGCCACGGCACCAATCCCGAAGACCTCAACGAAACGACCTGGCACGATTGGGCCTGGGCCGCTGAAAAAGCATACCAGCATCTGGCGACAGTGTGCGATCAGGTGTTTGTTGGGGGCGAATCAACTGGTGGGGCATTGGCGCTTTACCTGGCGGCGCAGCACAAAGAAATTGCTGGCGTGTTGTGCTATGCGCCCGCCATCAAGCTGGCTATTCCCACACACGACATGGTGCGATTGTATGTCGCCGCGCCGCTGGTAAATTCAATGCCCAAGGACAACGTGGGCAGCAATGAATATTGGCAAGGGTACCGTGTCAATCCGCTGCGGGCGGTGATGGAACTGATTCGGCTGGGGCTGGAAGTGCGCCGCCAGCTGCCGCAAATCAGCCAGCCGGTGCTGATCATGCAAGGCCGCAACGATAAAACCGTCTCGGCCGATGTTGGCGACATTATTCTCGAAGGTGTCTTGTCGGAGCGCGTAGAGCAGCATTGGTGGGAAAAATCGGGCCACGTCATTTTGCTAGAGGATGAGCTGGATGAAATTACGGCCGTTACCCTCAATTTTATCCAGAAGGCGATTGGTCAAATGTAATAAGGTGCAGTTCGAGGACGTAGGCTTTGATCACTGCCTTTGTAGCCGTTTGCTACAATTCACTTAGAAGGCAGTGATTCCACTGCAAAAGAAGAAAATAGTGCAAGAGACAAAGAATTTTTCAATATGGTTTGTCGTCTTTTTTATTGCGGCAATTTTGCTAAGGTTTTCGACTCTAGGACGTAATAGCCTTTGGTTTGATGAGGCATGGGGGGTTTTCCGGGCACACCAGCCTATTGCTGACACTTTAGCTGGCAACATTGAGGTTGGTCGGCCACCGCTTTATTATGCGGGATTGCATTATTGGGTGGCATTGGTAGGCAGTAGCGAAACGGCCGTACGCATTCCTTCTGCTTTGGCTTCTTTACTAAATGTCCTCCTTGTCTATTTTCTTGGCCGCCAATTAAGCAGCCGTCAGGTGGGGTTAGTGGCAATGAGTTTATTGGCATTTTCTCCACTTGATGTTTGGTACGGGCAAGAAGTCAGAATGTATATTTTTGTCGCTTGTTTGGGGCTGGTGGTTGCCAATGGTTTGGTTTGGGGACATTGGTTGGCGATCTTACCAGTAACCGCAGCACTTACCGCTGGACTTTACGTTGATTTCCCAATGATCCCCTTGGTCATTGGCTTAAGTTCCCTTTTTTTAGTTTATTGGTGGAAACAGGGGTATCCCAATCGACCCTTTTGGGTTTGGTTTATTTCCATTGTCGTATCTGTTGTTCTGTACCAACCTTGGTGGTCGCGCTTCGCAAATTTGCTAAGCCTGTTAAATAATATTCATTTTTTCAAAGCTACGCGCCAAACGCTAAATTTACCTGAATTTACGGCGAGCTTTTACGCTTTCGTAATGGTTGGGGCTGGAATCGCCCTGGTTATCTTCTTTTGGCTCTTTCATAGGCTATTGCAAGAAGACAAAATTCGTCGTTTCATTACGCCTGTGGCTGCATTTGTCTTCATTATGTGCTCGGTAGCATTTGTGTGGCCACGGTTCTATGGTTTGAAGAGAGTGATTGCCACAGGTTGGCCCTATGTCTGCTTGCTCATTGCCTGGCTGCTTGTGTTCTGGACCAGCAATAGAAAACAGTTAATGTGGTATGGTTCGATGAGTATTTCGCTACTGGCAACTCTGGCCATGTTATGGTTGGTGCCAAAAGATGATTGGCGCAGCGCGGTTGCCTACATCGAAACCTATGCCCAACCTGGAGACGTTGTTTGGCTAGACCCAACCTGGAACATTGCTGCCTACGAATATTATCAGGCGAAAACATCGGCTACCTATGGCAATCCTCAAGAATTAGAACAATTGGCAGTTTCAGATGTCTGGTTAGTGGCGGAACGGTTTCCTCAAAACGCGATACCCAGCTCTGAAAGTGAAGCCTGGTTGGATGGGAATCTACAGCTTGTTGAAGCAGTTCCGTTTTACCGTTTAGAAGTTCGTCATTACCAACTAGAAAATTGAATCAAATCCAAAACCATCAAGCCAACGACTCTTTCAGGAAAGCCAACGTGCGCTGCCAGGCTAACTCGGAGGCTGCTTCATTGTAGGCATCTGGGCGGGAGGGCTCAAAGAACCAATGTTCTGCGCCAGGGTATGTGTAGAAGGTATGGGGACGGCCGTTTTCTTCTAATTTATCCTTGAATAACTGGATGTATTCATCTTCCTCGTACTGATCGTTTTCGGCAAAGTGGCCCAGGTAGCTGGCCTGTGTATCGGCGTGGTTGGCCCAGCCAATGCCGTAAAACAGCACCACGGCAGACACGCGCTCTGGTTGGGCATAGGCCAGCCAGACGGCGTACATCCCGCCCATCGAAAAGCCCAAAGTGGCCAACTGTTTGCCCTGGCACGCCTCGTGAGCCAGCAGAGCCTCGGCCGCTGCCTGTACAATGTTTCGGGCGGCGTCTTCGTCCATTGCTGCGATGTATTCTTCGGCCTGGGGAATGGTGGTGGCGATACGGCCGTTGTACAAATCTGGTGCCAGCGCCACAAAACCGGCCTCGGCCAACCGATTGGCCACATTTTTGATGTCCTCATTGAGGCCCCACCAGGGATGCAGCACCAAAACGCCTGGGCCCTTGCCACTGGCTGGGACGGCTAGATGGGCCTCAGCTTCCAATTCATTTGCTCTAATTTTCATCATTTCTCCTTTGTTTATACCAGTAATTCAAAACTGCATTCGCCCACGATTTGGCCGTTAACCTGAATGGCAACCTGGTGCGTGCCGGGGTAGTAGGTGCGGGTGGTGATGGGGCGAATCGGATGGTTTTTGGTGATGGCGATCGTTTGGTTGGGGGCGAGTACGGCCGTTTTCAGCTTAAACACCTTGCCACTCGTCTGCCCGTTGGCCTTTACAAAATGGATGACAAAATCAATCACCAGGTTCTGCTCCGTTTCGGCCGTGTTTTGCAGCGTAAAGCTCAATTGCAGCGAATCGCCCAGGCTCAGGGGGTTTGGCGCTACGGCAAAATCGGTCAGCTCCACCTGCGCTGGACCAAAACCCAGCACGGCCAGCGCATCTGGATCGCCGTCTTTCACCAATGTTCGCAGGGCGCGCTGCACAATCCACCGTCGCTCTGGCGAGCCGTCGGCCCACCAACGGCGGCATGTTTGAATGACCAGCTGCGGATGATCTTTGGCGATGTCGTTGAGGTGATTGCTCACGGAGCGGCGCACATATTCAGCCGGATCGTCTTTGAGCTTTTCCAGCAGCGCCAGTGTCGGGCTGGGATCTTCGATAAAGGCATACAATCGTCCGGCCCAGGGCAGGCGGGGGCGCGTTCCTTCGCTGACCAGCCGCCGGACGTGCATGTTTTCATCTTCGGCCCAGATGTGCAAAATGGCCAGCATTTGCTCCTGATGGTGGATGAGAAACGGCCGTATCGCAAATTCGGCCGTGTGTCGCTTGGTAATCTCGTGCATGGCGCGCACACCGACGTCAAAATCTTCCAGGCCAAACGTTTCGATGAACTGGGCAATGGGCCAATAATGCCAGCCATCGGCAAACACGCCATCTGCGCCGCTGAGTTCAGCGCCCAGCGCGTCTTCTAGCACGGCCCAGGCGCTGGCAAAACCAGTCGGCAAATGGTCGCGCAATGCCTGGACGAAAACGGTAGATCGTTCCTTCATTTCCAGGACATCCAGCTGCGGCACAATTTGATTCACAAAGGCTTCAGCCGGGAATTGGGGATGAACGGCCGTAATCATCCCGGCCATCCGACGGACTAAATTTTCATCAAAGTAATCTTTGAACAGCTTTTTTTCGTTCTCGCTCAAGATTTACCATTCTCCAGCATAACGGGGGTCATACGGCCGTATCAACTCGTCCAGCAAAAAATATTTCAGCTCAACCAGCTGGCGCAGGTGCAAAACGTCGTGGCCCACCCAGGAGGCCAGCATATCACCCGCATGGAACTCGCCAATGGTGGGGTGTGTCTCTGTGCGATCCAGATCGGGATTGTCTAAAGTGGCCAGCCAGGCCAGCGACTTCTGCCGCTCATCGAGGAAATTTTGCAAAGAAGTAGAGAGGTTGCGTTCGTTGTATTGGCGCTCGGTTACCCAGGCTCCCGGATGAATCGGCGGCCACGGTTCGCCAGGTCGGTGCAAAATGTAATCGAACCGCTGCCGGAAATCTTCGCGCTCTTCGTCATACAAATGATTGATAACTTCCAAAACCGACCAGTCATCCGGTGAGGGTCTGCGGATGGCTTGCTCTTGGGAAATGCTCGCCACCAGTTCGCGGATGAGTTCCCCATTGAGCCGCAGCTGTGTTTGACAGGCTACAAAATCCATAATGGCCTCCTAAATTGAAAAGACCCGGCGAAATTAAAACGAATGTTCTAATATTATCCGACCTTTTCGCTACTGCAAATTTTTGTCAGGCAAGAGGTCTACAAGCGTATTGTCATTGAATTTCACGCAAAGTTGCAAAGCCCATATGCCTTCGCGTCTTTGCGTGAGTGTACTGTTTTGGCGGACAAGTTGTTCATGAAGTCTCAGGCGAGTGTCAGGTTCTGGCGCAAAGCCATGATTTGGTCGCGCAGGCGGGCGGCTTTTTCAAATTCCAGATTGGTTGCGGCCGTTTTCATTGCCAGCTCCAGTTCATCAATTTGCACCAAAATGTCGTCGGTTTGGTAGAGCGGGGCGGGTTCGGCAACGGCCGTTTCTTCATCCCGCGCCTTCAGCAATTTGTCTAGCTGCTTCACAATTGTCTGGGGCACGATGCCGTGTTCAACGTTGTACGCCGCTTGCTTGGCGCGTCGTCGGTTGGTCTCGTCAATGGCTCGCTGCATCGAGTCCGTTACCCGGTCGGCATACATGATTACCTGCCCAGACTGGTGGCGGGCGGCACGGCCAATCGTTTGGATGAGCGCCCGGTCGGAGCGCAAAAAGCCTTCCTTGTCCGCATCCAAAATCGCTACCAGCGACACTTCTGGCAGGTCCAGCCCTTCACGCAGCAGATTGATCCCTACCACGGCATCGTAGACGCCCGCCCGCAAATCTTGCAGGATTTCCACCCGCTCGAACGTGTCCACCTCGCTGTGCAAATAATGCACCTTCATATCCATTTCGCGTAGATAATCAGATAAATCTTCCGCCATGCGCTTGGTGAGCGTGGTGATGAGGGCGCGTTCGCCACGAGCCACGCTCTGGCGCAGCTCAAACAGCAAATCATCCACCTGGCCGCGAATCGGCCGTATTTCAATTTCCGGGTCCAATAGGCCGGTGGGGCGAATGATTTGCTCCACAGTTTGCTCGGTCTGTTCCAGTTCATAAGGCCCAGGCGTGGCGGAGGTGTAAATGACCTGGTAGGCGCGCTCTTCCCACTCGGCAAAGGTGAGGGGGCGATTGTCCAGGGCGCTGGGCAGACGGAAGCCAAAATCGACCAGCGTTTCTTTGCGGTGACGGTCGCCGTGGTACATGGCCCGGATTTGGGGGATGGTCATGTGACTCTCATCCACCACAAGCAGGTAATCGTCCGGGAAATAATCGAGTAGGGTCCAGGGCGGTGCGCCGGGCGGACGGCCGTAAAAGTGGCGGCTGTAGTTTTCGCTGCCGTTGCAGTAACCCATCTCGCGCAGCATTTCCAGATCGAAGCGGGTGCGCTGCTCCAGACGGTACGCTTCCAGCAGTTTGTTTTCCTTATTTAGGCTATCTAAACGCGCTTCCAACTCGGCCTCGATGCTGGTAACGGCCGTTGCCACATCATCGCGGTCAGTTACAAAATGACGCGCGGGATGGAACATCACCTCTGGTAGTTTGCGCTGTAGTTCGCCGGTCACGCCATCAATCTCGCTGATGCGCTCAACTTCTTCGCCCCAAAACTCAATTCGGTAGATGGCACCCCCGTGCGGCGGTTGGATTTCTAGCACGTCGCCACGCACGCGGAAACGGCCGTAGCCCAATTCATAATCGTTCCGTTCGTAATAGATGTCGATCAGGCGGCGCAGCGTTTTGTCGCGGCGGGCCAGCTGGCCTGTTTGCAGATGCAGGTGTGCCTGGTGGTACTTCACCGGATCACCCAGACCATAAATGGCGCTCACACTGGCCACCACAATCACATCCCTTCGCGTAGCCAAGGATTGCGTGGCGGCTAACCGCATCCGTTCAATCTCTTCGTTGATTTCCGTGGTTTTCTCAATGTAGGTGTCTGTGCGCGGCACGTACGCTTCGGGCTGATAATAATCGTAGTAGCTCACGAAATAGCTCACCGCGTTGTTGGGGAAGAACTGCGAGAACTCACTGTAAAGTTGGGCCGCCAGTGTCTTGTTATGTGCCAAAATCAGGGTAGGGCGCTGCGTTTGCTGGATGATGTTGGCGATGGTAAACGTCTTGCCGGTGCCAGTGGCCCCCAGCAAAAGCTGGTGCTGCAAACCGCTCTGCAAACCATCAACCAACCCAGCAATGGCCTGCGGCTGGTCGCCAGTGGGCTGGTACTGTGATTCCAGTTGGAAATTGGGCATCTCAAGCCTCCGTTTTTGAGTAAAAAGTGAAAAGTAAAAAGTGGGTTGTTGCTTTTCACGTCTCACTTTTTACTTTTCACTATAAAGAGAGTTCATGACATCTTTTGTCAGGAGTTTGAGCAATACGGCCGTTCTTGTTAGACTTGTGCTCTTATCAAAAATTAGGACAAGCAAGTGAAAATAGCAGTCATCTCAGACATTCATGGAAATATTCCTGCCCTGGAGGCAGTTACCGCAGATATTGAAAAATGGCAGCCGGATCAGGTGGTGGTAGACGGGGACATCGTTAACCGTGGCCCTCTGTCTCGTGATGCTCTGGAGTGGGTTTTGGCCCGACAAAAGCAGGAAAACTGGCATATCGTCAAGGGTAATCATGAGGATTACGTTTTGGAGTGTGCCGTACCGGACGGCGTGGAAACTGGCCCCGCCTACGAGGTAAATAAGTTTGCTCGTTGGGCCTATCAGCAAGTGGCAGACTATGTGCCCGTCATTGCCAAGTTGCCTGAGCAATGCTCTCTCTTTGCGCCAGATGGCTCAGAATTGCGAGTGGTTCACGGGTCTATGCGCGATAATCGTGATGGTGTGTATCCCAACACCAAGGACGAAGAACTGCGTTTGCAGATTGAACCAGCCCCGCGTATTTTTGTAACGGGGCACACCCACCGGCCGCTCATTCGGGAAATTGACGATACCACTGTGGTCAATATTGGTTCTGTGGGGGCTTCTTTTGATGGGAATCGGGAGTTGAGTTACGGCCGTTTCACCTGGACCGCAGCAAAAGGTTGGCAAGCTGAAATTGTGCGCCTGCCCTATGATTTTGATCGCGTGGAGCAAGATTATGCTTGTTCAGGTTTCCTGGAAGGGGCTGGCCCCCTGGCTCAACTGATGCTCATTGAGCTGCGCCGCGCGGGTGGGTTGATTTACCGTTGGGCTACGCGCTATCAGGATGCGGTACTGGCCGGGGAAATCAGCATGGAGGATAGCGTGCGGGCGGTAATGGCCGATGAGGATTTACGGCCGTATTTAGGCCCACCCGGTTGGACTATCAATTGATCAACTTGTGCTGATACAAACGAAAACGGCCGTCTGGGGAAGACGACCGTTTTTCTCGAACCCCTCCTGGACTTTTAGCGAACGACCAATTTTTCTCCTGTGATAAAAGGTCGTTCGCAATTAAACGCCAGTTAAACTGCTAAGCAGCTTTTGGCCACTATGTAATAACTAGCGTTTAACTAGACATCGCTCGCTCCGCAAATGACAAATCCACCACAAAATCCGATACGTTTTCTCCTGGTGCGTTTTCATAGTGCGTTGTAGCAAGATGGACTTGAACTCGCCGGGGCAAACGAAGCCAACGATTTATTGCGCCTTAACTCAGCTGTTTTATAATCGAGTGTCGGGCCGTTTTAACGTTTAACTGATTCGTATAGTATGAAACGGCCGTTAATACAGCGTTAATGCTCCGATGTATGTGGCAAACTAACCTTGCGTTTTAGTGGAAAAGAGAAAAGAAAAATGAGCCAGAACGAACTGCGCATGACCATGCTGGGGAAATTTGAGCTTGGTTGGGGAGACGGCCGTTCCCAAAAAACGTTTACCTCAGACGTGGCTTTAAAAAACCGAGCCCTCATTTCTTATCTCGTTCTCAATAATCGTTCCCATCAACGAGAAGATTTGGCTAGCGTTTTTTGGCCCGACAAGCCGAAAAACATGGCTTTGGCCAACTTGCGTGTGGCCTTAACCGCGTTGCGCAATGCGGGTCTTTCTCCCTACCTGGATGTCTCCAAACCGGAAATTATTTTTAACCAACACGCCATTTTTTGGTGCGATGTGCAAACGTTTGATTCTTTGATTCGGCAAAGTCGGCACCGGTCACAGCCAGATATTCCCGCTTTGATCCGCGCTGTCAATTTGTATCGTGGAGAATTTCTGGCCGGATTTTCACTGCCAGACCTAATGGTTTTTGACGAATGGATGTTGGCTATGCGGCTCCGCCTGGAGGAGTTGATGTGGTATGCCCTGGATACGATCATTCAGTGGTCGATGCAGAAAACGGCCGATTTTGAGACCGGTATTCGCTATGCCATGCGGGCGTTAGAGCTAATGCCCTGGCGCGAATCAGCCCATCAATCGCTGATGTGGCTTCTGGCCAGCACCGATCAACGAGCCGCAGCGCTCGCGCAGTACGAGCGCTGCCGCGAAATGCTCAAAATTCATCTCAATGCTGACCCCTCCCCCAGAACGGAAGAACTTTACGTCACTATCCGGGAAATGAGGGCGGCTACTCGCCCAGAATCTCGTCCGCTGCCACCGTTGCCCACAACGGCCGTTGCCCCGAATCCTCCATTTTTGGCCCCGTTGCTGCCGCCCTTTTTCTTGGGACGTGAGCAAGCTGTGGCGCAGTTGGCGGAAACGTTAACGGCCGTTTCTCGTCCGCGATTTGGTATTGTCGGTATGGGCGGCATTGGTAAAACCACGCTGGCGCTGCACATGGCCCATCTGTTGCGCTCGCACTTTCCCGATGGCGTGCTGTGGGCCAACGTGGTGGATGAACAGCCAGAGGAAATTGCCACCCGTTGGGCGGCTGCCTATGGCTATGACTTGACGCAGCAAAAATCAGCTGAGGAGCGCCTGGCGGTGATTGGCGAAATTCTGGCGCACAAACAGGCACTGCTGGTGCTGGATGATGTGTGGGCGGGGGCCAAAATACGGCCGCTTCTTCCTGAAGAAGGCCAATGCGCGGTTCTCATCACCAGCCGGTTAGAGAAAATTGTGCGCGGTGTTGGTGCAGAGCCGGTTCCCTTGAGCCAATTTTCGCCCGAAAACGGCCGTCAGCTTTTATTGCGCCACGTGGATGAAGACCGGGCCGCAGCTGCGCCAGAAGCTGTGGACGAGATTTGCGCCCTGGTGGGCAATTTGCCCCTGGCTATTGACATTGCGGGCAGCTACCTGGCTTTTCGACCGCACCGCACTCTGCCGGACTTTATTGAACAGCTCAAAAAGCAAATCAAGCCGCTGGACCTGACCGATGAAACGCAGCGCATTCGTGAGACGTTTGAGCTAAGCTGGACCTTTTTGGATGGCACCCAGAGCCGTTTGTTTGCCTTGTTGGGTCTGTTTGGTGGCCGCACGTTTTCCCTGGATGCCATTGCCCATATTGCCCAAATGGACAAATATCTTGTGGAAGATCGGCTGCATGATTTGGTGCAGCTGTCGCTGCTTTCTAACGTAGAAAAGGGCAGCCGTCGTTACCGGCAGCATGCCCTGTTGGCCGAATTTGCCCAGGAAAAGCTGGGTGATGATGCCCTGGCGCGGGAGCGTTACATCACTTATTTTGCTGACTTCGCCGCCCAAAATGCTGGTACGTATCGCCTTCTCCAGCCAGAGTGGGGCAACATGGATACGGCCGTTCGCTATGCTAAAGCGGCTCAACTATGGCCGATGGTGCTGCGGTTTACGGCCGTGCTGCGCGATGCCTGGTTTGCCCAAGGCCGCTTCGAACAGGCTCGTGAAGCGTTTGAAATCGCGTTTCAAGCTGCCCTTACTCTAGAAGATGGATCACAGCTGGCGCAAAACTGGCTTTGGTGGGGGCAAGCTTGCCTGGAGCAGAGCGATCATGATGAGGCGCGCCGCTGGCTGTTGCAGGCGCTTAATCTTTATGATGAGATGGCCGACGGTATTGGGATTGCCAATACAGAGTATGAGTTGGCCCGCATCGACATTGAGCAGACGTTGCATGATGAAGCCGAGGCGCGCCTTAATCGGGTGCTAACAATTCGGCGAGAAAACGGTGATGCGGCTGGGATGGCCGAGGCTCTTTATCGTTTCGCTCGTCTGCGCCACCGTCAGGGGCAGAATGGTGCTGCGCAGAAGTTGGCTGAGGATGCCGCCGCCCGGCAAAATGCCGCCGATTCTTTGGGGCGCTGCCGGACAATCCGGCTGCTGGTTTATATAATGATCGCGCTTAACCAGCACGAGGCAGCGCATGAATACGCAGTTGAATCTCTACAACTGGCTCAGACACTGGAAGATTTAGGCGAGATTGCCATGGCAAAAAAAGGGCTGGCCTCTATCTACCGGATTTTGGGCCGGTTTGAAGAGGCCAGCGCAATGGCTGAAGAAAGTTATGCCAGCCTGGTGCAAATGGGTGACCGAGGTTCGTCTGCTGAGGTGCGTTTTTTGCAATGCCTCATCAAGCGGTCCGAGCAGAAAATGGCCGAGGCCATGCAGTTGGCTGAAGAGTGTCTGGCTATCTTCACGCGCCAGAAAGACGATTTGCACAGAACCTACTGCCTGACCCACCTCGGCGATTTTTATCTACATTTTGACGACCGGAAAACGGCCGTACAAAAATGGCAGGAAGCGCGTCAGATTGCCTTAGGGCTGAACAATGGAGGGGTGCTGGCCAAGATAGATGAACGACTCAACCCGCCACCGCCTCCTGAATCCAATGCTGTTTCAACGGACAACTGATTTTGCCCGTTACAAGCCACCATCAGAGTTGCCTTCTGGCCCTTTGACTGGCCAATGACCGGTCGTGAAAATTGGGGTCCAGGCCTGGGCTGGCACATGCAGATTGGGGTTCTGACGGCTTTGCGCTTTAAACCAGTCACGCCAGGTTTGGGTGCTGCCTTTGGTCCGCAAGTTTTCTGGCTCACCGCCAGCTTTTACCACGCCAATTTGGCCAGCAACGGCCGTTAATCCATACCAATCCACTTTCAATGGCTTCTTAAGCCACGTGCCAAAGTTATCTAACAGCAGCGTCAAATCATCTGAGTCAGTAGACCAGGGTGCTGGTTGGTTGACCAGCCGCTCTTGTTGCAGGTAGGTGAGGATGTCAACGGCCGTATTTTCCAGCAGCATTTGGGCATCGGCCAAAGTCGCAGCCTCGCTGCTGTTGTGGGGTTGGAACATTTTGGGCTGATGGCGCTCGGCTAGGCGGGTGCCCCAAGATTTTTCCAGGGCAGCGGCGGCTTTGGGATGGTTCAGGTGGTCCAGGCTTTTGCAGTAGGCAAACGGCCGTATCGCGTCGGGTGGATGGGCGCCATCGTCAGCGATAAACTTCTCCTGGGCATTGTCGGTCAAAATATGTTGGAAGCTCAGGCCAATCACCGGGCCAGCGACCAGCGCGCCATAGACATCGGCAAAAATCTCCTCGATCCAGCGATTGATCCAGTTGGGGTAAAGTGGAATGCGGGCGTGCAGTGCTGCCGCCAGCCCTGGCGAGTGGTGATACACAAAGTGGCCTACCTCATGTGGGATGGCCAGAAAATCCATCGCTGTGGTTTCCGCAGAGAAGGGAACACCAATCAAGGCCAGGGGAGCGTACGGAATCAGCCGGATGTTGGCCGACTTGTTGAAATAGGTGAGGACGCCGCATTGGGGCAGCAGCCCACCGTCTATCGCTACGTTGAGCGCGGCTTGGGCCAGCTTATCCGCCTGGGCCAATGTCTTTTGGTATTCGGGCTGTTGTCGCTGGCTCTCGATGCGCTGGATGATCGCCATGTCGAAGGCAACCTGATCCAGCGTTGCGCGCAGCACGTGGTCTTGTGGCAGCATCATCGCGGGCAGCAGTTGACTGGTGCGGAACCCTTCCCAGAAAAAGTTAAACTGGTCCTTTCCAAAGGCCAGTAGGCTGTCGGTGAGGGCCAGTAAGGTGCTGTTTGGGTCAGCGCCTGGGTTTTTGCCGTAACGCGCAACCATATCTTGCAGCTGCTTTTCTAGCGCCTGCCAACGGTCTTGCCATATGGGGTTCATTTTGTTCTCCTTTGATTCACTTGTGAAAACCAATACAGGGCGTCTGCCTCTTCCCGAGGTAGTTAGTACCAGAGTACTAATTGACCGCAAATGCATCGTAAAAAAAGCAGTGATTTTGAAGAGGGAGACGAAAGAAACGCTGCGAGGAGTATAGAAAATGGATTGCCGTTGCCACTGCCAGTTCAATGACAACCAGACAATGGGTGAATGATGGGGATAACAAAAAAGACGGCCGTTTCCTGGAAACGGCCGTCTTTTCAAAAAACTAGGTGAAGCAGGTGCGTTTTATGGCACGTAGCTCAGGCCAAAGGGGTTGAATTCTACGGTCACTTCACCAGCGAGAACCGGCAGGTGGTCCGAACCGATTTCGTAAACGGTTACTTTGTCTGACGTGCCGCCGGAGTGCGTGACGTACAGCTTATCACCAGCGGGCGTGAGGGCGATGTTGTGTGGTACGGCGTAGGGGGTGTCTACGCTGCCCAAGATGGTGTTGGAGCGTAACTCAATGGCAAAGAGGCCGTCCGTACCGCCGCCGGACAGGTTGGTGGTGTAGAACACCTGGCCCTGCAAAGGCATCCCGGCACCATGTGCGCCGGGCACGGTAATCTCATCCACCAGGGTGAGGTCGCGTCGGTCAAAAACAGACACTAAATTGCTACCTTGCGCCGGGACGTAGAGGAAATTGTTGTGCGAGGTCAGCGAAACGTGCGGGTCTTTGCCGACCGGGGCGCGATTCAGCTCGGTAAAGGTGCGGGCATCGTATTGCAGCAGGTAATCGCTATCACCAGCAAAGCCCAACATGGTTACATAGGCATAACGACCCTGTGGGTCCAGAATCACGTCGTGGGGCTTGCCACCCATTGCCACCAAGTCAGCTGGCAAATCAAACGTGGCACGGACGTGGAGGGTGCGGGGATTGATCACCGTGATGGTGTTGTCGATGTCGTTGTTGACCCAAAGCTGGGTGCCACGTGGATCGGCCCACATGTGGAAGATGCCTGCGCCCGCCGGAATCAGGGCATCAACGCTGAAATCCCGCGAATCAAAAGCCACCACACGATTGTTAGCGCGGTCGCCGACAAAGACGTGACTACCTTGTCGCGTGTACACCACATACATCGGCTCGGGTGTATTTTCGCCTGCGGGCAAATCGTAGGTGCCAATGAGTTCGTCGGTCTCGGTGCTAATGACAGAGATGCTGCCAGATGCCCGGTTGGCGACGACGATTCTTCCTGGTGCTTGCTCTGCTGCCTGTGATTGGGCCAGAGCAAGTGAAGTGGAAAAAACGGCCGTTAGCAAAAACAGTAGGATGAACAGAACTTTTTTGTTTTTCACGTGGTTTCTCCTTATGTGCGAAGGGTAAATGACTGCTGCCTCTTTCATTTCAGGGACCATTTACCAAAATGTTGGAATGGAAAAACCTTAGCGGGGGAGTATTACAATTGTCTTGCGGGAATATTGGTGGTTTCTTACGAATAGAGATCGAGCGCGATGCGGGCTTGCTGCTGCATTAATTCGCGTAGTAGTAGAGGTTCGAGGACTTCAACGGCCGTTCCCAACCCCAACAGTTGGCGACAGGCTGTTTCTAGCGAATCAAACGTCAGGCTCAGTCGAACGTGCCCGGCGGCATGTTCTTCTGGCGCGGCCATCAGTTGGGCAACGATGCCCTCGCCAAAAACCAGCGCCAGCAGTGGCCCGCTGGTGGGGGGCACGCGCAGGGTGACTACGTGACGCTCCTGGCGGGCTTCAAAATCATCGCGCCACGCTTGCCAGTAGCTTGCCAGATCAAATTCTTCGGGCCGTGCAAACGTGCTGCCGGTAAGCTCCGCCTGCATGATGCGCGAGACACGATACGCCTGTGGCCGACCACCGTGAACACCGCCGACAAAGTACCAGACGCTGGCTTTGGCCACCAGACCATAGGGATCAATTAACCGCTTGACCCACTGGCCATCGCCCCGCCGATAATCCATGCGCAGACGCTTATTTTCCCAAACGGCCGTTTGCACCAAACCCAAAAACGGCACATCTTCCTCTGGTTGGAACCAGGCGGTGGGGTCCAGGTGCAGCCGCTGCTGCACAAACGTCGCATCCTTCTGGAACGGCGCGGGCAGCGAGGCCATCAACTTGAGCATGGCCGCTTCCGAGGCTTTATCTGCGCCTAAATCGGCCAGCAGCCCCGGCACGGTAAACATGAACAGTGCTTGCACCTCTTTTTCGTTGAGACCGGTGAGGTTGGTGCGGTAGCTTTCCATGAGCATACAGCCGCCGTTGGGGCCACGCTCGGCGTAAACCGGCACGCCCGACCCGCTCAACGCGTCCAGGTCGCGGTAAATGGTGCGCGGTGAGACTTCCAACCGTTCGGCCAGATCTTCGGCAGTCATACGGCCGTTGGTTTGCAACAGCATGAGCAAGGAAATAAGGCGATCAGCACGCATAACGCAAGTTTCTTGCAGATGTAAAGGACTGTCAAGAGAGTTTTTATGGGTGGCGTACCACCATGGCTAAAAAACCACAGATTTCGCAGATTGCACAGATTTTTATCTGCGAAATCTGCGTCATCTGTGGATGGTTTAGTGGGAAACGGCCGTTAAACAGCTCTTAACAAACCCTTATTCCCACCTTAACCCGATGTTGATAGCCACTTAATCACTAACCTCTATCCTGACAAAAAAGAAAAGTTAAAAGGAAATAGTATGCACATTTTAGTAACGAATGATGATGGCGTAACTGCACCAGGGCTGCTGGCTTTAGCCCAGGCGATGCGCCAATTTGGCAAAGTGAGCGTTGTAGCGCCAGACCACGATTGGTCGGGTGGGGGGCATGTGAAGACGCTGAATCGCCCGCTGCGGGTGCGCCGCGTGAAGCTCCACGATGGCAGTGAAGCGCTCACCAGCGATGGGGCGCCTTCCGACTGCGTGGCGCTGGCGTTGATGGGGTTGCTCAAGGACAAGGTGGATTTGGTCGTCTCTGGCATCAACACGGCAGCCAATTTGGGACATGACGTCACCTATTCCGGCACGGTAACGGCCGTTATGGAAGGCATTATCTGGGGTGTGCCGGGGGTGGCTGTGTCGCTAGACGGCCGTTCCACTAATTCACTGGAGCTGGATTACACCCTGGCCGTAGAAGTTGCCAGCGCCGTGGTGCAAATGATTTTGCAGCATGAGCTGCCCAAAGGCACTTTTCTGAACGTGAACGTGCCTCATGTGCTGCCTGAGCAGTTCAAAGGCATCCGCCTGACGCGGCAAGGGCTGCGCGTTTATCGCGACCGCCTGGACAAGCGCACTGACCCGCGTGGCAACGATTATTACTGGATTGGCGGGGATCGTCCGACGGGCGTACCGCACGAAGGCACCGACGTGGGAGCCATCTTTGCCCAATATGCGTCTGTGACGCCGCTGGAACTGGACCTGACGGCTTTCCACGCCATGCCGCTCATGGAAGCGTGGGGGTGGGAACAGTTGTGGGGCCAGGAAGACGCCGCCCTGGTGCCTATGTCGGCCCAGCCATCGTTGGCCGAGCCGATTACTGTTTAACGTGTATTGGAGGAGCGTATGGTTGATATTGCCCGAGTAGAAAACGAGAAAATGAAGTCCCAACTGACCGGGTTACGCCGCGCAGTAATTCAGGCTGACCCGACGGTGATAGTAGACGGCCGTTTTGAGAAAATGATGACCGCCCCTATCACCGTGATTGAAATTGCCCGTGAACTGCTGGAATCGCTAGCGCCGCGGGCCAACTAACTGGTTTGTAAACAGGGTACGGGAGCTACCCTTCCAAAGCACCCAAAATCGTCGGCAGTAGCTGCATCTTGCGGGAGACAACGCCGTCGGCATTGCGGGTGCCATCCTCCCGGCGCGGATAGGGCAAACTTTCCAGCGCCGGAATTTCGTCGGTGAGCAGCAGGCGGCTGCCGCGCCGCACCACGTCGGTTACCATCAAGATGGCGAAGTTGAGCCCATTGGTATCACGCAGCTTTATCATCGCCTCTTTCAGCGCCGTCATGTATTCGCCTACCTGGCTCCGGTTGGTCACTTCCACCTGAGAAACCCCAAATTTGAAGCCACCTGATTCGTACACTTTGAAGTCCGTTTGTACGATGTCATCCGGCGTGCGGGAAGCCAAACCAGCCCCGGCTTGCAGTACCTGCTCGCCAAACGACTGCACCGTTTCACCAGCGAGGGGTGAATCGCCCACTTTGGCCCAGCGCAGTAACCGCTCGGCCGCTTCACGATCTCGGTTGGTGGTTGTGGGCGAGGCCAGGATGAGCGTATCGGACATGATGCCCGCCAACAGCAGGCCAGCTAGCGCAGGTGGGGCGCTTAGCCCGGCTTCGTTGATGCGTTCGCTGACAAGGGTGCAGGTGCTGCCAACCACGTCGATGGTAAAGCGAATAGGGGTGCGCGTGGGGCTGTTGCCCAGGCGATGATGGTCTAGCACTTCAATGAGATCGGCGTCATCCAGAGAGCCAAGCGCCTGGCCAACCTCGTTATGATCGACCAAAATGAGGCGGTAGCGCGGCGGATTCAGGGCATCCCGCTGGCGGCAAATGCCGATGTAGTGCCCTTCCTCATCGACTACCCAAAACTCGGTGCGCTCTTCGTGCAAAATGCGGGGGAGCACGTCGCGGATGCGGTTGCTGGCCGTAAAACGTGGCACGTCGGTGTCGCACGCTTCGGAACACGGCCGTTCCATAATTTCGGCAATACGCATCTCTTCGCGACGGGGGTGTGCCCCCACGGACTCCTTCAAAAAGCGGAACAGACTCAGCACCGTTACTAGGCCATAAGGTGTGCCATCTTCATGAACCACGGGGGCAATGCCTCCGGTACGATTGGCAATGGCCCACACATCACGCAGGGGGCGATCTGGGGTGGTGGTGTTGTAGCGATGGGCCACATGATCAAAGCGGGGGGAGGCGTCTGGCAGTAGAAGCGGGGCTTCCAATTTGAGCCGCTCCAGAACCCAGGCGGTTTGCGGGTTTAGTTGCCCGGCGCGGGCAGCGATGACGGGTTCTTCTTCCTGGTTTTGCAGCAGCCAGGCGTAGCCCATCGCTGAGGCAATTGAATCGGTGTCTGGGTTAATGTGACCTATAACATAGGTTCCGCCTGTTTTTCTAGCCATAAAAATCTCTCTCTTTGTGAGTTATCCAAAGGGAATTATCCAATTGGTTGTTGCTGACTGGGTGGGTAACCGTGACAGTGGTAATCGGTTGGTTTTAATGGTGCTGTGGTGGGCCTGCGTTTAGCAGACCTGCGGGATTATAGGTTGGTTATCTGTCGAATACCCTTTCGCCCTTTCTCTGGAAAATATCTTTAAATTTTTAACGCTTTGTCACTTGAAAGGCCCATCCAATTGTTATAGGATGCAAGGTGTGCAGTAGATGAATGGAGCAAACGCACCATTTTGTTTTCTTTGAGCGATGCGTTGCTTCCAAATATATGGAGGCATCTCATGTGTAAGCGTATAGGTATTTTACTGGTCAGTTTTGTGCTGGCAACGGCCGTTTTTAGCAGCATCGTTTGGGCAGAAACGGCCGTACCCACTGACGACAACAAAGTTTATTTGCCCCTCATTACCGTCCCGGTGCAACCCCCAAAAATTGTGAGCTTTACGGCCAATGTACCCATAGCCGATCCCGGCGAAACCATCACACTTAGTTGGGAATCCACAAATGCAATCAGTGCCACATTGTACCACCTGATTGGCGGGGTGTTTGGCTCATTTTGGGATGTGCCGCCTACGGGTTCGATGACCTACACCATCAGCAGCAGCAGTCGAAACTACGAGACATTTGCGCTTTATGCAACGGCCGTAGATAACACCTATGATTCAGCGTCACTCACCCTGCCGCTGACCTGCCCGTTCACCTGGTTCTTTGGTCCATCGCCCGATGTTTGCCCGCAGGAAGCCGCACTGATTTCGCCTTCGGCCGAGCAGCAGTTTGAGCATGGCGTTATGATCTGGGTGGGGGCCGAAGACATGATCTACGTGTTGTTTGACGATACCCAGTGGACCGATGGTTGGGCTGCGTTTCCAGATGACTGGACCGAAGGCGATCCGGTGGATGATCCGTCTATCGTGCCGCCCGTTGGCTTTTACCAGCCGCAGCGCGGTTTTGGGCTGGTGTGGCGCGAGCAGCCAGGTGTTCGCGACCGGTTAGGCTGGGCCATAGCACCGGAAAGTGGAGGAGAAACGGCCGTTCAGCGCACCTCCTACTACAAATACAACCACACCTACCTGAAAGCGCTGGATAACAACGTTTGGCATTTGTTGCCAGAACGGAGCGATTGGGAAAAAATCGTTCCCGATTGGATTAACTGATCTGGCGGCTTTTGGCTATTTATTTTTAGACGTACTTTTGGTGACAATGCGCGCCGGTTTGCCGTGCCCTTTGTCATTGTAGCAACCAGGCTGCCTGATGATACTTGTGGCGGAACAACTCGGAAACCGTCGATTTTTAGGATTTTGGAGGTAAACAAGTGAATCTTGAGCAAGCAAACGCAGCAATTCGGACAGCCTGGAAGATGTCATTGGTTTCAATTGGGGTAACTATTGCCCTGACGCTGGTTTACGCCAGTGGCGGCAGCCTGGCCGATATTGATTGGTGGAACTGGATCGATATCGTCTTGATGCTGGCTTTAACTTTTGGCGTTTATAAGAAGCATCGGGCCAGCGCGGTGACGCTTTTTGCTTACTACGTCGTAAGCAAAATCTATGTCTGGATTATTTATGGGGTATTTCTGGGGGTGCCGATTGCGGCCATTTTTGCGTACTTTTTCTTTCGGGGGGTTCAGGGCGTGTTTGCTTATCACCGGCTGACCAATGAATATGGCGAAGACCAGGCTGTGAATTACTCACGCTGAGAGCAGAAGTATTGAGTTAAAGCAGAGGACACAGCTGTGTCCTCTTTTTGATCCAGGGCATATGTGGCAAATTTCACATTGTTGCCCTTCTATTGAATTTTGTTACACTGTATTTGGCTCCCCCCCGAGAGGTACCCCATAAGCGCCCTGCTTGTGGGGTATCTCATTTTTTATGCCTGTTAACTCTCTCCAGCGGCCTCTTTCATCACTCGCAAATGGTCAAGTTCGTGGTCAGCAATGAGGTTACACACCTGCTCAATGCTCATGATGCTCAGGCTGCCATGCCGCCCTTGTTTGTCCCAATCCTCATCGTGCAGCGTGTCGATGAAGCTGAGCAAATTGATGCGATTCTGGCGAAATTCGGTGAGGAGTTCGGCGGGGCTTTTTTCGGCGGCTTTTTGCACAACGCGATTGTTCCACCGGGCCAGATCGAAGTCTGCTGGGACGGGGTCTTTGCCTTGCTGCCACTGCATGATCATGCCGGTCATGCCGCGTTCGGCATCGACCAGGTGGCGCAAAAGGTCGGCAATGGTCCAGGTGGTTTCTTCGTCGTAAACGGCCGTATCCCACCCATCATCATCCAGTCCATCAAAAAACGTCATCAAGGCCATGCGTGAGTCATTCAATTTGGTTGCAATTTCTACATTTTTACTGTCAGCCATTGGTTGCTCCTTTCTGTTCTGAGAGTTGTTGCGTAAATAGCCACCTGAAAGATGAAAGGCTCAGGTGACGGTGTTTTGGGCGGCTGGATAGCGCTCGTAAAGCCGGTCGGTTACCACCTGGCGTAGGCGGCGCATCCCTTCGTAAATATCGCTGAAGCGGGTGTAGATGGGGGCAATGCCCAGGCGAATGTTGTCTGGCTGGCGAAAATCGGGGATGACGTGCATCTCGTTGATGAGCGCCTGGCTGATGCGCCAGCCATCGTCGTGGCCCAAAGAGATGTGCGAACCGCGCTGCGTGGCATCCTCTGGCGAGTTCAGGCGAAAGCCTAAGGGCTCTAGCCAGGCGTGCCACAGGTCGATGAGGTAGCTGCTCTGCTGTACCGACTTGGCCCGCAGCTGGTCCATGCCCGCCGCCAGCAGCAAATCCACCCCTGGTTCGATGAGCGCCGTGGACAAAACCGGCGGTGTGCCCGTGAGAAAGTGGCGCAATCCAGTGTCGCGTTGGTAGTCCAGGTCGAAGGCAAACATTTCGGCATGGCCCATCCAGCCGGTAATCGGGTTGCCCAGCCGCGCTTGCCACTCACGCTGTATATACAAAAAGGCGGGCGAACCGGGGCCGCCGTTGAGATATTTGTAGGTGCAGCCCACGGCCAGCGGCACGTTGGCGGCGTGCAAATCGGCCGGAACGGAGCCAACGGAATGGCTCATATCCCACAGCATCAGGGCGCCCGCGTTGTGCGCCAGTTGGGTAACGGCCGTTAAATCATACGTGTAGCTGCTCTTGAAAGTGGTATGGCTCAATGCCACCAGCGCGGTATCGTTGTCGATGGCTGCGGCTAACGCTTCAACCGGACCGTAGATGCCGTCTGAAGGTACTACCTGCACCTGCAACGGCCGTTCCGCCAACTGCGCCACGCCGTGCAAAATGTACAGGTCGGAGGGAAAGTTGAGATCATCGGTGATGATTTTGGAACGGCCGTTGTTGAACTTCACCGCGGCCAGGGCCAGCTTAAACAAATTGATGGAGGTGGAATCGGCCACAATCACTTCATCCGCATCGGCCCCGATGAGTTGCCCAATTTTGCCGCCAATCTGGGCTTGCAGATCAATCCAGCCTTCATTCCAGCCGCGAATCAGCTGTTTGCCCCATTGACGTTCCACCAAATCTTGAGCCAAAGTGCTGCTTTTTTTTAGCAGCCGCCCCAGCGAATTGCCATCCAGGTAAATGAGATCAGGGTCATCAATGACAAACTGTTCCCGAAAATGGGCCAGCAGGTCTTGAGCATCAAGCTGTACGGCGTAATTGGGGTCTGTGTTCTCGGTCATGCGAATCCTTCAATGGGCAAATAGTTGGCCAATCTTAACCCAGGTTGCCGCAGGCAGCGAAAACAAACTGCCAACCCTGCCGGGTGCAGCCTGCCCGATTGGTCAGTACCCAAAACGGCCGTTCTGCGCCATACTTAAACTTCACTGAATGATTCGCCACGGAGCAATTTGTGTATCTGTGGCATTTTTCCCAGGAGGAATGTATGGGTTTTCATGGTGGCGGCTGGTGGGCTTATATCTCCCACGACGAAAAGCAAACGCGCCCAACAATTACAAGAGATTTGCTGCGGCGCGTGTGGCAGTTTGCCAAACCTTATCGCCTAAAAATTATTCTACTGCTGCTGACTATCCTTGTTATCACCGGCCTGACGTTGGTTTCGCCGCTGTTGGTGCGCTCTTTAATTGACAACGCCATCCCCAACCAGGATTACCGCCTGTTGACGCTTTTGGCGGTGGCGATGGTAGCCATTCCCATTGTTAACGGTGGCATTGGTGTGCTGCAACGCAGCCTGAACTCGCAAATTGGCGAGGGGGTTATTTACGATTTGCGCCGCGCTTTGTATGAGCACATGCAGCAAATGTCGCTGCGCTTTTTCACCCAATCGCGTACAGGTGAGTTAATGTCGCGGTTGAACAACGACGTGATTGGGGCGCAGCGAGCGATTAGCGACACGATTGTCACGATTATTTCTAATCTGGTCTCTCTGGTGGGCACACTGGCCATTTTGCTGACGCTGGAGTGGCGGCTGACGCTGCTTGGGCTGGCCATTTTGCCCTTCTTTGTGCTGCCGGCACGCCGCGTCGGGCGCGTCTTGCGTGATCTGCGGCGCAAGTCGTTGGAGATCAGCGCTGAGATGAATGCCACGATGAATGAAACGCTCAACGTGAGCGGTGCCCTGCTGGTGAAGCTATTTGGCCGCCAGGAGCGCGAAATGAAGCGCTTTGCCGATGATGCTGCCGATGTGCGGGATATCGGGGTACGTTCGGCGGTGATTGGCCGCTGGTTTTTTATGATGTTGAGCATTATTGGTGCGGTGGGAACGGCCGTTGTCTATTGGGTGGGTGGGTATCTGGTGCTGCAAGAGGCATTCACCATCGGTACGATTGTGGCCTTTGGTAGCTATCTGGCCCAGCTGTATGGCCCGCTCATGGCGCTGACCAACGCGCCGGTGGAGTTTGCCCAAAGCATGGTGAGCTTCGAGCGGGTGTTTGAAGCGATGGACATTCCTGTGGAAATTGGTGAAAAACCGGATGCCAAAACGCTGCAAGCGGTAAACGGCCGTCTCCAATTCCACAATGTCTCTTTCACCTACACCGACGAAGACAAAGGCGGTCTGAGTGAAGTGAAGCGGTTCAGCTGGCGCGATAGCGAAGCACTGCTCAAGCGGGGCAAAGCGCGGCAAAACGGGGCTGAGCCATCTGAAAATGGCGCAGAGAGCGAACCGGAACTACGTTGGGCTTTGCGAGATGTTAGTTTCACCATTGAGCCAGGTGAGCTGGTAGCTTTGGTTGGACCCAGCGGTGCGGGCAAGACAACCATCACCTACCTGATACCGCGATTGTATGATCCGTCGGACGGCCGTATCACCCTGGACAACCACGATTTGCGCGACCTTACTCTGCAAACTCTGGCGGACAACATCGGCATGGTGACGCAGGAATCCTACCTGTTTTACGACACCATCCGGGCCAATCTGCTCTATGCCCGGCCAGACGCCACCGAGGAGCAAATGATGGCCGCCGCCAAAGCCGCCAACATTCACGACTTCGTTGCGCAGCTTCCTGACGGATACGACACAGTGGTGGGCGAGCGCGGTTATCGCCTGAGCGGGGGCGAGCGCCAGCGCATTGCCATTGCCCGTGTGGTGCTTAAAGACCCCCGATTGCTGGTGCTAGACGAAGCCACGTCGCACCTGGATTCACTTTCTGAAGCGTTGATTCAAGAAGCGTTGGCCAAAGTGATGAAGGATCGCAGCAGTCTGGTGATTGCCCACCGGCTTTCCACTATTTTGGCCGCCGATAAAATCTTGGTCATGCATCAAGGACGTTTGGTGGAGCAGGGCACACACGAAGAACTGTTGGCTCGGGGCGGGTTGTATACCAATTTGTACGAGACCCAATTTAAGCCCAAAGAGTTGGTTTAAGTTTACAGATTGGGCCAATCTCCAAGATTGGCCCAATCTCAGCCGGTTACTTCTTTCGATTTTGTATCTGAGGAATAATAATAGACGCTGCTACTAGCAGCAGAATAAGAATCAGAACCACGAGTCCAATTGGATCCACTTTTCACCTCCCAAAGATTTCTTTGTCGTCGCTTCTTAATTTTAGAACGGTACGGCCGTTAGGCAACCCAACCCGGCAAAACCTCTCCTGATATTGTGAAAAATACCGCAAAACGATCGGTGATATTTGTCATAAGTGAGAATGTCCTTTGTCACTGTCTGGTAAATGACCCACTTCCTACAATGGTCAAGGTTGTGTCATCCCGTACATGGGGGGGTAAACAAGACACACCATCCCACAGCTCCCCCACTCGCAAATAAGGCAACGAAGCTTTTTCATAAATAAATTTTTAATTCCATCGGAGGAATAGACTTATGACAACTGCAATGGCTCCAGAACAAGAGCTGCAAGGTGACAAGAAGAATAAAAAATATGTTTACCTCTTTAGTGAAGTAAACATGGCCGAAGACCATGTTGGTGGCTCCTGGGACGCCGTTCGCGGTTTACTGGGTGGCAAGGGTGCCAACCTGGCCGATATGACCCGTCTGGGTGTGCCGGTACCTCCGGGCCTCACCGTTAGCACAGAAGCCTGTAACGCTTACCTGGCCGCTGGTGAACATTTCCCCGAAGGCATGTGGGAACAAGTTCAAGCTGCGATTAAAGAAGTGGAAAAAGCGATGGGCAAGAAAATTGGCGATCTGCAGAAACCGCTGTTGGTTTCCTGCCGTTCCGGGGCCAAATTCTCCATGCCCGGCATGATGGACACCGTGCTCAACATCGGTATGAACGATGAGGTCGCCGCTGAGATGATCAAGCGCACCGGCCCGCGTTTTGTGTACGACATTTACCGCCGTCTGATTCAGATGTTTGGCTCCGTAGTTATGGAAGTACCGGACGAGGTGTTTGAGGCCGTTATCGAAGCCCAACGCAAGGCCGCTGGCGTTAAGAGCGACGCCGAAATGAGCGCTGAGGATTGGCAAGTTGTAACCGAGCAGTTTAAGCAAATTTACAAGACTTACACCCAAGAAGATTTCCCCCAAGACCCCTACGAACAAATGAAACGCGCGACCGAAGCTGTCTTCAAGTCTTGGAACAGCAAGCGCGCTTTTGCTTACCGCAATGCTTCTGGTATCCCGCACGATTTGGGAACGGCCGTTAATATCCAAACCATGGTTTACGGCAATATCTCCCCCGATGCTGGTACCGGTGTAGCCATGTCCCGTAACGCTTCCACGGGCGAGAAAGAACTGGAAGGCGACTTCCTGATGAACGCTCAGGGTGAAGACGTAGTAGCTGGTATCCGCATCACCCAGCCCATTAGTGACCTGAAGGAAGAAATGCCCCAGGTTTATGCTCAGTTTGAAGAAATTGCCCAAAAACTGGAAAAGCATTACCGCAACATGCAGGACATGGAATTCACCATTGATCGCGGCAAGTTGTGGCTGCTGCAAACCCGTGATGGCAAGCGTACTGCTCAAGCAGAAGTACGTATCGCTGTAGACCAGGTTGAAGAAGGTCTCATCAGCAAAGAAGAAGCAGTGGCTCGCGTAAAACCGGCCCAGGTAGACTTCTTCCTGCATCCGCAGTTGGATGCCGAAGCTATGAGAACAGCGACCAAGATCGCCACTGGTTTGAACGTTTCTCCAGGAGCGGCCGTTGGTATGGTGGCATTTGATGCCGATACCGCCGAAAAATGGGCCAAAGAAGAAGGCAAGCAGGTTATCATGGTTCGCCCAGAGACCAAGCCGGATGATGTTCATGGTATGTTGGCTGCTCAAGGTATTCTCACCAGCAAAGGCGGCCGTACCAGCCACGCCGCATTGGTTGCCCGCCAGTTCGGTAAACCGGCTGTTGTGGGTGTAAGCGAATTGGAATTGGACCTGGTTGGCCGTCGTATGATGGTAAACGAAGAACTGGTTGTTGAAGAAGGCGACTGGCTTTCTCTGGACGGTACTTTGGGTGTTGTTTACCTGGGCAAGCTGCCCACCGTCGTGCCCGACATCAAAAATCCGTACCTCATCAAACTCTTGAGCTGGGCTGACGAAATTCGTAAATTGGGTGTGTGGGCCAATGCGGACTATCCGCGTGACGCCGAACGTGCCCGCGAATATGGTGCGCAAGGTATCGGCCTGTGCCGTACCGAGCACATGTTCTTTGAAGCCGAGCGTATGCCCATCGTGCAGAAGATGATCATGGCCAAACACGCCATCGACCGTAAGGATGCCCTGGACCAACTGCTGCCGCTCCAACGTGGCGACTTTGAAGGTCTATTCCGGGCTATGGACGGGCTGCCAGTCATCATTCGCCTCATCGACCCGCCGTTGCATGAGTTCCTGCCCTCTTTTGAAGAGCTGGTGCAAGACCTGGCCGACCTGAAGGTTCGGACGCAGCATTACCACACCCTCAGCGAAATCGACGCCGCGCTGGCTGAAATTCGCGTCAAGCAGGATTACCTGGAACGTGTCGAGGCGCTGCGCGAGATGAACCCGATGTTGGGTACGCGTGGTGTGCGTTTGGGCATCCTCATCCCTGAACTGACCAGAATGCAGGTGCGGGCGATCTTTGAAGCTGCTTGTAAATGTGCCAAAGACGGCGTTGACGTGCATCCTGAGGTAATGATTCCGCTGATTTCACATGTGAACGAGTTGAAGGTCCAGCAATCGGCTCTGGAAGCAGAAGCCAAAGTGGTGATGGAAGAACAAGGCATCAATATCAGCTATAAGTTTGGCACGATGATCGAAATTCCGCGTGCTGCTTTGACCGCTGGTGAAATTGCTGAGGTCGCGCAATTCTTCTCCTTTGGTACCAACGACCTGACGCAAACGACGTTTGGTATTTCTCGTGACGACGCTGAATCTGGCTTCTTGATGGAGTACCAGCAGCGCGGTATTTTGAAAGACAATCCGTTTGCCTCGATTGACCCCAATGGTGTGGGCCGGTTGATGGAGATTGCGGTGCAAGACGGCCGTTCTGCCCGCAACGATCTGGAAGTAGGTATTTGTGGTGAACACGGTGGTGACCCGAAGAGTATTGCCATCTGCCACAAACTGAACCTGAACTACGTCTCTTGTTCGCCGTTCCGTGTCCCGATTGCCCGCTTGGCAGCCGCCCACGCAGCCTTAAACGACAGATAAAGCCCGCATAAGATAGTTCCGAAACCGTTTATTTAAGAAGGTACAGGCTTTAGTCTGTACCTTTTTTTGTTGCTTGTCCATTCGAAACTTTGCTGTTTGAAAGGTTACCTGTGCGATTAAAAAGCAGCTAAAATTTATTGACTTGTTGCGCTTGTGCAAAAAAACGATTATTAACTTTCGAAAAGGATTTGCGTTGAGTAAGATGTTAAAAAATCAAAAATTACTCTTGTTGTTCTTTGTTATATTGATGACTGTGGCTTCGGGAATAAAGTTTGGACAGCAGTATCACAATGCCAATGCTTTAGTTTCTGCCACTGAACCTGTGTATGTTTTTCAAAATTTCACTCCTCCAGGCGCTATTATGGACTTAGCTTTTGAAGGTGATTACGTTTGGGCGGCAACGATGAAGGGTGTTGTTCGTTGGAATCGCCATGATGGCACATTTAAAACCTACACTACGGCCGATGGTTTAGCAGACAATAAGGTCTGGTCAGTGGCTGTTGATCAATCAGGGAATAAATGGTTTGGTACTCAAACCGGTGGGGTCAGTAAGTTTAATGGCTCCTCCTGGACAACATACAGTACATCAAATGGCTTACCGAGTAATTTTGTAACCACAATTTCGGTACATCCCAATGGAAATCTTTATTTTGGAACGGGAAATGGTGTTGTTGGGTTCAATGGAACTGCTTTTTTTTATTTGCCAATTGGTGGGCCTTCAGGATGGATTACGGCCGTTGCCTTCGACAAAAGCCAAAACATCTGGGTAGGTACCTATGATTCGGGCACTCGAAAGTTGAGCGGAAGCACATGGACTGTGTATGGTGATCCAGCTATAGGTCCAGGTGGTAGAGTTCGAGACATCCGGGTCGCCCCTAATGGTGACATCTGGTTTGCGTTTGATACCAGCTTTAATGGCAGTATTGGTCGGGTGAGTGGAAACACCTGGACACGTTTTACCACTGCAAATGGTTTGGTTAATGACTATGGCCAGGGTGTGGATTTTGATGCTTCTGGCAATGTCTGGGCGGCTTTTTCCGATGGCACATCTGGGGGGATTGCCAAGTTTTCGGGTAGTAACTGGACGCAAACGAATATAAGGCAAAACGTAGGGCTAGACTTTACCTACGTTACAAAAGCAAGAGCTGATGAAAGCGGCCAACTGTGGTTTATATCAAACAATTACCTATTTACCTATGAAGGAACGAAGTGGAGAGTTTATCTGGCTGGCTTGCCAGTTCCATCCCTTTTGGGGGCACCCAATATGGCCATAGCCCCTAACGGTGATGTGTGGTTCTCGGTGGCTCGTGTTGGTATTGTTCACTATGATGGTGAAGTCTGGAAATTATATACACAAGCAAACGGCTTGGCTGGCAATGAAGTGAGGGAGCTTTTTATAGACCATGGGGGAAATGTTTGGGTATCCATTGGGAAAGATGAATCTTCCTTAGGGGTGAACAAATTTGATGGTTCAAATTGGAGTCTATTCACCTCTACTGATGGGCTTGCTAGCAATCTGGTTTATTCTATTGCCCAAGATGGAGCGGGGAATTTGTGGTTTGGTACGTCTGGTGGACTGTCTAAATTTAATGGAGCAACTTGGTCAACTTATACAACTGCCAATGGATTGTTAGAAAATAGCATTTTTAAAGTAGCGGCAAGTAACAACGATATTTGGGCAGTATATTTCACTCACTTGGGAGTCGTTCACTACAATGGTTCGGTGTGGACAAATTACGACTCATCAGATGGTATTTCAAGTAATGAAGTAACCGCAATTGATATTGATAGCGCTGGAAATCCGTGGATTGGTGCTCGTACTGATATAAATTACTTTAATGGAGTCAGTTGGGAATCTTTTCCGATCACTATTGGTGCACCAACTTCTTATATAACCGATATGGTCGTAGACGCAAACGGAGATGTTTGGCTAGGCGCCTATAACTCCTATAACACGATTGGGTTGGCACGATTCCACGATGGTACGTGGAGTAGCTATGGAACAGAAAATGGGCTGCTTGACAATGGGGTAGCTCATATCGCTACCAACCAATCGAAAGATCAAATTTGGTTTAACGGTGCTGATAAGGGTGTTACCCGGTTACAACAATTTTATGGTCTCGATGAAAAAGTTTTTTTACCGATCTCTCTGAAATAGCAACGAAAGTAGTTTTCTATGCTGTTTAAGGGGTGGCCCAACCGGGCCACGCCTTCTATTTGCCTTAATGACATTCTGCATTCTCATAGCGGTCGTTTGTCACTACAGAGCCACTCCTGTTTTCAGGATACTTTGAACGGTAATCACACCCGCCCACAGGGTTGCTTTCAGACCACGAAAGATTACCCCAAACAGCAAAATCGCTTCCGTTTTCACAAGAACGTAAGGAGAACCGATAATGATGAAACAGATGATAACCATCGATGGCAATGAGGCGGCTGCACGAGTCGCTCATAAGATCAATGAAGTCATTGCCATCTACCCCATTACCCCCTCATCGCCGATGGGTGAATGGGCTGACCAATGGTCTGCCGAAGGCAAGCCCAATATTTGGGGCTCTACACCATTGGTCGTAGAAATGCAGGCCGAAGGTGGCGCTGCTGGTGCCGTACATGGCTCTTTGCAGGCCGGTGCCCTTACCACGACCTTTACCGCTTCCCAAGGTTTGCTGCTGATGATCCCCAACATGTACAAGATAGCCGGCGAGCTTACCTCGACTGTCTTTCACATTGCGGCCAGGTCGCTGGCTGCTCAGGGGCTCTCGATTTTTGGCGACCACTCAGACGTGATGGCGGCCCGCAATACAGGCTTTGCCTTGTTAGCCGCTAATTCCGTGCAAGAAGTTACCGATTTTGCTCTGATTGCTTCTGCGGCCACGTTGGAAGCGCGTGTGCCGTTCCTGCACTTCTTCGATGGTTTCCGCACTTCGCACGAAATTAACAAGATTGAGCCATTAAGTGATGATGTGCTGCGCGCCATGATTAACGACGAACTGGTACGGGCGCATCGGGCACGCGGCCTTTCCCCGGACAATCCGATTATGCGCGGTACGGCGCAAAATCCTGATGTGTACTTCCAGGCTCGCGAAAGTGTGAATCCGTTCTACAACGCTTGCCCCGGCATTGTTCAGTCAGCAATGGACAAGTTTGCGGAACTCACTGGTCGTCAATACAAGCTGTTTGAATATACAGGGGCACCAGATGCCGAACGCGTGATTATCATCATGGGGTCCGGCGCAGAAACGGCCGAATCCACCGCTGAATTCCTGGCCAACCAGGGCGAAAAGGTAGGTGTGGTCAAAGTTCGTTTGTATCGGCCGTTTGCCATTGATGAGTTTGTCAAGGTGCTGCCGCCTACTGTCAAGGCAATTGCTGCTCTGGACCGCACCAAGGAACCCGGCGCTTCTGGCGAACCGATGTACCTGGATGTGGTTTCGGCCGTTGTAGATGCTGTGGCTGAAGGAACCGCTCCATTTGCCGTGATGCCGCGCATCATTGGCGGGCGGTATGGCCTTTCTTCCAAAGAATTTACCCCCAGCATGGTCAAAGCCGTCTTCGACGAGATGGCTAAGCCCAGCCCGAAAAACCATTTCACGGTTGGTATTAACGACGATGTTACCCACAGCAGCCTGACATGGGACAAAGAGTTTGGCATTGAAGACAGCGGCATCGTCCGTGCCGTTTTCTACGGTCTCGGTTCCGACGGTACCGTAGGCGCGAACAAAAACTCCATCAAAATTATTGGTGAAGATACGCCCAATTACGCCCAGGCTTACTTTGTTTATGATTCCAAGAAAGCTGGATCGGTGACCGTCTCGCATTTGCGCTTTGGTAAGAAGCCCATCCACGCGCCGTATCTCATTGAAACGGCTAGCTTTGTGGGCGTGCACCAGTTCAACTTTCTGGAGCGATACGATGTGCTGCGGTTGGCTGCCCCTGGGGCCACCTTCCTGCTAAACAGTCCATATGGACCTGATGAAGTTTGGGACAAGCTGCCTGGCAGTGCCCAGCAAGCGATTATCGACAAGAAGCTCAAGTTTTACGTGGTGGATGGGTACCAGGTAGCCAAAGAAACAAATATGGGCCGCCGTATCAATACCATCATGCAGACCTGCTTCTTTGCTTTGAGCGGCGTTTTGCCCACGGATGAAGCCATTGAGGCTATCAAGACGGCCATCAAGAAGACCTACGGCAAGCGGGGCGAGGTGGTTGTGGAGCAGAACAATGCGGCCGTCGATGCGGCATTGGCTCACCTCTACCAGGTTCAGGTTCCGGCCGAAGTGACAAGTGAATTTGAACGGCCGTCTATCGTCCCAGACTATGCGCCAGAATTTATCCAATCGGTAACAGCCCGTATCATCGAAGGGCTGGGTGATGAACTGCCCGTGAGCGCGCTGCCGGTGGATGGCACTTACCCGACCGGTACCACCAAATGGGAAAAGCGCAACATCGCCACCGAAATTCCGGTGTGGGACCCTGAAATTTGTATTCAGTGTGGTAAGTGCGCCTTTGTTTGTCCGCATGCTGTCATTCGTATGAAGGTTTATGACAAAGCGGAACTTGCAGATGCCCCCGCCACCTTTAAATCAACAGATGCTCGTTACAAAGAGTTTAAGGAGCAGGCATTTACCATCCAGGTAGCGCCAGAAGATTGCACCGGTTGTGGTCTTTGTGTTGAGGTTTGCCCGGTCAAGAATAAGCGGCAGCCCAAATTCAAGGCCATCAACATGGAGCCGCAAGCGCCACTGCGCGAGGCTGAGCGGGAAAACTGGAACTTCTTCCTCGACTTACCGCAGGTGGATCGTACCACCATTCCGTTGAACCAGGTGAAATACAACCAACTGCTTGACCCGCTCTTTGAGTTCTCTGGGGCCTGTGCGGGCTGTGGTGAAACGCCCTACCTGGGCTTGCTCAGCCGCCTCTTTGGCGACCGGGCGATCATTGCCAACGCTACGGGTTGTTCCTCCATCTACGGTGGTAACTTGCCCACAACACCTTGGGCGCAAAATGCAGACGGTCGTGGCCCGGCCTGGTCTAACTCGCTCTTTGAAGATAATGCCGAGTTTGGCATGGGTATGCGGGTTGCTCTGGACCAACGGTTGGAAGCGGCTACCAACATCTTGCGTGACCTGCGTGATGTGCTGGGCACGGTGTTGGTAGACAGCATCCTCTATGCCGACCAGATGACCGAAGCTGACATTCAGGCGCAACGGGCTCGCGTGGAAGACCTGAAGGTTCGCATCAAGGATTTGCTTGCGGGCAAAGAACACGGCGTGGGCAACTTCCAGGGCCGTCTGGCCAACCTGCTTAGCATGGCCGACATTCTGGTTAAGAAGAGTGTCTGGATTGTCGGTGGTGATGGTTGGGCCTACGACATCGGTTTTGGAGGCTTGGACCACGTGCTGGCCTCCGGGCGCAACGTGAACGTGCTAGTGCTGGACACCGAGGTTTACTCCAACACTGGTGGACAAATGTCCAAAGCCACCCCGCGTGGGGCTGTAGCCAAGTTTGCCGCTGCCGGTAAGCCAATGCCTAAGAAAGACCTGGGTCTGTTGGCCATCAGCTATGGCAATATCTATGTGGCTCGCGTGGCCTTTGGCGCGAAGGATGCCCAAACGGTACGTGCCTTCCAGGAAGCTGAAGCATACGATGGTCCATCGCTTATTATTGCTTACAGCCACTGCATTGCGCATGGGTACGACATGAAGTTTGGCCTGGAGCAGCAGAATGCGGCCGTTGGCAGCGGGCACTGGCCACTCTACCGCTTCAACCCGGATATGGCTGGCACTGAGCAAAATCCGTTTATGCTGGACAGCCAACCGCCGAAGCAGTCGCTGGAAAGCTACATCTATCGCGAAGGCCGTTACCGCATCTTGCAGCAAAGCAATCCGCAGGCAGCTGAAAGACTGCTTGAACTGGCCAAGAAAGATGTGGAAGATCGCTGGGTAACGATTAAACAGTTAGCAGGCCTCAACGGCCGTTCTGAGTGATTTTGACAAGATTTCATGGTGTAGCCCAGTCACACTCAGAAAAAGGGCAGATTTCGCAGAAAATGCACGATTGGATTTATTTGCGAAATCTGCCACATCTGTGGACAGGCTTCACAGGAGGCTGATATGAACTTAAAGACAAACTATTTGGGTCTGGAGCTGAATAATCCCCTGGTGCCCTCTTCATCCCCACTTTCTCGTACGCTGGATGGCTTGCGGCAAATGGAAGATGCTGGTGCTGGTGCGGTTGTGCTGTATTCGCTGTTTGAAGAGCAGATTTTGCAAGAGAGCCACACGCTGAATGAGCATCTGCTGCAAGGGACAGAAAGTTTTGCGGAGGCGTTGGATTACTTCCCTGAAGCGCCAGAATATCAATATGGACCAGACGTCTACATCAACCACATTCGCCGGGCTAAAGATGCGTTGTCTATTCCGGTGATTGCCAGCTTGAATGGCGTTTCGACGGGCTGGTGGATTCGCTACGCGCGTGACATTGAGCAAGCAGGTGCCGATGCCTTGGAACTGAACATTTACTACCTGCCAACCAATCTGGACGAGTCCAGCGCTGAGGTTGAGGCGCTTTACCTGGATGCTCTGGCGCAGGTGAAGTCGGTAGTATCTATCCCGGTGGCGATGAAGCTGAGCCCGTACTTTAGCGCGATGGGTAATATGGCCAAGCGATTGGTGGACACTGGCGCAAATGGTCTGGTGTTTTTCAACCGCTTTTACCAACCAGACCTTGATCTGGAGAACCTGACCGTTGTGCCCAACTTGGTTTTGAGCAGCTCGACTGAGATGCGTTTGCCGCTGCGCTGGATTGCCATTTTATACGGCCGTATCCAGGCCGATCTCGCCCTCACTTCCGGCGTCCACAACGTCACCGATGTGCTGAAAGGCATTGCCGCTGGTGCATCTGTTACGATGGTTGCCTCTGAACTGCTGCGCAATGGTGTGGGGCGGTTGAAGGTCTTGCGCGAAGGTGTTGAGCAGTGGCTGGTCGAAAATGAATATGAGTCGTTGGAGCAGCTGCGCGGCAGCTTGAGCCAGATCAACTGCGCCGAACCGGCTGCTTTTGAACGGGCCAACTACATGCGCGTTTTGAGTTCCTACTCGGCAGATTACGGCCGTAATGGCAAGCAGTTTTCGTTTGATTAAATTTTGACATTAGACTGCATCCAAAAAGGTGCAGTTCTACAAAAAAGAGTTCCGCCAGGGTTTGCGCAATTTGCTAAACCTGGCGGAACTCTTTTGTTTTATGGACCTTGAAATTGTAGCGCTAGTTTTTGTTTTTTGTCCCGAACCAGAGCAGACTTTTAATGCTTTTCATGAGTTCATCAGGCGAAACTGATTTGTGTAAGAAGCCATCGGCTCCGGCTTTGTAGGCTAATTCCCGGTCATTTACGCCGTTGATCAGGCTGTGGCCATTAACCTGAGGACCATCAATATTGCCCTTAGCGGACAGCATGATTACCCCGATTTTGGCGGTATCTGGGTTTGCCTTGAGACGCTGGCAAACTTTGTAGCCGTTCATCTCTGGCATGATGATGTCCAGCAGAATAAGGTCGGGCATGAGCTGCCGGGCCTTCACGAGCGCTTCTTTTCCGTTGAGCGCCTTGTGAACCTCATAGCCCTGTGGTTGAAGCACTCTAGCAAGCGTTTCAGCAATTGTTGGGCTATCGTCCACAACCAATATTTTTGCTTTACCTGTCATGTTACTTCCCATATCACTTTACAGTATCAACTGTTCAATTGTCTGCAATAGATCACCCTGATCAAAACTACTTTTTACGATGTAGGCGTCGGCACCAATTTCGATGCCCCGTGCTTTTGATGTAGGTGAATCGAGCGATGTGACCAATATAAACGGAAGGTTGCTAAATCGTTTGTCTTGTTTAACACGCAGGCCCAGGCCAAACCCATCAAGGCGCGGCATTTCAACATCCGAAATAATTAAGTTAGGCAGCGTTTCGGTGAGGAGTATGTTAAACGCTTCCTCGCCGTCAGTGGCCAGCCGCACCTGGTAACCTGCTGTTTCGAGAATGTTTTTCTCCAGGGTACGGGTAGTGATGGAGTCATCAACTACCAGGATGGTTTTGGCGGCATCAGCGGCTTTTTCGGTAGGAACGGCCGTTTTCACCGAGCGTACCGTTGCCCCAGTGGCTAGTTTAAAAATATCTGCTGTGTGCAGCACCAGCACCACCTGGCCAGAGCCAAGCACGGTGGCCCCCGCAATACCGCCCACTTTAACCAACTGGCTGCCCAGATTCTTCATCACAATTTCTTGTTCGCCTTCCAAGCTGCTTACCACCAGGCCCAAGCGCTTATCGGCAAAGTTGATAATGACAACGGTCAGTCGATCCGTTTCTTTCTCTTCAATGGTGGTGGAGGGAAGCTGGAGCACGTCTTCTAGCCAGGCGATAGCCAGCGGCTTGCCGTTATCTGTGATGGCGCTTTTGCCAATCAGATTCTTGATTTCTTTGCGCTCCACCTGCACCATGCGCTCGATGTTGGTGAGCGGCAGGGCAAAAAGCTGCCCACCTGCTCTAACCAGCAAACCGTGAGAGCTGGCCAGAGTTAGGGGCAGCGTCATGGAGAACGTTGTGCCCTGTCCCTTTACAAAACTTACATCGAGCATGCCGTGTAAATCTTCAACATTCTTCCGCACGATGTCCATGCCTACGCCGCGCCCCGAAATGTTGGTGATAATTTGGCTGGTGGACAGGCCCGAACTAAACATTAGCAGTTTTGCCTCAGCATCGTCCAACTGGTCAGCTTCGGCCTGGGTAAGCAATCCTTTGCGTACGGCCGCTTGGCGCAGTTTGTCTAGATCAAGGCCATTGCCGTCGTCGCAAATGGTGATGACAACATTGGTGCCCTGCTGCCTGGCCTCCAGCACAATTTCGCCTGTGGCGGGTTTGCCAGCTTGCAGGCGTCGGTCCGGGCCTTCAATGCCATGATCGGCGGCATTGCGCAGCAGATGAATGAGCGGGTCTTTGATTTGTTCCAGGACGCGTTTATCGAGTTCGGTTTCATCGCCCAGAATGACCAGGTTGATTTGCTTGTTTTGTTCGCGGGCAATGTCGCGCACCATACGGCCGAATGTGGCCGTGATGGTCGCCAGGGGCAGCATTCGCATCCGCTTGATTTCTTCTTGCAGCTCATTGATGTTCAACGACAGCCGCATGATGTCATTGGCAAACTGCCGGTAAATGGTGTTGAGCTGGGTATTAAACTGCCGGGGATGATCCTGATTTTGGCCGAAAAATTCCAGCAGCGCGGCCAGATCATGAACTAAATGAAACTTATTAGAGCGGTGCCAACACATGGCGCAGATTAATCATCGCGAAGGCTATGTGGTGACCACCCAGAAAATTGGCATCCTCTCTATCGAATCTTACCAACAAGCCTCGGAATTTATCAATCCAGGCAAAGCTGCGTTCGCTGGCAAAGCGGTCTTTGTATACCGCTTCATCAAACAATCGTTTTGGGCCACGCTTGGCTCTCTTGCGATTGCGCTTGTTTTCCTTGATGTTGGGAACGATATCATGATTGAAGCAGGTCTTGCGGGCATCTTTGGTGTCAAAGCCAGGATCAGCATTGAAATACGCACCAGCCACCTTCAACCCGATTTGTTTCATTTGCTTGATAGCCGTTTGCAAATGCTCTTTTAGATTCCAAGCGTCGTTGTGGTTGCCCGCTACCAACTTTGTCGAGGCCACGATGTAACCATTGCGCTCGGTAAAGGGCAGGATGTTGGTCGTATTAGCTCGCTTGCGCCGCTGGTAGGCAACCGATTCGCCTCCCTTCTTGGCGATTGCATGACTGCCATCCTGGTTGAGTACCGATAAATCCAGGTCATCGATAATCGTCATGATGCTACCTTGCCAAATACGTTCGTAACTGCCATCTCGACTCCATTTACGATGGTGATAGGCTACCGCATCAGGGCTAATTTCTCTGCGAGATGGGTCTTGGACATCCGGTTGAATCGGTAGCGATTGCCACTGACAACCAGTGTGATAGCGGTAAAGAATGTAGTTAAACACTTTGTACAAATCAATCTGACATTCGTAGCCGCGCCGGGCGGTCGTGATAAATGGCCGAATGTGTTGCTCGAACTGCTCTTTGGTTATACTGGTAGGGATCGTGCTCATAGATATCGCCTTTGGTCGGGTTTTTATCTATGATGCACGATTCCTCCACTTTGAAAAGTTTCATTTACTTCCATGAGAGAGTTCAAGCTGTTGAGGGGAACGGCCGTTGCCTTTTTGTTGGCTGCGCAGGAGCCGATTTTGATGGGGTCGGAGCGCATTCCACTTTTTTTGCCACTCAGTCGTAACCTGCTCCAATTCGCGAACCTCAACCAGGCGCTGTTCAGCGCGAATTTTTGAGGCCAACAGCTCGCTGGATTGAGCCATTAGGGCATCTAGTTTGTTCACAGAAACACGAATGGTTTGCTCACTGGTCTGGCTGGAGGGGGCTTCTGAGCGCTTATTTTCTTCTGGCGGTGCGGGCGGTGGATCGTTGGGTGGTTGGATAACCACAGTTTGTGGTGCTTCAGCAACTGCTTCTGCTTCTAAGATTGTTTGGGATGGGGCCGATTCGTCCGGCGTGGCGGGTGGTTCGACATCAGGTGATTCGTAGGCTTGCGCATTTACCTCACCTAGTTGGTTAAGCAAAGTGACGATTTCTGGCGGGGTTATACCGCTATCGGTGTCTGCCTGGTCTAGAACGACCTCAACAGCGTCTAAGGCTTCATGCAGCAGATCAAACAGCTCTGCCGAAAAAGAGAGACGTCCTTCTTTGGCGTGCAGCAGCAAATCTTCCAGCACATGCCCAATTTTGGCAACGGTGGGCACGCTCAAGGCCTGTGATGCCCCCTTCATGCTGTGGGCGGCCCGAAACACGCTTTCCAAAATACTTTTTTGCTCAGCCGGGCCGGGTCGTCCTTCCAGGGCAAGCAGACCCTGTGTGATGGTCTGCACATGTTCTTGTTGTTCCACCTTGAAGGTGGGTATCAGCTGCTGGCGGATTTCCCCACTTAATTCCATCTGATTTTCCTTAAAAATCTGAGAATCCTGGTAAGAGCATAAATATCTTCTGAACGGGTGACAATCGTGCCTAGGTACCACCGGGAAATGGGGGAATTTCCAGAGTAGAAGAGGGGGTGGTACTGCGCACCTATGCCAAAAAAGCTATCGTACGAGGCCGGTCTTTATTCCATAATTATTCCATAAAATATGCTGCAAAAGGCATGGTCAATTGCCACATTTCGTGCGAGTAGTTGGGCCTGGTGAACGGGCCAGGGAGTTACAGCAAGAGGATGAACCAACGAGCAAGTGAGACAGGTGTTTTACAGGGTCCTGTTGCGCAATCTTTTGCCGTTTTAACCTTTCGCACCAATGACCAGGTGTATGCGCTGCCGATAACGGCCGTACGCCAGCTCATCGAGATGGTCGCGATTACCCCTGTGCCTGAAGCGCCACCCACCATTCAAGGTGTGATTAACGTGCATGGGAAAATTGTGCCCGTTATGGATTTGCGGTTGCGTTTGGGTTTGCCATTCAAGGCGTACCAGTTGCATACTCCCATTATTTTGTTGCAGCTAAACGGCCGTTCCTTAGCGCTTGTGGTTGATGAAGTTGAAACCGTCATCGACGTGAACCTGGATGACCTACAAACTGATGAGACCGTTTTTGAATATTCTGCTAACCTGCAAGCCAGCTATTTTTCTTCCTTTGCCAAAGTCAACAAGCAGTTAATCATTATCATTGATGCCGACCACCTGATTGGCAGTCAATTGGAAACCAGGTTGGCTCAAGTATTGCCCACTAAAGTAAATCCCGTCACCAAAGCTGAAACCGAAAAAGAATGGGCAGGAGTATAGGTTTGTGAAAGAGAATCATTTTCGGCTTGGAGACGGCGAGTATCAACGCTTCCAGCAATTTATTTCAATACACAGTGGGCTGCAATTTCCTGAAAACCGGCGCGGCGAGCTAGAAAAAGGGATTCTGGAAGCCCTGGCAAATGCGCCGTATGGCATCAAAAGTGTAGATAGGTACTTTGCCTTTTTAAGCCAGAGCAGTGATCTTAGAGCGCCGTATGAGCTAGAGCGGCTGATCAACATTCTCACCATTGGGGAAACCCATTTTTTCCGCAACACAGCCCACTTCGAGGCGTTGGCCAACTATATTCTTCCTACCTTGATTGCCAAAAAGCGGGAAGAAGCAAACCAGCCTGGCCAAAATACGCTGGGTGTTCCCCAACTGCGTATTTGGAGCGCGGGCTGTTCCACGGGTGAAGAGCCCTATTCCATTGCCATGCTGCTCCGCGAATTGATCCCCGATATTGGTAACTGGCGAATTCTCATTTTAGGGACGGATATCAACGCCGATGCCCTGGCCCGCGCCCGCAAGGCTGTCTACAGAGATTGGTCATTTCGCGAGCCTGGGGCCAGGATAAGGAGAAGCAGATACTTCGACCATCAGGACGGGCATTACTCTCTGCACGAAGACGTTCGGCGGCAGGTCACCTTTGCTCAGCACAATTTGGTGGAAGATGATTTCCCGTCGCCGCATTCGGGCATTGCCGCGATGGATTTAATCATCTGCCGCAATGTAACTATCTACTTCTCACAAGAGATTACCCAGCGACTCATTAAGAAGTTCTATGCCACGCTAGTAGATGACGGTTGGTTTTTGGTGGGGCATTCGGAACCTTCGATCGTGTCTTACCAGGAGTTTAAGACGCACACCTTCCCCAAGGCGATTTTGTATCAGAAACAGAGTTCTTCCGCTCCAGATGAGTCTGTTACTTCACGCAAGACAGACGGCCGTTTAAGAATTCCACCCCAGACATGCAATTTAACTGACCCGCACATCACGGAGCGGCTTAAACAGGCGACAGCCAAACTTCACATGGCCCAAACGGGGATGCTTGGACAGTCAACCACTACCGCTAAGTTAAGTAGTGTGGCCCGTTCACGCGAATCGAGCTCTGCGGCTGGAAAATCTGTTGCTGCTTTGTACGAAGAGGCTCAGATGCTTCTGGTTCAGGGGCGGGCCGAAAAAGCTATCCAGGTTCTAGAGAACTTGTTAACCAGCAACGAGAATTATGGGCCAGCCATCTCGCTGTTAGCCCGGGCATGCGCTGATTTAGGCAAACATGCCGAGGCCAGAGCGTGGTGTCAGCGAGCCATTAGAAACGATTCGCTGAACCCAAGAGCCTACTATATTTTGGCGCTTCTGGATGAAAACGCGGGTTTGATTGGGCAGGCCATTGAAAATTTCAAAAAGATGATTTACATCGACGCCAACAATCCTCTGCCGCATTTTCATTTGGCCGTTCTTTACCGTAAAGATGGATTGTTGGAGCTATCGCACCATGCGCTCACGAATTCCATCAAGATTTTGCAGAAACTGCCCAAGGACCAAATTTTGCCCGAGAGTGGTGAAAGTGTGGGTTGGCTGCTGCAAACTGCTCAGGAAATGGCGAAGGAGAAGCAGCAATGAGTTTGCAGAATGGCTCCGGTGGGGAAAACGGCCGTTTCTCCCACCAAACTGCCCTCAACGGTTTTGCTTATCCCTCATCGAACGGATCCCATCATGAGAACATCTCAGACCAAGAGCAGTTGACCGCTATCCTACAACGCCGTGCCGCCGAATTGGCCACCCCGCCTGAACTAGAACCAGAAGGCAAAACGCTGGACCTGCTAATCTTTCGTCTTCATGAAGAGCAATATGGCATTCAGGTAAGCCACGTTCGAGAAATTTACCCGCTCAGGCAAGTGACGCCCGTGCCGCGGACGCCTGACTTTGTGGTGGGTGTATTTAGCGCCCGTGGCCGCCTGCTTTCGGTGGTTGATCTCCACGCCTTTTTAGGATTACCCAAAATTCAGATTCACAAAGACAGCAAGATCATCGTGGTCACAGGCGAAATCAAAACCGATGGCGGCTACACCTCCATTGAATTGGGTCTGCTGGCTGATGAGGTTGAAGATGTGCGCACCATTTTTGAGCACAACCTCACGCCCATGCTATCCAGCCAGATTGAAAACCAGACGGAATACACGCTGGGCATTACATCAGACATGTTAATTGCCCTAAATTTAGAGGCGTTTCTGCAAAACAAGCACCTCATTGTTCACGAAGAAATTTGAACCAGCCGCAGAAAGTCTTGACGCTTTTTAAGGAAAAATGCTCATGGAAACAGAAAATAGCCGAATGATTTGGACTGTGGGTCGTAAACTTCTCATAGCGTTTAGCATCATGATCTTTTTGGGAATATTGATTGGCGTTATTGGCTTGCTATCACTCAATATTGTTCGGGCTAGCGTACAAGAGGCCATCGCGACCGACACGCATATTGCTGCATTAGGCAACCAGATCGCTATTGATTTACTGGATATGCAGCAAGACACCGATAAGTTCTTTGCTACCTATGAAACAGGCGACTATGAAACTGTCAAAGCAGAAGCGCTAAACCACATTGCCGGAGTCGCAACGAGCATCGAAGGCTATGTTGAAGAGGGCGCTGCCTTAGAACGTGCCGGAGGCTACGAAGAAGATGCCCTCGTCCTCGAAGAAATTAGCGTGTTGGTGCGCGATTTCCAGACAACTTTTGTCAGCTTAACCGATGCAGTAGGAGAGCGTGGGAACAGTGATATTGGCCTGGAAGGCCAACTGCGAAATGACATTGCAGCCATTGAAGCGAGCATTGCCAACCAGAGCTTGGAAAATCTACAAATTGACTTGCTGCGTATTCAACAATACGAACGAGAGTTTGCCTTGCGCGGCAATCCGTTTTACGTTGAACAAGTCGCCCAAACAATTGAGCAATTTAAGCAAGACACCACGTTTGTTCACGGCTATGTACTATCGGATGTTGAAAAAGAGCAGCTGATCACGGCAATTGATGATTACCATTTTCTGTTTCAGCAGTTTGTAGCGCTTAGTGACCAAATTGATGCTGATACCGCCAAGTTGTCGCAAAGCATTGCCGCCATTCAAGAAGTTGATCGGCTAATTCGGGACGATGCTGAGGCTGATTTGCATGTTGCGATGGACGCCATTAACCAAACGATTGACACAGCTACCATTCTGGAACTGTTGAGCATGGTTGGTGTGGCCGTGATTGGCTTTGCTATTGCCATTGCTCTTACGCGTCGCATTTCTACCCCCATTACCAAACTGTCTGATATTGCCACTGAACTCGCTGCTGGTGATTTGTCCAAGCGGGTTGACATTCACTTGAGCGATGAGATTGGTGTGCTGGCTACGGCCTTTAATCGCATGGTGGTCAATTTGCAGCAGCGCATTGAAGCGGAGGCAAATGCTAAAGAACTGCTGCAAAATACGGTGCTGGAGTATGTTGCATTCTCTGAACATGTTGGTGAAGGGGATTTGGAAAGTCGGTTGCAAATTGACATGAATGGTGAAAGAACGCCATTAACCAGACTGGGATACATCATAAACCAATCAGTAGACAATATTCAGCGGCAGCGCAAAGATGAGATCGAGCAGCGGGAATACGTAGAAAAAACCGTAGACCATTACCTGGAATTCATTAAAGAGGTGAAAGCTGGCAATCTTGCAGCGCGACTGTCGCTGAACGGTGGCGAGGATTCCTTGACGGTTCTAGGCCACAACCTGAATGAGATGGTTGATCGCCTGAGTGAAATTACATGGCAGATTCGAAGGGCAGCCTTAAACATCACCTCGGCGGCGGCAGAAATCCTGGCGGCCGCAAACGAGCAATCGGCCAGTGCCAGCGAGCAGTCATCGGCTATCTCCCAGACAACAGCAACCATTGATGAAGTGAAAACCATTGCTGAACAAGCGTTTAACCGGGCGGAAATGGTGGCTGAATTGGCTCAACGTACAAACGACGTGTCGCAGGCGGGGCAATCAGCATTGTCGCACATGCTGGAAAGCATGGGCGAGATCAAGGGTCGCGTGGAAAGCATCGCGGAAAACATTCTCGATTTGAGCGGGCAGACGCAGCAAATTGGTGAAATTACTGCCACGGTGAATGACATTGCTTCACAGAGTAACTTGCTGGCCCTGAATGCTTCAGTGGAAGCGGCCCGGGCGGGTGAACACGGCAAGGGTTTTGCGGTTGTGGCGGTTGAGGTTCGCAATTTGGCGGAACAGTCTAAGCAAGCCACAGCACAGGTGAAAGCCATTTTGAACGAAATTCAGCGTGCCACAAATGCGGCCGTTATGGCTACCGAAGAAGGCACAAAAGGTGTTGATTATGGGGTGCAGCTGACAGAACAAGCCAGCTCAACTATTGAACACATGACTGCCAGTATTGGTGATGGGGCTGCTGCGGCCCAGCAAATTGTGGCTAGTTCCCATCAGCAGGCTACGGGTATGGAGCAAATTGCCCTGGCCATGCAAAATATTAATCATGCCACCATGCAAAACCTGGCCGCTACCACCCAAACAGAAAAAGCCGCCCGGGAACTCTCTGCTTTGGCCCAGCAGATGGAAGGACTTGTGGGGCATTACAAAATTTTAGAATCATGATTTAATGAAGCCTATCTACTGCTGAAGCAAATTTTTCTAGTGGAGCCCTGGGAGCAAAATTTGCTTCAGCATCACAATTTCGCCTAACCCAATCCATCACTACTCTCAGCAGTGTGCGAGAACAGGCACAATAGCGATGCAAAAAAAGTCACTGACCGACATAGTAAACCACACAGCCAAAAGTGCGATAGAAATGCCTAAAACGAGTACAGCGCTTCAGAAACCTGTATCGTTGCTTAGTCGGTCTACTCCTGTGCGTGTACTCATTGCTGAGGATTCAGCCATTTGCCGAATGGCGCTGGTTTCAATCTTGCAAACGGACCCTGGTATTCAGATCGTGGGTATTGCGGAGAATGGAGCAGAAGCGGTTCAGATGGTGGAGCGTTTGCAGCCTGATTTGGTCACGATGGATATCCATATGCCTGTAATGGATGGCTATGAAGCGACCCGGCAGATTATGAATCAGACGCCATGCCCGATTGTGATGATTAGCAGCAATTATGACAGTGGTCATATCTTCGATGCCTTAAAAGCAGGCGCTTTGACAGTCATCAAAAAACCGACGGCTAAGGATTCTCCTGAAATTTTTGCGGCCATTATTTCCCAGCTCAAGCTGATGGCTGATGTAAAGGTTTTGCGACATTGGTCAGAAGATCGCATGAAGGCGAAGGCAACGGCCGTTTCTCAGCCACCCAAATCGCTTGAACCTGCACAACCACGCGGTGTAAAGCCTCGGTTAATTGCCATTGCTTCCTCAACTGGTGGACCGGGTGCATTAGCCACCATTTTACGGCCGTTGCCAGCAGATTTCCCGGTGCCGATTTTGGTCGTGCAGCACATTAGCGAAGGGTTTGCCGAGCCGTTTGCTAGCTGGTTAGACCGGCAAATTAACCTCTCTGTGCGCATTGGTCGCGAATCTGATGAGCCAAAGGCAGGGGAGGTGTTGATTGCTCCCGACAACAGCCATATGCTGGTGAGCAGCCGTAGGACCATCGTTTTACAGAAAAAGCTACCTCAGGAACCAATTTGCCCGTCGGCAAACCATCTCTTTCATTCAGTGGCTAAGATGTATGGGGCAACGGCCGTTGGCGTGATACTCACTGGCATGGGGGATGATGGTGCAGATGGGTTGCAAGCCATGCACGACACGGGCGCATACACCATTGCCCAGGACAAAGAAAGCTGCGTGGTGTTTGGTATGCCCGCAGTAGCAATATCTAGAGGCGTCATCAAACAAGTTCAGCCATTGGATCAAATTTCAGGAACGCTTTCCAAATTGGTCCGGTCAAACAATTAATTCCCTGTTTTAGAAACGAAACCGAATCGTGTTGTGGCTGCCATTTCTCGCTTGAGATGGCAGTTTTTTGTTGTCATTAGGTGGGGTGTTGAGATAATAAACAGATGAGGTGAACTATTTGATGACAACTAAGCGACTCTTACTTTCAATTGGCATCGTGCTGCTGTTGAGCGCGTTAGGATATTGGATTTATCTACAGTTTTTGGCACCAGGTACGGAAAATGGGACGGAAACGGCCGTTGCCAATCCGACCAGCACCACCCCAACCACTATCACTGCGGAGGGCAACATTGTGCCTTTGGCCCAGGCAAATCTAACGTTTGTCGGCAGCGGCGTGGTCACGACCGTGGCCGTGCAGCCGGGCGATTTTGTGGAGAAAGGAGCCACGCTGCTGACGCTGGACACAGCCGAGCAGGAGATTGCCCTGCGCCAGGCAGAGGCTTTACTGGCTCAGGCGCAGGCAAACGTGCAGTTGGCTGAAGCGGGTGTGTTGGCAGCAGAAACGGCCGTTTCCGCTGCCGAAGTTGGTGTAGCCCAGGCCGAAGCCAACTATGCCCTGCTGGCCACTGACCCTACTGAAGCACAACTGGCGCTGAATGAAGCACTTGTTGGTGCGGCGGAGGCAAATGTGGGGCTGGCGATTGGCAGCCAGAGCGTGACGTTGGAAGGCAGCAGCTCCGCCCAAATTCGCGCCGCCGAAGCGGCCGTCGCTGCGGCCCAAGCCGCTTACATCGCCGCCCGTGACCAATACGAGCCGATTGTCCAAGATGACGGTGCGTCTGCCGAAGATCGTGAGCAGGCCCAGCTTCAGCTCAATGCAGCGCTGGCCAATTTGCAATCGGCGCAGGCGGCGCTGGATGAGGCGCAAGCAGGGGCAAGCGGCGCGGAACAAATTGCTGCGGCTGGTGGGGTGCAGGCGGCCCAAAATGAGCAATCTGCTGCCGAAGCGGAGCTGGCACTGCTGCAAGCGGGCACGCAGGCGGAACGACTGGCGGTGGCGCAGGCGGAAATCAACGCGGCGCAGCAGCTTTTGGCCGAGGTGAGTTTGCAAGCAGATCAGGCAGAAACGGCCGTTGCTCAGGCAGAAACGGCCGTTCAGGAAGCCCAAACCCAGGTAGACGCGGCTCAACTCGCCCTGGAAAAACGGAGCCTTACCGCCCCGTTTAGTGGCACCGTTGCCGATGTGCTGGTGGACGTGGGTGAGACGGTGACGGCGGGTCAGCCGGTTGCCATCGTGGCGGATTTGTCCGGCTGGCAGGTGGAAACCAGTGACCTGATCGAGGCCGATGTGGTGGCTCTGGCGCGGGATGACGTGGCTCAGGTGCAGGTCGATGCCTTTGCCGACCAGTCGCTCACCGGGCGCATTGTGGAGATTGCCGAGCTGGCGGCTGAAGTACGCGGCGACCAGACGTACGTGGTGACGCTGGCGTTGCCAGAAACGGAGTTGCCGCTGCGCTGGGGCATGTCCGTGTTTATCACGATTGAGCGGAATCAATGAGGGGAGAGATGAGTATTTTGAGAATTTTTAAGAAGGAACACAGAGGGGCACAGAGATTCCACAGAGTTGCGCAGAGAACTCTCTGGGTAGCTCTGTGCTTACTTTGTGCAGCTCTGTGTTCCAATATTTCACTTCAGGCCCAACCTGCCGCCGATATCGTTTCTGCCGAAGGGCAGGTGGTGCCCACAGAACAAATTGCGTTGGCTTTCCAGATTGGCGGCACGGTGGAGACGGTTTTTGTAGCCGAAGGGGATATGGTGCAGGCAGGCGCTCCGCTGCTGCAATTGGACCCCGCGGCGGCTGAACTTGGTTTGCAGCAAGCGCAGGCACGATTGGCGACGGCGCAAAGTGGGTTGTTGGCGGCCCAAAATGAGCAGGATTTGGCAGAAACGGCCGTTGCTACCGCCCAATCTCGTCTGCAAGTTGCCCAGGCCAATTTAGCCTTGGTAAAAGCTGGCCCACAGCCAGAGCAAATCGCCGCAGCCGAAAGCCGTGTCGCTGCGGCTCAGGCGGCAGTTACCCAAGCAATCGGCCGTCGTGATGCCGCGCTGGACATTGCCGATGAATCAGACATTTTGGCGGCGGAAGCGGCCGTAGCGGCGGCCCAGGCCCAGGTACAGCAGCTAGAGCAGGCGTACCAGGATATCCTCGACAGCTGCTTCGATACGCCTGATGGCGAGGTGTGCCCGCTGTTTGGCCCCATCGAGGAGCAGACGCGGCAGCAGTTGGACGCGGCCCGACTGAACCAGGAGGCAGCGCAGGCGGGACTGGAAGCGTTGCAAAACGGGGCCACCCCCGCGCAGCGACAGGCAGCCAACGCCCAGGTGGGTGTGGCGCAGGCGAACCTGGCCATTGCTCAGGCGCAGCTGGATTTGCTGTTGGCTGGAGCCACGCCGGAGCAAATTCGCCTCGCAGAAGTGGCCGTGGATCAGGCCCAGGTGGGTGTGCAGCAGGCAGAGGTGCGAATTGATCAGGCTGTGGCGAGGGTGGCGGTGGCGGAAACGGCCGTTTCTCTTGCCGAAACTGGTGTCGAAAGCGCGGAATTGGCGCTGGAGCGCACCTTTTTGCGGGCCGCATTTGACGGCACGGTGGTTTCCGTGGCCTTGAGCGCAGGCGAACTGGCGGCTCCCGGCTTCCCAGCACTCACGCTGGCAAACTTTGGCGCGTGGCAAATCGAAACGACGGACCTGACGGAATTGGACGTGGCGCTGGTGTCCGCTGGTGCGCCCGTAACGGTTCGGATAGATGCCTTGCCGGATGTGCGGTTAAATGGCGTGGTAACGGCCGTTGCCCTCGTTCCCAATGTGGCGCGTGGCGATGTGGTTTACACCGCGACGATTGATTTACAAGAAACGGCCGATCTTCCCCTGCGTTGGGGCATGACGGCCTTCGTGGATATCACTATAGAATAGTTCATGTATCCTTATGAGAACTAGCAATCTTGTGTTAACTACTGAGATTAAGTATAAGGAGAGAGTAATTGCAAAACTACGAACACAAGAAATTGATAGAGACAATTACTAGGCTGGATAAAATGCCTACAGATCCTCGCGAGTTTTCAGATTGGATACATGCAGGCGCGCATCTGATATTTCTACAAGAAAACGCATTGACAGATGAACTTGTTATCTATGCATCAGGTGAATATACCTTTGTTCACTCGGTGGTTGTACCGAATAGCAACCTTTCGCCGATTGATCAAGATGACCTTATGGGTTGGAATTTTAATTCTCACCAGCCAATCGCTAGCTATGTGATGGGAGGCGGGCGCGACGATGTGTGGGTCGAACGGGGCTTGGGTATGTCTGGTGCCAGGGCATTCGAGAATGCTATGCAATTGATCTTCAGTCGCACATTTGAGGGTTGGACTGGGTCAGGACAAAATTATTTTGAACTACATCAGGAATATGCACATCTTAACGAACTTCACTGGCGCCCTGAAAGACGAGCCTACTGCCGCTTCAATGAACTAGGTGATCTGGAATCTGTAGTTTCTGTTACTACTCGCGAAGATAATGAAATCAATATGTCGCTTGTGACTTTTAAATGGGAACCATTGGAAGAATATCTTTTGGCAACCAATGCGTCGCTTGTAAGAATGTTCGATTTCACCTTACTGCGACATTCTGAATTTAGTGGGTGGTCGAATGAGTCTCCAAAGAAATTCTATAACTTGGATCATTTCTTCTATCGGCAGCAAGTAATGGCGAACCATGCCGCTTATACGCGCGGTGTTCAGATCATTCGTTCGTGCCCTCCAGAAAAGGCCGTCTTTACAGAAATAAAGGATAGATGGTTTGGGCAGAAGCATAGAAAGTATGTCGAGTTTATCGCCCTGGATTGGCGTAATAATCGTATTGCAAAAATCTCAACAGATCCAAATGCCACGGCTAACTATTTCAATGCAGAAGGTAACTCATTACCTTTTGAACTATCGCCCGCCTTCTTCAGGCCTGAAGTTCTTCTGAAATACAAGACAGATCGGGACAAGTACACAGTGGGTGAGAGGGAGGTTTCGTGCCGAGCAGCGTGGCACTTACGTGGTATCGACGTAAATGAAGCAGGCCAAGTGCATGCCTACATTTGCTATTTGCGCGATTTACCTTACGAGGAACAGTTGCATTGGCTTTCATTCAACGAATCCCCAAAGGCAAACATATCCAAACGCGCTTTCAGCAGTGACTTCGAAGGTAAATGGGTTGCCTTTATGGAGCCGTTACAAAAAATCCTGTCTTTGATTCGGCGCTGGCACAATGACAGAGTTTCTTGGTGGACGATTCGAGATGAAAGGTTGTTTGACTTTGTTAGTACGCCACTGACCGAAAGCCGCGACGAATGGGCGGAAGCTTTTATGGATTTGGCAAAACTAGTTATTGAAGGATTCGAGACAAAACCGCTCCGTAGAAAGCTTGATGCTACCAATGTTAAATACGAAAAGCAGGACCGAACAATCACGTTGCTTGAAAAACTTTTGAACAAGGATGATATATTTGATGAGCCCCTAAGATTGGAAGGCTTGCGAACCGTGCAGAACTTGCGCTCAAAAGTTAAGGGGCATGTGGGTGGTCGTGAAGCTCAGCAACTGGCTCAGGATGCGCTTATGGAGCATGAAACCTTCGGCAATCACTTTCGGTTTGTTTGCACAAAAGTGTTTGATGAGCTTGAAATTATTGAGCAGAAGTTTGAAGCTTGAACTCGGCCAGGAGGGGGAAATGGTCGGAGGCGTGGCGGATGGCGGGATGGTCGTCTACGACGCGGCAGGTTTTTAGGCGGGGCAGCATCTGCGGATCAGCGAAAATGTAGTCGTAGCGGGTGGTGGGGTTAATTGTCCACCAGGTGAAGCCGTCGGCGTGAGGGTGTAAATGGCGGAAGCAGTCGGTGTAGCCCGCGCGCAGCAGCCGGGGGATGGCCAGCCGGAAGATGAGACGAAGTTGCAGCAGCATCACGCGCCGCATGCGGGCCGGGTTTTTGTGCTGCAACACGCGGTCGCCGGGGCCAATCGCATTCACGTCGCCGATGATGAGATGGGGCGTGGACGGCCGTTTCCCAATGATCTCCAACAATTTCCCCACCGCCTGCCAGCGGCGAATCTCAAACGGCAGCAGCAAAAAGGGTAAAAAATGAACGTTGTAGACGGTGAGCGGTCCGTCGGGCGTGTCTAGGTTTGCTTCCAGCGCGGCCTGAGTGAGCGGTGGCTGGTTGTAAATTTGCCACGATTTGATGGGGTAGCGAGAGAGTAGGGCGATGTGCCGCTCGCCGCTGCCGTGGCCCCAGGCGTGGTGTAGCTCCAGCCGCTCCGCCAAAATCTTGACCACCTCGTGGTCGTCGGCTTCGGTGAGGCCAATGACATCGGCGTTGATGTGGGTCAGGACGGCGTGGATGCTTTCTAGCTGCTTACGCCCGCCAAATTCGAGGTTGTAGGTGAGGATTTTGAGCAAGTTCATAGTAAATGGTTGCTAGTAAGTGACAGTCACGGGGCGGAATACTTCTGTTGTTCAGGATTGTTTGCCCCGTGACTGTCACTTTGGGTTAGTCGCTAATCTCCATAGAGTGATGCCAGAGTTGGGTGGTGAGGATGCCGGTGAGGATGCGGCTGTGGTCGGTACGGCCGTTCCGATGTTCCTCTCTCAAGTTTGCCACCGTTTCACCATTAAAATAGCTAGTTTCGCGTAGCGATGATGGTTGGAGGCATTCCTCGGCCCAAGTGGGTAGTTTTTTGCTGCGCCACCAGGCGGCGTGCGGGGTGGCAAGCCCTTGTTTGGTGCGATTGGTAACGGCCGTTGGCAGCAGCTCCTTCATGCCCCGGCGCAGCAAAACTTTGTTCATCGCCGCATTCAGCCTGAACTCGGGCGGCAGCGTGGCGCAAAATTCCCACAGCTTGTGGTCTAAAAACGGTGGCCGCGCCTCGACGGAGTTGGCCATGCTCATCCGATCCACCTCGAAATTGATGAAATCCACCATGCGCGTTTGTGCTTCCAGGGCCAAAAATTGATTGAGGGGGTGATAAGAATTTACCGCGGAGGGCGCGGAGAGCGCAGAGTTTTTTTGTTTTTCTCCGCGTCCTCCGCGCTCTCCGCGGTTAAAAAGTTCTTGCAGTAGTGTTGGTGGCGTGACTTGGTGCCAGAGGGCGAAGCGGTCCAGCGGATTGCGGGTGCCGTGGGTGAGAACGCGTTGTCCGGCGGTGGAACCGGGCAGGGGTAAGTGATTGAGCAGTTGGCGGAGGGGTTGAGGGATGTTGAGGAACGGCCGTAGCCGCCGATCCCCATCGAACCAGTGATAGCCGCCCAGCAGCTCATCCGCCCCTTCGCCGGTGAGGATGACCTTGAAGCCCGCCTCGCGGCACGCTTTGTAGAGCAGGTAGATGGGCAGGCTGGTGGCGGAGCATTGCGGTTCTTCGAGCTGGGCCACAATTTGCGGCAGCAGGTTAAATGCTTCGGGGCCGAAGTGCAGTGTGTGGTGCTGGCTGCCGATGCGCTCGGCGACGGCCTGCGCGTAGGCGGTTTCGTCGTGGCTGGCGGCGCTGAAAGCGATATTGAAGGTGTGGATTGGCTGGCCGCTGATCTCGGTGAGCAGGGTGGCCAGGGCGCTGGAGTCGATGCCGCCGCTGAGCAGGGAGCCGACGGGCACGTCACTCATCCGCCAGGCGGTGACGGCGTCACGCAGGTGGGCCATGAATTCGTCCACCGCGTCGGCTTCGTTGATTTGGCGGTAGTTGTTGTGTTCGGGGAAGGTGAGTTGGTGGTACGGCCGTATTTCCATAGACCCATTTTTAGCGATGAGCATGTGGGCGGCGGGCAGCTTGTACACATCGGCAAACATGGTGTTTGGTGTGGGCACAAAACCAATCGTGAACAGGTCGGTGAGGGCTTGGTGGTTGGTGCGGCGGGTGAGGGTGGGGAGGAGATGGAAAATTGGGCGAATTTCGGAAGCAAAGGCCAGTTCGCGACCAACTTTCGCATAGTGCAGCGGTTTAATGCCAAAACGGTCGCGGACGAGGAGAAGAGTTTGGGAACGGCCGTCCCACAAAGCAAACGCAAACATGCCGCGCAGCCGCACAAATGCATCGGTGCCCCACTCTTCGTAGGCGTGGACGATGGTTTCGGTGTCGGTACGGGTGCGGAATTGGTGTCCGGCGGCTTCTAGCTGGGTACGCAGGGCGGGAGCGTTCATCACCTCGCCGTTGTAGGCAATCCAGATGGTGCCATCTTCGTTGCTCAGCGGTTGGTGGCCATGTGCCAGATCGATGATACTGAGTCGCCGCGCCGCCAGCCTGATGCCGTTGGCGACAAAAATCCCCGCGTCGTCTGGCCCGCGATGGTGCAGCAAGTTATTGGCCTGTTCTAGCCGTTCGCGATTGATTTGGGGGGAGAGGATGCCGGTAATGCCGCACATTGGGTAATTGGTAATTGGGTAATTGGTAATTTTAGCCTGGGCATTCATTTTAGCCTGGGCATTTATGCCCAGGTCTTCGTGCATTTATGCCACGCCGTGGATGGTATACAATTCGGCCGTTATGGGCAAAGTGGGTGTGCAGATAAGAGAAAAAATCAAAGATTTCGCAGATTTTACAGATTTGGGCATGGTTGTTTTGGTCGTCATTTCGTTGACGGCCAGTTTAGCTTACCTACGGCTGGGGCTGGCGCGGGTGGTTTATCCGTACGCGCTGGATTTGGTGGAGGAGGGAATGGTGATGCAGGCGTGGCGGGTGGCGCAAGGATTGCCAGTTTTTGTGCCGCCCAACGCAGAATTTGTGCCGCAGGTGTACATGCCATTGTTTACCTTCCTGGGTGGGCTGCTCATGCGGCTGACGGGGTTTGGCTTTTGGCTGCTGCGGCTGATTTCTTTTTTGAGTGTGGTGGGAACGGCCGTTCTCATCTTCAGTATTGGTTGGCGAGAAAGTGGGAGTAGAACGGCCGCTTTTGTGGGCAGTGGTTTGTTTTTAGGCGGCTACCGGCTGGTGGGCGGTTGGTCCGATTTGGCGCGGGTGGATGCGCTGTTTGCGTTTTTGAGTTTGGCGGGGTTGGTAGTGTTGGTTTATGGGAGGAAAAGCGGAACACAGAGGGGCACAGAGGGGACGCAGAGTTTCGCAGAGATAAAAATAATGCTGGGAGCGGTTTTGCTGGGGCTGGCGTTTTTGACGAAGCAGAATGGGTTGCTTCTGGCGGTGATTGCCATGCTCTATTTTTTCACCGCGGAGTACGCGGAGAACGCAGAGAAAAGCAAAAAATCCGCGTCATCTGCGTTCATCCGCGTCCTAATTTTTTTTGTAGCGCCATTTGCCGTTGTTGCTGCTGTGCCGGTTTTGGTTTTGCAGTGGGGGAGCGGTGGCTGGTTTAGCTATTACGTGGTGACGATTGCCTATGCCAGTCCGCTGGATTTGGGGCGATTGCGGAACATTTTTGTGTGGGAGTTGGGCGCTGGGATGGGGGTGTTGGTGGGGATGGCTGTTTTTTTGGTTGTGTTGCAGGTGCGGAGATTGGAGATTGGAGATTGGAGATTTTTGATTTCTCGCAATCCCTGGCTGATTTTTGTGGGAACGGCCGTTTTTATCTCAGTCGCCGGGCGCAGTACGGTGGGTGGTAACTTGAACAACATGCTGATTGGCTATGCCTTTCTTTGTCTTATCCCCGCCCTGAGTTGGAATTTTCAACGCAAAGGCGCAAAGGGGCAAAGGGCAAAAGAATCTGCTCAATCTGCGGAATCTGTTGATAAAATAAGTTGGAGAGTAACTTGGGTAGTCGCCATGCTCGTTCAGTTTGTTTTGGTCACTTTCCCGTTGAATAGTGGGTTACCGCAGCAATTTTTGCCTACGGCCGAAATGCGAGCGGCGGGAGATGCGTTGGTTGAGCGAGTAGCAGCGGAACCGGGCGAGGTGTGGTTGTTGATGCATCCAAGTGTGGCGGTGCGGGCCGGGAAACGGCCGTATGCTCATCTCCAATCACTCTGGCACGCCCGCCAGCGCGGGGCCGATCCTCTGCCACCAGACCTGGTGGAGTTGATCGAGCGGCAGCGTTTTGCCCAAATTATTTCTGATGAAAGTGACTTTTTTGAGACGGAGCCAGCCTTTTTGGAACTGCTGCTGGCACATTACGAGGCGGTGGAGACGCTGCCCCTAACACAATCGCCCCCGACGCTGAACGAGCCGGTAATACGGCCGTTAACCATCTACATTCCCAAAGAATAAAATTTGCCACAGAGAACACAGAGATTCAAGAGAGGTTTGAGAAAATCTGTGTTAATCTGCGAAATCTGTGGATTATTCCTGTGGCCAGCGAAGCATGACGGTGTAGCCTTGCCAGTTTTCGTCGTCTTCGTGGTACGGCCGTTCCCCAGAAACTAGCCACGCATGTCCCGTGATATTCTTTTTGTCGGGCGATTCTCCTAGCGCAAATTTGGCGCCGAACAGTACCGTGACGGGCACATCCAGCTCATGCAGGTAGCGGTAGCGCAGCAAGGAGCGGCGCAGGCACAGCCCCAACGGCGAGCGCCGATCTAACAAAGCTGCAAGATCGGCGAGTTGTCGGGTTTTGCTTTCGGAGGGGAGGGGATACGGCCGTTCCCCACGCATCATTTCCAGCTCGGCCATCGCTTGGGGGATGGGTTGCTTCAAGATGATAGGGAGTTCGCGGCCAAGCTGGCGCATTTCAGCCAGAAGCTGGCGCTGCTGGGCGCTGGCGAGCAATCCGGGCAGCAACTGCACCCCCAGCCACAAATGGCGTAAACGCGTAAGCAAAGCAGCCATCAAGTTTAGTTGATGAGGATCAGGGCATCTTTGGCCATTTCGCTGGCCAGTTCCAACAAATCAGCAACGACCATGCTGGTTTCAACCTCGTATTTGTTGGCGATGGTTGTGGCGTGCTGCTCAATGGTTTGTTCGCCGTCGAGCATTTCCCAAAACTCTGTGCCCACTTCGTTGAGCGAAAAGTAGGTGCCGGTGTTGATGTCGATCAAAATCGCCTCATCGGCCACCACTTCAAAGGTGACGTTTTCGGCGCGTTGGAGGATGGAATCTTTATTCAACTTGTTCTCCCGAAGAGGTGTAATTGGTAATTTGGTAATTAGGTAATTGAACGTGCCAATTACCCAATTACTCAGTTACTCAATTACCCAATATACTTTTGCGCATGAACACATTGCGGTGGCAATTTCACGATCTAATTATCGAAGGGAATGCGGATGATGCAACTTTGTGGCAAGGTTGGCTGGAATCTTTCAGTTCGTTGCCGGTGGTAACGGCCGTTCCCTACCTTACCATCACTTTCCAAACCGTTGCCACTGTTCCCGCGCCGCCCAATCGCCCGCCCGATTTTCAGCAAGGTGATTTGCTGCACTACTTTGTGGATGGCGACCAGGTTATTGCCCATTTTCCGCGCTACGGGCAGCTGCACTTAAATTTAGCAGAAGGGTGGACGCGCGGACAAGTGGTGCCTGCTGCCGGGCAAACCTACGCTATTTTGGAAGATTTGATCGCGATTAGCCTGTCGCCACATTTGCGCCGCCGCCAAAAGTTTTTGCTGCACGCCTTCGCCGCGGCCTTAGACGGGCAGGCGGTGCTGCTGGTGGGTGGCATTGGCGCGGGCAAAACGACTACCGGATTGTCTCTGTTGAATGCGGGCTGGCAGTTGCTGTCGAATGATTCGCCGATTGTGATGGGGAACGGCCGTATTCAACAATATCCTGGCGTGTTGGCCGCTTACCCCGAATCGTTTGCACACTTCCCGACGCTGGCTCATCTGGCAGAAAGTGCTGCTGGGGGAAACGGCCGTCAAAAAATCACCGTTACGGCCGAATCCGTTTGGCCGGATGTCTGGCTGCGCGAAGCACCGGTGCGCGCCATTTGCTTTCCGCAAATTGAGAGCCGTGATGATCATGCGCTGACGCCGCTGGCAAAACTGGCGGCGTTGGCGCGCTTGCTCCCCCACGCTGTGGAGCAGTGGGACAAGGTGATGATTCCCGCACACCTCAATATTTTGCGCCAATTGGTGGACGCGGCTCCGGCGTTTAGCCTGCATCTTGGCCCAGACGTTGTGTCTATTCCAGAAACGATTCGCACCATTTTTCACAATTTCCCCGCTTAAAGCTGAGTGCAAGATGAGTACGGTGGGAAACGGCCGTATCTTTTCCCCTACCTTTCTCTCCTGTAACTCCGTAAAGAAGCCGTGAATTGATGCGGTGTAGGACCTCCGCACTATTGTTTGCTGAATGTCGATTTGGTGAAATGTACTCGACTAAGCCATAGGGAGAGATAGGCTTAGCCCCCCAGCGTGACCCCGTTTTTGCATGAAATTTGTAAAGCGGGTGGCTGGGCCCAAAGCAGTCGCTCGGCAAATGATGACCTTGCACACTCCGAACGGCCGCTCACCAACCTGAAATTGTGACGCAAAATCACACCTTCGCGTTGGTAAATAGAATAAGCTGACGAAGAAAACTCACACATCACAATGCCATAAGCCAGCCCTTTCCATTCTCTGACGATTTGATGGGTAAGCCTGCCCTGGTTTGCCTTGCTGCATGTTGGATGGTTCCCGCTGGTATGGAACAATGCCCCCATGGCGGTGGAGAATGTGGCCCGCACCTGGGTGAACCCGATCCCTGCAGGCGGCACAGGGCAGTACGTTACCTGGGATTTGAGCGCGGCGGTAGCGGAAGCCTATGCCAATGGTCAGCCGCTGCGGCTGGCACTTTACTCTGCCGATGGCGCGCGGCATAGCGGCAAATATCTCAATTCGTCGGAAACATCTTCACCGGACCGCCGCCCGACATTGGAGATTACATACGGGTCGCTTTATGGCTTTAAGCTGGCTACCAATCCGGCGGTACAAGAGGCCGATCCTGGCAGTTCGGCCCAATTCTTGTTGAATGTGTCGCCGATGGGTGGATTTAATACGGCCGTTACTTTCCAGGCCAACAACATCCCCTCTGGCGTTAGTGTCAATATCCCTGGTGGAAATGTCACTCCGCCCGGTAGCAAGCAAATCACTATTACCCACAACAATCCCAGCCAGACCGCGGGCGGGCTTTACGCCGTGCCTATCACCGTGAGCGGCGATGGCATTCAAAAGACGATGACACTCTACTTGTTGGTGAACGGTTCACAAACCTACTTGCCTATTATCCAGAGATAGCGGCGGGGAAATAGAAAAAGATTAACGAGAGGGACGAGGCCAGAGAGGTTTCGTCCCTTTTGTTTTACGCAACCATGCGCCTGGGCTATAATCCTTGCGCCCTACGAGGTATTTCCACACGTGGTGTTCGCACACTTACAAAGCAAGGTGCAGTTTGCCGCCAGACGCGCAGCTGCCCTACACAAGTCACGCAATCGCTTGGAGCGGTTGCTTAAAAAATCTCTTTTTTAGGAAGGTATTATGCCCAAAGCACTTATAACCGGTATCACCGGTCAGGACGGCTCTTATTTGGCCGAGTTTTTACTGGGTCAAGGATATGAAGTCATCGGCATGGTGCGCCGTACCAGCACCATCAATTTTCATCGTATTGCCCACATTCAAGACAAAGTAACGGTTGTTCCCGGCGATTTATGTGATCAGGTTTCCATGATCCATTTGCTGGAAGAACATCGCCCAGACGAGGTTTACAATCTGGCGGCCCAATCATTTGTACAGACCAGTTGGAACCAGCCCGTGTTTACCGGGGACGTGACGGCTCTCGGCGTGACGCGTTTGCTCGATGCTATTCGTTTTGTCGATCCAAAGATTCGTTTTTACCAGGCTAGCTCCAGCGAGATGTTTGGCAAGGTCGTTGAGGTTCCGCAGAAGGAAACCACACCCTTTTACCCGCGCAGCCCGTACGGCGTCGCCAAAGTGTACGGACACTGGATCACCATCAACTACCGCGAAAGCTACGATATGCACGCCACTTCCGGCATTTTGTTCAACCACGAATCGCCCCGACGTGGTCTGGAATTTGTGACGCGCAAAATTACTCATCATGTGGCCCAAATTAAGCTGGGCATGACCGATGAACTGCGTCTGGGTAACCTCGATGCGCGGCGTGACTGGGGTTATGCGGGGGATTACGTCAAGGCAATGTGGCTCATGCTCCAGCAGGACAAGCCCGACGATTTTGTGATCGCCACGGGTGATACCCATTCAGTTGAGGAATTTCTGGAAGTGGCATTTGGTCATGTCAATTTAGATTGGCACGACTATGTGGTTCAGGATGAGCGCTTCATGCGCCCGGCCGAGGTAGATTTGTTGGTCGGTGACCCCGGTAAAGCGGGTCGCATACTTGGTTGGGAGCCAACCGTCTCCTTTGAGCAGCTGGTTCAGATGATGGTGGATGCTGATATCAAGCTGTTGCAAGCGGGACGTATCGCTGTTTAACCAAAATCTACTAACCTAGCATACCCAGGAGTGGGAAATGACAACGATTAAATTTGGAACTGACGGCTGGCGGGGGCGCATTGCTGAGGACTACACGTTTGATAATGTGCGACGCTGTACGCAGGGTTTTGCTACTTTTATGCAGGAGCAAGGTCTGGCAGAAAAAGGCGTAATCATTGGCTACGATAAACGCTTCCAGGCGGAATATTTTGCGGCCACGGCCGCAGAAGTGATGGCCGCCAATGGCATTCATGTCTGGCTAACCGAGACGGCAACACCGACGCCAACTATTTCCTATTCGGTGGTGGATAAGCAGGCGGGGGGCGCGATTAACATCACCGCCAGCCACAACCCGCCGTGGGATTGCGGCTTTAAGGTGCGGGACATCAACGGTGGGGCTATCCCGCCCCAGGACTTGAAGAAGATTGAGGCGGCGATTCCAGAAATTACGGCCGTTAAAACCACCAAACTCGAAGATGCCAAACAACAGGGGCTGGTAGAGCTTTTTGATGCGGCTCCGGCTTACATTGCCCAACTGCATCGGCTGGTTGATATCGAGGCGATCAAGGAGGCTGGTTTTACGCTGCTGGTAGACTGCATGTGGGGCAACGGCGCGGGCTGGTTCCCGCGACTGCTGGCAGGTGGCAAAACTACTGTTAAAGAGGTGCACAACGAGCGCAATCCGATTTATCCACACATGACGCGTCCCGAACCAATTCCGCCGAACGTGGATCATGGTCTGAGCTTTGCCAAAGAGGTCGGCGCAGATGTAGTGATCATCAACGATGGTGATGCCGACCGCGTAGGCTTTGGCGACGAGAATGGCAACTTCATGGATCAGCTGCGTGTGTATGGGCTGATGGGCTACTACCTGCTGGAAGTTCGCGGCGAACGTGGCCCCATCGTCAAGACCATTTCTACCACTAAAATGTTGAACAAGCTGGCCAAGTTGTATGATGTACCCGTGTATGAAACCGGTGTGGGCTTTAAATATATTGCTCCCAAGATGGTTGAAGTAGACGCCATGATCGGCGGCGAAGAGAGCGGTGGTTATGCCTTCCAAGGGCATGTGCCGGAACGTGACGGCATCCTGGCCGGGTTGTACATGTTGGACATGATGCGGAAGACGGGCAAAAAACCTTCCGAGCTGTTGGCCGATTTGTTTGGCATGGTTGGTGCCCATTATTACGATCGCATTGACACTTACTTTGACAAAGAGCGCAAAGAGGAAATCCAGAACAACGTGGCCACGGCGCGTCCCGAGACGATTGGCGGATTGAAAGTGACTGACATCGTGACCATCGACGGACACCAATTCATGATGGAAGATGGTGGTTGGCTGCTGGTGCGCTTTAGCGGTACGGAACCAGTCATTCGCGTTTACTGCGAAACGACGCATGGGGATAAAGTCCAGGCCATTCTGGAAGACGGCATGAAGCTAGCCGGCCTGCGTTAAGATTTAAATCAATCCACAGATTTCGCAGATTGCACAGTTAATGAAAAATCTGCGAAATCTGTGTAATCTGTGGATAAATAGGTTTATGAAAGCGTTTCAGGATTATTACCCGGAAGATACAAGCTACTGTTATGGCTGCGGCCGTTTAAATGAAAAAGGGTTGCAAATCAAAAGTTACTGGGAGGGTGAGCAGTCGGTGGCCCGCTATTTGCCACGCCCGGAGCACATGGCTGTGCCTGGTTATGTGTACGGCGGCTTGTTGGCCTCGCTGATCGACTGCCATGGTACAGGAACGGCCGCAGCGGCCGCAGCGCGTGCCGAAAATCGAGAAATTGATTCTGATCCGCCCATCCGCTTTGTCACTGGATCGCTCAAAGTGGATTATTTGCGACCCACGCCATTAGGCCCAGAATTGGAGCTGCGCGGCACTGTCAAGGAGATTAAGCCGCGCAAAGTAGTCGTGACCATTGACTTGTTGGCCGATGGTGAGGTGTGCGTGCGCGGTGAAGTGATTGCCGTGCGTCTGCCGGAGAATTGGGGCCAGTAGTTTGCTCATCGACACACATTGCCACCTGGATTTTGAGTCGTTTGACGAAGACCGTGACGCCGTCGTGGAACGTGCTCTGGCCGCTGGGGTGACCCAAATTGTGGTGCCGGGGCTTGATTTGGAAAATTGCGCCGCCATTCTGGCGCTTACGGAAAAGTATGACGGCGTGTTTGCCGCTGTGGGCGTGCATCCCAACTCGTCGGCGGGGTGGCAGGACAGTTGGATTGGCGATTTGCGCGATTTGGCGAAGCATCCCAAAGTGGTAGCGATTGGCGAAATTGGCCTGGATTATTATTGGGACAAATCACCCAAAGCAGTGCAGCACCGGACTTTGGCCTTACAGCTTGAGCTGGCCGCCGAGTTAAACCTGCCGGTGATCATTCACAACCGCGAAGCCAGCGCCGACGTGATTCAACTGCTGTCCGAGTCACCACTGGTGGGGCGAGCGAATCCGGGGGTTTTGCATTCATTTGCGGCGGATTGGGAAACGGCCGTTTCTGCCCTCAATCTCGGCTACTATCTTGGCTTTACTGGTCCAGTCACCTTCAAAAAAGCCGAAGACCTGCGCGAGATCGCCCAAAAAGTCCCCGACGATCGCATCCTGGTAGAAACAGACGCGCCATTTCTGACGCCTCACCCGTACCGCGGCAAGCGCAACGAACCAGCCTACGTCGCTTATGTTGCCGAAAAATTAGCAGAGGTGCGGGGGGTGAGTACGGCCGTATTCGCCCAGCAAACCACCGCCAACGCCCAAAGGCTTTTTTCGGTAATCGGTGAACAGTAATCGGTGATCCGACCGAAATCGTTTACCGTTTACCGATTACGGATAACCGTTTACCGATGACCCAACCCAACCTCTCTATCATCATTGTTAGCTGGAATGTGCGCGAGCTGTTGGCTAACTGCTTGCGCTCTGTTTTCGCCCAAACGGGACTGGCATTGCAAGTGATTGTGGTGGATAGCGCTTCGTTGGATGGTAGCCCGGAGATGGTGGCCGAGCAGTTTCCTCAGGTCGAGCTCTTGGCTTGCCGGGAGAATGTGGGCTTTCCACGCGGCAATAATTTGGGATTGGAACGAGCGAACGGCCGTTTCATCCTCTTGCTCAATCCCGACACCATCGTGCACGGTGACGCCCTGGCCAAAATGGTGTCTTATTTGGAACAGAACCCAACGGTGGGTGTAGTTGGCCCGCAGCTGCTAAATGACGATGGCACGGTGCAATCATCCCGGCGACGCTTTCCCACGCCGTGGACGGCGTTGTTTGAAAGCACCTGGCTACAGCCTTATGCACCACAAGCCGTGTTGGACCATTTTTATGCGCGTGATGTGGCTGATGGCGAAACGGCCGTTGTGGAGTGGGTGATGGGGGCTTGCCTGATGACCCGGAGAGAAGTGGTGAGCCAGGTCGGCGGACTGGATGAAGATTACTTCATGTATTCCGAAGAGTTGGATTATTGCCGAAGAATTCACCAGGCGGGCTGGCAAGTGGTATACTACCCAGAAGCGCAGGTGACGCATCTGTCCGGCAAGAGCAGTGAACAGGCGGTAACCCAGCGGCACATTAACTTTAATCGGGCCAAACTGCGCTATTTTCGTAAATATCACGGCCGTTTTGTGGCCGGGGTATTGCGACTGTTTTTATTGGTGAGCTATGGTTGGCAGTTGACTTTGGAGGCCATCAAGGGAGCAGTGGGGCATAAACGGCCGTTGCGTTGGCAGCGGGTAAAAGCCTACTGGATGGTTTTACGTTCTGGGTTGCGGCCAGCAGGGTATTAATTTGATCATTTCTTGAGGTGACACAATGAAGAACAAGGTAACGTTGGAATTATCATCGACGGATTACAACCTGCTGCAGGAGATTGCCGATGCTTGCAAATGGCCGATTGAAGAAGTCATTATGCAATGCATCAAATGTGGCATGCCCCCCTCGCTAGGCAAGGTGCCGGAAGCCTTTCACGACGAACTTTTAGGCCTTAATTCCCTCAGCGACCGCGACCTGATGAAAGTGGTGGATGGCAAATGGCCAGAGCCCAAAGGCAAAGGCGAGCTGTATAAAAAGGCAGACTTTTTGGCTTTGCGCCGCACCTATGCCCTCTCCTTGCTGCGCTGGCGTGGTCATCCCATTGAGCATTACGAACTGTTTTAATTACCCAATTGCCTAGTTACTCAATTACCCAGTGATTTGTAATTAACTGATTGAGTAATTAGGTAATTAAATTTTCCCCTTGAAGATGCTGAAAATTGGTTTGGTGACGGGTGAATACCCACCGATGGAGGGCGGCGTGGGCGCGTTTACGGCCGAATTGGCCAAAGCGCTTCATGCACAAGGTCACACTATCCACATTATCACCAGCCGCGAGGCGCGCCCGCCGGATGCACCCCGCACGTTTACCTCGGCCGTGGAGCCAATCGACCTGGGTTTTGCCCAACTGCATCCGCGGATTAATCGCTGGCGCTGGCCCTCCTTGGCCGTTATCGCCGACATCGTGCTGCGCTATGAACTGGATGTGGTGAATATTCAATACCAGCCCGCCGCGTACAACATGAAAAGTGCCGCGATCAATTTTCTTCCCTGGCGCTTGAAAAATGTGGTGAAAACGGCCGTTACCTTCCACGATCTCCGGGTACCTTATCTTTTCCCCAAAGCCGGGCCGCTGCGGCAAACGGCCGTAAACTTCCTGGCCCGCTCCGCCGATGGGGTCATCGCTACCAATCCCGCCGACTACCAATCTCTAATCTCCAATCTCCAATCTCCTTCCTTTTTTCAACGCAAAGGCGCAAAGGCGCAGAGGGAACGGCAGCTGGCACAGATTGCCATCGGCAGCAACATTACTGTGCATTCCACCAACCACATCGAAATTGGTGACATTCGCGAAGACCTGGGGTTAAAACCCCAGGCTA
>JACKBS010000006.1 GCA_020634435.1 Ardenticatenaceae bacterium | reverse complement strand
GCAAGCAATGCACGGGCAGCACCTCGGTGGACAGCATGGGCGTTGGCTGTGGCGCAGGGGTGGGCGGTGCGGACGACTCGGCCAGCATGGCTTCGACGCTAGACCGTGGGAAGCGCCAATGTTGGCCAATTCGCACGCCTTGAAGACGGCCGTCTTTCAGCATACGGTAAATGGTGGTGCGGTCTACCTGAAGATGCGCCTGTACCTGTCTTGTTGTTAGTAGCTCGTCCATAAAACGCCTCGGCTCCTGAATAACTGCTTTCTACCATAAACTAACGTACCGGGCAAAAAGCTCATGGGCTAAAACGTGTCCACCCAGAAATCTCACCAGGCGATGAGGCAAAACGCACCAACAAAATGATTTGGTGATAAAATCTCTGGCAGGCACCAGATTCTCCCCAAAGGCATAGAGTATTTGCTTACAAACCGATGAATCATGGATATTGCCTACAGGAACGGCCGTATTGCAGGAGAACTAGCGATGAAAATGAAATTGGAGCACTACATACTCGCCCTACTTATCATCAATCCACGCACCGGGTATGACATTAAAAAACATCTGGATACCGAAGGCCGTTTCGAGCGCAGAAGAGCACCGCTTAGCCAGATTTACAACACCCTCAAGCGCATGCATGAAAACAAGCAAGTCACCTTTGTGGAGGAGAAACGCGACGGCAAGCCAGATCTCAAAATCTATTCCCTCACCGACGAAGGGCGTCAACTTCTGATCGACTATTTACTCAGCCCTTTGGAAAAACCATTTCGATACAACGAAAGCACAATTTTGTTTCGTATCCGCTACTCATTTTTGATCGATACCAACGTCATCATCGAGCAAATCAAAAAAGAGCTGGACTTTCGGCACAAGCAAATCAGTAAGTTCCGGCACAGAGATCGCACCATTGATTCAATCTATTTGTCTGAAGATGAGTTGGCCCTGGCACAAGCCATTAACGATGAAATACACAGCTACGGCGCATCTGCCATGGACCTTTATCTTGCCAATCTGGAAAGAATCCTGGCCTTTTTTGAGAGCCAAAATGAACAGGCAAAAACAGTCTCAAACTTGGAGCCGCAGTAGCCGTTTTCTAACAAGCGTCAGTCAGCCTCAGCCCAGCGCATGACCAACAATGACAAGCCACATAGCACAGCCAGGCCAGTGACCACCGGCAAGATGGTCCCGTTATAGCTCTGGCCAATGAGCGTGCCCAGCAGCACAGAGATAAACGTCGAAAGAGAACCCACAATAGCAGCCCCAATCCCCGCCACATGCCCCAACGGCTCCATCGCCAGAGAATTTAGGTTCCCAAACAAAACCCCAATACAGAAAAAAGACAGCATCAAATAGGCCATAAACAGCGCAAAAGGCAGTTGGCCGGGCAAAAGCAGGGTGGTAATTAAAACAATGACGGACAAAATAGACGTAACGAGCAAAGCGCCCCTCACGAGGAAGCGCATGCCAAAGCGCATCACCAGCCGCGAATTTAACAGCGATGCCAGGCCAATGGAAGAAGCCACAATGCCAAAATAAATAGAGAAAAGCTCTCCCAATTCATACTGTTCCTGGAAAATCTGCTGCGCTGAATTGAGATAGCCGATAAACGCGCCGCTCACCAATCCGGCCGTCACCGTGTAGCCAAAAGCGAGCCGGTTTTTAACCACCATTTGGGTGGTGCTGAGAATTCGCTTGCCTGTAAACGGCGCTCGATTTTCAGGGGCTAATGTTTCGGGTTGGCGGATGGCAAACCACGTCAGGGCAAAAATCGCCAGTAGCAAGAAGCTGCCAAAAATGGCTCGCCAGCCAGCAAATTGCAGAATTGCCTGCCCTAATGAAGGGGCCAACATCGGTACTAAAATAAAAACCGTCATTACAAAAGACATCACACGGGCCATTTCCCGTCCGGCAAATTGGTCCCGCACCAGCGCCAGGGTCACGGCACGCGGCGCAGAAACACCCAAACCCTGCAAAAAACGGCCGATCAGCATCATCGGAAAGTTAACGGCAAACATAGAGAGCAGGGTCCCCACCATGTACAGGCCTAAACCCGAGTAAATCGCCGGCTTGCGGCCAATGCTGTCTGATAGCGGCCCAAACAAGAGCTGGCCCAGCGACAACCCCAGAAAAATCATGGAAATGACCAGCTGCCGGTCATTGGCATCCTGCACCTGCAATTCACGGCCGATTTGGGCCAGTGCAGGCAGCATAGAGTCAATGGAGAAGGCGGTCAAAGCCATCAACAACGAAATGATAATGATGAATTCAGGGAACGCTGGTTTTGTTTTTGTGTTGGTCAAGGGCAATTCAATACCTTCCTTACTATTTAGCCGAACTGGTCAATTTTAGCAGAACTTGAATAAGATAACTGCTCATCGCGCAAAATCGTCTCTCAAAAACAGTGTATTTTTATATATACCCAACAACTGTGCAAATAAAAATTACCCGTTGACAGTTTATATATAATTATATATACTCCTTTCATACATAGTTTACAGTTATAGATATTCACTTTTGGTCAGGTTGTACAACCAAAAATAGAACCTATAAAAAAGCTGTTTTCTTCCCAAAAAATCCTCCTATCGCAAGGGAAAGCAGCAGAGTAAATGAAGTTTTTAAGCGCAAAGGCACGAGAAGAACCTCTGGATTTTTTGATCAATTTTTTACATCCTTGCCTGATACGTTAGTCGGTTTTGTGCGATTTTTGCTGCAAGCCCAAAGGAATCGTTGCTCATGAAAATGAAACTAGAGCATTACATTCTCGGCCTGTTAACCATTAATCCGAGTACAGGATACGACATCAAAAAACATCTCGACACCGAAGGGCGTTTTGCCAGACGGCGCGCCCCTTTGAGCCAGATTTACACCACATTAAAACGAATGCTTGAGAATGGTTTGGTAACTTTTGAGGAAGAGCGAAGGGACGGAAAACCAGACTTGAAAATTTACAGCTTTACAGCCCAAGGCGAGCAATTTTTAATTGACTTCCTGCATAGTCCCATCGAATATTCGTTTCGCTATACAGAGAGCAGCGTTTTGTTTCGGATCAAACATGCTTATCTGGTTGATACGGCCGTCATTATTGGGCAAATCAGAGACGAGCTGCATTTTCGCCAAGAACAGATCCACAAGTTTCGTCATCGCGATCGCACCATTCATTCCCATATTTTATCTACCCCAGACCTGGCCTACGCGCAGGCCATTGAAGATAAATTGCACGGCTATGGCGCGGACCGGATGGATGTTTTTGTTTCCCATTTAGAAAAAATGGCTGCGTTTTTTGAAGAGCATCAAGAAGCGGCAAAGGCAGAAACGGCCGTTGCTACTACCAACGCGCCACAGAGATAAAGTGAACGAACCGCACCACCCTACCGACGCACAACCAGCCCAATTAGCGGCACCGTTTGCCTTCACCACAAACTTTCCACCATGGCCCGACTTTGCCGTCACTGGCCGGACCAACTGAGGATGAAACCGTGTATTTAGGAGGTGATTATTGATTAAAAGAACCGGCGCAGTCTCAAATTCAGCCCATTTTCGCCAAGCGAAACCAAAAAATTCAATGAATGAGGAAGAAAAGAAATGAGATCTAAAAATCGTTTTTACCTGATAGGCATCTTTTTACTGGCCATGCTGCTGTTGGCCGCCTGTGGTGGCAGTACCGATTCGGACGATGCCACGACCGACAGCACCAGCACCGACACGACTTCGGCAGAAACGGCCGTTGATGACACGACCGAAGAAACCGTTGTTGAGGAACCCAGCGAACCCACAGAAATCCGCATTAGCTATCTGCAACAGTTCACCGACTTGAACCCATTCAATGTCAACAACCCTGCCGCCACGGGCGTCGCCAATGGTCTTTTTGACACCCTGGTGCGCGTAGACGACGAAGGCACCGTTATCCCCTGGTTGGCCGATACATGGGAAATTTCTGACGACCAGCTCTCAATCACCTTCAATCTGCGCGACGATGCCACATTCACTGATGGCACCCCTGTCAATGCAGACGCCGTTATCTACAGCGCTGATCTTTTCCAGGACCCAGACTTGTTCCTGGGCACCTCCATCCTTACAATGACGGGGTGGGAAAAGTTGGATGATTACTCCGTTAAATTTACATTCAGCCAGCCCGACGTTACCGCATTGTACGCCCTGTCACAGCCAAACACCTCCATCGTCTCTCCCACAGCTTATGAGGAAATGGGCACCGATGCCTTTGGTATCAATCCCATTGGCAGCGGCCCGTACATGCTGGAAAAATGGGAACCCGGTGTAGAAGTAGTCATGGTGAAAAATCCCAACTATTGGCAAGAAGGTGTTGGTCTAGCGGATCGCATCGTCTGGCGCAACTTCCAGGATGGGGCCGCCGCTTTGTTAGCCGCTCAGAGTGGCGAGCTGGACCTGCTGCACGAACAAGAGCCAAAAGATGTTCCCCTGTTTGAAGCCATTGACGGTTTCAAGGTAGGCGGAGATCAAACCGGTTGGTACGCATTGGTACTCAACACCCGCATTCCTCCCTTTGATAAACTGGAAAACCGCCAGGCGTTTGCCTACGCGCTAAACTACGATGCGCTCATCAATGTGGGTTTTGAAGGATATGGCACCCCAGCCGATGGGCTCATTCCGAATGGCAGCTGGGCTTACGAACCGGCTGGTGACCCCCTGCACCAGGACCTGGACCTGGCCCGAGAATTGTTAGCCGCCGCTGGCAACCCCGATGGCTTCGACTTTAAAGTATCCGTTACGCCACAGCCCTTCCGCTCGCAGCTGCTGCAAATCATGCAAAACAGCCTGTCTGAAATAGGCATCAACCTGGAAATTGAGGTCAACGAGTTTGCTCGCCACATCGAGATTTTGCGCGAAGACCACAACAGCGCCAATGCCGGTTTTGTTGTGCAGCAGAACCTACACGTTGACCCGGCTACCTGGCTGCGCCTGTACGCGGGCTGCAATGCCAGTGTGGGTATGACTGGCTGGTGTGATGAAAATGATTCAACCTTCGACGACTTGCTTTTGCAATCCACCGCGACTTTCGATACCGCAGAACGCATCTCCATCCTCCACGAGGCAAATGTGATGGAGTACGAAGCGATGGTTGTTGTCCCCTACGTGTTCCAACAAACGCTCTACGCCTGGAATGCCGACAAATTGGGTGATTACCATACGACGTTTGTGGGTGGTTACAACTATCTTTACCTGCAACCAAATGAGTAAGTATTAGATGCAGTTGGGGCGGCAGGCATCACCGTGAATACCTGCCGCTCTTTTTCAAGGAAATGTCTCTTGCTGTGGCCGGTGCGCTGTGTAGCCTTTGCCGAGAAACGGCCGTAGCGTAGAAGGGAAAGGTATTCCTATGGCTCAATACATTATTAGACGACTGATGGCAACCATCCCAGTCTTACTCATTGTGACGTTTATCGTCTTCACTTTGATGTTCCTGGCCCCTGGCGATCCCATCTATCTCCTGGTCGATGTGGAACAAACGGAAGGACTAAACGAGGAGCAGCTCGCTATTTTGCGTCATGAGCTGGGGTTGGATCGGCCGTTGGTTGTGCAGTATGGCGATTGGCTGCTCAATGCCCTGAAAGGCGACTTAGGCACCTCCATTCGTGGCAGCCGCCAGGTCAGCGACATGCTGAAAAGCGCTTTCACTGTCTCTATTGAACTGACCCTGCTGGCCATGGCGTTTGCCCTCCTCATTGCCGTGCCGGTGGGCATTTATGCCGCGCTTAAACCCAATTCCCTGGGCGATGTTATCGGCACCAGCATCGCGATCGGCGGTATCTCGGCACCCAACTTCTGGGTCGCGCTGCTGCTCATCTACTTCTTCTCGGTGAAGCTTGGCTGGCTGCCTTCCAATGGTTTCACCCGCTTCTCAGAGGATGCGCGGGAGAACTTAACCAAAATGGTTTTGCCTGTGATTACCCTCGGCATCGCCTTGATGGCGTCTGTGATGCGCATGACTCGCTCCGGCATGTTGGAAGTGATGCACCAGGATTACATCCGCACCGCCCGGGCCAAAGGGGCCAAAGAGCGCCGCGTTATTTATGCCCACGCCTTTCGCAATGCCATGCTGCCCGTACTCACCATTATCGGCTTGCAGTTTGGCGCTTTGTTGGGCGGCGCAGTGGTAATTGAACAAATTTTTTCGCTGCCGGGCATGGGGCGCTTGGGGCTGGATGCCATCTTCATCCGCGACTTTCCGGTTGTACAAGGCGTGGTGTTGGTCATTACGCTCAGCTATTTACTCGTCAATTTGTTTGTTGATTTGCTGTACGGCGTGTTAGACCCACGCATTCGCATTTCGTAGTTTGGGGAAGGAAGTGAGGATATTATGACCGCGCAAACATTAAACAATCCAGGTGAGCCATCACCAGAAGTGGGCACGCTGGCTGTACCAGCCAAAAGCAGCCGGACCGGGTTTCGCTATTTTCTGCGCCGCCTGTTTAAGCGTATGCTGCCCCGCATTGGTGGCATTCTTGTCCTACTTTTTCTGATTGGGGCCATCTTTGCCCCCATCCTGACGCCTTACGATCCGATTGATCAGGATTATACGGCCGTACGCCAGCCACCGAGCGCCGAACATTGGTTTGGCACCGATGATTTGGGCCGCGACATGTTCACCCGCATCCTGTACGGTGGACGGGTCTCCATCTTTGCCGCCTTCATCCCCCTGATCATTTCGTCTAGCATTGGGGTAACCCTGGGGCTGATCGCCGGAACGGTGCGCGGCTTTACCGAAACAGTGATCATGCGGGTCATGGATGCCTTACTCTCTATTCCGTCTATCTTGTTGATGATCGTAATTGCCGGGCTGCTTGGCCCCAGCCTCATCAACGCGCTCATCGCCATTGGCTTTGTGGGGGTCGCCCGCTATGCACGGGTGGTTTACAGCGAAACACTGTCGGTGGCCGAGCGGGAATATGTGCTGGCCTCCCGCTCCTTGGGCAAATCGACCACCAAAATTCTCTTCCAAGACATTCTGCCCAATGTGACCGCGCCCATCATCGTCATCGCTTCGCTCAGCATTGGCGGCATCATTCTGGCCGAAGCGACGCTGAGCTTTTTGGGGCTGGGCATTCAGCCACCCACCCCCAGCTGGGGCAGCATGGTGGCTACGGGTAATCGGTATTTGCAGCTGGCGCCGTGGATGTCTTTAGTGCCAGGAACGGCCATCTTTTTAATGGTCATGGCCGTCAATTTTCTGGGCGACGGCGTGCGTGATGCGCTAGATCCATATCTTTCGGGGAAGCTGTAGGCTTCGTTGAGGTGGTGAATCATGAGTAAAGAACAACAACCGCTGCTCCAGATCAAAGATCTGAAGACCTATTTTTATACCGAAGATGGCATCGTGAAAGCGGTGGATGGGGTGGATCTGCACGTCAACAAAGGCGAAGTTTTGGGCCTGGTTGGCGAGTCCGGTTCGGGTAAAAGTGTCACCTCTCTGTCGATCATGCGCCTGGTTGGCCCACCCGGAAAGATCGTCTCTGGCGAAATTTTGTTTGAAGGCAAGCCGCTGCACACCATGACCGAAAATGAAATGGTAAAAATCAGGGGCAAGTCGATTTCGATGATTTTCCAGCAGCCGCAGAGCAGCCTGAACCCGGTACACACCACCGGGGCGCAAGTGGGCGAAGTGTTTGAACTACACTCGCACATGGCGGACGAAGAGATTAGCGGCCGGGCCACCGAAATGTTTCGCCTGGTGGGCATTCCCGACCCAGCGCAAAAAGTGCTGGCTTACCCGCACGAGATGTCTGGCGGGCAGGCCCAGCGTGTGATGATTGCCATGGGGCTGGCATTGTCACCCCAGCTGCTCATCGCCGATGAGCCAACGACGGCGCTGGACGTGACGATTCAGGCCCAGATTTTGGATTTGATGCGCAATTTGAAGGACAAGCTGGAAACGGCCGTAATCCTCATCACGCACGATCTGGGTGTTATCGCTGAAATGGTAGACCGGGTTGCCGTGATGTATGCCGGGCAAATTGTGGAACAGGCACCGGTCAAAACCCTGTTTGCCCAACCGAAACATCCGTACACCCAAGGGCTCCTGGCTTCGATCCCGGTGATGGGCTCCGTGAAGAATCGGCTGGACGCGATTCCCGGCTCGGTGCCCAATCTGGTGAATTTACCGCCGGGCTGCCACTTTGCCCCGCGCTGTAAAGCCCGCGAAGAATTTGGTCTGGAAATCTGCCATCACAAAAAGCCCGCGCTGCTGCCCGTCGGGCCAGAGCAGGAAGCGCAGTGCTGGCTCTACCAGAGCGAAGGCGAACATATTGCCCCGCTGGCGGGTGGCAGTACGGCCGTTTCTTCCACCCCCATACAAAAAAATATCAAGCAGAACGGAACGGCCGTTCATCCCCTGCAAAAAGAAGCGCCAGCCAAAACCAAAGAGCTAATCCGCGTGGAAAACCTGGTGAAATATTTCCCGGTGCGCGGCGGTGTGCTTAAGCGCGTTGTCGCCCATGTAAAAGCCGTTGATGATGTCAGCTTTAGCATCAAAGCGGGTGAAACATTGGGCATGGTGGGTGAATCTGGCTGCGGCAAAACGACAATCGGCCGTACGATTCTGCGGCTGTACGAGCCCTCCAGCGGCTCTGTCTATTTTGAAGGCCAAAACATTTACCAGATGGACCGGCAGCACATGACCAAGCTGCGCCGCGATATGCAAATTGTGCTGCAAGACCCATACGCCTCGCTCAATCCGCGCAAGCAAATCGGCCAATCGATCGCCGACGGGCTGAACATTCACAACATCGGCAATCCCCGCGACCGGAAAGACATTGTGATCGAAATGCTGCGCAAGGTGGGGTTGGAAGATTACCACGCGCTGCGCTACCCGCATGAGTTTTCCGGCGGCCAGCGTCAGCGCATCGGCATTGCCCGCGCGCTGGCGCTGCAACCCAAATTCATCGTGTGTGATGAGCCCGTTTCCGCGCTGGATGTCTCCATCCAGTCACAGGTGCTAAACCTGCTCAACGACTTGCAAGATGAATTTGATCTCACCTACCTGTTTGTTGCCCACGATTTGTCCGTGGTAGAGCACATTTCCGACCGAGTGGCGATCATGTACCTGGGCAAAATGGTTGAGTTGGCCACGCGCGACGAGCTGTTCCGCAATCCGCTGCATCCCTACACACAATCGTTGATGTCGGCCGTACCCATTCCTGACCCAACCCGCAAAAAAGAGCGCATCATCCTGAAAGGCGATGTGCCCAGTCCGCTCAATCCGCCTTCCGGCTGCCGCTTCCACACCCGCTGCCCCCTGGCCATAGACCAGTGCCGGGAAAAAGAGCCGCCGTTTGAGGCCAAGAAGAACGAACATTTTGCCGCCTGCTGGCTGGTCGATTAAGCTTAGGGATATTAGCTTATTCACCACAAATTTGGAGTTTACCAAAATGGACATTCAATCACTTATTGCCCAAATGACGCTTGAAGAAAAAGCGGCCCTCTGCACCGGTGCCAGCAACTGGACCACCACCCCAGTAGAGCGGCTAAATATCCCCGAAATGGTTGTTTCCGATGGCCCGCACGGCGTGCGGCGCGTCCCCAACGTGCACGAAGTTGCCGCCACCAGCCTGCCCGCAACCTGCTTCCCCACGGCCTCCTGCCTGGCTTCCACCTGGGATGTGGCCCTGATTCGCCAATTGGGCGAAGCATTGGCTGAAGAATGCATCGCCCTGAACGTAGACGTGCTGCTCGGGCCGGGGGCCAACATGAAGCGCTCCCCCCTCGGCGGCCGTAACTTTGAATATTTTTCTGAAGACCCGTACCTGGCGGGCGAGATGGCCGCCAACATGATCAATGGCGTCCAGGGCAAAGGCGTTGGCACCTCGTTGAAGCATTTTACGGCCAACAACCAGGAATTCCAGCGCTTCAGCATCAGCGCCGAGGTGGATGAACGTACCCTGCGCGAAATTTACCTGCCCGCCTTCGAAAAGGCCGTCAAAGAAGCCCAGCCGTGGACAGTGATGTGCGCCTACAACAAGGTCAACGGCACCTTTGCCTCGCAGCATGACACTCTGCTCAACAAAATCCTAAAGGAAGAATGGGGCTTTGAAGGGCTGGTTGTCTCCGACTGGGGTGCCGTGCGTGACCGGGTGGCGGCTTTGCAAGGCGGCCTGGATTGGGAAATGCCTGGCCCGCAGGATCGGCGCGTCAAAGAAGTTATCGCCGCCGTTCAGTCTGGTAGTCTGGACGAAGCGGTGCTGGACGAATCGGTACGCCGCATTTTGCGCATTGTGTACAAAGCACAGGAAACGCCAAAGACGGGCGAATTTGATGTAGACGCCCACCACGAATTGGCCCGCCAGATTGCCGCCGAAGGGATGGTGCTGCTCAAGAACAATGGCGTGCTACCGCTGAAAGATCAGCAGCACATTGCCGTAATCGGCCGTTCTGCTGAACAGGCTCACTTCCAGGGCGGCGGCAGCTCGCACATTAACCCCACCAAGGTGGCGGTGCCGTTTAAGGAACTGCAAGCCCAGGCAAGCAACGCTGAATTGACCTATGCCGCCGGGTATCCCGCCGATAATTCTTTCCGCCCGGAAATGATCGATGAAGCTGTGACATTGGCCCAGGCCGCCGATGTGGCCATTTTGTACATTGCCCTGCCCACCTTCAAAGAGTCCGAGGGGTACGATCGCGCCGACCTCGATTTGACGGAGCAGCAAGTTGCCTTAATCAAGGCTGTCGCCAAGGTTCAGCCGCAAACGGTTGTTGTGCTGAACAATGGTGCACCAGTGGCGATGGGCGACTGGATCGATGGCGTAGCGGCCGTTCTTGAAGGATGGATGATGGGTCAGGCTGGTGGCGGGGCCATTGCCGACGTGTTATTTGGCCGGGTGAACCCCAGCGGCAAGCTGGCCGAGACTTTCCCGCTCAAACTAGCCGACACGCCTGCCTATCTCAACTGGCCTGGCGGCGCGGGTGTGGTGCGCTATGGCGAAGGGCTGTTCATCGGCTACCGCTACTACGACACCAAAGAAATGCCGGTACAGTTCCCGTTTGGCTACGGGTTGAGCTACACCTCATTTGAATACAGCAACCCGCAAGTGTCCGCGGCTACCTTCAAAGATGTGGATGGCGTGACGGTTTCAGTAGATGTGACCAACACGGGGAGCGTCGCGGGCAAGGAAATTGTGCAGGTGTATGTGCATGATCAGGTGGCGGGCTTGGTACGGCCGTTTAAAGAGCTTAAAGGGTTTGCCAAAGTGGCCCTCGAACCGGGTGAAACCAAAACCGTCTCGATCGCCCTCGATTTCCGCGCCTTTGCTTATTACCACCCTGAATATGCCCAGTGGATCACCGAAGACGGCGCGTTTGACCTGCTCATCGGTGCCTCGGCAACGGACATTCGCCAGAACGTCACGGTGAACCTGGAGTCTACGCTGGACTTGCCCTGCATCCTGGACAAAGAGTCCACCATCCGCGAATGGATGGCTGATCCGCGTGGCCGCGCCATTTTTGGTCCGCAATACACCCAAATGGAGGCCGAAGCCCGCAAAGCGTTTGGCGGTGAGGATAATGAGCGTTATGGCACAGACGGCTCCATTGGCATGGACATCATGGAAATGTTCAGCGACATGCCGCTGGTCAGCGTGCTGATGTTCCAAAAAGATGCCCTGCCCGCCCATCCCGAAGATATGGTCGCCGGTTTGCTGGCCCAGGTACACGGCCAATAAAAGTGATGTGAACAATGAAACTCATTGAAAGTGACGTCATTGCCAATGGCGTCAAACTGCATGTCTATCGCACTAACACAGAGAAGCCGCCGCTGCTGTTTGCCCACGGCCGTTCCGACAACGGTCTCTGCTTCTGGCCCATCGCCCAGCAGTTTGCCGATGCGTACGAGATCATCCTCTACGACGCACGCGACCACGGCCAATCGGACCAGACAGATGACCAAATCACCCTGCTGGACCGCGCAAAAGACCTGGCCGGGCTGATCGACGCCCTGCACTTACAAAAGCCGGCTCTGGTAGGGCATTCGTTGGGTGCGGCTACCGTTGCCTTGTTGGCTGGCCAACAGCCGCAAACACCCGCCTGCACTGTTTTGGAAGACCCGCCGCCTTATGAACTAATGGCGGCACAGACCGAACAGGCGCAGGCTGGCCACAAAGGCTGGGAACAGTTTATCCAGAGCATCAAGGGTAAAGAAATAGCTGAAATTGTGGCGCTGGGCCGCGAGGGCAGCCCCACCTGGCCAGAAGCCGAGTGGGAACCGTGGGCGCAGTCCAAGCTGCAATACCATCTCAAACCGTTTGGCGAAGACGGCATCGACGCCGCTACCGCCAATGCAATTGTGGCTAACATTACCTGCCCCACGCTGCTGATCACGGCCGATCTGGCCCTCGGGGCCATCTATCCACCCCAGGCCGCCGATGCATGGGTCGCCAGCCTGCCCGACGCGCAGCATGTCAACATTCCCGGCGCCGGGCACAACATTCGTCGTGAACAGCCAGAAGTATATGCAACGGCCGTTCGCGACTTCCTCAACACACACGCATAACGTTTTCAAAGATTGGTCCAATCTTCGAGATTGGACCAATCTGGGAGTCACGCTCCATGCGCATTCTCTATATCGACATCGACAGCCTGCGCCCGGACCACCTGGGCTGCTACGGCTACCATCGCAACACCAGCCCCAACATTGATGCTCTGGCCGCGCAGGCCACCCGCTTCGACAACTGCTACATTTCCGATGCGCCTTGTCTGCCTTCAAGAACCGCGTTGTGGAGCGGCCGTTGTGGCTTCCACACCGGCGTTGTGAACCATGGCGGCACCGCCGGACAACCGTTTATCGAGGGGCCAACGCGTGGCTTCTTCGACACCTTCCGGCTTACCAGTTGGATGACCGCCCTGCGCGACGCGGGCCATCTCACCGCCACCGTCAGCTCCTTTGGCGAGCGGCACGCGGCCTGGCATTGGTACGCAGGCTACAACGAAATAGTCAACCCCGGCAAATGGGGCATGGACATCGCCGATGACGTGACGCCCCACGCCCTCTCCTGGCTGGAGCGCAACGCGGACAAAGAAGATTGGTTTCTGCACGTCAATTATTGGGACCCGCACACGCCGTTCCGCACGCCCACCGAATTTGGTAATCCATTTGCCGATGATCCGCTGCCGGATTGGCTGACAGAGGAAGCCTGGCAGCGCATGTGGGATGGCTTTGGCCCACACAGCCCACAAGAGCCGCACGGTTTTGCCGATCCGTCGATGCCATACGAACTGTTCTACCAGCGGTTTGGCAATCCAGACCAGATCGATTCGCCAGAGGTGATGAAATGGTGGATTGATGGCTACGATACGGCCGTTCGTTACGTGGACACCCATGTCGGCTACCTGCTGAACCAACTCGCCGAAAAAGGGGTGCTGGACGACACGATGATCATCATCAGCGCCGACCATGCGGAAAACCAGGGTGAGCTAAACATTTGGGGCGACCACCAAACGGCCGATTCCATCACCTGCCGCATCCCCCTCATCGTGCGCCAACCGGGTGGCCAGCAAGGTGCGCCCGTAGACAGTGCCTTGCATTACCATTTTGACTGGGCCGCTACGCTCATCGAGCTGGCGGGAGGCAAAGTGCCAGGCAATTGGGATGGCAAACCATTTACCGCCGCATTTTTGGAAGGTAGGGAAGAAGGACGGCCGTATCTCGTCACCAGCCAGCAAACGTGGTCCTGCCAACGGGGGGTGCGCTTCGACAACTACATGCTCCTGCGCAGCTACCACGACGGCTACAAGGAAATCGAGCCGATCATGCTGTGGAACTTAGCCGCTGACCCGCACGAGCAAAATGATCTCGCCCCGGAAAGGCCTGATTTGGTGCAAAAAGGACTCGCCTTGCTGGCGGAATGGTATGGCGACATGGCCCTCACCAGCGAGCACGACGTGGACCCAATGATGACCGTGCTGCGCGAAGGCGGTCCGTTCCACACGCGGGGGATGTTGCCCAACTACCTCAAGCGACTCCGCGCCACCGGCCGCGCCCACCATGCCGAGCGGCTGGAAAAGTTACATCCAAACGAACGCTAAAAAGATTGGGCCATTTTTCAAAAAATGGCCCAATCTCTGATAACCAGCGAGGGAAATATGACCCAACGCCCCAACATCCTCTGGATTAGCACGCACGACATCAACCCGCACCTGAGCTGCTACGCCGGGATTTACCCCCACGCCGAGTACGCCCACACGCCCAATCTAGATCAGCTTGCCGCTGAGGGGGTGCGTTACGACAACGCCGTCGCCACAACGCCTGTTTGTGGCCCGTCCCGCTCGGCGATTATTACCGGCATGTACCCGACCGCCATCGGCACCATGCACATGCGCACCAAAGCGCTGCCGCCACCCGAAGTGCGCCCCATCCCCGAATATTTACGCGCGGCCGGTTACTACTGCACCAACAGCGCCTTCACCGATTACCAGTTCCATACCCCGGCCACCGTTTTTGATGATTTTGGCCCGCAGGCGCACTGGCGCAACCGCCCTGATCCTGACCAACCATTTTTTGCCATGTTCCACGGCATGGTCACCCACGAATCGCAAATCTACACCGACGACGAACGCTTTGCCCACAATACCAGCCGCCTAACGCCGGAAGAACACCACGACCCGGAGGCTGCGCCTGTGCCGCCGAACTACCCAGATACGGCCGTTTTCCGCAAAGCCATCGCCCGCTACAATGATCTCGTTACCGCTATGGATTACTGGGTTGGCGATATTTTGCAGCAGCTAGAGGAAGATGGTCTGGCCGACAATACCATTGTCGTTTTCTGGAGCGACCATGGCCGGGGTTTCCCTCGCGAAAAGCGTTGGCCTTACGAATGTGGCCTGCGCGTGCCGCTCATCGTCCGCTGGCCGGGCAAGATTGCCCCTGGCACGGCGCAAACTGCCCCTACCTGCACCATGGATCTGGCGGCCACCACCCTGGCGATTGCCGGGTTGCCGGTGCCCGAATACATGAACGCCCAACCCCTTTTCGATGCGCAAGGCAGTTTCGCCCAGCCGCGCCAATATGTGTTTAGCCATCGCGACCGCATGGGCGAGACAGAAGATACGGTACGCACGGTGCGAGACGGCCGTTTCCGCTACATGCGCAATTACCACCCCGACCGACCCTACATGCAGCATCAGGAATACGCCGACCACACCACCACCACCTGGAAAGAGCTGCGCCAGATGCGCTTCAAAGACACAGATAATCTCAACATGGGGCTGATGCCTACGCTGCTAACCCCCGCGCAGCGCCAATTTATGAGCACCACCAAGCCAGAAGAAGAGCTGTACGATTTGCAGGCCGATCCACACGAGACCAACAATCTTGCCGCCGATCCGGCCTACGCCGCCGACTTGCACCGCCTGCGTAATGCGCTCGATGACTGGTCGAATGAGTATCCTGACCTGGGCCTCATTCCCGAAGCCGAACTGCTGCAACAATGGCGACCAGACGGCCGTTTTAGCCAAACCGAACCCCCTGTCGTAAAACTCGAAGACGACACGATAACGGCCACCTGCACCACAAAAGGCACAGTGATTGGCTGGACGGCCGTTCCGCCCACCCCGCCACAAGAATCAGCCAACAATCCATTTATGGGCTTTGGTAAAGCAGTCGGCAATCCTGAGAGAGACGGCCGTTCCTGGCAGCTCTACACAGGGCCAATGGCGGTGGAAAACGGCCGTACCCTCTGGTTCCGCGCCAATCGCCTTGGCTATTTAGACAGCGAAGAAGTAACATTGGACCCATCCAATCTTTAGCAGGAGCGAAAAATGCACACAGAAAAGGCGCTCACCGAGAGCGTAAAGCAAAAATCCAAACTCATCCAAAGCGAAAACGGCTTTGCCTACCGCGATCTCAACAAAAACGGCCGTCTGGACATCTACGAAGACCCGCGCCAGCCCATCGCTGACCGAGTCGAAGATTTGCTCGCGCAGATGACGCTGGCCGAAAAAGCGGGCATACTCTTCATCGACGGCGTGCGCGTGAATCCAGACGGCTCCATCGAAGACAAAAGTGACGAGCAGGCGTTTACTGGATTTGGCGATCCTGTGAAAAACAAGCTCATTGATTTGAAGATGAACCACTTCAACGTCTGGCAAATTCCCGGCGCACGGCCGTTAGCCACCTGGTACAACAACGTCCAGCAGCTGGCCGAGCAGAGCCGCCTGGGTATTCCCGTCACCCTGGCCTCTGACCCGCGCAATCATCTGGGTAAAAACGTCGTCTCGATGGCCGTGGAAGATTTTTCGCAGTGGTGTGAAACCACCGGTTTTGGCGCGATTGATGATCCCGAGCTGGTGCGCCAGTTTGCCGAAATCGCCCGCGAAGAATACCTGGCGGTGGGCATTCGCGTGGCCCTGCATCCCCAAATTGATCTGGCTACGGAACCGCGTTGGCCGCGCATAAGCGGCACCTTTGGCGAAGATGCGGAGATTAGCGCCCGGCTGGTGAAGGCGTACATCGAAGGCTTCCAGGGAGCGGAACTTGGCCCGCACAGCGTCGCCTGCATGACCAAACATTGGCCCGGCGGTGGCCCGCAAAAAGAAGGGCTTGATCCCCACTTTGAGTTCCAACAGGGGCAAATTTACCCCGGCGACAATTTTGATTACCACCTGATTCCGTTTGCCGCCGCCATCGAAGCCGGAACCGCCTCCATCATGCCCTACTATGGCATTCCTATGGGCCAGACGGATGAAGATGTGGCCATGTCTTACAACAAAACAATCATCACCACCCTGCTGCGCGAAAAATATGGCTTTGATGACGTGGTTTGCACCGACTGGGGCCTCATCACCGATCTGCACATGGGCGATGTGCTCTGGCCCGCGCGGGCCTGGGGCGTGGAGCGCCTCAGCGAAGCGGAGCGGGTGCTGAAGGTGCTAGACGCAGGCGTAGACCAGTTTGGCGGCGAGAGTTGTCCTAATTATGTGCTGGAACTGGTGGCAAGCGGCCAACTAAGCGAAGCGCGCATTGACCAATCGGTGCGGCGGCTGCTGAAACAGAAATTTGAGCTGGGGCTGTTTGATGATCCGTTTGTGGATGAGGCGCGCGTGCCTGAAGTGTTTGGCAGTGCGCAGTCGGCCGCCGCTGGCCTTGCCTCGCAAAGCCGGGCGATGACCCTGCTCAAAAACAGCGACGGCGTGCTGCCGCTGGCAGGTCAACCCAAAATTTTCGTCAAAAATATGGACAGCGAGGTGGCCGCCAACTATGCCCAGGTGGTCGATTCGCCTGACGAGGCCGATTTTGCCATTTTGCGGCTGGATACGCCGTGGGTGCCGGTGGACACTAAAAATCAGTTTGCCCTGGGGTTCCACCACGGCGATCTGGACTTCAAAGAAGAAGCCAAGGCTGAAATTTTGGCGCTGTGTGAAAAGGTACCGACGATTGTTGTCATTTACCTGGACCGTCCGGCGGTGATTCCTGAGATTAGCGATGCAGCTTATGCGTTACTGGCAGATTTTGGGGCGAGTGATACGGCCGTTCTCAACACCCTCTTCGGTAAAGCCCAGCCAGAAGGCAAGCTGCCCTTTGAACTGCCCTCTTCCATGGACGCCGTGCGCGCGCAGCGAACCGACGTACCGCGCGATTCTAAAGATCCGCTGTATCCGTTTGGCTTTGGCCTGCGCTATTAAACTGTCACGCAAAGACGCAAAATCGCCAAAGAAAAAAACTTGGCAACTTTGCGCCTTTGGGTGATCTAAATTTCTCTACTTTATGTCTACTCATCAAAACATGGGCGACCTAAACGCAGCCCCCGCGCCTATTCGCGCTTTTCATATCATGACTAAGCCGTCTGGGGCCATTTGCAACCTGGACTGCAAATATTGCTACTTCCTCTCCAAGGAGATGATGTACCCAGGCAGCCGCTTCCGCATGGCGGATGAACTGCTCGAAACGTTTGTCAAACAGTACATCGAAGCACAAAAAGTGCCGGAAGTAACCTTTGCCTGGCAGGGTGGCGAACCTACGCTGATGGGTCTGGAGTTCTTCAAACGGGTCATTTTTTACCAGCAAAAACATGCCAAACCGGGCATGGCCATCCACAATGCGCTGCAAACTAACGGCACGCTGCTGGATGACGACTGGTGTGAATTCTTTAAGGAACACAACTTCCTGATCGGCATCAGCATTGATGGGCCGCAAGAACTGCACGATGCGTACCGAGTGAACAAAGGTGGCGCGGGTAGCTTTAAGCAGGTGATGCGCGGCTGGCAGCTGCTGGTTGAACACGGCGTGGAGTACAACGTGCTCTGTACCGTCCACGCCGCCAACCAGGATCATCCGCTAGAGGTGTATCGCTTTTTCCGTGACGAGCTGAAGACACAGTTTATCCAATTCATTCCGATTATTGAGCGATCCACGACGCAGCTTTTGCCGTTGGCCGACATTGTCTGGAGTGAGCGGGATGGTGGGGAACGGCCGCTTTACACCCAGTCCGGCTCACTCGTCACCAAACGCTCGGTGAATGCCCAAAAGTATGGCGACTTCCTTAGCGCCATTTTTGATGAGTGGGTGCGGCGCGACGTGGGGCAGGTGTACGTGCAGATGTTTGACGTGGCATTGGGTGCGTGGCTAGGCCAGCCGGGCAGCCTGTGCGTGTTCGCCCCCACCTGCGGCACCGCCCTGGCCCTGGAGCACAACGGCGATTTGTTTAGCTGTGACCATTTTGTGGAACCAGATTATCTGCTAGGAAACATCCAGCAAGATCATATGATCGATCTGGTAGCCTCTGACCAGCAGCGGCAGTTTGGCCAAGACAAGCTGGACAGCCTGCCTCGATATTGCCGCGAATGCGAGGTGCGTTTTGCTTGCCACGGGGGCTGCCCCAAAAACCGCTTTATCCCTACGCCAGACGGTGAGCCAGGGCTGAACTATTTGTGCGCCGGCTACAAATCCTTCTTCAACCACGTGGATCGGCCGATGAAGATTATGGCCAATTTGCTGCGCCAACGCCGCGCCCCCGCCGAAATCATGGCGTTGATGGCTGGTGAGGATGAAAAGCGACTGCAAGAAGCATTCGCCAAAGCCAACCGCAATGATCCCTGCCCTTGCGGCAGCGGCAAAAAATTTAAGCAGTGCCACGGCCGTTAAAAAGCCAGACCCAATTTCCCGGAAACTTCGTCTGCTGCTGCCATTGTTGAAGAGGCCAGTTTGTTTACGGGAAATTAACAGGTCAGGAAAAGTGAGGAATTATGGAACTGGTAAAAACGCTGCAAGAGCACATCGGCGCACAGCCGGAGAAGTTTTATAAAGCAACGCTGTTTCAAAGCGAAGCGCTGCTGCTTGGTTTGAACTGCCTGGAGCCGGGGCAGGTGCAAAAACCACATGATCATGCAGACCAGGACAAGTTTTATTATGTGGTTGCCGGGGAAGGTCGGTTTTGGCTGGGGGAAGAGCAGGTTACGGCCGTTTCCGGCCAAGTCGTTTGGGCACCGGCAGGGGTCGTTCACGGGGTGCAAAATGAGAGCCAGGTGCAACTTGTGCTGCTGGTGGGCATAGCGCCGGGACCGCGTTGATCCGATCGTATTTCCCCGGAAACTTCGAGTTTCCGGGGAAATGAATCACACCTCGTAAATCTTGTCGATGTACCGCTTGAGAATATCGCTGACCACACCGCGCATGGGGATGCTGGCGGCCAGCCCGTAGACGGGGGCCAGGCCACCTTCTTCGGCGGGATGGGTGCGGACGTGCTGAACGGCCGTTGCCAAATCGGCCACAAAACGTTCCGCCACGCCCGACTGGGTGTGAATGTGTGTCACACAAAAGTGGATGCACGTGGGATGGTGCAGCCCGTTCAGCCCCCAATGCTGCTGGTGCATCACATCCATCACCCGATAAATATCAAACTCGTCGGACGTGAAGGCGTGGACAATGAGCGATTCGCCCAACATCCGCAAGCCGGGAATCTGGGCGATCCCTTCACGAATTTTGAGCGACGTTTCCACAATCTTTTGCGTCGCGTCCAGGTAACCTTCTTCCCCTAACGACACCATCGCCGCCCAGCAGGCCGCGCTCAGCGCGCCGGGGCGACTGCCTGCAAATGAGGGCGAAAAATACAGCCCACCCGGCCAATCGGTGACGGTGAAATATTGGTAGCGGCGCAGCTCGGCACCCCGGTACAGGACAACAGACGTGCCCTTGGCGGCGTAGCCGTACTTGTGCGTGTCGGCCGACATGGAAGTAACGCCCGGCAGGCGAAAATCGAAGGGTGGCACATCGTAGCCCAGCTTTTTGGCCCACGGCAGCACAAATCCGCCCAGGCAAGCGTCAGTGTGAAAACCGATGCCGTTTTTGAGCGCCAGGGTAGACATCTCCTCGATTGGATCAACAACGCCGTGCGGATAGCCGGGTGCAGAGCCCACGATGACCACGGTGTTGGGGGTGATCAGGTCTTGAACGGCCGTCCAATCCGCGCGAAAGTTGTGATCTACCGGCAGCCGCACCATCTTGATGTTGAAGTATTGCGCCGCCTTGTCGAAGGCCGCGTGGGCCGTCACCGGCACAATCATCTCCGGGTTTTTAATGCCTTTTTTATCGCGCGCCCAGTCCCGGTACGTTTTCATCGCCAGCAAGATGCTTTCTGTGCCGCCAGAACTCATCGTGCCGCAGATTTCTTCGTTTACGCCATAGCCCGGCGGCGTTTGCCCCGCGCCAAGCATGTGGGCGGTCATCGACACAATTTCTGCCTCAAACTTGCCCGTGCTCGGCCAGACGTCCGCGTGCAAAGGATTGCTTTGCGAGTGCAGCGTGTACACCTGATTCAAAAAGTTGATGTGCTCATCTTCGCCGTGGTATACCGCGCCGGAAACGTAGCCATCCTGCCAGCGTGCCTGCTCCAGCTTTTTGAGGGCGACCATTTCAGCGAGGATATCTTCGTGGGAACGGCCGTTTTCCGGCAGCTGGGCAAAGGTCTTAAACTCACCCCGGTACGGCTTGAGCGAGCCGTCCAGCCCGGCCATCATCTCCTCATACTGCGCCTCGATGCGCCGGTTGATCGGCGGGATCGCTTTGAGCCCTTTCTCCACTTTCGGCATGATCCGTTTGTTTAACTTCCCAACAAAATCTTTGATTCCCATGATTGGTCCTTTTTACCCCCACCCTAACCCTCCCCCTAGGAGGGGGAGGGAATCTGGCTCCCTCTCCCTGGGAGGGAGAGGGCTGGGGTGAGGGTCAGTCATTTAAACGCGCGTAAATGCGCTTGTTTTGTTTGTAAATGTTTAGGTATTCGCCAAACAAATCGTCGTACAGCTGCCGGTTGGCTGGATTAGGTTCGTAGGTGTGGGCAATGGCCACATCATCGCCAGCGGTGTCGAAGGTGGAAAGGCCAAGGGCAACGGCCGTTAACAAAGCCACCCCCCGCGCATTCGCCTGAATCGGGTCCTGCACCTGCTTGATGCGCCGGTTGAGCACATCGGCAAAAATCTGGCACCAGACGTTGGAATTGGCCCCGCCGCCAATAAAATGAATGCCGTCTAGCTGCCGCCCGACAAACTTCTCCACATGCCCCAGCAGCCAGCGCGAATTGTACGCCACCCCCTCAAACACAGCGCGGATAAAGTGCGAGCGCGTCGTCGAGAGCGACACATTGTGGAAGCCACCACGCACCAACCGGTCTTCCACCGGGGTGCGTTCGCCATGCAGCCAGGGCGTAAAAATGAGCTGCCCACTGCCCGCCGGAACCTGCTCTACCATTTGGTCGAACACGGGATACACGTTGGGAATGTGCGTTTCGCGAGCCAGGGCATCGTTGGGGTAAAGGATGTTGTCACGCAAAAAGGAGAGGCAAGCTCCAGCCGCCTCCTGCTCGTTGGCGATGAAATATTTGCCGGGAATCGCCGACGGCAGCGAAGCCATATTGTGAAACAGATCCGTCTTTTTGTAGGGCACGTGGCAGGTGAGCCAGGAGGAAGTACCTACGTAGAGATGCGGTGCAAAATCACGCAGCGCCCCGGAACCCAGCGCCGCCGATTGCAAATCGGGCGTGCCCATTACCACCGGAATGCCGGGCAGGAGGCCCAATTCCTGCGCCGCCGCGCGCGTTAACGGGCCAAGCACATCCACCGCCTGCTTCAAATCAGGCACTTTCTCCCGATCGAGGGTAGAGAAATTGATGAGCTGATCGTTATAGTGCACGTGGTGAATGTCGCGGTTATCGGTGAGCCAGTGCAGGGTAATAGACTCGAAGGAGGCGGCAAATTTACCGGTGAGCTTCAGGTTGAGATAATCCTTTGGCTCTAGAAATTTGTAGGTCTGGCGATAAACGTCGGGATGGTGGTGTTTGATGTAGAGGATGTGGGCGATGGGATCTTTGCCAGACCGCACCGGGATGCCGCCCGTGAGCCGCAGCCAGGGCACAATCTTGTTGACGCCGTACCCTTCCAGCTTGATTGGCCCGTGGGTGATTTGCTGCACGTAGGGTGCCCCGCGTGAGTCCATCCAAATAATGGCATTCATGAGATGACGGCCGTTTTCATCTACCGCCACCGTGCCCGACCACTGCGCTGTACAGCCAACGGCCGTTATTCGTTCGGGGGAAATAGCATTGTTTGCCAGCAGTCGCTGCGTACTGTTTCTGATCGCCTGCCACCAGGCATTGGGGTCTTGCTCCGCGCCACCACCGGGCAGAATGATGACGCCAGTTTCACCAATTTCGCAGGCCAACACGTGGCCTTGCGGGGAGACGAGGGCCACTTTGGGACCAGAGGTGCCGAGGTCGATAGCCAGTATAAGATCGTCCATAGCCCAATCCTTCATCGTGAAAGAAGCGTAGGAAAAATTGGCTCTCCCCTTGCCAACAGGGCTTCATCATACCATAGGCAACCGGCAAGACAAACATTTAGAGGAATGCGTGAATCTGCAAGTAAATACGTCTTTTTAGACATATCCGTGTACAATTCCCTGGGGCTTGCCGGGAGATCAACCACCTTCGTGACAACAATCCGGTGACTGCGAAAAGCCCTACAGAGTTGGCAAAGGAGAAAATTAAGTGAAAGCAATTCAAATTAAAGAAACAGGCGGTCCCCATGCCTTGCTTTATGAAGAAATTCCCCAGCCGGAACCAGGTCCCGGCGAGGCCCGCGTTAAGATCATAGCCTCTGGGGTTAATTACATCGACACGTATCATCGCAGCGGGCTGTACCAGCAAAACCTGCCCTTTACGCCGGGCATGGAGGGCAGCGGGATTGTAGATGCGGTTGGTGCAGGGGTAACGGCCGTTGCCCCAGGGGATCGGGTTGCCTACGCCATGCACCTGGGTTCGTACGCCGATTATGCCATTGTGCCTGCCTGGAAACTGGTGCAGGTACCGGAAGATGTGAGTCTGGAAGTGGCCGCGGCGGTGATGCTGCAAGGCATGACGGCCCATTACCTGTGCCACAGCACTTACCAGGTGCAGCCCGGTGATACGGTGCTGGTTCATGCCGCCGCCGGTGGCGTAGGCTTGCTGTTGGTGCAAATTGCCAGCCTGCGCGGGGCACGGGTCATTGGCACGGTGTCTACCGAAGAAAAAGCGGAGCTGGCCCTTGAGTATGGGGCAGACGACATCATTTTGTACACTGAGGCTGATTTTGAAACGGCCGTTAAAGAGCTCACGCGCGGCAAAGGGGTCAACGTAATCTACGATGGCGTGGGGCAAACCACCTTCTTGAAAGGGCTGAACTGTCTCAAACCGCGCGGCTACATGGTGCTCTACGGCGCAGCCAGCGGCCCGGTGGACCCCATCGATCCGCAAATCCTGAACCAAAAAGGATCGATCTTCCTGACCCGGCCCAGCCTAACGCATTACACCGCCTCCAACGATGAGATTCAGGCGCGGGCCGATGATCTGTTTGATTGGATCGCCAGCGACGCGATCGAAGTGCGCATCGATCGCACCTATCCACTTCGGGAGGCGGTCGCCGCCCACACCTACATCGAAGGGCGGCGCACCAAAGGGAAGCTGCTGCTGCTACCACAGCACGACGGCGAACTGAGTCCGGTAGACGAAACCATCAACACCGAAGACCCTATCGACGAACAAAGCTGGGAATCATTCCCGGCCAGCGACCCACCGCCGTATTAAAACTTTCTAACCGCAGAAAAAATGTAGGGGCAGGACAGGCAGGGCGAGACGGCGCGGACAAAAGACAGACTGTTGCCGCACCGTCCTACCCCTACGTTATATTCCAGATTGCTGGCAGAACGGCCGTTTCTCACCCCGTTATACCCCAATTGTAACCACCCCTTATACCGCGATACATGGCCGCTGCTCACCCTTAGAGTTATGCTTTTGATGTCAGAATGCCTTAAAAAGGCATACACAAAGAAACACCCCAATTAAAAAGGATTTTGTCTGCATGAAACGCGTCATACTTCTGGTGATCGATGCCCTGACGGCCCCGCTGTTATTCCAAGAAATGGACAACGGCCGTTACCCGCATTTTGAACTGCTGCGTCAGGCTGGCGTGGTGCGCGAGCAATGCCTCAGCATATTTCCCTCCATCACCCACGCCGCCCTATCTAGCATTGCCACCGGCAAATACCCCGCCGAACATGGCGTGGTTGGCTCCCACTGGTTTGACATGGAAAACGAAAAGATTGTCTACTTCAGCGGCAGCCTGGGCATGATGCTGCAAGTTGGCGTCGGCAACTTCTTCCGCGAATTTTTGCTGGAGCTGAACAACGATCACCTGAAAGCCCTGACCATTTTTCAGCAGTTGGAGCGGGCGGGCTACACCACCGCCTGCATCAACTTTCCCCTGTATCGGGGCGATGTGCCTCATGAAGTCAACATGCCGCTGCTGCTCAAATGGCTGCCCGGCCTGCCCGCCAGCACCACGGTGATAGGGCCAAAAATTCTGCTCTTGGGTGACCTGCTGGCCAATCCAGAAGATGTGGACGTGGAAGCCACCTACACCGGCCTTGTCCACTGGTTCGGCTTTACCGACCAAAACAGCCGCGATCTGGTGCTGCAACTGGCCGCCAGAGACGAATTCCCCGACTTCACTTTGGCCTACTTCCCCGACAATGATGACCTTGCCCACCGGCATGGCCCAGCATATTCGCACCAACATCTCGGACATCTGGATGAGATGCTGGGTAAACTGTTTGCCACTTACGGCGGACTGAATTCCTTTTTGGAGCAGTTCATGCTGGTGATTACCGGTGATCATTCACAAAGTGCTACGTCTGAGGACAATCAGGAAGAAAAGATTGAGCTGGTGGAAGTTCTCAGCGATTGCCGATTAGCCAAAGCAGGACATCCGTGGCAAGACGGCGATGAAATTATGCCCTGCCCCAACCTGCGATCCGCCCAGCTGTACTTTAGAAAGATGGACCAGGAATGGATTCGCGGCATTTGCAATGAGTTGCTCAATGATGAACGGGTAGACCAGCTCATTTACCGGGCCGATTTGTTCGACGAGGGGAATGGCTACGTGGTAGAAACGACAAACGGCCGTCTCCAATTCTGGCGCGCTTCGGGTGAGGAAGCGATGGCGGCGGATCACTATGGCAATACGTGGGCCTGGCAGGGCGACCTGGCCGTTGTCGATGGCCAGGTGCAAGACGACTGCATTACCTTCCCCGATTACCCCAACGCCTTCGAGCGCCTGGTAGGCGCACTGGACTGCCACAACAGCGGCCACCTCTGGATAACGGCCAAGCTTGGGCATGAATTTGTGGTGCCGGGGGTCTCCCCATATCCAGGTGGCGGCTCCCACGCCTCGCTGCACCGGTTGGATTCTGAGCCGCCGCTCTTTGTGGCGGGCGCACCCGAAAGCGTCCTCATCCCCGACCATCCGCGCATTACCGATGTTTTAGGGCTTTGCCGCGCCGGGCTGGAAGCGTCGGCGGCCTGATTTTGCCCCTCAAAATTTCGCGGTGCAGAGAGTCGGATTAGTAATCCGGCCCCCTGCGCGGTTGCCCCAATTTCAATCTTTTCAGCCAGCGGCCCAATTACAGCCACTGCTGGCAAACAAAGAGATACGGCCGTTCCCATCTGGGAACGGCCCTAGACTTTGGCAATTTGAAGAAGCCTTCTGTTGATGCAGAAGGCTTTTTTGTTTGAGCCAAAGTTGAAAACAGGTCAGATTTGGCTAAGAGCGGGCGGCAGCGAAGGCCGCATGGCGCAAGGCCGGCTGAATCCAGCGCAAATCCCCCTTGGTCAGCAAGGATTGCGGGTTAATCGGGTGGAATTGATGGTCCCCCCACAAGGCAGCGCGATAGCCACGCCATAATGTATTCAACGACCAACGGCCACTCCCCCGCCACCAACGGGTCGGCACCGCAGGCGCACCCGTCAATCCCCAGGAGCGATACCCGGCCAAAAGGAGCAAGGCATAGACCCAAGCGCTCCACTGCACTGAGCGTACAGCCGCCACGGGGTGCCAACACTGCTTATTGCCCAAGCCAAAGTTGGATTTCAGTTCACGGTGCGCGACTTCCACTTCCCAGCGCTGCCAGGCCCAGAACAGCAGGTCAGCCACAGGCAAAGGCAAAACCCAACTGCCGACAGCATCCTCAACGGCATTGACCAAGAAGGGGAGTGGCTGTCGCCGCGTCCGTTTGTTGTCCTTGCCGCGAACAACGATGAGAAAGAGCGGACAGGCTGACGCTCCTTTGCGCAGAAACGGGCCAGCCACCTTCACCTGCAAATGCCGCGGCTTACCCCGCACCGTCAGTACCAAGCGCTGCCAGCCTTTCCGTTGCCGCCCATAGTCGGCCGGTGCCGGGGCGCGCTGGCCGTACTGGCAGTTTTTGCGGGCATCCGGTCCGGGCAGATGCCACAATACCCGGTTCTTGGCGCTGCGCGCGAGCAGAATCACCCCAGCTGGCAAATGTTTCCACAGGTTCAATGTGTCGTAATGACCATCGGCCACCATCAATATCCGTTGCCTTGTTCGCCCCAACGCCCCCAACTGCTGTTTAAGCCACACCAGAAAGGCGACGGCTGCTTCCCATTCCTTGCAGGGAGCGGTGCTCTGTGGCCGGGACTTCTCAGTGAATGCTGGCAGCCAACGCAACGGCACTGCCCGACTATACCCATTTTCTGCTGGCAGCAGCCAACTGCCGTTGAACCAACGTTGCCCAATGTGGATGCCCCGTTTGAACACGGGCGATTGCGGATTGTGCAGCCAGTGTGCCCCTTCCATCTTGCGGCTGCTGCGCCGGGTTTGCGTGCCGTCACCAGCAACGACATACAGCTCATTGGCTGCCACGTGTTGTATCGTCTCGGCCAAAAGGACCGCGCTGGCCGCCTCGTAGGGAAAACGGTCGTGGCTGAACAGACGATACCAACTGCTCCAATCCAGGTCTGCCAACCCAACCCCCATCAGCAACTGCGTGATGGTATGTCGAGCGAAGACCACTATCTCGGCGATAACCAGCAGGGCAACCCGTTGGAAGACCCGTTCCTGCCTGAAAATTGGGCGATGGGCTTGGAGTAATTGGGTTAAATGGTTGAGAAGATTTTCGTTTTGAGGGATAGTTGTCATGGGAAGTGCCTCGCTTTTTGTTGATTCTGGGACGAACCAACATTAAACGAGTGCGCTTCCTTTTTCAAGAAAGGCCAAACTACAGGGCCGTTCCCATCTGGGAACGGCCGTATCTCTTTCTACCAATACTTAATTCGCTAAACGATTAGCGCGGTTTAGTACTCCGGATGACGCTCGAAATAGCTTTCCACTTCTTCCTGAACAGCTTCGCGGGTACGGCCGTAACGCTCTTGAATGCGACCAACCAGCTTGTCGTACTCACCGTTGATCATGTCAACGTCGTCGTTGGTCAGCTTGCCCCACTGCTTCTGAACTTCACCTTTAAATTGGTTCCATTTGCCTTTCAAAATATCTTCGTTCATTTGTGCTTACCTCCAAAAATTTGGTTTATAAAACAATTTGCTCTGACATTTATAGTTGCGCGATGTCAGTGAATATGCTTTCAGTATAGTGGGCAAGCAACATCAATCCCATGCATCGGGGCATAGGTGGAAGATACATATTTGGCACATACGGCCATCGAAAGCCGTCTGGCCAGTTTCAAAAGCAAAGACCTATCGTTTGGGGAAACAAAACAGGGGCAGCTTAACCGCCAACCCCAATCATCACCTGTCCCAGCGCCAGCCCACCATCGTTGGGCGGCACCAGATGGTGGGTCAGCACCACAAACTCGTGTTGGAGCAGGCGCTGCACGGCCGTTTCCAACACCGTCACATTTTGGAACACGCCACCACTGAGGGCCACCTGGTTCAGACCATGCGCCTGCCGCATCTGCAAACTAAGCTGCACGATGAGATCGGCCACCGCATTGTGGAACTTGGCCGCGATAACGGCCGTTGCCACCCCCGCCTTTAACTCCTGCACCATCGCCGCAAAAACAGGCGCGGCATCAATTTCTGCGCCGTCCAAACCAAACTGATACTGCGCCGTCACGCCACGCGCGGCCATCACCTCCAGCTCAATGGCCGCCTGTCCCTCATAGCTCACCACCTGGCGCACGCCCAGCAGCGATGCCACCGCATCAAACAGTCGGCCCATGCTGCTGGTGGGCACGCTGTTGATATTTTTGGCCAGCATTTGTTGCAGGATGCGCTGCTCGTCCTCTGGACAGGCGGCCATGCAGGGCAATGCTTCGTCCCAGGCCAGCCCCGCCGCCTGCAAATGGGCCAGCGCCAGGCGATACGGCCGTTTCACCGCCACATCGCCGCCCACCAGCGGCACATATTTCAGATGTGCCGCGCGGGTAAAGCCCCGGTAGTCAGCCAGGAGCAGCTCACCACCCCACACCGCGCCATCGGTGCCATAGCCCGTGCCATCGAAGCTAAAGCCAATAACTGGCGTCGCGCCGTCCAGCCGGTGCTCGGCCATGACGCTGGCAATGTGGGCGTGATGGTGCTGCACGGCCACGACGGGTACGGCCGTTTGCTCCTGCGCCCAGCGGGTGGAAAGGTAGCCGGGGTGCATATCACACACCAATTTCTCCGGTTCGGCACGGAAGATGGCCTTGTAGTGGGCAACGGCCGTTTCAAAGGCTTGCAGCGTCTCCCAATTTTCCATGTCGCCAATGTGCTGGCTCATGTAACCGTATTCGCCTTTGGCCAGGCAAAAGGTCGCTTTCAGCTCGCCGCCCACCGCCAGCGTAGGCGGCACGCTGTAGGGCAACTTTACTGGGAACGGCGAATAGCCTCTAGAACGACGTAGGGGAAGGAGGTGGTCGATAATCGGTGAACGGTTATCGGTGGTCGGATTACCGTTTACCGATAACGGATTACCAATCACCCGCACGACCGAGTCATCGCAACGGCCGTAAATCTCCCGGTTGTGCATCAAAAAGGCATCCGCCAAGGTGGCCAGTCGCTGCCGCGCTTCGTCGTTATCTTTGACGATGGGTTCGCTGCTGTAGTTGGCAGAAGTCATAACGAGGACGGGCGAACGACCATCGAGCAGCAGGTAGTGCAGCGGGGTGTAGGGCAGCATCACGCCAATGGTGTTGTTGCCGGGGGCCACCAGCAGCGAGAGGGCGTTGGTTTCTTTTTGGTTCAGGAGCAGAATCGGCCGTTCCTTGCTGGTGAGCAGCGCCTCTTCGGCAGGTGACAAATGGGCAAACTGGCGCACCGCCGCCACATCGCGAGCCATGACGGCAAACGGTTTGTCCACCCGCCCTTTGCGTTCGCGCAGCGTGGCCAGCGCAGCGTCGCTGGTGGCATCACATGCCAGGTGAAAACCACCCAGCCCCTTCACCGCCACCACCTTGCCCGCCACCAGCAGCCTCTGTGCCGCCAAAACCGCCTCATCCCCCACAACCGATAACCGCTCACCGTTCACCGTTAACCGTTCACCGATCTCAAGCCACACCTGCGGCCCACACACCGGGCACGCATTCGGCTGGGCATGAAAGCGGCGGTCCAGCGGATTGTCGTACTCGGCCTGGCAGGCGGGGCACATGGCAAATTCCGCCATCGTGGTCAGAGGACGGTCATAGGGGATGTCTTTGATGATGGTGAAGCGCGGGCCGCAGTTGGTGCAGTTGATGAACGGGTAGCGGTAACGCCGATTTTGCGGATCTACCAGTTCGCGGTAGCAGTCGTCGCACAGGCAAATGTCCGGCGAGATGAGGGTATTGGCCGCCGCCTGCGCCTGGCTGTGCACAATGACAAAGCTGGTGCTGTCCTGTGGGGGAATATCCTCGCTGGTAACTTGTTCAATGTGGGCCAGGGGTGGTTTTTGGTGGATGAGGTCGTGTTGGAAGTTGGCAACGGCCGTTGCCACCCCCTCCACTTCAATAAACACCCCACCGCTGTCATTACCCACAAACCCAGTCAGATTGTGCTTGAGGGCCAAACCATACACAAACGGCCGAAAACCCACCCCTTGCACCACGCCGGTAACCGTCAGTCTACAGCGCACGCGCCCTGTTGGTGCGCCATCTGGCGCATCTGTTTGCGAAGTGGGTTGGTCCTGGGTCATGGCCCCCATTTTACACGATCCTGCCCATCACGACGTTACCGGGATGTAGGGTTATTCAGCAGACGGTGGGGTTGGGGCAACGGCCGTTTGAAATACCCGCGCAAAGTAACTGTCCATCAGTTCATTCAGCCCGTCGCGTGCCGCGTCCGACAAATCAATTCCGGCCAGGCGCTGGGCCAGCTGCTGCTTAAATGCCAGCTGCATGTGGCGGTAAATCTGAATGCGCTGAGCTTGCGGCGAACCCGCGCCGTGCATGGATTCGGTCAGGTAGCCGACGGCGTTACGCCCCAGCGTCATGTTCTCGATCAAGCGCATGATGCGCATGCGGTGCGGCGTGGGCACGTCGGCGCGGCCCTGGAGGTACTTTTCCAGCAGTGGCCCCAGCTCCTCGTGCATGTAGTCCGCTTCAGACGGCATGGTGGCCACCAGCCCACCGGCGATGTCCTGAGCCAACCGGCTGATTTCGTAAGGAAAGCGCGTCACGTGATGTTTGCACACGTTGGCCAGCATGTCGTCGCACAGGTACGCGCCGGATTTGGTAGCTTGGCTTTGGTACGACGCGGCGATACCCGTGGCGTAAATCGTTTCGTTGAGGTGGGTCATCTCCACCAGCTTGTCGCGAATGTGCGAGGCGCGCTCGACGCCGTTGTATTCGGCAGCGGTGGCCGTGGCCCCAATCAACACATCGCCCACGCCACTTTTGCAGACGTAGCTGCGCCGGTGGTAGCAGGTGAAGCGCTCTACCAGCATGGCGGCAAACTCGGTTTCGCCATCCATAAAAATGAGCTCGTTGGGGATAAACACATCGTCAAAAATAACCATCGCTTCCTGGCCGCCGTACTGGGCGTTGCCCACGTCAATGCTGCCCTCTTCCATGCTGCGCGTATCGCACGACTGACGGCCGTATACAAACGTAATCCCCTCCGCCGTCACCGGAATCGCGCCCACAATGGCAAAATCACGGTCCGCCGGGCTGAGCCGCAGCGTAGGCATGACAATGAGCCAATGAGAATTGATACAGCCGGTCTGGTGCGCTTTGGCCCCACGAATGGTCACCCCATCGGCTGTGCGCGCGCTGATGTGAACGTACAGGTCAGGGTCCACCTGCTGGTGCGGCGCCAGGCTGCGGTCGCCCTTCACGTCGGTCATCGCCCCGCCAATGACCACGTTTTGCTGCTGCGCCTGGGCCAGGAACGTTTTGAGCCGTTTGTGGTACGGCGTGCCGTGCTGGGCATCAATTTCATAGGTGACGGAGTAGAGCGAATTGAGCGCGTCCATGCCCACGCAGCGCTGGAAGCAGGTGCCGGTGAGTTGGCCCAGCCGCCGCTGCATCTTGTTCTGGTTCACCACATCTTCAACGCTGTGGGCCACGTGCAAAAAGCGGTTGACACGCTGGCCGGTGAGGTGGGACACGGCCGTTCCCAATTCCGGGTGCTGCACAGCCAGGTCATACGTTTCGGCGACGGCGTTGATAGACGGCCGTATCATCGGGTGATCCACTGGCTCGGTTATGCGTTCGCCAAAGAGGTAGACGTTCAAATTCCGACCACGCAAGCTCTCGATATAGTCGGCACCGGTCACAATGCGGGCCGCTGCTTCTGTTGGTCCGTTCGGCTGGCTCATGGGTTCCTCCGCAAGCAAAGATGGTTGTGGGTAGCTGGCACAATCTTAACAGGAAAACGGCCGTAAGCTCAAACCTCAAGGCAGGCGGCAAAGTGGCGGGGTTCGATTTCGCGCCAGGCGGGGTCGGTTTCCTGGCAGTGGGGCTGGGCGATGGGGCAGCGCGGATGGAAGCGGCAGCCACTGGGCAGGTTAATCGGGTTGGGCGTTTCCCCCTGCAAAATGATGCGCTCACGCCGCAGCCGAGGGTTGGGTACGGGCATGACGGAAAGAAGCGCTTTGGTGTAGGGGTGCAACGGCCGTTCCAACACCGCCAACGTCTCGCCCTGCTCCACCATCCGGCCCAGGTACATCACCGCAATCCGGTCGGCAAAATAGGCCACCGTGCCCAAATCATGGGTGATGAACAGCACCGAAATGCCCCGCGTCTCGCGCAAAGACGCCAGCAAATTCAAAATCTCGGCGCGAATGCTGACGTCCAGCATGGAGACTGGCTCATCGGCCAGCAGCACCTTCGGTTCCAGCACCAGCGCCCCAGCAATAACCACCCGCTGCCGCTGCCCGCCAGACAATTCGTGCGGATAGCGATGCATGAAGTTACTAGCTGGCTTTAATCCGGCATCTTCCAGCGCCCGCACCACCCGCTCTTGTCGCTCTTGCTTGTCCGGTGCCAGGCGATGCACCACCAGTGGTTCGGCCACGATGTCGCCAATCGTCATTGTGGGGTTGAGCGATTCATACGGGTCCTGAAACACCATCTGGATGTGCCGCCGCATTTCTTGCAGCGGCTTGCCGCTCAGGTACGTCACATCTTCGCCCTCAAAGAAGATTTGCCCCTCAGTTGGCGCTTCCAGATTCATTAGCGTCAGCGCCAGGGTAGATTTACCGCAGCCGCTCTCGCCCACCAGCGCCAACACCTCGCCGGGGTGCAGCACAAAGCTCACATCGTCCACGGCATGGACAAACTTCTCTTCCTGCTCCCACAGCGACGTCTTTTTCACTGGGAACAGCTTACGCAGATTTTTTACTTCGATGATGGGCTGTTGTTTACTCATGATTCGTTGGATTTCCCCAGAAACTTCAAAGTTTCCGGGGAAATAGTAGATTCGGTTTCAACCAGATGACAGCTAGCAAAATGACGGCCGTTTAACGCATGCAGTTCAGGCTGTTCCACATGGCAGCGGTCAAAGACGTGCGGGCAGCGTGGCGCAAAGCGGCAGCCCGGTGGCAGCGCGTTGAGACGCGGCGGATAACCAGGAATGCTCACCAGCTTTTCGGTTGGCTTTGTTAAATCTGGGAAGGCGCGCAGCAATTCTTGGGTGTACGGATGCTGTGGCGCGTTAAAAATGGTGTCCACATCAGCATATTCGGCCGTGACGCCACCGTACATCACCAGTACCGTGTCGCACATTTCGGCCACCACGCCCAGGTCATGGGTCACAAATAGAATAGACAGTCCCAGCTTGTCGCGCAGCTTGCCCAACAGCTCCAAAATTTGGGCCTGGATCATCACGTCCAGCGCCGTGGTTGGCTCGTCGGCAATCACCACCTGCGGATTGCAAGCCAGAGCCATGGCGATCATTGCCCGCTGACGCATCCCGCCGGAATATTGGTGCGGGTATTGGTCCTTCCGCTCCGCGCCGATGCCCACCAGTTCCAACAGCTCCACGACTCGGTCGGTCACCAGCTTTTGGTCGGTGATGTAGTTGTGCTGGATGATCGCCTCGGCAATTTGGCGGCCCACGGTATGCACCGGGTTCAGCGCATTCATCGCTCCCTGAAAAATCATGGCGACATTTTTCCAGCGTACGTCGCCCATTTCTCGCTCAGAAAGGGAGAGCAAATCCTGATCCATAAAGTTGATCTGTCCAGAAGTGATACGGCCGTTTGCGGGCAATAATCGCATCAACGACAACATCAGCGTCGTCTTGCCGCAGCCGCTCTCACCCACAATGCCCAACACCTCACCCTCACGCAGCTTAAAATTGATGTCCACCAGCGCATGAGCGGGTTCCTCGCCAGCTATCAAAAAATCGGTGCTCAAGCCGCGCACCTCTAGCAAAACAGGCGCTTTCTGCAATGATCTCATGCCTGCGCCTCCGCCCCGGCTGGCGCACGGCGATCCACCATTTGCGCCCCCACCGCCAGATGATGCGTCTCCAAACGCGGATTGAGCACCTGCTCCAGTCCCTGCCCCAACAGCGTGCAGGCCAGCACGGCCCAGACGATGCCCAGGCCGGGCATCACCAGCGCCCACCAGGCGCGGGCACTCATCGCGCCACGGGTAAAGGCAAAATTCAGCATCTGCCCCCAGCTCAGCGCCGTGGGGTCAGATAGGCCTAGGAAGCTGAGCGTGCTCTCGTTCAAAATTGCCAGCGAGATGACCAGAACGGTGTTCACCACAATCAGCGGCAGCACCATGGGCAAGATGTGGTGGCGGATGATGTGCATGTTGCCTGCGCCAATGGAGCGCGCCCGCAGCACAAATTTGCGCTGCTTCACCGCCAGCGTTTGCGAACGGACCAGCCGCGCCGAACCAGTCCAACCCAGCAGCCCAATCACAAAAATGATGTTCCACAGGCTCGGTTTGGTCAGCGCCACGATGACCACCGCCAGCGGCAAATCGGGGATAACCAGCATGATGTCGGTAAAACGCATCAGCAGATTTTCGGCGCGGCCACCATAAAAGCCAGCCACAATGCCCACCAAACTGCCAATAAAGATAGAGATAAACGAGGCAAAAAAGCCGACAATCAGCGAGACGCGCGAGCCATAAATGAAGTTAGACAGCACATCTCGTCCGGCGTCGTCGGTGCCCAGCCAGTGCGTGGCGCTAGGTGCGGCGTAAATGTCGTCAATGGTTACACGAACCACCTCTTTGGGGTCGTAGGGGGCGATGACCGGGGCAAAGATGGCCATCAAAACAACCACAAGGAGCATGAACAGCCCCACCAGCCCCATGCGGCTGCGGCGGAAGCTGCGCCAAAAACCACGGAAGGAAGTTGCGCCAACGGCCGTTTCACTCATCATTAACCTGCCTGCACCCGTGGATCAAGGTATGAATACAACAAATCGGCAATAAGATTGGCAAAAATGACGCTGATGGCAATGAGCAAAAACGCCCCTTGCAGCATCGGGTAATCTTTGCGCCCCACGGCTTCAAAAATGGCCCCGCCCAGCCCTGGCCAGGAAAAAACGGTCTCGATTTGGATGGCTCCGGCCACGGTAAAACCTAAATTCAGGGCGATGATCGTCACCATTGGCAGCATGGCGTTTTGCAGGGCGTGATCCTTGAGGATTTGCACGGTGCGCAGCCCTTTGGCCTTGGCGGTGAGGATGTAATCCTCGCTCAACACGTCCAGCAGCGTGCTGCGCATGATGAGCATGTACTCGCCCAAAAAGACGATGGTGTAGGTGAGCGTGGGCAACAGCAAATGCCGCCCGATGTCGGCCCACTCCTGCCAGATGGTGGCAAAGTTGCCGCCGGGTGTGGCCTTGCCGCCGGTGGGCAAGCCAAACTGGGTGCTGCCCCAAAACAGCAGAATGATACCCAGCCAGAAGGTGGGTAAACTCCAAAAGGTAAGGCTGGCGAGTACGGCCGTATAATCCAAAGAGGTTCGCGCCCGCCACGCCGCCAGGATGGCCAGCCCCATGCCAAACACAATCGCCAAAATCTGCCCCGCCCCAATCAGCAGCACGGTGTTCCACAGCTGCTCCTTGAGCATATCCAGCACCGGGCGGTTGGTGTGGTAGCTAATGCCCAATTCCCCGCGCAGCAGATTGCCGATGTAAATGAACAGCTGTGTGTCCAGCGGATTCACGCCGCAGCTACCAATCTTCACCGGATTGAGCGATTCGAAGCAGTTGATGACTGGCTTGTCCAGACCAAACCGCTCACGGATGGCGGCCACGGCGTCCTGCGTCAGGCGCGGATCGCGAATGCCCGCCCGCGCCGGGTCGCCCGGCAAAATGCGGAAGAGGAAAAAGTTCAGCAGAATGACAATGAGCACCGTCAACAGCGCCCAGCCGATTTTTTTGAGGAGGTAGCGAGATTGTCTCATGAGCGGTGAACGGTAATCGGTAAACGGTAATCAGTAAATGACCGATTACCGTTCACCGACCACCGATTACGGATTACCGAACTGGTTCGATTACCAGCAGCGAGCTGGGATCTTCCAGGGCCACTTTACCGGCGTCGGTTTGCCAGCCAGTGAAGCGGTCGGTGCGGAACGCCTGCACCGATTGGGCATAGAAGGGGATGATGTAGACCACATCGTCAAAGACCATGCGCTGCATTTCCCAGATGGTGTCGATGCGGACTTGCTGATCCAGTTCCACCGCCTGCTCCAGGTACAGTTCGTCGTACGCCGGGTTGGAGTAGCCGGTTTCGCTGTTGCCGGTGGGGATTTCATCGGTCAGCATGACGCTGAGCAGGAAGTTCGGGTCTGGGTCAGAACCCCAACCCCACAGAATCACGTCAAAGTCGAAGGTGGGGCAGCAGATCGAGGTGAGGGCGTCAGGGTCCAGCGCTTGCAACTCGGTGCCAACGCCCACTTCGGCCCACATGCCAGCCAGCAGTTCGGCCATACGTGGCGCGTTGGTGCTGTCGCTGGGCCAGTTCATGCGCAGGGTGAGTGGATTGCTGCCATCGGGCATTTCGCGAATGCCATCGCCGTCGCTGTCCATGTAGCCCGCGTCGTCCAGAATCTGGTTGGCCAGGGCCACGTCATATTCGTAATCATTCAGCGAATCGTTGTAGAACACGCCCAGGCTGTCGGGGATAAGGGTGAGGCCGGGGGCACCAAGGCCGAGCAGCACCACGTCGATGATTTGCTGCTTGTCGGTGGCATGGGCCAGGGCCAAACGCACGTCACGGTCTTGCAGGGCGGGATGGCCGGTGCAGAGACCGTCATCGGGCGGGCAGTTTTCCGGGGCGGTCTGGTTGAAGATGATGTCCGTCACGCTGGGGGCCAGCGGCGGGCCAATGACCAGTTCGATATTTTCGTCGTTGCGCAGGGAGGCAACGGCCGTATTCGGCATTTCCGTAATCATGTCCACCTGGCCGGTGCGCAGGGCTTGCACCAGGGCATCCTGGTTTTCAAAGGTCTGGAACACCACTTCGTCGATATTCGGGCCTTTCAGGTAATGGTCTTTAACGGCCGCCAAGCGCACAAATTCATTCTGGGCATACTCTTCCATCTTAAATGGACCGGAGCCAATCATCGCTTCGTTCTCAAATTCAGCGATACCGGCACCTTCCAGGCTGCCCCAAATATGCTCGGGCACCACATAAAGGAAGATCAGCTGGCTTTCGATGTTGGGGATGGCGTCGGTGAGAGTGATGATGACGTTGTTGCTGTCATCGGCCTCAACGGTGTCGAAAAATTCGGTGTAGACGGGCAGGAAGGGGAAATCTTCCTGGGTAGCATACAGATTGTACGAGAAGGCAACGTCTTCAGCGGTGAGCGGTTCGCCATCGTGGAAGGTGATGCCGTCGCGGATGTGGTAGGTGTAAACCAGACCATCTTCAGAAACGTCTACGCTGTCGGCCAGCTCCAGGCTGTAGGTGCCGTCCAGGTTTAGCTGATACATCGAGTCATAAACCAGTTCAAACAGGGTGTACGCTTCAGAGAGAACGGCCGTTCCCGGATTCAGCGTGTCGGGGCTGCCAGCCCAACCGATGCGCAGCACCACGGGCTCACTGCTGTCGGCCGGTTCTGTATCGGCCGTTTCGCTGGTTGTGTCACTGCTATCGCTGCTGTCCGTGTCGGCAGAATCTGTTTCACTGCCGCCACAAGCTGCCAGCAACCCAGCCAGCAATAAAAACAACCACAACTTGTAAACAAGGTCCTTCTTCATCTTTCTTCTCCTTTTTTCCAGAGGTGCGACGCACCTACCAATTAAACCATAAACTCTTTCACCGGATTTTCAGCAAAGAGAATGGGGCGACTGAAGTGGAACGGGGTCAAGTCAAGCTCAGATTGCCCGGCAAGGGCCAGCTGGCTCAGCAGTTTGCCCAGCAGCGAAGCAAACTTGAAGGCGTGCCCCGCGCCGATGGCCACGGCCACGTTGGGATGCTCAGGCAGCGTGTCCAGCACAAAATCCCGGTCGGGCGGCATGGTGTAGAGGCATGTTTTGCTCAGAATGACGGGACCATGAGCAGTGGGGAGATGTTGGCGTAAAAAGGTGTTGGTGCGCTGGAAACCGGCAGGATCGATTTCAAAAGTGCGGGATTCGGCCGTAGTTTCCCGACCACCCACATCCTGGGCAATCTTGGGGCCAGATTCACCAAAGGCGGGAAAACCGTAAAAACACGGCTCGTCGAGCCATATCCAGATGGGGAAGCGCTCCAGCGCATAATCTGCCGGATGGGGCGAGGCGTAATACGTCACCTGCTCTTGGGTCACGGTAAGGTTGATGTGTTGGCCAAAGTGGGCCAGCAGTTGATTGGACCATGCGCCGCTGGCAATCACCAGCTTCTCGCATGTGTATGTTTCGCCGCCCGCCACAACGGTAATTTCATTGCCCGCCGTGTGTATAGCGGTGACGGGGGCGTTGTCACGCAAGGTTGCGCCGTATTCGCGAGCCATCCTTTGGTGGGTGGCGTTACTTTTAGCAGCGGCCACCAGGCCACTTTCGGTCTGATAAAGGCCAGTTACGTGGTCGGGCAAACGCCACTGCGGCCAACGGCGCATAATTTCGGCCGCGTCGAGTAGTTCGTAGGGGATGTTGTGAGCAATTAAGCTGTTGGTGTAATCGTTAAGGGGCAGGCGAGAGCCAGCCGGGGACAAATCGAGGCCACCGGTTTTATACACCAGCTGATCGCCTGAATCCGCTTCCACTGCGGCCCAGGCCCGGTATGCTTCTTTGGCTAAATTAACGTAGAAGGGATTATGATAGGAAAGTCGGATGATGCGGGAATGATCCTGCGAGCCACCCCGGACATGACCCAACGCAAATTGCTCCAGACCCAGGACGTCGCCGCCTGTCTGACGTGCCAGCCAATACGCAGCTGCGCTCCCAATTCCACCAAGGCCTAAAACGAGGTGTTGAAACGCTCGTTTATTCAACAGTTACCCCAACAAAAGAGGCGTCTAACAGAAAACCCTACCCCGGGCATTCGCAAGAACAGAGTGATTTTCATCCGATTGTTAAAAAAGTTGCGGGAGTTTATAGCCGTCTGGGTAAATGTCAAGGAATTGGGAGAGGAAACGGCCGTTGCCCCCTAAAATGATGTATCATAAAGCGTAGTAAACATCATTACCGGACCACGCTTCGCACACCTTGCCCAACCACAACAAACGTTTATGGCCTCTCTCCCTAAATACTTAAGCAGCATTTGTTTGGTGAGCCTCTGTCTGTTTTTGGTGGCTTGCACCTCTGTGGCAGGCGTTGAACACCAGCCGCCGCAAGCCATTGAAGGGATTCTCGATTTGCGCATGTGGGATTTTGCCCAAGATGGGGCCATCAATCTTTCCGGGGAGTGGAATTTTTACTGGAACGAGCTGCTTACACCGGATCAACTCATCAGCCAATCTCCGACAGCCTATGTACCCGTACCAGACGTTTGGACAAACTATGTTGTAGCGAATACGACTTTGCCCCCAAAAGGGTTTGCAACTTACCACCTGACCCTGTTGTATCCTCCTGAAACAACTCAGACATTTGGTCTTTATATTGAAGGGGAAGGCAGCGCTTATGCGCTCTGGGTGGACGGCCAGTTGGCAGCTCAGATCGGCCGTGTTGGGGTTACTCCTGAAGCCATGACGCCTGAGAAAAAGCCCATTACTATCTTCTTTGAGCCACATGGCGAAACGGTGGAATTGGTGCTGCAAATATCAAATTTTCAGCATCGTAAAGGCGGTTTTCGCAATGACCCTTTGCTTGGTTTGGCAGAGCCCGTTCATCGTTATCAACTACAAAACTGGTTCCTGGAAGCTTTTTCAGCTGGCATTCTGTTTGTGATGGGCTTGTATCATTTGTTTCTTTATCTCTTCCGCACAAAGGATAAGGCACCGCTCTATTTTGCTTTGCTCTGTTGGAGTACGGCCGTTCGCACAGGTGTGACCAATCAAAGCACGCTGCTATTTTTCTTCCCGATCGGTTGGGAGCTGGCCCTGAGGCTGGAATATTTGGTCTTTTTCCTGTCGCCGATTTTGTTTGTTTTGTTTCTGCAAAGCTTGTACCCCCGCGATATCCACCGTTGGTTTGTTTGGGCAGTTTTGGGCTGCGGTGTCGGATTTTCCTTATTTTTAATCGTTTCCGATACCTTTTTGCTCAGTTATTCCTCCACCTATTATCAGGTTATCTACGTTTTAGAAATCATCTATTGCGGCTATTTTCTGACGAGGATTATGCACAAACGGCGCACGGGAGCGTTTTACATTGGCTTTGCGTCTCTCATTTTGTTCGCGGCCATTATCTACGATACGCTTTTCCAAAGAGAGGTTATTGGTGCCATACAGTTTTCGCAAACGGTCCCCATCGAAAATGTGGCCTCGTTTGGATTTGTCGCGTTTATTTTTGTACAGTCCATTTTGCTGGCCAGTTTATTTTCCCAATCATTTAGCAGTATTGAAACCTTGTCTGGCGAACTGGAAGAAACCAATCTCAGCCTGAAAAAAAACGAGCGAAAATATCGCACCTTATTCGAAAATTCAAAAGATATGATTTTCATTGCCGGGGTCGATGGGCAAATTCAAGATGTCAGCCCTGCCTGCCAGGCTGTTTTGGGCTTTACAAAAGGTGAAATGGTTCAGATGACGATGTACGACATCATTGTGGACCCCGTGGACAGCGAACGTTTTCGTGAGGCAATCATCAGTCAAGGAGCAGTTACCAACCTTGAATCTGATTTGCTGTGCAAAGATGGGCAGGTGATTCACACGCTTGTCAGCGCCACACCTCGGGTGGATGAAAACGGCCGAATCCTTGACGTTCAGGGCAGCGTGCGCGACATTACCGCTCGCAAACAGGCTGAAACGGAACGACTGCGGGCTCTCAAACTGGAGCAAATTGCCAGCACCGACCCGCTGACCAAAGTGAATAACCGGCGCTTCTTTGACCAGGTTGTGGTGAAGGAGATCGAACGCGCGAAACGAGAGAACGCCTACCTGGCCCTTATTCTGTTTGATATTGATTACTTCAAAGAAGTGAATGATTCGTTTGGTCATCTTACCGGGGATGAGGTCCTGGTTAAACTGGCAGTTCTATGCCAGCAAACTATCAGAAGCAAGGATTTCCTTGCCCGCTTTGGTGGGGAAGAATTTGTGGTTTTATTGCCAGATATGAATGGCGAATCGGCCCAGGCAACGGCCGAAAATTTGCGGCAGCTCATTGCCCAAACGCCTCTGACGGTTGCCAACGAAACATCTTTGTCGGTTACCATAAGCATGGGGGTTGCCATCTGGCATACCAGTGATCCAATCGCAGTTAATGTGCTGCTAGAACGAGCAGACCAGGCTCTGTACCAGTCTAAAGATGCAGGACGGGACCGGGTGACGCTGTGGCAGGAAGGTTAACCTTCGTATCCAAGGCAAAATGATAATGGAAACGGCCGTAACCAACCCTGCCCTCGTCCTCGCTGGAGTGATACGGTACCATAAAAGCATACTCTCTGGCCGAAACTGACCTGGCCAGTGGGCAGTCACTTTCACAGGAGGCAACGCGTGAAGCTTTCTCAGTCGCAAACCTATCGCATCGCGCTGGACCAGATTCGCCAATATCGGGCAACCATTGTTTTGTCCATCCTGCTCATTTTGCTCGCGACGGTTCTGGATGTGCTATCGCCGCTGCTGTTTCGCTACCTCATAGACGACGCCATCGGCTCACGGAACTTTGGCTTGATTGCCAGTGTGATTGCGGGCATGGTGTTGCTGCCGTTTGCCTCATCCGGCTTGAGTATTTTGGAGGGACACCAACGCAGCAAAATCGGAACGGCCGTTACCCAGGCCTTACGCCAACGTGCCTTTGAACATACCCTCTCGGTGCAGATGCGCGATCTGGAGCAGTACGATTCTGGCGCGCTATTTCAGCGCCTCACCCGCTCGGGCGGCCAGGTTGGCGATGTGTTGATTGGTGATAACCTGCTGCCCTTGATCCCCAAAGTGCTGTTTCTGGTGGGCAACGTGGTAGCAATGTTCATAACTAGCTGGCGACTCGCTCTGGCCACATTGTTGGCTGTCCCATTATTGTTTGGTGCGGGCTGGCTGGTGCGCAAGCGTGTGGAATCACTCGATGAACGGCTGTACTATCTGCTCGAATCCAGCTCCAACATGATCCACGAGACGCTGGCTGGCCTGCGCGCCATTCGCGCTTTTAATGGACGGCAGCGTGAGGAAACACGCTGGCAAGCGTGGTCCCAGCAGTACTGGGAAAGCAAACTTGCGTCCAGCGCCCTGCATGGCTTCCTCGTCTATACCCTTTCCTCGTTTCTGAACAACCTGGTATATGCCGTTGTGCTGGGCTTTGGTGCCTATGAGATTATCGGCAACCGGTTGTCCATTGGCTCCCTAGTGGCGTTTCTGGTGTATGCGCCCCGGGTTTTGTCGGCGCTCCAGCAGTTGAGCCGGACCCACCTGAGCATTGCCGAAGTCCGGGCCGCGATCACCAAACTCGATGAGCATTTTGCCCTGCCGATTGAACGCACGGATGGCAGTGCCCTCCCCCAAAAGCCCAATCGGAACCAGGGGATGGAGGTGGTTTTCGACAATGTTTCCTTTGCGTACGGCCGTGGCGAGGCAGGCATCAAGGAGTTGTCTTTCAAGATCAGGGCCGGGGAGTTTGTGGGCATTGTGGGGCCAAGTGGCGGCGGCAAGAGCACCATCTTCGATTTGTTGATGGGCCTCTATGAGCCAGACAGCGGGCAGATTTTACTCGACGGCACCGAAATGCAGGAACTATCACTGGCGGCGATTCGCGCCGAAATCGGGGTTGTGCCGCAGGAAACATTTTTGTGGAATGCAAGCCTAAGCGAAAACCTGACCTACCCCAAAGAGCCAGCGCAGTTGGGTGCGGAGGTGGAACGCGTGGTTCAGGCGGCGCAATTGCAACCGTTTGTTGCCTCGCTGCCCGATGGCTTGCAGACAATGGTTGGCGAGCGGGGGCTGGCTCTCTCCGGCGGGGAGCGCCAGCGGGTGGCCATTGCACGGGCACTTTTGCGGAATCCCCGGCTGCTTCTGCTGGATGAGGCCACTTCCGCGCTGGATCCGCTAACAGAAGTGAACCTGCGTGATTCATTCGAGGCGCTGCGGTACGGCCGTACCACCATCGTCATTGCCCATCGCATGACCACGGTAGCCAGGGCCGACCGCATCATCGTTGTAGACAAAGGCGGCGTGGTGGAGTCGGGATCGCCAGAAGCGCTGCTGGCGCAAAAAGGTCTCTACCACTCCTTCCATCAGGCACAAATGGCCACCAAATCAGAGTAATTCGGGCAAAATCACCTTACAATTTGTATGTTAGAAGGAACACGGCCGTTTCTCTCCACCATCGCCTCTGCCAAAAAATAGCCGTTGCCACCATCTACAGCCTGTGCTAATATGCGAACGCATGTTCCATTGCAAAAACGAATTTATGCGAGGTGCTTTTGATGCCTACAATTTTAAGTGCAGTGCTCACCATTTACTGCGGCGACATCACCAAAGGGATTGACTTTTACGGCCGTATCCTGGGCCTCTCAGAAACCTACCGCTTTCCCCGTGATGGCAAACCCGAACACGTGGAGTTCCGTGTGGGCGGGGCCACCATCGCCGTCAGTTCAGCGGCGGGGCTGAAAGCACATGGCATGCCGCCCGCCACACCGGGCCATTCCTTTGAGATTGGCCTGGAAACGGATGATGTGGCCGCGACGTTGAAGGAACTACGCGCCCAAGGCGTCACCATCATTAAAGAACCAGAGATGAGCCCGGCAGGTATTCGTTACGCCTACATTACCGACCCGGATGGCACCTGGATTTCGCTGTACGAGCCCAAAAAGCATTGAGAGTAGAACGTCCTTCAAACATTTTCGTCGCAAGGTAACGACACCAAGGAGATAAAGGATGGGTGCAAAGGCTACCACAATCACCCTGAGCTTGGACATGCTGAGAGCCTTGGGCAGCTGGGCCGCAGATTGCGCGGAAAGAGCGCTGCCCGTGTACGAAGCACGACCCAATGCAGATGACCGGCCCCGCGCCGCCATTGCTGGTATTCGGGTGTTTGCCAGTGGGGAGCGGCGCACGGCCCAACTGCGTTCCCTGGCCTTGGCAGCAATGGCTGCGGCCCGTGAGATTGGTGATCCCGCAGCGACAGCCGCCGCCCGGGCGGCAGGGTTAGCCGCATCGAGCGCCTACACGCACCCGCTGGCGGATGTCCAGCAAACGAAGCACATTGTGGGGCCGGGCGCTTATGCGGCTCTGGCCCTGGAGCTTGAACATGGCAGCGATTCGAGCATTGGCGCTGGCGAGATTCAGTGGGCGCTCGCCCATGTTCCGCCAGAGGTGGGCGAAATCTTACGGCAAATGCCGGCTCGTCAGGCAGGGAAAAGCCGATTGGATGGTTTGATGTATGAACTGGATGCGGGCATCCGCAGCCGGACCGATTAGCAAGATACTTGATCCACAAAAATAAAGGAAGAAAGATAGATGACCAGAGCAACCATTGCCGAAGCACGGGCCTTCGAAAGTTGGCTAGATTATCAAGACGCCCTCAAGCGGGCCATCGCGCCGCTCACGGATGAGCAGCTGCAACGACGGCCGCTGCCCGATTTGCGCACGCCCGGCGAAATTGCCGAGCATATTGTCTTTGGCCGCGCCCTGCATCTTTACCGCACGCTGGGCGAGAAGGCGGCCGAGTTAACCCCGCTGCACTGCTGGGACGATGACGATGATTTGCCACGAACGGCCGTTGAAATTGTGCAAGGGCTGGACCTGACCTGGCAATTCATCACCGACTGCCTGATGGGCGGCTCCCCCGACGACGATCTAACCGAGCAGGATGCAGAAGTCGTGCAGACGATTTGGGGGCTGCTCGACCACGATCTACCCCATGCTGGCGAGCTGTCGCTGCTGTTGGGCGTGGCAGGTCTGCCGGGCGTGGAAATATAGCACCCAACATGATACTTCCGAAACAGCGCGACCCCCGGTTCATCACGATCCGGCGCGGCGGCACGCTTGAAGATACCGACCATCATCTGCTGGCGCTGTGGGCGGCGGACTGCGCCGAGCATGTGCTGCATTTGTTTGAGGATGTAGCATTGGAAGACGGCCGTCCGCGACAAGCCATCGAAGCGGTACACGCCTGGACGCGCGGTGAGGTCACGATGATGGCAGCCAGAGCAGTGGGCGGCCACGCCATGGCTGCGGCCAGAGAGTTGCGCGGCGCTGCTCGACACGCCGCCTTTGCCGCAGGTCAGGCGGCTTGCGTGCCCCACGTTGCGGCTCACGAGTTGGGCGCCGCAGCTTATGCCATCAAGGCGGTACAAGCCGCCGCACCAAAAGGCGAGGGTGAGGCGGCCGGACGGCGGGAATGCCAGTGGCAGCGCGAGCAGCTGCCAGAAGCCATTCGCGACCTTGTGCTGGATGATCAGCGGCTGCGCAACAACATTTGCTGGTCCGTTTTTGACTGTTGAGCGCAGAACCTACACCAACGGAGGAATGACAATGACGCAACACCGAATCTATACCATGAAATTTGCGGGCGTTTATCCGCTGTATGTGCAAAAAGCGGAGCGAAAAAATCGCACCAAGGAAGAAGTGGACCAACTCATTTGTTGGCTCACGGGCTATGACCAGGCGGGCTTACAGGAGCAGATCGAGCAGGAAAACAGTTTTGAAACCTTTTTTGACCAGGCCCCGGCCCTGAATCCAAATCGGGCGCTCATCAAGGGCGTGGTGTGCGGCGTGCGTGTGGAAGAAATTGAAGACCCATTGATGCAAAAAATCCGCTATTTAGACAAGCTGATTGATGAGCTGGCCAAAGGCAAGGCGATGGAAAAGATTCTGCGGTAAGGAATAAGGCAGAATTAGCCAAGAGATTGGACCAATTTAATTGGAGAGCTTTCAAATTGTTTACGATTGAAATTGGTCCAATCTGCGTAAATCTTGATGGTAAAGGAACTTACTCATGAGAAAAATTGTAGTGCTTGAACATATTTCGTTGGATGGCGTCATCCAGGGACCGGGTGGCCCAGAAGAGGATACCAGCGGCGGCTTTACACAGGGCGGCTGGGTCGCGCCGTTTTCCGACCCGGTTTTGGGAACGCTCCTAAGACGGCAGATGAACTTGCCGTTTGACCTGCTGTTAGGGCGGAAAACGTTTGAAATTTGGGAACCGTACTGGCCAAATCATGGCGACGTCTGGACGGGGGCCAACTCGGCAACCAAATACGTTGCCTCCAACAGCCGCACGTCTAGCGACTGGCAGACATCCGTGTTTTTAAAGGGAGACGTGGCCGAACAAGTCGCGCGAATCAAACAGCAGCCGGGGCCAGATTTGCACGTTTGGGGCAGCAGCGATCTGCTACAAACGCTCATCCAGCATGATTTGGTGGATGTGTTCTGGCTGATGCTGTACCCGACCACGTTGGGCAGCGGCAAGCGGTTGTTCGCCAGTGGCACCATCCCCGCAGCCTTCAAAGTAACGGAAAGCGAAGTCACGCCAAGCGGCGTGTTTGTAGTGAATTATGAGCGAAACGGCCGTACCAACCAATAGGAGGAATCGTGACAAATAACCCTATGCGAGTAACATTAGAAATGGGACCCAAGGGCAAAAAGGTGGTGGCGGTAGCACCTGATTGGCCCGGCCTTGAGCGCGGCGCCAAGACTGAAGAGCTAGCCATCGAAAAGCTGCAAGCCTTTATGCCGCGCTATGCCCAGGTGGCGAAACTAGCCAACATGAGCGCGGCGTTCGACACTATCCAGGACTTCGAGGTAGTTGAGCAGTATCCAGGCACGGGATCAACAGACTTCTGGGGCATCTCATTTGCGTTTTCGGGTGTTGACCAGCAAGAGATGTCGGGTGCGGAATTAGAGCGTGAGCTGACGCTGATGCAGGCGTGCTGGGCGTTTTTCGACGAGGTGCGCGGGCGGGTATCGGCTGAGATGCAGAAGGGGCCACGCGGCGGCGGACGCGATCGGGACCGCATCGTCCGCCACACCTTGGCCGCCGAGCAGGATTGGGCGAAGGGCGTTGGTGTTGTTCCCGCAGATGATGTGATGCTTACAGACCAGGCGCTAAAAAGCTATCGCGAGGCTTATTGCCAGGCCATCCGCGACTATCATGCCCAAGGCAAGCAGGCTGGCAGCAGGGCAAAATGGCCGCTGCGGTACCTGATTCGGCATACGGCCTTTCATACCCTGGACCACGCCTGGGAAATGGAAGACAAGGATTTGACGGGCAAAGAATCGTAAGTCGGATTGGCAATCCGACCCACACTTAAAAAGGAAAAATCATGAAATTACTGCTTACTTCTGCGGGCATCAAAAACAAAAGCATTCACAACGCGCTGGTTGAGATGCTGGGCAAACCGATTGCCGAATGCAACGCCCTTTGCATTACCACTGCATCATACGGGCACCCGATGGTCAGCCCGGTCAAAGCCTGGGAGTTCATTAGCGGACAAGAAACGGAAACGCCGATGGTCGAACTGGGATGGAACTCGGTGGGCATTTTGGAGCTTACCGCCCTGCCCAGCATTGAGAAAGAGCGCTGGGTTGCCTGGGTGCGTGAGGCCGATGTGCTGCTGGTAAATGGCGGCGACACTATGTATTTGGGCTACTGGATGCAGCAATCTGGATTGGCCGAGCTTTTGCCCACGCTGGATGATCTGGTCTGGGTCGGGCTGAGTGCAGGCAGCATGGTGATGGCCCCGCACATCGGCCAGGAATTTGTGAATTGGACGCCGCCCAGCGGAGGCGATGAAACGCTGGGGCTGGTGGATTTTGCCATTTTTCCGCATCTGGGTCATGAAATGCTGCCGCATAATACCCTGGCCAACGCGGAAAAGTGGGCGGCTAAACTGACGACGCCAGGGTATGCAATGGACGATGAGACGGCTATCAAAGTGGTTGATGGTACCGTCGAAGTTATTTCGGAAGGGCAGTGGAAATTGTTTACGCCGTAAACGGCCGTTGCCTAAAAGGGTGAGACGGCGCGGAGAATAGACCATCTGTTTTGCCCAAAACATGCCGCACCATCCCACCCCTACAAAAATGTTGATGCGAGACAAACGTAATTTTATGAAACAGGAGATTGTGTGATGGGACTCCAGGTTCGCCAAGATAATCTATCTTCTCAAGAGGTTCAAGCACTCATTGCGGAGCATCTTTCAGGGATGCATAGCAACACCCCGGCTGGCCAGGTACATGCGCTAGACATCGAGCGCCTGCGCGCGCCAGGCGTTACGTTTTGGACGGCGTGGCTGGACAACAGCTTATGCGGCTGCGGGGCACTGAAAGAGCTAGATTCTTTGTCCGGCGAGGTCAAGTCGATGCGTACCCGTGCGGCCTTCCTGCGGCGGGGTGTGGGGCAGGCGATTCTGGATGAGATCGTGCGGACGGCGCGTCAGCGGGGCTACACCCATCTTTTTCTGGAGACAGGCACAGGTCCAGCCTTCGCGGCGGCGCATAAACTCTACTTGCGTAATGGTTTTGTGTGGGGCGGCCCCTTCGGCGACTACACGGCCACAGAGTTCAATGTGTTTATGGCCAAAGAGCTGGCTTAGATAGAACAATATAGTTGTTCCCAATTAACAATTGTCATTCCCGCACAGGCGGGACTCCAGTTGTTTTCAGGAGTGGATACCCGCATTCGCGGGTATGACAGGGTCGAGATTTTTATTAAGGAACAACTCTAATATTTTCAGGGTGGTAAAGCGATCAATCACATTTAAAACCTTCTCATCGTCCCAAATACTGCCCAGGCGAATTTGAATTTGGCCCTATCTTTTGTACACTGTTTTGCGAGGCTTTTCAGAGAGGAGAATGTCCATGAACACATACGACTGGTCCCAATTCCATGTGCGCATGTATTACCTTGCCCCGCTGGCGCAGGTATTTCATTACTTTGCAACAACGGAGGGTCTTGAAGCGTTTTTTATTTACAAAGCGGTTCATACGGCCGTAGACGGTACAGTTCGTAGGCCGGATGAACAGGCGCAAAGTGGAGATCGCTATCACTGGACCTACGTACACGACTTTGCCCACGGCGGTGAGTTTCTGCTGGTAGAGCCAAATCGCCTGGTGCGTTTCACCTTTGGCACCATGACGGTGGATATTTCCTTTCGAGATGTCGGTGAAGCGATTGAAGTGGATCTGCATCAAACAAATTGCGCCACAGAGGATCCAGATCGTGCCTGGCAACACGTGAACTGCCGCAGTTGTTGGATATATTTTATGACCAACTTGCGCGCAATCCTTGCTGGCGGGCCGGATGTTCGAGATTATGCGCATCCAAATTGGAATGATTCGGTGAGCATTGGGTTTGATCCTGAAGGGGATCCAGGGCAACCAAGAACGCGGTAAGCGAACGGCGACAAATTTTCCTGGGTATCCTCCTATTGTGTTGGGATGGGAAACGGCCGTTTCCCACCTCCATTCACCCCAAGCGTGTAGCAACCCATGACAAAAATTGGCTTCCTGGCAGACCATCTCGACACAATCCCCACCCTGGCCATCTGGTTCCGCAATCAGTGGCCAGATTATTTTGCTGACTGGTCGCAAGCCGAGATGGAGCACGATTTTCTGGAGGACGTTGCCAAAGATAGCCTCCCTTCCCGCCTGGTTGCTTTTGCGGCCGATGAGCTGGTGGGCACGATTGTCTTGCGCGAACAAGGCGACGAAACGTTGCCGGAGTGCCAACCGGAATTAGGCGGACTGTTTGTCATCGCCGCGCACCGTGGGCAGGGTGTTGGGACGGCATTGGTTCGGGCCGGGATGCAGCTGGCCCGCGAGCAAGGGTACGCGGCGGTCTACGCCACCACCGTGGCGGCTGCGGGCATTTTAGAAAGCCTGGGTTGGACGTTTCTCAAAACGGTCGTGCATCAGGATGGGGCGCTGGCGTTGTATGAATGTAAGTTGTAGGGAGGGAACGGCCGTTTCCCACCAACAGTCTCAAAAATTCTTGGAGAAAAGAGTATGGCAAAGTATCTCATTTCATTCCCTAGTGCAGCAATGAATATACCCGACAGTGAGTTGGAAGCGGTGGGTCAAGACGCTCGTATGGTGATACGCGAGGCGAAGGCCGCGGGCGTCTACGTTTTTGGCGGGGGGATTGATGAAACCGTCCCGCCCGTTCTGGTTGCGGCCGATGGCGCAGTGGCTGAGGGCGGCTACCCGTGGGCGCCGCCGCTCAATGGTGGCTTCACGGTCCTTGAGCTGGCTTCAAGGGAGGCGGCCATCGCCTGGGCCGCACGTCTCGCCAAAGCGTGTCGCTGCGATCAAGAGCTTCGCGTATTCGGGCTCGATCCAGAGTCATGAGGTTGGCGGAATTCAATGGGGTGCTGACGAATGGACTGTAATTGTGGAGGGGGAAACGGCCGTACTTTATCAGGTGGTTGAGCAGACAACCCTATTTCAAGCCATGCCAACCCTTTGAATTTATCTTGATCTTTTGTAAACTATCCATGCGCGTTTTTATTCTGTCAGATCATTTTAACTAAAATAAATTAGCAATTTATCCTACGATTCGTGCAAAACATAAAAGTAGTCAAGTAGTAAAACCAACTTGTAATTCACGCATTTGGTGAAGCAAAGGTTGAATAAGGGAAAATGTAATGAGACTCTTTAAAGCTCAAATCTGCAAATATCGCAGCATACGCGACACTCACGAGTTCGAAATAGAAAATGGGAAGACGATCTTTGTCGGGCCAAACGAAGCTGGAAAAACGGTCATTCTCCAGGCGCTACAGCAACTTCGAGCTCCTGAAGGTATCGAAGGCTTTGATCCGCTTCGCGACTACCCACGATCTGAGTATAACGACATCACCAAAGGAATTATTGATCCTGCAGAATTTACTGTAGTTGAGGGATATTTCAAGTTAGAACCAAGCGATATGGACGGCCTCCCAGAAGGCTATGAAAATTGCACCTACGTCTATGGTCGCAAACTTGACAACAAAGCTTGGCACAAAATCGACGGAGGACCAAACATTCCTAAATATGGAGACATATCGAAGGATCTAGTCCGGCTCTCTGCTCACGTTGATAAGCACAAGAGTCCCGATGCTCCCATGCCCAGTGTAGCACTAGCCGATCTCACCGCCGGTTGGCGCGATTCAACTTCCATTAATATAGAGCGGGCTGCGAAGCTAAAGGCATGGCTTGAGAGCATGCTACCATTGATCGATGAGGATAATGACACTGAAGAGAAACGTTACGATCGCTTAATTCGCTCATGCAAGGTAGCTGATGAACATTCAGAGGCGCTTAAGCATTTGGACAAGCGTCTCCCGCTATTTGTTCTATTTAATAACTACTTTCGGGTTCGTCCGCGCATTCACCTAGCACATCTTGCCCAGCGCGTTGAGAGTGGTTTACTTGACGACAAGCAGTACGATTATGGAAACTTGTGCTTACTCAAACTTCTCGGGTTCACAGCGCGGGAACTTGCTGATCTGGGAAATGCCCCACAGCCTGCGCTTGGAGATGCAGCAGCACTCAAAGCCTATCAAGACAGGCTCGATAAGCGTGACTATCAGCTTAATGCTGCAAGCATTAGACTAACTGAAGAAATCAATTCTGTATGGATGCCTAACCCAGACCGTGCGGAAGCAGATCGTCTCCGAATCAAGGCAGATGGTCAGTATCTCAAGGTTGTCGTTGAGGATGACTTGGGGGTGGAAGTCGAACTGGATCAACGCTCGGAAGGTTTTCAGTGGCTCGTGTCGTTTTTTGTCGTGTTCTTCGCGGAAGCTACAGAAAAGCACAGAAATGCAATTCTCTTGCTCGATGAGCCGGGTCTGCACCTACACGGCCTCAAACAGAGAGACTTTCGGGAGACAATCTCCCGCCTCGCTGCGAAGAACCAGACTCTTTATACGACACACTCACCATTCTTGGTCGGACCCGATGAATTAGACCTCGTTCGTGTTGTAGACATGACGGATCGGAAGGTTGGAACCAAAATTCACGATACACTTTCGTCAGGTGATCCTGCCGCGTTGTTACCTCTACAGGAAGCCCTTGGCTATGACTTGGCACAGAGCCTCTTCTCACAAACTCGGAACCTCGTCCTAGAAGGATTAACCGATTACTGGTATGTTGAAGCTATCGCGCAACTCCTCCGCAATTCTGGTGGAGCAAGTCTCAATGAGAAAATCGCGCTAATCTTCGCGAATAGCGCGGGCAAGGTGGTGTACTATGCAACAATCTTGCACGCTCACAAGCTAAAGGTAGCCGCTTTACTCGACTCCGATGCGGCAGGCGATCAAGCGGCGCAGCAAGACACGCTTGTTCATACGCTCGGAAACAAAAAAATCCTCCGAACGAAGGATGCTTACACTGGCAATGTTGCTAAGCCAGAGATTGAAGACCTGCTTCGGGAGACCTTAGTAAAGGTTGCAATTGACGATCTTGGTTGGGATGTAGCAGCGACTGCTTCATCTCAGGTTGTCCGCCCAATCGTGGATATCTTCACAGCTGAAGTAGCCAACTTCTCGAAGTACAAACTCGCTAAGGCATTCCTACGTTGGGCACGAGCACACGAAGCGACAGATCTTACCGAGGACGAACGAAGTCAGTGGACAAAGTTAATTGACGCAATCAATAAGGCACTAAAATAACAATGCAACAGGCTAAATTTAGTCTTACTCCTGCCCTAATTGATTTTTTAGGCAAACATGAATTCTATGGCTTCAAAGACAAGAGTTCGTTGGTTCGCGCAGCCCTTCTACGTCTTCAACAGGAAATAGAGTTGGAAAGTCTCAAGCAATCGGCCGATTTATACGCTGAACTTTATTCTGAGGATTCCAGTTCATTTGAACTAACCGAAGCAGGGAGTGCTGAGTGGCCTGAATGACAACGTGAAAACGTATCACTCTCTTTTCCCCCACAAGCCAAACCCTTCTTTGCGCCGGGCTTCGCGACGGCCGTATTGCTCATGAATCTCGTGGACGTGGGCTACTTTTTCAGCAATCCCCACTTCTAGCCAGCAACGGCCGTTTTCCACCGTCGCCACACTGCCAGCCCCATACGCCCCCGTCGCCGTGTCGTCGTCCCAGGGCGGGTTAGCCACCAGTTCGCCGCCTTCCACCCAATCCATGTAGTAGCTCGGCGTGCTGATGAAATCGATCTCGTCCACCGCCTTGTCTTGCTGCACCAGGTCGGGGCGCAGGTGCAAAATCATCGCCGTTTCCAGCTCGCCCGCGTGCCCCATGCCGCCCCGCTTGGAGATGCGCGTCGCCTGCACCACCGGCCCGGCGATGTGGCCAGAGGTATGCAGCCAGGCCGTAGCGCAAAAAGATGCGGCGGTGGCGCTCCCCGGCATATTTCACCACGTTGACCAAAAAGAGCAGTTGCCGCCGTGCCCGCTCATCAAATAAAAGCGGTCGAAGCCACGCCCCACCAGCCCATCCACCACCGCCAGCCAGAAATCCTCAAAGGCACGCCCCTGCACGTTGAGCGTCCCGGCAAACGCCTGCCGGTGGGTGCTCACCCCGTAGGGAAAAGTGGGTAACGTGACGGCGAGGTCGGGAACGGCCGTACTCACCCCATTCCCAATCGCCTCAATAATCAAATTATCGGTAGACAGCGGCAAATGGTAGCCGTGCTGCTCCGTATGCCCGATGGGAATGATGACCACCTTGCCCACGTCGCTGGCCGCTGGCAGCAGCAGCGCAGGCGTAATTTGCGACGGGTGCGGCAGCACGATTGCCTGGTCGTGCAGCCCCAGGTTCATGTCTTGCGACACCAGGGCAAAGACGCAGCTAAAGCCATCTTCGCGCAGGCTGTTGAGCAGGTTTTGCAGAACGGCCGTTAACAATCCCTCGTCCACCGCCAAGCCACTGCCGCGCCAGCCAAACGGCAGCGCCGGCAGCAGCCCCACCCGCTCCGGCTGCCCCAAGCAGTCCGCCAATCGTGCCAAATCGTACCCCGTCCCGAGCGGAATAATGAGCGGGGTCGTGCGGGGCAGTACGGCCGTTTCCGGCCAGGTCAGTTCGTCGTAGTTAAAAAATTCGGTCATGGTTTTGTAATTGGGTAATTGGTAATTGAGTAATTGGGCGTTCAAATTACCCAATTACTCAATTACCTAATTACATCTCAAAAAACTCCTCAATCGCCGCCGCCACCGCCTGCGGAAAAGTGATCATCGGCGCGTGGCCTGCGCCGGGCAGCGTGTGCAGCTGCGCCTGCGCCAACTGCGACGCCAGCCATTGCGACGAAGCCAGCGGCACGATTCGATCTGCGTCACCGTGCAGCAGCAGGGTGGGCAGGGTGATTTGCGGCAGCAACGGCCGTAAATCCAGCCCCAGCGTCAATTTGTACAAATCCACCGCTGCCGTCTGGTCCGCCCGCAGCAAGATTTTGCGGGTCCAGGCGATCAGCGCCGGGTCGTTCGTTTCGGGCAGCGAGGCGCGGATGAATTGGTCAACGGCCGTTTCATACGCCGCCTGCAAACCGAGCAAAAACGGCGGCGGCTCGTTGGCTGGTGGCTGAAAGTAAAGCCCGCCAGACAGCACCAGCCCGCTAAAACGATGTGGCTGTTGAGCAACGGCCGTTAACGCCGTCGCCGCCCCGGAAGATTCCGCCGCCAGCACACATTCTTCAATGCCCAACTGGTCCAACACCGCCAGCAAATCGTCGGCCATCTGGGCAAACGAAACCCCCTCGGTTCCCGCCAGCGTCGCCCCCGTGCCGCGATGATCGATCCCCACCGTGCGCCACCCCTCGCTGAGCACACCAAACACATCGGCCCACACCTCCCAACTGCCCGTCCAGCCGCCAATCCCCACCAGCGTGCGCGGCCCGCGCCCAAAGGAAACCACAAAAAATTGAGAGCCATCCACCGCAACAAACATGAGACCTCCAAATTCCCGCCCCAACTAATGATTACCAACGACATATGGAGATTAGAGATTGGAGACTGGAGATTAGAGATTATCAATCTCCAGTCTCCAATCTCCCTTTTAGTCGTACAAATTCACCCCCACCAACTCCCTTTCCCGCCGGGCCACAAAGTCGTGCAGGGCTTCGGCGATGGCGTTATCTAGCGGTGGCGGTTCGTACTGTTTGAGCATGTTTTGCCAGATGTGCTGGGCGCGAACGGCCGTATCCATCCCCCCACTCTGCACCCAATTCTCGTACCCTTGCCGGTCCGCCAGCGACGACTGGTAAAACGCCGACTCAAACTGTGCCTGGGTGTGCGCCGTGCCAAAATGATGTCCACCCGCGCCTACTTCGGCAATCATGTCCAGAGCCAGACTGGCGTCATCCACGGCAAACCCGGCCAAAAAGTGGCGGAACATCGCCAAATTTTCCAAATCAATGATGAACTTCTCAAACGAGGCGGTCAGCCCGCCCTCCAACCAGCCGACCGCGTGCATCAACAAATTGGTGTGGGCCAGGACGGCGGGCCAAAGGTTCCACATCGTCTCGTAGCTGGCCTGGGCGTCGGGCGATTGGGCGTTGGTCAGGCTGCCGCTGCCGCGATACGGCAAGTTGTAAAAGCGGGCCAGCTGGCCGCCCACCAGCAGCGCCCACGCCCCTTCAGGCGTGCCAAAGGCGGGACTGCCGCTCTTCAAATCGACATTGGTGGTAAAGCCGCCATAAATCACTGGCGCACCGGGCCGGACGAGCTGCGTCAGGGCGATGCCCGCCAGCGCCTCGGCGTTTTGCTGAGCGAATGCCGCCGCCATCGTCACCGGGCTCATCGCCCCAGCCAGGATGAACGGGGTGATGAAGGTGACCTGCCCGGCGCGGGCGTAGGTGAGCAGCCCGCCCAGCATGCGGTCATCAAAGCGCAGCGGGCTGTTGACGTTGATCACGTCCCCTATCACCGGGTCACCCTCCAGCGAGCCAAAAACAATTTCGGCCATTTTCAGGCAGTCGGATGTGATAATACGGCCGTGTGCTGCCTCCATCACCGCCTTGTCCGATAGTTCAAACCCGGCCAGCAGCCGGTGCAGATGGCGCGTGTTCACCGGAATGTCCTGCGGGGCCACCTGCTCCCAGGCGGCAAAATGCAGCTGCGGGGCCATCTGGCTCAGCCGGACAAAATTTTGGTAATCGTTGAAGGTGCCGGGGCGACGGCCGTTCACCAAATCCTGCGCGTACACCATCCCACCATTCGGCCCAAAGGCAATGCTGTTCTGGCCAATCAGCACGTCATGCGCCGGGTTGCGGGCACGCCAGGTGAAGCTGGGCGGAGCACTGGCAATCGTTTCCAGCAGCAGCCCGCGATCAATCCAGACGTGCTTAGCCGCAAAATCCACCTTCGCCCCGGCCCTGGCCCAAATGGACAACACCTCGTCGTCCAGAAAATCCACCCCCACGTTTTCCAAAATATGCAGCGAGGCATCGTGAATTTTTTGGAGTTGGTCGGGATTGAGAAAGTCGAACGGCCGTTGCTCATTCCGCACCGTGCCAAATTCCATCTGCAACAGCGGCAGCGCCAACCGCTCCGCCCGCCGTTCGGCTCGTTTTGAGTTGCGTTGTCGGGTCATAGAGTTGATTTGTAATTGAGTAATTGCCAAATTACCGAATTACTCAATTACTTCCTCGGCAGCAAATACCAATCCAAAAACGTTTCCATACGGCCGTAAAAATCCAAAACCGCTCGCTTGTGCAAAAAGCCGTGGGCTTCCCCGGCGTACGTCTTGTACTCAAACGTCTTGCCCGCCCGGCGCAACGCCTCCACCCACTCCTCCGACGCCTGCGGTGGCACCACCGTATCATCCAGCCCGTGAGCGATGAACACCGGCTTCTGCACATTCTCCACCTCGGCTATGGGCGATGCGGCCACGTGTACTGGTCGGTTCTCTGCCGGATGGCCAAGGAAAATCTCGGTGTACAGCCGCAAATCCCGGTTGCACTGCGCCCAGGAGCTGATGATGTTGGAGTCGCCGTACTTATTCACGCCGCAGGCAAACAAATAGTCCGGGTCGCGGCTCAGGCAGCAAGCCGTCATGTAGCCGCCGTAGCTGCCGCCAAAAATGCCGATGCGCTCCCGGTCAATCTCGGCAAACTGGTGCAGATAGCGCGCCCCATGCAGGCAATCTTTTGTATCGCCGACGCCCCAGTCGTTGTAGTTGGCGTGTTCAAAAGTGACTCCGTACCCGGTGCTGCCGCGATAGTTGGGGGCCAGCCAGGTGTACCCCTTGGCCACAAAATATTGCGCCCAAATGTCCCAGCCAAAATTGTACAGCGACGACGGCCCACCGTGCGGGTACACAATCGCTGCCCCGTTGGATTTGGCCGGACGGTACAAAAAGGCGGGAATCTCCAAGCCGTCGAAGCTTTTGTAGCTAACCATTTCCGGCATCACCAGCGAATTAGCAGCCAGGGCGGGCAGGTTGGAGAAGGTCAATTGGGTGGTACGGCCGTCTTCCACTGCCACCTTATACAAATCCGCAGGCAAAATCGGGTCCTCGTGCTCAACGGTCAAAAAGGTGCCGTCTGGCGACCAATTCGGCAAGGCATGAACCCCGTGGCCCGCCCGCAGCGTCCGCACATCGCCCGATTGGACATCCAGCAGCGCCAACTCATACGCGCCCGCCCGATTGATGCTGCACGCAATCTGGCTGCCATCCGGCGACCAGGCCAGGTCGGCAAAATCGGCCCCCTCGTGCGACAGCTGCCGCAGGCCAGAGCCATCGGGCCGCACCAGCCACACCTCGTTAAACTCCGGCCGCTGCGAGATGAAGGCGATCTGCTGCCCATCGGGCGACCAGATGCCACCCCAGTTGCGCAGCCTGGGCGTGCTGGTCAGCTCGCGCAGCTGCCCCGTCTCCAGCTCCACCAGCCAGATGTCCAGCCGGTTCATGTCGTCGAAGGGACGGTGGGTGAAGAGGAGGAAACGGCCGTCTGGCGAAGGTTTGGCGTCCCAGGCATCCCCCGGCGTCTTAATGATTTGGCGTGGCCAACGGCCGTCCCGGTCCGTCAGCAGCAGCTGCACCTGGTCATTGCGCTCCACGCTGACCACCAGTTGGTTGCTATCCGGCAGCCACACCGGGGAGAACGCCGACGAGGCAAAGTCGCTAATCTTTTGGGGCAAGCCACCAGACGCTGGGGCGACATACACGTGATCTTGCATGGTGAAGGCCAGCCATTGCCCATCCGGCGACCATTGCGGAGTTTCATCGGCCCAGTACGCCGCCGCCGCCCGCCGCGTGGAGATGCGCCGTGGCCAGCCACCCGCACTGGACATCACGTATACATCCGACTGCTCCTCGCGGTCCCAGATAAAGGCGATCTGCTCCCCATCCGGCGAAAGCTGATGATTGCGTACCCGGTTCACCGCCGGAATCAGCGCCATGTCCCAACCATCCGGCGGCTTCAAGTCCGGCCGCTTGACGGCGGGCCAGCCCTGTCGCTCGTACTTTTCCTCAATCACCTGCCCATCAGGATTCCGCACTGCGCTCATAAAAAAATCCTCCCTGATTTCTAAATTCAGGGAGGATTATACGTTTGCTAATTGAAAAAAGGTCGATTTTGGAGCACCCAATAATTTAGCCTTTTCGGCCGTCCAGCCAACGCTGCAACGAACGTTGGCTTTCACCGGAAGGTCTGCCCAAAATCAGCCCTTCGACGCTTATATCTTCATCCAAATCCGGCCAATGAATGCCTTCGCCATCGCCAATCAGCTCCCAATTTTCACGTTCTTGTTGACTGCCATGAAACAAACGCGGATACCAGGCAATTGGGACGGAGAGGGAACGGCCATCTGCCAACTCTACCGTCAAAGTATCATCACTGGTAACGACATTAATACCTTTTACAGTTTGAATCTCAGCTGCCAAAGTATTCATTCCATTCTCCTAGAAACAATTCCTGGTTATCTTCTACCAGCCGTTGGATTTGATTAATTTCTTGCCGACCAAACCCACCGCTTCGGCTTAATCTCACTGGTGAAAGCCAAAATTTGGCCGTGAACTTATCTCTTCTTACATGTACATGGGGCGGTTCCACAGAATCACCTGAGTAAAAGAAAAAACGATAAGGTCCTTCACGCAAAATTGTAGGCATAAGCAAATTTCTTCTTTCGATTCATTGTAGCACAAGTTGTTTTAATTATACGGCCGTACCCACACATCAGGTAGAAACTGGCAAAAACATCAACGTGCTTTAGCACGTTTTCCATCATAGCCTGGGGATTCATCCCCAGGTTTTCGAGGTTAGGCTATACTTACGGCCCTCAAAATTTGACGCAAAGGTGCAAAGGATCAAAGAAAAACAAAAGCGCTTAAAGACCTCTTTGCTCCTTCAAAATCTTTGCGTCCTTTGCGTCAAAAGCGCCCAAAAAGAGACACCTATGAAAATTCGCACCGACTTCCCCCACACCGTCACCATCCTGGAAAACGTCTGGATTCCCCTGGCCGACGGCACCCGGCTGGCCGCCAAAATCTGGCTGCCAGACAGCGCCAACGAGCAGCCCGTGCCCGCCCTGCTGGAATACATCCCCTACCGCAAAAGCGACTTTACCTCGGCGCGCGACGCCAAGCGACAGGCGTACTTCGCGGGCTACGGCTACGCCAACATCCGCGTAGACATGCGCGGCAGCGGCGACTCCGACGGCATCCTCTACGACGAATATTTGCCGCAAGAGCAGGATGACGCCCTGGAAGTGCTGGCCTGGATTGCCGCCCAGCCGTGGTGCGACGGCAACATTGGGATGCACGGCATCTCCTGGGGCGGCTTTAACAGCTTGCAAGTTGCCGCCCGTCGTCCACCGGAGCTCAAAGCGATTATCGCCATCGGCGCGACCGACGACCGCTACCACGACGACGTGCATTACATGGGCGGCTGCCTGCTCACCTCGCAGATGCTGCCCTGGGCCTCGCTGATGTTTGCCTACAATCCATCGCCGCCCGACCCGCGCTGGGTGGGCGAAAAATGGCGCGAGATGTGGCTGGAGCGACTGGAGCAATCGCCGCCATACATCGAAAAATGGTTGGAACACCAAGTGCGGGATGCGTACTGGAAACATGGCTCCGTCCGCGAAAATTACGCCGACATCGAGATTCCGGTCTACATGGTCGGCGGCTGGGCGGACAGCTACAACAACTCAATTCCGCGCCTGATGGCTGGGCTGACGGGACCGCGCAAGGCACTTGTCGGGCCGTGGTCGCACGCCTTCCCAGAACAGTGCGATTCGCCCGGCCCGGCGATTGGCTTCTTGCAGGAGAGTTTGCGCTGGTGGGATCATTGGCTGAAGGGCATCGACACGGGCATCATGGAGGAGCCGATGATCCGCACCTGGCTGCAAGATGCCGTGCCGCCTGCGCCAAATTATGCGGTGAGAAACGGCCGTTGGCTCGCCGACCCCGCCTGGCCATCCCCCTACGTCCAGGAAAAGGTGTACTTTTTGAACGAACATCGGCTGGACGATGCGCCCCAGCCAATGCAAGAAATCAGCTTTGTCGGGCTGCAAAATCACGGGCTGGATGGCGGCGGCTGGGGCGGGCACGGCTCTCCCGGCGAATCCCCCGGCGACCAGCGCCCCGCCGATGGTGAGAGCCTCACCTTCACCAGCCAGCCGCTGGCCGAACCGATGAATCTGCTGGGCCATGCCGAGGTGCAGCTTACCTTGAAAGTGGACCAACCGCTGGCACTGGTGGCGGTACGGCTGTGTGATGTGGACGAAGACGGCCGTTCCACCCTCATCACCTGGGGCTTGCTCAACCTCACCCATCGCCACAGCCACGAAAACCCGGAACCGCTGGTGCCGGAGCATGTGTACACCGTCACCGTGCCGCTGAATTTGATGGCCTACCGGCTGCCCACCGGACATCGCTGGCGGGTGGGCATCTCCCCCACCTATCTGCGCCACGCCTGGCCGTCGCCAAAGCCAGTGACGCTAACACTGCTGCTGGGTGAAGGATGCAAATTGGTGGTGCCGGAACGGCCGTACCACCCCCTCGACGACACCCTACCCGACTTTCCGCCCGCCGAAATCGCCCCACCCGAACCGATCGAAACGCTGCGCCACGAAATCCGCCGCCAGACGGTGACCCGCGAAGCAACAACGGGCACCACCACCTACACGCTGCACCAGGATTCCGGCCGCATCCGCTACCAAACTCACGGCCTGGAGCTGGACGACATCAGCACCCATACCCTCACCATCCGCGACGATGATCCACTGTCGCTGGCGCAAGAAGTACGTTTCCGCCTGGAATACCAGCGCGGCGATTGGCAGGTGCGCATGGAAACTGTCAGCAAGCTCACCACCGACGCCACCCATTTTTACCTCTCCAACAGTCTGGACGGCTACGAAGGCAGCATGCGCGTCTTTAGCAAAGCGTGGCACAAAAAGATACCGCGCCACGGCGTCTGAGTTTCCCGGAAACTGATTATTTTCCGAGGCGAAAAAAGTTTCCGGGAAACTGTTACTTTTTGCTTAAAAATAGTTTAATGTTAAAATATTTAATATTGACTTATAACGCAAGAATGATTACACTGCTGACATTGAAACAACAACACGCATTGAGGCAGCTATGGGAACCCATTACGAAGGCACAGCAGAAGAAACTTTAGCGCTGGACTGCTACATCAAGCTATCCCGTGCGGCGGAATCGGTAAGCCAGCAGATTAACGCCCACTTGCGCGACCATGACCTGACGATCAGCCAATTTGGGGCGCTGGAAGCGCTCTACCATCTGGGCCCGATGCAAAGCGGCGAGATTGGACAGAAAATTTTGAAGACTAGCGGCAATATGACAATGGTGATTGACCACCTGGAAAAGCGCGGGCTGGTCACGCGGCAGCGCCGCGAAGACGACCGCCGCTGTGTGGACATTCATCTCACGGAAACGGGACGCACCCTGATTGAGGCGATTCTACCCGCGCATGTGGCTGGCGTGGAGGCCACCCTATCGGCCCTAACCCAAACCGAACAAACTCAGCTAGCCGCCCTCTGCCGGACCTTAGGTCTGGCACAAGCGTAATTGGCCTACCTGATTTCCCCGGAAACTGTTTGCTGAATCTTTGTCATTCAGTTGGTTAAAAGTTTCCGGGGCAATTGAAGAGGAGTAAACGATGAAACCTGTACAAGGACTGCACCACATAACGGCCGTTGCCAGCAATCCCCAGAAAAATGTGGCATTTTATCACCACATCCTGGGGCAGCGGCTGGTGAAAAAAACGGTCAACTTTGACGATCCGGGCACCTACCATTTGTATTATGGGGATGAGGTCGGCACGCCCGGCACCATCATGACCTACTTTCCCTGGCAGCAAATGCGGCGCGGGCGCAAGGGTAATGGCGAAACGGCCGCCATGGCCTACACCATCCGCCCAGAAGCGATGGGCTTCTGGCAAAACTGGCTCAAGAAAAATGGCATCAGCACAGGCGAAATACAAACCCGCTTTAGCGCCGACGTGCTCCCCTTCACCGACCCCGATGGCCTAACGCTAGAACTCATCACCGCCGAGGGTCCCGCTACATTGCAGCATTGGGCCGATGGGCCGATTGGCGAACCAGAAGCGCTGAAGGGATTTCATGGCGTCACGCTTTGGCTGGATGAGGTAGAACCAACCGCCAATCTGCTCATGGAGCAGTTGGGCTACACCTTTGTCGATCAAGAAAACCAACGCTACCGCTACCAGGCTGACGGCAATGACATTGGCCTGTACGTGGACATTCTGCACCGGCCCGGCCAGCCTGCGGCCCAATTTGGGGCCGGGTCCATTCACCACATCGCCTTCCGTACCGTAGACGACAGCGAACAGCTGGAATACTTCAACAAGCTGCGCCAGGCACATTTTCAGGTTACGCCCGTGCAGGATCGCCAATATTTTCGCTCAATCTACTTTCGCTCACCCGGCGGCGTGTTGTTTGAGATTGCCACCGACGCACCCGGCTTCCCGTACGACGAGCCGGTAGCCGAACTAGGCACCCATCTCAAGCTGCCGCCCTGGCTGGAAAAACATCGTCCGGCCATCGAGCAGCACCTGCCGGGAATCGAGCTCAAACCGGTCGAAGCGGCCGAGCCATAGCCGCGCTTTCTTAGCGCAAGGAAACCATCCACAGATTGCACAGATAGCACAGATTTTTCTCTCCGTGAAACTCTGCGCCGACTCTGTGCCCCTCTGTGTTCCGCTTTTTTTAGGAGAAAACGTATGAGCCACACCGCAAATCTACATCAAGGCCAACCCTTGTTACAACAAGGCAAACCACTCAATGAAGCCAAAGCGGCAATGATTTTGGTACACGGGCGTGGCGCAACGGCCGTTAGCATTCTAGAGCTGTCCGAAGTGCTACCGCATCCAGCAATGGCCTATCTGGCACCGCAAGCCCAGGGCAATACCTGGTATCCACAAAGCTTTTTAGCACCTATGCCGCAAAACGAGCCGTGGTTAAGTTCGGCGCTGCAAGCAGTGGCCGATGCCGTGGCCACGGTAGAAGCATCTGGAATTCCCGCCGAGCGGCTCATTATTGGCGGATTTTCGCAAGGCGCATGCCTGGCCAGCGAGTTTGTGGCGCGGAACGCGCGGCGCTACGGCGGCCTGCTCGTATTCAGCGGCGGCCTGATTGGCCCGCCCGGCACGCCCCGCAACTATGAAGGGTCACTGGATGGCACGCCCGTGTTCCTAGGGTGCAGTGATGTAGATTTTCATATTCCAGTGGAAAGGGTGGAGGAAACGGCCGTAACCCTCACCCACCTCGGCGCCACCGTCAACAAAAAAATCTATCCCAACATGGGCCACACCATCATCCAAGACGAAATCGACCAGGCCCAAAAAATTATCAACAACTTGTAGTTGCCCAATTTCCCCGGAAACTTCCAATGTGAACTTAACCTCAGAAGCCGTTTCCAGGGAAATGAGACAAACTCTCGGAGGAAATCGTGCAAAAAATTCAAACTCAAGGCGTGCACCACATCACCCTCATTGGTGCCGATCGCCAGACATCGATCGATTTTTGGGAAGGCGTGTTGGGTATGCCATTTGTTTTTGAGCAGCCCAATCTGGACGTCCCGGCCGAAAATCACCTGTATTTTGATCCGGGCGATGGCATTCTAGTGACCATCTTTACCAATGAAAACCGCCAGCCAGACCCAACGCCCAACCCTGAAGGCATTGGCAATTTGCATCACATTGCCTTCAACGTCTCCCGTGCCACCTACACCCAGGTAAAAAAGCGGCTAGACGAACGCGGCATTCCCAACAGCGGTGAGGTTGATCGCGGCTTCATGTATTCCATCTACTTCCGCGATCCGTTGGGGCAGCTGTTTGAGCTGGCCAACTACAAATTTGACCCACCACCTGGTGTATCCCATGCTGAGGTGATGCATCTGGCGCACAAGCTGCGCACCGAGCGGGGCAACTACAACATCAGCGATGAGCACCTGGCTGATGCCATCGAAATGTTTGTCCAGCGCACCACCAGCACCTTGTCCGATGACCGCAGCCCGAAAAATCCATATGGGTAAAAAGCCGGAACTAACCTTGTAAGAGCAGCATCTTGCTGACCATGAAGCGGGCGGGATGCTTCGGAGGATACTTCGGCAGCCTCAGTACAGGCTCTCAGTATGACAGCTAGAGTTGGGCTGTCTTTCTGACTACAACGAAAAATCTCGCAAGAATTAGCCGGGTTTGGGAACTGGGGCTGTTTGCGGTGAACTCAAAAGTGGTAAGCTAGTGAACCGGAGGTAGTGGATTCGATGATTGAAGTAGCCGAGAACGTTTACCACATCCCGCTTTTCCCACGCAACATGGTCAATGCCTACATTGTGGATGGCTTCCTGGTTGATGCGGGCGTCCGCAGTTCAGAACGAAAACTGCTGCAAGCGATTGACCAGTTTGGCCGCCACAAAATTCAGGGTCATGTGCTCACCCACGCCCACCCCGACCACCAGGGGGCCAGCGCAGCCATTTGCCAGGCGCTCAATATTTCGCTTTGGTGCGGCACAAATGATGCCGACGCCATGGAGAGCGGGTTGTTTGCTGATGTTGACGTTAACAATCTCATTATTCGGTTTCAGAAACGTTACTGGGTTGGGCCACCTTACCCTGTGCAGCGGCGGCTGCAAGAAGGGGACCGCGTAGGTGAATTTGAGGTGCTGGATGTGCCCGGCCATGCGCCAGGGCATATTGCTCTGTGGCGAGAGCGGGATGGCGTTTTGATTGCTGGGGATGTGATTAACAATGCCAGCCTGGCAACAACTTTAACGGGTGTCCGTGAACCACCAGCAGGATTTACCACGGATGTCGCCCTAAATCGGGCGTCCATTAAAAAACTGGCCCGACTATGCCCCACGATTGTCTGTGTAGGGCACGGACCAGTTCTGCATGATGCGGACCAACTGACCGCACTGGCGAACCAGCTGCCCGACTAATAAATTGGGTCAATCTTGAAGATTGGCCCAATTTTAGTTTACATAAATACAGGATTTTCATCAAATATTATGCAGCTTGAAAAGATTTTTCACCTTCTCAATCTGCGAAATCTTTGATTTTGGACAAGAGGGTTAGCCCGACAGCCCAACAAAAGTGGACTTGAGCGCCGGGTAGAGCCCCTGGTAGAGAGGGTAGAGCTGATTGTAAACGGCCGTATCCCCCCCCGGCTCCGTCTTCCCTGTTACCTGCACCAACTCAGCACATGCCTCTGCAACAGAGCTAAATACACCAGCCCCAACCAGAGCCAAAACGGCCGCTCCGTACGCCGCGCCTTCCGTGGTATTCACCGTCACAATTTCCGCTTGCAGCACATCGGCCAAGATTTGCCGCCAAAGCGGGCTGCGCAGCCCGCCGCCGGAAGCACGCACCTGGGTGATGTTGGCCAGGCCCGCGCCGCGCATCAATTCCAGGCTGTCGCGCAGGCCAAAGGCCACACCTTCCAGCACCGCCCGCGTCAGATGGGGTTGGCTATGGCGCACCGTCAGGCCAATAAAGCCGCCGCGCGCCAGCGGATCGGGGTATGGGGTACGCTCGCCAGTGAGGTAAGGCAAAAAGAGCAGCCCTTCGCTGCCCGCAGGCACGTTAGCCGCAGGAATGAGCAAATCGCCAAAGTCCACGCCGGGGGCCAGGGCATCGCGGTACCAGCGCAAACTGCCCGCCGCCGAGAGCATAACGCCCATCAGGTGCCATTTGCCCGGCGCGGCATGACAAAAAGCATGCAAACGGCCGTCTGGCTCTACCACGGGCACATCACTGCTGGCAAACACCACGCCAGACGTGCCTAAGCTCAGCGCCACTACACCATCGACGACAGCTCCGGTACCCACGGCATTGGCGGCCTGGTCGCCACCACCCGCCATGACGGGAATACCTGCGGGCAGTCCGGTTGCTTCTGCGGCGGCCTGGGTGAGATGGCCGGTAACGGCCGTTCCCTCAAACGTCTTCGGCAGCCAAGCCGGATCAAGGCCCAACTTTTGCACCACCTCAGCCGACCAATCCCGCTGGCGCACATCAAACAGTTGGGTGCCCGCTGCCCCCGCCTTGTCGGTGGCCAGTTCGCCGGTTAGCCGGTATCGCACGTAATCTTTGGGCAAGAGGATGTGGGCGATACGACCGTAAATCTCTGGCTCGTTGTTTTTTACCCACAAAATTTTGGGCGCCGTAAAGCCAGTCAGGGCATCGTTCCCCGTTATGTCAATTAAGCGCTGTTTGCCAATAATGGCACGCATCTCGTCGCATTCAACCCCAGTGCGCTGGTCGTTCCACAGCAGCGCCGGACGCAGGACGTCACCGTTTTTGTCTAGCAGCACCAGCCCGTGCATCTGCCCGGTAAGGCCGATACCGTGGATAGCTTGGGGAGGAACGGCCGTTTCTGCCAAAACCTGCCGAATGCTGGCCACCGTACCCGTCCACCACAGCTCCGGCTGCTGCTCACTCCACAACGGCTTGGGCGTTTCATAGTCGTAAGTAGACGAGGCAACACCAACCACCTCACCCGTTTCCGCCAACAACAGCGCCTTTGTCGCCGTCGTTGAACTATCTATGCCGATGAAGTAGCGCATCTCTTTTTCCCTTTTGGTAACCTAAACCTGACAGGTTTATTAAGATGGTTGGATAACAAGCTCGATTGTTCAGCAAATCATCTTCATGATGAAGTAGCATCGTAAACCTGTCAGGTTTCAGTGGTTTACCGCACGCCCAGCAGCAGCTCCACCACCAGCTGATCCAACCGCTCGTACGGCTGGCCGCGCTGGCCGAGGGCTGCCCGATCAAAAGCATGGCTGCGCAGAGCCGCCGCCTTTTCCGCGCTGTACGGGCCGGTAAATGGCGTCATTGCCCCACTGTCGGCATTAATTTCCGCCAGCAGCGCCTGAATTTCGGCATCGGCGTTGAACTTCGCCACTTTCTCTTTCAGGATGAGGTAGGTGCGCATACAGCCACGGGCAAATGCCTTCACATCCTCAAAATCGCTGGTGCGGTAGGCATGGGCATCGAAGTGGCGGCTGCCGTCGTAACCGTTGTCTTCCAGCAGCTTCACCAGGAAGAAGGCGGATTTAAGATTGACCGAACCAAAGCGGAAATCTTGATCGTAGCGACCGAACGCCTGATCATTTAAGTCGATGTGGAACAGTTTGCCCGCTTCCATCGCCTGGGCCACATGGTGCGTGAAGTTTAGCCCGGCCATGTGCTCGTGAGCCACTTCGGGGTTTACGCCCACCATGTCGGGATGATCCAGCGTTTCGATGAAGGCCAGCATGTTACCCGTTGTGGCGTTGTAGATGTCACCACGCGGTTCATTCGGTTTGGCTTCCAGGGCAAACTTCAAATCGTAGCCCTGATCCAGCACATACTCGCACAGGTAATTCATCGCCTCGCGGCTGCGCTTGATGGCCGTGATGGGGTCCTTGCCCGCGTCAGTTTCCGTACCTTCGCGGCCGCCCCAGAAGACGTAAATTTTGGCCCCTAGCTCCACGCCCAGATCAATGGCATTCATCGTTTTCTGCAAAGCGTAGGCGCGCACGTTGGAATCGTTGCTGGTGAACGCACCGTCACGGAAGGCCGGGTCGGTAAACAGGTTGGTGGTGGCCATTGGCACGATGATGCCGGTATCGGCCAGCGCCTGCTTGAAATCGGCCACGATTTTATCCCGCTGGGCAGGGGTGGCGTCGATGGGGACCAAATCATTATCGTGGAAGTTAACGCCCCACGCTCCCACTTCAGCCAGCAAGTGCACCAGTTCTACCGGGGATTTAGCCGGACGCACCGGTTCGCCAAAGGGATCGCGGCCCTGGTTGCCCACGGTCCACAGGCCAAAGGTGAATTTGTGTTCAGGTTTCGGTTCGTACATGATTTTCTCCTACAATGCTGTCGCTTCACTGAAAAAAGCGCCATTTTGGCTGACGTCGGTCACGTTGCCAATGATGTGGAAACGGCCGTTTAGCGCAATCTCCGCCGAAGAGGTGCCAATCATAAACTGGATTTCCCCTGGCTCCACCACCTTGCGCATGTCGCGGTCGTACAGGCCCAAGGCGCTCACCGGCAGGGCAAACGTTAGCCGTCGCGATTCGCCTGCCGCCAGAGCCACCCGCTTGAACCCTTTGAGTTCCTTCACGCGCCGCGTCACTGAAGCAACCGGATCATTTATGTAAAGCTGAACCACCTCTTCACCATCACGCGGGCCGCAGTTGGTCAGTGTGCAGCTAATCTGGATGGTTTCGTCGGCGGCCACTTCTAGTTTATCCTGTTGCAGGGCATCTAGCTTGAAATTGGTGTAGCTTAAGCCGAAGCCAAACGGCCACAGCGGCTTGCTGCTCAAATTGACATAATCGTTTTTCCAATGGGATTTCCCACCGGACACTTTGTGGTTGTAATAAATCGGGATTTGCCCTACATCGCGTGGGAAGGTGATGGGCAGCTTGCCGCCGGGGTTCACATCGCCAAAAAGCACATCAGCGACGGCTTCGGCCCCCTCTTCACCAGGCAGCCATGCTTCCAGGATGGCCGGAACGTTTTGAGCAATCCAGTTGACGCTGAGCGGACGGCCGTTTACCAACAGCACCACCACTGGCTTGCCCGTCGCCGCCACAGCCTGCACCAACTCTTCCTGCACGCCGGTTAAATTGATCTCGGCCCGGTCCCGTGCCTCGCCGCAGGTACAGTCATCCGTCAGGCCCGACTTGCCGCCGACAAACACCAGGGCCACGTCCGCTTGTGCAGCCGCCGCCACCGCCTCGGCAAACCCGGAACGATCATCACCGCTGACCTCACATCCTTTGGCATAGGTTACGGCCGTTCCTGCCGCCACCTTCTCCTGAATCGCTGCCAAAATCGGTCGAATCGGCACAAAATTATCCACCAGCTCCACGCTACCCGGCATGGGGATGTTAAATACATTTTGCGTCGCCAAGGTCATCTCGTACAGCGATTCGATGTGGCATGGGTAGGCGTAGTCGCCCAGCAGATGGCGCACCGTGTTGGCCTGCGGGCCAATCACGGCAATCGCGCCAATATTTTTGTCCAGCGGCAGCAGTCCATTTTCATTTTTAAGCAGCACGATGGATTTTTGGGCAATGGTGCGGGCCAGCTGGCGCTGTTCGGGCGTGTCGAAGACAACGGCCGTTTGCGTTTCATCTACATACGGATTTTCAAACAGGCCAAGCATGAACTTGGTGTGCAGCACGCGGGCCACGCTGCGGTCCAGCAGGGCTTCATCGATCTCGCCATGGCGAACGGCCGTTAACAGCGGATCGCCAAAACAGTCAGTGTGCGGCAATTCCATGTCAATGCCTGCGGCCAGTGACAGATGCGCCGACTCGGCCTTACTGCTACTTAATCCATGCGTCCGCCCCACTTCGGTCACGGCAAAGTAGTCCGACACCACAATACCGTCAAAGCCCCACTCATCCCGCAAAATATCGGTGAGCAGCTCTTTAGAGACGGTACAGGGCACACCGTCCAGCTCGTGGTAGGCGTTCATCAGGGATTGGAGATTGGCTTGTTTAACGGCCGTTTCAAACGGCAGCAAAAACACTTCACGCAGCTCACGCGGGGCAATGTGCACCGGTGCCCAGTTCATCCCCCCTTCAGACATGCCATAGCCCACAAAATGTTTGGCCGTGGCAATGACGCCTTCCTGCCAGTTGGCACCCTGCAAGCCGCGCACAAAATGCACCCCCATCTGCGACACCAGGTACGGGTCCTCACCAAACGTTTCTTCCACCCGCCCCCAACGCGGATCACGCGTCACGTCCAGAACGGGCGATAGCCCCTGGTGCGCCCCGGCGGCGCGCATCTGCGTACGCACCACAGCGGCCATCGCTTCCACCAGCTCTGGTTCCCAGGTGCTGGCCACGCCAATGATCTGCGGGAAGCAGGTGGCGTCGCGCGTCATGTAGCCGCTGCAACATTCCTCATGCACAATGGCCGGAATACCCAGCCGCGTTTCCTCCACCAGGTACCGTTGAATGCTGTTGGCCACGGCAGCGGCTTCGGCTGGCGCTAAGCTGCTGGCCCCGCCCACCCGGGTAATCTGGCCAATACCCTGGCTCATCAATTTGGCTGCTTTCGCCAGGTCCAACTGCCGACCAGCCAGCAGTTGGTACACCCAGGAGCTGCCCAATTGGGCCACCTTTTCCTCCAGGGTCATGCGGTTGAGGAGATCGGTGATACGGCCGTTAATGGGCTGAGCCGGATCCCGGTAAATTACAGATAAATCATCACTTGTCCTATGCATAATTAATTCTCACCTACGTATAAAAAATCACCCCTTCAATTCACCACCGGTCAGGCCAGTCACAATATGCTTTTCTGCCAGCAGATAAAAAACTACGGCCGGAATAATGAGCAGCGTTACGTACGCCATAATCCGCGCCCAATCTGAACCAAACTGCCCCTGAAACTGCATAATCCCCAACGTCAGCGGCCATTTCTTGGCATCCCCCAACACAACCAACGACAAAAAATACTCATTCCACGCGTTGACAATCGACAAGGTAGCAATGGCGGCCACCGCGGGTCGGGCTAACGGAAACAAAACGTACCGAAAAAAGCCAAACGTGGTACAGCCATCAATGTAGCTTGCATCCTCCAGCTCCGTAGGAATGGCTCGAAAAAAGCCAATCAAAATCACTGTGCTGCTGGGCAGGGTAAAGGTCACCAGCGGCAAAATGACTCCCCAGTAACTGTTAATCAACTCCAAATTCCGCACCTGCAAAAAAACGGGCAAAATAGCCACAACCAGGGGAAAAAGAAGACCAATGGAAAGAATGTTAAACAAGATATTGCGCCCAACAAACTGAACTCGGGAAAAGATAAAAGCCAGCGGGCTGGCCACGAGCACCACCAAAACCGTAGTCGTGAGGGTAATGATCAGGCTGTTGCGCAAGGAACGCCAAAAATCAGGGCTCGTCAAAATCCCAGTGTAATTTTCCCACTGAATTCCCGTTTCCGGCAACCCAATCGGATTCGACAAAAATTGCCCTGTAGTACGAATGCTGCCCAAGATAACGGTCACCACCGGGGCCATCATCAATAAGGCCATCACGATGACAAACAGGTACATCAAAACTCGGCTCAAGGAGCGTGTAGGGGCCAGGGTCATGATACCTCCTTACTCGGTTAACGTCTGCCGCAAAACGGTGCGCTGGTAACCGAGGGAAAAAATCAGGGTCATCAAAAACAGAATAATTGCCAGGGCGCTGCCAAAGCCCAGCTGCATCCGCTGAATGCCAAATTTGTACAAATAAGTCACAATGAGTTCACTGCGGAAAGCTGGCCCGCCTTCCGTCAAAATCCAGACCACAATAAATTGCTGGAATGAGCCCAGGATAGAGAGAAAAACGGACAGCGAGATAGTGCTGCGCATCATGGGCAGGGTCACATAACGCAGCACCTGCCATTCGTTGGCCCCACTGACCCGCGCCGAATCCTCCACTTCGCGGGAGATGTTTTGCAGGCCAGCCATATACAGCAGCATATGAAAGCCAAAAAATTTCCAGGTCAGCACAAAAAAGATGGCCACTAAAACCGTGTCCAGGTCTGCTAACCAGGCAGTGCCATTAATTTCCGGGTTGAACAGGCCTAAAAAAACGTTGAGCAGCCCACCGCGTGGATTGTAAACATATAGCCAGATGTAGGCGGCCACAATTTCAGAAAACACATAGGGGAGAAAAAATAACGTGCGGAAAAAGCGTTGGAAGCGCAGCCTTCCGCGAATGAGGATGAGGGCCAGGGTCATGGCCAGCGGCAGCTGTACAGCCAACGACAGGACCATAATGAACAAGGAATGTTGGATTGCCCCGCGAAAGACCTCCTGGCTAAAGGCGCGCACATAATTGTCCAGAGCAACAAAATCGTCCAGGGGTCCCAAGCCATTCCAATTGTACAGGCTGTAATAGGCGGCCTGGCCGATGGGAATGACCAAAAAAGTCACCAGCAAAAGAAAGCCAGGCGCTAGGAAAAAGAAGATGAGCAGGGCCTTGCTGCGCTGCGCCTGCCGTTTTTCCGGGCTAACGTCAAGCGCGCTGTTTAGGCCGGAGAACATTCTGATGTCGCTCATAGGAACCTCGTTTACGGGGTATGGGGCGCTAACAGATTTGGGTAGAGACTCGTGTGTGCCAGGGGGAAACCGGGATTTTCCCCCTGGCACTGCCTTCTTCACTACCGGTTAATTGCCAAGTTCCTGAACGGCCGAATCTTCAATTTGCTGGGCGGCTTCTTCAGGTGTTGCCACGCCCGCAAAAATCTGCTCAACCGCATCATTTACCGTGCCGCCCACGGCTGGGGGCAGGAATTGATCGTAGTACAGCTGGAAGTAGGCCGCATTGTTACGTGCTTCCAAGATTTGCTGCTGTACGGGGTCCGTAATGGCGCTCTGCGCGGCGGCTGTGGTTGGCGGGCCAAAACCAACCGTCTCCAGCGCATCAATCTGGTTCTCTGCACTGGTGAGGAAACGGACAAAGGCAACGGCCGCATCCGGGGCGTCTTTGCCAATGCCAAAGCCATCACCACCGCCCAGCACGTCGCTGGCGTTACCCGCGCCACCTTCTACCATGGGGAACAGGAACCAGCCCAGGTTGGCCACGCCTTCACCGCTTTCGCTGGAATCTTTCTGGACGCTCTGGTGCCACTGCCCCATCAATTCCATTGCCGCTTCGCCGTTGCCAAAAACGGCCGCAGAATCATTATACGAAAATCCAAGATATCCTTCGGGGAATGGATCCAGTGCAATGAGGTCTTCCAGGTCTTGGCCTGCTTTCACAAATGGGGCATCGGTGAAGCTGCCCGTGCGGTTAAACGCATCGAGGAACGCTTCTTGTCCGCCGTTGCGGATGGCCAGATAAACCCACCAAAAATGGCCGGGCCATTTGTCGCCTTCACCGACGGTGATTGGCGTGATACCCGCATCTTTCAATGTTTGCACAGCAGACAAAAATTCGCTCCAGGTTGCCGGGGGATTTTCTGGATCAAGGCCAGCCTGCTCAAACAGGTCTTTGTTGTAGTAAATGCCAACGGCACCCCACTGCCAGGGCACGCCGTAGTACGCGCCATCCTTGCCAAACAGCTCCAGGGCCGATTGAGCCGCAATGGAATCACGCCATTCGCCATCCAGCTCGGCAGAAATGTCGCGCAGCAAGCCCGCATCTGCATAAGCCCACAGCACGCCACCACCCCAGCTCTGGAAGATGTCCGGCGGCTCACCAGACTGCATGACGGTGGTCAACCGAGCTTTAAACGCTTCATTTTCCAACACGGTAATGTTGATCTGCACACAGGGATTGTCGGCCATAAAGGCGTCGGCTTTGGATTGCCAGTAAGCCTGCTCAGCTTCAATCGTAGAAATATGCCACCAATCAACCTCTGTGATTTCCGCGCATTCATCAGACGCTGCTTCCGACGTATCGGTTTCGGCCGAGGTGGTGTCTTCCTGGGTTGTTGTGTCTTCACTGCTGGTATTCTCGGCAGTATCGTCTGTCGTATCCCCGCCGCCACAAGAAACCAGGACCATGCCAATGGCCAGTAACAATATCATCAAAGCGATTCTAACCTTGTGCTTCATATTTCCTCTCCTAGGATCGATTTCTGAAAACGTTTGCATAACTTTCGAAAAAATTTTGTTTGCTTCTCTTCTTAAATTGTCACCTCCTCTTGCTTGATTGCTCCAAACGCCAGTCTCATTAATTACATCAGAAATTATTCGCTAAGTGTGTGGCGGTGGTACGGCCGTTTCGCGAATAACCAGCTCAGTCGGGAAAATAATACTTTCTGGGGTCTCATCGGGATGGCGCAGCAGGTTGACCAACATTTGCGTGGCCGACCGCCCCATCTCTTGCAGGGGCTGGCGCACGGTGGTGAGTTTGGGGCTGAGCAGCGCCGCCATCGGAATATCGTCAAAACCCACGACGGACAGATCACGCGGCACCTGCAACCCCTTGGCGCGTGCCGCTTCGATGACCCCCATAGCCGCAATATCGTTAGAAGCAAAAACGGCCGTTGGCGGTTCCGTCAGTTCCAGCAAATGGGTGCCGCCGCTGAAACCACCAGGCTGCGAAAAGTCTCCATGAAACAGCAATTCGTCACTAAAAGGAATGCCCGCGTCGGCTAAAGCTGCCTGGTACCCCTGCAAACGATCGCGCGCGCTAACCATGTCCATCCAACCGGTGACTATGCCAATGCGCCGGTGCCCCAGTTCAATCAGGTACCTGGTGGCGTCGTAGCCGCCCTGGAAGTTATTGGCCGAGACAAACAAATCCGACGGCTCCTCACTGCGGTGATCAATGATGACGTAGGGAAATCCTTTTTGGCGCAGCGACTTGAGGTACGCTTCCGGCTCGCGCGGCAAGCTGATCAGCAGGCCATCGGCCAGACCACGGGCCATCATGTGCACGTAGACCGACTCCTTGGCCTTGCGCCGGTGAGTCGTGTAGAGCATCAGTTCATACTGGTTGGCAGCCAGCACGTCATCAATGCCGTTGATGATTTCGCCTAAATATTGCGTGGTTAAGTCCACCACCAGCAAGCCGATGACGTTGGATTGGCCCCCGGCCAGACTGCGCGCATGAAGATTCACCTGGTAGCCCAGGCGCAGCATAGCTTGCAAAACACGGTCCCGCGTGTCCGGGTTCACGTAGGTCTTGTTGTTGACCACGCGGGAGACGGTGGAATAGGAAACACCCGCCTCTTTGGCAACATCTTTGATTGTGACTTCACTTGAGGACTTGTTCCGCTTCACGATAATCCTTCCCGATTTTCTGCAAGCGTTTGCAATAAAATACCCGCTTTTCAGCCGTCTGTCAACAGTTCCGGTAACAAAAATGCCGAATTATGCAGTGATGGCTTTTGGGCACAGTGCCCACCACTTCGTCGGCAACTATTCTTCTGGATAAACCAAACCCCACTGCCCGCGCATCTCATCCAGCAAGGTCATAATTTCCAGGGTATCAGCATGCGGCACTACGGCCGATTCCAGCTTGCCAGCCCGCAGACAATCATGCACTTCGCGCACCTGGTAGCCGTAACCATTGCCATCATAAGGAATTTGCACGACCTCTTTGGCCTGCCCGCGCTGCTTGAGGGTGAGCTTGCGGCTGTGCCAGAAGTTGCTATGCAGCTTGATGTATCCATCTGTGCCCGTGATGAAGGCGTCACACGGCCGTTCCAACCGCTGCGTGCTGGTCAAAACAGCCTGAGTGCCATCGGCGTACTGCCAGATGGCCGTGTTCAGCTCATCCACGCCAGTCTCGCCCAAATTCGCCGCCGAGAGGATGCTATCCGGTTTGCCCAGCACCAGATGCGCCAGTGTAGAGGTGTAGATGCCCATGTCCAGCAACGCCCCACCCGCCAATTCTGGATCGTACAAACGGCCGTGTGGATCGAACGGAATGTTGAAAGCAAAGTTGGCCTGAACCAGACGGACGGTACCGATACGGCCGTCCGCCACCCACTTTTGCATTTGTTGAACGGCCGGGATGAACTTCATCCACATCGCCTCCATCAAAAAGAGCCCTTTTTCTTTGGCCAGCTCCAGGCACTCTTTTGCCTGAGCAGCATTCACCGTGAGCGGTTTTTCGCACAACACGTGCTTGCCCGCGTTCAGGCACAGCTTCATATTTTCGTAGTGCAGATTGTGCGGCGTGGCGATGTAAATCACGTCTACGTCAGGGTCCGCTGCTAGCGCTTCATAGGTTGGGTAGCGGCGCGGGATGTGCCACTTCTCGCCAAACGCATCGGCCGAAGCCTGCGAACGTGAGCCCACCGCCAAACATTCTGCATCGCGCTGGCTGGTAATTGCTTCTGCCAATTGATCGGCAATCCAGCCAGTTGCCAGGATACCCCATCGAATTTTTTCCATGTCACTGCTCCTTTTGTGGTTTGTAGAGACGTTGCATTGTAACGTCTACGAGCATAAATCAAGGTAATTCTTTGTGCCAATTGCCCCGCCAGCCACATTTGCCAGCAAAAACTAAAAGGTGACGCACCTCCGGCCACAGGATACAATCTTCTCGTTTTGGGAAGCCAACTGATCCATGTTGTAGGAGTGCGCTATGGCTCGCGTCTATCAAAATCCCATCATCCCTGGGTTTTATCCAGACCCTTCCATCTGCCGTGTGGGCGAAGATTATTATCTGGTCACGTCTACGTTTGAATATTTTCCGGGCCTGCCCATTTTTCACAGCCGCGATTTGGTTAACTGGCGGCAAATTGGGCACGTGTTGGACCGACCCAGCCAACTGCCGCTGGACGGCCTCAAGGCATCGCGCGGATTGTATGCGCCCACTATCCGCTACCACGACGGCACATTTTACGTCATCAATACGCTCGTGCTCGATTTTGGTGCAGAACGGAACTTTATTGTCACGGCGACCGACCCGGCGGGAGAGTGGTCGGAGCCGCATTGGCTGGAGGATGCGCCGGGCATTGATCCTTCGCTGTTTTTTGATGAAGACGGCCGTTGCTACTACACCGGCAACCGCGTTCCACCCAATGGCGAACAATTTTGGGGCCATCGAGAAATCTGGCTGCAAGAAGTGGACTTGCACACCATGCAGCTTATCGGCGAGCGGATCGGCTTGTGGGATGGCGCGTTGCGGGGCGGCGTTCATGCAGAAGCACCCCATCTCTACAAAAAAGATGGTACCTACTACCTGATGATTGCCGAAGGCGGCACGGCCCACGACCATGCCGTCACCATTGCTCGCAGCAAGACGATCATGGGGCCGTACGTTGGCAACCCGCGCAATCCCATCCTGACTCACCGGCACTTGGGGCTGGATCATCCCATCGTGGGCACAGGTCATGCGGATCTGATTGAAACGCAGCACGGCGAGTGGTGGATGGTGTTGCTGGCGATGCGGCCATATGATGGCTACTTTTATAACTTGGGGCGTGAAACGTTTTTGGTGCCGGTGCGCTGGGAAGAGGGCTGGCCAGTGGTGAGTCCGGGCAACGGCCGTGTGAAATTCCAACACCCCGCGCCCAATTTGCCCGAACAGCGCTGGCCCCAGCCACCCACCTGCGACCAGTTTGATGCCCCTCAACTGGCCGATTGCTGGAACCTCATCCGCACCCCGCGCGAACAAATTTACAGTCTGGCGGAACGGCCGTCCCATCTGCGCCTCTTCTTGCGGCCAGAAACATTGGCGGAGCAGGCCAACCCCAGCTTTGTGGGACGGCGGCAGCAGCACATCAACTTTACGGCCCAAACCGTGATGAACTTTGCCCCGCAACAGGCCAGCGACTGTGCCGGCATGGCGCTGCTGCAAAATGACAATTTCCATTTTCGTTTTGTCATTTGCCAGACGGAAGGGGGTGAAACGGCCGTTCGCCTCATCCAGCGAGCCGCGGGCGAAGAAATAACCCTGGCTGAGCGGCCGGTGAGTGGTGATCGTTTTTACTTCAAGGTCTCGGCCAAGGGACAGGCATACAATTTTTACGTGGCCACCCAACCGGGTGAATGGCAAACGGTGCAGGAGGATGTGGACGGCCGTATTCTTAGCACGCCCGTTGCCTCTGGTTTTACCGGTGCTTACCTGGGCATGTACGCCAGCAGCAACGGCACGCCCAGCCAAAACGCAGCCGATTTTGACTGGTTTGAATATCAAGGGGAAGTCTAAATTTGGCGATGCAGGTGCGACGCATTTCGCGAAGTGCGTTGCACCTAAACTATCTGGATAATCACAATTTTTGAGGAGTTTTTTGATGAGTGAGGTAACGTGCATCTGGCAAATTCAAGCCCTGCTGGGCGAAGGTCCGCTGTGGGTAGCGGCAGAAAAGGCGCTGTACTGGGTCGATATTTTGAACCGGCAGGTCCACAGATTGGAACCAGCGAGTGGGCAAAAACGCTCCTGGACATTTGCTGAATCGATCACCAGCCTGGCGCTGCGCGAGTCAGGTGGTTTTGTGGGCACCGTGCCACACGGTTTTGTCGCCATCGATCTAAAAGCGGGCACCATTGATCCCATTGTGACGGTGGAAACCGATCTACCCAACAACCGCTTTAACGACGGCAAGGTGGATAGCAACGGCCGTTTCTGGGCGGGCACCATGGACAAACAAGAAAAAGAAGCGACAGGCACCCTATACCGGCTCGATCCTGATTTGTCGCTGCACGTCATGGACCAGGATTACATCATCACCAATGGGCCAGCCTTCAGTGTAGACGGCAAAACGATGTACCACAACGACTCAATCAAGGGCCTGGTGTATGCGTTTGATTTACAGGATGATGGGATGCTGGGTGGGAAACGGCCGTTTCAACAACTCACATTCGCTATCAACGGTGCCCCCGATGGTATGACCGTGGACAGCGAAAACTGCCTCTGGCTGGCCCATTACGGCGGCGCGCGCCTCACCCGCTTTGCCCCCACAGGTGAAATTTTAGAGGAAGTGTCCCTACCCGTGCCTAACGTCACCAGCTGCACCTTTGGCGGGCCGGACTTAGACACGCTCTACATCACCACCGCCTCGCAAAATATGTCCGCCGCCGAGCTGGAAAAGCACCCGCTCTCCGGCAGCCTATTTGCCTACAAACCGGGTGTAAAAGGTTTGCCTACCCCGCACTTTGCTGGCTAAGTAAACCGCAGATTGGACCAATTTATTGGCCAAATTCGTAGGCTACCGACAACCAAAATTGGTCCAATCTTACCTTAAAATTTCTTGCGCTATCTCCTCGCCTCCTATATAAAACCGCAGCTTATCAACCAACTCCCACTCTCTGGAGAAAATAGTTATGCTTCGAAAACGCTTTTGGCTCCGACTTCTTGCCCTGACAGCACTTTTTTCTTTGCCCTTTTTGATCAATCCCACGCCCGCCCGGGCCGTCGCAACTTCACTTTTTATCTCCGAATACATCGAAGGTTCCGCCAATAACAAAGCCCTTGAAATCTACAACGGCACGGGAACGGCCGTTGACCTCAGCGCCAACAATTACCAACTCGAATTTTATTTCAACGGCAGCACGTCCGCCCTCACCACCATCAACCTCACCGGCTCCCTGGCCGATGGCGAGGTGTACGTGGTGGCCGACAACGACGCCGTGGCCGCCATTCTGAACGTGGCCGATCTCATCTCCACCGCTTCCTTCTTCAACGGCGATGACACCATCATCCTGCGCAACAGCAGCGGCATTGTGGACGTGATTGGCCAGCTGGGCGTGGACCCCGGCAGCCAATGGGGCACCGGCGACACCTCCACCCAGGACAACACCATCCAGCGCCTGACCACCGTTTGCGGCGGCGACAACAACGAAACTGATGCTTTCAATCCAGCCGTGGAATGGACCGGTCTGCCCGTGGATACCTTCACCGGGCTGGGCAGCCACACCGCCAACTGCGGCGATGGCCCGCCTTCGGTGGTCAGCACATCGCCCGTCAACGGCACGCCCAACGTGGCCCTGAACACCAACATCACCGTCAACTTTAACGAAGCCGTGACGCTAGCCGGCAGTTGGGTAAGCTTAAGCTGCACAACGAGTGGCACGGTAACGGCCGTTACCACCGGCGGCCCCCAAAGCTACACCATCAATCCAAATTCCGACTTCGTCTCTGGCGAAACCTGCACCGTCACCGTTTTTGCCAACCAGGTCACCGACCAGGACGGCACGCTGGACAACATGACCAGTGACTACAGCTTCAGCTTTAGCACCGTCTCTGGCGGCTTTGGCGCTTGCGGCGACAACGCCACGCTCATCAGCGCCATCCAGGGCAGCGGCAGCAGCAGCCCGCTTAACGGCGTCGCCGATGTCATTATTGAAGGCGTCGTCGTGGGTGATTATCAAGACACCGTCAATGAGCTCGGTGGCTTTTACCTGCAAGAGGAAGATGTAGACGCCGACGGCAGCGCCGCTACGTCCGAAGGCATCTTCGTCTACGACAACAATTTTGGCGTGGACGTGGCCCTGGGCGATGTGGTGCGGCTGCAAGGCACCGTCACCGAGTTTGAGTCGGCCGTCGACAGTGGCGCGTTCCTCACCGAGATGACCGCGCTCACCACCGTGACCCTCTGCGGCAGCGGGGTCAGCGTCACGCCCGCCACTATCACCCTGCCCGTCACCGATCTCACCGATTGGGAGGCGTACGAGGGCATGCTGGTCACTTTCCCGCAAACGCTGGATGTAGCCGAAGTGTACAATCTGGCCCGCTACGGCAATGTAGATTTATCGTTCGGCCGTCTGTTCAACCCCACGCAGGTCACCACACCCGGGGCTGCGGCCAATGCGCTGCAAGCCCAAAACGATCTACACCGCATCACGCTGGATGACGCCAACGGGGCGCAAAACCAGGACCCGGTCATCTACCCCGCCCCGGAATTGAGCGCTGCCAACACCCTGCGCACCGGCTCTACCGTCACGGGCTTAACGGCCGTTCTCGACCAACGATTCGACACCTACCGCCTACAACCCGTGGGCACCATCAATTTTGTGGCCAGTAATCCGAGGACGGCTGCGCCAACGGCCGTTGGTGGCAATCTGCGTGTGGCCAGCTTCAACGTGCTCAACTACTTCAACGGTAACGGCAGCGGCGGCGGCTTCCCCACCTCGCGTGGAGCCACTACCCTGGCCGAGTTCAATCGCCAGCGCGACAAAATCATCGCTGCCCTGGTAGCCATCAATGCCGATGTGGTCGGTCTCATTGAGATTGAAAACGACGGCTACGGCAGCCTGAGCGCCATCCAGGATTTGGTCAACGGCCTCAACGCCGCCACCGCACCCGGCACCTACGCCTTCATCAACCCCGGCGTCAGCCAAATTGGCACCGATGAAATTGCCGTGGGTTTGATTTACAAGCCAGCCTCGGTTACCCCCAGCGGCGCGTCACAAATTCTGGATTCGTCCGATGATCCGCTCTTCCTGGATACCAAAAATCGCCCGGCTCTGGCCCAAACCTTTAGCCAAAACGGCACTGGCGAAAAATTCACCATCGTGGTGAACCATTTCAAATCCAAAGGCTCCGCCTGCACCGACGTCAGCGACCCGGACACGGGCGACGGCCAGGGTAACTGCAACATCACCCGCACCAACGCCGCCACGGCCCTGGTCAATTGGCTGGCCACCGACCCCACCAACAGCAACGACAGCGACTTCCTCATCGTGGGTGATCTGAACTCCTATGCGATGGAAGACCCGATTGCCGCGATTACCGGCGCGGGCTACACCGATCTGGCCAACAGCCAGCCCAACGCCTACTCCTACGTGTTTGAGGGGCAAGTGGGCACGCTGGATTACGCGCTGGCCAGCCCCAGCCTGACGGCACAGGTCAGCGGTGTCACCGACTGGCACATCAACGCCGATGAACCACGCGCGCTGGATTACAATGTAGAGTTCAAAACCGCCAACCAGATTTCACTCTACTACAGCGCTGATCCGTATCGTTCATCGGACCACGATCCGGTGGTGATTGGCCTGAACCTGGGCGGCACCAGCCCCACACCAACAGCGACTGCGACAGCATCGCCCACGCCAATTCCGCCAACCGCGACCAACACACCTTTGCCGACAGCAACGAACACGCCATTGCCAACGGCCACAAACACACCGTTACCCACGGCAACGAATACGCCATTACCAACGGCTACCAACACACCGCTGCCAACCGCGACAAATACCCCGTTGCCGACAGCCACCAATACTCCGTTACCAACCGCAACGAATACGCCCCTACCAACGGCTACCAATACGCCGCAGCCAACCGCCACCAACACACCACAACCGACAGCAACGCCCACAACCCCGCCAACGGCTGGCGATGTGATATACGTCAGTTCGTCCACCAACGGCAGCGCAGGCGGCGTCTCTTTTGCAGATGAGGACATTTTGGCGTTTGATGTGAATACGGCCGTATGGTCCCTGGCCTTTGATGGTTCCGATGTGGGCCTAACCTCGTCGTCGCACGATGTCGATGCCTTCCACTTCCTGAGCGATGGCTCCTTGCTGCTCAGCTTTACGGGCAGTGTTAGCATCACTGGCGTAGGCACCGTGGACGATTCCGACCTGGTGCGCTTTGTGCCCACCTCATTGGGCAGCAACACCAGCGGCAGCTTCGAGATGTACTTTGATGGCTCCGACGTCGGCTTGTCAACCAATGGCGAAGACATTGACGGTATCGCCATCACGGCGTCCGGCGATTTGCTGATTAGCACCACAAGCGGCTTCACTGTTCCCGGCGTCAGCGGGCAGGATGAGGACATCTTGCGCTTTAGCGCCACCAGCTTGGGCAGCAACACCAGCGGCAGCTTCGAAATGTACTTCGATGGCTCCGATGTGGGCCTGAACAATTCTAGTTCCGAGGATGTGCTAGGCATCTGGCTGGACAGCGCTACAGGCGACATCTACCTGACAACCCTGGGTAATTTCAGCGTAACCGGCGTCACGGGCGATGCCGCAGACATACTCCTTTGCGAGTCACCAACCACAGGCAGCAACACGTCTTGCACCTTCTCGATGTTCTGGAATGGCTCGCTTGATGGGTTTGGCGGGGAAGTGATAGACGGACTGTTTATTGAACGGCCGTAACCACATCACCACATAACAACAAAAAGCCCACCGGGGAAATTATCCGCGGTGGGCTTTTTTGATACAGCAAAAAGATTGGACCATTTTCTTTTATTGAAACAAAGTTTCATCGGAGAAAAATGGTCCAATCTCCTCCCAAAGGCTACGGCATCGAGAGAATACCGACCAACACACCCCCATTTTGCCCTGGTCCTAAATTGACCATCAGCGTGCCGTCGGCACCGGTAAACGTGATAGTTGCGTTTGGTTCCTGCACAATTTCCTGAGCGACAGCCCACTCGCCGCTGGCCGTCAACGCTTCCTTGTAAAACGCAATTACCTCATCAAACGATGTTTGCGTTTCGTAGCTAAATAAACCGGGGGCAGATTGAACGGCCGTTGCATCAGCCAAAACTGGGTACTCAGACGTTAGCTCGGCGGCATCTGCACAGCCCTGCGGCACCGCAATGGCAGGCACCGCTTCCGGGATGAAGTTCAGCTCGTAGAAAATATCGCCTTCCTGGCTGGCGTCACTGTTCAACAGATTGTTGACCCCGCGACCAAAGATAACCAGGCGCGTCACGTAGCCACCCCCCTTGGCCACGTATAAATCTGCTTCATAAATTTCAGCCACATCCCACGACGCAAAATTTTGTGCGTTCAGGATGTAATGGGCGCTATCTACACCGTTAATTGTTTCATCGGGCAGCGCTCGCTGAGCATCGTCAGTTAAAAAGCCGCCTGTGTCCAAAAAGAGGTCAAACGGGTTCTCGAAGCCGCTTTGCCCAGCCAGTGTTATGCAATTTTGCGAGGGCAGAATGGCGTAAAAGGCGTCCTCGATTTGGGTCATGGTCATTGTTTCACCCAGACCACTTGCCGCGTCGCCACTCAGGGTGAACACCATGTTGGAGGCGTTGGGGCTAACGGTGCGGCTTCCTTGCGCCGTGGCCGCCCCGACAACCGCACCATCCACTGACATCGTAAATTGCAGCGTCGTGCGGTAATCCATACCCTGCGGCTCTTCGTAGAGGATGATTTCGTCCAGGTCCACCACATCGCTATCGGTCGCTTGGTTGGATTCGGTTTCGGTGGTAACGGCCGTTTCCACCTCATTCTCACTCACTACTTCTTCATCGACAGGCGCTTCTTCTACCACAGGCACATTGCTTTCAGCGCTGCCCTCATTGATGACGATAGTCGGCACCACCGTGGGCAAATCGTCCGCTGTGCTTTCACCTACGCTGTTACACGCTACCAACAGCCACCCGATTAAGGCCAGAATTAACAATTTTTTCTTCATGGAAAACCTCCGTTGCTATGAATTTGTCTCGGTGTCGGGTGGGGATTCCGGCGCAGAAAAACAGGCATGGAGCAAGGTCCACAACTCATCTGGCTGGGCAAACGGCCGTTTCCAATCCACCATCGGATCGCTTAATTGCCCTTGTAAACGGCCGTCTTCATCCAGCCAAATTCGCACCACCAGCGCCCGCCGCTGCCGCATACCGCACCTCCGTTATTGAATGCTGGCAGGGTAACAGATGGGTGTTGACAAAGTGTGAACAAGCCAGTCATCAGTATTCTGTAGGTCAGTAATCAGTCGGTCAGTAACTGATTACTGAATACTGGCTCACTGATTACTAAATCGGTTCGCCGCGTCGCAGCCGCGCCGCCAGGCGTTCGGTTTCGCTTGAGGGGGGAAGATTCAGTTCTTCTTGCAGATTGGCGACGGCTTCGTCATAGATGCGCAGCGCCAGGGTGCGCTGGCCTTGGCGGGCATAGGCACGCAGCAGCAGTTGGTACGCCTCTTCCAACCAGGGAGCCGCATCTACCGTGCGCCGCCCCCAGGTTATGGCCTGGGTTAGCTCGGCCCGCGCCAGATACGCTCGCGCCACGTAGAGGCAGCCTTTGATGTACAGCTCCGCCAGCTTTTGGCGCGGCTCCAGCAGCCAGTCGGCGTAGGGCAAATTAGGTAGCAGTGGGGCGTAGTTTTCTAGCGTAGTGAGTAAATTTTGGGGTAAATCGGCCGTTTTGTCTGGCTGCCTGGTGTGGAGAACGGCCGTTACCACCGCCACAAATTCCGTCACATCCAACCGCACCAACTCAGCTCGTAGCTGGAAAGTTTCGCCACGCTGGACAATGTACCGGTTGGCTGATTTGGGCTGCATGGCGGGTTCCAGCACCTTGCGCAAACGACTGTACACCGTGCGAAAGGTGCCCCACGCTTTGTCTGGATCGCTGTCAGGCCAGAGCGCCTCCAAAATTTGGTCTTTGCTTACGCTTTGCCCCGCATTCACGGCAAAATATTGGAACAGCCGCTGCACAATCGGACGATGCCACGCATCTTCCTCAATCCAAACATAGCCGCGCTTGAGTTGGAACGTGCCCATGAGCTGCACCGTCAGCAAAGGCGGCGGGGCTTGCTCAAGCGTGTCTAATGCTTGCTTGATGGTTTGGCGTACGGCCGTATCCCTCTCTCCGGCCAACGTCGCCACCAATTCCGGCATGGCCCATTCATCCCTAATCTGGCTCAGCAAGACGGCCGTTCGCTGCCGCACCACAGCCTCTTCGTGGGTTAACAAGGGAAACAGCAAATCGGTACGGCCGTTCTGCCGAAAAACATCCGCCGCTACCTCTAATTGCTCCCCTGCAAACAGCGCCAAACGCCAAAACCAGGCGGCCAATTGCGGATCGCGCCGGGCCAGAAATTGTGCCTCAGCGCGGCACTGAACGGCCGTCCAATGCCGCTGCCACCGCGCGTTCCCCTGCTGCCAACAAACCAGCGCCAGCAACGCCCGCAGGCGTAGCAGTTCCCCTTCGGCGCGCCAACTTAGCAACTGCTGCGTTTCAGAATGCAGCAAAAAGCCATCCACTTCCCCCGCTAGCAGGCGCATCCCCTGGGCAATATCCACCTCCAGCGCCAGCCGCGCTCGATAATGGGCAAACTGGCTGGGCTGCGCCAGCGCCCGCTCACCCCGCGCCACCGCCTCTGCCCAGGCACCCTTGCCGCGCAGGTGCCAACAAGCCAACCAGGCCACGCACACCTGATGCAGTTGGCTGCTCTCCGCCAGGCTGTCGTATCGCGCCAACGCCAGTTCTACGGCCGTTTCATCCTCCTGCACAATCGCCAGCACCGTTTGATAATGCGCCAACCACAGCTCATTGTGGCGCGTTTGCGTTTCTACCTGCGCCAGAGCGGTTTCCAGGCGCGTCACAGCTTGCGCCAAACCGGCCCAGTCGCCGCGCACCAGCTGCAATTCGCACCAGTAGGTTAAATATTGCCCCAGCCAGCCAATCGTCTCCGCAAAATGGTTGAGTACGGCCGTTAATAATTCCTCCGCCTCGGCAATCTTGCCCAGCGGCAGGTAATATTTCCAGGCCAGATTGGCCCGATTCATGAACGGCTCGTTTTGGGCTTGCTGCGCCAGCGCCAGGTCGATTGCTTCCTGAAAAAGCGGAAACGCGTCGTGGTACTGTCCCAAATCGCTCAAAATGAGGCTGGCGATACGCAAGCTGTAGAGGCGGGCGTAGTCGATGCAGCCAGGATGAGCCAGCGCGTCCAGTACAATTTCGCGTCCGGTGGTCAGTTCGCCACGTTGGTAATACCAATGCGCCAGGTTCGCCTGGGCCAGCAGCATGATTTGCGTCTCGCCGCTGCGTTCAGCCAGCTGGATCGCCTGCTCAGCGTAGAGCTGGGCCTCATCTTCATAGCCGGGCATGATTTGGATGACGTTAGCCAGGCGCACCAACAGCATAGGGCGGGTAGCCAACGCGGCTTCATCGAGCGCCCGCACCCAGCGGCGGTAGGTGGCGTAGCTGCTGCTGCCATGAAAGCTCGTCAGCGGCACCCGCGCAATTAAGTTGGCGGCTGGCTCAGATAAATTGGCATCAAGCGCTTGCTCAACGGCCGTATGCTGCTCCCCTTGCTGCCAAAACCAGGCGACGGCCGTTTCCGCCACCGCCTGCCGCGCTGGCCCCAACTGCTGCTGCAAATAATCCCGAATGAGATCGTGGTAACGATACCAGCCAGGCTGCGCGGCCGGTTGCAGGTAGAGATCGTTTTGCAAAACGGCCGTAAACAATTCCGCTGCCTCACCCGCATCTGCCCAAAGAACCTGCGCCAGTTCCGCGTTAAATTGCAGGGGAACGGCCGTTCGCCACATGAATTGGTTGAGCTGGGGCGATAGTTGGGCAAATACCGCCTGGGTCAGGTAGGTGAATAGATGGGCTTCAGTTTTGGGCAGTCGCTCTGCCGTGACAGGCAATCGCGACAGCAGAGAAAGTGCCAGCGACCAACCGCCTAATCGTGCCTGCCAATCGACCGCTTGCGCTTCTGGTTCGGCCAGCAACGCCTGCGTTTCAGCCAAAGTAAAAGCCAACAGCGCTTTGGTGAGATGCACCGCCTGCCCGCTCACCAGCAGCCAATCGGCAGCAAACGGCAGACTGCGCCCTGCCAGCAACCAGCGGGGCTGCGGTTGGGTGAGCTGCTGCTGTAGCCAGGTGCAAATCTCGCTTTCCCCAGCCAGCATATGCACATCGTCTAGCACAATAATGTTGGGAGTTTGTGAATACGGCCGTACTCGCGCCCGCAGCGCCGCTAAATCCAAATCGGCCGTCGTCAGGGTGATGAGCTGGGCGTGAGGCGTGTCGCGCACAAAACGGCGCAGCGCTACCGTTTTGCCATACCCGGCTGGCGCGGTAAGAAAAATGTGGCTGTCGGCAATGATCTGGCGCAGCGTTTGGCCAATGCGGGGTCTTTCGATGAAGCGAGGCGGGGGTAACGGGGTCTGCATCTGATTATTTTAGCAGAGAGACGGCCGTTTCTTGTAATCGGACAAGTGGTATGCAGGCTTTTAACAAAGTCCGTCTTTGCTGTGTGTCACCCCCGCGTAGGCGGGGGTCCATCTTGTGTGAAACAATGGATTCCCGCCTGCGCTGCACTGTTGAAAAGATGGTAAGAACGGCGATAATGATGATATGGCTAAGAAAAATCGGCGTGAAAGCCAGTTTGTGACCTTTGCTCGCATGGCCCACAACCTGGCACAAAAAGAATTTGCTCCTTATTCCCATCCCAAAAGCCCGCGCAAGTATACGCAGCCGCAGTTGGTTACCTGCATTTTGTTGATGCATCGGCTGAGATTGAGTTATCGGGATATGGAAGAGTGGCTGCTGGCTAGTGATGCGGTGGTCAAGGAACTGGGACTCAAGGATGTGCCCACGTACTCGGCACTGGCGCGGGCAGCGGCTCGATTGTTGACGCTGGCCCAGATCGATCGCATGAATGTCAGCTTGTTGACAGAGTTGGGCATTGAGGAGGAAGCAGTCGCGATTGACGCGACTGGGTTTCAGCTGACTCAAGCCAGTGATTACTATATCAACCGACGCGGCTGGAAGATCACCCAATATTGGAAAGGATTCTATGGGGTTGGTCTGAACACCCTGTTCATTTTGGGACGGAGTCAATCGTATGGGCCGGGGCATGATGGTAGTAAATTGGAAACGATGCGGCGTGCGGTACGGCCGTTTATGCGTTCTGGTCAATGGGTTTTGTTGGCTGATGGTGGCTTTGATGTGAAGTCGGTACGACCTGATGACCTCATACCGCCCCGTCGCACGGGTCCGAAGCGGTCGATTGCCTCGCCCTTGCGCCAAGCACGCGCTGACTTGGTTGCCGTAGCCCGACTGGATGGACTCTTTGGGCAGCGCTGGAAGGTCGAAACCGTCATCTCGGTCATCAAACGCAAGTTTGGTGACGCCATTCGGGCACGCAAATACTATCTGCAACGGCGTGAGCCAGCGATTAAGATGTTGGTTTACAATCTGCATCATTAATTTTGCTTTAGATCAGTTAATCCCGTAAGCATCTTTTGCTTTGTTTTGGATGTTTTCAACAGAGCAGCCTGCGCGGGAATGACATCTTCCTACTTTGGGAAAAGCATGAAGTGGTATGGAATTGTATTTATGATTGGACCAATTTTGGTTGAGCCGGTGCCCCGGTTTAGGCCAGTAAATTGGTCCAATCTAGGTCATGTGTTTAGATTGGCTGCCAGAAGTTGTCCAAAACGGCCGTTACCTGCCCCAACATCTCCCAATGCGGCAAGCCGCGAGACGGGGCCAGCCGCTCAGCATGCCAGTTGGTTTGGCTGGCCACAAATCCCGGCAAATTCTCAAAGGTCACGTTGGGATCGTCATCGTACAGAACCAACGTAGGCGTGTTGAGTTTGGCGTAAACCGTAGGCAAAATGTCAAAGGTGAACAGCTGCGTCGAGAGGAAGTAGACCGGCGCAAAGCGCGCCCCAGGCTGGTGTGAGGTGGCATAGGCATAATCCACAAACGCATCGGCCGCCTCGCCGACAAAGCTCTGGTCCGAATAGTAGCGAATGATGGGCCGCGTGGTGAGCAAGGCGTACAGCGCTTCGCTCAGGATGGGCAGCGAGAAGAAGCGGTACAATTTGTCGCCCGGATAGCTTTTCTCTGCCTGCCCCATCTGGAAACCGGTAGGGCTGATGAGCGTGAGCGAGTTGAACAAATCCGGGCGCTGCATGGCGGCACGAGCCACAAACTCACTGGTCAGCGACAGGGCAATTGCATCTACGGCCGTTCCAATCTGCGTTGAAACCATTTCGATAATCGCCTGGGTGTACAGCTCCGGCAAATAAGGCCGGTTGCCGCTGCGCTCCGAAAAGCCGAAGCCCGGCAGTTCCAGCGAATACACCGGGCGCTCCTGCCGATAATGGTCGAACAACGGCCGTATTTCCATGCTCGATGGCGCCGCGTTGATCGAATGGAGTAGCAGCAACGGCCGTCCGCTGCGCCGCTTGTCCACGTAGTAAAACAGCTCACCCGCCACGTCGGATTCAAAGTGCATCAAGTCCGCTTCCAACGATTTGGGCAGCGGCTCCGTGGCCCGATTGTTCAACTTGAAATACAGATAGCCACCGGCAGCTGCGGCCAGCGCCAAACCACCAAAAAGTTTCGTTCCCAAACCGGAACGCTTGTTATCTTGATTACTCATTTTGACCTTCTTTCTAAATTGAAATGGCACTTTGGACGTTACTGTTGCTCCCGCAAACTTTCCAAGAACCAATATAACGAAATAAAACCTTAGCGTCTACGAGCAAGTTATCATTGAATTTCACGCAAAGTCGCAAAGCAGCTCAATTTTTACCTTTGCACCTTCGCGTCTTTGCGTGCCCTAACTGCTTTGCCTGACAAGTTATTCGTGCGCCCAAAACACTACGGCCGTTCCCCTACCACTTTTTCCGTCGCCAAATCCGCAATTTGCTCACCGCTGGCATTGGGTAGATAGGCATACTCGCCGCCCAACCACTCCGCCAGCTGACGCGCCTCGCCTCGGCTCAGGTAGCTGCGCTGGGTATCGACCACCATCACCTGCAACGGCGATTCGGCAATATATCGCCCAATCTGCTGCAATTCTTCCTGCACCTGACCATCTGCCCGCAAGCTGATATTCGCCCGGCCATCGGTCAGCAAAATCAACACGGTTTGTAAAATGCCCCGGCTTTTGGCCTGCTGGGCCACATCATCGGCCAACAGCAGCGCCGAGGCCAGCGGCGTGCCGCCCCCGGTGGGCAGCAAATCGAGCGCCCGCCGCGCCAGCTCCACGCTTTGCGTTGGCGGCATTAGCAGTTCCGCCTCGCCACCACGGAAAGCAATCAGGGCCACGCGATCCCGATTGACGTACGCTTTTTGCAGCAGGGCGTTCACCGCCCCCTTCGCCTGCCGCATCCGGTGCAGCGCCATGCTGCCGCTGGCGTCCACGGCAAAGCAGAACAACGCGCCCGCCTTGCTGCGGTACTGCTTCACGCGAATATCAGACATTTCCAGCTGAATGCGCCGCTGGGTGCTGCCGTTGCCATTCCCCTGCCAATTGCCATTTTGCCGGATGCGCTGCCACGGAGCGGCCGTTCGCAGCGTCGCAATCACATCAATTCGCGCCAGCTTCGGGTTGCCCGGAATGGAGCGCACGTGCCGTCCGCGTTTTCCCTCAGTGCTGCCCCGCGAGCCGGTGCGCCCGCGCCGCAAATGGCGGAACGGCAGCTCTTCCAAATCCTCGGGCAGTGCACTTTCCAGCGCCTCCAAAATTTGCTCCGGCGGCAGCGCCAATGTTTCCGGCGGTGGGGCCGATTCGCCTTCTTCGTCCGTCTCCTCCGGCTCCGATGTTTCTGGTTCCGGCGGCGGCGGCGGGGGTGGCGGCGGATTGTCCGGGATTGGCTCGGGAATTTGCGTGGCGCGGGGCAAAATAACCAGCCGGGCAGCCAACGTCAAATCTTCATCTTCAACCGTGGGTCGCAGTTCCAATGCGGCAGCGGCGCAGGCAGCCCAGGCCGCAAACAAATCCACACGATGCCCTTCCACGCCGTACTGCAACGCCGTCACGCTCAATTGCCGCAGCTGCCGATCACTAATTTCCACATTGGGCAAATGTTCCCGTGCCGTTTTAACCAGCCCCTGTAGAAATTGCAGGTCTTCTGCCCAACTTTGGCCATTTATGCGCAGATTTTGTTGGATTACGGCCGTTCTCTGCCCCACATCAAACGACCCCGGCAACGAAACCAGCAACCCCAATCGATCCAGCAAATGTTTACGCGGCATCCCTTCCGCCGGATCATACGAACCAATCAGGCTAAACTCAGCGGGGGAACGCAAACTGACGCCCTCACGCTCCACGCGCACCTCGCCCTCATCTAAAACCGCCAGCAGCAAATTGCTGTTGGCATCCGTGAGCAAATTGATGCCGTCCACGTAAGCCACGCCACCGTGCGCCCGAGCCAACACGCCCGGCTGGAGCACCATCTCGCCCCGACGCAGCGTCGCCTCTAAATTGAGACCGCCGTACAAATTTTCGGCATCCACGCCTGGTGGAATCTCCACAAAGGGCATCGCCTCATCGTTGAGCAGCAGCCGCATTCCGCGCGCCAGGCTGCTTTTGCCCGTCCCCGCCGAAGCCGTCACCACCAGCCCCCGCAGGCGCGGCTCGACGGCCAGCAGCAGCAAGGCTTGCTGCGCAGCATCCAATCCAACCAGGGCGTGAAAGGGTAGTGTGCTCATAAGTGTTATATTTTCCCGGAAACTCAAAGTTTCCGGGAAAATGAGTTAGTTGACGCCTACTGTGGCCAACACGTCGGCTAATTCTTGGGGTGACACAGGGCCACCTAATCGGGCGGCGATACGGCCGTTTCCATCCAAAACAAACGTCCACGGTTCCGTAACTAAGCCCCACTCGGTCATCTCATCAGCCAGCACCAGCGGATTGAACTCTTTATAAACCTCCACGTGGATAAAGTTGGCCGCGTCGCCAAATTGCTCCTTCGCCGCTGAAACGCTATCTACGACTGGCGCACAATAGCGCGTTTGGCAAAAGCCCGGCGTGGCAAAGCTGATGACGCTCGGCTTGCCAGAAGCCATCGCCTCGGCAATGGTTTGCTGGTACAAGTCCGGGTCTGGCTCAGCGGCGGAGCTGAGTTTGGCCAAATCTGGCTCGGTGGCCACGGTGCGATTTTTGCTAGCGGGCGGCACCTCGCCCACGGCGGGCGAGTTCGTTTCTTCTACCAATTCCACCACAATTTGCAGCCGCGCCGTCGTGCCGCCCAGCGTGGTGTCTACCACCAGCCCCCATTCACCCGCGTGAGGCAAATCAGGATAAACCACCCAGTACGGCAGCGCGTAATCGTTATAGCGGATTGCTTCCCCTTGCCAAACCAGTTCAGGCTCGTCTTGGGACAAATCAAAAGCGGAAATTTCCACTTTGTCCGCGCCAGTGATCCAGTCGCTGCCGTCCTGCAAAATGAGGGGAATGCGGGGATATTGGTAAGAAATATCGTCGCTGGCCACGACCACGCGGAAGTTGTTGATGGTTTGCGGGGTGGCCGTGGGGTCAGCCGCCGCCTCTCCGCCACCACACGCCGCCAAAAACAAAACGATAGCCACAGAGAGCACAAAGGAAAAAGAGAAAACTTTGTGTGCTGCGGCCGGTCTCCTGACCGTGCCGCCTAGTGGCTCGGTGCGGACACCGGCCACAGCGCGAGAAAAAATCTCTATGCCCTCTGTGGCCAAATTCCTAAGCGTAAATGCCTTCAAGCTGGTCTTCCAGATTCCCATAAATCTCGCGTAATTCTTCGATCATCTCGTCGCTGGCGTCCCAGAAGCCGCGGGCTTCCGCTTCCAGCAGACGGCGAGCGATGCCTGCGGTAGCGTGGGCGTTTGCTTTAGCCATTCGTGCCCGCATCTCCTCGTCCAGCAGGAAGGTGTCGGCGATGTCGTCGTAAACCCAACCTTCCACAGCGTCAGCGGTGGCGCTCCAGCCGTAGGTGTTGCTAACGCGAATCTCGATTTCGCGCACGCCTTCGTAGCCGTGGTTGAGCATGGAATCGTGCCACTTGGGATTCAGCAGCTTGGCGCGGCTTTCCAGACGAACCATCTGCTCCAGCGAGGAAAGGCGGTCATCCATGGCAATTGCGTCGGCTACCATCACGGACGGCCGTTTCCCACGCAATTTTTCCACACTCTTTGCCACCCCGCCAAGATACTCATAATAATGATCGACATCGCTGATGCCCAGTTCAAAACTGTCGATATTCTGGAAAGTGGCGTCCACCGTGGCCAGACTGCGCTCCATCACCTGCCGCGCGCCGCGCCATTCGCCGCTGGGTGTAAAGGCGTACGACTTGCGCGAGAGGAACGTATCGCTGAGCTGGTCGTCATCGTCCCAGGTGCTGCTTTCCACCAGATGATTCACGTTGGCCCCATACGAACCGGGCGCGTTAGAAAAGACGCGGCAAGCCGCCTCGGACATGTCCACGCCGAGTTCGGCGGCATGAGCCAACGTGTGCTTGCGCACGAAGTTTTGTTCCAGCGGTTCGTCCGCTTCGGCAGCCAGGCGTACTGCTTTGTCCAGCAGCCCCGCCTGGTGGTGGAAAATATCGCGGAAGATGCCGCTCAGCGTCATAATGACGTCAATGCGCGGACGGCTCATTTCCTCCAGCGGAATGAGCGCCACGTCGGCGATGTTGCCCAGCTCATCCTCGATGGGACGTGCGCCGAGCAGCTCAAAACATTGGGCGATGCCTTCGCCGTCGCTCTTCAGGTTGTCGGTGCCCCAGAGCACCATCGCTACCGTTTCGGGGAGTTGGCCGGATTCGGCCGTGAGGCGCTCCAGCATTTGCTCCACCAGCTTTTTGCCGTTGGCCACCGCCAGCGGCGACGGCACGCGGAACGGATCCAGGGCGTGGATGTTGCGGCCGGTGGGCACAATTTTGTCGTTGCGCATCACGTCGTTGCCGGGGGAGGGCAGCACGTAGCCGCCGTCCAGGCTGCGCAGCATCCCGGCCACCTCTTCATCATGGACGATGCGGCTGAGCAAATCGTCCAGCCAGGGCCACAGGTTGGCCAGCAGCCCTTTGGGGATGCGCGCCGTTTCTTTGAGATAGGTCTCGACTTCGCGCACGTCCAGCTCCGGCTGGCGCGGCGCCTCAACAAACAAGCGCATCGTCTCATGCAAAATGTTTTCGATTTGGTCCCAGCGATCCTGGGCCAGGGTGTCAATCTTGAGCGACTGCTGAAGCTGCTCAAAATCCCAGCCCATACCGCGGGCGATGAGCACCGGCAGCGTGGGCAATTTTTCATCCCGCTTGGGATGTTTGGTGGGGTTGAAGGCGACCACCAGGGCGAGCATGTCGATCAGTTCGGCATCCACCGGGGCACGGCCCAGCACGTGCAGCCCCAGCGGAATCATGCGGTGCTCCACCTGGATGAGTTCGTGGCCCAGAGCGGCCACGTAAGCATCATCGGAGAGATGATTATTCGCGCCGTTCGTGTGGCCGTTGGCGTGGCCATTTGCGCCGTTGGTTAGTCCATTTGCTTGCGCGTAGACCCCGTTAACGACGATGCCCAGTTTGTCCGCCTGGGTGCGGATGTCGGTGAGGAGTTCGGCGTCGGGGCGACTGTGGTAGTTGTCCAAGCTGTCTTTGAGGCGGCGCAGCCCTTTGTAGAGGCCCGCCTGTTGCAGTGGCGGCACCATGTAGCTGACCAGCGTGGCGGCGCCGCGCCGTTTGGCAATCGAGCCTTCGCTGGGGTTGTTGACGCAGTAGTAGTAGAAGTTGGGCAGACTGCCGAGCAGGCGCGGTGGCCAACATTGAGCGCTGACGCCTGTTTGTTTGCCGGGCATAAATTCTAGCGCGCCGTGGGTGCCAAAGTGAACCACGGCGTCGGCGTCGTAGATTTGGTCGAGCCAGGTGTAGAAGGCGGCAAAACCGTGGTGCGGCGAGGCGTCTTTGCCCATCAGCAGGCGCATCGGGTCGCGCTCGTAGCCAAAGCTGGGCTGGATGCCAATAAAGACGTTGCCAAACTCCGCACCGAGGATGTGGAAATTACGGCCGTCTGTCAACAACTCACCCGGCGCATGCCCCCAATATTTTTCGATTTCGGTGTACCAGGGGAAGCGGTCGCGGTATTCGCTAAGCGGCAGTTGGGCGGCGACGTTGCCATCGGTGCCGTAGCGCATGGCGTTGCCTTCCACAACTTGCTTGCGCAGCGCTTCGGCACTTTCAGGCAGTTCGACATTGTAGCCAGCGGCCTGCATCTCTTTGAGCAGGATGGTGACACTTTCGAACACATCCAGGAAAGCGGCCGTTCCCGCATTGCCCAAATTCGGCGGAAAATTGAACAGGACGACGGCGATTCGCTTGTCGGCGTTGGCTTTGTGGCGCAGGCGCACCCGCTTGGCGATGCGCTTGGCGGCCATCTCCAGCTCTTGCTCGTTGGCGATGAACTTCTCTTGCGTCATCGTTGGTCCACCAAAGATGACGGGTTCGGCGATGCCGTCCAGCTCCGGCAGGGCGATGTTCATGGCTACCTGCATTGGCGTCAGGCCAATCTCATCCTTCTGCCAATCCTCGATACGCTGGAAGGAGAGCGGCACCATATCGAAATAACCGACGTTTAGCTCGTCCAGCTTCTGGATCGCTTCTTCGGGACGGGCACCAGCGGGGCCACCAACGAGTGGAAAACCAATTGTGTTGACCAGCAAATCGACTGGCGGCAAGTCGGAGTTGGGCACGGTGGTTTTACCGTCGCCTTCAGCGGCAAAATATTGATCGATGCTGGGGCGGAAGTCCATGAGCGAGCTGTAAGCGGCACGGGCTTCGATGCCTTGCGACTCGATCTTGCGAATGATGGTATCGATGTGCGCTGTGTTTCCCGTCAAAATGATGGCGCGCATGGTCAATACACCGACAGCGCCTTTCCAGGCACCGTTGCCGTTGGGCGCGCCGACAAAGTGGCCGGAGACGGGCATCCCCTGCTCTTTGCGCCACTTTTGGTAGCTGGCGATGTCGGGGAATGGTTCTGGTGCGTCCGGGTGGTAGATGGCGGCATCGGGGTAGGTGATGGCGTCTTGCACGGGCAGCTGTCCGGCAAAATCGGGCACGTAGCGGTCGATGAGTAGGACCATCATGCGCATCAGGTTTTCCGGGGAGCTGTGCAGCCAGTAATCGTGCATGGCAATGAAGGTGTGCAGGTCGCGCACCTTGCCGGGCACGTATTTCATGAGTTTGGTGAGATTTTTGAGGAGTGCGGTTTGGCGATGCCCTTCGGAACGGCCGTTTTTCTTCGGCCGTAGTTTCTGCATCCAGCGGCTAATCAAACCTGGCTCTTCATCCTTGGGCTGGCTGAGGACAAACTTGCCCAGCCGCGTGCAGTAGATGAGGGCGGGATTGCTGGTGATCATGCAGGTGGGCGTTTCTACAGCTTGGAGCAGGTTTTGCAACGGCCGTACATGCTCTTCGCCAAAAATCATGCAGCCAAAAATGAAGTCTGCCTGCTGCACATCCCGCTCCAGCCGCGCCCAATCATCGGGCGAGCGCATGGCAGAGGTTTGGTACAGACCCAGATGCATCTTGAGGCCATGCTGCTGGTGCAGCAGCGTCGCGGCCTCACGCAGAGCGGCGTTATGTAAACCATCCATCGTGATATAAACAAAGCGCAACTCTTTCATCTCACTCTCCTTCCCAATGGCGGGCGCCTGGGATTCTTCCTGTTTTTTGCCACAGAGAACACAGAGGGGTAAGAGGTCAGGTTCTCTTTTCTGTATAGTTCTGGAGCAAGAGTTTCTTCACGCACTGCAAGCTGCGGCAAATGGGGTGCCATTCAGCGATAATAACCAACATGGAAAAACGCAGCCGCTGCGGTTACATCCTGATCAGTAAGGTCGCTCAGGTTCTAGTCTCGCACTTGCGTAGATATATATTAACTTATTCTCATAAATTTGGTAGGAAATGTTAGATTTTTGGTGCTTTTTTGGCAAATCTCATGCGGTAATGAGTTCAGCCACGGCGCGGCGAATGCGAATATCGTCGCCGACATTTTCCAGCGGGTCTTTACGCAGGCGGTGCAGCAGGGCCAACGTGGCGATTTGGGCCACATCTTGCGGGGTCGTGTGGGTACGGCCGTTTAAAGCCGCCAAGGCCACCGCAGCTCGACATAAAGTCAGTTCGCCCCGATGACCATCCACTTCCAACGCCACACATAAACCCGCCGCCGCCGCAATGGTGTCATCCGTCAAATCCACTTTGGCGTGGTTTTGCTGCGCTTGCAGCAGTTGATTGCGTAACTTCTCTTGCTCTGGCTCCCACTCGGCGGCAAACGCTTCTGGATCAGCGTCGTAGGCACGGCGGCGGCGCACAATTTCCACCCGTGGCTCGATGTCCACGATGGTGGTGATGCGGGCGTGCAGGCCAAAGCGATCCAGCAACTGGGGCCGTAAATCCCCTTCTTCCGGGTTGCCGCTGCCCACCAGCACAAATTTGGCCGGATGTTTAATGCTAATCCCTTCACGCTCGACCAAGTTCACGCCGCTGGCGGCCACGTCCAACAATAAATCGACGAGGTGATCCTCTAGTAAGTTCACCTCATCGATATATAAGAACCCCCGGTTGGCACGCGCCAGCAGCCCAGGGGCAAAAGCCTGAACGCCTTCTACCAGGGCACGCTCGACATCCAACGATCCGGCCACGCGGTCTTCCGTCGCCCCCAAGGGCAGGTCAACCACCGGCACCAGATCGGTGAGTTTGTGGGTTACGGCCGTTCCCCCACCGCCACAATGCGGGCACAACGGCGACGGTGCTTCCGGGTCGCAGTTGTAGGGGCAGTTGGCCACTCGATCCAATCGTGGTAACAGGGCAGCTAAGGAGCGAACGGCCGTACTTTTTGCCGTCCCCCGGTGCCCCATCACCAAAACGCCACCAATGGTGGGGTCAATCACACACAGTTGCAGTGCAAGTTTTAGCTCTTCCTGGCCAACAACGGCCGTAAACGGAAAGGCCGGTTTCTCTTGCCGACGTGCGGCTGGAGCAGCCTCACGCGGCAAGAGAATTGGCTCCTCATCAGCGGCCTCAGATTGACGGCTAAACAAACGTTTAAACGACAAACCGTGACCGTTATTCATGCTCGTCTTGCGACTGTTTGTCTTTAGCGAAATAAGTCTCGCGAAGGCTGTAGAGCATAGGAATAAAGAAAGACAGCACAATAGCAAGCGTAATAATCAAAGCCAATGACCATTGAGTTAAATTGTCAGGTATCATTTTTCCTCCAAACCAGTCAGGGTCAGATAAAACCAAAACCCCAATAATTAATTGACAACGCTGGCGCTAAAAGATGCCACGATACCGGGAACAGCTTCGGCAAAAGTCGCAAACTCTGTAGCCGAGAGACCCGAGTAGTAAACATCGATTGGCAGATAATAAATAAAATAGGTGTTGCCGCGGTTAACAATATTGGTATAGCTGCCGGGATGAGCCCCATTTTGCTGCCAGTATTGCGAGGTTGACAAGGCTTCGACATAGAAAATCTCGGCCGTCTCGCCAGAATCAGTAATGTAGTCAAAATACACCTGATTGCCAACATTTCTGGTCTCAAATTTACCAACCCAATCGGCTGGCACAGCAACTTCCACATCATAAAGTGGGCCAACTTCAGCGCCATCCACGTACTGCATCTGCAATGCAACAGTTTCTGCAGAAACGGCCGTAGTTTCGTTCTTCACATACGCCCCACCACAGCTGCTCAACAGGAAAACCGACACGGCCATCACTGCCAAAAGAATAAAACGTTTTTTGCCAAACATCTTTCCCTCCATCTTCAAAGAAAGGTTAATTAAAAGGCGAGCTGATCGGCAGGAATTTCCTCCACACCCGACCATGGCATCGTTATTTCACTGACCTTCAGCCGTTTACCCAGGCGGAACGCCAGAATTAAAATCACAATCAACAACAGCAGCAGCGAACCCGTGTAAACCACGGTGTATCCCAAAACCACGCTGCCTGTTTGATACTGTGCCAGGTCACGCACGATACCGCCGCCAATGGTACCCATGCCTTGAGCCATCGCCTGCACAATACCCCAAATTCCCAAGAACAAACCGGCGTGGCTAACGTCCGTCAGCGACATCACCAAAATGATGCTGCCCACCAGGAACAAGCCGCGCCCAATGCTAATAAAAGCCACGCCTACCCGAAACGGCCCAACCAACGTAACGTCGCTGGCAATACTAATCACCGCGAAACCCACCAGCCCAACAATACAGCCAGCCGTAATCAGCAGCACGGGAGCCTTCCTGCGCCAGAGCATGTAAGCTGCCAGCGAAACCCCGACAATCGTCGCCATTCCCCAAAGAGCTGTCAGACCCATCGTGTCCGACACGCTCATGCCTAGCACTTGCCCGCCGTACGGCTCTAACAGCACATCATGCGTCGCAAACGCCATCGTCGCAATGAAGATCACCCCAAACAGCCCCTTCAACAACTGTTCTTTGCCCAACATCTGGATCGATTCCCATAAGCTCAGGCGAATGCGCACCGTTTCCAGGTCAGATTTGATACTGCCATCTGGGTTTAGCTGTTCTTGCTGCCACAAAGCCACAACCGTCAGCAGCACAAAGGCAATTGCAGAACCCTGCATCACCTTAATCAGCAGCCCATGCGAATACTCCACCAGCAAGCCGCTCACGATAATGGCACTGATCACCGTACCGACCACCAGCATCACCCACAGCACAGAAAGCACTTTGCCTCTATCTTCCTTGGGTGTAATGTCGCTCACCAGTGCCAGGTACACGGTTTCCACAATGCTGACCCCTGCACCATACCCAACGAATATGCCGATGCAGATCAGCATCGCCACCCAGAAGGGAATACTGCCCCCACCGCCCAGCAGAATAAGGGCAAATGGCGCCAGAGCCAACCCACCATACGTCAGCATCACACCAAGCACAATGTACGGCGTGCGCCACTTCCCCAAAGAACGCGATTTATCTGAGCGGTAACCGATGACGGCACGCACTGGCGAAACGAAATAGTGCATGGAGATAAGCAAAGCAACGGCCGCTGCCGAAATGCTCATTTCATCAATCAGCACCCGGTTCAACGTGCCGGTAATTGGGGCCAGCGACAGCCCAATCCCCAGCTGGAATAACCCCAGGCGAAAGATGCCCAGCCAAAACACCAGCCGGGGTCTACTCCGCACCCAGCTCACAAGGGGCTGGAACGGCCATGCCAAAAGGTTTACCAGAAACGTGATGGGTTTAAACAGTAATGCCATACGATCTTCCTCAGTTCTTGCGTGCGGCCAGAACAGTTTGGAGTAATTCGGCCGTCACTTCTTTCAGGTCGGCCTCGTGGGCAGCCAGTTCAGCCTGCATCTGAATTTCTCGGCTGGCTGAAATGCGCGGCAGGAAGGGCAGCTTATCTAGGGCTGCATCCAGCGCGGCTTTTGCCTCCGGCTGCCAGGGTAGATTCCCAGGCACATAACCCGGTTTTCCCTCAGCGGGCTTGGCAGCCCCGTTGGTAGCCCCAGGGCGTGGCCCTTTGCTGTAGGCGCTGTCTACGGGCAAGAAGTTGAACAACACTTCGTAGAGCCGGTTGACAATTTCTTGCAGCAGGTAAACTGTGCCACGATACCCCATAAACGGGGTTCCCACTGCCCGGCGCACAATTGGGCCAGGGAAGGCTGCGGGAACAAAGTTGGTAAATCTAGCTCCAGCTTCGCTAAGGTAAATCTTTTCGTTGATAGACCCGAAAACAAAAGCGGGCGGATTGCTGTGCAGAATTTGGCGCACACCTTCATTGTCTGGATCGCCAGGGCGTAACGGCCGTGCTGACGCAAACGCAACTGGCATTCCCAACTCATCACCCAGGAAGGCGGTGAACCCATCGACGTACGTGCCTGTGGCGACGATGCCAATGTTGGTTGTGGGGAACCAGTCGCTTTGCGGCCCCTTCCACAAATCCCAAATGGCAGACAGGGTGGTTTTCTTCTCTTGTTGGATGAACGCCTTGGCTTGCTCTTGCGTGCCCAACAGTTCGCCGAGTTGTTGCACAAACTGAGTGGTACCTTGCATGCCCATCGGCGCGTGAAGCCAGGGCTGACCTAAGGAGTCGGCCAGGGTGTGGCCAAACTCTTTGTAGAGCACCACGTTGACCTGTGCTTTGGCCAGTTGAGCAATCTGCTCCAGCGTAGCTTTGTAGGGAAACACTAGGTTGAGTCGGCCGCCCGCGCCTTCGATCGTGCGCTTAATTTCGTGCAGGTCAGACGGGGCGTTGAAGCAGCCGTAGGTTGGCCCGATGATGTTCACCAAACCCAGTTCAACCTCGATACCCTTGGCGGCATCCTGACCATAGTTTTCCCAGAGCCATTGCAGCACGCGGTCGCGCCCCAGCCACTCGTCATCCGAGAGGGATTCGCTGTGGAAGAAGGTAGTCCCAGGCTGGAGCTTAGTGACCAGATCAGACAGGTCTGAGCCGATCATTTCGCTCTCGGCAGTGGAAACCACAATGAGTTTTTTGCCTTCCAGCACACCCGTGTCGCGCAGATTTTCGTAGGTGAGCTGTACGGCTGGACCGGTACCGCTCCCCCCCACCTCATTTTCGGTGATGATAGACGGGGTGATGTTTTCGATGTGGGGGATAGCGTCGGTGTAGTCGGGTACGGCCGTTGCTACCAAATTAAAGCAGCCAATCGGCGCATCACAAATCACATGGACATCCGGCATGGCGCACATCGTCCAAACGGCCGCCCAGTAACTGCTGCTATCCGACAGGTCGCGAATCACTTTAGGCATCAGCGGCCTCCCCTTCAAAGAAGGATTGCATCCATTGATACCGTTCGTGCCCCTTCATGGTTTGGTTGATGAAGCCCAGCGTCGCCGCCATACCCGTGCTGAGGAAAAACGGCCGTGACGCCAGCTGATTGGTAAAGTACATAGCTGGAATACCCCGCTCCTTGGCGATGGCGCAAAACGGCGTGGTGCCTAGCACAAAATCAGGTGGATATTTGTCCAGAGCAGCCACATCCTCTTCCAGCGATTTGCGATAGACAATCTCTTTGGTGCCGCGTGCCCGCAGCCACATCTCGTCTGGCAGCACCAGCGGGTCTTGCCCGATGGAGGTGGAGACGTAGGGCACTTCGGCCCCGGCTTCCACCAGCAGGCGAGCGTAGGCCAACTCGGTGCCTTCGTAACCAGTCACAAAAATGCGACCCGAAAGCGGCTGCGCCTTGAGCATCGCTTCTGCGCGAGCGCATTCGCCTTCAGCCACGTCGTTTACCAGTTTGGGGTCCAGGTCAAGCAAAGAGCCTACCGCCTTGAGCCAGGCATAGGAACCAGAGATTCCAACCGGCGCGCCACCCACCACAGGAATAGACCAGGAGCGAAAAACGGCCGTTGTTTCCTTATAAAACGGGTGCAGCGGAGCCAAAGCCCCCACGTGCCCCGCCCGGCGCAAATCATCCACCGAGCGGCCAGGGAGCGTAATCGTGGCTTCCACACCCATTTGCCGCAGCAAGTTATCAATCGCCAGCGGGTCCGCCGGGAACACTTCACCCAGCAAGGCCAATGTCTTCTTTTCTTTGGGAGCCGTCGCATTACCTAGCCGCTTTAGCAGCGCCGCCAGGGCCACATCTTTCGCTTCTGGGTGCGAATGGATGGCATACGCCGGCACGCGCACCAGCACCACTTCGACATTACCGATCTTCTTGGGCAACATCTCTTCGGGCAAACCAGCCGTTTCGGCCACGCACAACGACACCACCGGAATGATCTCGCAGCCCGGCTCTTTGGCCGCCACCTCGATGGCTGCTCGCGTACCTTCTACCACCTGCCCGGCCATCAGCTCCGATGTGCCCAATTGGGGCGCCAGAATGGATTTCCGCGCCCCGTAAAAGTGGGTCACAAAGGTGAGGCCATACAGGCAGCCGGTATCTGTCGCCATAACGGGATGCGATCCCTCAATCCGGGTCAACACACGCAGCGAACCAAAGGCCGGGCACATGCTTTGCGGATGCAGTTGGCACGGTTTTGCTTCTTGGGCAATTGGCCCTAACGGAATGGAGTCAGACATTCGCCTTCCTTAATTAACTATCACGCTATCTACAAATCACTAACGACGGCCGCCGCGCAGTTCGTTCTGCAGCAAGGCCAGGCCATCCCAGTTACCAGCAGCAGCTAAAGCCGCTTGCTCTGGCCAGGTGGATGGATCGTTAATGGCGCTCAACCCGGCAACGGCCAAAATCTGGCGCAGCGCATCAGGGCTGGATTCAGCCAGCTGAGCAAATGTAACGATGCCTACTTCAGCCAACACGGTGCTAATTTTTGGGCCAATCCCTTCGATAAGCTTCAAGTCATCGGCCACTACGGCAACGGTTTCCACCACTTCTACCACTTCAACGACCTCGACAACGGCCGTACGCGCCGGAGGCGCAGCCACGGAGCCATCATCTGGCAGCAAACGAACGGGGATACCGGCTGGCGTCTGCGCCGCCACAGCCTCGTAGCGCACGACGGGCGTGTCTACTCGCCGGGCTTCCGGGCGTGGGTCCAGACGACGCAGGTAAGTGCTGCGAGCCTGCTTATCGGTAAGAAAGGCAAAGGCGATGAAGCTAAGGAGAATCAGCGCCAACGGCCCATAGCAAAGAAGATAAGCAGACAATCCCAATTCTTGAAAATTAAACATCTCAACCTCCTTGTACCTCTTTTTGTGCCGCAGGTGCATGCGAAGGCATGATTACCTCGCGCATTTTGTCGCGGTCAAACCAAAAGTTTTCCACCAACTCAATGATGTATTTAAAATGATGCCGGGGAATGGAGATAAACATTTCGCCACTGGCCACCTGGTTAAAAGCGCGGCCGCCCCCATCTCCCAGAGCAAAGACACTGTTGTTTGTATGCCAGGGCGCGGCAAAAATGGATGAACAGGCCGACGGCCCGAGTTCGCCGTGGGGAAAGGTACCCTCACGGACAGAAGCGGCCCCGGCAATTTGCATAGCTTGTTGGGCGTTACAGACGCACACAAGTAGATGAACCGGCACGCCAGCGGGCACCTCATCCAACGGGGCCGCTGCCAGCGCGGTAATAGCGCCTTCGGGCAAAGAGTAGCTTTGCTCCTTGTTGCAGCGGGCGCCCTGTTCGGTAAAGAAGCCCTGAGCCATGGTGAGATATTCGCCCTCGCTGATGAAGTCGCCAGGGTCAGGGTTCCAGCCTAGATGATACTGGCCAACGTAGCAGTCGTGGTGCTTGGGATCGACGTAAACTTTACGGCCGTTTTCCGCCAGTCGCACCACCATACACGCCACCACATCCACCGGCTCATAACCCGCTGGCGGATCGCCCTGCACGTAAGTAATCGCCACTGGTCGCCGCTTGACGCGCATCTTGTCTACCAAAATAGAGTTCAGATAAGCCAGATCAATTTCTTCAGTCATAAGTCGTCCCTTAGCGGTAAGATGGTGCGTCCGCATAGCGCACGTCAATCAGCGAAAAGGTCTGCCCAGTGCGGGCCAGAGCGGATAAAAACGCCATCTTGTTTTCCAGGTCTTCAGCCTCGCCAATGCGAATTTCCGTGGCGCTGGAAATCACCGTGATACCGTCGTCGTGGTTGCGCTCCAGTCCGGTGACATGGATGCCAATAGCTTCCATCATCTCCTGCACTCGCCGCTGCACCGGGTCGGTGACGTGCACCTGGCGGATGGGCGTCAACGTCAGCTCAGGCAAGAATGGCTTGGGGGCCACATGGTTATCACCAAACAGTTCGTCACGCGTGGCCGATGTCGGCAGACCCGGCGGCTCGGCCGCACCAAACACTTCCAGGAACTCGTTGTAATCCAATGGCTTAAAGTCTGTACAGGGCGGAATTTCGCGCCGGGCAATACGACCAGCCAGATCGGTAAAAATCGCATCAAACTCATCCACTTCCAGGGCCAGCTTGCAGGCATCGGCCAGCACGCGCACTTTGTGGTTGAGCGGAACCCTGGTGAGCACGGGCAGGCCAATGGCTTCGGCAAAAATATCGGCCGTGTCGGTGCCATCGTCCCGGTTCACAATCAACCCCAGGAGCTGCGTCGAGCCGCCCATGGACTGGAAGTAACGCGCTGCCTGGGCGATGTTGTTGGCTGCGTACAGCGACTGACGGTCGTGCCCGACCACAATGATGACTTCTTCTGCCAGGGAACGGGCCAACGGGGTAGCAAAACCACCGCACACCACATCGCCCAAAAAGTCCATGACGATGTAGTCGAGCGCCCACTCGTTCATGCCCAGGCGTTCCAGCACCTTAAAGCCGTGCGAAATGCCCTGGCCGCCACAACCACGCCCCACATCAGGACCACCAATTTCGCAGCCAAACAAGGCCACATTGGGATCAATCTCACTGCGGAAAATGATGTCACCCACCGCCATTTTGTCTTCGGTGCCCAAATCTTTATGACCGCGCCACACGTCGCCCAACGTTGGTAAGGAGTGCCCACCAAAAATGGTGTTGCAAGAGTCGTGCTTGGGATCACAACCTAACTGCAAGACGCGCGCGCCATCATACGCCAATCGCGCCGTCAGGTTAGAAGTCGTGAAGCTCTTCCCGATTCCCCCCTTGCCATAAATTGCCAACATGCGTGCCGTCATAAGATCTCCTTTGGCTAGTTGGATGGCACGTCTTGCCAATCCAAAACCAGCTTTAAACAGTTGGCGTCGTTGAGGGCCACGTCATAGGCGGTGGCCACTTCGGTGATGGGTAAACAATGGGTGAGCATGGCCGAGACATCCAGCGTACCGTCGGCGATGAGGTCGCGACAGTGCAGCAGGTCGCCCGGTGCCCATTCTTTAGCCGTTAACAACCGCGCTTCCTTGAGGAAAAGCGGCATGTACGGCAGGTTCAACGTTTGGTAGTAGCCCAGCAGCAGGATGGTGCCTCCCAGACCCAGCAGTGGGATGGTGCTGGCCAGAGCTTCCATAGAACCAGTGGCTTCGATTACGGCCGTTACACCCCCCTCAATCTGCTCCTGCAACGAGGGCAAACCGTCACCCACCTGCACAATCTGGTCCGCTTCAGCATGGGCCAGGCGGTTGGGATTGCGATCCACCACAGCCACCCACGCACCGCGAATGCGGGCTAAACGGGCGGCGAGTTGACCCACGGGGCCTTGCCCCAAGACTAGCAAGCGGTCGCCTGGCTGGGGATCGAGCAGGTTGATGCCATGCAGCGCCGTCGCTGCCAGGGCCAGCAGCACACCGTGGCGCGGCTGCACGCCGTCCAACGGGATAACCCGGTTCACATCCGCCGACAGTTGGGCAGACTGACCACCCCAGGCAGCGTTGATGCCATCGTAACACTGCGCACCACCCACATAGACCCAGCGGTTCAGCCAAGCAGGGTCCACATCGGCACCCAACTCCACCACGCGGCCTACAGTTTCATAGCCAGGAATCACGGGCAATTTCAGCATGGGATGGGGCATCTGCCCGGCCAGCAACATACGCTCGGTGCCAGCGCTGATGGAAGTGTAGGCGGTTTGCACGATGACGTCTTGGGATGAAAACGGCCGTAACGCCACATCTGCTAAACCCACCTTACCCGGTTCTGAAATGACCACTGCTTTCGTCTTCATCATCGCATCTTCATCTGTGTTGCCGTCACTGGTGCCAATGCTTCCAAACGGCGCTGCTTGCGTGTTTGCAGCCCTTTCAAAATAAATTGGGCGCAGTTAAACATGTACGAAACATAGGCCATCAACATCAGCATCATAATGGCCTGCTCAGACCAACCCTGCCACCGCGCAAAAAAGTACAGATTGTGCATGAGCATGGCCACGGCATTGCCCACGTCTTCCCAGAAAAACTGGGGGGCCAGGAACCAGTGACCAAAAATTTCTTTTTCCCAAATCATCCCTGTGAGGGTAATGAGCCACAAAATCCCAATTTTGATGAGCACGGAAATGTTCGCGATGGCAAACCCATTGCCAGTTACGAGATAACGCACCACCAGCGAAAAGCTAATAATAAACATGAGGAATTGCAGCGGGGCCAACACGGCCTGCACCATGGTCCACTTGCTGTTGTTGCGTCTTTCCAGCTGTTCTGGGGTATAAGTTGCCATATGCTGAATTTTCTCCCTTTCGCTTAAATCTGCAGAAAGTTGTTCAAAATTTCCATGTATTCATCCGCTTTTTCAACCATGGGCAGATGACCGCATTGTTCCATCCAGCGGAGTTCGCAGTTGGGGATGACACTCACGGTGTAATTCACGTTTTCAACCGGCATCACCTGATCTTGACGGCAGGCGATGAGCAAAGTGGGTGCTTGCACAGCCGCCCCAGCCGCTTCGATGCGCGGATCGATAGCATTTTTGGCGCAGGCAGCGGCCGTTTCAAAATCTAGCGTCAGGTAATCCAAAAAGCCCTGGCGCAGAAGCTCTGGTTCGTTCGGAACTTTGTAGAAATAGCGCACCGCCATCATGTAAGACAGCCCCGGAATATCCACCATCTGCTTAAAGCGCACGCGCATCATAAGCCGCACAAACTTCATAATCGAGTTGTAAACTTCGGCCTGCTTTTGCGTCATAAAAAAGCACATCGAGGTCAACACCAGCCGTTCCACGCGCTCTGGAATTTGCACCGCCAGCAGCAAGGTCATGGCGGCACCCATGGAGTGACCCACAATTTGCACTTTTTCCAGACCCAGCTCTTCTACAATAAATTTCAGAGTGTCAACCTGATCAAACATGTTCTGAGCCGATTTCACCGGCTGCGAACGGCCAGTTCCCGGTAGGTCGGGCACGATTACTTTAGTCGTCTCAGACAAACGTCGGGCGGTATCTTCCCAATAGCTGCCACTGCCGCCCCAGCCATGAATGAGCAGGATTGGGGCAGAACCGTTGGCTGCCCGTGCGGGCCACACATCCACCACCACAGGACCCGATGCGCGATCCAGCGTGAGCGTTTCTTTTTCCGCGTGCTGCATCGCCATTGGCGCTGAAAGTGTGGCTGGGTCCCATAACGTCTGTGCGTTGGTCATCATTTCAACCTTCCACTACCTGTTCGGAGAAAATCCTCAGCGTCGGCTGTTTTTTTGAGTGCGGTTCTACTGGCAGATGAGCCGATTCGGGCAAAGCACGAAGTCCCCACCCCCACAATGTGGTCGGCAGCGGCAACACCAGCAGAATATTCTCAATGACGCCCAAAATGAGCATCGTCCCAACAGCCAGATGCCCCACAACTTGATCCGGCGCAGTCCCTGGCATGATGCCCCGGTAAATCAGCACCAGGGCAATACTTGTACCAAACAGGGCGGTTATGGGCATCAAGGGATTGCTGGCTTGCTTGCTAAGTAAGCGGTCCAGCTTATGCAAGTGCGCCGGTAAAAATTCAATGCGGAAATTGCGTACGCCCAGAAATACGTTTAGCTTGGCCAGCGCGTGCATAATCCACAAGGAAATAAAAATCCATAGCCCCCACCGATTCGGCGAACCGTAGCTCAAGAAGATCAACAAGCCGAGAAAGCTCACGATCAGCAATTCATGGTAGATGCTGGCTTGTAGGGCATAACGAAAACGCGCAAATGGGGTGGTCGAACGGCCGTTGCCCACCATCTCGTAAAAGTGAGCGCTCTGTTCCGGCCCGGTAATGTAGCCCAGATAGTAGCTGGATACGTGCCATCCCCAAATGAGAATGCCACAGGTCAAACTGAGGTAAACGCCAGCTGGGGTTACCATCTCCAAAGCATAGATAAACCCGGCAACGGCCAACAACATCACTGTGGTAGCCGCCAGGAAGTAGAGATGGGTCACGCGAGGGGAACGGCCGTATGCCATAAAAACAAGCCCGGTAACAAACCACCAGACAAACAAGGCAAACAGCACTGGTTGGTAAAAAGGCTGCATCAGGCGGGCATCCTTTTCTTGCGCGGCAGCAAATAATGCCGAACTTGTGACGCTAAAATATCGAAGGTCATACGCATTTGAGCTACCCAGGGCACCCGCGTCATCCGCTTGTGCATGTATGACTCAAACGTCAATTGCTGCACATCTTTGTTGCGGCACATATCGGTAAATACTTCCATCTGCCGCTCGTTGCCGTAGCCCCACTTTTGCAGCCATTGTAAAAAGCGGTACATCGTGCGGTATTCCTTCCACCAAATCTGCTCGTACTGCCGCAGTGCCTTCTCCGACACGTCCGGCAAGACATCAATCAGTGTCAGCGCCGCTTGTTTACCGCTCTTCATCGCCCAATAAATCCCCTCCCCAGAGGTACCTACCACCAAACCAGCCGCATCCCCCACCAGCATGGCTCGCTCAAAGGCAATGTGTTCACGCGGATGCATCGGCAGCGCGTGAGCTTCTTCCAAAAACACCTCGCCGCCAGCCAGTTCTGGGGCGATTCGTTGCTTGAGATTGGCCAGAAGACGGCGCGCTTCGGCCGTATTGCCCGGTCCAGCGCCACAGCCCACAGCCACATGATCCGATTTAGGAAAGACCCAGGCATAAAGATCAGGGCTAACATCATGACCAAGGTAGAGATCGGCCGTATCTTGCCACCGAGCCATCTTGTCTTCTGGTAAGCGAATCCGTTCCTGAATGGCAATACAACGGGGCAACCGGTCTAATCCCAAAGCCTTGGCTGTGGTGGAGTACGCACCATCCGCACCAATCACCACTTCCACCTTCATGGTCCGCTTTTCGCGTTCCTCTTTAGCCCGGTAAGTTACTTCAACGCCATCCGGTTGCACGGCGAGGTCAAGCAGTTGGCCCTCAATGAGTTCTGCGCCGTTGGCCACAGCTCTGGCTCGCAAGAAGGGATCCAAATCCTCACGGCAAGCCATCGCCACGTAATCATGATTGCCTTCTTCTATGCCAACCACATCAATTTCGGCACGCCGTTCCGACGGCGAATGAATCATCGTCTTGTGAACCTTGCGCGAAATCAGCGATTGAGGCAAATCAAACTCTTCAAACGCTTTAGGCGGCAAAGCCCCCCCACAGGGTTTTACCCACGACAAATCGCGTTCTAGCATGATCACAGGCAAACCAGCCTGCGCCAAAGTATTTGCGGCCGTTGCCCCGCCGACAGAAGCACCTACAACTAATATTGGTTTCATGGAACGGTCTTCCTTTTCACCAAGTTTCAGTTATCCACCAACCGCACGCAGCCCAATCGCCGCGGCCATCATACCCCAGACATAAAAGCTTACGCCAATAGCGCTAAACTTCAGATAGTTGGCCATTGGATCACGCAAGAACGTGCGCTGAATGGGTATTTGAGCCATCAAGATCAGGCCAATGACTAAGGCGGCCCACCAAAGATTCCAGTACAAAAACGCAGCAATAACCGCGATTTGGGCTACATCCATGGTAATCACGATCAACCAGGAAGCAACCTTTGGTCCATACAAAACAGGGATGGTGCTAACACCACCGTCCTTATCCCCATCAATACTCTTGTAATCATTGATGCTCATGATGCCGTGAGCACCCAAAGAATACAGCAAGGCAATCAGGATACTTGCCCCAGTTAATGGCGCAAAAGCGACGTGACCGGCCATCCATGCCAGACCTTCATAGGAAATGGCCGCCATTGCGTTCCCGAACCAGCCATTTTGCTTGGCCCGAACGGGTGGCGCACTGTACAAAACAGCCAAAACTTGCCCGGCAATAACAAAAGACATCACCCGCAAGTTCAGAAAGCTGCTGACAAACAAGCCAGCAACCAACAGAACGAAGAGAGTAATAAAAATTTGCTTTGTAGATACCAGTCCAGACGGAACTAACCGGTACGGCTCATTTACCGCATCAATATCCCGATCAAAATAATCATTAATGACCTGGGAAAAGCCACACAAGATAGGCCCCGCCATGATGATACCCAAAATGACGAGGCCTATATCTGCAAGTGACCAGGTCGTTGCCCCGCTGGCAACTGCACCACATAAAAACGCCCACATCGGCCCAAACCAGGTTATTGGCTTCATAAGGACGAGAGAGCGACGCAAGACAGAAGGCTGTACTACCTGAGTTGGTGGGCTGGAGGTTTCTATTGAAGTCATATATTGTTTTTTTTAAAGTGAAATCAGATTGATAAAGAGACCGTTTCATGGAGAAATCGGCCGTTCAATGCTGAATCGGCATTGTCTACCATAGCAAAGTGAATGAGGCCCATCATTAATGACAGGCCTACATTCTTACTCTTCCGGCGAATAACTTGATCTCAGGACCTCTGGTAAGAAGACTTCGGCTTGTGCCGCACCTGGCGGTCTTACTTCATTACGATGACAGAGGTAGCAAGATGGCTCTTGCCCATTCATTGTGTCCTGGTAATTGTCGCGAATGTGCTGAGCCATCTGCAACATCGTCAGGGCATAATACTTAGCTGGTTGCTCCCAGCTGGGGAAGTAGCGCGAGTTGTGGCAGTGGGTGCACCCAACCGACAGGCTTTCGCTAAAGTGATACATGGTATGCTGGTTGTACTGCACAGCATCCAGCGAAACATCTAGATTCCCCGTCACCAATAACACGTCCAAATTATCCAGCGGCAGGCGATAGTCATCTGGCAAAGCATGCAGATCTTCCGGCCAGGCCGTTGGGATTGGTTCACCCAGATGACAGGTAGCACAAATGACTTGCGCACCTGACGGTTGTTTGCCTTCAATGGCAGCCAACTGAGTCAGCCAATTTTGGTTAAGATCGGCGACCATTTGCAGATGAAGCCGGGCATTGTCTTTACGTGCCGCAACTGTGTCATCACCAATCTCTGCCCCGTCAGCAGCAAAGTTGTTAATGTTATGACAGTAGGTACAGTCTACCTGTAGACCACCAGCAACATAGGCAGTCATGAAGCTCCAAATCTCGGAGGTGGTCATTCCTGTCAATATTTGAGCGTTTTGGGGCTGAGGGAATTCTGCTATGTAGGCTTGAATTGCCGCATTTGACTCTGCCGACACGTAGTCACCCGCTGTAGAGTAATTGATGTAGGCTTGGTTGAGAATGACTTCATCCTCTGCCGCAGAGACTACAGTTCCCCGTACAAAGCTGAGTACCCACAAAGCACCGCTCAAGAGTAAAACTGTTACGAGTAAGAAGACGGCCCAAAACCCTAGGTTAGGGCCGTATGGATTCTTGAAACCGCGACGCATGTTTATCTCCTCTTTTACCTGAATTGGTAACTTCTTGTGACAACAACATTTTTATTGGAAATGTACCAGCCGCACCTTTGTTAATTTGTTAGGAAAAAGGTGGCGCGGCCAGTAAATGTGTTGTCGCTAGGGCAATGGGGCGGTGATGCCGATGCTTTGTGCCCAAGCATACCAATCAGTAATGACCGTACCAGACAGTAGTAAACCAATTCCACCAGCAATAACGGTCATAATGGCAAACCACCAGCACCAGTCATGAATTGTTTTTGAGTTTACGTTGAAACCCATAGTCCAGCGCCAGAACAGCTGTGCCCGATGTGTACCTGATCCCTCAGCCATCATTTCTTCGATTTCACGATGTGAGCCGTATTTGGAGGTTGCCACGATGGTTGCGCCATGCATGGCTAACAACACAGTAGAACCCAGCAAGAAGAAGATGGAGATCATATGGAAGGGGTTGTAATAGAAGTTGCCAAACTGGATGCTAACGTTATTTGTCCAGTCGAGTATCGCTTTAAACCCTTGTCCAGGAGCCTGTGCCCAGTTGCCAATGATAACAGGGCGGATCAGGTAAATGATGAAATAAAGGAACAGCGCAGCGGCGAATGCGTAAGCGAGTGTAGGACGTAAACCAGCTGCTTTCGCACGGCCGTATACACGCAACCACCAGGCAACCAAACAAATGTTTATCAGGAAGGTAGCCAATACCCACGCACCACCTTCACGCCAGGGAGCAAGGCCCAAGCCATAGCTCATGGCTGGTGGATTCACCGACAAAACAAAGAATTCACGCAAGAACAAGATGGGGTTGTAACCAACCTGGTTAAGGAAATCTTCCAGGATGATGAACACGGCAAAGAAACCGAACACAACGGCAACTGCACCAGCGATGCCCAGATAAATCGGGCCAACCTGGCCAACACCAAAGAGCCGGTCCAAGAACTTCACCTGGTAGGTCTTCCGCAGAGCCGTACCATCAATACCACGACCGCCGTATTCAACTTCATCCATATCCACGGGACGCTGAGTGCGACCACGCCACACTACGCTGGCCATGGCACCCCCGCCAATCAGCAGGGTACCAGCAGCGGCTCCTTCCCAAAACGGCATGTTGTCAAAAAATACCCAGAATTTGGACCAGTTAAAGACCAAAGTACCGGACAGGTAGATACAAAGATTGGCAAATAATACGGCCGAAATCGCCAGCCAAAAGCCTAGACGATGAATACCAACTTCACCAATGCTGTATCCCAACAGATTGCGCCAAAAACCATCAACATTTCTTTCTGTAACGTACGGCCGATTTACAGCGCTCAAAATGGCAGAACCATGCATCGCCAAAATCAACGTAGAGGTAAACAATAATGAAATACCAATGGCGTGGAAGGGATTAAAAAAGAAGTTGTAATACTGGTAACCAATATTGGAAACCCAGTCTAAATGGTGCGTAATACCAAGCGGGAAGCCATTGCCCCAAGCTCCCATAGCAATCGGCCGTAACCACTGCAACGTAATCCACGAGGAAACCACAGCCCCATAACCAATCGGGATTTCGTAGCTCATACCCAGCTTACGTGAAATGTCAACTTGCCGCATCAACCACCCCAAAAAGGCAATTGTGGCAAAAATCACAGTCAGCTGCCAAAAGAAACCAGGCTCTCCTGGCGTTGCAAAACGTAGCCCATTGCTGATGGGCGGTGGATCAATTCGAGCTCTTAAAAGATTGTAAGCCCCCTCCACAACCCACGCCTGATAAAGATAACTAGCCACGCCCATAAAAATCCCAAACAGGGATATGGCGCCAAATGTACCGACATAAAATCGTCCAACCCAAAAATCAAAGGGATCGGCTCCAAAAACCGCGTGAAGAATTGTACCTCCCGGCTTCTTATACTGCTTTTCGACCTCAGAAAAAGGAATGTTCTCCCCTTCCCTTATTCTCTCAACAGCTGGCCGCTCACCTTCGACATTTGGTTTCTCATGAATTACTGAAGGGGTAACTATCTCTGTAACCACAGGCCGCCTCTCCTTACTAGTAGACCAAATGTGTATTTCACTGGCATAGGCAACCACCTGCGCCGTTGATTGAGGATGGCGCTTATGTCAGGGGAAACAAATGATGAGTCCTTCGAACCATAATCCTGTGCCACTCTTCCCAAAGCTACTCTGAGAAAACAAATGCGTTCTCAAATTGTTGGCAACATTAGATTCGTTTAGTCAAAGCTAAAACGACTCATTGGAAGGAACACACATCCATCATATGAATGTGCCGCAGGTAACACTAATCAAACCTGGAATTGCTTAAGCGACCCCAGGAAAATTGTAGAAAGGCCATCAGGTCTTACCATTACCAAACCCCCGGTGAAGATAAACCTCACGGCCTCACAATTTTTCGTTTATTGTTTTAAAAAGGTGGATGCAAAAATTCTACCTACCACCGAACTGGGCTAAGCGGAAACTAAAGATTAAGCTCCGGCCAGCCAGTTAAAGGTCGGCGTGCTCAGCAAAATGAAATGGATCAACAAAGCAACTGCTGCACCGAGCAAGATGTACAGAAACAATACTGTACGGAATTCAACTGGACGTTCTGGACGTTCATTGTGTTGTTCTGCCATTAGAAACCTCTCCTATTTTCTGTTTTGGCGTGCAAACAAAGGGGATTTGTTATTCTGCAATTGTAACTATGAGCTTACTGCAACCACGGTTTCCAAAGATAAACCAGGATATGCGCAACGATGGCAATGGCTAAAAACCCGTAGGTAGCCTTTACCACGATGTCATGCATATACCACTCATCATTGGTGAAAAGGTTCTTCCATTTGTCAGGAACCTGATCATTGTTGTAAGGGTTTGCATCTTTATTGGCCATTCCGAATTCTCCTTATGTGACTTGTAATGCAATAAAGCTTACCTGGATAAAATAAACAAGTTGGACTTGTCTATACGCTAGAGTAAAAGGCTTCCTCGTTCCCGCTCTCCCCGTTTTATAAAAAGCTCACAATGTGTCAGATATGCTTTTTATTTCGTAAAAATCTATCAAAAAACGGTAAAAACTGAGAAAAACACTTGAAAAAGTTATGCAAAATAATTTAAAATAAGTTTAAGCTAAGAAAAACCTTAATATAATATGAATATTCTAACATCAAAAAAAAGGTTGTCAATAGCATTTGAGCAAGGCTCAATAGAGCAAAAAGGCTCTACCTATATATATTTCCCTCATAAATTAGCAGTGAAAACTTATGTTTTTCTGCTAGAATTATCCGTTCTGAATATGGGGATTTGCTGCATTTTCAGTGACTTTTTAAGACTAGGCTTGTCGAATTTATTAATTTTTGCAAGGCAAACAATGGCGGTCTCATAAAATGGCCCTTCCACAAAAAACACCTACATATAATCTTAAAGCTGTACTTTCTGAGACGGGTATAAAAGCTCATACGATCCGTGCATGGGAAAAGAAATACGGCTTGCCTAGACCAGTTCGCAGTAAAGGCAAACATCGCATTTATACACAGCATGATATAAGCATTGTGAAATGGTTAATGGCACGCCTCGATGAGGGCATGACCATTCGACGTGCCGCTGAGCTTTGGGGCAACATTGAAGAAAAAGGTGGCGATCCTCTTGATTATGCAACGTTTCAACAGGATGACTTGAACCTTGTCTTTGAAAATGGTGACACACTAGGTGATTTGCGACAGGCGTGGATAAGAAACTGCCTAAAATTTGATGAAGCAGCTACGGAAAAGTTTCTAACGCAAGCATTTGCCATTTATCCCATCAAAATGGTCTGCCTGGAAATTCTCCAGAGGGGGTTGGCCGAAATTGGTGACCTGTGGTTCCAAAACGAGGCAACGGTCCAACAAGAACACTTTACCTCTGAAAAAACTTTAAAGCGTCTTTATGCTTTGCTGGCCGCAGCGCCCAATCCCACCAGATTAGGCCGTGTATTGTTAGCCTGCCCACCGCAAGAAGAACATACTTTTAGCCTTCTGTTACTTTCTTTGCTGTTGCGTTATCAGGGCTGGAATGTAGTGCACCTGGGTGCTAACGTGCCAACATCACAGCTGGAATCTACCGTTAACTATATTAAACCAGACCTTGTTGTTTTAGCGGCACAAAGATTAGAAACGGCCGCTTCCCTTGCGCAAGCCACTGAACTATTGGCTGAACTCGAAGTTCCCTCTGCATTTGGTGGCTCTATCTTTAACCTCATTCCTTCTCTGCGCTACCACATCACTGGTCACTTTTTAGGGGAAACTGTGGAAGGGGCAATCCAAGTTATCAACAAAATCATGACTTTTGACCCGCCCATGCAAAGGGCCAAGCCGCTACCCCCCCATTACGAAGCAGCCCGAAAGCATTTTGACTCAACACAATACCTAATTGATTTTGATGTCCGACAGAAACTAGACAAAGAAAACATTCCTTTTGTATATCTGGAAGACACAAATAGCCGATTTAAGAGAGATATTTTAGCGGCTCTAAGCCTGGGCAACATTGCACTGGTTAGTCCTGGGTTTAAGTTGGCCCAGCAGCTGATGAAAAACTATGGCATATCGTCGGAGATGCAGCGTAAATATGTGGCCGCCTATCACCAATCCGCCACAAAACGGCTCAATTCTGACGGGCAGATCATAACTGATTGGCTAAGCGGCCTTGAGTCAACTTTTAGCCAGTATTCCGCTTAACTTTTCTTCACTTTTTAGATTTAAGCCTCAAAAACTAACTTTTCCCAAGCTCAATAATTGAGTTTTTGGGGAGATTTTTTGCTACCAACCAGTCCAAAACCTCTCTAAATACAGGTAAAATCACTATTTAGTTAAGTATTTGTTATGTTTTGTCAACATTAAACATTTAGCTATAATGTCATTCTCATTTTTTGTTTAGGCTTGTTAAGGAAGAAGAAACAGATAGGAGAGTGTCTTATGCATCACCTTGGGAAAAAATTCCTTGGTTTTCTGAAAAGTGCTGTAAAAACCCTGCGTTTGGCGCTGCCAAAGTTGGGGGTAGGTTGGATGTTTGCTCTTCTGACAATTGATTTCAATCGAATTGCCATTGTTGAACTTGGCATTGCGGCCATTTTAATTACTGCAATGCTCTCTATGCACTATTTTTTGTCCCCGTTTCAAGTTATTTCTGGCCGATTTGCTGACCGGCACCCAATTTTAGGGCTGCGACGAACCCCTTATTTGTTGCTTGGCGGCACTGTTGGCAGCTTCATATTCATTGGGTTGCCTCGTGTGGTTCACGCCATCGGGGATGGTTCATTTGGGGCAATCCTTATCGGGTTTGCCTTGCTTATTTTGTACGGTGTAGCAATTGCCTTTATGGGTGATGCGCATCATTCGCTCATTGCAGAGGTAACTGAGCCAAAATCCCGTGGGGCAGTCATTTCGGTGGTTTGGACCTTTACCATTTTGAGTTCCATTATCTCGGCAATTGTCTTTAACATTGTGCGGCCAGAATACAGCCCCGAAGCAATGCAGCGGTTATACAATCTCACGCCATTTATTGTCATTATCTCGATTTTGCTAGGTACAGTAGGCATTGAGAAACGGCTGAAAGGCGGCGCTTTGGAAGAAGCTTTGGCCAAAGCCAGAGCAGCTATGCCAGATGGCAACGCTGTACAGGCAGCATTATCCGTTCTGCGCAAAAATCCTCAGGCACGTGAGTTTTTCATTTTTGTTTTTGTGGCCATTTTCTCGATTTTCCTCCAGGACAATATTTTGGAAGTTTTCGGGGCTGAAGTTTTTGGAATGCCGGTTACGGAAACAACTCAGTTCCAACCGATGTGGGGTGGAGGCGTGCTGATTGGTATGCTGCTGATGGGGATTGCCAGCGCTGTATTTTCCATTTCGAAACGCACAATTACGATTGCGGGCTGTGTGGGTACGGCCGTTGGCATGATCGTTCTGGCTGTTGCGGCTATGACCCGGCAGGTGGGACTGGTCTTCCCTGCTCTGGTACTGATGGGTCTATTCACCGGCTTCTTCAATGTGGGTGCTCTGTCTATGATGATGGACATGACCATTGAAGGGGCTACTGGTCTCTTTATGGGGTTGTGGGGCATGGCCCAGGCTTTTGGCAACGGCGTAGCTTCGTTTAGCGGCGGCGCCCTGCACACCGGGCTGATCGAATCGGGTCTTGTTGGCCCGAATATTGCCTACTTCCTCATCTTTGGCATTGAGGCCACTGGCATGATCATTGCGGCCATTGTGATGTGGCGAATCAGCATTGCCAACTTCCGCGAAACACACGCGGCAACCATGACCAAGTCCGACGCTCTGCGGGCCATGGAAGCTGGCGCAACCATTTAATGAAGTTTGACTTTTCTTTCGACCGGCGCGTCGCCAAGCAGTACGAGGCGCAGCGCACGCATCCGCCTGAAGTGGCGCGGCAGATTGGTGAAGCCATCATCGCTCAGGCAGGTGCGGCCGCACGTGTGTTGGAGATTGGCATTGGCACCGGCCGCATTGCCCGGCCTGTGGTGGCCGCGGGTGGCCGGGTGGTTGGTTTTGACCTTTCGGGGGAAATGCTGGCGGAATTAGAACGGCCGTCTGCCTCACCCCACAGCCTGGCCATCCTGCAAGCCGATATGCACCACCTGCCCCTGGCAGCCAAGCAGTTTGATGCGGTAATGGCCGTCCATGTTTTACACCTGGCCACCGATTGGCACCAAGTTCTCCGAGAAGCCGCCCGGGTTTTACTTCCGGGTGGCGTTTTTATTCAGGGCGACGATTGGATCGATCCAGAATCGGTGACAGGACGACTGCGGGACGAATTGCGCCGCCAGGCAATGGCCCTCTCGCCCAACACGCGGCCACCGGCGGCAGGCATTGGCAAGCAGGAATTCCTGGCCGAGCTTGGTGGCAAGCAGTTGGAAGAGGTGGTCGCCGCCGAGTGGACCACCTGGATCAGCCCAAATGAACGGCTAGAGGCAATTCAAAATCGAATGGATGCAGAAAGCTGGTTCTTTCCTGATGCTGTCTTTAATCTGCTTTTCCAAAAATTGCAGGATTATGCGGCCGAATCCTGGCCCGACCTGGATGAAAAACAACCCGTCACTCGCCGATTCTTGTTAAAAGTTTCACGCGGAAACTGGGCATGAACAACCCGCTTCAGTACAAAGTCATCATCGTGGGCGGTGGGCCAACCGGCCTGGCTACGGCTTTGCATTTGGCCCAGCGCCAGCCAGCCCTTGCCAACGACATGCTGATTTTGGAAGCGGCCGAGCACCCCAGGCCCAAAGTGTGTGGCGGTGGCGTAACGTTTCATGGCGAAGAGCAGCTGCAAAAATTAGGGCTGCACCTGGATGTGCCCGCCTTCACCGTTAACCAACTTGTGTTTCGCCTGGGGCGGCTCGATTTTACGGTGCCATTTCCTGGCGCTATGCGCATTATTGAGCGGCAGCTTTTTGATGCAGCCCTGGCTAACGCCGTCACTACACGCGGGTTACAGGTGCGCTCCAACGAGAAATTGCTAGATTTGCAACCTGCGCCGGATGGGGTTTTGCTAAAAACGACTCGCTGCACCTACCGGGCACAGGTGGTTGTGGGCGCAGATGGGGCCAACAGCGTGGTCAGGCGAAAATTGGGTCTGGCCGCGGAACCCGGGATTGCTCGCCTGCTGCGTGTCCTGACACCTATCAATCCAGAAGAAGAAGTGGCATGGCGACAGCAAACGGCCGTCTTCGATTTTTCATGTGTGCAGCATGGCATTCAGGGATATAGCTGGGACTTCCCTTGCCTGGTGGATGGCCAGCCCCACATGAACCGGGGCATCTTCGACAGCCGCTTAGCGCCGCAGCTACAGCACAATTTGCCTCATGGCAATCTGAAGCAAACCTTTTTGGCCAGCCTGGAAGCCAGGCACGTCAACCTCAACAACGTGCGGCTGGAGGGGCATCCGGTGCGCTGGTTTAACCCACGGGCCGCCTTTGCCCGACCACACGTTTTGCTGGCTGGAGATGCCGCCGGCGTAGATCCGCTTTTTGCCGAGGGAATTTCTTACGGCATGGAGTACGGCTCTATCGTGGCTGAGCAAATCGAAGATGCGTTCGCCCGTAACAACTTTGGCTTTGAAGCCTACAAAACAGCCTTGCAAAAACACCGGCTTGGCCGACTGCTCAGGCGCAGAGCCTTTATTGCGCGCCATTTGTTTGCCTACCGTCAACCGGAAATGTTTGCCCTCATCTGGCGAATGGCCACCATTGCACCACTGACGATTCAGCACGCTTTCGGTTCATTTTTGGGATTATTGCCGCCGCGATACGAAACGGCCGTTTAACCATCACCGCCTCCACTGCACCAACCGATTCAACATCACACCACTGCATCAACATTTTGTAAATATATAATAGGAAATAGTTTTGCAAAAAGTTGACAGAGCAAAGTTTTTTGCTTTAATTCAGAACGATTAGTAAACACCCACTTACACAAGGAGCAGAAAAATGAAATTGAAATATTTGGCAGTCCTGGCAATCTTTGCCGCCCTCTTTTTTGTCGCCTGCGGTGGCGGGGAAGAAGAACCGGCCCAACCCCAAAGTGTGACCATTGAAGTGACGCAAAACGACAACTATTTTGGCGCGACCCCCGACAATGCCACCAATCCCCCAAAATGGAATGTAAATGCAGGCGGGCAGGTGTCGATTGAGCTGACGAACAACGGCACTACGGAGCACAATTGGGCGGTTATCAAAATGGACGCAGATATGCCCGATTCGTTTGATTCGGAAGCCAATGCAGACCTGATCCTGAAAGAGACGGGCCTGATTAGTGCGGGCGATTCGTTCCGCGAAAGCTTCTTTGCCCCCAGCGAACCCGGTGAATATCTGGTGATTTGCACGGTTGCTGGCCATTATCCCAGCATGCAAGGCCGTCTGGTTGTAAACTAAACCAGAACAACTTCAGCAATTGCCAAAAGGTGCAGCGAAGTAAACGCTGCACCTTTTTTGTTGTCTGGCTGGCTTAGGTTTTGTCCCTGGAAAGGGGTGCGTGATGAAAACGGCCGTTTCTCCCTTTTGTCTCTCCCTTTCCACTTTTCTACCGCTAAAGTTGGGCTATGATTATGAGCACATCAAACAGTTATTGGGGTGAATTTTGCTCCCAATCATCCCGACCTTGCGAGGACTTATGTCAACTACAGAATACAAGCCCGGCATTTCCATTGAAGATTTACCCCCTGAGCTGCGCCAAAGAGAGCCACTGAAACTGGCTTCCAACGAAAATCCGCTGGGACCATCGCCTCTGGCGCTGCAAGCCATTCGCGACAGCCTGGAAACGCTCAACATTTACCCGTCAAAACAGCTGGAATGGCAGCTGCGGCAGGCGATCGCCGCCTCGATCAGCGATCAGCTTGGCCCGGAGCATATCGTCATTGGCAGCGGCGGCATTGAGGTGCTGGAGTTTGTCGCCCGCAGCCACCTCCCCACACCAGACGATGCCAGCGCCCTGCCCCGGCAGTCGTTTCCTTTTTTGGCGCGATTTAGCGGCCGTTCCGGCAACCCCATCAACTTTTTCGATTTAGATGAGGCGGATTTTCGCTATCAGCCAGAACGTATTGCCGCCGCCATCACCCCCAACACGCGGCTGGTCTACGTTTGCAATCCCAACAACCCCAGCGGCACCTACAGCACCGCTGCCGAGCTGCAACAAATCATGGCCGTCGTGCCCGATGATGTGCTGCTTATCCACGACGAAGCATACCTCGATTTTGTAGACGCACCGGATTTCCCCAACCTGCTGCCACAGGTGCTGGCGGGCAAAAACATCTTCCTCATGCGCACCTTTGCCAAAATTTATGGCCTGGCCGGGCTGCGGTTAGGATTTGGCATTGCCCCGCCCGCCGTTATCGAGCGGGTCGCCGGGGTGAAACGCAACTTTCACATCAACAAGCTGTCACTTGTCGCTGGTTTGGCCGCCCTCAACGACGCGGACCATCGCCAGCGCACCATTGCTAACAATGCAGCAGGCAAGCAGTGGCTGACAGAGCAGCTCACACGCTTAGACTGCCACGTCTGGCCCAGCCAGGCCAACTTCGTGCTGTTCTCGCACCAATCGGTGCCCGCTCAAATGCTCATCGACGGCTTAATGGCTCAGGCAATCATCGTGCGCCCAGCGTTTGGGCTGGACAATCACATCCGGCTCAGCATTGGCACGCCAGAACAAAATGCGCGGTTGATTGAGAGTTTAACGGCCGTTCTAAACTAGGAGATTGGAGATTAGAGATTGCACAATCCCCAGTCTCCAATCTCTAATCTCCGATTGAAATGACCAAGTCCATTACCCTCCCTACCCAACCTCTGGCCGACACTGAACGGGATTTTTTGATACGGCCGTTTCTCATCGAAACGGACCCGCAAGAAACCCACGAAGAGCCGCATCGCCACAACTTCCAGGAGATTTTGTGGGTGCGCTCTGGCCAGGGCAAACATGTCATTGACGGCCACGAGCTGACCATCCAGCCCACCACCTTCTACCTCATCGCCAAGGGGCAGGTACACCAGCTCATCACCGGCATTGATTTGGATGGACTGGTCATCCGCTTCACCGACGCCTTTCTGCCCAACTTTCTCTCGGAGGAAATGGGGCATTACCAGACGGTGCTGTTCAACAATGTCACCATCAACCACACGCTGCCCGTGCCGCCAGAAGCGCTGCCCAATTTTGAGGCGCTGCTGGGGCTGCTGCTGGCGGAGTTTGGGGGTGAAGGAAACGGCCGTTCCAACCAGGAAGTGCTGCGTCATTTGCTCACGGTTTTGCTGGTGAAATTAGGCAAGGTGCAGCAAGAGGTGGTAAGGGGGGCGGGAACGGCCGTATCGCCCGAAGCCCAACTTTTCCACGAATTCACCCTGCTGCTGGAGGCGCAATACAGCCAAACCCACGCCGTCGCCGACTATGCGCAAATGCTCAACATTACCCCCCGCCAGCTGTCCGACATCACCCGCCAGCTAGTCGGCCGTACCGCCAAGCATCTCGTCGAAGACCGGCTCATCCTGGAAGCGCAGCGACTGCTCACCTTCACCAACCTGTCCGTCAAGGAAATTGCCCACCGGCTGGGCTTTAAAGACCCGTCTCACTTCAGCAAAATCTTCAAAAAGAAAACCCAAACCACGCCGCAGGATTACAAAACGGCGTGACCAACCCACCCTTGAACGGGTGGGTTGGTCAGGGCTTTCATTTAGCGAATCACATTAATGCTTGACGACAAGAGCGCGCTGTTGGCCGGATCAAACGTGTATCCATCCTTGGTAATGCCAACAACCGTTAACGTATATTGGCCTGATACGGAAGCGTACAGCGGAAATTCGGCGCGACCACGAACACCAATCATATCGTATTGGTCTTGCGTTGAGCCATCGGGCTTGGTCCAAACGGCATGCACAACGGCACCAAAAATTCGGCCGCCATTCTCATCAACAACGACGACATGGCCCGATATTGTGGTGCCAAAATCATACATTTTGATGCTATAAACTCGAAGACAATTAACCGAACAAGATGTTGTATTGTCTGTTGCTGTGATCGTCAGCGAAGCAGTGGCCGTAGCTCCATCATTGTCGGTGACGGTTAGCGTTGCGGTGTAGGAACCGGCTGTGTTGTAGGTGTGGCTGGGGTTAACGGCCGTTGAGCTGCTGCCATCGCCAAAGTTCCAGGCATAAGCCACCAACGTGCCATCAGGGTCGGTTGAACCGGCAGAACTGAAATTGACGGTTAGTGGAGCAGGACCAGATAAACTGTCGGCCGAGGCAACGGCCGTTGGCGCTTGATTTTGCGTAGGGGCCGTAAAAGAAATGCTGCCCGTTAAAGTGTTGCTGTTGGCCGGGTCAAATGTATACCCATCCTTCACGATGTCCACAACAGTTAAGGTATAAAGACCAGACGCCGTTGGGTACAGCGAAAATTCGGCGCGACCACGCACCCCAATGTTGGCATATTGGTCAACAACCGATCCGTCCGGCTTGGTCCAGGTCGCATGAACCACGGCCCCAAAGATACGGCCGCCGTTTTCATCCACCACGGTCACCAAACCGGTGACTCTGTCAACCTGGTTAACCATTCGAATGTTAAAAACGCGCAGGCAGTTTGTTGAGCAGCCTGTTGTTTGGGCCGAAGCCGAGAGAGATGTCACGAGCAACAACAGCAAGACAGCAGCAGCAAACAACATGGAACGAAATGGGTGAGTAACTCTATTTTTGTACGTCATTTATCTTTCCTTATATTAAGAATGGTTAAAACAAACATCGACGACCAAAATGTTGACAGCGCTTTCAGAATGTATGGGGGCGGGTTTGATGGCATTGGTGAGCGCTTTTTCACACAACTTTTTGCAGTTCATCCCATGAACCCAGAAAACCTACCAACATCTATAAAGTGTGCGATTTGGGAAAAAGGTAACAGCAGGCGGGCAAACAGGGTTGCTCATACCCGTAAGTCGGACGAGCTTGGTTGGGAAGTATGTGGGAATACGGCCGTAACCACCCCAAAACAGATCAGGAAAATATGTCCCCCAATAAACCAGCGCGGTCCAAATTTCGGGTGAAGAATACGCCTTGCAGCCAGGATCGCTGGTTTTCATCCCCGGCGACGCGCCACACGGCTTGCGCAACACCGGCAGCGAGGTGCTGCGCCTGCTCTACGTTTTTGCGGTTGATTCGCTTGATGAGGTGGTGTACAAGCTGCCATAATCCGCCCACCCGTAAACGAGCGGGCTAGTTATGGAAGCCCTATGGGCTTTTCACAACTAGCCGGGGGATTCATGCCCGGCGGGTCAAACCAGCGAGAATGCAGCGGTTGGTGGTAGAATACGGCCGTAACGATGCCGATGGATACTGTGCCACAGCCAGCCAAGAGATTACGAAAAGTATGAATGACAAAAAATCCAGTTTTCTTAATTTGTGCAAATCGGTTCGGAGAAGATGGGGTATGTACACGCCAGTTCTCCTTCCAGATCAAATGAGACAACCATCCTTGATTTTAGGTGGCTTTCTGACTGCTGTGTGTGACGAGAAATGCTTTTTTCCTCCGAGGGAAGTTAGATTTAATATTGTTGATGAACATTTTATTTTGTATGCAGAAGGAGGCTATTTTAGGCTTTCTAAACTAATTCGTAAATCTGATTGGAATAATGAGACAATATCTGTTGAAAAACTCCTTGAAAAAATTTTCCCTATGAATGATGAAACGGAAGAATTTGCTTCACTTATTCACCTTCTTGCTCTCGTTTGCCTTTCAGACTTTTGTGAATTAGATATTTCATATGATTCACAGACCCACTTCAGACAAATTTTTATTGAGGGGAACCAAGCGTCGGATGGAATTTTGAGGTTGGATGACGAAAGCCCTAAATCAACGCCTTATATTAGGCTATCTTTAACACCCAGTTTAGACATATTTGAAGGACGGTACCTCAATACGAATGCGACTTTACAATATTTAGACAAATTATTAAGCGTTGATTATCCGCCATTACCTGCACTGAATACGATTGTCAATAAGCAGACTAATTATGAACTTGATATTGCATTTCAGCCCAATAAATAGAAACGCATAACGGATATTTCCACCCACGCCCAAAAAATACCAGCCACAGGCACTTTTTTCCATTTCGCAATTCCCCGCCCTCCGGTAAAATGAACAAACTGAACCGTGTGAAGTAATTGAGTAATTTGGTAATTAGGTAATTGGGCAACCCACTGCCCAATACCTTACAAAATTACTCAATTACACAATTACCCAATTACTCGCAATGACCCAACTCACCGGCGGCGAAGCCGTCGTCAAAACGCTTATTGCCCACAACATCCACACCCTGTTCGGCCTGCCCGGTGTGCAAAACGACTGGCTGTACAACGCCCTGCACGACGCCCAGGACCAGATTCGCGTCATTCACACGCGGCACGAGCAAGGTGCAGGTTACATGGCGCTGGGTTATGCGCTGGCCACCGGGGAGATTAGCGTATTTAACGTGGTGCCCGGCCCTGGCCTGCTCAACGCCAGCGCCGCCCTGGCCACGGCCTATGGCCTCAACGCCCCCGTCCTCTGCCTCACCGGGCAAATTCCCACCCGGCAAATTGGCCAGGGCAAAGGCGTGCTGCACGAGATTCCCGACCAGCTGGCCATCCTGCGCGGCCTCACCAAATGGGCCGAGCGGGCCAGCAGCGCCGCCGACGTGCCCGGTTTACTCCACGCCGCGTTTGCCGAATTGAGAAACGGCCGTCCCCGACCCGTTGCCCTGGAAATTCCAATGGATGTGCTGGCCGAGCGCGGTGCTGTGGAACTGGCCGCCCGTCCCACTCCCATGACTCATCCCCAACCCGACCCCGACCTGATTGAACAAGCCGCTAAAGCGTTGGGCAAAGCGAAACGGCCGTTAATTTTCGTCGGCAGTGGCGCACAAAACGTAAGCGCTGAGGTGCGCCAGTTGGCCACGATGCTGGAAGCGCCCGTGGTGGGTTACCGCACCGGCATGGGCATTATGGACGGCCGTTCCTACCTGAGCTTCCATCTGCCGCCAGCGCACGAACTGTGGAAAACCACGGACGCGGTGCTGCTCATCGGCACCCACGCCCGCGAAACGTTTGGCTGGGGTGTAGACGACCAGATGACGCTCATCAAAATCGACATCGACCTGGCTACCCACGGCCTGTTTCACAACCCCAACATCGCCATCACCGCCCGCGCCGAAGAAACGCTGCCCCTGCTGCTGGAACGCACCGCCGCCCACAACCACAAACGCGCCCGCCGCGAAGAGGAACTGCTGGCGCTCAAAGCCAGCTGGGAACAGCAAACCACCTATCTGGAACCACAAAAAAGCTACCTGAAGGTCATCCGCGAGGAGTTGGGCGAGGACGGGATTTTTGTCGATGAGCTGACCCAGGTGGGCTTCACCAGCCGGATTGTGTACCCGGTTTACCACCCCCGCACCTACATTTCCACCGGTTACATGGGCACGCTGGGCTACGGTTTTCCGACTGGGCTGGGCGTCAAAGTGGCCAAACCAAGTGTGCCGGTGATCAGCGTAGCGGGGGATGGTGGCTTTATGTTTGCGGTGCAGGAGTTGGCAACGGCCGTTCAGCACCGCATCGGCCTCATCACCATCATCTTCAACAACAACCAGTACGGCAACGTCCAGCAAATGCAGAAAAATTTGTACGGCAACCGGGTCATCGCCACCGATTTGCATAACCCGGATTTCATCAAGCTGGCTGAATCATTCGGCGCACAAGGCCTGAAAGCGACCAATCCCACCGACCTGCGCCGCGCCATCCAGCAAGCCCAACAAACCGACCTACCCACCGTCATCGAAGTCCCCGTTGGCGACATGCCCAGCGTGGACCGGTTTAGAAAATTACCAAAGGTACGATAACAGGGAGATTGGAGACTGGAGATTAGAGATTGGGCAGCCAGTTTTAATCTCCAATCTCCGATCTCCAATCTCAAAAAATGCTCGTTATCCCAATCGCCTCCAACCTCTACAAAGTCGTCAAAGAGATGGTGCACCGCAAGCGCCTCATCTTTGTGACGGGCATCCCTGGCGTGGGCAAAAGTTTGCTCATCCAGCAAATGGCCCTCATCGCCAGCGAGGCGGGGCGCGAGGTGCATTTGCTGCGCTACAACTTGGCGCGACGGCCGTTCGAGACCGAAGTTAACATAACAAAATACCCCGAAATTGATGGCGTCACCGACCCCGCCATCCGCAAAGCCGTGGGGCTGTGGGCGCGGCAGGCCGTGCGCGACTGGCACGAGGCCCACCCCGCCCCCAACCAGCTGCTCATCGGCGAACTACCGCTCATCGGCAACCGGCTCATCGAGCTGGTGGAACCGACCGACGATGCCGCCGAACCGCTGCTCACCAGCGAGCAAACGCTGTTTGTGGTGCCCGTGCCCTCCTGGGAAGTGCGCGAAGTGATCGAGACGACGCGCGCCCGCACCATCGCCGAGCCGCAAAACGAGCAGGAAAAGCTGGACGCGCCGCCCAACGTTTTGCAGCTCATGTGGGAGGAGGTCAACCAGCTAGCGCGGCAAATTGGCCTAACCAAAGCCAGTCCGCAAACGCCGTACAATCCGTACATTTACGGCGGCGTCTTCGAGGCGCTGCTGCAACATCGCCCCACCAAGCTGCTGCTGATTGATGAGGTGTTACGGCCGTCTCGCTCCGTCTACGATTTGGAGGTTTTGGCAGGCACCCTGGTGCCCTCAGCCGAAGAAGCCAATGCCACAATGGCGCAGGTCGAAAGTCAATATTCGTACGCCGAACTGGCGGAGCTGGTGCAAAACTGGCACGCGCTCATCACCGACAATCCCAAGCCGCCGGACGCTGGCCCCGAGCTACGCCTACCCCTGCCGGAGACGTTGGCCAATGCGCCGGACGAGACGGTGTTAACGGCCGTTCAGCGCACCGCCCTACAAAAAATCATCAATCTGCCGCTGGATGCCACGCCCGAACAAACCATCGCCGCGCTGGATGAGGCAATTGCGATGCTGGGGGTGGAAACGGCCGTAACCACCGCCAACGTGCACAAATTCGACGTCTACGACAGCTATTTCAACGTCAGCCGCAGCAGCGAACAAAGTGGCGTGACCTTTCTGCACGGGCTGCTGCAAGCGTACCGCAACGTGCTGCTCGACCTGCAAAAACCGCCGCACACCCTCACCGTCGTCGAGCTGCCCCTGCTGCGCATTGCCCTCGAAACCAGCCTGCGCCAGTTTAGGATTAGTGGTTAGTTTGTTAGTGGCTGGTACTAACCACTAACCACCAGCCACTATTCCGAAGGAAACGAATATGCTAAACATGCAAGAACTCGACCAAGCCCGGCAGCGTTGGCAGGTAGGGCACCATCTCTTTTTTGCCTATGTGCAGTCGCTCATTCTCATCTGCGACAAGCTGCAAAAGCAGGTGGACGCAGGCGATCTGAGCGCCGCGCGCGCTTCCATCGAAGAAGCCACCTATCTAATGTGGGGCATCTCCGTCAGCTTCAAGCTCACCGGCGGTTTCAGCCAGGCGGCTTACGACGGCTACGTGCGCCCCAACATGTTTGAGGCCAGCGAGGGGTTCAGCGGCATGTGGGCGCAGGATCACGACTTTCTCGTGAAGAAAACGATGCGCCAACTCAAGCCCCTGTTTGCCAATCCGCCCGATGAACTGGCGCTGGCGGTGCAAAATTTCCGCCAGGCGTTTGCCATCATGTACGACTCGCACAAATTCGTCTGCGACAAATTTGAGGGTGGCCAACCCAGTTTGCTCATGGGAGACGCCGCCCAAAAAACGGCCGCTGAAATGATTGACACCTTCAAACGCAACCGCCTGCTCGTCCTGGGCGTGCCCATGCCGGATTAGAATGTAATTGAGTAACTGAGTAATTCGGTAATTTGGCAGCGCGGCTGCCTCGCCAATTACTCAATTGCCTAATTACCCAATTACAAATCCATGTCTGAAATTATCCTGCCAACCAATTCCAACATCTACACCACCTTCCAGCAGCTTGCCGCCGAGCAGCAGATGGTTTTTCTGGCTGGGCTGCCGGGGGCGGGTAAAAGTTTGCTCATTCAGCAGTTGGTTTTGCTGGCGCAGCAAGCGGGGCGCACGGTGGATTTGTTACAGTGGGATTTGGCAAGAGCGCCATTTGAAACGGCCGTTCTCCTCCAAAAATATCCTGAAACCGACGGCGTCACCCACCCTGCCATTCGTAAAGCGGTGGGGCTGTGGGCACGAACGGCCGTTCACCATTGGCACACCCACCAGCAAAACAGCAACCGCTTGCTCATCGGCGAAACACCCCTCATCGGCAACCGCCTCATCGAGCTGGTTCAGGCTGCCGACGACGCCATCGAAGCTGGTTTGCGCAGTTCGCAGACGCTGTTTGTCGTGCCCGTGCCCTCCGCCGACGTGCGCCGCCACATCGAAGTCGCCCGCGAAAAAAGCATTGCCAATCCCCAGCACAAAAACGAATCCGACGACGCGCCGCCCAACGTGCTGCACGCTATCTGGCAAGAGGTAGCCCGTCTGGGTCAGCAGCTTCGGCTCATCCAGAAGTCTGACTTTTCAGAAAAGTCGGACTTCTCCGCATACGATCCAGGTGTGTACACGGCCGTTTACCAACACCTGCTCCAACATCGCCACCACCACATCCTGCCCATCAACACCCTGCTCAAGCCCAGCGGCTCCGTCTACGACCTGCACCTCAGCGGCAGCAAACTCGCTGCTACGCCGGACGAAGTGACGCAAATCATGCAGCAAATCGAAACTGAATTTACGGATGATGCGCTGGAAACGGCCGTTGCCAACTGGTACAAAATTTAAATAGTGGCTGGTGGTTAGTGGCTAGTTGCGGGTACAGACCACCAGCCACTAACCACCAACCACTAGCCACAAGGAGTTAAAATGAAACTTGCCCGATTCGCCTACAACGGACAAATTCACGAAGCCGTCTACAAAAACGATCAGCTCTGGGTGGGCACCGTCGCCTACGACCCAGACGACGTGATGTGGCTGCCGCCGGTGGATGCACGCGGCTGTACGGCCGTTGGCGTCGCCCTCGGTTACGCCGACCATGCCCAGGAGCTAAAACTCGACGTGCCGGAGTACCCACTGCTGTTCCACAAGCTGCCCAACACCTTCATCGGCCACAAAGGCAAAGTGATTCGCCCGGACGTGGAATACATGCACTACGAAGGGGAACTGGTGGTGGTGATGGGGCAAAACGGCCGTAACATCCCCGAAGAAGATGCGCTGAACTATGTCTACGGCTACACCATCGGCAATGAATGCACCGTGCGCGACTTTGTGGGCAACTACTACCGCCCACCCGTCAAAGCCAAAGGTTTCGACACGTTCGGCCCGATGGGGCCTGTGCTCGTCACCGCCGACGAAATTGACCCGACCAACACCGAAATCCGCACCTACGTCAACGGCGAGCTAAAGCAACAGGGCAACACCAAAAACCTACGCCACAGCGTCGCCCAACTCATCGCCTACATCTCCGAATTCAAAACGCTCCAGCGCGGCGACATCATCTACACTGGCACCCCGGAAGGCATCTCCCACGTCTACGCCGGGGACGTGATGCGCGTGGAAATTGATGGCATTGGCGTGTTGGAAAATGAAGTCATTGCGGGGTAGCAATTTGGGACGCAGAGAACAGTGAGGAAACAGAGATTTGAGAGATAAAGAGAAAATCTCTCAAATCTCTGTGATCTCATTCTATCTCTGCGCTCTCTGCGTCCCGCTCTTTAAGGACAAACAAATGGAAACAGGAACCCTAACCGAAAATCTCGAAAAAGTAGCTCCTTTCCGTGAACGGATTGCAAAATCAGGGCTGAAGAATATTGTGAACGGCCGTTCCATCCCAGCCCTTTCCGGTAAAACCTACAACAACCACAGCCCCATAGACAACAGCCTCCTCTGCACCGTGGCCGAAGGCGATGCGGCGGACATCGATCTCGCCGCGCAGGCCGCACATGACGCCTTCCCAGCCTGGGCCGCCCTGCCCGCCAAGCAGCGGCGTGACCTGCTCTACCGCGTCGCCGAGCTCATCGAAGCCCATGCCGAGGAGATTGCCCTGCTGGAAAGCATCGACACTGGCCAGCCGATACGCTTCATGAGCAAAGCGGCCGTTCGCGCCGCCGCCAACTTCCGCTTTTTTGCCGATCGCGTTGAATCGGCCAACGATGGCCTGGCCCTGCCCGCCCACGAGCACATGAACTACACCATCCGCCAGCCCATCGGCCCGGTGGGCGTCATTACCCCGTGGAACACCCCGTTCATGCTCAGCACCTGGAAAATCGCCCCGGCGCTGGCCGCTGGCTGCACCGTTGTCCACAAACCGGCCGAGCTCAGCCCCGTCACCGCCCAGCGCCTCACCGAACTGATGCACGAGGCGGGCATTCCCGCAGGCGTGGTCAACCTGGTCAACGGCTTTGGCGAGACGGCGGGCAAGGCGCTCACCGAGCATCCGCTCATCAAAGCGATTGCCTTTGTCGGCGAGACGACCACCGGCAGCCACATCATGCGCCAGGGCGCGGACACGCTCAAGCGGGTGCATTTTGAGCTGGGTGGCAAGAACCCCATCATTGTGTTTGCCGATGCGGATTTGGAACGAGCGTTGGACACGGCCGTTTTCATGAAATATTCCCTCAATGGCGAACGCTGCACCTCCAGCAGCCGCCTGTTGGTGGAACGCTCCGTGTACGACGAGTTCACCACCAAACTGGCCGAGCGCGTCAAAAAAGCTCAAAGTTGGCCACCCGCTCGATCCCACCACCGAGGTTGGTCCGCTGATCCATCAGAGCCACTGGGAAAAAGTCAGCAGCTATGTACAAATTGGGCAGGAAGATGGGGCCACGCTCATGGCTGGCGATGGCCAGCACCCTGCCGAGCTGACCGACGGCGCGTACATCACCCCCACCTTCTTCAAAGACGCCACCCCCACCATGCGCATCGCCCAGGAAGAAATCTTCGGCCCCTTCCTCACCGCTATCCCCTTCGACACCGATGCCGAAGCGCTGGAAATCGCCAACGGCGTCAAATACGGCCTTACCGCCTACATCTGGACCCGCGACGTGAGCCGCGCCCTGAACATGGCGCACAAAGTCGAAGCAGGCATGATCTGGGTCAACTCGCAAAACGTGCGCCACCTGCCCACCCCGTTCGGCGGGATCAAGTCCAGCGGCATCGGCCGCGACGGCGGCGACTACAGCTTCGACTTCTACATGGAAACGAAAAATATCAGCATTGCTTTTGGCGACCACCGCATCCCGCGCCTCGGCGCGTAGGGCGGTAATCGGTAATCGGTGAACGGTAATCGGTATTTTTTTACCGATTACGGATTACCGACCACCGATTACCGGCATTAAAAGAGGAGACACAAATGCCCATCCGATACCCTGCTGGAACCCCACCCTTCAACATCATCCGCATGAGCCATGTGGAACTTGGCGTCACCGATTTGGACGCCTCGCGCAAGTTTTACACCGAGATTCTAGGCATGATTGAAACCGAGCAAGTTGGCAATTCGATTTACCTGCGCGGCCTGGAAGAACGCAACCACCACTCGATTATCCTGACGCAAACGGCCGTACCGCAAGCGCTGCGGCTGGGCTTCAAAGTTGGCAGTGAGGCGGATTTGGACCGCATGGCCACCTGTTTTGGCGAGAAAGGTGAGCCGCTCACCTGGGCCGAACCACATGGTCAGGGCCGCAGCCTGCAAATGCGCGACCCGTTTGGGATGCCGCTGGAATTTTGCTACGAATTTGCCCAGGCGGAGCGCATGTTGCAGCAGTACGGCGCATATCGCGGCTGCCACCCGCAGCGAATCGACCATTTCAACTGCTTCACCCCCAACGTCCAAACCAGCCACGACTTTTGGGCGCTGGAGATGGGCTTCCGCACCACCGAATACACCGTCTCCGAAGACGCCGATCCGCAGTTATGGGCGGTGTGGATGCACCGCAAAGGCAACATTCATGATATGGCGTTTACCAACGGCCGTGGCCCGCGCCTGCACCATGTCGCACTCTGGGCACCCACCGCCATGCACATCATCCACTTGTGCGACCTTATGTCAACCACTGGCTATTTGAGCAATATGGAACGTGGCCCAGGGCGGCACGGCATCTCCAACGCCTTCTTCCTCTACGTGCGAGACCCCGACGGCCACCGCATTGAAATTTACACCAGCGACTACCTGACGGTAGACCCCGACCTGGAACCGATCGAATGGCAGCTCCGCGACCCCCAGCGGCAAACGTTGTGGGGTGCCCCGGCCCCAAAATCCTGGTTCGAGGAAGGCACATTGTTCGCCGGTGTGCCGGTGCAGCCACCTGTGTTGGCCGCCCAACCCATCGTCGCCCCGTAGCCGTGGATTCTTTCCGCACCGCAAACACGCGGAAAGAATCCGTGGTTACAAAACCATCTAATTTACTCGATGTTCTGAACCTCAAGACAAACTTTTTGTTGTAATTCGTCAGGTAGGGTCCAGGTATCAGCCTGGCCGTTTCCCCCAATAATCTTCCACCTTTCGTCTTCTTTTACCAGAGTAAATGTTCCCTCGGTCGCTGTGGCTCGGCACTGGCTCAGAATCTCATGGGTACTCGGGCTTGCCGATACGGCGGCAATCTCAAGTCTGGCAGATACTTCAGCATATGTTTCTGAATATTCCAAAACTCTCAGATTCTCAATATTAACATTTACGACAACAGGTACAGTTGGACATTCAGGACAACGATATTTCTCAAGATAGGCTAACGAATCGCCTTGAGCAACTTGTGATAGGAGAGCTGGATTTTGGTGTGATTCAATACTATAAACCGTGCGCTCGTAGTTCACGAGAACATCATGCATCTCACTCGCATGTTGCCGAGTTAAAATCGTTGGTTTTATGAAGAATTGCCACAAAGCAAACAGCAAGAGACAGAAAACCAGTAACAAAGTTAAGGCAAATAATTTGTTGTGGCGAAGCATCTAAAATCCCCCCTACTCTGGCACAAATTAGTAAAACTTCACACGACTGTTATTGGGGTAGGTATGTACGGCCGTATCGCTTACTTTACACAGAGAAGTGGTTGAATTTTAGCATAATTGGATACGGCCGTATCTCCCCCCGCATTCAACCTCTTAACCACCCTCGTAAGTGAAATTGGGTACCATGCCCATAGGCAGTAAATGCTGAAAATAATGAGCCCGATCGTCATTCCCAAATGACAACTTTGCTTTAAGTAAACGCCCCAACATGCTTGCCGGATATTGAACCCACACGGGTTTTTGCTTAACGACTGTAATTTCCTCTTTCTCATACAACAAGCCTGATAATTTTTCTGACCGTGTTGGTTTGTTTGCCTGTCAACGAGCGTGTCGGTGATAGGAAGCAAGCCAGTTCGGTTTGTACTCTGATCTTTCCCGTACCAAGGAGGCTTTATTTACCCATGTTACAGCCCAAAGAACATTCGCAAAACCTTGCCTGGATCAAGCTTGCCTTATTTTTTGCGGTGATGCTGCTTGTATGGCAAAGCCATGTTTCATCTGTTAGCGCAGATACGCTTGATGTCTGTTTGTCTGGCTGCTCCTTTTCCAGCATTCAAGCCGCCATTAACGCGGCGCAGAATGGCGACACGATTGAGTTCACTGTAAACAAGCAGACCTTCCAGGAACGGATCACGCTGAACAAATCGCTCACGTTCATCGGGCAAACCACCACGATCAATGCAATGGATAGCGGTACGGCCGTTACCATCAACGGCAGCCCCACGGTCCACATGGAAAATTTCATCATTCAAAATGGCAACAGCGGCACCGACGGGGCAGGCATTCGGCTCAATGGCGGCAACCTAACACTGCTCAATGTCACCCTCAGCGGGCACGATGCGGGAGATTTGGGCGGCGCCCTGTACATTGCCAGCGGCAGCAGCGCCACACTCACCGACGTAACGATGAATTTGAATACGGCCGTTAACTCTGGCGGCGCGATTTACAACAATGGCATGCTCACGGCTACCAACCTCACCGTCACCGACAGCACTGCAATCAATGGGGCTGGCCTCTATAACAACAACGAGGCGCTCATTAATGACGGGACCTTTCAGCGAAATACGGCGGCTCAAAGCGGCGGCGCTGTCTTCAATGCGGTTGGAGGCAATTTAACCCTGGAAGTCAGCGGCCTCTCCAACAACGATGCCGTGGACGGCGCAGGTATGGCCAATGAAGGCACTTTGCAGCTTGTGGATACCAACATCGGCAGCGGCAACGAAGCCACGAACAATGGCGGAGGTTTACATAACAGCGGGCAAGCGACACTTACGCGCAGCACCATCGTGCAAAATTCAGGAGCAACAGGGGCAGGTATCTACAATACCAGTACGCTCGACGCCACCAACAGCACCCTTAGCCGCAACACAAGCAGCAACGGGGCAGGGCTATACAACCAGAGCGGCAGTGCGACGCTAAACAACGTCACCATTCACCTGAGCGTAGGCCTCTCCCTTTTGGCCAATGGCGGCACGGTTACCCTGAGCAACACCATTCTTTCTTCCGCCTCCAGCTACCAGACATGTGGTGGCACGGGATCAGTCATTACCAATGGGTACAATTTAGCAGCAGACGAAACCTGCACATTCCTCACGGCCACCAGCGACATTACGGGCAAAGACCCGCTTCTGGAAGGTATCGTATTCCCCGCAGGCGGTGCGGCGTATCATGCACCCAGGCTGCACAGCCCGGTGATCAATTCCGGCAATCCGGCCACGCCGGGCAGCAGCAGCACAGCCTGCCTGAGCAGCGATCAACAGGGGCAGGAACGGCCGCTCAACGACCGCTGCGACATTGGCTCAGTGGAAATTTGGGTACTACGAATTTATATGCCGATAGTCTTGGAAAAATAGCGATTGCAGGGCTCAAGGTTTACGGCGCAGTAAGGTATCGGCGGCTTTGACGGCTTCGCTGACGGTGACCCCTTCTTGCCAGGTGAACGGCCGTACCTCTCCCCCGCGCCACAACGTCACCACCCGACCATCCGCAGGGGAGTAAGGTGCCGAAAGGGTAGGGTTGCTGGGACCAAAAATGGCCAGCGTGGGGCAGCTCACGGCCGCGGCAATGTGGGTTGGCCCCGTGTCGTTGCCCACGTACAGACTGGCAATCTCGGCCAATGCGCCCAGTTCCCCCAACGTCATGCGCCCGGCCCAATTGGCACAGCGCTGCGAAGTCATCCCGGCAATCGCCGCCGCCAATTCCTGATCATGGGCGCTGCCTACCAGCAAGATACGCGCCTTGTGCTGCCGCATGAGGTGGTTGGCCAACAGCACAAATCGTTCACTGGGCCATCGTTTGAGCGGATCTTCATACACCGAGCCAGCACCCCCACCGGGATGAATCACTACCAGGGGCACATCCCCTAACCAATCCAACTCATCGATCAGGCGCTGCGTCACGGCCGTTCGGTCATCATCCGCCGGATAAAATTCCATAGGCGGGCGTTCGCCTGGCGGCAGATCAATGTTGCACGCTTCGGCTATCGAAAGATAAATGTCCGTCGCATGGCGCTGGCCCGTGCGCTGCGGGGCCACCAGGGTTTGCGCAAAGCCGCGCCCGCCTGAAGCCACGCCAATCCGCTGGGGAATACGCGCCTGCCAAGCCACCCAAGAGAGCAAACTGGAGCGCCCCGGAATTAGACAGGTGTCGTAATTGCCCTGCCGCAGTTGTTCAGCAACGGCACGGAGCTCGGTTAGGGACATAGATGCCACGCCCAGATCGCCTGTGGGCAGTAGTTCGCTAATTTTGGGATTTTTGGCGATGGCTGGCCTGGCCCACTCGCTGATGGCCCAATCAAACTGAGTATTGGGGAAGGCAGCAGTCAGCACAGAAAGCAGTGGCGTGGCCAACATCACCTGGCTGAGGCAGCAGGGATGCAAAATAAGCGCTTTGCTAGGGGGAATAAACGGCCGTCGCCCCAACCGAAACGGAATGCTGAGCAGTTTAGAAACGGCGGTGGTCAGGATGGTCTCTTGAGGCATAAATCGCTAGGAAACGACGGTCTTCCTTATTCTCCTACGGTAATAAACGCTTGAATCTGTTCAAACTTGGCCGGGCCGATGCCCGACACGTTCATAATTTCTTCAATGGCGGCAAATGGGCCGTTGGTTTCCCGGTATTCTACGATCTTTTCGGCCGTGCTGGGACCAATACCCGGTAGGGTGTCTAAATCGGCCACGGTTGCGCTGTTTAGGTCAACTAACTCACCCGGTACGGCCGCGGCTTCATCCACGGCCGTTTCTAACTCAATTCCCTCAGTCCGCACCACCGGATTGGTAACAGCCGTTTGGCCCTGTGCGGCCGTTTCTTCGACAGTAGGCACATAAATCTGCATCCCATCTTGCAGCGGAAAGGCCAGATTAACAACGGCCGTATCTGCCTCAATTGTAAATCCGCCCGCCTGCTCAATCACATCCTGAACCATGCTGCCAGGAACCAATTCATAAACAGCTGGGGCCATCACCGCGCCATTCACAAAAACGTGCAGCGGACCGGATGTGGCGGTGGGGTCCGGCAGAGCCGTCGGTACAGGCGGCTGAATCACAATCTGCGCCGGCTGCACGCGCCGCGTTAAGGTCAAGCCCCCTGCCCCCAGAATAATCCCGACAAACAAAACCAACAGGTAAGAAAGCAAATTCTCTTTGTTGAGCACAATTTTCCCCCAAACGATGACGGCCGCCTTCCAACAGCCTCCAGTTTTGCTAAACCTTTAATGGCACGGCCGTAATTTTACACGGCAGGCAGGCTGCCAACAAACCAGGCGCATTTTTCAAATCGGGGCAGATGCAGTATCTTACCAGGGTCAGCCCGAACCATCAGTTCAGGTGTCAAATGGGGAAAATTGGTGTCTAATGCACCAACGAATGCAGAATTTGTTTCATACGGAGATCAAACATGACCGACACACCCAATCCAAATCCAACCCCCAATCCAGCCCCACAAAAGCGGATTGCGATTGATATTCCCAAGGAGTTAACGGCCGTTTACGCCAACCTCGCCTTTATCAGCCACACGCCAGGGGAGATTGTGCTGGACTTTGCCCAAATGCTGCCGCGCATGCCGCGTGGCCGCGTGCTGTCGCGGGTGATCATGTCGCCCATGCACGCCAAAATGCTGCAAAATGCTTTGGCGCAAAACATCGCCAACTACGAACGACAGTTTGGCGAAATCCGCCTGCCTTCCACACTGGCAGACCAGTTCTTCCGTTTTCCGCAGCAAGGGGGCGACAAAGACGAAGAATAAAGGCCACAGAGGGCGCAAGGAGCAAGACTCGCTGCGTCCTCTGCAGTAAAACTAGCCCTCTTTTACCCAGAGGGAGACGGTTTCGATGTGAAAAGTTTGCGGCTGCATGTCGATAGGTTGGACCTCGACCAGTTGGTAGCCATTTTGCTGGAGGGAACGGCCGTCTCGTGCCAACGTAGCCACATCAGAGCTCACGTAAATCAACCGGCCAGGTGCGGCCCGACCAATGGCGCTAATGGCCTGACGTGACAAACCACTGCCCGGCGGATGCACTACCATCACCGCCGCGCTAGGCAACGCGGGCAGCACCGCTTCCACTTCCCCCTCATACACCGCCACATTGTCCAAATCATCCAGGTTGACGGCCAGATCAGCTACTGCATCTGGGTTGCGTTCTACCGCAACCACTTCCTGCGCTTGCTCCGCCAAAAATGCCGTCAACGTCCCCGCCCCACTAAACAGGTCGATGACAGTTTCCGGCCCGGTAAGCGCCGCATAGCGCAGCACGGTTTGCACCACCATCTGCATCGCTGCCGGACTGACCGCCATCTCCACCCCCGGCGACACGCGAAAATCACGGCCGTTTACCCGCTGTACAGAATACAAATCGCCAACCAGGGAAGCGGCCGTTTTGTCGGGCAGCACAATGGCCACAGAAACAGGAAAATCAGCCTCCAGTTCCGGCGGTTCCACATCATCCACCTCGATGGCCGCCAGCAACGCCTCATCATCACCAATGCGCAAAGAAAGCTTGCGCAGACCGGGCAAATCTAGCTCCACGTCTTGCAGCAACGCCACCAGCTCTGGTCGGGCAATCGGACATTCCTCAATAGCAATCACTTCTCGATTAACCGGGGACCAATAGCCGAGACGGCCGTTTCCCGCTGGACTCAGCACCATTTCTACCCGGTACCCATACGGCTCTGGATTAGGCATCACGGGCTGCACATTGGCCGACTTAAAGCCGCCTAACCGAGCCAGCTGGTCACGCACCACATTTTCTTTGGCAGTCAGCTGCGCCGCATAAGCCATATGCTGAAAGTGGCATCCGCCGCACACACTAAAATGCTGGCAGCGCGGCTCCACCCGCTCTGGCGAAGGCTGCAATACTTGAACTAGCTGCGCCTGCGCATATTTGTTCTTCTCAGAGACAATTTGCACCCGCACCTTTTCGCCAGGAATCGTCAGCGGCACAAATACCGTGCGCCCCCGATTCGCCCGACCAATTGCCGAGCCACCATGCGCCATTTCTGTTACATCCAGCGTAATCGTCTCCATACTGCTAAGCCCTTACCGCAATCACCATCGTAAACGTGGCAATAAACCAATGGATCAACCATGGATATAAAAACGACTCAGACTGCCACGCCACAAAACCAAAGCCCGCCCCGCCCAAAATAGTGCTCAACGTTTCTATCTCTGGCTTGCCCAAATGCATAAAAGCAAATGGCACTGCCTGCAAAAAGATGGCCGCCCCCGGCCCAAAAGCGCGGGCAAAGGCAAACAACATCACCCCCCGCCAGATAAATTCCCAGCCAAACAAATCCACACCATTTAAATAAATAATGCGCCAGATTTCCTGAGGTGAACGAACCTGGTAATAATTTTGCATACTCGGCTGGCGGGCCACAAAATACAACACAATTGCCATCGCCGTACAGGCACCCAACACCCAGGCGAGCCCGGTCTGCCACTTGCCAATCTTAAAGCCATACTCCGCTGGAGATTCGCGAAAGATGAGCAAAATCACCAACATAGGAATAACAAAATACCAGACTATGCGATCGTACGCCTTGATGCTGGTGATCTTGTGACCGTAATAATCCAGCATTGGCACTACGGTTCCCAAGATAATCAGAAACGTAATTTTCAGGTCAAACTGCACGCCACCAATTGTCACACGCTTTCTCCTGTGTACATTCTAGCAGTTGGTAGACACCTGCAATCACGGGCACCACACCGCTTCTGGTAGATAAATGGCTTGCCAATAAAATGTTACTTCTTGAGTTGGGGATTATAACAAAAAAAGCCCGACCTGATGGCCGGGCATTGTTTTCAAATTTAATATGAGGTGTTTACTTAAGCGGCAGATGGTTGGCCAAGCATTTCGCCTAAAACGCGTTCAATGGCCATAGTGTGGCTGCAGTAACCACGCGTGTGAAAGAAGCTGCAATCGCAATCCCAGTGGCCAGCATCGTACTTAATGTTGTGCACGCCACCGCTGTCGCCTTCAAGGCGGACAGTAAAGGAATCGAAACTAAACCGTTCGGGCTCTTGTGCGTAAAATTTCGACTTCTCAATCTTTCCAATCATTCCATAGTCCATAATTTTTTACACTCCTCTCTGCTAAGGGTTAAAGGGACTTCCGGTTAATAGAAACAAAAAACGCACGCAAAATGCGTGCGTCGTGAGCTGTTTTTTGTTGAGCTTCTGATGATGTTGTAGCTTTATCATCCATGTCCCAAGTATAACGAACAACCCATTGATGTCAATAAGCGCAAACGGCCGATTTACCAATTTTTAAGTTACAAAAATCACATTGTCTTGAATATTAGGCAGCAGCTTGAGGAATCGTGAACTGGAACGCCGTTCCTTCGCCCAATTTACTCTCAACCCAAATTTCCCCACCGTGCAGCTCGATAATACCTTTGGTGATAGACAGCCCCAGCCCGGTGCCTTTGGCCTGGCGAATGTTGGGGTCTTCGGAGCGGAAGAATTTGGTAAACAAACGCTCCAAATCTGTCTCGGAAATGCCGTAGCCACTGTCTTTGACACAGCACCACACCATCGCCCGCATCTCGCCTGTTTCTTCGTCGGCCACCATGCGCGGTGTAAAGCTTACATTGACATCCGTGTCGGGCGGCGAGTATTTGCAGGCATTGCTCAGCAGGTTGGTAAGCACCTGCACCATGCGCCCCTTGTCGGCCATGATAGCGGGCAGCTCGTCGGGCATTTGCAGGTGGACGCGAATGTTCTTCTCGTCGCACAGCCCTTTAACGGTTTGCATGGTCTCATTCACCACATTCACAAACGAAGTGGGCGATAGTTCGATATGCAGTTGGCCTGTCTCGATGCGGGAAATATCGGTGAGGTCCTGAATTTGCTGGCTCATGCGTTTGATGTTGGCCGCCATGATTTCCAGGAAATTTTGCTGCTGGTCCGTGAGTTCACCCGTCATACCAGAGAGGAGCAAATCAGTGTAGCCACGCAGGGAAGTCATGGGCGTTTTTAGCTCGTGGGAAACCATCGAGACAAATTCAGACTTGGCCTGGTTGGCTTCGTTCACCTTGTCGTAGAGAATGGCGTTGGCAATGGCGGCGGCGGCGTGGTTGGTGATGCGTACGGCCGTTTGCAAATCATCGTCCGTATATTTCCCCATCACATCACTTTCGATAGCAATCACACCAATGAGTTCCTGCTTGTTGATGAACGGCAGCGTCATCTGGGAGTGGGTGTTGAAATTAGCGGTGATGTACCGCGACTCCTCATGTACGTTAGGCGCATTGTGGGGCTGGCCTGTCTGGATCACCTGACCAATCAGCCCTTTGTCGGCCGAAATCTTCGTCTCATCGAACGTGTCATCATATCCCTGGCCCACAACACGATAAATCTCATGCGCCTCATTCACCAACGCGATAGACCCGGCCACCCCCTGGTAAATGCTCAACATTCGGCTGAGCGTTAGGTTCAGCACGTGATCCAAATCGAGCGTCGTGCTCAAATCACGGTCCAGCTGTTGCAGCAAAAACAGCTCATCGACACTTTTTTGCAGCGCCTCGTCGGTTTGGGCCAGCAGACGGGCATTTTCCATGGCCACCACCGCCTGCCCAGCAAATGCCGTCAGCAGGCTCTGGTCTTCCATGCTAAACGCAATGCCGTTGCGCTTGTTGATCACCTGGAGCACGCCAAGAACAGCGTTTTGGCGCACCAGGGGCACGGTGAGAATCGACTGCGAGTTAAAGTCCGACCCGGCATCAACGGCCGAAAACCAGCGTTCATCTTCCTGGACCCGGTTGGAGATAATGGCTCGGCCTGTTTGCGCGGCCGTGCCGGCCAGACCCGCGCCCAGCGGCAGCCGCCGCCCCACCAAACCACTGCTCGATGGCCCGCGCGCCACGCGGAACTCTAGCTCGCCGTTTTCCTCGCGGGAAATCATGAAGGTTCCCGCTTCTGTATCGAGCAGTTCGATGGCTTTGTCCAAAATGAGTTCCAGCAGCGGGTCCAGCTCCTTGGTGGCCGCCAGCGAGAAGGTTACCTGATTCATGATCTCCAGCTGTTGGGCACGCTCTTTAAGTCGCTTGTTGGTGTCAATGCGCTCTAGGGCAGTCGCCGTACGATCGGCAAATACAGTGAACAGCTGCTGCTGCCGGGCACGAATTTTGTAGGCGGGATCGCGGTAAAAGGTATGAAGAGCGCCCAGCGTATCGGCCCCGGCATTCAGAGGTGCGGCAATCCAGGAACGGCCGTTGTCGTCCTCTTTCACCACCATCTGCCCCATGTTCACAACCTGATGAATCGAAGGATCGGTCACCAAATGAGTTGGCCCTTCCTTGTCCTCGTAACGCTCGCCATCTTCCAGGTAAAAAACAGTGTAAATTTGCTTGGTCTCTGGATCACGCAGGGAGATGAAAAAGTCATTGATCCCTAGCAGGCGTTGGAAATTGGTAAATACCAGTTCCAGCAGCGCATCATAATCAATGGTGAAGTTCAGCGCCTGCGAAAACTGGCTCAACATATCCAGCTCGGAGACGCGTGTTTCCAGCCGCCGGATCACGTTGGCCCGCTCCAGGCCAATCAGTGATTGATCAACCAGCGAACCGATGTAGTTAATTTCCGCTGGGCGGAAGTGTTGTCGGTTTTGCTTGGGCGAAAGGGACAACCAACCAAGCAGTTCACGGCCGTTGTTGATGGGCACCAAAACGGCCGCATTGAGCGCCTGCACCGTCTCTGCCTGGCCCGACAAAGATTCTGGCCAGGCCCGTTCCTCCGTCAGATCAATCGGCCCGTTGGTCTGGCTCATGTAAGACACCAGCGGCGACTCCATGTTGAGCCGCCCGGTCTGGTGGTTGTTGTAGCTGGCAAAATAGTTCATCTGCGCATCAGGCAGAAAGAGATGCGGCGTTGCTTCTGGCACACCGGAAGAAACATATTTCAGCAGCGTGTTGGCGACCTGATCGGTGTTAACGGCCGTTGTCAATGACCGGTTATACGCCCGCAGCAGCTTATCCAAAGCCACCGGCTCACGGAAAAAGAGCTGGTCAATGGCCTCTTGCAGCTTGCTACGCAGCGGATTAAATGCCAACACCAGCAAGGCAATCAAAATCGCCAGCACAACAGGATTTTCAATGATCGCGCCGAACGTATTGCTTAGCCCCACCGTCACCAGCACAAACGCCGCCACCAGCATACCCGTTATCAGGCCGTACGAAAGCGAACGGCGCATGATCTGGTCCACGTCCAGCAGCCGGTAACGAATAATGGTGTAAGCAATGGCCAGCGGGTAAATGACCAGCGGCGGCAGATAAAAGGCCGAAGGCAACCAGGCTACATCTACCATTTGCGAAGCAGGAATAAAAAAGACGGCCAGGGGCGTAAACGCGAACAAGCTGCCCACCAGGATAATGCGTGCCTGCTGCCGCACCAGCGGCGAGGGGGACCACCAACCCCGGTAGGCCATTAAAATCAATGAGAGCAAAATTGCCAGTCCGTTGAGCAAAAAGAGGGTACGCCAGGGGATAGCGTAATACCAGGCATTTGCCCCATTGTAGAGCCAGATTTGCGCCCAAATACCCGCCGCCAGCCCCGGCAGCAGGAACAGCCATTTGCTGCGCGGGTAGCGAATGACAAAACTCATTTCATGCGGGAAAACGGCCGCTAACCACACACTCAGCCCTGGCGTCAATGACAAAGCCAGCAGCCAGATGCGGGCAAACTGGTGCGAAGTCAGCATGTTAAACAACGTCCCCACCGCCAGAGCGGCAAAAGCCATGAACAGGGCAAACACTTGCGCCGACTCGGCCTTGGGCCGCACTGAAAACGTCCAGATGCCAATGATGAACATGATCAGCCCGGTGAGGTAGAAAAGACCAAACTGATTCCAAAGACTCAAGCTGGAGAGGCTGATAACGGGTAAGTCAACGATGCGTTCTGGCTCAGAAAAATTGGGGTCAATGTCGATGCCAGCGGGCGGCTGAACCAACGTCAGGCTAACCATTTCGCCCATCTGCTTATAAGCTAAAGATTCTAGATATTCGTGGATGGTGGTGACAGGCTGGCCGTTTACGGCCGTAATCCGATCCGGATAGCTCACCAGAGGATTATCCCCCTGGCTGGGCCACGACGGCTCACCAGAGTCGTTTATCACCAAATTGGGGTCAACAAAGAAGCCAAGAAATGGGGTTTGTGCCCAGCGCAGTGCCGTAAACGGCAGCAGGATGTACAGGATGCTGCCAACCAACAGCAACAGACCTACCAAACCGACCCGGAAATGGCTATATCGTTCCGCTGTCACAAATAGAAAACCTTTCAGACAATTACAAACCGAGGCGTTTTACGGTTGAACACGGATATCTGATAATAATAAGCGATCATCAATATAGTGTCCATCCTCGGCTACAATATTCTGCGGGGCTTTAGTTACGGCGTCAATTAATGCCACGTGAATACCATAAGATCCGGGCGCCAAGTTCGCATCCAGTGGCAAAGTATGCGTATCAACCACAGTTTGACCTTCATTCCAGCTGCTTGTCGGGGCAGATGCGGGGGGGGAAACGGCCGTTACCAACGGTGGTTGCCAATCGGGGCAGGGCAGCTGACACAGCGCCACTTCTACCAGATAATCCGGCGGTGCATCGCGCAGCGCTTCCCAGTACAGCGTCACTTCTAGCGTATCGCCAGGGGACAACACCCGTCTGTTGTATTCGTAGCCAGTCAGCCGAATGTCGTTGAAGAAGCTTTGGTTGAGCAAGTTAGGGAACGACTGGCCATCTTCGCGCCAGTTATCTGCTTCGGCAATGATAACGTCGGCCAGCGGCAAATCATCCCCTAAAAACGTGCCTTCAGCGTTAGCAATGCCCAGTCGATAACTATTCTCGCCTGGCGCGTACAGACCAATGCTGAGTACGGCCGTTGTGGGTGTATACATCGTCTCGCTGGCGTCCAGATGAATGGACTCGATGAACCGATCGCCGGGCTGCCATTGGCTGCTGGGGAAGTTGCCCAGGCCAGGATGGGTGTCGCGCTGGGCAATGAGCGTGCCGGTTTCTTCTTCAATTAGATGCACAAAGAGCAAAAAGTTGCCCGGCGGCTGATTGATCACTTCCCAGTACAAATCGAGCGTGAGAGTGCCGCCAGGTTGCAGCGTGGTACTATCCAGCTCATAACCACGCAAAATAACGAAGCTGTCGAACTGGGCGTTGGTGGGGTTAGGAACGGCCGTATCCGCCGCAAACGATTCGGGTCGAGCAAAAGCCGCTGCCAGGTAGCCAAAAATCGCCACGACGGTGAGGGCAGCCATCCCCACGTTAACCACTGCGGCCAAAACGGCCGTAGATTTTGGCCCACCCAACCAATCAGCCCAGGCAGCTAAGCCGTAAAAGGTGAGCAGCGCCAGCGCGGGCAGCGCCGGGAAGAAGAAACGCCCCATCGCGCCCGCTGGACTCACCAGCAGGTAGTTGAATACGACGGCAAAAAAGAGAATGACGTCGAGAGCCAGTAAAAGTAAGGGGAAGAGTGACCCCCACCCCGGCCCTCCCCCGGAGAGGGGGAGGGAGTTTTGCCCCCTCTCCCTGGAGGGAGAGGGCTGGGGTGAGGGTGAAAACGGCAAAACCCGCACCACCAACCCCAGCAGCCCAACCCCCACCAGCCAGCGCAGGCCGATGTAGATACCATCCGGCAAGGGGACTTGCCCATAGCCAAAGCGCCCCCACAGGCTGGTCCAGGTGTAGGGTAGCTCAAAGATAGCCACGCCCCAGCTGTCAGCGGGGTTGCGCACGCCCCACAGCTCGGTGAGGCGTTCAAAGCCAGTCGGTTCGCCGTACAAAATCTGGTTGCGCACAAACCACCAGCCCGCTAGCAGCAGGGTGAAGGCAGCGATGAGCAGATTAGCTTCCCACCACAATCGCCACTGTTTTTTGCGCCAGGCGGTCCAGGTGACTGCGGCTTCAATCAACAGAGCCACCGCCGCCAGGTTAAATTTGCTCATCAGGGCCACGCCAAACAGCACGCCCAGCCAGATGCCCCAACGCTGCGACAGCCCGGTGTCCGATTGTACCAATTGGACGCTGGCAACGAGAACGGCCGTACCGCTCAGCGCCGCAATCACATCATTGTTAATCGACCCGGACATGTAGACAAACATGGGGTTAAACGCCACAAAAGCAGCGGCACCCAGGGCAAGCGACGGCCGTTTTGGCCACAGCAGCCGCCCCAACAGCCAGGTCAGGTACACCACACCCGCGCCAATCAGCACATTCAGCCCACGTACGATATGCGCCGCCAACGCCTCGCCCGTCCACGGGAACGCTTCAGCAGCCGTGTGCAGGTACTGGTTCTTGTTATCGTCGCCCACTTCCCAGTAATGGTACTGCCAGAATGGATTGTCTTCCAGGTTAGTGCAGGCCGGCTTGCCGGTATCAATCCAGAACGTGGCCGCCGCCCCCAGCGCATAAAACAGCGGCGGATGGTGCCCTTGCGCGTTACATCCCTCGCCCTGCACCGGCAGGCTTTTGAGCTGGATAATATTCTGCACAAAGCGATAATGGCGCAGTTCGTCCGTCGCCTCGAACAGCGGATTAATGACGCTGGACGCAAAAGACAGGATGACAAACGCCAGCAAAATCAGGGCGATGGGTTGTTTGTACCAGGAATCTGGCTTGGTCACTCTTCTTTCCACCCCTTATTTGCCAGCTATCATTCTCATCTGGTTGATATATTCACACTTTCTGGAGTAATACTCATTGAGGTTCTGCCAACACCTGTTCTACTACTTTTCGCAAGTCTGTCAGGCTAAACGGCTTTACAATCCGTGCTTGAAACCCATGCGCCTCATAATTGGCTATGGTGGAGTCTGTTGCATAACCACTGGAAACCACCAATTTAGCATCAGGGTCAAAAGCCAAAATACGTTGAGCTACTTCTGCTCCACCCATATGACCTGGAATCGTTAAATCCAAAATTGCGACTTGAAAAGGCACACCCCCACTATGAGCCTCTTGATATTTTGTGACGGCTTCTTGCCCTTCAACGGCAAACTCAACCCTATGCCCTATTTGCTCTAGTGCCGCACCAAGCACCTCTCTGACCGCCGCTTCATCATCGAGGACTAAAATTCGAGCTGTCTTGAGTGGTGCAGTATCGCCGTAGTAATGTTCTTCTTTCATAGCAAACGATGTGTCAACAACTGCTGCGGGCAAGTAAATAGAAAATTCAGTTCCCTGATTTACATGTGAACTCACTGTAATACGGCCGTTATGTTTGCTAATGATAGAGTGGGAAATAGCCAATCCCAATCCACTTCCATTATGTTTAGTTGAAAAGTAAGGATCAAATATCTTATCAATATATTTTGGCGCTATTCCCGTCCCTTCATCCCGCACTATGATTTTGACATATCGATCACCTGAGACGATAATATTTTCGGCTGATAGAGAGATCACCCCCCCCGTTGGCATTGCCTGTTGAGCGTTGATAGCTAAATTACTAATAACCTGACCTAATTGCCCTTTATCTACCTCTGCCAACCATAAATCTGATGAAATATTTGTCCGTAACTTAGCATTGCTACCCCGTAATGAAAATGAAGCCATTTCCGCAACTATTTTACCAATGGGAAGCGTTTCCTTAATTGGATCGCCGCCTTTGGCAAAAGTCAAAAGTTGATTAGTTAGATCGGTTGCCCGCTCCAATGACCACATTGCCGACTTAAGGTAATTGTACGCTTTGTCATTAGCAGACAAAAACGCCTTTGCCAATTCAATATTGCCAAACAATCCAGTCAGCAAATTATTGAAATCATGGGCAATGCCACCCGCCAACAACCCCACTGCTTCAAGTTTTTGGTTCCTGAGCAGTTCCGCCTCCAACAGCTTTTGTTGACTGATGTCGATCACTGTACTTAAGCACAACCAATCATCGTCCTCTCTCACGGCAATACTGTCAACTCGGACATGTATTTCCTTTTGCTCCTTTTCGCTAAGCATACGAATTTGGAGTTCGCACTGTTGGCGCTCTTTACTGATGAATACGGCATCCAGATGCGTAAAGAAAACAGAGTGATTTTCTCGGGTCAGGTAAGGAATTAGTGGCTTACCTAACAAATAATTCCGTCCATGTCCTAAAAGCTGGGACGCTGTCAGATTCAATTCTATGATGTGTCCCTGCCGATTAAAGGAGAAGTAACCAACAGGTGCCAGATTAAACAGATCAAAGTATTTACGTCGAGCCGCTTGCAAATCACCCTGAATGCGACGCAACTCCTCATTCTGCAATTCCAGTTCAACTTGATGAACCCGTAATTCGTGCAATATTTGGGATAAATCTTCATCAGAAAACATATCCTTTTTCGGGTGATCTTCTTTAAGCAGAGCTTCTGCCTTTTTTCGGATATCTTCCACATCCATAAATTTTCTCCACCGGCAACTTAATTATTGTGGTATGTTTTTGTCTAGCTCTTGCTTAGCAATCACCTGTTGAATACCCAACCAGCGAACAATTAGACCAAATCTGTCTTTAAGCGGATAAATTGTGACCCTATTTAAAAAGCGTGTTCCATCTTTGCGATAATTGCGGGCAACTGCCTGTCCAGGAACACCATCTCTTAGCGCCTGACGCAATTTTTCTAATGCTGGCTGATTATTATCCGTACCTTGCATCAGCCGCGGATTTTTACCAATGACTTCATCAGCGCTATAACCGCTCATTTTTTCGAATGCTGGGTTTACATAAACTATAGGATTTTCAGGATGGCTTGGATTAGTCATAACAAAAGCATCTCCACTGGTTAACACAGCGCTTTGAAACTGATCCAAAAAAGGCTGGTTAGTTGAGTCTGAAACGTCTTGTATTAATCCTATAGAGTGAGTAGACTGGCCATCATCATTAAAAAAGGTTTCACCCCATTCCATAACCTGTTTAACTGAACCATCTTTAAGAAGCACACGATGCGAAATATGAAAAGGAATCTTATCTTTCATTGAGCTTTGATGCGCTTGCTTGACTACTTCACGATCTTCAGGGTGGACTAATTCCAAGAAGCCTTCATAAGTGCCACCAAACTCATCACGTGATACCTCAAAAATATAATACATTTCGTCTGACCAGGACAGGCTATTATTTATCAAATTCAATTCCCAACTGCCTACATTAACTATTCGTTGAGTTTGAGAAATAATAGATTGTTGGCGGGCTAACACTGCTCGATATTCATCTTTTTCTTTTTCAGCCCGTCTGCGATGAGTCACGTCCACCAGGCTAATCACAATCCCATCAATTTGATGAGAATGGGTAAGATAAGGTGACACCTTAACCAGATACGAGCGATTATTCTGACTATTAAGTTCCTGTTCAATGGCAATTTTGGTGGTTAATACCTGCTGCGCCTTTTCGTGCAAATCAATATCTACTAAATTGTGAGAAATGTGTTTAAAAGGGCGATCAATATCATTCTCTATTAAATTAACGACCTTTTGTACCGAAGGTGTGAATCGACGCACCATCAGATTAGAATCCAAGAAAATTGTGCCTATGTCTGTAGCCACCAGCAAATTATTAATGTCATTGTTTAGGCGAGTTAGTTCCCTGATCTTCTCCTGATATTCATTGTTGACGGTTCTCAACTCTTCATTAACTGATTGCAGCTCTTCATTTGTGCTTTGAAGTTCTTCATTGGCTGCCATTAGTTCTTCGTTCGTGGCTTGCAACTCTTCATTTGATGTTTCTAATTCTTCAATCGTAGCTTGCAGATTTTCTTTGGTGTATTGTAATTGGAGTTCTAAATCTTCGATACGTTGGGCCGCGCTCTGATTAATATCGAAATTTACATTAAGGTCAGACTCAGGGGGTTGATAGTCTGACTCTTCGAAGATAATCAAGACCAAGCGCTGACGATTATTCCTTTCCCAAAACAGGCGTGTTGTCAAATTGATATATTTTTTTTCCGCTGCATTTTCCAGACAAATGTGATTGTAGGTCACATCTTCTTGATTTTGCAGGGTACGGTGCAAAGCTGTACTTAACGGCAAGGACAATTCAGGCCTGACCATATTCATAATATTGAGGTTAACTTGATAGCCAATGGGTGCTTCCAAATATTGCCGGACTTCGCCAAAAGCGTGGATAACATCTTGTTTTTCATTCACTACGACACAGGGCGGCATCAATTGTTCAACAAGATGGCGTAAAATAGAATCCCGGCTATGCCATTCGGCGGTCGGTACGGTTGTCTGACGTACCGGTTCAGGAGGAGCTTGTAGACGTAAATCACCAGGCATCGTGAAGGCGGCGCGGGATGTAGGCGATGCGTCTCCCTCATACCGATATATTTTCCAACGGTTATGGTGGCTAACAAAAACATCGGAAAAATTACCTACCGTTTCGCTACTTCCCAGTAACATAAAGCCTCCTGGTTTAAGGGCAAACTGAAAGAGGCCCATGACACTTTTTTGCAAATGAGGCTGTAGATAAATAAGTAGATTGCGGCACGAAACTAAGTCTATGCGGGAAAAAGGTGGATCCTTGATTAAGTTTTGATAAGCAAACACTACAGAGGCACGCACATGTCTCAGTATCTCATGGTTGTCGCCTCGTTTGATAAAAAAGTTTTGCAATCGTTCAAATGAAATATCGGCTAAAGTGCTTTCAGGATACAGACCTCGACCGGCAACGTCCAGGGCATCCTGATCAATATCGGTAGCGAAGATTTTTACATCCACCCGCTGGCCAGTTTCTTGCATATATTCTTGAAAGAGGATGGCTAAAGAATATGCTTCTTCCCCTGTAGCACAGCCAGCTACCCAAACACGAATTTGATCAAGTGGCTTTCTGCCCTTAAATAGTTCTGGAATGACGTCTTTTTTTATGATCTCAAAGGCTTCAGGATCGCGAAAGAAACGCGTGACGCTAATTAGGAACTCTTTGTAAAGCAACTGGCTTTCGGTAGGAGACTGTTCAAGAAATTTTACGTATTCTGCCATTCCGTCGATTTGATTGATGCTCATACGGCGAGCAATACGTCTTAAGATAGTGGTTGGTTTGTAACTAGAAAAGTCAATGCCTGTTTGGTTTCTAAGGATGGCAAATAGTTTTTCTAATGGCACCCGGTCGTCTAAGGTGGCAGGTGACACGGAGAGATCGCGGTTCAAGTAAGGATGTTTAATGTAGCTTAATAAACTCCTCGGCATTTCTTCCGGCGGAATCACATAGTCCACCAGTTGGGTAGCAACAGCACTGCGTGGCATGCCATCAAACCTGGCCGTTGCATCTTGGGCGACAACCATACCGCCCATTTCTTTAATGCTGCGGATTCCCCTGGTACCGTCACTGCCGGTGCCTGACAAAACAATGCCAATAGCTTTTTCACCCTGATCTTTGGCCAGTGACTCAAAAAATATATCTATCGGCAAATTAAGACCCTGAGAGCGACCACGCTCTACAAGGTATAGTTTGCCTTTGAAGATGGTCATATTTTTGCGCTGGGGGATCAGATAAATGTTCTTTGGTTCAACTTCCATACCATCACGAGCTTCATGTACATTCAGTGAAGTATATTTGGTCAGGAGTTCAACCATGTGGCTTTTATAATCCGGGGAGAGGTGCTGAACGACTACAAAAGCTAACTGGTCATCAGGGGGCATATTCGTGAAGAAATGTTCAAGTGCCTCTAATCCACCAGCTGAGGTACCAATACCAACTATATAAAAATTTACTGGGGAGGATTCGTTCATGCGAGTTATTCCTCGGAAGGCTATGCTTAATTCGGCTCATTATACAACAGACGTGGTCCATATTGGAACGCGCACATAATTTGTGGAACAGTGATTGCTATTGCAGCTTTTCATATTGGCTTATTGATCGCCAATATGGTTCATTTGGCCTAAAGGAAGCAGGAAATTAGTCGAAGAGTTTGTATTGTTTCTGAAGGTTTTTTAACGAATTAGCTGGCTCAAATGATCACGCCCATCGGTGGTGAGGATGCGTTCGCCCGTCATCGGATCGTAAAGGCCAAAGACGGCCGTTTCTGCCACCACACCCTCTGGCAAAATGAGCCAATGCTGCTGCAAAAAGGTGTCGCCCGGCTGCAACGTTGCCGGATCGACCCATAAGCCATCGTCCCCGGTGAGGAAGTTGCCCTCGGCGTCCAGCAGCTGCGCAAACACCTGCAAGCGCGGCCCAGCGTACACACCCGGCGGCGGCGGATTACTGATGAGCGGCATTTCTGGCATGTCCAGCGTTTCGCCCACCTGCCAGCCTAATTCCAGGCGACCAGAATCAGGATCGAAAACGGCCGTTAACCAACATAATCCATTGGTAAAACAGATGCGCTCCTCAGATCGCTCGGCGAGCATCTGCGCCTCGGTTTGGGCCAGCGAATAGTAGCCAGCCGTGACCGGTGGTGCAACCGGATTCAGCAAAGGCTCATAGGCAACGGCCGTTTCCGGGAAACCGACAAAACTTAGCGGCGGGCTCAGCAAAAGCGCCCGTTCGGCGTTGAACCATCGCGGCCGAACCTCTGGATCATTATGTAAACCAATCTGCAAAGCAACCCGATCCCAAGGCCCGGCTAGCCCACCTGAGATACCAAAATCAGTCATCTCTGGATTTGAGTTAACATAATCCGCCACGTTCAGAATATCGGCCCGATACAAAAAGCGCACCATGCCCCGCTCTGGCCAATGCTGGAAATAATCCGGCAGATCGCGGGCGGCAATGCTGGCAACAAGCAGCATTGCCAAAATTATCGTTAAAGGAGACTGGAGATTGGAGATTAAGCGATCAATCTCTAATCTCCCTTTTGCCAATCTCCCAATGGGCAGCGCTGCCAAAATGTAAGTGGCAGGCTGCGCCAAAATGGTGTGGCCCAGGCTGGCGGGCGGCACGCTGATGAAGGCGGGCGCAATCCCTGCCAGCCACCACAGCAACAAAAAGGCTGCGGGCAATGCTCGGTCAACGGCCGTTGCCTCACTCCGGCGGTGCAGCCACAACCAAAGCGCTCCGATAACGTCCACAACCGCCAGCAGCACCCCACCCCAGAAGAACAGCGCTCCTACCACGCCAAACAACGGCCGATTGGGGATGTTGTACAACCATTCGTCATCGCCGGTGGCGTGGAACATGCTCAGCGTCGTGACGACATACTCACCCAGCGGCGCAAAATTGCCCTGGCGCGCTTCCACCAATGGCACGGCCAGTTCGCCCACGCGCACCTCGGCTTCGGGCTGGGCTTGTAGGGTAAGAATGAGTGGGATGGCCAGTACGGCCGTTACCACCAACATCACCAGCCAACCGCGCCAATTTTTGTAAAACAACGGCCGGGCCACCAGCCAGACAAACGCCATAAACGCCAGCAAAATCAGCGGCACGCCGCGCCCGGCGAAGTAGGTGTAGAAGCCGAGGCTGATGAAGAGAGCAGCAATTAGGTAATTGGTAATTGGTAATTGGTAATTGGAGATTGAGCTGCGAGAATCTCTAATCTCCAGTCTCCAATCTCCTTTTTTGAAACCGCGCCAGAAGAAGTAAAAAGCGGCCGTTACCAACACGGGCATCATGACATGGCGCAGGCCAAAACGGCCGTACATCAATCCCCAAAAGCTAAATGTTAGCCCGGCAGCAGCCGTCAGCCCGACCCAGCGACCAAACAGTTTGCGCCCCAACACGTAGGTCAACGGCACGGCCAGCGTGCCCAAAAATGCCGAGAGCAGCCGGATGCCCAGCCAATTTGCGCCAAACAGCCCCAGCATGATGGCATTCAGCGCGTGGTACAGCGCCTCGTGGCCCGACGCATCCGGGTAGTAGACGGCCAGGTTACCATTCAGCACATGCTGCGAAATAACCAGCGAATTGATCAGTTCATCGTCGCGCCAGCCGGGTGGAAAATGGCCCAACTGCCACAGCCGCAGCACAAACGCCACAAAGGTAATCGCCACTACCAGCCAAAAATCACGCCGCCGCTGGCTCCTGTCAACTCTTCCTCTGTGCAACTCTGTATCTACTCCGTGCAACTCTGTGTCCCTCTTCTTACTCAACAATCCTCAATTCGGTAAGTTGCAGATGATCGCCAACGGCCGTTCCATCTTGCCACACCGTTAACCGCTGGGTTTGGCTACAGGCCGCATCCAGGCAGCTGTACAGGCCAATGGCGAGCGGGTACTGACCAATGGCCGTTCCGTCAGGCACCACAAACTCATGCAGCTGCACCAGCCAATCGCCAGCCACCCAGCTACCGCTCGGCGCATCCAGCCGATCCGCCTGAGCCAGCGGCATGCCATCCAGCCCCACCAGATGGCTAAACAACCGCAAATCCGGCGGTGCACTCTGCACCTGCCAGACCGTCACCAGCTGCACGGTTTCACCAGCGGTCAGCGAATCAGACGACAAATCATAACCCACGAGCGTCGCTGCCTCACCAAATTGGGCCGATTTTGGCGTCAGCCACTGCTGCCAATCAGCCACAGCTTCGGCGGCCATCACGCGATACACCCACACGGGCCGATCGGCATCATTGGGACGGAGAGGGAGCGTGTCTTGCAAAACGGCCGTTGCCAGATAAGGCTGCAACGGTTCTGGCAGCGGCGCAAAGCCAGAAAACACAACTAGCGCCTCGGCCGCATTGGGCACGATTAGACTGCCCCGGCCATCAAACCAGCGCGGCTGAACCCGGCCTTCGGGCAGCGTCAAGGCCGCCACCGCCGGGGTGTGAAATTCGCCGGGGGTAATGGTAGAAACGGCCGTATCCGCCACCGCCTGCCCCGCCAAATAATCCAACGCCGCCACCATCGTGCTCTCGTACTGCACGCGCACCTCCGGCGCATCGGCCCAGGTAACAAAATAATCGCGCACAGTGATTACGGCCGTTCCGCCAAACAAAAATAACGTGCCAATGGCCAATAGCCAGTTGACCATTAACCATTTACTATTAACCATTAACCACAGCCAATCAATTGCCACCGCTACCAACAAATACACCACCGGCTGCATCCCCATCCCCTGAGTCATGCTCAGCTCTGGCCCGGTGATGAGCACAGGGGCCAGCCCACCCACCAGCCAGATGAGCGCGGCGGCATACGCCAGACGGCCGTTTTCCCTCACCGGTCCTTTTACCGGCCACTTGCCACCTGCGACCTGCCACACTGCCAAGCCAATCCCCAGGTAAAACAACACCCCCATGACCGGCCCCAGCAACGGCCGTTCTGGGATGTTGTAGCGCCAAGCCGTATCACCCGCAAAGGTAAAAATCGCCAGCCCGCCCTTAAAATTGGCCCAGAGCAACGAAAAATCACCCTGAAGGGCAGCGGTAAGCGGCGCGCGCAGCTCATCAATGCGAATTTCCGCGCCTGGATTGGCCCGCAGGTAAGCAAACAACGGCCAGGCCAGAATGCCCGCTATGAGTAAGGTAACGGCCGTTCCCAACCCGGCCCGCCTCAACCAACGACGATCCCACACGCCACCCAGCAGCAGCAGCGCAGGAAACAGCAGCCACAGGCCACGGGCGGGAATGTAGGTGTAGAAGGTAAGACCAAGAAAGAGACCAGCGAGGAGGAAAGTAAGCGGTAAGCGGTAGGCGGTGATCGGTAATCGGTGATCGGTAATCAGTTTGCCAATCTCCAATCTCCAATCTCCAATCTCCAATTTTTGCAGGCCACGCCAGAAAAAGTATAGGGCCAGGGAAAACAAAGCGGGCAATGCGATGGAGCGCAAGCCTTGCCGGGCGGTCATGACGGGCCAGAAACCTGCGGCCAATCCGGCGGCGGTAAGCAAGGCCACCCGATTGTTGAAGGCCAATCGGACCCAGGCCGTCATCGCGCCTATCATGAGCAGGCTGAAGAGAACGGCCGTACCGCGCAGCACCCACGCTTTTTGCCCCAGCAAAGCCATCAAGCCCGCCGTGGCATAATCAAACAGGGGTTCCCGGCCATGCCCGATGGTGAAATAAATGTCCCGCGCCCCGTTCAGGATGGCAACGGCAGTAATGCCATGATCAGCCTCATCATGCGTCAATCCTGGGGGAACGGTGGTCAGGTGGTAATAGCGCAGAACAACGGCCGTTAGCAGAATCAACAGCAGCCACAACCAAAATCCAGTTCGCTTTTCTACATCCAAAAAGTTACGCATCGCTGGCGGATATTACAAGAGCCACACAACCGAGACAAATACGGCCGTCCTGCGTTTCGCCCACATACAGCGGATAACCGCTAAAAGAATAAAAAAGCGCCCCGCAGTTTTCTACGAGGCGCTTCCAAAATGTAGGTTTAGAGGTCAAACAGATTTAATCAGGCAGCTTCTCAATTAGCTTGCCAAAGCTTCCTTCGCCAGATTTACAACGGCAGCAAAAGCGGCTTCATCGCGCACGGCCAGGTGAGCCAATGCTTTACGATCCAGGTTAACGTTTGCCAGCTTAAGCCCGTGCATAAAACGGCTGTAGCTTAAATCGTGCATCCGTGTGGCCGCGTTGATACGCGTAATCCACAGGCGGCGGAACTCGCGACGGCGGACGCGACGATCCCGATATGCATACCAATAAGACTTCATCATGGCCTCGTTGGCGCGACGGAACAGTTTACTCCGCGTGCCCCACTGGCCTTTGGTCATTCGCAATATTTTTTTGTGACGTCGTTGGGTTGTAAACCCACCTTTAACTCTCATTTGTATTACCTCGCATTTGTTGGTGTCAAAGCGGGAAAAATAACTTTACTCAATTTCAAGCCCTTTCCGCTTCAGACAGATGGCCTGGCGCTCAAGCCATTCCAGAAAGGAGACCGAGGCCAGGCAGCGAACCATCTCAATAAATTAAGCGGGCGGATTTGCCTTGTACTTTTTCAAGTACGGCGCCAAACGCTTGATACGTTTGATGTCACCCGAGTTTTCAACAACCAGCATGCGGCTAAACAGCTGCTTGGTACGGCTTGCCTTACGCCGCCGCAAATGGCTTTTGCCACCTTTGGTGCGCACAATCTTGCCGCTGCCAGTCATACGAAAACGCTTGGCCGCCGCTTTATAGGTCTTCAACTTGTATTTTTTCTTTTTTGCTTTAGCCATTTTTTCCTCTCAGCTTGAAAGCGTCCCAGATTAAGTCTGCTTTCACACAAAAGCCCCCAGAAGGGGCTTATTCGACCAACCTACATTTTGTTGGGAAAAACAACAGTCAGCACATCAGCTAAAAAGCTTCAACGCTAAACCGTTGGATTTAACAAGAGTGTCATCGACCAGCCTTCCAGCTTCGGGGCCTGTTCCACTTCGGCTATATCGCTGAGCAGCTCCGCAATTTCCTCAAGGGTCTTTTGACCAATCTCAGGATAGGTAATCTCGCGGGCTTTAAAGCGAACCTGGAACTTAACCTTTTTGCCTTCTTCCAGCCACTTCTTGGCTTTGCTTACATAAACATCGCGGTGAAAATCAGAAGTACGGGGGGTCAGCCGCAGAGTTTTAATTTCGATCTGCTTCTGCAGCTTCCGCGCTTCACGTTCCCGCTTCGTCTTCTCATAAGCAAATTTGCCATAATCCATGATGCGGCAAACAGGCGGGTTTGCATTGGGAGCGACCTCTACCAGATCAAGTTCGGCTTCTTCAGCCATTTGTAATGCTTGATTAGTGGGAACGACTCCGTGGTTTGTGCCGTCCTGGCTAATTAACCTGACTTCACGAACCCGAATGCGCCGGTTGATGCGATATTCCGGGTCTACTGTGACCCGGGCACTTGTACTACTACGCCGTTTTCGAATAGCTATTGTTCTCCAGTTATTAACGTGTGGCAATTCCGAGAAAATGCCTAACCAATAAAAAAACAAATAGTCCGATCATAAGACCGGAACTGAGTAAAAATCATATCACAATGGTCTGGGAGCGTCAAACGAATTGGCTCAAGTTTGCAGGAGTGAACCCACACGTGACGCATTTCGGCAATGGACAGCAGATTCCCTTTTTATTGCAAAACCAGGTTTAGCACAACCAGCAGGACAAACATGATGGCAGCCAGAGCAAATACCCAGCGCAGATCTTTGAGCACATAAGCATATTCCTCGGCGAAACTCACGTTGCTGTCTCGTCTTTTATCAATTGCACCACTGTCATCGGCCGTTTGTTGGCGCAAACGAGCCCGGCGGCTTGCACGATCTTTAGCCATGATCATAACTTCCTTTTCTTTTGGTAACGGCCGTTTCCAAAACAGCCATCTCGATCTGTGATCATAACGCCACCCAGCCAAACACGCCAACAATCTTTCATTGTCGAATGAGAAAACCGGTACGGCATACGTTAGGAAGATGGGGCGTTGGTTTTCAGGTCCGCAAAAACGACGATGCGCTGGGTGTTTATGCGGTAGGGATAGCAGGAGATCAGCGTTGCGCTGGCGTAGTCGGTGGGCTGCATCACGTCCACGTCGGTTGGCTCCACAATTTCAATTTTGGTGACCACGTAGGTGTAGCTGCGTGCGCCGGTAGAAACGGTGAACTCGTCGCCCGGTGAGAGTTTGTCCAGGTCGCGGAAGATTTCACCGTAAATGTCATTGTGGGCGGCCAGGACCATGTTGCCCACCTGCCCGGGCAGGGCGGACCCGGTGTGGTAGCCCACGCCCCGCTTAAGCTGGTCCCAATCGTATACGCCAGGCACGATGGGAGCATTAACGCCAATGGCCGGAATCTCGATGATGCGAGCCTGTTCGGGGCCAGGAGTGGGCAGCGGTGGGGGTTGGTACGCCTGAAGGGCGGGCAGCAGATGGGCCGGAATATCACCCGATTCAACCTGCTCAGGTGAACGCCCTTCCACATAGCGGTGCCCGGTGGGCAAAACAACCAGATCGATGAGCGGAGCGGCTGTTGGCGTGGGCAAGGTTAGCGCGGCGGCCTCTGACTGCTGTACCTGGGACAATTCCTGGTTTAGCTCGCGTTGGGTACCCCACAAGTTCAGCAGCACCATCACCAGACCAACTACCGCGCCAACTTCTACCAAAAAGAGCAGACGGTTGAGCCAGATACGGCCGTAACCCCGCTTGGCTTCAACTTCGGCTACCACATTCGGTTCAGGGGCAGCGGCTTCATCCTCTAATTCCAGCAGGTATTGGCGCATCGCGCCAGTGGGGGCCGCCTTGGCACGCCGCAGCGCAGGCGGTTGGGACGCCGGAGCGGGGCGACCGGCCACCTCAACCGTGCGACCCTCATCGCGAAGCCGCTGCAACCGTTCCCGCCGGGCGGCGTGCTTTTTGCGATACAGTAACTGCTCAAGTTCCTCAACGGAAAGATCTTCCGGCAGCTGGTTGCTCATGTGGCCAATCATACGGAAAAAGCAACACTATGTAAAGTAATTAACCAATTATTTTGGAGTGTCAGGCACATTTTCACCAAATCCTTTAAGCCTTTGCGACACCGCTTAAATTGATTCCGGCATAATCAAAAATCTGCTACAATGTTTTCGTCGTCGCCAGATGTAATTTCAGCAAACAAAGTGAGGAATCCTTATGAGTTCGCTTATTGACGTGGTTTTAATCATAGGAATTATTGCCTTTTTTACAGGGCTTTTTTTAGGTATCTTCTCCAAAAATTCCAAGACCGCAGGCACAGCTGCCTGGAAGTGGCGAAATGCTCTCTTGATAATTAGCGGTGTTGGGTTATTTATAACCATCGGGGGTGTTTCTCTGCGGGACTATTATCAGGAGTCACAAGCAAGTGATTTGATTTACGGTCTGATGGGGCTTTTGTTTGGAACATTGGTCATTTGGACAAGCGTCAGCGAGCTACGTCAAATCAATCGAAGCTCAAAAATGAAAGCTGTTTCGGGCATTATCTCTGGAGCATTTTTTACAATCGCTTACGGCCTTTTAGTCATTTTGCAATTTCAGGGAGACGGCACTTTTTCTTTCCGGGACTTGTTCTTCGTAGGTTTCGGAACATACCTGCTCATCTTTTCTATCCGCAAAATTATTCAGCTAAAAACTGCGCCAGTTGAATTAGAAACGCTTGCTTAGCTTGCTTAATCCGCAGAATCGGTTGAAGTGCCAAGTTGTAGTGATGGAACGGCCGTAAAATCCCCCACCACTTCCCCATCAACCAAAACCGGCAGGCGGTCGCCCGAAAGCCGGTCGTAAATGCCCACGATGGCCTGATAACTGCCGGGCGCAGTCTCGGCCGGGATGGCAATGGGATGAATTTGGGCCAGCAAATCCCCGGCCTGCCAATCCCACGACGGCGCATCCAGTGCATCCCGCTGAGCAAACGGCACGCCAGACGCATCCAAAAGCTGAGTAAACATGACCACATCGGTGGTAAACGCAGGCGGCACGATTGGCCCGACGTTGGCCGGATCGGTGATGCGCCAGATGAGGAGGAGTTCGGCCGTTTCGCCGGGCATTACCGGATTGAGCCATTCGGCGTGGTGCAGGGTGAGGGCGTTATTGAAATTGGCAACGGCCGTTTCCCCAGCCCAGGCATTCAATTGGGCAGCATACAGAGCAAAATCGGTAAATGAAGGGTCCAGGTCGTCGGAACGCAGCGCGACGGTTTCACGTGGCTGGAGCCATTGAGCAAACAGAGGATGCGGCGGGGTGGAGCCGGGAATGAGAACGGTACTATCTTGGCCGCCGGGAACAATCAGCGCCTGCCGCGCATCAACCCAGCGCCAGTTGTTCTCGTCTCCAGCCAGCACCAGACCCAGCGATGGATCGTGCGCCGGACCAGGATACACGTTAGACAGAACCACAGGTTCGGCCGGATTGACACCCTCCAGGTAGGACAGCATCTTGACGGTATTCACCTGGTACGCACCGCGCACATCCGGGTCGTTGGCCCAGGTGACAAAGTAGTCAAATGTGGCCACCCCTCCAGCAAAAAGCAGCCAGATGGCCGCGGCCGCACCCGGTAGCCACTTTGGCATCTGCGGTTGACGTATTTTGAGCACCTGAACGGCCGTCCCAAACCCAATCCCTGGCAAAATAAACACGGGCGCTAAGGCCGCCAGGTTGCGCGTGGTGTTAGCTGTCGGCCCGGTGATGAGCGAGGGCAAGATGCCAACACCAAACCAAAGGAGAACAAAGGTGTAAGACGGCCGTTTCCAGCGCCACACACACACCAGCAAGCCGATGATGAAGAAAACGGCCGTTACCGCATCAAACACCGGGCGACCAGGGATGTTGTAAGCCAGAAACTGGTCGCCGTACCCCGGCCAGATAAAGGCCAACAGCGCCGAAGTGCCGTTTTGCCACAATGGCAACAGGTTTCCATTCCGCAAATTTTCCAGCGGACCATCTAACATGCTGATGCGGGTAAGCGCGTAGGGATTTTGCTTCAGGTAAACAAACAGCGGCGTGACGAGCAGCCCCGTCAGTAGCAGTCCCAACAGCACCGACAGCCAACTGCGCCGAAAAGTGCCGCGCCGCTGCCAGGCCAGGTAAGCCATAAACAGGGGAAACACCAACCAGGCCACCCGTGCCGCCAGGTAAATGTGCAGGGTGATGGCCACACATACACCAAACGCCGCCGCCAACCACCAACGTTTGCGGTCAGCTTTGGACTCCTGCGCTTCGGCATGGTCTAACAGCAGCCAAAAGAACCAGACGGCCGTTCCCATGAAAAATGGCAGCATGCCAGCCCGCAGCGCTTCCCGAGCGGAGGCTAAAGGCCAAAAGGAAACGGTGAGAAGAACGGCCGTAACGGTAGCCGTCATCGTGTCAAAACGGCGGCGCACCCACAAAAAAGTAAGGCCAATCGTGGCCACACTAAAGACAACATTCACAAAGCGCAGCGCAAAAAGCGTCTGCCCCAGCAGCCGCATCGTCCCTGCCACCGTATAACTGTACAAAGGCTCACTACCGTAATTTAAGGGGAAAATGAAAAGATAAAAGCCGCGCAAAATGCCAATAGCCTCGCGGCCATGATTGGCTTCGTCGTGGGTTAGACCAGGGGGAATTTCAGTCAGGGCAAAGAGGCGCAAACCAAATGCCAGCAGCAAAATGAGCAGAATGGGAAGCCACTTTCGGTATTGTTTCATCACAAGAGGTGCATTATAAAGGAGCCAGATACCGGCGTCAAAAGCCCCGCGCCTCGCGCTGCGTTCGCGATTTGACGTTCGATTTTGTTTTTATGTTATAATCACCGCGCCATTCCGGCACGGAACGCGCATGAAGATATGAAATCCAATCCACCTCGTCGCGCCCCAGCTCGGGTACGTTTACCACTTTGGGCAGTCATACTCATTGGGCTGGGCATCATTATTTTGCTCATTGGCAGCTCAGTGTGGCTGTTCAAAACCGTTCAGGGTACCGTTTCCTCCCTGGAAATCATCAACCCTGAGTTTGCCAATACCAGCAGCAACAGCAGTTCAACCGATCAATTGCCCGCACCCAGCAGCAATGTTGAAACCATTCAGGAAGGGGATGACCCGGCACCGATTTTGTCCTCCGATGCATTTCATCGTTGGGAAGGCAGAAACCGGGTGTCCATCTTGTTGATGGGTATTGACCAACGCTGCGAAGAAGAAGGCCCGGCCCATACCGACACCATGATGGTGTTAACGATTGATCCGGTCGGGTTATCTGCGGCCATGCTGTCATTGCCGCGCGATTTGTGGGTGGAAATTCCCAATTTTGGTGTAGACCGCATTAATCAAGCCAATTATTATGGCGAAATTTATGAGTATCCCGGTGGTGGACAGGCTTTGGCTGTCCAGACCGTTGAAGCACTGCTAGGGGTCCCTATTGATTATTATGTCGCCGTTAATTTTGATGCATTTGTTGAGGTGGTCGATCTAATTGGGGGCATCGACATTGATGTTCCTGAAGCGATTGACGACCCCGATTACCCCGACCGGTGCTATGGTTATGATCCTTTTTCTATTGAACCAGGCGAACAACATTTAGATGGTGAGGCAGCGCTGAAATATGCGCGGACACGCGCCACTTTTGGTGGCGATGTCGATCGGGCCGGGCGACAGCAAGCGGTAATTCTGGCGGTGCGGCAGAAGATATTCGATCTGAACAGCATTCCGCAGTTAATAGGCCAGGCACCGCAGCTGTGGCAAACATCTCAAGAAAATGTGCGGACAAATATGTCGCTAGACGAAGCCATTCAGCTGGCTTTGCTGGTGCAAGATATTCCGCGTGATAGTATTCGCACGGCCGTTCTTGATTACAACTATGTCTACAATGAAACAACCCCAGACGGCCGTCAGGTATTGGTTCCTGTGCGCGAAAATATTCGGCAGCTCAGAGACCAGTTGTTTGCCCCCCCGGCTATTCCCACGCCGGTTATCGAAAATCTTCCTGCCCTGATGGCCGCCGAGCAAGCTCGGGTAGCCGTGTACAACGGCACGGCCGAATTTGGTCTGGCTGCTTCTACGCAGGAATACCTGGAGTCGTTTGGCATTAACGTCACCGAAATTGGTAACGCCGATGCCTCGACCTATCTCACCTCTCAAGTTATCACCTACGGATCATACCCCAACACAAGCCGCTACCTGACGCAGTTGATGCATGTACCACCCCTGAACGTCAGCAGTGGCACCAATCCAGACGGCGACTACGATATCCTGATCATCATCGGCAACGATTGGAGAGTGCCCAACTCATAACCCCGGCAAGCAGTGAGCTAATCCTTGCGGGCAAACTGCTACGGCCGTTTTGCGGCTGCCAAAAATGAGTCTCTTCAAACGTACCGCCGTGTTCAGACCTTCTGGCTGTTTCAGCTTGCGCTGAAGATATAGGCCAGCCTGCTTGTCCACTTACGGCAACGTGGTGGGCAGGCCAGAACGAGTGTACCCACCAGCCGGGTGCCTTGTGAGAGGAGAGAACAGGAGGATTGTCCATGCGAAAACCTATCTGGTCCCGCTTGCTGATCGGCTTGATGATCATCGTTGTCGCCGCGTGCAAACCGATCAGCGAAGATGAAAAGGACCTCATGACGGCCGAGTTTGCCCCCTCGCCTACCGATTCGCCCGATCAGGCCAACCAACCGGCAACGCTGTCCATTCCGACCAAATCGCTGGTAACCATTGCTCCACCGCCTGCACCAACAGCTGCACCGACCTCGCCTGCCTTTGCCGGGTGGCAGCAAATTGGCAATCCGGCGACTGGTTTAGAGCTGTTCGCGCCTCCAGATTGGATCAATTTATCAGGCCGAGTAGATACGGCCGTTACCGCCAACGAACTCGGCATCACGGTCATGCTCCTGGCCAACTCAACCCGCACGGGTGACAGCCTCTTAGGCAGCAAAGCCATCGGCGATGGGGCGTACGTGGCCGGGCTGATTTCCCATCTAGACTTACCACCCAACACCCCGCAAGCGACCCTTACCCGGCTGGCGAATGATTTGTCAAACGGCCGTACGCCCATCAGTGAAGCCGCGCCTATTACCGTCTCCACCGGCGCGGGCAACCGCGTAACCGGTTCTTACATCGACCTGGAAGGTGCGCCGCTGCTCTTCAACACCTCCGGCGAAACAATGCGCTCGCGCCTGTATCTTTTTACCACCACCCTGGCGGGAGCCATCAGCCAGCAAACCCAGGCGATTTTTATTATGAGCGCCGCGACCAGCCAGTGGGAACAATACTTGGGCACCTTTGAAAAGATGGCCAGCAGCATCTTGCTGCACAACATCTATGCCGAAATTGTGATTCAGGATGGCTCAGCCAACGTGCGCGGCAGTCTGGGGCAGCAAGATTTGGTCAATGGCAACCTGGAAGCTAATAGCAAAGACGTCTGGACGTTCAGTCTGCCCGGGCCTCGTTATGCGAACCTCACGCTTAGCCCAGACAACAAGGACATTGACCTGATTCTCTCGCTGGTAAGCCCCACCGGGCAAACCGTTACCCGCATCGACAATGGATATGCTGGGGATACCGAGATCATGATCGACAACCTGTTGAAAGACAGCGGGCTGTATGTGGTAGAGGTGAGTGAATTTTTTGGCAACGCAGGCCGCTACACGCTCAGCCTGGTGCTGACCGAAGAGCCGCTCTTTGGCGGCGGTGGGCGCTTGTCCCCCGGCCAAACCATTCAGGGCAACCTGGCCCGTGGGGCCCAGCACGTGTGGAAATTTAATGGCGATGCGGGCGATCTGGTGAGCATTGTGCTGACACCAAGCAAGCAGTTTGACGCCATTCTGGACGTTTACGGACCCGATGGCAATCGGCTAGCCGCATTGGACGAAGGGTTTAGCGGCGATGCCGAAGTGGTGGCTGGATTGGAACTGCCGCTTACCGGCGAATACTCAATCCTGGTGCGCAGCTTTGCCGGTGAAGGCGGCAGCTACTCACTGTCGTTGGATGAGGGCAGCGACAGCACCACCAATTTCTACGATGCTGGCGACTTAATTTTTGGCCAGGTGGCCCAAGAAACGCTGCGGGAAAATGAAGCCCATGCCTGGTTCTTTAACGGCCGTGCGGGGGATGAATTGTTTATTACGGCCGTTCCCCTCACCACCAACTTAGACCTGGACATCTGGCTGCTGGATAGCAACATCAATCGGCTGGCAGAACAAGATGCATTTTTGGCGGGCGAGCAAGAAACCATTGAGTACGTGCTGCCCAGCGACGGCCAGTACATCATCCTGGTGCGTGACTTTTTTGGCGAATCGGGTCGCTACGAGCTGAGCCTGCGTGCCAATGAAGTAGCCGCCCCCGATGACGCGGGCACGCTGACTTATGGCGCGGAACAGGCCAGCAATTTGCTGCCCAATCAAGCAGTCGGATGGTATTTTGACGCAGAGGATGGGGATGTTATTAGCATTCAGCTCATCCCGGCGGACAGCAATGCTGATCTGGTTTTGCAAGTTTACGATCCTGCGGGGAACCAGGTATGGTCGGTAGATGCGGCCCAGGCGGGCGAGCCAGAGCAGATTAACGCCTACCCTATCATGACAGACGGCCGTTGGCGCATTGTGGTGAAGGAGTTCTACGGCGAAGCGGCGGGATACACGCTGCGGCTGGACGGAAATTAACGCTTAGTGATTTTGCACGAAGTTGATTTGCAGCAGATTTTCGTTGCAGTTGGGGCGAGTTTGAACGCGATAAATTTGGGAAACGGCCGTACCGTTGGGCGACTCTAGCTGCACGTTGTAATCACGCATCACTGGCGAATCAAACACAAACTGTTCCCAACCAGAGGGGCCATAGCTAGGCGCACCGCCCACCACTACGCGCTCATCAATGCCGCTGCCCCACACATGCACCCGATAGCTGTTTATCGGCACGGGGTTCAGATTGAGGTCCAGCACTTCCCCAGCAATACCCAACCAACCGCAGCCTGCATTGTTGGCATGGTTTTGCAAATAGAAGGGGCTGTTGTCCGTTTTGGTAAATGGGTAAGCCGAAAGCGTGGGGGTCGGTGTCGCCGTAGGCCCTAGCGGAGTGGCCGTGGGCGTGTTCGTGCTGGTTGGCGTGTAGGTAGGCGTTGGCGTTTTGGTGGGGAAAGTTGGCAGCGGCGATGGCGTAAGCGTAGGCTTGAGCGTACTCAGCGGTACAGGCGTGGCCGTTACCTGGGTCGGCTGCGGCGTCCAGGTAGGTGCCAAAGGTGAGCCATCAAACGTGGGGGTCAGCGTGGGCAGTTCAATTTCGCTCACCAGCGTGGGCAAGGGTTCGTCTTGCGCAATGGCTAGCGGGGCCAAAGTCGGTAGCGGGGGCAATTTTTGCCATAAGTTGATCTCAGGCATTCGATCTGGGGCTACAAAAAAGAGCACCATCCCAGCCACCACCACCACAGAAACGAGCAGCAGCAGCGCCGCCGCCACGCTCATCAATCGGCCCATACACCCGGATTTTTGTCTACGTTTTGTTGCCATGCTGCTGTGAACCCCGAATGTTAGGAGTCGATACCGACAAATCGTTCAATTTTTGCTGTTTGCCACAGCTCATCGAGCCATGCTTCAAAATCTTGCTGCAACAAAACAGAGCGGGTTGCCGCGTCTAACGGCCGTTCCGGGTCGCGCTCAATCAACTGTACGATGTAGTAAACTGGATTGCCGTCGCGATTAACGGCCGTAATCACGTCACTCACTGCTCCGGGTTCGGTCAGGGCAAAAGCGGCCGCTTCAACCTCGGGCACCAGCAAGGTGCCCTGAGCAAAAAAGTCCAGGTCGCCGCCGTTCTCCCCCGTGATGCGATCCAGCGAGTGGATTTGGGCCAGGGTAGCAAAATCATCCCCATTTTGGATTTGGGCCAGCAAGGTGCTGGCCAGCGTGGCATCATCCACCTGAATGTAGCGGGCATGAACCTGTTCGGCCGTTAGGGGCACATCGGCGGTAACGGCCGTTACCATCTGGTTTTGAATTAGACCATCAGCCACCACGTTGCGGAACTCTGCCTCGGTGTAGCGGTTGGCTTCCAGCCAAGCAGTAAAATTTTCAGTTCCCCCGGCGGCAGATTGGAGCTGTGCCATCTCCTGCTCAACCATCTCTTCGGTGACTACAACGCCCTGCGCCGCCGCCGCCTGCCGGATCAGCATCTGCTCGATGAGTGCATCCAGCACCACCTGACCAAAATTGGCATCCTCAGGTGTGCCCAATTCAGCCTGGGCTTGCTGGTAACGGGCCAATTCAGCTTCAAAAGTCGCCTGGGTGAGCGGCTCGTCGTTGACTAAAGCGGCTAGAGGTTCATCGGGTGTGGGAGTGGGCGGAACGGCCGTTTCCGTAGGCAGCACGATCGGTTCATTGCTCACTACAGGCGGGGCCAGGCCATCTTCGCTGGTCTGACTGACCGCCGGAGCCACGGTGGGCAGCGGCGCCTCATTCTGGCAGGCCAGGAGCAAAAGCAACGGGAGTAAAAACAGTAAATAGAGGTGTCGTTTCATAAATTATCTCAAATCAGATGCCATCATCTAAAACTTGGGCGATTATACCCAGCGCCCGGATGATGCCAACCTGACCGCCGCCTGTGCCGCGAATTCTCACTTAAATTTCACCCCCTACACCATAAAAAAGCGCCGCCCCTGAGGCAGCGCTTACTCATCTATTAGTTTGTAGGCAAAACGGCCGTTTTACAAATTCAACAGCGAATCCTCGGTGCCATACTGGTTGGCCACGTAGGCATCGGCATCCCAATCGTTCTCCCAACGCTCATTGTCGAGCAGGTAACGGAAGCGATAAGACTGCCCCGCATCCAGCGAGATGGTCAGGCTAAAGCTGCCATCCTTGAGCTTTTTCATGGGGTGGCTGGTGGGATTCCACTCATTAAACTCGCCGCAAAGGTGTACAGTTTCGGCGGTCACCTCGGCGGGCAGCTTAAAGGTCACCCGGCATGTTTCTCCTGACTTGGCGAAATTTTTCTTAAGCATTTTTCACTCCTCGTGTTTTTGTAAAAACAGCACGCTGGCCGAAATGAAACGTCTTAAAAGCGGTCCGCTTTTACTGTGCAAATCACAGAATAAGCAGAGTTGGACGAAGGTCTGTGATTTGGCTGGAACAAACTAATTCTCTGGCACAGCCGCCCCATCGTCCTCGGCGGTTGGGTCAGAATCATCAACTTCTTCTAAAGATGGCAGGTCGGGCGGTTCACCGGCTACACCAAGCAAACGACGCACCTGCCGGGTGAGCCGGGGCAGAGCCGGTTCACGGTATTCGTCGGCCAAAAATTGGGCCAGATCGGCCAGGTTATGGCAGGCACCGTACCGTTCTTCCAGGCGCTCGCGGTGCTGCGACAGCCAGGCAAAAAGATCGGCCTCGGTGCGGCCAGGAAAGTCTTGCAGCAAAGTCGAATCGCGAATGATTTGCACGGTAGGCAAGTAAACCATTTCATACCAGGCATCAACGGCCGTTTCCCAATCCAGCATCTCGCCATCAATTTGGGCCAACACCTGACGCAGGCTGTGAATCTGGGCCATCAGCCCGGTGTAACGCCCCGGCGTGGTGAATTGGATATTGAAATCGGGATAGCGCTCATTCAGCTTGGTGCTGTCCAAAAAATTCTGCTCGCCCAGCTGAATGAAAATTTGATCGAGGTTTTCTTTAGGATCAATGGTAACGTCTACGTGGTAAGCTAGCACGTGCGCTTCAATAGAATCCAGCTCCAGCTGCCGCGCCACCGACACTCGATGATTGCCATCCTTCACAAAGTAAACGTTGCCCACCTGGTACAATTCCACCGGTGGCCAGCCGCGCCCAGCCGCCAACGCATCAACCGCCACCCACCGCTCTTTTAAGCTGTCGGTGAGGGGCAAAAATTTGCGGGTGAAGGTTTTGTAGCGCCCTACGCTGCCCACAATGGCATCCAACGGCACTTCAACCAGGCCGCGATAGTACGGATTTTGCTGCTGCAACTGCATACGAATCGCTTCAAATGGCAGCAGCTGAATATCCTCGCCAGTCAGCCGCGCCGAAACCTGGGCAAGCGATGCCCGCCGCCGCGCCTGTTCAAAGCGCTGTCGGGCCACAACATTGGGATCAATAACTTCGCTCATAAAGGACCATGGTAAGCGCTCAATTACGGCCATTCAACAGATATGTTGCTAGAATAACGGCCGTTCAGGCTCGTACAGGTTCACCATGTAGGGATTGGTAATCTCGTTCGCAGTGGAACAGATTTTTGATGCAGAAGCAGAACTTATTCTACCGACCATACCACTCTTGCATAATAAGATACCATGAATGAATGAGGAGAATCAATGCGTAATTTTCTACAATTTCATCCTGAAGTGGCCGACGCGCTGGCCCAAAACAAACCAGTTGTCGCCCTGGAAAGTACCGTCATCACCCACGGCTTGCCCTACCCCGCCAATGTAGAAACGGCCGTAAAAATGCAAACGGCCGTGCGCGAAGGCGGCGCGGTACCGGCCACCATTGCCATCATTAAGGGGCAGGTGCATGTGGGGTTGACTGATGATGAGCTGGAATATTTGGGACGACTGGCAGGAACGGCCGTACGCAAGTGCAGCCGCCGCGACATTCCTCTGGCCATTGGCGGTCAAGAAGACGGCGCCACCACCGTGGCGGGCACAATGATTCTGGCCCACCAGGCAGGCATCCGACTGTTTGCCACCGGCGGCATCGGCGGGGTGCATCGCGGCCACCCCTTCGACATCAGCGCCGATTTACTGGAGCTGGGACAAACCCCCGTGACGGTGGTCAGCAGCGGGGCCAAATCGATCCTGGATTTGCCCGCTACCCGCGAAGTGCTGGAAACCCACGGCGTGCCCATCATCGGCTACGGCACAGATGAGCTGCCCGCCTTTTTTGCCCGCAGCAGCGGCCTGCCCGTGGACATTCGGCTAGATACGCCGGAAGCCGTAGCCCACGTCATGCAGGCGCACCAGCAGCTAGGGCTGCAAAACGGCATTCTGGTCACGGTGCCTGTGCCCGAAGCCGACGCCTGCGATCCCGACATGGTGGAAGCGGCCATTGCCCAGGCCACCGCCGAAGCCGACGCACAAGGCGTGCATGGACCTGCGTCAACTCCGTGGCTGCTGCGCCGGGTGGTGGAACTGACAAACGGCCGTAGCCTGCAAGCCAATGTGGCGCTGCTGCGCAACAACGGCTACGTCGCGGCCACTATTGCCTGTGCGCTTGCCGCCAGTTAATTTTGTGATTGGGGGGATTAAAGTACAGGGCAAAAAAATTACCTCATAGTACCATCAGTCCACAATTTTACGCTTTTTATGCTATCGTTATTTTCTGTCTGTCTAGTATAATAAACGGGAGCGCTCAATCGCAGTGACAACAATTCCAACCTGCATACTTGTTGCAATCCAATTGAATTGAGCTAACAACGAACTGATTCATCAATGAATAAAAACCTGGCAGCAAAGATCAAAAAAGAATTCCAACGTCTAAACTGGATTGTCGTCGGCACGTTTATTGCGGCGATTCTCGTTATGGTGGGCATCTTTTTTGCCGTCTACTCCTTCGTTTTGAATAGTAACTTTGTAGATTGGCTGCCGGGTATGGCTATTGCCGCCTTCACCATGATCATTGTTTCGGTGATTGTTTTTGCTCTGGTGGATCGGTTTTCAGACAAGGTGCAAACAACGACCACACAGCTCGTGGGGACAGAACTGCAACAGCTGCGTGCCGCCAACAACCGGGCAAAATCGCTGCAATCTATGGCCTCGGTAATGCGTGCTACGCTAAGTTTTGAGCGTGTGGTAGAAGAGGCGCTGGACGTTTGCAGTCTGGCCATTGAAGAGATGGGCATCCCCCGCCAATCGCTGGTGGGGGCGGTTTTCTTATTCAACGGTGACGATCTGATTCCGGTGGCCACCCGCCGCTTTACCCCTGTAGATATGGAAAAACAGCTGTACGGCAAGCGCGGCATTGTCGGTGCGGCGCTGACCCAGGCGGAACCGGTCACCACCGACCATCCCCGGCAAGACCCGGAATTGCGCCAGTTTGTGGCCTTCCACAATTGCCTGACGGCCGCTTGCATTCCGCTGCGGGCTGGCTTCCAAATTTTTGGCGCAATTGTGATTGGCTCGGATACGGCCGTTAAATTCGACAAAGAGCATTTTGAGCTGTTCAACGGCGTGGCCGACCAGGCCGTGATTGCCCTGCAAAATGCCCAGCTCTATCAACGGCTGGAAGCGGAAAAGCAGCGCATCATCGAAGCCGATGAAGAAGCGCGCAAAGAACTGGCCCGCGATCTACATGATGGCCCCACGCAAACCATCGCCGCCATTGCCATGCGCATCAACTTTATCCGCTCTCTGCTCTCCCGCGACCCTGAACAGGCGCTGGGCGAGCTGGAAAAAGTGGAAGAGTTGGCCAAGCAGACCTCCAAAGAAATTCGCGGCATGTTGTTCACATTACGGCCGTTGGTCCTGGAAACGCAAGGTCTGGCCGCCGCCGTCGAAACCGTGATTGCCCGCATCAAAGAAACAGATGGCCTGAACATTCGTCTGGTGGGCGGCAACAAAGGTGAGCTGCTCAATGAGCAGGCACAAAGCGTCGTCTTTTCCATCGTTGAAGAAGCGCTGGGCAACGCCCGCAAATATTCCAAGGCCAACCAGATTCAGGTGCGCTTCTGGCAAGAAGACAACCTGTTTGTGGCCCTGGTGCAAGATAACGGTGTTGGCTTTGATGTGCAGGCAGTGAACCACGACTACAGCTCACGCGGCAGCCTGGGCATGGTCAACATGCGCGAACGTGCCGACCGCATCGACGGCTCCCTGCGGCTCGATTCCACCCCCGGCCACGGCACCTCAGTCACACTGGTGGTGCCGCTGGACAAACACGGCAGTCACGTCGTAGCCTAAGCCGGTAATCGGTAAACAGTATTCAGTAAAACGGTCTATAATTCACAACATAAACCGACTACCGATAACTGATTACCAATTGTGACTGTTACTTCACGTACTCCCTCCAAGCTGCAAAATAATTTAACGTTCGTGGCGGTGGCCTCGTTATTAGGCTACCTTGTTTTTTGGGGGTGGTTTCCGTTACGGCCGTATTTCAACACTCTTCCCCTCCAAGATGTACGCTCTTTTGCCCCCTCACTGCTGGCAGGATTAAGCTACGGCCTGCTGCTGGTGGTGCTGTTTGGGCTGTACTGGCTGGCATTTCGGCTGGTAGAACAGGGACGAGCGGTGCCATCGCTGATTTTTTTGCTGGGAACGGCCGTACTCTTCGCCATTCCCCTGCTGCAAACGTACCCTATCAATGCCAACGATTTGTTTCGCTACGTCATTCGTGGGCGCATTACCAGCATCTACGATGAAAATCCGTACGACACCCCACCGGACGCCATAGCCAACGATCCGTTCCTGCCGCTGGCGGGTGAATGGGAAGACGCCACCTCGCCTTACGGCCCGCTGTGGGAGCTGTTAGCCGCAGGCATCACGGGCATTACGCAAGACAATCTGCTGGCTGGTCTGCTCTCATTTAAGCTGGTGGGGCTGTTGGCCCATCTGGTCTGCGGCTGGCTCATCTGGCGCATGTTGGCCAGCGCCTCGCCTGCCCGGCAGCGCAGCACTACCTTGCTCTGGCTGTGGAACCCGGCCCTACTGCTCATGTTTGTGGTAGACGCGCACAACGACGTGCTGATGATGGCGTGGCAATTGGTCGCTATCTGGTTTTGGCGGCAGAAACGGCCGTCACTCACCCTCTTTTTCCTGCTTCTGGCCGCCCTTGTAAAGCCGATTGGCCTGCTAACTATCCCGTTTTTTGCCCTGGCCATCTGGCGCGATTTGCCAGATTTAGTTGCCAGACTGCGCCTGTTTGCCTGGGGCGTGGTGTGGGGCGGAACGGCCGTTTTCCTCAGCTTCTTGCCGTTTGGCTCACCAGTAGAATTAGCCCAACGACTGCTTAGCGAAGCGTCTGACACTCCCGGCTTTTCACTAACCACGCTGGCGCTGCTGGTCGCTGGGGCAAAAGGCGTGGCAATTACACCGGAATTTGTTGGGCAACTTGCCAACTTATTCCGCCTGCTGTTTGTCCTGCTAATTTTGGGACTGCTGTGGGGTGTGTGGCGATACGGCCGTTCCCCGCTGCGCGCCGCCGCTGATATTTTATTTGCCTACTGCCTGCAAGCGCTCAGCTTCCGCCTGTGGTACAGCACCTGGCCCTTTCCCTGGCTGCTGCTCGAAGAAACCGACTCAACGTCACCGCTGCCTTACCGACTGCGGGTGGGGTTGTGGTATTTGCTGACCGTCCAGCTTTCTGTCCTCATCTACGGCCACCTGCGCGTCTATGCGCTCGGCGGCAGCCAGCTAGCCGCCCACCTCATTGGCATTCCCTTTGTCTTTGGTCTGCCATTTGCCCTTGCACTTCTAACCAACCGCCGGAGCAAACTAGCCTTGCCCCCAAATGGTTAACCTTCACGGCTGGCAAGCGACCCTGCTCCGTGTTACCATTTGGCCCTATGAATTCACCGAATACACTGCGTAAAAACATCTGGCAGGTTGCCCCCAAAGTGCCCGCCCACGTACAACAACAGTTAGGCCATATCCACCCGGTCATGCTCCAGGCGCTCTACAACCGGGGCATCATCAAGCCGGGCGATATTCAGGCTTTTCTGGAAGGGCATTATCTGGAATCGACCGATCCATTTTTGCTGCCAGATATGGACAAAGCGGTCGCCCGCATTGAGCAGGCGATTGACAAAGAGGAAACGATCATCGTTTACGGTGATTTTGACGCCGACGGGGTGACAAGCACAGTTTTGCTGACACAAGCGCTGCGCGGCCTGGGAGTGGACCGGAATTTGATACGGCCGTATATCCCCGACCGCGTGGATGAAGGGTACGGTCTTAATGTAGACGCCCTCTCTGATTTGAAAGGCAAAGGGGCCGACCTGGTCATCACCGTAGACTGCGGTATTCGCTCGGTGTTTGAAGTAGACCACGCCAACAAGATTGGCCTGGACATGATCATTACCGACCACCACAGTTTGGGACCAGAGATGCCGGCGGGAACGGCCGTTATCAACCCCAAGCGCCCCGATTCTGCCTACCCAGAAGACATGCTGGCCGGGGTGGGCATTGCCTACAAGCTGGCCCAGGCACTCAAACAATCTCGCCCCGACCGCGCCACCTTTCAGGAAAGCGATCTGCTCGATCTGGTAGCGATTGGCACCGTGGCCGATCTGGCCCCGCTTCTCAAAGAAAATCGCAAGCTGGTCATTGATGGGCTGCAATCGCTCAACAATTCCAATCGGGCGGGAATTGCCGCCATTGCCCGTGCGGCTCGTCTGACCCCCGGCAGCCTGACGGCCGAATCCATCGCTTTTGGTATTGGTCCACGCATCAACGCCGCCGGACGTCTGGCCCACGCCTACAGCGCGGCCCGCCTGCTGGCCGCCAACAACCCCATCGACGCCAACCGCTATGCTGAAGAACTGGATCGGCTCAACCGCAAACGCCAACAGCTGACGGCCGAACTCAGCGCCCTAGCCGAAGGCATGGTCACGCCCGATGCGCCCATCCTCATTGCCGCCGACAGTTCGTTTGTTTCCGGCGTGGTGGGGCTAGTCGCCAGCCGCCTGGCCGAAAAACATTACCGACCCGCCATCGTTATGGAAAAAGGCGACGAAGAAAGCCGTGGCTCCTGCCGCTCCATCGACAAGTTTCACATTACCGAGGCGCTGGATGAGGTAGCGGACCTGCTAGTGCGTCATGGCGGCCATGCCCAGGCCGCGGGCTTCACCGTGCGCAACGAAAATCTGCCCGAGTTTTTTAGCCGCATCACCGATATTGCCGAGCGTAAGCTCCGCGACGTTGAACTGGTGCCGACCCTTACCGTCGATGCCGAAATTGAGCTGGACGATGTGGACTGGTCGCTCTTTGAACATTTGCAGCAGTTGGAACCGACCGGGGCGGCCAATCCGCAGCCGATCTTCTTGAGCCGAGGCGCGGAAGTTGTGCATCACCGCGCGGTGGGGCAGGATGGCGCACATTTGCAATTGACCCTGGCTGCGGACAGCGCCACCGGCTACCGCGAATTGGGCGCGATTGCCTTCCGGCAGGGCGAGTGGGCCAACCAGTTGCCGCAAACAATCGATCTGGTTTACAGCATCAGCATCAATGAGTGGCGCGGCAACAAAAATTTACAGCTGATGGTGCAGGATATACGGCCGTCGCAAATCTGACCCTCACCGCAGCCCTCTCCCTGACAGGGTTTAAGGGCGGACAGGCTACAAAATGAAGCGTAACTTGGGGTGTCATTCCGAACGAAGTGAGGAATCTTCCGACTTACAAAGCGGAGAGATTCCTCGGAGGACCTCGGAATGACACGTTTATTGAGCGAGTTTGCAAATACCTGTCCGCCCCTGAACCCTCAAGGGAGAGGGGGGGGAAATTCACAGAATAACACTATGAAAATACTCGTTACCGGCGCGGCCGGATTCATTGGCAGTAGTCTGGCCGAAAAACTAGCCAAACGCGGCGACACCGTCGTTGGGCTGGACAACTTCAACGATTATTACGATCCCGCCAAAAAGCGGGCCAACGCGGCGCGGTTGGCTGCTTACCCCAACTTCCGCATGGTGGAAGATGACATCCGCCACCGGCAGGCGATGTTTGACCTGTTCGCCAGCGAAAAGTTTGACGCGGTGGCCCATCTGGCGGCAATGGCGGGCGTGCGCAACGCCGTGCTGTATCCAGATTTGTACGTGCAGGTGAACCTCAATGGCACGCAAAACCTGACGGACGCCGCCCGCGCTGCCGGGGATGTGCAAAACTTCGTAATGGCCTCTACCTCCTCAGTTTACGGCAATACCACACAAATTCCGTTTGTAGAAACCGACCCTTGCGACCGACCGCTACAGCCATATGCCGCCGCCAAACGCGCCGCCGAAATGTTGGGGCATGCCTACCATCATTTGTACGGGCTGAACTTTACGGCCGTTCGCTTTTTCACCGTCTATGGGCCATACGGCCGTCCCGACATGATGGCCTACCTCGTTGCCGAAAGCGTGGCCAAGGGCACCGAAATCCCCCTGTACGATGGCGGGCAAATGTACCGCGATTGGACCTACATCGACGACATTACCGATGGTGTGGTGATCGCGCTGGACACACCACTGGGCTACGAAATTATTAACCTGGGGCGGGGCGAACCAACGCTGCTCAAAGATTTTGTCACGCTCATTGAAACGCTGGGCGGCCGTTCAGCAAACGTGATCCACAAACCACGCCTGGCCGCCGACTTTGTCAAGAACGAAGCCGACATCAGCAAAGCGCGCCAGCTGCTCGGTTACAAGCCTAAAATTTCGGTAGAAGAAGGCGTGCGCCGATTCTGGGAATGGTATGAAAGCACTAGCCGGTAAACATCCTTCTCTTGACCAAAATGTTATAATGGGGGTCACGTTTTAAAAGTCGGCAAGCTCTTGAGTAAAAACTTCCCACTTTTGCTTCGTAAGCGGCCAATAATAATTTTCCTTTCTCGAAGGCCGCTTACGCAAAGCCGTCCGCACAATTCCACTAACTTATTTGCGGACGGCCACTTACCGTCAGTAACGGAGCATCTTTGTGAAATTACCGCCCCATAAACTTATTACAACGCAGTCAGATTGGCGCTTTTGTCTGGAAAAACTACAAGCGGAACCTCGTTTAGCCATTGATTTGGAAGCCAACAGCATGTATGCCTACCGCGAAGAGGTATGCCTTATCCAAATCACAATCCCTGGTCAAGATTACGTCATCGATCCCCTGGGCGTGTCCGATTTGAGCGGCCTGGGCGACATTGTGCAAAACCCTGAAATAGAAAAGGTTTTTCATGCCGCCGAATATGATCTAACCCTGCTCAAGCGGCAGTTTGGCTGGCAGCTGCAAAATTTGTTCGACACGATGTGGGCGGCCCGCATTTTGGGTTACCCGCGCTATGGCCTGGCCAGCATGTTGGAAGCGGTTTACGGCATTGTTCTGGATAAGCGGTACCAAAAGTCGAACTGGTGCAAACGGCCGTTGTCCCCCGAACAGCTCGTCTATGCCCAACTCGATACCCACCACCTGCTCCAGCTGCGCGATCACCTGGAAGGCGAACTCAAAGCAGCGGGGCGGATGGCTGAAGCCGCCGAAACCTTTGCCGAACAAACCCACGTGAAGCTCAGCAACAACGACTTTGATCCCGATGCCTTCTGGTCAATCAGCGGCGCATTTGACCTGACCCGCCAGCAGCAAGCCGTGCTTAAAGCATTGGCCATCTACCGTGACCAGGAAGCGCATCAACGCAATCAGCCACTCTTCAAAATCTTTCACGATAAAACGCTCCTTGAGTTGGCCCAAACCACCCCGTCTTCCCTGGCAACCTTGCGTGAGGTGTATGGCATGTCAGCAGGGCAAACACGGCGATACGGCCGTCAACTGCTCAATGTGATTGCCGAAGGGCTGCAAGCACCCCATCCCGCCTATCCTCCCCGCAGCCAGCGCCCGCCCGAAGCGGCCATGAACCGGTACGACAAGCTGCACACCTGGCGTAAAAACACCGCCAGCGCGCGCGGCGTGGAGTCGGACGTCATCATTAGCCGCGATGCCTTGTGGGCCATTGCCCTGCAAAACCCCCAAACAGAAGCCGAACTACAACAGCTTGAGGAAGTTGGCGAATGGCGCGGCAAAACGTACGCCAGAGATATTCTGGCTGTCTTGCGCAGCGCATAAGTGCCCATTCGCAAATAAGTTTACGGAATTGGCGAATGGGCTTAAAGTAGCCGTGCAGTTCTGAAACCGCTATTTTATTTCTGCACAGCCACCAAACGAAGGCAAAATTCCAGAACAAACGCGATAAAAGGAGAAAACTCATGGAAATTACGTTTCATGGCGCGGTGCGTACGGTCACCGGTTCGCAGCATTTGTTAACGGTAAACGGCCTGAACATCTTGCTGGACTGCGGCCTGTACCAGGGCTCGCGCAAAGAAAGCTACGAACGAAACCAAAATTTACCCTACAACGCTGCCGAAGTTGACATTTTGGTACTGTCTCATGCTCATATAGACCACAGCGGCAACATTCCCAATCTGGTAAAAAGCGGCTTCACCGGCGATATTGTTTGCACCTATGCCACGCGCGATTTGTGTGCCATCATGCTGCGCGACAGCGCCAAAATTCAGCAGTACGACATCGAATACGTCAACAAAAAGCGGGAACGGCAAGGGTTGCCCCCGTTAGAACCCATCTACACGATGCAAGATGCCGTAGACAGCCTGAAGAATTTTATTGGCATTGGCTATGAACGGCCGTATCGCCTTGCCCCCGGTATCACTCTCACCTTCTACGACGCCGGGCACATCTTGGGCTCGGCCATTGTGGTGCTAGACATTGAAGATCGCGAAGCCGGGCGCGATGCGCGGCTGGTGTTTAGCGGTGATTTAGGCCGCCCCAACCGGCCCATTCTGCGCGATCCTTCCATTATAGACAGCGCCGATGTGCTGCTTATTGAAAGCACCTATGGCAACCGCTACCACGACGACCATGAGGAAGCGACCGGCAAGCTGGAGCGAATTGTGAAAGAAACGTACCAGCGCGGTGGCAAGCTGATTGTGCCTGCCTTTGCCGTGGGCCGGACGCAAGAACTGGTCTACCGGCTGCACCAACTGGTCGTCAAACGAGACATTCCGCCACACCTGCCTATTTACGTAGACAGCCCCCTGGCCGTAGACGCCACCGGCATTTACCGCCTACACCCAGAAGCGTACGATGAAGAACTAAACCAATTCATCGCCAATGAGCACAACAGTGATCCGTTTGGCTTTGACATGATGCGCTATACACGCTCCACGACTGAATCCAAGGAACTCAACTTCCTGCGTGAGCCAGCCATCATCATCAGCGCCAGCGGCATGGCGGAAGCGGGCCGCATTTTGCACCATCTGAAGAACAATATTGAAGATCCGCGCAACACGATTCTGATTGTGGGCTGGCAAGCACCGCAAACTTTGGGTCGCCGCATCGTTGAAAAGCAGCCCAAGGTGCGCATTTTTGGCGAGGAGTATCAGCTGCGGGCGCAAGTTGAGACAATCAACGGCTTAAGCGCCCATGCGGATCGAGGTGAACTGCTAGGCTGGACGGACCATTTCCAGAAACGGCCGTCCCATACCTTCATTGTGCATGGCGAGGAAGATGCATCACTTTCTTTAGCCGAAGCCTTGCAGCATGAACAGGGATTTGCCGAGGTAGTGGTGCCGCAACTAGGGCAAAAGTTTATGGTGTAAGAAATAATTGGTCGAGTGGTGTTGGCCTTCCTAGCCAAGGATTCCTATCCCTCGCCTGCCCCTAATTTGTTATAGTGTCTTCATGACGGCCGTTTTCTTTATTGCAGTTGACCGGAAACGGCCGTTTTTCTTTCTGAGAAAAGAAAAAGAGGCTGGCCTCTATAAAACGGCCACAACAACAACTCAGTTCAAGTTTACAAGATCAGCATTGCGCCCACACAGATGGGTTGGACAGGAGCCACAGGGTGAGCCATTTTACAGAAGTTAGTTATTGGCAAGCTGCCAAACCATATGAATCGGAGCAAATTGCGTTGGTTTCACTTCCCAACACTGCCCCTACATTTGATGATAGCGTTCAGCTGCTGCGGACACAACTGCGAGCTCTAAACGCCTGGCCAGAAGCCGGAGACACCTTTTTGGATCTGCTAGAGCAGGTGCGTGGTTATGGGGTCACATTGGTTCCCACCGATTACGACTGGCTCAATCAGGTTGCCGAATCTGCCTACAAAGGCGAAGATATTGGCTTGCGCTACCCCTCCATTTTCCAAAAACTGCTCACCTTCCCCGAACTGCGCCAAAAATTTCTGCACATCCTAAAGCTGCGCAGCGCCGACGCATAGCAGAAGGTAATTGGGTAATTTCTCAATTACCCAATTACTCAATTACCCAATACCCGACTCCCTTAAATCACACCCAACTCTCGCCCTACACGGCCAAACACATCCAACGCTTCCTCTAAATCGCTTTGGCTGTGCGCCGCTGAGTTCATCACACGAATGCGCGCCTTGCCCTGCGGCACCGTGGGGTAGCCAATAGCCATCGCAAATACCCCTTCTTCAAAGAGTCGCTGGCTGAATTTTTGGGCCAGGGTGGCTTCACCCAGCATTACGGGCACGATGGGCGTTTGGGTAACGCCGGTGTTGAAGCCCATTGTTTGCATCTCTTTTTTGAAGAGGGCCGCATTGCTCCACAACCGCTCTACCAGTTCGGAAGATTCTTGCAACAGTTCAACGGCGGCCAGGCAAGCGGCCGTATCGGGCACAGTGAGGGCGCTGGAGAAGAGGAACGGCCGTCCGCGCTGACGCAGCCAGTCGATGATCGGTTGTTTCCCAGCGACTAAGCCACCCATCACCCCAAACGCTTTGCTGAGGGTGCCTACTTCAACATCCACCCTGCCATGCAGGCCAAAATGGTCCACAATGCCACGTCCACCATCGCCCAGCACGCCTTCACCGTGAGCATCGTCTACCATCAGCAAAATATCGTATTCTTCGGCCACTTCGCAAATTTTGTCCAGCGGGGCTATGTCGCCATCCATACTAAATACACCGTCGGTAACGATGAGGCGACGGCCGTATTCGGTTGTCTCAGCAATCTTGCGGCGCAAATCGTCCACATCGTTGTGGGCGTAGCGCACGATGTTTGCCCGGCTTAGCCGCGAGCCATCAATGATGCTGGCGTGGTTTAGTTCATCGGAAAAAATAATATCACCCTTGCCCACCAGCGCCGGAATCGTGGCTAAATTGGCCGTAAATCCACTTTGCAGGGTGATGCAGGCTTCGGCCCGCTTAAATGCCGCCAGCTTCTCTTCCAGCTGAATATGCAGCGACATTGTTCCAGCGATGGTGCGCACCGCGCCTGGCCCCACGCCGTACTTGTCCACAGCATCCTTTACGGCCGCACGCAGCCGGGGATGGTTGGCCAGCCCCAGATAGTTGTTGGCACAAAAGTTGAGCAAGGAACGGCCGTTAATCGTCACATGTCCATCCATCGGCGACTCAATTGTACGAATGCGGTTAAACAAGCCAGCATCCTTTAGCGCAGCCAGCTCTTCATCAATCCAGGCAATTGCTTTGTCAGTCACAAGAACTCTCCTAATTTTAGTGGGTAGTGGTTAGTTGTTAGTGGCTGATTACGGTCGTTCATAAACGAACCGCTAGCCACCGGCCACCATTTACATTTTAGTGGGAAAATCAAAAAAGCGTGTCTCCATGCCGAATTCTTCGGTGCCAAACTTTTCGGTCAGATGGGCACCCAACGCCTGCACCCCAACAGTTTCTGTGGCGTAATGCCCGGCAAAAATCACGTTCATGCCAAAATCAGAGGCGGCCCAGTAGTTAGCGTGGGAAGTCTCGCCGGTCAAAAAGGTGTCAGCGCCCAGGGCTTTGGCTTCGGCCACTTTGTCGGCACCAAAGCCGGAAAGGACTGCCAGCCGCTGCACGCGCTTCGGCCCGTGGGCCAAAACAGTGGCGCTGGTGTTTAGCTCTCGGTTAATGTCGTTCACCAACTCATCCAAGCTTGGTTGAGCCGGCACATCCCCCACGACGGCAATGGGCACGTTGGTGGGTGAATACCACCAGGTCACTTCATTGATGCCGCACATCCAGGCTAGCACTGCGTTGTTGCCCACCTCAGGATGCGCATCCAGCGGCAGATGGGCAGCGTACAGGTTCAGTCCGTGAGCCATCATTTGGCGCACGCGTTCCCCTAGCGGCCCAGCGATACGCTCTACCTGCCGCCACAGCACACCGTGGTGCACAAGCAGCATGTCGGCCTGGTAGGCAACGGCCGTTTCAATAATCACCGGCGACACATCCACGGCAAGCGCAATTCGTTTGACCTCTTGATTTGCCGTTTCCACCTGCAAACCTTGTGGTCCATAATCGCTAATTTCGCCAATGCGTAAATAGCTGTCTAAATAACTCACCAATTCCGCTCTATCCATCTTCGCCTCTTTTCTCATAATTTTCCCACGCCAACGTCTGAATGCGCGGGAAACCAGCTTCAATTAACAATTCCAGTTCCGTCACCATGCGCTCATACTGCCGTCGTGAACCGCCGTACGGATCGCGCACGCTGCCTCGCTCGCCTACAATTTGCCGCAGCGTATAGATTTTATCCCGTTGCGTTGGGAACGCCTTCTGCATTTCTTTCTGGTGAGTCGTTTCCATGCACAACACCAGGTCGCACTGCTGAAGCAGCGACCCTGTCACAGGTTGCGAACGGTGCAGCTGAATGTCCAGGCCCCGCTCTTCCAATAACAGCATTGAGAATTGCGATGCCTGGTTACCAGCCATAGCCCAGGTTCCCGCCGATGAGACGGTCCAATCGACCAATCCCGCTTTTTGCAGCTGTTGGCGCAGCAGCGCCTCACCCACAGGCGAGCGGCAAATATTGGCAGTACAAACAACAAGAATGTGGGGTCCAGACATGGTTGGTTTTGGGGAAAGTAGGTGACCCATTTCTGGGATAAAACAATTTCCCCGAAAACAAGGTGGCTGTCTTCGGGGAAATTGATCAGGTTCAGTTAGTCTAGGTCTGGTTGGAGCAGACCGTAGTTGTTGTCGCGCCGACGGTACAAGACATTCACCGCTTGGGCATCGGCATTGTAAAAGACGAAGAAATCATGACCCAGCAATTCGATTTGATCCACAGCTTCTTCCGGGCTCATCGGGCGCATGGTAAACCGCTTGGTACGTACGATGCCTGCCTGATCTGCTTCGACGATCTCTTCTTCCACCGGCAGTGGCTCGCCCACTACCATTTCTTCACCGTCACTGCCGCCCCGCCATTTGCTGCGCCGCTTGCCCCGGTATCGGCTAATTTGCCGGTACAGCTTGTCTACCACGGCATCAATCGAGGCAAACATGTCGTTGCTGCGCTCTTCAGCCCGGAGGATAGTGCCACGATTGTCGCGGATGGTGATTTGGGCCACCTGACGCTCCACGGCGCTGCGCGCATTGGTTTCAGAAAGGTCTACGTGTACTTCAGCCAGATCGGGCATATATCTATCGAGTTTTCCTGTTTTCTTTTCCACATAGTTGCGCAACCTTGTGGTGACTTCCATGTTACGGCCGTTAACTGATAGTTCCATTGTCTAATCTCCCTTTTTGTTAGAAAAGAAATTCTGGTTGTTTACACATCTCTATGATATGAGAAATGGTGCATTCGCTAAAGTAAGTTTGCTCACAATAAGTCGTGCTAAACGGCACGAGCGACACAGTACCCTGACACAGCGCGTGCGCCTGCGGCCAGAAGGGCGTCGGCAGCAGCGGCCATAGTAGCGCCAGTTGTGCATACGTCATCAACTAGCAACACGTGGCGACCCTGCACACAATCATCAGCGGCAAAGGCATCTTGTACATTAACCAGGCGCTCAACGGCCGTTAATCCTACTTGCGGCGTAGTAAAACGGGTGCGATGCAGCGCATGTTCGGCATAGGGCAGCGCAACCCCTTCGCTAAATTCACGGGCCAGCAGTGCTGATTGGTTATAGCCGCGCTTCCTCTCACGCTCAGCATGCAGTGGAATGGGCAGCACCAGGTCCACAGGCATATGCCACCGATCCCAGGCATCAATCATCATTTGGGCCAGCGGTTTGGCCAACCCAAAAGCGCCGTTGTATTTAAGGTTATGGATTAGTTTGGAGGCCGGGTCGGCAAAGAGGACAGCGGCGCGGATTTGTTGGAGGGGTAACGGCCGTTCTTGGCAAACTGAGCAGCGGTCTGTGGCTCGGGCAACAGGCCGCCCACAACGATCACAAAGTGGGGCTTGCACCCATTGCAGTTGAGCATGGCAAGCGTCGCACAATAATGAACCAGCTTTTTTGCAAGCGCCACAGACAGGCGGAAATACAAAATTGAGGAGGGAATCTGCCAGCCCTCTAGCACGAATACGCCAGGTCAAGACTGGCATGTGAATCTTTTCAGCCAAAGACTGCTTGACCTTTTATTGGGAAAACCTGTTAATAAATCAGACGTCAGCTGCTTGTAGCTGCGCCTTGTACTACAAATATGATTCTAAAGAAACTATTCTTAGCCCGTAATCCCACCCAGTGATTCGCTGCGAAGAACCTGGAATCCTGCCGGCCCCAACAATACTACGAAAATAGAGGGGAAGATCAGGAAAACCATTGGGAACAACATTTTTACCGGCGCTTGCTGGGCCTTTTCCTCCGCCCGCTGCCGCCGCCGAACACGCATTTGCTCAGACTGAATACGCAAAATTTTACCGATACCCACACCTAATTGATCAGCCTGCAAAACGGCCGCAATAAAGCTGCTCACATCGGCCACATCCATCCGGTCAGCCATGTCACGCAGCGATTGGCGGCGCGACTTGCCCAATTGCATTTCGTGAATAACCCGGCCAAACTCGTTTGCCAGCGGGTCATCCCATTTTTCGTCCACTTTTTGCATAGCGGCGTTAAATGTCAAACCAGCATCCACACAAATGGTCATCAAGTCCAACGCATCAGGCAGTTTCTTAATGATCGCTTCTTTGCGCCGATCCACCATAGAACGCAGCAGCATCCAGGGCAAATACCAGCCCAAAAGCGCCGCGCCCAACGTATACAGCAACCGCTTATTGAGTTCAGCATTACCCAATCGAGACATCATCAGGAAAACCAAAGCGGCAAAGAAAACGGTAAACACACCCCGCACAACGATAAATTCCGCGGCCCGCATGTTACGTGGGTTCCCGGCCAGTTCCAATATACGGGTCGTGCTTTCGAGCGTCTTTTGGGGCGTATATCGCACCAGAAACTCGCTGATACGGCGAATCATCGGCACAAATACGCGGTCAGAGAAAGGTAGCGAAAGCTCAATTTCTTCAATCGAGACAATTTCTTCCCGCGCCGCAAATTCATCAATGCGGACAGCCAGGGGATCTTCCTCAGAGCGCCGCAGCAACAGCACACTACCTGCCATAAATAAAATAGCAACAACTACGATAATCAATAGCATTATGGGTGTTATTGTCATAGTTTTGTATTCTCCCGCTTTTGTAAACGGCCGTTATACTTCAATATTAACAATCTTGCTGATAGCATAGGCACCAGCGCCAATCATCATGAGGCTAAAGCCGATGACTAACCAACCACAAGGAATAATCTGGGGGAAAATCCACGGCTCTTCGCGCACCCACAGTTGGGAGACATATTCTGGATTAATCAAATAGAGGATGAAACCCAGCACCAACGGCAGCAAACTAATAATCCAGCCAGAAACACGACCTTGGGCCGTGAGGGTTCGAATTTCACCCTTAATACGAACACGTTCCCGAATGGTAAAGCTGATGGTGTCCAACACTTCGGCCAGGTTACCACCAACCTCACGCTGGATATTTACGGCCGTAATCACCAAATCCAAGTCTTCACTAGGCACACGCCGATACATGTTGGCTAACGCCTGTTCAACACTCAAACCGAGCCGAACTTCCTGCACCACCCGCTCAAATTCTACCGAAACTGGCGCTGGCAGCTCTGTGGCAATAGCTTCCATAGATTGCAAAACGCTGTAACCGGAACGCAGTGCATTCACCCACAAATTTAGCGTGTCACTCAACTGCCCATCAAACGCCTGCATACGCCGCTTAGCCATCGTGCGCACATAAAAACGGGGCACCCGTAAACCAAGCAACAGACCAACAGCGGCCAGCACAAAAGAATTTTGCTGGGGCAAGAAATACCCTAGCAACGCACCGGCTGCCCCGCAAATAACGACCAGAATGACATATTCACTGACACGCAGCTTGGCATCCGCCCTTGAAATGCGTTCGCGAATAGCTTCAAACATGTTACGGCGGGACAAAGCTTTGTCCAACCGATCGGCCATGTCGGGGCCACCGGCATCATCTACGCTTTCGGGCAGGTCCACCCCCACGGTCGTGGAGACAAATTGCTCCATGCGCTCATCAACGGCCGTTTGACCGCCCGTCATGGCAAGCCCAATTCCCGCACCTAACAACAACAAAACAGCTAATGCACCGGCAATAATTACTATTGGAGGCATAAACAGGCTCCTATTGCACTACGACACTTATCGTTCAACTTAGCGACGACGCGTACCAATACCAAAGATAGAAGGCGGCAACATGATGCCCGCTTCTTGAATCTTCCACATGAATTTTGGTCTCAAACCGGTCGGCCGTAACCGACCAATCACCTTGCCGTTCTCAATGTTAGTCTGTTCAAAACGGAAAATTTCAGAGGTCGTAATAACGTCCCCTTCCATACCCTGAATTTCACTAATAGAAGTGACTTTACGGGAACCATCCCGCATACGATCTTGATGCACAACCAGATGAATCGCCGAGGCAATTTGCTCACGAATAGCCCGGTGAGGCAGCTCCATCCCTGCCATCAAAACCATCGTTTCCAAGCGAGACAACATATCACGCGGACCATTCGCATGGCCCGTCGCCAAGCTGCCGTCGTGGCCTGTGTTCATCGCCTGCAACATGTCCAGCGCCTCACCACCACGAACCTCTCCAACGATGATGCGGTCGGGGCGCATACGCAAAGAGTTGATTACCAAATCCTGAATGGTCACAGCCCCACGACCTTCCACGTTGGCATTGCGCGATTCCAAAGTGACGACATGGTCCTGACGCAGCTGCAATTCAGCCGCATTTTCAATCGTTACAATACGCTCATCATCTGGAATAAACCCGGAGAGAATGTTCAGGAGCGTCGTCTTCCCAGAACCGGTACCGCCAGAAATCATGACATTCAGCTTTGAAATAACGCAGGCTTTGAGGAACTCTACCGCCTCAACCGTAATACTGCCGAACTCAATAATATTTTCAACGGTAAATGGAATCTTGGAGAAGATACGAATGGTCAGCGTAGCACCATTTAGAGAGATGGGAGGGATAACTGCGTTCACACGAGAACCATCTGGCAAACGGGCATCTACCATGGGCGAACCTTCATCAATACGTCGTCCCAAGGGAGCCACAATACGGTCAATGATGCGCAACAAGTGATCGTTGTCCTCAAACGTCACATTAACACGCTGGATTTTGCCCCCACGTTCAACGTAGACATTTTTCGGCCCATTCACCATGATTTCCGTCACGCCATCCATGTGCAAAAACTGCTCAAGCGGACCAAAACCCAAAATTTCAGCCACGATGGCTTCAAACAAACGGCGCTTCTCGTTGCGGGTTAAAACAATACTTTCCTCAGCCAGCATCGACTCGAACATTTCCTGAATCGTCATGCGAACTTCGGCCGTTTGCGTAATGTCCATACTCGGGTCCAGCTCAGCAATAAGCCGCTGCTGAATCCTGTTCTTTAAATCCACATAAGCATCGCGCGAACCTACTGCTGGAGAGGCTCGTTTCACGCGCAGCTCTTGTAACTTCGAAGGTTCTGCCTGAGTTGTTGTCTCTTGATTTCTTTCGATACGTTTTAAGAGTGACACAATTATCCTCCAGCACTTTCACGACGACTAAACAGCCTGCCAAACAAACCTTTCGGCTTATCGGCTTCGACTTTGTTGTTACTCATCGGCGTTTTGCCTTCCATTAATTCCCTTGCAATCTGATCCGCAATTTTGATGATTGCTAGGCTAATCGGTTTCTTTTGATGCTCACCCATCACCATGGGTACGCCCTGGTTTGAAGCATCCGTTACGGTAATCTCATCATCGGGAATAGTGCCATAAACAGGTCGCTTTAACGCCTTGCCTACATCATGGACAGAAATTCCTTTTCCTTGCTTGGTTTTTGCCCGATTAACAACCAACCAAACTTTTTGGGTCTCGTATTCCAAACTTTCAGCCAGATCAAAAAACCGGCTTACATTTTTTAGACTAGACAAATTCTGTTGAGCAATCAGCACGATCTTGTCTGCCTGATCCAAAATAGAAAGCGTCTTCTCGCTCAGGTATGAAGTTGTATCCACAATAATAAAGTCGAAGGACTCTTTCAAGACAGCGAGTAGTTGTTTAATGTTCTCTTCAGTAACGATATCGGCCATTTCTGGCCGTGGGGGCGCTAACAATACGTTGAGATTGCTGCGGTGCACTTGCGAAATACTGCTGATCAACTCCTGATCCAATTCGCTACCTCGGTCGCTCAGATCGGCAATGCTTGTCATTGCCTTCATATTTAGCATGACCGATACATCCCCAAACTGTAGGCTACCGTCCACTAAAATCGTTCTTCTTCCCCGGCGGGCCAACGCAACAGCCAAATTGATGGCGGTTGTCGTGCATCCGGCTCCACCTTTGGGGCTATAAACAGCAATCACGTTCCCTTCGGGCAAAGCCATCGGCTCTGCGGGAACGTTGCTGCTAACCTGGCGGGCTTGCCGTGCCGGAGCCGCTGTAACGGTAGGACGCTTATCATGCACACGACGAATGGCTGCAACCAGTTCATCGCCACCAAAGGGCTTGGTTAAGAAGTCACGTGCCCCCGCCATCATCGCCCGGCGCAGGTAATTGGGATCGCTCTGGACAGACATGATGATGATCTGAACAGAAGGCACCGACTCCGTGATTTGCTGGCTGGCACCTATGCCGTCAATGCCCGGCATATTAATGTCCATCAAAATAATGTCTGGTTGGTGTTCCTTGGCCATTTTAACGGCTTCTTCGCCGGTTCCCGCCTGGCCAATTACTTCTATGTCCGACTCAAACTGTAGAAGTTTGCGAACATTTTCCCGTGTCTCGGGTAGGTCATCTACAATCAGTACGCGAATATTTCCTGCCATTATGTATCCAAAAGGTGATTTGTTTTACGCTTTTAAACTGTATTTTGTTTACAGAGTCTTATGCGCTTTCTCCAAAAGTTTTTATTACAAACGAGGGGTGAAGAAGATGTTTTAAGTTTATATCTACATAATATTATGCCCCAAAGTCGGGGTTTAGACCATCATACTATGATCCATAACATTGTCAATAGGGGATACAGGAATATAAAACGCAGGAGGTGAAAGAGTAAAATAAAAAAATTGAGCCCTATCAATTGATAGGGCTCCGGTCTCTAAAAACAAACAATTAATATGTCTTAGAATGAATCTTGACTGTGATTAGCCGAGACCGTTAACAATGCGGCTAAATACGTTACCAATCTGCGGGCCGAGCAGGGTCAAAATAGCAATGACGACAACAGCCACGAGGACCAATACCAATGCATATTCTACCAAGCCTTGACCATCTTCACGGTGTAAGAATAACATCTGCTAAAACCTCCTTGTATAGTTTACAGATTCAATCGCAAATCAAATCACAAATTTACGCTTGTAAGCTTAATCTTTTCTTGGTGTTCTCACAATAGGATTGTGGTACTTTGTTTGACTACTTGTTTCTTAATTTACTGGCCAGCCGCTTACAATTAATATAGTAGTCCTAGTACCTTACGCTTTGCATTACTAAGGGACACAGCTTTTAGAGTAGCAATTAGAGGGTTGGATTGTCAAGTTTATTAGAAAGAACCGCTAAATCCTTCGTCGTCGGAGATGGGAATGAGGAACTCAACTCTGGTACCCTGGCCCAGGTTACTTTGAATATTTAGTTCACCGCCAAGCATTTCTGTTCTCTCTCTGAGGGTGGCTAATCCAATGGTTTTATTGCCACCATCGAGAGCGTCTTCTACGTTAAAACCGCTGCCATTGTCTTCGACAACGGCCGTTACCCGATCCGGCCCCATATCAACCTGAATCTGTATCTGGCTCGCCTGAGCATGATTCATGGCATTTTGCAGTAACTCCTGCACATTGCGGAAGACGGTGACTTCAATATGGCTTTCCAGACGACGTTCAACGCCTGTAACCGTGATGGGTACCGGCACACCATTCTTTTCCTGGAATGATTCGGCATAGCGACGTAGTGTGGGAATAACGCCCAAATCGTCCAGCATCATGGGGCGCAAGTCAAAAATGAAATCCTTAACGTTGCTAAAGGTGGCACCAGCTGAACTCTTCAGCGCATTTAACTCAGTTCGGGCACGGTCAGGATTCACATCGAAGAAACGCTGGCAAATTTCAGCCTGCAAGATGAAGTTGCTAATGGAAGAAGCTACGCTGTCGTGCATTTTGCGGACCAAACCCTGACGCACAGCTTCTTCGGTTTGGATTACTCGGATAACATTTGGCTGCTCAACGCCACGACGACGCCCGGACGTAGGTAGAGCAGCAGAACCACCAGTAAGTTCAAGGATTTTTCTCTGGGAATCTGCCAGTCGTTCCAGATTCCGCTGGTCACTTTGCAGCTTTTCCAGCTGACCCCGCATGGTAAACAGACGCTGCTGCACATCATTGAGGGCTTCATAGGCTTCTTTGATGTCTTCGCGCGGCAGCGTCTCAAAGTTGGTCTGAAGTTGGCGCGTATAGCTGGTGACTTGTGCATTACGTTGGGCCAGGCGCTCAACTTCAGCCGCACTTTGTTTGATGAGAATGTCAATTTCTTTTAGATCTCTTTGGGTTTGTTCGTAATCTTTATTTGTTTCTTCCAAAAAAGAATCTAATGAAAAGTCACTGTCCATTCCAGCTGTGTTTACCATGTATTAATTGTCCTAAGTTGTGGGTTATCTAGAACCCTCCAGGCGAACCCATCCATGCCGGAGCGCATAAACGGCCGCTTGCGTACGATCGTCCACGCGTAATTTGCGCAAAATAGCCGTCATGTGGTTTTTAACCGTTTGATGACTGATGCCTAGTTTATACGCAATTTCTTTATTGCTCAAGCCCCGGGTCACATGCTCTAGAATTTCCATTTCACGGGGGGACAATGGTACAAACAAATCTTCTGAATCACTGATCAGGGGACCGCTAAAACGGCCGATTCGCTGTTCAACCCAATTCATCAACTCATCATAAGACATGGTCTTTTCTTCGACGTAGTAGTTGCCGTCGCGAACCGTGTGAATGATATTGATTAACGCTTCGGGGGTAATGTCTTTGGGGCAATAGGCTGACGCCCCGGCACGAATAGCGTGGAAAACCTGCTCAGCATCATCATAGCCGGTGATCATGATTACTTTGACATCAGGCAGCTGCGCCTTGATTTTACGGGTCACCTGCAAGCCGTTGATGGTTGGCAGGTTAATGTCCATCAGAATAACTTCTGGATTGATCTCGTAAGCCATCTCAATGGCAACTTCACCGTCGGCGGCTTCACCGATCACCTTGATGCGGGAATCGGTTTCCAGGACGTCACGGAGGCCCTGGCGGAAAACGGGATGATCATCAACAATAAGTAATTCGGTTTGTTCTGTCACAATATTTACCTCGCTCTGTATTTTTATCCTACACATACCTGCTGTTGTTAGCCAAGGCTAATTGGCAATCATTTGGACTGTGCCCATTGATTGTGTTGCAGGTGTTGGGCTAACTTACATGAATCATGGAACCTTGAAAGTTGGATGGATGATGTTGAGAAATTACAGGAGCAAAATCAGTATAACAGGTTTCAATAGAATCGGTACTAGGACTACGGTACCACTAGTTCATAAACCGTCATATTGTTAAGCCCCTGCGCTTTAGTAAGCGCAAAATCGGTTGAAAAGCGCAGCATCGTGGAGGGGTCGTTGGCAATTTGGGAATAGGGCCACCCTGGTGCAGTTACCAGGTACTGCGCTTTACTGTTAAGGATGTACTGCGTCAATGCCGATTCACTCTCTAGCAATGGGATTACTTCAGGGGAAATCAACCCAGCCAAGTCAAGCAACGGCCGTTCCGCAAAGTATCCAATTGCACCTATATCATGTGAAGCAATTAAGGTATCGGGCGGGGTGTTGTTTGCCAACCACCCCGCCACGGTAACCATTTCCCCTTCAACGATGGCTACATCTGTTGCAAAAGCTAAGGCCCCTTGCAACAAGAAAAACAGCATTATGATGGTAAAGGACAGGCGCGCCACCTGTTGTCCTAGCCACAAGGTACGGTTATTTTCTGACGAACTATATAACAGTACCAGGACCCACCCCGCCAGACCATAAATCACCCAAACTGGCATGATCGGAATGAGATAACGGCCGTGTTGAAACGTCACCGGTAAGCGCCAGGCATAGAGAAAAACGTGCCCCCCCGCCCACAGGAGCGGCAGCAAAAAGAGGAGCCGACGCTGCGCCCAATCGGCCCGCAGCGCCTGCCAGGCAGCGACCAGCAGCCCTGGCAGCAGCAGCAAATGGGCACTGCTAATGCCACGCCAACCAGAAGCGGTTCCACCCAAACTCAGGTAAAGCAGCTGAAAAAAACGACCCACAAAAGGCTGGGCCAACGCGACTGCGTATTCCACCTGCTTGGCATACAAGGTGTTGGGCCAAATGGTACCGCTAGTCCAGTAGTTGAATAGAAAATAGGGTAAAAGAGGGAGTACGGCCGTTCCTCCCAACACACCCACACGTCGTAACCGCTTCGCCATCGGCGCGGGCAGCAGATAAACACCTCCGGCAATGAGCACCAGCAGCAGCAAGCCATCCGGGCGAATGAGGATGAGCAGCCCGGCAAAAAAGCCGAGCCGCACAGCATCACGATTGGAGAGGGTATTGGTGGCAGCTATCTCGGCATACCAGGCGATAATTTGCAACCCCACGGCGGCAAAAAAGATCGTTTCCATGCCGCTAGCGGCGGCCCAAAGCAGCGGCCAAGTGAGTACCAACACCACGCCAGCCAGCCAGGTTCGATTGGCCAGTGTGGGCCACAACGTCTGCCATAAACGCATCCCGCTCCAGCCCAGCCAGAGCAAAGAAAAACCGCCTAACACATTAGACCACAACAGGTAGGGTAAATGCAGCACGTAGCCCAAAGCCAGCAGCAGTGTCCAGAGGGGGGCAGTAGAACCAGCGCTAGAAACGCCTGGGGTAAATTCAAGACGGCCGTATCGCGCCAGATTCCGTGCATAGGTTTGGTGAATCCAGGCATCGTCGAGCGGGAAGCCCAGCTTATCGCGGGCCGCCAGCCCGAGAAAAAGGGCCATCCCAATGACAACGGCGACCAAAACCCAAATGCGACGATTTTGTATCATGGTTTTACCTTATCGTGCTGAAACATCTAGCTGGTACAGCTGGTAGCCATCGCGGGCAAAGAGAAGCTCGAATCCGAGTGGCACCGTCTGCTGCAAATACAAATCCGCCAACAGCTGAGGATGATCTTTATCGAGCAGCAAGTGGGTCACGCCATAGCGCGACGCCGCTTCTTCCAGTACAGAAATTGGCTCGTTGGGAATGCTGAGCGCAGGCAAGCCTGTGTGGTAATACACGCCCGGTGCATTACCCGCCATGATGACGGCCGTTTCTGGCAATATCTCACCCACTTCTGCATACACCTCCGCCTCCAACGTACTGTCTGCGCGGGCATAAAACAATGTGGCGCTGATGACAAAAGCCACGACCACAAACAGCATGGCAAAACGCGGCTTTGCTTTGTGTGGTTCCCAGTGGGGTAACTTCGTTGCCACCCAATCCACGGCGTAATCCAGCCCGGCAGTAGCCAACACCATCAGCCAGGGCCACAGAGCCACCGAAGAGTGCATCAAGCCACCCCGCCCGCCGGGAAAGGTAAAAACCAGGCTCATAGCAGCAAACAACAGCAAAGCATACCAGGTGAGTGGGCGGAGAAACGGCCGTTTCTCCGCATCCCGCCACCATTTCAGCCAGCCCCACACAATGAGCGGCGTCAGAAAAACCACGCCACAGACGGCCACAAAGGTGCCGCCAGCCAAGAGCAAACCGTCCAGTTTGGACTGCAAAATGTTGCCCCAACCCCAATCCAAAAAATGGGCCAGATTGAAGGAACGGCCGTAAGCAAACAAGTCGTCGTAGGTGGTCAGGAAGAGGGTTTGTGTGCCGCTGATGGATAACGGCCGTCCAAACACGCGCCAGTTGCGGATGAACCAGGGCGTCATGACCAGCAGGTAGCCGAGTAAAAGGAGGATTGGAGATTGGAGATTAGAGATTGAAAAACGCTTCCCCATCTCCCATCTCCAATCTCTAATCTCCTTTAACCAAACCAAACCGCCAATAACGAAGAGCAGCACGCCATCCGCCCGCGTCAGGTGGGCCAGGCCAGCGGTGAGGCCAGCCAGGAACCACCACTTTTTAGCCGGGCGCTGCTGGGTGAAGGCTAAAAAGAGCAGGCACAATCCGCCCGCCCAGGCAAAGGGCACAAAGGTGGCCGGTTGGTTGAGGAAGCGTGTGTAAAATCCGCCGGAAATGGTAAGCAAAACGGCCGTCCACACCTGCCGCCGTTCGCTAAAAAATTGCAAACTGATCCAGTAGGCCAGCAGCGGCAGCAGACCCGCCAGCAGCCAAAACGGCAGCTGCGCCGCCCAGAAGCCATCACCCAAGCTGTAGCCAACTGCCGCCAAAATCGAAGTCAGCGGCATCCAGTAGCTGTGGCTGGGCGTGGGCAGCCCAGCTGGATCGTCCAGATACTGCCAGATGACCAGCTCAGTAAAGCCATCACCATTGGCCAGGCGCTGACCGTTGGTGGTGTAGTAGTAGGCATCCATGTAGGTTGGCGTAGGCATTTGCACCGCCCAAATGGCCTGAAAAAGCAGGCCAATCAAGGCCAACCACAGCCAATCGGTACGCCGCCAGTTAGCGGATGGTTCACGCATAGTTAGTTTCATCGGAACGGGTCTGGTTTTTGACGCAAAGGCGCGAAGGGATAGAAGGAGCAAAGGAAATTTCTTTGCGTCTTTCGAATCTTTGCGTCCTTTGCGTCAAATTTCTATACATCATTTCGCGTGAATAAAAATTTGGGCCAGGTCGTCTGCATAAACCTCGGTCCAATCAGGGCTAACGGCGAGAACGGCCGTTAATGGCGATCCAGACTCCATCAGCACATAATCCACATCGTACTCGTCCAGTGGTTCCTGCCAACCAGGGAGCACATCAAACGTGCGGCGGTAGTAAAGAAGGAAGGAATCACCATACACATCAGCCCGACCATCCACAAACACGGGTACACCGCGCCAGATGAGGTAGCCACCCCAGTTGTAGCTGTTATAGCCATGTGCCTCAGCCAGACCAGACGCTTCCAGATAGTCCACCGCCGCCACGGGGAAACGGGCCTCAATAGCCGCGTCGTTGCCGCCGATTTTAGTGATGGACCAGATGACGGCCGTTCCCACCGCCACCACCAGCAGCAGCCAGTTTAGCACTACCAACAAAGACCCCAAGGGTTTGCTGTCTGCATTGTTGCCGGTTCTATTGGTTAAACCCTTGGGGTCTAAGTCAACACTTAGCCAGCTGCGAGCCAAAATCGGTGCGGCCACGATGGCAAATAGCGGAATGTGCCGGGCAGACAGCAACCCCGCCGCGCCGGTACCCAAGAAAAGCAGCAGTTCGGTAATGGTTGGCCGCTCCTTGCGGAAAATCAAGCCCAAAACGCCCAGCGCCAGCATGGCGGCAAAGGGCCAGAAGTAAGTTTGGTGGAAGTCCGGCGAATGCCATTCTTGGATGTAAGCCTGCATCGGGCCACTGCCGAGGGTAAGGAAAGGGTAAATCCACAGCTCGACGCCACTCGGGTTTACAGCCGCCGCCAGAAAACTGACGCCGGTCGCGCCAAAAAGATGGGCAACGGCCGTTTTCCCCAATGTTCTCTCCGTTGGTGTAGCCAACCAACGCTGCGCCACATCGCCAACGGCATAAGTGCCCAACAGGACGACCCCAAGCAGGTACCCGCTGTGTAAATTGGCCCAAACCAACGTCAGCAGCGGTAGCCACCACAGCGTGCGCACACGCCACTTCCCATCCTTCACCCGCTCAACGATGAGAACGAAGACGGCCGTTAGCAACAAGTTAAATATCTGCGGACGGGCACCCCAAACAATGGCCGAAGTAATGGACGTTAGCAGGACGATAAACGCGGCGAGATACGGCCGTCCTGGACACGCCAGATACAGTAACCAGTAAGTCAGGGCAATGAGCGCCGCAAAAAAAAGGATAAGACTGGGCAAGCCTCCCGCCAGATAGACCAACCACATTATCAGCTGGGATAGCCATTCATGTGTTACCCAAGCATTTTGCGGCACGGTGAAGGTAAACACATCCTGCGCCGGAATGCCATGTTGCAAAATGTATTCGCCAGTGCGTAGATGCCACCACATGTCTGGGTCCAGCGTCTCGCGTACCGCCATCGTAAAGAGGGCAATGACAAATAAGGCGACAAACAGGCGTTTGGTACTTAGGGAAGCAATTTTAGTCACAAAGAGACACGGTACTAGGAAACTCTGTCGGCATAAATTACGCAGCGATGTTTATGGGCAAAGCAGTAGCAGAATGAATAAATTAGTCGGGTAAGCTCAGGAAATAACGCTCCCCAACCGCCCAACTATCTTCAGGGAGCATTTTAACCTCAAATTTTGTTGCTAATAGAGCCAGAATTCGATCTCGGTTGGTGGTTGTGTTGTCATAGGATGTTTCGCTAATGTATACATCGTTTTCGCCAAGCTGTGACAACCAGGCATCGGGGTCTGCCAGCAGCTCTTCCTGCGTAGCCACAAAAATGTTAGCGTCAGCGGGCAAATCCCAAAATATACGGGGGAGAATCCCCTGATACACGCCATCAGCCACCACATTTTTACCGGCAAAAGCGATGGGGGTTGGTGGGGTATCGGCCGACTGAACGCCCTGCCAAACCATTACAACCGCAGAGAGTAAAACGGCCGTTGCCAACCCCAAAAGCACACGATACCTGGTTCCAACCGGAAACTTTCTTAGCAGCAAAACTGGTAAAAAGGGAAAGAAAGGCCAAACGGCGCTCATATGGCGAGCTGTCATGGCGTGAACCGGGCTGACAAATGTGAGGTACAGTAAAATCGAAACGCCACTCATCCAGGCAAAAAATAGTCCAATTCCTAGTTCGGACGGCTTTAATTCCTGGGCAAACCGGCGAACTCGTGAAGGATTTTTTATGAGGATCATCCCAAACCAGATTAAGGTGGCCAAAGAAAGACAAAACAAGCTCACCTGGGCCAGCCGAGAAATCGTCCAGAAGCCGGTGAATGTATCACCAACAGCATAAATTCGTTGGAAAATGGCTAGAACACCGCTTAGATACTTTGCCTCAAGCGCCTGGCGTCTGCTTAGCTCCCTGATCGAACGTAAAAACTGGGGGTGCAGCGCAAATGAGAGTAGATACCCCACAAAGACGGCCGTTCCTACAAACAAAGCCCGGTTGAAATCCCGCCGGATCAGTTTCAAGACAAATACCAATCCCGCACCCACGACCACAAGAATAAAGTGAAAATGCGTGAGAGCCCCCGCTGTTGTCGCCAGTGCTAGCAAAATCCACGGCTTCCAGGAAAGCGTGGCTTCTTGAGCCACCACACGCACAATCAGCCAAACAAAAAAGATGGCACATACGCCCAACAACGTGTACTGCCTGGCTTCAAGAACGGCCGTTAACACCGCCGGACTCACCACCCAAATAAACGTCACCGCCAGCGCCTCCCGCGTATCCTTTAACGCCGCCCGAGCCAGCATAAACAACCCCCAGCCACCGATTCCCTGCAAAATCATGTTAAGCGTCGGCCCGGTCCAGGGATGCACGCCAAATAGCCAAGTCCACACATGCAAAAGCCAAAAATATAATGGGGGGTGAATATCACTTTCCGCCAAACCAAGACCAATCTGCCGGAAAGCAAACGGAGTATCAACGGCAAACCAGGCCCGCCACTCACTCACCGTAGCCCAATGATTGGCTGGGAATAGATTGTCCCGAAAAATACGCTCAAAATCACTCTGGTGACCTACCGCCGATAGGTAGGAGATGGTTTCATCGTGGGTGATTGTGGTTTTAGACACGGCCAGGACGCCTTGTAAAAAAGCGCCTGTTAAAATTATAAGGAGGAGAATTAAATACGGCCGTTTACTGACAAATGAATTTGCTGCCAACGTACCTTCTTCCATTATTTAGTAAGGTTTTCTGCCATAAACAGTGAATAAATCACCAAAATTTAAGGGGATGGCCACACGCCCCAATCGCAAGCCATTTATCATCCAACGGGCTAAACGACCCAACGGCCGATTCAGCGCTTCAACACGCGAGACAAAATAGTTTAGCCGCAAATAACGCCCTTCTGGTCCAGACCAAACAACTTCAAAACCATTCTTCTCCAGCATCTTGCGCAACGTTTTTTGGCTAAAGTAATGAATGTGCATATCCATTAACCAAGGCCAACGCGCCCCCATCAAACGGGCTACCAGGCTGGTAATGTCCATTGTGTGAATCACTACCCAACCGCCCGGCTTGAGCAAGTTATACGCCTTGCCAATCTCACCCGATGGATCAGCAACATGCTCGATGACGTCCCACATGGTCACCACATCGAACTGCCTACCGTATAGCTCTGGTGCATCCTGCGTGCCGTGGATCACGTTTAGCCCTTGCTGCTGGGCCATGGTCGCTGCCCACTCAGAAGGCTCAACGCCCCATGCCTGCCAACCCGCCTGGCCAGCGGTTTCCACAAACACACCAATGTACGCGCCCACATCGAGGAGGGAACGGCCATTTGCCTGCCCGACTCTCTTTTCCATTGCCCGTAAATGTTTTTGGAAGGTTAGTTCACGGCCAGCCCGCTCTTGCACATAGGTTTGGTCGGTAACGGCCGTATACGCATCCAAAATTTCATCACCCGACCAGCGTGGATTGGCGTACACATAGCCACACTGCCGGCACTCCACAATCTGGGCATGATGACCATAGCCCGGATTGGTACAGGAAAACGCATCAACTTCTATTTTTTCGTGAGGCTGCAAAGTCGCAGGAAAGCGCACCACATAATCGTCGGCGCCACATAAATTACATTGAACGTCAATCATGATGAGGAAATAGGTACTTTTGGTCTTCGTGGCTCGCCGCCCCGCAGACGACGCAAAAACAAACGCAGCAAGGTGTACTGCGCCTTAATCACTTCGTTACGCGAAATCTTTGTTTGGCCCTTACGCCGATCTTCAAAAATAATTGGCACTTCGCCAATTTGCCAGCCGCGCCGCTGGCACATAAATAGCATCTCTACCAAAAATGAATAACCGCTAGAGAAAATTCGCTCCAAGGGAATCGACTCCAATACTTCGCGGCGATAAAGGCGAAAACCGGCTGTAGCATCCCTTGCCCGCAAACCAAGCAGCGTGCGAGCCAAAAGATTTGCTCCTTTGCTCAATAGCACACGCTTCCAGGTGCAGTTACGCTGACCCCCGCCAGGAACATAACGGGAACCGATCACAACATGCTTTTGTTTGCTCAGGGCAATCATGTCTGGAATGTAGCGGGGGTTGTGGGAAAAATCAGCATCCATCGTTAAGATGCGCTTAGCACCAATGCTCAACGCCTTCTTAAATCCGGCGATATACGCTGTACCTAAACCCATTTTCCCTGGACGATGAACCACAACAACTCGCCCCGGGTTTTCTGTGGCCCATCGGTCTGCCATTTGGCCAGTACCATCTGGCGAATTGTCATCCACTACAATCACACCAACGGACACTGGCAAGGCTAGCAATTGGGAGATAAGATCGTCTAAATTATCTGCCTCGTTGTATGTAGGTACAATTACAAAGCTGTCTGTCATAAAATTTAGCCCTTTTCTAAGGGTACCATTTCACAATATTTTGGATTTGGCACCCGACAACATTGGCTAGATGTTGAAGTTAAAGTTAGCCAAAACTGGCTGATTGTAACGACTACCTGCTTTCACAACAACATTCTAACTGGATTTCTATCATCCCTACTGTCAGGAGTGCGCATGACAACTCGTTTTAAAGCCGTGTTCTTTGATCTCGATGGCACCTTACGCCTTCCCTCCCCATCACCCACCGAGGCGTTTATCCAATTTGCCCGTTCCCAACAAATTCACATTGATGAAGCCTCCGCACGACGCGTTAAGATTTGGGCACACCAATATTGGAGTCAGGATGCGCTGGTCAGTGAGGAAATGACTCGACTGGGCGAGGATGCGTTCTGGATCAATTATTCACGGCAGCTTCTGGAAACCGTGCAAGCCACGAACGATCTTCATACGCAGTCCCGTCTTGTCCGCGAATACTTTGGGTCTGATTATGTACCAGAGGTTCAATTAGCCCCTGGCGCGTTAAATCTTTTAGCTCAGCTAAAGTCCGCTGGATACATCTTGGGTGTCATCTCTAATCGATCCCAGCCCTTCACCAATGTGCTGACAGATTTAGGGATTGCTGACTGGTTCGATATGACCTTGGCCGCTGGGGAAATTGGCTGCTGGAAACCCAATCCAGCCATATTTGACCATGCACGGAACCAATTTTCCATGCTTGAGGCAGCGGAATGCATCTATATCGGCGACAATTATTTTGCCGACGGCATAGGTGCGCAAAACGCGGGCATGATGCCCATTATTTTTGACCCGGATGCTTTGTACGGAGAGGAAGCTTTTGCTTGCGTCACTGAACTAAGCGAGCTAGTGACGTTTTTATAACTTTATCTGCCAGCTGGCGTATCAGGATTTAAATTCGTCATCCTGGTTAAAATCGATCAGGCCGCGCTGTAGCGCTTCTTCCAGGGAAATGCCCCGAGTATGATCTGCTTCATCGGTTAATGAAGTATCCCAAAAGGCATCAAGATCGGCCGTTTCATCCATTGGCCCATCGCTTCCCGTGAGTAAGTTCAACAAATCATCTGGTTCTATGTCCAAATAATCGTTGGTGACTGGTTCTTCCATCGCTGGTGAAACTGGTGGTTCCGGTGTGGAGGGTACGGCCGTTCCTACCAGCGTATCTTCTTCCTCAACCACCACTTCTTGATGCGCCACGGTGGCAACTGGCATTGGTGGTAAAGCTGGCAGCATCGTCACCAAATCTTTAATGGCTCGTTGGGTAAAGACCCAAATGGTGCCAATGCGTCCACGACGGGCAGCCATATCAAAAAAGAGCGAGAGAAAGTGTCCACGCCCCACATTCGCACAGTAAAATTCAAAACTGTCGCCGACATGATACTGCAAGGTAAATGGCTCAGAAGCGCCCAACTCATCGGCCAACAAAAAGCTGTTGCTCAAATTGTTCGCAACGATGCTCATCAACTTGGGCAGGTCAAACTGACGGCCGTCTCCCGCCGAAAACAAAATATCTCCTATCGTTGAAGATAGCGTCAAGTGCATAGCGCCCGTATCTACCCGCAGCGAATCGAGACGGCGCTGGAGATCATCAGAAACTGCCGTTTTTGCTGATTCAGTGACAGCAGGAGCGGCCGTTGGGAGGGTGACGGATTCTCCATGAAGGGCGGTGTGAACGGCCGTTAACACACTATCCGTATCCAAAGGCTTCTGAAAATAGCGATACACGCCCAGGTCGGCCGCTTCCTTACGTCCCTGGTTCGATGAATAAGCCGTAATCATGATGACCGGAATATCCCGCCCCAATGCCTTCACGCGCCGCACCAGATCAAACCCGCTCATACCTGGCAGGCGCACATCAGTAATCAACAAGTCAAACGGCGACCGACGTAGCTCCAACAACCCTTCCTCAGCTGAAGGAACCGCTAAAACCTCACAGTCTTGATTAGATAGTTCCAACATGGAGCGCAAAAACTCCAACATCTCAAAGTGGTCATCAACGACTAAAATCTGCTTTGCATCCGCCATAATTAAAAAATCCGTTGTCCTATTAGCTTTTTTCCATTATAGAGTCTGCTAACACAATAAGACAAGCATGAAAAAAGGCCTGCACCCGCAGACCTTTTTAAATTTACAACAGAAATTTGCCAACCAAGCTTCTGGGATTAATACTCAACTACGTAAGCATCATCCGGCAAATTCTCACGCGTCAACTTACTCGCGCCTTTCTCCCCAGTTTCTAGCAGCCAACAGGCAGCATAATGTTCGTTGCCGTAATCTTTAAACGGGGGGATCTCCTGCGAACATTTATCAAATGCCAGCGGACAGCGCGTATGGAAGCGACAGCCACTCGGTGGATTCAACGGGCTCGGCACATCACCTTCCAAAATGACCCGCTGCCGTTTCAAAGTGGGGTCAGGAATCGGAATAGCCGACATCAGTGCCTGCGTATAAGGATGCAACGGGTCGCGGTACAAATCATCGCGAGACGCCATTTCTACCATCTTGCCCAAATACATCACGCCTACACGGTCGCTAAAATGCTCCACCACACTCAAGTTATGGGCAATAAACAGGTAGGTCAGCCCAAAATCATTTTGCAGTTCGCGCAAAATATTCAGCACCTGGGCCTGGATAGACACATCCAGAGCCGAAACAGGCTCATCACAAACAATAAATTTCGGCCGTAACGCCAGGGCCCGCGCAATACCAATGCGCTGCCGTTGCCCACCAGAAAACTCGTGCGGATAACGCCGAGCATGATCCGCACGCATACCCACACGCGTCAACATCTCAACCACAATGTCATAGCGCTCTTGGGCATTTTTATCCGTATGAATCCGCAACCCTTCGGCAATACTCTCACCAATTGGCATACGTGGGTCCAAGGAAGAATATGGATCCTGGAAGATAATCTGAACACTGCGCCGCATCTTCTTTAGCTGGCTGGCATTCAAATCAAACAAATTTTGTCCATCAAAAATCACACTGCCGGATGTAGCCGGAATCAAACGTAAAATAGTACGGCCGATTGTTGTCTTACCACACCCAGATTCACCAACCAGACCAAACGTCTCCCCTTCATAAATAAAGAACGAGACATCGTCTACAGCTTTCACCCAGGCTTTAACTCTTTGCAACAGCCCAGCCCGAACCGGAAAATATTTAACAACATTATTAACTTCAACCAAGACACGCTTGTTTACTGCGGCCCGTGCACTCAGGTTCTGTTTTACTTGTGTTTGCACTTGTTCTGCCATCTAAATCACTCCGCTCCTTCTTCGTACAGCCAGCAGCGAACCTTACGATTAGGGCCAATCACTCTAAGTCCTGGCTCTTCTTGCGTACAAATCTCTAGCTCATTCTCAACCCGAGGCAAGCACCGCGGTGCAAATTTACACCCTTCCGGCAAGTCAATAAGATTCGGCACAGAACCAGGAATCGTGACCAGCTCTTTTTCAGCATGCCCCAAAACAGGAGTAGAACCAATTAATGCGATCGTGTAAGGATGTTTTGGTGAGTTAAACAGCTCTACAATCGGAGCTTCCTCAACAACGCGGCCTGCATACATAACCACAACCCGATCACACATCTCGGCCACAACACCTAAATCATGCGTAATCAAGATAATGGAAGTTTCCATTTTTGAGCGCAAATTACGCATCAAATCCAAAATTTGGGCTTGAATCGTCACATCCAATGCTGTTGTTGGCTCATCGGCAATGAGCAGTTCCGGCACACAAGCAAGGGCCATAGCAATCATCACACGCTGCGCCATACCACCAGACATTTCATGCGGGAAAGAATTCACCCGCGATTCCGGCTCGGGAATACCAACCATACTCAGCAGTTCAATAGCCCGCTTTTGGCCAGCTTCCTTACCCAAATCCTGATGAATAAACAGCACTTCCGACAGCTGATCGCCAACTTTAAAAACTGGATTCAAACAGCTTTGCGGCTGCTGAAAAATCATAGAAATCCGGTTACCCCGAATCTTAACCATTCGGGATTCAGGAAGCTGCAAAAGGTCCTCATTATCAAAAATAATTTGACCCTCTACAATTTTCCCTGGCTGGCCAACCAGACGCATAATAGATAGCGAAGTCACGCTTTTACCACAGCCAGACTCCCCTACAATGCCCAAGACCTCACCGCGCTTAACATTAATATCAATGCCATCAACAGCGCGCACAACACCAGACTCAGTAAAAAATTGAGTCTTGAGGCCTTTAATTTCAAGAATGTTATCTTTGGTATTTTTCTCCACGTTCTATGCCTCTTCCCTCAAATGGATTGTCTACAATTTCAGTCTGGGGTCGAGGGCATCGCGGAGACCATCACCCAGATAGTTCACCGCCAACACCGTGACAAAAATCAACAACCCCGGATACAACGCCTTCCACGGCGCCGTGAACATGTCCTTCTGCACATCCTGCAACATGTTGCCCCACGTCGCCACCGGCTGCTGAATGCCAAACCCCAGGAAACTCAGCGCAGATTCCACCAGAATCACCCCGCCCAGTCCCAACGTCGCATTCACAATAATCGGCGGAATCGCATTCGGCATCATGTGCCGCAGAATAATCTGCAAATCACTCATGCCCAACGCCCGCGCCGCCTCGGTGAACTCCTGGTTGCGCAAGCTCAACACCTGCGCCCGCGCCAACCGGCACGCTCCTGTCCAGCCCAGCCCGGCCAAAATGGCAATAATCACAAAGGCCTGGCTCCACTCCGGCGGCAAGAACGAGATGCGCAGGTCGCGCAAGATAGACGACAGCACCAACAGCAGCGGCAGCGAGGGCAGAATGATGATGAACTCCACAATCCGCTGAATCACGCTGTCTATCCACTTGCCAAAGTAGCCCGACACCGCCCCCATAAACATGCCAAACGTCTCCGATATGATCGTCACCGAGAAGGCAATCACCAGGGACAGCTGCCCAGCTACCATCAACCGGTACAGCACGTCTCGGCCTAGTTCGTCGGTTCCCAGCGGGTGCTCCGCTGAAGGAGCGGCGTTGCGGGAGGACAGGTCTTGGGTGTCACGGCTGTAGGTCATTTCTTCACCGCGCGAGACGTTGTAGTAGGTCATGCGCGACATGACGATGGGACCAATCACCACAAAGGCGATGATAATCCCCAGGATGATCAGGCTGGCGGTGGCCAGGCGATGCCGCCGCAGCCGCTTCCAGTAGGTCATCAAGATGTGTTCGGGTTTGGATGTCATCAGCGCGTCGGCTTGCAGGGCATCCACATCAATTTCAGCTACGCTCATGGTTCTCTCCTTAAAAGAGTCTTTGTCGTTTTTGCATGTGGTGGGTAGCGAGTTGTTTGTCGCGGGTGGCTTGTTTCCTCATGCACCACGCGCAACTCGCCACCAGCCGCTTCTTAGTCAAACCGGATGCGCGGGTCAACAATCGTGTAAAGAATGTCGCCAATCAGGGTGGCCAACACCACCAGAATGGCGGTGATGAACAGCAGGGCCATCACAATCGGCCAGTCATCCCGGTTGAGCGAGTCGATGAACAGCCGCCCCATGCCGGGGTAGTTGAAGATGGTCTCGGTGATAATCGCCCCGCTGAAGATGCCCGGTATCTGGAACACCACGATGGTGATGAGCGGAATCAGGGCATTGCGAGCGGCGTGCTTGAGGATGACCATGCGTTCCCGCAGACCCTTGGAACGGGCGGTGCGGACGTAGTCCTGGCGCAGCACTTCCAGCATGGAGGAGCGCATGAAGCGGCTCCAGCCAGCCAGGTAGAGCAGGGTCAACACGCTCACTGGCAGGACCAGGTGGATGATGCGGTCGGCCAGGGAGTAGGGCTGGATGCCCAGCACGTCCTGGATGCTGCCGGCGATGACGCGAGTGGTGAAGACGTCGCCGGTGGGGAAGAAGGGCAGTCCCCACTGCTGGAATTGCACCCCAAACAAGATGATGGTGAGCAGACCAAACCAGAAGACGGGCATAGAGATGCCAAAGAAGCTAAAGGTGGTGACGGCGTAGTCCAGGCGGGAGTACTGTCGGACGGCCGAAATGATCCCAATCGGCAGGGCAATGAGCAGGGAGATGACGGTGACGGTGGTCATCAGGATGAGGGTGTTGGACACCCGGCTGCCGATGACGGAGGTGACGGTCTGGCCACGAGCCAGGGACCAGGATTGGCCCCAATCCCAGCGCAGCACGCCGCCGCGGCAGGGGGCGATGCGGGTGGTGTCGGCGCCTTCGTTGGTGCCGCCGGCATCTTGGCAGGTGGGGGATTGGTAGTCGCGCCAGGTGCCGGTTTCGAACATTTTCTCGGCGGGACCGGGGTTGCCGATGGCGTCGCCGACTTCGTCGAGCCAGTCTTCACCGGTCAGCCAGGTGAGGTATGCCAGGTAGGTGGGTTTGTTGAGACCGAGGGTGGCTTCCAGCCGAGCGATGTCTTCCTCGCTGAGACGCTGTTTGGCGTCAGCGGCCAGGTTTAGCCCCGACAGTGGCCCCCCTGGCACTGCGTTGAGCAGCAGGTAGATGGTGATCGTCGCCAGGATTACCACCAACACCATCTGAAAACCGCGCCGTATTAAATAATTTGTCACGATTTTGCCTCCGAAAAAGGATTTGCGTTTAGCTTGTTTAAGTCAGTCAAGAGTGCTCACATTCGTGCAATAATCAAAAGCAACCAAGTCAAACTCAGGTGTATTTTATGATGCCAAAATTAAAAACTGTGGAGATGAACTTACGTCCTTTTATCAAGGGTAAAAATATTGTACCAAAGCAAAGGTGCCTACGCCACAACGAACAAATTTCACAAACAAGGAGAAAAGCTCTTGAACCCGATTTAAATTACCAGAGGTAGTTTGACCACTGAAACATAGCACATTCATTGAATGACAGACAATGGCTTCAGCAAGAACTGCTTATGGGGGTTTGGGCAAAGGCTATTGGGAAAGAACGGGAAATGGATCAACCAAAAATGTAATTCTTTTCCTCGACATTTTATGCTTGTGATGCCGGCAACGATGTTCATTGGCATAAAACTGAAACATAGGAAAAAAAGTAGTGGCAGTGCGTTGCACTGCCACTACTCAATCTAACTAGCTAAACTTACTGTTGGAGATCGATCTCGAAGATGTTGTACATCTCAGAGTTCTGGGTCGGGTCCACACCGAAGTTCAAAACGTTCGGGCGAGCCGCAGCTACCTTCAAGCGCAGGAACAACGGAATAACCGGTACTTCCTGGGAGAAGACAACTTGCGCATCAATGTGGCCTTGTTCGTAATCTTCGGTACCCGGCAGAGCACCCAAAGCACGCTTACAGGCTGCATCGAAGTCCGCATTGGACCAACCGGTGTCGTTGGAGTTACCCCAACCACCAAAGCCTTCTTCTTCTGGACCAGTGATGCTGTCAGTCATGTACAGGGAGCAGCTCGGTTCTACACCGGTCAACCAGGCAAATTCGCCCAGGTCGAAACGACGGCCGAACAGCACACCATCAGGACCATCAGCAAACCATTCGCTGGACGGCAGGTAGTACAGTTCTACATCGATACCACATTGCAGCATGTTCTCTTTGAAGATCTGGGTCAGCTGCTGACGCATTTCGTTACCCGTGGTCGTGCCCAGGGTGACAGCAAATGGGGTGCCGGTGGCCGGATCCTCGCGGATACCATCACCATCACCATCGGTGAAACCAGCTTCGTCGAGCAAGGCATTGGCTGCGTCCACGTCGTATGCCCATTCGGTCAGACCTTCGGGATACAGCGGGTGCACGCTGGGGATGTAGGTGTGGATAACTTCGGAACGGCCGAACAGGATGTTGTCAACCATGCTCTGGCGGTCGGTACACATCGTCATCGCCTGACGAACGCGGACATCTTCGAACCAGTCGGGACGACCAACGCCATCACCGTAGTCGCCGTAGCTGTTCACACCGAAGTCGATGTGTTCGTACACGGTACCGGTCTGGAAGTAGGGGGTCAGCAGGCCGTTGTTCTCAGCTTCGATGAGGAACGGAGCCTGGCCAGCATCCATACCATCCTGCGTACCAATGTCGCAAGCGCCAGACAGCAGCTGAGCGATCAGCTGGTTGGTGTCGGGGATGAACTTGTAGGTTACGCTGTTCAGATAGGGCAGACCTTCTTGATAGTAGAATTCGTTCGGGGTCAAGCGGATGCTGTCGCCAGCGATCCACTCTTGGACAACGAATGGACCGTCGCCAACCGGCATGCGGCTAGACTCTTCTGCTTCGAGCAGTTCAGCAGCGCTGAAAGAACCCCATACGTGCTCTGGCAAGGGTTGCCAGAAGTTTGTGAAGAAGGTGGAGTCTTTGTAACCAGGAATACCAGTCCAACGGGTGCTAAGGTCGCCGGTCGCTTCATAGCTGGCGGTGCGTTCAACCGTGAATTTACTGGCTGGGGTGTCGGGGTCTGATAGCAAATTAAAGCTGTAAATGGAGTCAGATGCTTTTACCGGTTCGCCATCTGACCAAGTGCGGGCCTTTAGGGTGAAGTCCACAACAAGACGGTCCATCATGACAGCTTCACCAGCGAATTCAACCGTTTCGCCATCGCTTGTAACCAGCATGGTACCATCTTCTACAACAACAACTTCACCACCAGCGTTTACAACGGTGTCGCCAGCGTTTACTTCTACGCTTTCTAAAACGGCATCACCATCGTTCAGGCTGGGCAATTTCTCCAGACCTTGTGCCTGGTAGTCATAGGATAAAGTCGTTATGAGGTTCTCATAAATGGCATGCTGCACGGCCTGAGCGGCCAACATTGAAGTTCCGTACCAATACAGGCTGTCCGGCTCTTGGGCCATACAAACGATCAGGTCTTTGGGACCAGCAGGCTGAGCATCGGGTTCAACTTCTACCGTCTCAACGACGGTTTCAGTAACAACGCGGGTTACTTCCACAGTCTGCCCTTCTTCGACGACTGTTTCGGTAACAACACGGGTAACCTCAACCGTTACGGTTTCGGTTGTGGGGGTACAAGCTGCCAAAACAACTGCACCAAGAGCAACGATCAGAGCGATAAGCGCCCATTTCTTTGTGTTAAACATGAAATCTTCCTCCTCTCATGTTTTGAAATAAGGGGTTTTTCAAAAAAAGGTCCGGCCAAATTAATCCGCTGATATTTTGATTGCAACGGCTGGCCAGCTTCTTACGAACATGAATATTGATGCTCGTAATTACAGCTCCAAATAATGCTATCGCACCACCTCCTCCAGATTTATTCTTGTCCGTCTTGACGCACTCAGTAGAAGACTTGTGTGAGCAGCGCCTGACAGAGCTTAGTTTCAGTTAGGAATTTAAATAAACAAAGCACACCTAAATTTGCATAAGCAAACTAGCTGTGCTTGGTTAAACAAGATTGAGTTTTGGTCGTTTTGTAGATAAACAAGAAAATCTCTTCTTCTCAAGGGTCTGGTTTATTACAAACATACAAACAATTGCATATGCAGCATTTGCAATTTACCGACTTACGGAAGGCAATTATAAAGCGATCATTTGATGATGTCAAACAAGGGACAAATAGGGGGCATTTAAGGGCTAAATAGTAGCGAAGTGGCAACAGAGCCGTTACAGCTCTCGCTGCCTGAGCTGATTTACGTATGGTTCGTAGGCAGATGTGTCCTGACTTTGGCGGCTTTGGGTGAAATAATCCTGGATTATTTGGGCTTGCTGCTCGCGATTGAAATGGCGGTATTGCTTGCCTTGCTGGTGGCAAACGCGCAGACCAGAGATGCCCCCATACTGGTAACATTTACGATTGGTGGTGACTAAATAGTAAATAGCTTCACCCAAATAACGAGTCCCAACATGGTGATATTGGAATACATGGGTCAGTTCATGGACCAAAAGAGGTAGATTTTGACGGCTAGAAACGGCCGTTTCTCTCCCCTCCCCTCTTTTTACTGGTAAATGGATGGTGTACCAGGTCGCAAAAGCAAGCCCGCCATTGTGGCGGAAAATAAAGTGCAAAATGCCGCCTTGGGCAATGCGTACGTCCTGGTAACGCAAGTTATGGGTGCCGAAGATGGGTTTTACGGCCGTTTGCTCCGCAGCCGTCAGGGGTGTAGTGTACATGCCGAAGTGCATGACAAACTGGCAAATTTCCGGTCCACCGACCAGATCAAACAGTTGAACAAGCAGTAAGTGCAGCCAAACGCCAACTTGCTGAACAGCCCAACGCATTTGGCGTTTAAATATCCCATCACGCACGGCCCGCCAAAAGAAAAGAGGAAACTGCACGAATGCTTTGCTGCCGGTAAAAAGGGTGTGAGCCAAACGGCCGCTTCTGGCTGGAAAATCGCGCACCAAGTTTAGCGGCCAGAGCCAGGCATCGCGCAGACGTTCCTTGAGCCAGTACAACACAGAGAAAAACATTGGGGGTAGTTAAAAGAAATTGGGGTTGACGTTGGCGGCTTGCAGCACAGCCATCACCGGTGGAGCATTTAAGAAGCAGTGGCGTAAGTGTTCATCTTGCAGAGGTTCAGCCGTTTGGCGTATGAACTCAGCGGCGATATTGAGGTGAACGGCCGCAATTTGCTCGTTTTCAGTGACGTGGCTCATCGCGGCATGCAATTTCCAGAGTATGCCCCGATCAACGGCCGTTTGCGCCGCCAACATTGCCAGGTTTAACTCATTGAGTGCTTCTGGCTTGCGCCCTTGATGAAAAAGCAGCTCGCCATGCACAAATGCCGCCAGTGCCCGATAACGATCCGCGTTGAGCAGTTCAGCCACATGGGTAAGCGCCAGGACCAACTGCACCGCCAGACCATCATCGCCATGATGCAGGTAGGCGCGTGCCAGATGGTACAGCGTTAACGCCTCATGCTCCCGATTGCCATGCTCACGCGTGCCTTTAAGCGCAGCCTGCAAGTAGACCAATCCCTGCTCGTACTGGCCCGCCTCCACCAGATCAACGCCTAAATTGCGCTTGATTTCGGGAATGAGCAATTTTGCGCCAGCATGGGTCGCTAATTGCAATGCACGCTGGTGATGCTCATACGCTTTTTCCACGTCGTAAAGTGCCTGATGACACTCACCAATATCATTGACCGCCTGCGCAACTCGCCAGCGATCATTGACCGATTCCAAAATGACGTACGCTTCGCGATGGGCCATTAACGCTTGTTGATATTCCCCACGCGCCTGGCGAGTACGCCCAAGGCTGGTGAGAACCCGGCCCTGCTCACGTGTCTCCCCGCCTTGTCGGAAAATGGCCAAAGCCTGAGTGAGTTGACTGAGGGCGCGTTCGGTATTGCCCTGGCGGCGATCCAAAATTCCCAACCCTCGTCTGGCCCGGCCTATTACCAGCAAATTTTCAGTTGCATTACCTTCCTGGAGTGCCGTCCGGTAAAGATCGGCGGCGGCTTCATAATCGCCACGAAAGTCGGCCAGCTCGCCCAGCCGCACGCGGGCACGCGCCATCTGATCAATATCAGTGCTGATAGACAACGATTCGCGATAATCTTTTTCGGCCGCGCGAAATTCACCAATCAACCAAAAACAAAGCCCGCGATATTCAAATACACGGGCTTGAAAATGAGTGGGAATCCGGTCAAAAGCAAGGGCCTCTGTGAAATATTGGATGGCCTTCTCAAACTCTTGCTCGCTGGAAGCGAGACGGCCTTCACGAAAGGCGGTAATGGCTGCGGCCGATACGCCTGCCAGACTAAATTGACCAGAAGAGATAGTGTCCGACATAACCATATGATACACCGGGGTATTGAATTGACAATGAAGGGGGCGTGAAACGTAGTAGGCGATTGGTACTCAGGGATTGTAATTGGTAATCGGTGGCCGATTCACCGTTTACCGATCACCGTGCACCCACTCACGCAGTGCGGCGATAATTTTCTGGTCGGTAACGGCAAAGGCATAACTGTCTAGATCGGCGAGGGTGACCCAGGCATGATTGGCGACGCCAAGGTGCTGAGTCTGGCCATCTGCATGCCAAGCATGGAAAGCGTGCAAGGTGATGCGGAAGTGGGTATAGGCGTGTTTCACCTGCGTGACAAAGTCAGCCACTCCGATTTCTATGGCCAGCTCTTCCTTAATTTCACGCACCAGAGCTTGGGGGAGTGTTTCGTTGGCTTCCTGCTTGCCGCCAGGGAATTCCCATAAACCGCCAAGTAGTCCGTCAAACGGCCGTTGCGCAATCAAAAATTTGCCGGTGGAAGTGCCAGTTTCAGCTTTGTTTTGCCAGATGATTCCGGCCACAACATCGTAGTGCGGCGTGCGCCGGCGCGGTGGCCGAACGGGACGCTCTAGCTGTGTGCCACGCTGCCGCGCCAGGCAGTGGGCCGATAGTGGGCACAGCAGGCACATCGGCTTGGCAGGCAGACAAAGCTGCTGCCCCAATTCCATCAGCGCCTGGTTGAAGTCGCCGGGACGGTCTGTGGGCACAAGCTGCTCAGCCAGCTGCCAAAGGTCATTTTTCGTGCTGGTTTGGGTCACGTCGTCAGGCAAATCTGTCAGGCGACTAAGGACGCGGATGACGTTACCATCCAATACGGGGGCTGGTTCATTGAAGGCTATCGAGGCAATGGCTCCGGCGGTGTAGCGGCCAATGCCTTTGAGTTTCATCAAATCAGCGGCGGTTCGGGGGAGACGGCCGTTCCAATCCTGCATCACCATGTTGGCTGCCGCATGCAAATTGCGGGCGCGGCTGTAGTAGCCCAGCCCTTCCCAAAGCTTCAGCACATCATCCAGCGATGCTTCGGCCAGCGCGTGCACCGTGGGAAAACGCGCCATCCACCGCTCAAAGTAAGGGATAACCGTGGCGATTTGTGTCTGCTGCAACATGATTTCCGACACCCAAATGGCGTAGGGGTCCTGGCTGCGTCGCCAGGGCAAGTCGGCATGGTCGGCGTCCCACCAGCGGAGCAAGGCGTCTTGAATGGACCTGGCATTTTCCATGGCGCTATGCTTTTTGGTATTGCACGACAGGATGGTAAGTCTTTTGGATTTCGTCCAGGTTGGCAGCGATCAGCTCACCGCGCTGGTAGAGGTATTCGACATGTGCCCCGGCTTCTTCCAAAGCCAGCAGCACGTGGTAGCTTTCCACGCGACCAAACAAGTCGCGGCTGATCTCCGCCAGCGATTTTGGCTCGGTGCAGATTTCCAGAATTTTGTTGAGGCGGTCGTCGTGAGCAATTTTGATGGCCTGGATACGGCCGACCATATCCCCCATCGACTCCTCATGCCCACCCAGCGCCAGCCGTACGCCCGGCACCTTGCTAATTTTGGTCAGCGAATCCAGATAATGCCCCAAGCCCATGTTGTTGGTGATACTTTCTGGGGCCTGGTGCGGCGTGATTCGGCTGAGGACGTGATCGGCCGTCAGCATCACATCATCCACCAGCAGGCAAACCTGCCCTGGGCAATGCCCCGGCACGTGGAATACCTCGATGCCCCCCACCGTTGGCTTACCTTCTTCCAGTAAAAACTGTACGGGCGTCGATTTGTAATACTGCTTGCCAAACAAATACACCTGCATCAACTGCTGCCGCCGTTCAGTGGACACCCCAGCCCCTTCCAAAAAGGTGTCTAACCGACTGGAGGAAAAAATCGAGCGCTCTTCAAAGTTTGAAAGCACGCGACGGTCCAGCACGTGCACACCAACCGGGGCGCTGGTGAACTGGCGCACAAAGGGCAAGCCACCAAAATGATCAATATGGCCGTGGGTGATGAGGATGTGGGTCACCGCTTCCAGGCTAATTGCTTCGTTGAATTGGTGGGAAACGGCCGTAACTCCCGCCAGCAGTTGGTCATTCGCCTCGGCAAACCCAGAGCCGCAATCCACCAAGATCAGCAAGTCACCGTCGCTAATCAGATAAATATTGTTCACCAAGTTAGGAAACGACTGTACCGGAAAGGAGTAAATGATCCGGCCCGCTTCGGTTGTGAATTTTCGAGGTGCTTTCATAAGGGGATTTTAGAAGATTACAGCCAACTAGCAATGTCTTCCCAGAGTTCTGGCCTTTCCAAAAGCTCAGCGAATTGTGTCACCCATTCTTGGATTCGGCCGCTATCCAGATTGGGATGATTACGAATAATCCCCTCAATGTCCAACAAATCTTTGGGACGATGGGCGATCGCTTTCATGATTATCAAATCTTCAGGGGTCGGCAAGTGGATTTTCAGGGTATCGTCAACTTCATAAACTTTGCTTCTGGCTACCATTTCCTGCTCAAATGGCAAAACGCCAAGCGAAACATCAATATTTGTGTTTGAAGCAATGTGACGTAAAAGAAGGACCCGGTTCCGTTTGGCAAACTTATCTGCCTCAACAATCCGCGGTTCAATGCCTTCCCGTTTAGCCGCTTCCAGAAACTTATGGATATCGTCAATGGAAAGCAAAACCACCGCATCCAGGTCTTCTGTAAATCGCGCTTCTCCCAAAAGACTGACAGCCAATCCACCAATGATCACGCCTTGGTGATCAAATTCAGCCAGTAATCTTTCCAAGGCATCAAGCGGGTCGCGAAATAATCCTTGAGGTTCAACTTGTGACATAATCTGACTTCAGCTTTGCCCACAGCAAGATAAGCGCCATTTCACCCTCGTCATTTTGCCGCGAAATGCCTAAACGTGCGGCCCGACGTCTGATGGCATTTAATTGTTGCCAATTTTCTGCGACAGAACGTGTTTTTTGTTCTTGGCGTTCAATATCAGCTACCGCTTCCCAGCGATGAGCATACGCTTTAGCCTCTGATGCATCCATGCCACAAGTATACTCGATTTGTCCATCCAGCAGATAACTTGCCCTACTAATCTGTGCAGATTCCGTTAAAAAGTGTGGCAGGGTGCGTTAATTTATGGATTTTGGCAGGCAGAACGGCCGTTTCTGTGACACAATGCCTGCTAAACCAAAAACCAGGAAGTTACCATGAAACGAGCCGTCATTTTTCTAACAATTTTTTGTGTATTAATGCTAGGGATGCAAACGGTGCGCCATGCGGCCGCAGGGACGGAAACGGCCGTTTACCTCCCCTTCATCACCGGCAGCAGCACGCCACCCAACCCCGAACCCATGACCGAATTTCGCGGTGTGTGGGTCACCCGCTTCGACTGGACCAGCTACGGTCAGGCCGCTGACCCTGCCAAAATTGATGAAATCGTGCAAAACGTGGCCGACGCGGGCTTCAACGTTATCTTTTTCCAGGTGCGCGGTATTGCCGATGCCTACTACCAATCCAACCTGGAGCCGTGGGCCGACCGCGTCAGCGGCGTCTACGGGCAGGCACCCAATCCGCTGTGGGACCCGCTGGCCTACATGGTGGAAAAAGCACACGCGGCTGGTGTGCAGGTTCACGCCTACATGAACGTATACCCCGTCTGGAACGGCGGCAGCTTCTGCAACACGCCACCTGACGCCAGCGTAACGCCAACCCCACTTTACTACCAGCTGCTCAACGAACACGGCAGCACCAACGGCAAGCCCAATGGCCTGCAATGGACCAGCAGCGATGACGTATTTTGTGGCGCATACATGCGCAGCACACCCGCTTCCATCTTTTTAGATGATCACCTTGTGGCGGTAGGCCAAGATTTAGTAACCCGCTACGATATTGACGGAATACACCTGGACCACATCCGTTACGGCGGCAGCAACACTTCTTGTGATCCAGTGAGCGAGGCCCGTTATGGCGCTAACTGCTTCAGCGACAGCGGCTATGCCGACTGGCAGCGGGCGCAGGTCAATGGCACGGTGCGCCGCTTCTACGAAGAGGTTGCGCCGCTGAAACCCGGCTTGTGGCTGTCTGCGGCTGTGTGGCCTATTCATGAGCTGGACCCAGCCTGGGGCTTCCCCGGTTCGCCGCAGCAGGGCAACATCACCTACTATCAGGATTCCAAGGCGTGGCTGGCCAGCAACACCATCGACAGCATCTCGCCGATGATATACCCTGGCAGCGGCTATAACGGCTGCGACACCGACGGCAACTATTTGGAGGACCCAGCCCCTACCTCTTCTGATTACTGGATTCGTACCCGCTGGCAAACGCTGGTAGAAGATTTTCAGGCAGATGGAAACGGCCGTTACATCATCCCCGGCATTGGCACAGGTTATTGCTCTTTTGCTGAAATCGAAGCCCGCATCCAGATGGCCCGCGACGCTGGCACGGCAGGCCACGCGCTATTCTCCTACAGCAGCCTACTAACCAATAGCTATTTTGATGATTTGGCAGCAGGCCCTTATGCAGAAACGGCCGTTGTACCCAGCATCACCTGGCACCCATAGCTAATGGTTAAGTAAATCACGAAAAGTTGCTTAAAAACCTGAGCATAGCCAGTGATTTACTTTCAGGAGAACAAAAAGCTCAAATAAGATGATTGTTTTTAAAGGACTTTTTGTTCTCCACTTAATTGTTAATGGTAAATAGTTGATGGTAAACTCATGCGCTGAATCGGTTGAGCACGATCTTTCCGCAATACCGACTTATCCAGTAAGAAAGACGGGGAAAGCGCATCATGACGAGAGAGAAGGAAGAGGCCCAAGAAAATGCCAACTGGCTCCTAGAAAAATCACAAGTTCGGGAACGGCCGTTTACCTCTAACACGCCGCTTGTTGGTCCGCTCCTGGTGCGTTTTCGCGAAGCATGGAACAGCATTGCGACCAAGTGGTATGTACGGCCGTTGCTCCAGCAGCAAAATAGCTTTAACCAAATTGTTGTCTCTCAGCTACATGAGCATGATCAATGGTTTATCCTGCAAGATCGCGAGCAAACAGAATTAGCTCATGACCTGGCACAGATGTCTACCTACTTGAGCCAAATCAGCCACCGCTTGCAGGTTTTAGAAGATCATTTAGCACAATTAGAAGCGCAGCAGCCCGATTAGCCCCATGACTCTGACTGCCTCTCCCTCCGTGACCATTATTGTACTTAACTGGAATGCCGCCCATTTTTTGCCAGATTGTTTAACAGCCCTGCTTAATCTGAACTACCCAAACTTCAAAGTTGTCGTTGTAGACAACAACTCTAGCGATGATTCGATAGAGCTGGTACACCGCAGTTTTCCCGCTGTTAAGCTGATTTGCAGCCAATCTAATCATGGCTTTGCCGCGGGTAACAACCTGGCTGTTCAACAAGCCGATACAGATTTTGTGGTGCTGGTTAATCCCGATGTAGTTGTCGATGCCGATTGGCTGCATCACCTTGTTTTACCCATGCAGGCAGACGAAACAATCGGAATCACGGGCAGCAAATTGTTTTATCCAGGCCGTGTATTAATCCAACACGCAGGAGGCTTTATCACCGCGCCCCAAGCCCTACCCGGTCATTACGGTTTGCGCGAAACTGATACGGGCCAGTACGATGTGCAAACAGAGGTTGACTACGTGATCGGCGCAGCTTTGGCTATTCGCCGAGACGTTGTTGCTCAAATCGGACCGATGGATGAAGGGTTCTTCCTTTATTACGAGGAGTGTGATTGGTGTACCCGCGCCCGGCAAGCTGGTTACCGTGTGGTGTATGTACCAGAAGCAACGGCCGTTCACTTTGAATCAGTCACCCTGGCACAAAACAATGTGGAGTATTTCAAAATCTTCCATACAAGTCGGTGGCGCTATTTACTCAAACATTGGTCCATCGCCACAATTTTGACCGAGACAGTTCCCGTCGAAACAGCCTGGCTGGCAACCCTGCCACCCGTCCACCGGCACGGCGTGGCACACGCTTACGTAGCCACAGTTAAAAATCTGTCGTCAATCTGGAAAGCCAGAACAAATGAAAATTACCAATTAGCCACGCCAGAGGAAGAAGCGCAAATTCGCCAAACAATGTTCAATTTGCGACAGTTAGCCTGGCAATCCCCCTACCTGGAAGGCACTACCAACGGATCAGTTTCACTGGCACAAAAGATGGTGGTGAAAGAACGGCCGTTTACCTCAAAGCTACCCATGATTGGCAAAATTATTGCGCGACTGCGCACTATTTGGGGTAACATCGCCATGCGGCAATATGTCCGTTCATTAATGCAGCAACAAAATGAATTTAACCAGCTGCTTACCACTTATTTTGAGCGACATCAGGCCCAGTTAGGGCAGCAAGACAAACGTGGGATGGAGAGAATTCAAGATTTCACGGCACTGCAAAGCCAAATTACCCAGATCAATGAGCAGCTTCAGGCCATAGAAAGCCGTCTTTCTCGCCTGGCCAACAGGAAATGAGTTTGTGTCCGCCCCGTTAGTTATTCTCGTAATAGTTACAGCCAATTGGGGCCTGGGTTGGCTAGCGCTTAAGAGCTTTATCGGGCGCCAGATGTTTATCGTTGCCTGGCACGAAAAATTATTTATGAGCTTAGCCTTGGGCATTAGCCTCATTGGTTGGCTGGCCATCATTTTAGCTGAAATTGGCCTCTTTTCTATCCTGCTGTTGGGCTCATTATGGCTCATCTTCGCTCTGTGCTTTGGCGTTATTGTCTGGTGGCGACAGCAACACCCCAATAGCCCGCTGCAAACGCAGGACGAAGAAGGTTCTACGCCTCGCTTTGCTGTCTTAAAGTTGAGCTTTGTACCTGATTGGGCTGAATATCTTATTTTAGGAATCTGGCTGATCGTTGCTGCCTGGCTCTTTTTCCGACCCCACCAATATATTACAGGCGCGGCCGACGCGGGCGTTTATGTCAATCTGGGTGCGGAGATTGCCCAAAACGGCCGTACTCTAATTAAAGACGATTTTTTAGCAGAACTGAACCCGGCCCTGTACCCAGCATTTTTGCGCCCGCTCGATAATCCCATCGCTCCAGCCTACATCATGCCCGCATTTTTTGTCGTGGGGCAACCGAACGGGGAAATTACACCTCAGTTTTACCCCCTGCATCCGGTATGGCAGGCCGTCGCTTTTGGCCTCGCTGGGGATTTAGCCGAGGGGGTGCAGGCAGAACTCCTGCTGGTTGGTTTATGGGGTTTATTGGGTACACTCGCTGTCTATTTCACTGTGCGGCAAATCGCAGGCTGGCAAACGGCCGTTCTTGCCCTGGCCGGTCTATCCCTCAATGCTTTGCAAATCTGGTTCTCTCGTTATCCTGTGAGTGAAACTTTATCACAATACTTGCTTTGGACGGGGTTATGGAGTATTGGGGCATGGTTAAACGGCCGTAAACCACACCACGTTTGGGCCTTGCTCGCAGGTCTAGCCCTGGGGCATTTTTTCCTGGCGCGTATTGATGCATTGTTTATCCTGCCAGTGCTGGCCATATTGGTCATTTGGCTTTGGCTTAGGAGTAAGCCTCAGCCCGCGATGGGGTGGTTTTTGCTGCCGTTTACAGCGCTAGTAAGCCACTCATTGCTCCACGCCCTTACCCAAAGCCGCCCCTACTTTTTTGACTTATTCAATTTCGCGATGCGTCTGTTGGTCGTAAACCAGCTCCTGGCGTGGATTGGTACTGTTTTAGGGATCGTGATTTTGATAATTTTGTTCCGGTTTAGGGGGCAATTTGGTTATCTGGCACGCTATCAACGGCCGTTCATCGTCGCTGTCATCGCCGGACTTTTCTTATTTACAGCCTACCTTTGGTTCATTCGTTCAGGGATGGAACCACCTCCACCCCGCCAGGATGGCTACAGCACCGGGTTGATCCCACAGGTAAATCATGAAAATCTGGTGCGGTTGGGTTGGTATTTATCGCCTTTAGGAATTTGGCTGGGGATAGGCGGCATCGCCCTGCTGATGTGGCACGTAGATTCGCAAACGGCCGTACTTCTGGCTGTCAATTTAGTCTACGCGGGCATTTACCTGTGGAACATTCGCGCCAATCCCCATCAAATTTACGCCATGCGCCGTTATGTGCCATCTACGATGCCTCTTTTTATTATTGGGGGCGCGATAGTCATCGGCTGGCTTAACACAGCTCCTAAAAGATGGCTTCAAGGGCTTACCTACCTGGTCGCTTTGCTATGGCTGGGTGGTTTTGCCTGGCTGGCTCGCGGATTTATTACCCAAGTAGATCATCCCAACATATTTCCACAGCTAGCCCAACTTAGCAGCCAATTTGAAGATGATGCGATTATCATTTTTAATGACCCTGCCCCTATTGGCCAGGGGGACATTTTGGGAACGCCTCTACGTTTCATTTTTGACCATGATGTTTTAACCTTGCGGGACGTCGCCCAACTGGATACTGTGCTATTTGAACAACAGCTGGAGAAATGGCAGCAAGCGGGCAAAACTGTTTATTGGATCACGGTACCCAACGCGCCAGTATGGGCTTTGGATGGCTGGGCAGTGGCAAGCATTAACACTTATAACATCCAAACGGCCGCTCTAGAAAATGTGTATGTGCGACGGCCAACGGCCGTTCTTACTCAAACGTGGCAAGGTCAAATTGGTCGCCTGTCACCACAGGAATAACTTCTTGAAGATCGCCCATTTCTCCCCCCTGCCACCGCAAAAATCTGGAATCGCTTCCTACAGCGCCTACCTGCTGCCTTACTTGGCCCAATTTGCGGATCTGACCCTATTTACCGACCAAATACATCAATTAGACGAAACGCTCAGCCAGCAGTTCCCAATTCGAGAGAGCAAGAGCTTTGCAGGCCCATTGGCCGAAGGTTTCGATGTCAGCCTGTATCATATGGGCAATAACGCCAAATACCATAGTCAAATCTATGAATTGTTGTGTCGTTATCCTGGCATTGTCGTCCTGCATGATACAAACTTGCACTCCTTCTTTGGTGAATATTTGATGAAACAGGGTCAATTTGCGGCCTACACACGAGAGATGGCTTTTGCGTATGGCCCAACTGGTTTGAATCACGCTCAGCAAGCCCATTTTCAAAGAACGCCCTTTGACGTAAAGCGCTTTCCTTTATTTGAACGTGTTGTGCAGAAAAGCTTAGGCATCATCGTGCATAATCAGTACAGCAAAAAATTGATTGAGAGACATTGCTCGCGCCAAACTGTGGCTCACATTCCTCACCTGATGCCCCCAATTGATAGGCTTCCCGCTCAAGCAGAAGCTAAAGCATTGCTCGGCTACCGGCCTGATGATATTTTGCTGGCTTCATTTGGTTATGTATCACCTAGTAAACGTATTCATGTGGTGCTGGAAGCGTTGGCCAGTTTACGGAGCCGTGCATCCTTACCAAGGGTGCATTATGCGCTGGTTGGGCAAGTGGTGGAAGGGTATAATCTTCAATCCTTACTGCAACAACTGAATTTGGAAAATGTGGTAAGCCTGGTAGGGTACGCTGATGAAACCCACTTTCGAAGCTATCTTGCCGCAGTGGATATTGCAATCAACCTGCGCTATCCAACGCTAGGCGAAACATCTGGTACCTTAATGGCTTTAATGGCTGCGGCAAAACCATTGCTGGTATCTAATATTGATGCCTTTGCTGAACTACCTGACAACATTTGTGTAAAGATTGGTACAGGCAAAGATGAACAGGCTGAAATTGAAGCCGCACTGCTTCGGCTCATAGGTAATCCCGCTCAACGGCAAGAACTTGGACAACGTGCCTTCACCTTTGCCAGTGAAGTAGGCAATCCATTAGTAATTGCTCAAAAACAGGTTGAATTTGTAGCCAAAATCATAAACGACAGCAATGAATAGGCAGTTCAGGCAACGTCAGGGAACTAAAATTATTTAAAGAGCAGTAATTTGCGCGGTGGTTTTTTATTTGCAGGAGTGTAGTTGGTTTGAATATTTTTAGCGTAAGCACTGATGAACAAGATGTAGAAGTTCTGTTAGGCAATGTTAGCGAGGCTTTACATGCCTGGGAATCAGGTGAGACTTTGCCGCTCGACCTCTCCATTTTGCTGCACGAAACGGGCAAAGCAAAGCAGCATGTGCGCCAGCTAAACAGCCAATGGCACATTGATAGCAATGCAGTGGTTTTATCGAATCGGCCTGGGGTTGGCCCGTGGATTATCCGTTTTCAGCAAATGGTACGCCGCCTGACGTGGTGGTTTACCGAACCGCTTATGCAACAAATTCGCACTTTTCAACGGAGTACGGCCGTTTCTGTTACCCATCTGGCCCAAAATCAATCAGATTTTTTAGAGGCGAGTCAAAATCAGAACGCAGAACTGGTGGCGCTGCAAGAAAGAGTGGCGCAACTAGAGGCGGCCATCAAGGCGAGTGGAGCAACGACAGCCAATCGTGAGTAACAAACGGCCGTCAATGACCATCATCATTCTTACCTGGAATGGCGTTGACTACACACGAAACTGCTTAGAGTCCATTAAAGTCCACACCCGGCTGGGTGAACAGACTCAAGTGATGGTGGTGGATAACGGCAGCACAGACGGAACCTTGCGTTACCTACGCCAGTTGGATTGGATCACGATGATTGAAAACGGCCGTAATCTTGGCTTTGTAAAAGGTAACAATATTGGCATCCAAGCTGCCCCGCCAGAGAACGATATCTTGCTGCTCAACAATGACACCCTTGTACAGCAAGATGATTGGCTGGAAGAAATGCAGCGCGTGGCCTATTCTGCTGAAGATGTGGGCATTGTGGGCTGTCGCATGGTTTTGGGTGACGGCCGTTTGCTACACGCCGGCGCTTATATGCCCCAACACAACTTTTGGGGCCAGCAAATTGGCAGCCTGGAAAAAGATGTCAATCAATATGCGTTAGATCGTGAAGTAACGGCCGTTACGGGAGCCTGTTTTTACATTAAACGGGCCGTTATCCAGGCGATTGGTCCGCTGAATGAAGCTTTTTTTTCCTACTTCGAGGACACGGATTATTGCTTTCAGGCAGCTAAGGCGGGCTTTCGCACAATGTGTGCCGGTAACGTCACCATTGTGCATTACGAAAACGTTAGCACCCAGCTTAACCGGGTTAGTTTTTCAAAACTGTTTCGGAAATCACAAAAGACCTTCCGCAAGCAGTGGGAACATGAACTGATGACACGATTTGAAACGGCCGTTTTCTGGCAGTCGGCAGTGGGGAATCCGTCTGGCTATGCGGTTTCGGCCAGAGAAACGCTTTTGCAACTAGATGCCCTGAACGTCGATGTGCGCCTTGCTTACCTATACGGCACCGATTGGATGGATACCCAACGCGATGACCATCGTCTGGCCGCCATGCGGCAGCGTCCCAAAGACCTGAACTTACCTCAAGTGGTATATGCCTCTGGTGATCTCTTCTGCAAAAACAGCGGGCGTTACCGTATCGGTTATACCATGCTCGAAGTCGATGGCATTCCTGAGGATTGGATTTTGCAGGCTAACGAACTGGATGAAGTTTGGGTACCGTCTATCTTTAACAAGCAAACATTCCTGGACAGCGGTCTCAAAGTGCCCATTCATGTCATGCCTTTAGGTGTCAATCCCAATTTCTACAATCCCAAGATACGGCCGTACCGCCCCACCGACCGTTTCACCTTTTTAGCCGTCTTTGAATGGGGCGAGCGCAAAGGGGCAGAAACCCTCCTCCGCGCCTATCATCGTGCTTTTAGCCAAAAGGATGATGTTCTTTTGTTGGCCAAAGTCATTAATACCGACGGCGGCGTCAATGTGCAAAAGGAAATCAAGGCTCTGAATCTGCCAGAGAATGGTCCCCCCGTAGCCATCATGTATAACCAGGATTTGCCTACCCACCAGATGGGCAGCCTGTATCGTTCGGCAGATTGTTTGGTGGCACCTTCACGTGGGGAAGGTTGGGGCATGCCCCATATTGAGGCCATGGCCTGCGGTTTGCCCATCATTGCCACCGATTGGAGCGCGCCGACTGATTTTATGAACGAAACAATCGCTTATCCGCTGCGGGTAGCCAAACTGATCCCTGCCGTGGCGAAGTGCCCTTACTATGAGGGCTTCCGCTGGGCAGAGCCAGATGAAGATCATCTTGTACACCTGCTGAGACATGTTTATGAAAATCGGGAAGAAGCCGCCGAAAAAGGTCGGCGAGCCTCCGCCGAAGTGCTAAACAAATGGACCTGGCGTCATGCGGCCGAAAAAATTCGTACCCGCCTGATGGAGCTAGAGAGTTAAAGCGAACAATGCGGATTGGAATTGACATAACCGTTCTCTATCGCGCATGGGCTGGCGTGTTTACCTATCACTATCGCCTTATTCAAGCCTTGCTGCAAGTGGCACCACCAGCCTACGAATTTGTGCTGCTAGATTATTTACCTTTGCACAACGGCGCAACACACCATTGGGCAGAAATTGAGAAGTTAGCAGGCGGGCGAGCAAAAGTAGTACACGTTTCTGGGTTGCGCCACCGCAAATTATCTCATCTCTCTTTTTTGCAGAAGCCAGGCGTAGAAACGGCCGTTACCGCCATCGACAATCTTTTGGAGCCAGCCTGGCTAAAACTCACCAGCGCAGTCCAAAATGCCCAGCTAAGTAAACATATGCCGGGCGTTGATATTTTCCATTCGTCAGACGTGCTAAATAGTGCGGTACCAGGGGCAAAAAGCGTAACGACCATTCATGATCTGACTACACTTATCCTGCCGGAATATCATTTACCGCATATCCAGAAAATGCAGGCCGAGAAGTTTCGCTTTGCCCAAGAGCAGGCAGATGCGATAATCGCCGTATCCGAAAATACAAAGCGGGACATTATTCGCTTATTGAACATTGAGCCCGAACGGATTCATGTCGTGCACGAGGGAATAGAGTCAGGATTACGGCCGTTGCCAGTTGAGGCTATCACTCCCACCCTGGCCGCCTACGGGCTGGAACCCGAATCCTATATCCTGCATGTGGGCACCATCGAGCCACGTAAAAACCTTGTGCGCCTGATTGAAGCCTACTACGAGGTGCGCAAAGCTTTGTCTCAACCACCAAAACTGGTGCTGGTGGGCCGCAAAGGGTGGTTTTATGAAGAGGTTTATGCCAAGGTTATAGCCCTCGACCTCACTAAAAGTGTGCTGTTTTTGGACACCGTCACGGATGAAGAGTTGCCTGCTTTTTACAATGGGGCGCTGTTGATGGTTTACCCAACGCTGTATGAAGGATTTGGCTTACCTGCGTTAGAGGCGATGGCTTGCGGAACGGCCGTTGTCGCAGCGAATACCTCATCACTACCAGAAGTTGTTGGGGATGCCGGCTTGCTAATTGACCCCACAAACATATCTGCCATCGCCAACGCCATCACACGTATTTTGAAAGAGCCAGCCACGCGACACGACTTGTCACAGAAAAGTCTTTTGCGGGCTAAGAAATTCACTTGGGAGCATGTTGCACGGGAGACATTGGCCGTTTATGAAAAAATCAGCAGCTGAAGGGGAAAAGGGATCATCGAAGACTGTCATTTTTCTGCATATTCCCAAGACGGCCGGTGTTACCATCCGACATCTCATTCGGAAACAATATCGTGCATCAGAAATGTACCATCACAATCTCCTCTTACCCAAAGAGATGGATGAGGCTCTGGGCAATCTATCCTCTGAACAAAAATCGCAGATTCGAATATTATGGGGCCACTTGATTTTTGGCGTGCACACCTATTTGCCAGAGCCGACTACCTACTTTACTTTTTTACGTAACCCCATTGAACGTACAATTTCTCATTACTATTACGTCCTCAGCCGTCCTCAAGAATTTGAAATTGCCACCTATATCATGGAAAACCAAATTGGCTTCCACGAAGCGCTGGAACGGGAATTAATTCGTGATATTCAAAACGTACAAACTCGCATGATTGCAGGCCTACCCTATGATTATCCGCCCAACACTTACACAGAAGCGCATTTAGAAACAGCTAAGCAAAACTTGGCTGAACATTTTGCTGTGGTTGGATTGGTTGAACGGTTTGACGAATCTTTACTCTTACTAAAAAAGGCGTTTGGTTGGGGCAATGTCTCTTAATATAAAAAAAACGTCACGTCTCGCCGCCCTTATCAACGTGAAATCTCGCCCGAAACGATGACGCTAATCGAAAAAGAAAATAATCTAGATTTACAGCTATATGAGTTTGCGCAACAGCTATTTACTGAACAGCTGGCACAACAAGACGTAAATTTTATAAACGAGGTAAGCCGTTTCAAGTATTGGAACCAGAATTTATACAGCCCATTTATCACCAGATTGAATACGGTTGATACGGCCGTACGAAAAGTATATTGGCAAATGCGAAAAGTCTCTGTTCGAGAAATCATAAAGAAGCAAATCAACCGCTAATCAGCCGCCCCTGTATCGACTGGACTTGATAACATTCGCAAATTCTAAAGGGACTCAAACAACAAATGCGTAAAGAACTTTTAGATTTCATAAGCTGCCCAATTTGTAAAGCAGTGGAATTTGAACTAGAAACGGCCGTTGCCGACACACATGAAGTTCGGGAGGGGCAGATAATCTGCCGCGCCTGCAAAAGCACATTTCCCATTTCTAAGGGCATCGTGGACCTCATGCCGAATCCAGACCAAACTATTCAGAGTGAGCAACAGGGGTGGAGTGAACTACTCGGAGAAACCTCTGAAGAGCTAGTCAATACGATGTTGCAGCTGCCTCATTATGGTGAGGATAACTTGTGGGTTAGCGTCGCGAAAAGTTTCGATGACATTATGGACAAAGTAGACTTTTCCGGGAAAAAGGTGCTAGATGTTGGTGCTGGACGATGCTGGTCTACTCGCCACATGGTTTTAGCTGGAGCCAGCTACGCAATTGGCATAGACATTCTGACAGAACGGTTTATTGGTCTGGAAACGGCCGATATTTTCCTAGAGCATGATGGAATATACTTTGAGCGGCTCATAGGCGATATGAACAATTTACCAATTCGCCCAGGAACCTTTGATATCGCCTTCATGACAGCCACCCTACACCACACTTCTGATCCCAAACAAGCTGTAAAAGAGATGTCCATTGCACTCAAACCTGGGGGCATGATCATTCTAATTAATGAACCAGTGCGTGGAATAAGACAAAAAAATGTCTTGGATGGCTGCATAGAAATTGAACATGGCATCAATGAAAACATTTATTCTTTACGAGAATATCTGCAAGCCGCAAGACAGGCTGGGTTAAAGCCGCAAATCTTCTTGTCACCAGTAGTGAAGGACGAATTGAATAAAAATCCTAATCAAATTGTGCATAGATTTGGCAGATTGGGCCGCTATGTCCTTCTGCCAATGTGGCGCTATCCTCTTGGGCAAAAGCTAATCGCAGGACCAATGCTGCCCATCTTGCACCTTATAGCCAATATGCCCTTAACTATGTTGGCGCAAAAACCTAGCTAATCTGCAAGACCTTTTCCCGAAGTTTGCAAGCAAATAGTTGACGAACCTATTTCGTGATTCGCTTAAAAGTACAATTAGCATCTTTCCCTCTAATCGCAAAACATTTTAAACTGGGCACTTGTTTGGTCAGGGGCCACTCAGAGAATGCGTCGTATTGTTAACACCCTGCCACTATCTCAAGTTGTAAAGGAAATACTATGAAAATTAAGCAGAACAAATTGTTACCGCTCAACAGTTTGCTTTTACTGATTGCTATTGTTTTTATCCTCAATTTTGTTCATTCAGACCAGCTTACACCAGCCTCTGTATTTGCAGAGACAAGTGCCGTAAATAATCAGTCTGGCTTCCCGGTCACACTTTCTGGAGAACGTGTCCGCTTTTCATCTGTAGCCCTTGGGGATGTGAATGGCGACAATATTGATGACATTGTTGTAGGCGCTGCCGATGGCAAGGTTTATGCTTATCGAGGCACCGGTGCCAAGCTGTGGGAATATGATACAGGGAACGCCGCTATTGAAGGCAAAGCAGCCATCGCTGACATCGACAACGATGGACACAGCGAAGTGATCGTCGGTGCAGGCAGCACCTTCACGCCAAATGCGCATGGAGGGTTGTATGTCATTGACCACCTAGGGCACTTACAGTGCACCTATGCCACCGGCGATTTCAGACTGGATGGGTGGCGCGATGGGGTGTGGTCTTCTCCCGCCGTCGCCGACATCGACCAGAATGACGGTGGCAAAATGGAAATTGCCTTTGGTGGCTGGGATGCCAGAATCCACCTCATCAACCACGATTGCACCCCGGTGTGGATTGTCGAAAACTATGACACTATCTGGTCTTCGCCTTCAATTTTGGATATAGATCGAGACGGCCGTCTTGATATCATCATTGGCGCCGACAGCAATGACGACTGGACCAGAGATATCATCAAAGGTGGTCGAATTTGGGCTTTGGATAGAGATGGAAACGCCCTGCCAGGCTTCCCTAAATTCATCAACGAAGTCATTTATTCATCCCCTGCATTAGGTGATCTTACCGGCAATGGGTGGGCAGAGATTCTTGTCGGCACTGGCTATTTTTGGGGCAATCCAAACTGCGGACACCCTGATGGCTGTACACCCGGTGTTGGCAAATATATCAATGGTTGGGATCGAACGGGCAACTCGCTGCCAAATTGGCCTATAACCTTGGGCGGCTATACCTGGGGCTCACCCGCTTTAGCCGATCTAGACAATGATGGCGAACTAGAAGTCATCATCAACTCATCAGATAGCAAAGTGCACGCACTCAATAGCAACGGCAGCGAAGTGCCAGGTTGGCCAGTTTCCCCAGTTACCCCAGGTGGTGCGTCTCTAGCTACCCTCGCTTCTCCTGTCGCAGCCGATGTAGATGGTGATGGCAATATTGAAGTGTTTCTGGTTTCCACTTGGGACGTAGTTGCCTGGGACAAAAACGGCAACCAGCTAACCCCCAAAAATTACGCGGCACAGCCCGGCGAGTGGGATTTAGGAACCAACTTTTCGCTAAACTCCTCTCCGGCAATTGGAGATATTGATGGCGATGGTGACGTCGAACTCGTAATTGGTGGTGCCAACAGTGGCGGCTCATCTGGTGTAATTTATGCATGGGATTTTTCAGGCAGTGTCAATGGCAAAATGCCGTGGCCTGTATTTCGGCAAAACCAGCTTAATCAGGGCGTATCGCCATTGCCACCCTACCTTATTGTGGAGCCAAGCTCCCTTTTATTTTTGCATGAATTAGGCGACAATACTCAAATTACTTTCAACCTTCAGTTGAAAAATGGTGGTAGTGACCCAATTTCGTGGACCGTGAGTACCAGCAGCGGAAGAGTGACAGCGACACCAGATAGCGGCAGCTTCTCTTTAAGCTCATCCAGCCAGATGACGATTAATACGACGGGGCTTTCATTGGGCGATAACACTTACACCATAACTGTATCAGGCACATCTGGGGGAAACCCAGTAAGTAACAGCCCGGAACAAGTTTCTATTACCGTCAAGGTTGTTGAAAACCTATCTTCCGTCTACTTGCCGCAGATAACAAGGTAAAATGGATGTACTACATGTCGTACACGGTTACTATCCAGCACTGGGTGGAAGTGAACGACTAATCCAAAAAGTATCAGAAAGTCTAGTGAACGCTTACCAAGATCGTGTAAGCGTTTTTACTGCCGATGGCTACAACAATGAGCTGTTTGTAGATCCCTCTCAACCTCGGCTACCGAGTGGCATTTCCCAATTAAATGGGGTAACCATTCGCCGCTTTGCTGTTTACAATCATTTGGGCAAGCCGCTGTATCATCTTCAGCAGCTTGCCCATCAGTTGCATCTGCCTGGCAACCAATACCTGCGCACGCTTTACAATGGTCCCATTTTGCCAGGTCTACGCCGGGCAATTGAAGCCACACAATGCGATATTGTAGCAGCGGCGGCCTTTCCGCTTTTACACATGTTTACCACCCTGAAGGCCTGCCAGCATACGGGCAAGCCTCTAGTTTTTATCGGTGCGCTTCATCCGCTAAATGCATACAATTACCAACGCCCCATGATTTACGAAGCCATTCGCCAGGCAAACGCCTACATTGCCTTGTCCAGTTACGAAAAGGATTACCTGGTAAACGAGTGGGGCATCCGGCCTGAAAAAATCGCTGTAGTTGGAGCTGGTGTAGATATAGAACCATTTGCGCAAGCTACCCCCCACGAATTCCGCCAACAGTACGATTTGAATGACGCTCCCCTGATTGGTTTTATCGGTCAACAAGGGCGGAATAAAGGGGTAGACACGCTCATTTTGGCCATGAAACAGGTATGGCCTCAGTTCCCAGAAGCACGGCTTTTGATAGCCGGTTCACAAACCCACTTTACCAAACATCTACAAGAATTAATCTCCACCAAACTATCAACGGCGGAGCAGGCACAAATCATTTTTAAGCACAATTTTTCTGAAGAAGAAAAGCCGCTGCTTTTTAGCGCATGCGATATTTTTGCCTATCCCTCTCACTACGAATCTTTTGGCATCGCCTTTATTGAAGCCTGGGCTGCCGGAAAACCAGTCATTGGCTGCCGAGTTGGGGCGGTGCCCAGTGTCATAAGCGAAGAGGAAGATGGGCTCCTTGTGCCATTCAACGATCCTGAATCACTTGGGAATGCTTTGCTACGCCTGCTCAATTCCAGTGAATTAAGAAAAAAACTTGGCCAGAACGGCCAGGAAAAAGTGAATCAAAATTATACGTGGCAAATTGTTACTGCACGTTGGCGGCAGGTTTATGAGCAGGTTCTCAATGAGTGAAAGCAGAACAGATTGCATCGCGCTTATTAGTAGTGATGTAGTTGGGTCATCCATGGCCGGGCCGGGCATTCGTGTCTGGGAATTTGCTCAAGAATTAAGCCAGCAATTTCCTGTTAAGCTTATTATTCCCCCGTTAATTGCGGCTAGCGCATCGCAAGAAAAACCAGACTCTCCATTTGAATTCTATGTTTGTCATACCCAAGATGAGCTGCGCCGGGCAGTGCAGAGTTGTGGCGTTATCATTACGCGTGGCATTGTTCTGACCGCCTATCCTTTTCTCGGTGAGTTGGGCATACCGCTCGTATTAGACATGTACAACACGTTTTTGCTTGAGGGTCTACAACAAATAGCTGATGCCGAAGATTGGCGGCGCGTAACGACTTATGAGCGCGATCTAGCCACAATGAAAACACAGCTCAATACGGCCGATTTTATTTTATGCGCTAGTGAAAAACAGCGAGACTATTGGCTAGGCGTTCTTTCAGCAATTGGTCGGGTGAACCCCTACACCCATCAGCAGGATCATTCACTGCGCCAGCTCATAGACGTGGTCCCATTTGGCCTGCCCCCGGAAACACCACACCAGACAAAGTCTGTGCTGAAAGGTGTCTATAAAAATATTGCGGCGAACGACAGAGTAATTTTATGGGGGGGCGGCATTTGGAACTGGCTAGATGCAGAAACCTTAATCCGAGCAGTGCATCTGATCAGCCAACAACGAAACGATGTGAAGCTGTTTTTTATGGGAGTAAAACGGCCGTATCAAGCCATTGCCAAATTTGATGCCGTTGAACAGGCCATGCAGTTGAGCCAGACGTTAGGGCTAACCAACCGATATGTCTTTTTTAACGATTGGGTGCCCTATAATGAGCGGCAAAATTATTTGTTGGAAGCTGACATTGGCGTCAGTTTACACCTGGACCACATTGAAACGCGTTTTGCTTTCCGAACTCGCTTGCTTGATTATTTATGGTGTGGTCTGCCCACTGTGGCGAGCAAAGGGGATGTGCTAGCCGAGCTACTAGCCAGCCACGGTCTGGCAAAGTTGGTCACACCGGCGGATACAGATGGCGTGGCACAGGCCATTTTGGAGTTACTAGACACACCAAATTTACGCGCAGAATTGGCTGAAGAATTCCAACAGATTGCCCGTCAGTTCCAATGGGATCAAATCTTGCAGCCGCTCATCGCTTTTTGCCAAAAGCCTCACCTGGCCGCCGATAAACAGACAAGTCAGTTTGTATCCCATTCGCAACCGCGATCTTTGGTTGGAAAAAGCTGGCAAGTCTGGCAGTTAGGTGGGCTTGGGGCGCTCTGGCAGGAAGTTCAGAGCTATTGGCGCTGGAAACGTCGTCAAGGGTAATTTTTCAGCTGAGGACCTGTTCATACACCTGCCGATAAGAGTCGATCATTGTCGCAAGAGAAAAATCGCGCTGACCAACGTGAACGGCCGTTTCCACCATCTCCCCATAATTTTCCCGCAATCTATCCACCGCCTGCCCTATCGCCCGAGGCGTGACGGCATCGACCACCGCGCCGCAACCAGTTTCGGCCACGTAGTCGGCCATAGGGATGGCCTGGCTTACCAGCACCGGCTTGCCCGCCGCCAGCGAATCCAGCAGCGAATGGGGGTACGCCTTGACGATGCCCTCCGCACTGGCCAGATTGACGGTGGCGTGAACGGTGGCCAAGATCGCGTTCACGTCTACCAGTTCGTCAATCACCTGCACGCGGTCGGCCAGGTTATGCCCCGCCACGCGCCGCTGCATTTCATCTAAATGATGGCCACGCCAGAGGAAAATTAGCTCAACATCGCGGCGCTGGGCAGCGAAGGCCAGTAGCGCGTCGATGCCCTTGCTCTGGAATTGGGCTGCGGTCCACGGGGCCGAGGCAACTAGCAGGCGGAGTGGCCCGTCGAGCGGTTGGGGGGTGTGGCTGAAACGGCCGTTATCCACTCCAGCCCGCACCAAATGCACATTTTTCAGTCCCCAGCCGTGCAGTCGTTGGTAGCTGCGTTCGTCGGGGACGGTAACGGCCGTTAATCGGGACAAGAAACGCAAATTCGGCCGTTTTTCCCCCACGCCGCTGCTGAGCGAGTAGACCACCGGCCGTCGCAAAAAACGCAAAATCGGGAACGGGAACGGGTCCGGGTTGTAGACATGGTGCAGTTCGATTTGGGCCTCGCAGCGGCGCAGCTCCGACAGTTTTTGGAAACCAAACAGCAGCCGGGGCAGATAAATGGGCGAACTGATGTTGGGATTGAGATAAATCAGCTCGCCGCCAAAAGCGCTTTGTAGTGCAGAGATTTCTTGCGAAAGTGCCTCGGCCTGGGGCATTTTGGGCGGCAGGATGGTGAGGTGGTAGAGCACGTTCATACGCTGGCTCCACCCTGGCAATAGGCCAGCACTCGCTCGTTTTGGCCGCCGAAACGGCCGTTCACCCCATCCAGCAGCGCCAGCCAAACCGCCCGCGCCGTCGCGCGCTGCCCGCCCAGCCGCAGCTTAAGCGCCAACGCCAGCGTGTACGCCAACCAAAAAGTGCGTAAATCAAGCCGCCAGCGGTAATGATTCCGCAAAAAGAGCAGCCGGTTGCGCACGATATAATAGACATAAAGTGAGTTTCGCAGGGGAGCAGAACGGCTAATCGTGTGGCTGGCCTGGGCTCGGCGGTCCACGGCGCAGACGAAGCCATGCTGCTTTGCCCGCAGCGACAAATCGGCCATTTCCGTGCTGAAAAAGAAGCGCTCGTCCAGCAACCCCACCTGCCGCAGCATGGCCGGCTGGATAAGTACGGCCGTTCCCGAAATTGTCTCCACTATCTGCACCGGAGCATCATCGAGGAAGCTCTGAACGCGGGTCTGAATATGAAACGCAGGATTTTTGCCGCCGACGGCGACGAGTTCGCCCTGTTCATCAAAAAGCTGGGGCACCACCATGCCTATTTGGGGATTTTCGTCGAGGGTTTGGATGAGGCGGAGAACGGCCGTTTCTTCAATCACTGCATCGTTGTTCAGCAGCAAAATCGGCGCATCACCCTGCGCGAGAGCAACTTCCATGCCACGATTAGAGCCGCCAGAAAACCCTTCGTTGGTTTCATTGGGGATAAGCAGCGCACCGGGCAACGCTTGCCGAATCTGAGCCACGTCATCTCCCTCTGATGCATTATCGACAACGATGAGAAACGGCCGTACCGCCCGCCAATCCAGCAGGGGATGCAGGCAAGCTATCGTATCTTCAGCACCATTCCAATTCAGGAGCACGATCGAAACGTCCATACCCTCTTCAAAACTCAATCCCAACTTGTAGTCAGAAATTCAAATGGCCTACGCAAAGGCGTGAAGGAAAACCTCAGCCTTTTGCGCCTTTGCGTGAAATTGTCCTCTTCATACCTGCCAAAGCCGCTTTTTTTGACAGGCGCGGCATCTTAACATACCATCCCCAGCCGGACAAAAGCATGCGTATTCTTCACCTGGTTCACCAATATTTGCCCGATCACGTGGGCGGCACCGAATTGTATACCGTTTGGCTCACCCGCGCTTTGCAGCAGCAAGGGCACGACGTGGCCATTTTCCATCGCCGCAGTGCCGAGGGCAACGGGCTGACCCAGCGTGAGGAGAACGGGATCAAGATTTGGTCAGCGTGGAACGGCCGTTTTCAACCCACCAATCGCCTGCTTTCCACCTTCCGTAACCAGCCGCTGCTGCACAGCTTCCAGCAAGTTATTGGTGAATTTCAGCCCGACGTAGTGCATGTGGAGCATTTGATGGGGCTGCCTACGCAAATGTTGGACTTTTTGCAGGCGCAGCAAATTCCTTACGTTGTCACGCTGTGGGATTTTTGGTGGATTTGCGCCAATGCCCAGCTGCTCACCAACTACGATCAAACGGTCTGCGCTGGCCCCGACCGCTTTCTAAACTGCGCTAAATGCACGTTGGTGCGGGCCAATTTACCCCAATTTGCGCCAGAGGTTCCGGCATTGGCGCTACCCTTGAGTTGGCGCAACGGCCGTCTCCGCCGCGCCCTCCGGCAAGCCAGCAAACTGATCGCCCCTGCTGAATTTGTGAAGCAGTGGTACGTTAGCCACGGCCTACCCACCGCCAAAATTGAAGTGCTGCCGCCCGGACTCGACTACCCCGAGAAGCCAGCCGTGCCGCCGCACGACAACTTCCGCGTAGGCTACGTGGGTGGGCTGTCCTGGCAAAAGGGTGTGCACGTTTTGGTGGAAGCATTTAACCAACTGCCCGAAACGGCCGAATTGTGGCTGGCCGGTGATCCTGAGTTTGATCCCGATTATGTCAAGCAGCTCAAGATGGCTGGACGGGCCACGTTTTTGGGAAAGCTGGACAGAACGGCCGTTTGGGAGATGCTGTCCCAGGTGGATGTCATCGTCGTGCCATCGCTCTGGTACGAGACGTTTGTCTTTGTCATTTCGGAGGCGTTTGCCATGGGCGTGCCCGTCATCGCCTCTGACCTCGGCGTAGTGGGCGAACGCGTACGCCACGGCGTAGATGGCTTAAAATTTCCGCCCGGAGATGTAGACCAACTGGCCCAACGGCTGCAACAACTGTACGATGACCCAAATTTGCTGGCACAGCTACGCCAAAATATTGTGTCACCGCTAACCGTGATAGAACATGCAACGGCCGTTGCCAATCTTTATGGCGATGTCGTCACCCTACCCGCGCAAAATGAGAAATTAGGGAAAGCGTCGTAACGGCCATTAGCCAATGGTATACTTTTGCCCAGAAAATTAATCAAAGGCTCATATTTTTATGTCAACCAACACAGAAATGCTTTCGCAAAATGCGCCGCTGCCCAGATTCGATTCAGCAGACCTACAAACCATGTCGGGCAAGCTGCGCGAGCTGTATGCTTATCGCTATCTGCTCAAAAATCTCGTCATTCGTGACCTGAAAGTGCGCTACAAAAATTCTTTTTTGGGCGTCATCTGGAGCTTACTCCATCCTCTGCTCATGATGACCGTGTACACGCTCTTGTTCACTGTGCTTATTCCCAACGAAAGCCTGCCTAAATACCCGATTTTTATTTTGGTCGCCCTTATTCCCTGGCAGTTTCACACTGGCAGCATGAATAGCGGCGTCCATTCCATTACGGGTAATGCCGCAATCATTAAAAAAGTATATTTCCCGCGCATTTTGCTCCCCACAGCCACGATGTTATCCAATTTGGTCAATTTGCTCCTGGCCTCAATCGTATTGCTAGTGCTGCTGTTTGCCTTTGGCGTAGGGCTAACGATTCATGCTTTGTGGGTACCGGTCATCTTGCTAATTCAGGTTATCTTCTTGTTGGGTTTGACTTACTTGGTGGCGACCCTACAGACATTTTACCGTGACACGGCGATGATTTTAGAGGTAGGGCTGCTGGCTTGGTTCTTCCTCACGCCTGTTTTTTACCCCTTTGAGCGCTTCAGCACTCAGTCGGAGTTGTGGGGCATTGCGTTTAATCCGGTCCGGCTGATGCGCTGGCTCAATCCGATGGCTTCCATCATTGATGGCTACCGAACCGTTTTGTGGGGAACTGTCAGCAGTCACGGCCCCGTTTCAATGGATCCATTGGCGGTGCTGCGTACGTTTGTAACGGCCGTTCTCGTCTTCATCATTGGCTATACTGTCTTTAGCCGCTCCGAGCACCTGTTTGGCGAAAAACTGTAACCAGTTTTGGCGAACAACCGACGATAGTACTACCAGAGGGCTACGACCGCGCTATCGGGTTTCGAGGGTTGATCGTCCATGTTATAATGCCCCGCGGCAGTCACACAACGGGCAAAGGATAATTACTTTCCTTTGCCTTTCCAAACGAAAAAACACAGGAACCCATTCACGACCAGCCATTTTCTAGAAAATTTTGGGCAGCACAGGCCAAAATTTGTGAAGGTTTTCCTGCTTTTGTATAGAAAAGTAGATTAGAAAGTTATGGTTGCATCCCCAAAAATTCTTCGGTTAGTTTCCTGGCCCGTCGGCGTTTTATTTCTTACTCTCATGATGGGGCTAATGGCCGGCTGCAATGCGTTTGCGCTGGACCCACTCCCCACTCTGGCTGCCACTCGGGGTATGAGTGTAGCCGCCAATAACAGCCCCACCCCAGAGGCTGCTGACGCCACTCCCACGCTTACGGCAACAGAGACGCCGACGGAAACGCCATCACCAGGGCCAAGCCCCACGCGAGATTTGAGCGCGACAGCCACCACGGCACCCACGCAAACGCCTGCCCCGTCTGCCACGCCTACCAGCCTGCCGCAGCAAGAGCCGGTGCTCACCATTACCGCCCCGGAGGAATTGAGGGAGGGGATTCCCACGCCATCTACGGCCGTTCCTACGGCCGTTCCCACCTTTGAAGTGCCCGATTCCACTACCAATATTTTGCTACTGGGCAGCGACACGGCTCTGGGTTCCGACGATACCCGCACCGACACAATGATCATCGTCTCCATCAACGAAGACGGCCCCACCGCCTCCATGATTTCCCTGCCGCGTGACCTATTCGTTTACATCCCCGGCAAGATCATGAACCGGCTCAACACGGCGCTTTCGCTGGGCGGGGTTGATTTACTTGAGCAAACCATCCTGTACAACTTTGGCATTCCCATTCATTACTACGCCCGGGTGGATTTTGAAGGATTTAAAACGGCCGTTGATGCCATTGACGGCGTAGATATTGCTGTAAGCTGCCGCTTGCAAGATTGGCGGCTCATCTCGCCTGATTTGGACCCGCAAGTCGAAGAAAACTGGGCGCAGTTTGCCCTGGAACCGGGCATGTACCATATGGACGGCGACACGGCCCTCTGGTACGCCCGCTCCCGCCTCACCACCAATGATTTTGATCGTGGCCGTCGCCAGCAGCAGCTGCTGCGCGGCCTGCTCAACGAGGGTGTGGATTTGGGCCTTATTTCGCAGTTCCCCGGCCTGTGGGACGCTTACAAAAACAACGTCGAAACCGACATGGACATTGGCCGCATGCTGCATCTGGCTACCCTAGCCCCGGCCATCCGCAAAAACGGTATCCAGCATTTATACCTGGTGCGGGGCATCATCCCGTGGGAAACGCCGAGCGGCGCACAGGTGCAGCTGCCCGTTTGGGAAGGTGAAAACAATCTAGAAGAGACGTTCAGCCGCCTCTTCCGCGTGCCCGCCCTCAACCGGGCCGATCGCCGCCCCATCACTGTGGAAATAGTGAACGCCAGCGGCAACCCAGACATGGCGCTGCTGGCCGCCGACAATCTGGCCTGGTACGGCTTTGTGCCAATCATCGGCGATGAAGCGCCCACCCAACCCGTCACCCAAATGTTTTACTACCGGCCTAACTTCAAAGATTCGTTCGATTGGATGATTAGCTGGATTTTCGACAAGTTCCGCAGCGAAATTCAGCTCACCGAGGATGACGCCTTTGAGTATGAATACAAGGTTGTTTTGGGTGAGGATTACGACCCCTGTTTGAACCAGCTTTACCAACCGCAGGAGTTTTTAACCGAACCATAAATTTCTCATTGCGAAAACGGCCGTTCTCAAGCATAATCCCGCCTGAATGTGGCATGTGAGACGGCCGTTTCCCTTTTTGTGATCTGAGCGACAGGCCCATTCAGGAACCTGTCGCTTTTTTGTGCAAAAACGGTCAAGAAACCCAATCTCACACCTCAGCGGCTTGCGCCAGCAACAGATAGCTTCATCAGGAGAAGAAACCTTGAACGACAAACGCGAAATCTTCGGCTGGACCATGTACGATTGGGCCAATTCTGCCTTTAGCACCACCGTCGTCACCGCCCTGCTCGGCCCCTACATTTTGGCCTTAGGCGAATCCAGCAGCACACCGCTTATGCTCTTTGGATTCCCCATCCAGCCCGCTGCCATTTTCCCGGCGGCCACTTCGCTGTCTGTTCTACTGCAAGTCCTTTTCCTGCCCTTGCTCGGCACCATTGCCGACTACACCAACCTGAAAAAGCGCATGATGTTGACCTTTGCCTACATCGGCGCAATCACCACCATTTTGCTGTTTACCGTGCAGGCCGATATGCCGATCATCGGCACGAATGGGGCTGTACTGTTGGCCAGTGGCCTGGCCATTGTGGCCAACCTCTGCTTTGGCGCGGCCATCGTCTTCTACAATGCCTTCCTGCCCGAAATCGCCTCGCCAGACCAGCGCGACGCAGTAAGTTCGCGCGGCTTTGCCTTCGGTTATTTGGGTGGTGGGCTGCTGCTACTGGCCAATCTTGGCCTGCTCAACTTCATGGAAGATACCGGATTAGCGGTGCGCATCAGCCTGGCCAGTGCAGGCATTTGGTGGTTACTTTTCACTTACTTGTTCCCCCAACGCCGCCTGAAGGCACGCGACGCAGCCCGTCAGCTACCCGATGGCAGTACGCTTTTCTCTCATGGCATTCGTCAAATTGCCCACACCCTGCGCGATTTACGGCAGAAATATCCTTCCACGCTGCATTACCTCATTGCCTACCTCATCTACAACGACGGCATCCAGACCGTCATCATAGTTTCCACGGCCTTTGCCGCCGATGAGTTGGGCGTGGAAACGAGCAGTTTGCTGCTGCTCGTGCTTATTATTCAGTTCGTGGCGTTTTTGGGTGCATTTGCCTTTGGCTTTTTGGCCCAGCGCATTGGCGCCAAGCGATCCATCATGTTCAGCCTCGTCATCTGGTCGGGACTGGTGATTTTTGCCTACGCATTCCTCAACAATGAGACGCAGCTGTTCATCATGGGTGTGTTTGTGGCTATCGTGCTGGGTGGTTCGCAAGCGCTCAGCCGGTCACTGTTCTCGCAAATGATTCCCGCCGACCATGAGGCAGAATATTTTGGCTTCTACGAGATCAGCGAGCGGGGCACGTCATGGTTAGGACCGCTGGCTTTTGCCGCAGCGGTACAAATCACTGGCTCGCAGCGCATTGCCATCGTCTCTTTAATCATTTTCTTTGTCGTGGGTCTGATTTTGCTGAGCACGGTCAACGTGCGGAAGGCGATGCTGGATTCGGGGAACAATCCTGAGGGAGTTGTTCTGTAATCGTTCAGACCTGACAGGTTTCTACCAGATTAAATACCTGACAAAGACACGTCGAAAACCTGTCAGGTCTTTTTGCGTCAGGTCTGTTCAAAGCCAATCTTTGCGGCGATCTTGCTTGCGCTCGCTGCGCTTTTTCTTCTCGTCTAGCCGTTTTTCTTGGGCGGCGGCAGAGGGTCTGGTGCGGCGGCGCTTTTTTTCTTTTTTCAGAGCTTCGGCAACGAGCTGCTGGAAAAGGGAAACGGCCGTATCTCGATTCCGGTGCTGGCTGCGTGACGACTGGACATGCAGCTGCAACACCCCGTCCTTGTCAATGCGGTTGGCTAACTTGATTAGCAATCGCTCGCGCACTTCGTCGGGCAGGCTGGGGGAGTTGGCCACGTCAAACAGCAGCGTCACCTTGGTGGCGCTTTTGTTTACATGCTGCCCACCCGGCCCGCTGCTTGTCGAGAAGCGAAAACTCAACTCCGTTATCGGAATTTGCACCGCTTCGTTAATGGGAACCACACGTACCTCATCCATCCCGGCAAGTATAACATGGGCAGCACCAATCGCTGCGGTATAATTTTTCGAAAAAGAAACGGGTAGCTTATGATCAAACAACCGAACTCCGATTACTGTTTTGTGTGCGGCCGTAAAAATCCGCGTGGACTATATGTGACCTTTTACGACAACGGCCGTAATGAAGTCCACGCCACCCACACCATTTCGGAGGAGTACCAGGGCTACCCCGGCGTGGTGCACGGCGGCGTGGTCGCTGCCCTGCTAGACGAAGTAGTCGCCCGCGTTTCCATGATCGGCGATCCGCATCATTTTATGATGTCCGTGAAGCTAGAAGTGAAATACCGCCATCCCGTGCCAACCGAGACGGAGCTAACGGCCGTTGGCCGCATTGTCAAGCTGCGTGGACGGTTGGGCAAAGCCGTCGGCGAAATCATTTTGCCCGATGGCACCGTGGCAGCCGAAGCCGAAATGACCCTGGCCGATGTGCCCGCAGCCCTCCTGGCCGACGCCAACCTGGAAGCCCTCGGCTGGCGCATTGATGAAGATTGACCAAATGACTCATTGACAGGTACGGCGGCTCTCGCTACGCTGTGGCGCATAAATGGGCAAATGGTGTGTTCTGGAGGCAACCTTAACACAATTTATACGGCAACCGCCTCCCCTTAGCCTTAAAATGAGTTGTTATGGACCAGGCCTACTCCAATGAACTAAGAAGCGATACCGCTTCCATTTTGATTCCCCTGATTGCCGGGGCAACCACGCTGGCCACGCTGCTGGCCGCCATCGCCGACCAGTCGTTTTTTACCTCATGGCACTTTTGGTTAAGCGTTGCCTTGTCGGTTACCAGCGGTGGCCTGGGTCTGCATTACCTCAGGCAAGAGCGGGCAAACCTGGGCACGGGGATTTTTACGGCCGTTCACCTCCTCATCTTCTCCCTGCTGCTGTACCGAAACTGGGTACCGGGCAGCATGATTCCCTATTTGTTTGCCATCCTCATCATTGCCAGCAGCATGTTTACCCAGCCCGATTACGGTTTTATCACCTGGGGCACTGCCACCTTCCTCACCACCGTAGCGCTCATCCACCACACCGATGGAGCCATCGACCTGCTGCAAAATCTGGCTGGACCGGTAGTGGTCAATCTGTTTGTGGCTACGGCCTCCTACTTTTCCGCCTTAGAATGGCAGGTAGCGGTTGAATCCGTCAGTGCGCTGCACATCAAGGCGCAGCATCGCCGGGATGAGCTGTTTACCATCCAGGAGGAGCTGCGTCTGGCCAATGCCAAGCTGCACAGCACCAATGAAGAACTGGAAAAAGCACGAGAAACGGCCGTTGCCGAACGAGACCTACGCACCCGCTTCATGAACCAGGTCAGCCACGAACTGCGCACCCCCATCAACACCATCGTCAACTTTGCCCACATTTTAGGCCAGGGAGAGATTGGCGGTGTCAACGAACGGCAGGTGGATTACCTGAGCCGCATCGAGAAATCCGGCTGGCACTCCATGAGCGTACTCAACGACCTGCTGGACCTGGCCCAGATGAACGCCGGAGAGTTCCGCCTGAAGCGGCAGTTGGTTGATCTGGAAGCCGTCTGTGAAGAAGCCATGGCCAGCGCGCGTGGGCTGCTGCAAAACCCAGACATCGTGCTGGTGCGCGACTATCCCGCTGTTTGGCCTGCGGTAATGGTTGATCCCAAGCGGTTCCAACAGGCACTGCTCAACTTGTTGGGCAACGCCGCCAAGTACACCGACGCCGGGCAAATTACTCTGCGCGTGCGTACCCACCAACACACAGCCACCTTTGCCGTCGAAGACACGGGCATCGGCATCGCCGAAGCCCATTTTGAAACCATCTTCCAGGAATTCCGCCAGCTGGATGAAACCACCGCGCGGCATCGCATTGGCACCGGACTGGGACTGCCCATCAGCCGCCATTTGGTGGAGCGCCACGGCGGTACGCTCACTGTGTCCAGCGTGTTGGGCAAGGGCAGCACGTTTACCATCACTCTGCCCCTGGCGGAGGTTGATGGCCGCAACGGAGCCGCCACGCCGCCCACCCGCCCGGCGAAACCCGTTGCCACAGAACGGCCGTTTTGATACACTCTCATTCAACACAACAGGTAAACAATGTCCATACCAATCGCCAACGCCACCATCATACTCGTCGAAGATGACCCCAATGCCCAGTTGGTTGCCCTGGACCTGCTGCGAATGGGCGGGGCAAACCGCTGTTACTCACGACGCAGCGTCGATTCTGCCATCGCCTTTGCCGAAAAGCTGCCCAGGGTTGATCTCTTTTTGGTAGACATCAACATGCCGCATAAGAGCGGTTTTGACCTGCTGAACGAAGTTCGCCATCACGAACGCTTGCAAGACACGCTGGTCGTTGCCGTTAGCGCCGGCACATTGGAACATGACACCGCCCCCATTCGCGAATTTGGCTTCGATGGCTTCATTAGCAAGCCCTTGCGCGCCGCCGAATTTTCTAGCCAGGTGCAGCGCATTTTAGATGGCGAACGCATCTGGGAAATGCGCTAATTATTTTCAACTGGAGTTTCCGTGAATCAGGCCGTACCCCAAACCCATAAAAAGCAGCCCCAGCGGTGGCCGCTGGCTGGTTTGCTGCTGCTCTTTTTGTTGCTCACTGCCTGCATTGGTGGTGGTGATGCTGCCGAGGAAGCCGCGCCAGAAGCCGCCGTCCAAACCACAGCTACCCTGCGATGCAGCGAAAGCTGCCAGGCGTATGGGCAGTGCGGTCTCACCACAGACGGCCGTACCGTCATCCTTGCCCGCAGCTTCAGCGCCGGGCTGCGCGACCACGATGTGCTGATGGCCAGCGACAGCGGCGTGACCATTCTCACCCAGGAAGCGCACATCATCCAAGAAGTCACTGGCGTCCAGAGCAATCTCACTTTTTACTACGTTCAACCAGCCGAAGGCGGCTTTTCCAACTGGGTCGCAGGCAGTTGTGTTGAACTAAGCGCCCCCTAACCAACACTCATGAGCGATAATTTACGCATTGTGGCCGAACTTCTAGCGGCACAGCAAACGGGCGAACCGGTCGTTTTGGCCACCATCATCAAGGCCCGTGGCTCCGTGCCGCGCCGCAGCGGCAGCAAAATGCTGGTCTATGGCGACGGCCGTATTTCTGGCAGTGTCGGCGGTGGTGAGATGGAAGCGCGGGTGGTGCAAGAAGCGCTGCTGGCCCTGAAAGACGGCCGTACCCGCATCCTCCCCTACTCGCTAGTCGCGCCGGACCGGGGTGACCCCGGCGTTTGTGGCGGCGAGGTCGAAGTCTATCTGGAACCGTACAGTCCCCAGGCAACGTTGCTGGTGGTGGGCTGCGGCCATGTCGGCCAGGCCGTGGCTGAACTGGGCCACTTTTTGGGCTACCGCGTGGTCGTCACCGATGATCGCGAAGGGCTGGCCAACCCGGACGTCATTCCCAATGCCGATGTCTACCTACCCGGCAGTTTTGCCGATGCCCTGGCACAAAGCCCCATCAATCCTGGCACCTACATCGTGCTGGTCACCCGCAACGTGCTGGTTGATCGCGACATCGTGCCGCTGATTATCCATTCGCCCGCCGCCTACATTGGCATGTTGGGCAGCAGCCGCCGCTGGGCAGAAACAAAACGTCTGCTGCTGGAAGACGGCATGTCGGCCGAAGATTTTGAACGCATCCATGCGCCAATCGGCTTAGAAATTGAAGCCGAGACGCCACAAGAAATTGCCGTCAGCATTATGGCGGAAATCATTAAACTGCGCCGTACGCCGCAGCCAGCTTAAGCATTTTTTCGCTGGCGGCATGACGGCCGTTTTTGAACAACGCCTCCCTGCTCAGCCTCGTGACGTTGTTCACTTGTCAACCTTCACCTAGCAACTTTATACTTGTGCCATGAACTACCATTCCCACGAAATTACACGCTATGAAACACCTGTCACCGTAACGGCCGTCTTGGCGCTGTTGGCGCAATACGGCCGTCGCGCCCGCCTCATCGCTGGCGGCACGGATCTTCTGCTGGAGCTAGAGCGCGGCGTCCGGCCCGATGTGGATATTCTGATCGACATTACCCGTATTCCCGGCCTGGCAAACATCACCCAAGATACAGACGGCACCATTCACCTGGGGCCACTGGTAACCCACAACCAGATCATCGCCTCACCGCTGCTGGTAGAAAAAGCGCTGCCGCTGGCCCAGGCTTGCCTGGAAGTGGCCTCGCCGCAGCTGCGCAACCGGGGCACCGTGGCGGGCAACCTCATCACCGCCAGCCCAGCCAACGACACCATCACCCCACTGCGGGCCCTCAATGCCCACCTCACGCTGGCTTCCGTACGCGGCGAGCGGGTTGTTGCCCTGGCCGATTTTCATACCGGCGTGCGCAAATCGGTGCTGGAACCAGACGAGATGGTGACCGACATCGCCTTCGCCCCGATTCCCAAATCGGCGCGCGGCATTTTTGTTAAGCTAGGCCTGCGCCGCGCCCAGGCCATTTCCGTGGTCCATCTCGCCTTTATTTTGGATTTTAGCGACGAGGGCACGGTTAAGAGCGCGGTCATCACCCAGGGCAGTGTGGCCCCAACCATCATTCACTCTCCAGGAGCTGAAGCCTATCTGGTAGGCAAAAATTTAAGCGATGAGGTCATTGCTCACGCTGCCAATTTGGCTGCGGCAGCCGCTATACCCATTGACGATGTGCGCAGCACGGCCGAATATCGCCAGGAGATGGTGCGCGTGCTTGCCCGGCGTGGTCTCACGGCCCTGCGCGATAGCACCGAGCGCAGCCAATGGCCGCAAGACCCGATTATGCTGTGGGGCGAGACGAACGGCCGTTTCCCCACCGGCGCTCAATTTACCCACACCCACAATCCAGATTCGCCCATTACTGCCACCGTCAATGGCCAGCCAATCACCGCCACGGGGGGCAACCACAAAACGCTGCTGCGCTGGCTGCGCGAAGAAGGTCTGTTGACCGGCAGCAAGGAAGGCTGCGGCGAAGGCGAATGCGGCGCCTGCACGGTTATCATGGATGGCATGGCAGTGATGTCTTGCCTGGTGCCCGCACCCCGCGCCCACGGAGCGACCATTGTGACCATTGAGGGATTGGCAAACGGCGCAGCTGAGGCACACTTACCAGCACTGCAACAAGCGTTTGTGGAGACGGGTGCGGTACAGTGTGGCTTTTGCATTCCAGGTTTTCTGGTGGCAGGCACCAAACTGTTGGAGGAACGGCCGTCGCCCAATCGTGAACAGATTTTGCAGGCCTTTAGCGGCAATCTCTGCCGCTGCACCGGCTACTATAAAATCATTGAAGCCGTCGAAAAAGCCGCTAAAGAAAATCCGTAACTCCTGGAGGTTCTCAAATGCGTCTAGAAAAGAAACATGCAGAAGAAATAGCAAAGCGGAAAGGTCTAACCGGCAAAACCCTTGTTCAGGTCGTCTGGCTGCTCGTCACTGGCACCCTGGCTTACTTTTTTGCCGGCTACCTGTTTGACCAGGGTCTGGTATCAACTGGCTTGTTTTACAACCAGCTGTACATCCCCAGGGCAGTGCCCCTTTGGGGCCTTAAGCTGATTATGACGCTGGGCATGGTCATTGTGATGCAGGTTGTATTTTCCTTCGGCTACATCATCGCCAGCCCGGAAGGCCGCCGCCGCACCGGTGATCCCACACTAAAATCACGCAACAAAGATCCATTTGACGATCGTTTTGGCTAAGACTGTTAGATTTTTCCCGGAAACAAGCCACAAGTTTGGATACGCGTAAGAAAGTTTCCGGGAAAATAACACTACCCACAAATCGAGAAAAAGTATGCTCAAGTCCGAATCTGTTTATCGCGTAGACTCCCCCGGCAAAGTCACGGGTGAAACACTGTACCCCGGTGACATCACGCCAGAAAATTTGCTGCATGGCAAGGTCATGTTTAGCAACCAGCCCCATGCCCGTATGCTGTCGATAGACACCTCCGCCGCTGAAGCGGTGCCCGGTGTGGTGGCGATCCTCACCGCCAAGGACGTGCCGGTGAACGGCTACGGCCTCGGCGTGCCTGACCAGCCGGTGCTGGTGGGCCTGAACAGCAGCAATCCCCATGCCGACGTTAGCCGCTGGGAAGGGGATCATGTGGCCATCATCATTGCCGAGACGGAAACGGCCGCTGCCAAAGCCCGCAGCCTCATCAAAATTACCTGGGAATTGCTGCCCATCGTCGGCACCATGGAAGAGGCACTGAAGGACGAAGTGATCATCCAGCCCTGGCACGGCAGCAACATGCTCAAGAAATTCCAGATTCGCAAAGGCGACATGGAAACCGGCTGGGCTGAGGCCGATGTCATCATCGAAGGCACGTACCATTTGCCGTTCCAGGAACACGCCTATTTGCAGCCCGAAGCGGGCGTGGGCTACATCGACGACAAAGGACGCGTGACGGTAGAAATTGGCGGACAGTGGGCCCACGAAGACCGCGAGCAGGTGGCCCATTCGCTCGATTTGCCAGAAGAAGAAGTCCGCATCATTTACCCGGCCATCGGCGGTGCGTTTGGCGGCAAGGAAGATATGTCCTTGCAAATTGTGCTGGGCCTGGCCGCCCAGTGCCTGCATGAGCGCGGCATTGACCGTCCGGTGCGCATCATCTGGACGCGCGAAGAGAGTATTTTGGGCCACCACAAGCGGCACCAGGCCACGGTTTATACGAAGTGGGGGGCAACAAAAGAGGGGAAGATTACGGCCGTTTCCGCCACGGTCCACATGGACAGCGGAGCCTACACCTATACCAGCCCCAAAGTGCTGGGCAACTTCCACCTCATGGTCACCGGCCCGTACGAAATCCCCCACGCCTATATCGACAGCTACGCCATCACCACCAACAACGTGCCCGGCGGTGCCTTCCGCGGGTTTGGCGGACCCCAAGGCGCTTTTGCCGCCGAAACACAGATGAACAAACTGGCCGAAGCGCTGGGCCTCAGCCCAGTCGAGATTCGCCTAAAAAACGTGCTGCGCGAAGGCAGCTTGCTGACGGTGCAAACCCCGCCCCCACCTGGCATCAGCATGGCTGAGGTGGTGGAACGGTGTGCCGCCGAAGCGAAATGGCCGGTGAACGGTGAACGGTTAGCGGTGAACGGTGAACAGTCTTCGTTTAACAGCGTTCAATCACTGCCCGGCAATCCAAATGCGCTGCGCCGAGGGCGCGGTATTGCTTGCTCGTTTAAGAACGTGGGTTTCTCCTTTGGTGCGCCGGAAAAGTGCGAGGCCATCATTGAACTGCACGGCAAAACGCAAATCGAGCGCGTGGTGCTGCGCCACGCCGGGGCTGATGTGGGCCAGGGAGCGCATACGGCCTTCCGTCAAATGGCGGCAGCGGCCGTTGGCGTGGATATCGACCTAGTTGAGCTAGATATGTCCGACACGGCCAGCAGCGGCAACTCTGGCTCCACGTCTGCCTCCCGCATGACGTGGATGGCGGGCAACTCCATTCGCGGCGCAGCCGAGGCCGCTCTCACCGCCTGGACCAACGAAGAACGCCCGGCGATTGCCCATTATCGCTACGTGCCCCCCGCCACCCAGCCGTACGACACGGAAACTGGTGCCTGCATGCCCAACTTCACCTACGGCTACGTGGCCGAAGCGGTGGAAGTGACGGTGGACATCGAAACCGGCCACATTCGCGTGGACAAAGTAGTTTGCGCCAATGATGTGGGCAAGGCAATCAATCCGATGCTCATCGAAGGTCAGATTGAAGGGGCGGTGGTGCAGGCTCATGGCTATGCGATTATGGAAAATTTGCAGGTGAAAGACGGCCGTATCCTCAACCCGTTCCTCAGCCAGTATCTGATCCCCGGCATCAAAGATGTGCCGGAGATTGTGCAGTCGGTCATCATGGAAGTGCCGGACCCAATTGGCCCGTGGGGGGCGCGCGGCATGGCCGAGATGCCCTTTTTACCGCTGGCCCCCGCCATTGTCGCGGCCGTTCACGATGCCACCGGCGTCTGGTTCGATGAAATCCCCCTCACCCCCGACCGCGTTGTAGCTAAATTGCAGGAAGTTGGCATACATCGCTAGACAAAATCTGCTACGCTTTTCCCGGTTCATCCTCAAAACACCAACAATTTGAAAACTTTTTAAATTGTTGGTGTTTTATTTTGTATCAAGTAAACCTCGCCAGGTAGGAGAAAATATGCATTTGGTGCGGTTTACACCAACCCCACAGAAGGAGTAAAACTGAACATGCAAAAGCGACGATTGGCAATCTTGATGGCTTTGCTAGCCGCCCTGTTCCTGGCGACAGGCGGGTTGGCCGCACCCTCCGCGGCGGACGAACCGGCTCAGGTGTTTACCAAGCAAGTGGCTGGACCAGGGAGTGACGTGTTAGACGGCCGTTCCCAACTGCCCAACCCGGCCGAAATGGGGGTCCGCTCCCGCACCGCCATGATTCCCGTCACCTTCAGCAAAGCCGCCGATGGCAGCTGGCAATGGCAAGATTCCCTGCTGGTAGACAGCAGCAGCGAGATGTCGTTTATGGTGCTCAGCCCCGATGCGGCCAATTGGGAACTGACGGTCATGTCCCCGGTAGGCCAGTCGATGCGCCTCGGTCAGGGCATCGACCAGGCAGGCGTGGTGCAGCGCGCCGGGCAAATTGGCCTGGAGCAACAATCATTCTCCGGCGACATTTACACCTTCGCCCGTCCGGCGCAGGGTGATTGGCAGGTAACGGTGCGTACGGCCGTAACCCCCAGCACCACCGACGGCCCCAGCGGCTACCTTCTGCTCTCCAATGACAGCCCATACCAGATTTACGCCCACCTCAGCAGTTACAACTTGTGGACGGGCAGCCAGGTTGGGTTGCTGGCCTACGCCTACGACGCCACCCAAGACAGTGGCGCAACTGCCCCGGCGGCAGCGACCAACATCATTCGTCGGGCCCAGATGCGGCTTATTGCCCCCGATGGCCGGGAACAACGCCTGATCATGTTTGACGACGGCCGTCACAATGATGGCGCCGCCAACGATGGCGTTTTTGGTGCCCTGGTGACCCCGCGTGTGGCCGGGCAGTACACCGCCCAGGTAACGATGCGTGGCCAGACGCCAGAGGGCGCTCCGGTATTGCGCACGACAGAGCATATTTTCCCGGTCGTTGACCAGACAATTGCCCTCAATGGCGGGGCAGTCACCGCCTCGGCCGATGGCCTTAATCGCTTAAACATGAACCTGAGCGCCACGACTACGGCCGATTTAGCTCAAGTGCAGCTCTACGCCGAACTGTGGGGTACCGACGCCAACGGGCAAATGATTCCAGTCACCTGGGTAGGCGGCCTGGTTGCCCCGACGGCTGATGGGGTACCGGTAAATGTAGACGGCCGTTGGATTTCATTGGCCAATGCGACAGCGCCATTTGAACTACGCAACGTTCGCGTGCAGGATGTGCAGACGCACATTCCGCTCGCCTCGCTAGACAGCGTGACGGTAAACATTCCAGAAACGGTGAGCAGAGGGGTGGCGGAAACGGCCGTTACCGAGGTTACGGAAGAAATGTTGATGGGTGAGCGGCCAACGGCCGTTGCCGCTAATGCACCAGCACCCAACGCGCCTGGGGGGGTGCTCATGTTGGTGCATGGCTACTGCTCAGGCGGCGTCTGGCCCACTGGCGACTTCACCAACGATGTCACCTTCCAGGATTACAACCAAAACCGCACCCACGACCAATTTGCCAACTTGATTCTCAATTATGGCAGCCAGTTCCCCTCGTTTGGTATTGTCGCCCACAGTCAGGGCGGCGCTGCCTCCCTACACCTATACACCTACTACTGGAGCGGCCTGGATTATTCCTCCGGCAGCCGCCTGATCCAATCGGTAGGCACGCCATACCAAGGAACGGCGCTTGCCGGTAATCTTGCTCTGCTGGGCCAGCTCTTTGGCGCAGGCTGCGGCACCAATTGGGACCTCAGTTATGACGGTGCCGCGCTGTGGCTGTCTGGCATTCCCAGCTGGGCACGCAGCCGGGTTTACTACCACACCACCTCCTTCAAGGACGTCTGGTACCGCTACGACTATTGCAACATCGCCACGGACCTCTTCTTGAGTGACCCAGATGACGGTGTGATTGAAAAATGGGCTGGCCAATTGAGCGGAGCCAACAACTTGGGGCACAAGACCGGCTGGTGTCACACCAGCGGCATGCGCGACCCTGCCCAAACGCAGGATCACAGTCGCAACGCCAACATGAACACCTACGCGAATCGGTAGTTAGACAAAATGATGATGAAAGGGGGTGCGAAAGCACCTCCTTTTTTATCGGACAACTAGGGGGAGATAAAAATGGTAAGGCGCATTAAACACTGGATTGCTTTGGATACACCAGTTAGCCTCACACATCCAGGCCTGATTAATAACTGGTATGGGCGTCAAACCAAAAATTCTGGTTGTTGACGGCCTTGGCGTTGCGGTGGGAGCTGGCGTTGTTTCCACAGGAATTGGTGTAGCAGTTGGTGTACAAGTAGGTCTTGGTGTCCCGCCACCGCCCGACCAACCAGTCGAGCAAGTCAAGCCAGAATCTATGCTAGGAATCGTTGGAGTCGAAGTTGAGGTGGAAAGACTGGGAGGAACGGCCGTTAATGGTGGCCTAACTTGCACAGTAAAGGAAACACTTCCAGATTCGTTCAGACCAAGCGAAGGTACTGTCCATGTAAGAATGCTGGTACTTGGAGAATATTCCGGGCGAATCAGGATTGTATTGGCGGGTATTTCATCGGTGATGATCAGATTGGTTAACGGCCGTAAACCATTGCTCGTATAGTAAAGGGTATATGTAATTTGATCACCTGCAGAAACTTTTCCAGATGGCAAGTTGAACTTAGTTAGCCAGGCAAACGGTGTATAAAAAACAGGTCTTTGATCATGCACTAAGTCATCGCTAAAGTTAGATCTTTCTCCACCAATAATATAAGCCTGTTGATTACCCGCAACGACAGATGTGTGACCAAATACATCAAACTGTAATGATGTTAGTTCATTGGATGAAAACAAACTTCCGTTATCATCGAGCAATATCCGATAAATTTTTCTTGTAGCAGTGTAATCTCCGGAACTAGTCTCAACGTATCCACCAAAAACAAAAAGAGCGTTTTGTATTAAAACTACAGAATGGAAGTAAAGTGGCTGAGTCAAAGAAAAAGCACTTTGGTGCCATTCTCCCAATTTTTGAGATCCATCTGAGAGCAAGTCCACATAAGCGTAATAGGTAGAATCACTAGGAGAGGTGCTCCACCCGCCAAACACATAGATTATTCCCTTTTGTTCGCTTAAAGGGACAAAAACTGCTGACATGTTGGCCAATGATTCTAACATTGGGTTTTCTTCTTCCCATGTAATAGACCCACATTTAGGTTCAACATAAGCAGAATAAACAGTATTCGTTGCTGCACCTGAAACCCATCCCCCAATCACATATATTTTGTTACCCACAGTGACCGCAGCATGATTGATCCTTGGCGTTAACGTGTTGTTAGTTAGAGTTACCCAAGACGATATGTTTCCATCAGTTAACGGATTTGCACAATAAACACTATTTGTATCTTTACCGTTTACCAACCCTCCAATTACATATAATTGTTCCCCTATTGAAGCTGTTTTGAGTGATTCAATTCCAGAGTCTTCAGAGAGTGGCAACGATGCAGTCGGTTGCCACTCAGAGAGGGTCCCATTATTTAAAACTTCAGCAATCAAGACATCATTTGTTGAATCTAGAGGGGTTTTGCCACCGATCACATATATAAACTCTTTAGCTCCAATTTTTACCACTTGAGCCGAAGAGTAATTTACAGGTTGTTTCAAAGGCGACGTAGGCTCCCAAATCAGTGTAGGCGCACCCACCGCGCTTTGCCGTGGCAATGCTAATACAACCAATAACGTTTTTGTTAAAGTCACTAGAAATATGATTGGCACTATTATTGGAGTTACTATGGAAAACAACTTTTTCATGAAGATTTCCATTAAATCCAATGTCCCTTTGCTTGGATCTAACCCTCTTCTCACGTCACCCACCACACTCTTGAGGGGGAGGAAGATTACAAGGAGTAGCAACAGGTTCTGGTGTGTTAGTTGGTGGAATAGGTCGAGGTGCTACCTCTGTACAAAACCAACGTGCCGGGCTGGAATAAAGTGTAGTAAAACTTTCAGGGAGATGCCCGCTGCCTCTCTCCACTTTTGAAACGATTAAATCAACGTTCCAATAACAACCTTTTTCTCCGCTACAGTTCACTAGCTGTGTGTAAACGGCTATAGGATCAGAAATGTTCTCAATCTCATATCTAGGATTTTTGATCCAGCTTACACTATAGCCAGGTGAGCCTTCAGCCCAGATGTTTAGAGCAAAATATTCGCCATTGACGCCCTCAATACTGTTCAACGGCCGTGTGGCCAACCATTCAAAGACAGCATTCTCGGAACCAACACAGGTCTCATCCTTGGGTTCCTTGAGCAAAATGCCAAAGGAGGGAACCGTTGGTGAGGGTGTTTGTGAGGGCATTGGTGTGTAAAACGGTGTATTGGTCAAGGCAACCGTCGGAGCCACGGTGTTGGTGGCGGGTAATTCAACCGTTGGGGCGTCCGTGGGAGCAGCCGTTAAAGTGGGCGTATTCGTAGGCTGGGCCGTATCCGTTGCCATTGGCGTGAAGGTGGGCGGGCTGCTCACTGTAATTTGTATCGAGTCCGTAACAGCGGCGCATCCTTGATCTGGCGTAACCACCACAGATAACACAATTACTTGCGCTGATTTAGGCGCGGTAAATTCCGTAATGCTATTTTGCGGCGCACTCAACAGGCTCATGTCGGGTGCTGTCCATTGATAGTGCCAGCCAAAGCTTGTGGGCCTCACAGCCAGCGAAACCGTTTCGCCAGGGCTGAGGCTTGTATTTCCTTGTATAGTCACGGATTCAGGGCAGCTAAAGTTGGGCGAGATTTGACTGCGCGAAACAACATCTGGCGCAACACCACGAGCACAGGCAGTGATCAGGAGAATCACGGTCATCCAAACTGCAAGCTTCTTTTGGTTCATGTTTATATTCCCTATGAGGTTTTTCCGCTATGGCGTAAAGCTTAAGTGATACTCGTAGAGAAACTGCTGATCGCCATACCACAAGCGAACAACAATGGTATCCTCGCTAACCGACGAATCTAACTTTTGATACACGGCCGTCCACTGACCATCCACCAAAAACCCTCCAGATTCAGCCGACCAGGTAATCTGAATACCGGGATCAGATGCGACAAACTCCTGACATTCTGATCGTATGGCGTCCTCTGTCCAATTCAATGACAAATTGAGCGCTTGTGGACCACCGCGGACAGCTTTATAAGCATCGGGCTTAACAGTCTCATTCACTTCATCGCCAGAAACCAGCTGCAAGGGTGGCACGGCCGTTTCCAAGCAATCTAATTTTTCTACCTCTGACAATCCCGTGCCTCTCACTTCTGGAGAAAGCAAAAGAAATACAGTCGCAATACTCGCGATCAGGAGGAATGTAGCCAGGGCAGTTGATTTTCCGCGTGACCAGGCCAGCCACCATAGCTGCCGCTGTTTTTTCTGTAAAGAAGCGATTTCCTGACGGAGCGCAACGGCCGTTTCGTGGCCCTCCACCGTTTGCAACAAAGCGATCGCTTCAGACCAATGCGCCTGCTCGATAGCCTGTCGCACCTGCCGCAGCACTACATCTACTTTTTCCGCCAGCTGGCCCAACAACCGATGCACATCTTTGTAGTTAGGCTCTAGCCGATCAGTCTCTTCTAGCAACTGTTGTGCCACCACCCACTTTTCCTGTGCCAGCGCCGCTTGACCTTCAGCATAAAGCTGCTCAACCTGCTTCTTTTGCTCAACATACTCCAGCAAATCTTCCCGCTCAGACGAGGGTGGCACTTGCAGCAAAAAATGGGTGGCATCCTCCCATCGTTCCTCATCAATAGCCACCCGGCTGCGGTGAAATATGCCTGATTCCGTTTTACGCCGCCCCGCCCGCTCTAAAGAAGCCCGTACGGCCGAATCATACGGCCGTATTTCCAGCGCCTGCGTGTAAGAGGCAATCGCTTCGCGCCACTGCTTCTCCTTGTAACTATCATCCCCGTGCTGGCGCAGCGTTTCAAACGCATGACTTTCACGCGCCTGATTCAAGCGAGAGACCAATTCACTGGCCTTCGCAAAGCGATCTTCAGGCAGCTTAGCCAGAGCCGTGGCAAAAATGGCATCAAACGTTGGCGGTAACGCCGAGTTGATAGAAGTAATAGGTGGAGCCGGCTGGTTTTCTATGCTAGCTTGCAATTCAGCAACGGCCGTTTCTGGGAATGGTCGGTGCCGCGTGAGCAATTCAAACATCATGACACTAAACTGGTAAATGTCCGTTTGTGGCGAGGCTGGTTCACCTTGCCATTGCTCTGGCGCCAGGTACGGCAAATGGCCTAATGGCTCTGCCTGGTCTACCACTACCTCAGTTAGCTCAGCCAACCGGTTCACATGAAAATCTGCCAGATACCCGTTGCCCACCGTATCCAACAGCACGTTGCCCGGGTTCACGTTGCCATGAATGTAATCGCTCCGGTGCATGGCATCCAGCGCTTGGGCCAGACGCTCTCCCAATTGGCAAACAGCATCAACCGAAATCATCCGCTCCTTGCGCAACCGCTCGCGAAGCGAGGCACCCTCCATAAACCGCATCGCCAGATAGGGCTGTCCATTGTGTAAATCCACATCGTAAACAGGGACAACGGCCGTATGCTGAATGCTGGTAATCACCTGCTTTTCTTGCTGAAAATGACGCCGGTATGCCAGATTGCAGATCAGCCGGTGTTTCATAATTTTTAAGGCCACATCGCGATCTTCAAACAAATCGCGCGCCAGATACACCACCGCTAGACTGCCATGCTGGAGCTCTTCCTTAATTTCATAGCGATTTTTGATCTTTTCTGGGCGCAGCAGCCTGGCAACGGCTTCAGCCAAATCCAGCGGCGTAGCGTAACGATCCAACGGATTTTTGGCCATCGCTTTTGCCAGAATTGGCTGGATTTTGCGGGGTAACCGGGGGTTAATATCAGACGCCTCCGGGAGCGGTCGATGTACATGGCTCTCTAAAAGAACCTGCATATCGGCAGCGGGAAACGGCCGTTCCCCAGTTAACATCTCAAACAACGTGACCCCAAGCTGATAAATATCCGTTGGTACCCCAACCTTTTCTTCTTTCCACTGTTCTGGGGCCATATAAAATGGCGATCCACCATAGGCCGAGGGAACCTGTCCTAATTCAATGCTGTCTAGCGGCGCAGCTAGACCAAAATCAGCCAGGAAAACAGTCCCTTCTTCGTCCAGCAAAATATTCGCAGGCTTGATATCGCGATGTATCGTGCCTTGACTATGTGCATACGTTAAAGCCGTAGCCAGACGATTCAAGATCAGGCTAACATCCTCCAATGGAATTAGCTTATTGCGCTTCAGCCACTCATGCAGCACATCCGGCATCAGACGCATCACCAGGTACAACTGCCCGGTTACCTCGTCTTCGCCAAAATCATGGACTGGCACAATGGCCCGATGCTCCAACCGGGCAATCGTTTTCGCTTCACGCCAAAACCGTTCCTTAAAGCGCGGATCCTCTGAAAACTTTTTACGGATGATTTTAAGTGCGACCAAGCGTTCCATTACCGGGTCGTAGGCTGTATAAACTTCAGCCATTCCTCCCTGACCCAGCATATTTTTGATTTCGTACCGGCCAAATGTGGTGAACGTCATGCGTTGAGCCATTTGAAATCGTTTTCCCCAAAGAGAGAGCCATCCGTTGTACTACCAATTTAACTGGCAATATTCCCAACGGCCGTTGACATCCGGGTAACAAACAGCACAATCAAAAACGGCCGTTGCCACCACAGGCGTCTCATAAAATCCTATATAATTTCGCCACTACAACAAGAATTTATACCGATAAAAATCGCAACTGCTGGGCATTATACAGAACTCCCAACCTTAAAGTCAAAATAACACCAAATCTGACAGGCGATCTAACAAGCTGCTGCCAGCCGTTTGCCCGCCAGCGCACCTGGGGTAAGATCAGCCTATGTTATTCTCACAACACCTCGTAATTCTGCGCGGCGGTGGTGATCTGGCTACCGGCGTGGCTTACCGTTTGCACCAGGCAGGCTTCCCCCTCATCGTGCTGGAACTACCGCAGCCGCTGGTCGTGCGGCGGAAAGTGGCCCTGGCAACGGCCGTTCGCGAAGGTCAGGTTCAAATCGAGTCTCTCCAAGCCCAACGGGTGGAAACAGTCGATGAAGCGTTGACCCTGGCCTACGCTGGCGGAATTCCCGTCCTTGTCGCTCCGGAGCTGCCGGTAATCGGTAATCGGTTATCCGTAATCGGTGAACGGTTGACTGATTACGGTTCACCGACCACCGACCACCGAATACCGATCCTCATCGACGCCCGCATGGCCAAGCGCAACATCGACACCCGTCCCGACCAGGCTGAGTTGGTGATTGCGCTGGGGCCGGGCTTTACGGCTGGCGTCGATTGCCACGCCGTCATCGAGACGATGCGCGGACATACCTTGGGGCGGGTCATCTGGGAAGGTGCGGCCATTCCCAACACCGGCACACCGGGCATTATTGGCGGCAAAGGTGCGGAGCGTGTGCTGCGCGCCCCGGCAACAGGCACGGTAGATTGGAAATTGGATATTGGAGATTTGGTTCAGGCGGGTGATCTCATTGGCGATGTGGCGGGTGAGCTAATTACCGCCCCGTTTGCTGGTGTGCTGCGTGGGCTGATTGCGCCGGGTACGGCCGTTTCCGCAGGTCTCAAAATTGGCGATCTCGATGCCCGGGCCGATGTAGACGCCTGCTTCACGATCTCCGAAAAAGCGCTGGCCATTGGCGGCGGCGTGCTGGAAGCCATCCTCACCCACCTGAACCGACAGTCATGAGCCGCTTCACTCTGCCCACCGCGTTTAACTTACAGCCCCAGAACGAGCTGATTGCTTTTGTCGGCGGCGGCGGCAAGACCAGCCTGCTGTTTGCTTTGGGTGCGGCCTTGCCCGGTAGGCGCATCCTCACTACCACCACGCGCATCTTTGCCGCGCAGATGAGTCGGTCAGAGGCCGTGATTTTTTTTACCGCAGAGGACGCCAAGAACGCAGAGAAAAAAATTGGTGCAGCGCTGGATCAATTTGGCATCTGTCTGGTCGTGGGTGAAGTCGCAGGCGACAAGGCGGTGGGGGTGCCGCCAGAATTGCCAGGAGCATGGCTAGCCCGACCAGACGTTGATTTTGTGCTCGTTGAAGCCGATGGCTCGCGAATGCGGCCCATTAAAGCGCCCGCCCCACATGAGCCAGTGATTCCACCCGCCAGCACGTTGGTGGTGCCAGTGGTAGGGATTGATGCGCTGGACGGCCGTTTCACCGAAATCACCCATCGGCCAGAGATTGCGGCTGAACTGCTGGATTCGGCGATCGGTGAACGGTTGTCGGTGAACGAAGTGGCGCGTTTGATTGCCCATCCACAGGGGGGCTTAAAGGGTGTGCCCGACGGGGCGCGGGTGGTGCCGTTTATCAACAAGGTCGAAACGGCCGTTCAGCTTACCGCGGCCCGCCAGATTGCCCAACAGCTCCTGAAAACGCCGCGCATTGAGCAAGTAGTGATTGGGGCGACAAGAACGGATCAGCCCGTGCGCGAGGTGCATCGGCGCGTCACCGCCGTTATCCTGGCCGCGGGCGAGGGCAAACGAATGGGGCTGACAACCAAGCAGTTGTTGCCCTGGGGCGACACCACCGTGCTGGGGCAAACGCTGCGCAATGTGCAGCAAACGGCCGTATACCAATATCTCGTCGTCACCGGACACGAAGCTGAAGCCGTGGCAAAAATCGCGCAAAATGCCGGTGCTAAAACTTTACATAATCAAGGCTATGCTGCGGGAGAAATGCTCTCGTCGCTGCAAACGGCCGTACGCGCGCTGGATGAATCGGTAACGGCCGTTTTGGTACTGCTGGCCGACCAGCCAATGGTCCAGCCAGAGACGATGAATTTGCTGCTAGAAGCGTACTGGCAAAGAGATGGCCACCTGATTGCCCCCATTTTTGCCGGGCAACGTGGCAATCCGGTGCTGATTGGTCGCCGCCATTTTGCCGAGCTGCTAGCTCTCTCTCCCGGCGATGCGCCGCGCACCCTCCTGCACCGCCACGCCGATCAGCTACACCTGGTACCAGTCCCCACCGACGATATCTTGCGCGACCTCGACAGCCCCGAACAGTATGAAAACGAACGCAAGCGGTGGGAGATTTAACCGCAAAGGACGCGGAGCACGCAGAGAAAAAGAAATAATCTGTGTAATCTGTGGATTTTTAGGGCAGTGAATCCAACCGCTGACGCAGCTTTTCCACCGTGGGCAGGTCGCCAATCTGGCTAAAGATGGCCAGACTGCGCTGAAATCGTACGGCCGCTTCCGCATAATTTTGGCTGGCAACGGCCGTATCCCCCAAATGAAGTTGACATAAACCCTGACCCCGCGCATCCTGCATTTCCTGGCGAATGGCCAAGCTTTCCTCGTAGCGGGCCTGGGCCGTGGCATAATCGCCCAGCGCATACGCCACCCGACCCAAATTCACCAACGAAAAACCCATGCTCCACCGGTTGCCCAATTCCTGCTCCAGCTTCAGGCTGGTTTGCGAAGCGGTCTGCGCCTGAGCATAGGCACCTTGCTGGTAAGCAAGTTGGCTCAAAATGTTGTGGCTGATAGCCTGACTGTACAGCTGATGGGTCTCTTTGGCGATGCCCAGCGCCTCGGCGCACAATGATTCGGCCTGGGCAAAATCATCTAGCGAGCTGCGCACCACTGCCAGGAAGTTCAGCGTGTAGGTCAGCGCTTCAGGCTCGCCAGCGCGCCGCAAAATGGCCAGGCTGCCAGTGAGCCATTCCCGCGCCTGCTGTGGCTGGCCAGAAAGAAAAGCAAACCAACCTTGCCGCGCCCGCAATTTGGCCTCCAGTTGGGCCGATGCCTGCCCTGCGAGCCGGTCGGCGGCCTGGCCAAACAGCTCCAGCCCTTCACGGAACCAGCTGCGCATGTACAAATAAAGCGACAAGGCCGCTGTTGCCTGATTGATCGATTCGCTATCGGCTTGGGCGATGGCAGACCGCCAGGCCAGACGGATGTTTTCAATCTCCTGGTTCAGCAGCGCCAGGGCAGAACGCTGATCTTGACCTTGCAACGCATTTTCTTGAGTCGCAACCAGGGCCAGAAAGTAACGGCCGTATCGCTCACGCAGCGCCGTCCCGTCTTCTAAATGTTCCAGGGCAAACTGGCGCACCACGGTCAGCATTTCGTAGCGAGAAGTGGCCCGAACGGCCGTATCGCCGCGAACTACTGTATCGCCGCGAACTACTGTATCGCCACTTTCCCCCATTTGCCGCCGCAAAAAGGATTTATCCAGCAGAGCAGAAAGCTGCGGCAGACGGGCTTCCGCCACCTGGGCCGCCGCCTGGCGGTCGAAGCCAGCCGGGAAGATCGCTAATTGCGCCAACGTTTGTTGCTCATCGTGAGTGAGCAGCTGCCAGGAATAATCGAACACGGCGCGGAGGCTGCGTTGGCGCTGCGGTAAATTCACCGCCGTGGCGCTGAGGCCGTCGATATTTTGGCGCAGCTCCGCCAAAATTTCCGGGCAGGAGAGCAGCCGCACCCAGGCCGCCGCCAGCTCAATCGCCAGGGGCAGTCCGTCTAACAGCTGGCAAATGTTAGCCACAGCCGTTTCTGACCAATCGCCATCTGTAGCCAGGGCAAAGCGGGGTTCTACCTGCTGCGCCCGCTGCACAAAAAGGGTCATCGCCGGGCTGAGCGCGGTGCCATCCACCGCCGTGGGTAAGCCGCCCAACGCCAGCACCTGTTCCTCTGCCAGGTTAAGCCGCTCGCGCGACGTGACCAGGATGTTGAGATGCGGCGCTTTTTGCAGCAGGGCCAAAATCAGCGCCCGACCAGGGGTCATGAGGTGTTCCAGGTTGTCGAGCACCAGCAGCAGATGTTTGTCTTGCAGATAATCCAGCAACTGCGCCTGCGGTTCGGCCGAACCGGCAAAGGTGTAGCCCAGAGTTTCGGCAACGGCCGTTACCAAGGGATTAAAACCCGCGGTTTCAACAGCCACCGATTCCACCGCAGCCACACTGGCCAGGGGTACAAAAAAGACGCCCTGGTTAAATGGACCGAGATGTGTTGTGGCGACCAACCAAGCCGCCTCCAGCGCCAGGCGCGTTTTGCCCACGCCGCCCGGACCAACAATCGTGTGCAGTCGCTGGGTGGGCATGGCCAACTGGCTGGATAATCGGGCCAGTTCGTCACTGCGCCCCACCAGGTTTTGCTCACGCGGCGGCAGTTGGTACGGCCGTTCCGCCCCCGCGTCTCGAATTTGGTCAGCCAAAGCGGCCGTTTCTGGCAAAGGCTCCACGCCCAGTTCATCTTCCAGCGTCTGGCAAAACGCCTCGTAGGTCGCCAGCGCCTCGTTGCGTTGGCCCAAGTTGGTCAGGGCACGCATGAGCTGCTGCTGCGCTTCCTCCAGCCACGGTTCGATGGCCAGCTGCTGGCGAGCGAAGTCAGCCGCCAACTCGTATTCGCCGCGCCGCTCGTGAAACAGGGCCAGCTCCGCCAGTGCCGTCAGCGCCTGCTGCTGGATCAGCTGCCGGGTGCTTGCTACCCATTCCTCAAAAGCAGCGCTGTCTTCCAGGAAAAACCCATCAAGAAACGGACCTTTGTAGAGAGAAACGGCCGTTGCCGCCAGGCTCATGCACTCGCCACAGCTGCCGCTGCGCTGGCCCCGGTGCTGGGCACAACCCGCCAGCGCTTCCTGAAGATGCATCACATCCAGCGTATGGTCGCTGGCACTGTTGAACTGAGTCGCTTCGCGGGTGACTAACAAAAAGGACGGTTCAGCGGCGTCATCCTGAATGGCCCGACGCAGCCGCGTCAGCGTTTGGCGCAGGTTGGTGCGGGCGGATTCTTCCGGGGCATCGGGGAAAAGCAGGCCGGTGAGCAGTTCGCGCCGGTGGCTGCGGCTGGCTTCTACGGCCAGGAAAATGAGCAGAGCCTCAATACGTTTGGCTCGTGATGTCGGGATGGGTGCTTGGTCAATGGTGGCGTGAAAACCACCCAAGAAGTGGAGCGCCAGGTGCATGATCTTTTCCGTCCTTCAAACAAAAGCAGTTGCTGCCGGGGAGCGGCTGCATTTTAGCCGATGGTGGGCATTGTGTCACGCTCCAGATCGCTGTGTCACGCTGGCGTCACGCCACGGCCGTATGCTGCCTGACAGATAGCTTGTAGACGGGATGGAACGGTAACGCCAAGGAGTGAATCATGTTTTTAGGAACAACAAACACCACACAAAAATTGCAAAGTTGGGCTAACAGCACCCTCTCACGCCTGGCATCTAAATCGCAACCGCTGCCCACATTGTCCCAGGCCACCGCAGGCCAGACCATCGCCGACCATAGCTATGCGGGCATCCAACAAGTGCCGCTGCACCAGATCAAGGGCACCGCCAGCAACGGCCGTAGCCGCGACTTTGATGCCGATTTCCGCCTGACCAACAGCCACAATTGCAGCCGCCTGGAAAGCGTGCGGCAGGCCCGCCAAAAGCTGGCTTCTTTGCCCCCCATCTCTCTGGTAGCCGTCGGCGATGCCTACTACGTGCAGGACGGGCATCACCGCGTATCGGTTTTCCGGGCGTGTGAAGAAACAACCATCGCGGCCCATGTGACCGTGCTGGTTATGGGATAAACATCTACCGAACAGAATGGTTTCTGTGGGAAGTATTGGAAGGAGTTAGAAAAAGGGTGAGGCAATGGGCGGTCTCACCCTTTTTCGCTAGTTGGTTAACACGGGGGTGTGGTTACGGCCGTTCTACGAAACTAATCCGCATCCTCTTCGCCTAACTTGAGGTAACGATAGCCTCGATTCCAGTAGAGGAGCGGCGGCGCTCCGGCACGGGGGGATTCTGAGGCAACCACCTTGCCAATGTAAATGGTGTGGGTGCCCGCTTCATACCGGTCGTGGATGGTGCAATCCAGCCAGGCCAGGGCATCTTGAAGAACAGGGGCTCCGGTAACGGCCGTTCCCCAATTCCCCACGGCAAAACGATCCTCATCCTTGATCCAGGCAAACCGGTTAGACAACTCACTCATGTCTTGCGCCAAAATGTTGACGGCAAACACGGCTCCCTCTTCCTCTAACAACTCATACCCCAAAGCGCGATGATCAATGGCGACCATGATCAACGGCGGCTCCGGCGAAATAGAGGCAAACGCCGAGACCGTGAGGCCATGCGGTTGGGGCTGGCTTGGCGCTTTAATCGTAACGATGGTCACGCCCGCCGGAAAGTGGCGCAGCGCTTCGCGAAATTGCTCTGAAGTGATAGACATACAAAATCCTTTAACGATGATATGGCTCTATTCTAACCAAAGTTTGGCGTAGGCAACCCTAAAAAGGTCCGGGTAATGTGGGCAATGTCTTGTAAATCGTGGATTTGGGCCGCCAATTCGGCGTGCCCCGGCCCGACCAGCAGCGTGGGTACCGGGTTGCGCGTGTGCTGCCGCTGATTTTTCTCTTCGATGTTGCCGTGGTCGCTGGTCAGGATAAAGAGGCCATTTTGCGCATCCCAGGCATCCAGCAACCCGCCCAGCACTTCGTCGATGGCCTCCAGATGGGCCACCGCCTCGGCCAGTGTACCGCGATGCCCGGTGCGATCGCTGGGCCAATGCTCAAAAAAGCTGAACTGGTAATGGCTGGCCACGTGGGCAATTTGCTGCCCGGCTTCAGCCAGGGTGAGCAGCGGAATATCGGCATACCCTAGATGATCGCGCCACACCTGCCCGGTAAAGCCAGGACTCACGGCACGGCCGTTTCTTAAATCATCCGCATTCATCAACGACAATCCGGCATTAGTTGCCGCCAGCGGCACCGCCGAGAGCAACCGCTTGCCCCGCGCCACGGCATCAAAATAATCCTGCGGATATGGCGTGATCAGCGCCGCCTGCCCGCCGGCATCCACCACTTCCTGAAACAGCGTCCCCTGAGCAATGACAGCCTGCACCGCTGGATTGGGCTTCGGCCCGTAATGCTCGCCCACCAACTGCGGCACGTTACGCCCGGTGAGGATGGTGGCCTGGCCAGTGGCGCTCTGTGGCTTGTTGGGCAGGCCCAAATTGGCATCCGTAGCCACCAGGCTAGCCCGCTCCGTGATGATTGGTTCGCGCGTGAGGTACCAGCCAGCTCCCAGCAGACTGGTGAGGTGCGGCAGGTTGGCCGTGACAAATGGGTTGATGTCGGGGTCATCCCCGCCCAGTCCCACGCCATCGAGGAAGAAGAGGTGTACGTAACGGCCGTTATGCATCATTGCGAGTGAGTGTAGCTTGGGGCATGGGGGTTGGCAACTGGCCTTTGGATCGATCTCTGATCGAACGGCCGTTATCCTACAAAAACGTGGGGATGAATCCAAAACCTGGGGATAAATCCCCAGGCTAAGGGGTTGCATGATGGATGATTTTTTGAGCGTGATTTTCTGGTTTGGCTTTTTGTGCTGCATGCCAGCCCTGGCCGTTGGTGCGCCAGTCGGGTACGTGCTGTTCCGCAACAAGCAGCGGCGCGAAGGCAGTGCGGCCATTGCCCAGGCGCTCAATTTGCAGCCGACGGCCAAAGCCAAACAGATGCAGTGGTATGAGGGACGGTTGGATAACGGCCGTTTGTGTGCCTACGTCCCCATCATCTTCCGGCGGAAAATTTATATCGACGGACGTCGGCGCGGCAGCCACGTGTCAGCAGCACGATTGATTGTGGAAGTAAAGCGGGAACGGCCGTTAGGGGTAGACATCTTTCGACATGAAAATTGGACCGAGCGGAAACGGCCGTTCGACAGCTTCGAGACCGCCTTTGCCGCCAAAAATGGTGAAAAATTGACCAGCCGCCAGCAATCAGCCCTGCTGACCTTTGCCCAACAGCATCCAGGCAGTACCCTCTGGCTGCGCGACCGGGAAGGCGCGTCAGCCGAAGTATTCAACGCCCCAGAAGTGATGGCCACGGCCACCAGCTTTTTGCTGCATGAGTACCAGGTGGTGAATCCTTCACCGGAAGAAATCGAGTTAAAAACGGCCGAATTGAGCCAGCTGGCCCAATTGTTTGACGAGTAAATCAATCACTGACAAGTGAAAAGTGATAAGTAAAAAGGGGATGTCAAGTCCTAAAATAAGTTGACACAAAATAGTGACTACTTCACATCAGTTATCAAAATGAATTTCAGCAGGTTTAGCATAGCCCAACGACAGATGTGGGCGATCATAGTTGTACAGCCAAACTGCTTCAGCCACCGCTTGCTGCGCGTGCGCCAAATTGACAAACAGGTCATCCAGACCATATTCGTTCTTTAAAATACCGTTCATGCGTTCTGCCAACGCGTTGTCATAGCAATTGCCCACCTCACCCATGCTGGGTAGCAAGCGGTGCTCTTGGAGACAGTCTCGATACGACCACGAGGTGTATTGCACCCCATGGTCAGAATGGTGAATCAATCCGGTCACCGGACAATGCGCCTGGTTGATGGCCAGCTGCAAGGCCCGCAGGCAACCTTCCGTGGCCAAAGAGGCCGAAATATCATAACCGACGATAAAGCGCGAAAACGCATCTGTGAGCAGCGCCAGATAGACAAAGCCTGTTTCCGTCGTGATGAAGGTGATGTCACCAACCCACGCCTGATGAGTGGTCGCCAACGTCAAACCAACTAGACGATTGGGACAACGCCAGGAGCCAGCTAAGGTGGTTCGCCGTCGATTACGCTTGGGCACAATCAACAAATTGTGGGCGCGTAGCAGGTCAAAAAAAGCATCCCGACCACGAGTAATCTCCAGGTTTTCCCAGCAGGGTCGCAGCTCATGGTACAGCTTGCGCCCGCCCATCTGGGGATGCAGCCGCCGTTTTTCTTTGACCAAGTTCAGGATGAGCTGATTTTCAGCTTCCTGCTGCTGTTGCCGCTGCTTGGCTTGAAAGTAGGCTTGGCGGCTGATGCCAAACCAGGTCACGGCGGCCTGAGTGGGCACTTGGCCCGCTTGCCGGATATGGTCTATGATTTCTTGCCGAAATTTTTTTTAAGGTCAACGCCCAAGGCGTCACTGGCCACCGTGAGCGTGGCTGCCAACATCCGGTTGTCCAAGGTGCTTTGCGCTAGCGCGGATTCCAGTTCCGCGACCCGTCGTTTGAGTGCTTTGATGCCCTGCTGGTCTTCAGCTGTTTGAATGACCACCAGTTCGGCACGGTAGCCGGAACGGCCGTATTGCTCAATCCATCGTTGCACCGTTGTGTGTGCGCCAATGCCGTACTTGTTAAGCAAGCTGTAGATGCTGGCCCCGGCTTCGTACTCACGCACGACTTGTTGTTTGAAGGCCAGGCTGTAACGTCTGACGGTTTCTTTTTTCATAAGGTTGCCCATCCTAAATGGTGATTATATCTGTCAACTATATTTAGGACGGGTCAGGAAAGTGAATGCCAAAGTTATTGCGTTTGGATTGGTTAACGTGGGCCCTGGTGGCTGTGGTTTTTGCCGGGATGCTGTGGGGCATCATCGCCATTCAGATGAGCACGGTGCGCCAGTTTCGCAGCGAAGGGCGGCAAGCACGGGCCACATTGGTCGATAAGTCTACTACCCGCAGCAGCAGCGATACGATAGAGTACAACTTCTCGGTCACCTACATGGCTAACGGGGGCAACGGCGAACCCTCCACCTTTAACGCGGAAACGGGCGAAGTTGAGTTGGGCACGATTGACGTGGGGACGTTTAGCTGGGCGCGTTTTACGGTTGGGGGCCAGACGTATGACAAAACCGAAATTGGCGACAAGGTAGATATTTACTACCTACCTTCCGACACAACCAAGGCAGAGCTAAAAAGCTTTGTCGAAGAGTACAATCCTGTTTTTCTGCGCACGTTGGTATGGATTTTGGCCGCAGCGGCCGTTTTTTGCCTCATCGCCGCCCTGTTTGCCCCAGCGAAGCGACCTGAACCGGTAACAGAGCAGGCGGTTTTTGTAGTCAAAAGCGAATAAAGCGAAGTGATAAGTAAAAAGTGAAAAGTGGGAAGTGGCTCACTTTTTACTTTTCACTTATCACTTTTAACTCACTTACCTGCCAAAACCGGTGCTTTCAAGTAAGCGGCCAATAAATCCAGCTCTTCATTGTAAATTTTACGAGTGATCGGCGGCGTGATCAGCTTTTCGATGAAGCCGCGCAAGCCGGGAGCCGTGCGGGCGCGAGTGTACAGCGTCACCTGCGAGGCCTGACCATCGTTTACCGGATCAATAGTAAAGGTCGTGACCAACCCCACCGTCTTGTCTTCTTCTTGCAGCACGCGGCCCGGTTCTGGCTCAGTAACGACCATGTGATAGGTGGCCTTTACACCCATCACGGCCATCTCAACGGTGATTTCGGTGCCCGCGCCAGTGCCGCCTTTCTCAACGGTCATGCTGGTGAAGTACGGTTTGGGCAAAACGGCCGCATGCGCCTGACGATAATCGGCGAAAACCCCGTAAACGGCCGTTGCTGGCGCGTCAATCCGCCGGGATACAGAGACTTCATACTGATTCATGTGTGTTTACCTCCAAATTGAGCAATCATCTTTTCAAGAATCTCGGCCATCGGGTAGTTGGCCGGGTCCAGCAAATATTGTTGAATAGCGCCTTCAACCACGCTGTACAGGTAGTACGCTTCTAGCTCCGGGTTTTCATTGCCAGCCAGAGCCAGCTCTTCGCTAAAACAACCGCGCAACAATGCCGTCCGCTGCAAAAAATCATCGCCAATAACGGCCGTAATCGCCGGTTGGGTGCGCAGCGTGTAGAGCGAGCCCCAAAACTCCTGTTCACCAGTCAGCAGATCAAAAATCGCGCGCAGTAGGTCGGGTAGCCGGTCGCCAGGAGCATGGGTCAGCAGAACGGCCGTAATCACCTCATCAATCCGCGCCATCACAAAATCAAACACGGCATGGAGCAAACTTTCTTTGCTGTCAAAGTAGTGATACATCAGCCCCACCGAAAGCCCCGCCTCGGTGGCGATGTTGCGCGTGGTGGTTGTGGCGTACCCTTTTTGGGCAAACAGCCGCATGGCGCTTTCGATAATGTTGGCCCGGGTTTCGGCCCGGATTTGTTCATTTTGGGCAGTTGTTCTCGGCATAATTTTTTATTGATCAAACGTTCAATCAAAGAATAATTGATTACTCAACACTTGTCAAGAGAGCAAATTTCACGTTGGTAAAAGTTACTGGCCATCAGGCAAAATTGGCCCATAGTCGGCAAGCCCGTAAAATTGCCGGATGAGTGTGATCACCTTCATCGCTTACGGCACACGCGGCGACGTGCAGCCCGCCATTGCTTTGGGCAAGGCGCTGCATGAACGCGGACACGCAGTGCGCATTTTGGCCGGGGCCAATTTTGCCGAATGGATTGAGCAGCACGGCCTCATCCCCCTGCCCACAGCCATTGACATGCAGGCGCTAATGGCCAGCGAAGGCGGGCGCGATTGGGTAGAGAAGGGCTACAACCCGGTTTTGCAGCTGCGCATCATGGGGCAGCTGTTGGCCAAACACGGCATGCAAATTGCCCAAGATGCCTGGGCCGCTTGCCAGGGCAGCGATTTAATCATCAGCAGCTTTACGTCGGATGTGTATGCGGTGGGCATGACGCAGAAGTTGGGCATTGCTCACGTAAGTGCGCCGCTGCAACCGACGATGGTTTCTACTAAAGACGGCCGTGTTCTCATGAACGCTCCACGACCCAAAAGTATTAGCTGGATCAACTACTGGTTTGGCAAGCTATTTTTGGAAACGGCCGCCTGGAGCCTCTACGGCGACATCGCTAACCGAGTCCGCACAGAAATGCTGGGGCTGCCCGCCCAAACCCGCCAGGAAAACCAGGCAGACCGGCAAAAAATGACGATTGTGCATGGCTACAGTCGGCACGTCGTACCGCATCCGACCGATTGGCCAGCTAACTTTCACACTACCGGCTACTGGTTTTTAGACGAAAACGCGCAGTGGGCGCCGCCCGGCGAACTGCTGGACTTTCTGGGCGCAGGCAGCCCTCCTGTAGCCATTGGCTTTGGCTCGATGACCGGACGCAATCCGCAAAAGCTAAACAAAATCGTGCTAGAAGCGGTGCAGATGAGCGGCCAGCGGGCTATTTTGCTGTCTGGCTGGGCCGGATTAAGCGAAATGGGGCTAGGACAATCAATCTTTCAGCTGCCAGCCGCGCCACACAGCTGGCTCTTTCCGCAGATGGCGGCGGTGGTGCACCACGGCGGCGCGGGCAGCACAGCTGCCGGATTGCGGGCCGGGGTGCCCTCCATCCTGGTGCCGCACTTTGCCGACCAGCCATTTTGGGGCAGCCGGGTAGCTGCGTTAAACGTGGGGCCAAAAGCCATCCCCCGCCCCAAACTCACGACCCACAAACTGGCCGAGGCGATTGATACGGCCGTTTCCAACCAGCTTATGCGCCAAAAAGCAGTCGAGCTTGGCAAAAAAGTTCGGGCTGAAGATGGGATTAGCCAGGCCGTGGCGCTCATTGAGAAAGAGTTGTGAATCATGAACGTTGAATGGTGAACGGCAGCGATGCGCTTTATTCATCATTATTTTTGCCAGCAGCTGGCGTGGAACTGCAAAGCCCAAAGACCCATCTGGTTGTACAGCTGGCCAAAGTTGTGGGCCACGTTGGGCACCACTTGCATCTGGTGGGGAATAGCGAGGTCAGTCAGCGTTTGCTCCATCACGGTTGTGGCATTCACGCCGCGCGTGTCGCGTTCACCCACGACCAGGGCCACCTCTAAGCCGCTGGCCAACACCGCTTCCTGGTTGTCTACCCAAAAATTGGTTGTGTCCAGAACGCCGCTTTCGGCCAGGAGCATGGTATTGCAATACAGGTCGGGATGGCGCGCGGGATAAATCGTGGCCCCCATGGCTCCCATCGAAAAACCAGCCAGGGAACGGCCGTTGCGCGTGGCAATCGTGCGCCAGTTGCTATCAACGGCAGCAATCAGTTCCTGGGTAGCCATCGTCTCGCTGAGGGTCGTCCAACCACCCCGGTCATCCTTCGCCGCCACGATGATAAATGGTGGCAGCTCCCCGCTCTCGATTAACTGCGTGATCCAGGCCCCGGCATCGCCGTTGGCCGCCGCCACCTCGCGACTGATCGCATTCCAGAAGAGAATCTGGCTGCCCTGGCTGCCGTGCATAAAGTAAAGCACAGGGTAGCGCTGATCGGTCTGGTCGTAGCCAGGCGGCGTGTAAACGGTGAAAAGAACATCTTCGTGACGCGACTCGCTGTAAAAGCTGTACTCGGCCACATTTTGCCACCGTTCGGCCTTGTTCAGGGCCGTAACGGTTGGGGCATCGAGGATTGGCGTGGGAGAAGCGGCCGTTTCCGGGACGGTCGTTCTGGTTGGCAACAAAGTAGCAGTCGGTTGGCCAGCGTCCGGCGTTGATGTGGGGGCAACGGCCGTTGGTTCGGCCAGTTGTTCAACTGTGGGAGCTAAAGTGGTGGTGTTCGTGGGTGGGCGAGGTGTTCGTGTGGTAGCGGGTGGGGCAAGCGGCCGTTCTGCACGGCAGCCCAGCAAAAGCAGCAAGCCCAACAACCCCCACCGTTTGATCATGGCCGTATCATAGCAAAAAACGGCCGTAAACCCATCACACAGCGGCAAATTCTCACCGTCTAAACATGCGCAGCGTCAGCCCAGGACGACGCAGATAGCTAATCGTATCGCGTACGCGCGCGGGCTGGAACCCAAATTGGCGCAGGACGGTATCGTGCTGGGTCACTTCGGGCACAAAGAAGCGATCCATGAAGTAGCGGCTGACTGGGGGCCAATACCACCAGTAGAGCAGGAGGCGGTTTAACGGCCGTAACAGCAGCATGGGCACGGGCAGCGGAATCCGCTTGTAGCCAGCCACATCAAGCAGCAGCTGAACCAAATTGGCGTAACGCAGCCGTTCCGCCCCGGCCACGGTAACGGTTTTGTTAATCAAATCGGGTCGGCTGAGCGACTGCACCAGGCAGCGCACAAAATCCTCCACCCACAGGGGTTGCAGCGCCATCTTGCCGCCACCGGGCAGCCAAACAAAGGGCCAGGACCAGATGCCCAGGCTCACAATCAGCTCAAGAAAACGGTCGGAACGGCCGTACAGCGAGGTCGAGCGCAAAATGGTATAGGGAATGCCGCTGTGCTGGATCATCCGCTCAATCTGCCCCTTGGCCTGGAGCAGCGAGTGCATACTGGCGGGGTCTGCGCCAAACCGGCTGGCAAAGATGATGCGCTGTACTCCTGCGCGGCGCGCTTCTTCGACCAACCGTTCACTGCCATCCACATCCACATGGTGCAGCAGCCGGTCGCGCCCACGCGCCTCGGACCCCGCCAGGTGGATCACCGTGGTGATTCCATCCAGTTCTGCCCGCAGCTGAATGGGATCATTCATCCGCCCCAGATAGGCATGGGCAGCAAACCCTTCCTGCTCCAGGGAAGGCATCAAGGAACGGCCGATAAAGCCAGTGGCACCGGTCACTAAAATCATGGGTCAATTGTAGCGGGAGGAGGAGGAAAGTGAAAAGTTGCTTATCCAGCCTTGGGCAAACTCGCCCGGTTAGGCCCATTCACTTATAATCCGCAGGCAAGGAAACAACTTGATTGTAATGAGGCGATTATGAATTTGGAAAACAAGCGAATTATGGTAACCGGCGGCAGCGGTTTTCTGGGCCGGTATCTTGTTAAGAGGCTCGATGCAGAGGGATGTCAAAACGTCTTTGTACCACGCAGTGCTCAATATGATTTACGGAAACAAAACGCAGTTGAGCAAGCCTTAAACGACATCAACCCAGACATCATAATTCATTTAGCAGCGGTAGTTGGTGGCATCGGAGCCAATCGAGAAAGACCTGGAGAATTTTTCTACGACAACTTAATGATGGGTACTCAGCTCATGGAAGCAGCCCGCCTACATGGCGTTGAAAAATTTGTGGGCATCAGCACAATTTGTTCTTATCCTAAATTTGCCGCAATTCCGTTTCGGGAGGATGACATTTGGGCCGGTTATCCTGAAGAAACCAATGCACCCTATGGTCTTGCCAAAAAGATGATGCTGGTACAAGGACAGGCATATCGTCAACAGTATAATTTTAATGCTATTCACCTCATCCCCGTAAATTTATATGGGCCAGAGGACAATTTTGATCCCAAAAGCAGCCACGTCATTCCCGCCCTCATCAAAAAATGCTTTGATGCAGTTGAAAGTGGAGCAAAACAGTTGGTTGTTTGGGGAGACGGGACACCCACTCGGGAATTTTTGCACGTCGAAGACGCGGCAGAGGCAATTGTGCTAGCAACGAAATTTTATGATAAGCCAGATCCGGTCAATATCGGCTCCAGTAATGAGATTAGCATTCGCGAATTGGTCGAAGTGATCGTGCAAGAGACCGGTTTCACAGGCGAAATTGTTTGGGATACGTCAAAACCCAATGGTCAACCACGCCGCAAGCTTGATGTAAGCCGGGCGGAAGAAGAGTTTGGCTTTACTGCCCAAACCGATTTTCGCAAGGGGTTGCGCCAGGTTATTGACTGGTACCAGGCTGAACGAAAGTTAACGCCAGCATAAGTGCAATGGAAAAAACAGAGGCTAAAGTTGAAGAACGGCCGTTACAGGTTTGTTTTTTTGGCACTTACCGCGCGAACTACGTTCGGAATCAAGTAATTATCCACGGTTTGCGCACCCAAGGCGTTACTGTTCATGAATGTCACGCGCCACTTTGGCACAGCGTCGAAGACCGTGTAAAGCAGGCCAGTGGTGGCTGGCGCAACCCAAAATTTTGGCTGCGAGTACTGCGCGCTTACTGGAGTTTGATTCGCGCCCATGCCCAAATGCCTGCTTATGACGTGATGCTGGTGGGCTATCCCGGTCAGTTTGATGTCTTTCTAGGTCGTTGGCTCACCTGGTGGCGCCGTAGACCAATGGCTCTGGATATTCTCATGTCGCTGCATCTCATCGCTGAAGAGCGTGGACTCACCCGAGAAAGCCCGTTCACAGGAAAACTTATCTTTTTTCTGGAGAAAACAGGGCTTAAATTGCCCGATTTACTTATTGCCGACACGCCTGAATATCGGGAATATTATTGTGAAAAATACAATCTATCACCCAGCAAGTTCAAGCTAGTTCCACTTGGCGTTGATGATCGAATATACCGCCCACGCCCGCATCTTCAACCACCAGAAGATTATTTTCGGGTTCTTTATTACGGCACGTTCATTCCACTGCATGGCATCGAAACGATGCTTCATGCGGCAGCGCTGTTGCAAGATCACCCAAATATTCAGTTTGATTTTTACGGCGATGGGCAAGAACGCCCACAAATAGAGCAACTAGCACAAGAACTACAGCTTAACAATGTGCATTTCCGAGGGTGGATTGATAAAGAGAATCTGCCGGACGAAATCGCCAAGTCTCACGTATGTTTGGGTGTTTTTGGAACCACCAAACAGTCTCGCTGTACCATTCAAAACAAAATTTGGGAAGGCATGATGATGCAAAGGCCAGTGATTACGGGGGATGCCGAGACTATCCGGCAGGAGCTAATAGCTGGAGAACAGCTGTTGCTTGTCGAGCGTGCCAATCCGCAAGCGCTAGCTGATGCGATTTTGCAACTCGAGGCAACCCCTACTTTGGCACAAAAGTTAGTAACCAATGCCTTTGTTCGTGTACAACAGAACACAATCGCAGCCATTGGTAGCAAAGTAAAACAAATGCTGAGTGAACTTTCTGTAAAACCTGGCACCGCAGGGAACTAGCATTAGTTTGTGGATTGAGATGATGAAATCAGTATGCGTAATTGTTACAGCATGGAATCAGATTGATAAAACAATTCCTTGTCTGGAATCAGTCCTGGCACAGACATATGGCAACCTGTCTGTGCTGTTGGTTAATAACAACAGCACGGATGACACGGTTGAGCAGGTCTCTAGCAAGTTCCCGCAAGTTGATATTCTTGATTTACCAAAGAATTTAGGACCGACTGGCGGCTACAATGCTGGGTTTCGTCAGGCCCTAGGCAAGGGATTTGACTACATTTTTTTACTTAACAATGACACACTACTTGCCCCAGACTGTGTAGAGAAGCTGATTGAAGAAGCACAAACCTCGCCTGAGATTGGCCTGGTCATGCCTAAGATTTATTATGCTTTTGAGCCCCAGCGCATTTGGAGCGTTGGCGGCTGGGCCAATCCATGGAATTTGGAAATTGTGCGACCAGGAGACAATCAAATTGACAAAGGCCAATGGGATAAACCAACGGACATTGATGACGCTCCTTTTTGTGCGGTACTACTAACACGAAAAATTTTGGAAGATGTGGGTCTACCAGACGAGGGGTTTTTTCTCTATTACGAAGATTTAGATTTTTGTCGGCGGGCAAAGCTAAATGGATTCCGCCTACGTTTGCAGCCTTCAGCCCACATGTGGCATGTGGTTTCGGCAAGCAGCGGTGGCAGTGACAGCCCTGGTGAACGGTACTGGATGGCTCGTTCCAGCATTCGTTATTTCCGCAAGCACACGCGCCTTCTTCGTTGGCCAATTGTTATTTTTTGGCGCACAGGAAGCGCAATCAGGACATCTCTGCGACTACTAAGCAGACGCCGATTCGAGTCACTTCGCGCCTATTGGCGTGGTCTACGCGACGGTTTGCGCGAGGCGTTTTAGTATGCGGATTCTGTATATCAGCTTCAACATGCCCTGGCGTGGAGGTGGCACGTTTTATCGTGTCTTTGGCTTCGCCAAACACCTAGTTGAGCGAGGACATGAAGTCACTGTTATGGCAACCTCGCCTGACAGCAAGTTTTCATTTCAAGAAGAGGTATGGGACGGGGTAAAAATCGTGCTATCTCCGGCACTGTTATCTGGCAAACTGCGCACAGGATGGGATTTTTATGAAGTACTCAGACGTTGCTTGTGGCTAAACGGCCGTTCCTTCGACATTGTTCACGGTTTTGAATCGCGTCCCGTGGTAATCTACCCGGCCCTTTACGCAAATCGCCAGAACGGATCAGCACTACTATTAGATTGGTGTGACTGGTTTGGCCGAGGTGGTTCTGTTGAAGAAAGAGGGCGCATAACACGATTCTTTCTAAGACCGGTTGAGACTTTTTATGAGGAGCGTTTCCGAAACAAAGCCCAGGGAACAACTGTCATCAATTCTGTTTTACAGAGCCGCGCAATTAGCCTGGGAGTTCAACCTGAGAGTATTCATTGGTTGCCCAACGGGGCAGAAACACAAAACGTCCGCGTGATTCCTATAGATGAAGCGCGGCAAGCGCTAAATCTTCCCCAAGATGCAATCCTTTTAGGGCATTTAGGGCAGGCCTTCCCCAATGACGCTGTTCTTATGGCTGAGGCGTTCCAACTCATTCAACAGGAGCTGCCGCAAGCGAAATTGGTGTTGATTGGTCATCATAAAACTGATATCGCAACGCTTTTTTCAGCGCCAACGGCCGTTCTCGAAACTGGCTATGTGACTCAAGAAGAGATGAATCTTTATCTAGCCGCATGTGATCTGCTCTGGCTACCACTAAAAAATACTCTTGCCAATCGAGGCCGCTGGCCTATGAAAATTAATGATTACATGTCTAGTGGACGCGCCGTAGTGAGCACCAATGTTGGCGACCTGGTTAGCTTGTTTGATGGACCCCGCCCAATTGGCGTTTTATCTGATGATACGCCAGTACAGTTTGCAAAAAAAACGGTAGATATGCTGCAAAATGATGAGCAGCGTAAACTATATGGGGAAAACGGCCGTTTCCTCGTCGAAAATGAATTTGCTTGGGAAAAAGTCACAGAGGATCTGGAAACGTTTTACAAAAAAGTGCACGCATTCCATTTAGAGCAACAGCGTCTGCCCTGATGATAGGGCAAAATTTAGAAATCAGTATGCAAAATAGCAGCCAACTTGAAACTGTAACCTGCATTTTTGGGCACACTTCCGCAGCAAACAAATTATTCGATCGTCCAGATTGGTGGTGTGGCTTGCCGGGAGCGTTTGCCTGGTATCAATGCCCAGAATGCGGCTTGCGTTTTCTCTCTCCGCGTCCCACGCTTGAACACATTGCCGATTATTATCCAGATTCCTATGCTGCCTATCGCCCAGCAATAGATGATGAGCCTTTTGCTCTCATGCGCTGGAAACGGCGCCGAAATTTGCAGAAACATTTGGAAAGCTTGCATAAGTGGACTGCGAGGAACGGCCGTTTACTTGATGTTGGTTGCGCTACTGGTAATTATCTCGTTGAAGCACAAAAGGCTGGCTGGAATGTGAAAGGTGTTGAAATTCAAGCAGATGCAGCCTCATACGCTCGCCAACGATTCAACCTGGATGTTTTTACTGGGGATTTACTCGATAATCCTTTTACGCCCAACACGTTTGATGTAATAACCATGTGGGATGTACTTGAACACACGCATAATCCCCTTGCAATCTTGCAAGAGGCGCATCAACTGTTGACCCAAAATGGTGTTGTCATTTTTTCAATACCCGATCCACACAGCAAAGAGGCGAACTCGTTTAGCAAGGCCTGGATTGGTTACGATGCCCCGCGACATCTTTTCTTATTTGAAGGACAAAGCTTAAGCATACTGCTCAAAGAGTGTGGATTTGAATTACTCGAGACCGATCATTTTTTGGCCAACTATCACACTTGGTTAGCAAGTTATCAAACGGATCTGAAAACGGGCAGGCAATTAAAGTTATTGGACCGCTTATTTATGCCATTTATGTCTCTGCCTATCTGGTCTACCCTCACATCTCCATATTTTAACTGGCTCAACAAAAACGGCCGTGGTACGGTGATGACAGTTTTTGCCAGGGTAATCTAATGAAGCCATACCGTAGCGTTTTGCAAAACTCGTTTTTCAACCTGCTCGCGGCTGTTGGCCAACGTATCGGGCAAACGGTAATTTTCATTTTGATTGCCCGGTCCTTGCCGTTGACACAGGCAGGTGCATTTAAGCTTTCCATTACTTACGCCAGCATTTTATTTGCACTATCACTGTGGGGCTTAGAGCAGTTACTTATCCGGGACGTTGCCAGGGACAGAGAGACTTTACGGCCGTATGTAAATGGCTTTCTCATGTTGCGTCTGGTTCTAAGCATAACACTTTGGCTCGGGTTTGCCTTAGCCCTCAACTTTTTCCCCTACAACGCCGAAAGTAAGCGAATCATTCTCATTATGGCGCTCACCATTATTCCAGACAGCATTTCAGATATTTATAAAGCAGTCTGGATTGGTCTGGAGCGTGTAAAAACAATTTCTATCATTGTTTTTGTTGCCAGTTTATTTCGGTTATCGGGTGGGATTTTACTGCTTCAGACTGCCCAACCGGTAGAGACCATCGGCTATTTATTTGTAGCAACGAGCATTGCTGAAATGTTTGTGCTAGGCATGTTTACTCACCACGCACTCAAGCTTGGGCCTATAAAATGGACGATCGATATCCCATTTTGGGTGAAAAACCTTCGTGAAGCGACCCCTCTTATCATTGTCTCTTTCATCTTGCTAATTGAGTATCAATTTGATGATGTTATCTTGTCTTTCTTTTGGCCAGAAGCAGAGGTGGGAATTTATGGAACGGCCGTTACCATATTTACCCTACTGTTACTAATCGTCCGCAGCTTTCAGCTGGCAGTTTTCCCAGTATTGTCTCGCGCTCACAAGGTAAGTGTGAACCGTTTACAAAGCATTTATAGCCAAATTCTAGTTTTTCTTTTTCTGGGCGCGGGAGTTCTTACCATCGTTATCACCTTGTTTTCTTCAAAAATCATCACGCTGATCTATGGTCCTGGGTTTGAAGAAGCCGCCAAAATCCTTAACATTCTTGTATGGGCCTTTTTTATTTCGGCCCTAAATGTTCCTCACTCCCGTCTGCTAATTGTGACCAACCGGCAAAAAATCGTGGCCACCTTTGCCGTTTTCAGTATGGTGGGCAATTTGCTACTTAGTTTCCTTTTGGTACCCCGTTTAGGGGGCATTGGTACTGCCTGGGCACGCGTCGCGGCGATGCCACTCTTTACGTTGCCGGCGTTTTTTTATGTACAGAAGCATATTTGCCGGTTCAACGGGAATTTTTTGTGGCAGTTGCCTTATTTCAACAAGAAACAGCCGTTGAAGGAATAATTTGGGCAGATCAAACTGCTTTACTCAATTTATGATGGAGAAAAGTCTCTTATGACTGAAAAAGTACTTATTACTGGCGGAGCGGGATTTATTGGCTCTCATCTTGCAGATTTACTAATTACCAATGGTTATACTGTTGTTGCTCTCGACAATCTGCATCCACAAGTTCACGGGAAAGAGCGGAAACGGCCGAACTATCTCCATCCAGATGTACAACTAATTGAAGGCGACATCCGCGATGCCGAAGCTGTAAACAAAGCGCTGGAAAATGTATCCTATGTTTATCACTTTGCGGCACACACCGGCGTGGGCCAGTCAATGTACCAAATTGAAGAATATTTAGATGTGAATGTGAGGGGAATGGCCGTTTTGCTAGATGCCATCTCTACACGCCCTGGACAAATCAAGAAGTTGATCTTGGCTTCCTCAAGAGCGGTTTATGGGGAAGGAAGTTATTATTGTAGAAATTGTCAGCTGCGGTTAACCCCTCCACCGCGCGACATTGCTCAGCTGCGCCAAGCGCAATGGGAACCAACTTGCCCACACTGCCACCAAGAAATAACGGCCGTACCCACAACAGAATCAGACCCCACATCCCCCGGTTCAATCTATGCCATCAGCAAATTAACACAAGAACAAACTTGTCTAATATTTGGTCATACTTATCAAGTCCCAACCATTGTGCTTCGATTTTTCAACGTATATGGGCCCAGACAATCCCTACAAAATCCTTACACGGGCGTCATTAATACATTTCTTACACGCTTAAAAGCAAATCAGCCGCCAAAAATTTACGAAGATGGTCAGCCCACAAGAGATTTTGTCCATGTAAGCGATATTGTGCATGCTTGCTTTCTTGCCTTACGGTCTACTGAAACTTCACAACATATTTTCAACATCGGTTCAGGGGTAAAAATGTCCCTAATTGAAATCGCACAAACCATATCCAATTGCTATGATGGAGTCTCACCAATAATTACTGGCGAATTCCGCGCAGGAGACATACGGCACTGCTTTGCTGACATAAACAATGCCAGAGCAATTTTAGGTTATTCGCCCAGAATAAATTTTGCGAATGGGATTAAGGCACTTTTGGAATACGTACAAAATGAAAGTTGGGATGACAATTCATCTATCGCAGAGCAAGAATTAATAAAAAGGGGCCTAAGCTACGGCTAAACCGAAAGCTTATTCAAGATAACCTAGCGCGCGTAAATGTTCAACAATCACTGAGTCTTCGTAATCCAGCGTCGTATTTTGCGCTACAGGCACATTTGCAGAGAGGAACCGGTCTAAAGATTTCTCCAACCGTATTGCAACATCAGGAAACTGTACTAACAAGTCCATATTTTCTTCTGAATCAGCAGTTAAATCGAACAGGCTCAATCTGTCCCCTGCTGAGATAAGTTTAAATTTATCCTCATAAACGGCAAAGTGAGGCAAGGCCTTGCCTTCATCCTCGGAGCGACCTTTTTTAAGTCTCCGCAAAGCCCACTCAAGGGGATATCCTTGAGCAAACACACTTTCCCTCTTTTCCTCACTCAAATGCTGAAAGTCCTTAGCTTGTCGTAACGATCCTGTTATTTCATCTGATGATGCAGCACCAGCAACCTCAAGAATAGTGTTAAACAATTGTGTTGTAGACACTAAGGCCTTATGTTTGCTTCCTTGTTTTAGAACCCCTTGCGGATCTCGGATAATTAGTGGAACATGCACCAACTCCTCATATACCCCGAAAGCATGATTAATCTGTTGCTTCTCACCTAAATGATCACCATGATCACCGACAACTATTACGAAAGCTTCATCTAGCTTTCCATGCGACTCAAGCAAAGAGAAAAACTCACCTAATAATAAATCCTGAGTAAAAACCTCAGCATCATAAAATACGTTTAACGCTTCAGCGTCCATTGACGACAAAGATGAGCAATCGACCCAGTTATTAACATCAACCTGAATTTGGTTGACACGCCGACGCAGATCAAAAAATTGCCTTTGATTGGATATCATTGAAGAAAACTTATTTACTGCCCATCTGGGTGGCGCATAGGGCACATGTGTCCCCATTAGGTTGATAAACATAAACGTAGGTTTATCATCCTTTTCTCGCTTATTTAATAGAAGTTGCGCAGCATCAACTAAAGACTGCCTTGTGACATCAAATTTAGTTTTTCTTCTTAAGGAAAGAAATGCTTCCCATAAAAAGGGCATGAACGACTTCAATTTACTAAGAATTGTCTGCTCGCTGTATCCTAGAGACTCCGCAGCAATAAATTTTAAATTTTCCTTAATGACATCGCTTGGCTGCAATGTTATCTGATGATGATTTAAGCGGAAGTTAAGTAAACCTGCTCCCCAAAAATTATAGTTTTTCATATAAGAAAAACCCCGTTCCAAACCATTGCCCATAGTTCCAATGAGAGGATTATTGGAAATTCCTATCGTTTTAAATCCTTCTTTTTCTAACCTTTGAGCTAGAGTTTGAATTTCTACAGGTAAAATCGAATCCATTTGCAACATGGTATGTTGTGATGGAACTAATCCGGTAAAAATAGAAGCATGTGTTGGTATAGTCCATTGAGCTGGGGCAATCGCTCGTAAAAACAAAGTTGACCTTTCAGCAAACTGGTCTAACTGAGGGGTCGTAGTCTGTGAGTAGCCATAGCACGACAAACGATTCGCCCGTTGTGTATCCAATACAATTAATATGATGTCCTTTTTTTTATTCATGGAAAACATTATGCCTAATAGAAAAATACTGCAATTAATTCCCCTGTATCACCCCAATAATTAAATTATAACCCATATGGATTATTGAAATTCAGCCTATCTTTCTTAGAATAAATGTTACGATTGTCGAAATTTCACCAAATATAATTTTGAGTAGGAGATGTTTTAATATGAAAAAAGTAATTTCCGGACTTAGTCTAGCATTGTTGCTCTTAGTTGCCATTATTGGGGCAAGTAGCGCAAACGTACCAGGTAGTGGATGGTATTTTGGTAGTACATTCCAGAATATTGGTTCCGGCAACGCAAATGTTGTAATTACCGCATATGATTCCGCCAGTTCCAATACCTATACCCTTAACCAGTCCGGTTTGGTCCCTGGTGGATCATTTACAATCTTGCCTAACTCTGCCTTTTCCCCAAGTTTGCCAGCAGGGTTCACCGGTTCAATTGTAGCCAGTTCGGATCAATCATTGGCAGCAGTTGTTAACATTACAAACCGTGAAAACACATCTCTTGGTGTTGGTGTAGCTGGTGGTAGAGCCTCAGCACTCTATAGTGGTGTAGAGGGTACCCAAACAAGCACAAACATTAATTTCCCGCTTGCCAAACAAAACCTGTTTAACAAAACCACAACCTTCTATCTACAAAATACGGGTAGTGCAGCCGCTACAATCAGTGTAACCTTTACAATTGGAAGCAGCACCTATCCTTACACCTCTCCTTCCGTTGGCCCAGGTCAAATGGTCGCAATTGATCCAGGTTTGGCAGGTGTTCCTGCTGGTTCACTAGGATCAATGGTTGCCACATCTGCACAACCTATTGCGGGTATCATGCTGGAGCATGAACATTCAGCAAATCCCGCCACTGTTGTACAAGGAAGTGAAGGCTTTACGCCTAGCCAGCTTGATGACACTGTTTACTGCCCAGTTATTAAAGACGGTTACTTTGGTCGTGAAACGGGTCTTCAAGTTCAAAATGCACACACAACTGCACAAAACATCACTGTTACTTTTCAGCCTGGTAATATTACCAGTACAGCAAACAATGTTGCTCCCGGTCAATCAGCCAACTTCTTCCAGTTAAGCAATCTGCCGAGTGGGCTTTATTCCGCAGTTGTACAGGGTAGCGCAGGCCCGGTAGCAGCTCTGGTGTCTGAATCTGAGCTTCCGCTCGTCAACGCACGCCAGACTTCAACCACCTATAACTGTAAAGCGCAGTCTCAAGCGACCGCAACAGTTTCTTATCCTGCTTATAAAGAGGTCTACTTTGGTCGTGCTACGGGTCTGCAAATTCAAAACGTTGGCAATACAACTGCAACAAATGTGGTTGTAACCTTCAACGTTCAAGGTGGCGGAACATTTACCACAAAACCACAAACCATTGCTGCTGGTGGCTCTATTAATCTTGTGGATGTTCGCAAGAATAGCGCATTATGGAACGGCGCGGCTATGGGTGGCAGCACTCTGTCCGGTGTAACAATTACATCCGACCAACCCATCATTGCTATTATCAATGAAGCCAGTTGGACACTGACCGGACCCGATAATGGAACCACGTCTTTTGACAAAGCAAATGCCGTTGGTTTTAATCTACCCTAATTAACAAATTTAGCTTTTCGAAGTAAAATGGAAAGCCATCCACTTAAAGTGGATGGCTTTCTTTTTTAATTCAGATTTTTACTGGGTATTTTTAAATGAGAACAAAACAAAACAAGCTATTAAATGCTTTTGAGCTTTTCATATTATTTGTTGCTATGACTATGGCAGTGAGTTGCGGACCTGTTGATTCTTCTCCTGATTTAAATGAGGGCTATCCTCTAGAGAGACCAGATGTCAACCCAGAAGCATATCCAGTCGAACCATTGCCAACCCATACAGGAACACTTTTAGCACTTGATAGACCTATTGTGCCAAATCAAACGGTTATTTCCGGTGTTGGGCCAGCAGGTCTAACAGTCACAGTAATGAATATCACTTTTTTAGGCGAGGAATTAGGGAGTGCTATTATTAGCGATGATGGAACGTTCTCAATAGATGTAAACCCTCTACCGGCTGGCGTTCGGATTGGAGTTACTGCTGATTTAGCAGCATCAGGGATGACCGACGCTGATGTTCGACCAGGCGATGGAGAAGTTAGCACACCCCGGGTAGGATACTTTTTCGATTCAGTTGTTATTCCTCAACAAAACTAATTTCCTTATTTGAAATGAAAAAAAAGGTTTTACTTTCGATTGTAAGCTTTTTGTTTACATTTTTTCTTGTTGAAGTAGCGGCAAGAGTTTGGCTGAACAACTTTGCTAGTGCGGAACAATTGTCTTACTATGGGACATTTGAGCAAATCGAAGCGTCTCAGGAACTTCTTTACACACGCCATCACTACTTACAATATATTCTCAATCCAAATTATGAGGTCGGTGAGAACAAACACAATTCTCTTGGCTATAGAGGGGATGAAATAATCGTTCCAAAGCCAGAGGGTATTTATAGGATAGTCGCTATTGGCGAGTCCACAACCTATACCAGTTCAGTCGAAGATTATCACCTTTCTTACCCTAATCAACTTCAAGAAATACTTAGAGAAGCAGGCTATTCTTTCGTAGAGGTAGTTAATGCGGGGGTTCCTGCATATTCTAGTTGGGAAGGTCTGATCAATCTAGAACTTCGCGTTCTCGACTTAGAACCTGATCTGATAATTGTCTATCATGGATTGAATGATATCCATTCCAGGTTTGTGGCACCTTCATCTGCTTATGTAGGTGATAATTCAGGAAGTCGAACTCCCTATTCTCCACCAGAAGAAAGTTTCTGGGATCATAGCACTGTTCTACGAATTTTGCGGACTAACATGCAAATTAGGCAACCGTTGGGAGGACTGGGGTTTCGTAGAACATTTGAATATGTTGAAACAAATTATGCGGAACAGTTTCGCAATCAATACAACCAAGGTACTTATCCAAGCGGCATATTTACAGAAATTTCTGCGATGACAATGCTAGAAAACAACCCTCCTGTTTACTTTGAGCGAAACTTAAGAAGCATGGTTGCTATTGCTAAAGAAAATAATATATCGATCATGTTTGCAACATTTGCCCTATCACCTAATTTCGAGGATGCCAGAGCTTCATCTCCCGAGTATTTATTTGCTATCAACCAGCATAATGAGGTGATCGAGTCAATATGTGAATCACACAATGTACCTTGCTACGACTTCGCTAAGGATATGCCTATTGATGAAATCTACTGGGATGATGGGCGTCATTTAAATGAAAAAGGAGCCAGGTTAAAAGCTGAATTGTTTGCCGAGTTCATTGAAAGTGAAGGTATTATTGAGCAAGACCTGTCTACAAATAACAATTGATTTACCCTTTTTGTTTGTCAGGCAACTTGGCATAATTATTTTCTTCGGCATTTAAGCAACCGAGTATTTTGGCTAGGATTATTTTGAGGTAGTCTTGTACCTATCTCACCCTTAACATGAGCCGTAAGATAAAATTTCTACACTAAAATTGTCTTCGTGAACTTTTCCCATAACATTCCCACAGTTTGCGAATTAATAAGTTTTACAAGCGCAGAAGTAACCTTCCAAATTTAGAAAGCAGCCCGAAACCAATCACTTTCTATGAGTAGATTGGCCAAGGGCCGCTTTTTTTATGAGTGTTGCCTGCAATTTAATCAAAGGGGTATATACCATTGTTAGCTGCAAAAGAAAAAACCACTCTCATTCCTCCCTATGGGGACAAGCTTGTAAATTTGCTTGTTCCTGCAGAACTGCTGGAAGAGCGTATTGCTTACGCCAGTCAATTACCTTCTATTCGCCTTTCAGACCGAGCTGTCTGTGACTTTGAACTGCTGGCTACCGGTGCTTTTTCACCGCTAGATCGGTTCATGGGGCAGGCGGACTACCAAAGCGTGCTAGACACGATGCGCCTGACGAATGGGTATGTCTTTCCTATGCCAATTCCGCTACCCATCGACGATGATGTGGAAGTGATGGTAGGGCAAGATGTTGCTCTGCGCGACCCGCAAAATGAGCTGCTGGCGATTATGCAGGTGGAAGAGGTATATGACTGGGATTTGGAAGAAACGGCCGTAAAAGCCTTTGGCACTACCGATTTACGCCACCCCATCGTGGCTGAGATGCACCGCTGGGGCAAACGCAACATTTCTGGCCCCATCCAGGCCCTGCACCTGCCTACCCATTACGACTTTAAAGACATCCGCATGACCCCCGCCGAGACTCGCGCTCGGTTGGAGACCTTTGGCCACCAAAATGTGGTTGCCTTCCAGACTCGCAACCCCATGCACCGCGTACATGAAGAACTCACCAAACGCGCCATTGAAGAAAAAGATGGTGTCCTGCTGCTGCACCCTGTGGTCGGCCTAACTAAGCCAGGTGACGTGGATTATTTCACCCGTGTGCGTACCTACAAAGCATTGGCCAACAATTATTACGACCAGGACCGCATTCTGCTTTCCCTGCTACCCCTGGCTATGCGCATGGGCGGCCCGCGCGAAGCGCTGTGGCACGCCATCATCCGCCGCAACTACGGCGCTAACCACTTGATTGTGGGGCGCGACCACGCTGGCCCCGGCAACGACTCTGAAGGCAAGCCATTCTACGGCCCATACGATGCCCAAGATTTGGTCGAGAGCTTTAGCGAGGAAATCGGCGTTACGGTAGTCCCCTTCCGCATGCTGGTTTACCTGCCTGAAGAATCCCGCTATGAAGAAATCACCAAAGTCACCGATGGTGTAAAAACGGCTAACATCTCCGGTACCCAGGTGCGCGAGGAGTATTTGCACAAGGGCCAGCTGTTGCCACAATGGTTTACCCGCCCCCACGTTGCCGAAATTTTGTCGGAGACGTACCCGCCGCGCTATCGCCAGGGCGTTTGCATCTGGCTGACCGGACTGCACAATGCCGGTAAATCGACTACGGCCAATGTGTTGACGACACTGCTGCAAGAATACGGCCGTAACGTAACCGTTCTCGATGGTGATGTGGTGCGTACCAACTTCTCCGAAGGGCTGGGCTACAGCAAAGAAGATCGCGACGACCACGTGCGCCGTATCGGCTATGTGGCCTCCGAAATCGTGCGCCACGGCGGTATTGCCGTTTGCGCCGCCGTCAGCCCATACCGGGCCACCCGCAACGACGTGCGCAGCATGATGGAAAACGATCATTACATTGAAGTTTTTGTGGACACACCGCTGGAAGTGTGCGAAAGCCGCGACACCAAAGGCATGTACGCGCAGGCTCGCAGCGGCAAGCTCAAAGGATTCACCGGCATCGACGATCCGTATGAAGCGCCGCGCCACCCGGAAATCCGGGTAGACACCGTTGCCAGCACAGCCGAAGATAATGCCCACCAAATCGTAGCATTCTTGCTCGACAAAGGATTCATTCGCCCCCACCACTAAAAATATTGTGATTAAGTAATTGGGTAATTGAGCGGCACAGCCAATTACCCAATTACTCAGTTACTCAATTACCAAAAGAGGATTTATTATGACTGAACAACAAGGATTTGTACTCTGGATGACCGGCCTGTCTGGCGCTGGAAAAACGACTATTGCTCTGGAACTGCTGGATCAACTGGCTGACCGCGATCTGCGCCTGGAACGGCTGGATGGCGACGTCGTGCGCGAAAGCCTGACCCGCGACCTGGGTTTCTCCAAAGAAGACCGCGAAAAGAACATCGAGCGCATCACCTTTGTGGCCAAACTGCTCTCGCGCAATGGCGTGGGCTGCATCTGCTCCTTCATCTCCCCCTACCAATCCATCCGCGATGACGTGCGGGCCAGCACCACCAACTTCCTGGAAGTATTTGTGGATGCGCCGCTGGACGTTGTGATCGAACGAGACGTCAAAGGGATGTACAAAAAAGCGCTGGCTGGCGAGATCAAAAACTTCACCGGCATTTCGGACCCATTTGAAGCCCCAGCCAACCCGGATATTCACGTGCGCACCGACAAACAAACCGTTGCTGAAAGCGCTGCCTTCATCATCGGTGAGCTGGAAAAGCGTGGTCTGATTCCTGTAGCAGAAGCAGCGTAAGCGAAAATTTTTCATACACCTGAAAACTAACTGAGGAGCTTGGGGCTTGGAGATTAATAATCTCTAATCTCCAGGCTCTTTTTTGCTTTATTCAGTGCCACCCTCTATGCTTCTGGGCTATGAATATTCAGTCGGCGCTGCTGTACGGCCGTTCCCAACTCACCCCCCATTCGCCCACACCCCAGCTGGATGCCCGCCTGCTGCTGGAGCACCTGCTCGACGTGCCCTACAGCTACCTGGTGGTGCATTACGATCAGTGGCTAACCACCGAGCAGGAACAGCAATATCAACAGCTAATTTGCCGGGCTGAACAGCAAGAACCCATTCCTTACATCATCGGCCACGCGCCATTTTTTGACTTTGATGTGCATGTCACCCCGGCGGTGCTCATTCCCCGGCCAGAGACAGAGCAGTTGGTCGAAACGGCCGTCTCCTATGCCAAACAATACGGTGCGCAAACGGCCGTCGATGTGGGCACCGGCAGCGGCTGCATTGCCATTGCTCTGGCTCGCTTTTTACCTGAGTTGTTGATAACGGCCGTAGACATCTCCCCCGCGGCCCTGGCCGTAGCCCAGCAAAACGGCCAGCTGCTAGCCCCCGACCGCATTCATTTTCAGCAGAGCGATTTGCTGCAAGCGGTCACCGAACCAGTGGACATGATTGTGGCCAACCTGCCCTACGTCACCACGGGCGAGTGGCAGGCGCTGGCTGATGGGGTAAAATTGCATGAGCCTGCGCTGGCTCTGGACGGAGGCGAGGATGGCCTGGACATCATCCGGCGGCTGCTGGAACAGGCCGTGACCCGGCTCCGACCCAACGGCGCTATTTTTTTGGAAATTGGCTGGCAGCAGGGACCAGGCGCACAGGCGCTGGCCCAAAGCTATTTCCCGGAAGCCAGCGTTACCGTTTTGCCCGACTATGCCGGGCATGATCGCATTGTGAAGATTGAAATTGAGTAATGAAGCAAATTACTCAATTACCTAATTACTTCATTCGGAAGAGAAAAATTTGGACAGTCAAGAACGGCCGTATGCCCCCAACCAAACACAACTTTTGCCTGCCCACCGCCCTGGAAGCATCATCCAGGCGGCGGAAGAGGCTAGGGCTGGTCGCCTGATCGTCATTCCCACGGACACGCTGTATGGCCTGGCCGGAGATGCGTTTAATCCGGCGGCCATTCGCGCCATTTATGCTGCCAAGCAGCGAGAAAACACAAAAGCCATCCCGATCCTCCTGGCCGACAACAGCGATCTGCTGCGCGTAGCCCGCTTTGTCCCGACCGTAGCCCAGACGTTCATCAACCAGTATTGGCCCGGCCCGCTCACCATTTTGCTGCCCAAACATCCAGACTTGCCCCCTGAAATCTCTAACAATGACGCCATCGCCGTGCGCATTCCCGATAACAGTGTGGCGCGCGACATCATTCGGGCGGCGGGCGGGGCGCTGGCCGTTACCAGCGCTAACCTTTCCGGGCAAAAACCAGCCGAAACGGCCGTTGCTGCCGTAGAACAGTTGGCGGGATGGGTAACGGCCGTTATCGACGACGGCCCCTCGCCCCACAGCCTGGCCTCAACTATCCTGGACTGCACTGGCCACGAGCTAAAAATATTGCGGGAAGGCCCCATCTCGGCTAAATCGCTGTTGGGGCTAACCAAATAACAAATTTATGAGTGCACTTATTATTCCCATCGTCCTGAGCTTCGCTGGACTCCTGCTGGCGGTAGCCACTTACCAAAGCATCCGGCGTGGTGGCGCGCGCTTCTACACGCTGGAGCGCGAAGCCGTCTTGCGCCGCGCGGCGCTAACCCTGTTGGGCAGCACCTTGCTGTTTATTGCGGCAGTGGGCTACATGGCCTCGCAAGAACTGCAATCACAAGCCGTCGAAGCCGAGGCAGATGCCGTGCTTGAGGGTGAAATTACCGTCACGCCTACCGTGGAGCTGGGCGTATTCCCCCCCACGCCCTCCCCGACGCCCACGGTGGATGCTGCCATCCCCACCGCCACACCAACGGCCATTTTATGCCGCGCCATCGTGGAAGGGACCTCAGGCAATGGCCTCACCCTGCGCGAGACGCCGGGCGGCGCAGACATTGGCATCCTGGCCGAAGCTACCTTCGTAACCTTGATTCAAGATGAACCAGCCCAAGAAGCCAATGGCATCACCTGGCGCAAAGTCCGGGATAATATCTCGGGTGATGAAGGCTGGGTGGCCGAAGATTACCTCTCGCTTGGCCCTGGCTGCGAGTAAAATATCCACAGATTTCGCAGATTACACAGATTAAGGTGATCTCATCTGCGAAATCTGTGTAATCTGTGGATTAATTCAGATGACCCGCAGGCTAACAATTGGCATAGACGCCAGCCGCACGATTACCGGGCAGCGCACGGGCACGGAGGCGTACGCCACTTTTTTGCTCCAGGCGTTGATTCCATTGGCGTTGAGACAAAATCACCGGATTCGACTCTACTTCAACCAGCCCCCACCGCCCGAGCTATTTGCCGCCTTTCCCCAGGCTGAACACATTGCCATTCCGTTCCCGCGCTTGTGGACCCACGTGCGGTTGGCCGCCGAACTTCGCCAACACCCCCCGGACGTTTTTTTTACACCGGCACACGTCATTCCGTTTAGCTATTTTGGGCCATCGGTAGCGACGGTGCATGATTTGGGCTACCACCACTTCCCGGAGGCGCATCCGTGGCGACAGCTAGCTTACCTGCGCTGGAGCACGCGGCACAACGGCCGTCGCGCCCGCCGCGTCGTGGCTGATTCTGAAGCGACCAAGCAAGACCTCATCCAACTAGACGGCATCCCTGCCGCCAAAATTGATGTGATTTACCCCGGCGTAGACCCCGCTTTGCAGCCCGTGACGGATGAAGATGTGCTAACGGCCGTTCGCCACAAATATCACCTCACCTCACCCTACCTGCTCTATCTCAGCACCCTGCAACCGCGCAAAAACCTCGTTCGGCTCATCCAGGCCTACGCTGCCAGCGGCCTGCCCCACCAGTTGGTATTGGCGGGCAAAGCGGGTTGGCTGTCGCAGCCCATTTTGGAAGTAATCGGTAATCAGTCAGCGGTAATCCGTGAAAAGATTATAGTGACGGGGTTTGTGGACGAGGCAGACAAGGCGGCGCTGCTTTCGGGGGCAACGGCCGTTCTCTATCCATCCTTGTACGAAGGGTTTGGCTTTCCCGTATTGGAGGCGCAGGCATGCGGAACGGCCGTACTCACCGCCACCACCAGCTCCCTGCCCGAAGTTGCCGGGGACGCCGCCCTGCTGGTCGATCCGCTGGACACGGCGGCCATCACCCAGGGCATGCAGCGCCTGGTGCAGGACGAAGCGTACCGGCAAGAATTGGTGCAGCGTGGGTTTGAAAATGTGAGAAGGTTTAGGTGGGAAGAAACGGCCGTACAACTCCTGCACACACTCGAAAAAGTCCACCACGAATCCCATCAATAAACAATATTCATGTCATTCGTCTATTCGTATCATTTGTGTTTTGCTCCGGCCTAGCGAATCTCAAAGCTGGCCAAAATTTGGCTTGTGGTAACCTCGCATTGGGCCTTGAACGCATCTTGTGTGGCCACATCTGCATCCGTCGGCGGAATACAAAGCAGCCAAAAGTGATACCAAAAATCGTCTCCTCTGATGTAAACTTTCATACCCAAGTCGGCTGGACCCATTAATTCGCCACCCTGAATAACTTGAATCCAGGCTGGGTGCCCGGCAACAGTTGTCTCGGCATAGTCTGTCGTATCCGGGGCACCATCCGGTTCGCCTGTGCCAAAATTGCCCGGTGGGTCAACTGAAAAATCCACCTTTATCAATCCGTTTGGCAAGGCGCATTCATTTGGCTGGTTGTAAACCAATGGATCGCTAAAGAATGTAATTCGATCAGGCGTTGGGCCTTGGAGCTTCAGCCAGTCAATTGGAACCTCGTAGAAATAATGATACCAATCGTCGCTTACCTGCTGCCCCTCGGCAGAATTTGCTTCCTGTTCCATCGGCACCGCACATAACCCCCAAAAGCGAAATAGAAAATCCCATTGATAACGACAAAAGGCGGTGAAAGTCGCCTGCTCGGCGGCTGTGGCTTGCTCAAATTGGGTGCAATCGAGCTGGTAATGATATTGGTACGGTTCACGAACTGTAGCCAGGCTTAGTCGTAGGTCAAAGTCGTCATTGTCAGCACCTGTTATCTCTTGTGTCCACACAACAACGCCCCAAAGGGTACGCTGCTCAACTCCGATTGGTGCGTCTGAATCATCGTTTTCGACATAGATCGTCAAACGCATTTGCCTAGGAGGAAGCTCCACAGAAGCTGCGTCTAGATCATTTGCCCACGCTTGCCAAAAAACCGAATCGGGTGAGGGTGCAGCTACAGTTATCTCCTGCCAATCTACGGGCACGGACCAGACAGCACCGTAATCGGTATTCGTTATCGAGTTCGCCCAAATCTCAGGAAAGTCAAAGGGGGTAGCGGTTGGTGTCGGTGAAGGGCGGGCGGGCCTTGAAGCCGGTGTGTTTTTGGGATTTGGAGGCGCTGCCGTGGGCGTAGATGTTATGGGGATGAGAGTGGGTATCTCGGTGGGTACGGCCGTTGCCCCCACGGTTGGACTGATGGGCAAGTCAGATACGGCCATTGGCACACAACCCGTCAATCCTAAAAAAACAGCGAAACTCAGCGAAAACAAACCCAATCTTTTCATTTTCTACCACCTCCGCCAACAAATAAAGACAGTGTAAGTAGAAACAAAAACAGGTGCCCATCGCCAGGCTCACGATTGTGCTACGAAACGGCCGTACAGCGCTTACCAATTCTTTTTGGAACACAGAGTTTCACAGAGACAAAAAGAGGTACACGGAGAAAAGACAACTCTCTGTGCAACTCTGTGATTTCTCCGTGTACCTCTGTGTTCCTTAACCTAACTCAGCTAGCACACCCGCCAAGCGCATCGTGGGCTCCCAAGAGGTCGGGTCGCCGCCATCTTCGTAGCTCCACCAGGCGGAGAGGACGGCCTGGGCCAGGCTCCATTGCCGCAGCCGTTCGCGGCCCATGTCCAACGTTTCGGCCAAAATGTCCAGCCGTCGCGCCGTGATCTGCTTAATCTCAGGCTCATCATAGAGTGTGAAAGGATTGCGCAGCAGGGCACCCACTTCGTAGGCCGGTTCCCCCGCAATACCTTTGGGGTCAATCACCCGCCAGCCATCCCCTGCGGACAAAATGTTGTAATGGTGCAAATCGCCGTGGAGCAGCACCGGTTCGCCGCTGGAGGCCAGCAGATCGGTGAAGAGAGATTCGGCCGTTTCCACCAACGTCTCATCAAATGGCCCCGTCCCCCCACCAAACGCCTCGCGCAGTTTGGCCAGCCCTGCGGCCCAATTCGTCACAGAAGGAAAGCTGTGTGCGGCGGGCAGCGGCCGCCACAAGGTTTGCATTGCCAGAGCGGCAAGCCGCGTTGCCTCGTCATCGTCGGTGACGATGGTGAGCATTTCGCCGGGATGCAGCCGCTCCAGCAGCAAGATGCCTGCGTCCGCATCCGCATCCAGCAGGCGAACGCAGCCGCGCCCGTCGTACAGCCACAGCGCCGCGATCTCGGTGCTCAGCTCCCGGTTGGGCACGCCCACCTTGAGCACAATTTCCGTGCCGTCGGCCAGCGTGGCGGGGGCGACGTAGTTGTAGGAAAGGGTGAAGTTGGACGGCCGTATCGCCAAATCCCACCGCCGCTCACACTCAGCCAGCAAATTTGGCAAATTCTCCAGCCACTCGGCCCCGCCCGTGAACGTGCTTGTAACCGTTTTTACAAAATGTGTCGGTAAATTCATATCTTCTGCAACCAAAACCTGACAGGTTTACGACGCTATTTTGCCAACAAATTTCTTTGTATAGCAACTCGACTTTAATTGAAGTCACCTTGAAAACCTGTCAGGTTTACCATGTTTTATCGCAGCAAAAAGCCATGCCCCAGCGGATCTTCCGGGTCGATGAGCAGTTGGTTGAAACCGCAAATGTGCGCTGTACCGGTAACCTGGGGAATGACGGCCGTATGCGGCCCAAATTCCGTCGTGGCCACCACCTCGCCCGTGAAAGTGCTGCCCAAAATGCTCTCCACCACAAACGGCTCATGCAGGCCGATTTCCCCTTTAGCAAAGTGCAGCGCGGCGCGAGCGCTGACCCCGGTACCCGTCGGGCTGCGGTCTACCTCGCCATCGGCAAAAATGCAGACGTTGCGGCTGTGGTGCGCCGGATCGTGCGCCGCACCGACAAAGATAGTGCCGTACAAAAAGCCCAAATCCGGCTCAAACGGATGCACGATGGGCAGGCTGGCCATCACCGCGTGCTTAATGCGTCGGCCCAAATCAATCAGCTGGCGAAAATCGTCGGCCGTCAACCCCAGCCCGACCGATTCGGCATCCACAAACGCATAAAAACCGCCGCCGTAAGAGACATCATAGCGGACGCTGCCCAGGCCGGGTACGTCAACCGTTTGGTCCAGCGCCAGCACAAATGAGGGCACATTTTGGAAGGAGACGGAGGTGATACGGCCGTTCTCATCCCTCTTCCCCGTCGCCACCACCCGACCAGCAGGCGTATCTATCTTTAGCACCGGCGCGTCGCCCGGCTTGTCGATCATGCCCGTGTCCAGCGCCACCTTTGTCAGGCCGATGATGCCGTGGCCGCACATCGTGCTGAACCCCTCGTTGTGCAAAAAGAGCACCCCTAGATCGCCATCGGGCGTCACAGGCTCGGTGAAGATACAGCCATACATGTCCGCATGGCCGCGCGGCTCCCACATCGTCGCCGTGCGCAGCCAATCCAGATTTTCCTGCGCGTAACGCCGCTTGGCCAAAATGGTGTCGCCGGGAATGGGCGGGATACCGCTGGTAAAAATGCGCAGCGGTTCGCCGCCCGTATGGGCATCAATTGCGCTGATTTGCTGCCAATTTTGTGGGGGTGTCCAGTTGAGCATATGCTTCTCCTAAAATTTTTAACGCCGAGGCGCAGAGACGCGGAGGGGCTGGTGCGCCATGTGAGTTGCCTTGCAATCTACCAATTTTGCGGGGAAGGCGTAAAAAAACAAGCTTTCTTTGCCGCTTTGCCCCTTTGCGTTAAATTTGACTTGGGACGCGAGTCAACAAGGCTAACGCAGACCAACCCTCTGTGCCTCCGCGTCTCTGCGTTAAGAAAAGGAGCAAACCATGTTTGATGTGTTGATGATTGGCAAGGGGTTGATGGGCTCGGCAGCGGCACGGTATTTGCAGGGGCTTGGGGCGGCTACGGCCGTTCTCGGCCCCGACGAACCGCAAAACCCGCAAACCCACGACGGCGTTTTTGCCAGCCATTACGACCAGGGACGGATCACCCGGCGGCTGAGCAAGGATATCACCTGGGCCACGCTGGCGGATCGCTCAATGGCCCAGTACCGCGAATTGGAAACCCGCAGCGGCATTCAATTTTATGAGCCAACCGGTGGCTTGTACGTTGGACCAAATGACGGCAGCCACGCATATTGGCAAAACGCGGCCACCATCGGGCAACGCTTTGGCGTGGCGTACAGTGAACTCACCAATGACGAGCTGGCGGCGCGGCTGCCCAAGCTGCGCTTTCCAGCGGGCTTTGCCGGGATTTTGGAGCATGCGCCCGCTGGCTACATTAATCCGCGCGGACTCATCCAAGCGCAGTTGGCTGTTTTTGCGGCACAGGGCGGCACCATTTTGCGGGAAACGGCCGTTACCATCACCTACCACCCCACTCACCTCACCATCCAAACTAAAGAAGGCAACCAGTACGAAACGCGCAAGCTGCTCATCGCAGCGGGTGGCTTTAGCAACTGTTTTGGGCTGTTGGAACGGCCGTTGCCCCTGCGCCTCAAAAGCGAAACGATCATCCTGGCCGAACTAGACGCCGCCGAAGCCGCCCGGCTGGGCGACATGCCCACCGTTATCTATGAGATTGAGTCGCCCGACATCAGCGGGATTTATTTGCTGCCGCCGATTCGCTATCCAGACGGCCGTTTCTATCTCAAAATGGGCTGCGACACGCGGCTCGACCAAACCCTGCCACATGATGTGGAAGCCATCCGCCGCTGGTTTATCCACGGCAACAGCGACGCCATCCTGCCCGCCATGCGCGCCGCGCTGGAAGACATCATTCCAGAGCTGCGGGCGGAATCATGGCAGACCAAACGCTGCCTCATCACCTACACGCCGCACGGCAAGCCGCTCATTGACGCAGTGGTGCCGGGGCAGGTGTACGTGGCCACCGGCGGCAACGGCTCCTCCGCCAAATCGTCAGACGCCATCGGCCAGCTCGCCGCCAGTCTCACCTGGCACGACGCCTGGCAAGACACAGAATTGGATGCCCAATTGTATGCCATCCCGTAGCCGCGGATTCTTTCCGCGCTTTTAACGCGCTAAGAAAGCGCGGCTACAAAAAATTCTGGGGTATACTTTCTCCGAGCAAACCATCTATTTTTGACAATCTGAGGGCAAGGCAGGTGGTGGCAATGCTACTATGCTCCAATAAAGTTTTTCCCACCTGCCTCGCCCCTACTTTTAACTTTTTACTATTCACTCCAAAAGAGGCACCCATGCGCATTCTTATCACCGGTTCCAGTGGCCAGATTGGCACCAATTTAGGCCTTCATTTGCAAGCTCAGGGGCATTACGTGTTTGGCATTGATAAACGGCCGAATTCCTGGACCACCGAGATCGAAACGCTGCTGCAAGATTTAAGCACGCCGCAGCGCAGCTTCAACAAGGGCATCGGCCACGTGGAGTATCCACCCAACCTGGACGCGGTGGTCCATTTTGCCGCCCACGCCAAGGTGCATGAGCTGGTCGAGCAGCCGGACCGCGCCCTGGAAAACATCACCATGACCTACAACGTGCTGGAATTTTGCCGCCAGAACAATCTACCCATCATCTTTAGCAGCTCGCGCGAGGTGTACGGCGACATCCATCGCTACATCACCGAAGAAAGCTATGCCGATTTTGCCTTCACGGAAAGCCCATACTCGGCCAGCAAAATTTCGGGCGAGGCGCTAATTTATAGCTATGCGCAATGTTATGGGCTGCGCTATCTGGTGTTCCGGTTCAGCAATGTGTACGGCCGTTACGACAACGATCTCGAACGCATGGAGCGCGTTATCCCCCTGTTTATCCGCAAAATTAGCCACCATGAACCGATCACCATCTACGGCGAAAAAAAGGTGCTGGACTTCACCTATGTGGACGACTGCATCAACGGCGTGGCCCGCGGCTTGGAACGATTGGTGAGCGGCGAGATTGAAAACCACACGATCAATCTGGCTTTTGGCCAGGGCAACAGCCTGGTGAACATGGCCCAATACATCGGTGAAGCGCTGGGCATTGAGCCGGACATTACGATTGAGCCGTCCCGCGTCGGCGAAGTGACTCACTACGTGGCCAACATCGGTAAGGCCCACGCCCTGCTCGATTACCAACCCACCACGTCCTTGCGCGACGGCATTCACAAAGCAGTGGCCTGGTCAACAGACTGGTGGCAAGGGAATCGGTGAACGGTTTTCGGTAATCGGTGAACGGTATACCGATTACAGCTCACGGATCACCGCTCACGGATCACCGATAGCTCTTTGGTACTATGTCGGTAAGCGACAAAGCTGTTTACACTTCACAAATGGCTGTTTTACGTTAGGAAACGGCCGTAAACTGAACATTATTGCCGAAGTATCTATGAACAACAACGCCGCTTTACTCGATACTCTTTTACAGCAAGCCGAATCAGCCGCCCGACGGCACAGCCAACATTCGCGCCTCACGCGGCAGGCAATCAGCCGCAAACTAGAGCGAACCGACAGCGAAACGGTAGCCCGCCAGCTGGATGCCATTTATCAATACCGCGCCTCCCGGCTGCCCGCCCCGTGGCGCGTAGCCCAGCAGTTAACGATGGCCGATAATCCAACATGGTAGCCGAAGTTTCCCTCAAGCAGGGTCAAATCTGGTGGACCCAGCCACCGGAAATGCCCAATCCCCAACCCGTTTTAGTCATTCAAAGTGATGCATTTAACCGGAGTTTGTTAGAAACGGCCGTTTGCGTCACCCTCAGCCCAGACTGGAAATTGGCCCCCGCGCCCGGCAACGTACTCATTGCCCAATCAGATTCGGGCCTGCCTAAGGCGTGTGTGGCCAACGTGGCTCAGGTCATCACCATCGACCGCCGCTTCCTGACGGAATACGTGGGCACCGTTCCCCCCTTCATCCTCGAAAGCGTCCTCGACGGCGTACAGCTTGTCGTTGGACGCAGCTAAAACAAACCGCAGAGAGCGCTAAGAACGCAAAGTTTATGCACTCTGCGCCCTCCGCGTCTCTGCGGTTAACGCCTACCAGAATCACAAACTAACAAACCTTAATCTGCGAAATCTGTGTCATCTGTGGATATTCCTACAGTGGCCAGTCTCGCAGCATGCGCTCGGTTTCTTCGGAATGCCCCGATTCGTCGCGTACCATGTCTTCCAAAGACACGACCAGCCCTTTGTCACCATACGCTTCGGCCTGTTGGGCACGCTCCGTGTAATCTTTACCCGCCTGCTTTTCGGCTGCCAGCACCGCTTCCAACATCTCGCGATTGGATTTCGCTACGGGCACCGGGCGCGGCGTGGTGGTTGGCTCACCACCCAAGGCCACAATTTTGTTGGCTAAAAATTGGGCGTGAATCTGCTCATCGGCCACTTCGGTGAGGAAAAATTGGGCCATCTGTGGCCGAAACGGACCGGTGGCTTTGGCCGCATAGGTGATGTATTGAATGATGGCCCCGAATTCGCCAGCCAGGTCCTCATTCAACTTGTCGATTAATTGCTGCTTGTTCATGTTTTCTCCTTGGGAAAATATTGATTTAGGCAATGAAATTAGTATGCCAAGAAGCCAACCAAGAACCAAGTGATTTTTATCACCAGAGGTGCCAAACGTTTTCCCTTACCGTTCTTACGTTTTACCAGTTTTGCGGTCTATGCCGGATGAAAACGGCCGTTTCCTATGCAGGTACCAGCTCAAACAGCGCTTCTGTCTCCATCCAGGAGTTCTCTAACCACTCAACCGCCTCTGTGAGATCGCAGGTTTCGCCAATATGCATCAGCTCATCCACCTTCTTGTAGGCAGCCAAACCGATGGCCTCGGTGAGAACCGGATTGATGCGCAGATATTGGTGGCGCCCCAGAAGCTGCTGGCACTGGAAGTCAGCCAGCCCCATACTGCCGTCCATCATGATGTCCAGGATAGGTTTCACCCAGTGCGCGTAGCCCCAGTCGAGGTATTTGCGCCGGGTGTGAATAAAGTTGAGTGGCTTTCCCGTGCCCACAGACAACAGCCGCACTTCGTTCAGCAACGGCCGTTCTGGAATATCGGCCCGGTAATCGAGCACCTGCGCCAGCGCGGCCATGCTGGGATTGTTCGCCACAACGCCACCATCAATGTAGCCATCCACCGCAGGGAAATAGCTGGGCGCGGCACTGGTGTAAAGCGCCACGTCTCTGGCCAAATAATGACCATCACTGTCTTCACCAGGGAAGTTATGGAAAAACTTGGGCTTCCAGCTGCGCTCCAACGCTTCCTCGGCCTCATTATCCAGGTCAAAGGCAGAGATAAGCACGCGCTTCTTCAATTCATCCAGCCTCACGGGGCCAATGACCTTATCGATCATTTTTGCCAGATTTTTGTTGGAAAACTGGGCGCCCACCACCTGCCCCAGATCGAGGATATTGTCTAGCCAGGAATCGTCAAAAACTTCGGCACAATTGTCACAATACAGTTCCTGGAGCTCAGCAGGCGTCAGACCCCTAGCCAGCCCAAGCGCCAAAATGCCGCCTGTAGAAGTGCCAGCAATCAAGTCAACTTCATCAAGCCAACCGGGAACTTGCTCAGACAATCGCCGCAATATGGTTGCTGTGAGCGTACCGCGAACACCACCACCGTCCAGAGCCAAAATACGATAAATCGCCATCTACCAGCCCTCCTTTTGTGTAAGGTTTTATACAATTGCTTAAAATTACCCAATGGGGGAATTTGCACCCACCACGGACACAGGGGGTTGACCAAACTTCTGTACGATCTGTGCCGCGGGAACAAATTTTAGATAGATGAACAGATTGCGCAGTCTTCTGGAAAACCCAATAACTCAATAACAAATCTGAACAACTTACGTCTACTAAACACCCGTTTTCCTCAGGGGATCAACTGAAATAGGTCATCACTTTTCCAGACAAACTTCACCCTTTTTCAAAATGAAAAGTCTTGTATCACGTCTACCAATGAAAGTAGAAAACGGCCGTTCCAATCTATTTGTTGTTAGCGGCGGCGTTTCCCAAAAATAAGCGTCAAAAGAGGCGTCCACCTGCAGTTGGATAAAGAAAGTGCGGAATGTTTCGTCGGATTGCCAGTTTTGCAGGATTTGGTGGGTGGGTAACGGCCGTTCCCTATCCAAAAACGTGTAGTGGTGGATACGGCCGTCTTGCAAACCCTTACTCTGTGCCTTCATCATCTGCCAATCATACAAACTGCGGCACAAACCGCCAATCTACAAGACTGGACGTTTGAACAGGCCAATTACCCTAGACCTTCTCCCCGCAACCTGATACGATCCCAAGTGAACAAGAGGAACCGATTTAATGACCCGATCTGAATTTACTGTGGCAGACGCCCACACCTACGACCACCGCTCCACGCTGCGCTGGCTGCGATCCCACATTTTGCGCTACAAGGGGCTGCTGCTCACCTTTTTGCTCACCACCGTCGGCATGGCTTCGGCACAAAGCATGGAAGCGATCACCGTGGGCTGGGCGTTTGACAGCGTGATCCAGAATGAGGGGCGCGCTGGGCTGACCGTGGCCGCGCTGTACGTCGTGGCCGCCTACGTGGGCTATGGTCTGTTCGACATTGTGAACAGCCTGGCGATTCGCGTATTGGCCCAGCGCGTGGAGCGCAACACCCGCGACGAGCTGTACCTGAGCCTGCTCAGCAAAAGCCAGACCTTTCATGGCCAGCAGCGCGTGGGCGATTTGATGGCCCGCGCCACGAATGACGTGCAGCAGCTCAACCTGTTTGTCAGTCCCGCGCTGGGCACGACGACGGAATCGATCCTGACGCTGCTAGTACCCCTGGTGACGATTACCACGCTGGATTACCGGCTGCTCATCGTGCCGATAGTGTTCCTCATCAGCACGTATTTTGCCCTGCGCCGCTACAACGACAATCTGGCTCCCGTCGCTACGCAGCTGCGCGGCACGTTTGCCGAGATGAACGCCGGGCTGGCGGAGACGATTTCGGGCATTGAGGTGGTGAAAGGGTTTGCCCAGGAACCGGCCGAAAATGCCCGCTTTAGCCACAACGCCGGGGCGTACCGAGACGCCTTCGTGCGCGAGGGTGAGGTGACGGCCCGCTACCTGCCGCTGCTGCTCTACGGTCTGACAATTGGGCTGGGTTTTGGCCACGCGCTCTACCTCTTTTTGCAGGGCGTCATTTCGGTGGGGCAGGTGATTGCTTTCATGGGATTGCTGGGCACGCTGCGGATGCCAATCCGCTTTTTGCTGCGCAACATTGCCACCTTCCAGCAAAGTTTTGCCAGCGCCCGCCGCATCTTGGAGATGATCCTGACGGAAACGGAGCTGGATCAAAACGAAGCGGGCGTGGCACAGCAGATGAAGGGTGAGGTGGTTTTTGAGGATGTGAGTTTTGGGTATGGGGTGGTGGCAGGTGGCAAGTTGCAGATGGCAGGTGATGCCGATGCGACGTCAACTTCTTTAGTGTTGCAGAATATTTCGTTTACGGCCAAGCCGGGGCAGACGGTGGCGATTGTGGGGCAGACGGGCGCGGGCAAGAGCACATTGACCAAGCTGCTGAACCGGACGTTTGATGTGACGAACGGCCGTATCCTCATCGACCAAATTGACGTGCGTGACTGGAGCCTGGACAGCCTGCGCGGGCAAATCGGCACCATCGAGCAAGACATCTTTCTCTTTTCGCGGACGATTGCGGAGAACATTGCTTTTGGCGCGCGGGCCGATGTGCCCCAGGCAGACATTGAAGCCGCAGCGAAGCAGGCGCAGGCGCATGAGTTCATCATGAGCTTCCCCAATGGCTACCAGACGATGATTGGCGAGCGCGGCGTGATGCTCTCTGGTGGGCAGCGGCAGCGGCTGGCGATTGCCCGCGCCTTCCTGAGCGACCCGCGCATTTTGGTGCTGGATGATTCCACCAGCGCCATCGACAGCAACACTGAGGACCAGATTCAGCGAGCCATGCACAGCATTTTGGCCGGGCGGACCACCCTGCTCATCACCCACCGCCTGTCGCAAATTCGCAGTGCTGATTTGATTTTGTTGATGAAAAACGGCCGTCTCATCGCCCAGGGCACCCACGAGGAGCTGATGGCGGAGAGTGCGGTTTACCGACAAATTTTTGTGCGTGAGTAGAAAATATTGACGCAAAGAGCGCAAAGAAACAGAAGATGCAAAGTTTTTTTCTTTAATCACTTTGCCCCTTTGCAACTTTGCGTCAAAAAAGTGTAAAGCAAGCGAGGCAGCATGGGCATCACCGGCGGACTAAACCCAGAAGAATACGACCGAAATTACAGCGACCGGGAACTGGTGCGGCGGATTGTGCGCTATTTTCGGCCACATATCGGCAAGGTACTGCTGGTGGCGGCGATGGTGTCACTCATCTCCATTTTGGCCACGGCGACGCCGATCATCATCTCGCGGGGGATTGATTCGCTGGAGGCCAATCCGCAATTGCAGCTTTTGCTGACGCTGGCGGCAGTGGTCACCGTGATGGGCGCGCTGAGCTGGGGCTTTAACTTCGTCAGCCTCTGGTTTTCGGCGCGAGCCGTGGGCGAGGTGGTGCTGGCGCTGCGCGAAGACGCCTTCCGCGCCGTCATGCGCCGCGATTTGTCCTTTTTCGATCCAGTTCGCCTCGGGCCGCATCGTCAGCCGGGTGACGTCTGACACGCAAGATTTTTCCACCGTCGTGACGCTAACGATTGATTTACTGAGCCAGATTGTGCTGGTGTTGGTCATTGGCGTGGTGCTGCTGACGCAAAACGTGCGGCTGGCGCTGATTACCTTTGCCGTGGGGCCGATTGTGGTGACGATTGCCCTCGTCTTCCGGCAGCTGGCGCGGAACGCGATGCAGCAGGCGCAGCGGGCGCTGGCCACAGTCAACGCCACCATCCAGGAGACGATCAGCGGCATTGGCGTGGCCAAAAACTTCCGTCAAGAAGCGGCCATCTACGACGATTTTCAGGACGTGAACGAGCTGGCCTACCGGGTGCAGCTCACCCGCGTGGCCGTGTTTGGCAGCATCTTCCCGCTGCTCAACACGGTCTCCGGCATCGCCGTCTCGGTGATTATTTATGTGGGCGGGCTGATGGCCATCCAGCAGGATATTTCCGTGGGCGAGTGGTATTTGTTCGTGCAGGGGCTGACGATTTTCTTCTACCCGATCACCAGCCTAGCGTCGTTCTGGAGCCAGTTCCAGCAGGGGTTGGCGGCCAGCGAGCGGGTCTTTGCCCTGATTGACGACGAGCCGCTGGTGGTGCAAACGGGTAACGAGCCGGTGGGTCGGCTGCGCGGCGAAATTGCGTATGAGAAGGTGACGTTTAACTACAGCACCGGGCGCAGCACCGTCTTGCAAAATTTTTCGCTGACGATTCCGGCGGGGCAAACGCTGGCGATTGTGGGGCACACGGGCGCGGGCAAATCGAGCCTGGTGAAGGTGTTGATGCGTTTTTATGAGTACCAGGGCGGCGATGTGTTGGTAGACGGCCGTTCCATCCGCACCCTCGATTTAAGCCAATACCGTCGCCAACTGGGGCTGGTGCCGCAAGCCCCGTTTTTGTTTTCGGGGACAGTGGCGGAGAATGTGCGATACGGCCGTCCTGAAGCAAGTGATAGTGAAGTGGAAACGGCCGCACGGCAGCTGGGCGACGGCAGCTGGCTGGCAGATTTGCCCGATGGCTTACAAACGGACGTGGGGGAACGGGGGCGCGGCTCTCGTTGGGGCAGCGGCAGCTGGTGGCCCTGGCCCGCGTGCTGCTGCAAAACCCGGCCATCCTGCTGCTGGACGAAGCCACCGCCAGCATCGACCCGCTGACGGAAGCGCAGGTGCAGGACGCCCTGGCCACCGTCCTGCAAAACCGGACCAGCATCATCATCGCCCACCGCCTCTCCACGGTGCGCGCCGCCGACCGGATCATCGTCCTGCGCGACGGGCAGATCATCGAAGAAGGCAACCACGACGCACTGCTGGCCCAGGATGGCCATTACGCCGAGCTGTACACCACCTACTTCCGCCACCAATCGCTAGAATATCGGCCGTGGTAACTATGCTAGTAACATTTTAAACGAAATGTACAAACCGGACATAAGCCAACACTTTTCACATACCTGATTTAACGCTTTCTGTATTTAGCTTCAATTTTGTCTTGAATCCGTATTAACTTCATAGAAGGCCAACTCCGTTTCTTTAATAAGGACATCTAGTTGGTTATTTATTCCCTCTAGTTTTTTAAGAGTTGCAGAATATTTATTACCATAATCCGCTGTATAGTGAGTTGTCTCTTCTCGTTCTATTGTTTGTCTTATTTGCTCAATATACCTTTTAACGCTGCCTGCAAACTCTTGAAAAAGACTGTACTTTCTCTGTGCTTTTTCAAACATTAAATTCTGTATATGCGATTTTAGTTCCCGTTCAAAGTCCAATATTCTAGATTCTTTTATTTTTTCAGTATCAGCCGGAGTTACCGAACGTGCTTTTAGTGCCTCCAATGCACTGATAGCAAAGAATCGTTTTTCGTGCAGGCTTGTTATATTTTTGATTTTAACATCCACTAATCTTTTTTGAAATTTTAATGCTTCACTCAAATCGTAGCGTAAAGTATCGATTTTATTCAAAACAATGAAAACGTTTTCTGGTTGAATAATTGAAAATAAGGATTGGAGAAAGTCCACTTCACGTGAGCCAATACCCGGATCAATTTGAGCAACAATAATTATAATATCTGCTTGCTTCAATATTGCAGAATACACATAGGACGATGGCTGAATACCGGGATTGTCGGAAAGCTGAATACCGTCAGCAAGAAAGGGGTTTGGCGTCTCTATTTGAATATAAATCTTCTCATTGGTAGCGTAGTCATCAACCTGAAATGAATATTCATTTATTAACGTTTCCCGATCAATTTCTTTTGGAGCAATCATCCCTGAAAAATCACGAACTTGAATTTTTTGTGTTTTTCCAAATATGACATCAGTCAATATCTTTGTATTTGGAATAAAATCAGTAGGAAGTAAATTTTCATTTAATAAAGCATTTAAGAGAGTAGTCTTTCCACAGCAGAATTCACCAACAATTGCTATTTTTATCGGCAACTGAAAACGATCAAGCCTACTTAAAACTTGTGCAACCTCGTGATAGTCCACCTCTGATGCAAGGGATGCAACAGCCTCAAACTTGGCATTTAGGTCTTCCAAAAAATAAAGGAGAGTGTTTTTCCCTTGTTTGATTTGCTCTTTTATATCATCTATTTCTAACTGTTGTGCATCTTCTTTTATTAACTGTGATAAGAATTTTTCTGCAACTGACCAATCTTTTTGTACTATACTCGTTCTAACTTCAATTAATAAATTTTTGACACGTTTCCCTTTGGCATATTCTTTAAGAAAGTTACTTGCTTTTTCTTGAACCGCTTTCGCCAAATCATGTGTAGAGATTCTTTCAAGCTTTTCCAATGCAAGACTGGCCGAATCAGAAGAACTATTAACCAATGCAATTAGATCATCAAGGCCCAATAATCGGACTTGGTAGTTTGAGTGATCTAACAAAACTTCAATATCTTTACTTAGCTGAGGCTGTCTAATGTTTGGATTGTGAGCAATTATTATTTGTCCTTCTGCTTTAAAACTCCACTTTTGAGGATTTTGCTTTGGTTTAACTCGGTCATAAATATAATCATAGATGGCATCTACTGTAATGAGTTCCTCTTTGGGATTTGCATCACCTGTTTTTATGCCTTCAATTAGGTAATGGGTAAAAAATGAAGTATTTATCTCTCCAAGTATTTGATTACCCTCCCATGCAACTTGGGTCTTGTCTGTTGCTGTTAAAATAACCCGCCCGTACCCACCACCTTGAAACATTATTTTTGTACCAACGTTACTCCCCACGCCAGACTTAATGCCTGAAGCAAACGCACCACTATAACAACAATCAAGGATAAGGATTTGACGTCTTGAGCGACATTGATCCATTTCTTCTGAAATATAACGAGATGGTAAAGCTGTTGCACGCAATAACTCAGGGCTGGTATCCCGCGTAGCCAAAAATAATCGAGACTGCGTATCAAGCATTCCGTGGCCGGAAAAATACAATAGTAGCAAGTCCTCTGGTACTTTATCCAAAAAAAAATGAAGAATGCTTAACCTTATCTCTTGTACTGTTTTATTTATAAGCGAAGTAACTTCATCAAAATGGCCAATTTGAGGATCTCGTAGCAACGCTTCTAGCTCGCGGATATCTTCGGCAGGGGCAGTTAACTTTTGCAAGTTAACATCATCATACTCATAGTTAGCAATGAGTAAAGCGAACCGTTTCTCAGTCATTAGGTAAGACAAAACCTCTATGTCGATTTAACCACAAGGAAATCAAACGCTGTTGTTCCTCAGAAGATAATCCCGTCACTTCAAGCTTGTCTCCGTCAATCTCTAAAATAATAGAATTACCTTTATTGCGACTCAACCAGCTAGATATTACATTTATCAGCGTAGTTAGGACACCACCTGATGCAGCGAGGGTAACCAAAATAGTTCCCCATGTTACAGGATCTGCTGATTTTGTACCTGATAGGGCTTTACCATTAGTTACAAATTCAGCGTTTTCCGCATTCGTCTCCAGAATATCATTTCTAAGAGTTCGAGTTAATTCTGCCACTTCATTCATGTCAGCATCATGGTTTGCATTTATTTTGATAAGTAATTCGGTTTCTAACATTATTTAACACCTTTTTTCACAACCCCCTGCTCCTGCAAGGTCTTCATCTTACCCGGCTGCGGCCTCGGCCTCTGGCCGTGCCACCTATATTGTCATTTGGAACGCTTGGATTTTAGCACAAGGTTGGGGGAATGGTTTTGCCGGAATTTTGCGTGAGGGTGGTCGGCTACCAAAATCAAGCAGAAACCAAAGGCTGGATGCGGGCCACGTCACTTTGAATCGCTTGCGCCGCGTCCCAAAGGTCCACGGCGCGTTGAGCGTTGAGCCAAAATTCTGGTGAGTTGCCAAACAGCCGCGCCAATCGCAGAGCCATCTCCGGGCTCACCCGCCGCCGCTCTCGCAGCAACTCATTAATTGATTGGCGCGACACCCCTATTGCCTCTGCTAAAGTGGAGACAGTCAGACCATAATCTGGCAAAAAATCCTCACGCAGCATCTCACCTGGATGGGTAGGGCGTCGCTTCATAGCTTCTGTGTTAGGAATACTCATTATTAGTACCTCGTCTCAATGATAGTCACAAACTTCTACGTCGTATGCATCGCCGTCGAAATAACGAAAGCAAATGCGCCATTGGTCGTTAATGGAAATTGAATACTGTCCTTCCCGGTCGCCTTTGAGCGCGTGCAGTCGGTTGCCTGGCGGAACCTTTAGATCATCTAATTTGGTTGCTAAATGAACGTACTCCAGTTTACGAGCTGCTCGTTTGGCTACGTCCTGAGGAAATCGCCTGGCTTTGCCCGTAACAAACAGTTCTTGGCTAAGATTTTTTATGGGCGACGCAATCGGAGAAACGGCCGTTTGCTATTCACAGACCCTAACCGATTGCATCGCCCCTACTGGGATATTATGTTTTTGCCGGGTTTTTAAGTAAGGGGGTGAAGAAACGGCCGTAATTATCCCTGAACTTCCAACAAAACAGTCAATTTTGCCAAAACCTGCTGCTGAATCCGCGCGGGCAGTTGGGCAATGTACTCCGCCTGCCGCACGCGCCAATCCATGCTTTTGACCTGGTCTGCCAAAATCACGCCGGTCACCCCTAAACCGGCCGGAATCCTGACTTCAAATGGGTATCCTTTTTCCTGGTTGGTGATGGGGCAAAGAATGGCCAGCCCCACCTTGCCGTTGTAGCTGGCTGGCGACAAAACCAGGGCCGGGCGTCGTCCAGCCTGTTCGTGCCCAGCCTGCGGATTAAACGTCAGCCAGATCAAATCCCCTTGGTTGGGCACGTACGCCATTACCAAGCCTCACCGCCAACGGCCGTTCCTGTCTCCACTTCCTCATGCAGATTTTCATCTGTAATTTGGGCCAGCAGTTCTTCGAGGGTTAGGGTTGGTTCTGACAACGGTTTAATCACCATCTGGCCATCCTCAACCGCAATCTCAACCTCTGTATCGGTTTTGATGTCTAATTGTTCAGCCAATAGTTTGGGAATTCGTAAAGCAAGACTATTGCCCCACTTTTTTATTTGCGTTTGCATACCTCACCTCGCCAAATGTATATACAAAGATGATACAATAATCAACAGTGAATAGCAATAATGGATATTGGCTGCGGTCGGCGTACGGCCGTACCGCTGGCACACACAATCTAGAACGCCTGAATTTTAGCACAAGGTTTGGGGAATGATTTTGCCGGATTTTTGCGTGCAGGTGGTGGTGGGAAACGGCCGTGTCCGACACATAGACCAGAAAAGACAAATGATAACAAGAAATCCGTTGAGCAACTGTCCGTTGCGCCACAGGCAAAACTTGCTATTTTGTCGGCTACGGCCGTTTAAGAGAGCGTGAAAAGTAGAGGCGATCCTTTAAACCACCTCTACCAGAAAGACTTTACTGACTCACTATCACAGGTAAATAGACGGTATAGGTTACCAAACTGGCGTTCCAGTAGCCGCCGTTTAACGTATAACGGCCGTTACTCATCGCCCCGGCATCCGCCTGTCCGGTTGTGCCCTGGAGGGCATAAGACCCACCGCTCAGTTCCGTGACGGTACCACCGCCATCCACCGTCCACCAGGAAACATTCCTGGCGTTGGGTGCCGCCAGAGCAAGCCCCCCAGCTAACAAGGCTGCCAGCAACAGCAACAGAATCAACAGCCGCTTCATCATTGACCCCCTTGCGGCATATAAGCCGCCCCATCGGCATTTTCGGGGTAAAGGTGAGGATCATTATCTGCCCATGGCGCACGCTCCATGCGGTCATCTTCATAGCCCAGCCGTGTGGCCACAATGCGATAGGAAAATTCGGCCGTATTGCTGCCTTCACGGACATGCACTTCAAAGCTGGTAGGGGTGCGATTGGTCACGTACAGATCGGCATCATCATAGGACTGCAAAAAGACATGATAGGGTTCTGTCAGATTGACTGATTCGGCATAAATTGGGTCGATGCTGATAACGGCCGTTCCCCCTTCAAGCTGCCCAAAGCCATAATCCGTAAACCAAACCTCTGTTGCTTCTTCAGAATACATCAGCCGGGCACCGTCCTCGGTCGCCACAACGGCATTTTTTGTACCAGCAGCCACATTAAGTCCGACATTGGGCGCAGAAATATAAACGCCGTTTCCATTGTCGGAGAGGAAAGTCCCTGCCCAACCGCCTGAAGGAGATTTATCCCAGCCGAGGATGCCGTACCCCGTATTTACTTTGGTGATACCCACAACACCATTGCGACCACCGAAAAATCCGCCGGGCTTCCAATAACCGCCCAAATCGCTGATCGTATAATCAGCCTGTACGCCAAGGACACCGACGCTGCTTGTACTGTCAGTAGAGCCATACACACCATTACCAGCTGTGCTACGGCCGTCAATGGCGTTGCCGCTGCCATAATTTACGCCGCCTACCGTTGGGTAGCTGCTGTCGGAGGAACCATAGAGCGCATGCCCGGTTCCATCATGATAAGCGGCAATGGCAGGCGCCGTCGGCGAATTGCCACGGGCAAATATTGCACTGCCCAAAGTATCTGTGTCCAGGGTATTTACAACGCTTAAAAGCGGTCCGTTTTGCGTATCAGAGATCACGGCACCTGGCCGCAAGGTGAGGGCGTAAGGGGCAGCAGTCAACAGCTGACGTGGGGCCAGAGTGGTGTAAACGCCACCACCAGCCGGGCAGCGCACCGCAATTTGTAAATAGCGGGTTTGCCCAATAAATGCCTGCGCGCCAAAAGCACCCGTTGCGTTTAAGGGATAGCTAAAAAGACCATTTTCTACCCCCAGGCTGTTGATAGTTTCTGTGGTGCCAATTTGAATGCCGCCCGTGGGTGGGGTGCCACTGCCAGAAGAATCCCATAGACTGAACTGGAAGTCACAGGTGTTATTGATCGGCGTGCCTTCGTCTTCTAAATAACCTTGATAGGTAAACCAGTCAGGCACCGTTCCTGGTCCGCCCCCGGCTGTCGGTGCCATGACTTGTTGAAAATTACTTTTCCCAGGTTGGGAGGCACTTGCCAGCGTGTGCCGTATGCCAACAATAAGCAATACGACCAAACTTACCAATACAACTATGAACCCAAACTTTTTTTGCTTCATGATCTGCTCCATATGCTCCTGTATTTTTATGATGGGGCCAACCCAATTGACGTGAGTATTGTGATGGTAAAATCTGAATATGGCGCATATCATACAATAAGGTACTATTTTTTTGGATCATGAAACATAGTCAGGGCATTTTATATTCTCCCCTCACACCGCTTTACAAATCGCCAGAGAGCAAAATCGTATTGCCATCGGGGTCGTTGACGAAGGCAAAGTACATGCCAAAAGAAGTTTCGTGGGGGTCGGCGTGGCTTTGATAACCGAAGGCAATCAGCTCATCATATTTGGCCTGTACGGCCGTACGCGTCTGCAAATAAAACTCCAGCACCGAATGATAGCTGCCCGTGGCTTCCCGCCGCGCCGGATCGTCCTTGCGGCTAAATCGAGGGTCCCAGACAGCAGGATTGGAGTCCAAAAAGAAGGTAAAGCCGCTGCCCATCTTAATCTCAACGTGCGACCGGTTTTCGCTGCCTTCGGGAATATCCAGACCCAGCCGCCGGTAAAATTCCAGCGACTTTGCCATGTCCTGCACCACCAAACCCAGCATGTACAGTTCGAGTCCCATCTTTTGCTCCTTGTTTAAATTTGCGAGCGATAACGGCCGTTTCCCCCAACTACAAAGCCGCCACCCGCTTCCGCAGCAATGGCATCTCTATCGCCGCCACATCGATCTGATCCGCGCCTAGGAAGGTGACAAAACGAGCAAAGCCGCGCGCCAGCGCTTCAGCAAACGCTTCGTTTTGGCCCAAAGCCGCATCCTCCAGCCAAAAACCGAGGACAACAAACGTGTTGGTTGTCCGGTCGAGCTTGCTGTCAAAGCGGGCTACCAACTGGTCGCCCCACAGCACGGGCAGCGTGTAGTAACCATACTGGCGTTTTTCCACCGGCTTGTACACTTCCCAGACGTATTCAAAATCAAAGAGCTCTTTAGCCCGGCCGCGTGCGCTCACCGGGTCTAGCGGGGCCAGGAAAGAAACTTCCTCGGTTGTGTTTGACGCCACTGGCTCCCACAGTTCAGGTACACGTCCCGCGCTTAAATCTTGCAGCAAGTCAACATCTTCACCGAGCACATAATAGATCGGTCTGCGGCCTTCCACCCTCACCTCCATGATGTGGCCATCAGCCAACAGAGACTGAGTTATTCGCGCGGCTGAGTCAGTCGGCACCCGATTATAAAATCCATGGGCAGTACGGTTCAGTCGAGACAGCCCCAGGAAGCTGATTTCCTTTTTAATCAAAAAGCGATACGCTTCGGCCTCATCACTTTCGCGAATAAGATGAGCCGGAGCCACGGCTTCAGTAAGTGCATAGACACGTTCAAAGTTTTCCCGGTGGTGGGTCATGACCTCACCTGTCGCCCACAAATAAAACAGCGCCAAAGCACTGTCCTTACGACCACGATAATCTTGTGTGCGCGTGCGGTTTTTCATCTTGAAGTCGCGATTGCTGACTGTGCCGCGCTCTTGCAAAATGAGCCGCATTTCCTGAATGGCTTCAGCGTGCTCTTTGCCTATGCGGCGAATTCGCCCGTGGTTGAGGTGCTCGCGGCTCATTAGCACGCGCCAGTGGGGTAGATCATCCATTTGATGAACGGTCAGCCAGCTACCCCAGTCAAAGAAGTTGCGCTGCTCATAGGTTACTGTCTCCCATAGACCAAGTTTGTAGTCCAGCACACGGCTGTGCAGGGTAATGTCCTGGCTGCGGGCAATGATTTGCAGCGGATCTAGCTGCAAATATTCTATTTCTTGCATCGCCTGCGTGGTGCCTTCCAGGCCGCGCCAGCGCCGCCCTGGCCACAACCCTTGCTTGCCCAAAATAAACCGGCGGGCAGTATCGCTGTCAATAGTTAACATAATGCCATCCTTCTTACGGGTTTTTCGGGTCAGCTTGGGTCACCCAACCGGGCGCAGAGCCCATTTGCTGCCCCAGCAGCAGGTTGAGCTGGGCGGCGTGCCCCGCCAGGTGGCGCATGGAGTAGAGCAGCAGCTCGGCAAAATTGACCTCCCCCCACGGAAAGCTGCAAAGCTGCTGCGCGGCTTCGTCGGTGAGGGACTCAATGGTGGTGCGGCATCGATCGCGGCAAAGTTCCAGGTACGCTTGCAGTTCGGCTTTGGTATACGGCCGTTCCGGCAGCGGACCTTCTTCATTCTGCTCCACCAGCAGAAATGGCTCTGGCGGCAAAAACCCTTCCTCCGATCCCGTCAGGTAGAGGTCCAACCAAAACAGCGAATGGTAAATGATGTACCAAAACTCCGGCAGAAAAAAGCGCTCCAGTTCTGGCTCATGCCACAACTTGGCCTGCCATAACGCATCGGGGCAGGCTTGCATCGTATTCTCCAAATCATCAATTGCCGCGCCAAACTGCTGCCAAATAATTTCTTTAAAAGGAATGTTCATTTTGTGCCTCCCAAAATGGATTGCCCAAACAGCCTGAAGATTTGTCCCATTTTACGGATGTTCATACACGTGGAAGATGAAATCCTGAGAAACCGTCTCCACACCCAGGTCGTTGAGCTGGCGCAGAATTTGGGCACGGTGGTCAGTGGCATGGTTCACCACGTGCAGCAGCACCTGCCAGACGATGAGGTCCTTGTCTTCATCCGGCTCCGTGATCGGCTTCGTAAACAGCATCTCATCCTTCAGATCAGCCAAATAAGCACGCGCTTTTTGCTCAACCCGGTCCCAGTGGGCACGAATAGCCGCCCGGTCATCTTCACCGGTGGCGTCGGGCAGTGGGTCAAACGGCGCAATACCTTGCAACTCGCTAAACCAGACGTCGTCTACGTCTAGCAAATGCACAATCTGGTCACGCACGGACCCATGCGAATAGGCCGCTTTCTGCAAAAACTGGGCATATGGCAACGGCGCGATATACCTATCCCACAGGCTGCGGTTTTCAGCAAAATGGTAGTTGTAAAAATAGCGAAAAGCATTTGCGTCCATAAATTCCTCCTACTCCGTGTCGATTTTGGCCAGCCAGGCGCGAATCTCTGCTTCATGATCCTCATGAAAGTGGTAGAAAAATTCGCCAGGCGCAAAGCGCTCCTCGCCTAGCCGGACAAAATAATATTCTCGGCCTTCCTGCTGAATCACCTCGACCGGCGTATTGTCGGGCAGGGCGTGTAGAATGGCGAAGAGCTGCTCAAACTGTTGGTTAGACTCAGCCAGAATTTCGGACAACGGCCGTTCCCGGCCATGCTCATAAATCCAGCCATTGATCGCGTCATCTTCTTCCAGATTGGCGGGCCAGGGCGGTGGCGGCTGGGGATCACCATGCCGCGCGACTTGCAGCGGGCCAACAAGCGTCGAATGCCAGCCGCTCAGATGGGCCACAATGTCCTTCATCGACCAGTGGGCAACCACGCCCGGCAGTTCCATCCGCGCCGGGCCAATCTTTTCTAGCAAGGCCTGCCACTGCCCATGCTCTGCTTTCAGCCAATCAATCAATTCGAATTTATTCACGGCGCCTTCCTATTTAGCAATCTCCCAAATGTGGCCGCCGGGGTCCACAAAACTGGCGGTGCGAATGCCCCACGGCCGATCCATTGGCCCGTTTAGCAGCGCCACCCCTCGTTCGGCCAATTGGGCACACATCGCGTCCACATCCTCCACGCCCACAGTGAAGACAAAGCGATGACCCGCGTCGGGCCTGGCCACGGCCGCTGGTTGGATGAGCTCAGGGGCGGCCGTTACGTTTAATAAATTAATCAGTGTGTCGCCAAACTTAAACACCGCCGAGGCATCATCTTCGTAAAACACGGGCAAGCCAAACGCGCGCTGGTAAAACTCTTTGGCGGTGTCCATATCCTCCATAAACAGCGTAATGGCGTTAATGCCTTTGGGCCATGCCGCGATAGGTGCGCCGTTCTCGTTTGCTGCGGAATCGGTCATTTGCAATCTCCTTTTTGCCAGTCGTCAAGTGCGGGTAAAGTACAGCTGCCGAGAATTATAGAACATGCGTTCCGAAAGACAAAGCCGAATTTTCCCGGCATCTCGCGAAAAAAGATTATCATTCGTGGCTTGTAGTACTCCCCAATTGGCCTACGGCATCCGATCTTCAATTTCCCAGATGTGGTCAATGATGTGCCAGCCCAGGCGGCGCACAAAGTAGCGCGGCGGCCATCGTTTGCCACCGCGCGGCCCTTCTTCGTCCAGCTCGCCCGCAGTGGCGGCGGCCAGTCCGTTGCCAATTTCTTCGCGAAGCCGCGCCATCCGTTGCGCCGGGCTTTCATCTTTCACTTTGGGGAATTTCCAGCCCAACACTCTGAGGTAGCTGGCGCTGGATTCCAGCACATGCTCCACAATCCCTTCCAGCTCACGTCCGCCGCCGCGTGGCCCTTTACGCAGTTCGTGGCCAACGGCCGTTTCTACCGCCGCATCAAAACCAGCCCAATACGCAGCCAGCAAGCTTTGTGCCTCGGCCAGGTCTTCAGCCGAAAAAGGCGCGTGATCCCTGGTAATTAGTGCGTCCGGCGCACCAAAATCCGTGGTATTTGTCCCTGGCACCCGCTCCACAATGTGGAAAGCGTCGGCGCTTGTGGGCACTTCAAACGTCAAACTGGTATTTTGCAGCAAGGCGGCGTAGCGCGGCGCGGCCGCCAGCAGCGCCGCCAATGCCGTGGCCTCATCCTTGCCACCACAGCACCAACCAGGCCAGTCAACAGCCCCGGCAAACAGTTTTTTCTTGCCAATTTCCAGATAAACATCCATTGTTGTTTCGGACAAAATTATTCTCCCTGGCAGGCAGCACAACCCGCCTACCCTACGTCATCGTTCATTCAAAAATGCCGTAAAATCCAGATAGCCTGTGAGCGCGTTTCATCTTGTTACGTGGACTGCGCCAGCGGTGCTTTGTGCGCCGCAATGAGCAGCATCATCGGTCGGCGCAGCTCTTCATGCAGCGATTCATCCCTTGGCAACGCTTCGGTGGATGGTTTGGGCTCTATGATTTTTTGCAGCGAAAATCCGGCATGGATGAGGGGGTCCAGGTATCCCGTCAGGGTGCGATGATATTTGATGACTGTGTGCCCCAAAAACAGAGTTTCGCGACGGCCGTCTAAAAAATAGTTATCTACCGGCCAATGGAGTTTGCGGCCCTGGTCATCGTACACCCAATCCTGCTTGCCCTGCGCCGTAAAAATTGGGTGCTCCACGGAAAATACCAGGTTGCCGCCGGGCCGCAAAAGTTTATACAGTCTGGCACAGACGGGTTCAAAAAATTCCACATAATGAAACGCCAACGAGCTGAGAATGAGATCAAAACTTTCCGGGCTGAAATCAATCTCTTCAATGGCGGTCTGAATGTAGGTAATGCGGGAATCGGCCGTTTTGGACCTTGCTTCGGCCAACATTTTTTCGGAAATATCGGTCCCCACAGCGGAGCGAGCGCCATGTTCTACCGCATAGCGGCAGTGCCAACCATACCCACAGCCCAAATCCAGCACGTCTTTTCCTGCCAGATCCGGCAAAAGTTTTTCAAATTCCGGCCACTCCCCGGCTGATTGAAGACCGCCAATGGATCGCGCCATCTTGCCGTACTGGTCAAAAAATGCCGCTTCATCGTATTTGTTTTCTTTCATTCACACGTCCCTTTTTAGGTGTAGAGACGTTGCAATGCAACGTCTCTACAGGCAGGCAATGTCTCTACGCAGTATACCTGCGGTGCAGGCAAATACGAATTGAAGGGAAAGGAGAGAGATGATCAGCGGTGGGAACGGCCGCTCCACCGTCCGATCAATGTACCTAGCGGCGCAGCTACCAAAAAGGCCAGACCAGCGGCAACAATCAGGCTGATCAGCGCCAGGATGCCTATAAAGTAAAAGGCAAAATCCGGGCTCCCCTCGCGCACCACGGTGCCATCCGAATTGATACAGCGCATTTCGTAGCCAGTGGCCGGTTCTTCATTGCCAAATTCATCGGTGCTGGTGGTTTGGAAAGTGACCACCTCGGCCGTGCTGTTGTCCGGGCAAAGATATGGCCCCATCACGCTGGCCATCGCATCCGCGCCTAGGAGGGTGCCAATCACCATAGATGCCGGGCAAAGACACAGTGACACCAGCGCAAACGCCAAAATCCAAATGACACACCCAGAAGTGGTTCCAACGGCGGTTGCTTTCATTTCCTGAATCCTTATGTGGTGGGGCTGGCTGGACAACCAGATCGTGCCAGCCGTCCAAGTGAGATGACAACAAAAACCCGGCGATCTAACTTCCGTTACGGCTGGCGTCAGTCCGGGTCAACTGGTGGCGATTGGCGCTTTTTGTAGGCCGTCGGCGTCATGCCAATTACCGAGCGGAACTCGCGAATGAAGTGCGCCTGATCGTAAAAACCCAGGTCAACCGCCAGCCGTGTGGCAGTCTCCGTGTGCTGTTTCAGGGCCAGGCGGGCGGTTTCCACGCGGACCAGCCGGGCATACTGCTTGGGCGTCATGCCTACTTGCAGCTGGAACAATCGCTCTAGCTGCCGCTGGCTCACGGCTAGCTCCTCAGCCAGCTGCGGAATGGGCAGCTGCCCAGCCTGGGCCTGCAATCGCGCCAACGACGGGGGGATGAGCAGGCTGCGCGTCTGTCCCTGCGCCAAGCGGGTTAACAGCCATTGGTCGAGCAGTTGAAAGCGGTGGGCAAGGACTGCCGTTTCTGCCAATCGATCATGCAGCGTTAGCAGCTGACGCCGGTCGAGCACATCCAGCAGCGTAAAGGCGTCGCGCAGTTCATGCAGCGGCACGCCCAAAAATGGATACGCGCCGCCTTCGCGAAAACGAATCCCGACCAAATCCACCCGCCCGATAAAGCCCATTTTGCGCGACAGCGTGTTGGCCCCATCCAAAAAAAGCGGTTCTTTGACCAAACGGCCGTCCAAAAACACCGGATCGCCAAAGTTGAAGACCACGCCAAAGCCACCGCGCGGGTGCATGTATTCCTCGCGAAAGGTCAGCAGCGGGGCGGGCCGCCGGAATGACCAGAACGATTGCACATACGGCCGTAAATCCCCGCTGGGCGGCACCAGCTGAAAGCCAAGATTGGTCAGAGCGGGTTGCGAATCGGTAGCCATAGGTTTCAAACGCCGACAAAAGTTGTCGAAAAAATACAATTTTCTCCAGAGCGCGGTGCTTATTATAGCAAGAAGAAGCAGAACAAAATCAACGAAGAAGGAGTAGATTATGAAGCTAAGTCAAGCCGCGGCCCTGCTGCTGTTGGGGGCTATTTGGGGTGCATCTTTTTCTTTTATCAACATTGCCGTTCAGGCGCTGCACCCGCTGTTTTTGATGTTTTTGCGCGTTTTGTTGGCCGGGCTGGTGCTGGCGGGGGTGGCTCACTTCCGTCAGCGGCAGCAGCCGCAGAAGATGACGCTCCAGCTCAAGACCCACTGGCGGCATTATCTGCTGGTGGGGCTGCTGAACTGCGCCCTGCCGTTTAGCCTGATTGCCTTTTCCGAACTGCGCATTTCGGTATCGGTGGCCGCCATTTTGAATTCGACCACACCGCTGTTTACGGCCGTTATTGCCGCATCATGGGTGGGTGAAAAGCTCAACGGCCGTAAAGTCACCGGCCTATTGCTGGGCGTTATGGGGGTGATCGTTTTGGTGGGTGGCGGACCTGTGGCGCTGAGTGGCGCAACGGCCGTTGGCGTGGTCGCCTCGCTGTTGGGGGCGATGAGCTACGGTGCAGGCGCAGTGTATGCCGCCCGACACATGAAACACCTACCGCCGCTCACCGCCTCGATGGTGCAATTGCTTAGCGCGGCGGTGATCCTGGCCATCCCGGCGGCTTTTCAGATACCTGCGAACTGGCCGGGAACGGCCGTATGGCTCTCCCTGCTGGCCTTAAGCCTGCTCTCCACCTGCGTGGCCTACCTGATTTTTTACGCGCTGCTGCAAAATGTGGGGGCCAGCCGCACCACCAGCGTCACCTTCCTGGTGCCCGTGTTTGGCACCCTGTGGGGCATCCTGTTCTTCCGCGAATCGCTCACAGGCGGCATGTTGCTGGGGATGGGCACCATTCTGGCCAGCGTGGGCCTGGTCATAGGCCTGAAGTTGGGCCGACCCGCGCGCCAAGCGCTCTCGACGACAGAGAGCACAAGGTAAACTATGATTGGGCAGCCGCTCTACCCTTGAAATTCAAACAGATGGGTTTGCCAACGCGAGAATGGACTTTGCCCGGTTTGTTGAAAGTGGCGCAGAGCGGCGCGAGCATCCAGCGTTTGGGCGGGATCATCCGGCGGGGCAAAGGCATAGGCAGCCCCACCCCGCTCTTCCTCGGCAGCGTAGAGCACCAAACAGTGGCGCAAATCCTCACGCTCCAGGTCGAATGGCACCCAATCGGTACTGGCCAACACGCCGCCGTAACGATAGCCATCAATCTGCTCCGTAAGCGCGGCAATGCGCTGCGGTCCGTATTGGTAGGAGATGTTGAGGAAAACCACGCCGCCTTTGGCTAGAAACGGCCGTCCCTCCGCCAGCACCACTCGCCGGAAGGCAAACCCATCGTCCCCCTCACTGGAAGGTGGGTTAGCCAGTATGAACTGGATTTGCCCGTGTAGTGCAGCCAGATAATTTTGGTCAGAAACGGCCGTTGGCGCATAAGAATCAGCCAGAAAGAAACTGGTTTTCTCACTCACCCCGTTTAGTTCCGCATTTTGCCTGGCCGCGGCCACATTTTCTGGCGCGATGTCCAGACCAAGGACTTGAGCAACGGCCGTTAATCGGGCTGCCGCGATGGCCAAAACACCACCCCCGGTGCCCCAATCCAGCCCGATACCTGTCAACCGCTCACGGTGTTGCCCGACGGCCTGCAAGGCCACGCGGCTGGCGGGTGTCAGGGCAAAACTACCCGGCGGCTGCACCAGTCGCAGCGCGGCCAGGCCACCAGTTTCCGCCTCAGTTAACTCAATTTGGGCATCTCGGACATCTCTCATGTTGAAAATCCTTATTGTTTTATGGGCTTAAGAGGCAGCGACCTCTCCCTGGTTCAGGGTGAACTTGAGCAAAGCAACCGTTGCTTCAATTTCGTCAGGCGTGAGTAGTTCAGGAGTTTGGTGGGATGCAAGCATATGCTGGATGAGCGCTGGCCACGGCGGATCCAGCGACTGCTCTGCCCACCGTACCGCCTGCGGCTTGGAAGTCGCTTCACCAGTGGCTAGCGCATACAGCAAACGGCACAATGTTTGTACGACGAATGTGTGATTCGGCCGTTCCACAAGCCACGCCAGCCACGAGGGATCGGTTTGGGCCGCGACTAGCCATTCACGGGCGATGGTCGCCACGGCCAAAGCCATTGCCTGCCGGTCGGCCGGTGCCGCCAACAAACGTGGCTCCGGGCCAGCCACAGCGATGCCTCGCTCCCGCAGCGACCAACATTGGAATACCCAACCCGGCTCCAAAGCCATCATCGCCAGCGACATCCCCCGCTCCATTTGCGGATACAACGCTGTTGACGGCGGCTGCGGCCCAAGCGCTACCTGGGGCACGTACACCACCTCAAGGCGCTCGGCCCACGGTGAAGCGCTGGCGGCAAACTGCTCATGAAGTGCCTTCAAACGGTGCACAACCGCCTCGTCCAGCTCTGTTTTGGTCACTACAATAAAATCAATGTCGCTGCGGGCCGGATCAAAATCGCCCAGGGCCAACGAGCCAACCAAAACCATGCCCAGGAATTGGTCCCCAAGCAGTGTCTGAAGCTGATCGCGAAAATACGCCAGTACTTCGTTGATGTCAGCAAACGGTGTGTAGTGAACTTGCTCACGCATCTACGGGGTCCCTACTTATTGCGATATTTTGCCACTAGCCGTTGGTGTTTCTGTTTGAGTCGCTGGTACATCTCATCTTTACGGACGCGATCCCAGGCAGCCTTAAAGATTTTGGCCGAGTGGGCCTTTTGCGGATCAGGATCATCGGGCAGTTCGTGGCCCTCGTCATCGTACTTGCGGCCAGAACGGTGCCGAGCGTAGCGGCGCGAGCGCGTGTAGCCCATCTGCAAAAACTTTCGCGCCATATCCATCCCCACAAAATCACTGCTGTTTTTGTAATCCTCGTATCGTTCCAGGATGGCAACTGCGGATTCTGCGGCTTCTTCGGGCGTCTTGAAGCGCCAGAGGGGCAGAATTTCGCTTTTGTACGGTTCTACGGTCAGAACGCCCGTCTCGCCCCGGCCAATCCGGTAAGCCTCCGGGTGTGCCCGGTAATCAACTGTTTCATCAGGAGATGCAGTCATTTATCTTTGTCCAGCGAGCGGCATTATGCGTTGGCTTCCAGCTTAGCGCGTCGCCAGTATATGTTCTTTGCCCCTCGTTTTCAACAACCACCGCTGGTATGATGGAGCGTATGGACAAGAAAGACGAGGCATTTATTACGGCCGTTACCAACGCCATCAAACAATCTAAAAAATACGGCGACACCAGCGAAACCACCATCCGCCAGCTGGCCGAAGAAGCGGCGCGACAGCACAAAAAGCCCAAAGCGGCCATCAAAGCGGTGCGTGCCCGGCTGCACAGCATCATGGCCCCCTACCTGGGCGACCCCGATTACGACGGCATGGCCCAACAGCTCAGCGCCGCCTTTGCCGCCAACGATCAGGCGCGCATCAACCAGCTTTGCCTGGCCAGTCTGGACGCCCACCTCTCCACCCGTGAACGCCTGCTCATCATGACCGATTTTTACCAGCAGATTTTTGCCGTCACCGGCCAGCCACAGGCGATTTTGGACATTGCCTGTGCCCTGAATCCGCTGGCGCTGCGCTGGATGTTTCCGGCGAACGGTGAACGATGGTCGGTGAACGGTGAGCGGTTGCGGTTTTATGCGTATGACATTCATGAGCCGCGCATCAACTTCATTAACCACTACTTCCAATTAGAAGGGCTGGAACCGCTGGCGCGGGTGCAGGATGTGGCCATGCAATTCCCGCAAGAGCAGGCCGATGTGGCCCTGTTTCTCAAAGAGATGCCTCGCTTTACCCGCAATTATGGCGATTTGGGACGGCCGTTGCTGCAAGCCCTCAACGTCCGCTGGCTGGTGCTCTCCTACCCCAGCATCAGCACCCACGGCGGGCGCAACCTCACCAGCCGCTACCGCGACTTCATGCACCAGCTCATCGACGGCCTCAACTGGCCCATCACCGAACTGCTTTTCGAGGGGGAACTAGTTTTTGTGATTGAGAAGAAGGACGCAGAGACCAGTGAGAAACGGGAGATCAAAGAGATTTGAAGAGCAAGGGAGGGGTTTGCTTGTGGAAACGTATGAGCATAGTGAGTTAACGCGGCAGATTATTGGGGCGGCGATTGAGATTCATCGGCATTTGGGACCTGGGCTGCTGGAATCCACGTACGAATCTTGCCTGGTTTATGAACTGGAACAGTTGGGGCTGGTGGTCCAACGCCAGGTAGCCCTGCCTGTTGTGTACAAAGAACTCCAACTGCCCAAAGCTTACCGTATTGACCTTCTGGTCAACGATCAAATCGTTGTCGAACTAAAAGCAGTGGACAACATCCTGCCTGTGCATGAAGCGCAAGTGCTTTCTTATCTCAAACTCTCCAAGCTAAAAGTAGGTTTGCTTCTCAACTTCCACGTCAAAATGATGAAAGATGGCGTTCGCCGCTTCGCCCTCAAATAATCCTCAAAAATCTCTGCGGTCTCCACGACGAAGTCGCCATCTCTCTAATCTCTGCGACCTTTCTACCTAGTCAGCCAGGTCGGAGGCAATTTCCAGCTCGCCTTCCTCGGTCGCTTGTGTTGGCCGCACACGATGATGTTTGGGCACTGTCACCGTCTGCGCCACAATTGCCTTTGTTCCTTTAATATTGAGCTGGTCAAACAGAAATTCAAATTGCTCTTGCAGCACCTTTCCCAGATTCTCTTGAGCCTCGGCAGGCAAATCCCACCACTGCTGCTTCAGCGGCCCAAAGACCCGTTTGCGCTCCTGGTAGAGGAATTGATCCTCCGTTTGATCCGGCTTTTGCTTGAAGTTGGCCCGCACGTAATCATAAGCCGCCTCCACTATTTCTTTCGGCGCATGGTCGTAGATGATGTTTTGGAAACCAGTCGCCAGGTGAATCTCCACCGTGCCCACTTCAGGGAACTTGTTAAAGGCGTTGGGCGGCAGCGTCGAAGCGCCATGCTGCACCGCCCCACCAATGCCATAAGAATCACGGGCCGCCGCACCAAGCGCACGCAAGGTCTCAAAATCGACCTTTACCTGAGCTAGGGTGCCGTCAGGCAGCACGACCCCGCCGTGACTGGTGCCCGTTTGCACCGAGATTTTGGCGATGCCGGTCAGGCCGCCCAGCTCACGCCTATAGCCCTGCATAAAAGCGTGCAGCTCTTCGACTGTGGAGTTTTTGTGCCCCACCTCACCAATCTCGCCACCGAGGGAAACGGTGATGCCCTTGGGTTCCAGCTCACGGGCGCTGCGGGTGAGTTCCGCGCAGAGAGAGTAGTTCAGCCGCTGCTGTTCATCCAGTGTGGGGAAGCTCAAATCCACCAGAGTTGAGGTGTCGATGTCGATGTTGTAAAAACCAGCCGCAATGGCTTCTTTCATCAAATCTTTGACAGCCTGGAGTTCTTTGTCTGGATCGGCCTGGTACCCTTTGGCCGATACCTGGAAATGGTCGCCCTGGACAAACAGCGGGCCGCGAAAGCCTTCTTTAAGCGCCGCGCCAATGAGGGAAGTGACGTATTCATACGGCCGTTGCCCCGTATAGCCAATCTCCGAACGGGCAATCTCTAGCAGGATGGCCCCCGCGTCATACTTTTGCGCCGCACGAAAAATGCCCCGCGCCGTGTTGTAGTTCATGCCGCGCACGTTAATCGCTGGGACGGTAAACGTGTGCGGCACATCGCCGCGACCAATTGCCATGTACAGCTCGTGGATTGACGCGGGATAGACGCCCAGCGTTTGGCCCAATTCCCACAGCAGCCAGCGGGCTGTATCGCGCACCAAACCTTCGGCGAAAACGGCCGTATACACCAGATCATCCATCTTTGCCTGCAACGCCACTTCGTCAGTCACCGTCACGTGGCTGCCATCCACCTGCACACCATCGGCCAGATAATCGAATAACGCCTCAACAGATTTTAGAGCTTTCATTGGGTTTTCTCCTTCGGGTGAACGCGCAGAACACCAGCGCCAGAGCACCAGATTGTAACCATCGTCAATTGGTTAAAGAGGAACTTGCGGACCATCTTTTGTTATAATGAGTTACCTCTATCACAACAATACTACCCACAGAAAACGGCCGCAAACATCAGAAATAGTATAGGGGACAAGGCAAAATGTGAAGCCATTACAATGGACGGGAAAAGGTTGTGATGTTTGTCACATTTCGCCCCGAAGAAATAAGGGGTATGCTGTCGGGGGCAAATCAGGCCCCAAAAAGCGACTCAATTTATTACTGATAGCAGGCTTTTTCCTGAGTGAACGCGGCACCAACGCAGCCTTCACTCACAGGTGAGTAGTACCTATGAAACGAATTGGTGTTTTTACAAGCGGCGGCGATGCGCAAGGGATGAACGCAGCGGTGCGTGCTGTAGTGCGTATGGCGCTGGATAAAGATTTAGAAGTTTATGCCATCTACGAAGGCTACCAGGGCATGGTAGATGGCGGCAATATGATTCGGCCAATTAGTTGGACCGATGTAGGTGGCATTTTGCATAAGGGCGGCACGGCAATTGGTTCCGCCCGCTGTGCCCAATTCCGCGAACGAAACGGCCGTCTCCAAGCCGCGCGCCATCTGCTGCAACACGATATTGAAGCACTGGTCGCCATTGGCGGCGATGGCAGCCTCAGCGGCGCGCAGTTACTTTATGAAGAGTGGCCCAGCCTGGTCAACGAACTCCTAGAAACGGGCCAGATCAGCCAGGAAATGGCCGACCAACATGGGCATATCACCATCGCGGGCATCATTGGCTCCATCGACAACGACATGTACGGCTCCGACGTGACTACTGGCTCCGACACGGCGCTGCACCGCATCGTTGAAGCCACCGATGCCATCTCCAGCACGGCCGCCAGCCACCAACGCATCTTCGTGGTGGAAGTGATGGGCCGTCGCTGCGGCTACCTGGCGCTGATGGGCGCAATGGCCGGTGGGGCCGACTGGGTTTTCATCCCGGAAAACCCACCAGACACGGACAACTGGGAAGACAAAATGTGCGAAGTGATGCACCTGGGTCGCGAAGCTGGCCGCCGCGACATCATCGTGGTGGTCGCGGAAGGTGCCCAGGACCGGCACGGCAACCCCATCACCAGCACCTACATCAAAGAAGTGCTGGAATCACGGCTGGGCGAAGATACGCGCATCACCGTGTTGGGCCATGTGCAGCGCGGCGGTTCGCCCAGCGCCTTCGACCGCAACCTGAGCACCTTGCTGGGTGCCGCTGCTGTGGATCAGCTGCTGGCGGCGCGCCCCGATGAGAAGCCCTTTGTGATGGGCATCCGGGCCAACAAAATCACCCGCACGCCGCTGGATGAAGCGCTGGAAAAAACACGCGCCGTCGCCGAGGCCGCTGCCGCCCATGACTTCAAGCAAGCCATTGCCCTGCGCGGCAGCAGCTTTAATGAGTCGTTCAACATTGTGCGCACGATGGTGCGGGCTTTGCCCCACCCGCCCTCTCCAGGGCAGCGGCGTATGCGCATCGCGGTGATGAATGCCGGAGGGCCAGCGCCAGGGATGAATACGGCCGTCCGAACGGCCGTACGCCTGGGCACGGACAAAGGGCACGTCATGCTGGGCATCAACAATGGCTACCACGGCCTGATCGAGGGCGATATTCACGAAATGAACTGGATGAGCGTCCACGGCTGGGCCTCCCAGGGTGGTGCCGAAATGGGCACCAATCGGTATGTGCCGAAAGGAAGCGACTTTTACGCCATCGCCCGCAACTTGGAAGCGCATCAGGTAGATGGGCTGCTGCTCATTGGCGGCTGGTCGGGTTACGAAGGTGTGCTGAAGATGATGGAAAATCGGCCCACCTTCCCGGCCAACAACATTCCCATCGTCTGTGTACCGGCCACTATCAACAACAATCTGCCTGGCGCGGAGCTCAGCATCGGCGCAGACACGGCCTTGAACAACATCGTCAATGCCGTGGACAAGATCAAACAATCGGCCGTGGCCTCGCGCCGCGTTTTTGTAGTTGAGGTGATGGGGCGCAACTGCGGCTACCTGGCACTCATGAGCGCCCTGGCCACTGGTGCTGAGCGCGTCTATATCAATGAAGAGGGCATCCGATCCAGCGATCTTATTGAGGATGTAAAGCAGCTGGCCGCAGGCTTTAGCCGAGGCAAACGGCTGGGTCTGGTCATTCGCAACGAAAGCGCCAACAAGGTGTATTCCACCGCCTTCATTCGTGCCTTGTTTGAAGAAGAAGGTGGTGATCTGTTCGATGTGCGTGAGGCAATTTTGGGCCATTTGCAACAGGGTGGCGATCCTTCGCCATTTGACCGCATCCTGGCCACCCGGCTAACGTCTAACGCGCTCAGTCATCTGCAACAGCAGATTGAGACCAATGATATTGCTTGCAGCTGCATTGGGCAGGTTGGCGGCGCGCTGGTTTTTACCGATATGGAAGATGTGCCTCGGCTGTTCGACATGGAAAAACAGCGGCCCAAGAAGCAGTGGTGGATGGAACTACGCTCTGTGGCCCGCATTTTGGCCAAACCAGCGCCACATTAAGCCCAGGTATGGGTTAAACTAGATAGATTGGATATTAATTGAGAAAAAGCGCCAAGTCTTTATACGTAAAAGGAGTGAATGATGACAAAAATTGGCATTTTAACAGGCGGCGGCGATGTGCCGGGGCTCAATCCCTGTATCAAAGCAGTGGTTAATCGGGCAATAGACGAGGGGTATGAAATTGTAGGCATCCGGCGCGGCTGGGGTGGCATACTGGAAATGAACTCCGATGATCCCGACTCAATTTCAAAGCACATTATGCCGCTAGACAAAAATGCGGTACGCACCATCGACCGTACCGGCGGTACGATGCTGCATACTAGCCGGACGCATCCCGGCAAGGTAAGCCCCAACCGGGTGCCGGACTTCTTGAAAGACCCGGAGCATCTGGAAGCCGAAGCCGCCGACAAAAGCCTGCGCGACTTCACGCCGCACGTGATGAAAAACCTGGAATTTCTGGGTATCGACACACTGATTCCGATTGGCGGCGACGACACATTAAGCTACGGCGAGCGGCTGCACAGCGAGGGCATTCGCGTGCTGGCGATCCCCAAAACGATGGACAATGATGTTTATGGCACCGACTACTGCATTGGGTTCAGTACGGCCGTTACCCGCAGCGTCCAGTTCATTCACCAACTGCGTACCAGCACCGGTTCGCATGAACGTATTGCCGTGGTGGAGCTTTTCGGGCGTAATTCTGGCGAAACCAGCCTCATTAGCTCCTACCTGGCAGGTGTTGACCGGGCGCTCATCTCTGAAGTGCCCTTCGACCCGGAAAAGCTGGGCGAACTCGTCCTGAAAGATAAACGCGCCAACCCCAGCAACTATGCCATGGTCACCGTGAGCGAGGGCGCCCACATGGTTGGCGGCAAAGTGGTTGAGTACGGCGAGGCGGATGCCTACGGCCACCGGAAGCTGGGCGGCATTGGTGAAATTACCGGTGATGCGCTCCAGAAAATCACTGGCGAAAGCATCATCAATCAGAAGGTGTCTTACCTCATGCGCTCGGGCGCCCCGGACGCGTTGGACCTGATGGTGGCGACGAACTATGCCAATATGGCCGTAGACCTCATTAAAGATGGCGTAAGCGGCCGTATGGTGGCCCTGCGCGATGGCAAATACACCCATATCCCCATGAGCACTGTTACCAGCGGCGTCAAACGGGTGGACGTAGATGAACTGTACGACGTTAAGAAGTACCGCCCGCGTGTCCGTCACGTCATGGGCAAACCGATGTTCCTCTATTAAATCATGAGCCACAGAGGGTAAGGAGCGTTGGGAGAGCCTTATTCTCTTGACCCTCTGAGTCCTCTGTGGCACCCCGCCCCTGCTTTTCTGCTAAAATAGTCGGCATGCACCGATTTTTTATCGCTCCAGACAACTTTGCTGGCGATCGGGTGGTTTTGCCAGAAGCGACTGCCCACCAGATTCGCAACGTACTGCGCCTGCGTCCCGGTGCAGCGATTGTGGTGCTGGATAACTCCGGCTGGGAATACGAGGTGCTGCTACGACAGGTGGACCGGCAGCAGGTAGTGGGGGAGGCAGTGGCCAAACGGCCGTCTCCCAATGAACCATCCGTCCAGCTCACCCTCTACCAGGCGCTGATGAAGCGTGACAAGTTTGAATGGGTGCTGCAAAAAGGCACCGAAATTGGCGTGGGCCACTTTGTACCGGTGGTCACCCGGCGCAGCCTGGTGCAAGATGTTGACATAAAAGAAGGGAAGCAGCTGCGCTGGGAAAAGATTATCACCGAAGCGGCCGAACAATCGCGCCGGGGCTGTATTCCTACCTTGCAAGCACCGCAAACGCTGGCCGAAGCTTTGGCCGCACACCCAGCGCAACCGGGTTTAATTGCCTGGGAAGAGGCTGATGAGCTAACCATTCGGAGTGCATTTAGAGATGGGAAACGGCCGTCTCACGTCTCTCTCTTCATTGGTCCCGAAGGTGGTTTTGCTGCGGAAGAAGTGGAAGCGGCCCAAACGGCTGGAATTCAGGCTATTACCTTGGGCAAGCGCATTCTTCGGGCAGAGACGGCCGCTCTCGTCGCCTCTGCCCTCGTTTTGCACGAACTAGACATAATCTAACTTGAGGGTAAGATGTTAAATTTCGCGCAAAGTCGCAAAGGCATATTTTCACCCCTTGGCGACTTTGCGTGATCTACCTGGAAATTCTATGCTGTATCTCGTAGCGACTCCCATTGGCAATCTTGGCGACATCACCTTGCGGGCATTGGAAACTTTGCGCCAGGTAGATGTGGTCGCCAGCGAAGACACCCGCAAGACAGGGCTGCTGCTCAAACATTTTGAGATTAGCAAGCCGCAGCTTTCCTTCCATGAGCACAACGAGGCCAAAGCGGGGCAAAAAATCATGAATTTGCTGGCCGAAGGCAAATCGGTAGCGGTGGTGACGGATGCGGGCACGCCGGGCATTTCGGACCCTGGCTATTCGCTGGTGCAGCGAGCCATTGCGGAAGATGTGCCGGTCACGATGATCCCCGGCCCCACGGCGCTGGTGATGGCGTTGGTGCTGTCCGGTCTACCAGCTCATTCTTTCACCTTTCGCGGCTTCCCCCCGCGCAAGGGCGGCAAGCGGCAGCGCTTTTTGGCCGTCGATGCCGAGTCGCCGCACACGCTGGTTTTTTACGAAAGTCCGTACCGCTTGAAGGCATTTTTAGAGGATGCGCTTGAGGTGTATGGGGATCGGGAAACGGCCGTTTGCAACGAACTCACCAAGCTGTATGAATCTGTCCAACGGGGCCGCCTCTCTGAACTCATTGCCCATTTTGCCAAAGAAGAACCACGCGGCGAGTACGTGGTCGTCATTGGTGGGCAGGACTGAAAATACGGCTGTCATTTTTACTGCTGCTGTTGCTGCTGCTGATCAATCACATCCGGGGCATGCCACTCCACTTTTTCTAAGAGCTGCTTGGGCAAACCCAAAGGTTCATCGGTTCGGCTCACCTGCACCCCGACATCAAGCTCACTACTGGCATCACCCCGAAAGACCCCGCGCGTAGGCGGCACATCAGCATAATCCCGCCCCACGGCTACCCGAATATGCCGATCTTCCGCAATGAGGTTATTGGTGGGGTCAAACCCTACCCAGCCCAGTTCAGGCAACCAGGCCTCCATCCAGGCGTGCGAAGCATCTTCCAGAGAACGATCTTCCTCATCCCGGTGAAACAGATAGCCGCTCACATAGCGACAAGGAATGCCGACGTGACGCACCAGGGCAATCATGATGTGGGCAAAATCCTGACACACACCTTCCCGGCTGGTCAACGCATCATCAATAGGGGAATCAACGTGGGTGCTGCTGGGGACGTAGGTGAAATATTCATAGACGGCCGTATTTAACCAACGCAGCAGGGTCAATGGATCCATGCGCCGTTCCAGACCAATTTCCTGCGCCATCGCCAGCAGTTTGGCCGTAGGCTGGACAAAATGGCTGGGCCATAAAAAGTCCCACAGCAGCGTCTTCAATTTGGCATCTTCCAAAGCCTGCCAACTGCGCGATGTCAGGGTTGAAGGCAGCGAAGCGTATGCATGGGCCGCCACCACGGCTTCCGTTTTCATGACCAGCTGATCATGTCGCCCCGGCACATTAAAATGATGAACCAGATTGCCCATCGAATCTTCATACATCATCACCCGGGCCTGCGGCTCCACCGTCAGCTTAAACGAGTGGCACTGCTGCTGCTCATCAGAAATGGGCTGCATGCGAACTTCCATGAACCCTTCGGTGACCGGATGGCTGTAGCGAAACCGGGTGTGGTGCCGGATGCGGTAATGAATCGGCGGCCCCACTCGGGCAGCCGGGCGTTGCAGTTGGGCAAGGGCGTGGGCAGGGACAACTTTCATCATTTTCTCCCAAAATCTGGATCAGGCAGGCAGTTCTTCAGCTACCGGGAAAGAAATATACACTTGGTAGATGGCATCATGGATGTCCATGCACTGCTTTTTGACATCCTGTAAAAATTCCGGCAACCCAGACTGAGCAATCTCGTCAATCTGGCTAAACTGAAGCAGCGATTGCAGCCGTCCGGCTCGGCGATTTAGCTGCTGGTTGCGCCGCGACTTGGTGATGTGGCTGATCTGCACCAAAGAATCGCGCACCATGTTTACCGAAAAATGAAGCGAGTGGGGGAATTCGGCGTTGAGCAGCAAAAATTCGGCAATGCGTGGGGGCAAAAGGTCAGCGGTGTACACTTTGCAGTACGCCTCAAAGGCGGTGCAGCTCTTGAGTAAGGCAATCCAATCCAGGTAATCTTCCCGATGTGGCGGGCGGTTGGAAATAGCCAAAAACTGGACGTTGATGAGCCGCAGGATGGCCATCGCCCGCTCCAGGTAATTGCCCAACTGCATAAACTGCCAGCCCTCATCATGGTTCATCGTGGCATCAGAAATTCCGCTAATGAGATGAATTTGCTGGATGATTTGCTGCATAAACACTTGTGGCTGACCGCGCCATTGGCGATACGGCCGTTTCATAATCAAATACAGCTGGTTAATCTGAAGCCATGTTTCTGAGCTAAGCTGTTCACGCACCTGTCGCGCATTTTCCCGCGCCTGGGTCACACAAGAAATAATCGAATTAGAGTTGGTTTCGTCCAACGCAATCAGCTGCAACGTTTTATCTGGATCAAACACTTCCTCAGGATTAAAAGCCATTTTTAAGTTATGCAGCAAAAGATGGTACCGCTCTTGCCGCCGCTGGCTCGATTGGTCCAGGATCAAATCAAAGTAGACGCTGGTTAGGCGGGCTGTGTGTTCGGCTCGCTCCAAATAGCGGCTCAACCAGTACAAACTATCCGCTACGCGTGACAACATACCCTGCCTCCTCTTGCTGACGCTGACCCAATTTATTCATACAGCACCCAGGTATCCTTACTGCCGCCGCCCTGCGAGGAATTTACCACCAGGGAACCCTGCTTGAGCGCCACCCGTGTCAGGCCACCGGGGATGATGCGAACTTCGTCGCCATACAAAATATACGGCCGAAAATCCACATGCCGCGAGTTGATCTGACCATTCACAAAGCAGGGGGCACGGGAAAGGGCCAGCGTGGGCTGGGCAATATAGTTGCGGGGATTTGCCAGAATTTGCTCACGAAATTTTTCCTGTTCCTCCTTGCTGCTGTGAGGGCCAATGAGCATGCCATACCCCCCAGATTCACCCACGGCTTTTACCACCAGTTTCTCCAAATTGGCCAGCACGTGCGCCCGCTCTTTTTCCTCGCTGAGCAAGAAGGTTTGAATGTTTGGCAAGATCGGTTCTTCACCCAGGTAATATTGGATGATCTTGGGTACGTATGCGTACAAGGCTTTATCGTCGGCCACCCCAGTGCCAATCGCATTGGCCAGCGATACGTTGCCTTTGCGGTAGGCGTTAAACAACCCCGAAACCCCCAAAGCCGAATCCGAACGAAAAGCCAGCGGATCTAAAAAGTCATCATCCACCCGCCGGTAAATGACATCTACCCGCTGCAAACCAGCGGTGGTGCGCATGTAAACGATGTTGTTGTGCACCAGCAGGTCACGCCCTTCCACCAGTTCAACGCCCATCTGGCGGGCCAGGAAAGTGTGTTCAAAATAGGCCGAGTTGTAGACGCCTGGCGTCAATACGACAACGACCGGGTCGCTGGCGTGGCGCGGGGCCAATGTTTTGAGCGTGGCCAGCAGCGCCTGACCGTATTGGTCCGTCGGGCGCACGCCGTAGCCGCTAAAAAGTGTTGGAAAGATGCGCTTCATCACCTGCCGATTGGCCAACATGTACGAGACTCCGCTAGGAACCCGCAAATTATCTTCCAGCACGGCAAAACGGCCGTCTTCCAGCCGCACCAAATCCGTTCCGACCACTGAAATGTAAATGTCGTTGGGCACAGAAATACCGCGCATTTCGCGGCGGTAATGTTGACTGGTGTAGACCAGTTCCGGGGGCACGATGCCTTCACGCAAGATACGGCCGTTGTGGTACACATCCTTCAAAAAAAGATTCAGAGCAGTGATGCGCTGAATCAGGCCAGACTCAATGGTTTGCCACTCGTCGCTGATGATGATGCGCGGCAGCAAATCATAAGGAAATATTCGCTCCGTGCCTTCTTCACTCCCGTACACGGTAAAGGTAATGCCCTGGTGCAAAAACGAATTGTCCGCTGCCTGTTGGTACTGTTCCAGAGCAGTGGGCGAGAGTTCCAAAAGCCGCTTAAACAGCGCCGCATAGTGTGGGCGCGGCTCCCCGGCAAGCTGAAACATCTCATCATAATACTGTTGGTCCAGCTGATAATTGTCAAAAAATGAAGGAAGTGTCGCTTGATCCATGCCCAATCCTAGAAAAACAAAAGGCACGTTTCATTGAATGTGGGCAGCTTCGGGGCTGCCTATTCAATGACCGTGCCTTGTCACGAAAAATATCTTATTGTTGAGCACCATTTTAACGTAAGACAAAGCGGCCAACAAACCAGGAATCTGGTGAAGAATGCACAAACATTCCGGGCTTTTTATAGCAGATTTGGGTTAGAGAAACAACGAGCGATTTTGTTTCTCACTTGTGGTACTGTTCGCCAGCCAAAATGGTGCAGGCGCGGTAGATCTGCTCCAGCAGCAAAACGCGGGCCAGTTCGTGGGTGAAGGTAAGCGGAGAAAGGGAGATTTCTTCGTGGCAGGCAGCCAGTACATCGTCGGAAAAGCCAAGCGGACCACCAATGAGGAAGGCGATACGGCCGTAATCCACCACCTGTTTTTGCAGCCAGACCGCCAGATTGGGGCTGGTGTACAGCTTACCCGTCGGTATCAGGGCGACGAGACGGGTGCTGTCGGCGGCGGCCTGGAGCAATTGCTCCCCTTCCCGCACCATGGCCACAACATTTGGGACGCTGCGGCCAACAACATCCTTCACTTCGATCAGGTCCAGCGTGGTGTAATGCCCCAATCGCTTGACATAATCGTTTTGCGCCACCAACCATGCCTTGTTTTTGATCTTGCCTACTGCGGCGATGGTGAGACGGCCGTTTAAACGCATTTTCGGTAAGCGGTGATCCGTAATCGGTAAACGGTAACTGATTACGGATTACCGTTTACCGATTACCAACCTACTGGATAATTCCCAGCTGCCGGCCACCTTCAATAATGGTGTCGGCGCAGTAATCAATATCTTCCATGGTGTGGGCCGCCGAGACGCAGGCGCGCAGCCGGGCCTGGCCTTCGGGCACCACGGGGGCAACGATGGCCTGCACAAAAATGCCGCGATCCTGGCAATATTTGGCCAGCGTGGCGGTCCGTTCTGTGGTGACGCCCACCACGGGCACGATGGCGGTTTCTGTGTACAGCAAATCAAAGCCAGCTTCCCGCAGCCGCCCAGCAAAGTGGGCATAATTTTCTTGCAGTTTCTTCACGCGCCACGGTTCGGCTTCAATTACATCAAAGGCCGCTTTGGCGGCACCGGCAGAAGCTGGGGGAATCGCAGCGGAAAAGATAAAGGCACGTGCTTCATGCTTTAAAAATTGAATAAGTTCTTTATTTCCGGCTACGTACCCGCCCGCGCTGGGGATTGCCTTGCTGAGTGTGCCCATTTTGATGTCGATGCTGTCTGGTGGCATATCAAAATGCTCTTCGATGCCGTGCCCAGTTTCGCCCAAAACGCCGATGGAGTGGGCTTCGTCAATCATCAAATAGGCGTCATATTTGCGGCAGAGGCGCACCATTTCTGGCAAATTGATGATGTCGCCATCCATACTGAACACAGAGTCGGCGATGACAAGTTTACGGCCGTTATTGCCAGCTTCTTGCAACCGCTTTTCCAGATGATCCATGTCGTTGTGCCGGAAGCGCACAAATTTGGCCATTGCCAACAGGCAACCATCCACAATGCTGGCGTGGTTCAGCTTGTCGCAAATCACCGTGTCGCCTTTGCGTAACAGACTGGAAATCGTGGCCAGGTTGGTCACGTAGCCGCTGGAAAAGGTGATAGCAGCCTCAGTTTGCTTAAATTTGGCAATGCGCTCTTCCAACTCGTTGTGCAGTTTAAGGGAACCCGCCAACAGGCGTACGCCGTGGGTGCCGGTACCGTAATGATCAACGGCCGCTTTTGCTGCCGCGTTAATGTCTGGATGACCAATTAAACCTAAGTATGAATAGCTCCCCAGCATGATCATCTCGCCGTAATTTTCTACATTCACACGGCCGTTTGGCAAAATATCCTGGGTGGCTTCCAGGTAAAAATAAAGTCCCACTTCCTTGTAATGCTCGATGTCCCACAATGTTTCTGGGAGCAATCCCGATTTTTTCAATGCTTCTTCACCAATCATTGGTATCTCCTCTTCGCAAAAATAAGCCCAGGCCTTTGTGGAGTCGCCTGGACAACTGTTCTGCCTAGAGCAGACCCGAAGGGTTTGGCTACCAAAGAAGGCTACCTCTCATAGGCAAACCCCTCAGGTCTGGCAGAACTGGCTAATTTTATACCCACCCCCCTCATTTCTCAACAAGTTACGCAATCCTGCTTAAATTGTTGCTCAGAATGGATTAGCGGCGCTTGCCCTCTCCCTGTAATCCTGCGAAAATCCGGTTGTCGGTAATCGGTTATCGGTGAGCGGTAAACGGTATACCGATGACGGATTACCGTTTACTGATTACGGAGACAAATGCCAAAACCAGCCCGAGTCGTAAAATGGCGCGTTCGGCGTCAGCAGCGCAGGCAGCGCAGTGGAGTCAACGTTTTTCGTTGGCTGAGTGTGATTTTGTTGGGCTTGGCAACGGCCGTATTCACCTTCATCATTTTGGGGGCTGTGGGGGTAACGGCCGTCTTCGCCAGCTTCACCCGTGATTTGCCCGACTTCACCGAGCTAGAGCGACTCGGCCAGGACAGCAGCGCCACCTTCGAAACCACCAAAATTTACGCCTGGGGCAACCCCAGCCAGGCCAACCCCGACCAGCGCGACCTCACCCTCATCTACGAAGTGATCGATCCCCTGGGTGGCGACCGCCAATGGCTGCCGCTGGACCAAATTCCGCAGCAGCTCATCGACGCCACCATCGCCATCGAAGACCGCACCTTCTACACCAACCAGGGCTTCGACATGGTCGGCATTGGCCGCGCCTTCAACGAATATGTGCTGCAAGGCGGCGACATCCAGGGCGGTTCCTCCATCACCCAGCAGGTCGTCAAGAACAATTTGATTGAGCCGGAGCGGCGCATTGTGGGCAGCGAGGTGGGGCTGGACGATTACCAGCGCAAGCTGGAAGAGCTGCTGCTGGCCCGGCAAGTCACCCAAACCTACAGCAAAGAGCAAATTTTGGAGTGGTACCTCAACACCAACTTCTACGGCAATCTAGCTTACGGCATCGAAGCCGCCGCCCGCATTTACTTCGACAAGCCCGCGTCCCAGCTCACCCTGGCCGAAGCGACGCTGCTGGCCGCGATTCCTCAATCTCCCGCGCTGAACCCCATCAACAACCCGGATGCCGCCAAAACGCGGCAGGAGCTGGTGCTGGATGCGATGGTGCGCGAGGGGATGATCAGTGAAGAAACGGCCGAATCCACCAAAAACCTCCCCGTCCCCGTCGTCAACGCCATCGCCGACCGCTTCGACATCATCGCGCCGCACTTTGCCCTGTACGTGCAGCAGCAGCTAGAGCAGATGTTTGGCCCCGATTTGGTCCTCGGCGGCGGGCTGCGCGTTTACACCACGCTCGACCTCACCTACCAGCAGCAGGCAGAATGCGTGGCCCGGGCGCAGGTCAATCGGCTCTCCGGCACCATCGGCCCCGGCCTGCCCGCCGACGAGCAAGCCAGCTGTGCCGCGCTCGACTTTCTGCCATCCCTGCGACCTGCCGATGAGGGTGTGGATCATGAAGTGAGCAATGCGGCCGTTCTCATGTTGGATCCGCGTACGGCCGAAATCAAAGCAATGGTCGGCAGCCTGAACTATTGGGACGAAAGCATTGACGGTTCGTTTAACGTGGCGGTCGATGGCCTGCGCCAGCCCGGCTCCAGCTTCAAACCGTTCACCTACCTTACCTCGCTCAGCCAGGGGTACAGCGCCGCCAGCATGGTGCTGGACGTGGAAACCGACTTCAGCGAAGCGAACAACGGCATCCCCTACGTGCCGCAAAACTATGACCGCCAGTTTCATGGCCCGATGCGGCTACGCCAGGCGTTGGCCAACAGCTACAACGTGCCCGCCGTCCAGGTGATGAGCTGGGTCGGCGTGAACAAGGTTTTGCGCACCGCCCACAGCCTGGGCATTAACAGCCTGGACCAGGGCAGCGGCAGCTACGGCCTCGCCCTCACCCTCGGCGGCGGCGAAGTGTCGCTGCTGGACATGGTGTACGCCTTCTCAGTGATGGACAACATGGGCGTGATGGTCGGCCAGCCGCGCCCCGCGGAGCAAATCCGCCCCGGCTACCGCACGCTGGACCCCGTCGCCATCCTGCGCGTGGAGGACCAAAACGGCAACGTGCTGTACGAGTACAACCAGCCGCAGCGCCGCGAAATCCTCACCTCGCAGTTGGCCTACGTGATGAACGACATGCTCTCGGACCGCAGCGCCCGCTGTGCCGCCTTTGGCTGCCCTAACGTGCTGGAACTGCCGGATAATCGCCCCGCCGCTGCTAAAACCGGCACCACCAACGATTACCGCGACGGCTGGACCATCGGCTACACGCCGCAGCTCGTCACCGGCGTCTGGGTGGGCAACAGCGACAACAGCCCAATGCAGGACGTGCCTGGTTCCAAGGGCGCAGCCCCCATCTGGCACGCGCTGATGAGCTGGGCCTTGCAGGCTGAGCCGCTGGAAAATTGGCCGCGGCCCACGGGCATCGTGGAGCAGCCGGTGTGCAATTTGTCTGGCCTGCTGCCCACCTCGTTCTGCCCCACCGTCTCGGAGATTTTTATCGACGGCACGCAGCCGACCATTTTGACAATATGTACCAGGAGTTTGCCATCAACCGGGAGACGGGCCGCCTGGCGACGATTTACACCCCGCCAGAGCTGATTGACCGGGAGCTGTTTGTGGTCTACCCGGACGCCGCTGCCGACTGGGTGCGCGAAAACGAAATCCCGCAGCCGCCGGACGAGTACGACACGATCACCGCGCCGGACGGTCCGGATGAGAACATCCGCATCAGCTCGCCCGCGCCGTTTGCCTACGTGCAGGGCAGGTGGTGATCACCGGCACGGCGCGCAGCGACAATTTTGCTTTCTACCGGCTGGCCTACTTTGAGGGCCTCACGCCGGACAATCTGCAAACGCTGGCGGACAACGTCACGGAGCCGCGCGAAAACGCGGAGCTGGCGGTGTGGGACGTGTCGCAGCTAGAAGGGCTGTACACGCTGCTGCTGACGGCGGTGCGCCAGGACGGCGGCTTTGAGGAGTACAGCGTGCAGGTGACGGTGGACAACACGCCGCCCACGGCCGAAATTTTGTTCCCGCTGCCAGACCAGCAAATCTTCACCGACGAGGAGTGGGTGATTGTGCAGGCGCAGGTAACGGATGATGTGTCGCTAAACCGGGTGGAGTTTTACGTGGACGGGGCGGAGGTGCCGTTTGCCATCAGCACGGTGCCGCCGTTTACGGAGAAGTGGGACATTCCGGGGCCGGGCTGTCACAGCTTCCGGGTGGTGGCGATTGATGCGGCGGGGAATGTTGGGGGTGGGGAGAGTACGGCCGTATCCATCTGCCTCATCAACCGCGAGTAAAGATTTTTTGCTATACTGTGCGCATTAGATTTACGGACGTGAAACCTTATGCTTTTTGATCAAGCGCTTACCGATACGCCACCTGAAGTAGAACAAATTCAAATTGATCTACTGCGCCAAGCCGGGCAGGCGAGGCGCACCCAGCTCATGTTGTCCTTATCGCAAAGCATGTTTGAACTTTCCTGGCACAGTCTACAAAAAATGTCTCCCCATTTGTCAGAAGCCGAGCAAAAAGTCAAATTTGTGGAACTGCTTTATGGCCCCGCGTTGGCCAACGGTTTCCAGCAGTTTTTACAGCAACTAGAAAATGACGCTTAATTCGGAACTCAGACAAGCTACGGAGCCTTTGATCCGGTTTTTTGAAGCCAATCAGATTCAATATCACATTGGTGGTTCGGTGGCCAGCTCTGCCCACGGCATTCCGCGTACAACTATTGATGTTGATTTGGTCGCCGATATTGAACCGCATCATGTTGCGCTAATGGTGCAAAGTTTGCTGCCCATTTATTACATTGATGCGAGCATGATTCAGAACGCCATCAGAATCAAACTTCGTTTAACTTGATACATCTGGAAACGATTATCAAATTGATGTCTTCATTTTGAAGCAAGATGCGTTTGATCAAAATGTGATGAGTCGTGCGGTTCAGGGAGCTTTGAATGTTGGGAGGTCGAGCCATTTCAGGTTCAATTTTCATCACCAGAAGACATTATTCTTCACAAGCTTTCTTGGTTTAGAATGGGTGGGGAACAATCTGAGCGTCAGTGGAAAGATATTCTGGGCGTGCTAAAAATTCAGCGAGATTCGCTCGATCTTGAGTATATGCAGATATGGGCTAAGCAAATTAAGGTAGATGATTTGCTTGAGCGAGCGCTGGCAGAGATTTAAACGGTATTTTTGGGTCTGTAGGAAATGAGGGGGAGGGGGGAACGGCCGTATCCGTCTGCCTAATTGAGCGGGAGTAATAATTCAAGCCAAGTGGTATCTTTGATTTAAGATTCTTCGAGAATTTGGAAGTGCGTTTGTCAATCCTTAGTTGTTTGTGCTGCTTGTCCTTTTAACCATTTCATTTCCCGCTGAGCTTCATTTGTCAATGCTTTTATATGCATATTTGGAACTTCAGGCAAATTGCCATGAATACGACACTTGTATGAATAGTTATATTTACCAGCTCGGTCAATATATTCCTGCATCTCTTTGGGGCTACGGGTGATAAATGCTTGTGGAGGAGCTTCTCTAATACATTCAACTTCACGTAAGCATTGTGGGCACCGGGACTTTAAACCAAAGATTGTTGATTTCCAAATCAACCCCTTATATTCAAAATTCCTAGAAAATAGCCTTTCAATGATCCATTGAACCAATTTTAGTATTGGATACAAAGCAAGTACAAACACGACGATTATCAATACCAGATTCAATGATCATACTTGAACGGTAGTAGATCCAAAGATACTTAATCTAACAATAGCAGATATTATGAGGCCAATGACAACAAACATCACAGGCCAAGCCTTTATCAAACTATTTAACGTGAGTACGGGTTAAGTACATCACGGAAAGTTCTTTAAAAACATAAAACGAGAATCGGACTGAAAATCATTCTGTTGAGCCAAGTTAGCTTCTACAGAAGCAACCAAGGCGTCCATATCCGCAAACAGCTTGTCCGCACAAGCCAGCGATTTCAGATGCTTCCAGAAACGCTCAATCGGGTTGAGTTGCGAACAATACTTTGGCAAAAACAATGGCAATAATTCGCTTTCCAGCAGGGCAAAAGCGGCCTGGGTTGCCTGACTATGATGGATGGACCCGTTATCCAAAACAATCACCAAGGGTCGTTCCCTGGAATGCTGCTGCACCAAATGGTCAAGAAAGGCGATGAAACTACTGCTGTTGCGCTTGTCAGAGATGAGGTAAATGACCTCATCTGTGGCCCATTGTAAGCGCCAAAGATGTGACGCCATTGTTGTTGGCCAGGGGTCGCAATCCGCTTCTGACAGCCTCGTTTCATCCAACAGGCAATCAGAACGGACAACCAGCCTAAGGTGCTTTCGTCCACAAAGAATAGGTCGATCTCTCCTGCTTGAGCGCTTTTTTTGGCTCGTCAAGCCAGCCTTCAGCGGCTTCTCGGGCTTGCGGGTCTTGTAAATCGGCCAGGTCATGCTTCGGGCGACGATAGACAAAACCATGCTCCTTGAGCAAGGCGTGAAATTGGGTAGGGCCAATGCGCTTGCCGGTTTCCTTTTCTAGGTGAAACCTTAGTCGGTCTGCTGTCCAAATGGTGAAGTGGTAGCCCAGTTCTTGCGGGTCTTGCTCAATGGCTATCTCCAACTGCTCCACATAGCTGTGATCTGTTTTACGCGGGCGTCCCGATTTGGGGCGATTGGCTAAGCCGTCAAGTCCGTTGGTTTGCCAGCGATGGTACCAGTCATAAACGGATGGCTGCGAAACGGCCATGAGTTGGGCAACCTCTTTAGGCGTTTGCCCTTCATGGAGTAACCGCAATCCCAGCGCTCTTTGACGAACTTCTGGTCTCTTGTCAGACTTCGCGGCTGTTGCAATGATTTTCAGTTCGCTTTCGCTGAGTGTAAAATTCAATGATTTAGGCATGCGCCGAGTATCGCACACTTTCTCTTTCTCGTATATGTTTTTAAGGTTCTTTCCGATAACTACTTATGCAACCAGGCTAGCGATGGTCTCTCGACCCAACGATGGCTTCTTGGGTTGCCTAGCATAAGCAATCAAGCCACAAATCAGATTAACCATGAAGTTAGCCACACTGCGATGGCGTGTATGCTCAATCTGAGAAATGTTTTTCAATTGGTCGTTCACACATTCCACAATGGCTCGTTTCCGCAATAGAAGCTTATCGCTAAATATCATGGGCAGGCGATTCTTGGCGTTGGCTTTCAACTGGGTCACTAATTGCACACCAAACAGCTCTAGCAAGGAGGCGTGCAAATCTTTGGAGATGTAGCCTTTGTCACCATAGATTTTGCCGAACAACTGCTGCACCAGTTTCGGCACCGGTTTCCGGTCATCGACGTTTCCTGGCGTTAAGAGAACATTGAGCAACTCGCCTCGGTCGTTGATGGTCAGATGCAGTTTGAAATGTATTAGTTGAGACTTAATCTGACACTCCTTGTAAAATCACACGAACACGAAGGAGTGTCATAATGAAAGCAGAAGAAAAAATTATCAAGAACAAGTTGGGGCTGTTAAATCTAGCCAGAGAATTGGGCAATGTTAGTCAGGCCTGCCGGGTGATGGGCTACTCCCGCGACAGCTTCTATCGCTTCAAAGAGCTGTACGATGAGCACGGTGAGGAAGGTTTGCGGGAGATAAGCCGGCGCCAACCAAACGTCAAAAACAGGGTGGCGCCGGCGGTCGAGGCTGCTGTTATTGAGTTTGCCTTTGAGAATCCAGCTTACGGCCAGTTGCGTGCCTCCAATGAACTACAGAAAAAGGGCGCCTTTGTTTCAGCGAGTGGTGTGCGCTCGATCTGGCTGCGCCATGACCTGGAAACCTTCAAGAAACGCCTAAAGGCTTTGGAAAACGGGTGGCTGAAGAAAATCTCATCCTGACGGAAGCGCAGCTACAAGCACTGGAAAAAGCCAAAGAAGAACGAGAGGCGCACGGTGAGATTGAAACAGCTCATCCCGGTTATCTAGGCGCCCAAGACACCTATTACGTTGGCACCATCAAAGGCGTGGGCCGTATTTACCAGCAGACCTTCATCGATACCTACACTAAAGTGGCCTTCGCCAAGCTTTACACCCAGAAGCACGCCATTACGGCCGCTGACTTGCTCAATGATCGCGTTTTGCCTTGGTTTGAATCCCAAGAAGTGCCCTTGTTGCGGATTCTGACAGATCGGGGCACCGAGTATTGCGGCCGCCTGGAAAATCACGAATATCAGTTGTACCTGGCCATTGAAGACATCGACCACACGCGAACCAAGGCCAAAAGCCCACAGACCAACGGCATTTGCGAGCGTTTCCATCGCACCATCAAGAATGAGTTCTACCAGGTCGCTTTTCGCAAGAAAATCTATCGCACTTTGAAAGAACTACAGACAGATTTGGATCAGTGGCTAGAATTGTATAATCAGGAGCGAACACATACAGGCAAGTATTGTTACGGACGAACGCCATATCAAACGTTTTCAGAGACGAAGCACTAGGCGCGAGAAAAGGTGATTGACGACTTGTTTCCACAGCTAGAAAACAAGTCCGAACCAACAGCTCATGCTATTGTCAGTTAGGTCAGCAGTGTCAGATTATGTCTAGCCTTTTACAACTTCGGTTTAGGTAACAAGCAAGGTTGGACTCCCCAAGCCGCGATTCTCTCTGTGCAATGGAGCGCCTGGGTCTATGCCTTGCTCCTGTTGGCTGGTTATCGCTCTTGGGGATTGACGGGCGCGCATGCGGTGCCTACCCGTTGGTGGCAGGGGAGTGGCCGGGGGTCGTTAAATACATTATGGCGTGGCTATCGCGCTGCCTTGTGACCATCAATTCCAGCCGATTAGCCCTCAATCCCTGCTGACCAGCGGAGATTTGCGCTGGATTCAACCGACATTGCGTCATGCTGCCTTTGCTGCCGCCCGATCATAGCCGAGTCTGACCTGTTTTCAGCCTTTGCTCAAACAAAAAAGCCTTCTATTGATGCTGAAGGCTTCTTCAAATTGCCAAAGTCTTGGTGCGACGCACTTTTGAAAGTGCGTCGCACCTAGTTGGTTAGCGTACGATCAAGGGTAAATACACTTTCATGTCGTCATCGTTGAGGATGTCGCCGTAGGCGACGGTGGCCAGCAGGGGAGCAGGATTGCCGTTGCTGATGCGCATGACGAAGCGCTCGTCCGGTTCGGCTACCCCATCACCGTAAATAGTCACGTTGATTGGCAGTGATACGGCCCCCGGATTGAAGGTGAGTGTGCCCGATTTGGCCTGGTAATCGCTGCCCGCGTCGGCCCCGGTGTCGCCAAAGCCATCTTCCGTGGCGTAATCTACGGTGATGGGGAAGCTGGCGGGATGGGTGAGGGTAACGGTGAAAACGGCCGTCTTCGTGCCACTATCCCCTTCTGTTACCTCTGGTCCATAGCTGAGCGAGATAACGGCCGTTTCATCATCCGTAATCGTGCCCGTCGCTTGGCTGTCAGCGATGTTGGCTCCCGAAGCGTTACTCAAATTGACCACAAAGCTCTCGCTGCTGCCCTCGTCGGTGTTGTCGCCATTAACAGTCACTTGGATAGTTTGCGTGGTTTGGCCAGGGGTGAAGGTGAGCTGCCCACTGTTCGCGACGTAATCGCTGCCAGCGTTGGCCGTGCCGTTGGCCGTGTCATAGTCCACTGTCACGGTACTGGCGGCGACTGGGGAAAGGGTGACGGTAAATTCGGCGATGATCGTGCCAGTGTCGCCTTCGTTCACGGTTTTGTCGGCGATAGTAAGGCTGCCCAAGCCGTCATCATCCACAATCGTGCCGGTGGCTGTGCCGTCGATAATGTCGGCATTGCTGGCGTTACTCAGGTTGACGGTGAACGTTTCGTCGGACTCATCATTGGTGTCGCCGATGATGGGGATGAGGATCGTCCGCGTGGTTTGGCCAGGGGTGAAGGTGAGCTGGCCGCTGGTGGTGGTGTAGTCGTTGTTGGCCACGGCCGTTCCCGCCACCGTCGCATAATCTACCGTCACTGTCTGGCTGCTGGCGGGCGCGAGGGTGACGGTAAACACGGCATTGGTGGTGCCGCTGTCGCCTTCATCCACAGAGAGATCGGCAATGGTGAGCTGATTGCGAGCCTCAAAAGCACCCATATCGCAAACGGCCGTTGCATTGTTATCACCATCCACCGGGCGGCCGATGCCACGCTGGTCAGTGGCCGGGCAGGCGCTGTTGCTACCCGCGTCAATTGCCGGGCTGCCCGGGCTGAGCGCGTGGGTGAGCGTTGGCCCGCCGTAATCTCCCAGCGGCGTTAGCAGCGGATTGGTTAACTGGAGGTCGCCAGTGGCCGTAAAGGCGCAGCGCGTGTCGCTGCTCAGGTTGTTGCCGGCCGAGGTCCAGTTGTCGTTGGGGATGCACTGTCGCTGGTCGTTTTGGGCCACGATGCTGTTTTGGATGGTGAGCGTGCCGCCGCTGATGTTAGTGACGCCGCCGTAGCGGGTCGTGCCCGCGTATGTCACAATGTTGTAGGCGATGGTGCTGTTGAGAATGGTGCCTTTAACCGTGCTGCCGATATTGGCCACGCCCACGTAATCGGGGGCGCTGTTGGCGCTGACGGTGCTGTTGGTCATGGTAAAAACACCGCCGTTGTTCAGTAGGCCCGCGCCGTACTGCACCGCTTCGTTTTGGTAAATGGTAACGCGGTCGAGAACGGCCGTACCGCCCCAAACAATCACCCCGCCGCCCATCACTTCAGCCGTGTTGCCCTGCACCATACTGTCGTTCACAATCAGCTTGCCGATGGAGTACACGCCGCCGCCCTGATTGGCATCATTGTTGGCAACCAGGCTGTTGGTCATGGTGAGCGTGTCGTTGGCATAGTTCACAACGCCACCGCCGACGCTGCCTGCGGTGTTACCCGACACTTCAGAATTGATTAGCGTGAGCTGATTGTTGTTAAAAATGCCACCGCCGCCGCTGGTGGTGTGGTTGCCCGTAACCAGACTGTCTTCGACGCGCAAGACGCCGTAATTGGCAATGCCCGCGCCACCGAAGATGTCGGCTGGATTGTAGCTGCCATTTTGGATGGTCATGTTGGTGAGGGTGACGTTGCCCGCAGTTTCCAGCACCCGTCCGCTGGCGCTGCCGTCGATGATGGTGCTGCCCACGCCCGCGCCGTTGAGCGTTAAATCCTGCACGATGAGTGAGCCAGTCAGATTTTCATGATAGGTTCCGGCGGCGATCTCGATGATGTCGTCGATGCCCGCCTTGCCCATCGCCGCAGCAATCGTTGCACAGGCGGAACCAGCGGAGAGGCAGGAGTTGCCATCGCTGCCGGTGGTGGCGTTCACGTACCAGGTGGTCGCGAGGGGCGCTGCTTGAGAGATACGGCCGTTCCGCAACCAACCTAGCAGAGATACAAACAAAATTGCACTAAAAATCAGGGGGAATCCAAAGGATTTTAACTTCAACACAGCCTTCTCCTTATATGAAGACAATACAAGCGTTATTGATGGAGAAAGCTTACTAACCAATCGATCCGAGATCGATCAAATTATGTTGGGCGTAGTGAGCATCCTGAGCATCCTCAGATGCCCACTACGCATTTGATTTAAACAAAAAGGTCCACGATCTCGAATTTGTTCACGTCTACCAGACCCAAATCGGAAATGCGCAGGTCGGGGATGACGACGAGGGCCAGCAGGCTGAGCTGCATGTAGGCGTTGTTGAGCGTACAGCCGCACTCGCCCATTGCTGCTACCATGCGGGCCGCTTTGTCCGCCACAATTTCTGCCCGCTCATTCGACATCAGTCCGGCGATGGGCAGTTCCACCAGAGCGATTTCTTCGTCATCTTTGAAGACAACTACGCCGCCGCCCACTTCGCCCAGGCGATTGGCGGCCAGGGCCATGTTGCTTTTGCTGGTACCCACCACAATCATGTGGTGGCTGTCGTGGGCCACGGTGGTGGCGAGGCCGCAGCGGCTGTCGAAACCAAACCCGGTGACAAAGCCGTTGACCACCCCACCCGTCGCTTGATGTCGCTCCACAAGGGCAATTTGGGCCACGTCCAGGCGGGTGTCTAGCTGTACCAGCCCATCTTCGATGGGCAACACGCGCTCCTCGGCGCGAGTGGGGGCCTGGTTTTCTACCACGCCAATCGTGCGCACTTTGGCGGTCTTTTTGCCCGCCGGAGCATGAATGTCAAACGATTGCGCTGTGAGTTCTTTGCCTAGTTTCACGGTGCCTTTGGCGAAGTCGGGGTAGCTGTAGACGGGGAGATCGGTGGTAAGACGGCCGTTTTCGGCCAAAACTTCCCCATTGGCAATCACCAACTCAATCGGCAGCGTCACCAAATCGCTGCTGATGACGATGTCAGCATAACGGCCAGGCGTAATCGAGCCAACATCTTTTTCTACGCCAAAATGCTGGGCGGTGTTGAGCGTGGCCATTTGGATGGCGGTGATGGGCTTAAGGCCTTGGGCGATGGCGTGGCGCACGACGCGGTTCATGTGGCCGTCGTGGACCAGCGTGCCGGAGTGGCTGTCGTCGGTGCAGAGGATGAAGTTTCGGCTGTCCAGACCTTGCTCGGTGATTGCTTTCACCTGGCTGGCGACGTCGTACCAGGCAGAGCCGAGGCGCAGCATTGCCTTCATGCCCTGGCGCACGCGGGCGACGGCGTCTTCGGGGCGGGTGCCTTCGTGGTCGTCGGCGGGGCCACCCGCGACGTACCCGTGAAACGGCCGTCCCAAATCCAATGACGCATAATGCCCCCCAATCACCTTGCCCGCCTTCATCGTTTCGGCCATCTCGGCGTGCATTTTGTCGTCGCTCATAAAGACGCCGGGGAAGTTCATCATCTCCCCAAGGCCGATGATGCCGGGCCACTGCATCGCCTCCGCCACTTCGGCCGGGCCAATGGACGCGCCGGGCGTTTCCAGACCGGGGGCGCTGGGCACGCAGCTGGGCATCTGCACATAGACGTTGATCGGTAGCGTTTGCGCTTCATCGTGCATCAATTTCACGCCGGGCAGGCCCAACACGTTGGCAATTTCGTGGGGGTCGATAAACATGCTGGTGGTGCCGTGGGGAATGACGGCGCGGGCAAATTCGGTGACGGTGACCATGCCGCTCTCGACGTGCATGTGGGCGTCGCACAGGCCGGGGATGAGGTAACGGCCGTTGACCGCAATGATTTCGGTGTTTTCCCCAATGGTGTGGCTGGCATCCGGGCCGACGTAAGCGATACGGCCGTCTTTCACCGCCACATCTGTGTTGGGGATGATTTCGCCGCTGTGGACGTTGACCCAACGGCCGTTTTGGATGACGAGATCGGCATACTGCCGCCCCATCGCCACGTCTACGAGATTGGTTGCCACTGCGTGCCACGGTTGTCGGTTGGTTGTCATTGCACCCTCCACGGTTGGTTCAGTTTTTAGTGAGAAGTGGCGGATATTATAGCAGTAAACGGCCGTTCCACACCTCACTTGCAACACTCTCCGCCTCCAACTGACAGCCCTGTGCCCCAATGGGAAACAAAAAATAAACCGGAATCCCCAGTGTGTAGGCCATTGCCGCTTCCATCAATGAATTGGCGCCAATGTAGCCGTCGATGCCGTTTTTGGGGTAGTTGGCAATGAGAACGGCCGTTGACTGCCGAATGTTCTCCAAATGGGCATCAATGTACGCTTTTTTCCGCTGGATGCGTTCCGCCGCACTCAAATCTTCCCAGCGAAAGCCCGCTTCGGCTCGCTGCGGCGTAAATACCGTCCAGCCCGCCGTGGTTAGCTCAGCGGCGATTGTTTCCATTTCGTCAATAAAATCCATTGAGCCACAAATAGACAGCACTTGTTGGGGCATCTTGCGTTACTCCTGAAACAAAAAACGGCCGCTTTCCTAGGGAAAACGGCCGTTCCAATCTCTAATTTCCAGTTTCTAAATCCTAAATCTTCTCTTCTAAAAACGTCATCAGCTCGTTCAGCGGCACGTTGATGCGCTCACTTTCGCTGCGGCGCTTAACTTCCACGTTGCCTTCAGACAGGCCACGCCCGCCGACAGCCACACGCCAAGGAACACCAATCAGGTCAGCGTCTTTGAACTTGACGCCTGCGCTCAGTTCTCGGTCGTCGTAGAGCACCTCAAACCCGGCGCGGGTGAGGTCGGTGTATAGCTTTTCGGCGGCATCGCGCACATCGTCGCCCTTGCCTACGTGCATCAGATGAACCTGGTACGGGGCCACGCTGTCCGGCCAGATGATGCCGTTTTCATCGTTGTGCAGCTCCACGACGGTGGCCATGAGCCTGTCCAGACCGATACCATAAGAGCCCATGAAGATGAGCTGCGGCTTGCCGTTTTCGTCGAGGTAGGTGGCGTTGGTCGCTTTGCTGTAGCGCGTGCCCAGCTTAAAGCAGTGCCCCGCCTCGATGCAGCGACGGGCGACCAGCCGGCTGCCATTTGGTGCTTTGTGGCCCGTGTCGGCCTGGGCAATGTCGGCCATTTTGCTGATGGCATGGTCGCGCGGGTAATTGGCTCCGGTGAAGTGGTAGCCTTCGTCGTTGGCCCCCACCACGTAGTTGCCGCCAGCTTCAATGGACAGGTCGGCCAGCACGTACACGCCGGGTGACTGCAAATCGGGGGCAATTTCCAGACCGATCGGGGAGGCGTAGCCGGGCGTTGCCCCTGCGGCCACAATTTCTTCATCCGTAGCGGGGCGCAGCACACCGCCGCCCAAGGCATTGACTATTTTGACCTCGTTGACGTCCAAATCGCCGCGCACGAGACCGAAAATGAAACGGCCGTCCTTCTCTCGACCCACCGCTGGTGACCACCAGTAAAAGACCGCTTTCAGCGTCTGGCTGGTGGTCACGCCGATGAATTCAGCGACCTGAGCGATGGTTTTACAGTTGGGTGTTTCCACTTTGACCAGCTCGGCCAGTTCAGCAGGCTTTTCACCTTCGCGGATGAATTCAGCCGCTTCCACGTTGGCTGAGTAAGTGCCATCTTCCGAGGTGATGTAGGTATCTTCGCCGCCTTCGTGGGGCACCACAAATTCGTGCGAGGTCTTACCGCCCATCGCGCCAACGTCGGCGTTGATGGCCACGGCGGGCGTTCCGGCGCGCTCAAAAATGTTGTAATACGCCTGAAGCATCTTGGGGTAGAACTCATCCAGGGCAGCTTCATCTGTGTCCAGACTGTAGGCATCTTTCATGATGAATTCGCGCATACGCATCAGGCCACCACGGGCGCGAGGCTCATCGCGGAACTTCTTGCTGATGTGGTAAACCAGCTTGGGCAGGTCGCGGTAGCTTTCAATCTCGCGCAGGGCCAAATCGACCACAACTTCTTCATGGGTGGCGGATAGGGCGTATTCGCGGCCCCCGCCTGCCTTGACCTTCATGAGCACGTCTACGGTGTCCCATCGACCGGTGGCTTGCCAGACGGCGGCGGGATGGATGTTGGGCATCCACATTTCTTGCCCACCGATAGCGTCCATTTCCTCGGCGAGGATGTTCCAGATTTTGCGCAGAACGCGGTAGCCAAAGGGCATGTAGGTGTAGATTCCGGCCCCTAACGGCCGTACAAAATTGGCCCGGATCAGCAGCTGGTGGCTGATCATCTCGGCGTCGGCCGGGGCTTCTCGTAATGTTTTGCCAAATGCTTGTGATAAACGCATAAATATTCCCAGGTAAATGTGTGTTTTTCTGATTGTCCTTTCTTTTAAGGCGGAACGAGGAAGTATAGCAGTCAACAAAAGGGGCGTCAAAGCGGTGCCGTTGCCTTAATTTTTCATGATTACAGGAGGAAAACGGCCGTTTTTCCAGACCAAATCCTTGCCAACTGAACAATATTGCTCTAACATGGTCAATCGTTGCCTCTCGTGGCAAAGTTTACAGAGGCATAAATTAAAGACCGGACCGATTCATTTAGCCATGAGTCCGGAAATTCTATGTGTATAAGGAAGGAAAAAATGGCATTTAGTTTTGAAAATTCTAAAGGTAAAACCTACTTCTTGCATCGTAAAGACACCACATTGAAAAACGGCCGCACCCAAACCATCTACTTCTTTGCTAAAGAAGTAAAAGATGGCGCTCTGGATGCAGTTCCCAGTGGGTACGAGGTTTCCGAAAGCCGCAACGGTCTGCCCGTCCTCAAGAAAGCTGCCTAAAGTTCGGCCTTTGTAGAAAAGATAAAAAAGCTCCAACCAGGTGTTGGGGCTTTTTTGTTGGCTAACGGCCGTTTCCTACCAGGCAATTTGCCTAAACTTTGTCTTAAAAAACGCTTGCTAAGCAGCCGTACTCGTGTTATATTTCCCTCTCTAGCCCGCCGCGCGGGCTATCTTTATGTGAAAGTGCAAACAAAATTGCCAATTGCTCGTCACACAATACGATAAATTTCGCGGGCTTTTGCCGCTGGAGATGGAATTATGTCTGACTTACTGCTTAAAGCTTTTGATGAAGAAAAAGAATCATTGCCGGAACTGAACGTAGGCGATGATGTCACCGTTCACGTTCGGATTAACGTGGGTGAGCGCAATGAACGCTCCCAAATTGTGCGTGGCACCGTCATTCGTATGCGCCGCAGCGGCAATAACAGCAACTTTACGGTGCGTCGTATTGCCTCCAATGGCGTCGGTGTAGAACGTACCTTCCTGATGAACTCCCCCCGCATTGAGAAAATTGATGTGCATCGTCATGCTTACGTGCGCCGGGCTCAGCTTTACTACTTGCGCGAACGTACCGGTAAATCGGCGCGTCTGCGGGAAAAGCGGGTGTTTTAATTCGATTTTTGCCATGTTACGGCCGTATCCTACCGATATCGCTGGGCATGGTTTAAATGGTGTCGCCAAACCAGATACTCATCTGGCACCAAAAACTGGGTGAAAGCGCCAAGCTTTCACCCTTTTTTGTTACCTGTTTTTGAGAAATAACAGGGACTCACGACATACAAATATTTGGAGAATTGCATGAGTGCGATGAACCGCAAGCCATTAATTGGCTGCACAACCTACCGTAAACAAACCGGCGACAATCCGTCCCTGGATATTTTGGGGCTGATGCCGTCTTACCTGCAAGCCGTTGCCGCTGCTGGTGGCGTGCCCGTAATGATTCCGCTCGGCCTGAGCGATGACGATCTGCGTGAGGTGATTCAGCAGCTGGACGGTATTTTGCTGCCCGGCGGTGGTGATATTGAGCCCAGCGTTTATCATGGCGATGGGCATCCGACCGTGGGCGGCATTGATGAAGATCGGGATCGAGTCGAGTTGGTTGTGGCGCGTACGGCCGTTGCTCAACAAAAACCACTCCTGGCCATTTGCCGGGGCTTGCAGGTGCTGAATGTGGCTCTGGGCGGTTCGCTGTGGGAAGATGTGGAACAGCTCATGCCCCAGGCAATGCACCACGAGCATGTGAAGAGCCATCCGCGCAATTATTTGGCCCACCCGGTAACCATCATGCCTGACTCTTTATTGGCACGGCAGTTGGGTACGACGGAAACGGCCGTTAACAGCCTGCATCATCAAGGCATCCGGCGCTTGGCAGACAGTTTGCGAGCAACGGCCGTTGCCCCCGATGGCCTCATTGAAGGGGTGGAAGTTGTTGGCCATCCCTACGCCGTCGGCGTGCAGTGGCACCCCGAAAACCTCATTCATGATCTGCTGCCGATGCTTGGCCTGTTTCGTGGTCTGGTAGAAGCGGCCTCTGAGCCGATGATCACTTATCCGTAATCGGTTTACTGATTACCGACCACCGATTACCGAAATGGCACCCATTGGCGTATTTGATTCTGGCATAGGTGGCTTGTCTGTACTGCGCCATTTGCAGGCGCAGCTGCCAGCAGAGCATTTCGTCTATCTGGCCGATCAAGGGCATGTGCCCTACGGTTCTCGCTCGGCTGAGGAAATCATTCAGTTTAGCCAGGGCATTACCCAATTTTTTCAGCGACAACTGAACGCCAAGGCAATTGTCATTGCCTGTAACACTGCTTCGGCGGCAGCATTGAGCCTGCTGCGTGAGCAGTTTGATGTGCCATTTGTAGGCATGGAGCCAGCTGTCAAACCGGCGGCCCGGCAGACACAAAGTGGCAAGGTGGGCATTTTAGCGACGGGCGGCACCTTTGCCAGCGATCGTTATGCTCGATTGACGGCCAAACATGCCCAGGGCGTGACCGTTTGGGAAGATCCCTGCATCGGGCTGGTGCCGGAAATTGAAGCGGGGCGACTGGACAGCCCGGCAGTGCACCAAATTTTGCAGCAAGCGCTCTCGCCCATGCTGGCAGCGGGCGTGGATACCGTCGTGCTAGGCTGCACCCATTACCCGTTTGTGCTGCCGGTGGTGGAAGGGATCGTGGGAACGGCCGTTACCATCATCGATCCGGCTCCAGCGGTGGCCCGCCAAACTGGCGTGGTCCTGCGCCAACACAACCTGCTGGCTGAACGTGATCAGCCCGGCAGCGTGCGCTTCCTCACCACCGGCGCGGCCGAACCCTATGCCCGGCAGGTTGAGCAGCTGCTGGGGCTGAATGATGTTGTGGTGGAAACGGCCGTGTGGCGCGGGGAACGGTTATCGGTAAGCAGTAATCGGTAATCGGTATTCCGATTACTGCGTTTTACCGTTTACCGCCCACTGTTCACCGATTACCTTTTTTTTCGTATAATCTCCCCTGTGAGACGACGAAATCCAGAACGCTGGCGAGCCATTGAGGGCCGATTGGGGCGCGAAACGACCATCTGGTTGGCAACCGTGCGCTTCGACGGCCGTCCGCACCTGGCCCCCCTCTGGTTTATCTGGCTCGATGGCAAAATTTACTTCGCCACCGGCAGCGACACCCAAAAGTTTGTCAACATGTATCATAATCAGGCTGTTTCCCTTTCTTTGCCCGATCCGCAAAGTGTGGTCATCATCGAAGGCGAAGCGCATGTGGCCGACCGAGGTACAGTGGATGTGCTGGCTGATTATTTTTATCATAAGTATGAGTGGGATTTTCGTTACGATAACAGCACCACCTGGCGCCTAATTGAAGTGACACCATTCAAAATTCTGGTCTGGGGCGATGGCTATGAAGAAGCGGACGGTATTCGAGTGCTTTAGGAACTGTTAACAAAAAACGGCCGAATTCTTACGCGAATCCTATTATTGTCAGGTAAAGTAACGGCCGTAATTTGCCGCACTGTATTTCGTGGATGAAATCAAAAAAACGCTGCGGCCTCAGCAAGAAAACAAGGAAATAAATATGCGATTTGACAGATTTACGGAACGTGCCCAGGATGCCGCTGCTCGTGCTTACGAGCTTACCCAGGAATATGGCCATACCCAGGTCGATACCGAACATCTTTTCCTGGCTCTGATGCGGCAGGAAGATGGGGCCGTTCCTCAACTGCTTGATCAGCTTAAAGTAGATGTCGCCGCCATTCAGCAGCGACTGGAAGAAGAACTGCGTAACAGTCCCAAAGTTTCCGTTTATGGTGGCGGCGTGGGGCAGATTTTTTATACCCCGCGCATTCGCACCGTGCTGGAACTGGCCCAAGGAGAAGCCAATCGGTTGAAGGATGAGTTTATCTCGACCGAGCATCTTTTCCTGGCTATTTTGAGCGAGCGCAACACGCCATCGGCCCGCATTTTGCAGGAGTTTGGCGTAACCCGCGATCGGGTGCTCAACAGCATTCAAGAGCTCCGCGGCGGTGCGCGGGTAACTGACCGGCAGGCGGAAAGCCGCTACCGCACCCTGGACAAATACAGCCGTGACCTCACCCAACTGGCCCGCGAAGGCAAGCTGGACCCGGTCATTGGCCGCGATGATGAAATTTTGCGCGTGGTGCAGGTGCTGAGCCGCCGGACCAAAAATAACCCGGTGCTCATCGGTGAGGCGGGTGTTGGTAAAACGGCCATCGTCGAAGGGTTGGCGCAGAAGATTAACAAAAATGACGTGCCGGAGAACCTGCTCAATAAAAAGGTCGTCTCGCTTGACTTGGGCGCGATGATTGCCGGTAGCCGTTTCCGGGGCGAATTTGAAGAGCGCCTGAAGGCGTCGATGGAAGAAATCCAGCGGGCGCAGGGTGAGATCATCTTGTTTATTGATGAGCTGCACACCGTTGTGGGTGCTGGTTCAGCCCAAGGGGCGATGGATGCCAGCAATATGCTGAAACCGGCTCTGGCTCGTGGTGAACTGCAATGTGTGGGGGCCACAACCTTGGATGAATACCGCCAGTACATTGAAAAAGACAGCGCCCTGGAGCGCCGTTTTGCGCCCGTGTTTGTGGATGAGCCATCTGTAGACGACACCATCGAAATGCTGCGCGGTTTGCGCACGCAGTATGAGCAGCACCACAAGATTACTTATTCGGATGATGCGTTGGTGGCGGCCGTTAAGCTGTCGCAGCGGTACGTGATGGATCGGCGCTTGCCCGATAAAGCGATTGATCTGATGGATGAGGCGGCGGCCAAGCTGCGCGTAGCGCTGCATACGCTGCCCAATGATTTAAAAATGCTCAAGGTAGAGCTGGATAAGCTCACCGCTGAAGAAGAAGAAGCCCACACCGTGCGCGATTACGAACGTGCTGCCACGGTTCGTGCCGAACGGCTGCGCCTGGAAGGGGAATTTGCCGCTGCTCGCGAAAAATGGCAGTCGGAGAATGAACTGGATGAGGTGGTAACCGAGGAAGATATTGCCAGCGTGGTCGCTTCCTGGACGGGCATTCCAATTACCCAGATGATGGAGACGGAAGCCGAAAAGCTGCTGCAAATGGAAGAGCGGCTGCACGAACGCCTAGTGGGGCAAGATCGGGCCATTGTGGCGTTGTCGGATGCGATCCGCCGCAGCCGCTCTGGTCTGAGCGACCCGCGACGGCCGATTGGCTCGTTCATCTTCCTGGGCAGCTCTGGCGTCGGTAAAACCGAGCTGGCCAAGGCGCTGGCCGAGTTCCTCTTTGATGATGAGGACGCGCTGATCCGTGTGGACATGAGTGAGTACCGCGAGCAGCACACCGTTAGCCGGTTGTTTGGTGCGCCTCCTGGGTACGTGGGTTATGACCAGGGTGGCCAATTAACGGAGCAGGTGCGGCGACGGCCGTATTCCGTCGTCTTGTTTGATGAAATTGAAAAAGCGCACCCGGATGTGTGGAATGCGCTGCTGCAACTACTGGACGACGGCCGTCTCACCGATGGCCAGGGCCGCATGGTTAACTTCCGCAATGCGGTGATTGTGATGACCAGTAACGTAGGCACTTCGTTTGTGAAGAGCTCCGGGGCGTTGGGCTTTGCGGGCACCCGCGATGCAGATGAAGCCGCCAACCACAAGCGGATCGAAGAAGCGCTCAAGAAGACGTTCCGGCCGGAGTTTATTAACCGGATCGATGAGATCATCATCTTTGAGCCGCTGAGCGAAGAGCACGTGGTAGAAATTGTGCAGCTACAAATGAAAGAGGTGCAGGAGCGCCTGTCTGAGCAAGGTGGCCTGTCAATCATCCTGACCGAAGCGGCGCAGCATTGGCTGGCGAAGCAGGGCTACGATGAAGATTTTGGCGCACGGCCGTTGCGACGCGCGCTGCAACGATTTGTCGAGAGTCCGCTGTCGGTGAAGCTGCTCAAGGGTGAGTTTACCGCGGGCGACATTGTGCACATCGACGAGGCAGACGACCATCTGGTATTCGAGCGGGCTGAGGATGCGACGGTAGACGCGACAAAACCAGTTGAAGAATCGCTGGATGCGTAAGCGTAGCAACTAGCTAATAATTAAACGTCCTCTCCAGGTTTTGGGGAGGGCGTTTTTTGATCTCGGTTTAGCTGGGTTTTTGTTTGAGGATGGCGGTGGCGACGGCGCGGAGGCTAATACGGCCGTTTCTTGCCTGCTGTTGTAACGTTTTGTACGCTTCTTCTTCACTCAGGCCAGTGGCCATGAGCCGGGCTTTGGCTTTGTCCAGCAGTTTGCGTGTTTCCAGGGCGTCGGCCAGCTTGTCGGCTTCCTCTTTGAGCACCTGGCTGTCGTGGAAACGTTTGGTCGCCACGGCAATGGCCGCCGAAAGTTCCTCTGGCTTGACGGGTTTGATGAGATAGCCGTGAATCGGCAGGTCGGTGGCCTTGTCAATCAGGTCTTGCTCGCTGAAGGCGGTGAGCAGCAGGATGGGCATGGGCTGGGAGCTGGACAGCGCTTTGGCCGCCTGTAGGCCGTCGGTGAAGGGCATTTTGATGTCGAAGATGGCCAGATCGGGCCGGTGGCGGCGGGCCATTTCCAGCGCCTCACGGCCGTTTGTGGCCGCCAGCACCTCATGACCCAGCTCTTGCAGGATCGATTTCAGTCCCATGCGGATGATCGATTCGTCGTCGGCAATCAAAATGCGCATAGGGCCGATTGTAATTTGCACCGGGGAGAATTGGCAACTTTTAATACTGAGGGCGGCCGTTTAGCTTACGCACCACCGGTTGGAAACCGCTGATTGAGACAAAAAACCGGCTAAAGCCGGTTCATCAGTAGATCGTAGCGTTTTTCATAGCCTGGGGATTCATCCCCAGGTTTTCGATTACCCAATTTCCTGCTCAATGGTTCGCGGCAGGCGCAGGCTGATTTCGGTGCCACCTTGCGGGGGACGATTGAATTTTAGACGGCCGTTTAAATCTTCCTGCACCAACGTTTCCACAATTTCCAGGCCCAAACCGGGCTTGATCTCATCTGGCAGGCCGCTGCCGTTGTCGCGCACGATGATGATGATTTCTTCGGCCGAGCGCCCCAGAGAGATGTCGATCTGGCCATCTTTTGAGCGATCGGCAAAGGCGTGTTCCAAGCTGTTTTGCACCAGCTCGTTGACTACCAAAGCAATGGCTGTGGCGGGTTTGCTGGGCAGGGTGATGGCATCGCCAAACACGCGGATAGTCAGTGCCTGGCCAGGATGGGTCATTGTTTCGGCGGTGGCGCGGCAGATTCGCTCCAGCACGTCCTTCACATCCACCAGGCGGAACCCTTTTTCGGACAAAATTTCGTGCACGGCGGCGATGCTGCGGATGCGGTGGATGTTGGTTTGTAGTACCTCGCGCGGGTCTAGCCGATCGGCGTCGGCCAGCTGAAGCTGCATGAGCATGGCCACGGTTTGCAGATTGTTTTTGATGCGGTGGTGCATTTCGCGGACAACGGCCGTATTGGTCACCAGTCGCGCATTTTCAATCGCCAGGGCAGTTTGATTGGCCAAAGTAGCAAACAACGTTTGCTGCTCATCGCTGAACTGGCGCGGCTCCGTGCTGTAGCAGTTGAAGACGCCAATCACCCGGTCGCGCACGCTCAGCGGCACGGAAAGCAACGAAACCAATCCTTCTTCACGGGCCAGCGCCTGGCCCTTGTACCGGGCGTCGGTTTGTACGTTGGCAATGTAGACCGGCTGGCCGCTGTGCAGCACGCTGCCAATAACGCTGTCGGTTTGGTCGGCGGGCAGGGGCGGGCGATGTTGGTAGGGCGTCTGTTCTCTACGCGCTGAACGCAGCTCCAGGTGGGTCCCGGTTTCGTTGAGCAGGAAGATGGCACAAACGGCCGTATCCATCATCTTGGCCGCCATTTCCGTGACCACATCCAAAATGTCATCCAGATATTGTGGTGAAGTCACCACCTCGCTCACCTGCGCCAGGGCACGCATTTCCTCGATTTGCCGGGTTTGCTTGTCATAAAGTTGGGCTTTGGCCAGCGTCCCGGCGGCAATGTCGCCAATCAGCGACAACAAAGAAACGTCATCCTCACTGAAATCGTGCGGCAACCGGGTTTGCACGTTCAGCGCCCCAATGGCATCCGTCTCAATCACCAACGGCACCGCCAGCAGCGAGGCAAAACGGGTTTCCTCGGCTTCAGCCACCCATTTGAAGTGCGGGTCTTGCTGAGCATCGCGGGCGAAGACCGGCTGGTTGCTTTGCACCGCATAGCCGGTCATGCCTTCGCCCATTTCCAGCGTGGCCCGGCCCAAGGCGCGATTGGCCAGCCCCGTGCTGGCGCGCAAGCGCAGCGTGGTGCCGTCGGAATCCAGCAGGTAGATGGTGCACGAATCCACGTGCATCACTTCGGTGGTCTTGCGCACAATAAGGTCGAGCGTGGTGTCTAAATCCCAGGCGGTACTGAGCGCCCGGGCAATTTCCCGTAGGGCGCTCAAGGCCTGCGGGCGGGTGGATTGGCTACTAAACATGAGGGGAATTATAACAGGGGTGGGGAAGTGAGAAGTGATAAGTAAAAAGTGAAAAGTAGATGTCAAGTCCTAAAATAAGTTGACACAAAATAGTGACTACTTCACATCAGTTATCAAAATGAATTTCAGCAGGTTTAGCATAGCCCAACGACAGATGTGGGCGATCATAGTTGTACAGCCAAACTGCTTCAGCCACCGCTTGCTGCGCGTGCGCCAAATTGACAAACAGGTCATCCAGACCATATTCGTTCTTTAAAATACCGTTCATGCGTTCTGCCAACGCGTTGTCATAGCAATTGCCCACCTCACCCATGCTGGGTAGCAAGCGGTGCTCTTGGAGACAGTCTCGATACGACCACGAGGTGTATTGCACCCCATGGTCAGAATGGTGAATCAATCCGGTCACCGGACAATGCGCCTGGTTGATGGCCAGCTGCAAGGCCCGCAGGCAACCTTCCGTGGCCAAAGAGGCCGAAATATCATAACCGACGATAAAGCGCGAAAACGCATCTGTGAGCAGCGCCAGATAGACAAAGCCTGTTTCCGTCGTGATGAAGGTGATGTCACCAACCCACGCCTGATGAGTGGTCGCCAACGTCAAACCAACTAGACGATTGGGACAACGCCAGGAGCCAGCTAAGGTGGTTCGCCGTCGATTACGCTTGGGCACAATCAACAAATTGTGGGCGCGTAGCAGGTCAAAAAAAGCATCCCGACCACGAGTAATCTCCAGGTTTTCCCAGCAGGGTCGCAGCTCATGGTACAGCTTGCGCCCGCCCATCTGGGGATGCAGCCGCCGTTTTTCTTTGACCAAGTTCAGGATGAGCTGATTTTCAGCTTCCTGCTGCTGTTGCCGCTGCTTGGCTTGAAAGTAGGCTTGGCGGCTGATGCCAAACCAGGTCACGGCGGCCTGAGTGGGCACTTGGCCCGCTTGCCGGATATGGTCTATGATTTCTTGCCGAAATTTTTTTTAAGGTCAACGCCCAAGGCGTCACTGGCCACCGTGAGCGTGGCTGCCAACATCCGGTTGTCCAAGGTGCTTTGCGCTAGCGCGGATTCCAGTTCCGCGACCCGTCGTTTGAGTGCTTTGATGCCCTGCTGGTCTTCAGCTGTTTGAATGACCACCAGTTCGGCACGGTAGCCGGAACGGCCGTATTGCTCAATCCATCGTTGCACCGTTGTGTGTGCGCCAATGCCGTACTTGTTAAGCAAGCTGTAGATGCTGGCCCCGGCTTCGTACTCACGCACGACTTGTTGTTTGAAGGCCAGGCTGTAACGTCTGACGGTTTCTTTTTTCATAAGGTTGCCCATCCTAAATGGTGATTATATCTGTCAACTATATTTAGGACGGGTCAAGACCAGCCACTTTTCACTTTTTACTCTGTTACTTTTTACTTTATTTAATGTACAGCATTTCCTGGTACGTCGGCAGTGGCCACAGATCGTCAGCCACAATGCCTTCCAGGCTGTCGGCGTAGCCACGGACCACGTTCATGGCCGGGATCAGCTTGTTTAGGGCGTGTTCGGCTTCGGCCATGACGTCATCGGCCTCGTGGGCCAGGGCGGCTTCCAACTCGACCGTGCTGTCTTGCAGGCAGCGCACCAGTTCGGTCATGCGATCCAGCGTATTGGTGTCGAAGGTGTAACCAACCGCCTTGAGATTGGCGCAGGTGGTCGCCAGTTCACTCTGGTAGCGGATGGCCGCCGGGAAGATCATCGTCTTGGCAATGCGGGCAGTGAGCTTGGCCTCGACAATTACCGCCATCGCATACTGTTCCAGCTTGACGTCCACGCGGCTTTCCACTTCACGGGGTGAGAGCACACTGTATTTTTCAAACAGGGCCACGGCTTCTTCGCTGCCAAATTCCGGGATAGCGTCCACAGAAGTGCGCAGGTTGGGCAGGCCACGTACCTCTTCGGCCTCTTTGTGCCACGCTTCGGAATAACCGTCACCATTGAAGATAATACGGCCGTGTTCCACCATGATCTCTTGTAGCAATTTCTGAATCGCGGCATCCAAATCGTCGGCCCCTTCCAACTTGGTAGCCATGTAATCAATGGATTCAGCAATGATCGTGTTCAATACCGTCAGCGGCGTGGCAATGGATTGGTTGGAACCCACAGCGCGGAACTCAAACTTGTTGCCGGTAAAAGCAAACGGGCTGGTCCGGTTGCGGTCGCCAGAATGTTTGGGCAGGGCTGGCAGCGTATCCACACCAATGTTCAGCGTGGTCTTGGCTTTGGAGCTCTTGGCCCCGCCCGCCTTGATTTGCTCAAATACATCGGTCAGTTGGTCGCCCAAGAAGATGGAGATGATGGCCGGTGGCGCTTCATTGGCACCCAAACGGTGATCGTTACCGGCGTGGGCAATGACGGAGCGCAGCAATTTGGCATACTTGTCCACGGCGCGGATCATGGCGGCGCAGAAGACCAGGAAGCGCGCATTTTCGTGGGGCGTGTCGCCCGGTTCGAGCAGGTTGCCGTGCGTAGCGCTGCCAAAAGAAAAGTTGACGTGTTTACCAGAGCCATTGACGCCCGCAAACGGTTTTTCGTGGGTGACGCAGGCCATGCCGTATTTTTCAGCAACGCGCTTGAGTGTCAGCATGATGAGCTGTTGGTGATCGGTCGCCACGTTGGCGTTCTCGTAAACCGGAGCCACTTCGTACTGGCCGGGAGCCACTTCGTTGTGGCGAGTTTTGACGGGTACGCCCAACTTGTACAGCTCGCGCTCAGTTTCCAGCATACAGGCCAACACACGTTCAGGAATGGCCCCAAAATAATGGTCATCAAACTGCTGGCCCTTGGCCGGAGCGGCGCCAAACAGGGTGCGTCCAGCGGTCATCAGGTCGGGGCGGGCCATGTAGAAGTTGCGGTCGATGAGGAAGTATTCCTGCTCGGGACCAGCAGTAGCGGTGACCAAACTGCCATCAGCGTCGCCAAACAGCTTCAGGATGCGCTGCGCCTGGGTGTTGAGCGCCTTCATGGCCCGCAACAGTGGCGTCTTTTTGTCCAGTGCCTCGCCTGTCCAGGAGACAAAAGCGGTGGGGATGCACAAAGTGGTGCCGTTGGCATTTTCCAAAATGTACGCCGGGCTGGTCACGTCCCAGGCCGTGTAGCCGCGGGCTTCAAAGGTGGGGCGAATGCCGCCGGTGGGGAAGCTGGAGCCATCCGGTTCACCCTGAATGAGCATTTCGCCGGTGAATTCGGCAATTGCGGAGCCGTCGCCGTTGGGGGAGAGGAAGCCGTCGTGCTTTTCGGCGGTGAGGCCGGTGAGCGGATAGAAGACGTGGGCGTAATGGGTGGCCCCCTTTTCAATGGCCCAATCTTTCATGGCGGCAGCCACAATATCGGCCGTTGAAGTGTCCAGCGGCGCACCTTTTTGGATGGTGGCCATGATGGATTTGTAGACAGGTTTGGGCAGGCGTTTCTTCATGACGCCCAGGTTGAATACGTTTGATGCAAATAATTCGCTGGTTGGGGTCTCGACAAAGTTCAGCGGCTCCGAAATGGGCTTGTAGTTAATGACTGCTGAAATTGCGTCTAACCGTGCTTTGTTTCCACTCATGTTGTTTGTGTCTCCTCAAAAAATGTTAGGATGATTTCTTGTCGTCGCAACAAATGCTTCTCAACAAAAAAAGACGCCTCCATGCAGATTGCCCGAAAGGCTTTCTACGGAGGCGTCTTGGCCAAAACTAGATATTTGCTTTACAAGCCAGTATTGTAACGATGAGCAAACGCTTCGTCAAATGCCGGTTTGTATGGCAAAACGGCCGTTGCTCCCTTAATCTGCCGCGCCCTGAACCACCTCGCTCAGGAAGACGGGGGTCATTTCCTTACCCTCAGGAATGAACTCGGGGTAGGAGCCAATGCCGTGGTAAGCCAGGTCGATACCAGCATCTTCGATGGCTGCGGGAACGCGCAGGCCCATAATGGCTCTGATAGCGTAGAACATGATAAAAGAGAGCGGCAAGGTCCAAACCGTGCAGGCCAACAGACCCAGTGCCTGGATACCCAATTGGGTAAAGCCACCACCGTGCAGCAGACCCAGGCCATCAACGCCCCAGATACCAACAGCCAGCACACCAAAGATACCGTTCAGGCCGTGTACCGGGAAGGCACCTACCGGGTCATCGATCTTCAGTTTTTCCATCAGGTCCACACCAAAGTAACTGATGACACCAGCGATTAAGCCAATGACCAACGCGGCCTGCGGGGTAACAAACGCGGTGGGGGCAGTGATGGCTACCAAACCGCCTAACGCACCATTGAAAGCCATACTCACATCCCACTTACGGGTGAAGAGGTAGGCCAGGAACATGGCGGAGATAGCGCCGGTAGTGGCGGCAAAGTCGGTGGTGACGACGATGAGCGAGATGGGCAGGGGATCCGCTGCCAGTTGGCTGCCGGGGTTAAAGCCAAACCAGCCCAGCCACAGAATAAAGGTACCCAATGCGGCCAATGAAATGTTGTGACCGCGAATGGTGTGGCCAAATTTCTTGTCGCGCCGTTTGCCAAGCACAATCGTGCCCGCCAAACCGACGTAAGCACCAACCAGGTGAACCACGGAAGAACCAGCAAAGTCCAGGTAGCCCATCTCCGCCAGCCAGCCGCCGCCCCAAACCCAGTGGCCAAAAATGGGGTAGATGATCAAACCAACGATGAAGCTATAGGCCAGGTCCGCTTTGAAGTCGGTGCGCTCGGCCATGAGGCCGGAAGCGATTGTTGAAGCCGCCGCACAGAAGGCAAATTGGAAGAAGAAGAACGCCAGGGTGGGGATGGTGAGTCCGGGGTAAATGTCTGGCATCCCATTAAGGAAAAACCATTCTGTACCAAAGATCGCATTGCCCGTGCCGAACATCAGGCCAAACCCGGCAATGATGAAGCCCACAGTCGTCATGGTGGTGTCCATCAGGTTTTCGGCCATGATGTTGACCACGTTCTTGGAACGCACAAAGCCCGCTTCTAGAAAACCGAAGCCAGCCTGCATAAAGAAAACTAAAAATGCGGCAAATAGAACCCAAACAGTATCAACTGCACTGACAACGGGTTCGCTGTCCTGTGCCAGAGCAGGTCTGGTGGCAATAAAGAATACCGCCAAAATAACGGCAATATTGGCCACACGACGGATGGAACGAATATTGAGCTTCATAAATTTCCTCTCCTTTTTCTTTGCACCTCTTCGATTTGATTGCTTGGGTGGGCTGCCCCCAAACGCAAAAACGCCCTTATACACACAGAACTGTGTACAAAGGCGTCTTGACCTCAAGATTATTCTTTTTGTCTCAATTTGGTAGGTGCTTAGGTCAAATTGAGCACTATGCATCAGTGTAGATGAGCGCAGTATTGTGCGCAATGTCACAAATCGCACAAAAAAAGCTGGGGTAAACGTTGTGCACTCCTAACGATTCGTGATTGATTCCTTTTTGCTATCATGATACAGATCGGAATACAGGTAATCTAAGGAAGAGATTGCCCCAATCATTGGTAAATGTCTGACCTTGGGAAGAGGTTAGCGCAAAACTCCCACACTGAATCACATAACCGTACAGGTAAACAACTTCAAGGCCCTGGTTGTTTGTAAGTTTTGGTCTTGAAGCAAAAAGTTATATCAAACCGAAATCAACCTGTGTTGGTTCTCGGTTTTTGCCGTCGCTATTGGCAACGGCCGTTCCCCAGCATCATACGCCGATGAAGGGAACTTTTGTCCATTACAAACCATACATTTCAGGTGAGGAGAAGCAAGATGGCACATATTCAGGCTCAACTAGACCCCGCAGGACCTGCGGACCAAACGGAGGGCGACCAGCAGGACAAGAAGGTTTTTACCGCTGCGCCTGCCAAGCAAGGGCTCTACGATCCGCAGTTTGAACGTGACGCCTGTGGCATGGGTTTTGTGGTAGATGTGCAAGGACGGCCGTCTCACGACATTATCCAGCAAGCCATCACCGTTTTAGAACGCCTCACTCACCGCGGTGCCAAAGGCGCTGAAGCCACCACTGGCGACGGCGCGGGCATCATGCTCCAGATTCCCCATCAATTTTTAGCGCAAAAAACAGAACAACTCGGTTTTATCCTCCCGCAGCCGGGCGAGTACGGCGTGGGCATGCTCTTTTTGCCCCATGATCCAGCCCTGCGCCAGCGCTGTGAGCAGGCCATGGCCCGCATCATTGCCGAAGAGGGGCAGCAGCTGTTGGGTTGGCGCACCGTGCCCACCAGCAATCGTGGTTTGGGCGAAACGGCCGTTTCTGGGGAGCCATTCATCCGCCAACTATTTATCCAAAAGCAATATTTAACGCAAGACGACCCGTTGGCCTGGGAGCGCAAGCTGTTCATCATCCGCCGTCGGGCCGAAAAAGAAATCACCCCCCTCGTCGGTAACGACATTTTTTACATCCCCAGCCTGTCTGGGCGCACCATTGTGTACAAAGGCATGCTCCTGTCTGAGCAGCTGCGCGATTATTACCCTGACCTCAGCGACCCGGCGATGGAGACGGCGCTGGCGCTGGTTCATTCCCGCTTTAGCACCAACACCTTCCCCAGCTGGAAGCGGGCCCATCCGTACCGTACCGTCATTCATAACGGTGAAATCAACACCATTCGCGGCAACGTGAACTGGTTCAAGGCTCGCGAAGCCCTCTTTGCGACACACTTGTTTGAAGATGAGCTGGACAAAGTGCTGCCCATCGTAGATGAAGACGGCAGCGATACCGGCATGTTGGACAATGCCCTGGAGTTCCTGGTCCTGTCTGGCCGCTCCTTGCCCCATGCCGTCATGATGATGATCCCCGAACCGTGGGACAAACATGCCCACATGTCGCCAGAAAAACATGCCTTTTACGAATACCACAGCCACCTGATGGAGCCGTGGGATGGCCCCGCTTCGATTGGTTTTAGCGATGGCACGGTCGTTGGCGCAGTGCTGGACCGGAATGGATTACGGCCGTCTCGCTACATCGTCACCAAGGATGGCCAGGTGATCATGGCTTCCGAGGTGGGCGTGCTGGAAGTTGACCCGGCCAATGTGCTGTACAAAGGTCGTTTGGAGCCAGGTCGGATGCTGTTGGTAGACACCAGCCTGGGCCGCATTGTGGGCGATGAAGAGCTGAAGATGCAGATTGCTACGGAACGGCCGTATCAGCAGTGGCTCGCTGAAAATCGTATTCGTCTGGCCGATTTGCCGTCTTTTGCTAATCAGGAACAGTCGGAAACGGAGGTGCATCTGCACACCGAGGATGCTGTTTTGCAGCACCAAAAAGCATTTGGCTACACCTTTGAAGATTTGCGCATGATCATCGCCCCGATGGCCCGCGACGGCAAAGAAGCGCTCGGCTCGATGGGTGACGATACGCCGCTGGCCGTGCTGTCTGACAAGCCGCAGCCGCTGTACAACTACTTCAAGCAGCTCTTTGCCCAGGTCACCAACCCGCCGCTGGACGCCATCCGCGAAGAGCTGGTGACCAGCACCGAAACCTTGCTGGGCAGTGAGGGCAACCTGCTGGACCCGCAGGCTGCCAGCTGCCGCCAGATCAGCCTGCCGCATCCCATTCTGAAAGACGAGGAGTTGGCCCGCCTTCGGGCTCACGGACACGAGGGCGTGTCCTCCGCCGGGGCGAAAGGTTTCAAAACGGCCGTTCTCCCTATCCTTTACGATGTAGACGAGGGCGGCGACGGCCTTGAGGACGCCTTAGCCCGGCTATTTATAGCCGGGGACGATGCAATCCTGAACGGGGCGAACCTGCTGATTTTGTCCGATTTAGGCTTGAGCCAAAGCCGTGCTGGGATTCCGGCGCTGCTGGCGACTGCGGGCCTGCACCATCACCTCATCCGCCAGGGCACGCGCACCCAGGTGAGCCTCATCGTTGAGTCTGGCGAGCCGCGCGAGGTGCACCACTTTGCCGTGCTGCTCGGCTACGGCGCGGATGCCATCAATCCGTACCTGGCCTACGCCACGCTGCGCGACCTGATCCAAAAGCAGCTGTTGGTGGATGTGCCATACTACCAGGCGGAAAAGCAGTTTATCAAGGCAGTGGTTAACGGTGTGGTGAAAATTTTGTCCAAGATGGGCATCTCTACCATCCAAAGCTACCGCGGGGCGCAGATTTTTGAGGCGTTGGGACTGCACTCTGAATTAGTCGCTAAATATTTCACCGGCACGCCAAGTCGCATTCAAGGGTCAGACATTCACCTGGTGGCCCGTGAGGTGCAGATGCGGCACGAGCAGGCGTTCCCGAAACGGCCGTCTCACAACCATAGCAGCGCCCTGCCCACCGGCGGCAAATATCAATACCGCGAAGAAGGCGAGTACCACCTGTTTAACCCCACGACGGTACACCATTTGCAGCACGCCGTGCGCAATGGTGACTACGCTACCTACAAAAAATACGCCGCCGACGTCAACGACCGGTCGCACCAGTTTGCCACCCTGCGCGGACTGCTTCAGCTGAAAAATGCACCCCAGTCCATTCCTCTGGATGAGGTGGAGTCGGTTGAATCCATCTGCCGCCGCTTCAAAACCGGGGCGATGTCTTACGGCTCGATTAGCAAAGAGGCGCACGAGGCGCTGGCCATTGCCATGAACCGCATTGGCGGCAAGAGCAACACCGGCGAGGGCGGCGAAGACCCGACCCGCTACGTGCGGGACAAAAACGGCGATTCGCGCAACAGCGCCATTAAACAGGTGGCAAGCGGCCGTTTTGGCGTGACCAGCCAATACCTCACCGAAGCGCAAGAAATCCAGATCAAGATGGCCCAGGGTGCGAAGCCCGGTGAAGGTGGCCAGCTGCCCGGGCGCAAAGTGTACCCGTGGATTGCTCGCGTGCGTCATTCTACTCCCGGCGTTGGGCTCATCTCCCCGCCGCCGCACCACGACATTTACTCCATCGAAGATTTGGCCCAGCTCATTTTTGACCTGAAAAATGCCAATCCCGCTGCGCGGATCAACGTGAAGCTCGTGTCCGAAGTTGGCGTGGGCACGATTGCCGCGGGCGTGGCGAAAGGCCATGCCGATGTCATCCTCATCAGCGGGCACGATGGCGGTACGGGCGCGTCGCCGCAGACCAGCATCAAACATGCCGGGCTGCCGTGGGAGCTGGGCGTGGCCGAAACGCACCAGACGCTGCTGCTCAACAGCTTGCGTGACCGCGTGGTGGTGGAAACCGACGGCCAGCTCAAAACCGGGCGCGATGTGGTCATCGCCGCCCTGCTCGGTGCCGAAGAGTATGGGTTTGCCACCGCGCCCCTGGTGTCGCTGGGCTGCATCATGATGCGCGTTTGCCATATCAACACCTGCCCGGTGGGCATTGCCACCCAAAATCCAGAGCTGCGCAAGAAATTTGCGGGTGATCCGCAGCACGTGGTGAACTTCATGCAGTTCATCGCCCAGGACATGCGCGAAATCATGGCCGAGTTGGGCTTCCGCACCATCGACGAGATGGTGGGCCGTACGGACCGCCTGGAAGTGAGCGAAGCAATCAACCATTGGAAGCTGAAGGGTATCGACCTGACGCCCGTTTTGTATCGCCCGAACCAGGCGGAGAACGTGGGCCATTTGCAGCCAAACGGCCGTAAACGTCCCCAAGAGCATGGCCTGGAAGAAACGCTGGACCAGACAATGCTGCTCGACTACTGCCGTCCCGCTTTGGAAGATGGCACGCCGGTGCGCGGTGAATTTGCCATTGGCAACGAACACCGCACGGTGGGCACCACGCTGGGCAGCGCGATTACCCGTCGCCACGGCATGCGCGGTCTGGCACACGATACGATTCGCCTCAAGTTCAACGGCTCGGCCGGACAAAGCTTTGGCGCATTCATTCCGCAGGGGCTTACGCTGGAGCTGGCGGGCGACGCCAACGATTACGTCGGCAAGGGGCTCTCTGGCGGCAAGCTGGAGATTTATCCACCGGAAACGGCCACTTTTGCCGCCGAGCAGAACATCATTATTGGCAACGTGGCGCTGTATGGGGCCACGGGCGGCACGGCGTACATTCGTGGCGTGGCCGGTGAGCGGTTTGCTGTGCGCAACTCTGGGGCAACGGCCGTTGTGGAAGGCGTTGGCGATCATGGCTGCGAATACATGACGGGCGGCAAGGTGGTCATCCTGGGCCGCACGGGCCGCAACTTTGCCGCGGGGATGTCTGGCGGTGTGGCGTATGTGTTGGATTGGGACGGCCGTTTCCACGAACGTTGCAATCGCGAAATGGTAGACCTGGAGCCCGTGAGCAGCCAGGCAGACATTGATGAGCTGGAAGCGATGATCTTCGCCCACATGCAGGCCACCAAGAGTGATTTGGCCTGGAAGATTTTGGCGATGTGGGACAACGTGGTGCGCCACTTTGTGAAGGTGATGCCGCGCGACTACAAGCTGATGCTGCAAGCGTTCAACCAGGTTGCCCGCGACAGCGACCTGACGGGTGATGCGTTAGCCATGGAAGCATTCAAGTTGAGCCAGCAGCAGCTTGTCAAAGCCTAGTTTTTAACGCAAAGAACGCAAAGAAGCAGAGGGCGCAAAGATTTTTTAACTTTGCTTTCAACCCTTTGCCTCTTTGCGCCTTTGCGTCGAAGTTTTCGGAAGGGGAAGAAGATGGCCAAGCCAACAGGATTTTTAGAATTTAAACGAGAGGCGGCTGGAGAACGGCCGTACAAAGAGCGCATTCACGATTGGGAGCCCATCCACCTGCATTTGCCGGATGAACGGCTAAACCAACAGGCGGCGCGCTGCATGGATTGCGGCATTCCGTTTTGCCACAAAGGCAACATTCTCAACGGCATGACTTCCGGCTGCCCGATCAACAATCTCATCCCGGAGTGGAACGATTTGGTGTATCGCGGCTTGTGGCGCGAGGCGTACGAGCGGCTGAGCCGCACCAACAACTTCCCGGAATTTACCGGGCTGGTTTGCCCTGCGCCGTGCGAAGCGGCCTGCACCCTGGGCATCCACGATCCGGCGGTGACGATTAAGCAAATTGAGTTTGCCATCATCGAGCGGGCTTATGACGAAGGTTGGGTGAAGCCCAACACGCCTGCCAGTCGCAGCGGCAAAACCGTGGCCGTGATTGGCTCCGGCCCCTCTGGGCTGGCGGCGGCGGATCAACTCAACAAGGCGGGGCACAGCGTCACCGTCTTTGAGCGGGCGGATCGCATCGGTGGGCTGCTGATGTACGGCATTCCCAACATGAAGCTGGACAAAAAACTCGTCCAGCGCCGTATCGACCTGCTGGCTGAGGCGGGCATCCAATTTGTAACGAACACCGAGGTGGGTAAAGACATCACGGCCGAAGAGATGCAGGCGCAGTTTGACGCTGTTGTGCTTTGCACCGGGGCCACCCAGCCCAATAATCTGCCTGTTCCCGGACGAGAGCTGAACGGCATCCACTTTGCCATGGAGTTTTTGCAGGGCAATACGAAGGCGTTACTAGATGGCGAATTGGAAGGGGAGATTGGAGATCGGAGATTGGAGATTAACGGTTCCAATCGCCAATCTCCAATCAACCAATCTCCTATTCTTGCCACCGGCAAAGACGTGGTCGTCATCGGCGGTGGCGACACGGGTACTGACTGCGTGGCGACCTCGCTGCGGCACGGCTGCGACAGCCTGGTGCAGTTCGAAATCATGGAGATGCCGCCGCTGGAGCGGGCCGCGAATAATCCGTGGCCACAGTGGCCGCGCATCTACAAGATGGATTACGGGCAGGAAGAAGCAGCGGCCGTTTACGGGGAAGATCCGCGCGAATATGCCATCATGACCAAGCGGTTCATTGGCGATGATCAGGGCAATTTGCAGGCGCTGGAGACGGTGAACGTGCGCTGGCTCCCGGCCGAAGACGGTGGGCGGCCCAAGCTGGAAGAGGTTCCCGGCACGGAGCAAACCTGGGCGGCGCAGCTGGTGCTGCTGGCGCTGGGCTTTCGTGGCCCGGAGCAGTCGCTGGCGCAGCAGTTTGGCGTGGAAACTGGCCCCCGCACGAATATTGAAGCGGAATACGGCCGTTTCACCACCAACGTCCCCGGTATTTTTGCCGCAGGCGACGCCCGGCGCGGACAAAGTTTGGTTGTGTGGGCAATTAATGAGGGGCGTGGGGTGGGAACGGCCGTAGATGCTTACTTGATGGCTGAGTAAGGGCGACCCGCTGCTATAAACTGAATTGATAATGAACTAAATGAAACTTATTAGAGCGGTGCCAACACATGGCGCAGATTAATCATCGCGAAGGCTATGTGGTGACCACCCAGAAAATTGGCATCCTCTCTATCGAATCTTAACAACAAGCCTCGGAATTTATCAATCCAGGCAAAGCTGCGTTCGCTGGCAAAGCGGTCTTTGTATACGGTTTCATCAAACAATCGTTTCGGACCACGCTTCGTTTTCTTGCGATTGCGCTTGTTTTCCTTGATGTTAGGAACGATGTCATGATTGAAGCAGGTCTTGCGCGCAGCTTTAGTGTCAAATCCAGGGTCAGCATTGAAATACGCACCAGCCACCTTCAACCCGATTTGTTTCATTTGCTTGATAGCCGTTTGCAAATGCTCTTTTAGATTCAAAGCGTCATTATGGTTGCCCGCTACCAACTCTGTCGAGGCCACAATGTAACCATTGCGCTCGGTAAAGGGCAGGATGTTGGTCGTATTAGCTCGCTTGCGCCGCTGGTAGGCAACCGATTCGCCTCCCCTTCTAGGCGATTGCATGACTGCCATCCTGGTTGAGCACCGATAAATCCAGGTCATCGATAATCGTCCTGATGCTACCTTGCCAAATACGTTCGTAACTGCCATCTCGACTCCATTTACGATGGTGGTAAGCCACCGCATCAGGGCTGATTTCTCTGCGAGACGGGTCTTGGGCATCAGGCTGAATCGGCAGCGATTGCCACTGACAGCCAGTGTGATAACGGTAGAGAATGTAGTTAAACACTTTGTACAAATCAATCTGACATTCGTAGCCGCGCCGGGCGGTCGTGATAAATGGCCGAATGTGTTGCTCGAACTGCTCTTTGGTTATACTGGTAGGGATCGTGCTCATAGATATCGCCTTTGGTCGGGTTTTTATCTATGATGCACGATTCCGCCACTTTGAAAAGTTTCAGTTACTTTAATGGGAAACGGCCGTTCGCTTTGCGAACGGCCGTTTTTTTGATGAAAAATCCGTTTGCCGTAGAGACGACCCGCCGGGGCACCCCTGGTTCCATGTGCGGAGGGTAAAGCTTGGTTGTATGGGCGATAAATGGGGGATGGATGTGGAACGGCCGTGGATGCTTACTTGATAAGTGAGGAATCTAACATAGCGTTCAGTTCTAAAAATCAAGTCCTTAAAGCATCTGAAATAAGCAACAGCCTTAAGTACTCACCAGCAAAGAAGGGAGTGGGAGTGACTAATCAGAAAGGCATGGTATAAAGGACACATAAATCAATGCCCCCACTGTCACAGAACAGACCAACAAGTTAAAAATACGTGAGTACGGGATAAGGGCTTCAACTGAGATACACTTGGTTTATCACAATCAACTGCATCATCAGGTGTAAAAGGCTAGACATAATCTGACACTGCTGACCTAACTGACAATAGCATGAGCTGTTGGTTCGGACTTGTTTTCTAGCTGTGGAAACAAGTCGTCAATCACCTTTTCTCGCGCCTAGTGCTTCGTCTCTGAAAACGTTTGATATGGCGTTCGTCCGTAACAATACTTGCCTGTATGTGTTCGCTCCTGATTATACAATTCTAGCCACTGATCCAAATCTGTCTGTAGTTCTTTCAAAGTGCGATAGATTTTCTTGCGAAAAGCGACCTGGTAGAACTCATTCTTGATGGTGCGATGGAAACGCTCGCAAATGCCGTTGGTCTGTGGCTTTTGGCCTTGGTTCGCGTGTGGTCGATGTCTTCAATGGCCAGGTACAACTGATATTCGTGATTTTCCAGGCGGCCGCAATACTCGGTGCCCCGATCTGTCAGAATCCGCAACAAGGGCACTTCTTGGGATTCAAACCAAGGCAAAACGCGATCATTGAGCAAGTCAGCGGCCGTAATGGCGTGCTTCTGGGTGTAAAGCTTGGCGAAGGCCACTTTAGTGTAGGTATCGATGAAGGTCTGCTGGTAAATACGGCCCACGCCTTTGATGGTGCCAACGTAATAGGTGTCTTGGGCGCCTAGATAACCGGGATGAGCTGTTTCAATCTCACCGTGCGCCTCTCGTTCTTCTTTGGCTTTTTCCAGTGCTTGTAGCTGCGCTTCCGTCAGGATGAGATTTTCTTCAGCCACCCGTTTTTCCAAAGCCTTTAGGCGTTTCTTGAAGGTTTCAGGTCATGGCGCAGCCAGATCGAGCGCACACACCACTCGCTGAAACAAAGGCGCCCTTTTTCTGTAGTTCATTGGAGGCACGCAACTGGCCGTAAGCTGGATTCTCAAAGGCAAACTCAATAACAGCAGCCTCGACCGCCGGCGCCACCCTGTTTTTGACGTTTGGTTGGCGCCGGCTTATCTCCCGCAAACCTTCCTCACCGTGCTCATCGTACAGCTCTTTGAAGCGATAGAAGCTGTCGCGGGAGTAGCCCATCACCCGGCAGGCCTGACTAACATTGCCCAATTCTCTGGCTAGATTTAACAGCCCCAACTTGTTCTTGATAATTTTTTCTTCTGCTTTCATTATGACACTCCTTCGTGTTCGTGTGATTTTACAAGGAGTGTCAGATTAAGTCTCAACTAATACGCATTAGGGCAAGCTATGATGAACCCCAAAAACTAGACCACAGGCTAAGGTCCAATAAACTATAGCTTGTGGAGGTTTTCGAGTGACAAAAAAACGGAAAAACTATAGCCAGCAATTCAAGTTCAAAGTGGCGCTGGAAGCCGTCAAAGAACTCAAGACGATCAACGAAATCGCCAGCGCTCACGATGTTCATCCCACTCAGATAAAGAGCTGGAAAAAACAACTGTTGGCCGAAGGACCGACCGTCTTTGGCCAGAAGGTGGCCCAGCAACTGCGTGAGCAAGAAGCTCGCGAAACCGAACTGTATGAACAAATCGGCCGCCTCAAGATGGAATTGGAGTGGCTGAAAAAAAAAGCTGCCCAATTCGATTGAGGCTAAACGCATGATGATTGAAACAGGCCATCCGACCCTCAGTATCCGCCGTCAGTGTGAGCTGGTTGGTCTTAATCGGGCCGCCTACTACTGGCAGCCAGCCAGCGAATCACCGCTGAACCTGGAACTGATGCAGCTGATCGACCAGGAGTACACGTGCGCGCCTTTCTATGGCTATCGCAAGATGACGGTCCGCCTGAACAAGCAACATGGTTTCGCGGTCAATCACAAGCGAATTGCACGGTTAATGGGAAAAATGGGACTGCAAGCCATCTATCCCCGTCCCCGCACCTCCATTCCAGACCGGCAACATAAAAAGTATCCTTATCTGCTGCGCGGCCTGGACATCAAACGGTCGAATCAAGTGTGGGCGGCTGACATCACCTATGTACCCATGCCGCATGGCTTCATGTACCTGGTGGCCATCCTGGATTGGTTCAGTCGCTTCGTTGTGGCCTGGCAGCTCTCCAACACATTGGATGGCGCTTTCTGTGTGGAGGCTCTCCGTCAGGCGTTGCGGCATGGTCAGCCGGAAATCTTCAACACAGACCAAGGTGTGCAATTCACGGCTCAGGCATTTACCCAGGAACTAGAAGCAGCATCCATTCGCATTAGCATGGACGGCCGTGGTCGCGTCTTTGACAACATCTTCGTGGAGCGTCTCTGGCGCACCGTCAAGTACGAAGACATTTACATCAAGGAGTATACCACCGTACCTGAGTTGTTTACTGGCTTGGGTGACTACTTCGACCTGTATAACTACGAACGGCCGCACCAAAGCTTGGGCTACTGCACACCGGCTGATGTTCATTTTGCTGTTAATGTACCCATTCTGTGACCCGGTTTGGTATCTTAACTTTCTCGATCTGTGGTCTTGACTTTGGGGGTCACTTTAAGCGTCTCTGGCTTGAGTTGGCTGTTTTTCCGTTTGCGTGCGGCTTTGCGTACCCGTTTTTTCCTCTTTGGCAACCTCATCAGGGACACGAATGGCGAGTAAACGACACGGTAAGCGCTGCGCCGTCAATTCGATAGGTTGGTCAATACAGTCCCCCTGCTGTTCCTTAAGCCAATTAGCCACATGAATGACCTGCTCCCCCTGCCAGATACCGGAACGAGCTGGCACACGGCTGACCCACCAAACCCCTTGCTCATTTAACTCTGCAAAAACCTTGACCTTGAAATACCCAAAATCAGCCAACCTCAGACTCTCTTTTGGGAGGGTGACCGTTTGTAATGGGCAAACATGGTCTCGTCCTGAAGCGAGCGTAAGGTCAAAGCAACCATGCTGATAGTCGAGCACTGTTTGCAATTTGAGTACGGCTTGGTTTTTGCTTTGTCCTTGCCATATTGTTTGGAAACAGGATGGCAACTCCACCTGACTGCTATCCTGGAGATACACCCCGTTAAATGAGGCCAGTAGATCTTCCCGCTCACACTGGTTTTGCACCATGTAAGTCACCCCTTTGAGTAGGAGTTGTTGTAAAAAGGCATTAGCTTGTTGGCTGTTAAGTCGTTCTTGTAATCCTTGTGGACTTATCTCGACATCACAGACTCGGGCACTTTGACACAGTTCTTCTAAGCTTGCTTTGGGATTCGCCTGCCAGCCAAAGACCAAGCTTTGAGCAAAGCTTGCCCCCATTTATTTTTCTCTCTCTTTGGATAAAGCCGCTTTCCCGTCCGATTTGATTGGCATCTTCTATCAATAACTGTTGCAGTATTTGGCTCAATTGGGGTATGGTTGTATTCATAAAAAAGAATCCTCAGGAATTTGTTGGTTAGGCTCAACAATTTTCCCTGAAGATTCTTTTTTTGTCTTATCTTGATGCTTATGGGCCTGCCTAAAAGGCAGGGGTTTTTAACCCTATTTACAGACAATAAATATCTACGGCCATTGCCACCCCTCTCCCCTCATTAATCGCCCACACAACCAAACTTTGCCCGTGCCGGGTGTCGCCTGCGGCAAAAATATCGGGGACGTTGGTGTTGATACGGCCGTATCTGTCTGCCTCATAGAAAGAGAGTAAAGGCTGCCATCAATTTTTTGATTGACATAAAACTGGCGCTTAATACGACCTTTGTCTTTAGTTATCTATCAAAACACTAAATCCTCTAAAGCGCAACTCACTCACATAGCTTGCAAACCCCTGATCTAATCGATTGATAGAGGCCAAACACTTTTGTCCTTCCATCACCGATATAATCAAGAATGCAAACACCATTTCGAGATTCCCTCTAAATACTTTCTCATCATAAGTCTGAACTATTCTCAGACTGAAATCCCGCAAGTTGATCAAATGTTTTAATGACTCAAAACTAAAGTTAGAATGTGAAGCAAATTTACTCAAGTAATCTCGAAGAAACTTAAATTCACCGTCAATGACTTTAGCGATTTTGCCTTCGGTTGGTAAATTGTCATCTAATGCTTGTTCTACATGTTGGGGATCTTTCCGAAAATAGCTAAGTTTTTCAATAGTTCCAATTAGTGGTCTTAATATTGCTCCGGCTTCCTGAGCAAGCCCATCTAAGGCTAAACTGTACATCCCTAATATTAGATTTCTTGCCTTGATAAGAGTCAGTATACAAACTCTTGAAAAAGAAGAATCCACTGCTTGAAGTTGGTTAATACACTCATCGAGACATACAAATGCCTCTTCAATAACTGCTGCCTCCTGCCGCAGTTCGTTTCCTAAGGGTTCAATCAAAAATAACTTTGGACATTAACAATCGAATATTATCCAGAACAAATCTGTGGTTGAAGGATGTAGTTCCAAATAGGACAAGTACGACAACGCTGTAAATTGAGGTTGTCCCGTTCTTGCGGGTCATACTTCATTCCTTTATCAAAGACTCGTTCGACCAGGCACGCTTTGACCTTCAGTCCGGTTTCCGTTGTGGTATCCCGAATGTAATTGAGTGTCGTCTCAAAAGTTCGTAAAGGTTGACCCGCCCAATTCTTGGAAATCTCGCTGAAAAGCCGGTGTTCAATGGGATTCCATTTAGAGGCCCCGGTGGGGTAATGACAAATCATCACCTCAATGCCAAACGCGTCAGCCAGTTGCTTTTGCACCTCGATTTTCCAGCGCCAGTAACGGCAATTATTGCTGCCCCGGCATCACAGAGAATGAGCAGTTTGTCTTCGCGGGCAAAGCGAGGGCGGTCGGGGTCAGCCCACCACTGGGCAATGGCATAAGCGGCGAATTCAGGCGTATCATAAGAAGTGCCGACATAGACAGAGCCTTGCTGATGGACCAGGTCATAGATGCCGTACGGTGTTGCCCGACCCACTGCTTCAGAAAGAAAGTCATGGGCATTAACCAAGGTGGGCGATTGTTGCCAAATACGCCCGGCATTTTTGACATTGCCAATCAGCTCCTTCTTTTTGGTATCGACACTGATAACCGGCCAACCTGCGGTCAGGAATAGTTTCTTCACCCGGCGGATGAAGCGAAATTGCTTATCCCGGTCAGGATGCCGTGGTGTCAGACTTTGACAATTGCCGAACAAGCGATATTTCAGTTTCTTCAACAAACGGCGCACCGTGGTCGGACCAATCCCAAAACGCCGTTTAACCAGGGCCTGGGCCAAATATTGCAGAGAGCGACGGACCCATTTGTGGTCAGCCATCGGGTCACCAGCAATTTCATCATCAATTACTTCTTGGAGGGCGGTGGTAATGGACGGCGTTTTTTTTCAACTGCTTGACGACCACCACCGACCTGGCGTACGCGGTCAACGGGTCGGTCCGCCAAATCGTTGTCTAATTCATATCGACCGCGCCGAATGGTTTCCACAGATAGCCCGGTTATCCTGGCTATCAGCGTTGTTCCGCCGTGACCCAATTTTTGGGCTTCAAGTGCAGCATACCAGCGGCGTTGTTGCTCATCTAGGCGGCTCATAAACAAGTTCATTTGTTGATGTTGCGCCTGTTCTGGATGAGATTCAGATTGCTGACAAATCGCACATTCACATTGATGGATTACGGTCATATGGCCTCCAATTGGCTAAATTGTTTGGCGGCTATTTTACCCAATATCCAAAGTTGTTAACGAACAAACCCTAAGGCCAGCATAGCTTGGTTTCTCGTATCCCATAGTCCCATTCAAACGTCCTCGTCTTCTATCGCCTGTTATTTACGGCCGTATTCCCCCACACCTTACCCCAACCAACTGGCCAATGGGAAACGGCCGTTTCCATCCACCCTATTAACCCTAAGCAAAGTACATATAATTTTTGCAAGCTTACTACACCTGTTATGTTACGCAAATTATTTTCGTCATAGGGTCATTATGACGAAACGTAGATGATCTATGGAGGGTAAATCATTTACGATAGAAATTGAGCCATTGATGGTCCCTGGATTTTTTGAAAAAGATCTTCCCCAATATCCCCATCGCTACCGATTCTTCTTGATAAAGATTCAGGAAGAGCAATCCCACTAAAGAATTGCTTCATTGTGCATCTAATAATATAGAGAATGCAGTAACAAAAGCCTCATTTGAGGAAACTTGGTAACAGTATGAAGGACATCCAGGCGGTGGTGCGCCAGTGCCAGCAAGGTCATTTGGATGCTTTTACCACCTTATTCAACCGATATCAGAATCGTGTTTATGACGTTGCCTTTGCAATTCTGCGGAACGAGGCAGCGGCCGAAGATGCTGTCCAAGATACCTTCCTGATTGTTTTTAAAAAGATCAATAGCTTTAAAGGCGAGTCAGCTTTTGAGACTTGGCTCATTGCCATTACCGTCAATCAATGTCGTATGCGCTTGCGGAAACAGAAGTTGCGGCACTTTTTGTCCATCGAACGCTTGAGCCGAGATCGTCTGTTTGGTACGAGAGGAAGCAGCGAGGAGGTGGCCGACATTGTTCAAAATCGCCAGCGCTGCCAAACATTGTGGGATTTGGTAAACCAACTGGATGATCGGCTGCGGCTGCCCTTAATCCTTCGTTACCGTTATGAGCTCCATTGTGGCGAAATTGCTGACATTTTGGGGCGACGTCAATCTACCATTTACCAACAGCTTCATGAAGGAAGAAAATTGCTGGGAAAAATGGCCCAAAATCTGGAAGCCAAGAGCCTGGCACCGTCAGTTGAGATAGCGAGTTAATAAACCAATGCGTCTTTTGAAACAACAAGCCAATTCACCGCTGAATCATTTTGTTGTCACCTATTTTGAGGCTTTTCAAAACGGGGCACTGTCCGATGCGGAAGCGAGACGCTTCCATCAACATCTTGCTGATTGCCAACGGTGCCAGGATTGGGTGGAGGAGCAAGAAGATCTTATCGAGCGCCTGCGGGTGGAGAGCTCACCCCAATTACGTTTGTCGCCAACTGCTACTGAGCGCGTGCAGCGAAACCTGTACAACCGTATGAGGCGGGCGATGATTGTCAATAATGCAAAAACCTTTTTGGGAGTAGCTACGGCCGTTCTTATCTTGGCTATTGTTGTCGGTTTTTTTGCCTTCCAGAACAGAAAATTCAATACAGTAGACTCAGTAACTGCCACTCCAGAATCAGCAACCGCATTACCAACCTCAAATCCTTTCTCCATCGCATTGACGCAGCAGGCTTTAACTTCAACACCTGTTCCTACACCAGGTGAAATAGACGAACAGCTCTTTGCGGCAGTCACTGCCGAAGACGTCGCTGCCGTAGAAAAATTCCTGGAGGGTGGTGCCAATCCCAATACCGTCAATTCGGACGGTCTTCCCGTTTTGTTAAGAGCGATCCGAGATGCGTGGGTAAGCGATAACACAGAAATTATCGAGCTGTTGCTCATATTTGGGGCTGATGTAAATGAATATAACGGCAGTGAATTTGCATTCCTACCGCAGGCAGCTTATTCAGGCCAACTTGAGGTTGTCCAGTTGTTGCTTGAAGCAGGTGCAGATGTAAATGCCACCAAGTCCTTCATTTCATGGACGGGAGCCACCCAAACGCAGGCCCCCGCCCTGTTACACGCGGTGGATGGTAACTATATTGAGGTTGCCGAACTGCTTATCAAGTATGGTGCGGATGTAAACCAAACCGAAATGGCCCACAATGCTTCTCCATTATTTGTTGCCGCTTTTTCTAACTATCCCGAGCTGGTGACGCTGCTTCTTGATAATGGGGCGGATCCTTCCCTGCTTACCAATTGGGAAACGGGCAATACGGCGTTACATGGTGCGGCCTTTAATGGCGCAGTCGAGGCTGTTCAGGCGCTGTTGGAAGGTGGAGCCGATGTCGATGTTCAAACGAATACTGGCCTGACCCCCTTAATGTATGCCATTAGCGAGGGGATCCACCGCCGGACTGAAATTATTACCACGCTCCTGGAAGGAGGTGCTGATCCGAACGCCCAGGATGATAACGGCAACACGGCTCTCCACTATGCTGCCAGGAACGGCCGTTCTGAAATGATCGCCCTTCTTATTGAGTATGGTGCTGCCATAGATTGGCAAAATGACGTAGGTAATACGGCATTACACGAAGCTGCAAAGAGGGGGATGACGGGTGCGCTCTCGACCTTGCTTGAACACGGTGCCTCAATGGACATTGAGAACAATAGAGGCCAAACTGCTCTGGGCGTCGCCTTAGATGATCGGAGCATTGAGATACTGCGGCAGGCAGGTGCAGAAGAGTAAAAACGGTTGTAAACAATATGACCTTTTATGTAATAGCGGGAAAGACCTTCAAAAAACTGTGGTTTGCTTAAACTGAGCAAGTTTTTTGCTCAGTTTAAGACTAGGCTTAATCTCGAAAGAGACTATAAGCAAGGAGATGGGAAAATGAAAAAAGGTTTGTTGCTCCTCATTACACTGTTGATGATTACACTTTTGTTCACATCGTTTTCAACCGTTGCAGCGGAACCTAACGCCCCAATTCGGTGTCTTGTAGATATGGAATTCAACGGGGCTTACTGGTCGGGGCAGGTTCATGATTGCAGCCTAGCTGGAAGTATCAGGTTTGATCCAGACCCAGAAAATCCATCCTATTTAGCCGGTAAAACGCTACACTTCTTTGAATTGTTCACGATTGAACCCGATAGCGGCGGCGTCATCCATGGAAATACAGCTGGGGTTGGGCATCTTTATGAGCCGTTTCAGTTTAGGGCCAACGGTTGGGTAACAGACGCATCGGAGTCATGGGCGTATTTGGTAGGAAATAAGTATTTTGAGATGGGTAGGTCTACTGACCCATTAGATCCATCAACGCCTTTAACTGTCGATGATATGGAAATGAGAATAGTGCCTGCTCAACGGCCTATGCCTTAATGAGAAGAAAATTATGCGTGCTTTTCAATCTGCCCACAGCGTTGATTTGGCCGAAAAGTACGCATAATTGATTATAAGTCTTGTTGGTGATACGGCCGTATTTTCCTACTCCCTCACCCCAACCAACTGGCCAATGGGAAACGGCCGTATCTCCCCTCATAAAGCCAGTTGAATCTCCTCATCAGACAAGCCACCAAAATCGAATGGTTTCATATCTTCATCGGCTACCTGCGCAAATCCCATATGCATACCCTGCGGATCGCCGTGGGAGCGGGCCAGATGATCGCGTGGCACCAGCCGAATTTGTCGCTCTGGCGTCAAGACGACCCAATTCACCAACGAAAAGCCCGCTTTCTCGATGCCCCGCTTAGATGCAAAATTATCCACCCGATGCCCCAGCCAAAACGTTTCCGCCTCATGTTGCTCCCGGCGCAAAATGGCCTGGAGCAAATGCGGATAAACGCCGCGCCCACGAGCTGATTCCAGCGTAAAAAAGTCCCACAAGCCACGGCTGTTTGGCGGTATTGGCCAAAACATGTCCCCCACGCCCACCGAATTCGCGCCACTCCAGCCATAGCCAGCTGGCTCATCTTGGATAAAAGCCACATACGCTGTATTGGCATCAGCCAACCGTGCCTCAATTTTTGTAGCTTCAACATTGAGCAGTTTGGTCAAAAGGGGAACATCTGTCATCGGCTCACAGCGAAAATCTGGTAACGATGGCAACAAGGGCAAATCATCTCCGCGCCACCAAGTATAGGTTATTGCCATAATATGATGCGTCATCGTCGTTCCTCTTTTGGATAGGAATGCTTGCTAGGATTCTTTGTAAGCCCAACGGCCGTTTGCCACATCTACCAATTTATCCGCCGTCCTTTTATAAATGCGAAACGGTATATTAGGCGTACGTTGAAAGCGGAGCTCAACCACCTCGTACAAACCGTGCTTTTGTCTCGTGCCACTGATTTCCACCCAGGGAACAAAAAACGGCGGATGCCCTGGCCGGAAAAGAAAGGTGACAGAACAGTAAATTCCTTCGTTATCGGCACAAATTTTCAGCGTGCCTCGGTAATTGGAAGATCGTTGCAAAGTCGCGCTTTGCCCAGAGAAACATTGAGCTGAGAGCGTTTCATGATGTGGATACATCTCAGCGAGCGTGGCCCAACCGCCTATGCCAGAAGTGATAACAGCAAGGGCACTCCAAAAAAGAGGGAATCCTATAAAAAATGCCAGTGCAGATAGGATGGTTTTTATAACTTCACTATTCATGGTCAAAACAACGAATTATGCGTCTTTGTAAGCCCAACGGCCGTTGGCCACATCCACCAAGCGATCGGCCGTCCTTTTATAAAGGCGAAACGGTAAGTTGGGCGTGCGCTGGAAACGCAGATCAACAACTGGGTAAAGGAAGTAAATCTTTTTGGTGCCGCTGATTTCGTCCCAAGGCACAAAAAAGGGCGAATGCCCTGGCCGGAAGAGAAACATGACTGAGAAGTAAACCCCTTCGCTATCGGCACAAATTTTGAGCACGCCGTTGTAATTGGAGGCCAGGCGTAAGATGGCACTCTGCATCGAAAAACAGGTGGCGGCATGTGGCTCGCGGTAGGTATACGCTTCCGCCATGCTGCCCCAGCCGCCAATGCGCGAAATCAGGAAGACGACGGTCGCCCAGAAAAGGGGGAAAATCACAAAAAAGCCAAGGATGCTCAGGAGGATGGTGGTTGTTTCATTCATGGCTAAAACGATAGCGTGATTACGGCCGTTTGTAAACCAGGTGCGCAGAAGTTAGGGAGGGGAAACGGCCGTAACCAACCGTCTCATCTGCTCGGCCGTGGCCAACAACGTCGTCCAATCGCCCAGATACGCATTGTAAGCCAGGTGGTCGAGGCCAATGTGCAGATAACAAGCGGCCAGCCGCTCTTCCTTTTTTTCGGGGACGTAACCTATGGCTTGCCACTGCTTTTCCAGTTCAGCCCTCAGCAAAGACACGTCCAGCTCAGGCATCCAGGGTGCCCAAAACTCAAACCAGGCCAGCTCATACAAGTGATCGCCATAAATGGAGCAGCCCCAATCAAAAACACCAGCAATTTTTGCATCTTCTACCAGCACATTGCGGTTAATCAGGTCGCAGTGCAACAGACAGCGCGGCACTGCATCCATCGCCACGGCTTGCAATAATGCATACCCCCACTGAAACGCCGCCTCTCCTTCTGGCGAAAAGGTCGCCAGGCGCTGCCGCCAACCGTACGTGCGCCGGTCTGGAGCGTCCCGATCCACCGCCAGGAGATGTTCTGACCAGGTTGCGTTTGCGCCATTACCATCGCTCCCCCAGCCGCCAAATCCCGTGGTGATAGAAAGGTCGGCCGTGCGCAGGGCCTCCATGGCAGCGACCAGCGAGGGCACAACCGCAGCCCACTGCTCGGCAGTGACAGCCTCTAGCGGCGAGCCGTGAACGCGCCGGGAGATGGCATAATAACCCGCATCAGTTGGGCCAATATCTAGCACTTCGGGGATGGGCAGCGCTGGCGTTGCGTAGCGGTGGGCCAGCTGATCCTTCTCAAAATCATCCACATACTGCCCAAAACGGATCACCATCTCATCTGCACCCTGGCGAAAGCCAAAGCAGTGGGACCAGGCGCCTGCGCCGACAAGGGTGACATCGGCAATAGTCCGGCCAAGCTTCTCAGTGAGAAAGGCCTGGGCCTCTTCCGTATCAAACTGGCCGTCTATAGTGTGGTTTGGGCTCATAATTTTCGTGGCCTTGCGGCGCTGCTAAAGATTCATAATTGGCACAGGCGTGGGGCAGATAAACAGTTTGGCCGGCCACAGGCAACACATTAACCCTTACCACCGCGCGACATGATCCTCGGCCCAGCCGACCAGCTGCTGCACCGGGATGGTTTCGCCAGCCGCCGTGGTGATGTGCCCACTGTAATGGCCGAACAGTTGATGGACTTCGGAACGCACCAGCCACAAATTGCTGGCGGCAACGCGCTCCATGAAGGGGGTAAAGGTGAGATCGAGCGCGCCGGAGGGCGCGGTGATGCGCCAGGGGCGCATGAACGCCGTTTTGTCGTACTGCCAGGTCAACGTTTCAGATATCTTATGCAAACGGCCGTCTACACAAACCCCATTTTCCGTACCGCCCGTACCGTCGGTCCACTGCCCACCCAAATTCAGGCCCACGGTTCGGCCGTTTTCCATTCCCGATGCACTGCCCCAATTCCAGCGGCAGTCGCGGGGCCAGATGCCGCGACCATAGTCCAGGCAAGCAAAACTTTGTGGTCCCGCAAAACGGGTCTCTTCGCTGCCAAGGGTGACGTGGCCTTCGGCGGGCAGCGTGTTTTGCTTGCTGGTAAATTGAAAGGTGCGTTCGTCCCAGGGCACTACCACGTTGAGCGTTTCATGTGCTGGCGGCAGGGTGATGGTGAACTGGGCAGTTAACGGCAGTCCTGCAAAATCAGCCAGCGCCACCGATAAATCAACCCCGCGCTCCGTCTGCTCCATGGCCACCTGCGTCTTTTTGCTGCGGTACACCACATCTGCGGCCACCTGGTCTGGCAGATCACAGCCAATGCCGAGGGGCAAAATTTGGGTCACTTCAGCCAACTGCCGGGTGGCAAAATCGGCGAAGTAGACAAACACCAATCCGGCATAATCCAGGTTGGTGACCGTCACCGAAAAAAGATGGGTGTCTGTGGTGATAGCCCAGTAGTTCCACCGTTTTTTGCGCGGCCAACGGCCGTTCAGGTTACAGCGATGCAACGGGGTGCGTGACCAACCAACGGCGGCGGGATTAAGACGGCCGTCGGGCAAACACAAATCAATGGGTGATGTCAGTTCAACTTCCTGTTTCATACGCGGCTCGTCAATCTGCCGAAGCCAAACGCAGCTGCCGGTTGGCTTGCCAGCGATCAATGCGCCACATGACCGTACCCAGAACGAGGAACACGACGATGAGCGCGCCGGACCAGATGGCCACACCGCTGTAGCCGAGCAGGTTCACATCCACAAAAAAGTAGGGGTAGTAACCCACCAGCGGCCCACGAATGAGCCAGTAGAACAGATACGCCAGGGGGTAAATGAGCCAGATGAAGGGATGACGGCCGTTTACCTCCCCCTTCTCCACACAGCGGTACCAAAACAGTACGCCCAAAATCGGAGACAGGGAGTGGGCGGTGAGTTCTGGTATCCACAGGTACCAGGCGCTTACATTTTGCGGCCCGCCCAAGATAAACCAGAAACCCAGCCCCACAAACGCAATGTACAGACACCACGCCGACTGCACCACGGGCGACTTAAACCAGTTGTACAGCCAGCCCTTGCCGACCAGCAGAGCCCCCGCCATGAAGATGACAACCAGGTTAGTAAGATTGGTGAAGAAGCTGAACATCACCACCGTATCTTTAAACCATTCGCTGGGGGAAACGGCCGTTAACCGCCGCACGTACCAGATCGAAATACCCACCAGCGAAGAGAGTAACATCATCCACAACAACACCTGTCGTTCACTGCCGCGTTTTGCCGTCATTCGTTTTTCCTTTGCCGCAATGTGGCTGGTATGCCGGAAACGACTTATCCGGGCGCCTGGTTTCGCCAAAGCTTTCCCCAAAATCATACCGCCAATTAGCCCGTTTTGCCCAATCGGCCAGGAACAGTCACGCTGCTGTCACGATCGCCTCGTAAAGTAGCGCTAATTCGCTAATTCTTGAAACGAGTATTTCCCGAAAGGAGCATGTAATGGACGCGGTACTGAATTTTGAAATGTTGGGTTATCTGGCTTCTCTGTTTGTGGCTATTTCATTGATGATGCGCTCACTGACCAAACTGCGCGTCATTAACCTGGTGGGCTCCGTGCTGTTCATCGCCTACGGCCTGGTGATTGGCGCGTACCCGGTAGCGGTGATGAACACCTTTATCTTGCTGGTGAACCTGTACCACTTGCAACAATCTTATCGCGAAACGGCCGTAACCGTCACCCCGCAACAAGCCTAATTTTCGTGTTTATGGGGCTGGGGTTGGCGTAACGGCCGTTTCTCCCTCAGTGGCAGCACCGTCTTCGCCAACAACATCAGTGCCATCCTCGCTAGCGGCTTCCTCGGCCGCGGCGGCAGCCTCCGCCTCACGCGCTGCCGCTTCACGAACGGCCCGGTCATCCACATTTTCAGTGTAGGGATCCTCAAAATTGAAGTAGTTGTAGGTTAGCTGGGCAAACTGGCGCAAAATGGGGAAGCTGTAATCATGCAGCAAAAAATCGCCGCCCGGATAATGAAGATATTCCACCATCACAAAATCTGCACCGGGCGAAAACACAATCCCCGCATCCCCGTGCGTCACTTCGTCCCACCCATGCTTATGCGAAACGCGCACGCTTTCCGGCACGCCAAAACGAATCAGGTTACCTTCATCGTTTAGCACCATCAGGTCAATAATGTCCTGGCAATCCTGGGGCGTAATCTCACCGGGGTAAACGGCCAGCAGCGCCCCACCGCCTTTGGAGCAGTAGTACAACATGGAAAGCAGCGTGCCAATATCTTCGGCGGTTGTTTGGCGGGCAGTGTCTGGTTCAAAAATGAGATCAACGACCGAATTGGCCGGTGTGGTGTAGGTGCTGGGTCGAGTTGCTACCGCATTGGCATCATACGGAATGGCCAGGAAGGTATTGACCAATCCCAGACGATGCATGGATTCAGTGAGCAGCTGCGCCCCAAGGTAGGTGTTGGCTTCACCGGCAATTTCATGCAGCAGCAGGTTAGCGGCAAAGTTACTGGATTTTACGGCCGTATCATACAACAGCCCCTGCACATATTCATTCGGCTTGCCATCCAGCACCCGATACGTCTCTATAAAAATGGCGATCTTCAAAATGCTCAGCCCAGAAATGGCATCCGTCGAATTGATGCCCAGCTCCTCGCCCGTCTGCAAATCCATCACAAACACGCTGTCCAGAAGCCCCTGCCCATCATTCGCCATCACCTGGGCAATTTGTGTCTCCAGCACATCCATATTTAATTCGGCCGCTTCCTGCATTTGGATCACCAGATCAACCTGGCGGTCAGCCAATTCTGGCTGGTAAAGGGCCATCTCGGCGGCAGGAAGACTGGCTTCCACATCGGTCACGTAACCTGTCTGGCCCGGTTCGTATGAGGCCCCTGCCCCCAAGCGCAGCTGCGGTGCGGTGGCTGGTTTGTCGAGGAAGCTGGCGACATTTTCTAACTGCGCCCGCAGCGCATTTTGATCATACCCGGCCATGAGCTGGATGCTGGTGGAATCAAACGACCGCTTGAGCAAGTACTCCACAAAGCCTTCCCAAAACGGCACATCGCCACGAGCGGCTTCCGCCTGGTCCAACATCGCTTCGACATCCATGTTAAACCCCACGTCCTGCGGGTTTAGCTCAACCTGCTCCTCCAGGTGGTGCAGCGTAACGGGCGCCAGGTAGTGTTCGGTCAGAGCCGCGCCCGCCTGTTCACGCGACATGCCGCCCACATCTACCTGGGCGATGGTTGTGCCGGTGGGCAGCTTTTCCCGCACCAGGCTATACAAAAAGGCCTGGTACCCTAAAAACAGCAGCCCCAGCACCACAAGCAGCAGCATGAGTATTCTTTGGATTGCTTTGAGCATGGATTAGTTTGTCCGTGCATCCGTCAGATACGGATTGTCGAAGTTGAAGTAGTTATAAGTTGCGCGGGATAAATTGGCCAGCAGCGGCGAGCTTATCTCCCACTCCAGCCAATCGGGTTTATACAAAAATTGCACAATGACGTAGTCAGCGCCGGGCGAAAAAACGATGCCAGCATCCCCGTGCGTATCGCTAATCCAACCATGCCGGTGGGCAACGGCCGTTTCCGTTGGCACACCTTCTTCAATCAAGCTACCAATCTTATCTTGCAGCATAAAGGCCAGAATGGTCTGGCACTCCGTTTGCGTCACATCCCCTTCAAAAACGGCCATCAAGGTGCCACCTTTGCCTTCGGCGCAGTAGTACAACATGGAAAGCAGCGTGCCCATGTCTTCAGCCGTGGTTTGCATGTACGGGTTCGGCAGCGTGCGCAAATCTTCAACGGAATTGGCAGGGGTAGACGGCCGTGTCGTACCTGCGGGTGGTTCCGTATCATAAGGCAGCGTAATGAAGGTATTTACCAACCCCAAGCGCTGCATCGTTTGGGTCACCAACTCTGCACCTAGCTTCGGGTCGTCCTGTCCAGCAATAAACCGGAGCAGTTGGTTAGCACCCTCATTGCTCAAATCCGCCGAGAGGGTGCTGGAAATCCAGCCCGCCTGCGTCAGCGTTGGCTCCTGATCCAGCAACCGGTATGTTTCCAACACAATAGGCAACTTCAACAAATCCATGCCAGACATAGGCAAATCGGCATTGATGGCAATCTCATCCACCCCGGCATTCAGGTCCATCACAAACATGCTGCCTGCGCCGCCGGTGATCTGCTCATAATCTTGCAGGCTGTTTACCAAAAGGCGGGTCAGCAAATTAATTTGCGGCCGATCCGGGGAGCTGGGTTCAACAACAAGGCGGGCTTCACGGTTAGAAGCCCGGTAAAGTGCCCCCTCCACATCGGCAAAGCTGGCATCCACGTTGGTAACCGTGCCCGTTTCACCGTACTGAAAGCTAAAGGTATCGGGCACAGGCTGAGCAGGCTGCGTCGGCTGGTCCATGAGGGCGGCAATATCACCCAAAACGCGCCGCAAGGCCTCCCGGTTGTGCGTCGCCGAAAGCTCCACGGGGGAAACTTCCACAGGCGTGCCCCACAAAAAGCCCCAGAACCCGGCCCAAAAATCTTGTTGGGTACGTTCAATATCGGCCCGGCTGAGCATTGCTTCCAGGTCCAGTTCAAACTCGGCATCAGAGGGACTAATCTCAAAGCGGTCCTGGCCATGGTAGATGAGCACCGGCGCTTCAATGTAGCGATTGGTCAGCACATCGGTGGCTTCTTCGCGGGACAACCCACCGACGTTAACACCAGCCACCGTCAAACCAGTGGGATAGTTACCCCGCAGGCTGGCATATTGAAACAGCTTAATCAGGAGAAAAATGGTGGCGGCCACCAGAATGGTAACAGTAAACCACTGCCCTGCGCCCGGTGATGAACGACGATTCATGTGATGGGTTGTTCTCCTCTATCCCAAATTCATCTGGTGTGCCACGGCTAGCTTAATTGCCTGCCGGGTATGGTCGGTAATTGGTTCAGGTAAGTCATGGTAAGGAAACCATTTGGCTTCTAATATTTCATGACTCAGCTGCAAACGACCAGGATTTAGCTGACCCACATAGGTAACACCCACATAGGCTGTGTCTGGATCATGATGCACAGAGACGGATGGGCCAAGTACGGCCGTTAACCCCGTCTCTTCCCGTAATTCCCGCAGCACGCCAACGGCTGGGGCTTCATTCTTCTTCAGCCAGCCGCCGGGCAGACCCCATTTGTAATATGGGTGGAACACATGACACAGCATGAATACCTCATTGTCATCGTTCAGGGCCACCAGGCCAACCCCAATACGATGCCGAGGCACGATGAGCCAGGTTCCCAAACGCATCACCCAATGCCCCAACTGGCTCTGGGCCAGCTTGGCGGCCTGGGCTTTCCATACGTTTTGTCCTGCGTTTACCTCTTTAACCAAACCAACTCTATTTCTTGGCAATATGGACAACACGCGCCAAAATTGCCATTCATCACGCCTTTCCTAAATATTTTGGGAAAAGCATGAACCATTTTACCAACGGCACAGTATAGCAAAAAGCAATGGCAGCGTCAGATTTGGGCAGGGCCAAAGGAGTGACGTTAGTCTGGCATTTACCTGTCGTTTAGCCAGCTCTCATCTGCCAGTGTGGGTAAAAATCAGTGCGAAACTTTCACCAAAGCATGACGTATAGGCGGTTAGTTCAACAATCACAGCGCTGCACTCGCAAAACTAAGCAGCGTCTGTACGGAGGCAACCATGTCTGAAAGCAGATTAACTCGCAGCGAAACAGACAAAATGATAGCCGGTGTATGCGGCGGTTTGGCAGAATACCTGAACCTGGACCCAGTCTGGGTACGGCTCCTGTTTGTCCTCTTGATCTTTGCCAGCGGCATTGGCATCCCCATTTACCTGGTTTTGTGGGTGATCATGCCCCGGGTAGAGACGGCCGGGCAACCAGGCAGCACCGTTCTGCAAGACAATTTTGAGGATTTAAGCCAGACGTTTTCTGAAAAAATGAACCGGCTCAGCCGCCCAGGCACCATCGGCACCTTGCTCATTCTGTTTGGCGTGTACTTTTTGCTCACACAGTTAGGCTGGTTTCACTGGCTCAACGGGGCCATTTTCTGGCCAATTGTGATCATTGGGGCTGGGGTTTATATGCTGGCACGCCGGGAGGCGTAGGGCAAAACGTCAGCTAATTGAGATGTAGTATTGGTAGACGGCCGTCTTGCACAAGACGGCCGTTTTTTTATGAGGAGCGGCGGAAAGTCGAGCCAAGTACCCGCAAGCCCGGCCGCGTTTTGGAAAGGTCTTCCTGGGTGCCTTCAACGGGCAGCGGCTTGGGTTCTTCAACAACCGGCAAGATGATGGTAAACGTGGTACCTTCCCCCACCTTGCTTACCACGTCGATATTGCCGCCGTGCGCCTGGGCAATCCACTTGGCAATAGCCAAACCCAACCCGGCACCACCTTGACCTTGCCCAGAGTGGCCACGGGCACGCGCCTTATCTACCCGGTAAAAGCGATCAAAAATGTAGGGTAAATCCTCCGGCGGAATACCCATGCCCGTATCAGCGATGCTCAGGTAAGCCCAGCCATTTTTCTTGGACAGGCTCACATCTACCATACCGCCATCGGGCGTGTATTTCATGGCATTGCTGATCAGATTCAGCAGAAGCTGCTTCAACCGATCCACATCACCCATGATGCACACCTGATCCACTTCGCTGACTTTCACATCAACTGTTTTTTCCAGCAGGCGTACCTGGCGGTATACCTCAAACAGCAGGTTATCCAGCTCCACCTTTTGTTTTTCCAGGGGCAAACCACCGGCATCAGCGCGAGCCAACAGGAGCAAGTCACCCACCAGGCGAGTCATGCGCTCAATTTCTTCCTGAATGATTTCTAGCGATTCGGGATCAGCATCGCCCATGCGCCGCATGAGGTCTACATTGCCGCGAATGGCCGTGAGCGGCGTGCGCAATTCATGCGACACATCGGCCAGCAGCCGCTGCTGGGTTTGGAACAGCCGCTCCAGCCGCTCCAGCAGTTGGTTAAAGGAGCGAGCCAGCACGCCAATCTCATCGGTGCGCTCGGTGTTGGGCACACGCCGACTCAAGTCATCGGCATTGGTAATTTGGCGGGCAACAGCCGCCATGTCTTCCAGCGGCTTAAACGAGCTGGGAGTGAGCAGCACAGCCAAAAAGAGCGACGCTGAGGCCCCAGCAAAACCTACAAACAAGGCAATCACCAAAAAGCGGTTAAAACTCTCGATGTTGTCCACGAGACGGCCAACCTGAAGATAACCGATCAGTTCCCCATCATTCTCATCGTCATGAATAGGTGTTGTGAGAACGCGAATGGTGCTGCCGTCACGCACAACGTAGTTGAGCGTTTCCCGGTCTTGCAAAGCCGAACCATCCAGCAGCACAGGCTCCAGGGAAACAAGGTTTTGCGATTGGAGGGTAATTTCTCCATCTAAATCCAGCACCATGAAGAAGGAAGCGGCCGTTTCTAAATTATCCAGGTCTTTATCAATGCCAATACGGATGGTCCGTCCACCCACGGGCTTCAGGTTGGCCGCTTGTAGCTCGGCGGCCAACGCCCGCAGGTCCGTATCTACTTCCTGATTGATGCGATTGCGTGGCAGCAAATACACGATAGCGGCAAACAAAACGAATGCCACCATGAAGATGGAAGTGTAGACAAGGAGAAGGCGGTTCTGTATGGACAAGTTTTATGACTCTTCGCGCAGCACGTAGCCAATGCCACGCACGGTATGAATCAGGCGGGAAAGCCCACCTTCCTCGGTTTTTTGACGCAGGTAGCGCACGTACACTTCAATGATGTTGCTTTCGCCGCCAAAGTCGTAGTTCCAAACGCGGTCAAAAATGAGATCGCGGGTGAGCACCTGGCGGGGATGGCGCATGAACAGCTCCAGCAGTTCGTATTCCTTGGCGGTGAGGTCAAAGATACGGCCGTCGCGACGCCCCTGCCGTGTACCGGTATCCAATTCCAGATCAGCAAAGCGGTACACCTGCGGCTGCTGCGGCTGCGAACGGCGCAGCAAAGCGCGCACGCGGGCCATCAGTTCATCAAACGCAAAGGGTTTTACCAGGTAATCATCGGCTCCGGCGTCTAGCCCGGTCACACGATCTTCAATGGTTTCCTTGGCGGTTAACATCAAAATGGGTAAATCGCTCACGGCACGCAGGCGGCGGCATACTTCGATGCCGTCCATGCCAGGGAGCATCAGGTCTAGCAGCACCAGGTCCGGCGGATTTTCACGGGCCAGATCGAGCCCGGTTTGGCCATCAGCGGCCGTATCTACGCGGTAGCCTTCAAAGCTCAACCCACGCTGCAAAAATTGTCGAATACGTTCTTCGTCTTCAATTACGAGAATACGAACGGTCATAGAGTCCTCCAAAAAAGTGATAACGCCGCCGGTTCGTCATGAACCGGTGCGAAAAATGGCTTTTTATATCTTTAGTTTGTTACAAATTGTAAAGGCGGCACCTGTTTTGCACAAAAACGGTTTGTCTGTTTGGTTTAGGCAAGGTTACAATGGACGCGGGAAGATGGGAATAAAATCATTGTCCATACCTTGGTTTGTAACCCCACAGGGCAAATGGTGCTTTTATTTCTAATCTACGATAGTAGCAAATGAATGATTCACTCGTCTAGGAATGTCGAGGTTTCTTAATCTCTCATCTATCTTGAGACGATTTTGGTTGCGCTCTTGGCTAGCAACGGCCGTTTCCGTTAGCAGTCAGCAGGCTTGTAGCGCATCCTTGCCCATCTGGAGTCAATAATGGACGCTCTTTATCAGTTTGGTCTTAACGCCACGCACTGGCTGCAAACCAATTTGCCGCAGCTGGAACCATTCTTCAAGTTTATCAGTACGCTGGGGCTTGAGGAATTTTACCTGGCGGTACTGCCAATGATTTACTGGAGCATCAATAAAGAAGCAGGCCGGGCCGTGGCCTACATTTTTTTGCTGGGCAATGTGTTTAACAACATGTTCAAACACGCTTTTCGGGAGCCACGGCCGTTTTGGATTGATCCCACCCTGGAGCGTTTCACTGACCACGGCTACGGGATTCCCAGCGGCCATACGCAGTTCACCACCACCATTTACCTGTTTATTGCCAATTGGGTGCGCCGCCGCTGGGTCTGGTTTTTAGCTATTTTGATGGTCATCTTAATGCCCCTGAGCCGCATCTACCTGGGTTCCCACTTTGTGCAAGATGTCGTGGCGGGCTTTTTGCTAGGGCTGCTGGTGCTGATTGGCTACCTCATCTGGCAGCGGCGCTACATGGCCAAGTTCGAGAAGCGCATTTTGGGCCAGCGGCTGTTGGCGGCGGTGGCGGTTCCGGTAGGGTTAACGGCCGTTTACCTCATCATCCGGCTCATTATTGGCGAACCAAACACCAATGTATCTTGGGCCAGCTACATTCCGGTGGCCGAGTTAGAAAGTTTGGAAGGGATGGTAACGGCCGTTGCGACAGTCCTCGGCGCGGGCATTGGCCTGGTGCTGGAACGCACCCGCATTCGCTTTCTGGTGGCTGGTCCCCTCTGGCAGCGAGCGGCGCGCTACCTGCTGGGCATTGTCGTGGCCGGGGCCATCTGGGCCGGGCTGGGCCAGGTTTTCCCCGACGATCCGCTGTGGCTGGCGCTGCCGCTGCGCCTGCTGCGCTATTCCCTGCTGACGCTGTGGGTAACGTACTACGCTCCCTGGACCTTTGTCAAGCTCAAGCTAGCCCAGGCCAAACCCGACCCCGGCATTGAAATGACGCTGTAGCCTAATTTTCCAACGACAGCTCAAAAACGGCGGCTTCGCTAGAACTGGAGACCGCCAGCAGGGTGTTGTCTGGTGAAAAATCCAGCACGCGAACCGAACCCAATTGGCCTTGCCCTCTCCCCATATCTAGCGTTTGCAGCAATTGCATATCTGCTACTGAAAAGATAAGAACCTGTCCCCGATTTTCCGAAATGCCGTAGTATTCCTGTACGGTTGCCAGCAATGTATTGTCCGCTGAAAAAGCAAGCCCATCATCTCCCCGCCAGGAGGAATCCAATTGAATCCGATGTATTTCCTGCCACTCGGTGCCATCTCGCCGCAAAATTAACAAGATGCTTTGGCTGGTCATCACGGCCAACAGCTGCTCATCGTTAGAGAAGACTATACGTTGAACAAAAGCTTCGCCCTCAATGCCTTCGATGGGGAAAACGGCCGTTTCTTCCCCACTTCGCACATCATAAAAATGTAATGCCTGATCCATATCTACCGCTAACAGCGTTGCTCCCAGGGCCGTTTCGCCATGCTTTTCGGTTTCCAGAGTAAATGCAGGCTGCCAGGTAGCCGTCTCCCAAACTGTAATCGTCCCTTTGTTCTCATCCGGACCAAGGAATTTACCATCCGGAGAAAGCATCGCATTGTAGGCAATATTTTGCGTTGTCATGCTTTGGGCGGACACATCCCAAAATAAGATGTTGTACCCAGATTTCCCGACAACGGCCGTACGGCCGTCGGCCGAAAACGATAAGCTAGAAACATATCTGTCATTTATCAAACGTGTGGCCGTAAACAAATTGATGAAATAATTGCCCTCGACTGACTCAATGACGATTGCTCTGCCAGACAGCCTGGCCAGCTGGCCATCAGACAAAAAGAGCAAGTTTTCGCTGTCGGGGTACGCTTTCAGGCAGCCACTTTGCCCGCGGTGTACCAGGCCACACGGGTGGTTGATAGCTTGAGGAATGTCACCCATAGCATACACCCAAACACCCAAAATCCAGGTTGCCCCCAAAATCAGTGCCACTTTTGCTCCGCGTGATGCGTGTTGGCTCTGCTGCAATATCTGAGACGTCCCCTGAATGCCCCAGAACAAATAGAGGCTCAGGCTGAAAGCTCGCATAAAGTCTATGTTAAACAGCCAGATAAAAACCCAACCAGACACAATCACTAGAAGGATGCCCTGATACGGTTTTACCAACCACCGCACCGGCTTGGGTTCAGACCATTGAATTGAAGCTGGTAAACGCTCTTTCAAGGCAGCGTACAAACCGGGCATATCGGCAAAGTTTTGGCAGTTGAGCATGTTAAAGACACCTTTGTACAATGCAATGCTCTTAATCTCCCCATCCAGGTTGCGATTGACCATGACACGCTTGATTTGATCAAATTTGACGAGCTGGCTTCGTTGATCGCCATGAAAAACCACCCGGTCGGTCTCAACGATCAGGGTTGGAATGCGCCGCTTTTGCACCCGGTCAGTTTTGGCAAACTGCACAATGAGGATTGATATCAGCAAGATCAGTCCACAAATAATCAGGGCCGTGATGAAAACGGCCGTTATTCCCCACCGATTAACAAACTCCTCATTCAGAATGAAAACAAAGTAGAACAAAGCAAGCCAAAGGAGGCCTTTGTTCAACAATAATTCTTTTAATTCGATTTTTTGCAGCTTCTTTTGGGGGAAAACCAACTCGGTCATGTACGCACTCGCAATTATGTAAACTTTTGTGATTGACTGGAACAATCGAAGCCCCAAAAGTATAGCAAATTTTGCAGGCAAAGGTGACAGTCACTTCCAAAAGTGACTGTCACCTGGATCACGACACTACGGTCTAGAAACGAAGGGCAAATAGGTAAGCAGCCCGTTAGCAATCACTGTCAGCGTCAGTGTTTCCTGATTGCCTTCACCGTCGTCGAGAACGGCCGTAAATCCAATCGGCGTCGGCGTTATCACCCCAGCATTCACCGTCACGTTGTACTGAATCGTCACCGGCACCCCGGCAGGCACCACGCCAGACCAGCTCACCTGCTCCGACCCATACGTGGGCGTGCCGCCGCTGGCCGACAGCCCACCCGCGTAAGTCACCTGCCCCGGAATCGCGCTGGTGAGGGAAACACTCGGCAACGTTGGTCCCGGATTTTTGAGCGTGATTTTGACGGTGATCGTATCGCTTGCACCGGGCAGGCTGTTGTTCACGCCCAGCCACGAACCATCCAGCGACCCAACCAAAAATGAGCCGGTGCGCTGGTAATTGCCCCGCCCCGTGCCCCACAAAATGCGCGCATCGGCCGTGCCGGGCAAATCGTAAGCCACCACGCCGGAGTGGGCCGTGTTGAGCACCAGTTCCAGGTCCGCATCGGCATCAATGTTGGCGATGGTCGGCGCGGCCATCGCGCCGTTCCAGTCGGGGCTGCCAAATGGCGCGGGCAGATTGATCTCGTACAGCACCGCACCCTGGTAGTTCAGTACGTGCAGTTTGCCCACGTAGCCGCTCCCTTTTTGCGGCCAGGAGGCGAAAATCACCTCCGCAAAGCCGTCATTGTCCAGATCGACTACTACCGGCTCCGAGGCGAAGCGGATGCCGGGACCAGTATTGCTCACGTTGTAGGGCCAGTTGTGATGTTCTGTTTTATCGAGCCAGAAACTGTGTAAACGGCCGTCGTACGAGGCAAACAAAATCTCCTTCTCCCCATCGCCATCCAAATCAGCCACCACGGGATTGGGCATGGCGCTTTCGATAACGCTGTAGCTTTCGCTCAGCGGCGCACCCGTGTTAATCGGCACGGTTTCCCAGTTGTAGCCATCTTCGTTAAAGCGGCTGCGGTCGGCATTAAAAATGTAGACACCGATGTAACGGCTGGGCGGATAGCCCGCATTGCAGTCGTACACATTGCCCGTGACCACCACTTCGACGATACCATCACCATTCACATCGGCAATGACCGCCGGGCCGTCGGCAAAGTTGGTGCGGTAGCTTTCGACGCGTGTGCCGTCGCAAGCGCCCCAGCCGCGCAGTTCGGGCACCAGGCTTTCCCAGATGCCCACCTTGCCCCAGCCCACGCCGCCATAGATGGCGTTGGCCGGAATCTGCGCCCCGTTGGCTTCGTAGGCGTTGATGTAATGCACGTCGGACGGCACGATGAGTTCACCCTGGCCATCGTTGTCCAGGTCCCCCAGAGCGGCGTTGTCGTTGTAGACACCCCAGCCGTAGCCGCTGTCGTTGTTCAGCTGCGGCCAGCCGCTGCGCAGCGTGCCGGTGTGCTCGTAAACGTAGGTGTTCACCTCGTCGCCCGTGGACGTGACCACCAGTTCATCCGTGCCGTCGGCGTCCAAATCGTAGACAGACAGGCCGCGCAGTTCACCGCTTTCTGGCTGGCGCGACCAGACCTGGCTGCCCGTGTGGGCGTACACGGTGAGATATGCACCGCTTTGGCCCGTGACAATTTCCAGATCGTTGTTGTTGTCGATGTCGGCGACCACGACGCCGGGCCAGGTGCGATTGGCTGTGGTGCCCGCCCGCCACTGAAGGGTGCCATCCTCTCCATTGAGGGCAATCAGGGAATAAGCCGAAGCAATCACTTCTGGCTTATTGTCGTTGTCTAAATCGGCAACGGCAGGTGATGAGTACCAGCCCGTTTCGCACCAGGAGTTGTAGCAGCCGCCTCGCTGCCATTTCAACACGGGGGAGGAGGTGGTGCCCGCCTGTACGGCCGTTTCTTTCCATCCACCCACACACAAAACAATAAAACCAAACAATCCCATGACAAAAATCAACCGATACGTTTTCATATTTTTCCTCACAACCAACTCGTTCCCACGCTCGGCGTGGGAATGTAGGCTTTGGCGCTCCGCGCCGCGTAGGGGACGCAGAGCGTCCTGAACTTCATTCCACGCTGAGCGTGGAACGAGAATTAACGGGTGGTCAATGGCAAATAAAGCAACAAATCCGTGGGCATGACGCTCACCGTATCCGTCAAAACGGGTGAGCCAGACACCATTGCGTTGAGCGTGATGTCGTACGTGGTGTAGTTGGTGAGCCCGGTGAGCGTGTAGCTGCGCGTGCCCGCCGCCAGGCCAATGATGGGCGAGGGCTGGTCGCCAACCGGGCCGCTGTAGCTGATTTGCCAGGTGGTGCCGGGGGCAACGGCCGTATTCACCTGCCAGGTCAACAAAATCGTCTGATCACCCGGCGAACCAGAGAGCTGCAACTGGGGGATGATTTCCACGGCACCGATGTCGGGAGTGGAACGGCCGTTGCCCAAAATATCGTCAGCGGGTGCGTTGGCCGGATCGGCCGCATCCACCACCGGGCTGCTGCCCGCTGGCGTGCCGTAGAGCGTGACCAAATTGGTGAACACATCCGCAATCGTGCTGGAACCATCGGCAAACTGGCTGCCGGTCCAGCGGGGCAAAATCAGGCTAGCCTGCCCGCCCAACTGCGGGTTGGCCACCAGCCGGTTGGCGTCGTCGGTGTAGTTGATCAGCTCCGCCCCGTCTTGGGGAATGGCGCTGCCGCCGTTCCAGTACAGGTTATTATCCAGCGTCCAGCTGCTCGTTTCACCCAGCGGCGTGTCGGAAAAGTCGTTGCTGCCACTGCCATCAAATCCCATCGTGCCGGTCAGGTCGGACCAGATGTTGTTGTAGAACTGGATGTTTTGGTTGGGCGGATTGCTGCCTTCGGTGTTGAGGCGGAAAGCGAAGGCCAGCGCGGGCAAATCGCCCACAACGGTGTTGTTGCGGAAGGTGATGTTTTGGCCGCCCTTCACGCCAAAAGCGGCGCGCATCACGTTGGCTGCATTACCCAGCATCAAATTGTTCTCCACCAGCACGTTGCGCGCTTCGAAAAATGGCTGGCCGTCTTCACCAATCAGCACAAAGTTGGAACCATCGGAGCCTTCCCAGTTGAAGAAGATGTTGCGCCGCACGGTGATACGGTCGTTGCCGGTGTAGATGTCGCTGCTGGCGTTGCTGTCTTTGATGACGATGTAGCTGCCGGTGTCGTTCAGGTTGGAACGGCCGCTTCCGGCAAAATCGTTAAAAAAGACGTTATCCTGAATGATGACATCTTCCACGCTGTTCACGTCGATGTGCTCGTCGTGGCCGGTCTGGTTGTAAAACAGGTTGCCCTCCACCAAAATATCGTGGGTGGCGTTGTTGATTTTGAGGATGTCGTTGTCGTAGCTGTCGTGCAGGATGTTGTTGCGTAGGGTGATGTGGCTGACGCTGCCGTCGCCACCGCCGTCAATATGCACCACCAGCGGCGCAGAACCGGGGCCGCTATGGCGAATCTCGAACCCTTCGAGGGTGATGCCCTGTGCGCCGCGCGCGTCGGTGTAGGCGGTGATGACGCGGTCGTTGTTTTGCAGAATTGCTTGATACGGAACTTCCGATCGGACGGTAACGCCTGTGGGGAAGGTGCCGCGAATGCGAATACGGCCGTTGTACACCCCCGGCTTCACCAAAATCACGCTGCCGTCAGGCACGTTGTCCAGCGCATTGGTGATGGTTGCCCAAGGATTGCCGCTAGTGCCGGTTCCGGTGCTGTCGCTGCCCGTGGTAGCCACATAAAATGTGCCGCCGCCTTGCGGTGCTGCCTGCATTTGTTGAGACATTCCCAGCAAAAAGAGAAAGGATAGGAAAAGGAAGCTGAAAATTAGCTTGGATTTTGTGAGGATCATCGTCACTCCTTAAAAAAGCGGAACACAGAGATGCGCGGAGGAAACACAGAGTTTCACAGAGAAAAGCGAGAAAAATCGTTTTAATCTGCGAAATCTGTTGATCTTCCCTTAGAACCTATCCGTAAATTCATTTTCCAGAGGTGAGACGAACGTCGAATTTTTTAACATTAACGAAAATGACGTCTTCGCACTCTGAAAATCAACTCTTACTTACATTTCTGAGCGCAACCTTATGCCTGACTTACATGCTCGGAATATTTTTCGGACAGGTTCTTAATCAGAATAGGTCAGTGGTAAATAAACCCAGTTGGTTGGCTCAAACGGTGGCGCATTCAGTTCGTCGGCACCGAGGTCTGGAGCAGGGCCATACGGCCGTCCTTCACCGTCAAAATCATCACTCACCTCAACCAGCGGCGTCGCCTGGTCGATAGCCGCAGCGGCTGCGCTGTGCAAATGCAAATCGCCGTTGGCGGCATTCACAAAGAGGGAGAGCGGCGCATTTTGCAGATTGTTGTCGAGTACGGCCGTACCGCCCCGGTCGCGCAAATTGTGGCTCACCAAATTGTTGCGCAGTTCGATGTCCGTATTGTCAAAGCGCCACTCAATCGAGGAAAACGGTGCCTGGGTAGACACCACCGTGTTGTTGAAGATTTGGGCGCCACACGCCTGCCACAAGCAAATGCCGCAATCAAAGCCATATTCTGAGCTGAACAATCCCGCGTCGCTGGCAAAAACAAAATTATTGCGAATGATGCCCCCGTAATGATCCACGTAGCCACCGTTGGCGCTGGGGCAAGGATTATCGGTATAGGTACGGGCATCGCCACTTTCGGCCAGACCAAAGCCAATGCCGCGCGCGTTTTCGCGCAGCACATTGCGCTCCACAATCGTATCGCGGCAGCCCCGCCACAGGTGGATGCCATGCTCCGACAGCCCGTTGGCGCACCAAAAGCCCTCAATCAAATTGTCACGAATCACCCAGCCTTCGGCCTGATGGGCATCGACCCCGCCCGTGTAGCAATTGTTGCGGATGAACGGCCGTCCCGCGTCCGTCAGTTCAATGTGCGAGCAGGCAATTACGCCGTCATCGGGGTAGGTGCCATCCGCTGCCGGGTTGATTTTGATCGCCTGCTCACCGGGATCGATGATGTGCACGTTGTAGATGAGCGTGTTCAGCGTGTCGCCAGCATCGCTCATTACATGGATGGGGTGGTAATATGCTTCACGCAAGGTTATATCGGCCACGGTCACGTTGGAAGCCACAATCTGAATGATTTCAGTGGTGATGTAGTTGCCATCCAGAATGACCGCTTCCCGGTTGCCGCTGGCGGAGCGCAGCGTCACATCAGGCACGTCTATGCGTAGGTAAACGCCATTCAGGTTGTAAATGCCGTCGGCAATGAGAATGGTGGTGTTGGCGGTGGCGGTGTTAACGGCCGTTTCCAATTCACCCACCGTCGCCACAGTCACAATGGTGCCGCTGGGCGCGGGGAGCGGCGCACAATCAGCCAGTGATGCACTCGCGGACAGGGCCAAAGCAGGTTGTTGTGCCGGGCCATGAAAAATAAAACTTGCCCAAATCAGGATCAGGGAAAGGGAACCAAACAGGCTCCAGGGGAATTGCTTCTTCATTTTTTTACTCTCTTAAACGCTGTAACCGGTAATAAAAAAGTTATTCTGCTGCCCTGCATAGTACCCGAAGGCTACTGCGAAATCTCTAGGGCAAACGGGCTAGGAGATAAGTACCACTGGCTCGTTGGGGCCAGATTTTTACAGGAGAGGGCAAGCAATTCAACACCGGTTCACGCAACCCGTTCACGCCGACTTCACGGTGATTTTACGGCCCACATACGGACGCGATCTAAGGGGTAGCGTATTCTATAAACGCAGCCAATTGCTGCAACTCGCCATCCAAAATGACACACTTTGGGAATGGGTAAAGGCGACAAAATCGCGAATGGAAGCGATGGGAAGTGCGGCTTTTGCCTCGTTAAATCACAACAAACAATTGATTTTGGGGATTTATTTTGTGATTTGCACCCGGTAAAAACGTCTCTGGGATGAAGATAGGAATCAATTCATGGTCATAACCCAAACCAAACCAACCGGAGAGTTTTACGATCACCTGCTAGAAACAGTAGCCGCAGGTGTGTTGGTGCTTAATGAAGATGGTATTGTCACCTCAGCCAATCCCGCTGCCGGGCGTATTTTAGGCTGGGAATCTGAGCAGCTCATTGGCCGCACCTGGAACGAGTTAGATGCTGAGGGGCACAAATTGCATGAGTGTGAGCCACACCAAACCACCCTGCGCCAGCCAGACGGCCGTTCCGTTACCGTCAATCTGGCCATCACCCCTGTGTCTGATCACATCACCAGCACCACGATGGTTTCGTTTACCCATTGGCAAGAAATTGAACAGCTCAACGAGGCGCTGCTGCACACCCAGCGGTTGGCCGGTATTGGCATCCTTACCGCCAGCGTGGCCCACGAGCTCAACACGCCGCTGAGCATCATCGCGGCCACGTGCAGCAACCTGCTGCACGAGGTGGAAGAAAACAGCCTGAGCATGGAACAGTTAATGCGCTACGTACAGATGATTGAGCAAAGCGCTTGGCGCTCGGCGCGCATTGTGGAAGTGCTGCGCAATTATTCTTACGCCGAAGAAATGCAAACGGCCGTTACTGACCTCAACATGATCATTGATGATGCGCTGGTTTTGGTACAGCACCAGTTCCGCGGCGAGTTCAACATCCAAATTGTGAAGCGATTGGATGAATCGCTCAAAACCATTGTGCTGGATCACAATCGTATCACCCAGGTAATGATCAACCTGCTGATCAACGCCCGCGATGCCATGCTGCCCAGCGGCGGTACGGTCGAAATTTGCTCCTGGCTCGTCCCCGAAGATAGGCCGTTGGCTGGCAGCAACGGCAACGGCGCTCACCAGGAAGCGTACGCATTTTCCGTGCGTGACACCGGCAGCGGCATTGAGCCCGCCCTGCTAGAGCGCATTTTTGATCCGTTTTTCACCACAAAACAATCGGGGAAGGGCACTGGCCTGGGCTTATTTATTGCCCAGCGGATTGTGCAGCAGCACAACGGCCGTATTTGGGCCGAGAACAATGAGTTGGGCGGCGCAACATTTACCGTTGTCTTGCCCAGAAACCTTTAACAGAGGATTGTCAGCTGTTCAGCAGCCACTTCTCTGCTTCCTCAACCTCCTGAAAAATTGCCAACTGCATCCGAGATTTAAAGGACTTCGCCATATTTTGCAGCAGTTCAACGGTGAGATATTGCGTACCGGTCTGGATTACATACGCCACTTTGCCAACAACGTCATTGGTGAGCAAGAGATGCTGCGCTTCAAAGCTGTACTCGACGCCTTGACCCTGGATGACCATGACACGAGCATCTCCTGAATCATCCAACACACGAACGGTGTCCAGAAATTTTTCAGCAGTGGACATATCAATTGCCAGATCGTCCCGCTTATAAAAATAAACGAGGCCATTGGCACGCCGGATAAAATGGCCGAATGGGCCAGTAATTGTTTGCGACTGCTCGTCCATAGCCCTATTTTAGCGACTAATGGAACGATTTCAATTTTTCGAGGTCAGAAAATCTACTGACTCTGTTCTTTTTCTTGCGCAATGACCGATAGGAAATATTCGTGGAACCGGCTGTCGCCCGTTAGTTCGGGGTGGAAAGAGGTGACGAGCCAATGGCCTTGCTGGGCCGCAACGGCCGTTCCGTCTGGCAGTTGCGCAATTACATGGGCATCCCCCTTGGCCGCCAAAAGCTTGGGCGCACGAATGAATACGGCAGGAAACGGCCGTTTGTCGCCATTTGTAAACACCAACACATCCAAATCCGTCTCAAATGAATCCACCTGCCGCCCAAACGCATTACGCGCCACCTCGATGTCCATCATGCCCAGCAGCGGTTGGTCCTTGCCTGCTGTGCCGCTGGTTATCTCCTTCGCCAAAAAGATCATCCCGGCGCAGGTGCCCCAAACCGGCTTGGACTCAGCAAAGGCACGCAGCGGCTCCATCAGCCCAAATCGGCGCGCTAGCTTGCCAATGGTGGTGCTTTCGCCGCCCGGAATGATGAGTCCATCCAGGCCGTCCAACTGCTCCGGCAGGCGCACTTCCACCGCCTCGACGCCAAGCGACTTTAGCATGTTGATATGTTCAATGAAGGCACCTTGCAGCGCCAAAACGCCAATTTTCATAGTTATTTCTTGGCCAGCAATTTTCCCGGAAACTGAACCCACATCTGGAGCAAACTCAGCCAGTTTCCGGGAAAATGCAAGGCTAATCCAATTTTTTTATAAAGTTAATTTGTCGTTCGACTTCTCTGAAGCCGAGGGCCAGGTGGCTGGCCAGGCTAACGTCGTTGTCGATGAGCGTGTCGGAGGCAAGTTCGATATAGCCGTTTTGCTTGGCCCACGCTTCCGCTGCGGCTACTAGCGCTCGCCCCACACCCTGGCGGCGCACATCGGCATCGACGAACCACTCTTCCAGGTAAGCCACCGGCGAGGTGGTACAGCCTTCTGCGTATTTGCGGCTGCCGACGTGTAAATAACCAGCAAGATGTGAGGAAAACGGCCGTACCGCCACCAGCACACAACCTTCGGGTTCAGCCAAAATCTCGGCCATCTCCTGCAGATGCTCTTCGTCAGTGCTGTCGTCAAACAGTCCCTGCCGCAGTCGCAGCCACTCCACCATGTCCCGCATCGGGTCTAATAAACGTACGTCCATAATCAAATCATTTCGTAGCCGCGGATTCTTTCCGCGCTGTTGATGGCGCGCTAAGAAAGCGCGGCTACATTCACCGAGAGGTCACCTTGTCACCCGTTCACTCTTACCAGCCGCGTGTGGCCAGCTGCTCACTCTCCGGCAAGCTGCTCACATTGATGCCCACCATCGGCTCACCCAAATTCTCGCTAACCTTGGCCAGGATTTCTGGATTGTTGAAGTGAGTGGTCGCCTCCACAATCGCTTTGGCTCGTTCGGCCGGATTGCCGCTCTTGAAAATGCCCGAGCCAACAAACACGCCGTCCACGCCAATTTGCATCATCAGCGCGGCATCAGCGGGGGTAGCAATGCCACCAGCGGCAAAATTCACTACGGGCAGGCGACCCAACTCTTTGGTTTCCTTCACCAGCGCATACGGGGCACCGATGTTCTTGGCATAAGCCATCAATTCTTCATCGGGCATCAGCTGCAAGCGGCGGATTTCCCCCAAAACGGTGCGGGCATGGCGCACGGCTTCTACCACATCGCCTGTGCCAGCCTCGCCCTTGGTGCGGATCATCGCCGCGCCTTCACCGATGCGGCGCAGCGCTTCACCCAGGTTACGGCAGCCGCACACAAACGGAATTTTGAAGTTGTGCTTGTTGATGTGGTGATCTTCATCGGCGGGGGTGAGCACTTCGCTTTCATCCACATAATCGACGCCGATTGCTTCCAAAATTTGCGCTTCCACAAAGTGACCAATCCGCGCTTTGGCCATCACCGGGATGCTCACAGCGGCAATGATCTCTTTGATCATGCCGGGATCGGACATGCGGGCCACGCCGCCATCTTTGCGGATGTCCGCCGGGACGCGCTCCAGGGCCATAACGGCGCAAGCGCCTGCTTCTTCGGCGATCACGGCCTGTTCGGGCGTCACCACATCCATGATGACACCACCCTTTAACATTTGCGCTAGGCCGGCTTTTACCTTAAAGCTGCCAACTTCGCTGTGCCCATTTTGATTAACATTGCCATTGTTGCTCATTGCAAACCTCCATTTTCTTTTCCTGCCGATATGAAATCGGATACTTTTTTGCACATTTCACTATTTAAGATTTTAATCATTGGCGTACGGCCGTACAAGCAAATCGACCCTATGATTGTGTGTGAAATTCAACAACCCATAATATCTTTTTATGTAAATTAGCGAGGCAGTCCATGAACGAACAGACTAATAAAGAAATTCGCTACCGTCCGGGAAATTCGGCAGACGATTACGACACGTTTCTGATTTTTGAAGAGACATTGGCCGATTTGGTCCAGCGGCTGGGCTTTACGGGGGATATGAGTTGGGGCGACGAAACCCAACTGGCGGAAATGTGGCAGGTCAGACGGCCGCTTTATCAACATCTTTCGCAAACGGCCGAACAATTTTGGATTGCGGAGTTGGATGGCCAAACCGTCGGGTTTGCACGCAGCGTTATCCATGACGGTGTGCGTGAGCTAACTGAGCTGTTTGTGAAACCCGGCACGCAGTCAGCGGGGCTGGGACGTAGCCTGATTGAACGCGCTTTTCCCAAAGAAGGCGCCCACAATCGTTTCATCATTGCCACCTCAGACTTTCGGGCGCAGGCGCTTTATTTGAAGGCGGGCGTCTTTCCGCGCTTCCCCATTTACTATTTTGGCCGCCCACCAGAGCAAGTGTCTTTTGAGAGTGATTTGCAATTTGTACCCCTGCAAGCTGACAGTGATTTGGTTGTTCTCAACGAGATTGATGCCGATGTAATTGGGTTCCGGCGGGAAGTGGATCATCGCTGGCTTTTGGCCAATCGGCAGGGATTTTTGTATGTGCGCAACGGCCGTCCCAAAGGTTATGGTTACTTGGGCCGCAACAACGGCCCCTTTGCCTTGCTTGATGCCGCCGATTTCCCGGCCGTGCTGGCCCATGCGGAAAGCGCCGCCGCGACAGCAGGCCGCGCCGAGTTTGGCGTGGAAGTGCCGATGGTGAACGAAACGGCCGTTACCTACCTGCTCTCCCGCAACTTCAAGATGGATGTGTTTATGGCAATGTTTATGAGCGAACGGCCGTTTGGCAACTTCGACCGCTACATCGCCACCAGCCCGCCATTCTTTGTCTAATTACCCAATGGACGCACAAATGTTGTCAGCTCGCTAACCCCAGAAAATTTTTGGCACTTGATAATATGTCATTTTTGACATATTATAATTAGCATGGTTCCTCTCGAAAAGCCATTGGTTTGGTTACATGGCGAGATCAAAACACCGCCTTTTGCGGTTGCGGCACGGCTTGAAGCAGGTTTTTTGCTTCGCAAGCTGCAAAAAGGCGATCTTTTGGGCCTGCCCCATTCCAGACCAATGCCTTCGATTGCACCAAGATGCCACGAGTTACGCATCAACGACACGAATGGCACCTGGCGAATCATTTATCGAATTGATGAGGATGCCATCGTGATTTTGGAAGTTTTTCAGAAGAAAACGAACCAAACACCGAAAAAGGTAATTGAAACCTGTCAGCGGCGCATCAAACTCTATGATGCGTTGTAGGTTGTAGATTGAGTGGTAAGAAATGGATAAAACAAAGCAGGAAAAATTAGCGCAAGCGGGTTGGGCAGTTGGTTCGGCAGAAGATTTTCTGGAACTAAGCCCAGAAGAGGTTGCTTACATTGAACTAAAGCTTGCCCTGGCGCAAAACTTACGCGAAGTACGTCAAGATAATCATTTAACGCAGAAAGAGCTGGCACATCTTATTAAGTCGAGTCAGTCGCGTGTGGCCAAAATGGAATCTGGCGATCCCTCAGTCTCACTCGATTTGCTCATTCGGAGCCTATTCGCGCTGGGCAAAACCCCTCGTGACTTATCTTTGCTCCTCGCCCAAGGTTAGCTTCTCTAGAACAAGCAAATGAGAGATGCCCAATGCCGCTAATGGCGTCTTCTCGGCAGCATAAAGGCTGTTTTTAATGAAACGGCCGAATTCCGGCCAGCGTCTTTCAATATTGTCGTAGCCGCCAAAAATACGGCCGTGATGCACCACCTTCACCGGCAAGCCACGGCATAAATCAAGCAGATTTTGCTTGGTATAGGTGCGCACGTGCGGCGCTAACCGGTTGCGCAGCGGGTTGGGCAAGTAATTCACTAAAGGGATGTTGCCAAATTTGTACTTGCCCCGCCAGTAAATGCCGTGCTGCTCCACCGGGTACCAGCGGTTGGGGCAAAAGATGAGGATACGGCCGTTTTCCTTTGTGACCCGCACCATTTCCGCCAGCGCCTGCCGATCGTCTTCTACATGCTCAATGACCTCGTTGCTGAAGACAAAATCAAAGCTGTGGCTGGCAAACGGCAGCTTTTCCCCCATTGCCTGCACAATGCCAGGGGCGACGGAGAGCGCCTTTTGTGCCCGATCTAGCTCCAGCTCCAGGCCAAAACGATGCGGCGTGAATGGCGCAAAGGCATCCAGGTAGGTACCCAGGCCGCAACCATTGTCCAAAATCACGGCATCGGTGAGATTGATCCACTGCTGGATCATGCGCAGGCGGCGGTTCTGGCCGGAGCGCCACACATAGCCGGGTTCGCCGCGCAGGGCGGCCTTATCGGAATGTGTCATTAATTTCAGTGAGTCGATTGTTAAATGTCTGCGCCTGGAAACATATTGAACACACTTTATCCCACGCATCAACAACTTGGGGCAAAACCTGTCTATAACTGCTTCTTGACTTTCTAATCTTGCCATCCTTACGTCGCAAGATACGTCCATAATTTGCCAAAGTCAATAAATAAGCTGGATGCTGATGTTCGGTTGAAGCATGAATACATTCAAAATCATGTCTCTGACATAACTCATCTTCAGGAAACAAGGCTGCAAAAACCCAATTTTCACTGTCTTGAGCCGGAATAGCTAAAATCACTTGAGAAGGCAGTTGACTGGCATGCTCTAAATTTAACCACTTTGTTACAACTTCTTCTAAACTCATTGTAGTAAGTGTGATTGGTGGACAAGGTTGCAACAATTCTTTAGCGATAGAAGCTGCTCCCTCCTGCAAATCTTCCTCCAATGCCACATCCGCGTCAATGTGAATTATCAACAAATCTAGTTGGAAATCTATGATGAAATCGCTGACACTTTCACTTAATTGCTGACATATATCAAAACAAAAGCGACGAACCCCTTTCCAACCGCTACCTCTTTCACCAAAGCTATCTCCTAAATCTGCTGGTTGCAAATCAAGGTATTCATGTTCACCATGACAAATTTCATCAACAACCGCCTTTAATAACAGGCGATCTGTTGGCCCCTCAACTATAGTGCCTATCTTCATTTAACTTGTTTTAGAAAATATCAGGGACTCCTCCTAACAACCCCATGACCCACATCTGCGATAGTGGTGTTCCGTTTTCAGCCTGTATTAATACCTTTTCTGAAAGTTGAACTCTAGAGATCTTAGTTGCTCCATTTGTTTGTTGATTACGTTCTACTGCAAAAAGCCTAATGCGATCATCTCGCAAGTCTAAACCATCTAACACGAGAGGGTTATGCGTTGTAAGAAGGGCTTGCCGTGACGAGTCAATAATTATACGGCAAAATAGCCTTGATAAAGCTCGGGCTAGACGGGGATTTAAAGCCTGATCAAAGTTGTCCACAGCAAAAAACTTTGGTGATTTAGGATGCAAAGCAAGTACTAACATAAAAAGAACATACAATGAGCCTTCACTAGCATCATACCCAGAAAGCCGATTTCGCTTTTCTCCCATCCAGCGATCTTTAAACTCAACAATGCTTCGTAAAGAAGGAACGTCAGCGGAAAGCAAGTCTCGCGAAGGACGTCCGATGCTAAATTCATCCACCCAATCCAGTAGATCGAGTACCTCCTCTAGATCTAGCTCACCTATTGTATGCTTGTGAATATTGAGTAACTCATCAATTGCTTCTGCTAATCCACCCCCAGTTAAACCCAACGGAAACAATTTAACAGCATCTGACTGTAAACCTCTCAAAACAGGCGTTGTTGGTGAAAATATCGCATATTCCTGAATATAAGCCATCATATTTTTGGGAGATGTTCCAACTCGTTTATGCTCTACAATTCTCGATAAATAAGCAACCTTTCCCCCAAGAGAATGTGTGCGTGGAGGTTCATTACTCCATTGTGTTATTGGATCTCCAATTGAATCCTGGTTGAAAACGAGGTCGCCTTGCGAGCTTAATTCATCAATCACATATTTCCAACTATCAGAATTTGCTGTAGGGACTTTAAGAGAAACAGCGTACTCAAGTGGATGCTGACCCCATTCGCCACTTACGCGAAAGGAAATACTATTGCCCGTCTCATCTCGCTGCCTCAAGAGAGTTTTGTAGAGTTCTGCCGGACTCAAACGAACGCCACGACGGCTTAATGATTCGCTATCCACATGACCTGATGCAGCTGCACCCAGCACGCCTATTGCCTCAAGCAAATTGCTTTTCCCACAGCCATTTGCGCCAACAAATACATTGATTTGGCCCAGTTCGAGGTTTTGGACATTAGCTATTGATTTAAATCCTTGAATCGAAATGTTGCGTATCATTTGCGCTCCCTGCTTCCTCAATAGTCATCTTCTAAATTTGATTTAAATTGATTTATGATACCATCGAATCGTACACGCGGCGCACTTCCTGAATGTCTTGCCACATGAGCGACTTGGGGCTGCCGGGCTGGCGGCTTTGGTTGCGCAGCAGGTAGGATGGATGGAAGATGGGCATGATTTTACGGCCGTTTAGCTCATGCCATTGCCCGCGCAGTTTGGTAATGCCGGTGAGTCCCAACACAGATTGCGTTGCCACGTTGCCTGTGAGCAGCATAATTTTGGGGTCTACCAGGCGCACAATCTCCAGGAGGTACGGCCGGTAGTAATCAATTTCCTCATTCGTGGGCTTGCGGAAATTTTTTCCACCTTCCCCTGGGGGCATACGGAAAACTGAATTGCTAATAAACACATCATTCTCGGTGTCAAACTTTACCGCCTGCAAAATCTGATCCAGCAGCTGGCCCGATTTGCCCACAAATGGTTTGCCCTGAATGTTTTCTTGCGGCCCCGGTGCCTCACCCACGATCATCAGTTTGGCTTTTGGATTGCCCCGACAGATAACCACGTTGGTGCCCGCATTAGCCAGCGGATCGTCGTTCATGGCCATCATGTCGGTAATGAGTGCGTCTAAAGAACTGTACTGTTGATCCGGTTCATCAAATAAGCTTTTCTGCATAATGTCCTTATCCTCCTCGGCAACTGATTTTAACGTAAGCGGGGCAATTTCTCTAATTTGTGATCCGGCCAATAGGAATTCGGATATATGACTTTTTTGTAATTGGCAGCCCACGGCGATTCTTCTATGCTACTGTCATCTCATGAGAACGGATCAGCATCACTTTCTATCAACAATAATCTGAACTGATCCATCAAGAACAAAGCATCGCAGCAGGACCAATCTTTATTGCTTCATTACATTAAGAATCGTGGGTTCTGTTCTGTAAAAGTAAAACGATACCTCTATCACACCTCGCTCTGTTTTACTTTTATTTCTTGTGATTCTCGAATTCTAGCTTTGAGTAAACGTATTGATTTTTCGAGAATCACATAAATTTTTATTAGGCGCTTTGTTCAATGACACTGTACTGGTAACGGCCGTTTTATAATTTGTATCGTCCAACCAAATCGTGATACCTAACAACTGCAAGTGTACTGGTTGGGGAGCCCTGGAAAATTAAGCGACTCATTGGAATTCCTGGCTCTCAAAAGCTATTTTCGGGGAGCTACACATTATCATGCAAAAAGAGAGTCAACCGACAACGGCCGTTCCATCCAATGGCTGTCAGGAAGATGTGGTTTTGAGCCTGACGATTAGCGGCGCACGCGACCAAATTCTCTGCCTGCTAGACCAGATGGAAGCGGTTTCTGGGTTTTCTGTGGTGAAGGGGTCCTTTATCGTCTCCAACCCACGGAACACACCCATGTAACGAACATTTGATTTTCTCCTGTTATAAAAAACGGCCGTTTCCGGGGGGAAGCGGCCGTTTTTTGCTGTCTAACTTTCCTTTCCGCTACAATCTAGCCGCGAATAAGGAGTAACTTGCATGATCACGATTCATACCCAGCTTGTGGGACAGCCCCAAACCATGACCGACAAACGCGGCACGTGGCGCTCGGCCATCTTCCGCACCCCTGTTACCGAGCCAATTTACTTGCAGCAGCGCGGCCTGGCCGGTGACCAGGTCGCCGACACCAAACATCACGGCTCGCGCGATCAGGCCGTTTGCTGCCATCCAATCGTACACTATGACTTTTGGAATAACTTGTACCAGCTAAACGACCCAGAGAAACGTCTGGGCCCAGGCAGCGTGGGGGAAAATTGGACGTTGAGCCATGTGACTGAAGCAGATGTGGCCGTGGGCGACATTTTCCAGGTGGGCGAAGCCACTGTGCAGGTCAGTGCGCCGCGTTACCCATGCACCAAGCAGGAGCGCAAGCTCAAGCTGCCCGGCTTTTTTAATGAAGTGATGGCCGCCCAGCGCACCGGCTTTTACCTGCGGGTGCTGACACCGGGCATGGTGCAGGTGGGCGATGAACTAAAATTAGTGGAACGGCCGAATCCCATCTTCACCATCAAACTCATCAACCAGAACACGCTGGGCACACCTAATGCAGAGTTGGTGCAGCAAATGTTAGAACTACCCACTCTTTCTGATGGTTGGAAGAAGATTCTGGAATACAAATTGAATAACCGGTAACAAAAAAACGGCCGTCCTGCGCAGGACGGCCGTTTAACCCAACTCACCTACAACTTCAGCCCGTCGAGTACTTCCTCTGGGCTTTTTTCCTTCAGCGCCACCGGGGCACGGCCATGAATGATAAAGCCCAACCCAGCCACAATGAGCAGCAACGCCCCAATCATGCTCACCCAACCAGACAAAACCAGGCTCATCAAGCTAAACAGCCCAACCGAAATCAGGCACACAATCAGCCCTGCCCAAACCATTCTGGGGCGTACCCCGGCGCTGGCCACCAGCAGAGCAATGCCCACCGAAAGCGGTTCCAGCACCCACAAAATTGCCCATAAATCCCACAACCCCGTCACGGTGCAAAACTGAAAGATAAGCCCGTTCGTGCCCACAATGATCGCGGGAATCATAAGCCAGATATTGTGCATAAACACGGCCGAAACCAAGAAACCAACCGCCAGCCCAATGATGATCAGTGGCCAGAGGTAGGCCCAGATGCCCCAGACGTTAAACAGGCTGCCCAGCAGCAGCAAGGAACTGGTGACTAAAATCGGGAATCCCGGGATAAACAGTGCTCGCAAACCACGTTGACGCGGGAACAAAACCGGGGTGGCGATGAAGCTCAAGCCAAGTATGCTCACCAGCAGCGGCCAAAAGTGCCACAGGCCAAAGTCCCAACCAAACAGTGGTGCAAGGGTGCCATTCAGCAGCGCGATACCGCCCAGCACAATAAGGATGACCCCACCATAATTTACCTGTCGTTTTTTCATGAGATTGCTCCTTCAAAAAGTTCTGTCGTATATGAAGGAGTGTAGAGGAACGGCCGTTTCCCTGCCTATCGGGTAGCTAACTTTCAGCTATCAATTGGTGTGGAGGTTATTATGAGAGGAAGTTGACCAAAACAACCAGCACCACCAGGAGACCCATTGCGCCATAGGCCAATCGCAGCAGTGTCCGGCCCCATGAATCTGCCAACGCCGCTGGCTCGCCAGACACAGCCGCACGGGTAATTGAAAACCACAGGACGCCAAAAACAAGAAACACTTGCAACGGCCACAAAAACACCCAATCGTTCCACCGGCCAGAGAGGGCATAGTAGCTCAACAAAACACTCTCACCCAGCAGCAAACCGCCTGGTATCATCAACCAGGGAGAACCCAAGTGGATCATCAGCTGGGCAAAAGCTACAGCCACCAACATCAGCTCAATGGGCCAACCAGTGCGAAAAAACCAACCGGCGCCCGCCGCCCCAGAAAACATCACCACCGCCGCATTCACCAAAATTAACAGGCCGAAACCGCGAAAAAGAGCTGGCCAGGCAGAAGGTTTTTTGGGTTCGGCAACGGCCGTTTCTACCCTCACACTTTCCACCGGCGGCTCTTGTGCTTTAAGCGCTGCCAACGCTGCGGTAACCGATTGTTGACTGGTTGCCGCCGTATCCTCTGCCGCAAACGCCACATTCGCCAATTTCTGCCGCGCCGTACCAGAAAAAACAGCCACCGAATCAGACGGATCGTCACTGGTAGAAAAGGAGAGTGGCAGCGAAATTCGGCTGGGCAGCGCAATGTGGGCTTCAGCAGCGGCCGTTTTGAGGGCTTCGGCCATTTGAGGGGCAGATTGGAAACGGCCGTCTGGTTCCTTGGCCAGCGCTTTCAACACAATGCGCTCCAGCGGCGCAGGAATTTCTGGATTTAGCTCTGAGGGCAGCGGCAGCGGATCATTGACGTGCTTCAACAAAATCGCCAACGGCGTGTCGGCATCAAACGGTGGGCGGCGGGTAAGCATCTCGTACAGCACCACGCCCAGCGAATACAAATCGCTGCGCACATCGCTGACCCCCTTGAGCCCCTGCTCCGGGGCCATGTAGTTTAGCGTGCCCAGCAGCGCCCCAGAGACCGTATGCCGCGTGCCGCCCACAATTTGAGCAATACCAAAATCGGCCAGCACCGCCTGGCCCCGCCGCGTCAGCAAAATGTTGGCGGGTTTGATGTCCCGATGAATCATCCCTTCCTGATGCGCGTAGTTCAATCCGTCTAGCACATCGAGCAGGATGCGCACCATTTCGCCCCAGGGCATTTGCTCATCCCGCACGCGGTAATCGTTGAGGCGGGTGTGCAGCGTATCACCGTCCAGCAGTTCCATCACCATGAAGTAAATATCATCGGCGACGTCAAAATCAAACACCTGGATAATGTTGGGATGGCGCAAGCTGGCCACTGCCTGCGCCTCGCGGCGGAAGCGGGTCAAAAATAGCTCATCTTCTACCAAATCGGAGCGCAGCACTTTGATGGCCACAAAGCGATCCAGCTGAGGATGGTAGCCACGGTAAACGCGGGCCATGCCACCGCTGCCCAGCGGCTCCAGCACGCGATATTTGCCTAAATTTTGCCCCGTCAGTGAGGACCGCATCGACATTTCTAACCTTTCCCCCAATCGTGTCATACCCGCGAAGGCGGGTATCCATCATGGCACCAAGAGTGGATTCCCGCTTTCGCTGCTCTGTTGAAAACATCTAAAACAAAGCAAAAGATGCTTACGGGATTAACTGATCTAAAGCAAAATTAATGATGCAGATTGTAAACCAACATCTTAATCGCTGGCTCACGCCGTTGCAGATAGTATTTGCGTGCCCGAATGGCGTCACCAAACTTGCGTTTGATGACCGAGATGACGGTTTCGACCTTCCAGCGCTGCCCAAAGAGTCCATCCAGTCGGGCTACGGCAACCAAGTCAGCGCGTGCTTGGCGCAAGGGCGAGGCAATCGACCGCTTCGGACCCGTGCGACGGGGCGGTATGAGGTCATCAGGTCGTACCGACTTCACATCAAAGCCACCATCAGCCAACAAAACCCATTGACCAGAACGCATAAACGGCCGTACCGCACGCCGCATCGTTTCCAATTTACTACCATCATGCCCCGGCCCATACGATTGACTCCGTCCCAAAATGAACAGGGTGTTCAGACCAACCCCATAGAATCCTTTCCAATATTGGGTGATCTTCCAGCCGCGTCGGTTGATATAGTAATCACTGGCTTGAGTCAGCTGAAACCCAGTCGCGTCAATCGCGACTGCTTCCTCCTCAATGCCCAACTCTGTCAACAAGCTGACATTCATGCGATCGATCTGGGCCAGCGTCAACAATCGAGCCGCTGCCCGCGCCAGTGCCGAGTACGTGGGCACATCCTTGAGTCCCAGTTCCTTGACCACCGCATCACTAGCCAGCAGCCACTCTTCCATATCCCGATAACTCAATCTCAGCCGATGCATCAACAAAATGCAGGTAACCAACTGCGGCTGCGTATACTTGCGCGGGCTTTTGGGATGCGCATAAGGAGCAAATTCTTTTTGTGCCAGGTTGTGGGCCATGCGAGCAAAGGTCACAAACTGGCTTTCACGCCGATTTTTCTTAGCCATATCATCATTATCGCCGTTCTTACCATCTTTTCAACAGTGCAGCTTTCGCGGGAATGACAACTAAAAGGCGGGTGTAACGTTGAAAAATTATGGGCTGGGCCGCAGGAATAGCCAGCCACGGGTCAGCAGCCCCGTGCCAATCAGACCAAAGCCCACCATACCTTCCCACGAAAGCCAGTTTGGGGCAAGTAGTTCCATGAGGCCGTTGCTCACAATCCACACGCCGCTGATGAGCAAAATTGTGGAAGCCCAGGCGGATTGCCGCAGGACGCGCCATCCTTCAAAAAAAGCCCCAATTCCGGCGAGCAAAATGAAGGTGCCCCACCAGTGAAAATCGCCAAACCGCGCCTGCATATCAAGCAGATTGAGTTGATCAGCCAGAAAGGTAAAGCCCAGCAAGAGCATGGTCACTGCCAGCCAGCGATGAAAACGGAGTACGGCCGTCACCCCCACGCCATACTTCGCCCCACCCACCAGCCAGAAGGCCACGCCAGGCACCACAATCATGAGCGGCCACCAGACGTTCCAGTTGAGGTTAAAGGCAAACATGGCGGCAACCGCCGTGATGACCAATCCCAGGCCAGTGCTGAGACGCGGGAGAAGTTGGGTACGGCCGTTTCCCCACCACATCGCCCGGCCAGCCCCCAGGAACAACACGCCCGGCAGCAAAATGAAACCGCTCCACCAATTTTGCAGCTGGCGCACGCCCAGCAAGTTCACCGCCATAAACACCAATCCCAACGCCAACAGCGTCAGCCCACCCATATCCAGCCAGGATAAACTGCGCGACGCTTCATTTTGTTGTACCGTATCTTGTTTCATCGTTACCTCCTCGCTTAAAAAGCACTATTTTTGCCCTTTTGTCATTCCCGCGAAGGCTGCTCTGTTGAAAACATCTAAAACAAAGCAAAAGATGCTTACGGGATTAACTGATCTAAAGCAAAATTAATGATGCAGATTGTAAACCAACATCTTAATCGCTGGCTCACGCCGTTGCAGATAGTATTTGCGTGCCCGAATGGCGTCACCAAACTTGCGTTTGATGACCGAGATGACGGTTTCGACCTTCCAGCGCTGCCCAAAGAGTCCATCCAGTCGGGCTACGGCAACCAAGTCAGCGCGTGCTTGGCGCAAGGGCGAGGCAATCGACCGCTTCGGACCCGTGCGACGGGGCGGTATGAGGTCATCAGGTCGTACCGACTTCACATCAAAGCCACCATCAGCCAACAAAACCCATTGACCAGAACGCATAAACGGCCGTACCGCACGCCGCATCGTTTCCAATTTACTACCATCATGCCCCGGCCCATACGATTGACTCCGTCCCAAAATGAACAGGGTGTTCAGACCAACCCCATAGAATCCTTTCCAATATTGGGTGATCTTCCAGCCGCGTCGGTTGATATAGTAATCACTGGCTTGAGTCAGCTGAAACCCAGTCGCGTCAATCGCGACTGCTTCCTCCTCAATGCCCAACTCTGTCAACAAGCTGACATTCATGCGATCGATCTGGGCCAGCGTCAACAATCGAGCCGCTGCCCGCGCCAGTGCCGAGTACGTGGGCACATCCTTGAGTCCCAGTTCCTTGACCACCGCATCACTAGCCAGCAGCCACTCTTCCATATCCCGATAACTCAATCTCAGCCGATGCATCAACAAAATGCAGGTAACCAACTGCGGCTGCGTATACTTGCGCGGGCTTTTGGGATGCGCATAAGGAGCAAATTCTTTTTGTGCCAGGTTGTGGGCCATGCGAGCAAAGGTCACAAACTGGCTTTCACGCCGATTTTTCTTAGCCATATCATCATTATCGCCGTTCTTACCATCTTTTCAACAGTGCAGCCTGCGCGGGTATGACATGGAAAGCAGTGTAACGAAACAGAGAGAATGGTTGCCTATCGGATAGCTAACGGTTAGCTATCAGGAATAAGGGGTGATGGGATGAACGCAGTTTGTGCTCCGCTACAGAATGAGTTTGTAGCCGCGGCCGCGCACGGTGAGGAGAAGCTGGGGATTTTGGGGATCGGGTTCTAGCTTGGTGCGCAGGCGACGCACCAGGTTTTCAATCTGGTAATCGAACACGCCACCCTGGTATTCGGGCCAAACGGCCGTTCCAATCGCATCCTTCGAGCAAACGAGGTTGGGCTGGGAAAAGAGATACGCCAGCAGTTCGAACTCTTTGGGGGCCAGGTCTACCGGCTGGCGATTCACCCGCACAATGCCCGCCGGAATGTCCATTTCGAGCTCGGGCAGCATGGTGTCCTGGTACGTCACTTCGGGATCATGAAACACAAACAGTACATCCCCCACCTTGATGTGATCCCCGTCGCGCAGCTGCATCGGCTCCACAATGCGTTGCTCGTTGAGGAAGGTGCCGTTGGTGCTGCCCACATCTTCCAAAATGACCTGCCATCCCTCGCGACGAATGCAGGCGTGCTCGCGCGAAATGCGCTTGCTGCTGACCACAATCTCATTTTCCACGGCGCGGCCAATCATCGTCGTCGCCTCGGTTAAATCGTGGGTGCGGCCAGTGGGGTCGGTCAGGGTGGGAAAACGTTTTTCGCTCATCAGCGCCTAGACTACGCAGAACGGCCGTTTCTGTCAACGGAGATTTTCTAGAACACGGATAAACGCGGAGGACGCGGAGTAACTAAATCAGCGCTCGTCCGCGTTCATCCGCGTCCCATTGCTTAAATTTGATAAAAAAACGGCCGTTGGCGGAAGGCAAACGGCCGTTTCCTATCAATCAAATGCTACAATTCAACTACAACAAGCCCGCCATAATCTCCTGGAGCGATTCGTCCGACGGCCGTAACTTCTCCGCAGGCACGCTGGCCAGACCGGCAGCGGGCAAATGGCTGGCCTCAGCCAGATTTTCCCGTTCGCCATCGTAATAGATCAGCCCGGTGATGAACTCCTGTTTTTCCTGCGCCCACATCAGGCGGTGCAGCGCACCCATCTTATCCGTCGGATCGTAATCTTCGTCCAGTTTGCGCAGCTGGATGTGCGACCCATCGTGCATCTCCACTACTTTCATCTCGCCCGGCGCATGATCCTCAATCACAATTTCTTCCTGTGGCGCCACCCAGCCGATGTCATGCAGCTGATCTTCATGTTCTTTGCCATAGGTGTAGCTCTTGGTAGAAGCATCATGATTGTTAAACGCCACACACGGGCTGATGATGTCTAGAACGGCCGTACCGCGATGGCTCAATGCCGCTTTCAACAGTTCGCGCACCTGCTTGGCATCGCCGGAGAAGGAACGGGCCACAAAGCCACAACCCGCCATAATCGCTTCCATACAAATGTCGATGGGCGGCAGCTCGTTGTGTCCGGCATACTTCAGCTCCTGGCCCTCATCGGCCGTAGCGGAAAACTGCCCTTTGGTCAGGCCGTACACGCCGTTGTTCTCCACGATGTACACCATGCGCACGTTGCGCCGCATCATATGCTTAAACTGGCCCATGCCGATGCTAGCCGTGTCGCCGTCACCGCTCACGCCGATAGCCCGCAGCGTGTGGTTGGCCATGAGCGCCCCGGTAGCAATAGACGGCATACGGCCGTGCAGCGAGTTAAACCCGTGCGACCGCCCCAAAAAGTAAGCTGGGGATTTGCTAGAGCAACCAATACCGCTCAGCTTAACAATTTCATGCGGTTCAATACTCAATTCGTAAGCAACCTGAATAATCTGGTTAGCAATCGAATTATGACCACAACCTTGACATAACGTTGAAGGGTTCCCGTTGTAATCCGCTTTTGACAGACCAATTAAGTTTAGGTTTACAGTTCGTCTACTATCCATGATAAATTATTGTCCTCCCTGCTCTAGAACAGCCTCAACCACCCAACGCGCTGTCAGCGGCATCCCGTCCAGATGAGCCAGCGAATGCAAACGGGTAGCCAGTTCTGGCATTTCGGTCTGCAAAATATTGTGCACCTGTCCGTCACGATTCAACTCCACCACGTAAACGCGGTCGTGCTGCGCCACAAACTCTTTGACGGTGTCGTTCACCGGCAATGCTCGTAGCCGCAAGAAGCTGGTCTGAATGCCGTCGGCGGCCAGGCGATCACGCGCCTCGTCGATGGCAAACTTGGTGGTGCCGTAGGCAAGAATGCCGATTTTAGCGTCAGCCACCGTGTCTACTACTGGTGTGGGCACCAGCTGGCGCGCCGTATCAAACTTGCGCTGCAAGCGGGCCATGTTGTTCACCCAGTCCTCGGACCGTTCGCTGTAGACAGCGCGTTCATTGTGGCCCGTACCGCGGGCAAACCAGGCCGCCAGCGGATGTTCATTACCCGGCAGCGTGCGATAGCCTACACCGTCGCCGTCAATGTCCAGGTAGCGGGCAAACCCTCTCTCCTGCACATCTTGCGCCGTCAGCACCTTGCCCCGGTTGATTGGCTCGGTGGGATACTCAAACGGCTCGGACATCCAGTTGTTCATGCCCAGGTCAAGGTCGCTCAGGACAAACACAGGTGTTTGCAGCCGCTCGGCCAGGTTGAAAGAAGTGGTACCAAAGTCAAAGCATTCGCGCACAGTGGCGGGCAGCAAGATAACATTTTTGGTATCGCCGTGGCCCAGGTAGTAAGTGGAAAGCACATCGCCCTGACCGGTGCGGGTGGGCAAACCTGTACTCGGTCCCACGCGCTGAATGTCCCAAATGACCGCGGGAATCTCAGCAAAGTAGCCCAGCCCGGAAAATTCGGCCATCAGCGAAATGCCGGGGCCAGAGGTAGCGGTAACCGACCGTGCGCCCGCCCAACCCGCGCCGAGGATCATGCCGATGGCCGCCAATTCATCTTCTGACTGGACTACAGCATAGGTTCTCTCGCCGGTTTCTGCGTCGCGGCGCAGTTTGGGCAGATACTCGTTGAGCGAATCGACAAAGCTGGTGGATGGCGTGATGGGGTACCAGGCGACAAAGGTCGCCCCGCCGTACACGCTGCCCAGTGCGCCCGCTTCATTGCCGGTGATCATGATCTGGCCATCAGTGGCGTTCATTTCGGCTACGCGGTACGGATCGCGCTTTTCGATATTTTCGGCCGTCCACTCAAAAGCAGCTTTCACCACCGCCATGTTGGAGTCAATCAGCTTCTGCCGCCCACCAAAGTGGAACGACAGCGCCTCTTCGATTTTTTGCAGCGGGATTTCCAGCAGTTGGGCCACAGCACCCACGTACACCATGTTGGAGATGTAATCCTTCAGCTTGCCCTTCAGACCGGTGTCGCGCACAAACTGGTTCACCGGAATGCCGTAGTAGATGATATCGTCCCGCTGCGGCAACGAGCGCCAATCTTCGTTGTGGATGCAGATGCCGCCAGGAGGCAAAATCTGGATATCCTCGTTGACGGTGGCGGCGTTGAAGGCGATGAGCACTTCAGACGTATGCCGCCGGGCCACATACCCTTCGTGGCTCACGCGAATGTGATACCACGTGGGCAGCCCTTGAATGTTGGAGGGGAAAATGTTTTTACCGTTCACCGGGATGCCCATTTTGAAGAGCGCCCGCAAAATGGCCAGGTTAGCGGTCTGGCTGCCGGTGCCGTTGGCGGTGGCAGCCACAATGGAAAAATCATTGACCACAGACGGCCGTTCCCCTACGGCCGTTTCTGGGGCAGTTTGTACAGCTTCCATAAAAATCTCCTTGGTTCAGCAAATTGGGAAAAATAAACTCATAAGCGTGAAGCTGCCACGCCTATGAGTTCAGTTTCTCGTATTAATTCGTTTTGCTTGCCCCAGCAGCCGCTGGTTTAAGCAAACGATTCCTTTAAATGATGAACAACATCGCGGAAGGACACAATCCCTTCGGGCCGATGCTCATCGTCTACTAACGGCAAATGGCGGAACCCATGCATGTGCATCTCATGCAGCGCCTGGGCAATGGGCAGGTCGGCTTTTAGCGCAATAGGATTGGCAGTCATGTAGTCGGCGATAACGGCCGTTTCCAAATCATCCACCAGCCCAACCACCCGGTGCAGCACATCTTTCTCCGTGAAGACACCCACCAGCTTGTCCTGCGCGTCCGTCACCAGCAGGCAGCCAATCCGGTGCATGTTCATCTGGTGAATTGCCTTCGCCAACGACGCCGACATATCCACGGTGATGGGCGCTTTAGGCGACAGCGCCGCAATCGTGTCCTGGATCAGACGATCTTGCAGCGCCGTTGTCGGTTCCGGCTCCTTATCCATCTCGTCTACATACTCTTCATCCATTTCCAGAGACAACCGACCAGTTTGTTTTGATTTCACCGGCTTCTCTTCTTGGGCCGTCACCGTCCACAAATCGGCCGATTCGTACAGCGTGCGCAAATCGCCCACGCCCTTGTTCTTTTGCGCCGTGGCAATCTGGTCCATCAGCCCTTCGGTGTAGGTTTGCTTTTGCACCCGACGAATCACGCCCATCGGCGCGGGAAACTCTGGGTATTCCATGCTGGCCAGGATAAACGCCAGCTGCGTCGAGGTTTCATCATGCACCAGCAAATCATCTTCCGTGATGCCATTGCTCAACTGCACCACCTCTGGCCGGAACCCGTTGAGGCGAATACCTTTGTCACTATCCTTGCCAAAAATCATCGGCTTGCCGTGTTCCAGGTACAAAATGTTTTCATCGCGCACGCGCCGGTCGTCCAGCCCCACCCATTCGGTTGGGTTAAAAATGACACAGTTCTGGTAAATCTCCACGAAGGAGATGCCGTTGTGCTGCGACGCAGCCAGCAGGGTATCGCCCAGGTGCTGGGTGTGGGCATCTATGGAGCGAGCAATAAAGGTGGCTTCAGCAGCCATCGCCAGGGCAATGGGATTTAGTGGATTCTCCAGCGAGCCCATCGGCGAAGATTTGGTTTTGGCCCCCTGGCGTGACGTCGGTGAATATTGCCCTTTGGTCAGGCCGTAGATGCGGTTATTGAACAGCAAAATATTCAAATTCACATTACGGCGGATGGCGTGAATCATGTGATTACCGCCGATAGACAGCCCATCGCCATCGCCAGTGATGACCCAAACGCTAAGTTCCGGGTTGGCAATAGCCAGGCCGGTAGCCAGCGTCGGCGCGCGGCCGTGGATGCTATGAATGCCGTAGGTGTTCATGTAGTACGGGAAGCGGCTGGAGCAGCCGATGCCGGAAATGAAGACGATGTTTTCTTTGGGCACGCCGATGTCGGGCAGGGTTTTCTGTACAGAAGCCAAAATGGCGTAATCACCACAGCCAGGGCACCAGCGAACAGTTTGATCAGAAACGAAATCTTTGCGGTTTAGGGTAATTGGAATGCTCATAATTTTCTCCACAGTTAAGTGCTTCTTAGATTGGTCCAATCTTGAAGATTGGACCAATCTACAGCTAACCTTAGCCAAGCAGCTCCTCAATTTTGCTGGTGATGTCGCTGATTTTGAACGGCCGTGCATGCATCTTGGGGTACGATTGGATGTTCAGGGCAAAACGGCCGCGCAGCAAAAAGGCCAACTGACCACCGTTCAGCTCCGGCACAACGATCTGCTTGTAGTTGCTCATGATCTCGCGCAGGTTACGCGGCAGCGGGTTGAGATACCGCAGATGGACATGGGCTACGGAACGGCCGTCTCGCTGAGCCTGGGTAACGCCAGAACGCACCGCCCCAAACGTGCCGCCCCAACTAATCATCAGTAGATCGCCGCTCTTCGGACCAAAAACTTCCTGCTCAGGCAAGAACTCGGCCAGACGAGCAATCTTTTCGGCCCGGTCACGCGTCATTTGTTCATGGTGCTCAGGTACGTAAGAAACGTTACCGGTCAGTGGGGCTTTACTCAAACCACCAACCCGGTGCTCCAGGCCACGTGTGCCAGGAATGGCCCAGGGCCGCGCCATCGTCTCCGCATCGCGGGCAAAGGGCAGAAATGGATCGTCGTCCGCTTCACGCGGGCCAGGATGCGCCACAACAATCGGCTCAATGTCATCCGGGTTGGGCACGGCCCACGGTTCCGAGCTGTTAGCCAGGAAACCATCGGACAAAATCATGACGGGCGTCATGGTGCGCATGGCCATCCGTGCGGCTTCTACGGCGATGTTAAAACAGTCGGCTGGGCTTTGCGGGGCCACGATCGCAATAGGGCTTTCGCCGTTACGGCCAAACATCGCCTGGAGCAAATCCGACTGCTCTGTTTTGGTGGGCAATCCGGTGCTGGGACCCCCACGCTGCACGTTGATGATCACCATCGGCAGCTCCAGGGCAATGGCCAGCCCCATGCCTTCGCCTTTCAGGGCCACGCCGGGACCACTGGTGCCGGTAACGGCAAACGCGCCGCCAAACGCCGCGCCAATAATGGAACCCATGGCCGCAATTTCATCTTCCGCCTGGAAGGTACGCACATCAAAATTGCGCAGCGGGGCGAGGGCGTGCAAAATGTCGCTGGCGGGGGTGATGGGGTACGTGCCATAAAAGAGCGGTTTGCCCATTTTGTAAGCGGCCGTTACCAGCCCCATGGCCATCGCTTCATTGCCAGTTACTTTGCGGTAGGTGCCGGGTGGCAGCTGGGCCGGGCTAATGCGGTACCGCTGCTGGAAGGTACGGGTCGTATCGCCAAAGAAGTAGCCCGCTTGCAGCGCCTTAATGTTGGCTTCAATCAGGTCAGCCCGCTTGGCAAACTTCTTTTGAACCCATTCCAGGGTAGTCTCCATGGGCCGCTCAAACATCCAGAAAACAATGCCCAGAGCAAAGAAGTTTTGTGAACGATCCTTCTCTTTGGTGGAGAGGGATTCGATATCTTTGAGCGCTTCCCGGTTCAGGGTGGTCAGGGGCACCTCAATGACCTGATAGCCTTTGAGCGATTCGTCTTCGAGCGGGTTTACATCGTAATCGGCTTTGCGCAGGTTGGTTTGGCTAAACGCATCGGTGTTGACGATGATGGTGCCACCAGGTTCCAGGTCTTTGAGGCTGGCTTTGAGCGCGGCGGGGTTCATGGCGACCAACACCTGGGGCGAGTCACCGGGGGTGAGAATATCTTTGTTGGAAAAGTTGACCTGGAAGCCGCTGACGCCCGCCAACGTACCGGCTGGGGCGCGAATTTCGGCGGGGAAGTCGGGCATGGTGCTGATGTCGTTGCCAAAAACGGCCGAAGTGTTGGTAAATTGGGTGCCGGTCAGCTGCATCCCATCCCCCGAATCCCCGGCAAAACGAACAACAATCGAGTCTAGTTCTTTAAATTGGGTATCTTCACTCATGGTTTTCTCCTGATTTTCGGTAAACCGTTCACGGCTTACCGATTACCCGCCTTCCTGTTTGCGTGGGAAGAGGTCCGGGCGGGGTGGGCGGTTGAGCACTTCCACCGGATATCGGGCGGCCAAAAAGCTGATAACGGCCTGGTGCGTCATGTTGCCCACGATACGGCCGTTTTTATTCACCACCGGCAGATTGCGAAACTGTTTGGCATCCATCAGCCAGAGGGCATCGGCGGCGCTGGTTTCTGGGGTCACGGTGATGGGGTTGGGGGTCATGATCTCATCTACGGCCACATCCAGATTGGCGGGATTGGTAGCCACTTTGGTCAGCACGTCCCGCTCGGTGAAAATGCCGACCAGTTCATTGTCTTTGGTGACGAGACACACATTGGTTTTGTTTTGCCGCATGTTGGCCAGCGATTGGCGTACGGCCGTACCGCTGGCAATCTGGCAAAATCCAGACAAATCCAGATGGGACACCTGCTCATTCATTAACTCTTCTTTCAAACTCATCGGCCAAACCTCCTCGTTCATTTGGCACCCTTGGGCAACCTTACCGTGCCCTGGTTACCACATTTCTTAAAGCAATGTTTTCCAGTTTCAACCGGGACCAAAGCCATTGGCCCCAGAAGCCAGTTCTGGCAGCAGGCCAAAATGGGCCTTCAACAACAGTAGACCACTGGCAAAATCATCCTGCACAATGGCCTCCACAATTTTTTCGTGATACTCCCACACTTCCAGCCAGTAATCGTACGGGGAGAAGCGGGTCAATTCGCTTGCTTCATAGGCATCCCAATAGGCAGCCAACATGCCCTGGACAAATGGATTTTCTAACCGGCAAAAAATGGTGAGATGCAGCTGGCGGTGTTCCTCGTTGGGCACGTGAATGGGGCTACCTTTCAGCTTGGCCCACGCTTTTTCTACCAGCATTTGCAGCTGTTTTTTATCTTCGGGGGTGAGTTCGCGAACGGCCGTTTCCCAAAAATCTATCTCAATCGCCTGGCGCAAATCGCTAAACTGCTTAAACTGCGCCTCGCCGGTGCCCAGGCCAAAGAGCACGCTGGCCAGCACCGCCTGAGAAAAGTCAAATGGCTCGCGCACAATGCCCACCCGTGGCCGCACCGAAACCAGCCCCAGGCCGCGGGCAATCTCCAACTGCTCGCGCAGCTTGCCGACGCTCACACCAAGTTCTTTACCAATCTGATTAAGAGTTGGGAGTCGTTCACCGGGGGCAACTTCGCTGTCCACCAGGTAACGGAGGAAGGCGGAATCGAGTTTATTGAGACGCATGGGGGAAACGGCCGTAAACAGCCAAACGAATGCCGCAGGACATGGGCTTAACTGCTGGGAATAGTGGGATAAGCAGCTTTTTCATCCAAATGATCCAATAAATCAAATTAATTAGATGTTTGGGCATCTTACCATATTGAGCAGGCAATTTCAATACCGAAAAACGACCTCTTTTGCTAAACTTACGCTTTGTTGTGGAAGAAAAATATCCACAGATTTCACAGATGGCACAGATAAGGATTTTAATCTGTGTAATCTGTGAAATCTGTAGACGAATTCCCAAAAGGAGCTTGTTTTGGCTGTTGAGACTGTGGTTTTTGATTTGGGCGGCACACTAATTGAGTATGCTGGAACGTATGCCACCTGGCCAGAGCTGGAAACACCTGGTTTTGCCGCGGCTTACGAAGTGTTGGCCGGAAACGGCCGTTCCCTCCCCCCATTTGAACAGTTCCGTCAGGCAGGGTTTGACCACCTGCCGCGCATGTGGCGCGCCGCCACGCGTCGGGAAGCGAATTTGCAAGTTCACGGGCTGCTGGCCGCAGCCTGGGCCGAACTGGGCATCAACCACTTTGCCGAGGACGATCTGCTGGCCGCAGCACAGGCATATGGCAAGGCAATCCAGCAGCAGGCATTTGTGATTGACGGGGCGGTGGCCGCGGTAACGGCCGTAAAAGCCGCCGGTTACAAAGTGGGGCTGGTCTCCAATACGATGTTCCCCGGCACTATGCATCAGGCCGACATGGCCCGCTTTGGTCTGCTGGATCAGTTCGACGCCACCGTGTTTTCGGCCGATGTAAACAAGTGGAAGCCCAATGCGGATCCATTTTTGCATGTGCTGGATGAATTGGGAATGCGGGCAGAAACGGCCGTTTACGTCGGGGATGATCCCGGCAGCGACATGGTGGGCGGGCACGCCGCCGGGATGCGCACCATCTACTTCCCCTCCAGCCAACGCTTCCACAAGCCGGATGATGTGATGCCCGACGGCGAAATTCAAAGCCTGGCGGAGCTGCTGCCGCTGCTAGAAAACTGGTAATTGCCCAATTACTTCATGACTCAATTACAAAGCGTAATTGGGTAATTGGTAATTGCGTAATTTGTTATACTTAGCCCATGAGTAGTGACGAAAATATCACCCGTGAAAAAGCGATGGTTTTGTTTGATCAGGCGTACCGCAAGCAGATGGATGGCGAGTATGGCGATGCCATCGTGCTGTACAAGCGCTCCATCAACACCTTTCCCACGGCCGAAGCGTACACTTTCCTCGGCTGGACCTACAGCCTGATTGGGCGCGTTGCCGAGGCGATTGAGCTGTGCCAGCGAGCCATCGAAACAGACCCAACCTATGGCAATCCATACAACGACATTGGCGCCTACCTGATTGACCAGGAGAAGTGGGAAGAGGCAATCCCTTGGCTGCAAAAAGCCACCATCGCCCCGCGCTACGAAACGCGCCAGTTTCCCTACATGAACTTAGGTCGGGCCTATCAAAACTTGGGGCAGTACGAAACGGCCGTACAGCACTTCAAGCAAGCCCTGGTAGAAGAACCATTTTACCTACCCGCTCACTGGGCACTCACCGCACTGCTAGCCAAAATGAACTAGCGCTGCCAATCATTTCCCCGGAAACTTTGCGTACAGTCAACCGGCTCAAAAACAGTTTCCGGGGAAATCAATACCAGGTGCCGAGCTAGATGAATAAAAATGTACGAAATGCGCTGGTGGGGCTACTTGTTTTTGTGGGTCTCTTTGCCTGCGGCATCCTTATCGAAGTAAAGTTTTTTGGGGAATCGCTCTGCTTCGCCGTTTTAGGCGTACTTATGACACTCGGTTCTTTAGCATTCTGGGAACTTATCTCCGACAGCAAGCAAAAATAGCAAACCTTCTCCCTACTGCTCAATCTCCACACGGGTGACCTCATCGCCATACAGCATTAGCACGGACTCGCCGGGAACGTCCCAGGTGAGTAGTTGGGCGGTGTTGGGGACAATTAACTTATTGGTGAGGGCTATCGCGCCTGTTTGGGGATTTAAAGTAAAGGTAACTGGTTGAGAAACCTCGGGAATTCCACCAAAGGGGGGACACTCGCCCATGCCCACAACCAACTTGCTTGCTGCAAACAGAGGTGGTGAGTCCATACAGCGGTAATGCTCTGGCTCATGTATTGGCTCATCAAAAAGCTCTAGAAAAGCAGAATCGGGCAAGAAGTGGGAAAAGCTGCCGTCGATGGCTGCCCAAACATAGCCAGCAGGATGTGGTTCTGAAGCACGATCGTCATCATAGCCTGCATACAGAAATAGCTGGCTACTGTCGGATGTCCAGTGGGGTTTCCAGAATAACCCCGAACCACCGTAGCCTGCTCTGTCCAGGGTAGAGAGTTGGGTCTCGAAGCCAGTGGCGATTTCCACGATGTACAGGCCAGGGGGAGTGTCGTCTACCTCGTAGTGTGATTCGCGGGTGAAGGCGACAAAACGGCCGTCTGGCGACACTTTCAACGTATGCGGCACATCCACCGCCAACAAGCGATCCTCTCCAGCGGCGGTGCGCCAGCGCAGTTCATACGTTTCATCGGTGGCCAAAATGTAGGCAAAATCCAGCCCGTTGGGTGCCCAGCCCGCCGACACCACGTTGTCGGCCACAATTTCTACCGCCTCCGTCGCCACGTTCACAATGAAAAGCTGCCCCACGGCCAGATTACCTGGGCCAGCTCCACCGCCGAAGCTCCAGGCCAGCAGTCGGTCTGTCGCCACAGCGTAGTCAGAATCCACCGAGTCGGTGCCGAGGGCATAGCCAAGTTCTTCCACATAAAGGCCGGGCGGGTACGGCACGCGTTCAAGCTGCCAGCCATCCCCCTGGCGCACCAGCCCGGTGAGGCTGTTGCTGCCGCCTTCCGGGTTGGCAAAGGGCAAAAAGCGGTCAAAACGGCGAGTGAAGGTGGTGGGATCGGGAACGGCCGTTGCTCGCACAATTGTTGGTGTGGGTAGCTCGGTGGGAACGGCCGTTGGTTCCTGCGTGGAGGTTTCTGTCGGTTGGGCAACGGCCGTTGCGATCACGGTTGGTCGGCTGGCGGGTTCGGTTTGGGGGGAAACGGCCGTTGGCGCACAGGCCTCCAATGCAAAAAACAAACCCACGCATAAAAACCATTTCAATTTCATCATTCCATCCATTGTGTGGTAGGGGCGAGGCGTTTGGCCTCGATCTCACCCAAACAAACCAACGCCCCACCAAACGCCTCGCCCACCGGTGCCAATAACCTAATAACTGGGATAAAGGCCACGATACCGCCACAGTTCGGTGATTTCTCCATTTAACGCGCCGTGTAAGAGCGTCCAGTCTCCCTCGGAATTAAAGTAGTCATCGGGGTTGTCTGGCTGGCCAGTGTACCAGATGTATTGGTCATTGCTTTGCCAGTAAAGCTGGTAGATGTCGGTTCCCGGTCCAGGGATTTCCACTGGTTCACCGCAGATACTGCCCAGCAACGGCCGTTGTTGCCCGAAGCGATAAACAAAATTGACGCCATTTGGATGCCAGTTGATGAACTCAACGCCCTGCCCTTGGTCATAGAGCATCGTTGCCCCACTTTCTAAATCCGCCATATACAGTTCGCGCGCATTGGATTGGCTTGACGCAATTTTGTAGAAGGCCAGGTAACTGCCGTTCGCTGAAAATCGTGCCGATAAAGGAAAGCCGGTAAAGGTGTGCAGCGACACGGCCGTTTGTGTTACCCCATCTATTTGCCATACCGTAAACGTGACGTCAGGATTGCCCCACACATCCGCCATGTTGCTGATGAGAGCCAGGAAAGAACGGCCGTCCGGCAGCCATTGAATCGTCGGCCAGACGGAACCGTGCCCCACGCCGATGGTCACGTAGTCAAGGGGTACCAGCGTTTGACTGCCGCTGCTGGTGTCAATAATCGCCACACCGCCGGTGGCAAATGCCGCCAGGAAACGGCCGTCTGGCGAAAAGACAAACGTCTGGTCTGGCGAACCGCTGCCGGGCAGAGCCAAATCATGCAAAACCTGACCTTTAGTCGTGTCAATGATGCGTAAGCCATCCTGAACAACCACGGCAGCCAGACGGCCGTCCCGTGAATATTGGGTGCTCCACACTTCGCCACCCGCATAAAGCAGAGCCGTGCTGCCTGAATCGGCATCCACGATAGTGGTTGCTTCGTTGGGCAAACTTCCCAGGGCGTCCAGAGTGGGGCTGAGGCCATAGGCCAGCTTGTGCGACTGCGGCAACCAGGTGTAGTAGAGCTGCACATCAACAACGTACTCTTGCGCCTGGGCCAGGTAATCGGCCAGGGAGACGGTAGCCAGCCGCCATTCGTTTTGCCCGTCGGCGGAGACAACCCATAGTTCGGCCGTTTCTTGCGGCACGGTGCGCACAAAAGCCACCAGCGTGCCATCGAGTGAGCGCTGACCGACCTGCACATCGCCGGAAGTGGTAAGGGTAACGGCCGTTGTCATCCCCTCCTCCCACAATTTCAAATTGCCCGCCTCGCTGTAAACCCAGCCCGCGGGTCTGGCCGCTGGCAAGGGTTGGGCAGCAGCATTGTCGTCCAGGCAGCGATTTGTAGTTGGGGGCGGTAATGCTGTGACAACGGCAGTTGCCAGCTCAGCTGTGGCCGTAAGTTGGGGCTGCGGTGTGGGGGGAACGGCCGTAACAATTTCTGTCGGTTGGGCAACGGCCGTTGCGATCACGGTGGGGCGGCTGGTAGGTTCGGTTTGGGGGGAAACGGCCGTTGGCTGTTCACCCTGGCAAGCTGCGAAGATGGCTAACATGGCAAAAAAGAAAAGAAAAAAACGAAGGCGCTGGTTCATGGGTATACCCTTGTGTTGTGTGTTTGGTAATCGGTTCACCGATTACGGACCACCGATAGTGAAGGGTACGCTGTGGCGACGGGGTGCTGCTGCACGTTGGCTCATTGATTGCCTAACGTGATGCCGACGGGAGGGGGATTGGAGAATACGGTCGTCAGATTTGTTGTCAGAAAAAACGGCCGAATGCCATTTAATAATTAGATTGCGTTTTGTTAGTTTTCGTCCATGCTTTTGAAACTCAGGAGAGTCAACATGCATCATTTTACTCGTCTTTCTACCCGCCCTATCTTCCTTTTTATATTAGCCGTTTTTCTTCTTCGCCTAACCGCAGCTTCTTCGATTTCTGCCTTGAGCCTTCCAGTTATTAAAGATATTCAATCGGGATCTCATGCGCTACTGCAAGCTGAACCTACCCTAACGCTAACAGCAATATCCGTGACTAACCCTATAACCATTGGCGAAAATAACGAGATTCTCCTGATAATCAACAATGAAGCATCTTCAGCTTTGTCTAAAGTTCAACTACATGTTCCATATCATCCAAACGTAAAATTTATGGATAGCAACGGCATCGACTTAGAAAGTCATATTATAGAATTGGACGAACTTTCAGGTAATAGTGAACGCACTATATCATTATTGGTCCAAATTTTTGGGGATGCCCCTGAATTTATTGACCTTGAATTTCTGGTGCGCACAGTCGAGGTTGACAGTGTCGAAACAACTTTAACCTTAGCAGTAGATACTGCAACCAGATCAGCCACTGACCTCCCATCAGCGCCTTCCACCGAGTCTGTAACTGTGGATCCTGCTACTGCCTGGACATTGTCATTTACACCACCTGGAGCATCAGAATATACAGGAGCTGCACAATTTAGCTATCCAATCACAGTTGTGCCTGGGGTTGGCGGGTTAACGCCTGATCTCACTCTATATTACAACAGCGGTGGTTTGGACAATATCCGACCTTTAGTGATGAGCAATGGCTTTGGAGAGGGTTGGTCATTGCCTCAGGCCCAAATCACCAATGGTAACGCACCCCGATTATATAATGCCAACGGATACAGCGGGTGTTGCCATAACTTTGAGACAACACGATTTACCCTTGAACTAAACGGTGTATCATACCGTTTAAAACCGCTAACCTCTGGAAGACATGGTCGCTACACTGCACTTGGTGATCCTTCCTTGTATATTGAGTTTGTTAATGGCGCATCAGACAGTACCCTTGCTAATGTAACTGGTGAATATTGGCTAATACGTACCCCAAATGGCACAAGCTATCGCTTTGGTTTTAATCCAGATGCTGAGCAAGTTGTAGCTCCGATAGAGATTTATGCTGCAAACTATAATGAGTCCCAACCCCGTAATGATTTATACATGGCCTACAGCTGGAAATTAGACACTGTAACTAGCCTTGATGGGAATAGAATGCTGTATACATACATTACAGCTTGTGGAACAGAGTTCGGAAGCACTTCTAATTGCCGATCTATATCTAACGGGGTTTACAATACTGAAGTCGATGTAGCATTAGATACTATCCAATATAATTTTCATTATATCTTTGGATATAGAACTACTATAGATTTTAGCTATAATTTGCGGAACAATGATGCCTTAGGACAATCTTCTTATATCGTGGCCGGTCGCTACCAACCATCCAAAATAGACATTATCCATGAAGGGGACACTATAAAAAGTTATGAATTCAACTACGAATTACATAGCCATGTTTGGGATGGGAGCGCATATTTCAACACCGAATTTTGGACATTATCTAGCATTACAGAAAAAGGTAGTAATGGAACAAGTGCACTGCCATCTACCACATTCACTTATGAACAAAAAGCAAACAAGAGTTGTGACAACGACATTAATAATCAAGAGCATTGTATTAAATTATTAACTAGAGTAGATAACGGCTATGGAGGGGTAACAAAGCTGTTTTATCAAGAATTTGGAGATAGGTACTATCGAGTGACCGATATTTATACATGGGATGGTGTTGAACATATCTATAACAACATTAATGGAACGGCTGCCACCCACATTGAGTATGATCGAACAGGTGCTAGCATTTGCTATGATAAAGATGGCTATGGTTGCCGCTCTCCATTTACCGATGTCGCTAGTAACGCTCTCGTAGGTTTTGACAAAGTAACTATCAGAGTCTTTGATCCAGCAGATCCGAACAAGACTTTAAGCGAGATCCGAAAAACGTTTAATATAACTAACTACTGGTTAAACGGGAAAGCAATAACGTCCTCAATCTATGATCCTGAAAGTCAACGACTGTTGAGTCAAGAAACGAATGTGTGGAGTGTTGAATCTACCGCAAGCTATCAATTCTCGCGCCTTGATTCAACAACCTCGTTAATGTACGGAGCAAACGGAGATTTTTCAGGCACCCAAAAAGTGTTTACTTACGATCCTGCTCAACAAGGTAATTTGCAGTGGGGACGTGTAACAAAAGAAGAGTTTTTCCAAGTTCAAAATAACTTAAGTGGTCAACCCGTCTACACACTTGATAAATATTCTTTTACCAAATATGTAACAAATACAAGTGTATGGTTGATTGTACCTTGGGTTACTAGAGCGCATGATGCCAGCGATGTCATGCTGGCGAGATCTTTTTTCTTGTATGACAATGCAATGGATCCAGATAACCAGGTTATTACGAAAGGCAAGCTGACGTTGACTAGGGTGCAACATAACTTTGAAGATATTGATTCTGGATCACTAACAGTTTATGAAACGATTGACACAACATACAGCTATGATGCGTTTGGAAATGTTCAGACCGTTACTACATATGCTGATTATGGACGACTTGGATACACTACAAATAGCGGGTGGACATATTGGGCAACACCGGGTAACGGGAGTCTTTCCCAAATATCAACGGCAATCTATGATAGTTCCGGCATGTTTCCCATCAGAACGACAAATGCATTAGACCAGTCTACTTTCATTGAATACGATTCTGTATTCCCCTGGCTCCCTGCCAGAATTACGGACCCTAACGGATTGGTGACAGAATACAAATTTGATGTTTTTGGCAGGCTCACAACAGTGATTGGGCCTGGGCAAACGGCCGTAAATCCCACCCTATCCTATAGCTACACAATTGTCGATCCACCTGGAACCGCAGACAAAATACTGCAAATAGATGAGATTTCATTTCCCAATGACCCATCACTGCGGTCTACAACAAGGCGGTTTTATGATGGATTAGGACGGGTAGTGCAAGAAAGGAAGTTTGACGTTGCCATTGATGGAACAGCTAATACTGTTGTATGGCAGGAAACCCATTACAATGCATTGGGGCAACCAAGCTGTCAGATTCTTCCAGACGATACAAATACGACTCAGTTTTATTGGCATGATTGTGCCAGTTACCCCAATACACAAACAAGCTATGATGTGGTGGGACGCCCATCTGCAATTATTGCGCCGGATGGAACCGCAACCGCTACGCTGTATGGGTTAAACAGCAGTTATACCATTAATGCAGCAGATCAAATTGTGGCCTCATTTACCGATAGTCTTGGCCACCTAACGGCCGTTGATGAGACCCTAATCTCTTTTTCTGATGAGTTTGAAGATGGCAATTTAAATGGCTGGACTGCATACGGTCCAGGTACCTCTACGATTGTGAATGGCGAATTGCAAATATCCTCTAGTTCCAATTGGCGAACGGTTCAAAAATCACTAGCAACTTCATCTTCAAGTGACAGCGGCGTTTCTTTCTCATTTCAACTTAATGATGTAAATGATGATGGCGATGTTCAGGCTCAACTATATGTTGCCCGAGGTACATGGGATACCAGCAATTTCCGTTTGTGGGGTATTAGCACTGGTGCTGGGATGATCAAGTCCCTTGAATGGACCGGAATAAATACATATACAGAAACAGCGCTGATGCCTTATACAGAAGGAGTTTGGTATCATGGGATCATCCGTACCAGCCAAGGCGAAGATCGCGACTTTACCATTACAGTATGGGAGGAAGCTAACCCATCAAATCAAGCCACTATTCAGGTAAATCATCTCGCAGGCACAGGTTGGTTTAATACAGATTGGGTATTTGCTGCCAAAGACCGTTTTGATAATGACATTCTTGCCTTCGACAACTACAAAGAGATAGATTTTAATCGCACTTCATATGAATATGATTTGCTTAATAACTTAACGATGGTAACAAATGTAGCAGGCAACGAAACAATAATTGCGTACGACGCTCTGGGACGTAAAACTAGTATGGATGACCCAGATATGGGTGAATGGAGCTATGAATATGACCCAGCAGGCAACCTGGTTGAGCAAATTGACGCCAATGGGAACTCTATATGTTTTACCTACGATAAGTTAAACAGAATCCTCACCAAAGAAATTGGCAGTTACCCCTGTTCAGGCTCGCAGATTTTGGCTCACTACTCCTATTATGGTAACGATGCAGACTCAGGAAGCGTTGGGCAACTTTATATGGTTAGCTGGGGATCAAACCCAGCCCAAAACTATGATACATTTTTCTACGATGCGCTGGGCCGCCTGGAAAAACAAGAACGCATTATTAACAGCCGTCCTTACACCCTACAAACCCTTAGCTATGATCCGCTCAATCGGCCGTTGCAGGTACAATATCCCAATGGCGAAATTCTGACAGTTACCTACGATCGGGAAGGGGAAAACACGTTAGCCGCGGGCGGGGATTCCTTAATTACCGATGTACGATACAACGCAATGGGGCAACTTACCTATGTTGACCGCTATCATGCCCAGGAATGGAACCTTGATACAGAATTTAAGTATGGAGGCGCAGCAAACAATTTCCGTTTAGAGCAGATCATTCACGGTACCAAAACAACTAACCCTTCAACTGGCGACAATCGTCCTGATTTCACCTATCAGTATGACGATATTGGCAATATCCTTTCCATTTTAACAGGTACAAACAGCTACGGTATTGATACACAAACCTTTACTTACGATGGCCTAAACCGTTTGGTAACAGCTAATTCCTCAAGTGGTGTGGCAGATTACAATCATACCTACAATTATGATGCCATCGGTAACATCGCAAGTGTTGCCGGAATCACATATGACTATGAAGACCCTCATCATGTTCATGCCGTAACTCATCTCGATGACGTACAGAAGTTCTGGTACGATGCCAATGGCAATATGGTCGGCCGTATTGATGAGGATGGCCAGTTTACCCAGGTTTTTGACCAAGAAAATCGACTGATTTACGTTGTTGACCGAGATGACAGCACGTTTACAGATAATTTTGATGCGAAAGATACCAGCAGTTGGCTATTTAACTCATATCAGATAGTACCTTTTAACTTATCTGGCACAGGAAACGTTATTCGAAGCAATGGAACAGGAAGTGATTACACGAGCAGCTTTAGTAGGACACCTTTTAACTTAACAAATGGGGAAAGTATACGGCTTGAATTCCAGGTAACAGGCGCAAATACAAGTGCCCATTTTGGCCTTGAAACAGATGGTGGTTGGGGCATTGAGGGCAGCAGATTCGCTTTGATTGCACGTAACGACGGTTTTGATGTGCAGGAGCGCGTAGGCAGCGATGATGCAATATACACTACATTACCTCTCACAGTTCAAACTAACACCTGGTATGTTCTTACTCTTGTAGTTGATGATGTAAACGGCCTAGCACTCCATCTTTACCCAAAAGATGCCCCAGATACGGCTACTGCCTACTATCAAACAACTATCTTCCCGAAAGGTGAGAGTTGGCGCTTCCATCACTGGATTTATCGTGATACTGCCTATATTGATAATTACAGTGAGCAGCCATTCACCGGCTTTGCTTACGATGCCTCGGGTATGCGCCTGACGCAAACCTGGGGAGATAGCGTAAAGTACACACCCCTCCCTGGCTACGAAGAAGAAGTGCGCCAGCCTGTTTCGGCAGGAACCGTGGCGGCTGCGCCATTAACCACCCCATCAACGACATTTGCTGGACCCGTGGTACAGGTTGAACAGCAGAACAAACAAGCAACATCCACGGTTACTGACTTTCTGCTGTATGCCGTGCCGCTGGTTTTGTTGGCCGGGCTTTCTGTACTCTGTCTGGCAGAGTTGGGGCGCTGGTACTGGCAGAACAAAGGTCGTAAACGAACTCTTTCACGAGGGACACTGGTTAGTTTGTTCCTACTGCTGTTTGTTGCTGGTCTGGCCGGGTGGGGACAGCGCGTGAAAGCACTGGACGATGTCGTTCCAGATATTGAGGGGAACGTGGCCAGTGAGCAACAAACAACGTTGTTCGGCCCTGTCAGTTCGCCCTGGGTAAGCAGCGATATTGGTGCAGTAGGCGTAACCGGTTCAGCGGATGAAACCAATGGCACCTTTACGGTTAATGGCGGTGGCAGCAACATTGGCGGCACCAGTGATGCATTCCACTTTGTGTACCAAAGTCTAAACGGGGATGGCAGCATCACAGCGAACGCCGTCTCGTTGAGTGGGGGTGGTACTACGCCAAGAATGGGCCTGATGATACGTGAGAGCCTGGCCGATGACGCCACCCATGTGGCTGCGGTGATTCAGAGGAACCGGATACGCGTACTGGACCGAGCGACAACTGGTGGCAGCACAACGGAGGTAGCAGGCTACACACAGGGGGCACCTGAATGGCTGCGCATTGAGCGCAGTGGCAATACGTTTACCCTTTCCCGATCCAATGATGGGGTAAGCTGGGCGGTGATGCAAACGCGCACCATTGCGATGGGCACAACTGTTTATGTAGGGATGGCAGTGACTGGCAACAGCACAACGACCCTGGCAACCGGGGTATTTAACAACGTTACTTTTGCTGGAACTGGAGGCCCAAACAACACCCCAACGCCGACAAGTACGGCAACAGCTACCTATACGCCTACACCCACGAATACCCCGCAGGCTACAGCAACAACGACGCCTACAGCTTCTCCGACAGTACCAGCCGCTACGGTTACAGCAACACCAGATCCCGGTGGAGCAACAGTGAGCGGGTATACTCTTAGAGTAACAACTCAAGCTATTCCTTTCCCGAATGCGGCAGTTGTTTTGTTGCGTCAAAGCGATAATAGTTACTTAAATTCAACGTACAGTGATGAAAACGGATACTATGAATTTACCGGTGTTTCCAGTTCTCAATCCTACAGGATTGTTGCTTGTGGCTGGCTTAATTCTGATTCCTGGGCAGGTGAAATAACAGGAATCACACCACCAGACAATCTAGCTTATATCGGCACCTTTCAACAAGCCTGCCCAATCAACATTTCTCCGCCAACGACACCACAAACGATAACGATTTATGCAGCAGGGACACCGGCAGATAATGTGTATCCGACGATGGAGCTGCGGATCAATGAAAAGGTTGTTGCAACGTTTACGAACGTGCAGGGAGACCCGGCACAACGTGTTTTTCAGGCGTTTACTTTTACAAGCAGCTATTGGCCAATCGATGTAACGACGGTCAAGGTAGCGTTTGTGAATGACAGCGGTTCACGGAATTTGTATGTAGACAAAATTGTAGTGGGTGGGGTGATCTATGAAACGGAAGCACCCACGACTTACTCAACAGGAACCTGGTCCAGCGGGACAGACTGTAATGACGATTACAAGCAATCTGAAGGGCTGCATTGTAACGGGTACTTCCAGTACAGCGTGCGGGTGCAACGGACGAATTACAGCCTGGCGGGACAGGCGATTGGGCTGCGCATTGTGGGCAGCCCGGATGGGGACAATGGCCTGTACTACATGCATACAGACCACCTGGGCAGCACCAGTACGCTAAGCTACCTTGACCCGGTGGCGGGAACGGCATACCAGGTAGAAGATGCGCGGGCGCTGTATGAGCCGTTTGGGGATTACCGGCTGGAGCCAACGGGCGAATACACCGACCGGGGCTACACCGGCCACCTGGGGAACAACAGCGGCAGCAACGACATTGGGCTAATATACATGAACGCCCGCTACTACGTGCCCGGCATTGCCCGCTTTGCCAGCGCGGATACGATTGTGCCAGACCCAGCTAACCCGCAAAGCTTTAATCGCTACTCGTACGTCTATAATAACCCACTAAACTCAGTGGACCCAACTGGGCACGTAAAGTGCAGTTTACTTGATGGTGGCGTGGATACAGCCCTGTGTGGTTCTAGCCATACTTCTTTTAAAGTGCCCGGGAATACTACATCAAATGCTAATCCTATTCGGGTAGGGATAATAGAAGGTGTACCAGTCTATGCAACACCTAAACTTTTTGGGGATACAACCTATGTTGATTATTATACATTAACAGGCGAACAATCACTCTTGCTTCTGCAAAGTATTTTTTCAGCTATGAGTTCCGAGGCAAATGCACCTAACTTTTTAGATCTTTCATTAGGTGAAATGACCGAAGAGTTAGTACAGCAAATAATTAATGAATCAGCAGGTCCGATTGGAGCTCTTATATACGAGGTGTTTGGTCTTGAGAATGGCAATATCAGAGATTGGGAAGCATTTGGTAACGCTATCCTTGATGTACTTATCAGTGGAGGCAGTTATAATTCTGAAGGTCAATTTGTCCTTCCAAATATAAACATCAAGTTTATTAGGAATTTTAGTCAGCTTACTAGCCACCCGTATGTTGGTAGTCTAACCGGGGCTAGTAATGATGCCGTATCGTATTCTCTTAACCCAGTCTCTGGACCACGACAAGGATGGTATTCTAAAGACACTTATATTTTGATAACTAGTGGTAAAGCACAAGCTAGCTTATGGGTAGATCATTGGAATGGGATAGGAAAAGATATCCACAATGTGTTACAAACTATAATACAAGAAAATTAGCTACTTCTGATATCTTTGACAAGATTTCGGGTGCGATTAAAAGTTGTGCGTAGTTCGGTCCTAGGCCGAGAGACTTCTGAATAAGCTCTCGTGGTCATATACAGAAATTAGTCGCCCCCTAGATTGCTATGTAAATCGCTAGAAGAGATGTGGCATATTGTGTTCCTAGCAAACCACAGAAAGTTCGTTAAAAAACAAAGAGCGATTTCTCAGTGGTTTGCTCAAGTAAAAAAAATGGCTTCAATGTATTTAAAAGACTTTCCCGCTTTTACATACCAAAGAAAATTATGAAAAATACACGTTTTCACTTTAGGATTTCTTTTCTCCTTATCATCACAATCTTTTTCCTTGCTGCCTGCAATATTTCTACAACCTCAATTAATCAAGAGGAACTATATGGAAAATGGTATACAGTGTCAGAAAGAGATGAAGATTTATTTTTAGATGAGTGGGTTTTTACTAGTGAAGGCAAACTTGAAATCACTAATATCAATGGTTTTCAAACAACCGTAATTCAAGACTATTGGCTGGACAGTAGTGCAACACTTTGGATTCAAATTGAGCCAGATGAGACGGAATCGTTAGGTACGGTCAAATTCATTTCAGATGGTGCGATTTCTTTAGTAAAGGATGGTGGAACAGTCGTGACACTGATACAAAGGAATGTAGAAGAGTAGCTGGCAACGACGGCATATTGTTGATCTGTGGAAGGCATCCAGTGCTCAGTTCGAGTCTTCAAAGAAATCTAAGGTTGGCTGGCATCATTCCCATGTCCCACTCCTTCATTTGTTGTAGGGCGGAGGGGTAAACGGTAAAGACGACACCGAATTTGAGTAACTAACGAATGGGGCCGTTGTCGTTGTGAAATGTTAACGTAGGTAACGGCCGTACCCCCTCAACACCAGTCAGGTACGGCCGTTACCCTCCCAACCCAAAACTCCGCTGAATGCGCCGGTAGAGGCGTAGCTTGATGCGGTAAACATCCTGCACATCGGGGAAGTGTTCCGGGTGGCGGGTCACAATCTGGCCCGGCTTCAGCTCTTCTTCAAACGACAGCCGGTAAACCATCTTTTCGGCTTCGTCCTGGCACTGCTCTTGCAGCCAGCGGCGTAAATTTTCTTGCTGCACCGCCGCCGCTTTTTGCGTCCACAGCCGCTCCAACGGCCGTGGTTCTGGCGTGGATTGGGCATCGGCTGCCAGGCGCTGGTGCAGGCGGTAGGCGCGCATTTCGCTGCGCTGCCATTCACGGCAGGCGCTCCGAATGCACTGCTTCATGTACTTGAGCAGGGCACCGGTACAGGCAAAGCGATCAGCCAGCGGGACGGGGGATGCGGCCAGGGCACACCAAAATCGCTCCAGGGCCGTCTGGAGCAAATCTTCTACCATAAAGTGATCCAGAACGCCGCGATAGGATTCGTACACCCAGCGCACAAACAGGGGTCGAAACTGCTGCTGCACGGCAAACCAGGCCGGGTCATCACCCAGCTCGATGGCCCGGCGAAACAGCTCAAAGCAGATGCCCTGGGCCGGGACTAGCCTGTTTTGTTCCTTGCAGCAGCTGGAAATTAAATCAGATAAACTGGCAGCGATGAGCGTTTGTTGTGAGTTCATAGTTAACGAGATTGATAGTATGATGTGACTGGATACCTGGCAGAGCATAACAAACAATCTTGTTACCAAACTAGAAAACAGCTGCAAAAGAACTGCAATGCGACTCAGTCAACCTTTCGCCCACGGGAGCCTTCTTTCTATGCTGGCGGCAAGGTGACAACAACGAATTGAAGTAAGGAACGAATTTATGGGGAAGAGGTGGGACGGTATTTCCATGATACCAGCCGTTATGCCACCACCCAAACTCAACTGAATGGGGCGTTGACTGGCGCGGAATAGTAGGGGGGCAGGATGAGGCAAGGCGGCGCGGCGGCGCATAACTGCGCTGACGCCGCGCCGCGAGAAGTTATTTCTTACCCAATCCTTTCATTGTCTGCAGCAACGTCTCATGGATGTATTGCAGCTCGTTTGATTCGGTAGCCCAGCTTGCTTCGGCAGCCCAGCTTGCCTCCGCCTCACCATCTGCATATTCCTCCCACACGAATGCTTCCTGGTGCTGATAGACCCACCAAAGGTTGTCCCATGGGTCAACAAAGCGGGAAAAAAGATCGCCATAAACTTCAGTTGGTTGCGTTACAATTCTGGCACCCTGAGCCTCGGCGCGCTGCAAGGTGGCCGCAAGATCATTTACATAGACCTGTAACAGGCTGGGAGTAAAAGGCCAGCCTTCTTTTCTATCCGCCACCATGACGACAGAATTGCCGATCACCAGCTCCGCGTGCAGCAGAAGGCCGTCGGTGTCCGACGTATGGGCCTCTGGCCGTTCGTTGGCCTCAAAAACCGTTTCCAGAAATTTAATGAAGGTCAGGGCATCTGTGGTAATAATGAAGGGGTTGATCGTGTTGTAGCCGTCGGGAATTGTTATACTCATTTTGCTATCTCCTTTTATGTCAGTGAACAAAATCTTGGTGTTATGATGTCATCCTACCGTATAATCAGGACAATATTCGTCCTAATTAGAAGGAAAAAATGTATTCCCCGACAACTCGTCTGTTGAGCGTACTCGAACTGCTACAATCGCGTGGTCAAATTAGCGGCGCAGAAATCGCCCGGCGGCTAGAGGTAGATCCACGCACGGTGCGGCGCTATATCGTCATGCTCCAGGATATGGGCATTCCTGTTGAATCCCGGCGCGGCCCCGGCGGTAGTTACCAACTACAGCGCGGCCATCGCATGCCCCCACTTATGTTCACGGAAGCGGAAGCCATTGCACTGACGCTGGGGCTGCTGGCCATCCGAGAATTTCGCTTTCCAGTAGAGGTAGCCGCCGGGCAAAGCGCTCTGGCCAAAGCTGAACGGGTGATGCCCGAAAAGCTCCTGAACCAGGCCAGAGCGCTAGAAGAAGCGATCACCTTTCATCTGGAGTCCCGGCCGTCGCGGATAGACAATAATTTTGTGGCGACCCTGAGCTCTGCGGTGCAGCAAAAACAACAGCTCCAGCTAAGTTATCTGTCCCACGCAGGCGACAAAACAGAGCGTACTTTTGATCCTTACGGCGTGGTCTTTTATGAAGGTTTCTGGTACACCGCTGGTTACTGCCATCTGCGCCGTGACCTGCGGACCTTTCGCCTGGATCGCATTATCGCTTTAGAGCCGTGCCAGGAGACCTTTGACCGACCGGAAAGATTTGACGTGCTGGGGCATGTATTAAGTGCCTTATATTCACGGCCAGAAGCAGAGCAGGTGGAAGTTTTACTGAAAACCACGCTAGAAAACGCCGAGCAAATCATACCGCCGGAGTTGGGCACACTGGAAAAGAGTGAAGAAGGAGTCATCTTTCGCCGCGCGGCACTTCACCTGGAATGGGTGTCTTTTTTTCTGCTGGGCCTGGATTTTCCCGTGGTGGTTAGACAACCGAAGGCCTTACGTGAAGTCCTCCAGCAAATGGCTACCCGAGCGCAGCAAATGATAGGTGATGAGGCGGACCATTCGGCTCGGGGCGAAGCTTCTTAATCGCAGGAGAAATATATTGTGAATTAGGAACAAATGGGGCCGTTCATGTGTGATACGGCCGTATCCTCCCCCAACGTGCCAATCCACCTCCCCAACCGTTACCATTCTCGCAAATCAAACACTTATTGAGTGTGAAGATAGGCAAAACAGTTTTGCCGATCATCACGCATTCTTGGTTTAGCGGCCGAGAAACGGCCGTTGGCGACCTTCTATTTACTGTAGGACAAAACGTCGTCCTGCCTCCTCGCCCAGTTTTGTCCTGCTCTTTACAAGGAGAAAACATGTTCTGGCAACGAATAAGATGGCTTGGTTTTGCCCTGTTCATTGGTATGGTTGTTCTCGGCGCTTCCCTTTGGCAAAAGCTCCTGCATCCTCAAGAAGAAATAGCCCAGGCAGACGCCGTGCCCACCCGTGATTACATCGTGCTGGCCTGGAACGATTTGGGCATGCACTGCTACAATCGCGATTTTCAAGATTTAGCCGTTTTGCCGCCCTACAACACCCTATGGGCCCAAGTCATCAAAACAGGCGATCCGCCACAGATTGTCACCTCGGGTATCACCGTCACCTACACCTTCCCCGACAACAGCTACTCCGTGGGAAAATCGAACTTCTGGGATTATGATTTGGCCCTCTTTGGCGTGGATTTGCCACCCAATGTGGGTCTGGCTGGCAAAGGGCTAGCCGGGTCAATGGACCTCCACGACGATCATTTTGCGGCCGAAGGCATCCCCCTCACGGAGTTCCTGGACAGCGATTTAACCAATCCGTACCCGTACCAGCTCGCCGAAATTACGGTAACGGATCAGAGCAGCGGCATGGTGTTGGCCCAAACAACGGCCGTTGCCCCTGTCTCTACCGAGATGAACTGCGACGACTGCCATCATGATGGTGGTGTAGAAGGCATTGCCACGGGGCGCGTCGAAACAAACATTCTCACCTTACACGATAAAGAAAACCAGGATGAATACCCGCCAGGACTCACTGAACCGCTCATGAGTCGTCGCCCTGTGTTGTGTGCAGAATGCCACTCCTCCAACGCGCTGGGCAAACCGGGCATCCCCGGCATTCCCAGCCTGTCCAACGCCATGCATGAAAAACATGCCGAAGAAGTTTCCAACACACAGGAAGGTTGCTACAAATGCCATCCTGGCCCCAGCACCCTCTGCTTGCGGGATGTGATGTCCACCGAACACAACATGGACTGCCTCGATTGCCACCAAAGCATGGAGACTGTCGCGCAAAACCCGAACCCGTGGCTCAATGAACCCCGCTGCGACAATGCCGCCTGTCATGGGTCAGCTTACCAACAAGACCAGGCTTTGTACCGGCTGTCCAAGGGTCACGGCGACTTGTACTGCGCCGCCTGCCACGACAGCCCACACGCCATTGCTCCCAGCCGCGAGGCCAATGACGGCATCAAGTTTATTGATTTGCAAGGGTATAACGACACGCTGGAAGTCTGCACGGTTTGCCACCTCACAGAGCCAACTGGCGGCGGAATTCATGGCGGGTCGCTGGACGATCACCTGTTTTTACCGTTGATAGACAAGGATTAAATAGCACGGTACTCAATACGAGTAATGAGGGTGGCAAGGTCTATTCACCTTGTCACCTTGTCACCCTCTCACCTTGTCACCTTGTCATCCTCTCCCCCCTTCGGCATTCTCCATAATCTGTGCCATAATGCCTTATCACAAAAATAAGGAGGCCCACGATGGATGTTAAAGCAGTTGTTACCGCGCAGTACCTTGCTGCTCTGGAAATGCTCAAGCAGGTGATTACCAAGTGCCCAGACGACCTTTGGGTCAGTGCCAATCCGGCGCACGCAGGTGCTTTCTGGCACATCGCCTACCATGCGCTGTTCTACACCCACCTCTATCTCCAGCCCACCGATGCCGATTTCATCCCCTGGTCCAAACACCGCCCCAACCTCAATGCCTTTGGCCCACCGCCCTGGGCACCAGATGAAGTGGTTGAACCAGGCGAGCCATTTAGCCAGGCGGAAATTTTGGATTATCTGGCGGTGTGCCAACAAGAAGTGCATCGCCAAACGCAAGCCGTCGATTTAGCTGCCCCATCGGGGTTTGACTGGATTCCGCTTAACAAGCTGGAGCTTCAGTTTTACAGCATTCGCCATTTGCAAAGCCACGTGGGCGAGTTGAGCCAGCGGCTCTGGGCGGAAGCCAATATTGAAGTCCAGTGGGTTGGTACAAAAGAATAAACTGTTGTCGGGGAGGAAACGGCCGTTTCCTCCCTCACCCTCTCTTCTCTTAGCCCCCCTAATTTAGCCGCAAACTCTGTTGACGTATTACAACAATTGGTACTTGACAGTGATCGAGTTTTGTTGTATTGTTGCAACATATAGAATTGTTGTAGTATCCCGCACATGTGAGGATGCTTCTTCAAACACCATGAGAAGCAATGAGTAAAGACGACTTAATCGAGAATTACGCGGGCGTGGCGGAGATTAGCAAGCGGCTCAACATTCATCCCGAATCTGTGCGCCGTCTTATCCGCCAGGGCAAGCTGCCAGCCATTAAATTTGGCAACAAATGGCTGGTAGAAAAAGCAACGCTCGATCAGTACGCCAGTCGGTATGACCCCCGGCCAGGCAATAAAGCAACTCTGTTTTAACTTTGAAGGAGTGGGGAAACCCGGGAAGAGGTAATGATTGCCCAAGAGCAATCATTTTGCCCCACTCCTTCAGCTTTTTTGGAATCACTTAGCAAGAGGGTATTCACATGCAAAGAGCGCCTGAGTTTGAAAATGTAGCGTGTATTCGCGTCGTGGGTGTAGGTGGCGGTGGCTGCAACGCCGTGAATCGTATGATTCAGGAAGGCATTAGCGGCGTTGATTTTGTGGCCGTCAATACAGACAACCAGGCGCTGCTCCTCTCTGATGCCCCCGTACGTGTGCGCATTGGCGAAAAACTGACCCGTGGTTTGGGCGCTGGTGGCCATCCTGAGCAGGGTGAAAAAGCCGCCGAAGAATCGTCCGAAGAACTGCATGAGGTGCTGTCTGGGTCTGACATGGTGTTCATCACCGCTGGTATGGGGGGTGGCACCGGTACCGGCGCGGCCCCCGTAGTAGCCAAGCTGGCCCGCGAACAAGGTGCCCTGACAATTGGTGTAGTGACACGGCCGTTTCTCTTTGAAGGCAGCAAGCGGTCCAACTCCGCCGAAAGCGGCATCGAACGGCTTAAAGAGCATGTGGACACTCTGATTGTTATTCCCAACGATCGTCTGCTGGAACTAACCGACCGGCGTGTCTCCCTCAAAGATTCCTTCAAGATGGCCGACGATGTGCTGCGTCAGGGCATTCAGGGCATCAGCGAACTGATCACCGTGCCCGGCCTCATCAACCTGGACTTTGCCGATGTAAAAGCAATCATGTCCGAAGGTGGTGCCGCGCTAATGGCCATCGGCCACGGGGAAGGCGAGGAGCGGGCTCGACTGGCGGCGGAACAAGCGATCAGCTCCCGCCTGCTGGATGTGACCATCGACGGCGCGCAGGGCATCCTGTTCAACGTCACCGGTGGCCCGAACATGAGCCTGTACGACGTGAACATCGCTGCCGCCATCATCCGCGAGACGGCCCATCCCGACGCCAACATGATCTTTGGTGCGGTGATTGATGAAACAATGGGTGACGAAATGCGGGTAACGGTGATTGCCACCGGGTTCGAGCGGACTATTTCCCGCCGACAGGTATTGCAGCAGCAGTACGGCCGTTCCACTGGCGCACCCACCCATCGGCCACAAACCGAAGCCAGCGTTGCTGCTTCCCGTCAGGTTCCAGCTCGCGAACGCGAAGAACGAGAATTGGAACCGGTGCAGCCAAAATTTGCGCCCAACAACCTGGAAATTCCGGCCTTTTTGCGCCGACGCTAGTTTTACAACCTAATCAACTCAACAGAGTTGGCAATCCGTTGGATTGCGCAGTCCATCAAGACTGCAAGCCGCCAACACTGTAAATTACATCTGGTACAGGCAGACTACCTCCCGGTGTCTGCCCCAAGCCAGGGTAATGGGCAGTAACTGCCAGAGCAGGTATCGGACAACTACCACCAGCAGTTACTGCGCAGCGCTCCTTTTTGTTTTCGTTGGTGCAGTCCCTCATCTAAATCTCACCAACAAACAACATCCCCTCTGCACGCGCCCCCTGTTTATGCAGGACAGGGGGCGCACTTCTTTTTAGCCCCTTACTAACAAATTTTGCTATTAGCAAGAAAATAAAGATTTCGCAGATCACATCTTTTCAATCTGCGAAATCTGTTGATGAATATTTATTCGGCTCCAGCCTCAATTAAGGGACCCACACATCAAAAACGGGGGTAGCAACGGCCGTATCCCCCACCAATCGCGTATTGCCCAGCACATCCCCCGTGAGGAATTGCCAGCTGCCGCTGTTGCCAACGGCCGTTACGTACGCCCCGTCCGTCAGCCACATTTGCGACCCGACGTTGCCCGTCACCAACACTTCCAGTGCCGGCTGTCCCACTTGCCCCACACCAACATACGTCGGGCCAGCATAGAGGAAGTAGCTGCCGGAGCGATTCCATCCGGTGAAGATCAGTGGCTGGTTGTTGGTGGTTTTTACGGCCGTTGGACCATCCCCATCGCCATCTGCTACAACCACAGATTGCGTGTTGTCGGAGTTCACAATCAGCTGCACGTAGCCCAGATTGCCCCCGCTGCGCGTCCACTGCACGGGCGAGAAGAGCGTGTTGCCCAACAGCGACCCAATCGCTGCCGCCGGACCGCTCACCGGAATTTGGTACAGCGTCGCCTCAGCATCATCCGTCCATGGATCGTCATCGGCGATGGCCACGTAGGCCTGGCTGCCGCTGGGCAGCCATTGGGCAGTGGGCACCCAGGCGTATTCGCTGGCCGTGTTGACAAACGGAAACTCAATCACCGTTTCGCGGTTGCTGCCGTCTAGATTTACCCGCGTTACGCTGTCGGGGTTGCCAAAAATCACGCGGCTGCCGTCCGGCGAAAGGGCAAAGGTGTGCCCGGCCGTGTCCAGAGCAAACTGCTCGGTGAGGGTGCCGCTGGTAGTTACCAGCCAAAGATCAGCCTGCGGTGCGGCGCCCGGCCCAATCAGGTTCACAATGCGCGTGTTAAAGGCCAGCGATTGGCTGTTGGGCAGCCAGTCCACCTGGTGAATCAAAATACCAAAGTCGCTGCCTGCCTCGTTAGGCAAATCTTCCGACGCTACCAATACCTGACCGCTGCCAGTTACAGAAAGGACGCCCAGCCGGTTGCTCTCAAAGTCCCCGGCAACGTAGGCGATTTGTTGGCCATCGGGGGAGACGAGCAGATGATCCACGCCCGTAATCGCGGCCAAGAGCACCGGCGCTCCGGCCACAGGCGGCGATTGGGTATTGTCCAGCGGCAGCCGCCAGATGCCATCGGTATCGCTGTAAACGATGTAACTGCCCAGGCCATCAATAACGGCCGTATCCGCTACCGGTTCTGAAGTGACTGTAGCAGTTGGCAGCGGGGTCGGGGTTGGCGGCACGGCGGCCACAGGCACGCCATCTACATTGCTGCCCAACGTGTACTGCGCCCCGCCAGAGACCCAGCATTGCGAAGCAGAAATTTCGCTGGGGCAGGTGACCAGCCACCAGCCAGTGCCGGGATCACGCCCCAGCACTGCCGCGGTGGAATTTTTGAGGAAAAAACCCAGCCGTTCATACACCACCCCAGGGCCAGAGCGAATATTGAGATCGACCAGCATGGTGATGTAGGGGCTGCCAGAGGCAACGGTCGTTCCGCCGCTGCCGCCAGGAAGTGTCGCCGTCGGGGCTATGTCTACAATGGGGGTTTCTGAACCGGGAACTGCCGTTGCATCAACCACCGTTACCACTGGCGGCGGCACATCGAGGGCAGGTTCCGTATCGCCCGCAAATGCGTTGCAGGCCAGGGTCGCTAAAAAGAGCATTGAAATGAAAAACAACAAAGGATGTTGGCGCGTCATGCAGTGACTCCTTACAATAAATTTGGAAATAAATACTACCGGACCCTAAGGGTTTGTCGCACCTCACTAAATGGGCAATTCCTGAAAAACCCTTAGGGTCTTTGTTTTTAGGATAAACTCAAACAGTTTACAATAGATTACGTGACTGTGCGATTGCTTTCTGCACGGGAACACAGCGGATTTTCTACGCCATTGCCCCGTTGGCGTGTATTTTGCGTAAAGAGGCTTTATGAGTTTTCGACACTTTTTAGAGCAGGCCGCCCAAACCGGCGACCTGATTGAAATTGACAAACCGGTTAGCGTCCATTATGAATTGGCCAACGTAGCCCACGCTTTGGAAGGGCGTCCCGTCCTGTTCAACCACATCACCGACTACCCTGGCTGGCGTGTCTGCGCTGGGCCATGCTCCGACCGAAAATACTTCAGCATGGATTTGAACGTTCCCATTCCAGAGCTAATTCCGCATCTGGCCAGAGCCACGGAGAATCCCCAAACGCCCCCCGTAGTGGAAAGTGGGCCATGCCAAGAAGTCGTTCTGGAGCAGTTCGATCTGCACGATTTGCCCATTTTGTTCCATTTGCCGCAGGATGGCGGGCATTACATCGCCAGCAACGTGGTGATTACCGAAGACCCGGAGCTGGGGCGCAACATGTGTTACCACCGGCTGCTGCGGCTGGACGACCGGCGCTTTGCCGCCCGCATCATCGAGCGGCGCGGCACCTGGACAGCCATGCAAAAAGTAGAAGGCGACCTGCCCGTGGCCATCTGCATTGGTGTATCGCAGGCGGTGCATCTGGCCGCGTCCATGTCGCCCGCGCCAGATGTAGATGAGCTGGCCGTGGCTCACGCCTTGGCCCCCACGCCGCTGGTGAAATGCCTCACCAACAACCTGGCTGTACCCGCCGATGCAGAAATTGTATTGGAAGGGCGCATCACCAAGCGGCAAACGCAGGAAGGTCCGTTCATGGACCTGACGGAAACGATGGACATTGTACGCGATCAGCCAATCATCGAAATTGATCTGATTACGCACCGGCGCGATCCCATTTTCCATGCCCTGCTGCCCGGCGGGTTGGAACACAAAATTTTGATGGGTATGCCCAAAGAGCCCACCATTTTTGCTGAAGTGAACAAGGTTACGCGCTGCACGGGCGCGATCATTACCCCAGGCGGCAGCTCCTGGCTGCATGCTGTGGTGCAAATAGACAAGCAAGGGCCGGAAGACGGCCGTTTCGCCATTGAAGCGGCATTCAAAGGACACGGCTCTCTAAAACACGTCTGGATTGTGGATACCGATGTAGATATTTATGACCCGGCGCAGGTAGAATGGGCCTTTGCCACTCGCTTCCAGGCTGATAAAGACATGCTGCTGTTCCCCAACCAACCGGGCAGCTCGCTGGACCCATCCGGCATTCACGTGCCGGGGCAAAAAAGCCACACAGCCAAACTGGGCTTCGACTGCACCATTCCCTGGGGTGCCGATAAAAGCAAATTCACGCGGGGAGAATACGGTTCCGTCAATTTGGACGAGTACTTATAGCGGCTGATGGCTGGCAGCGAAGCTAACCAACCACTAACCACTGACTCAAGGAGTAACAATGAATTTCCCCGCTTTGGCGGAGCATCTTCCTATATTGATGCAGGCAGAAGAAAACGGATTGGTACGCGCAGAGCTGAGCCTCATGGTGCTGCTGTTCATTGCCGCGATGGTGGCCATCGTGGTGCGCCGCATTCGCCTGCCCTACACCGTGGCCCTGGTACTGGTCGGGCTGGTGCTCTCATTTTTCCCCAACTTCTTAGACCTCTCCGTTAGTTCCGACTTGATTTTGGCGATTTTGGTGCCGCCGCTGGTGTTTGAAGCCACGCTGCACATCCCGTGGCGACAGCTAAAGAAGGACTTGATGCCAGTGATGCTGCTGGCTGTCGGCGGAACGCTGGTAGGCACATTTCTGGTTGGTGGACTGGTCGCCCAATTCCTGAGCATTTCTTGGGCCGCGGCCCTGGCATTTGGTGCCCTCATCTCCGCCACAGACCCAGTGGCGGTGATTGCTTTTTTCCGCAGCCTGGGCGTGAGCAAGCGGCTGACCATTTTGGTAGAAGGTGAAAGCCTGTTTAACGATGGCGTGGCCATCGTCATTTTTAGCCTGGCATTGGCCGCCGGTACGCAGGCTGAGGCATTTGGCCTGGGTGACGCGCTGCTAGAGTTCTTCATTGTGGGCGTTGGCGGACTGTCCGTGGGGCTGGTGATGGGTTATGTGGTGTCGTACATTATCCTGAAAAATGTGGATGATCATTTGATCGAGACGGCCACGACAGTAGCTCTGGCCTTTGGCTCGTTTGTGGTGGCCGAATCTTTTGGCGATCTGGTGGGGGTAGAAGGGCTGCATTTCAGCGGCATTCTGGCCGTAGTGGCCGCAGGGCTGATGGTGGGCAACCTGGGCTTTCAGAACACATCGCCCACGACCAAGCTGACGCTGGACAACTTCTGGGAATTTTTGAGCTTTGTGGTGAACTCGCTGGTCTTTTTGCTGATTGGCCTGGAGATTGAGCTATCGCAGCTACGGCCGAATATCATTCCCATCATCGTAGCCGTGGTCGCCATCATTTTGAGCCGCGGGTTAATTATTTATGCGTTTGGCTGGATTTACGGCCGTTTCCACCCGCAAAACCGCATTCCCCTGCCCTACCAACATGTCATGTACTGGGGTGGACTGCGCGGTGCCATCAGCCTGGCGCTGGCCCTGTCCATCGAAAATGCTGTCTTTGGCGCAGAGGTCGCCTTGGAACTGCGCGTGATGACCTTTGGCGTGGTGCTATTCACCCTGCTCTTCCAGGGCATGACCATCGAACGGATCATTCAACGGCTTCAATTGGCGAACAAACCACCGCAGCGTGTTGAGCTTCAGCGGCGGCAGGCGACCCTCTTTGCCAAGTGGGCGGGCAAGCACGAGCTGGATCGCTTGCAAGACAACGGCATCCTGTTCCCCGACATCTGGGAATCCATGAGCCAGGTTTATGACGAAGAAATCATGGATAAGAAGGAAGATTTACGGACCCACTTGCAAGATTTTCCCGAGCTGGAACAGGAAATGTATCTGCAAGCCCGCGAAGACGCGCTCAGTGCCGAGCGCAGCGCCATTGGCGAAGCGTCACGGCGTGGCCTCATCTCCAACGAAGTGCATGATGAGCTAATTACCGAGCTAAACAATCGGGTCGCGGCGCTGGAAATCATCATGAAGAATCGCAATGAGCATATGCACCACTTGCAGGAGGGGGACCATGGGTAGCATTGTTTGCGCCACACGCGGTGGCGAAGGCAGCCGTGCGGCCCAAATGGCGGCCATCGAACATGCCAAGACCAGCGACAAGCCGCTCATCTTTCTGTACGTGGTAGACCCGCACAGCCTGGATGAAGAGGTGGAAGATAATCTACGCGAGGCTTTGCTGGCAGAGCTGAATTGGATGGGCGAAACGCTGCTGCGCATTGCCCAAAAGCGGGCCGATAACGCTTACCTGGGCACCGAAGTGCGCATTCGCCGGGGCAAGGTGCGCGAGGAAATTGTCCGTTTTGTGAAGGATGTCAATGCAGAACTGCTGGTGCTGGGTGCACCACGCGGCACAACGGCCAACGTATTTGGCGATGATGCCATCGAACGCTTAGCAGCGAGTATTCGGCAGCAAACGGCCGTTACCGTTGAAGTTGTTCGCCCCGACCAGGAAAAACAAATGGAGAGCAGGCCAGACCATGATTGAACAAGTCCGTACCGCTTTGGACAACTTCTTTTCCTCCCTCAACCTGGACTTAACCAGCGAATTCCAGCGCGATTTGCTGGCGTCGCTGGCGATCATTTTGCTGCTGTGGCTGGTGCGGTGGATCGTGCTGCGCCTGATCCACCGCCGCTATGCCGAAAACGCTCGCACCCTCTACAACCTGCGCAAAACGGTGGAATATGCCTCCGTGGTGTTGGGCATTTTGCTGGTAGGGCGACTCTGGCTGGAAGGCATCGGCACCCTGGTGACGTACCTGGGGCTGCTGTCTGCCGGTATCGCCATTGCCCTGCAAGATTTGATTGTGGCTCTGGCGGGCTGGATTTTTATTGTGTGGCGACGGCCGTTTGTCGTGGGCGACCGCATCGAAATTGCCGACCAGATGGGTGACGTCATCGACATCCGCCTCTTTTCGTTCAGCATGTTGGAAATCGGCCGTCGCATCAACGCCGAGCAAAGCACCGGGCGCATCATTCACATTCCCAACGGCAAAGTTTTTTCCGAAGTGCTGACCAACATGCACCAGGGCTTCCCCTTTATCTGGAATGAAATCCCGGTTATGGTCACTTTTGAGAGTGACTGGGAAAAAGCCAAAGCGATTCTGGTCAACATCATCAACGAGTTGGCCCCCGATGTGAGCGACGCCGTGCGGCAATACGGCCGTAGCACCGGGCAGCGCTTTGTCATCAGCTACTCCAACGTCACCCCCACCGTCTACACCAGCGTCGCCGACAGCGGCGTGGTTCTTACCCTGCGCTACATGGTAGACCCGCGCAAGCGGCGCAACAGCGAACAAGAAATTTGGGAAGCTGCCCTACGCGCCTTCAAGCTGCATTGGGACATCGACTTTGCCTATCCCACCCAGCGTGAATACCTGCACTTTGAAGAGCGGAAACGGCCGCCTGATCCCCAAGAAGCAACCACGGTGGTGGCCGACCGCAATAAGCTCCAGCGCGATACTGGCTATTTGCCCACCACGCCCCGCGACAAAAGAGAGTAACCGCTCATGACCGAAATCAAGCTCAACGACGATCAGCAAGCGATGCTGGCTGGCCAGCAAGGTGTGGCCCGCCAGATGGCCATGCGCCTGCTGCTGGATATGGCCGCCGCCGCTGGCGCTACGGAACTCACGCCCATCACCAGCGCCCACCTCTCTGGCGTCTCGCCACTGACTGGCGGGCTGGGGTCGCGCCAGTTTCTGGCCCGCCTGGCGGAAGACCCGCTGGCCAAAGTAGCCGTGCCTACCACGCTCAACTCAGCCGGCTGTGATGAGGCTCAATTCGACGAGATGCGCATTGTCGCGCCCAACTTTAAGGAGCACAACGCCGAAATTGTGGCCCGCTACACGCAGCTGGGCGTGCAGCCGACACAATCCTGCATCCCCTACGAATGGGAAGGTGTGGTCACCAGCGGTGAAGCCGCCTGGGCCGAATCGAACGCCATCTGCTTTGGCAACTCCTACACCGGGCTGATCACCAATCGGGAATCCGGCCTGTCGGCCTTGGCCGCCGCGCTAACGGGCTACACGCCAAAATATGGCCTCATGCTAGAGGAAAATCGTCGCCCCAACCTGGCGGTGGTGGTCACCACGCCGCTGGGCGATCCGACCGACTTCTCGATTTTGGGCGACTGGATTGGCAAGCAGCGTCAGCCGGAGTGGAAAATGCCCAACGGCCCCATCCCGGCCATCAAAGGACTGCCCACAGAACTAAACCACGAGCAAAAGAAGGCGCTAACGGCCGCGGCCGCCAACTACGGCTGCCCGCTGCTGTATATCGACGGGCAGGGCGAACGCCCCCCGGCAGCGTTCCAGGCGCGGCTGCTATTTGGCGAAGCAGAGCTGCAAAAGCGGTACGAGGAGTTGGCCCCAAAAACGGCCGTTTCGCTCATCACCATTGGTTGTCCCCAGGCATCATTGGGGGAATTGCGGGCAACGGCCGTCTTGCTCAAAGGCAAGCAGCTGGCCCCCGACGCCCCCCCCTTGTGGGTTTTCACCTCCGCCGCCAATAAAGCCATCGCCGAAAAGACGGGCATTGCCGAAATTATTACCCGCAGCGGCGCGCTGCTGCTGGAAAACACCTGTCCCGAAGTGGTACCGTACGATCTAACCTGGGTGCATCACGTCCTCACCAACTCCATGAAAGCCGAGCATTACATCAAGTCTGGCCTTAATGGCATCCCAACGGCCGTTATGCGCCTGGCTGATTGCATTGCCCTGGCCACCGGCAAATTGCCAATTGCCAATCAGAAAGCCGCCACCAAAAAGAAAATCCAATCAGTCACCCCATCACCCCGTAACCACGCGATGTCCTCATCGCACACCCTGTCATCCCAACCCTTCACCGCCACCGGCCACGGCCTGCCCTCGCAAACCGACTTCAGCATCACCGCCGAAGCGTTTGTCACCGGTACACCCATCACCCTGCTAGGTTTTGTGAACCGCGAGACCGGCGTCATTGAAGAACCAGGCCACCCCGCCGACGGGCAGAGCATGGCAGGCAAGATTGCCATCTTCCCCAAGGGCAGTGGCTCCACCGTAGCCCCCTACGTGCTGCTGGAGCTGTTTTACCGGGGCAAAGCGCCCGTCGCCATCGTCAATACGGAGATTGATCAGCAGAGCGCACCGGCTTGCTCGCTGGAGAATATCCCCTACGCCTACCAGTTCGATGCGGACATCATTGGCCACATCAACAATGGCGATACGGTGCGGCTGATGCGGCAAAACGGCCGTGTCACCCTTGACGTCCTGACGCGTGTCACGGTATAAATTATAAAAACAGGGGACAAATTGAATTTAATCTGAACCACTCAGGGAGCTGAACGTTTTGCCTTAACCCATACCCGCTTGCTGTTTTTCCCACCTTTTCCCCTACCGTTTCGCCAAAGAAGCTTGCTTCAGCCTTAGCCAGCACAGAAGGATTTTTGATGGAAAGTGATTTTTTAGAATTTATCATGGCAGTGATCATCATCATTGTTGCTGCCAAGCTGGGTGGCTTTATCAGCACCCGGTTTAACCAACCATCCGTCTTGGGGGAACTGCTGGCGGGTGTATTGCTGGGGCCAACGGTGCTCAACATGCTGCACAGCTGGCACATTCTGTTCCCCAATCCCGACTTGCTGGAAGAACTGCTGTCTATCATGGCCGAAATAGGCGTGATTTTGCTCATGCTGCTGGCCGGGCTGGAGCTGCATCTCCCCGATTTGCTGAACGCGGGTAAAACGTCGGCGCTGGCGGGCATTTTGGGCGTGCTGCTGCCGTTGGGATTGGGTTACGGTGCGGCCGTTTTGTTTAACGCGAATGGAGAGCAGGCATTATTCCTGGGGCTGACGCTGGCAGCGACCAGCGTGAGCATCTCGGCGCAAACATTGATGGAGCTAAACGTGCTGCGCAGCCGGGTTGGGTTAACGCTGTTGGGAGCGGCCGTTTTTGACGACATCCTGGTTATTTTGGTTCTCTCCATCGCTTTTGTGCTGGTTGGCGACAGCGCCGGAGGGCTCTCAGGGGTTTTGTTGACCGTGCTGAGCATGGTGCTTTACATCGGCGTAGCGACCGCCATCGGCATTTGGGTGCTGCCCTGGCTGGCCCAAAAGATCGACCAGCTGCCCATCAGCAAGGGCACGCTGGCCTTTGTGCTGGTCATCTCTCTGCTGTTTGCTTACGCGGCCGAGGTTATCGGCGGTATGGCGGCCATTACCGGGGCGTTTCTGGCTGGTTTGTTTCTGGGCCGCACCTCGGTCAAAGAAGAGATCGAAGAGGGCATTTCCGCAATTGCCTATGCGTTTTTTGTGCCAATTTTCTTTGTGAACATTGGTTTGGAAGTCAATTTGCGGGCGATTAGCGGCAGTGCCTGGTGGTTTACGGCCGTTTTCACCCTTATCGCCATTGTCAGTAAAATTGGCGGCAGTGGGCTGGGCGCAAAAATTGGCGGCTTTACCAATCGCGAAGCGTTCCAGCTTGGTATTGGCATGGTGTCACGCGGCGAAGTTGGCCTTATCGTAGCCGCGTTTGCTCTGGACATGGCGTTGATTACCCCAGAGCATTTTTCCATTGCCGTGTTTATGGTAATTATCGCCACGTTGGTGACACCCCCGATGCTGCGCGCCGCTTTTGCCAGCCGCGGGAAAGTGGCACCATCAAGAAAAGAATCCCGCTTATCCTGAATTTATTGCCCACAAGCACAAGTTTGTACCGGAGGAATGTATGTACCACATGATTATGCTCATTCTGGATGATGTGAATCAATGCTCAACCATTTTGGAAGCATGGGAGTCCCAGGGGGTGAGCGGCATCACCATCTTAGAAAGCACGGGCCTGGGTCGGGTGCGCAAACTCAGCATCCGCGATGACATGCCGCTGATGCCCAGCTTAAGCCGCCTACTGCAAAACCGCGAAGAGCGTCATCGGACGTTGTTCAGCGTTGTAGAGGGGGAGGAAATGGTTGATAAGGTGATTCAGGCTACCGAAGAAGTGTTGGGAGATTTAGAAAAAGCCCACAACGGCGTCTTGTTTGTGCTGCCCGTTTCGCGCGTGGTGGGGCTGCAAGGGGCACAGCAGCGGGCCCAAAGCGGCGATTTTAGCGGGTAAAAAGAGGAAAGAAAATGGCATAGAGGACGCTTACCACGGTGCAAGAAAGTAGCATGACGGGTAAGCCTCGTTTCAGCCAAAAAGCGGCCGTAATGGGGTGGCGCGTCTTTTCGGACAGGGAAACCACCACCACATTGGCCGTTGAACCGATGATCGTGCCGTTGCCGCCTAACCCGGTGCCAAAAGCGAGCGCCCACCACAGCGGCGTCACGTCGATACCCGCCGTGCTCAGGTTTTGCAGCACTGGAATCAGGGCCACCGTGATGGGAATGTTGTCCACCACGGCCGAAAGCAGCGCCACCACCCAAATCATCAAGACGCCGAACAGGCGCGGGCTGATGTTGTGCGCCAGGCCAACAAACAGTTCCGCCACGCGGTCAATTGCCCCAGACGCTTCCACCCCACCCACCATCACAAACAGCGCAGCAAAGAAGATCAGCACCGGCCATTCCACATGCTCAAAAATCTTGGTCAAATCTTCGGGCCGGACCCACATCAAGGCCGCCGCCGCCGCCAACAGGGCCACGTAAGCCGGGCTGATGCCCATAAGATGGTGGATGAAGAAGAGGATAACGGCCGTTCCCAACACAATCAAAATCTTACGCGCTGTTTTAGGGTCTTCCAGCGCTTTGGTGGGGTCCAGGTTCTTGATGCGCTTGGCGGCCGCCGGATTTGACCCCAATTCCGTCCGCGACAGCCGGACCAACAGCCCCAGCGAAGCCAGCCACACCACCACAATAATTGGCAGTGAGTGGGTCAAAAAATCGTTGAAGGTCAACCCCACGGCCGAACCAATCAATACGTTGGGCGGATCACCCACCAATGTGGCCACACCGCCCGTGTTAGACAGCAGCGCCGCCGAAACAAGAAATGGCACCGGGCTCAACCCCAAAATTTCCGTAATGAGAATGGTCACCGGGGCGATGAGCACCACCGTGGTAACGTTGTCTAAAAACATGGACAGCACGGTGGTGAGCGTACCCAGCAGGATAAACAACCGCACCGGGCTGCCCTTGGACCACCGGCCCGCCATAATCGCCAGGTATTGAAAAAAGCCGGTGGGCTGCAACAGCGCCACCAGAATCATCATCCCAAACAGCAGCGCCAGCGTCTCAAAATCAATGGATTGTACGGCCGCTTCTTCGCTATAAAAGCCCAGCAGTAGCCCGGCCCCGACCATGGCCACCGCCCCCACAATGCCGACGATGGTGCGGTGTACCTTTTCCGTAAAAATAAAGGCCAGGGCCACGGCAAAAATTAGCGAAGATATTAGAATTGCGCTCATAGGGGTTCCAAAGAATTGTTGTTGGTAGAAGTTAACTGGCGGGAATATTACCATGCCACCGTTCCAGCAAGGCAGCACCAATGTCTACATGAGAAGCGATGCCCACTAAACGGCCGTTCTGGTCCACCACCGGCAGGTCGGTCAGGTTGTGGTTCACAATAAGGGCAAAGGCGCGCAACAACCCACTGTCGGCGGTGACGGAAACGGCCGTTTCCATCAATTCGCGCACCGGTCGGGCTTCCACTTCCGGCGACGGCTCCTGCTCTTCATAATCACCAAAATCACCCAGCACAAAGTCAAAATCTTCCATTAACTCGATAAAGCCGGGCATCACCAGCCGCAGCAGATCCCGCATGTACAAAATGCCAATCAGCTTTTGCTGCGCGTTCACCACCGGCAGGGTCCCAATGCGATGGGTGGCAAACAAAACGGCCGCTTCGCGCGCCGTGGCCGTGTCGGGCACAGAAATCACCTGCTGCTTCATGAACTTATGAATCTGCATCAAGCACCTTCCACCTTAAAAGACAAAAAAAAGACCCGTACGGGTCTTTTTTACGTTTATTAACACATGTGTGGGCGCGATTGGACTCGAACCAACGACCTCTCGGATGTGAACCGAACGCTCTAACCAACTGAGCTACGCGCCCGAGCAAGGGATGCAGATTATAGCAGTGTGGTGAAGGGATGCAAGGAAACGCCCACTGCCATTTTTAACTCACTCAGGTATAATGCACCCTATCGACTCGGCAATTTGAGAGGAAAAATTTATGAAAGCATTTGTAACCGGTGGTTCTGGGTTTATTGGTCAACACGTTGTGCAAAAGCTTGTGGCCCGGGGCGATGAGGTCCACGCCCTGGCTCGTTCTGAAGAAAGCGCCAACCTGCTGCGCCAGCTGGGCGCCACCGTTTTTATGGGTGACATCACCGACAGCGCCTCATTGCGCCCGGCAATGGAAGGCTGCGATGTTGTGTTTCACATTGCCGCCTGGTACAAGCTAGGTGCAGATGATTGGATGCAGGCCGAAGCAATCAACGTCGGCGGCACACGCCGCGTGCTGCGGCTGGCCCACGAACTGGGCATTCCCAAAATTGTCTACACCAGCACCGTGGCCGTCTTCGGCGACACGCAAGGGCAGCTGGTGGATGAAACCTATTACAAAGAAGGCCCCTTCCTCACCGAGTACGATCGCACCAAGTGGTTGGCGCATTACAAAGTCGCCCTGCCCCTCATTGAAAAAGGCGCGCCGATTGTGATTGTGATGCCCGGCGCAGTGTACGGCCCTGGTGACACCAGCTTCGTGGCCCAGCTCATGCGCATGTTCTACCGCGGCCTGCCCGTCCTGCCCGGCTCTGACCTGACGGTGACTTATGCTCATGTAGACGACATCGCCCAGGGGCACCTGTTGGCAGCCGACAAAGGCAAGGTGGGCGAGAGCTACATTCTGGCCGGGCCAGCTATTCCCCTAAACGAGATGGTGGATTTTTGGGCCCATCTGATTGGGCGCAAGCCGCCGTCGGTGCGTATTGCGGGACGGCCGTTGCGCAAATTTGCTCCGGTCGCGGGCGCGGTAGGCTCGGTTTTGCCCCTGCCTAGCCTGTTCAGCGAAGAAGCGGTGGGCAGCCTGGGGGCTAGCTACATGGCCCGCTCCGACAAAGCGCGGACGGAACTGGGGTGGACGACACGGCCGTTGCAAACCGGCCTGCTAGAAACCTTCGACTGGATTGCCCGCACCGAACAGGAAAACGCCCCGGCGCAGCAGGAACAAAAGTGGGCCGGATATGCGCTGCTGGCAGCGGCTGGTTTGTTTTTGCTGTGGTACCTGGGACGCCAGAAAAAGAAATAGCGAACTAGAGCTCAAATCTTTAATATAAAAACAAAAACAGGCAGGCTACTTTTGTAGCCTGCCTGTTCATTTCTAAAAAGGATATAAACGAATGGGTTTATAAACTAAAAGCGATCGTACTGTTGTTGGCGAAGTCGTTGTTGGCGTTGTTTAGCAATAGTTGCCGCCTGCAATTGAAGCTGACGACGGCGCTTCTGAACCAGAGCCATGACGAAAACGTAGAATAAAACAGATGCCAACAGTACCAACATGATTTTGCCTCGCTTTTTTTACTGACTTGAATCGGGTTGCCTTTCTAAAATTTTAAAATTTACCTGCTGAAAACCATTAGTGTCAGTAAATAACCAACATTCGTGCATACGATAATGGTTTTTCATCAAAATATCAAGCCCAAAATTGTAGGAATTAATGTCTATCTCACGCTAATTTTCACGAGTTTTAGTTACAAGGTCCTAGAGATGGACAAGGCTACCTGTACCTCTTCATGCCAATGCAGCCGATAGCGGCTCCCCAAAAGCCTATAGAGCCAACATTACATTCTTTATTACATGCTTATGGCGCCTGCGCAGCGGATTGAGTAGGCGGAATAATTACTTCGGGGGTGAAGTCACCTAAACGGCCGTTTTCATCCAGCGCCGTCATGCTCACCGCGTACGTTACGGTAGGGTCCAGGCCAGTGAGGGCCACATTGCCCGCCTGGTTGGCCCGCACAAAGTGGAACGTGGTAAAGCTGCCCGCCACCAACGGCCGAAACGAGATGGCATACCCGGCCGCATTGGGGTCAGTCGGCCAGCGCAGCCAAAAGTCCCCCGGCGAATCCAGCGCCTGGATGATGGGCGTCTGCGGCGTGGGTGGCGCACCGGCCATGTTGGCCACCACGGCAAGATTCATCTGCACCATTTGCTGCAAATAGTTGTAATCGATCCGGTCCCAGGTATCCGTGCGGGAGTTCACCATGTCTGGGTCTTCCACCGACTCGATGATGCGGATGCCGGGCATACCCGCATTAACAAACTCGCGGTGATCGCCCCAGCGCCCCTCGCGATCCAAAGCATCTATAACCTGCACGGGGAAGGCAGGCACATACAGCCCGGCGATATATTCGTAGTAGCGTGCCAACTCCCCAGAAGGCGATTCGCGCAAGTTGGGCGCAAAGAGGCGAGCATATTGAGGAATACCAGGACGACCGCCGACAGCATCATAGTTGATGGCGGCGATGATGTTTTTGCCATCCAGAAATGCAGTCTGCACAAAGTGACGCGCCCCATACGTGCCCTGCTCCTCGGCCGCGGCCGCCAGAAAGACAATCGTCTGGTGCCATTCGTAGGCGCTCAACAGCCGGGCCGATTCCAGCAGCAGGGCAATGCCCGAGCCATTATCGTTGGCCCCCGGCGCGTAGGTTTCGCCGTCGGTGGGCTCCGGGGCGCGGTTGTCATAGTGGGCCATGACCACAATCAGATCATCGCTACCTGCATCGCCCGGCAAGGTGGCCACAACGTTGTAGGGCGTGGTGGCCAGACCGTTGTAAAAGAGGGGGAATTCTTGAGTGGCAACGGCTAAACGGCCGTTACCCACCCGCGTAAACTCATCCACCAACCATTGTCGCGTTGCGCCAATGCCAAAAGCAGGGTCATCGGTCACGCTAAAAACATTGCGGTTGCCAAAGCTTTGCATGGTCTGGACGTAACCCATCAGCTGCTGCTGCGAAACGCTGGCCAGCAAATTGGCAATCTGCGGATCCACTTCTGGCACCACGTCGCTAACAGGGTCGAGCACCACTTCACCAGGAGACAGCTCCACACCGTTCCAGGGAACGGCCGTTGCTACCGGTGTCGGTACAGGGGGATGCACCGGCGCTTCCAACACGCCACAACCGGCTAGCCCGATGGCCAAAATGAAAAATCCAAGCAACTGTTTCCGTAAAGGCATTGCTCTATTTTCAGGAGAAACCATGTTTGCGGCAACTACCAGACAAAATCAACAGCAAATTCTAAGATTTTTGCCGAAAAAACGTCTCAACCGGGATCGTTTTTGGATCGTTTTTGTTTTATCCTTACACCATTGATCATTTTGGCCCACAACTCGCCCAGATGAAACAATAGCTTACCCCCACCGCTTGGAAAAAGGAAAAGAGCGTCATCATGGAAAAAGCAGAGGAACGGCTTCCCCTTTGGATGAAGATTATTTATGGGTCGGGCGATTTTGGACTGTCCAGCTTCAACACGCTGCGCCTCATCTTTTACGCCATCTTCCTGACCGATGTGGTGGGACTGGACCCCCGCCTGGCTTCTGTTGGCACGTTGGTCGGCATCATTTGGGATGCGATCAATGACCCTATTGTTGGTTTACTGAGTGACCGCATCAAAAACGATCGCTTTGGCAAGCGACGCAGCTTTTTGGCCTTCTTTAGCATTCCCTTTGGTCTCAGTTTCATGATTTTGTGGTGGGCACCTCCGTTTGAAAGCGAAATTCTTGTTCTGGCCATTGTAACGATGGCCTTTATGCTCACCGACACCCTGCAAAGTCTGGTTTCAGTGCCCTACTTCAGCATGACGCCGGAGCTAACTACCGACTACAACGAACGTACGGCCGTCACCGGCTTCCGTATGTTCTTTAACCTGATGGGGTCGCTGATTGTCGCTATCCTGGCCCCCACCATTGTGAAGTCAACGATGGCTTCCGGCGCGACACAGCAGCAGGGCTACCTCGTCGTCTCGGCGATGTTTGGCGCAATTACAATCGTACCCTTTTTGTTAATCGCTTTTTTTGTGAAGGAGCAAATTGACCCCACCGACCCAGAGGTGCCGCTGCCGTTTCGCGAGGTGCTCTCGACCGCCTGGGAAAACGTGCCGTTTCGCTTTGCGGCGGCGATTTACATGCTCAACTGGCTCACCTTCGACTTTATTGCTCTGATGCTGCCCTACTTTTTAACTTACTGGGTAGCCGATGGCGATTTGCTGGCCACGACCACGATTTTGGGTACGGAAATTGCGCTAGAGTCGTTGGCGCTAGGCGTGTTGTTGATAACGGCCGTTGTCACCCTCCCCCTCTGGAATTTTCTCTCAAAACGGTACGGCAAGCGCCATGCCTATATCGTTGGACTGCTGTTTTGGGCCGCGGTGCAGATTGGCGTGCTGTGGGTGAGCAAAGGCAACATGACGGCCACGCTCATCATCGCTGTGTTGGCGGGCATTGGCGCCTCGGCGGGGCACATTTTGCCCGACGCTATCTTCCCCGATGTGATGGAGTGGGACGAGCTGCGGGTGGGCCATCGCCACGAGGGAATTTACTATGGGGTGAAGAATTTTACGCGCAAGCTGACCGGCGCGTTTGCCATTTTTGTGGCGCTGCAAGTGTTGGGCTGGTTTGGCTACCAGGCCCCACCGGAAGGGGCACTTGTGGCCAGCCAGACGGAAAGCACGCTCACCGTCATTCGCGTACTGACCGGGCCAGTAGGGGCAGCGCTGCTGCTAGGTGCCGCTGTCGTAACCTGGTTTTACCCATTGACGCGAGAAAAACACGGCCGTATCCGCCACCTTTTAGCCAAACGACAGGCGCGAATGCTGCGGCAGACCAGCGGTTCTGATTGAATTTTGCCACTGAGGGCACAGAGGATTTAGAGATTAAAGTAACGGCCGTTTTCCATTCACAATTCTCTATTCAAAATTCACAACTACCGATGCGGTTCGCGGGGGGAACGGCCTGTGAGACGAGTCATCATCTGGTAGCCCATCCAGCGGAACGGGTCTAGGGGCACGGGCGAATAATCTGCGCCGATGAAGGGCATACCGCGCCATTGCTCATCGCTGCCGCTATAAATATCCGTGAGCACCTTGCCCGCCATGTTAGCCGCCGTGACCCCGTGACCGCTATAGCCCAGCGCGTAATAAACATTGTTGTAATCGCCGCGCACGCCCATGAAGCAGTTCCGCCGCATGGTGATGGCCAGCGTGCCCGTCCAGCGGTAGGCACGGCGTAAGCTGCCACTGCCCGTGAGGTATTGCCCCATCGTTTGCTGCATTTCGTTGAAGGCAGGATTGGCGCTGTCTGGTGTGCCGGGGTAGGCGGTGCGGTTGTTCCACAAGTAGGCATAAGAAATGTTGCTGCCGCCGCCAAAAACGATGTGCCCCTCGCGGGTGCGGGTGGCATAGGAGATGCGGTTCAGATCATCGGAGAAACCGGCCGTGCCGTACCAACCAAGCTGCCGCGCGGTGTCATCGCTCAGGGGATCAGTGGCAAAGACGTGGGAATGCAGGGGGAAAAACGCTTTGCGGAAGTAGCCCAGCTTGCCGGTGTAGCCATTGGTGGCCAACACAATTGCTTTGGCCTTCACGGAGCCGTTAGCCGTGGTCACTTCAATGGTGGGGCCTTCTGTGATTTTGGTAACGGCCGTTCCTTCATAAATCTTCACCCCCCACGCCTCTAAAACCGGACGCAGCCCACGCACAAACTGCACGCCGTTGAGCTGCCCCTCGCTAGGATCAAACAAGCCACCGTAGATACCATTCAAATTGATTTTTTGCCGCACCTGGGCCGCGTCACAAAACTGCACCGGCACACCAATGCTGTTCAGGTGAGCAACCTCATCTTGCGCCTCGATGGCCCGCTGCTCGTCGGTAAACACCTCAAAACAGCCATCGCGCCGGTAGCTCACATCCAGGTTGTGGTCTTGGATAATTTGCTCAATGCTGTCGATGGTTTGGTGAGTGGCGTGGTAAACGCGGGCGGTCATTTCGTCACTCATTGGTCCAACGCCGTAAACCCAGTTGAGCATCATGCCACCATTGCGCCCGCTGGCCCCATTGGCCAACGATTTGGCTTCTAGCAACACCACCCGCTTCTCGGGAAAGCGCTGGCTAAAGTGGTAGGCTGTTGAAACGCCCGTGTAGCCACCACCGATGATGCAAAGATCGGCCGTTTCTGGCCCGGTCAGCGGTGGATTTGGCTGGTAGTCTGGCGTATAAGACGCCCAAACCGAGCGGTTGTCATCAATCTCCAGCTTTTCCCAACGCAACGGATAACCTAATCGAGCCGATGCCCCGGCTGCCCGATACAGACCTAACTCAATCTTTCGCGTCCACGAATTGTCACTGCTCATACCGTTCACCCTTCGCCATTGCTCACTGCCAATTGACCATTAATTCTACCCTCGCCAATCACGAAATCCGAACAATTTTGTTCTAAATTCGATTTGACTTTTTAGAACATGCGTGCTAATATTCTTCACAGACATACGGAACCCTCTTCCCTCTTCTCAACACCACATACCCTCTTCCCCCCAAAAAAGTGGCGTCGGCGAGTGCGACCCTTGCCGACGCCACATCCTCTTTCATCACAAATAGCTGGGGAACATCAAAACTGTTGTTGCAAGGGAATAGGCGAGGTAGGAGCAAGCGAACCTTGGGTTCGAGTTTTTGTTTTAAGGAAGCGGCAGAAAAGATGGATCGTGTGGAATTTCATTCGTTTCTGCACATAGAAAAAGAGCATCACCCAGATTAGGAGTAAAGATGCAGGAGACATATGATGGAAACACAGGGCGCACCAAACGGGGGTGGACTTCCACGCCCTAACACAACTGGCAGCAATTTGCTGCTAGGCCTGAAATTACCGCAAAAAAGCATCATGGGCGTCATTTTGGTAGTGGCGCTGCTGGCTTTTGAACTGTTTAACTTTGATACGACGCGTTACGCGCTGGGCAACCTGCTGGGCGACGTGCGCTTTATAGGCATCAGCTGGGCCGCCATTTTGGCCACCGCCTTTTGCGCGATTGATTTTGCCGGACTGGCGCGGCTGTTTACCCCGGAGCAGGGCAAAGACGAGCCCAAAGCCGTCTGGTACCTCATGGGGGCCTGGCTGTTAGGGGCCACCATGAATGCTATCATGACCTGGTGGGCCATCTCGCTGACGCTGCTCAGCCATGATTTTGGCAATGAGATATTGAGCCGGGAGCAGCTACTGCGCTGGGTACCATTTTTTGTGGCTACGCTGGTGTGGCTGACACGTATTTTGTTTATTGGGGCCATCTCTGTGGCGGGTGAGTACATGTTTGCCGGGTCGCTGCTACAGCGGCCTGGCAAGCGTGCGGCGGTAGCGAAACGGCCGTCTGCCACCCCATCTACGCCCATACAACGCAACCCCACTGGCGGACGGCCGTTCCGGCCCAATCCGGCACCCATGCGCGCTCAATCTCAAGGCGAAAACGGCCGTGATCACAACCATACACCGTCAAGCCCGCCCACTCCATCCCGACCAACGCCCCCAACACGTCGCAGCGGGATGCAGGCACCCGGACGTTCACCAAACCAATTGCGCCGCTAAACGCAGCGTAGTCCCTGGCTCGGATTAGCCAGAAAAATTCATCTTTAAACGCGTTGGCTGGTTATGCTTAACAGCCAGTTAGACATCAGCTAAACCAGCGGGGCAGTATTGCCGCATCATATTGGCTGTGATACTATCCTTTAAGGAAAATTGTAACTATTCAGGTGCGACAAACGAACAATATCGCACAAATTTGGAGAAAAAGTACGTCGCACCTTGTTACAAAATTTCATGGTTTCATTCCCTTATTTTTGTTTGTAGATGCAAGTGACAGCGTTAATTTGATTATCTTCTCGATTCTTTTGCGCTTTCACACAACAAAGGCTTGAAACAGCAAAACATTTATCGCTATCAAGCACCGTGGCGCACAGCAATTATTCGCAAAATTTTTCTGTAGACTGTTGTTCCGTTTTTCAGATGCGCCTAGAAGAACATTGATCAGCACTTTTGGTAAAAGCGCAGACTTCATCATTACTTTCTACCAAGTTGGCGCAAAAGCATAAGCCAGAAGCTGGCATTTGACTTTCCGTACGATACAAACCAGGGAATACCTGCCACGGAATGCTTGTTGATTTTTAGAACATTAGGCGATTAATTGTTCCAAGCCATAAACTGACAAGTTTTCGGTTATGTCGTTGAAAACCGCTTTCCATTTATAAAGACCATTAACCGAAGCGCATCATACAGGACAAAATGAGGTGAATGTACCATCGGGTATGTTCATCTTTTTTGTTTTCAGGCACGGCGGGCGAAAGGTTTATTTTATGAGCACTGAATTTATTTTTCGTATTACGGGCGCGATTGCGGCCAGTATCGGCGGGGGATTTTTTGGTCAGTGGCTGGCCTCACTTTTACGGGTCAGTCCCGAAGGGTATGTCATTGTTTTTGTCCTACTTGGCTTTTTGGTTGGGCTTATTCTGACACCTTACGTTACCATACGGCCGTTGCGCCGTATCAGCAGCCAGTTGGCCAAAATGCCCGCCGAGCGCCTCATTGCCATTGTGCTCGGGCTGTTTATTGGTCTGGTAGCCGCGGCCCTACTTTCTTTGCCATTGGCCCTACTGGGTTCGCCCTTCCGCCAAATTTTGCCGTTGGTAGCTGCGGCCGTGTTGTGTTACCTCAGCGTCGTTATTTTGGTCTCGCGGCAAAATGATTTGCAAACCTTTTTTAGCGGTTTCCGCATGTCGCAAGCGGCAAGCGGCGAGTCTGGCGGCAACAGTCAGAGTGGCGACCAGTTCATTTTGCTGGACACCAGCGTCATTATTGACGGCCGTATCGCTGACATCAGCAAAACCGGGTTCATCCGCGCCACGTTGCTCATCCCCAACTTCATCTTGTTTGAGTTGCAGCACATTGCCGACAGCGCCGACCCGCTGCGCCGGGGGCGGGGCCGCTTGGGCCTGGAAGTGCTGACCCAGCTGCAAAATGAAGCCCCAATTCCTACGCAAATTACCGACATGGACGTCAGCGAAGTGCGGGACGCCGACAGCAAGCTAGTCGCCCTGGCGCGTCATCTGCACTGCCCCATTATGACCAACGATTACAACCTCAACCGCGTGGCGGAATTGCAGGGTGTCACGGTCCTCAACATCAACGATCTGGCCAATGCGGTAAAAATCACCTCACTGCCGGGCGAAGAGCTGAAGGTCAAAATCATCCAGGAAGGGCGCGAGTCTGATCAGGGTGTCGGCTTTTTGCAGGATGGCACGATGGTGGTGGTGGAAGACGGCCGTTCTCTCATCAACCGCACCCTCAACGTCACCGTCACCAAAGTGCTGCAAACCTCGGCTGGCCGCATGATTTTTGCCAAACCGTAAACGGTTAAAAACATGGTAGCTCGACTTCGTTTTGCCCCCAGCCCTACCGGGCCGGTGCATGTGGGGAATGTGCATACGGCCGTTTTTTGTTGGGCCTTGTCTCGTGCGCTGAAGGGCGACTTCATTATCCGTATTGAAGATACCGACGTAGAACGCAACACAGCCGAAGCCACCCGGCTGCTGTTTGACGCTCTCACCTGGGTGGGGCTGGATTGGGATGAAGGGCCAGACGTCGGCGGCGAGTACGGGCCATACATACAGTCACAGCGACGGCCGTTTCACCAGCGCGTCGTCGAGCAATTGGTAGATGAAGGACACGCTTACTACGGCGACGATCCGGCGCACCCCGCCAGCCCAGACGGCAATCCACTGCGCCTTAAAATGCCCAAAACCGGGGAAACGATTTTGCACGATGCCATTCGCGGCGAGATTCGCTTTGATAACGGCCGTCTTCAAGACCCCGTCATCGTGCGCAGCAGCGGCGAACCGCTTTACCACCTGGCCGCCATGACCGACGACCACGACATGGGCATCACCCACGTGGTGCGCGGCGAAGATTTTATCTCCACTGCACCGATTCACATTCAGCTGTACAAAGCGATGGGCTGGGCCGAACCGGTCTGGGTGCATCTGCCGCTCATCCTCAACCGACGCGGCCAAAAGCTAAAAAAGCGCGATCCCGAAGGAGGCTATCTCATCTCGGACTTTCAAGCGGCGGGCTACTTGCCAGCGGCGTTGTTCAACTACCTGCTGCTGCTCGGTTGGACGCCCGATGACGGCCAGGAAGTTGTGGACAAGTGGACCGTGCGCCAGCAGTTTCGGCTGGAACGGCTCTCTGCCAGCCCGTCCATCTTCGATTGGGACAAACTCAACTGGATGAACCGGCAGTACATGCAGCGTTACAGCAATGAGAAATTGGCCGAGTTGATACGGCCGTTCCTCGAAGAAGTGTACGATGAGCTGCCGATTCAGGGCGAATGGTTGGTGCGCTTAACGGCCGTACTCCGCGACGGCCTCAACAAATTGGAAGATGCCGTAGACGCCGCCGAATGGGCCTTTGCCGACAATTTTGAATTGGCTCCCGGCGCAGCGGAAGCGCTGCACAGCGAATCGGCCCATCCCGTGCTCACCCGGCTGGTAGCGGAACTGGCCCACGTGGTGATTCTCGATGAAGCCACCGCGCAAACGATTTTACAAGGCTTGCGCAACAGTTTTAAGGAAAGTGAAGGATGGAAGCCAACGGCCGTATTTCATCCCATCCGCGCCGCCCTTACTGGACAAACCGGCGGCCCGCCCCTGGCCGAAATCATGGCCATCCTGGGCAAAAACCGCACTTTGCAACGCATCGCCAATGCGCTACGATTGTGAAAAAATTTTTGCCACAGAGGGCACAGAGGTTTTAGAGATTTCCTACTTCTTATTGGATTAGGTTCTTTACAACATAATCAATCAAAAATTACGCAGATTTACCAGATGTTTTTATCCTTTTAATCTGCGCAATCTTTGATAAAAATCTCTCTTTTTCTTCTGTGCCCTCTGTGGCTAACTCTGGAGTTCGTATGTCACTGAAAATTTACAATGTACTCAACCGTGAGAAAGAACAATTTGTGCCGCTGCAAGACGGCCGTGTCAACATGTACGTCTGCGGGCCTACCGTGTACGACAATTCGCACATTGGCCACGCCAAAACCTACGTCGGCTTCGACGTGATTGTGCGCTACCTGCGCTACAGCGGTTACAAAGTGCTCTACGTGCAAAACATCACCGACGTGGGCCACATGCTGGCCACCGGCGAAGACCGCATCCTGCGCAAAGCGGAGCAAATGTCGGCGCTCCCCATGCAGGTCGTGGAAACCTACATGAAAGGCTACTTCGACGACATGGACGCCCTCGGCGTGCAGCGTCCCGACATCAGCCCACGGGCCAGCGGCCACATCCCCGAGCAAATCGCCATGGTGCAAGAGCTCATCGACAAAGGCCACGCCTACGAGGTGGATGGCTCCGTTTATTTTGATGTGCTGTCCTACCCAGAGTATGGCAAATTAAGCGGCCGTATCGTCGAAGAACAGGAAGAAGGCGCACGTGAAGCGGTCCGCAGCGAAAAGAAACACCCGGCCGACTTTGCCTTGTGGAAAAAAGCAGAGCCGGAGCACATTTTGCGCTGGCCCAGCCCGTGGGGCGACGGCTTCCCCGGCTGGCACGTGGAATGCTCGGCGATGGCCAACAAATATCTTGGTCCGACGTTCGACATTCACGGCGGCGGCATTGACAACATTTTCCCGCACAACGAGTGTGAAATCGCCCAAAGCGAAGCCGCTCACGACCAGACCTTTGCCCGCACCTGGATGCTCACTGGCTCGCTCACGCTGGACGGCGTGAAGATGAGCAAGAGCCTGGGCAACACGCTGACCATCAAAGACGCGCTGGCCCGCTGGCGGCCCGAAGCGATTCGCGCTTTCATTTTGTCCAGCCACTACAGCAACCCCATCGACTTTTCTGATGAGGCCGTGGAAGCAGCAACCAAGGGCTGGCAGCGTTTGTGGGGCGCGGTGACATTGGTGCGGGAGCAAATGCGAACGGCCGTTTCGGGTTCAATTGCCCCCGCCGTGCAAGAACTAGTAGACAAAACCAAAGCCGCCTTCATCGAAAAGATGAACGACGACTTTAACGCGCCCGCCGCGCTGGCCATCCTGCAAGATTACACCCGCCAGGTGAACAGCCTGCTCAACGAGCAAGGGCCGCAGTCACAGGAATCGCTGGCCGCGTTGGATGGCCTGTACCGCGAACTGGGCGGCATCGTCCTGGGCATCATCCCCGACGAAGCCGAGCAGGATAGCGACGCCGAGCGGGAAGCCGGACTCATCCGCCTGCTGATTGAGCTGCGCGCTCAGGCCCGCGCCAACAAAGATTGGGCCACTGGCGACAAAATCCGCAATCAGCTGCGCGACCTTGGCGTGGTTTTGGAAGATCGGGCCGACGGCACCATTTGGAAATTAGGCTAACAAAAGAGACTGGAGATTAGAGATTGGAGATTTTTCCAGTCTCTAATCTCCAATCTCTAATCTCCCATGAAAGAAATCCTCATCCGCCGCAACACTGTTTTAGAAGCCCTGCGTGGCAGCCGCCGGGAGATTTTCACCCTGTGGCTGCAAGATGGTCTAGACAAGAAGCAGGCCCAGCCCGTGCGCGAGGCGGCGCAGCAGCGGGGCGTGCGCATCCAAACGGCCGATAAACAGAAAATCGGCCGTATCGCCAAAGACCACAGCCACCAGGGCATGGCGCTGGAGGTGGGGCAGTACGTCTACAGCGAAGTGGATGAGATTTTGGGATTGGCCGAACGGCGTGGCGAAAAGCCCTTTTTGCTGCTGCTGGATTTGCTGCACGGACCGCAAAACATCGGCAGCCTGCTGCGTACGGCCGAAATTTGCGGCGTGCATGGTGTCATCGTGCAGGACCGCCGCGCCCCGGAAATCACCCCCGCCGTCGTGCAATATTCCGCCGGTGCCGCCGAACATTTACTGGTGGCCCAGGTGACCAATCTGGTGCAAACCATTCGCCAACTGCAACAAAACAATGTCTGGATTGTAGGCATGGATTTGGCCGATGATGCCCAATCGCTCCAGCAGGTTGATTTGAACATGCCGCTGGGCATTGTGGTGGGGCATGAAGGGCAGGGCATGCGCCGCCTGGTGCGCGAAAGCTGCGACATCCGCCTGATGCTGCCGCAGAAAGGGCACGTGGAGTCGCTCAATGCGGCCGTGGCGGGGTCCATCCTCATTTACCAGGCGTGGCAGGCGCGGGGGTTTGGGTAAACGGCCGTTCCCAAAAACAAAACCTTCCGCTAGAATGTAGCCAGAGGTGACTGATATGGAACTGAAACATTATCAATTTGACCGAATTACACTCGACCCAAACAAATGCTTTGGCAAACCTTGTATTCGTGGTATGAGAATGCCTGTTGCCTCGATCTTGAGCTACCTTAGCTCTGGCATGAGCGTAGAAGAAATCCTGACAGAATGGCCCGAACTTGAGGTCGAAGATATTTATCAAGCGCTGGGTTACGCGGCGCTGTCGATGGAAGAAAGAGTTGTCTCCCTGCCAGAAGGTGCGTAGTGAAATTTTTGCTGGACATGAATGTTCCGCGCTCACTGGGACAACGCCTTGAGAAAGTAGGTCATAAGGCGCGGCATGTCGGCGACGTGGGCATGTTTCAAGCCAACGACTCTGAAATCATCAATGTAGCACAGGCAAATAACGAAGCGATCATTACCCATGATCTGGACTTTGGAGATTTGTTAGCTTTTTCAGGTGCTAGTTCCCCCTCAATAATCATTCTTCGATTGCGAAACACAGAACCAACGAACCTTTTTGAGAAAATCTTGACCTCTTGGCCAGAAATCGAGCAACCTTTACAAAAAGGTGCACTCGTCATCATCAACGATCAAAAAGTCCGTATAAGAGAATTACCGATATAAAAATCACAAACTGATTTCGATAATCAAATCTTGTAGCTTGGGCAGGTCATGGCTGAGCACGTGGCGAATGTCCGCTTTGACGGCGTCACTATCGGCACCGGGTTTGAGTTGGAGCCGCAAGTCGCCCTGGAGTTGGTGACCCAACCAGCGCAGGCGCAATTGCTTGATTTCCTGCACCTGAGGATTTTGCATAACGGCCGTTTCCACCACCCCCACCAACTCCGGCTCTACGCCATCCATTAACCGCACCCAAATGCGTTTGGTAGCATCCCAGGTAATCAGCAAAATCACCACGCCAATCCCCAAACCAATAATCGGATCGAGCAGCGGCACATTGAGCCAGGCACCGCCCGCCGCCAGCAAAACGGCCAGCGAAGTGAGGCCGTCGGTGCGGGCGTGCAGGCCATCGGCGATGAGCGCAGCGGAGCCAATGCGGTTGCCCACGCGAATTTGCAGCCAGGCGACCAACTCATTGCCCACAAAACCGATGATGGCCGCCGCTGCCACCCAGCCGATGTTTTCCAGCGGCGCTGGGTTCAGCAGGCGCTGAAACGATTCCCAAAAGATAATCCCGGCGCTCACTAAAATGGAGAGCACGATAAAAATACCAGCAATGTCTTCGGAACGGCCGTAACCAAAGGTAAAGCGTCGCGTGGGCAGGCGGCGGGCCAGATAAAAAGCGATGAGCAGCGGAATGGAGTTGAGGCCGTCGCCAATGTTGTGCGCGGTGTCAGCCAGCAGAGCCACACTGCCGCTCAGGGCCACAATCGCCAGTTGCAGCAGCGAGGTGAAGAGTAAAATCGCCAGGGCAATCCAGACGGTGCGGATGCCGAGTTCATTTTCGGCAAAGGCGCTATCGGCGGCCAAATCGCTGTGATCATGGCTGTGCGGGTTAAGCAGATTGGCAAACCAGCCACGCAGGCCAGTGGCATGGCTGTGGTCATAAGACTGATGGTCATGTGGGTGATCGTGTAAATGTGTTTGAGGGTTCATACTGTTTTATTTGGTGGCGACAATTTGCTTGTAAACCGGCAAGCCAAGGGGCACGCGCTGAACGGCCGTTCCGCCCAACTCCCCCACTAATTTCTGTAACCGGGCAGCAAAAGCGACTTCCACAATGACCAGTTTGCCGCCCGATTTGAGCACGCGCAGCATCTGCTGCACGGCCGTTTCTTGGTCTGCCTGGTTCAGATGATGGAGCATCAGGCTGCTGGTGACCACGTCGAAACTGGCATCTTCAAAAGGCAGCTCCCGCGCATCGGCATTGTGAACTTCTACGTGGTTCGCCACACCAGCCAACCGAGCGTTTTGCAGCACGGCGTCCTGGCTGTTGTGCGATTCCAGATTTTCATTCCAGATGTCTACGCCAACGGCCGTTCCCGTGGTTAATTTTTGCGCCGCACCGATGAGCAGCAGGCCGTTGCCGCAGCCCACGTCCAGCACCTGCTCGTCGCCGCGCAAATTTAGCCCGGCAATCACCCGATCCCGCATGTGGAATTTACCCCGCTTGCTCGACCAGAATATGAAGCCAGAAACGAGAAAGGCCAAAATCGCCAACACGCTCAAAGCAGTAAGCATGATCAGTTCGCCCAGCGGCAAATCGGTGAGGCTACGCAGGGTGAGGAACATGCCAGTGGAAATGAAGCCGACCACGTGGGCAATCACAACCGCGCTGGAGAGGACACCGAAGACGGCCGTTCCCTTCGCCAATTTCGGAACATCCAGTCCGTAGTCCGGCGTTTCTTCAACGCCAATTCCGTGTAGTTTGGCGATGAGTCTAAGCATTTATTACCCCCAGCGCATAGGAAAGCTGGTTGAAGGGATGTGCCCCGGCGGTGATGTTGGCAAAATCCGCCGCTGCCAGCTGCGCAACTACCTCGCGGCTAACATAATCCTCTTGCGCCAACCGACTATGGCCCGGCAAGCGCACTGCCAAGCCGCGCCGCGTAGGATTGAGATCAACGATGAGGAAACGGCCGTTTGGCTTCAACACACGCGCCACTTCTTGCAAACCTGCCACCTTCTGCTCCTGGTTTAGATGGTGGTACACCAGCGAGCTGGTCACCACGTCGAAGCTGTTGTCTGGATAGGGAATCTCGGTTATGGAAGCAACGCCGAACGTAGCGTGACTGTGGGCTTTGGCGGCGTTGGCTTTGGCTTGCTCGATCATGCCCGGCTCAACGTCCAGGCCAACGGCCGTTCCTGCCGATCCCACCACCTTTTCCGCCGCAAAAATTAGCTTGCCCGTGCCGCAACCGATATCCAAAATGGCTTCTCCCGATTGAAGCCTGGCCAACTGAATCGTGCTTTGGTGCACTTTGCGCGTGCGCCCCAAGGTGACCACGCCCACAATCGTGTCGTAATAGCGCACCCAAAACGGGGCCTGGTGCGTGTGTGGCTGGCCATCGTGGGTATGCTCATCATTTCCGTGAATTTTTTGAATAAGGTTCATTTCCGTACTCTTTCCTGTATAATTTGTTTTTTACCGAACAAATTGTTCGATATTTTTGAGTGTAGAGGGTGGGGAAACGGCCGTCAACAAACAATCCACCGCAACCATTCAGTATCGAACAAAATGGCAAAACTGTACGGAAAGTGACCAATGACCAAGAAAACGGACCGGCGGGTCGAACGCACGCGCAAGCTCATTCAAGAAGCGTTGGTAAGCCTTATTTTGGAGAAGCGATACGACAAAATCACGGTGCAAGACATCATCGACCGAGCCAATGTGGGGCGCTCCACCTTCTACGCCCATTTTCAGGACAAGGAGGATTTGCTGGCCAGCAACTTTGCCAACTACACGGCCCATTGGGATGCGCCACAACATGAAGCCGAACCCACAGCCAGCAAAGAATCACCCCATATCTTGCACAGCTTCGAATTTTTTCTTCACGCCAATGAAGCGTATGAATTTCACCAGGCGATGTTTGAGGGTGGCGGCGCCGAAGTGATGATCGAAACAGGCCGCCAGCACATGATGATGGATATTCAAAACCACCTGCAAGAAATGTTCGGCGAGGATGAAAATTTGCCCATTCCTTTGCCCGTCATCACCAATTTTTTGGCAGGAGGAATGTTGTCGGTAATGGTGTGGTGGCTGAAAGAGAAACGGCCGTATCCGCCCGAAACCATCAACGAGATGTTCCAACAATTAGCGATGCGCGGCATGGACTCGTTGTTTAACGCCGATTGAGACCCAACTCACCCCGCCATGCACCCTTCTGGGTGTCATCCAACCTGCCGATAATTTTTTATACTGGCAATCTACCCAAAGAAAACCGTAGGTCGGATTGGCAATCCGGCCTACATTTTCAAAGGAAAACCTATGTTTACACGAAAACTGGGTAAAAGTGATTTGGAAGTTAGCGCACTAGGCATGGGCTGCTGGGCCATCGGTAGCCCGTATCAGATGAAACCCAAAGATGGCGACCCTTTTGGGGCGGGCTGGGGCAAAATGGATGATGCCGAGTCGATTCGGGCGATTCAAACGGCCGTTGACCTGGGCATTACACTCTTCGATACGGCCGCCGACTATGGCGCAGGCCACAGCGAGGTGGTGGTTGGCAAGGGGCTGGCTGGCCGCCGGGACAAGGTAGTCATCGCTACCAAGTTTGGCCACGTCATCAACGAGGCCACCAAAATTGTCTACGGCGACAACGACCAAATCCTCAAAAATGTGCGCCAGGATGTGGAAAACAGCTTGCGCCGCCTGCAAACCGATTACATCGACATTTACCAACTTCACGAAGCGCAATACGATCCCGAACTGGCGCTAAAATTGCGCGACGAGCTGGAAACACTGGTGCAGGAGGGCAAAATTCGCTGGTATGGCTGGAGCACCGATCTGGTGGATCGCGCCCGCGTCTTTGCCGACGGCGCGCACTGCACCGCCATCCAGTTCCGCCTCAATGCCGTCTACGACAATCCCGCAATGCGCCAGCTGTGCCAAGAGTTTAACCTGGCTGGCCTGAACAAAGACCCGCTAAGCAGAGGCATACTCACTGGAAAATTCACCCCCAGCAGCACCTTCCCCACCGATGACATACGCTCACAGATGAACTTTGCCGGTGCGGATATTATGCGTCGCCTTGGTGCGGTTGAAGCCCTGCGTGGCGTTTTCACCACAGGTGGACGCACAATGGCTCAAGGAGCGATTTGCTACATTTGGGGGCTGGATGAGCGGATGGTGCCGATTCCTGGCTTCAAAAATGCCAAACAGGTGGAAGAAAACGCCAGTGCCTTGCAGTTTGGTCCGATGTCGGCCGAAGAGGTAGCGCAGGTGCTGGCAATTGTGGCTGAATATGAACCGCCAGAGGCGTAAAATTCACCATACATTCTAGGGTCCCCAACATGGAATTTGCCCGTCGCTTATCACAGAAGTTGACATAAATTCAACATTGAAAGCAAAATCGGTATTGGGTGAATTCACATTGACTAATGGGGTAATCCCCACATTATCTTCCCAGAAATCCTGACTTTTACTCGTGTCGTAAAAAGCACCGAAGCGAACCCCGGCGTCAGGATTTTGGGAAGTAAGCGTGAGTTTAAGACTAGGTTTGGCGGCTGCGACAATAGGGGCATACCCTTGAGCGGCCGTATCGACCTCGTTACATGCGCCTTCAACTTCTACCATAAGCTGATCGGCTTCATCATTAGGAAAATGTGCATTGTTGATGAGCGTCGGTGTCCATTGATGGTTGGCGCTACCATCATAGGCGTACCACACAGTTGCCATATCGCCTGTATTCCCATTGCCACCAGATAGCAGCGGCACATCAATCAGGTAGTTGCTAGCGATGCGGTACAAATTCAGGTCGCCGTGGGGAGCCATCAAGCCGTCTAATGAAATCTGATAAATTCCACTCCCGGAAACCTGCTTATTGTATGGCTGACAGCTTAAAGCAAGAGAAACCAGCCAACTGCCATAGGTCTCATCAGCATTGAGCGAAACAAAACCTTCGGCCTGAATCTGAATATTATTGCCCGTTACTGTAATTGTAGGTGCAGTTGTGTGCTTCAAGCTGGCATTAGGGAAAAATGGCTGCAAGTAAAGCGATGAACCCCAGCCGTTAATATCTTCGCCTGGATGAGGCCGTAAATTAAACGTCCCATTTTGTGTTATCACCGAGAGAAAATGCTGTTTGCCACAAAACAACCGGTATTCTTCTATGTTCTGGGCACTTGGATACAGCTCAACACGGTAATCTATGGGGTTAGAAATCAGTGGCAAATAGAGCAGCGGATCAGCAGCCCCCATTTCTTTGGCAAAAAGCGGCCGTTGCCAGCTGGCCGTAACAAGACCCAACAAAATCAAGCTTCCGAACAGCAAGCCAAACAACATCTGCTTAAAAGCCATGATATCCCTCCAATGCTAAACTCGCCTTTAACATCGTTAACAAACGAAAAAATGCTTCTGCTACAGCTAAACGGCCGTTCCCCTCTCTCTTTTCACTTTAGGCCGTACAAGTTTGGCCTCCCGCCGCAGCGCCAACCGAACCTGCACCAATTCTCTGAACGCTCGCAAAATGACGCTGAGTTTCGCGCCAGTGGGATTGCCGGCCACGCGCGGACGATGCCCCACAATCGGGACTTCGGCAATTTTGAAGCCCGCACGCTTGGCCCGTACCAAAAATTCAGCGCTGAAGGTGGCGCCGCCGGAGGTGATTTCATCCTGCAGCTGCTCGATAACAGTGCGGCGCATCAGCTTGAAGGCGCAGTCGATATCGCGGGCCGTGTAACCGAAGAGCAGCGTCACCAGCCAGCTCCACCCTTTGCCATTAAGCCGCCGCATGAACGGATCGCGGCGCGGGGCGCGGTAACCGACGACAAGATCGGCCGTTTCGATTTTGGCCAGCAGCTTTTCAATCTCGGACAAATCAAATTGGCGGTCCGCATCGGTGAAAAAGACGAGTTCTTTGCTGGCGTGGGTGAGTCCGGTGAGTACGGCCGTTCCGTACCCCTTGTTCACTTCATGCTGCACCAACCGCAGTTGGGGATGTTGGGCGGCAAGTTGTTGGGTAACAACGGCCGTATCGTCCCGACTGCCATCATCGACCACAATAATCTCAAAATCATCGGCCAAATTGGGCAGCACGCGCAGCACATCGCCCACCATTCCGGGGATATTTTCGGCCTCGTTAAAGGCAGGCATGGAGATGGTTAAACTTCTTCGCACACAAAACTCTCCTGTAGGGGCAGGTCTGAGACCTGCCCCTACCAACGTTATATACACACTAATCAGCCCCGCGCCAGACTCACCATTTCGCCGCCGCAAACGCGCAGCAAATCGTCGATGTCGATGGCCAGCGTGGCGGTGTTGCGACCGCTGCCGCAGTAGACGGTGCCCATCTCGGCCAACTGCTCATCCAGCAGCACAGTCACCTCTGGCTGAAGGGCAAATGGCCCTACGCCGCCGACCTCAAACCCCAGCTCCGCCTCCACCGCATCGGGGGCCATGCTGGCGATGGCGCGCCGGTTGACGCCGCAGTACACGGCCAACTGGCGGTAATCGATACGATCGTGTCCGCGCAGACCCGCTAAAACAAAACGGCCGTCTTTCACCCGAAAAGCCACGGTCTTCAACATTTTATCTAGCAGAAACGGTAGTTTTTCCTCAACCTCGGCCACGGTACGCACTGGCACATGTTCATGCAGTTCAAAAGGCACATTTTCGTTTTGCAGCAAGGTCAAAATTTGATCATAAACAATCATACTGGCCAGATTTTAGTAGCTGATGCCTGTTTTGCCGAATCGGTCAAATTCTCCGCTACAATTACGACACGATGGAAAATGTGAAAGTCACTGCCCAAAATTTTACGCCGCGCGTGCAGCAATGGCTGCAAAAACCCGCAGAGGTTACCCTGCTGCATCTGTTCGACCGGGTCATTAACTTAGTCGATGCTGAGGGCGAGATTATTTCTGTGGTGCAGGCACAAATTCAATCTGGCCCATTTTCGCTGGTGGTTGAAGGGGAACGGCCGTTTCCCCACCTCATCACCCCCCACGCTCACATCAGCAGAACCGCCACCGGCCTCACCATCGGCCCACTGGAAATTGAGTATCGTCAGGCGAAGCTGTGGCAACCCGTCCCTGATTGGCAGCAGCTTCGTAAACGTCAGGATGTTTGGCAGGATGTTTTACCGGAAATGGAAACGGCCGTTCACGCCCATCTCAGCACCCTCGGCAGCCTTGGTCCAGCAAACTTTAACGCACAATTTCAGGCGGCCATGACCGGGATGCAAACCGTCCTTTTTGCAGCAAACTCAGATGAATGGCGAACGGCCGTTACCAAACTGGCTGGCCTCGGTCCTGGCTTCACCCCAGCCGGGGATGATTTTTTGCTGGGCTTTTTGTTTGGCCTGTGGGCGACGCGACCCAGGGAACAGGTGATGGACTTGGCGAAAATTGTGGTGGAAACGGCCGTGCCGCGCACCACCCAACTCTCAGCCGCCTGGCTGCAAACCGCTGGCCGTGGCGAAGCGCACAACACCTGGCATGAACTCGTTAAAGCACTGCTTGCCAAGGCAAAATGGCAACCTCCACTGCAAAATATTTTGCAGACCGGAGCCACTTCTGGCACGGCCGCCTTGCTCGGCTTTATTGCCGCGGCGCAAAACCGCCAATCTCGTTGAAAAATTACCCATCCCAACCTATACTGGCACCACCTAAGAAAACGATAATCGTGCATTCTCTGCACGAAAACGAGTAACCAACCACCAGCCACCAAGGAGACTCTTGTGGATCAACTCGATACAACCGCCGACCAGATTCGTGCCGAATTTGAACAAGTCAACACCGCCCGCGACCACGCCTACCAACGCTCCCGCGAGCTTATCAGCCTGTGCGCCCGATCCATTCGCGCCATTCACCGTGAGGAGTGGGAAGCGGCCGAAACACTCATTGCCGAGGCCAAGAAGGCCACCCAGGTGATGGTTGACGGCGTGCGTGACTATCCGAATTTGTACCATGCAGGCTACACGCAAGATGCTGTGAAGGAGTTTGTCGAGGCCAATCTCACCTACGCCCTGGTGCGCGACCTGCCCCTGCCCACGCCAGAAGAGCTGGGCACTGAAGGCAACACCTGGCTCAACGGCCTGGCCGAAGCCGCCACCGAGCTGCGCCGCCGCATTCTGGACATCATCCGCCACGGCCACAGCGACGAGGCCGAACGGCTGCTGGACGTGATGGACCAGATTTACAGCCAGCTCGTCACCTTTGACTTCAACGACAGCATCACCGGCGGGCTACGCCGCCGCACTGACACCGTGCGTGCCGTCCTGGAGCGCACCCGTGGCGACGTGACCAACAGCCTGCGTCAGGCGCAGTTGGAAGAGGCGTTGAAGAATGTAGAAAATCGGTTGAAGGGATAGAAATTTAACGCAAAGGCGCAAAGGAAAAAAGAAAAACAAAGGAAAACTCCTTTGCCTCTTTCCTATCTTTGCGCTCTTTGCGTCAGAAAATCAGTCACTCCCCGCCCAAATCAGGCCCAATCCCAGACCTACCAGCAAGCAAACGGCCGTCCACAACGGCAGCACGCCCCACACCCAGGCAATCTCCGCCTGGGTGAATTCGGGGCCGTGGGCATGCAGGCCGGTTTTAACCGCCATGAAGACAAAGGTGAGCAAGCTGCTGCCCGCACCGAGCAAGGCACTAGAAACGGCCGTTACCAACACCGCAACTCCGCGCCCTACCGTCTTGCCACCTAGCCAGCGCTGCCAACCATGCCCCAACAGCAAAACGGCCGTTGCCGTGCCCATGATCACTACCTGCATCAACGACCCTTCGAGGCTGATCCAGACGGCCGTATAAACCAGCCACACGCCAAGCAGCAATCGCAAACCAGGAACTTTTTCAGGGAAAACCATGAGTAATCCTTAAATACGCCAAAGCGGACGGCAGTCAACATTAGCCAACTGCGGTATCATAAAAAAGCTATTTTACTCATTTAAACATTTAAATTGGAGGCAACCATGACAAACGCAATTATTGTGGGCGATGGCCCCGCTGGGTTAAGCTGTGCCTTGTTTTTAGCCAAGAAGGGGATTGATACGACCGTCTTTGGGCAAGACAAAACCGCCATGCACTATGCAGAACTACACAATTACCTGGGCATCCCCAAAATTTTGGGCAGCGATTTCCAGGAAATTGCCCGCAAACAGGTCACTGATTTTGGTGCCAAGCTAGAAAATGCGCTGGTCACTGAAGTGGCCAAAACAGATGACGGCTTCACCGTCACCACCGAGGACGGCGCTATCCACAGCGCCCAATACGTCGTGTTGGCCGAGGGTAAAGGGGTGAAGCTGAACCAAAGTTTGGGTTTAACCAAAGAGGGACGGAGTGTGGAAGTGGATCGGAATGGGCGAACGGCCGTTGCCAATCTCTACGCAGTCGGCCGCAGCACCAAAATGAACCGCAGCCAGGCCATCATCTCCGCCGGCGAAGGCGCTTCCGCCGCGCTGGACATCCTCTCCACTGAAGCGGGCAAAGATGTGCTGGACTACGACTCACCGCCAAAAGAGTAGTCGGTAAATCGTCATCCGTGAACGGTAATCGGTAATCGGTTCTTACTACCGATTACCGTTCACCGCTTACCCTTCTTACGGAACAGGCGTAGGCGTGGTCAACACATACCCCTTGGGCACTTCTTGCACGTAAGGTTCAACCGTTGGTGGTGTCTCATTGGTAAAGATAACCGTTTCAAAGCCCAATCCCTGCATAAACGTCAGCATAAATTGTTGGGCATTGTAGTTGGCCTGCTCCATCACCCCGCTATTCATTGCCTCTTCAATCAGCACGTCTTCGGCCAGACGACGCACTTCCGTTTCCAACTCAGGGTCCGCTCGCGTAAGCAAGCCCGTGTCCCGGTCAGCCACGTAAGATTTGTCATTGTCCAGAGCGGGCAAATCATCAAATAGTTCAGCTTCAGGAATGTGTACCATAACCGTCGTGGGGTCCACCACCTGGATATCCGCAGGGGTCATATCAGCCAGGTCTACCCCCGCCACCACTTTGCCGTTGGCCACAAAAATTAAGGTTTCGCCCATCGCGCCCCACAGATAATCATTGTTACGCTCAGCGGTAACGATCTTCTCCAATTCCACGGAAGCTGTCTCCAGACGAGCCAGGTCATTGATTTCGTGCACGATGGTGGAGGCGCTGGGCAAGATCACCGGCGTGGCCGGAATCATCAACTGCTGCACAAATTCACCGATGGGTTGAGCGGCCGTTTGCGCTTTGTTGATAGTGACAATAAAGGTGTAGGCAGCAATCGCGCCCACGATGAAAAAAATGATTAAAAAAAGATAAGCTAATTTTCTTAGCATTCGGTTGTTTACTCCTGCAAAAGTGCGGTTTTCGGCAAATTTTGCGTATTTTACATCTCTAAGACGCCATTTTTTCAGGCTGCGTCACTACAAAAACGTCGGAACGGCCGTTTTGGTTGCGCTCTTGACCCAGTACTTTTGGATAAAAATCCTCAGCCCTGGCAAAATCACCTGCGTGCTTGACTTGCGCCACCCCTTTCTTCACAATACGCCCATGATTATAGCCAGTTGTCTGATTACCCTGGAATTAGAAGCCGTTTTCTCACTCAAAGAGAAGCGCAGCATTGTCAAATCAATTCTAAACCGACTGCCGCAAAAGTTTAATGTAGCCGTGGCCGAAGTGGACCAGCAAGACGTGTGGGGAACGGCAGTTATCGGTTTGGTCACGGTGGGCAACGATGCTGCCCATCTGCACAGCCAATTGCAAAAAGCAGTCACCTGGTTAGAAAGCCACCGCCCGGATGTGCCAATCGCCGATTATGAAATTGAGATTCTATCCTGAAAGGCAGATGGTAATTGAGTAATTGAAGCCAAGCCACAATTCCTCAATTACTAATTACTCAATTGCCAATCATACGGCAACCGTCGTGTGAACAACTGCTCCATTCGGTATAATCAACCACATGGAACAAATGGCAGCGATAAAACGTATACAAACCATGGCCAAGACAAACACCCCTAAAATCCGAATCCTTCTCTTCCTTAGCTTGCTTCTCCCTATACTGGGGCTTGTTGTTTCGCCCATTTACGCCCAGGATGACAATGACAACGGCATTACCCTCGATGTGGCGGTGGGCTTTGACAGCATTTACAAAGGGGAGTATTGGGTGCCAGTGGTGGTAACGGCCGCCAACACAGGACCCGCTGTGGAAGGATATGTGGAAATTAAAGTGCCTCGCGGCGCTGGCTCGGCCCCATCCACATTTCGCTCACCCATCAGCCTACCCACCCAGTCTAACAAACGCGTCACGCTTTACATAAAGCTAGATAACGGAGCCAGCAATATTGACCTGGCACTGCGGCAAAATGATGGCACGCTTGTCGCCGAGGCCAACAGCGGCACCCTCAGCCGCATTACCGACAGCTCCCATCTGCTCTACGCTGTAGTCAGCCCCGATGCGGCCGAATTCACCTTTTTGGAGCGTATCCCCGGCAGCCGGTCGAATGCTTCGGTCGCTTTTTTAACTCTGGAAGATTTGCCAGAAACGGCCGTTGCCTGGAACGCGCTCGATGTGCTCATTTTTAACGACGCCGACACCAGCCAGCTCACCAGCGAGCAGCGCACCGCCTTGGACGTATGGCTACACAACGGTGGTCAGCTCATTGTGACGGGCGGGGCTAATTGGCAAAAAACGGCCGTTGCCCTCTCTGATTTGCTGCCCGTCACCATTGATGGCAGCCGCTCGGTAGAAGATTTGCCCGGTCTGCGTGAACGAATTGGCATTCCCTTCCGCGATCCCGGCCCGTACGTGGTGGCCACCAGCAGCCTGCGCAGCGGCGAACTGATTTTCCGTCAGGATGATTTGCCCCTGCTGGCACGCCAGTCAATTGGCCGCGGTTCGGTGTACTTCTTGGCTCTCGATCCACGGCTGGCACCCTTGCTAGATTGGGACGGCAGCGAGGCGATTTGGGCGGCCATTGCCAGCCGGGTGCCGCTGGGCAACAACTGGAGTTCCGGTCCGCAAAACGTCTATGCCGCCACCGAAGCTGTGTCCAGCCTGCCGTCACTCACCCTGCCCAGCATCTTGCAACTGCTGGCCTTTTTGCTGGTTTATACCGTTGTGATGGGGCCGCTCAACTATTGGGTACTCAAGCGACGCAATCAGTTGGAACGCGCCTGGGTAACCATTCCCGTGCTGGTGGTCATTTTTAGCGGCATCACCTACTTCACGGGCTTTCAGCTGCGCGGCAACGACACCATCATCAACCAGATTTCGGTGGCTTACAGCCAGGCCGATGGCGAACAGGCAGATGTGTACAGCCTGTTGGGTCTGTATTCGCCGCAGCGCAAGAATTATGATCTCACACTGCCCGCCGGGACGCTGGCACGGCCGTATACGCAAGATTTTGGCGTGCCGTTTAACAGTGATGAACCCGACATTGGCAGCATCACCTACGGCAACGACGTGACTATTTCCGATGTGCGAGTGGACATTGGCCAGGTAACGGTCTTTTTGGCCGAGAGCGCTCGCCCGGCGGTCGATATTTCCGGCTCGGCCACGCTGACGCTGGAAGGCAACAGCCTGGTTTTGGCGATGGACATCCTGAACAACAGCGATGTTACGCTGGAGACAGCCTCGGTATTGCTGGGCAGCACGGCCGTTGCTATCGGGGATATTTTGCCCAACGACCGAACGGCCGTTTCCCAACCGCTTGGCGTGGCCAGCAGCGGCACATCTCCAGCTTTTATGGGCGGCTACAGCACCAATGCGCCGCTTTCGGCCAATGCCGATACCATTCTGGGTTCCTATGATTATTACAACGACCGCGTGCTCTACCCGCGTTGGCAGCTTCTGCAAGCCCTGGAAAGCAACTCGTTTGGGACCACCAGCACGTTCAGCCTGCCATCGGACAGCGTGGTGCTGATTGCCTGGTCACACGAACAACAGTTGGAAACGGCCGTACGCGACGAAACTTTCGACACGCAAAACACTACCCTCTACCTGATTGAAATTCCCCTGGAGCAAAATATTGTAAGCGGCCGTAACGTGACCCTGCCCGTTTCCTTGCTCAACTGGGAATCGCTGGGCAATAACAACGTTTACAATCCCACCATTCAAGATTTGTATCTCAACGGCGGTTGGGTGGAATTTTCCTACACTCCCTGGCCCGAATTCCAAAACATGGACGTTACCAAGCTCAGTATTTCACTGACGCAGCAATATGAAGACCCAACTCAGCTCACGCCAGACATGCGCATTTGGGACTTTGAGCAAAACCTGTGGCAGCCGTTAGGCACCGTAAGTTGGGGCAAAAATCTCATCACCGATTTTGCGCCCTACATCGGCCCCAACAACGAAGTGCGCCTGCGGCTAGAAGACACCAACAGCCAGTTTGGCCTGGGCATCGGCGAAGTGTACCCAATCCTCACTGGTAATTTGAACGAGTAAATCAACCCCAAAGCCTGACAGGTTTACGCAGAATCTTGTTTGTAAACCAACTTGGACAGCAATGCACCTAACCGCAAAGTTGGGTTGGAAACCTGTCAGGCTTGAGCAAGAGTGGCATTATGTCAACAATCATCGAAATTCAAGGACTCACCAAAAAATACGGCGATCTGACCGCCCTGAATGACCTGACGCTCAACATCGAAGAAGGCGAGGTGTTTGGCTTCATTGGCCCCAACGGGGCGGGTAAGACAACCACTATGCGCATTCTCACCACCCTGCTCAAGCCCACCAGCGGCAAAGCATGGGTAGCAGGCGAATCGGTCACCGATAACCCGCGCGCCGTGCGCCGCAATATTGGCTACATGCCCGACTTTTTTGGTGTTTATGACGACATGAAGGTATGGGAGTACCTGGATTTTTTTGCCGCCTGCTACGACATCCCGCCCAGCACTCGCGTCGGCATGATTGATGATCTGCTGGCATTAGTGGATTTGGGCCACAAAAAAGATGCTTTTGTAGACAGCCTGAGCCGGGGCATGAAGCAGCGGCTTTGCCTGGCGCGCACGCTAGCGCACGATCCGCAGGTGCTCATTTTGGATGAACCGGCCAGCGGCCTGGATCCACGCGCCCGTATTGAAATTCGCGAATTGCTGCGCGAGCTAAAGATGATGGGCAAGACAATTTTCTTCTCCTCGCACATCCTGTCCGAAGTGGCGGATATTTGCACCAGCATTGCTATTTTGGAAGCAGGAAGCCTGGTGGCCTACGGCGACATGGCCGAGATGAAGCGGCAGCTGCGGACCCACCGGCTGATCCAGCTGCGTGCCCTGGGCGATTTAACACCAATCCAGGAATTTTTGCTGCACCATGAAGCCGTTGAAAGCATCATCACCGCCGAGGAAGCCGACATCCCTTCGGATTCGCTGCGCTTTGATTTTACCGGCGACGACGCGGTGCTGAGCCAGCTATTGGCCAGCCTGATTAGCAACAATTTTCAGGTGGTCGCGTTCCAGGAAGAAACCGGCGATCTGGAAGACGTCTTTTTGCAGGTGACAAAGGGCATTGTGAATTGAGTTGGGCTTCACCAGCAGAGCTGCGGGCAGGTTGGCGTTGGTTTCGTTCGCTGAACGAGAACCCCATTTATCTGCGCGAGAAAGGCGGCTGGGGCAATCCGAATCCATTTTACGAGACGCTGCGGCGCTATTCACCGTTTGTGGTGATGGCCGCCATTGTGCTGGGGCTGTGCGCAGGTACAAATCCGGCCCTGCTTGGTACGGCCGAAAATGAAGAGCTGTACATTTTTATGTGCGTGGTGTGTCTGCCGGGCGCACTGCTTTCGATGTTAACAATCTATGGCTCGTTTATGGCCCCGGCGCTCACCGCCCCCACGGTGAGCATGGAAGTGGCTCGCGGCACGTGGGACATTTTGCGCCTGACGCCGCATTCCACAGCCAGCATTTTGCTAGCCAAGCTATTTGGCGGGCTGGCCCGGCTGCCCATTTGGAAGCTCATGCTGGCGTTAAGCGGCTGGCAAGCGATCATGCTGTTTTGCGTGTTAAATTTTGTATCGGGCGTTACGGCCGTTTCTGGCTTTTTCATCGGCTTGGGGGCCATGATACGGCCGTGGGTGGAAGTGCTGTTTGCGGCGTTTATCGGCATGTACATCTCCACCTGGGTGCGTTCGGCCACGTATGCCCTGGCAGGCAGCTATGTCATCGTGGTGGTGATGAAGATTTTTAGCAACAGCGCCATCTGGCTGGGCATTTGGAAGCTGTTGGGCGCAGATGACGGCGCCGCGTTGCCCGGCAGCATTGTCACCCCAGCTGTAGTGTATGGAACGGCCGTACTCTTCCTCTGGTGGGGCATTGTACGGCAGGCGGGGAAATTAAGTAATTGAGTAATTAAGCAATTGGAAAGTAATTCTCAAATTACTCAATTACCCAATTACAATCTTTTTCGAGGCATTATGACCGAACTTGTACAAGAACCAGTCACCAAAAAGAAAAGTTTCATGCAGCGGCTGCGGGAGAATCCCGTCACCGTCAAAGAACTGCGCAGCCGAATGCGTGGGCGGCGCGCCTTTGTGGTGCTCACCGTCCACCTGCTGGTGATGAGCGGGTTCATCACGCTGGTGTATTCCGCATTTGCCTCATCGGCCAGCGGCCCGTTTGGCCCAGATTCCCGCGATGTAGGCAAGGTGATCTTTAGCTCGGTGCTGGGCATACAGGCAATGCTGGTTATCCTGGTAGGGCCATCGTTTACTGCCGGGGCCATCAGCGGCGAGAAGGAGCGGCAGACCTACGACTTGCTGCGCACCACGCTGCTTTCAGCCAAATCGTTTGTGGCCGGCAAGCTGGTGTCGGCGTTGAGCTATGTGCTGCTGCTGATTTTTGCCGCCATTCCGCTACAAAGCATCGCCTTTTTGATGGGTGGTGTGGCGGTCATCGAACTGGTTTTGTCGCAGGTGATTGTGTTGGTGAGCGCAGTCACGTTTGCCCTGTGGGGTCTGTATGCTTCTTCCCGCATGCGCACGACGCTGTCCGCCAGCGTGGTCACATTTGCCGGGGCCTTGTTCATTACCGTGGGCGTGCCGGTGGTGGTGGGGCTGTTCACCATGATCATGAGCCCATTTTTTGCCGGGGCCGCCCTTCTCAGCTGGACGGCCGAAGCGGGCCTGATGTATTTGCTCATGGTTCTGGCAGCCACTAATCTGCCCGCCACCCTTGTTGTGAGCGATATTGTGCTGGTGGAGGAAGGTTCTCTCTGGTATTTCAGCAGTTCCGTTGGCGGTGCATCCGGGGCCAGCCATTCGATCTGGCTCTTTTCACCCTGGCCGCTCTTTTTGATTTTTTACATTTTGCTGTCGGTGATTTTGTTCTACGCCACTGTGCGGCGCGTCCGCAAAATCGCCACGCAGTAAGAACATTGGCCACAGAGAGCACAGAGTTTTTAGAGATTTAAGTTGCTCTGGCCGGTTTCCAACCGCGCCAGAAAGATGGTACGGCGAGACGCCGGCCACAGCAAGAACATAGAGACATTAGAGATTTTCTCTTTTTCCTCTGTGCCCTCTGTGGCAAAAAAACATGAACGAACGATTTGAGGAATTAAAACAGCAGTTGAGGCAGTGGAACGGCCGTCGCCGGATGCGGGATGGCCTGTTGTGGCTGCCGCGTGGCCTGCTGCTGGGCCTGCTGCTAGGCGTGGTCGTAGCGACCATCGCTCGCTTTCGCCCGCTGCTGACAAACCAGGAAGTTGGGCTGGTAGCGGGTAGCTTGGGGCTGGTTGGCTTGCTCGGCGCAGTCATCTGGCTAATCAGCCAGCGGCGGGATTTGCTACAGCAGGCGCGGTTTGCCGACCGGCAATTTTTGCTGAAGGAGCGAGCCAGTACGGCCGTTGAAATCCAAACGCAGCAGCTAGACACCAATTCCACCTTTGCCGATTTGCAATTGAACGACACGTTAACGGCCGTTCGCCGCGTCGATACCCAGGTGATGCTGCCCTTCAAAGTGAACCGGCAGGATTGGTTGGTGATTTTGGTGGCGCTTGTTTTGTTGGGAACGGCCGTACTTCTGCCCAACACCCAGGAAACCGCCCTCCTCAAAAGCCGCGCCATCCAGGAAACCATCGCCGAGCAGGTAGAGACGCTGGAAACGCTGCAAGAAGAAATCATCCAGAACCCCGAACTGACCGACGAGCAAAAAGAAGAGCTAACCGAGCCAATCCAAAATGCCCTGGAAGGGCTGGAGCAGGGCAACCTGAGCCAGGAAGAAGCCGTCGCCACGCTGTCGGAGGCGGAAGCAGATTTGCGCGAGCTGGCGGCCAACAACGATCAATCCAATCTGCAACAATCCTTGCAAGATGCAGGGCAGCCACTGGCGGAAAACCAGAATAGCCAGTCGCTGGGGCAAAATTTGCAAAATGGCAATTTGTCCCAGGCGGGCGCGGCGGCAGCGCAGTTGGCGGAGAGCTTACCAACATTGTCGGATGAGGAGTTGGCCCAGTTGGCGGAAGATTTGGCAGAAACGGCAGCTTCCCTCCAAGATGTCGATAGCGAACTGGCCAATGAACTCGCCGCCGCTGCCGAAGCGCTGCAAAACGGAGACGTCGCCGCCGCGCAGCAAGCGCTGCAACAGGCCGCGGGCACCCTCCAGCAGCGCGCCCAAAGTAACGCCGCCGCTGGGCAGGCCAACGCCGCTGCCAATCAGCTGGGAGAAGGGCGGCAAGAAGTGGCGCAAGCGGGTCAGGGTAATCAATCTGGCCAGAGCCAACAGGCGGAAGGCAATGGTCAAGGCCAGGGGCAAGGACAAGGCGAAGGTGAGGGCCAAGGACAAGGTCAGGGGCAAGGGCAGGGTTCTGGTGATGGCAGTGGACAAGGGCAAGGCGCAGGACAAGGCAGTGGCAGCAACCAGGGCGCGGGTCAAGGTGGCCCTGGACCAGGCGGTGGGCACGCGGAAAATGTGTTTGCGCCCGATCTGGTCGATTTGAGCGGCTTTGAGGGTGAAGATGTGGAACTGCCCGCCGAATGTCTGGCCGATCCGGTCTCGTGCGGCGGACTGCTCAGCGAAAACCCCACCGAGTTCGGCGACGAGCAAAGCATCGTGCCCTACGAGCAGGTCTTCGGCGACTACCGCAACGCCGCCAACGAAGCCCTCGCCGACGATTACATTCCGCTCGGCCTAAAAGGGTACATTCGGGACTACTTTTCATCCCTGGAACCGTAGCCGCGCATTCTTTGCGCGCCAAACGCGGATTGGAATCCGCGGCTACAAAATTCATTTCTCAAAAAATAAGAGGATTACCGTGTTTTCACTCGAATTTGAAGAACCTCAATATTCAACCTGTGAATGCTGCGGCAACAAATCCACAAAACTTGTCCGCTACGTGTTGCAGAACGACAATCCGTTTGCTCTCTACATGGCAACTTATACTGAGGGACATGAAAAGAGGATCGTTGAGTTAATTGTTGGGCTAGGTTCATGGAGCGAAGATTCATCACCAGCTGAGCGTACTGCATTTACGCTTCAGATTTGGGAAAATAAAGATGAGTGGGCAGTCAGTGTAACGAATGCGGATGATTCAGCATGGGGGTATGTTACTTTTCTGGGGCAAGTTTTAGACCGTGAAGAGGCATTGCAGCATCCTTGGATTAATGATGTTTATAAAATTATAGATCACATTCTCAGCGAGGACACAGCAATTATTGAGTATTTCACCTCTCGTTCCACGCTCGGCGTGGAATGAAGATCGGGACGCTCCGGCGTCCCCCACGCGGCGCAGAGCGCCTGAACCAGCATTCCCACGCAGAGCGCGGGAACGAGAAAGATAGAGGAATTTTATGATTGATGACGCAGCATTGGCTGAACTTTCGGTGGCAGATTTTCGGGAGACAGCGGCAAATATTGAAGCTGAAGTGGGGAAGGTCATTGTGGGCCAGGCGGATGTGGTGCGAACGGTGCTGGTGGGCATTCTTAGCGGCGGGCATGTGCTGCTGGAAGGCGTGCCGGGGCTGGGCAAAACGATGCTCATCCGCACGCTGGGGCAGGTGCTCAAGCTCGATTTCAGCCGCATCCAGTTCACGCCCGACCTGATGCCCGCCGACATCACCGGCACGGAAATCATGGAAGAGGCGGATGGGCACCGCGCTTTTCGTTTTCAGCAGGGGCCGGTGTTTGCCAACCTGATCCTGGCTGACGAAATCAATCGGGCCACACCCAAAACCCAATCCGCCATGCTGGAAGCGATGCAGGAAAAGACGGTGACGGTAGCCAACCACACCTACCAACTGCCCGCGCCATTTTTTGTGCTAGCCACACAAAACCCAATCGAACAAGAAGGCACCTATCCGCTGCCCGAAGCACAGTTGGACCGCTTCCTCTTCAAAATCAATGTTGGCTTTCCCTCAGCCGATGAGCTGACGGAGATTTTGGCGCGCACCACGGGCAAGAGCACGCCCGCGCCCGAAGTGGCTGCCGACGGGGCGCGGCTCATCGCTATGCAGGCGCTGGCGCGGCAGGTGCCGATTCCCAGCCACGTGAGCCAGTATATCAGCCAGCTTGTCGTGGCGACGCATCCGGGCAGCAGTCCGGCAGTGTTGGTGAACCAGTACGTGCGTTACGGCTCCAGCCCGCGCGGGGCGCAGGCGTTGGTGCTGGGGGCGAAGATTACGGCGTTGTTAAACGGCCGTCTCAACGTTAGCTTCGATGATGTGTCCACCGTAGCCCCGGCCGCCCTACGCCACCGCCTCCTGCTCAACTTTGAAGGCCAGGCAGAGGGCGTGCGCACTGATGATGTAGTGGCGGATTTACTGACTGCTGTACCACGAGAGTAAGGAAGTGAAAAGTAAAAAGTGATAAGTGAAAAGTGTCAAGTCCTAAAATAAGTTGACACAAAATAGTGACTACTTCACATCAGTTATCAAAATGAATTTCAGCAGGTTTAGCATAGCCCAACGACAGATGTGGGCGATCATAGTTGTACAGCCAAACTGCTTCAGCCACCGCTTGCTGCGCGTGCGCCAAATTGACAAACAGGTCATCCAGACCATATTCGTTCTTTAAAATACCGTTCATGCGTTCTGCCAACGCGTTGTCATAGCAATTGCCCACCTCACCCATGCTGGGTAGCAAGCGGTGCTCTTGGAGACAGTCTCGATACGACCACGAGGTGTATTGCACCCCATGGTCAGAATGGTGAATCAATCCGGTCACCGGACAATGCGCCTGGTTGATGGCCAGCTGCAAGGCCCGCAGGCAACCTTCCGTGGCCAAAGAGGCCGAAATATCATAACCGACGATAAAGCGCGAAAACGCATCTGTGAGCAGCGCCAGATAGACAAAGCCTGTTTCCGTCGTGATGAAGGTGATGTCACCAACCCACGCCTGATGAGTGGTCGCCAACGTCAAACCAACTAGACGATTGGGACAACGCCAGGAGCCAGCTAAGGTGGTTCGCCGTCGATTACGCTTGGGCACAATCAACAAATTGTGGGCGCGTAGCAGGTCAAAAAAAGCATCCCGACCACGAGTAATCTCCAGGTTTTCCCAGCAGGGTCGCAGCTCATGGTACAGCTTGCGCCCGCCCATCTGGGGATGCAGCCGCCGTTTTTCTTTGACCAAGTTCAGGATGAGCTGATTTTCAGCTTCCTGCTGCTGTTGCCGCTGCTTGGCTTGAAAGTAGGCTTGGCGGCTGATGCCAAACCAGGTCACGGCGGCCTGAGTGGGCACTTGGCCCGCTTGCCGGATATGGTCTATGATTTCTTGCCGAAATTTTTTTTAAGGTCAACGCCCAAGGCGTCACTGGCCACCGTGAGCGTGGCTGCCAACATCCGGTTGTCCAAGGTGCTTTGCGCTAGCGCGGATTCCAGTTCCGCGACCCGTCGTTTGAGTGCTTTGATGCCCTGCTGGTCTTCAGCTGTTTGAATGACCACCAGTTCGGCACGGTAGCCGGAACGGCCGTATTGCTCAATCCATCGTTGCACCGTTGTGTGTGCGCCAATGCCGTACTTGTTAAGCAAGCTGTAGATGCTGGCCCCGGCTTCGTACTCACGCACGACTTGTTGTTTGAAGGCCAGGCTGTAACGTCTGACGGTTTCTTTTTTCATAAGGTTGCCCATCCTAAATGGTGATTATATCTGTCAACTATATTTAGGACGGGTCAGGACTACTTTTTACTTTTCACTTATCACTTTTCACTAAAAACCATGACCATTTTTGACGAAACCACCCTACGCAAACTGGAACAGCTCACCCTCGTGGCCGAGCGCGTACGCGTGGGCGTGATGAAGGGCGACCGGCGCAGCAGCAAGCGGGGCACCTCCATCGAGTTTGCCGATTATCGTAACTACACCAAAGGGGACGATTTGCGGCGGCTGGATTGGAATGTGTATGCGCGGCTGGAACGGCCGTTCATCAAGCTCCTTGAAGAAGAGGAAGATTTAGCCGTTCACCTTCTCGTCGATGCCAGCGCCAGCATGAACTGGCCGGAGGACGGTGAACGGTTATCGGTAAACGGTGATCGGTCGGAGAACAAGCTGGTGTATGCGCTGCGGCTGGCTGGGGCATTGGGGCACATTGGGCTGACTGCCGGAGACTTAACGGCCGTTACCCTCCTCAGCAGCCAGGGCGACCACATCTGGGGGCCGTTTCGCGGGCAGCAAAACTCGCTGCGCCTGCTGCAATTTTTGGAAACCGGCAGCGGCAGCGGTATCACCGATTTGAACCAATCGCTCAAAAACTACGCCCTGCGCGGACGGCGGCCTGGCCTGCTGTTTATCCTGAGCGACTTACTTTCCCCCAACGGGTACCAGGACGGCCTAAACGCCCTGCAAGCACGCGGCTATGAAGTCGGCCTCATCCACCTGCTCAGCCCGGACGAAGTAGAGCCACCCGTCAGCGGCGACCTCAAGCTGGTAGACATCGAAACTGGTGCGGACGCCGAAATCACTCTAGACCCCTCTACGCTAGATTTGTACCGCGAGCGCCTGCAAGAGTGGCAAACCGAGATTGCCGCCTATTGCGCTAACCGCCACATTCATTACATCCCCCTCACCACGGACATGCCGTGGGAAAAGCTGGTGTTACAAACCCTGCGTACAAAAGGCGTGGTGCGTTAGGCCCATTACCTCCCTTTTTTCATCTATATCTAAGATATATGGCGGAATTGGCATTTATCTGGTAGGGTGAATGTCATGATGACCCAATTAGGCCCAAGCAGTACCCAAACAACCGCAACCTTTTCTCCCGACGACTGGATTGTTCATCGCCATTACGGCATTGGGCAAATCAAAGCCGTCGAGACCAAGACAATTGGCGAAGAGGCAACCACTTACTACAAGATTGAAGCGCACAACGACAGCACCATTTGGGTGCCGGTTACCAGCGAAGACGATCTGCTGCGCCCCGCTGCCTCAAAAGATGAGTTTGCGGAGGTCGTGCAGGTGTTGAAACGGCCGTCTCGCCGAATGAACGCCCAGTTTCAGACCCGCATCGCCCGCATCCGCAAGGTAAGCCGCGAAGGCAACCCGGTGATGCTGGCTCGCACCGTTCGTGATTTGTGGGCCAGACGCAGCCGCCGGGGTCAGCTTTCTACAACGGAAGAAAGCCACTGGCGTCGCCTGGTTGACCGCTTAATTGCTGAATGGACCGTGAGCATGGGTCTGGATGAGACGCAGGCCAACGAGCGCTTGTACACCCTGCTAGAAGCGCATGCGCTGCCGTCCATCTCTAAAGCCAGCGCTTAAACAATCACAAGAGATAAACAATTTTTATTAACTCACGTTACGCAGTCTCTCTGGAAGAAACCCCAAGGGTTTTTGTTAAACAGAGCGACTATCCAGAGGTCAATTAAACCCTTGGGGTTTGCAGTGCGTAACATCAGTTATTAATTTAGGCCATAAGTCGCTCAAAGCCACTTATGGCACCTGGAGACTAATGCAAAACAGTTTTTTAATGATGGCAAACACCGAAGCAACCAATTCAACCCACAACAACAGCAACGACCAAACACCCTTCTTTGAACTCATCGAAGAATACGATTTTCCTCAACCGAAACGCGGCGACATTGTCCGTGGCGAAATTTTGCGCATTGATAGTGATGTCGTTTTTATCGACATCGGCTCCAAGCGTGACGCGATGGTTCCCCACCAGGAAATTGCCCAGCTAGACGACGAGTTTTTGCGCACGCTGTCCACTGGCGATATGGTGCCCGTCTACATCACGCGCACCCCGGTCGGCAGCGAGCAACTGATTGTCTCGCTGGAGCGTGGTTTGCAAGAGCTAGACTGGGAACGCGCCACCAAATTACAGGCGGAAGACGCCAGCGTTGAGCTAAAGGTTGTCAATTACAACAAAGGTGGCCTGGTGGTGGAATTCGGCCGTATTCAAGGTTTTGTGCCCAATTCGCACATCCCCGCGATTCAAAATGTCTACAGCCACGATCAGCGCACCAGCGCCAAAAGCAAATTGGTAGACAGTTCGCTCAACCTTAAGATCATCGAGATTGATCCAGCAAGAGAACGATTTGTTCTCTCCGCCAAGTCGGCGCAAAACGAACAGCGCCAGGAGCGGCTGGAAGCACTTTCTGTTGGCGAACGGGTAACGGGCCAGGTGGTCAACATGAAGCCGTACGGCGCGTTTATCGACATTGGTGACGGCATTGTGGGGCTGCTACACGTGTCACGCATGGCCTGGGAGCACATCGACGATCCACGCGATTTATTCGCCGTGGGTGATGAGGTTGAAGTGCTCATCGACAAGGTTGTTGTGGAAAAAGAGCAGGTCAGCCTCAACCGCAAAGCGCTCCTGCCCAGCCCGTGGGAGACGTTTGAAGAACAGTGGTCTGCTGGCGATTTGCTGGAAGGTGAAGTAACGGCCGTTGTCGATTTTGGCGCGTTCGTTCGGGTAACGGACAGCGTTGAAGGGCTGCTGCACAAAAACGAGATGAATATTCCCAGCGACACTGATCCAAGTGATGCTTTGTCTGAAGGGGATGTGATTCTGGTGCGCCTGGTACAGATTGATGCAGCCCAGGAACGGCTCAGCTTGAGCACCCGTCGCGTCACTGCTGCGGAAGAAATCAGCTGGATGCAGACCCGCCGTGAAGAAGCCTCGGCGATAGAAACGCTTGACGAAGCAGAGATACAACCAGAAGAAGAACCAGTGTCTCAGGAGCCTGTAGAAGAAATTTAAGAACCAACATCTTTATTCCCAAAGTTTGCAAAACGGCCGTTCCCGCAATGTGAGAACGGCCGTTTTGTTTCCCTCTCCCCGTTAAGAACCATTGAGAAAGTAAACAGGTGCGTAGGCAGGACGGCCGTTTTTGTGTATCCTTTTGCCGTGAAACTCGACGACTTTTAACGCAAAGAACGCAAAGATTTACAAGGCACAAAGGCTTTTTTACTTTGCCCCTTCGCGCCTTTGCGTCAAATTTTTGATCAGGAACGTATTTGTCTTTTTTAACTCCCCTCTTCCTTTTGCTAGGCCTGCTAGCCGGGCCAATCATCATCCTCTACATGCTGCGGCTGCGGCGGCGGGAGGTGATGGTAAGCAGCACCCTGCTTTGGCAAAAGCTGCTGCGTGACCGCGAGGCCAACGCCCCGTGGCAAAAGCTGCGCCGCAATTTGCTCCTCATTTTGCAATTGGTTATTTTGGCGGCGCTGGTGTTTGCCCTGGCACGGCCGTTTCTGCCCACCCCCTCCATCATCAGCGGCAGCGTCGTTGTTTTGCTCGATGCCTCCGCCTCCATGCTGGCTACTGACGTGGAGCCGACCCGCTTTGACGCCGCCAAGGCCGAAGTCACCCAACTCATTAGCGATTTGGGCGGTGACAGCCAGATGACGCTGATCAAAGTGGGACAGACGCCCACCGTGTTGGCCGCCGCTACCAACGACCGTGCCCAGCTCCAGCACGCCCTCGATGAGGTGCAGCCCGACCCGGCAGATGCGGCCTGGAACGCCGCTTTTGCTTTGGCGACGGGGGCAGCGCAGGGGTTTCGGGACGGCCGTATCGTCATCATTTCCGACGGGGGGCTGCCCGATGATTTGCCGCCGCTGCCCGTCGAATCCATCTACCTGCCGATTGGCGAAAGTGGCGAGAATCTGGCCATCACTGCCCTGGCTACGCGCGAGACCGAGAGCGGCATCCAGCTTTTTACCAGCGTGCAAAACGAAGGGCTGATTGATCGCGAAACTCTGCTCAGCATTGACCTGGACGGCACGCTGTTTGATTCGCGCCGCCTGACGGTGCCTGCGGGCGGCAGCGTCAACGCCACCTGGGATTTGCCGCCCGGCACCGCCACCATCCGTGCCCACCTGGGCGACAACGAGGGCGACTTTTTGCCGCTGGATGACGTTGCCTGGGCCGTCCACGAAGGCGGCGTGAGCAATCGCACGCTGCTGGTGACCGAGGGCAATCTCTTTTTGGAGCAGGTGTTCACCGTGCTCCCTGGCATCGAGGCGTTTAAGGTGCCGCCCGGCAGCGAGCTGCTCGACCCGGAAACGTTTGACTACGATCTGGTCATCTTCGACGGCGTGGCGCTGCCCGACCCGCCCCCCGCCGCCGACATGCTGATCATCAATCCGCAGGCGGGCGGCGAAGGCGGGCTGTTTAGCGTGACGGGCGCTTTTTCCGACACGATTACCACGCGGCTGGAAGAGTCACCGCTGCTGCAATTTGTGGATTGGTCCGAGGTAGACGTGCGGCAGGCCCAGCGGGTGTCTGCGCCGTGGGCACAAACGTTGGTCGCGGCCGAAGGTGGCCCGCTGCTGGAAATTGGCGAGCAAAATGGGTACCGCATCGCCCTGCTCACTTTTGACCTGCGCGACTCGGATTTGCCGCTGCAAATTGCATTTCCCATCTTAATGGCTAACATTACGGGCTGGCTCAGCCCCGGACGGGCTTTTGATGCGCCGACGGGACTCCAACCGGGTGATCCGGTGGCGGTGGTGCCAGGGGCCAGCAGTACGGCCGTTCTCGTCCAAAAACCAGACGGCAGCCGCTGGACGGCTGAAGTCGGCGAGGAAGATTTGTTCTTTACGGAGACGGATCAGCCCGGCCTGTACACCGTCTTGCTGCGCGACGCAGCGGCCGACCGGCCCGCAGGCAGCTTTGCCGTGAACCTGTTCAGCCCGGCAGAATCGGCGATTCGCCCGGCGGCAAGTTTGCGAATCGGGCAAACGCAGGTGGAAACCGAGGACGAAGGCGACGTAGGCCAGCGCGAACTGTGGCCCTGGCTGCTGGCCATCGCCGTGGCCGTGCTGATTGTGGAATGGTGGGTCCACCACCGCGGCACCCGCTGGCCCAAGCTGCCTAGTGCGGCCACGCTCAATCGCTTTCGACGGAATAATGGTTAATGGAATTTTTTAGGAACACAGAGTTGCACGGAGAAGCCACAGAGCTGCACAGAGATTCTTGAGAGGAAATTCTCTGTGAAACTCTGCGCTAGCTCTGTGAACCTCTGTGTTCCGCTTTTTGCTTATGAGTGAACAAGCCAGCCTGGAACCAGAACAAACAACGACAGCCCAACCGCGCTGGTGGTGGTGGCTGCTGACTGGTTTGGCGCTGGTGCTGCTGGTCTGGCTGGGGTTGCTATTGAGCGGTTCCCGAACGTTGAAAATGTGGCCAGATACGGCCGTTTCCCCCGACGCCACCCTCAACCCCCAAGCCCTCCTCGTTAATTTTGATGCCCTGAACAACAATCCGTCCGATTATGTCAACCAGCGCATTCGCGTTAGCGGCAACTATTTGCGGCTGGAGCCGGTAGATTGTGCCCTGTTCAGCGGACCACGCATCGAATGGGGACTGGTCGCTAATGGCTTGCAGCTCAACGCCAAAGGCTTTGAGGCGATCGTGCTGCCCATCGTGCCGCAAGACACACCCATGACGGTGGAGGGCATCTGGCGGCGTTATCCCGGCCCAGCGGGCTGCGGCAAAGAGCCAGCTCGTGGGTTGTGGTACCTGGAAGTAGAGCAGATTGTGCAGCCTAACCCGCTGGTAGCGGGCACAGCCACACCAGTTGGCGTATTGTCTGTCACCCCGCCCGACTTCCCCACCGTTACGCCGACAGGCACGGTTGGCTCGCTGCCACCCGTGGGCGGCACGCCTATTCCCAACGTTACGATTGTGGGCACAGTGGAGGCAAGTACGCCCATTGGCAGCACGCCAACGGCAACTGGTACGGCCGTTTTCGGCACCCCCACCACTTTGACCACGGCCACGGCAACAGCCACTGTTTCACCCACACCTGGACCTGGTACGCCAACGGCCGTTCCCGGCACAGCCACTGCAACCCCCACACCCACCGCCAGCGGCACACCCGGCAGTGGTACACCAAACCCCACCCCCACCAATTCCTCCCTGGTCACGGCGACCCCTGGCGGCTATCCGGGACCGGGCACCTTGCCACCCCCAACCGCTTATCCCTAACCCATAAAGCCGAGTCATTGAGTAATTGGGTAATTTGTGGACAATTACTCAATGACCAAATTACATCTCTCGGAGCAATCATGAAACTTCCCTTCAGTCCATCCCTCACGCCCCCAACTGAAACGCCAACGGCCGCTTACTGGTTCATCTTTCGCGGCAGTGATTTGCTGGTGGTAGATGGGGGTGAAACAGCCACTCTACCCACCGCTAAACCCAACTTTAGCCTGCTGCGCCAACACTATTTGGGTCAGCTTGATGGAGAATCAGAGCCAATTCATTGTTACACGGCGGAAGTTGACACCACAACCGAGCCACCCACCGGAATGCAGTTCACCGGGCTGCGCCAGCTGTTCATGCGCCTGCCTACCGACCATTTGTGGCTGGCAGGACGCGCCGTACAAATCATTGATTGGGATCGCACGCACCAATTTTGCAGCCGCTGTGCCACGCCCAACGAAACGCTCGAACATGAGCGGGCCAAAAAATGCCCTAACTGTGGCCTGACCACCTACCCGCGTATTTCCCCGGCCATCATTGTGCGGGTTGATCGGATGATTGATGGGGTCCCCCACCTGCTGCTGGCGCGGAACGGCCGTTGGACGCGAGACTTTTTCAGCGTGTTGGCAGGTTTTGTGGAACCAGGCGAAACGCTAGAGGATTGTGTGCATCGGGAAGTTTTTGAAGAGGTGGGCCTGCGCCTGAAAAACGTGCGCTACTTCGGCAGCCAGCCGTGGCCTTTTCCCAACTCGCTCATGGTTGGCTTTACCGCCGAATACGCCAGCGGCGACATCGTGTTGGAGGAAGAAGAAATCGCCGAAGCCCGGTGGTTTACCGTAGACACGCTGCCCAAGCTCCCCTCCAGCATGAGCATTGCGCGAAGGTTGGTGGACGCGTTTATTGCCGAAGTGAATAGTGAAAAGTAAAAAGTGATACGTGCGCTTACTTTTTACTTTTCACTTATCGCTTTTCACTTGCTCTAAACTGCAAACAGCCGAACATCAAGCGGCGCATTGGCCTGAGCTGACCATTGCAGCAGTTCCGGCATATCCCGGTTTTGCGCCTCATCGCTGCTTTGCACACGGCCCGGCACCAGACGCAAAAAAGTAAGCTGTTCATCTTGCCGCAGCAGCCGTTCCGACTCGCTAAAAACAGGCACCCAGGCCCCCGTGTTCACATACCACTGCCGGTAGTTCGGCCGATCTTTGTCGGTGGGCGGCAATAGCTGGACGTTAGCTGCATGATCGTGGCCAAAAATAAAGTAGCGCACGCTGCCGTAACCGGGATGCGTGTTGCCATTTAGCAACCGGGCAATGCTGCCCGCCCCCTGGAATAAATATTCCCCTTCCAGCAAATGGTCCAACGACTGCATCATGCCACTGGCGGTGTAGCCAAAAATCAGCGCCAGCAGCACGGCAATGATCGCGGGCCAGTAGGTGCCCAGAGCAATCACCCGTACCGCCAAAAAGAGCAAAGCAACGGCGACCAGCACCAGCAAAACGCTGCCGCCCAGCCGCCCCAACGTTTGCCAGGTGGAGGTTGAAATGGATTCCCGGCTGTGAATTTGAATATCGTGAATGGCGCGGAGGAACGGATCGGCCGTTTCTTCCTGGGGTGGTTCGTGCTCTTGCCGGGCCATCTTTTTGTTCACCTCGCGCCGCGCCCGCAGGTACTGCGGCAGCAGCTTCCAGGCAAAGGTGGTTAGTTCGCCGGGCGCATGCCGCAGCAACCAAAAGACGTAGCGGGAGATTGGCTTCATATTGTCAGCGAAGGGGTGAATGTGCTCCACATCGTTAAAAAAGTAGCGCACAAACAGGGAACCAGAAGGCAGCTCGATGAAGTTGGCCGCCTCCTGGAATGATTCGCTGGGCACCAGACGCGGGTCTTCAAAGTTGCGGAAAGCGTTGGCCGGTTCAAACTGGCAGCCGTGCTCGGCATAAAACAGGCCCGGTTCGTACAAAAATGCGGTGGGGAAGCGCACCTGCTTTTGCAGCATGTCCAGGCTGAGCGCTTCAGGCAGGTCATCAAAATAGGGCAGCAAGGCATGATCGTCGCCGGGAACGGCCGTTTTCCGCCAATCCTCATATGCTTTTTGTAGCAGCTGGCGCAACCGCAGCTGCACATCGGGCCAGTACAGCTCAATGTCGTGGTTGCCCTTCATGAGAATGAGTTCGTTGCCCGGTTGGGCCACAAACCAGGCGAGCGCCTGGAAAAAGGTCGGATGCCCCTGAGCAATCCGGCTGACCTTCCACACAATTTCGGGGGACGAGGTGCCCAGGCCAAAATCCTGCTCGTTTTTGCTCAGCTCCTTCTGGCTGCGCACGCCCTTCACGCCAAACAGCTCGGCCCCTTCCCTGGGCAGTGAGACCACCTGCAAAAAGTCGAAGATGTCGCCGTTGATCACCAGTTTCCAGGGAATGCGGTGGTATTCAACGGCCGTTTCCCGGCGGCTGAGCTTCACATGATGGGCAATCATTTGGGCAAAGGGGATGTCCTGAAAAAAATCTTCGTTGCGATGAATCAGCCCATTGGCCGGGTTCCGCCCCTCGCTAAGATGAAAATCGCTAACAAAAAGAAAGTTAAATTGCTGCGCCATGAGGTAAACTCCACGGAATAGTGCGGGTGAGTGATTATCTAGAAATGAATCGTAAGGGATTACGCATGATTGGTCAATTAGGCTGTGCTTTTGGGTCAGTAGCTTAGGCGTAGTGGAAGTATAGCACAACCGTTTATTGGCTAGGAAAAGCGCCTTCGTTACAATCGCACCCGTATGAATAAGAAGAACGAACCCAATTGTAAAACTCCCGCATGGGAACAGAAAGAGGTCTGCTCGTGAAAAATATCATCGTGACGGGTGGCGCTGGTTTTATTGGTGCCAACTTTGTCCTCCATATGCTCAAGAAATATAACGATTACAACATCATCGTCTACGACAAGCTCACCTACGCTGGCAATCTGGACAATCTGCTAAACGTGAATGACGATCCGCGCTATGCCTTTGTGCAGGGCGATATTTGTGATGCGGCGATGGTTGAGGCCACCATCCAAAAGTATGAAGCCGACACCATCGTTAACTTTGCCGCCGAAACGCACGTTGACCGGTCGATTATGGACCCGGATGCGTTTATTCAGACCGGGGTCTACGGCACATACGTGCTGCTAGAAGCCGCCAAAAAGCACGGCCTACGCTACCACCAAATTTCCACCGACGAGGTGTACGGCCACATCCCGGAAGGGTATTCCAGCGTAGAAAGCGATAAGCTGGACCCGCGCAGCCCATATGCCGCCAGCAAAGCCAGCGGCGATTTGCTGGTGAATGCCTACTTCATCACCTATGGCTTACCAGTAACCATTACCCGCGGGTCTAACAACATCGGACCGTTCCAATACCCGGAAAAAGTGGTGCCGTTGTTTGCGACCAACGCCATTGATGAAGAACGACTGCCGCTGTACGGCGACGGCCGTCAGATGCGCGAGTACCAGTACGTGGTAGATCACTGTGAAGCAATCGACCTAGTGTTGCACAAAGGCGTACTCGGCGAAGCGTACAACGTGGGTACGGGCGAAGAAATGGAAAATGTGCGGATGGTAGAGATTTTGCTGGAAACGCTCAACCGGCCCAAAGAGCTGATCCAGCACGTAAAGGATCGGGAAGGGCACGACCGGCGCTACAGCCTGAACATCGACAAGATCAAGGCGCTGGGCTGGACGCCCAAACACACTCCTGCCGAAGCCGTAGCCAAGACGGCCGTTTGGTACCGTGAAAACGAGTGGTGGTGGCGCAAAATCAAGTCCGGCGAGTTCAAAGCGTATTACGAAAAGCAGTACGGCCACCGCTGGCAAACCGAGAAGTAAGATCATCCACAGATTGCCCCGATGACACAGATTTTTCTTTTATCTGTGAAATCTGTGGTTTTTTGTCCTGCCAAAGACCTACGGCTTGAGCTGTGGGTCTTTTTGTTTGGATTATGAGTTTCTAAGTAGTGCCCCCAGGTGATGAAGCTCCTGTGCTATACTTACGCGCGATTTATTGAGCCAATGACCCTTCGCTCTATGCCCTGCGAAGGGTTTTGTTATGGAACTGTCTATGCGTAAATTTATCATCCTGTTTAGCCTAGCCCTGCTACTTTTAACCGCTTGCGGCGGTGAGGAACCGGCCGAAGCAACGGCCGTTCCGCCCGAACCTACCCTTGCTCAACCAGCTATCAATACGGCCGTTCCCGCCACCAACACCCCTCTCCCCGCACCCATCATCGAAGAAACCAGTGAACCAACCGCCACCGATGCTCCGCCAACGGCCGTTCCGCCCAGCCCCACGCCTACCGAAACGCCCATCCCCGAAAATCCGGTGAGCAGCATCACGTTGGTGCCGGTGGTAAGCGGGCTGGTGCAGCCGCTCTACCTCACCCACGCCTTTGACGATCGGCTGTTTATTGTGGAGCAGGCAGGCACCATTCGTATCCTGCAAAATGGCGAACTGCTGCCGACGCCCTTTCTGAACATCATGGACCCGGTTGGCTCCAACGGCAACGAACAAGGCCTGCTAGGACTGGCTTTTCACCCCAACTACCAGGAAAACGGCTACTTCTTTGTGGATTACACGGATGTGAACGGCCGTACCAACATTGCCCGGTACCGCGTCAGCGACGACCCCAACGTGGCCGATCCAGACAGCGGACAAATTCTGCTCACCATTCCCCAACCATTTGAAAACCACAACGGTGGCATGATCGCGTTTGGGCCAGATGGCTACCTGTACATTGGCATGGGCGACGGCGGCAGCCAGGGCGACCCCAACGGCAATGGGCAGAATACCGGCACGCTGCTCGGCAGCATTCTACGTCTGGACGTAGACAGCGCCGATGGCAGCTACACGATTCCGTCCGACAATCCCTTCATCAACGATGCCAACGCCAGGCCCGAAGTGTGGGCTTACGGCGTGCGCAATCCGTGGCGCTTTAGCTTCGATCGGCTCACCAATGACCTGTTTATTGCCGATGTGGGGCAAGACACATATGAAGAAGTAGATTGGCTCCCAGCCGGAACAGCCGCAGGGCAAAATCTGGGCTGGAACTACATGGAAGCCAATCACTGCTATCGCGCCGGCTGCAATCCGGCCGATTTTGTTCCGGCCATTTTTGAATATGACCACACGCAGGGCTGTTCGATCAGCGGGGGCTACATTTACCGGGGCGAGCAATTTTTGAGCCTGTACGGCAACTACTTTGCCGCCGACTTTTGCTTGGGCACGATCTGGGGCGTCTTCCAGAACCCGGATGGCAATTGGCAATCTACCGTGGTGCATCCGGGCCTCATCGGTATCACCAGCTTCGGCGAGGATGTCAACGGCGAGCTGTACGTGGTGGTACGCACCGGGGAAATTTTGCAGATTCGACCGTAAATTCACTGTAGGATACGGCCGTTTCCCCACCACCAGTTTGCAGTACGGCCGTATCCTACCATTCCCCCAACAACCGCAAACACAGAAAGGAGTATTGGTATGAAAAAGAAACTGTTCGAATTTCGTTGGGTTTGGTTAGCCGGGTTGTTTTTGCTGGTAGCGGGCTGGCTGGTGGGAACGGCCGTTGCCGCCCAACGCACCGTCAATCCAGCCACCCCGGAAGGCAGTGTGTCCATCACCGCGTCGCCCATCAAATCTGGCTTCACCCAGCCGGTAGACATTGCCAATGCCGGTGACGATCGCCTATTTATTGTCGAGCGGAACGGCATCATCCGCATCATTGATGCCAACGGCGACCTGCTGACCACACCGTTCCTCAACATCGAACCGCTCGTAGATAGCGTCACCAGCGTGGAGCGCGGCTTGTTAGGGCTGACTTTTCATCCCGATTATCCCAACACACCATACTTCTATGTTAACTACACGGACGACGAAAGTAACGGCGACACGATCATTGCCCGCTACACAGTCAGCAGCAATCCCAACGTGGCCGATTCCGACAGCGCCGTCGAGGTTCTGCGCATTGACCAACCCAATGCCAACCACAATGCTGGCGACCTCAACTTTGGTCCGCAAGATGGCTACCTTTACATCGCTATGGGCGATGGTGGCGGTGCTGAGGATAGCGGTACTGGCCATACCGACGGCATTGGCAATGCGCAGGACATGACCAACTTGCTGGGAAAAGTGCTGCGCATCAATGTAGATGGCGACACTGGCCTGGCGCCCGATTGTGGCACCATAAACGGCGGTACCCCGCCCTACACCATCCCTGCCGACAACCCGTTCCCCGCCAGCGGCGATGGCATCTGCAACGAAATCTGGGCGTCTGGCCTGCGCAACCCCTGGCGCGTCAGCTTCGACCGACAAACTGCTGACTACTATATCGCCGATGTGGGCCAGGCCGAATGGGAAGAAGTGAACTTCCAACCCGCCAACAGCACCGGCGGCGAAAACTACGGCTGGCGCTGCTATGAAGGGGATGCAACCTTCAACACCGCGAACTGCGGCGACATCTCCACCTACGTATTTCCGTTTGATGTCTATCCCCACAACGGCAGTGCCAATGATTCAGGGAATGCCATTACGGGTGGCTATGTTTACCGAGGCAACGACTTTCCGGCGCTGGCAGGCATCTACATCTATGCCGATTTTGGCAGTGGCAATTTTTGGATGGCACAAAATAATGGCGGCTGGACCATTACGCCGCTGGGTGGTATTGGCGTCAGCAGTCCCAGCTCCTTTGGCGAAGGCTGCGATGGTGAATTGTACGTGGCCAGCTTTGCCGGTACCATCTACCAGATTCAGTCTAACACACTTAAACCAACTGGAGCCGCGTTAGACCAGTTTGTCTACCTACCCCTGCTGTTTAACAACCACCCGGCCCCATCCTGCACAGGCTAGCCATTGGAAGTGGCAGAGACGTTGCAATGCAACGTCTCTAAGATAGTGACAAGTAACAAAAAGGGCACGGTTGCCCACTAATTAGGCAGCCGTGCCCTTTTTGTTATCCGCAGAGTTTGTGGGAATTGATTAAACGCGCTTACGGTAATGGAGCAAACAAATCAACCACATTATCATCGGGGTCTTTTACCTGGGCATAGCGCTGACCCCAAAAGGCATCCCACGGCCGTTTATGTCCCTCATATCCCGCGGCAATCACAGCCTCATACAACCTGTCAACCTCGGCCGGGCTGTCACACAAAAAGGCCAGGCCGATGCGATGGCCAGCCGGCGTTTCCCATTCATCGCTAAAACTCATGATGACGTCCAGGGAGTCCCAGGCCAGACGCAACCCACCGGGCAGCATCACCTCTACGTGCCCTTCGCTGTCCATTTCGGCCGGAATTTCCATCCCCAACAAGCGGTAAAAGTTGAGGGAAGTTGCCATATCCTTCACTACCAATCCGAACAAATCTAATTTGGCCATTAAGCTTTTCCTCCTTCCGCAAGGAAATCAAGGGTTATCAAACGTGGAACAAGCCCATTATAAACCCGCGACCAAACTTTAGTAAGTAGGCAGTTCTGGTTCGATCTCTTTGGCCCAACGGTTGATGCCGCCGTCCAGGTTCCACAGCTTCTTGAAGCCATGTTTTTGCAGCTCGCGCACGATGTCGGCGCTGCGGGCGCCAGAGCGACACTGCACCACAATTTCCTGCGCTGTGTCCAGCTCGTTCAGCCGGTTCACCACCTGTCCCTTGGGAATCAGGTGCGCCCCCAGGTGGCTCAGGTTAGAGATGTCCCATTCGTGCGGCTCGCGCACATCCAAAATGTACAGATTGTCGCCTGCATCCAGGCGCGCTTTGAGCTGCGCGGGCGTCATCTCTGGCACGTGGTCGCCGCTGGTTTCTACGGCCGAAAAATGGCTATTGTCGTGGGCGGGCATACCGCAAAACTGCTCGTAATCGATCAGTTCCGTGATCGTGGGATGTTCGCTGCAAATGGGGCAGTTTGGATTTTTGCGCAGATTTACCTGGTCAAATTCCATGTTCAAGGCATCGTACAGCAGCAAACGGCCGATCATCGGTTCACCCACGCCCAAAATCAGCTTCACCGCTTCCGTGGCCTGGATGGCCCCAATCGTGCCAGGCAAAATACCAAGCACCCCACCCTCGGCGCAGCTGGGTACCAGTCCGGGCGGTGGCGGTTCCGGAAAGAGGCAACGATAGCACGGTCCCTCTTTGGCGTAAAAGACCGAGGCCTGCCCCTCAAAGCGGAAGATGCTGCCGTACACATTTGGTTTACCCAACAGCACGCAAGCGTCGTTGGTCAGATAGCGCGTGGGGAAGTTGTCTGTGCCGTCGATGATGATGTCGTACGGCGCAAACAGCTCCAGCGCGTTGTCGGACGTCAGCGGCACTTCATAGGTGTCCACCTGGACATGAGGGTTGATGTCCAGAATGCGATCTTTGGCGCTGTCTAACTTGGGCCGCCCCACGTCTTTGGTACCGTGAATAATTTGGCGTTGCAAATTGGTGTAATCCACCACGTCATAATCCACCAGACCAATACGGCCGATTCCTGCCGCCGCCAAGTACATCGCCAACGGGGAACCAAGCCCACCTGCACCAATCAGTAGGACGCTAGCTGCTTTGAGCTTTTTCTGTCCCTCCATGCCCACTTCTGGCATGATCAGGTGGCGGCTGTAGCGCTGCACTTCTTCATGGGACAGTTCCATTTCGGCCACTGCCGCCGGGTCAATTAAGGTTTTACTGCTCATAGTAATCTCCGTGGAATTACCTAATTACTAATTACCAGTTACAAGTCGTAATTAAGTAATTGAGTAATTGGTAATTGAGTAATTTAGGCCAGGCTGGCGACTTGTTGGGTGAGCTTGTGGGTATGCGTGAGGCCATAGTTGATCTCGCGCACATCGCCTTGCTGGTCGATGAGAATGGTGGTGGGCAGGGTGAAGACGCCGTATTTTACGGCCGTTTCCGGCTCCACTTCCGTATCAATTTTTTGAATCGCTAACCCATCCGGCCACTGCGTTAACAGTTGCTCCAGATAGCGCGCCTGGCTGGGGCAAGCGGCGCAGCTGTCGCTGGCGAAGTAGAGGATGGTGGGGGTAGTGGGAACGGCCGTTTCCAAATCCCCTAACACCCGCACATGCCGCCGCTTAAACGTAGCATACGCCGAAGTGCCTAGCATGATAAGTAATGTTGTGATGAGTAGTCTTTCAATCATTTTTCGTTATCCGTAATCCGTAAACGGTGGTCGGTAATCGGAACACCGATTACGGATTACCGTTCACCGTCTACCGAATCGGGCTCACCCGAAAACCAGGCAACCCAAGCTTGTTGAGCTGGTAGTAGACAAAACAACCCGCGCAAAAACCGAGGAACAGGTTCAGCGCCGCCAGGGCAATGACCAGCCAGACTAAACCCCAACCAAGGATGGGCAATCCGGCCCACAGCGCGATGACAGCCAGGGCCAACACCACACCACCAAAACCCTGGGCAAAGCGGTGCGGCTCCGGGTTGTCGATAATCACGTCGGGCTTCACCAGTCCGGCGGGGCGCAAAAAATGTTGGTAGATGCGTTTGAACAGGGCCAGGCTAGGAACGGCCGTTCCCACCAGCATCACCAGCCCCACAAAAGCCGCCAGCCAGGTGGCGTCCAGCAAAAACGCTAAAATGCTCAGGCCAATAATAAATGCCTGGTTCACACGCAAGGCGGAATGATCTACTTTTCGTTCATTCGGACTGTTCATTTCTTTTTCTCCATCCTCCAGCCGGGGAACCGTGATCGGTAATCGGTAAACCGAATACCGATTACTGATTACCGCTTACGGACCTTAGCCTCCGGCAATGGAGGGAATAATCATCAGGGTGTCGTTTTCGCCAACGGCCGTTTCCGAGCCATCCAGGTAACGCACATCTTCCTGATTCAGGTAGATGTTGACAAAGCTGCGCAGCTCGTCGCCCTCAAACAGATGCTGGCGCAAGTCGGGGAACTGTTGTGTCAGGTCATTCAGGGCGCTGCTCACATCAGTGCCGCTTACTTTGACAGTGGCGTTGTTACCGGAATACGGCCGTAGCGGGGTAGGTATACGAATGGTAGGCATGGTTTACTCTCCTGTTTTCTCAAATTTTCTAGATCAGAGTAAAAAGTGATAAGTGAAAAGTAAAAAGTTACGCAAAACCCAACCTCCCACTTTTTACTTTTCACTTTTTACTTTCACTCAGTTTCAACAATCTCTTCTTCCAAAAAGCCAGACCGATCCCCCGCCAGCTGCCACGACTGGCTGTAGGTCGGTTCGCCTTTTAACACCTGGGTAATCAAGTAGGAATAACCCGGCCAGCTGGCCCAAGCTAAATCACGCGGCGAGGCTACCGGCACGTCATCCGGGTGGCTGTGGAAAATACCGATCACGTCCAGACCAGCCAGCATGGCATCCAGCTCCACCTGCTGCCACGCCTTCGGGTCAATGCTAAAGCGAATCGGTTTTTCGTCCTCGTTCGGCCACACATTGTCCATCGGGCGAATCTCGGTGACGCTGTTCTTGCCAGCGTCCGCTTGCCCCAACAGCAGCCCACATCCCTCAAACGGATACGATGCCTGCCCATGTGCCTTAATTGCTTCGTGAATTTCTTTACTCAATGTCAACATACTTTTTTTCTTTTCTATCTACAGATTTCGCAGATTTGCGCCATCGTTAGCGTGTCATACCCGCGAAGGCGGGTATCCATTTTCTTCACCAGCCTGGATTCCCGCCTTCGCGGGAATGACAATAAAAAACAAAAACACCTTCCTGGAAGATAAGGAAGGTGTCTGGAATTCAGAACCATCGTCTTATCTTTCAGGTGCAGAATTTGCTTCTGCACTGACGGAATTAGCACCATTTCGCCAGCCGGGGCTGTCGCGGTTGCTGAGGTATCATCGGGCCGGTCCCTCAACCTCTCTGGATAAGATAGGCAAACGTATTTGATTTTTTACAGCGGTCGCCATCTTAGCAGAACAGGTTGGGAGCGTCAACGTGTAGATTGGTCCAATCTTGGAGATTGGACCAATCTTTCAAGCGACTACTGCCACAACTTGTCGCTTAAATATTTAAAGCCACTGTCTGGCAAGATGGTCACTACCACGCCCTCGTCTAGCGTCTTGGCAACGTTCAGGCTGGCCACCACGGAAGCAGCCGCCGAGATACCCACAAAGAGTCCTTCTTTGCGGGCTAAAAAGTGCGCCATCGCATGAGCATCTTCGGTGCGCACCGTCACCTGTGCGTCGGGCAACTCTTCATCATAAATCCCTGGCTTGAGCGCCGATGGCATGTGCTTGAGCCCTTCCAGACCGTGGAACGGACTATCGGGCTGCATGGCAATCGCCTGGATGTTGGGATTGAACTGCTTGAGGCGGCGGGTGGTGCCGGTGAAGGTGCCGCTCGTGCCCAGGCCAGCGACGAAGTGGGTAATTTGCCCATGCGTCTGCTGCCAGATTTCGGGGGCGGTGCTTTTGGTGTGCGCCTGCCAGTTGGCCGAATTGTTGTACTGGTTGGCGTAGTACAGGCCTGGATCTTCAGCAGCCAGCTCCCGCGCCACCATGATAGCCCCATCCGAACCTTCCAACGGATCGGTGAGGATGAGTTCGGCACCGTACGCCTTAAGGATGGCAATGCGTTCGGGGCTGGCGTTGCTGGGCAGGGTGAGCTTGACATGGTAACCACGGGCAGCGCCCAACATGGCGTAGGCAATGCCCATGTTGCCAGAGGTGGAGTCTAGCAGGGTCATGCCGGGCTGGAGCTGGCCGTTTTCTTCGGCCGTGCGAATGATGTTGAGGGCGGCGCGATCTTTGACGGAGCCGCTGGGGTTGAACCATTCTGCTTTGGCGTAAATGGCCACCGTATCGGGAATGTTGTGGGCAACGGCCGTATTCCTTAACTGGATCAGCGGCGTATTCCCAACTTGGGCTTCTAAACTATTGGCAGGGGTTGTGGCAATCGAGTGAATGCGTGTGTTTTTAATTGTTGACAACATAATTTTAGGTGTTTCCTGAGATTGTTTTCTAGACAGGGGCAGCGTTTACACACTACCCAACAAAAAACGGTCGCAGCATTTCGCTGGCGAGACAACAAGGAGAGCAAACCAGGCTCATTGTTGCTTCGCGAGAGCAGCCACCACCGTTCCTGCATTCACAAGTGAATGCTTTTAGAAATCTTTCTCAGGTTTCTGAACGATGGCTACCACCCTCGCTCAATACACCTGCAATATTGTCCAATCATTTTGGTCACACTTTTTTTTAGAGACCTGACAGGTTCATAGGAAAACACAATTGTTCCAATTTAGAAAAACCTGTCAGGTCTGCGTAGGCTTTGGGTTTGTTGTTGAATCAAGAGCGAGTATAGCAAAGTGATGACGGCCGTCAAATTAGAAAATAATAAACGGACTCGCGTCAATTTTTTCCCGCACGATTATTGGATGGGATGTGGCCAGGGATTCTTACTTCGGAGTGAAAAGTGAAAAGTGAAACGTGGCAACTTTTAGCTTTGCAAAAGGGAAACGGCCGTTGCCGCGCTATACACGATCAGCATTTGCCCTGGCCCATAGGTGAGCCAGATGACATCGCCGATGAGGAAGAAGCTGAGGCCGTTAAACAGCTGCGCCGCCAGAATGAGATCGCTGATGAGGAAAAGCGCAGCGCCAACAGCCAACCAGGTAAACTGCCCCTGCTGGATGGCCAGGCCAGTTGCCATCCCGGCAGTGCTGGCCAGCAGCAACGCGTACGGCAGCGCCGCGTAATGCAGCGTGGTAGGCTTCTGGCCACGGTAAACGACAAAATACCAGGCCACCGCACCAATGATCCACCACACAACCAAACTGCCCCAGCGGGCCGTCCCGTCGGTCAGGCCAATCTGGCTGCCGAAGCGCCAAATGCCGATGATGTAGGCGACGTGCCCCAGGCCAAAAGTGGCCATACCGCCCAACACGTTGCGCCCGCCGGGCATCATGCCCGCCATGAACAAATCGCCCAAAAAGCCAAACGTCATGCCGATGGCCAGCCAGAGCACAAAGCCGTTGGCCGCGTTTTGGCGAGTGATGAGGAACCAGCTCCAGCCAGCCAGCACCAACACGGCGGAGGAGGTAAGTCGGGTCCATTTGGGCATACGCTGGCTTGCATCGGCCGGGCCAAAAATGAAACCACCAAAGAGCAGCACGGCCCACAAAATAAGCAGGGCAATCAACCAGTAACGGGGCGCAGAATTCAGATAGTTGAACATTCAGGAATTGTACCGGGGAACGGCCGTTGTGCTATAAAATCCACAGATTACACAGATTTCGCAGATTATTTAATCTCTTATCCCTCTGTGTGCTCTGTGGCAAAAAAGATTTGCAACTTTTGGGCGGCTTTCCGGTACACTCTGGCAGGAACAAACCATGACGCTGACAGACGAGCAGCAGTTGCTGCACCAGGCCAGGCAGGGAGATGAGACCAGCGCCGCCGCGTATGGCGAGTTGGTGCGTCGCTACCAAACGGCCGTCTTCAACGCGGCGTATCGTCTGCTTGGGCGTCGGGTGGAGGCGGAGGATGCGGCGCAGGAGGCATTTTTGCGGGCGTACCGGGCGTTGGATCGATTTGATCTGGAACGGCCGTTTGCCCCCTGGATCAAGCGCATCACCACCAATTTATGCCTCAACTGGTTGGAAAGCGACCGGGTAAAGCCACAGCTACTGGCCGCCGAAATGGGGCGCGACGATCGTCCGGTGAGTATGGACGATTGGGCCCAAACCGCCCCATCGCCCGAGCAAACGCTGGTACGCGCAGAGCAAGCCACTCGCCTGCATGAAGCAATCTGGGCGCTGCCGCCGCAGTATCGCGCCGTGATTGAGCTGCGCCACTTTCAGGAGTTGAGCTATGAGGAAATGGCTGAAGCGCTGGAACGGCCGCTTAGCAGCGTGAAAAGTGATTTGTTTCGGGCGCGGAAGCTGTTGGCGGAGAAAATGAAGGAGAGTGGGTAATTAGGTAATTGACTAATTGGGTAATTTGCTGATTGTCAGCGGCCCAATTACTTAATTACCAATTACTCAATTACGTTCTTATGAAAGATTTTAACGATGATTTACTACAGGAATATTTAGACGGCACGCTGGACGACGAAACCCGGCAGAGGGTGGAGGCACATCTGGCTAGTTCGCCAGAAGCACGGGCGCAGTTGGCCGAGCTGGAAGCTTTGTTTGCCAGCCTGGAGGCGCTGCCGGAACTAACGCTCAGCACGGATTTATCGGCAGCGGTAGTGACGAAGATTGAGCGAGAAACGGCCGTTGCGCGTCCACTCCCCCGCTGGCTGTGGGGACTTTTGTTGGGGCAGGTTCTCGCGGCGGCACTGCTGCTGAGCAGTGTGTGGGCGTCGCTGCTAGACAGGCTAGGCACCAGCCAGGCCTTTGCCACGGATTGGTTGGCTACCGTTCAGCTCTCTTTTCTGACTTGGATGAGCGAATTTTGGGTGGGAATTACGGCCGTTTGGCAGCAGCCCAATTTGCCTAATCTCACTTTCGATTTGCCCGCCGCCCAGTGGGCACTGCTGTTTGGCCTGGCGCTGGTCGTCTGGCTGGCGGGCAACCGCTTGATGTTTGTGCACGATTGACCTGGGGCTGAAGCCCCAGGCTAAACCGACCACCGATTACCGTTTACCGTTCACGGGAGGCTTACATGGCTGAGGGATTACAAATTATCATCATTATTTTGTTTAGCTGGGGCACACTGGCGGCGCTGTTGGTCCTGCTGCCTACGCTGCTGCCAGCGCGGGTGACACGGGCGCAGCAGGTGGTGCAAAACAGTCCAGGGCGGGCGTTTGTGATTGGGCTGGTGAACTTCCTCTTTTTTGGCCTGGTGGCCACTATTTTTGCCCAGGGCGGCGATTTAGGCGGCTTAATTGCGGCGATTATTTTGCTGGCGCTGCTGGCGATTACGGCCGTTGGCCTAGCCGCGCTCAACCAAATTGTCCAGACACGGCTGTTTCCGACCCGTTCTGGGGTATGTGTAGGGTTGAAAACGGCCGTCATCCTCATCGCTGGTGGATTGGTGCCATTGCTGGGTTGGTTTGCCGTTACGCCGATTCTGCTGCTGCTTAGCCTGGGTGCGGGCATCATCGCCCTGGTGCGTCGCAATAGCAGCACCGCACCCCACGAAAGTGGCACCTCGTTTAGTTAGGGCAATTGCAGCGAGTTAATCGCCTGGTTCAATTGACCAATCGGCTGGTCCAGTGCTTGGCGCAAAATGCCGTATTGGTTCTGGTCGATGATGCGCCGTGAAACGCCGCTGGCCAAATCGGTGCGGCAAATTTCCACCCAGGGTGCCAGCAAATTGAGCACCGTATCGGTAGCCGCCCGGTAAATCCCATACGCATTTTGCACATTTGGCGACTGGGCCGAAACATCAACCGTGAACACGTTGGCAATGCTGTCATAAGAGGAAACAATTGCCCCGCAATCGGTTGGCTGCTCGGTAAGCGTGCCTCCCCCACCTGGCGAAAGCGGTAAAAAAGCACCGCGAATAATATCAATCCGCGTCAGCTCGTCCTGGATTTTGGTGGCGAGCTGTTCGCTGACGTTCACCACGGGTGCGCTGGTTGGGGCCGGTTGGCCGCTTGTCGTTGCCGCAGCGGTCGGCGCAACGGTTTCCGTTGCCGTGGGCGATTCGGTCGCCGTGGCTGGGGGCGTGTAGGTTGGGTAAGGGGTGTAGGTGGGCAGAGGTGTTTGGCTGGGAACGGCCGTAAATGTCGCTTGCGGTGTGTAGGTCGGCAACGGTGGCAGGGTTGCCTGGGGCGCTTGCGTCGGAATGGCCGCCACTGTTTCGGCCACCAGCGCCGCAACGGTTGCCAACTGGTCTTCTGCCGAAGGACCACAGGCTGACAGCAACGTCACGAAAGTCACGAGCAAAAAGGCACGCAAAATATGTTTCATGGGAGACTCCAAAACCAACTTGGCTGCAAAAGGATGAATCAATTATGACGAATTTTTGGGAGTCAACAAGATCAATTTTGCGTGTGAAAATAGGCCTCGTAATTGCCAGTCGGACGGTAGCCTAACCGCTCAGCCAACCGCGCCGATTCCGGGTTGGCAGCGTCCCAGTTGGGGTGCAAATCGCGCTCCAGGCAGGCTAAAAGTAAATGGGCAGCAACGGCCGTTGCCACGCCCTGCCGCCGATATGCTTCATCCACAAAAATGCTTACCTCAATGCCCTGGCTGCACACCAAAGACGAATAAGCAACGCCTACTGGCTGCCCCTCTGCCAAGGCCACGAAGCCCAGGCCACGCGTCGCAAAATCTTCGGCCGAATCAAAGTCAGCCAGATCGAAGTAGAGCGTGCCTGCGGTGCTCATCTGTTCGGCCAGCGCAGCGTCCAGCGCCACAATTTCGTCATGAAATGAACCACCGTTCAGCAGCTGATTCAGGTGACTGGCGGACAGAGAATCAGAGGAGAAGCTGTGCCGCGTGTTAGTTTGCAGGGCGTCGCCAAACTGCTGGCGGGCCAGCGCCGCCCACCCGTCGCCGGAGGGCATGAGGAGGTTGTAGCGCGGGAAGTTGGCCATCATAGTTTGCGCTTGGGGAGATACGGCCGTTCCCGCAAAGTAATGAAATGGCCCAATCACCACATGGTAAATGCTTGGCTGCACCAAATCGTCCACAAACGCCTGCCCCATCTGCCCTTCCACCACGCACGGAATCGACATATCCACCCGCGGCACCTCCCGAAAAGCTTGTGCAATTTTTAACCGGTTAATTTTGGTCAGTTCAAGTTCGTAACACATTTTTGGCATCCAGGTAAAGAAGTTCAACTTCTGATTAGTGTTTAGAAAATTACTTGGGTAAGGTGTCATTTCGAGGTCCTCCGAGAAATCTTTCTACTATGCATATAAGATTCCTCACTCCGAAGACTCCGTTCGGAATGACAAGTCCGTTACCCGTTTTATTTTTTAAAATGCAAACAGAAGTTGAACTTCCTGGTTAGTTGGGCAAGCGGCGGTAAATGCCCCCGCTGCGCGTCATCAGGCCGTGTTCTACCAGAGAACGACGCAGCGTGGCCACGTCTTCGTGGAAGTCCAGCAGAATGAAGTTGACCTCTTTTTCGGTGTATTCCCGCTCTGGCTCAAACTCCTGCACAATGAGTTCCAGGATGACATGGAGCTTTTTGAGCTGGGCAGGCAGCCGCACCAGTCGCCCCTGCTTCACAAACGCTTTGAGCACTTTTTGCTTGTAAGCATCGGTTTCCACCTCGTCGGTCAGGCTGGGCTGCGGCAGGCGAATGATGTCGCCCAGCGGCTTTTTGAGCACGTCGCCCACCAACGAGTACATCTGGTAATACTGGTCCTTGGTGGACGTGAGCAGCCCGGCCTCGGCCAGCTTGCTGAGATGGTGCGACACGGTGGCCGGTTTCAGGTTCAAAATGGCCGCCAGCTCTTCGCCGTGGCGCGGCTTTTGCTGGATCAGGTTGAGCATGAGCAGCCGCGCCGGATGGCCCAGCGCTTTGAACAGCTGAGCCCGTTCTTCAAGGTTAAATTCGGCCGTTGTTTTACTCATTTGCCAAGCTCCGTTTGCCAGTGGCCCGCGTGTATGCCATGTCAAAAATATCCCTGGCATGCTTGATGGTGCTGAGCTTGATCTGCTCTTTGACCAGCGTTTCCCGGTCGTTCATCGCTTTGCGCAACTCAATTTCATTTTGGCTGTGGGCGATGATGGTGTTGATGATGTGATGGAATCCTTGGGCGATTTTGTCGGCTTCCGACAAATCCGACGCAAAAATTTCTTCATACGCTTTCATTGACATAGTCACCTCTGCTTCGATAATTAAGGAAATGATTTTCGTTAATTTGATTTAATAAATATCTAATTAAATAGTACAGAATATTTCCACATCTGTCAAATAAAATTACCGGGCGGCCTAATCACGCAATTACACAATTACCCAATTACCCAATACAATAGCGCCATGTCCGAGCAAGTTCAGATCGCTGGCTCCGTGGAGCGCGTCACCTACTACAACGAGGAAAATGGCTACTCCGTTTTGCGGCTCAAGCCGGATTCGCGGGGAATGCTGCCGTTTCGCTACGCCAGCGGGCGGGATGCGCTCATCACTGTGGTGGGCAACATGCCGGAAGTGCAGCCCGGCGAATGGCTGAAGCTGACGGGCAAATGGGGCAATCACGCCAAACACGGCCGTCAGTTTCTAGCCGAATTTTGTGAACAATCGCTGCCTGCCACCACCGAGGGCATCAAGCGCTACCTTGGCTCTGGGCTGATTCGCGGCGTGGGTAAGGTGATGGCCGAGCGCATCGTGGAGCGCTTTGGCGAAGAAACACTGGACGTCATCGAGTACGAACCGGAGCGGCTGCAAACGGTGCTGGGCATCGGCCAGAAACGCGTGGGGCAAATTGTGAAGGCGTGGGATGAACAGCGGGCCATCAAAGACGTGATGATTTTTTTGCAATCGCACGGCGTTTCCACCAATTTAGCCACCAAAATCTACAAAAAGTACGGCGATACCTCGCTGGCGGTGGTGCAAAATACGCCGTACAGGCTGGTGCAGGATGTGTACGGCATCGGCTTCAAAACGGCCGATAAAATTGCCCAGGCGCTCGGTCTGGCGGCGGACGATCCGGGCCGCATCGAGGCGGGCATTGCCTACACGCTCAACCGCATGGCGGAAGATGGCCATGTCTACGTGCCGCAAGAGGAGTTGGAGCCAGAAGCGGCCGAAATTCTAGGACTGCCAGCGGAGAAGGTAACGGCCGTAATCGACCAGCTGGAAACGAGTGACTTCATCAAGCGAGAAACGCTGCGGTATCCGGTAATCGGTAGTCAGTCATCAGTAATCGGTAATCAGTTAGCGGTAATCGGTGAGGATAAGGCGGTTTATGAGGTTGGTGAGCCAGCGGTGCGAGAAGAACGCGCGGTGTATTTGACCCCGTTTTACTTCTCCGAAATTGGCGTGACGAAACGGATTCAACAGCTGATTGAACATCCTACTAGCCGACTAGCGGTGCTGCGCAACCAATCTCCAATCTCCAATCTCCAATCTCCCAACTCCGGCGTCAAACTCGCTCCGCAGCAGCTCCACGCCATCCAAACGGCCGTTTCCCACAAAGTCACCATTCTCACCGGCGGGCCGGGCACGGGCAAAACCACCACCATGCGCGCCCTGCTCGATTTGCTGGACCGGCACCGGCTGACATACGCCCTGGCCTCGCCTACTGGGCGGGCCGCCAAGCGGTTGGCCGAAGCGACGGGCCGCGAAGCTAAGACGGTGCATCGCTTGCTGGAATTTAAGCCGGGGGAAGGCTACGGCCGTTCCGAAAGCAACCCCCTCGACGCCGACATGATCATCATCGACGAAGCCTCTATGCTGGATTTGCTGCTGACGCACAACCTGCTCAAAGCGATCGGGCCAGACAGCCATTTGCTGCTGGTGGGCGACGTGGATCAGCTGCCCAGCGTCGGCGCAGGGGATGTGTTGGGCGATTTGATTGATTCGGGGAAAACGGCCGTGGTGCGGCTGCAAACCATCTTCCGCCAGGCGTCCGACTCGCTCATCATCAGCAACGCCCACCGCATCAACGAAGGCAAAGCGCCGGAAACGAGTCCAGAAGCCAACGACTTTTTCATCTTCATCAAGGAAGACCCCGCCGAAGCGGCCGAACTGCTCGTTGATGTCGTTAAAAACCGGGTGCCGCTCAAATTTAAGCTCGATCCGCTGGACGACATCCAGGTGCTGGCCCCGATGTACAACGGCGCGGTCGGCGTGAGCAATCTGAACCTGCTGCTGCAAGAAGCGCTCAATCCGGGGGCCCAGCGCAAAGCGGAGCGCAAGCTGGGCGGGCGGCTGTTCCGCGTAGGCGACAAGGTGATGCAGACGGTAAACAATTACGACAAAAACGTTTACAATGGTGACATTGGTCGCGTGACGGACATGGACATTTTGCAGCAAAACCTCACCGTCAGCATCGACGGTGCGCCAGTGGTGTATGACTTTTTAGAAGCGGATGAACTGGTGCATGCCTACGCCATTTCGGTCCATAAAAGCCAGGGCGCGGAGTACCCGTGTGTGGTGATGCCGGTAGCCACCCAGCATTATTTGATGTTGCAGCGGAATTTGTTGTATACGGCCGTAACCCGCGCCAAAAAGCTCGTCGTCCTGGTAGGCACCCGCAAAGCAATCCGCATCGCCGTGCAAAACGACAAAACCACCCAGCGCCACACCGCCCTCGACTGGCGCCTAAACCATTGACGAAAAGTGGTATACTGTTTTCGATGAGATTGATGGAGCAAAAGCAATGGATAATACAAAAGTTGCCGATCTGACAGTTGATGAATTTAGAAGCGTCATTCGCGAAACGGTTGCCCAAACTTTGGCAGAATTACTGAGCGATCCCGATGAAGGATTGGTCTTGCGTGAAGAACTAAGCAGCGAACTGCTTGCCACCCTTAAAGAGCCAAAAGCGCAATACAAGACGGCTCAAACCGTTGCCGATAAATTAGGATTGGACTGGTAAACGTGCCGCCAGTTGTTTTTACGTCCCAAGCTGAAGAAAATCTAGCCAAATTAGACAAGCAAATTGCCCAACGTATTCTCAAAAAGATTCGCTGGCTTGTCGAGAATGTTGGCACAATAACGCCTGAACCACTTACCGGGCAGTTTCAAGGCGTCTATAAACTCCGTGTCGGGGACTATCGCGTCTTGTACACACTTGAAGACGAACAGAATTTGATTGTCATTCGCCTGATAAAACATCGGCGGGAAGTTTATAAATAGCTCGTCGTCCTCGTCGGCACCCGCAAGCAATCCAAATCGCCGTCAAAAACGACAAAACCACCCAGCGCTACATCATGCAGATGCCCACCAGCGGCGGCGACCCGATCTTGATTCTCAGCAACGCCGGGCGACCCGCGTTATCCACACCCTGATAAGGAATTGTTTATGGTCCCCAAACCGCACTGTTGCAGAAATTGATATTCTCTGGATAGTGATGAACCCTAATCTGATTAGCAGATGGCTTTATAAGAAAAAAAGCTTCCTTGCTCAAGACGATTATGGTTTCTCCATTTATTGACCAATCCTGATCGGTTGAAAAAATAGTGCCCAATTCAAAAATTTGTACGTCTTTGTCCTGAAATGAGACCACCGCCAGTTGGTTTGTCTGATCTGAAACCCTTGTTAAGCCAGAAAACCAGTGACCATCCGCTGAAACCTCTGAAAGTATGTAACTGCTGCTTTCCAATAAGGTTCTACTTTCTTGATTTTCCAGATTAAACGAAACGATGCGGTGACTGTCTTCCCCTTCAATGCCAAAGGCTGTTAGAGCTACAAAGATTTCATTTTCGTTCAGTTTGTTTGGGAAAACTTCCGAAATCAAGAAATAGTTGTATAAATTCAGATCAGAATCCATATCCCAGAAGTTTTCAACATCGGCAACTTTTTGATTGGAACCATCGATGCTTGCCCTATAGAGCACATCGTTTAAGCCCAGAAGTTTGTCAAAGTCTATATCGTGATAAATGAAGGTGGTGTTTGTGAGCCAGGTGGGACTTTGTTGAGATTTCTGAAATAGGAGGGATTCGGCGACACCTATCTCATCTCCCAGGTAAATACCAGGGCGTGATTCTACCCGTAATGGGCTGGCTGGATTTATCCAAACGCTCTGGTCAGATTCTATGAGGGTGCGCATGCCATTCGGCGACCAAACAGGATGACCCGGAATGGTAGTCGTTTGGCAGCCCGTTTCTTGACAGCTGTTCATGAGGAGAAGTTCTGTGCGATTGGACAGCACCGTATCTAGGACGAGTATACGGCCGTCCGGGCTCATTTCCCCTGCCGTAGATTTCGATTCATCAAAAAGGAACAGTTCCTCCTGCCCAAGTCGCCATAAAATGGTTTGTTTGCCCTGGCCAAGGTTTTCTGTCAATACAAGCCCACTGTCGTCAGGTGTGGAAAAAAGTTGCGTGAAGCTTCTGCCATTAAAAAGCCGTGTCCAGGCATCTCTGGCTGCATCGTACTGAAAAATTGCTTGTCCTTCGCGGTTATCATCCTCTAAACACAACAGGTAAAGCGGTTGCTGCAATTCTTTAGGCCAGATCAGAACCAGAGCAATAATAAGTGCAAGGATTGGGAGATAAACCAGTTTTTTTGGGATTGGAGAGTTTTGTTTTTTCATTTTTCCCGTGTAAAACTCAACCACATTCTATGTTCCAAATTTGGCGCAACTTGTTTATCATAATGCAAAAAAACTTTAATGGAAGTCCCCAAATGGCAAGAGAACGCATTGACCGCCTCTATTTTGTAACCGCCTCAGAAAACAAATTTAACGATTACCAGTTTTTGCTCGGCAAGCTGGCCAATCTGATCTGGTATCGCTACAACGTGGAAGATGTGGTCACCACAGACATCGACATTCTGCTGCGGCGCAAGGTGATGGCCATACGGCCGATGTTGCCGTACCTCCCCTTTTTAGTGGAGCAAACCAACCTGATGATCCGCGCCTGGCGCAACCTGCCGGGCAACGTGGCCGGGCTGTTTATTGACGGTGTGGGCGTGGAGGGCATCTGCAAGATGCTGCAACCGTTTGAGGACCGTACGGCAACGGCCGTTACCAAACTGGCCTATCATTCCCCAGACGGCCGTGTGGCCGTGTTCACCGGCCAGCTCAGCGGCACCATCGCCGCCAAACCAGCCGGGCAGCCCATTTTTGGCTGGGACGCTATCTTCATCCCCACGGGCCATGAACGCACCCTGGCCGAGATGAGCATCGAACAGCGCAACACCATCTCCACCCGCAAGCAAGCCGTGGCCGAATTTTATACGGCCGTTCTCGAAGACGAACAGGCCGACACCCTCCTACAAAATCGCATCCGCCTGCGCGAACTCATGGTGCGCTACTTCAACAAAGCCGAATTGGAAACGCTCTGTTTTGACCTGGGCATCGACAAAGATGCGCTGCCCAACGCCACCAAACCAGAGCTAGCCCAGGAAATCATCCTCTACTGCGAACGGCATGATAAGCTGGAACGCCTGCTAGAAATATGCCGCGACCAGCGCCCCCACGCCGAATGGCCGGAAGAACTTTAAACGGCCGTACAAAACCTGCTTAGCCTCAGTTCCATTCGTAAAATCCGCGCTCGCCCTGCGAACTTTTGTTCTAAGCCGCACCCCCGCGTATAATCACAGCAGACTTCAACAGGAGCAACCGATGACTACCCAATTCACCCTCACTCGGCAAGATTTACGGCGCTTGGCCATTACGCGCCAGCACCTCGCCAAAACAGAACGCCCACCAATGCTGGACGTCATTCGCGATTTGGGCTGCGTGCAGCTAGACCCGATTCGCGCCGTGGAGCGCACCCATCTGCTGGTACTGTGGAGCCGTCTGGGCAACTTTGATGAAGCCGACTTAGAAACATTACGCTGGGAAGAGAAGGCGCTGTTTGAGTATTGGGCCCACGCCGCCTCAATGGTGCTCACTGAGGAATATCCCCTGTTTGCCTGGGGCATGCGCCACCGCCGCGATGACAAACGGCGCGAAGCCAGGTACCAGAAATGGTTCGATGAGCATCCGGGCATCATCGAACTCAAGGACCACATTCTGGACCGGTTGCGGCAAGAAGGGCCACTTTTCTCGCGAGACATCGAAACGGAAGACCACATGCGCTATGAATCGCGCTGGTCAAGCGGCCGTTACGTCGGCGTCATCCTCGATTATTTGTGGACCAACGGGGAAATTCTCACAGTGGAACGGATTGGCAACCAGCGCAAGTGGGGACTGGCCGAAGGGTTCTGGCCCGACAACCTACCGCAAGAGGAGTGGACGGCTAAACAAGCGTGCCGCTTTGCCGCGCAAAAGGCAATTCGGGCACTGGGGGCAGCCACGGAGAAGCAAATCAAAGTGCATTACACGCGAGGGATGTATCCGGGATTAACGGCCGTTCTCAAGCAACTCGTCAAAGAGGACATACTCATCCCTGTTACGGTGGCCGATCTCGGCAACGGTTACTATCTGCATGCCGATGACCTGCCGCTACTGCAACAAATCCAGGCAGGTGATTGGCAGCCCCGCACCACCCTGCTTTCCCCCTTCGATAACCTCATCTGCGACCGAGACCGCACCGAGGCATTGTGGAACTTCTTCTTCCGTATCGAAATTTACGTACCCGCCGCCAAGCGGGAGTACGGCTACTACGTGCTGCCCATTCTGCACGGCGATCAGCTCATCGGCCGGATTGATCCCAAAATGGATCGAAAAACCAACACGCTGCACATCCAGAATGTGTATGCCGAGCCTGGCGCGCCAAAATACAAAAAAACAGTGCGCGAAATTGGCCAGGCCATCGCGTCCCTCGCCTTATTTTTGGGTGCAGAGCAAATTGAATGGGGCACTGTGCCAGAAATGTGGACCGATCTCAAACAGGCTGGCTAAGCAAGCGATGCGCCGTGTGTCCCGCCTGGCCAATGCGGGAAATACAGCGGTCGATGCCAACGGCCGTTTTCACCTTAATTGGCTCTGGCACACTCCGCGCCGCATGAATGGTAATCTTCATGTGGCTCAGCGCCTCGCGGGATAACTCCGCGCCGCCAGCCTGGTTCCGCACCAGCACCCCGATGCCCTGCTGCTCAATCAAATCAAACAGCGACACAAAGCGAATGATGGCGTTGTAGTCGGTGCGCAAAGCCGCCAGCGAAAAATCATCCAGCAAAAAGATGAGTGGTTCGTCTGGTTGGTGGGGCAATGTTTGGAGGAAAGTGGCCCACTCGTTTTCTAGCAAAGGGGCGTGAACGGCCGTTCCAAAATCAAACCGCACAAATAGCACTTCATCCAAACGATGCTGCTGATAAGCAAGCTGCTCAAAGCGCTGCACCGGCTGCATTTGCAGCTGGTCAAAAATCGGCCACGATGAGTCACCGGGCTGTACAACCGCTTCGGCAGGCGTTCCGGCGCGCAAATCAATGCCTGTAAAAGTGTAGGTGTGGGGCGGCACCTGCCGCTCTTCCAGCTGGGCAAAGCGGCTCTGGTTGGAGCTGCCAATCACCAGCAGCCCATGCTGCGCCAAAATGGGCAGCGTGGGCGAGTAGCCGGTCATCTCCACCTCATCGGCAAAGATGAGGCGCATCGGCAGCAGAACCTCCTGTACAAAGGCGGCCCGATCGGCCTCAACGAGACCATGTTTCTCACGGCTCCAGGTGTAAAAATGCAGCAAATCATCCCACTTTTTCACAGAGAGCAGGCTGATGGGACGGCCGTTCAACAACCTTTTCGTCACCTGATACGCGTGCTCACCTTTGTGCATCACCGGCTGAATGTTATCTGGCAAATTGAACCGGCGGCGCAGCACCACGTCCAGCACGTTGAGGAAGGTGGTTTTGCCCGTGCCCGGCTCGCCGCAGATGATGATGGGCGCTGGCGGTGTGGGCGCGGATGAAGGCTTGCCATTCCCATTTTTCTCCAACGGCAGCCATTTACGCCAGCCGTTGGTACCCTTTTCTGTGGTCGTCGGTTTGGGGGAAGGCATTTGCAGGAAAGCGACAATTTGGGTCGCGATTTCCCGATGGGTGTCAGTAAATTTTGTGGGGTCGAGGTTGGCGGAAACGGCCGTTGCCTCAATTTCCTGCCAAATGGCTGCTAATTCTTGCACAAAAAAATCCACATGATCAAACGATTTGCTCTACTTCAAAATTTCCCACAATTGTCATTCCCGTGAAAACGGGAATCCACCGCGCGTCAACAATGGATTCCCGCCTGCGCGGAAATGACAAATAAAGGGCAGGGCTGTTTTCAAAACAGTTTACGATTTTACTTTTGTCCGTTGTTCATAAACGATTGGGCTTGCAGATAGGCTAACACTTTCTGCGAAAATGCCTCGTGCGACGCCCGCGTGTACTTCACCACCGTGTAAATCTGCGCCAAATTTTCCACGCCGGATTCCTCCACCATTTGCCGCAAACGGGGGAAGGTCATGTACCGCTCCCACCCTTTGACGTTGCGCGCCTCATAAATTTCAGCGATTTCGTCATCGCTGTAGGCGCGGTACGTTTCCTGATGGACGAGCCCATCTAATGGCAAGCGGTCGCGCGGCGCAGGGTCTTCCGCCGGGTAGCCCAGCGAGAAACCAGCCACCGGCACCACGTTCGGCGGCAGCTCTAAAATCTCGCCGATTTGGTCGCAGTTGGCCAGGGTGCTGCCCATGTAGCAAATGCCCAGGCCGCGCGCCTCGGCCGCCAGCGCCACGTTTTGCGACACCAGCACAGCATCAATCGTGGCAATCATGAAGCTCATGAAGTTATCGAAGTTGTCCGGCGCGTTGCTAATCTCCAGCCAGCGACGCATCCGGTGAAAATCGGCACAGAAGGTAAGCAGAACAGGCGCGTCAAGCACCATGCTCTGCTGCATATGCGGCTCGTACAGCCGCTCGCGCAGCGCCCGGTCGCGGGTCACAATAATCGAGTAGGTCTGCATGTTGCCCGATGACGAGGCGCGAATGCCCGCGGCTAAAATCTCGTTCAGCAACTCCTCCGGCACGGGGTCGGGCTTGTAAGCACGGATGGAGCGATGTTGTTTGATACTGTCTAAAACATCCATGTTGCAAATCTCCAAAAATCTCGCCGCAATTGTGACGCAGGCAACACACACAGGCAACCCTGTAGCCGCGGATTCTTTCCGCGTATCCGGTGCGCGGAAAGAATCCGCGGCTACGGCGAGTTGTTTTTCCTAAGTGGCGGATGAGAACGGCCGTTTCCCCACCTCCACCCGTCATTTTTCATGTCACAATCAAAGCAAGCATGGTGTTTAGACGGATGATTACACAAAACCATGACCTGTGGGAGTTGATTTAACGGAGTTAAATGTTATGAATTCAAGAAAACGATTTTTGAGTATTTTACTGGCGCTGGTGGTGTTGGCCGGAACGGCCGTTGCCATTGGCGCGTTTGTTATTCCGACAGCCCAAGATTTGCTGGTGCAATCGCTGGAAACCAGCCAAACCATCACCGACGGCCACGCCATCATTGAAGTGTCGGTAGACATTCCTGACAACGCGATGAGCGGCACCGTGGAAGCGTGGGGCCGCATGGACGCCGGGCCCAACGGTGAACCCGCCTTCCGTGTGGAAGTGCTAACGGCCGACGAAGCGGACCTCATCGGCACCATCGCCGTGAGCGACGGCACCCAGTTTTGGGTGTGGAACCCGGCGCAAAACGTGGTGCTGACCGGCCAGTTTGAAGAGCTATACGCCCGCCTCGCCGAAGAAATGGCGGGGCAAGAATTTGACCACGAAGGCGATTTTGATCACGAGGATTTCAACGAAGAAGATATTCCCCAAACGCCCGAAGAAGCAGTCGCCAAGGTGTTGGAATACTTCACCGCCGAGCGGGCTGGAACTGACGTGATTGGCGACACCAACGTCAACACCATCCGCCTCATCCCCATCCCCGAACAAATGCCAGAAGAAGTGCGCGCCGCTGGCGGCCTGCTCAACGTCTGGCTGCGCGACGGCGACAGTGCGCCGGTGGGCATCGAGTACGTCGGCAGTGCTCTTGGCTCTGGCGTAGCCCGGGCGACCTTCCTGGAAATCAACCAGGGCGTCGATGATGCCGTCTTCACCTTCACCATTCCCGATGGCGCGACGGTAATTGATGCCGCCGACCTCGAACTGCCAAACAAAGATGCCTTGGAAGAGGCCACAGCCATCGAGCCAGACTTTGCCCTACTCTCCCCCACCAGCCTGCCCGACGAGGCGACGCTGCGTGAAACGACCAACGTGCGTGGCGCAATTGTCGAGCGGTATGGCTTGCCAAACGGCCGTTCCTTCACCATCGCCCAGGGCCGCACCAGCGTGAACCTGGCCCCCGCTGAAGGTGGCGAAAGCGTCACCGTGCGCGGCGTCGCTGGCATGTTGTACACCGATCCAGAAGACGGCCGTACGCTGCTCAACTGGTCCGAAGGCGACATCCAATACTGGATTGGCGGCGACCTGACCGGCGAAGAAGCCCTCGCCATCGCGGAATCCCTCCAGTAAACCGTAATCGGTAATCCGTAAACGGTAATCGGTTTGAGCAAAATCAGACCGATTACCGGCCACTGATTACGGATTACCGACCACCGAATACCGATCCCCATGACTGATCCCATCAAACTAACCAACCTCGCCCGCCAATTTGAGCGTGGCGGTATGGACGTGCAGGCACTGCGCGGCGTCGATTTAGCCATCGAGCCGGGCGAATTTGTGGCGCTCGTTGGCCCCTCCGGCTCCGGCAAATCGACGTTGCTCAACCTGCTGGGCGGGCTAGACCGTCCCTCCACTGGCGAACTGTGGCTGAATGGCACCGCCCTGCACGCTGCCACCGAAGCCGACCGCACGCTGCATCGCCGCGAGCGCATCGGTTTTATCTTCCAAAGCTTCAACTTGTTGCCCCGTCTCACCGCCCTGGAAAATGTGGCGGTGCCTCTCATGCTTTCCGGCGTTGGCGTGGCGGAGCGGGAAGCACGGGCCAGAGCCTTGCTGGAAAAAGTGGGGCTGGGCCATCGGCTGGACCATTACCCCACTGAACTTTCCGGGGGTGAGCAGCAGCGAACGGCCGTTGCCCGCGCCCTCATCCACAATCCCAGCCTCATCCTCGCCGACGAACCCACCGGCAACCTGGACTCCAAAACGGGCGAGGAAGTGATGGCCCTGCTTAAGGAACTGAACCGCGAGCAAGGCATTACGCTCATCGTTGTCACCCACGACGACGAAGTAGCCGCCTACGCCGACCGCATCGTTAAGCTGCGGGATGGGCACATTGTAGAAGAAGTTGTGGGCTCTGGCCGGTCTCCGGACCGAGCCAGTACGTGGCACGGCGAGGACGCCGGCCACAGCAACAATCCACCCTCACCCCAGCCCTCTCCCTTAAGGGAGAGGGAGCCTCTGTCCCCTCCCCCTGAGAGGGGGAGGGCTAGGGAGGGGGTCAAATCTGGTGGCTTACAATTCAACGACATCATTCGCCAGGCGCTGAGCAACCTGCGCCGCCGCCCGGTGCGCAACGTACTCACCGCTGGCGGCGTCCTCATCGGCATTGTCACCCTGGTGGCGATGGTTTCGTTTGGCGTGGGTGTGCAGCGCGAAGTGCAGCGCAACTTCGAGAGCATCGGCCTGGAAAACCTGTTCGTCCGCCCCGTTTACGACGAGCCAGACGCCTTCGACCCGTTCGCTGCACCCAAACCGCAAACGCCAATCTCGCCGGAGCTGGTCGCCCAAATCGAGCAGCTCCCCGACGTGGTGAGCGTAACGCCGGAGTTGGGCTTACCCTTCGGCATCGACATCGCTCTTGCTTACGGCGACACCTCGCTGCCTGTCCGCATTGCCGATACCGGTGAGCGCCAGTTTAGCTTTGGCGGCCAGACAGACCCATTGGCTGGGGTGGAATTGGGCGACCAGGGGAATGATGGCGTGGTGTTGGTGCAAGAATTAGCCGATTCACTGCTGTCCGATGGCCAAACCTACGACGACCTGGTAGGGCAAGAAATCTCCTTGATGGTTCAACTACCGCGCGGCGAGACGGAAACGTTTCCTAGCCAGATTATTGGCGTGCGAGCTAGTTTTGGCGGCCGGGCCATCGATCTGGGCCTGGCAGAGCGGGAAGCGATTCTGGCCTGGTGGTACAACGCGCCAGATATTTTGCAGACGGAAGGGTATGATGGCTTAACGGTGCAGACGACGAGCTTGGGGGTGATTACGGCCGTTTCCACCCAAATCGAGGAACTAGGCCTGCAAACCCAATCGCTGGAGGCCATTCTCAACGTGGCCAACCAGGTGCTGGCGCTGATGCAAGCGCTGCTGGGCTCGGTCGGTGGGCTGGCGCTGCTGGTCGCCGCCCTCGGCGTAGCCAACACGATGATGATGGCCATCTACGAGCGCACCCGCGAGATTGGCGTGCTGAAAGCGCTGGGCGCATCGGCGCGCGAAATTCGGGCACTGTTTACGGTGGAAGCGGCGATGTTGGGGCTGCTGGGTGGCTTTTTTGGCCTCATCTTTGGCACGCTGTTGGGGCGGCTGGTGGATTGGATTGGCCATCGCTTCCTCATCGCCGAAGGCATTACGGGCATTGGCCAGCTGTCGGTAGTGCCCTGGTGGCTGGCGCTTGGTTCGCTGGCGTTTGCCGCCTTCATTGGCATCGTGGCTGGGCTGTACCCCGCTGCCCGCGCCGCACGGCTGGACCCGGTAGCGGCTTTACGCCACGAGTAGCAGAAAATTTGCAATAAATCACGCAAAGGCGCAAAGGAAATTTGTTATTCCTTTGCGCCTTTGCGTGAGATTCAACAGAAATTTTACGGCCGTTCCACCACTGGCAGGTACGTCTTCTCCATCAGCTCAAACGGCCGAAACAGCGGCCCGGCAAAACAAGGATACGTCTCCGGGTTGGGTTCGCCGTTTACCGTCCAGCAGTACAGCCCATCCCCATCTTCCCCCGCAGGCACCCGGTCGGTTACCGATTGGGGCACCACCCACAACACCAGGTTGGCGCTGCCGATTGGCTCGTCGTTGACAAAGAGGTCTGGCCCCTGGCGATGGTCATCGTTGCAGCAGTAGCTTGACCCCGACCCGCTGAAAACGGGCAAGTCGGTGTCGCCTTCGGCGGGCTTGTGCAGCGTGACGTAGATAAAGGGATCATCGCCCAGGCCGCCATCATTGAACTGGCCGAGGCCCGGCTCAATGGTGTAGCCACTCCCACCGCCATCAACCACCAGCCACGCTTCATTGCTGGCAGTAAGCTGGTGCGGGCCAAAACCCGGCACGGCGTACGGCGTGCGGTAAGTTTCTGTGGCGGCAAAGGCCCATTGCTGGCCGTCCCAAAAGGCAAAGCTGTCGCCACTGTCGCCGTCTATGGCGACGTCTAGGCGCACCACGGGCCGGTAAACGGGCTGCTGCATAGCCGGGTCATCACCACAGCCTCGGCCATAGGCACCCACCACAACGCGAAAACGGCCGTCTGCCCAAAATTGGTAGCGCTGCCCGTAACGATAGTTGCACGCCGCCCCCCATGCACCCATGCGAAAATCCTGAACGACCTCAAAGCCAACCACCGTGCTGCCGTCCAGCAAATCCCGCACCTCCGTTTCGCCATAGGGCGGGATGGGAAAACCGCCTCCACCACCGCCGCAGCCAGTCACATCGGAAAAGCCTTGGGCGAAAGGGTACTGATTGTTGTAATCCACGTGCCATTCGGGCAGCGAGGCACTGGTGAGCACGCTGCGCCCCTGGTAGGTGACATTGTAGATACGCAGGCCATCGGTGCCGGTGGTTTCGTAGCTCATCGCCCAGCCGTCGCGCCCCACGCTGCCCGGCTGGGGACAAAAGCCTTCTGGTTCGTACGGCACAAAACGGCCGTCGTCCGACACAGTTGTCCAGCGCAGCGCGGTCACATTTTCAGTGGTCAAATCGACAATCGCCCACAGGATGCGGTTGCCCACGCGAAAGGTCGGCCCGGCGCACAGGTGGCCCTGGTCGCAGGTGGAGCCACGCAGCCCGGCGGCCACGGGAGCCATATCGGCCTGGGTGGGCCGGAAGCCCAGCGCATCAATCACGCCGGAGTCGTTGAGGGCGAGTTCCAGGGCCAGATCCGCCAATCGCCGATTAATGCCCGGCTGCATGTTGGGCTGGTGCAGCACGTCACGCACTATTCCGGCATCAGTATCGACAACGGCCGTTACCGTCGCATTGTCATCGAAGTTGTAGATTTCTACCTGGTAACAAACGGCCGTGGCGCAGGCAGCGCTGGCCTGGGTAAATTGCTGCCCCATGCGGCGCACGCCAAACACTTCGGTACGCCGACCACTGGTAAGCTGCTGCACACGGCCGTCGGCGAGGGCCAACGTTTGGGCTTGCTGCTGGGCGGTGGTGAGCGTTGTTTCCAGAGGAAGCGGCGCACTTTTACCCCGGACAGAAACGGCCGTTTGCCCCAACTCCCACACCAACAAAACCAGCGTCACGCTGAAGAGGAGCCATAATCCCACCAACCCCCTCTCCAACCTCGTTCTCCTCTGTGGCAAATCCGGCTCAGTCAATTTTGACCTTCACAATGCCTTCTTCCACTTTGACGGGGTACTTTTTGAGGCGATAATTTTCATCTTCCGGCCAAAGGATACGGCCGTTGCGCATATCCCAGCAATATTGATGATCGGGGCAGGTAACTTTGAAGCGGCTAATCCACCCTTTGCTAAAGTCGGCGGAAGCATGGGGACATTCAGCGGAAAAAGCGTACAGCGTGCCGTCCCAGCTGGCGAGGATAATTTTGTGGCCGTTGAGGGAAACGGCCGTCATCTGGTCGGCCTGCACAGTCTCGGCAGGAACCGTTGTGAAGTAACCCTCAGCGTCGGGTTGGGCCTTGGAGCGGAATAGATTCATGCGGAATTTATACCGCAGGGGAAAACAAATGGGTAATCAGGTAATTGAGTAACTGGGTAATTTTGAGCAATTACTCAATTACCCGGTTACCCAATTACTCAATCGGATCGGGTTCAGCCATGAGCGCTTCGATGGCGGCCACAGCTTCCTGGTCGGAGCCACGGCTAAATTCGCCGATGTGTTGGTAGCGAATACGGCCGTTCTTATCAATCAGGTACGTCGTTGGCCAGTAGCGCTGGTTGTAGGCGCGCCAGGTGTGGCGGTCGTTGTCGATGGCTACCGGGTAGGTGATGTCGTAACGGGTCAGCGCGTCACGCACGTTATCAATCTCACGCTCGTAAGCAAATTCGGGGTAATGGATGCTAATGACCGTAAAATCATCACCTTCGTACTGTGCTTGCCATTCCTTGACCCAAGGAATCGTCCGTTGACAGTTAATTCAGCCAAAGGTCCAGAACTCCAACAACACCACCTTGCCCCGCTGATCGGCCAGCGTCACCGGGACATCGCTGTTCAGCCAGACATCATTTTGAAATTCAGGCGCAGCGCCCAGGTCAGGTAAATCCACCACAGTGTCACCTCGCGTGGGGGGAACGGCCGTTGCCTCAGCCGCAGCCTCCGGTTCTGGGGCCGCCAATCCAGTACAGGCGCTTACCAGGAGAAAGATGAGAAGGAAAACGGCCGTTACCCTCGTTAATTGTTTCATGCGCATCATTTACCTCCAGGTTCGGTAATCCGTAATCGGTGGTCGGTAATCCGTTTACCGTTTACCGATAACGGTTCACCGCTTAACGGCCAGTGTAGCGACAACTACTTAAGAGAGGCTTACAGAAAGATTACCAAATCACCTTCACCCAACTTTTACAGAAAATTTGCGCTGTGTGGACACAATATCAAGGAAAGTCAGCTAAATTGTAATAAAACCTGCTATACTTTTTTTATAAACCGCCCCTATTTGTCCTTGCCTTCATCTAAATGCGGTTTGCTTCAAGAGGTTGTAGTCTGTCATAGCCTCCTGTGGTTATATTGATAAAGGGCATAACCTGACAGTTTATCCCCTTGTCACCCTGTCACCTTGTCACGTATATCTTTTTTGGCCAGCCAGAGGATGCAGCGTTGAACGAACAACCATCAATTACCCAAATTCAGACCAATATCCGTCAGCTGCGGGATTTGATTGACAACCTGGGCAGCACCGTCAATCAGCAGCACCAAACCCTCATCACCACCCGCGCCGAGATTGCTCAGCGGGCCGCTGCCCAATCCAGCGACGAGCTGGCCCGCCTGTTGGTCCACGTACGGCGCAACCTGGAAGATTTGGAACGCCGCTTCCGCGACCAGCAAAAAGAGCAAGAACAGCTGCAAGCCCTGCAAGAAATCAGCCGGGTCATCAACTCCTCGCTGGATTTGAATGAGGTGCTGGCCTTTGTGATGGACTCCATCATCGACCTGACCAAGGCGGAGCGAGCCATTTTGCTGCTGAAAGATGAAGAAACGGGCGAGCAAGAAGTGAGTCTTTACCGCAATGTAGACCGGGAAACTATCGAGAATTCCTCGTCCTTCGAGATTAGCCGCAGTATTGTGCGCACGGTGGCCGAAACGGGTGAACCGGTGGTGACAATGAATGCCCAGTCGGACAGCCGCTTTGCGGCCCAGGAAAGCATCATCAGCTACAACCTGCGCTCGATTTTGTGTGTCCCCCTCAAAATTAAAGATGACATCACCGGCGTCATTTACGCCGATAACCGCATCGCGGCGGGTGTGTTTGGCAACCCCGACCGGGATTTGCTGGCTTCGTTTGCCAACCAGGCGGCCGTCGCCATCGACAATGCTCGGCTGTTCCGCCAGATTCAGGCCAACCTGATTGAAATCACCGAGATGCGCGACTTGATGGACAACGTGTTTGCCTCCATCGCCAGCGGCGTCATCACCATTAACGAACAGGAGCGCATTGCCCTGTACAATCGAGCGGCGGAAAGGATATTGGGCTTCCCAGAAACGGCCGTTATGCACCAAACCTACAACACCGCCATGGAAACGCTCGGCCTACCCGTCGAACCGCTCATTCAGGATGTATGGTCAAACGGTGGGGCGCATAACACCGAGGTGGATGTTGCGGTGAAAAAGAGGCCTGGCTTGACCTCGCTCAACCTTACCCTCACCCCACTGCGTGATTACGACCAGGACATGCTGGGTGTGGCCATGGTGCTGGACGACGTCACCGAGAAAAAGCGCCTGGAAAGCGTGCGCCGCTACCTGCCGCCCGCGCTGGTCGATCAAATTCGCGACCTCGACGCGGCCCAACGGCCGCAGCGCAGCATCATGAGCGTACTCTTTGCCGACGTGCGCGGCTACAGCACCTTTAGCGAACATCTGGACCCGGAAAACCTGATCCAGATTATGAATGGTTACTTCACCGAATTTGTCTACGCCATTAACGAATATCAGGGCTTAACCGACAAATTTATGGGCGACGCGGTGATGGCCCTCTACAACACGCCACTCAATCCCCAAGAAAACCACGCCGAACGCGCCATCCGCACTGCATTGATGATCCGCAAAAACATGCAGCGCTATCTGTCCGAAGTGTCTGAAGATCGGCGGCTGCATTTTGGCATTGGCATTCACACGGGGGAAGCGGTGGCGGGGAACGTGGGCAGTAGCCTGCGCAAGGATTACTCAGCCATTGGCGATGCCGTGAACCTCTCCAAACGCATCCAGGAAAATGCCCAGGCGGACGAAATTCTCATCAGCCACGCCACCTATGAACAGATAAAAGATTGGGTCTCAGTTGAGCCATTGGAACCAATGAAAGTCAAAGGCCGCCAAACCCCCGAACAAATTTACCGACTGGTCGGTGCGTTAGCCGGATAACGTCTTAAACGCCGTAGTCGCGGATTCTTTCCGCGCTTGCGTTACGCGGAAAGAATCCGCGACTACAAAACATGAATCTTGAACGCTCTTCTCAACGTGGGAAGAGCGTTTTTTATGGCCTGGGGTCTGTTTCTAGCAGTTGGGCAACGAGGTCGTCGAGGGTAAGGTGCGAAACGCCCGTTTCCATCTCCACCATCACCTCAGGTGGCAGCTCGGCACGCAGTTCGTCCAGCAGTTTTTCGGTGTTTTGGCGGGTGGTGCCGCTGGTGGCCGGATGCCCCAGGATGAAGAAGAGCAGGTACGCCGCGTGGGGCAAATCGCCGCCGCTCATCGCCAGGGCAGCCAGTTCGGCGATGCTGGAAATGGCCAGGTTGGCCGAGCTGGTGGCATGGGCCAGTCGCAAGCTATCGTTCAGGTGGCGGCGGGCGGCGCGGCGTTTGCCCATCTTGTGGTAAATCATGCCCATCACGCCCAATCCGCCCGCCATGCCCTGCTGCTGGCCCAATTTTTCCAGCAGCGTATACGCTTTTTGGATGTCGGCCAGCGCCTCCTCGTGCCGCTCCAGGCCGTGCAGGGCCATAGCGATGTTAAAAGTGACGTTCGCCAGGCCAAGCTCGTGTTTGTGCGCGGCGAAGCCCTGCTGGGCCAGCCGCCACTGCCGGATCGCTTCGGCAAAATCTTTTTGGCGGTTGGCGATGATACCCATGTTGCCGCGCAAGATGGCCAGGCGCAGGGTGTTGCCCAGCTGTTCCGCCAGGGTTACCGCCTCCTCAAAATAGGCCCGCGCCTCGGCAAATTTGGCCTGGGAGACGGCCACGTTGCCGAGTTCGTTCAGGATGGGCAGCAGTTGGTCTGGCTCGCCATGCGCGGCACACAGTTCGCGAGCGGCGGTGAGGTAAGATAGCGCATCGTCCCAACTGCCTTTGTGCGACGAAACCACGCCCAGGATGCGCAAACAGTTGACGCGGGTTTGGTGCAGTTCGTACTGCGCCAATGTCTCATCAGCCTGTTTTAAGAGGGCGTCGGCTTCTGGTAAACGGCCGTTCTGGTCCCAAAAGTAGCCCAATTCCACCTGCATTTTGGCAATGAGCGGAGCAGCGTCCAACTTATCGGCTGTCTGAGCCAGCGATTGCAACCCCGCCTCAAACAGCAATGCACCCTCCAACGGCCGTCCCCGGCTGGCGTAAAAACGGCCAATTCCCGTAATGAGTGGATCGAGAACGGCCGTATCCACCCTGGCCAGCCCCCACTGCCAGGCAGCACGAATATTTTCTAGATCGGCTTCCAACAAGGCCAGCGCCTCGCGCGTCTCGGACCCCTTCAACGCCACTTCTTGCGCCCGCACCAGCGCCGCAAAAAAGTGAGCGTGCGCCGCCTGCACCGATTCTTGCTCTGCGGGCTGGGCGGCCAGCTGTTCCTGGGCAAATTGCAGCAGCAGCGGATGGCGGCGGAAACGTTGATCGGCATCCAGGCGCAGGAACGAACGATCGGCCAGAGACATGAGTTGGGGCAGCGTAGCCCCGGCAACCGGCTGTGCAGCCACTCGGGTAAAGCCGCCGCGAAAAACGGCCAGCTTGCGAAACAATGTTTGTTCCGCTACAGGCAGCAGCCGCCAGGACGATTCGATGACGGCGCGCAGGCTGCGATGCCGTTCAGGCAGGTCGTGCAGCGTGGCCGTCAGGGCATCCAGACCACGCTGAATTTCAGCCACAATCTCATCCACTGTGAGCACGCGCGTCCAGGTTGCGGCCAGTTCCAGCGCCAGGGGGAGGCCACCAACAAGTTGACATAATTGAACAACGGCCGTTTCCTGCCGCGCCAAATCAAAATCTGCCTGCACGCGTTGTGCCCGGTTGGCAAACAGCCGCGCAGCAGGGTAATCGGTAAGCGGTGAGCGGTGAACGGTAGACGAATCACCGCTTACGGATAACCGATTACCGCCCACTGGAAACGACAATCCGCCCAATTCCAGCAGGCGCTCCGCTTGCAGGCGCAGCCGCTCGCGGCTGGTGGTGATGAGGCGCAGTTCGGGCGCTTGGTGGGTGAGCTGGCTTAGAAAATCGCGCAGTTCACCGGTGAGCAGATGTTCCAGATTATCCAGCACCAGCAGCATTTCCAGCGGTTTGAGATGGTTGAGTAGTTGGGTGGGTAAATTTTCCTTGCCGGTCAGGGCCAATTGGATTGCTTCAGCAACGGCCGTTGCCACTTCATTCAAATCTGTCTGGGGCACCAAAGATACGTACCAGACGCCATCGGCAAAGGTGCCCAGCTGCGCCCGCGCCGCCTCTTGAGCCAGCCGTGTCTTGCCCATGCCGCCGGGGCCGATGATGGTGAGGAGACGGCCGTCTGGCTGGCTCAACCAACTTTCAATTTGCGCTAATTCCACCTCGCGTCCGATGAAGGCCGTGGTGGCGGCAGGGAGATTGTGCTTTTGTGACAAGATGACCGGGTGACCGGGTGACCGGGTGACCGTTTGTTGGCTCGCTCCCTTGTCACCTTGTCGCCTTGTCACCTTGTCATCACGAATGGCTTCATACAACGCAACTGTTTCTTCATCTGGCTCAACGCCTAACTCTTCATCGAGGATGGTCGCACATTGCTCGTATTGGGCCAGGGCGGCGGGGCGCTGATTGTCCAGCGCATACAGTTGCATCAGCTGGCGGTGGGTTTCTTCTTGCAGCGGGTCGAGGGCAAGAAGCTGCTGGGCGTACTGGATGCCTTCACTAAATTGGCCGCGCTGCTGATGAAAGGTGATGAGATCGGCCAAGGCCGCCAGCATCATCTGGCGCAGGCGCTCTTGCTCCAACAGCACCCACGCTTCAAATTCCGGCACGCCCCGCAGATTGAACCCGGCCAGAAAGTCACCTTTGTAGAGAGAAACGGCCGTTTGCAGCTGCGCAGCCACCGTTCGGGTAATTTTACCGCCGTGGGGCTGCGCCTGGGCAATCGCCTGTTCAAACTGAGCAACATCCAGCACAACGGGCATCTCATGGTTGACGCACACCGTATGCCGTTCAGCAATCAGGTAATTGTCCAACTGCTTGCGCAAACTGGTGAGGATGACGCTCAGGTTGGCCAGGGCACGAGTCTGGTCATTATCGGGCCAGAAGAGGGTCGCGAGGGTTTCGCGGGGATGGGGGCGTGGGTTGCAGGCCAGGTAAACCAGCAGCGCGTCGGCCTTGCGGGAGGCAAAGCTGGTTACGGCCGTTCCATCCAACCAGATGTGCAAACCGCCCAAACAGTGAATGGTCAAGCGCTCACTCATGCTCAGCCACCTCGTTTAGCCAACGATGTGCCAGCCTGCGAGCATACGCCGGCTCAACCAACCAGCAGACGGCAATTTCCCAGCTTTGCAGCAGTTGTTCTTCGTCATTAGTCAGCGGCTCACCCTGCGCAGCACGGCCGTTCAGCGTATCGAACAAGGTCAGGTCTACCCGCGCTTCATCCCAATCTACCAGGCCAAACTGCCCCGCCTCATTAACCAAAAGATTGTTTAGACCCAAATCGCCATGCACCACGGACTGCGACACAGCGGGCCAGGCTTGCCACTGCTGGCGGCAGTGGGCCACAAGGTCAGGCGGCATCTGCGCCAGGTCCACATCGCCGCCCTGGGTCAGGTGCAGCAGTTGGCGGCTGGCGGCAAAACCGGGGCGTTGGGGGATGGCTTGAGCCAGGGTGTGGAACTCCTGAAGGCGAGGCAGCAAGTCGGACAACTGGTCAGGTTTTGGGGGTACGCCCTCTAGAAATTTCTCTACGGTGATTCCAGAGACAACAAGACGGCCGTCTGTACAAGGTACCAATCGGGGCACACGCAGTCCGGCGGCTTCGGCCAAATCGTGAACTGGGGCGAGCCAGGCGAGGGCTTCTGGGCTGCGCCGGGTCGATTTGGCCACGTGCAGCTCGCCCTGACACTCGATCAGATACACCGTATTGCGATAGCCGCCGGGTAGCTGCTTGAGGATGCTGCATGAGCGCCAATGAGTCAGGGCGTTTTGAAATGTGGCCAGGTCTGTCATTTCCTGTTCAGTTGGTTTGGATGTCTAAAGCGTGAATCGGACCATGTTTAAAGGCAAAGACAGCAAAGATTATAGCAGAAAAAGAACGGCCGTTTCCCGATAAAGAAAAAATAAAGAGTTTCTAAAGAGTCGTTGGCTAAGCTGTTCTCAATCAACAAGGAACGGTCGAACAGCGTGGACGCCGTCACGAAGGGGAAAAAGATGGACAAGCGTGAGTACATGGCCTATCTGCTGCGAATCTGGCGCGAAAAACGAGATGGTACCTGGCGCGCCTTGCTGGAAAACCCCAACAACGGCGAGCGCAACGGGTTTGCCAGCCTGGCAGAGTTGGTCACTTTTTTAGAAGGGAAAACCGGCGAGAAAATTTTCGTCGAGCTGGCGACCGGGGAGCCATCGGCCCCGGAGCCGCAGAGCAGCAAGTAAACATAATATTTTATCAACCACGTATTAGTTAAAGGAGCAATCACATGAACAAAACATTCGCAACCATTCACAAAGTTTTGGCCTTTTACATTGGCCTCGGCGTCTTTGCCCAGATGTTCTTTGCCGGAATCTGGCACGCTGGCGTGGTGAACACGCCCGACGCCCACGTTTTCTTTGGCCTCAGCCTGCTGCTAGCCGCACTGCTGGCGCTGATTGCCGCCGCCGTCGCCAAACTACCCAAAGCGGTAATCGGCCGTACGGCGCTGCTCTTCTTTCTCATTCTGCTGCAACCAATTCTCATCGAAGGCCGTCGCAATGGCTTGCCCTTTATCTCGGCGTTCCACGCGCTGAACGCGCCGTTTATTGGCATTGTCTCGGGCACCGTGCTGGCAATGGCCCGCAACGCGCAGGCAGGGGAAAGTCGGGGCAGCGGCGTTTCCGTGGCCACGGGTGACTAGATTTGGGGGTCGTAGGGGCAGGTCTGAGACCTGCCCTTACCTGAGTAAAGGACGTAACGGAATGCAAATTTCAACAGCAGTACAGGAAAAAGAAAGCAACTGGCTAACTGTTCTGGTAACTGTGGCCGGAATTATTGTGGGTATGGTTTTAGTGGGCGTTGTTTTCACCCGGATGGGATTGCTGAATGGCTTACGTGGCGGTGGCACAACGGCCGTTTCCCCCACCGCGCTCGCCATCACTACAGAAAACATGCAGTTTGGCCAGGAAACGCTGCAAGTCAAAGCCGGTCAGCCCTTCAGCTTTTTGCTGGACAACAAAGATTTTTATGGCCACAGCTTTGACGTTGATGAGTTGGACTGGCATGTGCAGATGCCAGCCAATGACAAACTCATGATTGATTTTACGGCCGTTCCCCCCGGCACCTACACCATTTACTGCGCCATCCCTGGCCACCGCGAAGCAGGCATGGTAGCTACACTCATCGTCGAAAAGTAAACGATGACTTGCCAGCCATCTGCCTGCATCAGCAAGGCACGGCAATTGTTAACTGGTTAACCTGGCAATCATGTCCCGTTTAATTTTAATTGACAGCAGAAAATGGCATCATGGGGACATTCGGCAAACAATCTTGGAGAGTAGTTAAATGAAACAGCAATTATCTGCAAAAAATATTCCCCACAGTTCTCTGCACATTTGGGTTATGAGCTTTATCGTGGCGTTGTTGTTGGTGATGGCCTTGGCCACCGCCGCGCGCCTGCCCCATTATTTGGCGACCGGTGATGGGGTGCGGTTGGTCGGCACCGTAATCTTCAACTTGTTGGCCCTGGCGGGTGTAGTTGATAACGTCCACACCCACTTCCTCTTCTGGCAAAACCAAAATCAGGCGGTTGCTCAGCCCGCTTAAAAAAGCCGCACCATTCATAAATAGTGAGCGCCAGCCTTCAAACTCGAAGACCGGCGCTTTTTTATTGGCCACAAGCCAACGCCACAACCTCAGCGGCACAACCCCAGGCCAGCGTGTGGCCAATCGAACCGTGGCCATAGTTGTGGATAACGGCCGTTCCCTCTCCCCTCTCTTCCAATTCCAAACGCACTTCTGGCCGTCCTGGCCGTAACCCCACGCGATGTTCCAAAATCTCGGCCTCTTTCAGGGCAGGCTGGAGTGCCAGACAGCGCCGCCAGATATCTTCGGCCAGCGCGGGGTCGGGGGCCAGCCGCCAATCGCCGCGCTGTTTGCTGCCGCCCAAAATGACATCATTGCGGCGCGGCACGATGTAGGTGCTGTACACCTCCGCGTCCAAATGCACAATCTCGTCGGGCAGCCCGGCGGGTTTACTGGCACGAACAATTTGGCCACGGATGGGAGCAACGGCCGTATCAACCACCAGTTCCCCCGCCCACACACCAGCACAGTTCACCACCAAATCAAACTGCGCCGTCAGTTCAGCCAGATCGCTTACTTCGCGCTGCACAATTTGTCCGCCGCTGGCCGCAAATTGGCGCAGCAGGTACGGCATGTAGGTGGGCGTGTCGATGGCGGGCACGACGGTGCGGTAGCCGTGCCGGTCCGGCGGATGGCTGACCGCTTCCCAACTAGCCATCATGTCCAGCCAGTCTGGCGGTGCAAACGGTTTAAGGGCCAGATCGACGATTGGTTTGAGCGAGACGCCGGATTCAGGAACGGCCGTTAACCGCACAAATTCGGCATAACTCACTGCCGCCCACGGCCGTACCCGCTCCACCGGACCTACGCCATCTGGGTACCAAAATGCTGCCGCCACATCAGAAGTGGTGTGCGGGGAAAGCTCCCGCGCTACCATCGTCACGGCAAAACCAGCTTCTAACAGCTTCAAGCCGCTCGCCAAACCAGACACCCCACCACCAACTACTGCAACGTATTTTTTCATTGGCTGATCTCCCTCTTAAAAATAGGAACACAGAGATACGCAGAGGAAGCGCAGAGTTGCACAGAGCAAAAAACAATCTGTGAAATCTGTGTAATCTGTGGATTCCCCACCAAATTATAGCCATCTCGGTTATAATCACCGCATCATGGAAGTACAGTTTGCGGTAGCCAAGATTGGCAAATATGCCACCAGTGAAAGTGGCGATACGCTGGAGATGATCGAACGGCCGCATGGTGGTCTCTCGTTTGTGCTGGTTGATGGCCAACGCAGCGGCAAATCGGCCAAGGCGATCAGCAACCTGGTAGCCCGCAAAGCCATCCAACTGCTCAGCGAAGGGGTGCGCGATGGCGCAGCCGCTCGCGCCGCCCATGACTACCTCTACACCTATCGCGGCGGCAAAGTGAGCGCCACGCTCAACATGCTTTCCGTGGACATGGAAACCAAAACCTTTGTCGTCTCGCGCAACAACGAATCACCCGTGATTGTGTACACCGAGCAAGAAGGACTTTATTTGCTCGATGAGCCATCCCGGTGCGTGGGGGTGCATCGCAATACCAAGCCGGTCATCACGGAACTGCCCATCGTAACCGGCACGATCATCGTTGTATTCACCGATGGCTTGCGCCACGCGGGCAGCCTGAGCGGCAACGGCAGCTATGACCCCATCGCCGCCACCCGGCAGATGATTTACGACGAAGGCATCACCGAGGCGCGCCCGTTGGCCGATCGGCTGCTGGCTGAGGCCAATGCGATGGACAACGGCCGTCCCCGTGATGACATCAGCGTGTTGGTGGTGTCGGTCAAACCCGTCCTGCAAAAAGACGACGTGCGCCGTATGGATGTGTCGTTACCGATTTAACGTTTGTTTTTGAATGATTTTGACGCAAAGAACGCAAAGCCTAAGAAGATGCAAAGCTTTTTTATTACATTTCTTTGCTCCTTTGCACCTTTGCGTCAAGGTTTGTAATGATTGGGAATTTCATGCCTGATTCTGACCCGGTTGACAGTAAGACGGTGCGAATTGCCGTCGTGGGGCCATGCTCCTCCGGCAAGAGCACCTTGACCAAGTCGTTAAAAGCGGCGGGCTTTGCAGCGCGCCATCCGGCCCAGGAGCATTCGTACGTGGCCAACATGTGGCAGCGCATCACCCAACCCGATTTGCTCGTGTATTTGGATGTGGATTACGCCAACATGCGCGCCCGTCGGCCGCACATCGACGGCGGTCCGCAGCGATTGGCCGAGCAGCATCACCGGCTGCGCCACGCCCGCGAACAGTGCGATTTTTACCTGGACACCAGCGGATTAAGTGCGGCCGAGGTGAAAACGGCCGTCTTCAACTTCCTCCACACTTTGGGCCTGGCTCCCTAACCCCCATTTCTCATGCTGCTCTGGATTGGACTGGCGCTGCTAACGGCCGTTCTTGGCCTCTTGCTCTACTGGCTCCTCATCGTCACCGAGGGGCTGTATCTGGGGCGGCGCGTGGTGGTCTGGCTCTACGACATCACCGCCCACAAATACGACGGCATCAAGGAGTTTGATCCCGACGCCGAGCAGTTTTTCCTCATCCGGCCGCTGGTAGTGCGCCTGCGCCCCATCCCCAATCCGCTGGTGCTGGACGTAGCCACCGGCACCGGGCGGCTGCCCTACTTTTTGCTGGAAGAACCGACGTTTAACGGCCGTATCGTCGGCCTGGATGCGTCGGGCAAGATGCTAAGGTTGGCGGGGGAAAAGTTACGGCCGTATGGGCCTCGCGTCAGTCTGGTGCAGCAGGTAGCTGCTCCCCTACCTTTCCCCAGCAACCAGTTCGATCTGGTTACCTGCCTGGAAGCGCTGGAATTTTTCCCATCGGATACGGCCGCTTTGCGCGAGATGGTGCGGGTGCTGCGCCCCGGCGGTACCCTGCTGGTCACCCGCCGCAAAGGGCCAGAGGGCAAGGCGTTTATCGGCCGTTACCGCAACGTCGCCCAGTTCGAAACCCTGCTCACCGGGCTGGGGCTGGAAGCCGTCCACACCAACCCCTGGCAACTGGATTACGACCAGGTGTTTGGCAAGAAGCCGGTGGGCGGTGGACAGTAGGCGGTAATCCGTGAACGGTAAGCGGTAATGTGCCAGCCCGATAGGGCTTCCACAACTAGCCGGTGGGCTTCAGCCCCCGGCGGTTAAATGGGTAGATTTGGGGAAATTTTCATGCTATGATGTGGCCCACAATATTCATTCTTGCCAGTGAAAATGGAGGTTTTGCTCATGGCCGTGCGACCAAAAGTCGCCAACCTCACAGGCCTGGGGGATAACGTGCCCATCGTGCAGTTGTTTAATCCAATGGAGGAGAATTATGACCCAATATGTTGACCCCGTGCATTTGCGCCAGGTATTGACCCAGTATTACAGCGAAGGCGAACTCCGTACCATGTGCTTTGATATGGGCATTGATTATGAAAGCATTGGCGGACGCGGCAAGGCTGAGAAGGTGGCCGATTTGGTAATTTTTGCCCAGCGCAACGGCCGTCTCAATCAATTTGCTGCTTATGTCCGCCAAACCAGATCGTTTATTCAACTTAGAACAACCGACACCCTCCCGCCGCTTCCTGAAGCGGTTCCCGGCGTAGAGGGCAGCGTAACATACAATGTGCAGGGAAATTTAATACATGGCGATTTAGTCCAAGGCGATTTAGTAAAAGGAGATAAAGTGAACGAAAAAGGTGGTATTACAGTAGGTAATCTTTCAGGCGTTAGCGGCGTTGCAATTGGCGAGGGCGCCCAAGCGCATGGCGGCGATATTTATATGGGCGCTCCAGAAGGAAAAGAACCAAAGACTAAGGAGGATTTCACCACGCAATTGCAAGAATTAACTGGTTTGTTAAAGAAAGCGATTGCTGATGGGGAGTTTAAAGATGAACGAGATGGTCAGGATGCGCTTGAAGAAATACAAAAGGTATCTAAAGAAATAGACTCTGAAAATCCACGCGCGAGTAGTATTGAGCGGGGACTTAATAATCTAAATGGCATTTTAGGCGGGGTAGCCAAAGTGGTTGAAGCCGCCGGTAAAACAGGAGCGGCCGTTCTCAAAGCCACGCCCATCATCGCCGGACTCATCAAGGCGGTTAGTATTTTATTTTAGCGTTGACTAGCCAGACCCTAAGGGTTTTTGAAACCCTTAGGGTCTTTGGTGGAGAGGATATATGCCCGATTCAATCCACACTGGCGATATTAAAGACAGTAAAGGCGTTGCCATTGGCCCAGGCGCAAAAGCGGAAGTTACCGAAATCCACCAACACTTCCCTGATGCGCCCGCCTACAAAGCCCCGTCCCTGCCGCCGCAGGGAGAACTGCCCGATGCAGGCGGCCTGCCACCTGGCTCCCGCGCGGTTCATGGGCGCAACCCGCAGTTTACGGGCCGGGAACGGGAGCTGCTTGACCTGGCCGCTACGCTGCTTTACAACGGGGCGGAGAACACGGCCGTTATCTCCCCTGCTATTGCCTCCGGTATGGGGGGAATTGGCAAAACGCAGTTGGCCGTTGAGTTTATGTACCGATACGGCCGTTTCTTCCCCGGTGGCGTGTACTGGATTAGCTTTAACGACCCCGACGCCATTGGCGGCGAGATTGCCGCCTGCGTTGGCGCACTGCCCCCCGCCCAGCAAGCCAGTTTCCACACCCTCGACCAGCCTACGCAGGAGCGGTTGGTGCGGGCGGCGTGGCAGCAGCCCATCCTGCGCCTGCTCATTTTTGACAACCTGGATGATGAACAGGCGGTGCGCTTACTGGAAACCTATCGTCCTAAAACAGGCGGCTGCCGACTGCTGGTGACCAGCCGCCGCGACACCTGGCCCCCAGCCTTAGGGCGGGTGCAGCCCCTGCGTACCCTGCCCCGCCCCGACAGCATCGCCCTGCTGCAACAACTCATCCACCCCGCCAGCTCCCACCCCCCAGCCCTTGACCCCAACCTGGGCGCCATTGCCGAGGCGTTGGGGGATTTACCGCTGGCTCTGCATATGGCGGGTAGTTATTTGCGCCAGTACCGACGCACGGTTCCCCCCGCCGCTTATTTGGCGAAGTTGAACAACCCCGACCTGTTAAGCCACCCTTCCCTGACCGGGAAGAACCTGGAATATTCCCCCACCGGCCATGAACTGCATGTGGCCCAAACCTTTGCCCTGAGCTACGAACGGCTTAACGCCGCCGACCCGACTGATGGACTGGCCCTGGCCCTGCTAGTGCGGCTGGCTTACTTTTCCCCCGCGCAGGTGGCCCCCTTGCCGCTGTGGGTGGGCAGTTTACGGAGCGAGCCGTTGGCGGATACGGCGCTGGACGACCCGGCTGTGGACGATGCCTTGCGCCGCTTGAGCGCGTTGGGCCTGCTGGAACAGGATGCGGCTGGGGTGGGGGCTTTGCTGCACCGCCTGATTGCCGCTTTTGTGCGCGGCCAACCGGCGGCTGGCGACCCGCAGGCAGATGTGGAACAAACCCTTTACAACGAGGCTAGCCGACTTAACAAAGCGGGCTACCCCAGAGAACTGCTGCCCTGGCAGCCGCATTTGCGCCACGTAGCCGACGCAGCCGTTGCCCGCGAAAGTGGAAAGGCGGCGAATTTATGCAATGAGTTAGGCTATCACATCCGGGCTGTAGGGGATTCTGCGGGGGCACGGCCGTTTTACGAACGCGCCCTGGCCATCAGAGAAAAAGCCCTCGGCCCCGACCATCCCGACACCGCCCTCAGCCTCAACAACCTCGGCGCGCTCCTCGATTCGATGGGCGACCTGCCCGCCGCTCGGCCGTTTTACGAACGCGCCCTGGCCATCAGAGAAAAAGCGCTCGGGCCGGACCATCCCGATACCGCCCAAAGCCTCAACAATCTCGGCTATCTGCTGCGAGCGATGGGCGACCTGCCCGCCGCACGGCCGTTTTACGAACGTGCCCTGGCAATTGATGAAAAAGCCCTCGGCCCAGACCATCCTGATACGGCCTCAGACCTCAACAATCTCGGCGGCCTGCTGCAAGCGATGGGCGACCTGGCGGGGGCACGGCCGTTTTACGAACGCGCCCTGGCCATCAGAGAAAAAGCGCTGGGGCCGGACCATCCCGCTACCGCCCGCAGCCTCAACAATTTCGGCGGACTGCTGCAAGCGATGGGCGACCTGGCGGGGGCACGGCCGTTTTTCGAACGCGCCCTGGCCATCCGCGAAAAAGCGCTGGGGCCGGACCATCCCGCTACCGCCAATAGCCTCAACAATCTGGCGATACTTGCGTATTACGAAGAGGATTTTGCCGAAGCGGCCCGGCTCATGCGGCAGGCGTTGGCTATCCTTGAAAAACGGTTGGGGCCGGATCATCCAAACACCGTCGGCTCCCGCGAAAGCCTCGCCGCCATTGAGGCCAAAATTTCCTCATAACCATTCATCGCTGGTAGGGGCGAGGCAGTCCACCACCGCCGCCCTTTGTCCGATAACCTCACCCACGGACTGCCTCGCCCTCCAAGCAAAACCACCCCCAACACCCGACAAGCAGGCCAAGATTGGGCCTATCTTCGAGATTGGCCCAATCTGAAAACCGAGGTGGTCTGTTTTTGTTCAGGCGGTCAATGCCACCATTTGGGCGAGGCGGCGCGGCGGGTGTTGGACCGTTTTAGGGGAAGCGCACCGCGCCGCCTCGCCCCTACCGATCACCGATTACGGTTTACCGAACACCGCCTACAAAAACGGCGCGACCCGCGCCAACCGCTCGGCCGCGCGCTCCAAATCGGCCAGAGCGGTGGAGATGGCGAAGCGCAGGTGGCCTTCGCCGCTTTGGCCAAAAGCGATGCCGGGTGTGGCAGCGATTTGGGCCTGTTCCAGCAACGCGTCGGCCAGTTCCAGGCTGTTCTTCTGGCTCTGGGGGAAGCGGGGGAAGAGGTAAAACGCGCCTTCAATCGAGCGGCACTCCACACCGTCGATGCTGTTGAGGGCGTCCACCATGAAGTCCCGGCGCTGCTGGTAGGCGTCGCGCATCATGGCGATGTTGTCTTGCGGCCCGGTCAGCGCGGCGACGCAGGCGTGCTGGGTAAACGTAGCGGCGCAGGAGACAGATTGGCCGTTTTGCCGCGTCGCCAGCCGGATAATCTCCGGGGAGGCGACCAGCCAGCCCAGCCGCCAGCCAGTCATGGCATACGATTTGGTGAGGCCGTTGACCGTGAGGGTGCGCTCGGCCATGCCGGGGGCGGCGGCGAGGAGAGGTGGGAACGGCCGTCAAACACCAGCTTCTCATAAATCTCATCCGCAATCACGTACAGGTCCGCTTCCTGGGCTACCTCCACGATGGCGTCCCGCTCCGCCAGCGTGAGGACGCGCCCGGTGGGATTGCACGGGTTGTTGACCATGATCGCCTTGGTGCGCGGCGTGAGCTTGGCGCGCAGCCGGTCGGCGGTGATACGGAAATTGTCTTCGCTGGGTAGGCTGACTGGCACCGGCGTGCCGCCCGTCAGTGTCACCATCGAGGGGTAGGAAACCCAGTACGGTTCCAAAATCAAAATCTCATCGCCGGGGTTGGTAATGGCGGCCAGCGCCAAGTACAGGCCCCACTTGCCGCCCGGCGTCACGATAATCTGGCGGCGCGGGTCGTCGATGGGAATGTTGTTTTCTGTGCGCATTTTGTGGGCAATCGCTTCCACCGTCTGCGGCAGGCCAACCATCGGGGCGGGGTAGTGGGTGTGGCCGTTTTGGATGGCGGAAACGGCCGCTTCCACAATGTGCGCCGGGGTATCAAAATCGGGATCGCCACCCGCCAGGGCAATCACATCCAGCCCAGCGCGCTGCATCGCCTTCGCCTTATCGTTCACCGCCAGGGTCATCGAAGCGGGGATGCCGTTGAGTTTGTTTGAGAGAGGTTTCATTGGGCGTTTTTCTCCAGTCCAGGTTTGTGAATGGTAAATTGTAAATGGTTAATGGTTAATGGTAAACTGCGGCAATAACCATTAACCATTTACCGATAACCATTAACCATTATTATGTTAACTTTTACGGATGATGCAGTAACGGCCGTTATCCTCGGCAATATGCAAGATGCGGGGCTGCCCCACGCGGGCTGTACCTGTGTCCGATGTACGGCCGCCTTTGAGGATCCGGCGCGGGGGTTGTTTGCGGCTTGTCTGGCAATTGTGGATAGGAGAGAAAAGCGGGACACAGAGGGGCACAGAGAAGACGCAGAGTTGCACAGAGAAAAGGCAAGAATTTATTTGATTGATGCGACGCCGGACATTAAGTTTCAGCTGAATTTGTTGGCCGGAGCGCTGGGATCACATCCGCAGCGGGGCAACCGGCTGCGCCAGCCGGACGGTATCTTTTTGACGCACGCCCACATGGGCCACATCGGCGGACTGCCGCAGCTGAGCAAGGAGGCGATGTTTGTCAACGGTCTGCCTATCTACGCAACGCCGCCACTGTGCGAGTTGATTCAGCAAACGCGGCTGTGGTCGCCGCTGGTGCAGGAGCTGGAATTTCGACCCATGCCCGGCGGAACGGCCGTCAATTTAGGCGATGGGCTGGTGGTTACGGCCGTTCCCGTACCCCATCGTGATGAATGGGGCGTGGGCACCGTGGCGTTTCACATCCAGGGGCCAAGCAAATCGCTGTTTTACCTGCCGGACATCGACGCCTGGGAGCAGTGGCCCGCCGCCGAAACTACTTTGCGCAGCGTGGACGTGGCCCTGGTGGATGCCAGCTTCTACAGCGCCGACGAATTGGGCGGGCGTCCGCCCGTAGCCCATCCGCTGGTCACCGACACGCTGGCCCGCTTTGCCCCCTTGGCCGACCGGCTCATGTTGACCCATCTCAACCACACCAATCCGGTTTTGGATGCGGGCAGTGCGGCAGAAACGTCCGTGCGCCAAGCCGGGTTCCGTGTGGCCCAAATCGGCGACCCGTTCATCCTGTAAGCTGCCTGTTGGTTGTCACCAAGAGCGGCGTCATTGCTCACCTCTGCCGCTTTGGGAATGTAATTCTGCCGCCGCCCGCGTATAATACCCAGGGTGCTGCCCTCGTTTGCTGGCGGCGCGTTGGAGTAAGTTATGATTGAAGAAAAAACCATCTGGGAAGCGGTGTGGCCCGTCGTGGAGCAGCTGATCGAGGCGACGTTGGCAGAAGACGCGGCCACCATGCGCACCCTGCTCACCCCAAACGGCCAGGCCGCGGCCATGCTGGAGCTGTTTGACGTGTACGTCTACGACATCTTGCTAAAAACGGTGTTGGGCCGAGAACAGTTAGGGGTGACACGGGCGGTAGAGACGGAAAACGGCCGTTTCATCCACATCGAATACGCCTGGCCCGAACCCGGCTCTGAGCAAAACAATTTCACCGCCAATGATATTGTCACGGCGTCGCTTACTCAGGTTGGCGAGCGCTGGCTCATCGACAGCATTAACCCCTCCACCCTCGACCTACCGCTGACTGGCGCACGGGCGCGGGGCATCATCGCCACCGGGCAGTCGCTCAGCGAAGACGGCAAAGTGCCGGGCGAATCGTGGATTTTGCCCTTTGCTCTGTACGGCGGCCTGCTCAAGATGAATATCCAACCCGACGCCCTGGCCGATCCGGTTGAGGAACTGCTCCTCCCCGGTATGCAGGAACGAACCTACGGCGCAATGGCTTTGATAAACGGCCGTACCCTCTGGCGCGACTTCAAAGCCGCCAACAAGCCAAACCTCGACAAGCCTGCTGCCTGGGCCGCCGCCGTCGAATTTATTATGAGCGAGTTAGAGCTGCGCAATCTCACCCAGGCCGCTGTCGCCAAAAAACACCAAATCCCACTTTCCACCATGGTGCCGCGCATGAAGCAGATTAAAAAAGTGCTGAACATCCAGAAAAACGATGAACGGTACGCCGATCTGCAAAGCACGCAAATTGTTTATGAGTAGGCGTTAGTGGCTAGTTGCTAGTAAGCCATCCACAACCAACCACTAACCGCCAGCCACAAAATTATTTGAGGTAAAAATGAATAAAAAAACTGTTCGAGATATTGATGTACAAGGAAAAAAGGTGCTGGTGCGCGTGGACTTTAACGTGCCGCTGAGCAGCAAAGACCCGAAAGACACCATCACCGTCACCGACGATACCCGTATTCAGGCGGCGCTGCCCACGCTCAACTACCTGCTAGACCACGGCGCAGCGCTCATTTTGTGCTCGCATTTGGGACGGCCGTCTACCGCCGCCGACACCCAGTACAGCATGGCCCCCGTCGCCGCCCACCTGGAAAAAGTGTTGGGCCGCCCCGTGCAAATGGCCGATGATGTGGTCGGTCCAAACGTCACCGCCGCCGCCGCTAATTTGCAGCCCGGCGATGTGTTGGTGCTGGAAAATACGCGCTTTAACCCCGGCGAAAAGAAAAACGACCCCGAACTGTCGGCCCAATTGGCCGCACTGGCTGACGTCTACGTTGACGATGCCTTTGGTTCGGCTCACCGCGCCCATTCCAGCACCGAAGGTGTGGCCCAGGCGATTCGCGCCAAGGGTGGCGCCGCTGTGGCTGGCTTTTTGATGGAGAAAGAGTTGAGTGCATTGGGAACGGCCGTATCCAATCCGCCGCATCCCTACGTGGCCATCATGGGCGGAGCCAAAATCTCCGACAAGATCAAGCTCATCGAGAACCTGCTCAACACCGCCGACAAAATCCTCATCGGTGGCGGCATGGCCAACACCTTCGTCCGGGCGCAGGGGCACGAAACGGGCACCTCGCTAGTGGAAGAAGATGCCCTGGCCGAAGCCAAACGGCTGCTGGGTATGGCTGGCGATCGCCTGGTGCTGCCGGTTGACTTTGTCGTGGCCGACAAATTCGATGCCAACGCCGACGCCGAAACGGTGGACGCCGACAGCATCCCGTCGGACAAAATGGCGCTGGACATCGGGCCAAAATCGCTGGACGCCTTCAAACAGGCGCTGCAAGGGGCCAAAATGGTGGTCTGGAATGGGCCGATGGGCGTGTTTGAGTTCCCCCGCTTTGCCAAAGCTACCAATCAGCTAGCTGAACTGCTGGCTGAGCAGGTGGAATCCGGCACTGAGGTCATCATCGGTGGGGGCGACTCGGCCGCAGCTGTGACCAAAGCCGGTCTGGCCGACAAGATGAGCCACATCAGCACCGGTGGCGGCGCCAGCCTGGAGCTGCTAGAAGGCAAAACACTGCCCGGCATCGCTGCCCTGGACGAGAAATAGTTGTAACCGCGGAGAGCGCGGAGGACGCTGAGTTTTTTAACCTCTGCGTTCTCTGCGTTCTCTGCGGTAAATTATTCTTCTGGGTTTGTTGGTTTGGGGGTAAATCGTTCCGCCAATTTGGCCAGCTGAGCGCTAAGCCAGCGCAATCCTTTGGCCGTCCCTTCTTTGGCCTCGTGCTGCCAATCAGTCTCGCGGATTTTGGTCTTGAGCGCTTCGGCCTGCTGTTTTGCCTGCTCTTCAGCAGCTTTCACCACACGATCGTGCATCACCTGCTGACCCTTGGCGGCAACGGCCCCGGCTGCTGCCGCTGCGCCTTTTTTCACCCCTCGCGTTGCCTTTTTGCGTAAATCGCTGTCCCACACCTGCTTGGCCGCGTTGGCTGCCTGATTTTTGACGGCATCAGCGCCTGTGCGCAAGGCCGTTGGCCCCACCTGCTCCGGCACAAAAGGTTTTTCTTCTTCTACAGGAATCTCAATTTTGAGATAGTTTGGTTCATCACTCATGCGTTTTGCCTCTCTTCACACAGCGTAGACTGGACCATCCAGCCTTATGGCTGCCTGTACGTGACAAACCCATCATTGTTGCAAGATCGCCTGGCGCTAAAGCACCAGGCTAGTTGAGGAAGCCTCATGAATGAGGCTGTTTGGTTTGGGCTACCCCACCACAGCCTTTCTAGCCTGGGCATTCATGCCCAGGTCGCAGGCATTAATCCCAATTTACAAATCGGCAAAACGTTCGGCGTGGTGGCACGCCGCCAGGTGAGGCGCCCCCGGTTTGCCCAGGTCACGCAGGGCGGGGTGTTCGTCGCGACAAACGTCGCTGGCGTACGGGCATTGGGTGCGGAAGCGGCAGCCGCTGGGCGGGTTGGCCGGGTCAGGCGCGGGGCCGGTTAGCTGCATCGGCTGAATGCGATCACGGCCGCCATAAACCGCGCTGGCCGACTGACCGAGGACAAATTGGGTATAGGGGTGCAACGGCCGTTCATACAGCTGCTCCGTCTCGGCCAATTCTACCATTTCGCCCATGTGCAGCACGCCCACCCGGTCGCTAATTGACCGCACGTGGGTCAGATCGCTCACCAGCAGCAGCAGCGTCAGCTTCAGCGTTTGTTTGAGTTCGGCTAACAGAGAAATAATTTGCGGACGTACGGCCGTATCCAGAGCCACCAGCGGATCATCTACCACCAGCAAACGCGGCTGGGTCGCCAGCGCCCGGGCGATGTTGAGGCGCTGCCGCTGCCCGCCGCTAAATTCGTGGGGATAGCGCCCAGCGAAATACGGGTTCAGCCCCACCAACTGCAACAACTCGGCAATGCGCGCTTTTTGGGAACGGCCGTCCGCCAGTTTGTGGATTTGCAGTGGTTCGGCGAGAATGTCGGAGACCATCATCTTGGGGTTGAGGGCAGCGTAGGGGTCTTGTAGGATCATCTGCAACTGCTGCCGCGCCTGGCGCAGCGACGCCCGGCTCATCTGCGCCAGCGCTTCACCATCAAACAGCACCTGGCCCGATGTGGGCGCCACCAACTGCATGATGATGCGGGCCAGCATCGACTTGCCCGCGCCGTGCCCGCCAACTAACGTCACCGTTTCACCTGGCTGCACAGCCAAATTCAGACGATCCAGAGTTTTGATCGCGCCCACCTGGCGCTGAAAAACACCGCCCCGGATGGGGAAATGTTTGCTCAGCTGGCGCAGTTCCAGCAGCGGTGTTACCGATGGTTCCTGGCTGTTTGAAATTTCGTACGGATGGCGGGATAAGCCCATGTTGCATTCTCAAGATGGCAATCTATTTGGGCAAATTGTATCGGAAAGGCAGGCGGGGGCACAGGTTAACGGCCGTTTCCTACACCACGATTTATTTTTGCGGTAAGGCCATGGTGAAAATGCTGCCCAGACCAGGACTGCTTTGTAAGTGGATACGGCCGTTGTGCCGCTCCACCACAAACTTGGCAATCGTCAGGCCAATCCCCAAACCAGGATACAGGGTTTGGGCGCCTTCTTCTTTTTCCAGGCGGAAAAATGGCTCAAACAGGCGCGGCTGGTCCGCCGCAGCAATACCAATCCCCTTGTCCACCACGGCAATGGCCACCTCCTGATTCTCGCCTCGGGTCACGCGAATGGCCACTGGTGCATGGGTGGGGGAGTACTTAAACGCATTCTCGATGAGCGCCCGCAGCGCCAGCGTCAGACCGCGCCGGTCGGCCCAAACGGTGGCCAGCTCGGGATCAATATCAATCGTCACCGGCGTTTCGTGATCATTCAGCACGCTGCGCGCAGCGTTCAGAGCGTCAATCAGCACATCAGCCACGGCCAGAGATTCAAACGATGGTTTCTTGGGGTGCATTTCGTACAAAATGAGCAGGTCGTTGGTGTGGCCCACCATCTTGTTCACATTGCGGGTAATTGAATCCAGCGCCATATGCAGCGAATCACCCTTCATTGCCCCCCGATTAATCAGGCTCAGGTATCCTTTAATGGAGGTCAGCGGCGTGCGCAGCTCATGAGAAAGCGTGGCAATGAACTGGGTACGAAGCTGTTCCTGTGCTTCCAACTCGGCATAGGTTTTGCGCAGGGCAGCATTTTTCACGTTCAGCTCGTTAATCACCGCCCGGTCGGTGCGCCGGATATGGCCAATGATCTGCCGCAGCAAGGTGCGCAGCAGGCTGGGATTGGTCTGGGCAATCGCCATGAAATCCTCTTCTTCGATGGACAGCAGGCGGCAGGCCGAGCGTGTGCGAATGGTGGCCATGCGGGTGGTCTCTCCCAAAAAGGCCATCTCACCAAAATAAGCGCCTGGTCCGATGGTGTCTACCAAAATTTCCTGGTTGTCATTGGCATGAACAATGATGTCCACCTCACCCCAGTCCAGGATGAACAGCGTAGTGCCCTCTTCGCCTTCTTCAAAAATGTCGGTCCAGGCCGGATACTCCACATACACGGCAGCCTGGCTCAACGATTCAATGTTGTTGCGACTGAGATCGGGGAAGGCAGTTTGCAGAAGCGCCAGCGTGGCTTCGTTAGCCTGGTTTATTTTTACAGCTGTTTGTGTCATCATGTTTCACTCTGGGTGCCCGCGGTGGCGGTGTTTACTGTCCATTTGCCCAACAGTGATTTCATTCTAACATGGCACCCAGGGTAGCCTGAGCTATTTTTTACGGGCTCTTCACTGGATACGGCCGTTTTTAACGGGACATTACTCCTACTAATTTTCACGCGGCCTGCATGGTCTGACCTCCGGCAAAACCTATACTAGCCATTAAAAACACCGCCAAACATGACCAGCGGTGTTTGATTTCGCCAAAATTTCTGCAGATAATGCGCTCGTGAGCCAGACTGGCTTGTTTAGTAACATTTTATGGATACCTACATCGGTCAACAGCTAGAACAATACAAAATTGAGGCCCACCTCGGCAATGGCAGCAGCGGCACCGTCTACCGCGCCACCGATGTCAATCTGGTGCGTCCAGTTGTGCTGAAACTGCTTAAACCCACCCTCACCAAATATCCGGCCCGGCAGCAGCAAGTGCTGAAGGCGGCGCAGTCTGCTTCGCGGCTGTCGCACCCGGCTATCGTGCCGTTCTACGACTTTGGGCAGCAAAACGGCCATCTTTACCTGGTGACGGCACTCGTTGAAGGTATCAGCCTGGATCGCGTGCTGGGGCTACTGGCGCTGGATAACCGCGTGCTGCGGCTGGATGAAACGCTCACCATCGTGGCCCAAATTGCCGAAGGGCTGGGCTATGCCCACCAAAATGGCGTGCTGCACGGCGATGTGAAACCGGGCAATATTTTGGTCAAACCACTGGAACGGCCGTTGCGTACCGGCGATCCAGCGCTCAAAGCGATGTTGGCGGACTTTGGCCTCTCTCCCATCCCCGAAACCGGTGTGCCCACTGGCCTACCGCCCGAAGTGGCCCGTCCCCTGCGCCGCTTTTTGCCCTACCTCTCACCCGAGCGCCAAACCGGGCCTTCCGCCGATGGTCGGGCGGACATTTACAGCCTGGGTGTCATTTTGCACCAGCTCATCGCCGGGCAGCTGCCCAACGCGCAGCACTCCCTGCGCGAGCTGCGCCCTGGCCTGCCGGTAGACATCGCCAACATCGTGGCCAAGGCCACCGCCTATAGCCTGGCTGACCGCTACCAGATGGCCGAGCAGATGGGCGATGAATTGCGGCAGGCGGCCAGCCGTCTGACCGCCGCGGACATGATTTTGTTTGCTCCCCAGGCTACTGTGGTCGATTTGCGCACCCTGATGGCCGAGGATAAAACGGCCGCTCCCATCCGCCCACCATTAACCAGCCTGGAAGAAACCATTGCCCCACCACCGCTGCCCGTAAAACAGGCCGACGAAGAAGCCACCCCGGCGCTGCTACCCCCGGCGGGGCACATCCCCAAACGGCCCGGCGCACCGCAAACCGATTCACCCGCCACCGAACTACAGCCTTCGCCACCACCCGACATTGGTGACCAAATTGTGATCACCGGGCAAGGTCGCAGCCCGCGCCACTTCAGCATGAACAAGCCACGCATCACCATTGGCCGCGCCCCCGACAACGACATTGTGCTCTCGTCGCTGGACGTATCGCGCCACCATGCCCGGCTAGAAAAAGTGGGCGGCGGCTGGCGCATTGTGGATGTAGACAGCCGGGGCGGCACGTTTAACGACGGCCACAAACTTGACCCGCAAAAGCCTGAGCTATGGCTGCCGGGTCAGAAAGTGCAAATTGGTCCCTATTTTTTACAATGGCAGCTCGCCGATGCGCCTGAGCCTAGCCCCACCAGCTCGTCCCCAGAAGAAGCGATTACGGAATTGTTCCCGGTAGCGACCGATGGCAGCCAGGTGCAGGCCAGCCACAGCAATTTCAGCGTGGCGTTGACGCCGACGCAGACAACACTTGCTCCCGGCCAGCAGGCTAATCTGCAAATTGAGTTGTTTAACCAGAGCAGTCGTGTACTCGTCGTAAAAATTACGCTGACGGGACTGCCGGAAGTGGCTACGCTGGCCCAGGACACTGTTTCGATGACGCCGGGCGCACGGGCCACTGTTCCGCTGACGCTAGAGCTGCCGGGGATGACTCAACCATTGCTAGCCGGGCAGCACCCTTTCCAACTGCTGCTAAGCGCGGATGGGCCACCGGTGGAAACGGCCGTTCTCCAGGGCCAGCTCACCATTTTGCCGGAAGAACAATTTGAGCTGAGCATCTGGCCCGCGCACGTGGAAGAGGGCGGCACCTGCCGCGTGATGGTGCGTAACGACGGCAATGTCAGCAGCACGGTACAGCTCATGGCGCAAGACCCGGCCGGTAAGCTGCAATTTTTCGGCGATGAGCAGCCGCTAAAGCTAGACCCAGGCGGCACGGGCACCACTGCTTACCGCATTACCCACCGCAAGAAACGGCCGCTCTTTGGGCGCGTGCGGCAAATCCCGTTTGAAGTCGAAATTCGTAGCAGCAACGGCCTACGCCAAAACAAGCTGGGGCATGTCGAAGTGCGACCTCGTTTTCCAGCCTGGGTGCTGCCATTGGTGCAACTGCTCCTGGTGCTGCTGCTTATCGCCGTGGTGCTCAACTCGGTGCTGAGCAACCGCGCCAACCCGGCGAATAATCTACCTACTATTCCGACTCTCGGTGCGGCAGACGGAACGGCCGTTCCTGCCGTCTCACCGCTTACCGCCGCCCAACTGTCCGGCGATGATGATGACGATGGCCTGACCGGTGCGCGCGAAGCTGACCTGGGCACCGACCCCTTTACCGCCGACACAGACACCGATGGTCTGCTAGACGGCGAGGAAGTGGATACCTACGGCACCGACCCGCTGCTGTTGGACACAGACGGCGACGGGCTGATTGATTCGGTAGAAGTGGAAGATTACCTGACCGATCCCACGCTGGCCGATACCGACTTGGATGGAATGACCGACGGTGCAGAAGTGGCCAGCGGTACTGACCCGCTTCAGTTTAATGCGGGCGATACGGCCGTTACCCAAACCACCCCCACTGATGAGCACGGTACAGATCACGATCCCAATGTGCCAACCGTTATTCCCCCCACGGCGCTCCCGCCCGTTACGGCCGTTCCTAGTGACAGCGAAACCACGGTGCAAATTCCGTTGGATACGGCCAACTCTGGCTGGTTGGCCGATGACGGGTCGGTGCACGTCGGCAGCAGCGAATCGCCACAAGCGGGGGACCTAGAGGATGGAACGGCCGTCAGTGCCCTCTTGACTTTCTCCCTGGCGGATCTGCCGTCCAATGCCCTCATTCGTACTGCTTTTCTCCGCTTTGCCAGCGATCCTGACCTGGCAGGCGACCCGTTTGCAGCGCTGGGCTGTTTACAGGTTGAGTTTGTGGAAATTGTCCTGCCACCAGACAACACCGCTTACGATGAACCTGGTTTTTATATCAGCTGCGAAGCCGCTTCCCCCACCAGCATCGCCGTCGCCTTCGATGTTGAAGATGCCCTGGCCCAAGGTCAAACTCAGCTCACTCTCCGCCTCGCCTTTGAAACAGAAGGCAATGGGGACACCGTTGCCAATCTGTATACCGTCCGTACAGCACCCACCCTCGAAGTCGCCTACCTTTTGCCGTAGAATTCACGCTTTCACATCATCGTTTCCACATTGCACATGGAAATGTCAAACGGAACGCTCTGGTGAATTAAAAATTAATTTGGGCAACAAACTGGTCCGCCCGAAAATCAACAAGCCTGGATTTTGGTGAGGTTCTTGCTATTGGATCCTTGCGGGATTCTTCCCTACGGTCAGAATGACAGTTCAAGGTTATTTTTGTCATGCTGAGGTCCTCCGAAGCATCCCATCCGCTTACTAGCCAGGCAAGCTTTGCTTGTACTGGGGCACTTGACATGTGCTCTTTGTAGGATTTCTTGGAGGAGGCTTCGGCAGCCAGAGCACAAGCTCTTAAAATGACATCGCCTAAAAATCTTCTAAAGATTGAGAGCATTGAACGAGAGTGGATGTAACCAGATTTATTGACACAACCCGCCCCTGTGACGGATACTCACGCACTATGGATGACTTAATCGGAAAACAGATAGACCAATACCGAATTGATGCGCTGCTAGGTGAAGGCGGCATGGGTGCTGTTTACCGGGCACTGGACACAAACCTGGCCCGGCCCGTGGCGCTCAAAATCATGCACCGGCAGTTTGCCACCCAACCGGAATTCCGCCAGCGCTTCTTGCAGGAAGCTCAGGCAGCCGCCCGGCTAAACCACCCCAACATCGTGGCTATCTACAACTTTTCCAGCAGCCCAACTCACCTGCTCATTGTGATGGAGTACGTGCGGGGGCTGAGCCTGGGAGCGTACATCAAACAGTTGGCCCAGCGGCGGCAGGTGATGGAGCTGAGCGAATCGCTCAACATTATTGCCCAGGTAGCCGACGCGTTGGGCTATGCGCACCGTCTCGGCGTGGTCCACCGCGACATTAAGCCAGACAATATTCTCATCACCCGGCTGGACCAACCAGAACGGCCCGATGAACTGCCCGTCCGCGCCAAGGTCACCGATTTTGGCCTAGCCAAGCTGCTGGAAGGCGGCATCGAAACCCAGTCTGGCACATTTATGGGCACCCTGCCGTACATGTCGCCCGAACAGGCGCTTGCTTCCGCTTCGATAGACGGCCGTTCCGACATCTATTCCCTCGGTGTGGTGCTCTACCAGCTAGCCACCGGCCGCCTGCCATTTGACATAAAGACACCAACTGATGCGGTGATGAAGCATATGCACGAGACACCGCCGCCGCCGCGCCACATCCAGCCCGGCCTGCCCGTGGCCGTGCAAAGCGTCATCATCAAAGCCATCGCCAAGCAGCCTGAGGACCGCTACCAGACGGCCGAAGCGTTTGCCGCGGCCCTGCGCCGCGCCGCGCAGGGTCTGACCGAGCAAGACGTCACCGTCTTTGCCACGTCTGCCGAAGAAACGATGGTGAGCATCCTCACCCAGCTGCACGACGAGATGATCATCGAACGGCCGTCGCAAATGGCAGCAGCGGCCACATCCAGCCCCAACGAACGGTTGGTCATCAGCCGCAAAGGGGAAGCGCCGCGCACCTACAAACTGAGCAGCTCGCCTGTTTTGCTGGGTCGCTCCGAATCGTGCGAAGTCTCGCTGCCCGCCGACGGCATCTCGCGCCACCACGCCCGCCTGGAGCGCACCCCGCGCGGCTGGCTGGTAACCGATCTCAGCAGCACCAACGGCACCTTTTTGGACGAAGTGAAGCTGCGCCCCGAAGTCCCCGAGCTGTGGGAACGCGGCGCAACGCTGCGCATTGGCCCATTTTTTATGCAGCTGGAGGGCATTGCGCCAACTGCCGTTGTCGAACCCATCCAGGCCGTCGCTCCCGTACCTGCCTATGCTGCCCCCACCGCCACGCCCATCAGCCGCCCGCCAGGCAGCACGCTCATGCAAAGCAGCACGGGGCGGCTCAGCGTCGTCGTCCATCCCACCAATACCGAAATTTCGCCCGGCCAAACGGCCGAAATCCAGGTCGAACTGCTCAATCAGAGTAACAGCGTCGATCACTTTTTCCTCAAGCTAGAAGGGCTGCCGCCCAGCTGGGTCACCCTGCCCGACGAAGCGATTCAGCTGCGGCCCGGTGCGCAAAGCTCACTGCCAGTAACCATCCATCCACCGAAAAACAGCACGGCTCGTTCCGGTCAGCATCGTTATCGGTTGGGGGTGGTGTCGCAAAACAATCCAGCGGAGCAGGCAACGGTTTCGGGGACGGTGCAGATACGGCCGTTTACCCAGTTTGCCATCGACATGCGCCCGCGCGAAGTGACCAACTACGGCGTCTGCCGCGTGCTGGTGCGCAATGACGGCAATTTTGATTCTAGCTACAGCCTGCACGCCAGCGACGGTGCACAGGTCGTCCAGTTTGAACAGGCCAGCCAGCAAATTACCGTCCCGGCTGGCGGCAAAGACACAGTGGATTTCCAGGTGAGCAGTGCGCAACGGCAGTTTACCGGCAACGCCCGCACCAATCCCTTTACCATCCAGGTGAGCAGCGGCCCCGAAAGCCAATCGTTGCAGGGCCAGCTCACCACCAAACCGATTCTCCCCGGCTGGCTGCTGCCCATATTTGGCATCTTGCTGGTCGTTTTGTGTATTTCCCTGGCCGTGGTGTACGCCACCTTTAACGAACGGGGCAACAATGCGACAGCAACGGCCGTTGCCCAAGCCGCTATCGTTGCCACCCAAACCGAAGCCGCTCGATTGGCGGGGGATACCGACGGCGATGGCCTGACCGACAGCCAGGAACTCGACGTCACCAACACCGATCCCAACAACCCGGACAGCGACGGCGATGGCGTCAACGACGGCGACGAGGTTAACAACCTGGGCACCGATCCCAACGACCCCGACACCGATGACGACGGCCTAAACGACGGCGACGAAGCCGCCTGGGACGCCGATCCGCTTAACCCCGACACCGACGGCGACACGCTGCTGGACGGCGAAGAAGTGGACAACGCCACCGATCCTAATAATCCAGACACGGACGGCGACGGCCAGCCGGACAATGAAGACCCGGCCCCCGGCGAACTGCCCACGCCCACCCCAACGGATACGGCGACGCCGACGCCCACCGCCACGGCTACCAATCAACCCACCAACACCCCCACCTTTACTGCCACGCCAACGGCCACCCCCAGCGCCACGCCGACCTTCACCCCGACGCCCATCCCGCCCGGCGCGTGGAACGGCCTCTGGCTGAGCAACTGCCAGTTCCTCGACTGCGGTGCCGTAAACCTCACCCACAACGAAGGCGAAGAAACGGTTTCCGGCAGCTTTGCCGCCGGGAATGGCACGATTGTGGGCATCATCGAGGAAAACCGACTCACGGGCACCTGGTCCTTTGCCGGGGAAAATGGCACGATTGACTTCTGGCTCAGCCCGGATGGGCTAAGCTGGATTGGCAACTGGGATAAAACGGCCGCTTGGTGTGGCTATCGCGATGGCCAACCCCAACCCAGCCCGTGTGGCGTGGCCACCTGGTACGGTAACTGGACCACCGACTGTGGCGTTTCCGACTGCGGCACGGTGAGTCTCACCCAAAACGGCACCGAGGTGCAAGGCACCTACGCCGACGGCGATGGCGAAATTGAAGGTACCGCCAGCGGCACCCGGCTAAACGGCACCTGGACACGCAACAGCACCAGCGGTGATTTGCAATTTTTTGCCCTGGAAAATGGCGAACGGTTCAATGGCAACTTCAATGGCACCTTCCCCTGGTGTGGTCATCGTGCTGGGGCCGATTTCCCAGAAACTTGCCTAAACGATGGCACCGTTATCTTCCCCATTTTCCCAATAGTTGTGGTGACATTGCAGCCGTTCATCCCACCGATCGTCTTCCCGACGCCCACAGCCACCCCAACGCCGTAGTTGAAAATTTGTCAAGATTCAAAACAGAAGGTGGCTCTTTGTAAATCAACTCACAAATTGTCATTCCGAACGGAGTCTTCGGAGTGAGGAATCTCTCTGAATGCTTGAATAAGAGAGATTCCTCGGAGGACCTCGGAATGACAAGTGACAAAGCATTTTGTTTCTTCGTCATAAATTTCTACCTACCCGCCAGGCTGTGAAACTCATACAATTCGCTTGATAAATCCCCCACTGCGACGTATGATCGCCTCATTCTTGTTCCGCTAACACACAAAGGAAGAGCCATGAAAACCTATCCTGTAAATGAAGCCCACCGTCTGCAAACCGGACAGTTGAATATGCCGCCGCGCCTTTTGCTCGGCCCTGGCCCCTCAAACGCCCATCCGCGTGTGCTGCAAGCCATCAGCAACCAACAGGTGGGTCATTTGGACCCCAGCTTCATCGCCGTGATGAACGAAATTCAGGAGATGCTGCGCTACACCTGGCAAACCAGCAATCCGTTTACCCTGCCCGTCAGCGGTACCGGCAGTGCGGCGATGGAAGCCACGCTGGCGAACCTCGTCGAGCCGGGCGATGTGGTGCTGGTCGGCGTGATTGGCTACTTTGGTGAGCGGTTGGTCGATATGGCTGGTCGGTATGGGGGAGATGTGCGTCGAGTGGAACGGCCGTGGGGCGAAGTGCTCAGCCTCGATGACCTCAGCCAGGCGCTGGACGAACACAAACCAGCCATCCTCGCCCTGGTCCACGCCGAAACCTCCACCGGCGCGCTCCAGCCCATGGACGGCGTTGCCGAGCTATGCCGCCAGCACAACTGCCTGCTCCTCATCGACACAGTGACCAGTTTAGCCACCGCCCCCATCTTTTTGGATGAGTGGGGCGTGGATGCGGCGTACAGCTGCTCCCAAAAAGGGCTGAGCTGCCCACCCGGCGCTTCGCCATTTAGCTTCAACGAGCGTGCCCTGGCCAAGCTGGACCGGCGGCAGGGCAAGGTGCCGAACTGGTACCTGGACATGACCACGCTGGCCAACTATTGGGACGGAAAAACGCGCAGCTACCACCACACCGCGCCGATCAACAGCATGTACGCCCTGCGCGAAGGGCTGCGCCTCGTCGTCGAAGAAGGGCTGAATGAGCGCTGGGCACGCCACCAGGCCAACGCCGAGCTGTTCTGGGAAGGCTTAGCCGCGATGGGGCTGAGCTGCCACGTCAAAGACCCTGCCCTGCGTATCCCCGCCCTCACCACCGTCGGCGTCCCCGAAGGCGTGGATGCCAAAACGGTCGCCGGACGGCTGCTGAACGAGTACAACATTGAGGTGGCAGGCGGTTTTGGCCAACTGGCAGGCAAAGTATGGCGCGTCGGCCTCATGGGCTTCAACAGCCGCCAGGAAAACGTCACCCTGCTCCTCGCTGCCCTCAAAGAAATTTTGTAATCATCGTCCACTATTCGGGCGGCTACTTTAAATCGCAGACTGTGGCATATTTTTGCCGCTACTACTTTTTCGCTCATCTCCTAACGATGTGTAAAGAAACAGTTTGGGTGGGTAACGGCCGTTACCCACCCAAACTTCTGCCAAAATTTAAGCGCTCGAGATTGAAGTAAGTACGTAAAGTTTTTTGTTTGACAAAGTATGCGCCCCATCTGAACTTGTAATGAACATCAAGAAAAAACAGAAGAAATCTCAGAAAAACTAAAAGGCTTAAAAGAATAATCAGAATACAACTTACTCAAAATGCGCACTCCAAAGCTTTTCACAAACATCTTGATCAAACTTAGAGCAATGGTTGCTAGGATATACTATACCGGCAACAGCATAGTTCATAAAAATATTGTAGAGATTAAGAAAACAGGAATCCTCTTGTTTTTTCTTGTTCTCTTTGCCCTCCTTATTTTGTTTGGCTCTATAGCTTACGAAGGGACGGTTTTTACATTTAAGAGAAGTTCCAAAATCCCATTGTATATGACTCTACTAATGGTGTTCTTTCCCTGGAAGTTCCTAACTCGAAGGCTAAGCTCAATGCTGGCCAAAATTGTTCGTTTAGGTCATTTAGCCTTACTAAAAAATAAGCTCATGAACTTTTTAGACTGGATACATCTTAGGTTGCCCCCGCTTAATAAAGTAATTCGGCTAATTTTGTGGCCTTTAAGTGGATACATAATCTTTTACTTCTGCCTGTATTTAGGATATGAATACTTTTTTTACGAAATAGTTCAAACAACAGATTCCCCATTATTTGAGCCTGGCCTTCAATTAGGAACCATAATTGGGGTAGGAGGATTGGCTCTGCTATTAAGGTTTTCAGTGCTTAGGTTGTTTGGTGATTTGATCGTTGATAGTAGCGAAGCAATAAACAAATTTATTCAAAAGAAAATTCCCGTAAATTCGAGAAGCATACAGTTTATAAATTTCATGCTATTATCGCTAATTCTGCTAGTGATCGTGACCTATTTTTTGAATCAAAATATACGTCAAATTGCATGGTATTATGAAGAAACCCCACCTATTTATGCTGATGACATTGCTTTATCACTGAACAATATAGACACAAATTCAAAAACAATCGATGCTAGATTTACCACATGGTTTGCAGGAGAAAATAACACGCTTCTTGAGGATGTTCCCTATATCCAAGTGGATGGAGAATTACTTCCAGTAATTGAGGGACGAGTTAGAGATAATATTCAAATAACCTACTCTGGGAATGATTATTATTTTCCATTCAATCGATATGATGTTGAATTCTTTTCTATATCTTTACCAAACGGTGGTTCCTTTAGCGATAATCTAAAATTCACCGTTTATTCTGACTCTTCAGCTTTCGTATTACAAAAAGGCAGTGATTATGGTACAGGTCTCTATAATTTCTCTGTTAGCTATGCGCCATATTATAAAATATTAGTTATTGCAGTTATAGTATCTTTAATTGGCTTTTTATGGGGTATGTGGAAAGCAAGAGTTAGAGGGCAAGTTATTGATCTAGCAATTGGAACATTCGCAGCCTTAATCGCTTTACGCACCTTTTTAATTCCCTCGGGTATTGATTCACCAATTTTTCTTGATCAAATAATAATTTTCTATGTTGTCATTTTAAGCTTAAGTATTTATAAAAAAGGTTTCGTCACTTTTGAATAGAGAAATCATGGAACAATTTCCTCAAAAAGTAGAGGAGAAAGTCATGATTTATGCAAATGTTGATGAGCAAGGGCAACAAGAACTTGAGCAAGCGATGAAAAAGACAAACGATAAAAAATGGTATCGGCGACTCAAAACGATAGCGTTATCGAATCAGGGTCGTTCTGTGCCAGAAATCGCTGCCATTTTCGGTTTGAGCCAAGCAGTTATCCGGACTTATATCAAACGGTACAACCAAGGTGGCCTCGCGCGGCTGAAGGCAAGCTATGGTCAAGGACGGCCGTTAATGCTCGAATGGGATGAAGCCAAATGGCTCGAACTGCTGGGGCAAGCCCCAAGCGACTTTGAGAAACTAGAGACAGGTGCTCAAAATTGGACACAAGCCCTGATGGCAGCGTATCTTGCCACGTACGAAGAGGTGGAAGTGAGCCAAGCCTCCGTTTCACACATGCTTAAGCGAGCAGGCATCAAGTGGAAAAGAGCCAAAGCACGTATCAAGTCACCCGACCCACTCTATGTCGTTAAGCGGCAGCGGGTTGAAGAATTGAAAGAAAAAAGCACAAAACAACAGCCTCTCCTCTGGAGAAGCAACGCGCCCTCCACCCGATGGCGCAAAACCTGCGCTACTTTTTTTACCTAGACAGCACAGACCTGCATTGGTGTCCAGAAATTGGTCACACCTACTCGCCGCAAGGCAGCCAATTGAAAGTCGATACGCCCGGACTTGAAAATCCCTGGCTGGCTTTGTTTGGTTCGTTGGCTTTCCCTTCTGGTGAAGGCGTTTACTCCATTCATGCGCACAAACGCCATTTGGAACTCGTCAATCATTTGCAGTTGTTAATGAACACCTATCCACAACATTTTTTATTTGTTGTGTTAGATAATGCTTCAGCCCACACAACGTCCAAAGTGGCACAATTTTGTCAAGACCATGCTGAGCAGCTTGAACTTGTGTTTTTACCCACCTATTCGCCTCATCTCAATTTGATTGAGCGTTTATGGCGGGTCATGCGCCATCAGGTCACAAAAAACAAGTTTTATGACTCTGTTACTGCCTTGGCCGAAGCGGTGGTTAATTGGTTTGAACTGTACCCGATTGCTCGATTTAGTTCCCTTCTTGGGCTTGATGATTCTCAACTTCAATTTGTGTAAGAACCTTTTTTATAATGACTTAAGCTTTCTCTACAGATACAACTCGCTTACTACTACAGATCGAGAATAAGTAAGTTATGTTTTCAAATAGTAACAGCTTCCCTCTGCTCTAGACGGGTCTTCATAATTTGAATTGGTAGGAGTCCTACCTGCCGCTTTCTTGGCCCAAATGCGTTGAGTGGAAACAAAAAACACTTAGATGGTTTACAGCCATTCCATCCAACTTTTGCTAACATTTGGGGGATTGACGTTAGCAAAATAAGCTGTTCGGTTTTTGGCAACGTTACAGTCGGGAGAAATTGGAGATAGGAAGTTTTACCCACCTAATTTTACTGAGTAAGGCTTGGAAGGCGCGGGTACTTCCTCTGTGTGCCCGTGTCTTTACGTTCAATTTTTAAAGGAATACGGCCGTGTCTGAAGCATTATTCGATTTCCTGAACGAGTTAGCCAAACGCACCAGCGGCGCGCTGCGCACGGATGAGTATAGCCGCATCCTGTACAGCACTGATGCCTCGATTTATCAGGTGAAGCCACACGCCGTCCTCCTGCCGCAAACGGTGGATGACGTGCAGGCGGCGGTGGAGCTGGCGGCCAAACATCGCGTGCCGCTGCTGCCGCGCACGGGAGGCAGCAGCCTAGCCGGGCAGGCGGTCAATCGCGCCCTGGTGATGGACTTCACGCGCCATCTGGACCAAGTTTTGGAAGTCAATCAGGAAGAGATGTGGGTGCGGGTGCAGCCGGGCATCGTGCTGGACGCGCTGAACATTTACCTGCGCCAACACGGCCTGCTGTTCGGCCCCGATCCGGCCAGCAGCAACCGGGCAGCGATGGGCGGTATCGTCTCCAACAACTCCACCGGCAGCCACTCAATCATGTACGGCATGACGGCCGATCACGTCCTGGAGATGGAGCTGCTGCTGGCGGACGGCACGCTGACTCGCTTTGGGCCACTGGAGTCGGCGGCGCTGTTGCAGCAGACGCAAAAAAGCGGCCTGGAAGGGGACATCTACCGCCAGATGCACGCTCTTACTCAGGATGCTGCCAATCAGGAGACCATTCGCAGCGGTACGCCGCGCCATTGGCGACGCTGCGGCGGCTACAATTTGGACAGACTGGTGCCGGTGACAAACGGCCGTCCCACCTACCGCTGGCCCTACGATGAGCGATTTAACCTGGCCAAAATGGTCTGCGGCGCGGAAGGCGGTTTGGGCGTCATCACCGAGCTGAAGCTGAACCTGGTGCCGCTGCCCAAGAAAACTGCCCTGGCGATTGTTCATTTCAACAGCTTGCCGGAAGCGTTAACGGCCGTTCCTCCTCATGCTTAGAAGTGGGCCCGTCCGCTGTGGAACTGCTGGACAATCTGGGCCTGACCATGTGCCGCGACGTGCCGGAGTACGCCCGGCTGCTTTCAGGGTTCATCCAGGGCACGCCCAACTGCGTCCTCATAACCGAGTTTTACGGTGAGAGCGAAGCAGAGTTGGTGAGCAAGATGGATAATTTGGAGCGGCATCTCAAAGCGCAACTGGTGAATTTTACGGCCGTTTCCCGCGCCACCACCGCCGCCCAGCAAACCGATGTCTGGACCGTGCGCAAGGTTGGCCTGGGGCTGATGATGAGCATCAAAGGTGACCACAAACCGATTCCGTTCATTGAAGATGCGGCCGTTCCCGTTGAGCATCTTGCCGAGTACGTCACCAAAGTGGAGCGGTTCTGCAATGACATCGGCACCAATGTGGCTTATTACGCTCATGCCAGCGCGGGCTGCATTCACATACGGCCGCTCATCAACACCAAAAAGGCAACCGAAGTCGCCAAATTACCCGCCATCACCGAGTTTTCCGTCGATTTGCTGCGCGGCTACGGCGGCTCTTTCTCCAGCGAACACGGCGACGGCCGCGCCCGCAGCTGGCTCAACGAGAAATTTTTTGGCCCCGATTTGTACAAGCTCTACCAGCAAGTGAAGCAAATCTTCGATCCGCAAAACATCCTCAACCCCGGCACCATCGTCAACGCCGGGCCGATGACCGAAAATCTGCGCTACGGTGAAAGCTACCAGGTGATTCCCATCACGCCGCACCTGGATTTCAGCAGCGACCAGGGGTTCGACCGGGCCGTGGAAATGTGTAACGGCGCTGGTATTTGCCGCAAGCGCACCACCGGCACGATGTGCCCCAGCTTCATGGCTACTCGCGAAGAAGAACACGCCACGCGCGGTCGGGCCAACGCCCTGCGTGCCGCTATGAGCGGCCATCTGCCCAAAAGCGAGTTCACCAGCGAGCGCATGTACCAAATCATGGAGCTGTGCGTCAGCTGCAAGGCGTGCAAAGCGGAATGCCCCTCCTCGGTGGACATGGCCAAAATCAAAACGGAGTTCCTGGCGCAGTACCACGACGCCAACGGCACGCCCTTGCGCGACAAACTGTTTGCCAACATCACCCCGCTCAGCCGTCTGGGCGGTTCGATGGCTCCCTTAGCCAACTGGACGCTGAGCAATGGCCTCATTCGCAAGGGGATGGAGCGCACACTGGGCATCTCCGCCAAGCGCAGCCTGCCCAAATTTGCCCGCCAGTCGTTTACCGATTGGTTCAAAAATCACACATCTGTTGTAGGGTCGCAGCATGCTGCGACTCTACAGCGGGTGGTGCTATTTAACGACACGTTTTCCACCTACAACTACCCGCACATTGCCATCGCCGCCACGGAATTGCTGGAAGCGGCCGGGTTTGAAGTGTTTTTGCCGGGGGTGACGGATTGCGGACGGCCGTCTTTCTCCAAAGGTCTGGTCGATAAGGCCCGCGCCATCGCCAAAACCGTGCTAGATCACCTCGCGCCGCTGGCCGAACAAGGGCTGCCCATCATCTTCCTGGAACCCAGCGATCTCTCAGCTCTCACCGACGACTACGAATCGCTGCTGCCCAACGATAAACGCGTGGCGCTGGTCGCCGCACAATGTCGCAGCTTCGAGGAATTTGTTGCTGAATTGGCTGATAAAGGTGAGCTGAAACTAAACTTTACAGATGAGAAACGCCATCTCGTTTTGCACGGTCATTGTCACCAAAAGGCGCTCATCGGCACCAAACCAGCCCATCGTGCCCTAACGCTGCCACCCAATTACACGGTTGAGGAAGTAGACAGCAGCTGCTGCGGCATGGCTGGCTCCTTCGGCTACGAGGCGGAGCATTACAACATCTCGCTGAAAATGGCGGAGCGCCGCCTGCTGCCCGCCATGCGCGCCGCCGCCCCAGAAACAATTCTGGTGGCCCCTGGTGTGAGCTGCCGCCAACAAATCAAACACGGTGCGGGCCGTCAGGTGCTGCATCCGGCTGAAGTTTTACGTGCGGCGCTCAGGTAATTGGTAACTGGGTAATTGGAGATTGGCAACAAAAAAAGCGAGCCTGGAATTCAGACTCGCTTGGTATTTACTGTATGTGGGTTAATAAAATAGTGGCTAGCGGAAAACGGCCGTAACCATTATCACTAGATGTGTTGGCTCTGCTTTATCTGCAATTAGCCCTATTTGGTGCAGTTTCCAGCCAGCCGGTGAGTTTCCGTAAAGTATTCCAAAACGATACAAACCTCCTTTCTGACTCAATGAAACTTTTAATATAAAAGACGTTTGAATTGGCCATTCGTAACGTGCTGCCAGCATACACTTTTTGCATCGCCGAAGTCAAGATGACCAACGTGCCATTCCGGTGGCATCTCATGGATATCTCATGCAATCTTCACAACTATGAATGTGGGGGTTTTTGCTCCAAGAAAGCGGGTTTGTGGCGTTTTAGTCTGTTTCTTCAGCAGCAAAACTGCCCAGCGGCATGATGGTATCTTCGTTGGTTTCGATGATTTCGGCCGCTAGAGAACCGTGTGAAAGCTCGCGCAGGGCATCTTGAAAGCCAGGAAATTTGGCTACGGTGAACTGCATGGTCATGGTGATATCGGCAGCAAACTCTTCGTCGAGGATACGGCCGTTCCATGCCTCCACCAACAATCTCACTTGCTCCAGCAAATTATAGGGCAGCGCCAGCATGGTGGTGTGCGTGGGCACCTTCTCGGCGCGGGGCAGGATTTCCAGCACTGCTTTGGTGGCGTCGCCGTAAGCTCGCACCAGGCCACCAGTGCCCAGCTTGGTGCCGCCGTAATAGCGCGTCACCACCACGGCGATGTCGCCCAGACCGCTCCCTTGAAGCACTGCCAAAATCGGCCGTCCTGCCGTACCGGATGGTTCGCCGTCGTCGTTGCAGTGGGCGGTGACGCTGTTGCCAAAGCCCACCAGGAAGGCGGGCACGTTGTGCGTGGCGTCGCTAAATTCGGCCTTGATGCGGGCAATGAATTCTCGTGCTTCTTCGACGGTGAAGGCAGGAACGGCCGTTGCCACAAACCGCGAATTTTTTACCTCAATTTCCGCCCGCGCCTCTTCTCCCGGGATGGGATACCGTTTCATAGATATATTCACTTGATACAGACCATTAAATACGAACCCCAGAACGTGCCCTTAAATAGGAAACGTACCACTTTTTCTGCACCTCAACTATGAGTTCCGCAAATTCTTTTTCAAATGCGGCCCACTCTGCTTCAGAAAAAGTAACCGATGGCGTGTTTATGGGATTTGCAGCTAAAGCCGCTAAACGAGCCTCCTTTGCAGGGTGCGTATCATAAATTATCTGCTCTCTTTTTGCTTCTAGGTGTTTGATCCGCTCTATTTCCTTCCCAGGAGCCAATTCAATGTGCTTGTTAAGCAAGACAATTAAGTCCTGATATTGTTTCGTTTTTATCATCTGACGGTAATGCAAATTCATCGCCATAGCGATTGCATGTGCCCAGCTCGTTTTCTGTAAAGATGCAGCGACGGGCTCACTCCCCGCTACCTGAGCGGCTAATCTATCGGCGCGAAACTCCGCGCGATACCGCTCACGCCATAGAAAATAGCGCAAACCAAAAACACCTAATAAAGGAATCAAAGAAAGAATTAGTCCATCCAATACAATCAAAACCAGGCTATGCCAGACGGTTGCTGAAAATAGCGGCCTGGCAAATAGGGCGCTAACCAGCAAGAAAAGGCCAAGGCCAAACGCGAGGCCAAATCCCCAGTTCCGTACTAACCAGATAATTTTGTACAAATTTTGGAGGATGTGCATGGCTGTTCCCACAAAAATACCGCGCGACGGATCCCCATTTACCGCATGAGCCAACTCATGACCCAGCAAAGCGACCTTTTCCTCTCGGGTCAATACGGCTAAATAGGGCCAGCCCAACATTAAAACGGGCGTTCGGCGCAGACCATACACACTGTATGCCGCGTTGAACATGCTGTTGATTACAATGTGATTTATTTTAGGCGCACCAAGTGATTGCGCTATTTTGTTTACGAAGCTGTAAAAAGTGGGATATTTTTCCGGCGCAAGAAATTCGTCTGGAACAGGACCAAAATTGGGCCATAGCCAGTAGGATACGGCAAAAAATGGGAGTGTGTTGAATACGGCCGTTACCCAGGTCGGCTCATGCAGCCTAAACCAAACAAGGGCAAAAACAGGCAAGAACAACAATGAATTGATGAGAAATGCCAGAATGTAAATAGCCAGAGTGTCCAGCGTCATCTTGTAATTTCCTGATGCAAAACTTTCAGGAATAGCTATTTTGTCTCGGCGAACGCGCCGCACCTTTTCATACAGTTTCTCGAAGGGGTCTTGTTTTTGCCGTGCCTTCAACCATTGCAAAAGTTCTGGTTCTTCAGGCTCTAAATTCCAGTTACATTTTTCACACCAGGTTGGATAGCCAATGGTAATTTCTAAAACGTTGTCACATTTAGGACAAGTCCGCTGGTGCTGTTGAGCTGCCAACGCATCCTGCTCTTGCGTCTCGTCGGCATTTATATCGGTCTCGACTGTGTTTTCCATTTGAAGTTAACCTGGCTGATTTCTTCTGGCTGATTGGCACATGATCCAAGTATACAAATGTCTGATACTGTTAGCTATTTTTGATAAGACCAAATCAGTTCACGGCAGCGATGGGCATCAACCGAAACGGCCGTTTCTACCACACTCCCCACTTGCGGCACCGCCCGGGTAATGCCCCGCTGGTTTTCGGGATAGAGCGTGACGGAAACGGCCGTTTCCCGCCATTCAAACAAGCTCTCATCTAAAACGGCCGCCACCGCCAGCGCATCGTGCAAAGCACAGCCATCATGCGCCCAACCCTTGCTTTCCACCCGATCGATCCAGCCCTTGGCCTGTGTTTTTAGCAGCTTGAGCGCTGGATTATCGTCTGGCAAACTGGCAAAATCGGCGCGGGAAAAGTGAACCTGATTCGTGATCTCCAGGCCAACAAGCCGCAGCGGCCAGCCTGCATTAAGTACAATTTGCGCCGCTTCCGGGTCGCAATGGGCATTAAATTCCGGGTTGGATTTGTCGGTCAGCGAGCCGCCCATCGTCACCACCCGGCGCACCAGCGGCACGATGTCTGGGGCCAGCCGCACGGCCAATGCCAGGTTGGTCAGCGGGCCGACGGCAATCAGTGTCACCTGCCCCGGATGGGCCCGCACGGTGTCGATGATGAGATTGGCCGCCAGCGGCAGTGGCGATTCGTCCGGCCAGGGCGGCGTCTGGCCGTAGCCCGCTTGCCAATCCACAAACCATGCCTTTTCCTCGATGAGGCCATGCGCGGCACCGCGCCCCAACGGCAAATCGGAACGCTCCAAATAAGCCAGCAGGCGGCGGCTGTTGTGGACCACATTTTCCAGGGTTGTGTTGCCGTGGATAGTGGTAACGGCCGTTACTCGTTCACCCATCGCCCGCAGCAAAAAGATCAGCGCTGCCCCGTCGTCGATTTCCGCACCTGGCGTACCCAGGCTCATGTCGGTATCAAAAATAATCATTGTGTGCACTCAAAAAAAGATCGTATCTATACAGGTGCGACGCACTTGCTCCAGTGTGAAATGCAACAAAATTCGCCACAGAAAGTGCGTCGCACCTCTAGAACCTGAATAGTTACAAAAGATCACGCCAAGGCGCAAAATCATGGTAGACGAAGATTAATCTGGGCCAATTGTGTAATCTGTGGTCATCAAAGAAGCTATCATTCCTTGTCATAAGCCGAATTGGGCAACGGCCGTTGCCATTTTGTGGCCATTGCTCCGCCCAATTTTCCCTGAGATACGGCCGTTGCCAAATCACCATCGCGCCAGAGCGCGGCCAGGAAGTAAGCAATGAACGCATCGCCGCAGCCAACGGTGCTACCCTGCACCAGAATTGCTTCGACGGGAAAAAAATGCTCTTGTGGTTGGGAACGGCCGTCCCAGACCCACACCCCACGCGAACCCAGCGTCACCACCAGCAGCTTGCCCAAGTCATAGACAATTTGCCGCAGGTGGGGCAGCAACGGATCATCCAGCGCTCCTTGCCAACCGATGAAGCCCAAATCCACCAGCGGCATGAGCGTGGCAAATTGGTCCAGGCTAAAGTGGCGAAAATCAAGAAAGTCGGCGGAGAGGAACGGCCGTTGCCACACACCCTTTTCCGCCAGGCGCACCACCTCCCGCGCCACGCTGTCTACGAGCACAGTGTGCACCCGTTCCGCCTGGGCCACCACCGCTTCCTCGGCAGGCGTCAGCTGAAAATCAGCCAGCACACCCTCGACAAAGTTGTCCATATAAATTTGCCCGTTGGGTAAAAAGGCAATGTCAATAGAGGGGGTACGGCCGTTCCCCACCAAACTCTCGGGCAAATACGCTATCTGGTGCCGCTGGAAAAAATCGCGGAAAACGGACTCGCCGTCCGGCCCAATGCGGGTGAGAAACAGGTGCGGCACCCCCAGCTGACGCCAATGATAGGCCATGTTTAAGCAACCACCGCCAGGCAGAATACGGCCGTCTGCCTTGTAAATATCCAAACTAGCCGCCCCCAACAAAATCATATCCAGTTCAGACATGTTTATCCTCTGTCACAATGGATGCAAACGCGCCGGTCGTCACATCTACCCATTAACATTACAATTGCCCGATGGAACACACCGAGCAACAATCATCTACCCCAATCACCCATTCCAACCAACTGCTCTACGCGCTCATGATTACGGCCATCATTTTACCGCTTTCAGAGTGGATGCTGTCCGTCTCTTTGCCCATCATCCGCGATGATTTTGGTATCGCCGCCGATTCGGCCGCCTGGATTGCCACGGCGTTTACCCTGCCATTTATGATGCTGATGCCGGTTTACGGCCGTATCAGCGACAGTATCAGCCGACGCCGCCTGCTCATCCTGGGCATCTGCATCTTCACCGTCGGCTCGCTTTTGGCCACATTTTCCACCAGTCTCGCCAGCCTCATGGTCGCCCGCGTGGTTCAGGGCGTGGGGGTGGCGGGGCTGCTGCCGCTCTCTTTGGCGCTCATCACCGGCGTATTCCCCCCAGCTCAGCGCAGCCAGGCAATGGGTTTGTACAGCACGGTCGGGCCTGTGCTGGGGGTCATCAGCCCTATCCTCGCTGGACTCCTTGTCACGGCTTGGGGCTGGCGCGCCAGCTTTATTCCTGGGGCACTTATTGCCTTGGTAAGCATTCTGGCCATCCACTTTATGACCCCGACCAGCACCCGGCGTACGCAGTATAAATTTTTAAAGAGTTTCGACTGGATCGGCGTCGTCTTCCTGTGTGCAACACTTGTCTCGCTTCTCTTTTACTTTTCCAGCCGTCCCATCACCGGGCGTCCCCCCCTGCAAGATTGGCGTCTATTTTTGGGTACGATTCTCTTTCTGGGGCTTTTTATTCGTCACGAGAACCGCAAGCCCAATCCATTTATCAATCTGCATATCTTCAAAAATCGTGCGCTGGTCATTGGTTCCATCAGCGCAGGCTTACGCATGTTGGCGTTGGGCGGCAGCCTCGGCTTCCTTATGCCACTCTACTTTGCTGATGTGGTTCAGCTGGACCCAACACGCACTGGTTTTTATCTAATGGTCAATCCGGTGGCCATGACGCTGTTTGTTCGCTACGGCAGCCGCCTTTCCGGCCGATTTGGCAGCCGCGTGATTGGTATTGCTGGGTTTGCGGTTATTACGGCCGTTATGCTCACCTTCTCCCAACTCCCTGGCAATGTAGCCCATTGGCTCATCGTGCTGCTGCTGTTTGTGTTTGGCACCGGTACCGGCTTGATGCTGGCTGTACTCCATCAGGCCGCCCTCGATGCAGTGCCAACGGCCGACCTGGGCACCGCGTCGGGCATTTACAGCATGATTCGCTTTCTTGGTTCCGCCTGCGGCGCAGCCTTTGGCGGGGTGCTGCTCCAGTTTTACCTGGACCAAAGCGGCACCACCCAGCTCACCGCTTACCAACACGTCTTCCTCTGGTTTGCCGGATTTGCTATCCTGGGGCTTTTCACCGCTACGTTCTTGCCCCAAATCACCCCGCCCCAACTTTACGGCCAAAGCGCCCAAGCCAATTGATATGGCGATTATTCCAAACCGGCTCATTACTCACAAAATTAATTGACGCAAAGAACGCAAAGAAAATGAAGAGGCAAAGATTTTCTTTGCTTTATCTCTTTGCCTCTTTGCGCCTTTGCGTCAAAAATCTCATAAACCGGCTAATGGATTGGCTCGCTCTGGCCCCAGCGCCAAAAACTTATCGTAGCGCACTTCAATGACTTTGCTCATTTGCCAGAACGCTTCCACGGAGAGATGGGCGCAGCCTTCTTTGTGGTACCAGCCCTCGCGGTTGGGCAGGCTGGTAAGGAGTGCGGGGTCATGCACAGGCACCACCGCCGGGTTCAGGCAAAAGCCCGGCGAAAGCGGCTCGCGGACTTGGAATAAGTAATTGCCACGGAAGCCCCGGGCGCGAGGCAAGTGGTGGGTTTGGCCATCATTGAGGTCGGTGAGCATGGTGGGCGCAACATCGGTATCCACCACATCCGGCCATTCTTCATCCTCCACCAGTTCGGCAATCACCCGCCGCACCGAGATGTCCTGGTAATGGTTCATCGCCGTATGGGGCTGCTCGTAGCTGTCATCGTATACGTTGGTGATGTTGTCATCGTAGACGTTGCCGCAAACGGCCGTTAAAAAACGCACCAGCGCCGGATTCCCCCGCAAAAAGTGCCGGTACGCCGCCTCATATTCTAGGATTGCTTCACTAAATGGAACGCTTTTCCCCCGCACGATGTAGTGAATGCGCCAGTTATTGGGTCCGAAACGGCCGTCTAACACCTCCCGCCACCGCGCCTTGTCAATCCCCGCAAACCCCGGCACCCCCACTGGAATCCACACCTCGCTGAGCGGCGCAATTTGCTCAGGCTCCAGTTTTTCCCACCAATTCGTCTGATCCATTTTTCCCGTAATCCGTGAACGGTAATCGGTAATCGGTAAAACCCATTCACGGATTACTGATTACGGATTACCGCTTACCACTAATCCCCGGCTACCGTCGAGCGCATCTCCCCACGCGCCAACTGCTGGCGAAAGCGACGGCGGTTCAACCACAGCTGTCCCTTCTCGCGCAGGGCCACCAGGATGAGCGCTGCCAGCGTAGCAAACTGCGGCAGCAGCTGCACCAGATTTGGCGGCAAATCGCTCACGTTTTGGATGCGCACGGCAAATGCTTCAGCCAGCCCAAAGAAAGAACCCGTCAGCAGCACACCGATGGGATGTTGAAAACCAAAAATCGCAGCGGTGACAGCCACCCAACCACGGCCGTTTGTCATGTTGCGCGTAAACAGCGTCAGGTGCCCCACCGAGAGGAACGAACCACCCAGCGCACACAGCATACCGGCAATCACCATCGCCGAAATCTGCACCCGCCGCACGTTAATCCCCAACGTTTCGGCCGCTTCCTTGTTCTCGCCCACAGCCCGCAAATGACGGCCGAATTTGGTGTGGAACAAAATCACGTACCCGGCAATCGCCGCAAACCAGCTGAAGTACACAATGAAGTTGTAGCCGCTAAAAATGTCCCCAATGACCGGGATTTTAGCGATGAGCGGCAGCTCAAAATCGGGCAGCCGCTGGATGCTGGGATCGGCCCACGAGCCGACATTGCCAAACAACACCCGCATAAAATACACCGTCAATTCCAATATCAACAGGTTCATCGCCAGCGCCAGAATGATCAGGTTCACCTTATACTTCAAGTACAGCATGGCAAACAGCAAACCCAACATACCGCCAAAGGCCACCGCCACCAGAATGCCCAGGTAGGTATTGCCCAAGAAGAAAGCCATCACGATGGCTACAAACGCGCCGAGCAGCATTTTGGCTTCCAGCGCCAGGTTCAACACGCCAGCCCGATTACAAATCGCACCACCCAACGCCGCCAAGATGATGGGCGTAGCCAGGCGCAGCCCGCTGCTCAACAAAGCAATGGTAAAAACGCCATCTTCCATTAGTTATTCTCCTCGACAGCGAGTTCAACGGCCGTTTTCCGCCCCCGCCAATGATCAATTCGATCCCGCACCGCGGCAATGTTGTTCCGGTAAAACTGCTCCGCCGCCACAAACAAAATCATGAAGGCAATCACCGAGCCGCCCAACTCACGCGGGATGCCCATGTTGATCTGCAACCCCAGCTGCGCACCCAGCCGGACCCCGGCAAACAAAATCGCCACCAACACCGCGCCCAACGGATGCACCTGCCCCAAAATCGCCACCGAGAGCCCGTCGAAGCCCAGGCCCACCGAAAATTCCTGGTTGATGCGATAATGCACGCCAAGCACCTCAATTGCCCCGGCCAATCCCGCCAACGTCCCGCTGATAAACATACCGCGCAGCGCCGCTCGATCGTTGCGAATGCCGCCAAACAGAGCAAACAGCGACGACTGTCCCGCCATCCGCTGCTCATACCCGGCCGTAGAGCGCCACAAATAAAAATAAATCAAAACAGCGGCCGTAATGGCGATCACAAAACCCCAGCCCCACTTGGAACCGGGCAAAAATGTGGCCAGCTTCGCCGTTTCGTCAATCACCGGCGAGAATGCCGTCGTGCCCCGGTCCGCGCGCAGGGGGAAATTCACCATGTAGACCAAAATCAGCAGGGCAATTTCGTTCATCACCAACGTGGTGATCACCTCGTTGATTTGCAGCTTCACCTTCAGCACGCCAGGAATCCAGCCGTAAATGCCCCCCACAATCATTGCCGCCAGCATAATGACGACGGCGTGCAGCACCACGGGCAGATGAATGGCAAACCCCAACCAGGCCGCCACCAGCGCCCCAAAAGCAAACTGCCCTTCCTGGCCAATGCTAAACATGCCCGACCGGAAGGCGACCACGGCCGAAAGCCCTGTGAGGATCAATGGTGTGGCCCGTTCCAACGTCGTCAGGAAGGCACAGCGATCAATTGCCCGGCAGCCAAAACCGGCCGTAAACAGCTCGCCAAACGCTTTGATGGGGGATTCACCGGTAAACAAAATAAGCACAGCGGCCACCAGCAAACCCGACAAAATGGCCAAAATGGGCACCAGGATGGTGTTCAGTCGTTGTTGTTTTTGATAATTATCCATATGCTTTGTAATCGGTGGTCGGTAATCGGTGAACGGTAATCGGGTAACCGTTTACCGATAACGGATTACGGTTTACCGGCCACCAACTTGCTGCCCCCCATCAGCAAACCGATCTCTTCCTGCGTCACTGTTTGCGGGTCCACTTCACCGGCAATCTCACCACGATACAGCACAATCACCCGGTCGCTCAATGACATGATCTCATCAAGCTCCACGGAGACCAGCAAAATGCCTGCACCTTTGTCTCTAGCCGCAATCAGGGCACGATGGACAAACTCAATGCTGCCTACATCAAGACCGCGCGTTGGCTGGTTGGCAATCACAAATTTGGGATCGCCAGCCAGTTCACGGGCCAGCACCACCTTTTGCATGTTACCGCCAGACAAAGTGGCTATCTCACCGCCGGGTCTTGCGGCCGCAATCGAAAATTGTTTAATTGAATCGGCGGCAAAACGGCTCATGGCGCTGCGAATCAAAAAGCCCATCCTGTTGAATTCCGGCCACTTGTACCGGCTCACGATCAGATTTTCATCCAGGTTGGTTTCCAAATTGAGGCCGATCTTGATGCGATCTTCGGGAATGTGGGCCATGCCCCGATTGCGTCGCCGCCCCACCGAATCATGGGTGATGGGCTGGTCACTAAACAACATCTGGCCACCATCCACAGGACGCATCCCGCTAATCGCCTCCACCAGCTCGGTCTGCCCGTTGCCACTCACACCCGCGATGCCCAGCACCTCGCCCTCGCGCACTTCAAAGGAAAGGTGGCGCACAGCGGGAATACCGCTGGTATCGGACACGGTCACGTCTTCACAGGCAAACACAACCTTGCCTGGTTTGGCGGGCTTTTTGTCCAGATCGAGCAAGACAGGACGGCCAACCATCATGCTGGCCATTTCGGGGATGGAGGTATCGGCCACGTTGCGCGTGCCAATCATCTTGCCGCCGCGCATCACGCTAAGCTGGTCGGCCACGTCTTTCACCTCCACCAATTTGTGGGTGATGAAGATGATGGTACGGCCGCGTTCGGCCAGGTTGCGCACCACAGCCAGCAGCTCTTTTACTTCTTGGGGCGTGAGTACGGCCGTTGGCTCATCCAGGATCAAAATTTGGGCTTCCCGCTGGAGCGCCTTTAGAATTTCCACCCGCTGCTGCATCCCCACGGGCAAATCCTTGATGCGCGCATTTGGGTCTACCGGCAAACCAAATCGGTTAGCCAGTTCGCGCACCTGGTCGGCCTCATCCCGCTTTTGCAACAGTCCGTATCGGTTTGGCTCCATGCCCAGCATAATGTTTTCGGCAATCGTAAACGACTGCACAAGCTTAAAATGCTGGTGCACCATGCCAATTCCCAGGCGAATGGCATCATCCGGGTGCGTGACCTGCACTTCCGTGCCGTTCACAAAAATCTGGCCACTGTCTGGCGGGTGCAGCCCGTAGAGGATATTCATCAGCGTGGTTTTACCCGCGCCATTTTCCCCCACCAGCGCATGAACCTCGCCCTGGCGCACATCCAGACTCACATTGTTATTGGCTAAAACATTCGAAGAGGGGAAAAACTTGGTGATATTTCGTAATTCGACGGCGTTTGTCATAGTTCAGTACTCGGACGGCCGTAATGCGATATAGCCACCCTAGAGGCATTTGGTAAATGAGTAATTGGGTACTTAGAAATTTCAAGTACCCAATTACTCATTTACACAATTACTAATTGTTCATCAACGGATCACAAACCGGCGTGGGATTCAACGCATCACACACCTCGTAAGCACCATCCAGAATTTGCTGGCGGTAGGTTTCGACCGTCTCCTTAACTGCTGGCAGTTTGGCTACCATATCAGCCGGACCTTCTTCTTCAAAAGTGGTGGAGCCTTCATCCCAGGAGATGCCCGCTGCGCCCTCAGCCATACCCAACTCATTGAAGCCACCCTTGAAAGTGCCATTCTTGGCCCATTCAATAAGGGTATAGGTGGTCACGTCTACGCGCTTGAGCATGGAAACAATGACCGAACCGGGTTGAATCCAGTCCTGATTGGAGTCCACACCAATGGCAAAGTTGCCCGTCTGCTTGGCAGCTTCCAACACACCTTCACCAGAACGACCAGCTACCTGGTACACAATGTCCGCGCCTTGCTCATACTGGCCCAAAGCGGTTTCCAGACCCAAAGTTGGGTTGTTGAAGTCAAAGCCCAGATAACCCACCAACACCTGACAGTCGGGGCATACTTCCAACACACCTTGCTTGTAACCATAGAAGAACTGGTTCAGGGAAGGTGCATCACCGCCAACCACTGCGCCAACAATTTTGGTTTCAGTCATGCTGCCGGCAATCAAGCCGACCAAGAAGCTAGATTCGTGCACGTTGATCTGGAAAGCAGCCACGTTGTCCGGCAGGGATTCAGCAAACACGTCAGACGGTGCGCCAAACTTTTGATCGGGGAATTCGGCGGCGAGGTCCAGCAGCAGTTGCGCATCCAGCGCCAGGGGCAGGACGATATCGTTGCCCGCCTGGATGGCACCACGCATGGCCGCTTCGTGCTCGCTAATGCCGGTGGTCTCGATGATGGTGCCTTTTACACCCAGCTCTTCGATCGCGCGTTCGGCACCGCGGTTGGATGAGTCGGCAAAAGAGCGGTCGCCCAATTGACCGGGCAAGACGAGGGCAAAACTAAACTCATCTTCCTCTTCTTCACCACCGCAAGCTGCCAGAAACAGCGTCAGCAGCAGCACAGAAAACAGCAAATAAAGGGTACGTTTCATGGTTCTTCCTCCGTAAATAAAAAGGGGTAAATGTCTTAAAAAGGGCATTTACCTGGAAATATAAAAAACCTGCCAGCAGGCAGGGTCTTTTCCGTTTAGATAAGTACTACCATGGCGTTGGGAACGTTTTTTTCTCATCAGCTCGTAGCGGTGCTTTCTTGATTCAGCTGTCTTCCTAAAAATACTATCAGGGGAAAGGATGATTAACCCTTTATGAGTGCAAAGTATATCAGGATTCAGAATTTTGCCACAGTAAAATTTATAAGGATTTATGCCGCATTTGTTGTACCCATTGCCTAAGTTGGGGCATGGCAATAAACAACATAGTAAGGGCGATGATAGCACTGCCAAGTTCGCGGGGTACGGCCGTTTCCAACTGCAATCCCGTTAATGTGCCTAAACGCAGCCCACCCAACAGCAGCGCCGAAAGCGTAATGCCCAACGGGTGCAGCTGTCCCATCAGGGCCACAATGATGCCGTCGAACTGATCGAGGCTGGAAAAATTGGAGACAAAGCGGTAATGCACGCCCAACACTTCTAGCGCTCCGGCCAGCCCAGCCAACGACCCACTCAGCGCCATGCCCCAAACGATGGCCCGCCGGGGATGCATCCCGGCATACCGCGCCACGTTTTGCGCCTGCCCAGACATGCGCAAAGAAAATCCGCCACCCATGCGCCAGAGGTAGAAGTAGATCACTCCCGCCGCCAGCAGCGCGATAAACAGGCTCAGGGTGAGCTTGGTGGTAGGGATCAGTGGCGGCAGCTGCATCTCTGGCGGGATGCGCCGCCAGCTAAACGGACCAACGGCCGCAACTGCCAGCGGGTTTAGCAAAATGGTGGTGATCACTTCATGAATGTTGAGATAGGCACGCAAAAAGCCAGGGATAGCGCTCCACAACCCACCGGCGACCATACCGAAGAAAACGGCCGTAATTCCTCTTACCAACGGCGGCCAATCCAGCGATCCGGCCAGAAACGTGGCCACGCCCGCCCCCATAATCATCTGGCCAAATTGGCCAATGCTGAACAGCCCGACGCGAAAGGCCATCATCGCCGACAGGCCGCTCAGCAGCAGCGGTGTGGCGTATTGCAGCGCGGTCAGAATGGCACACTGACTGCCCGGCCCGCGACAGCTAAACCCGGCGACAAACCATTTACCGTACACCACCAAGGGATTTTCCCCGGTGGGCAAGATGAACAGCACCCCCAGCAGCAGGCTAATGGCTAAAGCGAGGATGGGTTGGAGGAAACGGCCGTTTCCCACCAACCCCCGATCCGCTAATCCTTCTGTGCCAACTGCCACATCGCCTCCAGACCAATCTGAATGCACTGCTGCTCGCCGCGCCGGTAATCGGCTTCGCCCCACTCCGGCTTAATGACCCCCGGCGCACCATCCGAGGCGTACAGCGCCCCGGTACGCCAGCCGCGATACGCCCCAACGATAAACAGCGTATCGCTTTCCATCTCCACCGAAACCACCCCGGCCGTTTTGAATAGATCGCCAGAGCCGGGTTCTCGCGGCGCGTAAAAGGCATCTCCGGCCACGCCAACGCCAACGGTGTGCGGAATTTGCAGCGCTTCGGCCGCTTGAACCAGTTCGCGCAGCACAGCAAAAGTGGGCACGGCGGGGAAGCTGGGTGGCAGATAGGCGTTGGCCGTCCCGCCCAGACGGAAGGTGCCGCTAGCGATAATCACATCGCCCGGCTTTTGCCCATCCTGGAACACACCGCACGAGCCCACGCGGACAAAGGTATCTGTGCCCATGTGGGCCAGCTCTTCCAGAGCGATGGCCACCGTCGGGCCACCCATGCCCGTGCCGCAAACGGTCATGAAAACATCTTTGTAGTAGCCAGAAAAGACGACATAGCCCCGGCTGTCTGTCACCAGATAGCTATCGTCCAGATGCGCGGCGATCTTCCTGGCGCGTGCCTGGTCGCCCGGGCAAAAAACGTACCGGGAAATCTCTTTAGGATCACATTGAATATGCCATTCCATGCTCAAAACCTCCTGGGGAATTTATCCACAGATTACACAGATGACACAGATTTTTCTCCTTATCTGTGCAATCTGTGTAATCTGTGGATTATTTATTGCTGAACCGGGCGAGCTGGGCGAGCTGTTGGGCGATGTTGCTGATAGCACGGCCGTTTTGCCCCGGAATGTAGCTCTCAATTTCGTCGTGCAAAGGGGTGGTCCAGTGTTCCGGAATATTTTCTGCGCCCAACATCACGCCCAAAATGGAGCCGACGGTTGCGCCATTGCAATCTGTGTCCCAGCCGCAGGAAACGGCCGTTCCCACCCCCGCCGAAAAATCATCCGCGCCAACCAGCAAACCGAGCGCCACCAAACAAGCGTTGGGAATTGTGTGAATCCAATTTTCGCCCACGTCGGCATTGTAGTAACGATTGTTAAATTCTCGAATCTGGCGAAACGCATCTTCCCAGGTTAGCTCCTGCTTCACCCAGCCAATCACCTTTTCCACCGCTTCGTGCAGACGGCTGTGCGGCGGAATTTCTGCCAAACCAGCGCGGATAATCGCCTCTGGCTCGTCTAGCACAAAGGCGGCCGCCACCATCGCCGCGACCCACATCGCGCCGTAAACCCCGTTGCGCCGGTGTGAGAGCGTCGCATCCTGGTAGGCCAGCGCTGCCGCCCGACGCGGCTGCCCTGGGCAAACGTAGCCATACACATCCGCCCGAATCTGCGCGCCGATCCATTCGCGGTACGGGTTGTGCAAATCAGCGGCCGTTTCCGCTGGAACCCCATTCACCAAATGACGGTACACCACACGCTCCGCAGTAAAAACTCGGCCGTAGGCAAAATTGTCTAGCCAAAACTGCCCCACATTGGCCGGAGTAAACCCAAAACCGTGCTGTTGCAGGATGAGCAGGGCCGCCAGCGTGTACTCCACGTCGTCGTCCTGCACCACGCGAGAAATATTGCCGCGCGTGGTGTCGTGCCAGCGGCTCCAAAACGGCCGTGGGTAGCCGTCGGGGAACGGTTCCAGCAGCGGCACGTAGTCGCGCAGCGGATACGCGCCTGCCAGTTCCAGGTAGCGCCAGATTTGGGCGGCGGGCCAGGTGCCTTCCAGCGGCTTGCCCAGCATCATCCCGGTAAAGCGCCCTAGCAGCCCGCCGTAAATTTTGGGGAGAACGGCCGTTTCATCCACCTTAGGCAACTCAACAGAATCACAACTTTCTTGAATTGTCGCCAATGCATCCGGCTCGTAATATGGCCAGTTAGCGGGCGCAGGCAGATTGGCAAGCTGCTGCCAGAATAGGTCTGCTTCAGTTGAGGAGAGAGTGGTTTGGGAAACGGCCGTACGCAGTTCAGCTAACAGTCCGGCATCAAATCCCTGCTGTTCACGCAAATCCAGTTCAGCCAGTAAAAGTTCTTGAGGTTCATACATCATGTGCCAGCTCAATAATTATGTTAAGTGATATGGAAGTCAGCACCAAATTGTGACAATCCCAGCCGATTGGCAACTCTCATAGACGCCAAATTTTCGTCGGACAAGCTGTAAAGCGGTAGTGCACCAAGTTTAGCCACCGCCCTGGCCCAAGCCCGAACCACCTTTACCGCATACCCCTTTTGCCTGTGCGCGCGTACCGTCTCCACGCCCGCTTCATGGGCCGCTTCTGTAATGCGCACACTGGCGCAAATCGCCACAGCCTGGCCATCGGCAAATAACGCCACCGCAGGCTGTTGATACCGCATATCCGGTATCCATTCTTCCAACCCACCTTGAAGCAGATGAGCATTCTGGGCATCAATAAACACGGTTCCATCGCCGCCTTGCACCGAATGGGCAAACCAAAAAGCGGAACCATGCCATATTTTGTTGATTGGGGCGTGGGCAGCAAGAATTTGCAGATATTCGGCTTGATGCAAAGGTGCGGCAGACATTGAAAATTCTTCAGCTTTACAAAGTGCGCTGAGTTCGTCACAAACGGTCTGGGGCAAGTCATGTCTAAATCGCCAAATATTCCCCTGGCTGGTTCGCCCCAGAAAAAAACGTGGCGCGGGCACGTTTTCCCCATCGTTGATGAAGATGAGACGTGCCTGTTCATCATGAACATACAATGCCCGAATATGCATTTCCATCAGATCGTAGCTGGATAGTTTTAAATCTTGCATACCATTTACGGTTTCAGCGTCGCCGTGTCCCAAAAAGATTTTTCGTCGAATCACGGCGATTGCCGCATAATAATAACAGCATGATCCACCAAAACGAAACCGATCCCAAGAGCCACACCTGATCTCAAAACCGCTGTGTTCTTTGTGGCAAAAAATAAATGACAAAAGCGCCGAACATCCTCCTCTTTTTAACCGACGACCATGCCCAATGGGCCATGGGCTGTGCTGGCAACAGCGAACTTTGCACGCCGACGTTTGATTATTTGGCCCAAAATGGCACCCGTTTTGCCAATGCCTTCACCCCCATACCGGTCTGCTCCCCCGCCCGGGCCTGCCTGCTCACCGGGCGGCTCGCCTCTCAGCACGGCATCCACGATTATTTGGCTTCTGGCGATCCCGAAGTCAACAATATTAGCTGGTTAGCCAATGAAACCACGCTGGCGCAGCTTTTCCAGGCCGCAGGTTACCAGACCGGGCAGTTTGGCAAATGGCATCTGGGGCAAGATGAATTTGCCGCTGCTGGATACGACGAATGGTTTTCCCTGGGGCGCGACTATCCGATTCCACATGGAGGGCCGTTTCGCTATGGGGTGAACGGCCGTTTCCAAACCCTCTCTGGCCGCATTAGCCACAACATTACCGAACACGCCGTTGATTTTTTGCGAGAGCGTGATAGTGAACGGCCGTTTTTCATGACGGTCGGTTATTATGCCACCCACAGTCCGTGGGAAGGTCAGTCAGAACGATTGGCCGCCGCTTACCGCAACGCCACCTTCGCCGACGTGCCGCTGAACGAAATGTACCCCTTCGGCATCCAAAACCTGGAATCAACCAACGAGACACGCCACCAGCCGCGTGAAGCCCTGGCGCAATATTACGCCGCCGTGACTGAGATCGATACGGCCGTTGGTCGCCTCATCGACGAGCTGGAAAGTTTGGGGCAGCTGGAAAACACCATCGTTATTTACACCTCGGACCACGGGCTGAACACGGGGCACCACGGCATCTGGGGCAAGGGTAACGGCACCCTACCGCTCAACATGGTCGAGGAATCCATTCGGGTGCCACTGATTTGGTATGACGGCCGTTCGCCAGGCAGCATTACCCAGCCCGCGCGCACCGAATTTGTCGATCACCTGGACACCTTCCTCACGATTTTGGACGTGGCGGGTATCGCCCCGCCAGACAAAAACTACGTCGGGCGCACCTACCAACGGCTGCTGCACAACCAGACCATTCCCGAGTGGCGCGCCGTGCAGTTTGGCGAATACGGCAACGTGCGTATGCTACGCACCTCGCGCCACAAGCTCGTCTCTCGCTATCCCGATGGCCCACATGAGCTTTTTGACCTGGTTGCCGATCCCCGCGAGATGAACAACGTGATTGATCGGGGCGATATGCAGCCCATTGTCCAGGCATTTGTTGAACGGCTCGATGGCTTTTTCACCAGGTATGAAGACCCGGCCAAAAGCGGCCTGCGCGTGCGCGATTTACCGCGCCACAACACCAGCGAAGCCTGGCGGACGGGCTAGCTTGTCATTCTGAGGTCCTCCGAGGAATCTTTCAAGCAAGAGTAGAAAGATTTCTCGCTCCGCTCGAAATGACATGAGAATGAAGTTTTCTTGGAGGAGAAGATGGCAGTTGTTGTGCTTGGCAGTATCAACATGGATTTGACAACTTACGTGCCCCGGTTGCCCGCGCCAGGCGAGACGCTGTTTGGCAGCGCCTTCATCACGGTGCCCGGTGGCAAAGGGTTCAACCAGGCCGTCGCTGCCGGGCGGTTGGGCGCACCGACGCAGTTCATTGGCCGCGTGGGGGATGATGCGTTTGGCAAAGGCGTGCTGGAACTGGTGGCCCATGAGCCGGTAGACACCAGCGGCATTTTGGTCGATCCAGACAGCGGTACCGGGCTGGCGGTCATTAGCGTGGACGATGCAGCTGAAAATTCTATCATCGTCGTTTCTGGGGCCAACATGGCCCACGACGGACTGGAAGTAGCTCGCACCCGCGACGCGCTGCAAACGGCCAAGGTGCTGCTGCTGCAAATGGAAAGCCCGCTGAGCACGTCATTGGCCGCCGCCCAGGTGGCCCGCGAACTCGGCGCTACGGTCATTTTTGATCCCGCCCCAGCCAAACCACTGCCACCGGATGCCTACCAGCTGTGCCAAGTCATGACGCCCAACGAACTGGAAACCGAAGTATTGGTCGGATTTCGGCCAACCAACCAGGAGGAGGCAGCGCAGGCAGCCAAAATTTTGCGCGAACGGGGATTGGAAACGGCCGTAATCAAGCTCGGCGCGCAAGGTGTTTACTACCAATCCACATCTGAAAGCGGCTTTATTGAACCGTTCCGCGTCAACGCCATCGACACCGTGGCCGCCGGGGATGCGTTTAACGGTGGCCTGGCTGTGGCCCTGTCCGAAGGAAAACCGCTCGCCGAAGCCATCCGCTGGGGTGCCGCCGCTGGTGCTCTGGCCACGACCAAACCCGGTGCCAGCTCAGCCATGCCCACCCGCGCGGAGCTAGAACAGCTACTTAACACGAAATAGGAATCAGCATCATGCTTTTTTCAAAGAAGGTTAAGAAAATCCTCAAAGAGCAGTCAGGGGAAAAGGCTATCATAGAAATTGATAGCTTACTTACGCCAATTTTCCATTCTGCCCCTGAAAAACTTTCCAATGAAGAGAAAACTATTGTTTTTATTGAAGCGCTAGAAAGGGAAATAAATAATGGTGGTTTTTCTCAATTTTTCTTCAACTCTTCTGGCGATTTTGTTGCAGAAACGGTGGCGGCGCTAAAAACTATTGGCTCAACGATATTTTTAGAACTTCTCGAAACCGCGATTGCTCAATTCCCGGATTCTTACGTTCCTAAAAACCAGAGTGAGCGCGAAGATATCATAGATAGGATTGAAGATGACGCTTCACCAGTTTGGCAAAAACTGGAAGCAAAATTTTATCGGCATGAGGAAAATATCTACGATCTAATGCTGGCCTATATTTCTGCCAACATCAAAAAGTTTCGTTAACGCGTAGGGGCAGGTCTGAGACCTGCCCCTACACCCATAAATCATGAAGACATTACTCAAAGCTGCCAAGATTGTTTGTTTAGATGCCCAGGACACGATTTTTGAACCGGGCTATTTGCTGGTGGCAGACGGCCGTATCCAATCCATCACCTCTTCACCCCCAGCCGATTTTGCGGGAACGGCCGTTGACCTGGGCAACAAGCTCCTCATGCCGGGGCTGGTCAACGCCCACACCCACACGCCGATGGTACTCTTTCGCGGGCTGGCCGAGGGGCATTCGCTGTTCGATTTTGACGGCTGGTACAACACCATCCGCGTCGTGGAAGAGGTGATGACGCCAGAGATGATCCCCGCCGCCGTCCTCGTCTCCTGCGCCGAGATGATCCGCACCGGCACCACCACCTTCGCCGACCAATATTTTTGGATGGAGCAAATCGTGCCCGCCGTGCGCCAAAGCGGGCTACGCGCTGCGCTCGGCTACGGTGTCGTCGAGCTGGGCGAAGCGGAAGCCCGCCAGCGCGAGCTGGATGCTGCCACCCAGTTTCTGCAATCCGTCGCCCACGACCCGCTGATTCAGGGCTGGGTGGGGCCGCACGCCTTTTTTGTGGACAACAGCGAAGCGGCGATGGAAATTGAGCTGGACCTAGCCATCGAATTCAACACTGGTTTCCACATCCACCTCAGCACCAGCGGCGAGGAAGACCAGTACTGTTTGGCGAAATACGGCCGTACCGCCATCCAACAGCTGCACGAAATGGGCATGCTCCAGCGCCCCATCCTGGCCGCCCATTGCCTCACCGTCCCACCCGAAGATTATCCGCTACTGGCCAACGCACCGTTCAGCGCCGCCATCAATCCTTCCTCTGCCATGCGCAACGCCGCCGGGGTCGCCGACGCCTGCGGCATGTTAGCGGCGGGCATCAACCTGGCGCTGGGCACCGATAACGTGACCAACAACAACAGCTACGACCTGTTCAAGGAGATGCAAATTTTGGGTAAGCTGATGGCCCTGCATCACCGCACGCCCAACGCCCTGCCCACCCGCACCATTTTGCACATGGCCACGCTCGGCGGGGCGCAGGCGCTGGGGCTGGCGGACAAAATCGGCTCGCTGGAGCCGGGCAAGCAGGCCGACCTCATCGCCCTGGACCTGGACGAAATCGGCTGGACGCCCAGCAACGGGCAAGACGTTTACACCGCGCTCGTCTACAGCATCTCCGGCATGCACGTGCGGGATGTGATGGTGGCGGGCGAATGGTTGTTGAGAGACGGCCGTTTCCAAACCATCAACTACGCCCAGGCCCGCCAGGGGCTAGAAACCAGCTACGCTGAATTAGCAAAAAGAAGAGATTAGAGATTGGAGATTAGAGATTGCGGGTGCTCCAATCTCCAGTCTCCAATCTCCATTCCCAAGAGGAGAACCGCTCATGGAAAAACTGATCATTGATACCGACCCTGGCGTTGACGACGCCGAAGCCATTTTGATGGCCGCCGCCCATCCCAACGCCACCATCGCCGCCATTTTGGCCGTGGGCGGCAACGTGGGGCTGGAGCACACCGTACGCAACGCCCTCACCATCGTCGAGGTGCTCGGGCAAGACATCCCCGTCTATGCGGGCTGCGCCACGCCGCTGGTCATCTTTCAGGAAGACGCGGCGCATGTCCACGGTGAAGACGGCCTGGGCGATGTAGGCTACGTGCCCAAAACGCGCACGGCCGAAAGCGAACACGCTGCTCTCGCCTTACTGCGCATGGCCAACGAAGCCCCCGGCGAATACACGCTCGTGGCCATCGGCCCACTCACCAACATCGCCGTGGCCCTCAAATTGGACCCTAAACTGCCGGAAAAGTTGAAGCGCTTTATCGTGATGGGCGGCGCAGTGACAGCTCATGGCAATACCAGCAACGTCTCTGCCGAGTTCAACATTTACCACGACCCGGAAGCGGCACACGTGGTATTTGAAGCGTGGGAAGCGTACGGCGGACTGATTGAGCTGGTCGATTGGGAAGCAACGATGCGGCACGGCATCCCGGAAACGGTCATCAAAACATGGCACGCGCTGAACACACCCAAATCTAACTTTTACAAAGATATTTCGGCCAAAACGATGGAGTTCATTCGTAAATATATGGGCCGCACGATGATGTTTGGCGCGGACCCATTGGCGATGGCCGTGGCTTTGGAACCAGACATCGTGACCAAGGCGGAAGTGCGGCACGTTTCCGTGGAGCTGACGGGCATGTACACGCGCGGCCAAACCACCACCGACTGGGGGCAGCGCAACGGCCGTACCGCTAACACCAACATCATCCTGGAACTCGACATCGACCGCTTCTTCGCCTTGATGGAGCAAGGTCTAAAGTAGGGGCAGGTCTGAGACCTGCCCCTACCGGGAATCTCATGGTTTTGAGAGAAACTGTTCAAAAATACGAAGCATCCCTGCTGGCGTTTTTGCAGGATTTGGTGCGGTTAAAGTCGGTAAACGGCCGTCACGCCGAGCAAGCCGTTGCCGAGCGCATTGTGGCTGAGGCGGAGCAGTTGGGACTGAACGGCCGTCTCATCGCCAAAGAATCGCTGCGCCCCAACGCCCTGGTAAGCTGGGGTCATGGCCCGCGTGGTTTTGCCCTGGTGGGCCACATGGACACCGTCGCCGCTGGAGATGCCAGTTTGTGGACCTCGCCCCCATTTGCGCCTGAAGTGCGGAACGGCCGTCTCTACGGACGCGGCACAGCAGACAACAAAGCCGGTCTGGCGATTGGCCTCTACACCCTCGCTGCCCTGCGCGACTTCGGCCAGCTCAACCCCAACGAGGTCACGCTCATCGTCGCAGGCGTGGTGGATGAGGAATCCGGTGCGAGTAGCGAGCTAGGGATGCGCTACTTGTTGGACGAAGGGCACCTGCCCGTGCAGGGTGCGATTTACACTTACGCCAGCGACATCGTTTGTGTGGGGCATCGTGGGTTGGTGCGGTTGGTGCTGGAGGCGAAGGGAACGGCCGTTCACTCTGGCAGCGATGAATGGAGCCGGGGCGAAGGCGGCGTCAACGCCGTCACCGGGCTGGCGGCGATTTTGCTCCAGTTGGAGCAGCTAAACCTGCCCTACGAACCACATCCCGCCTTCAACCATCTCGGCTTCACCGTGACGCCAGGCACACTGTTCAACGGCGGCGAGTTTGAGAGTATGGTGCCTGCGGTGGCAACGGCCGTTCTCGACTGCCGCCTCATGCCCGGCCAAACCCCCGAAATGGTCATCGACGCTGTGCAAGCAATCATCGACGCCGAGTGCGCCAATCGCCCCGGCCTGCGCGTGAGCACCCAGGTGAAAAACCGCCTGCCCGCCGCCGCCATCCCCGCCGAACACCCGCTGGCCCAAATCGCCCAGCGCCACGCCCAAGAGATGACTGGTCAACCGTGGCCTATTCGCGGCGCAGGCCCAGCCAACGAAGGCTACATGCTCATCGGCGCAGGCATTCCCACTCTGCCCGGCTTCGGCCCCACCGGCGGCAATGCCCACGCCCCAGATGAATGGGTGGACGTGGCAAGTTTGGCGGAAACGGCCGTGCTTTACGCCGCCATTATCCAAGATTATTTAGCCACCGATTTCGCAGATTTCACAGCTTAACTCTCTGTGTAACTCTGCGTTTTCTCTGCGAAACTCTGTGTTCCGCTTCTAACTAACAGGAGAAAACAATGAGCGATTTACCCCGCGACCCCTGGCAAAATGTCAAAACAATTCACGATTTTCCTGCCGATCACGTCATCTCCGCTCTGCAAAAAGAGATTCGGCGCGGCAACACGGAAAACGCCGCCCTGCTGGCCTACGAAATGGTGCTCACCAGTCCCGCCATGGAAGATTACCTTTGGCAGCGGCTAATGGTTATCTCCGTCGAGGACATCGGCTTTGGCGATCCGCAAGCGCCTATTTTGATTAACTCAATGGTGCAAATGCTGGACCGCTTCGACCGCAGCGTTGGTGAGCGCAGGCTGTTTGCCGTGCACGCCGTACGCTACCTCTGCCAGGCACAAAAAGATCGGGCCAGCGACGAGATGATCAACTGGATGATCCACGGCGTGGCCGCGGGCACGCTGCGCCCCACCATCCCCGACTACGCCCTGGACATGCACACCGGCGACGGCCAAAAGATGGGGCGTGGCAAAGCTCACTTCTGGGCCGAAGGCGCTAAAATCGCGCCCGAGCTGCCCAATCGGGACACAACCTACCACGAGCGCATTGCTAAATTATTGGATGAGGGAGTCTGGGATTAAGATAGAAAATCAACAGAATTCGCAGATTAAAAATCTGCGAATTCTGTTGGTTAATTTTTATAGGCGAGCAGCAACTGGGCGGATAGCTTTTCCCAACTGAAATTTTCTACAATGTGGGCTTTGGCTCCGTTAGAAAGGTGAGCTTGCTGTTCTGGATTTTGCAGGATGTGGATGAGTTCCTGGGTGATGCCGGTGGTGTCGCCCGTGGGGAAGGTGGTGCCGGTACGGCCGTTTACCACATACTCCCCCACCTGCCCCACTGCCTCAGCCACGACAGGGACACCCACCGCCAACATATCTGCCAATTTCACCGGGCATTTGGTGCGGTTGAGCAGCGTGTCTTCCATCAGGTAAATGCCCACGTGAGCCTGAGCCAGCAAAGCGGGCAGATGCTCAAGCTCTGCCCAGCCTGCATCTTCAATGGCCTCCCAGATACCAGCGGCCTCGGCCTGCTGCCGGAAATGGGCAGCGTCTTCTTCATAAAGGCCAGCTCCCACCATGAGAATGCGCAGATTGGGAACGGCCGTCTGCACCCCGCGCAAAATCTCCACCAACCGCCCCGTATCAAACTCAAACAACCGACTATACACCAACACCGTTGGCCGCTCGCTCACCGATAACCGTTTACCGCTTACCGAATACTGAATACCAGGCCCATTCGGCACATAAACCACCTGCTCTCGCGGCAGGCCCATGCCCCAGGCCAGCGTTTGCAACGCGCGGCTGGCGACGGTGAGGGCATGGCAGTGGCGCATGCCCCACTGCTCCTGCCAGGCAAAAAAGCGCTTTTGCAACGGTGAATACGGGGCCAGCTCATTCCAACCGCCCCAGCCTTCCCAATCGTCGGTGTCCATGACGAGGCGCAATTTTGAACGGTGGAACTGCCACAACCACCACGCCACCAGCCCGCTATATGCCTTCGGTTTGAAGCAGTGAACCACGTCCGGCTGCCAGGCCAAAATCTCGCGCACCATTCGCCGCGTAATGCCCAAAATCCCACCATCCAGCGGCACGTAGCGCAGTTCAACACAATCGACTTCCCAGCTTTTGTCCGCTTCGTCGGGGGTTTGCCAGGGGGGCATGAACAGTTTGACCGCGTGGCCCTGCTGGACCAACGGCCGTGCCAAACCCAGCGCCCGGCTGGCCATCGTTTTGTTGGGGTGCAGGCCGAAGGGGCCAACCATTGCAATGCGCATTTGGGGGGGAGATTGGAGACTGGAGATTGGAGATTGATTCGCCCCCAATCTCCAATCTCTAATCTCCAATCTCCTTTTCCAACTGATTTTGCAGCAGCTCTTGCAGCCGGGGATGCTCCGCATACACACCGCGATTTTCCGGCGGCAGCAGCGCGGCAATGCGGCACATCATTTCGTCGGTGACTTGCTGGAGAAATTCGTCCTTGTTGTGGCGGGGCAGCGGCGGCACGGTAAATTGTTCGCCCACACGAATAGTAATGTCGAGCCGCTGGAATCGTTTGAGACGGCCGTATACCTCCTTGTCCCACGTCCCGGTAATTGCCATTGGCAGGATGGGTGCGCCCGTTTTAGCCGCCAGATAAGCCGCACCCGGTTTGCCCGGCTGCAATTGGCCTGTGGCGCTGCGGGTACCTTCGGGCGCAACGGCGGCAATGCCCCCTGCTTTTAACCGTTTCTGCACCTCGCGCAACGTATGAAAATCAGCATTGTGCCGATCCAGCCAAAGCGCATTCAAATTGGCCGCCAGCCAGCGCCAGAACCAATGAGCCTGATACTTTTCGGCGATCATCATGATGATGTCGTCGCGGTTGGACAAGACGATGGCCAACATTGCATCCAGGCGGCCCAGATGGTTACTGACCGCCAGACAAGCACCGCTGGCCGGAATCCGATCAATCTCAGCAGTATCAATCCGGGCGATAATCCGCAAAATGGTGCGGCAAACAAGTCGAAGAAGTTTGAGAAACATAGTGCCAAAATTATATCGGCAAAAGCGGGAAAGCGCTTAAAAAGGCAGCGGCATTCATTTACCCGCCTTGATTTGAGCAATGGCAAAATAGCGCAAGGCAGGTACACTACGGAATCTTTGCCCAAATCTCCTACGGCTGACAGCCGCATTGGGTCCCATTCTGGTGGGCGGAGCAGGTAGCGGTTTTTGAGTGAAAAGTGAGAAGTGAAAAGTGAAAAGTGAGCCACAAGCCACTATCTCCTGCCGCAAGGTTTGGAAGATTTTTGGACCGAACCCGGCGATGATACGGCCGTTGCTCGAACAAGGCCTGTCACGATCAGAGATTTTGGACCAGACCGGGCACGTCATTGCCGTGCGCGACGTCTCGTTTGATGTGCGGCCGGGCGAAATTTTTGTGGTGATGGGGCTTTCCGGCAGTGGCAAATCGACGCTCATTCGCTGCCTCTCACGCCTCATCGAGCCGACCGAAGGCGAAATCATCGTTGATGGGCAAAACGTGGTGGCTTACGACGCCGCCCAGCTACGCGAACTGCGCCGCCACAAAATGAGCATGGTGTTTCAGCGCTTTGGCCTCTTCCCCCACCGCACCATTTTAGACAACGTAAGCTACGGTCTGGAAATCCAGGGCATCAAAAAAGAGCCCCGGCATGAGCAGGCGCGGCAGGTTTTGGAGATGGTGGGGCTGAAAGGGTGGGAAAAATATTATCCGCATGAACTTAGCGGCGGGATGCAACAGCGGGTGGGGCTGGCCCGCGCCCTGGCAGTTGACCCAGAAATTTTGCTATGCGATGAACCATTCAGCGCCCTGGACCCCCTCATCCGACGGGAGATGCAGGACGAGCTGCTGCGGCTGCAAAACAGCCTCAACAAGACGGTCGTATTCATCACCCACGACTTTTTAGAAGCGCTGAAGCTGGGCCACCACATCGCCATCATGAAGGATGGCGAGATTGTGCAGCTAGGCCGCCCCGAAGAAATTGTGGCCCATCCGGTGAACGATTACGTGCGCGAATTCACCCGCGACGTGCCGCGCATAAAGATTATCACCGCCAAAACAATCATGACGGTAGCCGCCGCCGATGCGGGCAGCGACCACGTGTCGGTACATGCTGATACCACGCTGGAGAAGCTCATCGGGCTAACTGCCGTTTCCCCCGATCCGCTCGCCGTTTTAGACAATGAGGGCTGCGTCATTGGCATGGTGGACAGAACGGCCGTTTTGCAGGCGTTGACGGAGGGTAATTGAGTAATTGAGTAATTGAGTAATTGTCCAACCAAATTACCCAATTACTTAATTACCTAATTACCCAAATCCTTGGGTAATATTTCATGAGTCGAGCGGTAAAAAATAAACGGCCGTATCTCTTCCTCGGCCTGGGTTTGCTGATGGCGCTGCTGCTGGTGCACCATTTTGCAGTCAACCTCAACCTGTTCCCCGAAGCGTGGGACTTACATCTGCGCGCGCCGCTGGATGCCTTCAAGCAGTGGTCCATTCGCCACCGCACCACGTCGCCCATCTTCCTCTACTTTTTTGAGCCGCTCAGCGGCGGCATTGATTTTGCCCTGCGCCGCGCCGAGACGTTTTTGCTTTGGCTGCCCTGGCCGGTGTTGGCCACGGCCGTTTTTCTGTTGGCCCAAAAAGTAGCTAATTTGCGACTGGCCCTGCTCACCACCTTCTGCCTGCTGTTCATGGGGCTGGTGGGGCTCTGGCCGGAAAGCATGCAAACCCTGGCGCTGATGGCCGTCTCCGTCCTCATTTCGCTGCTTGTTGGCATTCCGCTGGGCATTTGGGCGGCCAGGAATAAGCGGGTGGAACGGGGGTTACGGCCGTTTCTCGACGCCATGCAAACAATGCCCGCCTTTGTCTATTTGCTGCCCGTGGTGCTCTTTTTTGGCATCGCCCGCGTGCCCAGCGCCGTGGCCACCATCATTTACGCCCTGCCGCCCGCCATTCGGCTCACCACCCTGGGCATCCGCGAGGTGGACAAGGAAACGGTGGAAGCGGCCCGCTCATTTGGGGCCACGCCGCGCCAGATTTTGTTCAAAGTGCAGCTGCCGCTGGCCCTGCCCACCATCATGGCCGGGGTCAACCAGACGATCATGATGGCGTTGGGCATTGTGGTGATTGCGGCAATGATTGGTGCGGCGGGTTTGGGGGGCATCGTGCTAGATTCGCTGCGCAGTTTGCGTGTGGGGCAGGCACTGGAAGCCGGGCTGGCGATTGTCTTCCTGGCGGTGCTGCTGGACCGGCTCAGCGAAGCCATTTCGGTGCGCAATCGAACGGGAGCGGTGGTGATGAACGGCCGTCTCTTCCCCAAAAACTGGCAAACCAACCGTCTCATCATCCGGCTGGAGGCTGGTCTGGACTGGCTGTACCAATCGGGTGGTAAGCTACTAGCACGATTGGCCCGCCTCAGCCGCAGCGACTTTGTGACGCGGCACGCTTACCTGTTTGCCAGTCTCATTTTGCTCGGTGTGCTGCTCTGGCTGGGGCGCACGCTCGGCTGGACTGCCTTTCCCGAAGCGTGGCGGCTCAATTTGCAAGACCCGGTGGATACGGCCGTCCTCTGGCTGCGCGACAATTTGTTTGAGTTTGAACTGGGGCCATTTTTGCTGGGAACACGGCCGTTTAGCAACTTTGTCATTATCAAACTGCTCGATCCGCTGGATGCCTTCTTCCAGGAATTTCTCTCCTGGCCGGCGCTGATTTTGCTGGTGGCCCTGTTGGGTTACTGGGTGTCTGGCTGGCGGCTGGCGCTGGGCGGTGCACTGGTGCTTTTTGCCATCGGACTGCTGGGTATGTGGGAGTTGGCGCTGGTGACGCTAAGCCAGGTCATTGTGGCCGTCTTCTTCTCGTTAATCATCGCCCTGCCACTGGGGGTTTGGGCGGCGAAGAGTGATACGGTAACGGCCATTTTGCGCCCCATCCTCGACTTTTTGCAAACGATACCTGCTTTCGTTTACCTGGTGCCGGTAGTGATGCTGTTCAATGTGGGGCGCGTGCCGGGCATCATGGCCTCGGTGCTGTACGCGCTACCGCCCGCCATTCGCCTGACTAATTTGGGCATCCGTCAGGCCAGCCCCGAAGCGGTGGAGGCGGCCCAAGCTTTTGGCTCCACCAGTCGCCAGCTGCTGTTCAAAGTGCAGCTGCCGCTGGCGCTGCCGTCTATCATGACCGGCATCAACCAGACGGTGATGATGGTGCTGGCGATGGTGGTGGTCGCGGGCATGGTTGGCGGCGCGGGGCTGGGGCTGGAAGCGGTTAACGGCCTGGCCCGCAACCAGCTGGGTCAGGGCATTGAAGCTGGTTTAGCGATTGTCATTTTGGCCGTGGTGATTGATCGGTTGCTGTTGGCGGGGGCGGCGCGGGCGTCGGTGAACGGTGGTCGTTTTTAGCCTGGGGATTAATCCCCAGGCTATTGGGCATCCAGCCCCGTTAGCCAGCGGGTAACGCCAAAAGCAACCACCGCCAGCGCCAGCAAGATGAGCGCGGTGATGAAGGTGATGCGCAGGTCGCGCTCCAGCGAAGAATAGACGAGCAAGGGCATCGTTTGGGTGGTGCCTTGCAGGTTCCCGGCGAACAAAATCGTTGCGCCAAACTCCCCCAGTGCCCGTGCCCAACTGAGGATGAGCCCCGCCAGCAGCCCGTTGCGGCTAAGCGGCAGCATGATGTGGCGGAAGGTCTGCCAGCGGTTGGCCCCGTCTACGGCGGCCGCGTCTTCAAATTCACGCGGCAGGGCCGCAAACCGGCTTTGAGCAGCACGAATGTAGAACGGTGATGCGACGAAGATTTGGGCCAGGACAACGGCCGTTCCCGAAAACGTGATCGTAATCCCCAACTCGGCCAATGGCAGACCCAGCAGTCCCCGCCGCCCAAACACCGACAGCAACCCCAGGCCAGCCACCACGGGCGGCATCACAATCGGCAGCTCAATGAAGATGGTGAGCAGCCGCTTGAAGCGCAGTGGGTAACGGGCCAGCACGTATGCCAACGGTGTCCCCAACAAAATGATGAGCAGCACGCTGATGGCGGTCGTGGACAAGCTGAGCAGGATGGCGCTGACAAGGCTGCTTTGGTCGAGAACTGCCGTTCCGGGCAAGGTCAACGCCCGCCACACCAACCCCACCAGTGGCAACACCAGGAACAGGGACATGATGGCGGCAAGAACGGCCGTTACCCATCCCACCCATCGCCCCGAACTGGAAGACTCTGCTTTTTGCCCCGCCGTCATTGATAAATACGCATCCTATTTTTTGCCACAGAGAACACAGAGGCTTAAGAGGTTTTTCTCTTTCTCCTCTGTGTTCTCTGTGGCCAATCCTTATCACAACAAAAAAGCGGGTTTTTGCCAGAGCAGCAACCCGCTTTTATTTTCAGTTTAATTGTCCGCAAAAAGGCGAACGATTCAAGCTCGTTTTTCCCTCTCCCTGGCAGGGAGGGGGTTAGGGTGAGGGTTTACGGCAGCCAGCCGTGCCATATGTCCTCGTTGGCGTCCAGCCAGGCTTGCGCCGCATCGTCTACCGATTGCCCGTCGATTTCTACGGCCGCAATCATGCTGATCTGGTCTTCGGTGGTGTAGTTCATGTTGGAGAGCAGCGTGTGGGCATCCGGGGCCGCCTCGGCCAGACCCGACCAGAAGATTTTGAACAGGTCATCGCCGGGGTAGTCGCAGTCCACGCCGCCAGAATCAGCTTTGGCGTAGCAGTCGTCGCTGTACTCGGGCAGCGCCACGCGGGTCAGATCATATTTGGCATGGATGGAGTGGGGCGTCCAGAAGTAGAACAGCACCGGCTCTTCGCGACTGTAGGCTGAGTCCAGTTGAGCCAAAATCGCTTCTTCGGAACCAGCAAAAACGACCTCAAAGGGCATTCCGAGATTGTTGATGATGTCACCGTCGTACTGCACAAAGCTGGGGTCACCGCCCAGAAACTGGCCCTTGTCGCCGGTTTCGGCCGTGGCAAAGAGCGTGGCCGCATCCTCGGTGGTGAAGCCTTCCCAGGTGGCCAGTTCAGGATGATCGGTCAGCAGGTAGCTGGGCATGTACCAGCCAATCCGGCCGACGGGGCCAAGCAATCCGCCATTTTCTACCGTGCCTGCACCATCAATGTATTCCGCCACGTTGGCGGCATGGCCGGAGGGCCACACTTCCAGGCTGGCGTGGGCATCGCCTGCGGCCAGGGCTGGCCATTGGGCATTTTCATCCAGCGAGATGACCTCTACCGTATAACCCAACTCATTTTCCAGCAGATTTTTGGCCACGGCCACGTTCAGCTCAGAAGCAGACCAGGAATTTTCCACCAAAATGATGGTCATTTTCTCGTCTGCGGATTCGGTGTCGGTTACGGCCGTTTCTGTGTTGCTTTCATTGTCTGATGCCGGTTCATCGTCACCAGAGCCGCAAGCGGTCAGCAGCATCGCTGCTAATAGAAAAAATAGTAAAGTCATCCACTTCCAATTAAGTTTCATGTTTCTCCTTCCTCAAAAAAAACTTCATATCAAGTGGTTGCGGAGTATAACAATCAACAGATTGGATGACGACAAAGATGGGTCCAAATTGAAGAAACGGCCGTCTACGTTCACACCTCTCTCAGACAAGAGAGGCATGAACGAAGCGGCCTCATCGTAGCAGCTTTTGGGTAAAGACGAGGGGTTGAAACGGCCGTTACGACCGTTTGCTATGGTCTACCGCTTTAAGGATTTTCAGGTTGAGCACAATAAAGCGCCAGAGCTGAAACAGCTTATTGTTCATCCAAAAACGATCCTGATTGGTAATTTCGAAAGATTCGGCCGTTTCTTTTTTTTCTTCGCTCATGAATTTGCTCTCCAAGATTTATTCAGGAATCATCTTCCAGCCAATGCGACCCTGAAGTTTGTGCATAAACGTGGTGTGGATCATACGCTTCATCCAGGCTCCGCCCAGCCCCATTTCCATGTGGGTCACAAAGGAGTCGCGCCCCTCTTCGTTGGGGTAGCGGCGGAAGTCTGGCACCACCGGGTAGATCATAATGGTCGCCGCCGAGCCATCCCACAAGGAATCACCCATCGAGGCGATGCACGCCGCGGCCATTTCCGTCATGCGTTCACTGTGAGACATACGGCCGTGTTTCACCAAATCCACAATGTTCTTGCCCACAATACGGCCGATAATCCCAGACACCATGCCCGTGCGCGGCGGAGCGGCCGTAATTTGCGTACCGTTTTTCGTTTCGTGCGGAATGGAAATCGGTCCTGGTGGGGCAAAAGCGATGCCCGCCGCAAAAATGTTGTGGTAGTACGGATTTTGGTACAGCTCTGGCCAGGCCGTCGGGTTCATCATCAACCGGTCGTAGGGCAGACCATAAATGCCGTCTACCTTCACAAAACCCGCTGGATTCACGACCCGATCAGACACATCTTCGCCATCCTGGCCCACATATTTGAGCGGGATGCCGGTAAATTTGGGGATCAACATCGAAAAATCGTAGGTGGTGTCGCCGTAGTTGCCCTCATAATCTTCCCAATAGATGCGCTGGTCGTCGATTTTGTGGACCCCTTTCTGCACTTCCCACGAGATGTTGTACTCTTTAAAAACAGCTTTGATAAACGCCTCGCTAGACACCACTTTGCCCTGATATTTGGCCTGAACGCCACGCACGCCAAAATCGCCCACGGCCCGCTCGTTGGACAGCCACTGCAAATCTACCTTGTCGCGCAGGCCACGCCGCACCAAATCTTTGTGGATATTGGTAATGTATTCAAACGCTGCGCCCTGGCAGGTAGCCCCCGGATTGCCCGTGCCGATGACAAACTTGCGCTTTTCGCCCTTCTTCATCCGCTCGATGTTCTCAAAATAGACATCCCGGCTCTGCACGGCATGGGGTGCGGTGCAGATGGATTGGGCGTAGCCGTGCGTTGGACCAAGCCCTTCGGTGGCCTCATAGGCCAGCTTGGGGCCGGTGGCGATGAGCAAATAATCGTACGGCACCTTCACAATTTGCCCGTCGTCGGCGCTTTCTACCACTACAAACTGCGTATCGGGGTGCACCTCGGTTGCTTTGCCGTGAATGAAGTTGACGTGCTTTTTGTCGTAGACGGGCTTAAGTGGAAAGCGGGTCTTTTCGACGGGCATCCGGCCAATACCCACCCACACCCAGGATGGAATGTAGTAAAAATGCTCGTGCCGATTGATCATGGTGACATCATGCTGTTTGCCAATGGCGTCACCGAGGTATAAAGCGGCCGTATGACCCGCAAAACCAGCGCCAATAATTACGATCTTTGCCATTCTGGACTCCTTTTCTGCTGAGCTGTTTTGGATAGCAACTTTGGTGGTAGACAGACTGATAGGTGCAGCTTATTTAAGCGTATCCCCACCCCAATGAAAAATTGTTATGTCATTTGTTTTTTGTGAGGATTGTCACCTTTCCTGGTGAAATCAATCACAAAGTTTGCTGAAAAGCCTAGCCCATTCCGCGAGCAGCAACTGTTGGCGGGTTAGCCAAACTTCCGACTATAATTTGCCCATGAACATCGACTGGCGATCTATCTTTGTGCCCAGCGCACCCATTTTAGAAACGATTATTCGCGGTACGGTGATGTACCTGGTGCTGTTTGTGATCTTGCGGCTGACGTTTAAGCGCATCGGCAGCGGCTCGATTGGCCTGGGTGATGTGCTGATGATTGCCCTGGTGGCCGCCGCCTCGCAAAACGCCATGGCCCGCGAACATGTTTCGGTAACGGACGGCATCATTTTGGTGGCGACCATCTCTGGCTGGAGTTATGCCCTGGACTGGTTGGGCACACGCTCGCCGCGCTTCCAACGGTTTTACAATCCCCCGGCGCTGCTTTTGGTGAAAAACGGCCGTATCCTCCTCCACAACATGCGCAAAGAATTGATCACCGAAGACGAACTTCTTAGCCATCTGCACCATGCCGGGCTGGAAGACCTCAGCCAGGTGCGCGAAGCCTACATCGAAGGTGATGGCACAATCACATTCATTTGTCAGAAAAATTAGTTACAGCGGCCGTAAACGCACCTTCGCGCAAGATTAACTAACCCATCATGAAGGTTGTTTTCCCTTGCGAACAGCTTTTATGAGTAGAAGATGAGAACGCAGCCCGGTTTGTCATCGTAGCCCTGCACTTAGCGACGTCTTTACAGAACGGCAAAAGCCAAAATCTACTACCCAAAGATAAGGAGATTATCATGAGTCAAAGTAAAGACACTACCAAAAAAGCTAAGAAGAACGACGGTTTCACAGAGGAAGAACGGGCCGCCATGAAAGAGCGCGCCAAAGAGATGAAAGCGGAAAGTCGCGCCAAAAAGAGCAAAGCCGACGGAGAAAAAGATTTGCTGGAAAAAGTCGCCGAAATGCCAGAATCCGATCGCGTGATGGCCACACGGCTCCATGAAATCATGAAAGCCAACGCGCCAGACCTGACGCCGAAAACCTGGTATGGCATGCCCGCCTATGCCAACAAGGACGGCAAGGTGGTTTGCTTCTTCCAAAGCGCGGCCAAGTTTAATGCCCGCTACGCCACGCTGGGCTTCCAGGACACCGCCAACCTCGACGATGGCAACATGTGGCCAACTTCCTTCGCGCTCAAGGCACTCACAGAGACCGAAGAGGCAAAAATTGTCGCCCTCGTGCAGCAAGCGGTTAGCTAAAGATTGAAAACGTAAGCCGGATTGGCAATCCGGCCCACCTTCGCAGAGGAGATTACTCATGAAATACATGCTTTTGATGTACGCCAGCGAGGCGGAAGCACCCAACTTTGCGCCTGAAGAGCTGCAAGCCATCGGCCAAGAGTGGCAAACCTTATTGAAGGAGGCCAAAGCCGCCGGAGTGCTGCTGGCCAATAACGGGCTGGCTCCGATCACCACCGCCACTACCGTGCGCGTTCGGGAGGGCAAAGCGCTCACCGTAGACGGCCCTTTTGCCGAGACGCACGAGCAGCTTGGCGGATTCATAATGCTCAATTGCCAGGATTTGGATGAAGCGATCCAGTGGGCAGAAAAAGTCCCTCATGCGCGCTATGGCTCGGTGGAAATACGGCCGCTTTGGGACCAAGTTTAGGATTCATGCACTCACTGAAAATAGTCACGCAAAGGCGCAAAGTCGCCAAGATTCCCAAAGAAAATCTGCGCAATCTGCGTAATCTGTGGATTTTTCAGTGAACTCAAACCAAGGATGACCGTCAAGACGCAGATTGAAGCAACGTTTCGTGAGGAATACGGCCGTGTTATTGCCACCCTCATCAGCCAGCTTGGTGATTTCACCCTGGCTGAAGATGCGCTGCAAGATGCTCTGGTCAATGCGTTGGAACGCTGGCCCAACGACGGCGTTCCGCGCAATCCAGGGGCCTGGTTAACGGCCGTTGCCAAACGACGCGCCATCGACCGCCTGCGCCGAGCCAACACCCAGGAACGCCACACGGCCAATCTTGATTTAGCCGGAATGTTTGCCACAGAGTTCACAGAGGGTTTAGAGGCGGAGGTGCATTTCTCAGATTCCTCTTTTTCCTCTGTGGCTTCTTCGGATCAATTCTTACTCGCCCAGGACGAACCCGACATGGACGAATCCATTCCCGATGAACGGCTCAAGCTGATGTTCACCTGCTGCCATCCCGCCCTGGCGCTGGAAGCACAGGTCGCGTTGACGCTGCACACGCTCGGCGGCTTGTCTACGCCGGAAGTGGCCCGCGCCTTCCTGGTGCCCGTGCCCACGATGGCCCAACGACTGGCCCGCGCCCGGCGCAAAATCCGCGATGCCGGCATCCCCTACCGCGTGCCACCCGCCCACCTGCTGCCCGAGCGCTTGGACGCACTGCTGGCCGTCATCTACCTCATTTTTAACGAGGGGTACGTGACCACCAGCAGTACAGACCAAGAGAGCTTGACCCGGCGCGAACTGTGCCATGAAGCAATTCGCCTGGGTCGGATTCTGGTGGCCCTGCTGCCGCAAAGCGCCGAAGCGTGGGGCTTGCTGGCCCTGATGCTGCTGCACGATTCGCGGCGCGAAGCGCGGCTAAGCGCGGCAGGCGAGTTGGTTTTGCTAGAAAATCAAGATCGCAGCCGCTGGGAGCGGGCCAAAATTGAGGAAGGCACGGCGGCGCTGGACACGGCACTGGCCTTGTTTTCTCCCGGACCATATCAGGTTCAGGCGGCTATCAGTGCGCTCCATGCCGAGGCAGAAACGGCCGTTTCCACCGATTGGCCTCAAATTGCCGCCCTCTACAACACATTGGCCGTCATGATTCCCTCGCCCGTGGTGGCAGTCAATCGCGCTGTGGCGGTGGCGATGGCCCAAGGCCCAACGGCCGGATTGGCTCTGCTGCGCCGCATTGAAGGGGCAGATGATTTTTATCCCTACCACGCCGCCCGCGCCGACTTGCTGCGACGCACCAACCAGGTCGAAGCGGCCGCCGACGCGTACGAACAAGCCATCGCCCTCTGCGGCAACAGCGTTGAACGCGCTTACCTGCAACGGCGACTGGATGAAATGCTGGGGCGGTAAGTTGGAAATCCGCCCTCTGTTTCTGTAGGTAATGGTGAATTTTGATGAATGAAGACAGTTTTGTGGTGAAGCCAATTGGCACCGTTCAGTCTGAATTAACCGATTTGGCACAGGCGCCCAAGCAGGGCGATGAAGGCGGCCGCGAAGCATGGCTCATTTTTGCCCCCGAAGTGCGTGATGGTCTGACTGGCATTTGCGTTGGCGACAGGCTCATTGTGCTGACCTGGCTGCATTTAGCCCAGCGGGATGTGCTGAGGGTTCACCCTCGCGGCGACCAGGCCAACCCGTTGCAAGGGGTGTTCACCACCCGCTCTCCAAACCGGCCCAATCCCATCGGACTGCATCAGGTTGAGGTCCTGGCAATTGAAGAGCAGCGATTAAAAGTAGCACCTTTGGAAGCAGTTGATGGCACGCCCATCATTGACATCAAACCGGTTTTGGCAGCAATCAATCGCCGGTAAAGGAAACAAACCATGAATAGTTGGCAAGAATTCAGTGAGCAAGCGCCAGAGTTGGCCGCTTTTGGTCAGGCACGCTTTCAAAGCGGCGTCGCCTATCTGGGCACGATCCGCCCAGATGGCGGTCCGCGCGTACACCCGGTGACGCCGATTATGGGTGAGCAGTTATTTTTGTTTATGGAGCCCACTTCGCCCAAGGGCAAAGATTTGCAGCGCGATCCGCGCTTTTCGCTGCACTGCTCGGTGGAAGATTCCGGCGGGGGTGGCGGTGAATTTTACGTGCGCGGGCGTGCTACGTTGGTGAAGGATACGGCCGTTCGGGAGCAGGCAGTGCTAGCTTCATCCTATTCACCCGCGGACCGCTACATTTTGTTTGTGCTGACGGTGGACTTTGCCTTCATGAACACCTACGACGACGCAGGTGCCCACCCACGACGGTGGCAGGCTGGTGAGTGAGCGGGTTAGTTGGGGAAAGAACGGCCGTGTTTTACCCACACTGTTGTGTCATTCTAAGGGCTAACGCTATATGTGCATTTTTTGCCTATCATACCCGCCTTCGCGAGTATGACACTTTCTCTGGTTAGGTTGAAAACCGCAAAGGTAGTGGGCTAAAGGAAATGAGTATGAGCCAGAATACCGTGAAGCGTCTTTATCTAATGGAAGTTGGGTCCATGCCGGAATACGAGATTCCGATTGTTTGTTATCTGGTGCAAACGGATGACGGTAAGAATATTTTGATTGACAGTGGCCTGCCAGAGATTATTCCTGAAGAAGAAGCGGAATTCGAGAATGGGGTGGACGTTATCGAGCAGTTGGCACGCCTTGGCCTAAAACCGGACGATATTGATACAGTCATTTCCACGCATTACGACGGCGACCACGCTGGGAGACACGCGGCATTCTCAAAGGCACAATATGTTGTGCAGCGTGTGCATCATTTGGATGCGGCCAGCAATCCGCGTTATGCCACCGTTCGCCCCCAATGGGATCAGCCCACGGAGCGCATTCTCCTGGTGGACGGCGATGTGGAACTACTGCCAGGATTGGAGCTGATTGAGACGAGCGGGCATGTGCCGGGACATCAATCAGTGCTGGTGCGGCTGCCCCAAACAGGGGCGGTTTTATTGACGATTGACGCAGTGCCCTTCGGTATGGGCTTTACGCGGGACGAGCCGGACGACAGCTACCCAGATGCCGGAGCGACGCGCGCCAGCACGATTAAACTGCTCGATCTGGTCGAACGGGAGCATATCGGTCTGGTGATTTTTGGTCACGACAAGGCGCAGTGGGACACGCTCAAAAAAGCGCCAGCGTTTTACGAGTAAAGCAGCAGCACGATTGTGTTCATTTGCAAGGAAGAGGGGGTGGGGAGAAACGGCCGTTTTCCACATGTGACTGCCAGAAAACGGCCTCTGCGGTTTATTCCACGCCGTCTGGCGTGATTAGAATCGGAGGATTGCCCGCCCAGACCAGGCTGTATTCAGCCGCGACATTGGGAATTGTGCACACCTGGACAAATGCCTCGTCCAGCCAGCCACCCATGTCACAAATGGTAATAAAGCGGTTGTCGGCAATTTCAAAAAGGAAGGGAAACGCGGCTGCATCAACGGCCGTTGGATCCGAAAATTCAATTTGCAGATCCGTTTGCTCGTTTTCAAACGTTTCCAGGGACAAGTTCTCATAATCCGGTACCGTGCCGTCGGGGCGGGTCAGCGAAATGACCAAAAAGGCGGCATTTTCGTGCTGCGGCGAACTGTCGCGAACGGTCGGGGTGATGTAGGCTGAAGCAACCACAAATTCCCCACTGTTGGCTGAGGTGATGACGGCCGTTTCAGAATCTGGCATACTGCTGGAGCTATCTTCCACTGCTGTCGTTGGTTCAAGCGTTGGCGCACTGGTCTCCTCGGGGGCGACGGTCACAACGGCCGTTTGCTCACCCTCGCCGTCTGCGGCTGGGAGCGTTTGTTCTGATTCTTGCCCCGCTGAAGTTGCACAGGCCGCCAGAACTAAAATCAAGCTGCTTAGTGCCATCCATTGAATCCATCGTTGGTGTCTCATCAGAAACCTCCATAATAAATGTGGCAGCGAAATTGCCGCACAGGCGTCGAAATATAACCCCATCAATGGGTTCAACTTGACGGGTAGACTACGTTTTCTATACGCGGTGTGGGGTGTGGAAACGGCCGTTTCCACCAACCTGAGCAACCAAAACAACAAAATCGCCAAAGCTGTAAGCTGCTAACGCTGTTTTGCCAATGCCCAAAATAGCTAAATGCGTTAGCTCAGGTAAAATCGAGGTGCGGCTTATTATTTCCCCGGAAACTTGAAGTTTCCGGGGAAATGCAGAGATTCGCCAGATGCGAGAGGCGTACATGAAAGGCAACGGATGATTACGTTTATTCGCAGGCGGGACTATGTGGGATGGGGAACGGCCGTATTTCTGTGATACACTTTGTTTTTATAGTCGCGTCGTCTAAATTCAATAAATTCGATTAGAAATTTACAATCAGGTTTGACATACCATCCCCCAATGGCGTATGATTTCAGTGCGCCAAGGGATTTCATCTTGAGGTAGCTATGGTTATTGTTGAGACATCGCTTTTTACCAAGCAGGTAGAAAAGCTTTTGACCGATGAAGCCTACAGGCAATTACAATCTGATCTGGCGAGCCGCCCGGATTTGGGTGCAGTTATTCCCGGAAGCGGCGGTCTACGAAAGGTTCGTTGGGGCTATGGCGGGCAAGGCAAACGTGGCGGGGTACGAGTAATTTACTATTGGGCAGTTTCAGAAGATCATTTGTTGATGCTCATGATGTATCCCAAAAACGTGCAGGACAATTTATCTCCGGCCCAATTGAAAATGCTCAGGCAGATTATAGAGGAAGAGTACAAATGAACGACGAATACATGAGTGATGAACTGTTTGAGGAATTACTGGAGAGCGTGCGCGAAGGGCGTGCTATTTTGCGCGGTGAAAAAGAAGCTTCGCGTAAATTCGTGGTGGAAACGCCAGACGTGAAGGAAATTCGCGAACGGTATGAACTGTCCCAAACAGAATTTGCCGCCTTGCTGGGCATCAGCGTTAAAACGCTGCAAAACTGGGAACAGGGGCGGCGCAATCCTCGCGGGGCCGCCCGAGTGCTTTTGCAAGTCGCCGCCAGACATCCCGAAGCCGTCTGGGATGTTGTCGAACCAACCATTCAATACCAGCAAAGCTAAACTGCCGCCACACCGGACCGCCAGGTGCGCGAGGCGTACATGGAAGGCGATGGGACGAGCAGTTTATTCGTAGGCGGGAGTAGGTGTAAAGGGGAACGGCAGTGTTGCGCTTCCAACTATTTAAACAGCATGTAGTCCACGGGATCAAACTTGGGTGAACATTATCCACAAGGAGGCATTTTACATGAGTAAACGAGAAATGATCGCCTCTCTTCTTGAATCGTATGAATATGCAATTGAAGCCGATGTATTAGAGGCAACAGGAGAGCATATTCAAAGATGGGCATCCAGAGTATCAACTGCATTGGCTCAAGCCGGAATGATTGATGAAAAAGAAGCCTGGAACGATGCATTAAGTTATACGCGGTTCAAAGCAAGTGGTGACGTCGAACCTTCTTACGCTCTTCACGGTGAATCCATGAAAAGTATTTTGCTTGGTATTCTGACCAGAATAGAAATGACGGAACTAGGCGAAGAGCTCTTTTCGTTGGAGATTTTGGCAGATACACGAAATTATGTCGTGAAATTAGCTGAACAAGCACATGGTTGCTACAAACGAGGCTGGTACGACGCTTGTGCTGTGATGATTCGCCGTTTGGTTGAAATAATGATTATTGATTGTTTCGAGCGATGGCAGTTATCATCGAGTATCAAGGATGGAAATGACGATTATTTTATGCTCGAAAAATTAATAGCCGCATTTTTAACTGAAACAACCTGGCATATTCCAAGACCTGTCAAAAAGCATCTTCCAAAATTACGTGATTTGAAAGAAATTGGAGATAGTGCAGCTCATGGACGTAACATTGTTTCAAAAGCGAGAATAGATAAACTTTCAGAAGCAATTGACTATACTTTTCAGGGGTTAGTGGAGATTGCATATTTCCAGCCTTACCCTTAACAAAATCGCCAAAGCTGCGGGGTTGGGTAAAATCGGGGCATGGCTTTGAACGAACCAACAATTAGCAGCAACGGCATTGTCCGCCCCACCTACATTGAAGTAAACCTCACCCGCCTGACGGAAAATTACCGGGCCATCGAACGCGCCGTTGCGCCGGCCACGGTGATGCCCATCCTGAAGGCGAATGCGTACGGGCACGGACTGGTGGAAGTAGCCCGGCATGTGGTCTCGCTGGGGGCACCGTACCTGGGCGTCGCCTTTTTGGAAGAGGGCATTTTGCTGCGCGAGGCGGGCCTCACCGCGCCGATTCTGGTGCTGGGCGGCATCATCGGCAACCAGGTGCCTCTCTTTTTGCAGCACGACCTCACCCTCACCGCCTCCTCCATCGAAAAGCTGACCCAAATTGATGAAGCCGCCGCCAAAATGGGCGTGCAGGCGAAAGTCCACCTGAAAATTGACACAGGGATGGAGCGGATCGGGGTGCATTATTACAACGCGGCTTCGCTGCTGGAAGCGGCGCTCAAGTGCGAGCATTGTCTGGTGGAGGGGATTTATTCACACTTTGCCAATGCAGATACGGCCGTTCTCCAATCTGCTCAAACCCAACTCGATCGCTTCAATCAGGTGCTGTCGTTCTACGAACAGCGTGGGCTGCCGCCACCGCCGCTGCGCCACATGGCCAATTCTGGAGCCATCTTGCAGCTGCCCGGCAGCCATTTCGACATGGTGCGGGCGGGCATTTTGCTCTACGGCGTCTACCCGTCGGACGAGGTGGCCAAGACGGTGGCCGTACGCCCGGTGTTGAGCTGGAAATCGCGCGTGGTTTACTTCAAGGTCGTGCAGCCGGATCATCCGGTGAGCTACGGCTCCACCTGGCAAAGCGACCACATGGTGCGCGTGGTCACCGTGCCCGTCGGCTACGGTGATGGCTATTTCCGGCGCATGTCGGGCCAGGCGCAGGTGATTTTGCGGGGGAAGCGGTACCCGGTAATCGGCCGTATTTGCATGGACCAGCTCATGGTCAACATCGAGTGGGACAGCGCCTACAACAACGACGAAGTGGTGCTGCTGGGCGAAAGTGAGGATGGCACCGTCGCCATTCGCTGCGAAGAGCTGGCCGAATGGGCCGGTACCATCCCCTACGAAATCCTCACCAACATCAACACCCGCGTCTCCCGCATCTACCTGACCGAACAAGCGCCAGGCAGCGGCACCTGAGGCGCAAATTTTATGGTCGCCAGGCAGCCACCCACTGCTGAATCGCGGTGAAGGCGGCGGCACTGCGCACAATGCTGTCATGCGTTTCGTTGGCAATGATGGCCACCTCGCCGTTTTCATGTAACTGAATCACATTCGGGTATTCCTCGGCTAAAAACGCCTCGTCATGCTGCCCCACCACCACCAACAGCGGCAAAGAATCGGCCGTGAGGGCCTGCTGGTAATCATCGGGCGATGTGCTGACCATCGCGCGATAGCTGTAGCGCCCGAGGGGCGAATCGGCGGGAACGTTGAAGAACAGCGTGTCTAGACCATTAAAAACGGTTACGTGGATTGTGTTCAGCAAAGCCAGGCCTATGGTGCGCGGCAGAGCGATTTTAACCAGCTCATTGTCTGCTGCGGCTTCTGTTTGCCGGGGCTGAGAGGTGGGCGCATTGGTGCCCAGGTGGGGAGCAAACAGCAAATAGGCATCAACCTGGGGCAGCGTTTGTCTGGCGGCGTAGCGCATGATGATACCCCCGCCCATAGAATGCCCGGCGAGAATGAGGGTGTCAAACGGCCGTTCCTGGCGCATCATTGTCACAATATCGGCAATATCATCTTCATACTGGCCGATGATGCTGATGTCGCCACGCTTGCCCTCAGACAAACCGTGCCCGCGCAAATCCACATTCAACACATTCGCACCGATAGTTTCTTGTAACAGTTTGGCGGTGGCGGCCAGCTCACTACTCTGGCTCATCACGCCATGAAAAAGCAAAACCGTTAAATCGCTGCCGGACTCAAACCAGGTGCCGTGCAACACAACACCATCGCGCATAGACAAACAGCGCGTTGTGCTGCTTTTCACACAGTCTGGCCCGCCCACCGATGCAGGCAATGAGCTGAGCATGGGGGATGCCGTGGCAAATTTAGGCGCAGGCCAAAAGACAAGGAGTAAGACAAGGGCAGCAGCCAGCAGGATAAGACCGCCCGCCACCCTGGCGGTTTTGCGTAAAAAGATAGACATTTTTGTTTCCTTTATGAATATGAACGGGGTAAAGATTATTGCGAACGTGGAACCTTGGCAGCCTTACAACAACAAGTTGGCGTTTTTTAGATTGGACCAATCTTGAAAGATTGGTCCAATCTCGCCAGGTTAAAACAAACGGTGGCTAGGCATCTTCCGGCTCAAATTGTTCCAGGCTCTCTAAAAAAGCGGTCATCGCTTTGAGCTCATCTCCAGCAATATGATCCATCACGCTTTTTACCAGTGCAGACCCTTGCCAGCGTGGCCCCAAATAGCGCGATAGTGCAACCATCGCCGGGATAAAGGCCAAGCCAAACAGGACATTTGCTATGAGCCAGGCGCTGTTCAGCAGCGCGTAAATATTGACGCCCAGCACGCCTTTCATACCCACCACCAGCAGCGGAATCCACAGCAGCGGGCTGAGGATGAGGGTCCACATCACCACGCGAATCCGCAGACGGCGGAGTCTGGCCAATTTCATCTGGCTGGCCAGCACCGGCGCACTGAAATCAAGCTCTTTCAGTTTGGCAAACTGGTAACCGCTGGCAGCAACCTGGGCAATCGTAAACAGATGCAAAATCAGACCGGGCAAAAAGAAGGCTGGCTCTTGATAATAATCAAAGAGAAACCCGCCCAGCACAGCCAGAGTTAGCAGCCCGATAATCATTTCAATAACAACCGATCGAGATAAACGTTGCAGCGCAGAGTTAGCCTTCTGCCAACCAGCCGCCACATTCAGAGTATTTTTCAGGTTGCTTTGCACGGCTGCATCGTAAGCAACCCATTGGGATTTTAGATCATCAAAATTCATTGCTTGGTTTCCTGTTGGCCCTTTTCATCTACCGCCAATTCTGCCATCAGCTGCTGCCGGGTGCGGCTAAGGGATGTGGACACATTGGTGACGCTCATGCCCATCATTTCGGCAATTTCGGCATTTTTGTAGCCATCCAGGTGCAGCAGAATTAAGGCCCGGTGAATTTCATTCAGCTTGCCGATGGCCTGGTACAGCAGGCGCAGCTCATCGCCAAATTCCGAGAGCAGCCGGTCTGTAGTAGCCAATTCCAGGCCGATCTCGGCCAAAGGCACATTGGCCTGATCATGCCGCCGCCCACTGCGGTAAAAAGAGATGGCCACGTTCAGGGCAATGCGATACATCCAGGTGGAAAACTTCACACGGCCGTCATACCGTCCCAGCGCTAACCAAAGTTGGATAAGGATTTCCTGAATCAGGTCAGGGCGGTCATCTGGTTCCCGGCAGTAGCTGTTGGCCACTTTGTAGAGAATCGGTTTATTTTGTTCTATAAGAGTAGAGAACTCTTGATGCGGTATACTCATGAACTCCTGCTTATTTTTCCATTGCGCAATGTTGGTTTACTTTATTATTCGCAGGCAGGCATGAAAATGTCACACATGCGGCCTGAAATGGCAAGCCGCAATGGTGCCGCAGGTTCAATAAATTGTTTAAGCAGGCATCTGCGTCCGGCAGCCCAATTTTCAGTTAAGGGGAATTTTTACGTTTGTGAGCAGTGGGGGTTTGAGCGTTTTTTGAGGCACAGTCCCCAAAAAGCGTTCGACCCCGGCCAGGAGGGAGAACCGGGGTCGAAACACTTCTTTTGGCGACTTCTGATTATTAGAATAGCCGCCTTTCCTAAGCCAAACCTGAGCTAAACCTAAATGGTTTATAAGTGAGCAAAAAACCTGGACCAATTCGTCCAGGTTTCTAACAGCAATCCAACAATTTGGTGGCAGGCGTTTGGCGGGTGCTTACCGGGCTTCGCGGTAGGCAATGTGAGCCAGGATGGAGAGGACATGATCGCGCATTGGGGCACTTTGCCACATGGCAGAGATGTGCCCAGCGGGAATGGTGACCAACGGCCGTTCGGCAAACAGTTCTGCATGGTTTTCTAAGCGAAAGAAAAGATCGTTTTCGCCCAGCAGTGGGTAAACCATGTCGGTCGCGCACTGCCGATAATAGGGCGTAAAGTCCAGATGGTCGTGCAATTCTGCCTGTGATAGCTGCAAAGGGCGGCCGAATAAATCCGAAGTGTCCCAGATGACGCGGGCCAGGTTCGGTGAGGCCAGCATGGGAATGACACCACGCGTTTGCCGCAGCAGCCCTTCGTACAGCAGGCTGGTAATGCCGCCCCAACTGACGCCCGAAGCGACCGTGTAGGCGGCCCCTTCTCCCTCGAACCGGCTTTGCATGAGCTCCATTATGCGCAGCGACCCGGCAAAAATCTGGTAGATGTTGCGGATGGAGGCAAAACCTTTTTGCACCGGGTCTTGCCAATTGTCGTGAAATGGGGCCTGCACGCAGACTGAATGGACCGGCAGGGGAACGGCCGTTGGAAACAGCCGCCGCCAGGTGTTGGTGTAGGGATATTCGTTGAAACCGTGATGGAACAACAGCAGTGGCGCAGCCGGGTCTACCGCCAAACGCACCCGCACATGGCAAACAATTTCACCCATTGGCGTTTGCAAATAGATGGGGTGCTCCCCTGGCGCGGTGAGGTTGAAAACGGCCGTTTTCCGCGTATCCACTACCGTTTGGGCCAACATGGCTTCAAATTGTGGCGCATTGCCCAAACTGGACTCTAAGGAGTCAGACACGCGGCGATTGAGCCCGTACAAAACCGCTTTGTCAATTTGCTGAACCATCGTTTGGCGTAAGTTGAGTGAAAACATAGGCTAACCTTAGCATTGCGCGGCACAATCGCCAACAAAACGGTGGTGCGCCAAAAATTCACTCATCTTTCACTCTACAACGGCCGTTTTTGCCAATTTTCTCATCGAGTGACCATTGTGATAGCGACCAGCTCCTGATTAAAATGGGACGTAATAGGACTAAAGAGGAACTCCAATTCGGTACTACATTGTCTATAATGCAGTTCATCTGTTGGCTCCTAAGGAAGAAGAAGTCATGAAATTTCTTACAACGGCAAAGCTAAATTGGTTCGATGATGGCTGCTGTGATGTCAAATATTTAGACATCTGGAACAACATGGCCCTCTCCTACCAGCCCGGCCAACCCCTCGACGCCAGCTGGCATGAAGACAACTATGAACTGGTGTTGGGGATGGATGAAGACGGCCGTCTCTTCCGCAAAGCCGCCGATCACCTCATGCGCTACCAGTTTTATCCTCACGATGTTCTGAGCCACACCAGCGACTTCAGTCTGTGGAACCGCTGGGCCCAGGTTGGCGACCGCATCGTGCAGCGCATCCACCTCTTTTCCCTGTTGGGCAAGCCAGTTTTGGACGTTATCGCCATGAACGAGGTACGCCAGGTCATCACCGAACCGCGCCGCTACGGCTTTACCTACGTCACTGTGGCCACCCACGTGGAACAGGGCGAATGGACCGCCTGCCTGGAATGGGATCCCGACAATCAGTTGCGCCTCACAGTACACGCCATTTCTCGCCCCGCCCCGGACGAACCATCTCGCAACTACAGCTTCATGCGCGCCTTGCAAAAGTCCGCCCACCAACGCGGCCTACAACACTTCAAACAAACACTCCTCGCCTAGCACACCCTTACTATGTCATTCCCGCACAGGCGGGAATCCATATTATCCGATGCTGATTCCCGCCAAAACCGGTACAATCGCTGCATGACAACAACACTTTACTCCTGGAATGTTAATGGCCTGCGGGCCGCTCATAAAAAAGGGTTTCTCGACTGGCTGTACCAAACCCAACCAGACATCTTGAGCCTGCAAGAAACCAAATGCCACCCCGATCAGCTTGCCGCCGAGCTGCGTCAGCCCGATGGCTACCACACCTACTGGGCCTGGGCGGAGAAAAAAGGGTACAGCGGCGTGGCCCTCTACAGCAAAACAGAGCCAAACAACGTGCAAATTGGCCTGGGCATCGAAGAATATGACCGCGAAGGGCGTACCGTCGTGGCCGAGTATGACGACTTTGTGTTCATTGGCGCCTACTTCCCCAACGGCAGCCGCGACCACAGCCGCGTGCCCTTCAAGATGGCCTACAAAGCTGCTTTTCTCGATTTTTGCAATGAGCTGATTGCCTCGGACAAATCAGTGATTTTTTGCGGCGATGTGAACACCTCGCACAAGGAGATCGATCTGGCGCGACCCAAGCAGAATCGCAACACGACCGGCTTTTTGCTGGAAGAATGTGCCTGGCTGGATCAAATCGTTGAGCAAGGCTACATCGACAGCTTCCGCCACCTCTACCCGGAGCAAACAGGCGCATACAGCTGGTGGAGCAACATCGGCGGCGCACGCGGTCGCAACGTGGGCTGGCGTCTGGACTACTTCTTCACCAGCCCAGACCTAGCGCCACGCATCGCCGAAGCCACCATTCATGCAGATGTGATGGGGTCGGATCATTGTCCAGTGAGTTTGACTTTGCAGGGGTGAACGGGTGACAAGGTGACAAGGTGAAGGGGTGACAAGGTGATTAGACCCTTTTTAGGGGGGAACGGCCGTATTCCTTCACCATCTCATCCAACAATCTTTGTGCCAAGTCACCCAGTAATTCCCCAGTTTGTGGATGAGGGAAATCGGGCAGCAGGTCGGCTACGGGGACGGCAACATGGGGGAATTTAGCTAAATCAGGGTCAGGAATCGGGCGGGAACGGCCGTCACCGCCATCATATTCAAACACCGCATCATTAAACAGCACAATGTCCGCGTCGATGGTGCGCGGCGCGTTTTTATCCGCCTGGCGCACGCGCTTAAGCTTCGTCTCGATGCTGCCGATGATTTGCTGCTTGATCTGGCTGGCGCTGAGATCGGTTTGGATAAGAACGGCCGTATTCCAAAAGTTGGGCTGGTTCAGCAGGCCAACGGGTTCGGTTTCGTAGATGGGGGAAACGGCCGTAACGTCACACATCTCCCGCAGCAGTTCAATCGCCCGCGGCAAATTCTGTTCCTTCTCAATGTTTGATCCCAGGGCAATAACAACTTGATTTGGCATTTTTAAAAGCAGGAACACAGAGATTCACAGAGAAGCACAGAGCTGCACAGAGAATCTCCAAAAAACCTCTGCGCGCTCAGCAAACTCTCCAATCTCTGCGTCTCTCTTATTCAAAGTCGGCGCGGGTGCGCTCAATCTCGATGCCCACCGATTCAGCAAAGCGCAGCGCCGTTGGCTTTTCCACCCGCACCATCACCCGCTCTACGCCAAATTCCATAATGACCAGGCGGGCCAAATCCGTCACCAGCCGCTCCACCAAAAAGTCGGAAGACGCTTCTACATGCTGAATAACGCGTTTGGTGATCGATTTGTAATCCACTGCATCTTCGATGGCGTCACTGGTGGCCGCTTTACGAATATCGGCCCAAATGACCATGTTTATGAGAATATCTTGCTGCTTCACGCGCTCATCGGGATTAATGCCGATGATGCCACGCAATAGCAAATCACGAATGATTATTTTGTCCATGTTTTACTCTTTCTTGGGTCATTCCCGCGCAGGCGTTGACGGGAGGACACCTTTTGAGCAATTAGCTCAATTCGGAGCGATTTTGAGCGTTTCGGAGTCAAAAATGACCTAGAAACGGCTCCGAATGCGATTTTTTCAAAAGGTGTCCCAGAGAGAACACAAACATGTCCTCTCCTCAACGCGCAGGCGGGAATCCATGCGTTTAGCCAAATGGATGCCCGTTTTCACGGGCATGACACGGTTTATAGATGCTCCTCCAGCCACTGCTCAATATCCGCGATAACCTGGTCACGGTGAATGTCGTTGTGCGACTCGTGTACGCCGCCTTCGTATACAATCAGCTTTTTGTCTGGCTGCGGCACCTGGGCAAAAAAGTTGCGGCTGGCCGAAACGTTAACGATGTTGTCGCTATCGCCGTGAATCATGAGCAGCGGCGGCTGAAAGTCGGCGGCGTGAGCCATCGCCCATTCGGCCGAGGCGGGCAGCTCTACGCCAAAGCGGGGCGTGGCAAACGTCTGGATGAGCGGATCGTCGCCGTACGCCTGGGATTCCACCGGATCGCGGGAGATGTCGCTGAGTTCCAGATTGGTTTTTACCTGCATGGCGGGTGCCAATTTGGACATGATTTTGCTGATAAGAGCCAAAATGGGCGGCACATCCAGCTTGCCCACCGCTGGGGCGGAGATTACGACCCCGTTATAGCCGTCGGGATTGCGCAGGACGTAGTTGAGGGTGATGTTGCCCCCCATGCTGTGCCCATAGAGGAAGAACGGCCGTCCAACCCACTTACTCTTCACGAGTTTAATAAACAACCCCAAATCATCCAGGTATTCTGACCATTTATTCACAAACATGCGCTTACCGGGGGAACGGCCGTGTCCGCGATGGTCAGCAGCATAGATGGCGTATCCTTTGGGCACCAGGGCGTTGACCACGTGACGGTACCGTCCCCCATACTCGCCCATACCGTGCACAATCACAATCACTGCTTTGGGTTCACCATCCGGCAGCCAGCTTTGGTAATACAAATCAAGGCCATCGGCGCTTTTGAAAGTGGATTCTTCGTGTTTCATTTTTCCCTCTTTTTAGTGAAAAGTGAAAAGTAAAAAGTGATAAGCGACCTACTTTTCACTTTTTACTTATCACTCCAAAGTAAGCGTGCCCCACGTCGTCGGGTCGGTTAGGGTACGGTTGGGATTATTAGACATCATCACTTCTTGAACGGCCGTTCCCACCGTATCATTGTCGTTGGCGTTCAGCGAGAGGCCGATGGTCAGGCCAGCGCTGGGCGTTAGATTCAGGTCGCTCCAGGGAATCGCTGCCTCCAGCGTGTAACCCGTGCTGGTTTGCTGGGCCGCCACCGTCACATGATGCCCGCCCGGTGCATCCAAAATCGCGCCGCTGGCCGTGCCCTGGTAGCGAAAGGCGGTGGGTCCGCTGCCCGCAAAGCTGCCCGGCGACAGGGTGATCTGAAAGTCATCGGGGCTGAGGCTGTTGTCATAGTCGCCCTGCAAGTTGGTATCAAACTGCATGTCCACGCTGTCACCACGATAAATCAGATTGCCGCTGGCGTTTTGCACGTGAATGTCATCCGTTACGCGCACGGCAACGTAGAGATTGGTGTCATCCCAGGCCAGCTGCCAGACGGCCGTACAATCCACCGTGCCATCCCAACCGGCCACGCTGTACACGCGGTTCCTCGAACTCACCGCTGCCACACCCGTCCATTCGCCTAGAACGCCGTCAATAGTCGGCGGGGCCGTAAGGCGCGCGGCTGTAACGGTGCCGCTGCTGGCAGGCACGGTCGGGGCGGACGCGGGTAATGTGCTCGTAGGGGCAATATCTGGCTGATCGGTGAGGGCAACGGCCGTTTCCTCCACAGCCGAAGTTGGCACCACAATTGGCGGCGATGCCACCTCGGCCGGATCGCTTAGAAATTGAGACCAGACAAAATAAACGGCCACGCCACAAACTACCAGGCCAAACAACACGGCAATGCCGATGCCTGCATACAGCATCGTCCGCGAACCAGTCCGTGACTGTGTCGGGTCCAATCCTTCCCAATCGTCATCCAGATTATGCTGTGGTCCTTGCATGGTGAATCCTAACCGTTGAATTTTCTACATTCGTAGGAGAGCAGAGATTAGCCAAATCTCCAGTCTCCAATCTCTAATCTCCTCGCCAATATTATGCGCCGTGCACGGGTTCACGGGCAAATACTGACAACTGCCCTCCGATCCTTTATAATTTTTGTAATGAGTAGCCATACTGCTCCAAACCGACCCCACACCGTAACTATTACACTTTGGAGTGTTATTTTTTTAGGAACATGGAATCTTGGGCGAGCCATTGCCATTGGCCAGCAGCTCGAATTAGCAGAGGTTCTAGGCATTCAACCAGACCCGCGTTTACGTCTGGCAGGCGCGGCGATCTTTACAGTTTTGTTTTTTGGCCTGGCGTGGCAGCTCTGGCGAAGACGGCCGTTTTCCTTGCGTGCTATTCCCATTACCATCGCCTGCTATACCGTTTACGAAACCGGCATCTGGCTGTTATTCGCTCAGCCGCCGCGCAATTGGTCCTTGTGGCTAATCACCACGTTCATTCTTATCGGCACAGTCTTATTTACCCGGTGGTCGCTTTGGCGTGCCACCCGAACCTACTTTTACTATGAGCAATAAACTCGAAAAACTCCAACAGCTAAGACAAGAGTCACAGCAGGGCGGCGGTCCCGAGCGCGTTGCCCGGCACAAGGAAAAAGGCAAGATGACCGCCCGCGAGCGGATTGATCTCTTGCTAGACAAAGGCTCCTTCCGCGAGATCGACGCCTTTGTGACCCATCGCGAACGCAACTTTGGCATGGATCAGCAAAAATTCCTGGGCGATAGTGTCGTGACGGGATGGGGAACGGTAGACGGCCGTCTCGTCTACGTCTTCAGCCAGGATTTCACCGTCTTTGGCGGCAGCCTCAGCCAGGTTCATGCAGAAAAGATTTGCAAGATCATGGATATGGCTATGCGTAACGGCGCACCGGTCATTGGCCTCAACGATTCCGGCGGGGCGCGCATTCAGGAAGGCGTTGTCAGCCTGGGTGGCTACGCCGACATCTTCCTGCGCAACACCCTGGCCTCTGGCGTGATTCCCCAAATCAGCGCCATCATGGGGCCGTGCGCAGGTGGTGCGGTTTACTCCCCCGCCCTCACCGACTTTATCTACATGGTCAAAGAGAGCAGCTACATGTTCATCACCGGGCCAGACGTCGTGAAAGCGGTTACTGGCGAAGAAGTCTCCTTTGAAGAGTTGGGCGGGGCCATGACCCACAATGAAAAGAGCGGCGTGGCCCACATGGCTGCTGAATCCGAAGCCGACGCCCTCTACCTCATCCGCGAATTGATGAGCTACCTGCCTTCCAACAATATGGAAGACCCGCCCTTCGTGCCCACTAAAGATGACAGTCTGCGCACGGAAACGGCCCTCAACAACCTGGTGCCGGACAATCCCAACAAGCCCTACGACATCAAAGACGTCATCCACCTCATCATGGACGACGGCGTTTTTTACGAAATTCAGGAGCATTTCGCTCAGAATATCGTCGTTGGCTTTGCTCGTCTGGGCGGCTTCTCCGTCGGGATTGTGGCCAACCAGCCAATGGTGCTGGCGGGCGTGCTAGACATTGCTGCCAGCGAGAAGGCCGGGCGCTTTGTCCGCTTTTGCGACAGCTTCAACATCCCCCTGATTGTGTTTGAGGATGTGCCCGGCTTTTTACCCGGTGTCAACCAAGAACACGGCGGCATCATTCGCCACGGGGCCAAGCTGCTCTATGCCTTCTGCGAAGCGACCGTACCCAAAATCACCGTTGTCACGCGCAAGGCGTACGGGGGCGCGTACTGCGTCATGAACAGCAAGCACATCCGTGCTGACCTGAATCTGGCCTGGCCCACGGCCGAAATTGCCGTGATGGGACCAGATGGCGCAGTCAACATCATCTTCCGCCGCGAACTGGCCAGCGCCGAAGACCCAGTTGCCCGCAAAACGGAACTGGTAGACGATTATCGCGATCAGTTTGCCAATCCATACGAAGCGGCTCGGCGCGGTTACGTCGATGATGTGATTGAGCCTAGCCAGACGCGGCCGCGCTTGATCAACGCGCTGAACATGTTGCAAAACAAACGCGACCACAACCCACCGAAAAAACACGGGAATATTCCCCTCTAGATGGTAATTGGTAAACCGTAATCAGTAATCGGTAAGCTTTCACCGTCACCGACCGCCGATTACTGACCACCGATTACCGATAACCGATTACCGAAACAATGGCTACAGACAGTTTATTACCCAAGAGATTTGAAAAATTGCTCATCGCCAACCGGGGCGAGATTGCCATGCGCATTTTGCGGGCGTGCCACGAGTTGGGCATCAGCACCGTAGCGGTTTACTCGGATGCGGACCGGAATGCGCTGCACGTGCGTTACGCGACCGAGGCGTACCACATCGGCCCGTCGGCGGCGCGCGACAGTTACCTGCGCATGGACAAGATCATCGAGGTGGCCAAGCTGTCCGGCGCAGAGGCGATCCATCCGGGCTATGGCTTTTTGTCCGAACGGGCCGAGTTTGCCCAGATGTGTGTGGACAACGGACTGGTGTTTATTGGCCCTCCGCCAGAAGCGATCCGGATTATGGGTGACAAGCAGACGGCCCGGCAAACGGCCGTTGCTGCTGGTGTTCCCGTTGTGCCTGGCGGTTCTGGCGATACGGATGAAGAGCTCATCGAAGCGGCCAAGACTGTGGGCTTCCCGCTGCTGGTGAAAGCATCGGCCGGGGGTGGCGGCAAGGGGATGCGCCCGGTGTACAAATCGGTAGATTTGCCGGATGCGCTGGCCGCCGCGCGGCGCGAAGCCAAGGCCGCTTTTGGCGATGACACGGTTTATTTGGAGCGATTGATTGAAAACGGCCGTCACATCGAAATCCAGGTATTGGCCGACATGCATGGCAACGTTATCCACCTGGGTGAACGCGAATGCTCATTGCAGCGCCGCCATCAAAAAGTAATTGAAGAAAGCCCCAGCTTTGTCGTGGATGAAGATCTGCGGCAGCGCATGGGAGCCGTCGCTGTCGCCGCCGCCAAAGCAGTGGATTACGTCAGCGCAGGCACCATCGAATTTTTGCTCGATAAAGACAAAAACTTCTACTTTTTAGAGATGAACACCCGCGTCCAGGTAGAGCATCCCATCACTGAATTGGTAACCGGCGTGGATATTGTGCAGGAACAGCTGCGGGTTGCCCGCGGGCGGCGGCTGCGCTTTAAGCAAGAAGATATCAAAATGAAGGGCTGGGCCATCGAGTGCCGCATCAACGCTGAAGATCCATACAACAATTACCTGCCCTCTACCGGCATGATCACCGTCAGCCGTGTGCCTACTGGGCCTGGCGTGCGCGTGGACACTGGCGTCTTCCCCGGCTACGAAATTACACCCTACTACGACTCCATGATCAGCAAACTCATTTGCTACGGCGAAACACGCGGCGAAGCCATCTTGCGTATGCGTCGTGCGCTTGAGGAATATCGCATCATGGGGGTGAAGACCAACATTCCCTTCCACCAGCATATGCTAGACAGCCACCGCTTTATGACCGGCCAATTTGACACTCATTTTGTGGAAGAGCGGTTCAAAATGAGCGACCGCGAAGCGCCGCTCACCATGGAAGCCGCCATTCTCGCCACGATGATGGCCCATCAACAGGGCCAACATGCCAGCCAGATTGTGGCTCCCGGTGAGCGCGATGTGAGTAACTGGAAATGGTACAGTCGTTGGGAAAGATTGCGAAAATAATTAATAGGAGGTGCGACGCACTTTAAAAGTGCGTCGCACCTATGTTCATACGCCCATGAAATACATAACCACGGTAAACGACGAAGAATTTATTATTGAAATTGAGCACAACAACCAAATTTTGGTCAATGGCGTGCGCTACGATATTGATTTTCAGCATCTGCCCGAAGCGGATGTGCTTTCCTTGCTGCTAAACCACCAGTCGCTGGAAGCGGTGGTAGAAGCCCGCGATGATGTGTGGGAAGTGCTCACCAAAGGTGAGCTGTACACCGTCAAAGTGCAGGACGAACGTGCCTATCGCCTGGCCAAAGCCCGCGGCGTGGCCAGCGATATTGCCGGTGAAGCGCAAATTAAATCCCCCATGCCTGGCCTGATTGTGGCAGTTCCTGTATCCGAAGGGCAGCACGTGAAGAAAGGCGACAAGGTGATCATTCTAGAATCTATGAAGATGGAAAATGAACTGCGCGCCCCCAAGGATGGCATTGTAGCCCGGATAAGCGTAGAGTCGGGCGCCAGCGTAGAAAAAGACCAGGTGCTGGTAGTCATCGTGGATGAAGAAGATGAGGCAGTGAACGGGGAGCAGTAGCCGGTAAGCGGTAATCGGTAATCGGTGAGCAGTTATCGGTGAAAGATGAAAAGTAGGGGCGAGGCGATTGGGGAAAGACGAGCATAGCAAGCACATTTCCCGCCCAATTGCCTCGTCCTTTTTTGTAAAAAGTAAAAAGTGAAAAGTGGCAGGTAAGCAAAACAATTTAGAAGTTGAAGTGAAGTTTTTTGTGCCGGACCTGGCGGGATTTCGCGAACATCTGCTGGCAGCGGGCGCGGTGTTGACCAAACCGCGCATTTATGAGCGCAATGTGCGCTTTGATACGGCCGATGAACGGCTGTACAAAGAATTGTCTTTATTGCGGCTAAGGCAGGATACGGCCGTTACCCTCACCTACAAAGGCACGCCTAAAACTCTTCCCCGCAGCGAAGCCAAAGTGCGCGAAGAGCTGGAAGTGCAGGTCAGCGACTTCGACACGCTCTCGCAAATTTTTCAGCGACTTGGTTTTGCCCCGCTGCAAGTGTATGAAAAGTACCGCGAAACATTCACCTGGCAGGACGTAGAAATTGTGCTGGATGAGCTGCCCTACGGCAATTTTATTGAGCTAGAGGGGGATGAAGTGGGAATAAAAACGGCCGTTGCCCACCTCAACCTCAACTGGCAAGACCGCATCTTGGGCAACTACCTCGGCCTGATGGCCCAACTCAAAGCCCACCACAACCTCCCCTTCAACGACCTCACCTTCGCCAACTTTGCTAACCTCAACATTTCTATTGCTGACATTTTGCCGTAGTCTAATATTCGCCCCCAAACTGAACCAAACCAACAATTCATATTGCCGATTCCGCGCTCCCTCTTTATGATCAGGACAACAACGAATTAAAGTAACAAACGAATGAAAAATTCGTTGCTTACTCAAATTCGTTGTCGTCACCAAAACAAACGGGAGAATTTATGGACCTAGAACGCCCCGATTTAAGCAGCGTCAGCCCCGAAGTGCTGGCATACATCGAAGCACTGGAAGCGGAGCTGCTCACCTACCAATCCGGCCAGCCCCGCCGACGCAGCGCCGACAGCGAACCAGCCGAACCGCCTACTACCCAGCAAGTGATCAGCATCAGCCAGCGCGGTTTGGCCAAACGGACGGCGCGACATTTATACGGCCGTCAGCGCCGCAGCGGCATCGGTGTGTTTGATCTGGACGTGGATGAACACGACTTTCCCGCGCACGTGGTCATCGCTGACGAGAACGACCGGCTGCTGCTGTTCAGCAATTTGGGTCGCGTCTTCCCACTTGCCGTAGCCGACATTCACCAGACCGAAGAGCTGCGTGCCCCCGGCGAAAATATCACCGATCGGTTCGCTTTTCACGGCAACGAGCACATTGTGGGTGCGTTGACCGCCGAAGGTGGGCAGTACGTGGTGCTGGCCAGCCAGCGCGGCTGGGTGCAGCGCGTTGCCGCCAGCTACTTTGGCAAGAGCCTCATCCCCGGCATGGCGTTTCACGATGTAAAGCAGGGTGGGCAGATTACGGCCGTTACTTGGACCCGCGGCACTGACGAAATTTTCCTGGCTACCCGGCTGGCCCAAGGCATTCGCTTCCGCGAAACGCAGGTGCCTGCGCGCGGCGGCTGCCTGGGGCTGCGCGTCGAGCCGGGAGATGAGGTCGTGGCTGTCAGCAGCGTCGTGGAAAGCAGCGGCGTGTTTGTGATTGGCCACGATGGCAAAGGTACCATCCGCCAGATGAGCGGCTTCCGCATGAACAAGGCACCGGGCGCAGGCGGCAAGACCATCTTTAAGGCGGATCAGCTCATTGGCGCGGTGACCGTACGCGACAATGACGACATTTTTATCCTGGCCCAGAGCGGCAAGATGATTCGCTTCCAGGCCAATGAAGTGCCGCCCAAAGAGGGCGTAGTGCAGGGCGTCAACTGCATGGGGCTGCGCAATGATGAGGTAACGGCCGTTGCCGTGGCCACCTTGGAGAATTGATGTCTATTTTTGATGATGGCGAAGAATATTTTGCGCAGCAGTTTGCCAAACAGACGCTGACGCAAGAGGTGGTAACGGCCGTTACCTTCGAAGAATGCACCTTCACCGGCAGCAACTTTAGCGAGACGCAGTTCAAACGGTGCATCTTTCGCGACTGCACATTTAAGAACTGCGATCTCAGCTTGCTAGACGTGGATTACAGCTCCTTCCAGCGCAGCAAATTTGAGCAGTGCAAACTGATTGGCATCAACTGGGCCAGGGCAATGCGCATCGAGCGGATCGAATTTCACGATTGCAACCTGAGCTACGCCACCTTCATGGAGTTAGATTTGTCCCGCGCCGCGCTCACCCACTGCCTGGCCAAAGAAGCCACCTTCGCCGAAACCAATCTCACCGGGGCCAACTGTACCCACACCGATTTCACCGGCAGCCGCTTCATCCACACCAACCTCACCAAGGCCGACTTTCGCGGGGCGCGCAGCTACGCCATCGCCCCCGACCAAAACACGCTCAAGCAGGCCAAGTTTTCACTGCCAGAAGCGATTGCCCTGCTAGAAGGGCTGGACATCGTTTTAGAAGATCCATCGTAAGTGGAGGTGCGACGCACTTTCGGAAGTGCGTCGCACCTGTACATAACCAACCTAAAAGGAACCAACATGTTAAACAAAGCCAAAGCATTACACGACGAACTCATTCGCTTGCGGCGCGACATTCACGCCCATCCTGAACTTGGGTTCCAGGAATTCAGAACCTCGGCGCTGGTGGCCGACACACTCACCGAACTGGGCATCGACGTCAAAACGGGCGTCGGTCGTACCGGCGTAGTGGGCCAGATTGGCACGGGCAATGGCCCCACCATCGCTATCCGCGCCGACATGGACGCCCTGCCCATCCTGCAAAAATCGGATGCCGCGTACAAGTCACAGAATCCGGGCGTGATGCACGCCTGCGGCCATGATTCGCACACTGCCATGCTGCTCGGTGCGGCGCATCTCCTCAAACAAAGCCTGGCCGACGGCGGCTGGAACGGCAACGTGCGCTTCCTCTTCCAGCCCTCGGAGGAAGCGTTTGATGAAAACGGCATCAGCGGGGCCACGGCCATGATTGCCGATGGGGCGCTGGAAGATGTGGATGCCGTGATTGCGCTGCACGTGGCTTCGGATTACCCCTCCGGCCAGCTGCGCTTCCAGGATGGCTACTCGCTGGCCAACGTCGATTCCTTCAAAGCATGGGTGCGCGGCGATGGCGGCCACGGCGCTTATCCGCACACCGGCAGCGACCCGCTGCACATGCTCAGCGTGATCCTGCCTGCCATTTACGCCATTCCATCGCGCCGCATCAACCCGCTGCGCGGCTGCGTGGTGAGTTTGGGCCAGGTGAGCGGCGGAGCCGCGCCCAACGTCATCCCCAACGAGGTGTATATCCAGGGCACGATTCGTTCTTACCATGATGATGTGCGCGAACAGCTGTGGGCTGAGGTAGAAAATGCGTTCAAACTGAGCGAAATGATGGGCGGCAGCTATGAATTCCAGCTGGCCAAAGGGTATCCGGCCATGTTCAACAATGAGCAGGTCAATGGCTGGCTGCGGGATGTGGCCGAGGAGTTTGGCGAGAAAACGGCCGTTCTCGATACCGAATTTGGCATGGGAGCCGAAGATTTTGCCTACATGACCCGCGAAGCCAAGGGGGCGATGTTCATGCTCGGTGCGGCTATCAACGATGGCGTGGTGCGCCACCACCACACCGACATTTTCGACATTGACGAGGGCGTGCTGCCGTTGGGTGCTGCCATTCTGGCCGAAACAGCGCACCGGTTTGTGACTGGCAAGGTACGGTAATTTCAGGAGATTAGAGATTGGAGATTAAAATTAGCTAATCTCCAATCTCCAATCTCCGATCTCTATTCGCTTATGGAAATTACGCGCCACTTCACGGCCACCACGTTTGTGGTGTACCAAAACAAGGTGCTGCTGCACCAGCACAAAAAGATGGGCACCTGGCTGCCTGCTGGCGGCCACATCGAGCGTGACGAACTGCCAGAAGAAGCGGCCGTTCGCGAAGTAAAAGAGGAAACCGGGCTGGATATTGTGCTGTACAATCCCGACATGCCGCTTTTTCCCGCCGATGCGGAATCATGCCAGCTGCACCGGCCCATGTACTTGCTGCTAGAAAACATCAATCCCTACCACCAGCACATTGATTTTATTTATTACGCAACGGCCGTTTCCAACCAACTCAATCCGGCCCACGGCGAAACCGACCGGTTGAAATGGTTCGACAAAACTGATTTAGAAAACACAAAAATGCCCACAAACGTCCAGGTCTGTGCGCAGGAAGCGCTGGTACTACTGGGGGAAAATGTTTGACACAACGCCACAAATGTGCAGAATTTGTCTAAATAAGTAGACAATAACGTGTGAACTGTAAAAGGATGTACTATAATAGCAGCGCGTTAAGAAGCTCTTTCGCTTTCATACACTGTTTTTAGTCGTTGGAGGTCACTATGTCAGGTCCCGCAAATGAAGATAAGTTCTACCCAAATCGGTGGGTTCGCATCATTTTAATCGCCACGGAAGAAATCGTTGGCAAAAATGGTGTCAACGCCTTGCTCAACATGGGGGGCCTATCTCACTATATTGACAACTATCCCCCTGACAACATGAAAAAAGAAGTTCCGTTTTCCCATGTCGGCCAGCTGCAACAGGCATTTTGGGACATGTATGGTGCACGTGGTGCCCGCGCTTTTGCCGTACGCGCCGGCAAGAAAACATTCAACGATGGTCTAGATAGCTTTGGCTCGGTAGCAACGGCCGCGCGCGCCGCCATGAAGATTGGCTCGCTGGAGCGACGCATTGGGCTGGGGCTGCAATTCTTCGCCAAATTCTTCAACCAGGTAAGCGACCAAGAAGTATCACTGACAGATGACGAAAAATCTTGGTACTGGAACATCTTGGTTTGCCCAATGTGCACAGGCCGGACTACGGATTCTCCTGTATGCCACCTGGCGGTAGGCGTGCTGCAAGGGGCGCTGGAAAACTTTGTCGATTCCGACAAGCGTTTTAACGTTTCCCCCACCCACTGCATTGGCCAGGGCGACGAAACGGGCATTGTGGCCATCGACAAAGAACCGTTATAAAGCCTACAGCTTAACAACAATCGTCTGACAAAAGCACCTCCCACCAGAGGTGCTTTTTTGTTGTCTAGAGGTGGGAACGGCCGTTCTATAGAAATTCGCGCCCTTTTTTTTATATAATGCCCTCATCGTATCGTCCAGTTTGCCTGAGTGTGTCAGGCAACTCAGCGCCGGAGGGATTGACGACTTCAACAGGTTGATGTCCTGCGTACCGGCCCAACGACTTTCTCGCTCTCTCATCCTGGCCAGTTGGGCACCTCATTCCCCCTGTGCATACCATTCATGAAGGAGGTTCTCATGATTCATCGTAAGTTATCCCTGGCAAAGTTTCGTCGGCTGGGACGGCACAAGGCGGGCGTTTTTGCTCTGTTGCTGCTGCTTTTATTTTTCGGCGTCGGCACGGTTAGCTCCAGCCCCTTTGTTATCCCAACCATCAGCGTCTCCAGCGTACAGGCTGGAAAAACGGTCACCATCCAGACGCACAACTTCCCACCCAACATGACGTTCAACGTCACAATGGGCAAAATGTATACGCAGGGCATTGGCGGTATCTCCGTCGGGCAAATCAACTCGGGCAACGGGGCGTCACAATCAGTCACTTTCGATATCCCGGCGGCCCTGGCTAACGATGCCCAGGTTTCCATCCGTGCCCAGACCGGACATGCCAACCCGTACTATGCCTTCAACTGGTTCTACAACAACAATAGCGCGCCCGTGCCTGTCAATCCAGCTCCTATCTACACAGGCATTCCAACCTTTAGCGTCAGCTCAGTAAACGCAGATAAAGATGTCACAATCGTGACCAACAACTTCCCGGCCAACATGACGTTTAACGTCACGATGGGCAAGATGTACACGCGTGGCATCGGGGGAATATCAGTCGGCACCATTGAATCAGGCAGCGGCGGCACATTGACAAAAACGTTTACCATTCCCGCCGAACTAGCTGGCGATGAACGTATCTCTATTCGGGCTCAAACTGCCCACGCCAACCCGTTCTATGCCTTCAACTGGTTCTACAACGTTACGGCTGGCGCAACTGGCGGGGGCACAACTACTGGGTCCACCGGCAGCAGTGTGCCAGTTTATACAGGCATTCCCACTTTTTCCGTCTGTGGCGTCACACGGGACAACACGGTAACCATTAAAACCTACAACTTCCCTCCCAACCAGGCGTTTGCGGTAACGATGGGGCCGATGTTTACCCAAGGCATTGGCGGTTATTCAGTGGGTACAATCGCTTCTGGAAGTGACAGCAGCGCCGAATATAGTTTTCCCATCCCGGCTGAGCTGCATGGCTCCTACCGTATTTCCATTCGTGCCCAAACGGGCCACGCGTATCCTTACTACGCGTACAATTGGTTCTATAACAACACGACTTCAGCTACAGTCAAGTACTGCCCGTAAACGTAAAATCCACTGGCAGGATTGAGGAAAATCCCTGGAAACGGCCGTTTCCAGGGATTTTTTGCGCCCAAATGCGTCTTTTCCGGTAAACTTAATACATGATTGAAGTAACCCAGCTGCAAAAAGTGGTAGACCAAAACACCCTCATCGACATTCCTGCCCTCAACGTAGCGGCTGGGGAAATTACGGCCGTTGCCGGACTCAGCACCATCCACAAAGAAACTTTCATTCAACTGCTCACCGGACAAACTGCTCCCACTGCCGGGCAAATTCGCCTGGCCGGGCTGGTACCACACATAGATCGAGCCCTTTTTGCCCAAAAAGTGGGCTTCTTGCCTGCTGAAAATGGCCTGTACGATCGGCTAACCACGCGACAAAACCTGGAATTTTACTGCCGTCTGTACGGCCTGCCGCTTGCCCGCGCCACTGAACTGCTAGCGTTTGTCGGGTTGCAAGACCAGGAGCGCGTCCGCGTGCAGCACCTGGCACCAGACCTGGCGCGCCGACTGGCATTGGGACGCACCATCCTGCACCAGCCGCAGCTGCTCATCCTGGTTGATCCATTCAAAAATAGCTCGCCATCTTCGGCGGAGTTGATGACCAATGTGCTGCACCAGCAAGCGGCTGATGGCACGGCCATCTTGCTAATTGCTGACGAGAGTGCCGCGTTAACGGCCATTGCCCAAACCATCATCATCATGAATCAGGGGCGGCTCAGCCACAGCTACCACCCCAGCGACCAGCCCACCCCGTCCAACCTGCCCTTCAAAATCCCGGCGCGGCTAGAAGGCAAAGTCGCCCTGGTTAACCCCGCCGATATTTTGTACGCCACCAGCGACGACGGCCGTACCAATTTGTACACCACCAACGGACTCATTCCCACGCACCTCACCCTCACTGAACTGGAAGGTCGATTGGCCCGCAGCGGCTTCTTCCGCGCCCATCGCAGCTACCTGGTGAACTTGCAGCACATCAAAGAGGTGATTTCCTACACACGCGACAGCTACACCCTCATTTTGGACGGCCACCAGGCAGACACCGCCGAACCCATCGAGATTCCCCTGAGCAAAAGTGCTGCCCGTGACCTACGCGATATGCTCGATTTTTAACAGTTTTCCGTGCCATTCAACCCCAATTTGCGGCCATTCAGCCGATTTTGCTGCGGTTTAGCCGAAAAATAATGCGCATCGTGTCCCGTTCTGCTATCGTGGTGTCTGTAGTTGGCCGAAGCAATTTTCCGCATCAAGGCAAATCAGAAACGGCCGTTAATGTAGGTAAAAAGCTATGACAACAAGCAGCGAACCATTTTCCAGACAGGCAAAAAGCATCAGCTCACCCAACCATTGGCGGCTGATTTGGGCCATTGCCCGCAAAGACCTGGTCGAAATTGTTACCAATACCCAATTCATTGTTATCGCGCTGCTGCCCGTTGTTGTTTTCTTGCTCTACCGCCTGATGATGATGGGCATCGACAATTCCAGCATCCTTGATATTGCCGTGTACGACTTGGGCGCTTCCCAGCTGGTCAACGTCATGCAAGAAAATCCGGCCTTGGAACTGCACCTGGTCACCAGCGAGGCGGCGCTTCAGGAACAAATTAACGAGGGGCCGATGAGCGGTTTGCTGATTCCGGCAAATTTTGATGCTGATGTGGCGGCGGGTCTACATCCAGAACTCAACATCTGGCTAAATCCAGAACGGGGCATGAGTTCGGAAACAATCCAATGGCAGCGGCTCGTTGAAGCAGAAATCATGCAGATGGGGCAACAAAGCCTGCCCGCCCAAATAGAGTGGATCGAGCTGGAAAGCGAAGCGTTTTCCTCGGACACTGCTCTGAACAGCTTCTTGCTCATTGTCACCCTGACGATGATCTTCTTTCTCACCGGAACCAATCTGGTAGCGATGCTCATCACCGAAGAGAAAGAAAAGCAGATGGGCAATGTGTTGATTAACTCACCCGCCAATCCTTACCATGTGGTTTTGGGCAAAGCGCTGGCTGGTTCGGTAAGCATTGCGGCGGTGCTGGCGCTGGTGGTGCTGCTCAACGGCGGATTAACAGGCAACTGGCCACTGGCATTGCTTTATCTGGCCATTGCCCTGCCCATTTCTTTGAGCATCAGCACGCTCACGGGCAGTCTGGCGCAGTCTAGCAAGCAGTGCAACAGCTGGTTGGGCCTGGCCATGATCATTTTTCTGGCACCCGCCTGGTTTTCCACCATGATCGAGCTGCCAGAACCATTTGGCACCATTTTTTCCGTCATGCCCACGCACTTTTTGGTCGCTGGCCTTGACGATGCCTTAAACAACAGCGGTGTGTCCGCCACAAACAGCCTGAATCTCACGGCGTGGCTGGTTTTTATGCTGGTGCTGGTGGGCACCACATTCTGGCGGCTTCGTCAAAATCCCAAAAGCGTTGTGGCTTCTCGCTGAGCCCGATTTTTTGCACACAAAGCCTCATATTTTGCGTATGGTAAATGTCCTTTACGGTCAGTTGGCTGCGCCTTAACGCCAAGACCCCTTACTTTTTCCAGGAGTATGAACGATGATTGAAATTAAGAATTTGAAGAAATATTACGGCGACGACAACAGCATCAAAGCAGTTGATGATGTCTCCTTTACCTGCCCAGATGGTCAAATTACCGGACTGTTGGGGCCAAATGGCGCGGGTAAAACCACCACCCTGCGCATGATTTCTGGTTTGATCAAGCCAATGGCGGGCACGGTCATTGTAGACAACCACGATGTGACAAAAGATCCGCGCGGTGTGCGTCAGGCGTTGGGCGTGCAGGCAGACATGAATGGCGTCTATCCTCGGTTGACACCACGGGAACAGTTTCGGTATTACGGCCGTTTCTACGGTCTCAAAGGGAAAGAGCTAGAAAATCGCATCGACGCCATCATTGCTGAGCTCAACATGGAAGACATCGCCGATCGGCGGGCCGAAGGGTTTAGCCGCGGCCAGCGGCAAAAGATTGTGCTGGGGCGCTCACTGGTACACAACCCGCCCAACATCATCATGGATGAGCCGACCAACGGGCTGGACGTGATGGCCGTACGCGACACCCGCGAAAGCATCCGGGCACTGCGCGACCAGGGCCGCTGTGTGCTCTTCAGCACCCACTACATGGACGAAGCCGAGCGGCTTTGCGATCACATCGCCATCATCGTCGGTGGCAAGATTGTCGCTTTTGGCACGCCCACCGACCTAATGGCTCGTACCGGCAAAGACAATCTGGAAGACGCTTTTGTGACGTTGGCCGGTCGGGAAGGATTATCGCGGAGTGAATACGGCCGTATGCAAAACAACGCATAACGAGTGGCAAGCGTGCAAGTAAATAGCTGGCAAACTCGCTAACTGAAATAAGGAAAACAACATGTTCAACAACATTTCTAATATCTGGCAAAAAGAAGTTCTGGATATCATTCGTGACCACAAAGCGCTGCGTCAAATGCTCGTTGTGCCGCTCATCCTGGGTATCTTCTACGCCGTGCTGAATCCCCTGCTTGGCTCCCTGATTGAATCGCGCCAGGAAGACACGCTGGTGCTGCCCGTACAGGGTCTGGAATACGCCGGTCAAGACTTTATCGACACCTTTGCCCGCTTCAACATTGAGCTGAAACCGTTTGAAGGTGATCTAGAAGCCACCATCACCAGCGCGGAAGAAGCCGCCGGGCTGATTTTCACCCCTGGCTTTAGCGAAAACGTCGCCGATGAGCAAGAAGCGACCCTGATCGTGCGTACCAACAGCACCTCAGGCGGGCTGTTTGGCGGGGGGCTGTCGCTCAACCGGTTGGAGCTGGCGCTGAATGCCTACAACCAGCAAATTACCGTACAGCGCCTGACCGAGCGAAGTGTGGATCTGGCTGTGCTGGCACCAGTCACGCTAGATGCCGAAGATCTGGCCTCCCCCGCGCAGCGAGCCGGAGCCGCGGCCTCGTTCTTCCTGCCCATCTTGGTAGCGATTAGCGCCGTACAGGGTGGCATGTTTATTGCCATCGACGTCACGGCGGGTGAAAAAGAACGTGGCACGTTGGAATCGCTGTTGGTAACGCCCAGTAGCGACACGGAAATATTTGTGGGCAAGCTGGCCGCCGTGTTTACGGTGACGGGCATTCCCATTATCCTGACGCTCCTTGGCTTTTGGGGTGCCAGCAAAGTGCTGCCCGAATCTATGACCGATGGCGCAGGCGCGCTGCCACTCAACGTGATTCTCATGGCAATCCTGGTGTCGCTGCCGCTGGCGCTGTTTGCCAACGTCATTCTCATGGTCATCAGCATCCGCACCAAGACCTTTAAAGATGCCCAATCGGCCCTGACACCGGTAATGCTAGGGGTGATGTTCACCGCTATGGCCGCCGCCTTTGTGCCGCCAACGGGTGCCAGCCTGGCCTACATGGTCCCTGTCTACGGCACTTCGGCCGTGGTAGGCACGCTCACGCTAGGCGGCATCATTCCAGCCAATGCTGTGATGTTCAGCGTGATTGGCAACCTGATGGCTACGGCCGTAGGCATTATCTTCGCTTTGCAAATCTTTAATCGGGAACGACTGCTTTACAGCATGTAGAAAGTTGTTTGAGAGTGGGCCAATCTGGCAGATTGGCCCACTCTTGATACTAAATTTTTGGGCGTTGCCCTCACCCCTTCAACTTGTCACCCTACCCCTGGCGGAAACGCAAGTGCACCGCCCCCAGATGAATCTCATCGCCCTCGTTGAGCTGAATACCGTATTCAGGCACCTGCCGTTCGTTAACCCACGTGCCGCTGGTGCTTTGCTCGTCAAAAAGGCGGTAATGGTTGCCTTCCAGCATCAGGCTGGCGTGCAGCCGCGACATGGTCACATCGTTCTCAAACGCAATGTTGGCCTGATTGGGCGAACGGCCGATTCGCACCACCGCCATGCTTAAAGGAATGGGAGACGACACTTGCGACACCGCGCTGAGCACTTCCAAATAGGCAACGGTGTGCGTGGGCGCATAATTCACCTCTGGCTGTTCCACATACGGCTGGCGCGGATGCGAAGGGCCGCGCGGAATGAGGCTACCCAGATTTTTAACACGGCCGTTGCGCCACAGCCAAAACAGCACCGCCAGCACCACAATCAAGGCAAACACCACGAGCAAAAAGCGCAGCACCAGCCCCATCAACCCGCTGCCCGTGCTTAACGCCTCAGGGATATCGCGCCGACCTTCGTTCACGGTCAACACCAGGATCGGGCTGGTGGCCTGAATGCCCTGCTCATCCATCACCACCATTTCCACGCTGTTGTTGCCATAGGTTAAGCTGGTAATGTCTGCCTGGAAATCGTCAATTTCCTCAACCGGCACATCATAAGAGACGCCATTGACGCGCAGCTGCGCTCCGGTGAGTGTCCGCTCAATGCCATCCAGCCAGGTAACGGCCGTACTAAACTTCAAACGTACCGGCTCGTCCAGAGCTGGTAAGGAAAGCGTTCGGCTTTCGCTGGGCAGATTGATGACCACACTGGGCAGATTGTTGGGGATGTCTACCGTGGTTTCAGCAGAAATGGCTGGGCTGTCGGCCAGGCTCACCGTAACAGGAAAGTTGCCTGCTTCCAGCGCCGTAACCATGTAGCGAATGCGGGCCTGGTCGCGGAAACTGGCAATGCGATTCCAGATCAACGGTAAATCGGCCGTGTTGTCCAGCTGCACCGCAATACCGCCTGTTTGCGCCGCCACCCCCGCCAGAAAATCCTGGCCGACGGCGGGTGTGGAAATATTTTCGTTGTCCAGCCAAATGGTGTGCACCGGGATGCCCAGCTCCAGAGAGCGATTGACCAGATCATCTTCTTCAAAGCGGGTGCTAACCACATCGGTGCCATCGCTCGCCAGCACCAGCGAGGAGACCATGTCCGGGTTGGGTTTGAGGCTGTCCAACTGCTCCAGCAGGCTGGTAGCACTGTCGATGAGCGCGGTTGCGCCGGTTTCTGGTGTTAATGGCGTAGCAAAGAGGTTGCGCACGCTGTTATAAAAACCGGTTGGCTCCAGCAGCTGCTGTGCTTCAGTTGCCCCGACCTGATAAACGGCCACTGAATCGACCTGCTCCAGCATATTGCCTGCGGCGGCAAACCCTTCGATGGCTTGCTGGAGCAACGTTAATTCATCTACCACGCCGGGCGGAACGTCGATGAGGAAAACGGTGAAGGTGCCTGCCGTGTGGGTTCCCTGATATTCAATGGGGCCGACAGAATTACCATTTTGCAGGATGGTGAGGGTTTCCTGGGAGAGGTTGAGGGCGTTGCCCTGGGCGTCACGGCCGTATATGTGCAGCTCCACGCTGGGCAGACTGCTCACGTTGCTCTCGGTGATAAACAGTTGGGCGACGCCGGGGGAATCTTGGGCGAGTACGGCCGTTCCCGTCAGTAGCACCATTGTGAGCAGTAAAACCAATCGCATCCAACCGCTTTTTATTGTTCGCATCATGTGAGCCTCTCTCCCTGGATTTACCGTGCTATAATAGCAAACCGGGCGCAGAAAGTAAACATAAAACAGCCTACGCACACCCGGCGGGAAGCCTGCGGAAGATGGAGAAAATGGTCCAAACTACTGCGAAAAACACCCCCAGATTTCGCAGATTACACAGATTTTTGGCGCTTCTTATCTGTGCCATCTGTGTAATCTGTGGATATTTCCCTGCCCAGGCACAAAGCGATGTGCTGCTGCGGTTGAGCCAGCCAGACCTGTCTAACTTCCCCGAGATAAAGCTGAATGTGCTTAGCGCCGACAGCCGGGGAGCACCGCTGGCAGAATCTGACCTGCTGCGGCTGGCGCTGCGCGAAAATGGGGTGCCCATTCCTGAAGCCCAGGTGCAGTTTGTGCCCGTAGGCGTAGACATCATTTTTGTGCTGGATGCGGACCAGTCGCTCAACATCATCGACGAAGGGCGCAGCGTAACGCGCCTGGAAACCGTGCAAGAAACGCTGGAACGGTACGCCAGTCGCTTCATGAACCCGTCGGGGCTGGACCGGATTTCGCTGCTGGTGCCGGATGCTACTGCCGAGGCGGGCCAATTTTTGGTGCAAGATACCGGCTCGCCGGATGCGCTAGTAGGTGCCATCCAAAATTACACAGCCGAACTGCCCGCAGACGCGCCCATCAACGGGATGATGCGGCAGGCCATCGCCCATGCCGCCGAGATTAAGGAAGACGGCCGTTACCAGGCCATTCTCCTTCTCAGCGAAGCGCGCCGCTTGCCGCAGTTCCTCGATTTTGAAACGCTGGTCGCCGAGGCGCAGGCAATTGAGCTGCCGCTATTTACCGCCATTTTGGGGGCGCAGGCCAGCTTTGATGAGGTGGATGCCGCCGCGGCTCTGTACCAGCCCACCCGCGCCTTTTATGCCCATGTGCCCCGCCCGGAAGAAGCGGATTCGCTCTTTTTGATCTGGCAGCGACAGGGCAACCAGGCGCAAATTCGTTACCGCTCGCTGCTGCGGCAGAGTGGCAGCTATCCCATCACGGTCAATATTGGCACACTAACCGCACGCACCGACCTGGTGCTGGAGATTGTGCCCCCACAAATTGCGCTGGCTTTGCCCACAACGGCAGTTCAGCGGCTAGGCAGCAGCTTCGATTCGCCCCTGTTGGAGCTAGAGCCAGCAACTGTAGATATCCCCGTCCAGCTCACCTGGCCCGATAATTTGCCGCGCGCGATTACGGCCGTTTCCCTCTACGTTGATGGGCAGCTCCAACCCCAGCTCAACGCACCCCGGCCAGACGATTCGGGCCTGCTGACGCTGAATTGGAACGTGCAATCGGTAGACACGGGCGCCTACCGCCTGCGTGCCGAGCTGACGGACGTGCTGGGCTACACCTCTGAAACTGAGACGGTGGTGGTGACGATTACGGCCGTTCGCCCTGATCCGCCTACACCCACACCAGCGCCTACCGCCACGCCCAGCCCAGTTGAGCGCGTCACAGAAGTTACCAACAAGGTAAGCCGTGATGATTGGCTGCTCATTTTGGCCGGATTGGGGCTGCTGGGATTGGGCCTGCTGCTCATTCGCTTGTGGCAACGGCGACCACCGAAAATGACCCCGCGTCCGCGCCGCGAACGCCCCGCCAGCTCTGATGACATGCAAGATGAAGTGGATGAAACGCTAGTTGCCTCGCTGCATCTGATGGAAGATGCGCCGGGAAATCGCACCGACATCGTGCTAGAGCAAGATAATCTGGCCATCGGTCGGGACCATGAAGTGGCTCAGATTGTCTTTGGCGACAGCTCGGTGGCTCGGTTACATGCACGGATTCGGAGGCGAAACGGCCGTTACTACCTCTACGACGAAGGCAGCGCCAGCGGCACGTTTTTGAATCACAACCGCCTCGGCCTAAGCCCCCGCCAGCTGCAAGACGGCGACGAAATCCGCCTTGGTCGCCTCTTGCTGCGCTTCCAACTCCGCCCCCCCACCGCAGAAGACGCAGCACCAAACGACGAGCCAGAAACTTCTGATGATTCTGAAGAATAGAATAATGCTCGCCCTATACAAAAACGATCATCCCGCGATATTTTCCTGAGTTAATAGCTCCAATTGAGGAAAACCAGTTGATTCACGCAAAGGCGCAAAGGCAAAGATTAAGCTCTTTGCGCCTTTGCGTGAAATTGAACATTTGCGAGTTTGTACTCTTCAAAAAACGACCAATGCTCCTCAATCAAAAACCTGCTATGCTTCCGTTTTGGAGAGATTATGATTGAGTTATTGCAAGCCAATCCCCTGCTTTTGCTGTTTTTTGTGGTGGCGATTGGGTATTTACTCGGCCAGATTCGGATTGGCGGCAACAGCATGGGCGTTGCGGCCGTTTTGTTTGTGGGTCTGGCGTTTGGCGCGCTGGACCCAGGGCTACAAATGCCGCAAATTGTCCTCGATTTGGGGCTGGTGCTTTTTGTCTACACCATCGGTCTGGCCAATGGCCCTGGCTTTTTTAGCAAGTTTCGCCGCGAAGGGCTGCGCGAAGTGCTGTTCATTGTGGGTATCATGACGCTGCCTGCGCTGCTGCTGTTGGGCCTCCATTTGGCGCTGGACCTGTCGCCCGCAACGACGGTGGGCATCTTCACCGGCATGTCCAACAACACGCCTGCCTTGGCCAGCGTGCTGGATTTAATTGGGCCAGCCAACGATACGGCCGTTTCCGATGCCGTCGTTGGATTTTCCGTGCTTTATCCACTGGGGGTGCTGGGGCGAATGCTGGTTCTGGCAATTGTGCTGCGCCTCTGGCCCGTCGATTTTTCCGCCGAAGCGCACCGACTGCGCCATCAATACCCTATCGCCCGCGATTTGCAGTACCGGACAATTGACATAACGAACCCAGCTATCATGGAACGGCCGTTGCGCCAATTGCGTCGTGAACATGAGTGGGATGTATTATTCGGCCGTTTGTATCGGGGCGATGACATCAGCCTCATCAGCAATGACACCCAGTTCCAGCCCGGCGACAAAATTGTGATTGCTGGTACGCCCGAAGCAATGGATGAGTTGGAGGCCGCTTTTGGCCAGCGCTCCGCCGAAGATTTGCTGCACGATCATGCCGTTTACACCAGCCGCCGCCTTTTTGTCTCCAATCCAGGCATTGCAGGCAAACCGTTGGCCACGCTTAATCTGCGCGAAGCACACGGGGCCATCGTCTCGCACGTGCGGCGTGGTGATGTGGAACTGCTGGCCCGCGGTGACACCGTTTTGGAGTGGGGCGACCGCATCCGTGTGCTGGCTCCCCGCGAAGAAATCCCCCATTTGGTTGAACTGTTTGGCGATTCGTATGCCCAAATCAGCCACGTCAACCTGATGACCGTTGGCCTGGGCATTGCCGTTGGCTGGCTGCTTGGCCTGATTCTCATAACCTTGCCCGGCGGCATCACGTTTCAGCTGGGGCTGGCGGGTGGGCCGCTGCTGGTGGCCCTGGTGCTAGGCGCGCTGCGCCGCACCGGCCCCATTCTGTGGAAGATGCCCTACAGCGCCAACCTCACCCTGCGCCAGTTTGGCCTCATTTTGCTGCTGGCGGCCGTCGGCGTGCGCTCTGGCAGCGCCTTTTTGCAGGCGTTCACCAGCGGCGCGGGCTGGCTCATTTTGGGCCTCGGCTTGGGGCTGATTGTAGTAACAACGCTACTGGCGCTCTGGCTGGGCTACAGGCTGTTGGGCATCCCGTTCAGTTTGCTACTCGGCATGATCTCCCCCCAACCCGCCGTCCTGGAATTTGCCGAAGACCAGGCGCAAAACCCGCTGCCGGGCATTGGCTATACGCTCATGTTTCCCTTTGCCATCATCATCAACGTGATTTTGGCCCAAGTTCTATTGATTGTGCTGCAAAATTGGGTGAGATAAAAGCAACGAGCACTTTCTTATTCTCGAAAAAATTTCCTCGTCTCTGCCCTCAAAAAATACCATATAAAGATAACCGGATAAAGAAAGCCGCGGAAAACACGTCCCCACATCCTACTTGTTTCACTAGAGACTGCCGACCCGGAGCTCATAAGTTGATAATTGTTGACGGCAACCAGTGCATAATACAGGGTTATGAGAATTAGGAAGACAATGCGTGCGCGATCTTTGCCCTGCCAGGTACGAAAGGCAGCGATGAAAACGCCAACATTCAGGGCTAAAGACAAAAAAAGCCCAAAGCCAGCAGAATCCAAAAATTTGGACGATTCCTCTGAGACTAACAGATAGATGGATAAGCCGAATGGAATAATTCCAGCAAAATTTGCCCCGTACACGGTCAATACCCAAACACCTAACGGCCGTCGCGGCCTGGATCGAGTGTATTCTGAAACAGTACTTTCTACCATCTAGTCCTCCTAAAGTTACCTGATTTAAGAAACGCCATCACGACTGCCCAGTTAATTTTGGCATAACGCTTGTACATTCGCCAATTCAATCTTCCCAACATAAACACCCCCTTTCAGCCCTTTGCATCCTCGATTTATCTGTTGTCTTTGATCTTAGTTTTGTTATGATTGTGCTAGGACAAATAGCACAATGAGCCAATTGACTTCCCACCTCTACGAACAAATCGCCGAATCCATTCGGGTGCGCATTGCTTTGGGCGAATTGGCCCCCGGCGAGCAATTACCAACCGTCCGTGAACTGGCCCAGCAGTGGGGCTGCACTACAAGCACCGTCAGCCGCGCCTACGCCTTGCTGGCCGAAGAAGGCTTAACCACCGGACAGACAGGCAGCGGCACCCGCGTGGCCGAAAACCCGCTGCACCGCACCCAGCCAATGCTGCATTGGGCCAAGCTGCTCAATCAGGCAGAGCGCTTCATCTTGGATGCGGTGACGCAGGGACACGAACCGGCGCAAATACAAACGGCCGTTTCCATAGCCCTCGCTCGCTGGCAAACCCTACAACAATCCACCATCCCCGCCGCACAACCGACCTCGTCACCCAACTGCCTCCGCTTTGTCGGCAGCCACGACCTGACGATGGACTTGCTGGCCCAACAGCTGCGCGAGCAAGAAACCGCGCTGCCTCTCGATCTCAAATTTCAGGGCAGCCTGGGCGGCTTGATGGCCCTGGCCCGCGGCACGGCCGATTTTGCGGGCGTCCATCTCTATGACCAAACCACCGACAGCTACAACCGCCCCTTTGTGGAACGCATCTTACCAGGGCAGCGGGTAGCCCTCGTCACCCTTGCTTATCGTGATTTGGGGCTCATTTTGCCTGCGGGCAACTCGCAGCAGATCGCCACCATCAAAGATTTGGCCAAGCCGGATGTTGTTTGGGTGAACCGGCAGGCGGGCAGTGGCACCCGTGTTTGGCTCGATGTGCAGCTGCACAAACATGGGATCGCCGCTGGCAATCTCCAAGGGTACGCAGATGAAAAATCTACCCACTTGCAGGTGGCCCAGGCAATCGAGTCCGGCACCGCCACAGTCGGTTTGGGGATTTACGCCGCTGCCGTGGCCTACGGTCTGGATTTTGTGCCCTTGACCCAGGAAATTTACCAATTGGTGATTTTGGAGACTGTGTGGGAAACGGCCGTTTGCCAATCCCTGTTCACCATCATCAACTCAGAAACATTCAAATCGTCCGTCCACGCCCTCGGCGGCTACGATACCACCGCCACGGGCGAATTATTGTGGATCGAACCATAAGTCGGATTGCCGATCCGACCCACATTTGCAGAGGAGATAAAGAAACGTCATGAAAAAATGGAGCTTGTTGATTATTTTGCTTTTGCTGCTGGCCGCCTGTAGCAGCACCACCACCGAACCAACCGCAACGCCAGCCTCGGAAGCAGAAACTGTCACTACAGAGGAAGAGACAACTGCTGAAGAGCCTGCCGCTGAAGAACCTGCGGTAGAAATGGAAGAGAGACATCTCCTCCTGGCAACGACTACCAGCACCGACGATTCAGGCTTGCTGGACTTCATCTTGCCAGACTTCGAAGCCAAAACTGGCGTGCAGGTTGATGTCGTGGCTGTCGGCACCGGGCAAGCCCTGGCTTTGGGCGAAAGCGGTGACGCCGACGTGCTGTTGGTGCATGCGCGCGCCCGTGAAGACGCCTTCATGGAAGCGGGTGACGGCATCCGCCGTGAAGATGTGATGTACAACGACTTTGTCATCGTTGGCCCGGCCAGCGACCCGGCAGGTATTCTTGGCAAAAGCCGGGTAACTCGTGCCCTCGAAGACATCATGAACAGTGAATCCCCCTTTGTCTCACGTGGCGATGATTCCGGTACCCACACCAAAGAATTAGGCTTGTGGGCCGACGCCGGGCTGGAGCCATCTGGCGACTGGTATATTTCCGCCGGGCAAGGCATGAGCGCGGTGCTGACGATGGCCGACGAGCTGCAAGCGTACACTCTGAGCGACCGCGCCACCTATCTGGCCCGCACGCTGACGGGCACGACCCTTGAAATTATGGTCGAAGGCGATCCCGTTCTGTTCAATCCCTATGGCGTGATCGCTGTGAACCCGGACAAAGGCGACCACATTCAAATTGATCTGGCCAACGAATTTATTGATTGGCTCATTTCTGTGGAAACGCAGGAATTGATCGGCCAATTTGGCATTGATGAATTTGGGTCGCCGCTGTTTACCCCCGACTCGGCCTTGTGGCGCGAAGCCAATGGCATCACCACAGAAGAAGAAACAGTTGAGGAAACCGATGGCCCCATCGCCTTGACCATCACCGGCATGGTGAAAAACGAAATGGCCTGGACTGAAGCCGAAATTCAGGCAATGGACACGATGGAAGCAGAGGGATTAAACAACAGCGGCAGCACAGAAACCTACACGGGCGTTTCCGTCAACAGCCTGCTGACACTGGCCGAAGTGAAAACTCAGGCAACGTCCGTGACCTTCATCACCGACACGGGCGAAACCTTGGAAATGTCCCTGACGGATCTGCAAGGATGCGAAAACTGCATTCTCTCCTTCCGTACCCAGGGCGGCTTTAGCACCACCTTCCCCGGTTTTGACGACCTGCCCCGCTTGCGTGGCGTTGTCGAAATTGTGGTGAATTAGCAACTCTAGCATTTCCCCGGAAACTTTGAGTTTCCGGGGAAATAAAGAACCGGCAACCCTATGATTTATATTGCCCTGGACGATACTGACATGCTGGACACACGCGGCACCGGCCATCTGGCGCGGGAAATCGCTGCCAAACTGGCCGAAACCTATCCGTTGGTAGGCGTCACTCGCCACCAGCTATCTTCTGATCCGCGCGTGCCTTGCACCCACAAAAATAGCAGCGCCGTCATCCACCTAGACGCGCCAGCCGATGCTGTGCCCGATTTACTAGCCCAAACCAAAGCACTCATGCTGGCCGATTTCATTCTGGGCAGCGATCCTGGGTTATGCGTAGCGGCAGATGAGCAGGTGCCGGAAGCCATCACCGAATTTGGTTACAAAGCTAAAAATGGGTATGTGCCTCAAAGCGAAGCATGGGCGGTGGCCGCACAGCATGGCATGTCGCTGTTTGGTTTGGGCGGCACGGAGGACGGAGTTATTGGCGCATTGGCCTCTGTGGGGTTGGCAGCCGGAGGGGAAGACGGCCGTTACATCATCCTGGGCACAATTCGGGAACTCGAAGGCTTGCAACCAGTCTCGGCAGTCCTAGAGGCAGGCATTACGGCCGTTTCCACCACAGACGGTACGCTCATCACCAACGGGATGGTTTTGTGTGACAGATTGCGCCCGGCTCGACGAAACGGCCGTCCCATCCTTTTTGTTGAACAAGAAAATGATTATTGGCTGCCGCTCAAGCTAGACTAGCCCCGCATGTCCCTGCTAAACGCCGAACAGGTCGCCTACCGCTACCCCCAAAACAATCGCGGCATCGATCCAATCTCGCTGAGCGTCCAGGCGGGCGAGGCGCTGCTGATTCGTGGCCCGTCTGGCTGCGGCAAAAGCACGCTGGCTCGCTGCCTGACCGGCTTTGTGCCGCATCTGTACGTGGGTGAGCTGCACGGCAAAGTGACGGTGAATGGGTTGGATACGGCCGTTACCCCTCTCTGGCAGCTCTCCGAAAAGATTGGCCTGCTGTTCCAAAACCCCACCAACCAAATGCTCACCGACAGCGTGGAAAATGAAATCCTGTTTGGCCTGGAAAACATGGGTCTGCCACGTGCCGCGATGCAGGAACGGCTGGAAACCGTTCTGGCGCAGTTTGGCCTGACGCAAATGCGCCACCGCGAACCGCTCACCCTTTCCGGCGGGGAACAGCAGCGGCTGGCGTTGGCCGCCGTGATGGCGCGGCAGCCGCAGGTGTTGGTGCTGGATGAGCCATTTTCGATGCTGGACACGACCGCCTCGGCTGCGTTGGTGGCGGATTTAGAGCGGTTGGTGGGGCGGGGAACGGCCGTTATCCTCTGTGAACACCGCCATGAAATCGTGACCGAACTGCCCAACCTGCGCGAATTGTCGCTGGCTGGTGGTGCGCCCACGCACCTCAACGCACCGGTTGAATGGTCAGAATCGCGACAGGAGCACCTGGAACTCACCATCGAAGGGCTGCATGTGACGCTGGGCCAGCAAACCGTTTTGCAAAACTTCAGCATGGCGGCGCAAGGTGGCGAGATTGTGGCCCTGGTGGGGCGCAACGGCGTGGGCAAAACGACGCTGCTGCGCACGTTGGCGGGGATGCAGCGGTATGAGGGGAAGGTGATGGTGAACGGCCGTTCCCCCCAACTCGGCCTTGTTTTCCAAAACCCGGATTTGCAGTTATTCAACCCCTCCGTGCGTGAAGAAATTTTGTATCGTCTGCCCCAGCCAGACATGGCGCGTTACTGCCAACTGCTGGCAGCGTTGGGCCTGGAACCGTACGAAGAAACGCCGCCGCTGCTGCTCAGCGAAGGTGAAAAGAAGCGGCTGGCGCTGGCCACCGTGCTCATGCGCCAGCCCACCCACGGCCTGCTGCTCGACGAGCCCACGCTGGGGCAAGATGCCGCGCACAAAACAATTTTGCTGCGCCTGCTGCGCCAAATCGTTCACAGCGGCCAGCTTGTGCTCATCACCACCCACGATCTGGCGCTGGCGGCGCAGTGCGACCGGCTGGTGCTGCTGGGCGACCACGGCATTTTGGCGGATGGCTCGCCGCAGGAAGTTTTTGGTCAGACTCACGCCTGGCAGCGAGCCGGTTTAATGGTGCCCAATTGGCTATGCAACTAGCAACCAGACGCAAACCGAAACGCGAACCTGTCGCCCTTGTCGAAGCGTCCCCGCTGCGCGCCTACGATCCGCGCGTGCGCCTGCTGCTGCCCCTTTGTGCTTCCTTGCTGGTGATGGTGCCCGTCTCCCGCTTGCTGCTGTTTTTTGGGCTGTACGGTGCGTTGTTTGCCTGGGCCAAGCTGGCTCCCATCGCGCTGCGCCAGCTGTGGCGGCTTAAGTGGTGGCTGCTTATTCTGTTCGTGGTTGATTGGGTGGTTGTGGATTTAACGTTGGCGGTGCAGGTAACGCTGCGCATCATCCTGCTGGCCAGTTCTTTTATTTTTATGGTGTATACCACCACGCCGGGCGAGCTGCGGCTGGTGTTGGCGTGGCTGCGCCTGCCGCACCGGTATGCCTTTAGCCTGAGTTTGGCCTTCCAAAGCGTGACGCTGTTTGCGCATGAATGGCAGCTCATTCAGGAAGCGCAGCAGGCGCGCGGCGCGTGGGAACCGATTACCTGGCGCGGCTGGCGGCAGCTGGTGCCGCAGGTGCGGCAATTGGTGGTGCTGGTAGTGCCTGCCATCGTGCTCACCACCAAACGGGCCTGGACGATGACGGAAGCGGCCCACGCCCGTGGCTTTGATTCGCCCCATCGACGGCCGTTTCACAAACTAACAATGCAGCGGCGCGATTGGCTATTTTTAGGGATATTGGGGTTGGTAACGGCCGTTCTCCTGCTCATCCCCATTTCGTAACAAGGCGGTTGTCATACCTGCGAAGGCAGGTATCCATCTTTTTTGCCAGAGTGGATTCCCGCCTACGCTGCTCTGTTGAAAACATCCAAAACAAAGCAAAAGATGCTTACGGGATTAACTGATCTAAAGCAAAATTAATGATGCAGATTGTAAACCAACATCTTAATCGCTGGCTCACGCCGTTGCAGATAGTATTTGCGTGCCCGAATGGCGTCACCAAACTTGCGTTTGATGACCGAGATGACGGTTTCGACCTTCCAGCGCTGCCCAAAGAGTCCATCCAGTCGGGCTACGGCAACCAAGTCAGCGCGTGCTTGGCGCAAGGGCGAGGCAATCGACCGCTTCGGACCCGTGCGACGGGGCGGTATGAGGTCATCAGGTCGTACCGACTTCACATCAAAGCCACCATCAGCCAACAAAACCCATTGACCAGAACGCATAAACGGCCGTACCGCACGCCGCATCGTTTCCAATTTACTACCATCATGCCCCGGCCCATACGATTGACTCCGTCCCAAAATGAACAGGGTGTTCAGACCAACCCCATAGAATCCTTTCCAATATTGGGTGATCTTCCAGCCGCGTCGGTTGATATAGTAATCACTGGCTTGAGTCAGCTGAAACCCAGTCGCGTCAATCGCGACTGCTTCCTCCTCAATGCCCAACTCTGTCAACAAGCTGACATTCATGCGATCGATCTGGGCCAGCGTCAACAATCGAGCCGCTGCCCGCGCCAGTGCCGAGTACGTGGGCACATCCTTGAGTCCCAGTTCCTTGACCACCGCATCACTAGCCAGCAGCCACTCTTCCATATCCCGATAACTCAATCTCAGCCGATGCATCAACAAAATGCAGGTAACCAACTGCGGCTGCGTATACTTGCGCGGGCTTTTGGGATGGGAATAAGGAGCAAATTCTTTTTGTGCCAGGTTGTGGGCCATGCGAGCAAAGGTCACAAACTGGCTTTCACGCCGATTTTTCTTAGCCATATCATCATTATCGCCGTTCTTACCATCTTTTCAACAGTGCAGCCTTCGCGGGAATAACAGTCAAAATTCTTGAATTTTCAAGGAAGTTTGCGCAGTCACTCTGTGCATCAATGATTCGGATAATTTCATGTCTCAAAACAAACGTTTACTCATTGCCGGAATCATTTTGCTGCTGCTGATTGGCGGCGTCATGGGCGTGGAGGCGCTGCGGCGGCAGCAGGTGGCCAATAACGATGTCAACCAAATGCCGGAGGGGATGCCCACCGCGGCCCCCGGCAGCATTCCCATCACCGTCAACGGCGAGCGCGTCGCTTCTTTTACGCCAGAGGCGATTGGTACCCTGCCCAAAGCCAGCTTTGCGGATGCCGAAGAGGGCAAAACGCAAGAGGGCTGGCTGCTGGCGGATGTGCTCACCTTTTATCTGGCAGACCCCCTGCCCGATGAGGCGCTCATCCAGGTGCGCAGCAATCACCGCGACAAAGAAATCACGCTTACCTGGGCCGAAGTGGCCGACCCCGCCAACTATGTGATGTTTGATCTGTCAGGGCGCGGCACGCTAAAGCTCGTTTCCCTGCTGCCCCGCCTGGACACCCGCGAGGAGTGGGTGCAGGATACCGACGAAATCACCATCACAATCCCCTAAGCCTATGAAAACGCGATACTTTTCTACCTTTCAACTTGTTTTATTGGCCTTGTTTGCCGCGCTGATTGTTGTGGCCAAAATTAGCTTGCGGCTGCCGCTACAATTGTCCGGGCATTCTGGCCTCTTTTGGATGGCAATCATGATTGTGGGGGCTGGCATTGTGAACAAGCGGGGCGCGGCCAGCCTAATTGGCTTGACATCCGGTATTTTGGCGGCCTTTTTGGGCATGGGGGATTTTGGGGCGATCAACACATTTTTATCGTATACGGCCGTTGGCATCGGCACGGACCTGGCTATGTTTTTACTCCCCAATTTGGAAGACCCCATCTCGGCGACGATTGTGGCGGCTATAGGGCACACAGCCAAATTCCTGGTGAAATGGCTGTTTGGCATTCTGACTGGCGCGCCCGTGGGGTTTCTGGCGCTGGGGCTGCTGTGGGCAATGATAAGTTACATTTTCTTTGGCGGGCTGGGCGGTCTTCTGGGCAGCCTCACACTGAAAGCGCTGCGCAAAGCTGGATTTTTTGTCTACATGGCCGAAAAACGGTAACCAGCCATAGCGACTCAGCATAGGGGCTTTTGATCAACTGCAAAAAATGTTACACTGCCTCCGATTTCCACAAACCTATTCACACAGGAGAATGCAATGCAAACACTCATGTTACGCAGCAATGCCCGTAAAGGCAGCAGTGGCAATACGTTTACCATTGAAGTGATTGGCGAAAGCCCCATCAAAGATGATGTGCGCGCCGCCATTCAAGCGCTAGAACATCATCCAGCCAAAGCTTCTCGCCGCGTGCTGATCGACATGCTCGCCCTGATTGAGAAGTTCAACTTCCAAATCCGCTATACCGAGCGGTCCGAAGATGAAGATTTGGAGGAATGGACCTTCATTTTGCAAGGCTAACTATTGCCTCTGTCATTCCTGCGAAGGCAGGAATCCAGGATGGATACCCGCCTTCGCGGGTATGACAACCAGAGAGGCTTTGTTGTTGCTTGCAAAGTTAGGAATTTGGGGGAGCCACCTCATTTTTCTACGAGAAACACATACAAGCCAAAACCCATCGTCTCCCGGCCCCATTGCCAATACGCATTTTTCCAGATGCGACGGCGGCGCACTTTTTCGGCAAGCTGCGCATCATCAGGATTTTGCAAAAGCTCACGCTCGGCGGCCAGCCCAAAAGCGCCTTCAAAATGGTCCCACTCCTGCCGGGAGGCGATGATAGCGTAGATGCATTCCAGCCCAATTTTTTGCCCCGCGGCGATGTTTTCGGCGTGGGAGCGGAGCTCTTTTTTGTCGATGCCAGTCATTTGCAGGTAGGCGGGATCTGGTTCTTGCCGCCAGTAGCCATCGCCGAGGATGATGAGCCCACTCGGTTTGGTGATCGCTTTCAGACTGGTCAGGGCGTTGTCCAGCGCCTTGCCTACTTCGCCAAAGGCATGGGTTGCACCCAAACTAAAGCAGGCGTCGAAATGGTTGGCGGGGAAGCTGATGTCCGCAAAGGGCGCAGTGTGAAAGGTGACCTTAGAGGCAAAGTTGGCGGTTTTTTGTTGGGCGATTTGAACGGCCGTTTCATCCACATCCACCCCCACAGATTGACAGTTAAATCGCTGCAACAGACGCGAAATCAGCTCACCCTCGCCGCAGCCCACATCCAAAATCTTCGAGTCGTTGGTCAGCCAAAGTTCGTCTAGCAAATTATCAATGCGCTCCGGGCTGAATGGGTTGTTGAAAACCATAGGTTACTCCTCGCTATTGAAGGGCAGGGTCACAAACTCACCACCTTCTGTTTGTAAACGCTGTCCCGTGGCCGGATCGTAGAGACCGATGCGCAGGCTGGCGTCCGGGGGTAGCTCCAGCGGCAGCGTGAGCGTGTGCTCGTCGAGGATGTATTCGCCGGGCACCCAACCAGTGGTGGGGCGTGTCCAGTTGGCCGGTTCGCCATCCGCCTGGGCCAGAATTTGGCCGTCGGCGTTGACGAGGTGAATGAAGACGCGGTAGCTGGTGGGCATTTCGGCTTCGGCACGCCAGAGGAGGGAGATTGGTAATTGGAGATTGGAGATTGGAGATTGGGTGAGGCCGAAGAGGGTGATAAGGGGTTGGTTGTTTTGGGAGAAGGTAGTGTTTACGGCCGTTTGCATTTCCACTGCCTCAAAAACTCGCTCGGGGGCGATTATGTCAATCTGGCCCAAAACAATCCCGTCCGCCATAAACTGGTAGCTGCCGGAATCCAGTCCCGCAGGCAGGCGCAGTAAATGCTGGCCACGAACCATCTGAGATGGCCATTCTGATGGTGGATAATTCGGCAAAGTGAATGGTAAATTCCAATTAAAAACTTCCTCGCCGTTCTCGTTTCGCAACTTCAAGTCAAAGCCCTCAACTGAAGGTGATTGTGATCGACGCCATAAGAAAGTTAATAAGATTTGATCTCCCGGCATCGCCATTACCCTGTCCTGACGATATTCATGCAAAGTTATGCCCTCTATTTGCCCCATGATGTAATCAGAAACAAAGGTCAAAGCTTCCGGTTCGGTGACGGTGATTTGGCCGAGAACGGCCGTTGGCCCCAGCACCGCCCCATTTGCATCCAGCAGGGTGATGGGCTGCAAGGTGGCAAAGTCGAACAGCGTCAGAACAATGTCGTATTGGCCAGGTGGCGTGCCGCGCAAAACGGTGACTTCGCGACTGTCCCAGGCCCATTGGCCCGGCAGCCAGGCGCGGGTATCCGGCGCGTCCTCGTAGAGGCGGGGGCGGAAGGTGTCCAGATCACTCCAGGTGAGGCCATCTGGCCCCACCAGCCAAACGTTGGATTGGTAGCGCGCTTGCGGGTAATCGGTGGCGGTCCAGGCGAGATCAATATCGAAGAAGCTACCGGAGGGAACGGCCGTTTCACTCAAGTTGTATCCGTCCAAGCGTAATTCAGAGGCTTGGAGAACGGCCGTGTTGGCCACATCCGGCCCCGCCACCCGCCGCAGCGGCGTCTCGGCATTGTCGATGAGCAGCTTGCCTGCAATGAGCAAAGCGGCGACAGTGATCAGTGGCCAGTAATCAGTAATCAGTGACCAGTGTCCAGTATTCAGTTGCTGTTTACTGAATACTGAATACTGAATACTGATTACCGACGACTGTGTTTTCGTCAAGACAAGCAGCACCACCAAAACCCCGGCCAGCGAGAACAAGCTCAGCCCCAGCAGCGCGGTGCGGGTAGGGGTGGATTGCCAGCGCACGCTGATTTCGTGGCTGCCTGCGGGGACGGGGAAGGTGATGAGACCGCTAGGGTCTTCCGGGGTGATGGGCACGGATTCAGCGTCCACCGTTGCCACCCAGCCGGGAAAATCAAACGAGAGGTAACGCGCCGTGAATGGTTCTGGGCTGTTGATTTGGGCAGTAACGCCTAATTTTTCGTAGGTGATTGATTCGACGCGGGTGTCTGGGGGGAAGACGGCCGTATCCAATCGCTGCGGGGTTTCGTTGGCCAGATAATCAGCTTCGAGGAGGGATGAAGACGGCCGTTGCTCCACCGTGCGCGGGAAATAGCTGCCTTCAGGGTCCACCCCCACCAGCCCCGTCTCGTGCTCGTACTGATGCACGGTATTAATCGTGGGGAACGCGGCTTCCTGGCATACATTCGGGTAAACTGTCGGAATCGCCTCTAGTACCAACAATCCCGCTGCTAACCCAACAAACACACCAGCCCAACCCCTTCTCTGCGCCTCTGCGCCTTTGCGTTGAAAAAAGAAAAAAGGCACCCCGGCCAAAAACGCCAATGGCAGCGCCGCTCGCCCCACAAAGCGCCAGGGAAACTGCACAAAATCGATCAGCGGCAGCCCTTCCCAGATAAATTCGGAGATAGGCAGCGACATGAAGAGGAAAACGGCCGTACCTGCCAACATCAGCCAAATATGAAAATAAATTTCTTTCGGAGATTGGAGATTGGAGATTGGAGATTGGGTTGCGCTATCAATCTCTAATCTCCAATCTCTAATCTCCTTTCTTTTCAGAATGGCAACCACTATCCCAAAAATTGCCAACCCCAGCGGCACCCAGCCCAACCGAAACGGCAGCGGTGGATTTAGCAGTGAGGGGTCTTCTGGCTGAACAGGAGCCAAAATCTCGTCGAGGGCAGTGAAGTTGAAGCGGAAATCGTTGTTGCGCGTGGTGGTGGACTGCTCCAGCGTGACACTATCTAGCTCCAGCAGCGCGCCGCCCGTGTAGAAAATGGTCGTGCCCAGGCCGAGGCCAAAGAGCAGGACCAATCGGGTCAACCAGATGCGCCAGTTGAGGCGGTGCAGCCAGGCCAGCGCCAGCAGGTAAACACCCAGCGTCGCCGTAAAAATGAGCATGGAGATGTTGTGACTAAAGCCGAGGAGAATGAGACCGAAAACGGCCGTTCCAAACCACTTCGCCTTGCCTTCCAATAACCAGCGCCGCCCCGCCCACAGCAGCAGCTGGAAAAGCGGCAGCGCCGCCGACTCTGGCGAATTGCCGCGAATCAAGGCATCGACCAGCACATAGGGCGCGGCCATGTAGGCCATCCCGGCGACGAGCCCAGCCCACTTGCCCAAAATGTCTCGCACCCACAAAAACATGAACCAGCCGCAGGCTAAAATTGCGATTATGTAAAATAGATTGGTGGCGACGGGCAGCGTCAGACCAAGCAAATGGGGCCAGAGCACTGCGTACAGCGGCAGCGGCTCACGATAGACAAAAAATGGGTAGCCATAGCCAAAGGCCAGATCGGGCAGCCAGCGGGTAAAAAAGAGGCTATTTTCCCAGGCGTAGCGCATGGCGGCGACGCGATGGTAATGCAGATGGCCATCGTGGGTACAAGGAACGGCCGTCCAGCTCAGCAGCGGCGTAATCAGTGGGAAGCCCCACGCGGTTAGCAGCAAAAATGGCCACCAGTTGGTGACGCGCTCACGAAATTTGGACATACAAAAGTTGGTTATGTAGGGGCAGCCCCCGTGGCTGCCTGTTTTGGGCAAGCACGGGGGCTTGCCCCTACCCGACAATTTCAAAAAATCTGCCCAAGTGTAATCTACAACAGTTTGACTGCCGAATGGGTCGAATCTTGTTATACTTTTTCCATACACGCACAATTCTGAATTTTCAGAGATTAGGGATTGGAGACAAAAAATCTCTAATCTCCAGTCTCCAATCTCCCCAAATAAGAGGAACCCACTATGGCAGACAAAAACCGGCAAGACGGCCGTCGTCCCCATATCCTAGTTTGCGACCCCATTCATGAAGCAGGCCTGACCATGCTGCAAGAGCAAATGGACGTAGCCATAAAAACGAATCTGAGCCAGGAAGAAATGCTGGCCATCGTGCATGAGTACGATGGCATTGTGGTAGAAAATCGCACCCAAATTACCGCCGACATCATCGACCATGCCCTGAATTTGCGCCTCATTGGCCGTGCCGGGTCTGGTTTTGACAACATCGACGTCGAATACGCCCAGGAAAAAGAGGTGGCTGTGCTCAACTGCCCAGACGCCAACACCCTGGCCGTAGCCGAGCACACGATGGGACTGCTGCTCTCGCTCGCTCGCCGCCTGCCCCACGCCTACACCAGCATGATGGCCGGGAAATGGGACGTGAGCCAGCTCATAGGAACGGGGTTGTCGGGCAAAACGTTGGGCATTGTGGGATTCGGCCGGATTGGCCGCGAGGTGGCCATTCGCGCCGAGGCATTTGGCATGAAGTTGATCGTCAACGAGCCATCCATTACCCCCGAATTGCGCCTACAAGAAAATATCCAACGGGTCGATTTGGATGAGCTGCTTGTCAAGGCGGATTTCATCAGCCTGCACGTGCCGCTGCGGACCGAAACGCGCCACATCATCGGCGCGGAGCAGCTGACGCGGATGAAGCGCACAGCGTACCTCATCAACACGGCGCGCGGCGGTCTCATTGATGAGGCGGCGCTACTGGAGGCTTTGGCAGACGGCCGTATCGCCGGGGCTGCCCTTGATGTTTTCCAGGCCGCACCGCAGCCAAACCGAGCGCTCATCGAACATCCACGAGTCATTGCCACACCGCGCATCGCTGCCAGTACCGATGATGCCCATCTGGCCGCGTCCATCATGCTGGCGGAGCAAATCATTGAGTTCTTCCAGGAAGTAGAGGTGAGCACGGTGCTGCCGCTGCGCGTGGTGCCGATGGAAAAAGTGGTGCCGCATGAACATTTTGACCAAAAGCGGGTCGATCGCCTGGCTGGTCGTTTGGAAGATGATGGCCTATTGGGGAATCCGCCGGTGGTGATTGAGAGTGAAGACGGCCGTTACATCGTCCTCGATGGCGCGACCCGCACCACGGCCATGAAGCAGTTGGGCTACAAGCACGGCATCGTCCAGGTCATCTCCACGGAGGACGGGCTGGGGCTTCACACCTGGTATCACGTCATCTGCAAAATTCGGGTGAACGAGCTGCTGGCCCTGCTGCACACCCTGCCAGACATCGCCATGCAAGAAACGGACATCGAGCGGGCGGCTGATGAGATGTTTGAATACGGCGGCCTCTGCTACATTCAAACCATCGACAATCGCGTCTTTTTGATTTATCCAGCGCAGGGGGTGAACCGGCTGGAAGCGCTGAACCAGTTCACCGAGGCGTACATTGACGCCGCTGGGCACGTGGACCGCACGCTCAACAGCAATATCCTCAGCCTGAAAAATGAATATGAGGCGCTGGCTGCCGTGGTAATTTTCCCTGAGTACACGGTGAATCAGGTGATGCAGGCGACGTTGTCAAGCGGCCGTTTATTCCCGGCAGGCATTACGCGCTTCATCATCCCCGGCCGCATCTTGCGCCTCAACGCCGATCTATCCGTGCTGAAATCCGACAAAACTTTGCGGGAGAAAAACCGCTGGCTGCATGAAATGCTGGTGGAAAAACAAGGCAAGGGCGGCATCCGCTTCTACGGCGAGCCAGTCTACCTGCTGGATGAATAAATTCTAGGGTTAAAAACTGGACGCGGACGAGCGCGGATGAACGCGGAAAAAACCAATTTAAATCCGCGCTTGTCCGCGCTCGTCCGCGTCCCATTCCCCTGTATAATTAGCAGGATTGCATAACAAACAGTCGCGGAAGGGGAAAGATGGAAACGAATATCAGGCTGAAACATCGTGACATTACGGGCGTGATCCTGAATGCTTTTTATAAGCGTGTTTACGCTAAATTGGGGTATGGGTTTCTAGAAAAAGTTTACGAAAATGCGATGGCCCACGAGCTGCAAAAGAGTGGTTTGGCCGTGATACAGCAGCAAAAGATCGAAGTGTTTTACGATGGCAAAGTAATGGGCGAATACTTTGCCGATCTGGTTGTAGGCAACAAAGTTATTGTGGAAATAAAAGCGGTGGAACAATTGAGCCAAAGACATGAGGCACAACTGCTCAACTACTTGCGTTCAACTCAGTATGAAGTTGGCTTGCTTATCAACTTTGGCCCTAATGCTACCCACTGCCGCAAAGCGTTCGATAACAAGCGCAAAAACCCCACCTGGAATCATTAAATTTTCCGCATTCATCCGCGCTTGGGCGCGTTCCAAGATCTGGCTTTGCGCCACTTTTTGCGGGGGTCTGCTTTACACAGCCTGAATTTCAAGCACAACCTGACGGTCGCTGCTGCCGCGCAACCGACCCATCAGCAAAAAAAGCCGCGCCAGCAAGCCATACTTTTTGGTTAGCCGCTGTTGCATGCTGGCTCGTGCTTCGGGGGTGTCCAACACACGCGCCTGCGCCGAGACCCACTTGCCGGAGGTATTGCCCCGCTGGTCACTCTTGGCCAGGCGCACTTGACTGTTGTTGCGGATGCGCTTAACTTTCCAGCTGTCCCGCTGCGTCCAAACGTACATTTTATCCCCTTCACCCACGACCCAAACGGGCGTTTTGACGCCTTCGCCATTTTTGCGAAAGGTTTCCAAAGAAATATATTGCTCACGGCCTAAATCGGTAAACGTCACGACACGATCTCCTTCTGAGTTGATTGATCCAGGGTTGATTATAGCCACGACTGGTGGAGGCAAGCTTAGCTTTATCTGAAAAATTTAGGCTTCGAGCGCGGGGTGGTAGTAAGTGGCGGCTAGCGCCAGAAGCGCACCCAAGGCTAGAATGCCGGGTGCAAGCAGCGGGTTCGCACCACGCAGCGCCTCGAAAAAAACGTCGCTCACCACAGCGTTGGGGCGAATTTCCAGAGCAAACTCAATATTGTGCGCCAAATGCTCATACATACCCAAAAAGCTGCCCAGCGCGGTCAAACCCATCACGCCCCGCAGCGCCCAAATGGTTTTACGATTGGGCCAACCGAGTACGGCCGTAATTGCCACAATCCCCAGCCCGCTTAACACAAAGGGAATCCACTGGGTTGGCACCTGCGTGTGACCTTCCAGCGCCAATTCCACCACACTGCCAATAAAAATGAAACCCGCCAGCACAAACAAAAAGAGGCGATACCGATGATTGACCAGTTCAGGATTCACAACATTACTCCTACAACAAGAGCCAAGTTCCGCAGAACCTGGCTCTTGCATGGGTTGTGGTTATTGAGACAGATAGCCAGCCGCTGCGCTAGCATCCTCAGCGGAGACGTAGTTGGCCAGGGCAGCTAAAAAGGCTTCATTGGAACCAAACGGCCGTTCCCCCATCAATGACGCCGCGATCGTTTCATCCACACCAGGCAGCTGCATCAGCGTGGCCGCATCAGAATCATCAACCGCCACCGGCACATAGACATATTGCTCATACACAGCAACCTGGTCATCACTGACGTATTTACCCATCTCTTGCCGGAACTGCAAAATGCTGATGTATGGCCGATACTCCAAAAACTCGCGCCCCATGCGGCTGCTGAAATCGGGGATGGTCGCCAGATAATCGTCCCCGGTGGCTTCATTCAGGTTCAACTTGGTGTTTTCCACGGCGGCAACTGCCTCAACAGGCACTTCAGTAGCCGATTCTTCAACAACGGCCGTTTCGCTGCTGGTTTCTGCGCTAGTTGTAACGGCGGTTGGTTCAACGGTTGGGGCGTCGGTATCACCACCTGAGACAACAGCAGTGGTAGCGGTAGGAACGGCCGTATCGGCCGTACTTTCCCCACCAGAACAAGCTACCAACCCCACAATGACTAGAGCCAGCAAGCCCAATTGCCCAAATTTCATAATATTTTGCTTCATTTTCTACCTCACAGATTAAAGAATATTCTCTTCCAAAGCAGGGGCGATGATAGGGAGAACCTGTTTAGAAAATGTGAAGATGCTATTGGGATATTATGAGAGAATCGGTTGTGGTGTGAGCAAAATAACGGGAATCTGCCGAGTGGTGCGCTGCTTGTAGGCCGCATAGCCGGCATAGGTTTGTACGGCCGTTTGCCAGCAAGCCTCTCGTTCCGTCCCTTCAGTTTCACGCGCCAGGTAAGGTTGGGAACGGCCGTCTAGCATCACCGTCACTTCAGGATGGGCCAATAAATTGAAATACCACGCGGGATGCTTCGCTTGCCCCCAGTTTGACGCAATAACAATCATCTGCCCATCGGCAGAGGGAACCGCCACCAACGGCACCGTGCGCGGCTGGCCGCTTTTAGCCCCGGTGGTCGTAAGATTGAGAATTTGCAGGCCCGTAAGCAAGCTGGCTGCGGTGGAACGGCCGTTGCTCAACCGCAGCACCACGCCATCCAAATGATGCATCGTGCGCGCCAGAATCTGTGCGCCGACGGCCGACATGGCAATACGTGTATTGATTTTTTGCAGGAAGTTTTTTCTGGTAGGCATGCGCTCCATTTTACGCCAGGTGCCACAAAAACACAGAACTTGTACAATCCCCGCCGGTAAAAATCTGCGCAATTTGCGCAATCTGTGAATTGAAGGGATACGAATGAGTCAGCTACAAGCAATCATTTTTGATATGGACGGCCTGATGGTGGACAGCGAACCATTGTCACAGCAGGCGTGGGATGAATATTTACGGCCGTATGGCCACCAACTCACCGAAGAAATTGTCAGCCAGATCATTGGCCTGCGCGCCGATGTGAGCACGCCAACCATCAAAGAACTGTTTGGCCTGCCTGAAGCCGTGCCGGTCATCATTGAAAAGCGGGCCGCCATCTACAGCCAGATTCGCGCCAATGGCGTACCGGTGATGCCCGGTTTAATGGAACTGCACGCTGAAATTGCCCGTCGCCAGATACCGTGGGCCGTGGCCACTTCCAGCCCGCGCCACCACGCCGAAGAAATTTTGCAGCAACTCGGCCTACAAGATCGCTGCCAGGCCATCGCCGCCGGGAGCGAAGTAACCCACGGCAAGCCCCACCCGGAAATTTACCAACTGGCCGCCACCCGACTGGGCATCTCACCCGAGCACTGCCTGGCGCTGGAAGATTCTGGCCCCGGCAGCCTGGCCGCCGCCCGCGCTGGAATGACTGTCATCGCCATCCCCAACGCGCAGACCAAAACGGCCGATTTCAGCCACGTCAACTACCTGTACAGCTCACTGCACGAGGTAGTGGCAAATTTAGATACTTTCTTTGGGGAATAATTGGACACTGCATCGTCTGTGGCAAAACTTAACTGCCGGAAACGGCCGTTAACAACGGATTTGGGTCTTGCTCATCATCCTGCCGCATGGCCGCCAGCAGTGGCAACGACAACAAACTAATCACCGCTAGCCCCACAAAAATCCAGCGAAAATCAATCCGGTCGATCAGGCCGGTAGAGGCTGATTGGCCCATTCCCACACCAATGTTGGACACCGCCATGAAGATGGCGTACTGCCCGGCTCCCATGCGCCGGTCGGCTTTGGCCATGGCCAGCGTGATGTAAATCAGCTCCGAGGCAGACAGGCAGATGCCCCACAGCACAAACATGATCATGATGTTGCTTTCGGTAGCCACCAGAGCCATCAGCACCAAAATGGAAAAGACGCCAACGGCCGTCCAAATTCCCTGCTGCCAGATAGAGATGTGGGGTCGCCGAATCGTATAAGTCGCCAGCGCGCCACCCACCACCATGCCCACGCCACCCAATGCCGCCACGTCGCCCACCTGCACTAACGATTGCCCCAGCCCTTCATTGGCAAACAGGGTCACAATCGCATTTGCGCCGTAAATCGCTACGGAATAGACAATCGCATACAGACTAAAGCGAAAAATATCGGGCCGCCACAGGCTGCGCAGCGCTTCCCAGCTAAATGTTTGGGTTTCACTGCGCTCAGCGGGTTCGTTGGTCAGGCGCACCAATATTTGCGGCGTCAGCGTCAGCAGGGCCACCACCACGAAAATTACCGTCCAGCCATACTGCTCGATGATACGGCCGTAAACCGAAGCCAGCAGCACCAGCCCCATCGCTCGGCTGACCACCATCACCCCCTGAATTTGCCCCTGCTCTTCCGGCGGTGTCACGTCGATGGCGTAACCATCGGCCACCGTGTCATACACGGCCAGCCCCAGGGCGATGAACAGCGCCGTCATCACAAACAGCGGATACATTTCTACGGGTGGAATAAATGCAGCGGCAACCCCACCGATTGAAATTAACAGCAAGCCCAGGCTGATATACGGCCGTCTATATCCATTGCCTAACAGCGGCAGCCGCAGCTTCACCTTATCGCTCATCAGGCCAATGCCAATTTTGAGGATAAACGGCACCACCAGCAGCCCATTCAGCAGTGACAGCTGCCACGCCGCCGCGCCAAACGCCCGCAGGTACAAATTGTTAAAAACCAACACATAGCTGGCAATTGCCCCTTGCGCAAAGTAAAGAGCGCCAAACAGCAAAAAACGGCCGTTGCGTGTGTCCGTTAAAGAAGGGCGGGCTGATGATGGCATGAATCAGGCTCCTGTTGCGCCTTTTAGTTAAAAACGAATTGGCAAATCATAAAGGGGGGCAATGCAGAAGGCAACAGGTAGAGAGTCCACATTTATGACTGGCTCACTTACCAGCGCAAAGTTTGTCAGAGCAGTTCGGCGCTAAAAATGCGATCCACGCGGAAGGTGCGCTGATCGTGGGCCTGATGGCAGTAGGCTACCAGGTAAGCCACGTCGCGGTGCTGGCTGGGATACAGCGGCGTAATTTCTCGATTGGACTCGCCGTTTTGGCCCAGGTAGAGGATGCGCAGGTTACGGCCGTTGGTCAATGCCGCCGCCACCACATCCGGCAAGTGAGGAATGATCGCCGGGGCATAAATCGGCGCACCCTGGGCGTGCAGCAAATCGCCCACCGTTTCCAGCCGCCGCTGTTCCAACGTGCGCACCATCCGCTTGAGAATTTCGGCCGTCATGTACACATCGTTTAGGGCACGATGCGCCCGCCCCATGCGCACGCCCAAATGGGCAGCGATGTGGCTCAAATTGTTACGGCCAAAGTGGAAATGCCGCCGCGCCAATTGCAAGGTGCACAGCCAGGGATTCGCTAAAACGGCAGGCGTGCCGTTGGTTTGCAAGCCGTGGATGAGCAGTTCCTGCCCCAGGAACCCGGCGTCAAATTCGGCATTGTGGGCCACCACCACCGCGCCGTCCAGCAGCCCTAGCAGATCGTCGGCCACCTGGCTAAAGGTGGGCTGTCCGCGCAAATCGGCATCGGTGATGCCGTTGACGCTGCTTGCCTTGGGGTCCATCTTGCGCCCTGGCTGGATCAGCGTGCTGACCTGGCCGACTTCCTGCCAGTTTTCCAGACGAATCGCGCCAATTTCGACCACGCGGTGACCCAAACCCGGATACAGGCCAGTGGTTTCTGTATCCAAAACAACGAGCGGCACGTCAGACGGCCGTTTCTCCTGCCAACTAGATTCCATGTGCCAATTGTAACAACTCCGTCCCGCGTGGCGAAGTTCAAAAAACGTTCATGAAAATACGGCCGTAGCTGTTGCCTACTGGACTGACTCGTGATATACTGCCGCCACATTTGACGAGCACAAGGCGGAAAGTGGGCAACCCCCACTTTTTTTGTTTCTTGTCCAAAAACTCATCGAGCGAGGTAAGCAACTCTTCTGCATTCGTCTACAAAAAGGTTGTTGCAGAATGTTAGGAAGCAGATAACGAAAAACAAGGTTTTGGCTCTATGAAAAGCGAATTTATCTTAGCCTTCAATGAAATTTGTGAACAGCGTGGCCTGCCCAAAGAAGAGGTCTTTGAGGCGCTTAAAACGGCTTTGGTTTCCGCCTACCGGCGTGACACCAACATCAGCGCCCAGCAAAAAGTATCGGTGGATATTGACCCACGCACGGGCGAACCCACCATCTACACCGAAAAAGAGGTGGTTGATTCCATCTTCGACAACCGCACCGAGGTGCTATTGGAGCAGGCCAAACGTGAAGGTTACCCGGAAGCCGTGTATGGCGATCTGGTGATGGTAGACAGCACCACGCCGACATTCGGCCGTATTGCGGCCCAAACGGCCAAGCAAGTGCTGCTGCAACGCGTCCGTGAAGCCGAGCGCGAGCAGCTGTACGAGGATTTCTCAGGCCGCGAAGGTGAACTGGTAAACGGCACAGTGCAAAGCGTCAGCGGCCAGCATCTCACCATTGGCCTGGGCCGCACCGAGGCAATTTTGCCCAAGAGCCAGCAGGTTCCTGGTGAGCGTTACCGCGCTCATGACAAGATTCGGGTGTACGTGCTGGAAGTACGCCGCACCAATCGTGGGCCACAAATTTTTGTTAGCCGAAACCATCGCAATTTGCTGCGCCGCTTGTTAGAGCTGGAAGTACCGGAAATTTACAACGGCCAGGTAGAAATCAAGAGCATCGCCCGCGAAGCCGGCCAACGTTCAAAAGTCGCCGTGCTGGCTCTGCAACCTGGGGTAGACCCGGTGGGCGCTTGCGTAGGTATGCGCGGTGTGCGTATCCAAAGCATCGTGCGCGAGCTGAACGATGAGAAGATCGACGTCATCGAATGGGATTCCAACCAGCAGACGTTTATTGCCAAAGCCCTCAGCCCCGCGCGCGTGTCGCACGTCTTTTTGGAAGAGAGCTTTGAGGATGGCAAAACGGCCGTTGTCATAGTTCCCGATGATCAGCTGTCGCTGGCAATTGGCCGCGAAGGGCAAAATGCCCGTCTGGCCGCCAAGCTCACCGGCTGGCGCATCGACATCAAGAGCCTGACCGAAGCCGCGAGCGAATCCTTGAACAACCTGGACAATCCCGCCGCCGACAAAGCGGTGGTTGGTAATGAAAAGCTCATTGAAGCCGTCAAACAAGTGTTGGCCAAGAAAGAAGCTGGCCGCCCCATCACCTCGGAAGATTACTACAATCTGGACCGACTGGTGGGTGGTGTGGAAGGCAAAATTATTGCTTCCCGCGCGGCAGCCTTCGAGGTCGAACGCAAGGTTCGCGCCGAAGCGCGCAAAGCCATTCCCGACCAGGCATGGCAGTTGGATCTGGAAGAGCTGGACCTGCCTGGACGTATCCACAACTTGCTGCTGGATGCCGAAATTGAAACCGTTGGTGCCCTGATGATGACGCTTTCCATGGGTGAAGACGCCTTCATGAACATTAAGGGGCTGGGTGAAAAGGCTTTGGAAGTGGTTCAAGAGCATCTGGCCAATTACGACGGCTGGGAAGAGGTTGAAGAAGAACCCGAAGCTGAACTGGCTGCTGAAGAAACCGAAGCGGAAGCTACCGAAGCCGAACTGGAAGCTGAGGTTGAAGAAGCTGAAGCCGAGGAAGCGGTAGAAGAAGCGGAGCTTGAACCGGAAGCCGAAGAAGAGCTAGAAGTGGTAGCTGAGGTGGAGGAAGTTGTTGAGGCAGAGCCAACGGCCGTTGCCGAGGAAGAATCCGAAACTGAAGAGGAAGCACTGGAACCCGTTATCGACGACCTGTCGCAATCGCTCATCGAGACGCCGACAGTGAAAGCGCCGCCGAAGAAGAAACAGGAACCCAAACCGGCTGTAGTTATCGCCCGTCCTACGGCGACGCCGGAAGTGGAAACCGAGGAAGATCGTCGCCGCAGCCGCAAAGGCAAGCAGTTGGTGCTGGATGAGGAAACCGGTGAGGTGGTCGTCAAGCGGAAGCGCAAGGGCAGCCGTCGTCGTCCTGAATGGGAAGAGTACGACGTCGATGATTTCTAGACCAGTAATTCAATTACCGTTCGCCAAACGGCCGTTCTGCAAAAGACCGTCTGGCAGCGGCAAGAATCCTGATGAAAGATTACTGGAGACAGTGATGTAAACATTAGCAAAGCGCAGCGGTTGGCCGCAACGGCTGTGCTCACACACTGTTCTTGAACAATTTTTGCTTCCAAGCCACGCAGGAAACGGCCGTTTTGGCCCCCTTCGTGGCTTGGTGATTTTTGTAGATAATCGTTTTTACAACAAGATGAGTAAGAAAAAGCAGCCATTACGACCCAAACATGTGCCCCAGCGCACCTGCTTTGTCTGCCGCGAAAAGCGCGACAAACGGCAGTTGACGCGGCTGGTACGCACACCAGAAGGGCCTGTGGTGGTGGATCCCACCGGGAAACAAAACGGCCGTGGGGCCTACCTGTGTGATCAAGCTGCCTGCTGGGACAAGGTGTTAGCGAACGGCCGTTTACTCAACCAGGCCCTCAAAACCACCATCAGCGAGGCAGACCTGGCAGCTATCGCCGCACAGCGGCCTGCGGTTAACGAACCGCACTAACTAACAAGAGACTGTGGAGCAGTTTTTGTACGAGGAAGGGTGAAACATGACGACGACAAAAGCACCAATACAACTACCAAACTTTATCTCAGTTCGCGAACTGTCTGAACTGATGGGCGTCAGCCCCATTAACGTGATCAAAGAGTTGATGAACAACGGCATCATGGCCAACATCAACCAGGAGATCGACTTTGATACGGCCGCTATCGTTGCCGAAGAAATGGGCTACGAAGTCATCTCCGAAAGCCAGCAAGAGGCCGACGAAGAAGCGGTGGACATCACCGAGCAGCCCAAGTGGCGTCAGGTGCTGGCCAACGAAAAAGAAACCGATCTCCAACCCCGGCCGCCGGTCATCACCATGCTGGGCCACGTCGATCATGGCAAAACCTCCTTGTTAGACGTCATCCGTGAAGCACGCGTGCAGGAAGGCGAGGCGGGTGGCATTACCCAGCACATCGGCGCTTACCAGGCACAAAAGAACGGCCAACTGATCACCTTCTTAGATACGCCGGGCCATGAGGCATTCACCTCTATGCGTGCCCGCGGCGCACAGGCCACAGACATCGCCATTCTGGTGGTGGCCGCCGACGATGGTGTGATGCCCCAAACCAAAGAAGCGGCCGATCATGCTCGCGCCGCCCACGTACCGATTATCGTGGCGATGAACAAAATTGACCTGCCAGCGGCGAATCCCAACAAAGTCTTCCAGCAGCTCAGCGAGATTGGGCTGGTTCCCGATGAGTGGGATGGCGATACGATGGTAGTGCCCGTTTCGGCCAAGCAAAAGCTGGGCATCGACGATTTGCTAGAAGGCATTCTGCTGGTAGCCGATGACATCAAACCACGCGCCAATCCAAATGCTTCGGCGACGGGCACCGTTTTGGAAGCCCGCGTAGAGCGTGGCCGGGGCATTATGGCGACCTTGCTGGTGCAAAACGGTACCCTGAAACATGGTGATACTTTGCTGATTGGCGAACATTACGGCCGTATCAAAGCCATGTTCGACTTCCTCGGCAAAAACGTCAAATCGGCGGGGCCATCTACCCCGGTATCTGTAGCTGGCCTCAACGGCATGCCCCAGGCGGGCGACCAGTTTGTTGTGGTTAAGTCAGAAAAAGATGCGCGCAAAATTGTGGCCGATATGCAGGAGCAAAATCGCTCGGGCGTCGCTACAGCCGGGCGCAAAGTGAGCCTGGAAGATTTCTTCAACCGGCTGCAAGAAGGCGAAAGCAAAACGCTGAACCTCATCGTCAAGGCCGACGTGCAAGGGTCACTGGAACCCATCGTCAACAGCTTGAAGAAGATCAACATCAACAACGAAGAAGTGACCCTGGACATTTTGCTGGCCAGCACTGGCAACATCACCGAATTCGACGTGATGCTGGCCTCCGCTTCCGACGCTGTCATCCTGGGCTTTAATGTGGACGCCGATCCCATCGCCCGCAACGCGGCCAACAGCGAACGGGTGCAGATCAACACCTACAGCATCATCTACAAGCTGTTTGAGGATGTGGAAAAAGCGATGCGCGGTATGCTGGCACCCGTGTACACCGACCGTGTCATTGGTCGGGCCGAGGTCCGCGAAGTGTTCCACATTCGCAGCGTGGGCTCTATTGCCGGTTCCTATATGCGTACCGGTGAAGCCCGCCGCAATGCCAAGGCCCGTCTCGTCCGCCAAAACAAACTGCTGTTCGATGGTCGGGTTGGCAGCTTGAAGCACCATGCCGATAACGTGCGCGAAGTACGCACCGGCTTTGAATTTGGTGTCAGCCTGGACGGTTGGAACGATTACCAACCGGGCGACATCATTGAGTTTTACGTCACCGAGCGGGTAGAACAATCTTAATCTTCCCTCCGCGAGACAAAGTAGTTAATTCAAATGAGTAAAATCAGACAACAGAGAACGGCCGAACAGCTGCGGCTGGTGCTCAGTGAGCTTTTTTTGCGCGAACTGAGCGACCCACGCCTGCACGGCGTTACCGTCACTGAGGTCACCATCGACCGTGAGCTGGAACATGCCGACATATACGTCAGTGCTTTGGGCGATGAATCACGCCAGCCGGACGTGATGGCCGCCCTGAACAGCGCCGAGGGCTTCTTACGGCGCGAACTGGCCAGCCGAATCCGCCTGCGCAAGGTGCCTCAGCTTCACTTTCATTGGGATGCCACGCTGGCTCATTTTCAGGAAGTGGAATCGATTCTGAACAGCCTGGACATTCCGCCTGCTGAGGAAGACAAGCCTGAATAACGGCAAAAGGATTTCTATTGCACCCGACAGAACAAGCAATTTTAACGGCCGTTCAGCAGGCAAATAACATATTGGTCATTACCCACATTGGGCCGGATGGTGATGCCGTGGGGTCGATTACGGCCGTTGGCGTTGCCCTCCGGCAAATGGGCAAACACGCCACCCTCCTCTGCGATGATCCTCTGCCAGAGCGCTTCAGCTACCTGCCGTTGGCAGACCAGGTTCAGCCACCCAACGAAAACCGCTCCACGGACTACGATCTATTGATCGCTGTGGACTGCGGCGACGAAACACGCATGGGCCAGAGCTTTGCCAATTTGCCCGATACCGTGCCGACCATCATCAACATCGATCATCACGTTACCAACACCTATTTTGGCGACATCCAGCACGTGGTGCCCGAAGCCGTCTCGGCCACCGAAATTTTGTACGACCTGTTTAAGCACATCGGCCTCACCATCACCACGGACCTGGCCATGTGCCTGCTCACCGGCGTGGTCACCGACACGTTGGGCTTCCGCACGGTGGGAGTAACTGCCAAAACGCTGCGCATTGCCAGCGAACTGGTGGATGCCGGGGCCGATCTCCCGCTAATCAACATGCAGGGGCTCAGCCTCAAACCGTTCTCCACCGCCCAGCTGTGGCAAATTGGCCTCAACAACATGCGGCTGGAAGATGGGCTCATCTGGACCAAGATCAACAACACACAGCGCGAGGCCATTGGCTACAACAACACAAGCACAGGCGGGTTGGTCAACTTTTTGGGTAACGTGACCCAGGCGGCCATCAGCGCCGTCTTGCTGGAAATGAACGACGGCACAGTGCGCGTGGGCTTCCGCTGCAATCCGCCGTACAGCGTCTCTGAGCTAGCCTTGAATTTAGGCGGTGGCGGTCATCCGTTGGCGGCCGGTTGCTCGCTAGATGGCCCGTTGGACAAAGCCGAAGCACTGGTTGTGGCGATGAGCAAGGAAACCATTCGCCAGCAGCAAGCCAGCTTCTCTGAGGATTAATCCACAGATTCGCAGATTTAATTATCCTCTCTGTGAAACTCCGTTTTTCTCTGTGCAGCTCTGTGTTCCAACTCTCTTTCCATGAAACCAACGATGAGTGACTTAAGCGGCATATTGTGCGTGGACAAACCGCTGGGGATGACCTCGCATGACGTGGTGGGCCGCATTCGGCGGGTAGCCGGGCTGCGCCGCGTGGGACATGCGGGCACGTTAGATCCGCTAGCCACGGGCGTGCTGCTGCTGGCACTTGGTCGGGCCGCACGCCTGATCGAGTATCTGGTGGGGCACGACAAGGTGTATGAAACCACCGTGCGCCTGGGCCAAACCACGGCCACCTACGATGCTGAAGGTGAGGTGCTTGAGGAACGGCCGTTTCACCACATCACCCTTCCCCAAATCGAAGCAGCCCTGGAACCATTTCGCGGCGATATTTTGCAGCAGCCGCCAATTTACTCGGCCATCAAAAAAGATGGCCAGCCGCTGTACAAACTGGCGCGGCAGGGCAAAACGGAAGTGGAACGGCCGTATCGCCCCGTCACCATCCACGAACTTACCTTGCTCCATTGGGAACCGCCTTACCTTTCTTTGCGAATTGACTGCTCGTCAGGCACCTACATCCGCTCGCTGGGGCATGATTTGGGTGAGGCGCTGGGCTGCGGCGGCCACCTGAGCGCGCTGCGGCGGTTGTCTGTGGGGGATTTTGGCATCGAAACGGCCGTTCCCCTCAACGACCTCACGCCAGAAAACATTACCGATTATTTATTGGCACCGGATACGGCCGTACGCCATCTGCCCCGCCTCGATTTGCCAGAAACGGCCGCTGCCGACATCCTGCAAGGCAAACCTATTCCGCGAGCCGGAGAGCCATCCGCCGAACTGGTACGTGCCTACGGGCCAGATGGCCTGTTTTTGGGAGTAATCACCGCTGAGGGTGACCAGTGGCGCGCGCACAAAATGTTTCCTGCCGTCCTCTGATCATTTTGATACAATTCTCCTCTATGACTCATACTGCAACCCGTGTTGAACAACTCTCTGATGTAACCGAGCGCGTGCCCACTTTTGTGGCCGTTGGCTCGTTTGATGGCGTGCATTTGGGGCACCAGGCGGTGCTGCAAGCCATGATTTCCGAGGCCAAAGCGATAGGGGCGCGAACGGCCGTTCTCACCTTTTTCCCCCACCCCAAGCGCGTCATTCAAAAAATGACGGAACCCTACTACCTGGGCACGCTCGACCAGCGGGTCGAGCTGCTGTCCAGCCTGGGCATCGACCTCATCATCACCCATCCCTTCAACGATGCCGTCCGACAAACCCGCGCTGCCACCTTTGTGGACGATCTGTGCCGCTATCTGGACATGCGCCAGCTGTGGGGCGGCAATTTTGCCCTGGGCTACAATCGTGAGGGTGACATCCCCACGCTGCGCCAGCTCGGCGAAGAACGGGGTTACATCGTGCAGCAGGTGGAGGCGATGGTGCTGTTTCAGGGCGAACGGGTCAGCAGCAGCCGCATCCGGCGCAGCTTGCTGGAAGGGGATATGGCTGAGGTGAATGGTTGTTTAGGACGGCCGTATTGCGTCAGCGGCACCATCGTCGAAGGCAAAAAGATGGGGCGCACGATTGGCTTCCCCACCGCCAACGTTGATTTTTGGGACGAGCAGCTGCTGCCCGCCAATGGCGTCTACGCCACCTACGCCTGGCTGGGCGAGGAGCGCCATCTGGCCGCCACCAACGTTGGCGTGCGACCCACGGTTAATGGCAGCGCCGTCACCGTAGAAGCCCATCTGCTCAATTTTGATGCAGACATTTACGGCCGTACCCTTCGCCTGGAATTCATCGACCGCATCCGCCCCGAAATGAAATTTGCTGGTCTGGATGCGCTCAAAGCACAAATCGCGGCCGATGTGGCCCAGGTGCGGACATTTTTAGGAAGTAATTGAGTAATTCAGTAATTGGGTAATTTGCCCACCAACCCAATTACCCAATTCCTCAATTACCTAATTACTCATGATTGACGCTTACTTCAAAAAAACGCTCACCTTCAAGCACGCTGACAAAACACTCCGGTTTCGCGTCTCGCAGGAGCTGTTTAGCAGCTACGAGGTGGATGCGGGCACCCGCTTTTTACTGCGCACGCTGGACCAGCTGCCCCTGGCCGACATGCGGCGCGTGCTGGATGTGGGCTGCGGCTACGGCCCACTGGGGCTGACGCTGGCTAAACTGGACAAGCGCCGCACCGTTCATCTGGTGGATCGCGACGCGCTGGCAGTGAATTTTGCCCAACAAAATGCCGAACTGAATAATTTACATAACGTTTCAATTTACGGCAGCCTGGGCTACGATGCGGTTACTGAACGGGAATTTGACCTTATTCTCTCCAACGTTCCTGGCAAGGCGGGCGAGGACGTGATTGCCCATCTGGTGCGTGGCGTACGGCCGTTTCTCACCCCCACCGGTCACGCAGCCATCGTCGTCGTTACGCCGCTGGTGCCGCTAGTGGAACAAACGCTGGCCGAAATGCCGGATTGCACCGTGACCCTGCAAGAAGCCACCGCCAACCACGCCGTCTTCCACTACCACTTCACCGCCCCAACTAATGATGAACCGCAAGCGGCTTTTGCCAGTGGTCTGTTTTGGCGGGACAAGGTGGCTGTGGAGTACAAAAAGCTGAAATTTGTGGTGCAAACGGCCGTTGGCTTACCCGAATTTGACACGCTCGGCTTCACCACACGGCTCCTGTTCAACATGCTTAACGAGCTTCCAAGTGAGCCAATCGAGCATTTGCTGGTCGTGAATCCAGGTCAGGGACATACGGCCGTTGCCGCCTGGCTCTCTCTCCACCCCCAACAAATCACCCTGGTAGACCGGGATTTGCTGGCGCTGCAAACGGCCGTTTACAACTTGCAGCAAAACGGCTGTCCGGCTGAACGCATTCACAGCCATCACCAAATCGGACTGCCGCTGCTGGATGCTCCCGCCAACCTCATCCTCCACTCACTGCGGGACAGCGAAGGCCCCAAGCTGGCTGCCACCCGCCTCAATTTACTGGCCGAACAGTTGGCCCCCGGCGGCACCATCCTCATCGCCGCCAACTCACACCTCATCTCCCAAGTCGAGCAGCAGGTAAAGCGCAACAAGCTGCTTACCCCCCACAGACGCAAAAAACGCAAAGGCTTCAGTTCCCTTAGCTTAAGCTGATCACATTTTCCCGGAAACTCTAATTTGGAGTATTTGCATCAGAGCGCTTTCCGGGAAAATCCGGCGAAAATGAGTTTTGTCATGCACCGAATATGACAAAATTCTGTTTGTTCGGTATTGACTGAACAAACAGAATTTACTAGTATTTAGTCATTCTTTTCAAATACGCCTTACCAAAAGTAGTGTCATACCCGCGTAGGCTGCTCTGTTGAAAACATCCAAAACAAAGCAAAAGATGCTTACGGGATTAACTGATCTAAAGCAAAATTAATGATGCAGATTGTAAACCAACATCTTAATCGCTGGCTCACGCCGTTGCAGATAGTATTTGCGTGCCCGAATGGCGTCACCAAACTTGCGTTTGATGACCGAGATGACGGTTTCGACCTTCCAGCGCTGCCCAAAGAGTCCATCCAGTCGGGCTACGGCAACCAAGTCAGCGCGTGCTTGGCGCAAGGGCGAGGCAATCGACCGCTTCGGACCCGTGCGACGGGGCGGTATGAGGTCATCAGGTCGTACCGACTTCACATCAAAGCCACCATCAGCCAACAAAACCCATTGACCAGAACGCATAAACGGCCGTACCGCACGCCGCATCGTTTCCAATTTACTACCATCATGCCCCGGCCCATACGATTGACTCCGTCCCAAAATGAACAGGGTGTTCAGACCAACCCCATAGAATCCTTTCCAATATTGGGTGATCTTCCAGCCGCGTCGGTTGATATAGTAATCACTGGCTTGAGTCAGCTGAAACCCAGTCGCGTCAATCGCGACTGCTTCCTCCTCAATGCCCAACTCTGTCAACAAGCTGACATTCATGCGATCGATCTGGGCCAGCGTCAACAATCGAGCCGCTGCCCGCGCCAGTGCCGAGTACGTGGGCACATCCTTGAGTCCCAGTTCCTTGACCACCGCATCACTAGCCAGCAGCCACTCTTCCATATCCCGATAACTCAATCTCAGCCGATGCATCAACAAAATGCAGGTAACCAACTGCGGCTGCGTATACTTGCGCGGGCTTTTGGGATGGGAATAAGGAGCAAATTCTTTTTGTGCCAGGTTGTGGGCCATGCGAGCAAAGGTCACAAACTGGCTTTCACGCCGATTTTTCTTAGCCATATCATCATTATCGCCGTTCTTACCATCTTTTCAACAGTGCAGCATTCGCGGGAATGACATACACGATCACGCATAAGAGGCACGCTTTTTGAGTAATCCAGACGAACAACTGTTGCATTACGTCGAAGATTTTGGCCTGTACTTTGAGCAATTTGGCCTGGCCCGCACCGCCGGGCGCATGCTGGGCTGGCTGCTCGTTTGCGACCCACCCCACCAGACGATGGACGAATTGGTAGAGGTGTTGCAGGTGAGCAAAAGTTCGATCAGCACGACTAGCCGGATGCTCATGTACATTGGTTTGGTGAGCAAAGTAAGTTTTCCCGGTGAGCGCAAGGATTATTACCGCATCAGCGAAAACGCCTGGGTGCAGGGTTGGGAAGCAAAAAACAACCAGACCACCGAAATGAAGCTGATGGCGGTGCGAGGCTTGAATCTATTGCCCGAAGATGACTCTGAGCGCCGGGAACGACTACAGGAAATGCACGATTTGTACGCTTTTTTGGAAGAGGAACTACCCAAACTCACCCAACGCTGGCTGGAATCACGCCAAAAAAACTGATCCCCCATCACCCAACTCGCTTCGTAGCTAGAGAAAAGGTAACTGAACCTGAGATTGGCTTTTCTTTGTCTATTCCGCGAGCAGCGCAGGGCAATTGGGCAACCACCAGCTCGCCATTTGTGCGCCCAAACGAGGTGCATGGAGAAAAACTATGAGTAAACATCTGATTAAAACGAGCGGTCTGACGGTTTATTACGGCCGTCATCGCGGCATCATCGACGTGGATTTGACCGTCGAGCAGGGCGAGGTGTTTGGCTTCCTCGGGCCGAACGGGGCAGGCAAAACCACTACCCAGCGGGTGCTGCTAGACATCATTCGCCCGACGTCGGGCAAGGCCACCATTTTTGGGCTAGACTGCCAGACACAAGGCGTCGAAATTCGTAAGCGGATCGGCTATCTGCCTGGTGAGTTGGCGCTGTACAAAAATATGAAGGCCAGCCAGTTCTTCAAGATGTATGAATATTTGCGCGACCAAAACGGCAGCAAAGGGTACTGGCAAGAGCTGGCAGAACGGCTCGATTTGGACACCAGCCGCAAAATCGGCAACTTTTCTCGTGGCAACAAGCAAAAAGTAGGCATTGTGGCAGCGTTCATGAACCGCCCCGATTTGTTGATTTTGGACGAACCTACGGGCGGTCTAGACCCATTGGTGCAGCAAACCGTGCTGGAAATGGTGCGCGAGGCAAAGGCAGACGGCCGTACCATCTTTTTCTCCTCCCACATTTTGCCCGAAGTGCAAGCCGTGGCCGACCGCGTGGGCATCATCCGCGATGGGCAGTTGGTGACCACACAGCGCGTAGAGGAGATGGTGGCCCAGCACGTGACGCGCCTGAGCCTGGGCTTTGCGGTGTTACCGCCCACCGAAGCGTTCCAATTTGCGGGCGTAACGGAGTTGAGCCGCAGTGAGCGCGATGTAGTGCTTGAAGTGCAAGACAATCTGCCCCAGGTATTGGTCGTGGCGGCAGAGAACAACATTCAGCATATTGAAACAATTAACGTGAGTCTGGAAGATATCTTCCTGACCTACTACGGCAAGGGGAATGGAGGAAATCATGCTTAGGTTACTGTGGCAAGAAATTGTTTTTCGGCGCAGCGCCATCATTGGCTGGGGCCTGGGCCTGTGCTTTTTCCCGCTGGTGTACATCGCCATCTACCCCTCCGTAGCGGACCAGATGGCTGGATTTGCCGACCTGGAAATTTACAAGGCCATGGGCATGAGTTTAGGGACTTTTCCAGACTGGGTTGGCTCGATTTTAGTGATTTTTATGCCGCTGGTGGCCTCGATTTACGGCATTATCAATGGAACGGGCACGCTGGCTGGTGAAGAGGAAGACGGCCGTCTCGAAATGATCGTCACCCTTCCTTTGCCCCGCTGGCAAATTGTGACCGCCAAGGCACTTGCGTTTGCGATTTCCTCGATCATCATCTTTTTGGTGGTGTCACTGGTTTCCACAGGGGTCTTTCTGGGCATTCAAAACCAAATCGAGACGGAAATGGTGGGCATGGACATGTTTAAGACTGTCATGATGAGCTGGCCGTTGGTCTTTGCTATGGGGATGCTGGGCATGTTCCTGGCGGCCTTTTGCGCCAACCGCCGCTTTGCCTCGATGATTGCCGCCGCCGTTTTGGTGGTGAGCTACTTCGGCAGCAATCTGGCGGCGTCTACCGATGTCCTAGAACCATTCGAGCCACTCTTCCTGTTCACCTATTTGGATGCGTCGGGAACGGCCGTCATGAAAGGCCAGGCAGCGGGTGATATGTTGGTCTTGCTGGGGGTTGGGCTGGTTAGTTTTGCCCTGGCGCTCTTCTTCTTCCAGCGCCGCGACCTGACGGTGGGCACATGGCCCTGGCAGCGGGCGCGAGCCGCTTAGACGGTAAGCAGTGTTCAGTAAATCAGTAATCAGTTAAGCAATGCCTCAACTGATTACTGATTACCGACTTACAGATAACTATTTCCTCACAAACGGGGGTCAATTGGCTCACTTTCCAGGGCCAGGACTCCAAAAACACACTCGTGCATTCGACGAAGCGGCTCACGCTTTACAAAACGTTCCAAGGCTTCGACCCCCAGTGCAAACTCGCGCAAAGCCATTGACCGCTTCCCGCTCACGTTCCGATTTTTCAGCTGCTGTAAGTAGTCGGGCAAGGTATATTCGGGCCCGTAAATAATGCGCAGGTATTCGCGTCCGCGACATTTTATGGCTGGTTGAACCAACCCTTTGCCACCAAACGCAATGAAGTCTAAGGGTTTGATCACCATGCCTTCGCCACCCTGGCTTGTGAGCTGGGTCCACCAGTTTACGGCCGTTTCCTCACTGTCCACGTCATCCAAATCCACGTACATGTGATTTGTGCTCATTAAAATATCGGCCGTTTGGCTGACCACAAATTGCTTGATTGTCTCCATGTGCCAGCGATGGGTTTTATCTACATGCACCTGGCCTTCTGTCGCCAAAATGTGGAATGGGGCCAGCTTCAAATCAGCTACTCCTTGCACAGGCCAGCAATAATTTCGGTATGCCTGCCGATATTGTTGAATGAGCGATGCTTTTTGCTCAAACTGCACTTTGAGCATCTCTGCCTCAATGCCACGCTCAGACAGTTGCTTCAATTGATGAATGGTTTCGGCCAGCGATGCTTGAGCCGCTGCACCAACGGCCGCATACTGATCCTTGAGCAAGGCTTGTGCCTTTTCTGACCAGGGCATCAATTCGCAATCCAGGCAAACCCAAGAGGTTTCCATCTGTTCCCAGAAATTCGCCTGGGTGAGCGCTTCTTGTAAATAGCGCAAGAATTCTTGTTCAACGGCCGTATCCGCAAAAAAGCGGCGTCCGGTGCGTGTGTACACAATCCCGATGCTCTCATCTGAAATGCCAAATCGCTGCTGAACGGCCGTTTCACTTTGCCCCACAATCACCACAGCCCGCGACCCCATATGTTTTTCCTGGCAAATCAGCTTAGTTACCCCATTTTTACGGAAATAATTAAAAGCTTCCGTGGGGTGCTCCAGCAAGTCCGGCTGGCGACTTGTTTCAGTTGGTGACATCGTCGGTGGCAAATAGATGAGCCATTTGGGAGAAACGGCAAATCGGCTCATCACCTCGAGGGCAGCAGTGCTGTTTTCTGCTTCCAGAGTGATTTTGCGTCGTAGCCGAGTCTGGACAATGCGCTTGCCTGTCACGTCGGCCAAATCCAACACGTCATCGCTGATCTGCTGTGCAGTTGGTTGCGTGTCGGGCTCTACTTTTTGTAGTGGCCGTGCTGGCGTGACATATTCTTTGCGTGCCGGTATCGAAACAAGTTCGCGTTCTGGGTAGCGCAAGGCGGTTAACGCGCCACCAAAAACACAGCCCGTGTCCACGTTAATTGTATTGTTTAGCCACTCAGCCTGAGGCACAGGCGTGTGTCCGTAGACAACCGCAGCTTCTCCCCGATACTCAAGTGCCCAGTTGTAACGAATAGGCAAACCAAACTCGTCGGTCTCCCCAGTTGTCTCGCCGTACAGGGCAAAATCCCGCACGCGTGACGAGGCCCGACCTTGCAGCTCTTCTTTTAAGCCTGCGTGCGCAACAACCAGTTTGCCATCATCCAAAACATAGTGACTGACAAGCGAGAAGATGAATTCAGCCATCTCCTGTTCGAACGCTTTCACATCTGGCAGTGCCTGAATTTCATCCAACGTTTGTTGGAGACCATGCTTGATTTGAACGTTACGGCCGTTTAAATGCCGCATCAATTTTGTGTCATGGTTTCCAGGCACGCACAGTGCCTGGTTCGCCTGAACCATGTGGTGTACCAACTGGTAACTATCCAAAATTCGGGGACCACGATCAACCAAATCGCCCAGGAAAATCGCTTTACGTCCTTGAGGATGCTTGTAGAGACGAAAATAGGTGTAAAAACTTTTTTCCGGTATTTCTTCCCAAACATAGCCCAGCTTTTCCAACAAGAGTTCCAACTCATCGGCGCAGCCATGAATATCGCCAATGATGTCGAAGGGGCCATGCTCATCTTGGCGATTGTTCCACAATGGTTCGCGCTGAATTTCGGCCGCAGCTACTTCCTCAACTGATTTTAAGGTGTGTATACGGCGAAAACCCTCTTTTTTGAGCTTGCGCAGGGAGCGCTGCATCTCTCGAATTTGGTTTCGAATAACGTGCTTGCCAAACGATCTGTCCGCTCGCTCTTCGTTACGCGTCTGGCAAACCGATTCTGGCAAATCCAGAACAATCGCCACGGGCAAGACATGGTATTGTCTGGCAAGTTGGACATACTGTTTTCGATCCTGTGGTTTCACATTCGTAGCATCTATGACGGTGAGACGGCCGTTTGCCAACCGTTTACCTGCAATATAATTCAACGCCTCAAAGGCATCTTTTGTCACCGTCTGGTCATTTTCATCATCCGCCAGCAAGCCACGAAAATAGTCAGAGGACAACACTTCTGTAGGCAAAAAATGCTGCCGGGCAAAGGTGGATTTACCTGAACCGGATGGGCCAATGAGAACAACAAGGGCAAGTTCAGGAATGTTTAACTTCATCGCTCAAATACCCCCATTTGTGATGGGGAACCCACCTCGGCAGCTTCTGGTCCCAGATTTGCAAAGCGCACGCTGTAGCCATTTTCGCTGGCAATTTGCGTGGCCCAATTTTGGAACTCCGCACGGGACCATTCAAAGCGATGATCTGGATGACGAAATTGACCGGCTGATAATTCTGGCCATATGACGTTGTATTCGCTGTTGGGTGTCGTGATCACAATCATTTTGGGCCGTGCATATTTGAACAGGACTTTTTCAAAAGCCTTCAGCCGATCCGCATCCAAATGTTCAATTACCTCAGCCACCGCAGCCGCATCATAACCGCTCAACGCTTCATCCCGATACATGAGTGAGCCGTGCTTCAACCGAATACGCTCACGTTGTCTGGAAGGCATTTCCTCCAGGCGCAAACGCTCCTGAGCATTTTGCAGGCTGCGATGCGAAACATCCATCCCTAGAATCTGGTTAAATTGCTGCTCTTGCAAAAGTAACCGTAGCAATTTCCCCTCGCCACAACCCAGATCAAGCACAGATTGTGCACCACTTGCTTTGATCGTTTCTGCAACGGTCTGCAAGCGCAACTGGTGCAAGCCCAGCGTAGTTTCTGTTTGCTCTTCTGGGGCATCTTCAGCCTCGCTATCTTCTGCATCTTCCTCTAGTAGCTGCGCCAGAGCCTGCTGCATCAAATGTCGCCGATGCTTTAGCGAGCGGCTGACAATCTCCTGGCGTGCTGGATGGGTATCTAGCCAATCTTCACCGCGTTTGAGGAGCTTGTCAATTTCATCTTCCCCCACCCAGTAATGCTTATCCCCATCCAGCACGGGAATAAGCACGTAAAGATGGTTCAGCAATGCCTGCAACGGTACACGGTTTTTGAGGGTCAGGGTGTAAAGGTGACCTTGTCCCCATTCTGGAAAATGTGGATCTAGCTCGATTTGGGTTACCTCAACTTCATAACCAAGCGGATCAAACAAACGCCTGACCAACTCAGGGCCGCCATCAACTGACACCGCAGACAAGTGTGCTTCCAAGGGTAAGGGCTGGTCAACAAGGTGAGGTTGGTCTTTACAACGGCCGTTTAATGCCGAACCATACACCTGCGCAATCGCTACACTCAAAAATGAGGACGCCACATACGGCCGATCGTTCACATAGGGTTGCAAGGCAAAGCTTACATGCCTATTTTTGCCGCCGCGAGACAGTTTGATTGGGTCAACATCCAACAAAAGCGAAGCCGTACACCGTTTGTCACTCACCTCAGGATAAAAAACGTGCGCTTTGCCAAAGCTCAGCTTGAACGTTTGCAACTTATCAGGGTGCTTGTGCAACAAATAACCGAGATCGGTTGCTGGTTGATGGGTTGTTGTAATTGAAAATAGCATAACAATCGTTGATTTTTGATTTAGGCAAGCATGGAGAGCAAACCGTGTCTGATTTTAGCAAATCCCTCACGGTTTGTAACGCTGCGATTATTTGTAGCAATGGAATCTATATCGCTAATTGGGGTCGTGAGGGGCGCGCCAGGTAGGGGATTTGTGGACGTGTACCACCTGCCAGCCATTGGCATCTTTTACCAAGACGCGGCTTTCGTTATGGGTACGATGTTTCATACCAGCTTCTGTAGCAATGGAGAGCATGAAGGTGTAAGAGACAACGGCCATAATCACTTCTTGACCCTCGCCATAAATCTGCACCCGCGGCTCCCACAAATCGTAGCGAAAATCGCCAGTGGTATCGGCCCAGCTGTGATCAATCATGAACAGGTGAAAGTCCAGCCCATCCTGCCGGTGTGGCGTGACAAACCACTCATAAAGCGACAAATCTTCGGCCGTGGTTGCTTTGTAGGTGGCCACATCCTTGCTAAAAATGCTCTGAATGTGCCGATGCAAAAAGTCCCACATTTCTTGTTCTAAATCGCTCATAATTACCCCTGATCCAGCTGTTGCAGCGCAATTTGCACGCGCTCGTCGAAAGATTTGATATCGCGGGGGATGTTTTGCAGCGCCGATTGTGCTTCCACAATGCTGAATCCTAGCCCGGTAAGGAAGTCGATCACATCCGCATCCACATCGCTGACAAGCGGAACGGCCGTACTCACCTGAGACAAATCCAATTTATCGCGCAGCTGGAACATGATCCGTTCGGCCGTTTTCTTGCCAATACCGGGGACACGCTGGAGAACGGCCGTTTCCTCCCGCATAATGGCACTTTTCAGCAATTCTGGGCTAAGCGTCGCCAAAATGGAGAGAGCCACCTTTGGACCAACGCCGTTGACGCCCAGCAGCACTTCAAACAGCTGCAAATCATCTTCTGTTTCAAAGCCATACAGCGACAGTTCCTGCTCCCGCACGATGAGATGTGTGTGCAGCCGGACAGAACGCCCCACGCCGCCGACATCTTCCAGCACCGTTTTGGGCACAAACGCACGTACGCCCACGCCGCCCACGTTTACAACCAGGCTACTTTCTTCAATTTTCAAAATGGTTCCGCTGAGAGAAGCTATCATAAGAGTAATTGGGTAATTGGCAATTGGGTAATTACTGAATGACGAATTACCCAATTACTATCAGATTCAATCGTATAGGTTTTCAAAACGTTGGTAATGGTAATGGGTGATGGCCACTGCCAGACCATCGGCGGCGTCGTCGGGGCGAGGTGTTTCCTCCAGATCGAGTAAATTACGCACCATCAGCTGCACCTGCGCTTTGTCCGCTTTGCCATAGCCGGTGACCGCATCTTTGATTTTAGGCGGTGAGTATTCGCCGATGGGCAGCCCGGCGTTGGCAATGGTGAGCAGCAGCACGCCGCGTGCCTGCCCCACGGTGATCGCCGTCGTCACGTTCCGGCCAAAAAAGACCTCTTCAATGCCCACGCTGTCGGGCTGATACTCTTCAATCAATTGTTGCAGTTCTTGCTGGATTTGCTGCAAACGCTGGGGCATAGGGGTTTTGGCGGGTGTGGAGATGACGCCGTAGGTAACGGCCGTAAATTCCCCCTCCTCCACATCCACAATGCCGTACCCGGTGGTGGCTGTACCGGGGTCCAGGCCCAAAATACGCATGAGGAATGTAAATTGTGAATTGTGAACGGTGAATTGTGAACGGCCGTTAACCATTCACAATCTATAACTCACAATTCACAATTGATTACGCGGCTTCCATCGCGGCGATGGCTTCGTCGCTAATTTCCAGCGTGGAGTAGACGCTCTGCACGTCGTCCAGGTCTTCAATGACCTCAATCACGCGCATTACTTGCAAAGCATCGGACTCAGTCAGCTCGATGGGATTGTTGGGTTCAAACACCATGCTGGCTTCTTCAACCGTCATGCCCGCTTCTTTAATTGCTTCGCGTACGGCCTGGAAATTTTCTAGCTCAGTGTACACTTCGGCCACTTCGCCAAATTGGATGTCATCGGCACCTGCGTCAGCCGCCACCAGGAACAGTTCATCCTGATCGACCTTGCCACCCACAGCAATGTACCCTTTGCGGGTAAACTGCCAGGCAACCGCACCACCTTCGGCCATATTGCCGCCATTTTTGCTCAACGCATGGCGCAAATCGGCAATGGCCCGATTTTTGTTGTCGGTAACCACTTCAACCAGCAGGCCGATGCCGTTGGGCGCGTATGCTTCATACATCAGCTCAAACAGTTCGCTGCCTTCCAACTCGCCCGTGCCGCGCTTAACGGCTCGCTCGATGTTGTCTTTGGGCATGTTATTGGCTTTGGCTTTATCAATGGCCAGCGCCAGCCGGGTGTTGAAATTCGGATCGCCGCCGCCTTCCCGTGCGGCAATTGTTAATTCTTTGGTCAACTGGGTAAAAATCTTGCCGCGCTTTTTATCCGTTGCCGCCTTTTTATGCTTGATGGTGGACCACTTGGAATGTCCAGACATAGGTAACTCTCCAACTTTTATTACAAAATTTATCCGATAACTGGGATTGTGAAAGTCTATTATAGCACAGTCCCCCAGGGCTAGAACAGCAGCAAAATGGCTTGTTAAGGCGAGGCTAAAACAGTTTGTACGGCCGTTACCAACAGTTCATGTTCGGCCTGGTGCATTCGTTCTTCCAAATCAGCCACGCTGTCGCTGGGCAAGATGGGCACCTCGGCCTGGGCAATGACCGGACCAGCGTCAACCTCAGGAATGGTGAGGTGAACCATGCAGCCAGTATGCTGAATTTCGCCGCGCTGGTACGCTTCGTAGGCGCGCTGGATAGCATGAGTACCGGCAAACTGTCCCGGCAATGCCGGATGTAAATTGATGACCTGGCTGGGAAACTGGCTCAAGAAAGCGGCGCTGAGAATGTGCATCCAGCCAGCCAAAATGATGAGACCGGGGCAGTACGGCCGTATCAGTTCCGCCAAATCAGCATCATACGCCTCACGCGATTGGCCTGCCTCGCGGTATGGTTTGAAGGGAAAGTAAGCCGTGGGCACGCCTGCCTCTTCGGCCCGCACCAGCCCATATGCCTCCTTACGATTGGAGACGACGAGGGCGGGAACGGCCGTAATCCGCCCATCCGCCACCGCATCCAAAATCGCCTGCAAATTACTGCCCGACCCAGAAATCAGGATGACTAATCGGGGGAGTTCTGCCACATTCTTCTCCTAAAAGTCATCCACAGATTTCGCAGATTACACAGATTTTTGGTTCTAATCTGCGAAATCTGTGTAATCTGTGGAGTATTATTCTTCAAAAATGACGCCTTCGACACCAGCCATCATTTCCCCAACGAGATGGGCTTGGGGAACGGCCGTCATTGCCAACGCCACTTGCGCACGCGGCACAATTACCAGCATGCCCAGCCCCAGGTTAAACACATGGGCCATCTCCGCATCGCTGATGTGGCCCTGCTGCTGGATGAGTTGGAAAATTGGCGGGACCGACCAGCTGCCACGCTTAATTTTTGCGCCTAGCCCCGCCGGGAAAATGCGCGGCGGATTGTCCACCAGGCCACCGCCAGTGATGTGCGCCAGGCCACGAATATCTACCCCGGCAGCTTGCAATGCCTGGAAATCGCTCAGGTAGCTGCGGTGGGGTGTGAGCAGGGTGTTGCCAACGGTGTCGTTGAGCTGGGGGTGAACGGCCGTCCAGTCCAAATTGGCCAGCGCCCGCCGTGCCAGCGAAAAGCCGTTGGTGTGCAGCCCACTGCTGGGCAAACCCAAAATCGCATCGCCCGCCGCGATGCGCGTGCCGTCGATGATCTTGGCGCGATCCACCAGCCCCACAACCGTGCCCACAAAATCCAGCTCACCTGGTTGGTACACGCCGGGCATTTCGGCCGTTTCGCCGCCGAGCAGCGCCACGCCCGCTTCACGACAGGCAGCGGCAATGCCACCGACGACCTCGGCAATTTGCTCTGGATTTAGCTTGGACGACGCGACGTAATCGAGGAAAAAGAGCGGCTTGGCACCCTGCACCAAAATGTCGTTGATGCAATGGTTAACGATGTCATGGCCAATCGTATCCCAGCGGTTCATGGCCGCAGCCACCATCGTTTTGGTGCCTACGCCGTCGGTTGAGGCAACCAGCACTGGCTGGGCCATCCTCTTTGCTTTGCTTATGTCAAATAAACCACCAAAGCTACCCACGCCAGACAACACTTCCGGGCCAAAGGTGCTGTGCACGGCCGTTTTCATCAACGTCGTCGCCCGATTCCCAGCCTCTAAATCTACTCCCGCTGCCGCATAGGCGGAAGGAGATTGGAGATTAGAGATTGGAGAGTGGGCGGAATCTCTAATCTCCAGTCTCCAATCTCCCCCAATATCTTTTCTGTAATGAGCATCTTCAAAATGAATCTGCTCCACACCCGCGTAGGCGCGAGATACGGCCGTCCCCAAATCATCCCCCCGCGCCGTCATGGCTAACACCCGACCGCCGTTGGTGACGAGTTGGCCATCTTTTTGCGCCGTTCCCGCATGGAAAACCATCACATCTTCCGGTAAGGCGTCCAGTCCGGTGATGGGCAGCCCTTTGGGATAGCTGGCCGGGTAGCCGGGTGCAGCCATCACGACGGTGGCGCAGGCGCCGGGATGAATTTGAACCATGTCGGGGGTGAGACGGCCGTTTACACACGCCAGCATCAGTTCCACCAAATCGCTCTCCAGCAAGGGCAGAACCACCTGCGTTTCCGGGTCGCCAAAGCGGCAGTTGAACTCGATAACTTTCGGGCCATCGGTGGTGAGCATGAGCCCAGCATAGAGCACACCGACGTATGGCGTACCCAAGGCGGCCATGCCGTCAATCGTCGGCTGGACGATGGTTTGCATGATTTGTTCGATGAGCGCGTTATCCACATCGGGCGGCGGGGCAAAAGCCCCCATGCCACCCGTATTCGGGCCTTGATCATCATCATAGGCCCGTTTGTGGTCACGGGCGGGGGAGAGAGGAACGGCCGTTTGGCCATCGGTCAGCACCAACAAGGAAAGCTCCGGCCCACTCAGCCGTTCTTCGATGACCACTTCGGACCCGGCTGCGCCAAACGCACCGTCTACCAACATCTCGCGCAGGGCGGCTTCAGCCTGGGCCGCGTCGTCGCAAACGACCACGCCTTTGCCCGCCGCCAAGCCGCTGGCCTTGACCACGATGCCGTTCGTAGAGACGTTGCAATGTAACGTCTCTACGGCATCTTCAAAATTGGTAACGGTGTGGGAAACGGCCGTTGGAATCCCCAACTTGTGCATAAACTCTTTAGCAAACGCCTTCGACGCTTCGAGCTGTGCCGCCGCCTGCGTCGGACCAAAAATTTTCAGCCCCACGGCCTGAAACGCATCGACAATTCCCAAGGCCAGCGGCACTTCAGGGCCAACCACCGTCAAATCAATCTGCTTTTCCTGGGCAAAGTTGAGCAGTTCGTCGATGTTGCTATCTTTGATAGGGATATTTTGGGCAGAAACGGCCGTGCCTGCATTCCCAGGTGCCACAAAAATCTCCGCCACCCGCGACGATTGACCAATTTTCCATGTCAGCGCATGTTCCCTGCCGCCACTGCCCACTATCAAAACTTTTAATCTTTCCATTTCTTCCCCAAAGTTTGCCAGAATCGTTATAATGTAACCTATGGCAACACAACCATTAACTCACGAAAAAATAGTTGAAACCGTGCAAACGTGGCCCAATGCCCAACGGCTTAAACTTGTGCAAGACATTCTCAGAGATTTAACTGAAGAATATCAGCCTAAGCCCGCCCCTAAAAACACCCTGGATCGGGCGCTAGGTTTGTTGCGCAAGCATACAGATGCGCCCCCGCCGACAGATGAAGAAGTAGAGCACTGGCTTGAAGAAGAACGCCTCAGAAAACATGGTAGCTGATGAAAATTCTTTTTGATACAAACGTTCTTCTTGACGTCCTGTTGGCTCGTGAACCCTGGTATCAAAATGCGCTTACCCTTTGGCAAGCCAATGATTTAGGACAGATTCACGGCTATATTTCAGCGACAACAGTCACTGATATTTTCTACATCTCGCGCCGTTACACAAACGCCAAAGGCGCTTTGGAAGCCGTCGTAACTTGTTTGGATGCCTTCTCTATCGTCTCTATTGGACAAGATGAGCTTAGGCAGGCGACTGCAATGTCGAGCAGCGATTTTGAAGACAATTTACAAATTGCTGCCGCAAAGTCATTGCATCTTGATGCTATTGTCACCCGAAACATTGCCGATTTCCAGAACGCCCAGATCGCTGTTTTCACCCCAGAACAAGCCCTCAACAACCTCAAAAATTAACTATTAACCATTTGTAATTCACCATTCACAATTATCATCCCCACATATCCTCAAAAATCAATTTCTCCTGATCCCGCTCATCGCTAAAGAGCCACTCGGGGATATTAATGGGATATTCGCCGGAGAAGCAGGCGGTGCAGTGGCCAGTTTGCTGGCGAATACCAGAAGTCACGGCTTCCACCATGCCCTCGTGACTCAGGTAGGCCAGGCTGTCTGCGCCGATGCGCTGGCGGATGCCTTCGATGTCTAGCTTGTGGGCGATGAGGTCTTTGCGCGTGGCCATGTCGATGCCCATGAAGCAAGGGTGGCGCACGGGCGGCGAGGAGACGCGCACGTGTACCTCCTTGGCCCCCCCATCGCGGATGAGCTGTACCAGCGGGCCAGCCGTGTTGCCGCGCACAATCGAATCGTCGATGAGGACGACGCGCTTGCCCTTCAGGTTGGCCTCCAGCGGATTGTATTTGATGCGCACGCCCTCTTTGCGCAGCTGATCGTCCGGCTGGATAAACGTCCGGCCGATATACCGATTTTTCGTTAGCCCTTCGGTAAACGCGAGACCAGATTCCAGGCTGAAGCCAATCGCGGCGGGCGTGGCCGAATCCGGCACCCCCACGACCACATCGGCGTCGGCGGGCGCTTCGCGAGCCAGGATGCGGCCCAGCCGCTGGCGCACCTCGTGGATGACCTGCCCCTCGAATACCGAATCGGGCCGGGCGAAGTAGACGTATTCGAAGATGCACAGGCCGCGCTGCTGCGACTTGACGCCGGTGAAGGAAGTGATGCCTTCGTGGTCCAGCCGCAAAATCTCGCCGGGCATTATCTCGCGCAGGTAGTGGGCGCCAATGGTGTGCAGGGCGCACGATTCGCTGGCGACGACGTAACCACCGCCTTCCAGCTGGCCCAGGCACAACGGCCGTAATCCCAACGGATCGCGCACGGCATAAACCGCTTCGCGGGTGAGCAGCGTCAGCGAATACGCCCCTTCAAGCACACCCATCATGGCGCGTAATCGGGCCACCCAGCGATCGTTTTCCTTGCCGTTGCCGTTGGCGGGACTCCACACCTCGGCCGGGGCGGCGAGCATTTGGGTAATTACCTCGCTGTCGCTGGTGGAGGAAAGGCCAACGCCGCGCTTGAGCAGCTGGTGGCGCAGGTGCAGGGCGTTGGTCAGGTTACCATTGTGGGCCACACCCAACGGACCGTAAATGGTCTCGATCAGGTACGGCTGGACGTTGCGCATGTGCGATCCGCCAGTGGTGGAGTACCGGTTTTGTCCGATGGCTAGATGGCCCTGCAACGGCCGTAAATTTTCTTCGGTAAACACCTGCGAGACGAGACCCATCCCTTTGTGGCTGTAGGCGGAACGGCCGTCGCAGGTGGCAATCCCGGCACTTTCTTGCCCGCGGTGTTGCAGGGCATACAGGCCAAAAAAGGTCAGCCGCGCCACCTCGCGCCCCGGCGCATACACACCAAAAATGCCACATTCGTCGTGAAACTTGTCGTTTTCATGAAAATCGAGGTTGTCCATTTCTTTCCTTCGGAAAGTGGAGATTGGAGATTAGAGATTGTAGTTGACGCAATCTCTAATCTCTGGTCTCCAATCTCCTTCTTGCTCCTCTAACAATCTTTTCTGCCTCAACCACGCTTTCTGCCAGCGCGGTGAGATGCCCCATTTTGCGGCCAGGGCGGGCGGATTCTTTGCCGTACAAATGCAGTTTCAGGTGGGGGTGGGTAAGAACGGCCGTCCAATCTGGGGAAGATATATCCACAGATTTCACAGATTGCGCAGATTTTTTAATCTCTTTGCTACTTTGTTCCTTTGCGCCTTTGCGTCGAAAATCCCACAAGTCGCCCAAAAGGTTGGCCATCGCCGCCGGGCGCAGGTAGCTGGTGTCACCCGCGGGCAGGCCGCAGACGGTGCGCATTTGCTGCTCAAACTGGCTAGTCACGCACGCCTCGATGGTGAGATGGCCAGAGTTGTGCGGGCGCGGGGCGATTTCATTTAGCAGAAGTTGATCATCTTCGCACAAGAAAAACTCGACGCACAGCACCCCAACAACCTCCAGCTGAGTCAGTACGGTTTCTACCATCGCTTCGGCCTGGGCCAGTACCTGCGGCGATACGTTGGCCGGGGCCACGGAGACATCCAAAATGTGGTTGGCGTGGCTGTTTTCGATGAGATTGTAGTGAGCAATACGGCCGTTCACATCCCGCGCGGCCACCATCGAAACCTCCCTCTCAAATGCCACCCAGCCTTCCAAAATGCAGTCCACTTCGCCCACCGCCTGCCACGCTGCGGTAACTTCGTCGGGATGATCGATTTTGACCTGCCCCTTGCCATCGTAGCCGGAAACGGCCGTTTTTAGCACCGCCGGGCAACCAATTTCAGCCAACCCTTTTTGCAAATCGGCCAAGGAGTGAACGGCGGCAAAAGGGACCGTCGGCAAACCATTCTCCGCAAAAAAGGTCTTTTCACGCAGCCGATTTTGGGCCACGCGCAGCGCCTGTGCGCCGGGACGCAGCGGCACGATGGCCGCACACACTTCGGCCGTGGCCAGCGGCACATTTTCAAATTCGTAAGTCACCACGTCCACGCTGCGGGCAAACTCCTGCACGGCGTCTAAATCGTCGTACGCCGCCACAAATTCCCGGTCGGCCACCTGCCCGGTGGGAGAATTGGCTTCTGGAGAAAAGACGTGGATGCGATAGCCAAACGGCCGTGCCGCCAGCGCCAGCATCCGCCCCAGCTGACCACTGCCGAGTATGCCGATGGTGGCTGGGGGGAGAATTGGTTGATGAAGTCGTTTGCCCATTTTGTATTGACAACAACGAATTAGAGTAAATAACGAATTTTTCATTCGTTGATTACTCTAATTCGTTCTTGCCCTCTTGACTAAAGATATATCCAACTTTGACCCATAGAAATTTGCCAGAATGCCCAACTCTTTGTTGTGCCGCCTCAGTTGAGAGCGCAGCCGTGCTTTTAAGGATTCGTCATTATCTTTTACAGCAAAAGCGGCAACCAGAATGCTATCTTCGACCAAAATGAGGCGGGTTTCGTGCTTGCCAAGTTCAATACCTTGATAGTAAATCGGCGATTCTTTGATGTAATTGAAACCAATACTTTGCTCACGCAGTTCAACCATCGTCGCCCGACGATACACTTGATGGAGGAAGCCAGGGCCGAGTGCCAGGTGAACGCGATGCAAGCAATTCACGATCTCGGTTGCCAATTCGGGGAAGGGAACAGCGACTGGTGGAAGGGAAGTTGGGAGATGAGGAACGGCCGTTTCTCCCCGCACCCTATTCGGCAACCGCATATCTTCCAACGATCTAGCCCCAAAATTCACCACCACCGCCAAATCTGCATCCGTCACCTTCAGGTAAGAAATCGCCTGTGCCTGGTGAATAGGCAGAATTTCAGGCGCAACCTTTAGCTCTAAAAGCAGCTGGCCCCCCTCCACCCACACATCCACAAAATAACGACCGACTTCCACCCCGCAATAGTACACCGTAAAAGGCTTCTCCGTCTGGCAAGCGAGCCCGTTGGCTTCCAAACCAATCGCTACCGCCTCCTGATAAAACTTCTCCGGCAGCAACGGCCCAAGCTGGTTATGCACGTCAAACAACACGCCGCGCACCGCATAACTCAGCTCTTTGTGAATAATTTCAACCATCAAAAACCCATTTCCCAGTAAGGACAACAACGAATTTGAGTAATCAATGAATCAGAACGAGCAAAAAAAATTAGTTAATTACTCCTATTCGTTGTTGTCACTTCGATGCAAAATCAAAAATCCAGCGCAGCAAATTGATCAAAATCAGCATCACGCCTTCCCAACGGTTGAGCTTCCAGCCCACCCGCATCAAAATCACCACAAAAATCACCATGCCGCTCAACACCGCCAGGCTCGTAAAGCCAGCAGAATCAATAATCATCGGCTGGGATTGAATGACGCCCGCCAGCCCCAGCACGCCCAGCATGTTAAACAAATCGCTGCCAATAAGATTGCCGATGGAAATATCCGAGTGACCGCGCAGCACCCCCACCAGCGAAGTTGCCAACTCCGGCGCAGAGGTACCAGCCGCCACAATCGTGACGCCAATGACCCAATCGGACATGCCCAGTATCCGGGCCACGGCGGTGGCAGACTCCACCAAATAATCGCCCCCGATGACCACCATGCCAATGCCCAGGGCAAACAGTGGCACATCACGCCAGCGGAAATCGCCATCTGGTATTTCTTCCAAATCGACGTCGCGCTGGGTGTAGAGGTAGAGCAGGTAGGCAAACAGCAGCACCAGCAAAACGCCGCCTTCCCACGGTTGCAGCTGTAAATCGCGCATGAAAAAGAGCAAAACCAGTGTCGCCCCGGCCAACATCCCACCGTCGCGATACACGATTTTGGGCGTGGTGGTGATGGCCCGCACGGCAACCACACCACCCAAAATGAAACCCAGATTGAAGATGTTGGAACCGACGATATTACTCACGGAGATGTCCGCCTGGCCAGAAACGGCCGCTTTAATCGTCACCGCAAATTCCGGGGCAGAGGTACCCACCGCCACAATCGTGAGCCCAATGATTAGCTCCGAGACGCCAAAATGGCGGGCCATCCGCGCTGCCGAGTCCACAATGAATGTGGCCCCATACGCCAGCGCCACAATGCTGGCAATGATGATAACGATGTTGAGAAACATTAATTTTCCTGCCTTGTTCAGTGAGTTGTTGAAATCGCCCGAACTTTAACGCAGACGGCAGGTCGCGCCAATGGGTGATTTTGCTATTACGGAACAAAGGAATGTAGAATTTTTGTTATTCGGGTGGCAGCGTATCACTTAGCACCTTACTCGTTTGCGCCTGTCGGAAATCGTGCAGCTTTTGGCGAAATTCAGGATATTGGTTGCCAACGATGGCAATCGCTAGCAGGGCTGCATTTTTGGCCCCGGATTTGCCAATCGCCAACGTGCCCACAGGGATGCCGCCGGGCATCTGCACAATAGAAAGCAGCGAATCGAGGCCATTAAGAGCGCGGCTCTGCACCGGCACGCCCAGCACCGGCAGTACCGTCTGCGCTGCCACCATGCCCGGCAAATGGGCTGCCCCACCCGCCCCAGCAATGATCACCTGCAAGCCGCGCGATTCGGCGCTTTGAGCATATTCAGCCATCAGCTCCGGCGTGCGGTGCGCCGAGACCACCTTTGCCTCGTGCGGCACGCCAAACTCCGCCAACGTCTCCACTGCATGCCGCATCGTCTCCCAATCCGACGTACTGCCCATAATCACTCCGACAAGTGGTTGTTCATTCATGATGACTCCGGTTTTGACGCAAAGGTGCAAAGAGGCAAAAGGAGTAAAGGGTTAAAGACCATTTACCACGCGGTGGATGCCTCTTTTGACAAATTTTTCGCCAAAGTTGATCACAATGCCTAATCGCAAGTTCATTAGCCGCAAGTAAGTTAAGGTTTGGGCTTCAAAGATTGAGTTGTATGAGACGACTGATTTGTTTTCGACAATTACCAGCTTGTCAACAAGTAAATCTACGCGAAGCGGCGTCGCCAAAACCTGCTCTTTGTACTTGATTGGAACGGTTACCTGACGATCAACCAATAAACCTCGATTTTGTAGCTCCCAGGCAAGCGCTTCCTCGTAAACGCTTTCAAGCAATCCCGGACCGCCTAACGTTTTATGAACCTCAATTGCTGCACCAATAATTTCATAACTAATTTCATCTTCACGCGATGAAAATTTTCTCTTCTTCTCTTTCTTTCCCTCTTCCATCCTTTGCCTCTTTGCGTCAAAATTTTAGATTCTCACGAATCCGTTCCGCAGTAGGCTGTCGCCCTGGTGCAAAAACTGTACCAGTGAGTTTCTCGAAGGTGGTCATGTAGCGGGCGGCGATTTGGGCGATGAAGTCGGGGGGCATGGTGGGAGGCGTGCCGTCGCCGCGATAGCCTTGGGCGGCGTACCATTTGCGCATGAACTCTTTGTCGTAGTTTTCGGGCTCGCTACCTTGGCCGACGGTTTCGGCCAGCCAGTAGCGGCTGGAATCGGGGGTGTGGATTTCGTCGATGAGGGTGAGACGGCCGTTTACCAACCCCATCTCATATTTTGTGTCCATCAAAATCAGCCCGGCTTTGGCCGCAATTTCCTGACCACGTTTGAAGAGAGATACGGCCGTTTCCCGAATCTCCTCCCACAATTCAGCACCGACCAATCCCTGCTCCAAAATCTCTGCCTCGGTCAGCCGCTCATCATGGCCGCCTTTTTCGGCTTTGGTGGTGGGGGTGATGATTGGTTTGGGCAGCGGATCGTTCTTGTTTAAGCCGTCGGGGAGTTGGATGCCATACGGCCGTCTCTCTCCCTGCTCGTACAAATACCACAACGACGTCTTGGTGACGCCGGTAATGTAGCCGCGCACGACAATTTCCACCGGCAGCGGTTGCGCCTCATGGGCAATCGTCACGTTGGGATCGGGTACAGAAATGACGTGGTTGCGGGCGAGATCGGCCGTTTGCTCAAACCACCAGGTGCTGAGCTGGTTCAGCACCTGTCCCTTGTACGGAATCAGCCCCAGCACTCGGTCGAAAGCGCTGACCCGGTCGGTGGTGATGAGAATGCGACGGCCGTTCTGCACATACACATCCCGCACCTTGCCCTCATATTTTTCACCCAAATCCGCAAAATCGGTGCTGTCCAGGCAGTTGGGAATGGCGTCTAACAATTGTTGATGAGTTAGCATTGTTTCACCTTTTTTGACGCAAAGTCGCAAAGTCGCAAGGAGCAAAAGAAACAAAGAATTTCTTCGCGTCTTTGCCTCTTGGCACCTTTGCGTTGCGCTTTTAAGCATTTTTTATTCCGTTTTCAAACAACCGCAGTCCCAAATTTCCTTGCTCGCCCCGGCTGACACGGGGATGCTGCCAGGGGAAAATGTGGTTTTCTGGATGCGGCATTAGCCCCATGACGTTGCCTGCCGGATTGCACAGCGCGGCGATGTCGAGGACGGAGCCGTTGGGATTGGCGGGGTAAACCGTTATCGGTAATCCGTTATCGGTGGTCGGTTTACCGTTTACCGATGACCGATTACCGTTCACCGAATACTGAAGTGGTATCAAATTCTCTGTCTGCAACATGGCTAGCGCCGCTTCATCCTGCACCATCAAGCGGCCTTCGCCGTGCGCAACGGGGCAGAGGATCGGTTCCGTAAGGCCCTGAGTGAACAGGCTGGGACTGTTGGAATTTGGTTGCAGCGTGACCCAGCGGCATTCAAACTGGTTGGATTGGTTGTAGGTGAGCGTGGCCTGTCGGGGCGTTTGGCTGCCGGGTAAAATGCCTGCTTTGACCAGCGTTTGGAAGCCGTTGCAGATGCCCAGGACGGGACGGCCGTCTTTCACAAACGCCCGTATTTCTTCCCCAAATCGCTCCCGCAAATCCAGCGCCCAGAGCACGCCCGCGCCCAGGTCGTCGCCGTACGAAAAGCCGCCGGGAATGACCAACATGCCGTAATCTGCCAGTTGCCGTTCACCCGCCATGAGCTGATTAATATGCACAATCTCCGGCTCGCCGCCCGCCAGCGTGCAGGCCAGCGCTGCGTCGTGGTCGCGGTTGGTGCCGTTGGCGTGGAGGATGAGGACCTTCGGTCGGTTAACGGTAATCGGTGAACGGTTATCGGTGGTCGGTTTACTATTAACTGAATACTGATTACTGATTACCGAATACGGATTACCGACAACGTGGCCGCGCCACGCCTCTTCCATTTCTTCAACAGACAAATTCAAAATTGGGGAGCCGGTACGGCCGTTTACCACCAAATTCTCCCCACCAATCACCGCCACGCACTCGTGCGGCACGTCGGCCAGCAGTTCACGGAAGCGGGGGGCGTCTTCGGGGCGAACCTCCACCAGGAAGCGGCTGAGCGATTCGGCGAACAGCACCACCTCGTCGGTGGAGTACGCTGCGTGCCAGTCGCGCGGCACGTGGATGAGCTGTAATTCCGCGCCGATGCGGCCTGCAATGCACATTTCGGCTAGGGCCACGGCGACACCACCTTCGGCACAGTCGTGGCACGATTGCACCAGTCCGGCCCGCATCGCTTTGTGCAGCAGCCGCATCCGCGTCAAACTGTCTTTGACGGGTTGGGGCACGGTGCGGCTGCCCTCGGCCCGGCCACCCACCTGGTTAAAATGGCTGCCGCCCAGCTCGGCGCGCGTGTCGCCCACCACAAAAATAAAGTTGCCCGCCTGCTTCAAATCCATCGTCACCGTTTTGGCTACGTCTGGCACCATACCCATGGCGCTGATGAGCAGGGTGCCGGGGATGGCGTGTTTTTCGCCATCGGCGCCGGTGTATTCGTTGTTCAGGCTGTCTTTACCGGAGATAAACGGGGTCTGGAAGGAAATGGCGGCATCGTAGCATCCCTGGGCACAGCGCACTAGCGACCCCAGTCGGTCGGGCAAGTTGGGGTTGCCCCAGCAGAAATTGTCCAAAATGGAGACCTGATCCGGGTCTGCGCCCACGGCGACGACGTTGCGCATCGCTTCGTCCGTCGCCGCCCAGGCCATTGCGTACGGGTCCAGGTCGGTGTAGTTGGGGCAGATGCCGTTGGACAGGGCTACGCCCTTTTTAATGGTTAATGGTGAATGGTTAATTGTTAATTGGGAAGTTTGGGGAACGAGAACGGTGGCATCACTTGGGCCGTGGTTGGCGATGCCGGTGAGGGGTTTAACGGCCGTTCCACCTTGCACTTCATGATCATAGCGGCGAATCACTTCTTCTTTGCTGCGGATGTCGGGGTGGGAGAGGAGGGTGAGGAGGCGTTGGGACAGGGAGGCCTGGTGACCGGGTGACAAGGTGACCGATGAGGGGGCGACTGGTTCCCATTTGGCAGTCATGTGGCGGGGGGGCAGGCCATCGTGCAAAAAGTGCATGGTGAGGTCACCGACTAGGCGGTCGCCGAAGTAAATGTGCAGACGGCCGTCTTCGCCAAAGGTGCCCAAATTGACCAGCTCCACATCCTGGCCGTCGCAAATGGCTTGCAACGCGGGCAGATTGGCGGGCGGCACGGACAGCACCATGCGCTCCTGCGCTTCACTGAGCCACAGTTCCCAGGGGCGCAGGCCGGGGTACTTGGTGGTGATGTTGTTTAGCTGCACCGTCGCTCCCAGCTTCTCGGCCATCTCGCCCACGGCGGAGGAAAACCCGCCTGCGCCACAGTCGGTGATGGCCGTGTACAGCTTGGCGTCGCGGGCTTGCAGCACTACTTCCTGCACCTGTTTTTCCATGATTGGGTTGCCGATTTGAACGGCCGTTCCCGCAATTTCACTCGTCGCCACGTCCATCTCCATGCTGGAAAACGTCGCTCCGCGCAATCCATCCCGCCCGGTGCGCCCGCCAATGGCGATGATAAAGTCGCCCGGCTGCGGTTCGGTGACGTGGCTGCCGTGCGGCAAAATGCCCACGCAGCCGCAGTAGACCAGCGGATTGGCCGTGTAGCCCGCATGGTAATGAATCGAGCCGTTCACCGTGGGGATGCCCATCTTGTTGCCGTAATCCTCGATGCCGTGAATGACGCCATCGGCAATGCGGCGCGGGTGCAGCACACCAGCGGGCAGTTCGTCCTGCGGCAAATCTGGCGGGCCAAAGCAGAGCACATCAGTGTTGGCGATGGGGCGCGCGCCCACGCCCAGCACGTCGCGCACCACGCCGCCCACGCCGGTGTTGGCCCCACCAAACGGTTCCAGCGCAGAAGGATGGTTGTGCGTTTCGGCCTTGAAGGCCAGGTCGTACGTGTCGTCAAAAGCGACGATGCCCGCGTTGTCCACAAATGCAGAGCGCACCCACGGCTTGGCCACCTCGTCTGTGGCGGCGCGGATGTAAGTGTTGAGCAGGCCATTGATGGTTTGTCGCTCGCTGCCGCTGGTTTTGCCGGCCTGTGGTCCTTCGTAGTCGATAATTGCTTTGAACGTTTTGTGGACGCAATGTTCGCTCCAGGTCTGGGCGATCATTTCCAGCTCCACGTCGGTAGCGTCGCGGGCTTCCTGCTCGTAGTAGGCACGGACGGCCTGCATTTCTTCCAGGTTTAGCGCCAGCCGTCGTTCCTGGCTAATGGCCAGCAGCGCCTCATCATCTACACCGCGAACGACTATTTTCTCTACGAGACCATCACCTTCGTGGTAAGCAAAAAAGGGCGGGCTGATGGGTTGGTCGATGGCGAAGCGCTGGATGACGGGGTTGGCCAGCAGTTCGGTGGCCAGGCGATGTTTGTCACTGTCGTCCAGGTCGCCTTCCAGCTCAAAACGTTGCCCAGTGGCCACGCGCGCCAGACTGGTGATGCCTAGTAGTTCGGCGGCGTGGCGCAGGTTGTCGGCGGGTGGGTCGGTGACGCCGGGGAGTAAGGTGGTTTCAATGGTTAATGGTGAATGGTTAATTGTTAATGGTAAATGGCTGAGGATAAATGTTTCGGTGACGGGGTCGGCTAGCAGTTCATGAGCCAGGTGGGTAACGTCGGGTTCGGTCAGGTGACCTTGTAGGAAGATGAGGCGGCTGGGGTAGATGGCGGTGAGGTGGGTGACACCCAGCTGGTGGGCGGCCTGGACAAGTTTGGTTTGATTAACGGCCGTTTTCGGGCGAATTTCAATGCGATAGGTGGTGGTAACGGCCGTTTCTTTTTCTTGCTCCATATTTCTCCTCAATTCTCCAAAATAAAAACTCCCCATCTGCTTGTAGGCGGGGAGTTCTCTAAATTATCCGTATGCGATTGTTGTAACTGTTTGGGCAATTATCCACTTGTGGAGTGGCCACTGATGCACCCGGCAAATCGGCCGTAGGGTACGTAAGAGCAGCAGGTTACCCTCCTGCTGACGACGCCCGAACAACAAGCGGTTGATCGATCTCCTCATGGCCAATAGTTTACCTCACCAGCAAAGACCTGACAGCTTTTAGCCTTCCAAAACCTGCCGAGTCTGGATGTATCGTGTATGGAAAAGTGGGAAAGCGGCAATTAACTTGTGGGAATTGTTGACAAGCCAATTTTAGAGTAAGTGCGAATAAATTCCAAGGCTTGCGGCCACAATTCTTTGTGCGCGGGATCAAACGTCCGCATCGGCTCATGGCCCGCTTCTGGGAACGTTACCAGCTTTTTGTGGGGGCCGGGCAAAACGTCGTACAGGGTGTCGATGGTGCCGGGCTTGACGGCCGGATCGTGCCCGCCCCGGAAGATGATCGACGGGGTAGTGAAGTTGGGCCAGAGGGTACGGCCGTAATCGGCCATCTTCACCATTTCTGCCAGCGCACCCGTCGGGACGCGGCTCACTTTGGGCAGTTCATTTTGCTGAAAATCCGCGTCGTCAAAATCAATCGTCGGGTCAAAATCCAGCACGCGCTCGCGCACCAGCTTGCGCATCGAACGCATTTTGTGCGGATAAAACCACGGCATCACATAGCGCAAAGCTTTCATCCAGTTGAGCCGGTCATCGGGCGCTTCATAGATGGGCGTGAGCATGATCAGGCCACGCACCTCTGGATTTTGCAAGCACAGATGCGCGCCCAGAACAGCGCCCATAGAATGCCCCATCAAAAAAAGCTCATCGTATTGACTTTGTACGGTGGCAAATACGGCCTGAGCTTCATCCAGCCATGCCTTACGGGAAATTTTGTACAGCTTATCCGGGTGATGGCCGTGGCCGGGCAGCAGTGGACAGTGCACCGAAACGCCATGTTCGGCCAGGTAGTGGGCCATGGGGTGGGAACTAAGCGGGCTGCCCAAAAAGCCATGCAGCATGAGAAGACCGATACGGCCGTTGCCGTTTTCAACTTTGGCCTGCTCTATGTAGGCGCGGCGTTCGTCGGGAACATCATACGTGGGCGCAAATGGCATGGACTTTTATCCTTTTGGTCTGCGAGTAATGAATCCGTTGTGATGTTAGGTGGGATATTCTTCTGCTCAAGGCAGAAGTATATAAAGAAGGTGGTACTAGAGCAAACCTATCAGGATGAAACGGCCGTTATTTGAGGATCGTTAAAAAGGAGAGGGAAACGGTAAGCGCATGGCTCATGATAGAGATACGGCCGTCTAGCAGCGCGTAGCGTAAGTTAACCAACGATACCCATTTGGCTTCCCCACCGTCCCAAATAGGTTCGGCCACCTGTTTCGCCTGGCGCGCACAAAACAGAAAGCCCGTCCCAAACAACCGGCTCACCTCGATGGCATGACTGCCCAGGTAAGACCACTGCTTGGCCTGGAAACCAGCCGCCTGCTCCAACCTTTGCTGAACGGCCGTAAATGGATCATCGTTGGGTTGCAAGGAACTTTCTAATATCTGCCAATAGACACCGCCGCCTGGCTTTTCCACTTCAAACACCAGCGCTTCACCGGCCGAGTTTAAAACCAGCGCGTTGACATAATCTAGCATGTATGTAGGCGAAACAGGCAATGCTATTTGGCCATTCAAACGATGCGGATCTTTCATAGTGGCTAAGATATTAGCTGCCTCCGTATGCTCGATTACAGCAGGGCGCACTATCGTGCGCAGTAAAGATGATTCAAAACCCACATGAACGGTGGCAATTGATCTGGCCTGGCATCCCGCCCCTATGCAGGTATGTAAAAGCGGGAATATCCTTCAAATTAACCAGAGCCCTTTCTCCACTTTTACTTGAGCAAACCACAAAGAAAGCACCCTTCGGTTTCCTGTAGTTTGCTAACAGCTTTGCCAGTTTAGGCTAGAAAATAATGTGAAACAATATGCCAATCTAACTACTGCCCAGCCAAATTCGCGTCTTTAGCGCCACAAACCGGCCGACACAAGTCTGAAAAACGGATAAATTTACATCCTATCCCAGGCAAAATATCTAGACAGATGCCAGCCCCTCAGCTATACTAAGAGCCGTTCAACGTATACTAATCGTCAGCTAAAAACAGGAATTTTGCCCCGCAAAAAGCGGGGTTATTTGATTAAATCTAGGTGGGGAAGCCGCTTGGAAGACGAGTTCGTTGCAAATGTTCACTTGCACTGAAGCCTGCATCTGTAGACAGACACAAACTGTCACTGACGCTTCAGTATAACTGCTCCGCTTAGAAGGATTTCCCAAACTTAAACGAGCAGAAACACGTTTCCACAGCACTAAACCAAACTGTTATATTTTTACGGTGTGACACACACTTGCATGGTGCGTATTCGTCGCGCATGGAGAAAGGACAATGACCCAAGATTTTAATGATGTCGTCTATCTGACCGAAGAAGGGTTACAAAAAATTAAAGATGAACTGGCCTATCTAAAAGGTGAAAAGCTCGAAGAACTGGCCCTTAAGTTGCAAACGGCTATTGCCCAAGGCGACCTGAAAGAAAATGCCGATTATCATGCGGCCAAAGAGGAACAAGGGTTTGTTGACGGCCGTATCAAAGACCTGGAAGACTCTCTGCGCCGGGCCAAAATCATCCAGGATGTGGGTCCGGCGGATAAAGTGCGCGTAGGCCACACCGTCACGGTGCTAGAGATGGATGAGGATGACGAGTACGAGGCAACTTACACTATCGTTGGTGCCCATGAAGCGGATCCAAGCAACGGCCGTATCTCCAACGAATCACCATTTGGCCGAGCCATCCTGGGTGCTAAAAAAGGCCAGACAGTCTCGGTGCAAACCCCTGGGGGGACACTTCAACTACGTATTCAGAATATCGCCTAAGGCAGTTTCTTGTTACCTTTTCGACGGCCGTTTTCTGTAGGAAACGGCCGTTTTTTTATGCCAACTGCTCTTTAGCTGCCTGGAAACAGGTACGCAGCTGCTCCTCATCGGCCCGGCGCACAAACACATTGAGCACATCATCTGGCCGCAAAACCGTGTCGCCATGCGGCACCAGCAGCACCCCCTGCCGTCGCACTGAAACCACCACACATTCATACGGCAAATTGGGGGCAATAGCCGCCAGCGTTTTGTTTGCCACCCGGCTCTCCTTGGTAATTGCAATATCCAAAAAGCACATCTGCGGGTTAGGCAAGGTAGGCAATCTTTCTACATCTGGCTCGTTTTCACGACGACGCGCCAGGGCCACATTGTACGCCTTCACAATGTCCGCCCGCCGGATCGCCCCCACTACCCGCTTTGGCTCAGCACGGGTCACCACCGGCAGTTTATTGATGCCCCGCACCGCCAGCCGCTGCACCACTTCGCTGAGTGGTTCATCTTCATACGCCGTCAGCAGCCGCCCCAATGTGGCAATGTCTCGGACCCGCAGCGCGGCGCTGCTCTCCTGGTTAGCCACTCGCTCATAATCGCGCAAACTCACCATACCCACCAGGTTCAGTGCATCATCCACCACCGGGAAGCTGTGATGGTGCGTGCGCTGCAACAGCTCACCCAACTGCGGCAGCGGCATGCTTTCTGGCACCAAGTAAGGGTCGAGCGTCATCGCTTCCTTCACCTGCAAGCTCTGCATCAAATCCAAATCGCGCCCACGCTGCAAACTGATCCCTTTTAGGCGCAGCTTCAGCGTGTAGATCGAGTCGCGGAACATGTATTCGGCCAGCAGGGTAGAGAGCACGGTGGCAAACATGAGCGGCAAGATTAATTTGTAATCATTCGACATTTCGAAGACGATGAGAACGGCCGTAATCGGAGCCCTTGCCGCGCCAGAAAAAACGGCCGCCATGCCCACAATCGCATACGCCCCTGGGTTCACCGCCACAGTCGGCCAGATGGCATGAGCCACGGTGCCGACCATCCCCCCCACAATAGCGCCCATGAACAGGCTCGGCGCAAAAACACCCCCAGAATTGCCACTGCCCAGCGTAAAACAGGTCGCCAACATTTTGGTGATCAACAGCCCGCCCATCAGCCCTAGCGACAGCGTAAAATCTTCCGCAATAGCTTCCCCGATAAATTCCAGGCCCGGCCCCAACACTTCCCGTTCGGGCACCAACAACGCCACACCTAGCGTTAGCAGCATCCCCAGGCTTGCCTTCAAAGCAAGAGGCAACCGCCACTCATCAAAACGCCCCTCCATAAAGTACAGCAGTCGAATAAAAACCACGGCTACCACGGCCGATAAAATGCCCAACACCAGGTAAAGGGGCAGCTCTTCAAACTGGAATGGATAGGCGGGCACTGTAAACGCAGGCCGATCGCTCAGGTAAGCGCGGCCAATCACGCTGGCCGCGACCGAGCTGATAACCACAGCGCCAAAATAACGCACGGTAAACTTGCCCAAAATCACTTCTAGAGCAAAAAGCGCCCCGGCAATGGGGGCATTAAACGTCGCCGCAATGCCAGCTGCTGAACCACACGCCACCAGAGTGCGAATCCGCTCATCGGAAAAGTGGAGCAGTTGGCCCAACGTGGACCCCAGGGCCGACCCTACCTGGACAATCGGGCCTTCGCGCCCGGCAGAGCCGCCCGTGCCGATGGTTAGCGAGGAAGCCAGCACCTTCAGCGAAGCAACGCGTGGGCGAATACGGCCGCCGCGCAGGGCCAGCGCCTCCATCACCTCTGGCACACCATGCCCTTTTGCTTCCCTGGCCCATCGGTCCACAACAAACCCAACGATCAGGCCAGCAATTCCCATGGCCACCACCAATCCGCCAATATCCCCCAGCCACGTTTGCAGCTGGGCCGTGGCCGTATTAATCCAGCGCAACAACCAGATGAAGATCACCGCACCCAGCCCTGTCCCAGCGCCGACAATAAGTGCCACCAGCACCATCGTTAATGAATCGGGCGGCTGCACCCGGTCGATGTATTGACGCAGCTTTTGTCCAATATGCCAGATGAGGTCGGTAGTGGGTCTGTGACGGCCGTTTGCCATGATATGCGCTTCCTCCAGCGAAACGAAACAGTGGTTGATCTGCCGTTATTGTACCGGGTTTGAGCAAATGAGCATTGACAGCCATTCAGGCAATTTGCTATCATGCACCCCCAAACAATTGATCAGCTAAAAGCGATGAAAGGGACAGGTTGACAGGCCCCTTTGCTGCCCAGAGAGCGACCCAATTGCTGCAAGCGTCGCCAGCAAATCCCGTTAATGACACCCTGGAGCTGATCGGTGAACAGTATTCGGTAAGCGGTAATCAGTGAGCCGTAATCGGTAAAAACCGATTACGGATTACCGACAACGGATAACCAAATAACCGATTTCGGGTGCGCCCGTTACAGCGCCCAGGCTTTGGCAGTTTGTATGCACAAACTGCTGGCCGCAAGAGGCCCGCGTCAGGTATAAACTGGCAACGGCAAATTGGTGGTGGCACCACGAGCGCAAAATTGACGCCCGTCCTCCAAAGTGAGGGCGGGCGTTTTTTCATGCGTTGGACAGCGTCTTTTGCTGTCCAAAAGCAGCCCTCGTCCTCCAAATTGGGGACGAGGGCTTTTTATTTTTCGGCCGTAGAGACGTTGCAATGCAACGTCTCTACGCATTGCAACGTCTCTACCAACATACGGAGGTTTTTATGAACACAATTCGAACAGTTGAAGCAAGCAGCCACATCGGGCAGCAGGTACGCCTGACGGGCTGGCTGCACAATGTGCGCCGTTTGGGCGGCGTCAGTTTTGTAGTGCTGCGTGACGGCTGGGGCACCATCCAGGCTGTCACCGAGAGCGAAGCAGACCTGGCACCCATCGCCGAGCTGAGTTTGGAAAGCGTGATTGCGCTGACCGGCACGGTGGTGGCCACGCCGCAAGCGCCGGGTAGCGTGGAGCTGCATCAGCCCCAAATCGAGGTCATCACCCCGGTGATGGAGCCTGCACCGGTGCCGTTGCAGCAAAAGCGGCTCAAGGCGGGGCTGCCCACGCTGCTGGACCACGCCGTCGTGGCCAACCGGCACCCGGAGCGGCGGGCGGTGTTTCGCCTGGCTTCTGGAGCGATGGCGGGCTTCCGCAAGACGCTGCGGGCCAATCATTTCACAGAGATTCAGTCGCCCAAGCTGGTGGCTTCCGCCACGGAGAGCGGGGCGAACGTGTTTAAGCTGGAATATTTTGGCGGCGACGCATTTCTGGCGCAAAGCCCACAGTTCTACAAGCAAATCATGGTGGGCGTGTTTGCCCGCGTCTTTGAAGTCGGCCCCGTTTTCCGGGCTGAGCCGCACGACACGACGCGCCACGTGAACGAGTACGTGAGTTTGGACGTGGAGTTTGGCTTCATCGAGAACCATTTTACGGTGATGGCGATGGTGCGCATGGTGCTGGCAGGCATATTCCAAACGCTTGCGGAAGGGTATGCGGAAGAGTTGGAACTTTTGAAAGCGAATTTACCGGAAGTGCCTGCAGAAATTCCACACATTCATTTTGCCGAAGCGCAGGAGCTAATCTGGCAGCGGCACGGCGTGGACGTGCGGGGCGAGCCAGACCTGTCGCCGCAGGATGAGCGGTGGCTGGGCGAGTGGGCGCAGCAGGCGCACGGCAGCGACTTTTTGTTTGTGGTGGGCTACCCGATGGGGAAACGGCCGTTCTACACCCATCCCGACCCGCAAAACCCGGCTTACTCTAACTCGTTTGACCTGCTGTTTCGCGGTACAGAGCTGATTACCGGCGGGCAGCGGCTACACGTGTACGCAGATTATTTGGCCGCGCTGGAGAAGGCAAACTTGCCCACCGAGCCATTCGAGACATACCTGGAAGCGTTTCGCTACGGGATGCCGCCGCATGGTGGGTTTGCCATCGGGCTGGAGCGGCTGCTGATGCAGCTGTTGGGCCTGCCCAACCTGCGCCTGGCCACGCTCTTCCCTCGCGACCAAAAGCGCCTCACCCCGTGATAAGCAGCGATTTACAGCCACGAGATAGTATGCTATCATTGACTGCAATGCAGTCAATGATAGCATATTTGAGGTGGGATATGGCAACGCTAACCATTCGGAATTTAGATAACCAGACAAAGCAAAAATTGCGCCAAATTGCGGCGGCACGGGGGCATTCAATGGAAGAAGAAGTGCGCCGCATCCTGGATCGTGCTGTACAGCAGGCCGAAGAAAAAGGGCTAGGTACGCGCATCGTTGAACAATTTGCGGCTATTAGCGGTGTGGAATTGGTGCTTCCGGCACGCTCTGCGACACGTCCAGCCCCAAATTTTGAAGAGCTATCATGATTTTGCTAGATACAAATGTTTTGTCTGAGCTAATGAAACCTGCGCCGGAAGCAGATGTGGTACGCTGGGTAGACGATCAACTGGTAAATACCCTGTACATTAGCGCCATCACCCGGGCCGAGATTGAGTTAGGGATTGCCTTACTGCCAGAAGGTCGGCGCAAGCAGCAAATTGCAGATACCGCCCAGCAAATGTTTACTCAGTTTTCGGGAAGGTGCCTGGTTTTTGGAGAAACGGCCGCAGCTCAATACGGTCAGTTAGTGGCGGCGAGGACAAAGAACGGCCGTCCCATCACTGTTGAAGATGCCCAAATTGCCGCCATTGCCCTGGCGGGTGGCTTACGCCTAGCTACCCGCAATGAAAAAGATTTTGCAGATATACCAGGTTTAGTCCTGGTTAATCCTTGGTTCACAGGTTAACATCTAGCTTGCTCCTAGAAATAATCCATACAACGCAAAGCCCAGCATACAAGCAAAAAATAGAAACAAGATAAAAACCAAGACAAGAGCAATACTGCCAGCACCAGCATTCCTTGTCCAAAATGCGCCCGGCATTTGTTGCATAAAATCAAGCAATTTTTGGCTGTTTTGGGGTTTTCTTGTGACGAAAAACACCAAATAACCGAAGAACAAGAAGCCAACCGTTGCAACTATTAAAAAGCTTATGCCTTCTGAATTCATCAAAACTCCTGTAAAACTTTTGCTTACTCCACTTCTAGCAGCACAAATTCTAATCCATCCTCCGTGCGCAGGTTTTGGCAGGGGCCGGGCGTGCAGGTAGTGGGATCGAACCAGCCGAGGCGGAGTTGGGTGGCTTCGCCAACCGTGAGCGGAGTGAGGCGCTGCAAAATGAGGTCGCCGGGCTGCCAGTGCGGGAACCAGAGGCCTTGCGGGTCGGGGGCATCGAAGCGGTAGGTATCGGCCAGCTGGCTGCCGTCGGCGGCGAGGCTGTGGATGAATTGTTGGCGTGGGGCAGTGGGAACGGCCGTAACCAACCACGCCAGCACCAAATCCCCGTTTTCTAACCATTCATACCCCAACAAAACGAGTTCATCGCCAAACTGTATGTTCATAAGATTGGCTAATTCGATGACTGGCCTCTTTTCAATTTCATAGAGGATGAAGGGGTGAAGGGGTGAAGGGGTGAAGCCCCAGTTAGTGAGTTGGGTTTCCCAGAAGGGATCGAGGGGGAGGTCAGACGGCCGTATCACAACAACAGGTTCCGTATCAGGCAAAATGAGCGTACCTTCTCGTGGATCGAAGTGGCTGAGGGGCAGGTCGTCGTTTTGGCGCAGGAGGGTCATCGTGGGGCTGTCCATCGTGCTGGGGGACCAACCGGCAATAGACGCGGCAGTGAGGTCGGAACGGCCGTCCAAATATTCCGCGATCTCCGTAAACGCCGCCTGCCACACAAACGGCACGTCACCGCCGCTAGGCCAGGTCTCAAACTGTAAAACAGATGTTCGGGCAGCATAAAATAAAAGCAGCGTCAAGGCCAATATTCGGGAACTTCTTGTGGATAAGTTGCGGATAACTGTGGATAACTGGCCCAAACTGTGCATAACCAGGGCAGCAAACAGCGTTAGCACAGGTAAAATCAAGATGCTGCGAATGTAACTGGGAGCATTGACCGTGACAAGGCTGGGCGTGACCGAAACGGCCAACCAAAGCAGCAAAAAGGCATAGCGCGGCTGTCGCCAGCGCCACAGGCAGAGCAGCAGTCCCGCGTAAAACAGCACAGCCACCACCGGCTCAAACACCGGGGCCGATGGCACCCCTTCGCGCCACAGCGGATCGCCGACAAAGCCAAACATGCCCAGCAGCTTGAGGCCGTTGCTCAGCACTGGCTGCCAATCGCCGGAACGCAGCGCTTGCAGCGGCGCATCCACCTCGCTGATGCGGAATTCGGCGTCGGGCGTGGTCTGCAAAAAGATGGCCAGCGGCGCAGCGACGGCGGCAAATATCACCGCAAACAGGACAATCCCTCGCCAGCGCTGCTTAAACTCCCGCCAATGAAAAATCGCCAGATACGCCAGCCACAGCGCGTAGAAAATCGGCACGGCACGAGCGGCCATGTAGGTGTGCAACGATAAGCCAGCAAAAAAACCTGACAAGGTGAAGTAGTGAAGGGGTGATTGGGTGACCTTCACCACTTCACCTTGCCACCTTGTCACCGTGTCATTTTCCCCCGCTTGCCACCAAAAATAGGCTGACAGCCCAGCTACCAACGGCAGCGAAATCGCGCGCAGGGCAAGACGGCCGTAAAACACCGGCCAAAACAGCACTGCCAACAATCCCGCCGCGATGAGCGCCACATTTTTGCCAAACAGCTTGCGCGCCAGGGCAAAAGTGACGGCCACGCCAAGCAAGCCACAAAACGCCGCAGGCAGACGCAGGGCCAAAACGTTGTCGCCAAGCAGGGCGACGAAGGCGGTTTGCAGATAGTGGAAGCCTGCCTCGTGCCCGTAGGCGCGGGTGAAGTAGATAGCGTGTTCGCCTGCCAAAATGGAGCGGTCGATGAGCCAGTTGGCCACCTCGTCGTGGGTAATGCCGGGCGGGGAGAGGTTGTTCAGCCCAAACAGCCGCAGCGCCGCCCCGATGAGGAGCAAGAAAGTCATGTTCCAGGCGGATGAACGAGCAGCGAGGCGTTTCATTGTTTTAACTGCCCAACCCTAAACGTCGGGCAATGCCGTTGGGCAGGATGTTTGCCAGCACTTTTTTCTCTTCCGGGCCGATGATGCCCAGCAGGAGCAGCCCGGCCGGGTAAATGACCACGCCGATGAGCAACCCAACGACGAGATGGACCTGTCCGCCCAGCCACATACCGCCAAACATGAGGGCTGTGAGGAGAAACGGCCGTCCCCACAACCCCACCCAGTTAATCCCTGCCATCTTCTGCCGCAGGTAATAATCGAACAGCACCAGCAGCACCAGCTCCGACAAAATGGTGGTGACGCCCGCCGCCACGTAGCTGTAGCGCGGGATAAAAATGAAGTTGGCGATGAGATTGAATAGCACCGCCACGGTAAAAGCCCGCGGCTGCTTGCCCTCTAGTCCCAGGCTGATGAGCACGTAGTTGGTCACACTGTTGAGCCAGCCCAGCGGAATGGACCAGATGACGATTTGCAGGGCAATGGCTCCGGCGGGCAAAAATTCTGGCCCGGCCACGATCTGCACCAGCGGCACGGCCAAATAGTGCGTGACGGCAGCGACGGGCAGCGCCAGCAGAAGCATCAGCTTGAGCGACATGGCGTACATCTGCCGCGCCGCGTCGATGGATTCGCCAATGCGGCGCGAGATGATGGGAAAGAGCGCCAGAGTGAAAAATGAGGGCACGATTTGCAGCGCGTTGAACCATTTGTAGGCGCTGCTGTACCAGCCCGCCACCTCTTGTCCGTTGTCCAGCAGCACCCGCAGCAGGTAGCTGTCAATCGAGATGAACACGGTTTGCAGCAGGTGGATGAGCATGAGCGGGAAGCCTGCGCGCAGCATGTGCCGCTGAAGCTGCCAGTTGAGCTGCCACGGGCCGCGCAGCGTGTAGCGGCGCAGGGCAATCGCCAGCAGCAGGCTGAGGGTGATGACGTTAGTGAGGATGGAAACGGCCGCTAAGCCCACAAAGCCAAAGCCCAGCAGCAGTGCCGTCACACCAAAGGCCACCTTGAGGATGGTCGTCACGGTGGTCATGGCGTTGGGCACTTCCGCTTCTTCGTGTACGTAAAACAGCCCCGTCACGCCTTTGGACATGCCGGAGAATACCATGCCAATCATGATGAGCGCGGTTGCCAAAATTTCTGGCTGGGTGAGCGCGTTGGCCTGGTCAAATAAATTGGTGGTGGCGATGATGGCGATGACGGGCAAGGCGGCCACTGCGCCCGCGCCGAGGCGAAGGACGGTGGTGTTGAGCAGGTAGTTGGGCGCTTTGTCGCGGTCGCTGGCCACGTCCCGGATGAGCAGGATGTCCAGGCCGAAGTTGGCGATGATGTCAAAAATCCCGGCGGTGACGATGGCGGTTTGGAAGCTGCCGGAGCCAGCGGGGCCAAGCAGCCGCAGGTAAAAGGCGGCAAAGCCAAAGTCAATCAGTTTGTTGAACAGATTCAGGGCAATGGGGGCCAGGCTGTTTTTGGCGAGACTGCGAGTGACGCTTTGTTCGCCATCTTGCTTATAAAACCGCTGCCAGCCCCAGACCACCGCGCCAAAGAGCAAAATAATTTCGGCCATGAAGCTGCCCAGTGCGCCTAGCTGAAAGCTCGTCGGGCTGTAGCGGAAGCGCACTTGCCACTCGCCGGGCTGCAACACGACGCCCCGGAAGTTGCCATTCACGCGGGTAATTGGCACTTCTATTTCTTCTTCGGCGGTCGCGGTAGACGGCCGTATCCATGCCTTCCACCCAGGAAAATAACTGTCGTTGAGGATGAGCCAGCTGGGTTCGGAAACGGCCGTTTCCAGCACGACTTCTCGGTTGGTGTAGGTGGTAATTTCAGCCGGTTGGTAGGTGCCGGAGATTGGAGAGTGGAGATTGGAGATTGGGCTAATCTCCACATTCACAAATTGGCGCGGGTCGTATTGGGTGGTCATGGCGGTGAGGGGATTGGCGGAAACGGCCGTTGCCGTCAGCGGCAAAGTGTAGGCGCGAGGCGCGACGGCTGCGTTTTCGTAAATCCGCACGCCCTCGCCTTGCCACACCTCGGTGAACTTGGGCAGCGCAATCGTTTCGCTGGTGATGATGTACTTCACACCTAACACGTCCAGCAGCGGCGAGTTGAGCGACTCCCAGTTGACGATGGACTGGACGCGGTTGAACTGGAGTTCATTCTGCGGTTCAACCGCCGCCATGTACTCGGTATATTGCTTGGGAATGATCGAATCGTAACCGCGCACGTCCGGCAGGTCGAACAGCCAGCCGGAGTTGGCGTTGAATGGTTTGTCGCCGTTGGGAGCAAAGCTGGTGATGCGCCAGAAGCCGGGCTGGGCTTCTAGCCATTGCACCATTTCTGGCTTGAAATCGAGCAGCGCGGGGTCGTTGCTGGCGTTGAAGCCACGATTGGCCAGGAAAATATCGACAATGATGAGGAGTGCGGCGGCAAGAATCCAGTACGGCCCCCGTGCCTTCGCCGGGGCAGGCTGTTTGCCCCCTCGTCTACTCAGCCAAAAGACCACCGCCACGCCCAGCAGCACCAGCCCTAGCGTCAGCAGCTGCCAAAAGGTGTAGCTGTAAAACGCCGTCGCATCGGCAAAAGCGGCGGGTGCGCCTGCCAGTCCTAAAAACAGGCGCTCGACGATGGGTTGGAAACGGCCGTACATCCCCCGCGACACCACCAACCCTACCAGCAGCAAAATCCCCGCAACGGCTGGCGGCAAAAACAGTTTTTGACGCAAAGAACGCAAAGTTTTGGAAGGCACGAAGGATATTCTTTCTTCCTTTACCTCTTTGCTCCTTTGCGCCTTTGCGTCAAATTTTTCTGATCGCCAATTCTCCAAACTTTCCACCCCAAACCCCGCCAGCACCGCCACCGCCAGCGACAGCGGGAACACCCAGCGGAACGGCGTGTGCAGTTGGTTCACAAAGGGCAGGCCATAATACAAAATGGCGTACAGCGGCGTGCCAAAAATAAAGGCCAGCGAGAAAAAGCTGAGCATCGCAAAAAAGCCGACATGTGTTTTGCGCCGTCGCCAGCCGCCCAGGACGCCAATAATCGCCAAAAAGAGCGGCAAAATGCCCAGGTAAATGGCCCCTTCGACGTAATTTTTGATGCCCCATTCGGTGTTGGTTTTGCTTTCGCCGTAATAATTTTGGCTCAGGGCGACTTCCTCGCCGCTGAACACATCGGTGTAGCTGTGGTGGGTGGGATTGCCAAAGAAGTTGGGCAGTGCCAGCGTCAGCACCCGCCGCGCCGGGAATGCGTAGCTCAATACCTCGTCAAAGCTGGCCGACTCCTGTCGGAAGTTCTCCTGCCCCAGTTCGTACAGCGGCACCAATTGCACCGCGCCCAACATGAGGCCGAGGAGGACCATAGCGGCGAGAGATGCGGCCGTTTTCGGTAATCCGTGAACGGTAATCCGTGAACGGTTATCGGATTGCCACCAGTTAGCGGCCAGTCGCCAGGTGGCATAGGCGGCCATAACGACGAGAGTGTAAATGGTAAATTCGATGTGCCCGGCCAGAATCTGGAAGCCCAGCGCTACCGCACCCAACGCAATCCACCAGAAAGTTTTACTGTTTGACTTCTCACTTTTTACTGAAAGCTGCCCACTGATTACTGAATACTGATTACTGATCACCTTTTCCACACACGCCAGCAGCAGCGGCAGCCACACCACCGCGCCACTAATCATGGGGAAAACAGCCGCACTAATGACCAGATATGCGCCACCCTGGAATACCAGTCCAGCGATGAAGGCAGAGGGGCGATGGAGTTTGAGGATACGGCCGTAAACATACATCAACGCTCCTGCTAACCAAATCTGGCTGACGGTGTACCAACCGTAGGCGTTGGCCAGCGGCAAAATGAGGAACAGCACGCTAAACGGGTAGTACGCGCCGTGCTGCCCCGCCGCTAAAAACGGCACCCCAGCAAACAAGTTCGGATTCCACAGCGGAATGTCACGAGCAAAGATAGTCTCGCGCACAAACTGTTTCCAGGCGTAATTTTGGATAATGAGATCGCTGATAAGCGGGTTGTGCGGTTGCGTCAGGCCGAACTCGCTGGCATAGGCTGACCAGGGCGCCCACTGGTACAGGTTATCCACCGGCAGCATCGTCTTGCCGCCCAAGGTCACGCTGCCAAACAGCAGCAGTGGCAGCAGCAAAAAACCAAGCAAGAACAGTAAATCGGTACGGAATCGTTTCATAATTAAAAGAAGTTCAACTTCTTAAAGAAGTTGAACTTCTGACAAATTGTATCAAAATGTAGGGGGGATAAAAAACGGAAGCCTGACCTAAAGCCGATGTTTCTCCAACGTGGCAAAAAGGTCTTCCATATTGGTGCCCTGGAACTGATTAGAAGAAACGGCCGCTACATACACCGTCAGCCGCTCCGATTCTGGCAGCTCGTGCAGCCGCTGCCGCTCCAGCGCCGGGTAAAAATATTGGATCGATGGGTGCAGCCGCACCATGCACCGCTCGGCCAGCTTGCGACACAGCTCCGATGAGGTCAAAATCACAAAGTCGCCCGAATCGGCATGACCCACAAAAGCTTCACCCGCGCCGCTTTCCTGCACCGCGTTGGCAATCATCAGCGTCACCGCCCGTGAGACGTCATCGGCGGCAACAAAACCATACTTGTCGCGGAATTTGTTCAGGCCACGAATCCCGGCCATCACCACGCCCCAATCGCCCAAATTCAACATCTGCGAAATCTGCTCACGAACCAAAGTGCCCTCAGGCAGCCCGGTAACCGGATTGAGTAGCGTGCTCATCTGAGCGCGGCGCAGCGCATTGCGCACCCGCAGCCGGAGCTCTTGAATGTCAAATGGCTTGGTGATGTAATCCACCGCGCCCAGCTCAAGCCCAGCCAGCTTGTCCTCGCGCTCGCGCTTTTCCGTCAGAAAGATCACCGGCAGATTTTGCGTTTTGCGCGACCGGCGCAGCTGGCGGCACACCTCGTACCCATCAATATCGGGCAGGCGAATGTCCAGCACGGCTACATCTGGCACATTTTCCGAGATGGCCGTCACGGCATCATGGCCCCGCGAGGCAACAGAAACGGTATACCCCTGCACCCGAAAGTAAGCGCGGAGCATTTCGGCCAGATCGTTATCATCTTCCACTATAAAGATTGCTTGGCTTTTCTTATCTGCTTCGTTCATAGCTATTTGATCGGCTCTTTATCAATTTTGAACACACAAGCCTCGTCGCCTGCGGCATGGCACTGAATTTCATCGACACGAAACTCCAGGCCACCGCTCACCCAGCGCAGGGTCTCTTGCAATATGCCCACGGCAATGTAACAGATTGCCCGGTCAGAATGCTGGCCCCAACACATGGAGCAGCGATCGATGGTGTACAAAAAATGATCGTCTTTTTCTTCTACATGGCTGGTCTGGTCGCTGAATTGGGTAAAGATGCGGGCTACAGCCGGAATGCCAATTTTGAGTTTGGTTTTCAGCGGCAGCACTTTAAACGCCAAATCACTGACGCCAGCCAGGGCACCAAATTGGCGCAGCCCTCGGGAAAAAATAGCCCGCCCGCTGCGCAGCGCCAACCCACGCCCACCGCGTGGTCCGTAAATCTCTTCCAGACCCCGGTTGATATTGCTAATGTTGGCGAAATCAAATTCGCGTTCCAAATTATCAGGGGGAGCGTTTTGAATATATTGCGGCAGCTCGATGAGATTTAGGAGAGCATTCAGCCCATTACGACCCATGACTTCTTCGAGCGATGTTAACATGATGCGTCCCATCTTGTTGGGGTAGTAATAATTACTTAGTGGGACTAAGTCTCTCACAAAAGCCTCCGAAGCTACTTACCATGGGTAAATGATTGCTTGCTGACGCCGCCCAAGTATAACAAGCAGCGAATCAATACACAAAGGGTAACCCTTGTACCAATTCAAAATAGGAGTATTGTCTATGAGAAAGTTACGGACTGACTTGCTTGCAGGAGATTTGGCACACAGTAGTGCGCATGTGATAATGACGAGTGGTGGGTGGCGAGTAGCGAGTAAAAAGTGAAAAGTTATAAGTGAAAAGTGCAACTCGCAAACTGGCACACTCGCCGAATGGCGCACAAACCAACAATGATTCAAACTGGAGCACTGTATGGCACAGGCACAACTGTTGTTTCCGCAAGATTTTTTATGGGGGACGGCAACGGCCGCTTTTCAGGTAGAAGGCAATAATACAAATAGTGATTGGTGGGCGTGGGAACAGCAAGACGGCCGTATTCTGCACAACCAAAAGTCGGGGCTGGCCAGCAACTGGTGGGCCAACGCCGAGCAAGATTTAGACATTGCCGCCGAGATGGGCACCAATGCACATCGACTTTCCCTGGAATGGAGCCGCATCGAGCCAGAACCGAGCGTCTTTGATGACGCTGCGCTGGGCCGTTACCGGGAAATTTTGCAAGCCATGCATGATCGGGGCATTGAGCCGATGGTGACGCTGCACCATTTTAGCAATCCGCTGTGGCTGGTGGAGAAGGGGGATTTTGGCAGCGGGGTGGTGGTGGATTATTTCCGGCGCTACACGGCCAAAGTGGTAGACGTGCTGGGCGATCTCATTCCTAAATGGATCACCATTAACGAGCCAATGGTGTACGTCTTTATGCGCTACCTGAGCGGGGCATTCCCGGTAGGCAAGCATCGCGGCTGGGCCGGGGCGCTGAGGGCCATTCCCAATTTGCTGCGCTGCCACGCGGCCGCCTACCACACGATTAAAGAAAAGCTGCCCGAAGCCCAAGTAGGCGTCGCCAAAAATATGGCGGTGCTGCAAGCGCGACCGGGCAGCTCGGCGCTGAGCCGCTGGTGGGCGGGGCAGATCAGCTGGCTGTTTAATCAGATGTGGCTGGATTCGATGCAGAACGGCCGTCTCTATTTCCCTGTTGGCCGCCGCACCATTCCCCACCTGGCGGGCAGCTACGACTTCATCGGCCTGAACTATTACACACGTTTTTATGTCAACTTTCCGCCAGTTGGCGGGCTGCTTTCCGACAAGTGGGAGCCAGACGCGGTGGTAAGCGATGGCAACTACGGCGAAATTTACCCCGTGGGTCTGTACAAGATTATTGAATCGCTGCTGCCGTACAAAAAGCCAATCTACATTACCGAAAATGGTGTGCCGGATAAGGATGATCAATTACGGCCGTCTTTCCTCATGACCCACCTGCGCGAAATCTGGCGGGCAATTAGCTTTTGTTATCCGGTGATGGGCTACTACCACTGGAGCCTGGTGGATAATTTTGAGTGGGATCGCGGCTGGACCCAGCGTTTTGGCCTGATCGAGCTGAATCCAGAAACACAAGAGCGGACCTGGCGGGAAAGCGGCCGTTTGTACGCAGACATTTGCCACAGCCGCAGCCTTACCAGCCGCCAGGCCGAAAAATACGCCCCCGAGCTGCTGCAAACAATCTTTAGGGGAGAATCCCCAATTGCAGAACCTTTGTAGAACCAATGCACAAACACGACTCTTCCCCCACACGAATTATTGCCACCATAATTTTGGGTAGTGCATTTGTGTGCGGGCTAGTCACTTGTCTTCTAATTCTTGAAAGTTGTTTGTTTCTAAACTGCGTTGAAGAGCGATCCTTCAATGCTTTGGTTTTAGAAATACCATCAGATTTATTTCCTTCTGGAGCCAACATTACGCCAATTCATCGCCCATCTGAATCGCAAGGAGCCTTCGAATCCGCTTCGATGGCATTCTACTGGCAGTCAGGAAACAGTCATGCTGGTTATGATGTATGGCGCTTTAGAAAAGAAAAAGAAGCTTCACGAGCCTTTTTGGCTGAATCTGGTGGCTCACTTTACGATGGAAAAAGCGCTGACTTTTACCACAGTTCAATTGCTGATGAGTTTGCAGTAGGGTGTGGAATCAGGTGGGGATTTGGATATCGGTGTAATATGGCAGCTAGATATCAAGAGTATGTTGTCAATTTTCATTCCGTAATTGATCAAGAAATGACGCATGATATGTTTAATCAGGTAATCATTTTCATTGATGAGCAAATGGCACATTATCTTTATGAACAATAGACCCAAATGATAAGAATAATCTCTAATCTCCAGTCTCCAATCTCCTAATCATGTTTCCTGCACCCACCTCCATGCGCCAGCCAAACGGCCGTTCCCGCTACGCCTTTGTCACCTTCCTCATGCTCAACGACAGCTACCTGCCGGGTGTGCTGCTGCTGGCCCACGGCCTGCGCCGCCAAAAAACGCAAGCCGATCTCATCTGCATGGTCACGGAAGAAATCAGCCGCCCGGCGCGGCAGGCGTTGACTCATTTGTACGACGAAGTAATTGACGTCGAGAAAATTTATATACCTCATGCGCGGGTGGGGAAACGGCCGTATCTCCCCTACGTCTTCACCCGCCTGCACGCCCTGCGCCTGGGTGCTGATGGCGATCTGGGCCACCGCTACGACAAAATTGGGCTGCTCGATGCCGATCTGCTACCCCTGCGCCACTACGACCACCTGTTCACCTTGCCCACGCCCGCCGGAACCATCAACGAGCGCAAAACGAATGTGATGGAATGGGGCGAAGATGGCAATTTCATCATTCCCGACAGTGTGGCCCAGGACGGCACCTGGAACTGGCACCAAATTTACGCCGACTGCCCGCACGGTCAACCTATCCCTGCGGAAATAACCGACCGCGTGGCCAGCGACCCAACCAACATGGGCGTGATTAGCTCCCTGCTGGTGCTGGAACCTTCTCTGGCCGAGTTCAACGCCATCATGCAAGACATCCAATCACCAGAAATGCAACCGCTGGTCAGCGATGCCTTCGACTGGCCAGAAATGCAGTATCTGACGCGGCGCTACTCGGGCCGCTGGACCAACGTGGATTTGCGCTTCCACAGCCTGAACAGCTACCCAAATTTGGACGTGCTGTACGGTATCCACTACACCGGCTTTAAACCGTGGCAGTTCCGCCGCGAAGGATCCATGGAGCGCTACGGCCGTCGCGATGACTTCCAGCTCTGGTTCAAGCTGTACCGGGAAATGCTGCAAAAATACCCGCTCCTGCCAAGCAACCGCAAGCTGCGCAGTTTGCTCCAGCAAATCAACACCTTCACCGGCGTCATTTCCACTCCACCACAGCCCAAGCCAGAGAAGAAACGGCCGTTGCCCACCTCAGCCCAAAAGAACACCCCAACCCGGCAGAAAAAAGGTAAAAAAGCACGAAAAAGCAAGCGGAACGGCCGTGGCTGACTGTTGCTGCTTTATTCGCTTACCACTATAATCCGCATACCTTTTACTGGACGCAGACACGCAGTTTGCGCGTGTCAACAGATAGTTTCTTAGTAAGGAAGGAGAACAAAATGCAAAAAACAAAGTTTTGGTTGTTAAGCCTGCTGCTTATTCTGGCAATGGCCTTGGTAGCTTGTGGTGGTGGTGATGAACCCGCCGCCGATGAAACCGACACGGCCGCCGAAGATACAACCACCACCGAAGAAGACATGACAACTGAAGAAGACATGCCAGAAGAAGATATGGCTGACGAAAGCGATTGCACCAGCGAAGATGTCTTCTGCGTAGGCGTTGTCACCGACGTAGGCGAAATTGATGACAAATCCTTCAACCAATCCGCTTGGGAAGGCGTGCAGCGCGCCGAAGCCGAACTGGGCGCTCAGGTTGATTACATCGAAACCAGCGACGCCAAAGATTACGGCGCCAACATTGGTCTGTTCGCCGACGCTGGCTACGATGTCATCGTCACCGTTGGTTTTGCTCTGGGCGAAGCAACCCTTGAAGCTGCGGCCACCTACCCGGACATCTACTTCATCGGTGTGGACCAATTCCAGGGTGAAGCCGTAGACAACGTGGCTGGCCTCATCTTCTCCGAAGACAAAGCTGGCTTCCTGGCTGGTGCTTTGGCCGGTATGCTCACCGAAACCAACACGATTGCGGCCGTTTTGGGCACGGACCTCGTTCCCCCAGTCGTTGCCTTCAAAGAAGGTTACGAGAATGGCGCTGAATACGTGAACCCGGACATCAACATCATCTCCACTTACCATCCTGGTGGTTTGGATGTTGCCTTCACCGACCCCGAATGGGGCGCCAGCACCGCCGCTCAAGCCATTGGCCAGGGCGCAGACGTTATCTTTGGTGCCGGTGGTAAGACTGGTAACGGCGCGCTGATCGAAGTTGCTGGTAATGACGGCCTCTTCTGCATCGGCGTAGACAGCGACCAATGGGAAACCGTTCCCGAAGCACACAGCTGCCTCGTCTCCAGCGCGATGAAGCTCATCACCCCCGGTGTCTTTGACCTGATTTCTGCCGCTCAAGATGGTAGCTTCCCGTCGGGCAACTTTGTTGGCGATGTTGGTCTGGCCCCGTTCCATGACTTCGACGCCACGGTTTCCGACGAAATCAAAGCCCAGCTGGATGAAATCAACGCTGGCTTGCAAGATGGTTCCATTTCCACTGGTTACCCGGCTGAGTAAGCTGCTTCACTTTATGAATTAGCTAGCCTTTAAAAATGTGCGGCGTGCCCCTGGGTGCGTCGCACATTTTGTTTATCCCTCTTTTTCCACTGCAGAAGGTGGTCTTATGACAAAAGTTGCAAGTAACGAGCAGCCGTCAAATGTAGTGCTTACCTGGCTGGTGCGGTTTTGGCGAGGGGTGAGTGTGCCGCTAACGGCCGTTCTCCTGGCAGGCATCATCGGTTCCATCATCTTATGGCTGTCTGGCGCCAACCCGTGGGAAGCGTATACGGCCCTTTACCGGGGTGCATTTGGCAGCGCCGCCGCATTTGGCCGCACGTTAGAAAAAGCCACGCCACTCATTTTAGGCGGTCTGGCAGTCGCTTTTGCCTTCAAAGCCGGGTTGTTCAACATTGGTGGTCAGGGGCAGCTGCTGCTCGGCGCAATTATCGCCGGGGCCGTGGGCTTTGCCTTTACCGACCTGCCCTTCATCATTCACATGCCGCTGGCACTGTTCATCGGCAGCCTAACCGGGGCGCTGTTTGCCGCCATTGCCGGGGCGCTGCGCACCTACACCGGCGCACATGAAGTCATCACCACCATCATGCTCAACTTTGTGGCCATCAACATCACCGACTACCTGGCCGATGGGCCATGGAAAGACAGCGGCATTGTGGCCCGTACCCCAGCCATTGCCGAATCAGCTACTATTCCGCAGATCGGCAATTTGCCTTCTGGATTTTTTATTGCCGCCCTCATGGCCTTCCTCACCTGGTATTTGCTCTACCGCACCACGCTGGGGTATGAAATCCGCACCGTAGGGCTGAATGCCAACGCCGCCCAATACGCAGGCATCAAAGTGGCGCGCATCATTATTTTGACGATGGCTATCAGCGGTTTTTTGGCGGGCATGGGTGGCTCGATTGAGACATTGGGTGTAGTCGGCCGTTTTCAGCCAGGCTTCAACACCGGTTTGGGATTTGATGGGATCACCATCGCTCTGCTGGCCCGCACCAATCCCCTGGGCGTAATTCCGGCGGCGCTGCTGGTGGGTGCCATGCAGGCCGGTTCCAGCCAAATGCAGTTTGACGCCGATGTGCCATCCCAAATTATTGACGTGATTCAGGCGCTGATTTTATTCTTCGTTTCGGCAGATATCATTGTGCGCTGGATTATCCGCACGCGGGCCGACGACGGTGGCGGGGTCACCATCAGCAGCGGCTGGGGCAGCAGCTAAGGGAGGATGCAATGAACGCAACAATGACTCAAACAAATGGAAAAAGCTGGTTTAGCTCGCTGCGCCCTGTTTGGCTGGTGCTGGCCGTCGGCATCCTCATTGCCGTTGTTTATGGCTATATCACCAACCCGAGTGTGACAACGGCCGTACTTGCCTCTAGTTTACGCCAATCTACCCCGCTCGTGCTGGGTGCGCTCTGTGGCCTGATTGGCGAGCGCTCGGGCATCATCAACATCGGCATCGAAGGGCAGATGCTCATGGCCGCCTTTATTGGCTTTTTGGCCAACGTGTACACGGGCAACCTGTTTATTGCCGTGCTAGCCGGGGTGGGCGCAGGCGCTTTGCTGGGTGCATTTTTGGCCCTCATGTCCATTGGTCTCAAAATGGACCAGATTATCGGCGGCACTGTCATCAATATTTTGGCGCTGGGCCTTACCAGCTTCTTTTACCAGGCGGGTCTCACGACCCAGGGCAAATTGCAGCCCATCAGCCTGGGCTTTTTAGCCGATATTCCGCTGATTGGTCCGGTATTGTTCAACAACCCGCCGATCACCTATGCCACCTTGATCCTGGTGCTGCTCGTCCATTTTGTGCTGTTCCACACCCGCTGGGGACTGCGCACCCGCGTCATTGGCGAGCATCCCAGCGCCGCCGACACGGTAGGCATCAATGTCAAAATGATGCGTTATGTAAACACAACTATCGCTGGAGCCATTGCCGGTCTGGCAGGCGCATACCTTACCTTGGAAGCGGTTGGTTCTTTTGAACGGGCCATGACAAACGGCCGTGGCTTTGTGGCCCTGGCCGTGATGCTGTTTGGCAAGCGCACCCCGCTGGGTGCCTGGGGCGCGGCGCTGCTGTTTGGCTTTGCCACGGCGCTGCAAACGCAGCTCCAGTTCGGCGGCGAAATTAACATTCCGCACCAGTTCATCGGCATGCTGCCTTACGTACTCACCATTTTGGTGCTGGCTGGTTTTGTGGGCCGCAGCCGCGACCCCAAAGCATTAGGCCAGGTGTACGAAACCGAGTAAATACTCACCGCAGAGAGCGCAGAGCACGCGGAGAAAATCTACAAAAAACTTTGCGCTCTCCGCGTCCTCTGCGGTAAAACAAAATTAGCGAGACAGTGACATGACAGATCAGGTAGTGTTGCAAGCAAAAGGGATTACCAAACGCTTCCCCGGCGTGCTGGCCAACGACAGCGTGGATTTGACGCTGCACCAGGGCAAAATTCTGGCCTTGCTGGGCGAAAACGGCGCGGGCAAAAGCACGCTGATGAACATGCTGTACGGCCTATACCATCCCGATGAAGGTGAAATCTGGATCAAGGGAGAAAAGGTCGAACTGAAAAACCCGCGTGATGCGATTGATCGTGGCGTGGGTATGGTTCACCAGCACTTCCAGCTAGTGCCCGTGATGACCGTGGCGGAAAACGTGATGTTGGGTTCCGAAGTGGTGAAAAACGGCCGTCTCGATATGCGCGCCGCCGAAAAAAGGGTTCTGGAGCTGTCCCAACAGTACGGCCTACAGGTAGACCCCTCCGCCATGGTAGAAGATTTGCCCGTTGGCACCCAGCAGCGCGTGGAAATTGTAAAGGCGCTGTACCGTCGGGCCGACATTTTGATTCTAGACGAGCCAACGGCCGTACTTACCCCCCAGGAAGCCACCGAACTGTTCCGCATCATGCGCGAACTTACTGAGCGCGGTGTGTCGATTATCTTCATCACCCACAAACTCAAAGAAGTGCTGGCCGTTGCCGACAACATCGCTGTGCTGCGCGGCGGGCGCATGGTGGGCACGGCCGATCCCAAAACCGCCACCCAGGCCACGCTGGCCGAGCTGATGGTCGGCCGCAAAGTGATTTTGCAGGTGGAAAAAGATGACCCGCAACCCAAAGAAGTTGTGCTGAACGTGCAGGATTTGCATGTGCTGGACGATCGCAAGCACCCCGCTGTAAAAGGCGTTGATCTTGAAGTGCGGGCGGGCGAAATTGTGGGTGTGGCCGGGGTTCAGGGCAATGGCCAGCGAGAGCTGGTGGAAGCGCTCACCGGGCTGCGCCCCATTGAGCAGGGCAGCGTCACCATCGCCGGGCACGACAGCACCCACTACTCACCGCGCCACATCACCGAGTTGGGCGTAGCCCACATCCCGGAAGATCGCGAAAAACATGGCCTGGTGATGCAGTACAGCATCGCCGACAACATGGTGCTGAACAACTATTACCAAAGCCCCTACGCCAGCGGCCCCATCATGCACCAGGACGCCATCGACGCCCACGGCACCGAGCTGGTGCAAGAGTTTGATGTGCGCACGCCTAGCATTCATACGGCCGCTCGCACGCTCTCTGGGGGCAACAAGCAAAAAGTGATTGTGGCCCGCGAATTTTCGCGCCCCACCAAGCTGCTCATCGCCGCCCAACCCACACGCGGTATTGATGTAGGCTCGATTGAATTTATCCACAACCAGATTGTGGCCCAGCGGGACCGTGGCGCGGCTGTGCTGGTGGTCTCCGCCGAGCTGGATGAAGTGCTGGGGCTGGCTGATCGGGTAGCAGTGATGTTCGACGGCCGTATTGTCAAAATCCTGCCTATTGCCGAAGCCACCCGCGAACGGGTTGGCCTGCTCATGGCCGGGTCTGACGAGTAAATCTTATGACCAATCCACAACCCATCGTTGCTTTCCAGGGTGAACCCGGCGCTTACTCTGAGCAAGCCATCCGCGAACATTTTGGGCCAACCACCTCTACCCTGCCCTGCCGCACCTTTTCGGAAATGTTTGACGCCGTGCACAACGGCCGTGCTACCCAAATTATGCTGCCCGTGGAAAACTCACTGGCGGGTATGGTGATCCCCGCTTACGACATGCTGGTGGATCATGATCTGCGCGTCCAGGCGGAAGTAATTGTGCGCGTCGAGCACTGCCTGATGGCTCCAGCAGGCACCCAACTCAACGAAATCACCCATGTGATGTCCCACCATCAGGCACTAGCCCAATGCGAAACCAACATCAAACGGCAGGGGCTCATTCCCGTGGACCATTACGACACAGCTGGTGCCGCCCGCGACCTGGCGAACAATCCTAAATCGGGCCTGGCGGCCATTGCCAGCGCTCTCGCGGCCGAAACCTACAACCTGGAAATCCTGGTTCAGAATTTTGAAGATATGGATTTCAACTTCACCCGCTTCTTTGTGTTGGGGAAACTGGATCCGCCGCGCCAGGAACCGTGCAAAACCTCGATCATCTTCACCACGCGCCACGTGCCCGGTGCCCTGCACATCGTGTTAGGTGAACTGGCCAGTCGGGGCATCAACCTCACCAAAATTGAGTCTCGCCCGCGGCGAAATCGGCCGTGGCATTACCGCTTTTTTGTTGATTTTGAGGGTCACGAGGATGATGAGGCGGTGCAGGAAGCGATGCTGGGCATCTTGAAGCAATCTTCGTTTTTGCAGGTGCTTGGCTCTTACCCTATGGCTAAAATGCCTACCTACTAAAAAAGCCACCGAGGAAAAAGAGAAAGCTGAAAAATTAGCCCGTTGCCTCTTAGCTCTCTGTGGGCTCTGTGGCAAATTTCAGTTTGGCATGTCAGACAACCAACCGTTTTGGGCGGCAATGGCAATGGCGGCGGCGCGGGAATCCACGCCGAGTTTGTTGTAAACGCTGGTTAGGTGAGCTTTGACGGTTCGCTCCGTGATGCCTAATTGCAGGGCAATGCCTTTGTTGGTTTCGCCATCGGCGACGGCGCGCAGGGTTTCTAATTCGCGCTCGGTGAGGGGAGTGTCTGTGGGGGCAGACGGCCGTTTCTCACCACCCCCTTTTTGCATATGCGTCATCAATCGGCTCATCACGTCGGCACTGAGCAGCGATTCTCCTTTGGCAGCGGCATAGATGGTGTCTAGCAGAGTCTGGCGCAGCGTGTCCTTAAGCAAAAAGCCCTTCGCGCCCGCTTGCAGTCCGCGCAGCATCAGATCATCTTCGTTGTAGGTGGTTAAAATGATGATGGCAACCTGGGGCTGATCGCGCTGGAGATGCTCGATGGCGGTGAGGCCATCCATGCCGGGCATGCGCAAATCCATCAACACAACATCTGGCTCTTTTTCAGCGACCAGCTTCAGCGCTTCGGCACCGTCGGCGGCTTCGCCAACCACTTCGATAGATTCGGCCGTTTCCAAAATCAGCGTCAGCCCTTCACGAACAATAGAATGATCGTCGGTAATTAACACGCGGATGGTTTCGTTCATTGGACCTCCAGTGGTAGGCGGAGGGTGATCTGCGTCCCCTCGTTTGGCGCACTGTTAACGGTGAATTCTCCCCGAACCAATCGCGCCCGTTCACGTATGCCTAGCAAGCCATAATGTCCGGCGCGTACGGCTCCTTCGGCATTGCTCAGGATAAACTTATCCACATCAAACCCCACGCCATCATCCCGTACTGTGATCAGCAGTTGGTTGTCTTCCTGCCTGACGGTCAGCCACACGTTGTGGGCCTCGGCATGGCGGGTGATGTTGGTGAGGCTTTCGCTGATGATGCGTTCCGCGTGGTCGGCGATGGTTTCAGGAATGCCTGGTTCTACAGCCAAAGTCAGGTGGCAGGGGATGCCGGTGGCCTGGGTAAACCGATCGGCGTGGCGCTGGATTGCCTCGGGCAGTGACCGGTCTTCCAGCCGCAGGTCGTCGATGGCGGCGCGGGCATCGGCCAGTGTGGTGCGGGCGCGCTTCATGCTTTGCTGGATGATGGTTTGGGCGCGGGGGGAACGGCCGTTTTCCAAATGGTTATTGGCCGCTTCCAACTGCAACACCAAGCCTGCCACCCCTTGCGCCAGCGTGTCGTGCAGTTCCCGCGCCATGCGCTGCCGCTCAGTGGCCAGGGTTAAACTTTCCACCTGCGCTGCGTAATCGGCCAGCTGCCGGTTGGTGGCGGCCAGCTCGGCCAAAAGGTGTTGGCTCTCTTTGCGGGCTTCCGATTGCCGACGGTACATCACAATAAAAATGATGAGCAGGGTCATCGTAGAAACGGTAGGTGATACCCATTCCATCAGAAGGGTTGGCCCACCGAGCATTAGATAGCTAACGGCCGTTAACCCAAGGTATCCCACCACCCCCAATACAGGCACCCGCGTTAAGCCAAACAGCCCCAACGTCTCCGTAACCAGGGTGGCAAACAGAGCCAGAGCCAGGCCGGGGTGTTGGGCGATGGCCACCTGCGCCAGTGCCAACACGCCCTGACCCAGCAAATAGGGGATACGCCACTGCGTGTGGCTTGCCGCATAGCTGCTCACCCAGTGCAGCGCCAGATGGAACGCAAACAGCAATCCAAAAAGCGGCAGCCGGGAGAGCGTCATGGGATTAGGTGGTTCAAATAGGGTCAGGGATACCGTGCTGAGCAGGATAAAGGTGATGATGAGGTAAAACGGCCGTGCTTCGGCAAACTCATCAGTTTGGAAAATGGGGCGTATGGATTTCAGCATGCAGATATTGTAACCCGATTTAATCTTTTAGAAATTGTCTACCCGTACAGTGTCCATCTGTACAAGGGGCGACGACACAACGGCCGTTATGACCGCCCCTACTCCCCGCTAAACTAAAAATATATCCAGCAAAACAGGAGAAAAAGATGAGCACAGTGATTCAAACAAACGGATTGAGCAAAACATTTGGCGATGTTGCTGCCCTGAAAGCCGTTGATTTGAACGTTACCAAACACGCTATTTTTGGCTTTTTAGGCCCAAACGGGGCAGGTAAGACCACATTGATGAAACTGTTGCTGGGCTTGATTCAGCCAACCGGTGGCCGCGCCACTATTTTTGGCAAAGACATCGTCACTGGAAGTGTAGACATTCGCAGCCGGATTGGGTATTTGCCCCAAGACCCACGCTTCTACGAGTTTATGACCGCCCGACAAACGCTCGACTTCACCGCCAAATTTTTCTTCACCGGGCCACAATCGGCCATTGACCAGCGGGTGAATGAAATGCTCGATCTGGTTGGGTTAGCTGACAAAGCAGACCGCCCCATCAAAGGCTTTTCTGGCGGCGAGCGTCAGCGATTGGGCCTTGCCCAGGCGCAGATAAACTACCCTGATCTGCTCATTTTGGATGAACCAGCAGCGGCGCTGGACCCCATTGGGCGGCGGGATGTTTTGGCCATCATGGAGCGGCTACGTGAGCACACCACTATTTTTTACTCCACGCACATTCTGGATGACGTGCAGCAGGTGAGCGACACGGTGGCCATTCTCAACAAGGGCGAATTGGCCGCGTACGGCGACATCCGCACGCTGTTGGATGGCCAGGGCGTTGTTTTTACGATGGATATTCAAGGGAACGTGGCTCAGGCCCAGGCAATTGCCTCGGCGCAGCCGTGGGTAGCCGCTGTGGAAATGGTTCCGCAAAAACAAAGCACGCAAATGCTGGTAACAGTCACAGACGAAACGGCCGCTCAGGCCCAGCTGTTGCGCTTGCTAATGGCTGATGAAGATCTGGTGGTGAGTAATTACGGCCGTAAAACCGCTGAATTAGAAGACATTTTTATGAGCATTGTGGAAGGGTAGAAGTTCAACTTTTTGCAAAAGTTGAACTTCTTAATGCACTAAGGCTATGGCCGGTGTCCTCACCGTGCCATCTGGCGGCTCGGTCAGGAGACCAGCCGCAACACCTCTACAGTTAAGAAGGAAAATAAAAATGAACACAAACAATACACTTCAACTGGTAAACGAGCAGGGCTGGCAGCGTGGCTTGCGCAATCTGCTGCGGGCAGAAATGGGTGGCTGGTGGCAAACCCGCTCCTGGTGGATACAAACACTGATTTGGGTGAGCGTGGTGAACATGTCTATCGCTTCGGCAATCTGGGGATCCTCTGAAGATGCCCCGGCGGCAATTGCCCTGTACGCGCTTTTTGCCTGCCTCTTCCCCACCATTGCCATCATCATCATTTTGCAAGATGCCATTATTGGCGAAAAAGAGTCTGGCACGGCCGCCTGGGTGCTGTCGAAGCCTGTTTCGCGCACCGCGTTTGTGGTGGCGAAGCTCATCGCCCACAGCGTGGGGGTGCTGGTGACGATGACGCTACTGCCGGGATTGGTTGCCTATTTGCAAATGTCATTGGCTGGCGATGCGTGGCTGAATCCACTCACCTTTTTGGGCGGCATGGGCATTGCCTGGCTGTATCAGATGTTCTTTTTGACACTGACGCTGATGCTGGGCGTGCTCTTTGCGCAGCGGGCAGCTGTGATTGGCATTCCGCTGGCGCTGGCTTTTGGCACACAGCTATTGATTGGGGCCGTGCCGACCCTGCAATATGTGCTGCCGTGGCGGCTGGCCGTGGGTATAGAAAATGAAACCTTGTCGGTGATTGAGTCGGTCATTTTGGGCCAGGCACCGTTTTCCTGGTGGCCGGTGATGAGTGTAGTTGGCTGTGTGGTTGTGTTTACGGCCGTTGCCATCCACCAATTCCGCAAAGAAGAATTTTAGCTTTTGCCCGTTCTAGGAAAATCATTCAACGGCACTGTCAGCTTCGTACAGTGTCCAATGGTACAGGTCAAACGATGGCAACGGACGATGTAACGGCCGTTGCCAATCCCTACACTACAAACATCAAGACACACCAAATGAATTTGCAAGAAGGAGTGAATCATGAACAAGCAAAAGTTTTCTGAAGCGACCCTGTTATTAATCAGTTTTGGCCTGTTTAATCTGTTTGCCTCCGGTCATTGGACAGTGGCAGTCGCCACCTGGATCGCCCCGATTTTCGCGCTGCGCTATCTGACAGTTAGCCAGCAACGGCGCAAATTCGCCCGCTTCTTCCTGGTTTACTGGATTACGTTGTCCATTCCCTGGTATGGGGGCACACCAATTTTTGGCGCGGCGCACTTCATCTTTATGGCCGTGAATACCCTGATTGCCGTGATTCCCTATGCAGTTTACCAATGGCTGGCACCCAAGCTGCGGCGCAACGGCCGTCTCCCCTTCATCGCCACCTTCATCTTCCCCCTGGCAGGGACGACCTCGGAATTTTTGCTGAGCAGCGCCAGCCCGATTGGCAACTTTGGAGCCGCCGGGTATTCGCAATATGGCCTTCCCGTTTTGACCCAACTAACGGCCGTTACCGGCATGTTGGGCCTGACATTTCTCATTTCCTGGTTCCCCGCCGTTATCAACTGGGCCTGGGAGAACGAATTTGACTGGGCACGAGTTCGTGCTGGCGTAGCCACCTTCGCCGTTGTTCTGCTGGCCGTGATTGGTTACGGTGCAGCGCGGTTGGCCACAGCCCCTGAAATTGGCACGCAAGAAACGGTGCGCGTGGCCTCCTTCACCCTGGTTGAAACGCACATGGGTGACCTGAACACCTTGCTGGAAGAAGAGGGCGTGGACGCCTATCGGCAGGCAACGCAATCTGTACACGCCCAGTACCTGCAAATGACGGAACCGGCCGTTGTCGACGGGGCCAACATCATCCTCTGGCCAGAACTGGCCATTACCGGCGTCGCGGAAGACGTGCAGGCCACCATCGAGCAAGGGCAAGCGCTGGCGCAGGAAGCTGGAGTTTATCTGGCGATGCCCGTATTCATCACCTACCCAGATAGCGACCGCACCTGGGAAAACAAGCTGTACGTGGCTGGGCCAGACGGCCGTATCATCATCGAACACGTGAAATATGGCGGCAATTTGCTGGAAGGCACGCTGAAAGGCAGCGGCGAGATTCAGGTGGTGGAGACGCCCTACGGCAATCTGGCGGGCATTATCTGCTGGGACACCAACTACCCCACCATCGTAAGCCAGATTGGGCGGCAAAAAGCAGACATTCTGCTCTCCCCGTCAAAAGAGTGGGACGGCATCAACCCGATGCACGCTGAAATGGCCGTTTTTCGGGCCATCGAAAACGGTGCAGCCGTGATTCGGCAGACGGATGAAGGGTTGTCGATTGTGGTGGATGGATACGGCCGTACCCTCGCCACGGGTGAAGGTCTGGTAGCCGATGGCAACTATCTTTTGGTAGATGTTCCCACCAACAGCCCCACGACGATTTATCCAGTTATCGGTAATTTGGTTGGCATCGTAGCCGCCGCCGGATTGATTGTACTCGCCATCTACGCCCTGCTAGCCTCGCGTCGTCAACGTCAGGAAATGGTGGAAACGGCCGTTGCTATGTCCTAAAAAGAGTTCATGAGTCGATAAATTAAAACACAACCTCTGGGAGGCTTCTGGCATCGTCAAGGCCATTTGACAAGCCTCCCGGAGATTTTTTGCAGAGGAATATGATGAAGATCGAAAAACGGCCGTTACCTGTCAACATCCTTCTCATTTTACTGGTTCCCATTGTGGGACTGGCGCTGGGAGTTGTCCTCACATCGGCTTTGGGTGTGGCTTCGGTGTATAGCAATCTCGTCATCAACGGCTGTTTTTTAACGGCCGTTGCCCTGCTCATTACCATCTTTAAACCATCCCGCGCTGAACTAGGCCTGCAAGTGATTCCTGCCCAGATGAGGCGGCATGTCGTGCTGGCGCTGCTGGTGCTGGGCCTGTATCTGCTTTTTTACCTATTTGTCATTCGCATTTCCGGGCTGAAGGTGTGGGATACGGCCGTTCTGTGGAGCCTCCTCACCAATCTCATCGTGGTTATCACGGAGGAAGTGTACTTTCGCGGCCTGCTGTACGGATTTGTGCAAAAAAGATGGTCGGCACGGGCGGCACTGATTGCCTCGTCCATCTTGTTTGGCCTGTTTCACGCCCAGCAAGGTTTGCGTGGCATCCTCACCAAGCTGTTTACCGGCTGGTTGTGGGGGAGCGTACGCTACGCTTCCGGCATGATTTTTCTGCTGATTTTTCCCGTTCATTACGCCTTCAACACCGTCTGGCTGTTGTTTGCTGGTAACTGGGACAATCCACCGACGTGGGCGGTGTATGCTTTGCCTGCGGCTGAATTTTTACTGGGCTTGCTGTTTGTGGCTATGTTTGAGCGAAAAGGAGGATGTGATGCTGGGCAAAGTTAAAAAAGGTGCGGGTTGGATTTTGGCACTGAGTCTGGCGGTTGTCGTGCTTGCCTTGATTTATGCGTTTACCTTTTATCCCCCGGAGTATACGCTGCGCGTTTTACGTTGGGGCAATGCGGATGTGTATGATTACCAGAAGTTCCCGGCGCGAACAATGCCCGCCAGCACCACCCCTCTTCCCTTCAATAAAGCCCTAGACGAAACGATGGTGCGCGACCTGTTTGAACGGGATACGGCCGTTGACGACTTAGACACCTTCCTGGAAGAAACCGGCACCCAAGCGTTCATCGTCATCCAAGATAACGCCATCTTGTACGAACATTACTTCAACGGCACAGACGCAGACAGCACCGTCACCTCCTTCTCGATGGCAAAATCCTTCACCTCCGCGCTGGTGGGGATTGCCATTGCTGAAGGCCACATTCACAGCGTAACCGATCCCATCACCGACTACCTGCCAGAGCTGGCGGAACGCGACCCAGCTTTTGCCAATATCACCATCCGCGACCTGCTGCTGATGTCATCGGGCATTCATTATGCCGAATTCCCCTTTGTGAACGGCGACGATGCCAAAACCTATTACTATCCAGATTTGCGCGATTTGGCCCTGAACCAAACAGAAATTGACGGCGCTCCTGGCGAGCTTTTTCTGTACAACAATTACCATCCGCTGCTGTTGGGGCTGATTTTGGAGCGTGCCACTGGCCAATCCGTGGCCGATTATCTGGCGCAAAAAATCTGGCAGCCGATGGGTGCCGAAAGCGCTGGCTCTTGGAGTTTGGATGAGCGCGGTTTTGAGAAGATGGAGAGTGGTATAAACGGCCGGGCCATCGACTTTGCTAAATTCGGCCGTCTCTTCTTGCAAGAGGGCACGGTGGCTGGCGAGCAAATCATTCCCGCCGCCTGGGTGCAAGAATCCACTACCGCCGATGCAACCTTCCACGATACTTACTACCCCGGTTGGTTCCGGGAATCACTGCCCAACGGCTACTACAAATATTTTTGGTGGGGGTTGCTGCGCGATGGACAGGCCAATGATTTCACCGCATTGGGCAATCACGGTCAGTTTATCTACATTTCACCCCACAAAAACCTGATTATTGTGCGGCATGGCGAAGAGTACGGCGTGGACAAATCGGTTTGGCTCAATCTGTTCTACGATTTTGCCACCAACATCAGCCCAAACGAGGACAGTCATGAGTAATATACCAAACGATTTATGGACAGAAGAAGGCTACCAAACGGTGAACGGCATCCCCCATTTTTACCGCATTGTGGGAAAAGGAGAGCCATTTGTGTTCCTTCATGGCGGGCCAGGCATGTGGCACGCCGAACTCGTTCCCTTCTTTTTAGAGTTCGCCAGGAAATATCAGGCAATATTTTATGACCAGCGCGGCAACGGGAAATCCTTGATGCCGCAAATTGATGAAACCAATTTCAACACCGCCTGGCTGGTGGCCGATTTGGAAGCGCTGCGACAGGCGTAGGGTCTGGAAAAGTTAAATATCATCGGTCATTCTTGGGGTGGACTGTTGGGACTGTATTACGCCAGCCAGTATCCGCAGCAGGTGAAGCGGCTGATCTTGATCGATCCAGCACCCATCAACACCCCCTTACTGATTAAGGCCTATGAACGGTTGATGGCGCGCTTCTCACCGGAGGAGTGGGATCATTTGCAGGCATTGTATGATAGCGAAGCGTATCTGGCGGGCGACCCTGCGACCCACAATGAGGCCATGCGGCTGTCTGAGGGGGCGACGTTTTATAATGTAGCAGCGCGGGATGTTTATTTGGCAACGGCCGTATTCGACAGCCAAAAAGCTCAAAACGCCGTTGCCATTAACGGCCCCGCCAGAGAGATGAAGCTGAATATCACCGTTCAGGAGCAGCTTGCCCAAATTACCTGCCCCATCCTCATTCTTCAGGGGCGTGAGGACTTCATCCCCCACGAAGCGGCCGAGTTGGCCCAGCAATTGATTAAAGATTCGCAGCTCTTTTTTGTGCCGCAAAGCGGGCATTATCCATTTATTGAAGCCAAAGAGGCGTTTTTTGACCGACTGTACGCTTTTATTGAACAGGCGAGCGGCGAGCACCCATAAACCATGCTACCAAGTTATCATTGGCTGCTCTTTAAGGCACGGGGATTGGCTCTAAAAAGAGTGCATCCATTTCGGGATGATCAGATTGAAGCGCTTGCAGGCGCTGCCCTGATTCGGCGATGTAGAAGCCAATTTCCAGCTGGTAGCTGCCGGACGGTGTATCTGGCGGGAGCTGAATTTGGTAGCTGTCGGTCACCACTTCATCGGCCAGCCAACGGCTGGTGGGGTATTGGTTTTGCTGCGGCATCACGTCTTGCTGCCATACACAGGGCGCACAGGTGCCATCCGCTTGCAGTAGATGCACAAAGACGGTGTAGTCGCGGCTGGGTGCAATTTGCGCCTGCCAGATCAAATCTAGCTGGTACTGACCAGATTCATCGAACGGGGTGAGGTTGTAGCCAAGCAGGTCAATTTCGTTGCCAAAGGTGGCGGGATACGGCCGTTCCATCTCAGGTACCGTAAAAGTGCGTTCCGTGGCCGTCACCCGCAGCGGCCCCAAATCGGCCGTGGCTAGCGTGGCTTCTGCGCCATCCATGAAGCGAGCCAGCAGGCGATATTCGCCCGTCGGAATGTCATCGGGCACGCGCACTGTCTGCCAGTCGATGAGGAACTGCGGCGTCTCCCAGGTAATAAACGGCCGTGTGTTGTGCACTGGCTGCGTACTGTTCACCAAAATGCGCCCCACGTTGTTGCCGCCCATCAGCTCCAGCCGGATAGTGGTTTGCGGGACAGGCGCTTTGGCATGCCACCACAGCGCCAGGTTCACACTTTCACCTGTCGTGGCCTCCAAACCCTCACGCTGCACGCCAAGCAGTTCAAGTTCTGGGCGTACCGTCTGGCGCAGCGCAGTTGGAGGCTCGGGCAAGTGTCGCGGCGGTTCGCCAGCCTGCACCGTAATATCTTCAATCAGATAGGTGTCTCCAGCAAAACGGCCGTCCTCATCCAAGCGCGGCAGTCGTTCACCGCTGCCCCCTGAAAACAGTCCAATCCGCAGCTGATAATCATTACCGGCTGGCGCACCATCAGGCACAGGCACCAGCACCCGCTGCACAATCGTTTCGCCTCGTTCCCACTGCGCCGCCGGATAAGCAAACGTCTCCACCTGGCTCCAGCGATGACCCCAACTGTCTTCAAAATGAACAAACGGGGTGAAATCGGCCGTTTGCGGAAAGTTCACCTGCCAATACAAAAACAGCGGCAACGCCTTGCCTGTCGTCGCCTCACCCACATCATAACCCAGCAAGGTAATTGCATTGCCAAAGTTCGCCGATAGCGGCTGGCTTGGTGAAATCACAGGGGTGTTGGTCAGCTCGTATGCCAGGAAGGCCACGCTGCCATCCGGGGCAAACGGCGTTTGCAGCAGATCAGCGTCGGCAAAATAATCAATTGCCCACGCTGGCAGCGGACTGTTGTGCGGGAAAATGTAGAGGGCCTCCTCCCGCGCCGGAAAAACAACGGCGTCGCTGTTGGGCAGCCACTTAATCTGCCCATATTTTTCGCTCAAATAAGCCAGCGTCGGATGCTGGTAGTGCAGCGCCGCCACGTAGATATTTTTGCCCTCGGTATTTTGCCGATCGAGGAAGTTGGCAACGGCCGTTAAATCACCATCGGTTTCGTAAAAAACGGCCGCATCTGTCCCCCACACCCGAAAATAAAGCCGCTCCGTTAACAGCCCGCCCACCATCAAAGCCAACACACCAATGGTCAACACCGCCTGGGTTAGCTGGATTTGCTTGAACTGCCGCCCCAAATCGCCAACAAATACCATCAGCCCGGCCCCCGGCAGGTAAAACACAAAGGGAATCAGCCCGATGGCGCGTAAGTTGCTGGGCACAATTTCGTTCACGGCCAGGGCGGTGGGCAGCAGCATCACAAACGGAGCCAGCAGCACGAGCAGCATACCAAAACGCTGCCAATCGGCCCGCAAGCCACGCCAGCGCCAGATGAGCATCCCCCAACCTACCAACAGCAAACCACCCCAGAACCAGCCAAACAACGGCCGTCCGGGCAAGTTAAAACGCACGTACGGATCGCCCACCAGGAAAAACATCTCCAGCGAACGAACAAAGCTCTCACCCAGGCTCAACGCCGTTTCGGACGGGGCCACCTGGCTAATGCGTACCCAAAATGTCTCGGGGTGGGCGATAAAAAAGCTAAGCAGTGGAGCTAAAACAATTAGCGCCACACCGCCGACCAGGAGCAGTTGCAAGCCGCGCTGCCGCCACTTTTTCCCAATCACCAGGGGCACACAGGCCAGCAGTAGCAAAACAGGGAACAATCGCGCCGCCAGGTACGTGTAGGCTGTCAAACCCAGGAAAACGCCGCTGGCTACCAGCCATTTACGCTGATCCAGCCGCAGCCCACGCAGCAAAGCACCAACCGTGAGCGTTTGCAGCAACGGCTGGGTAATGGCCCGAAACCCTAAATGGCTAAACAGCAAATGCCAAAAGCTAATTGCCAACAGCGCCGATGCCACCAGCGCCACCCGTCGATCGCGAAACAGCTCTAGCCCCAGCCAATAAACGGCCGCTACCGTCACAATCCCCACCAGCGCCGCCGTCAGCCGCAGGGTAAACAGCGAATCACCCAGCAGGCGCATCAGGCCACCCGCCAGATAGAAAAAGAGCACTTCCTTGCCCGTGTAGCTGGTGATAAAAAGCGGCCGCTCCCCCTGGAGGCCAATCTCTGAAGCCAAAACGCCGTTGGCCGCTTCGTCGTAATGCACGCCCGGCGGCACCTTGGGCAGGTCGGCCAGGCGCAAGGTAGCGGCGGTCATCAGGCAAAAAAGCATGAAGAGGAGAGCATGGCTGTGGAGGAGGCGTTGCATAGCTGAATTTTATCTGCCTCATGGCAGTTCGTCGATTGAGGTTGCGTAGAGACGTTGCAATATAATGTCTCTACGGCAGTTATTTGTGAAAAATGGCACTTGCGTAGGTTTTGCGTAGGTTGGGCGTAGGTACGACGTACAGACTTGCGTAGGTGAATGGTATAGAATCTTAATCGAAGGGTAAAAATCTCTTCTTCTTCTCCTCCTTTTAACGAGGGTCAGGTTTCGGCGTTCCTGACTCTCCAAACAATAACCGGGCTGGCAGATTTGCCAGCCCGATTTTGTTTCTACCTCTGCTGACGTATAATTTCCGCCCATGTCTACCGAACAAAAGAGTGAAATTATGCCGGAAACGGCCGTTGCGACCAATCGCGCCCTGGTGATGCGGGCAGCCGGATTGGTGGGTGTCGCCGTTTTGCTTAGCCGTCTTGTGGGCCTCGCGCGCGAGATCGTGATCCGCGCCAATTTAGGCATTACAACCCTGCCCGCCGAGGCGTATGAAATTGCCGCCCGCTTTCCAGAAACCATCTTTCTGATCATTGCCGGGGGTGCCATTGGCTCTGCGTTCATCCCCACCTTTGCCGCTTACTTTGAACAAGATGACAGCGAAGGTGGCTGGCGATTGTTTTCTAATGTCATCAACTTGCTGACGATGGTGGTAACGGCCGTTTCCCTCCTCAGCATTTTTTTTGCGCCACAGCTGGTCATTTGGCTAACCGGTGAAAAAGTGGCCAACAACCCGGAACTGCTGCCCCTAACGGTACGCCTGATGCGGATCATGCTGATCTCCCCCATCATTTTTGGCGCGAGCGGCGTGATTATGGGGGCACTAAATGCCCGGCAGCACTTTTTGCTGCCCGCCCTGGCCCCAACTATTTATAATGTGGGGATCATTGCTGGCGGCCTGTTGTGGCCAGGCACAACACCTGAAGAAGTGGCATTGGGCTTTGCCATCGGCACGGTAGTGGGGGCCGCAGGGCACTTTCTGGTGCAGTTGCCCGGTTTAAAATGGAAAGAGGCGCGGTATACGGCCGTTCTGGACATCCGCGACCGTGGTATGCGCCAGGTGATGCGCCTGATGGCCCCGCGCGTGCTGGGACTTTCCTTCAGCGAAATCAACAAATTTCTCATCATCTGGCTCACCAACCCAATGGTGACGGGCAGTTTACCCGCGCTCAATACCGCGTTTCGACTTATCATCATGCCGCAGGGAATCATCGGACAGGCCTTGGGCATTGCGGCGTTTCCCACGTTGTCCTCATTGGCAGCGCGTGGCGAAAAAGCAGAAATGCGCCAAATTTTTGCTGATTCGCTGCGTATTTTGTTCTTTTTGGGGCTGCCTTTTTCTGCGTTGTTTACTCTTTTGGCAACACCGCTGGCTTCCTTGATTTTAACCTGGAGCCCCGTAGATGATGTGGGAATCCGCTTCTTGAGTTTTGGTTTGTTGTGTTATGCGCTTGGCTTGGTGCCGCTGTTGACGCTTGAGGTTGTGGCCCGCACTTTCTATGCCCTGAGCGATACGTTAACGCCCGTTTTGGTAGGCGGTGTACAGATTGCGATCATGTGGCTGCTGAGTTTATGGTTTAGCCAGACGGTTTTCCCGCAGCTAGGCTGGCTGCCGCTGGGTGGTTTGGCGTTGGGCTTTAGTTTGTCTAACGTGATTGAGGTGCTGCTGCTGCTCTGGCTGCTGCGGCGTAAGTTGGGTGGCATTCAGGGCTATTCGCTATTAAATGGGCTGTGGCGCATGAGCGTGGCCACGCTGCTAATGGCTGGGGGAATGTGGCTGGTGCGGGATTGGTTGGGGGATACGGCCGTTCTCCTTCAACTCATTTTGGTGGGCGGTGTTGGCGGTATCATTTATGTACTCGCCTGCGCTGCCCTGCGGCTGGAAGAACTAAACAGATTGTGGCAATACGGCCGTCGCCGTTTGAATCGATAAGCAGTGTTCGGTGAGCGGTTAGCAGTAAGCCAAAGGTCGTCGTCTCATTCGATACGGTGATTAGAAACCAAAAGCCCGGCCGATTGGCCGGGCTTATCCCTTCTTCCTCTTCTCTTCCTTCAAACAATCATGCAGCCAGGCGGCGGCACGTTGTTGATTTCTAATTTAGTTACCGGATGACAAAGCAGAACCGGTCATGCGCATATTGGAGCGCATAAACAACTCGCCGTTTACCCATACTTCCAGGGTATACAACCCGGCGCGGAACCCATTTTCTGGATTGTAATAAATATAGCCAGGGCCATCCTGACCATACTCCCAAACCTCGTTACCACCTTCGACTACCTCACCATCATGCCGCCAGACCCAAGACCACACCATGCCGTCTTCCATGCCATCATAGGAGAAAGTTGCGTACATAGTGTAGGAACCTACCGCAAAAATGTTGGTGGGATCGACGGCCAGATAATCGTCGTCGATTTTGGTAGAGAAGCTGATTTCACCTAGAGCGGTGGCTTCGTTTAATTCGGCCGTTGGCTCAAAGCGATTGAGTTCTTGTGGCAGTTCCAAAGCGGCCTGTACCAAACTATCGGCCTCGGCCAGGAAAAATGGTTCTTCATTGGCTGTAGATACAATCTGGGGTGTGCCAGCCGTTTCCGGCGAGACACCTGCCAATGTATTAGCAGTTGAATCAGCTAAAGCAGCCACTTCTTCTGTAACCGGTTTGGCATTGGTTAGAACAGCAACAAGGGGGGTGTTATCAACGGCGGGACGCAGCGCATAAAGCGCAAAAATAATGGAAGCTGCTAACAAACCCAGACTCGCAAAGGAGTAGGTTTGAAGCCGCTTTTCTGCTTGAAGCCGCATAAAAAAGTAAGGCGAACGCTTCATCTCTCGCCACGACTTAAAGACAACAGCCAGCGCAAGCAGAAGTAGTAAAATGAGTGTCCCCAGAATCCAGGGGGTAATTGTTCCAGACAAATTCGATAGCAAACTAATAAACCCTCTTCCCAAAGGTTGGCGGGTATTATAAAGGAATTTTTACGAGCCATGCAACTATTTTATTGACATAACTGCGTTTTTAAGCAAACTGTCACTAATCTGCCGCTTTGTTGTCCCTTACCTGCGTACTACATTTCGACAAGAAATTACTACTTCCTGCCCTATTTTGGGGATTAAACGGCCGTAACAGCCTGATACGTTAACATCACGTGAATAATTGCACAAGCCCCCCTCATTGATGAACGATAGGCAGTTTGTCCTACCCAAATATGGGCAAAACATCATTTTTTAGGGGTGATGTGTCATAAGATGGTGCCTGACAATTTACACTTGTCGAATGTACAAGAGAACCTACAATTAGCCGAATGATCCAAATTAATGGGCTAATTAAGCAATATGGGTTCAATCCGGTGCTGCGGGGCGTGAACCTGCACGTGCCAGCGGGCACCTTTGTTACGCTGGTAGGACCAAACGGTGCGGGCAAATCGACCCTCATGCGCATTGTGGCTACCCTGCTAAAACCGACTGCTGGGGAAGTGAAAATTGGGGGCTGGCTAATGCCCCAGTTTAGCGAGCGTGTACGGCGCCACATTGGACTCGTTTCGCACCAAACGCTGCTCTATGGCGATTTAACCGCCGCAGAAAACTTGCTTTTCTTTGCCAAGCTATACCAACTAGATAACAGCGAAGATCGGGTGGCCGCAGCTTTGAGGCGCGTGGGGCTGGCCGCACGGGAACGAGATGCCGTGCGCACATTTTCGCGGGGAATGATGCAGCGCCTGACGATTGCCCGCGCTACGCTGCATGAGCCAGATGTGCTGCTGCTGGATGAACCTTACACGGGGCTTGATCAGGATGCTTCTGCTTTGCTGGACGACTTGTTGCGGCGAGAATCGGAAAACGGCCGTACCATTCTCCTGATTACCCATGATTTGGTACACGGCTTGAATTTATGCGATCGTGTGGCGATTTTGAGCCGGGGCAAGATTGTGCAAGAGATTGCCAACGGTGACGTAAGCGGCAGTGAGTTTCTGGATATTTATGCAGAACAAACTGGCCGCAAAGCAGGCATGGCAAAAAGTACGCATGGATAATTTAGCGCAATCCACTCCCACCACAGGCCCGAAGAACAGCTCGTTTGTAACGGCCGTTTGGGCCATCGTCTGGAAAGATCTGCAAATCGAAAAGCACACCCGCCAGACCGTCAGCGTCATGGTGATGTTTTCCCTGGTGATGGTGGTAATGTTCAATTTTGCGTTGGAAACTGAGCTGGATGCGGCGCGTAACGTAGCGACCGGGTTGCTTTGGGCCACCATTTTGCTGGCGGGCACGTTGGGTCTAAACCGCTCGCTGGCAATTGAGCGCGAAAATCAAAACATCGACGCCATTTTGATCGCCCCCATTGACCGCCGCGCCGTTTACCTAGCCAAAGTGATCAGCGTGTCCATCTTTACCCTGCTGCTGGAGCTGGTGCTGGTCTTTGTGTTTATCATCTTTTTTGATAAGCCCTTCTGGCGGCCCATTGTGCTGCTGGTTCTGTTTTTAGGGACTATCGGCTACGTGGCCGCCGGGGTGCTAATTACCTCGATGACAATGCAAACCCGCGCGAAAGAGGTGCTGCTGCCTATTTTGCTGCTGCCCCTGGTGCTGCCGCTGATTTTGCCCGCCGCCTCGGCCGTGGGCGAAAGTATGGTTGCCGCCCCAGAAGCATCAATCATTCGCAGTATGGTTTCGCTGGTAGCGGCGTATGATTTAGCTATCCTGGCGACGGGTCTATACACCTATCATCTCGTTGTAGAATCATAAGCAATTTGTTGGAAAACAAGCCAATCGACCCAAACTGGTGTTAAATAAATCGTCATGGATTTATCATGGCACGGGGAAGCTTGCTAAAAATCGCAAAATCACACAATTTGGTGTTGTGATTTATTCTAGTTCTGGAAAGGAGAGGTCAACATGAGTCTGTCTAAGATGAATCGGTGGATTCCGATTATGAACATTCTCGCAGCGGTTACTCTGGTCATCAGCCTGGGGATGAATTTTTTCTATGCCCCAACGGAAAGAACGATGGGCAATGTCCAGCGTATCTTTTATTTCCACGTTGGCTCGGCCTGGGTGGGCGCGGTGGCCTTTTTTGTGGCGCTGGTAGGCGGAGCGCTTTATTTGCGCAATAAGCAGCGCATTTGGGATACCATCGCGCTTTCTTCCGTAGAAATTGGCCTCGTCTTTTTGACCATTGCCACTGCGGCTGGGTCTGTGTGGGGTAAGCCAGCCTGGAACACGTGGTGGGACTGGAGCCCGCGACTGACGCTCATCACCGTTGCCTGGCTAACCTATGCCGCCTACTTTATGCTCCGTGGGGCCATTGAAGAGGAAGACAAGCGGGCGCGATTTGCGGCCGTTTACGTTATTGTCGCGTTTGTGACCATCATCATGACGTATATCAGCATCCGCATTTTCCGTGACATTCACCCGGTGGTGTTTGGCGGCACGCTAGAATCGGCCGAGGGTGCGTCTGAAGGGCTGCAAGATTTTGCGCCTGGACTTGAATCGATGAAGATGGGCATTACGCTCACCGTCAACACAGTTTCCTTTACCATCATGTATATCGCCTGGATGCTTAACCGAATTCGTCTGCAATATCTGATGGACAGTGTGAATTCGCTGAAAATGCGCGTGGCGACCCGTCTGCAAGGAGGTAAAGCATAATGGCATCTTTTGCTTTTCTTTTAAATGTGGCGTTGCAGGCTGGGGTTGATCCCAATAATTTCAACAACTATCTGATGTTGGGTTACTTTGTTATGGCGGCCATCGGGTTGGTGTACATCGTTAGTCTGCTGCTACGGCAGCGCAACCTCCAGCAAGACCTCCAACTTATGGAGCGGCTCTTACAAGACGATGAAGAATCAGCTGGATAGACGCTCGTTATTTTTTCTTAATCTTTACCGGGCATAATAGTTGAAATTTAGGCAACGGCCGTTTCTCATGTAACAAACGGCCGTTGCATCTCATCTAATCAACTGACGTCTAAATTTGCCGCGGAGAGTTGTTATGCTCAAATCTTTGAACCTTCCTGAACCACTACGCGCCCTTTCGCTGGGTCAAAAGCTGCTCATTGGGGTGGTAACGGCCGTTTTACTCTTTCTGATCATTGGTTCGGCCACCCAGGGTAGCAGCACCCCCGAATTTGCCGTTGGGCTGCAAACTCAACCGTTTGCTGTTTTGGCCTTGCTGGCTTTTGGCGGCGGTATCCTCAGCTTTGTCTCCCCGTGTACCCTGCCTGTACTCACCGCCTACTTTGCTTTTGCGTTCCAAAGCGGCCGTAAACAGATCGCCACCAACACCATCGCCTTTATGCTGGGCCTGGCCACCACTTTTACCCTGTTTGGCGCGGCCGGTTTTGCCCTGGGCAAAACGTTACTACGCAACCAGCAACTCCTCATTTTGGTCGGCGGCGCGGTCGTACTGACGTTTGGCGTGTTGAGCTTGTTGGGCAAAGGGTTTGGCGGTGTGGATACCAGCGGAACCGGCGGGGTACAGCCGAAAAGCAACACAGTAAAAGGTTCCTACATTTTTGGGCTGAGTTTTGCTGTTGGCTGGACCAGCTGCATTGGCCCGATTCTTGGCACCGTGCTGACGCTGGCGGCACAAACCACGTCCGTGTGGAATGGCATGATGCTGCTCTTCATCTACACATTGGGATTGGGACTGCCGCTGTTGGTGGTCTCCACCTTTTTTGGGCGTATGAGCCGGCAAAGCCTGTTTTGGCGCTTCTTGCGGGGTAAGGGTTGGGAACTGCACACCCACACATTTGTGGTGGCTCTGGTTTGGGCGCTTGCTGCCTGGCGCGTGTTGGTCGCCTTGCTTGATTATGCTTTCTTCAAGTTCCCCGTCTTCGCCGGGCAAACGGTAACTCTGGGACATGAGTTGGGCTTACTGGTTGTCTCGCTGTTAGGCGCGGCATTGTGGGTCTTCACCAGCTCCGAGGAGCGCCAGGTAACCATCAACCTTCACTCCACCCAGCTGATTAGTGGGGCGCTGTTTGTCATCCTGGCGTTGCTGATGTTAAATGGCACGCTAACCAGCATCAATTCTGCATTTGGCCAGTATGAATTTTCCGAATGGTTTGTGCTTTTGGAAGAGCGGTTTATTGCTCTTTTCCAACGGTAAGCATCCTCTACAGGCACTTTAATGTCTTCCGACAATCCTGAACCAACCAGCCAGACGACGGCCGAAAACGGCCGTAATCCTCTCCTTGTTCTGGCTGGCTTTATCGTCTTGGGGCTGGCCTTAACGCTGATCATCTTTGGTGGGAGTCTGTTTGGCAAGGATGAAGCGACAGAAACGGCCGTCACTGACAACAATAGTCCCTCCATCTTGCAGCAAGTACCCGCATTTGAACCAGCCGAAACCACCATCAACCGACTGCCCACTGGTGGCGACTTGCTGGCCGTTGGTGACCTGGCCTACGATTTTGTTCTCACCGACATCGACGGCAACCTAGTGCAGCTCAGCCAGCTGTCGGGCAAGCCCGTGATCATTAACTTTTGGGCTACATGGTGCGGTCCGTGCCAGGTAGAAATGCCAGAGCTGGAAGCAGCTTACCAGGCGTATCAGGATGAAGAGCTGGTTATTTTGGCGCTGGATCAGCAGGAATCGCTCGTGGATGTGGCTGAGTTTTTTGACGAGATGGATTTAGGTTTTACGGCCGTTCTCGATGATGAAGGACTTGTTTCTGAACTGTACGGCGTCGCCAACATCCTGCCCACCACCTTCTTCATCAACGGCGAGGGACAGGTGACAGCCATTCATCGTGGCCCCATGACCCAGGCCATCATCGACGATTATCTGGCCAACACGCTGCCCGCCGCCAACTAGCCTCACCTCATCTAGCCCTCTCATTTTCTTGTGCAACGTCCGGTCAGTTTGTCAATTCACCCAATTCGTGATGAAATAGCGCGGCTTATCCAACTAAGGAAACAGATATGACAACACCTCCCCCCAAAAAAGTGGTAACGGGCCGCACGCGCGACTTTGTGATTGGTGCAGACAAAGCAATTTACAAGTTCAGCAAACATTGGCTGGCTGTGCTCAACACCATCATTGCCATCTACGTGGCCCTGCCCATTTTGGCTCCCGTGCTGATGAATGTCGGAGCCACGGGACCGGCACGAGTTATTTACACCATGTACAGCCCGATGTGCCACCAAATGGCTTCACGCAGCTTTTTTCTTTTTGGGGAGCAGGCCGCTTATCCGCGCGCCCTGGCGGGCACGGAGCTGAATCCGCTAGAAAGCTATACACCCACCCTGCCCGAATTTAGCGGCGTAGACGATAACAATTGGGCCGCATTTTTCATTGCCGCGCGGGAGTTTTTGGGCAACGAGCAAATGGGGTACAAGATGGCGCTGTGCGAGCGCGACATTGCCATTTATGGCTTTGTGCTGATTGGGGGATTGTTGTATGGCCTGATACGCCGGTATCGGGTGATACGGCCGTTGCCCCTCATCCTTTTCCTCATCATCGGCATGGGACCGATTGCCTGGGATGGCTTTAGCCAGCTGTTTAGCTACTACGCCACGCCGCTGAATGGCGGAGCCCCGGCGGGCATCCAGGCATTTTTGGGCAACCTTTTCCCCTTGCGTGAAAGCACGCCCTTCCTACGGAGCTTCACCGGAGCACTGTTTGGTTTCAGCCTTGTCTGGTTGGCTTACCCCCACCTGGACGTCAACATGGGCCGCACTGAAGCGGATTTGGAAAAGAAGCTCAAGCGGATCGGGGAACTTCCTTCCTAAAAAAAGTAATTGAGTAACTGGGTAATTGAAGAAGGCAAATTACCCAATTACTCAATTACCCAATTACTCAAAATATCGCCCCAACACCAACGTGGCATTGTGCCCACCCAGTCCAAACCCATTCGACATCGTCACATCAATCTGCGCTGGACGCGCTTTGTTGGGCACATAATCCAGATCGCAGTCGGGATCGGGCGTTTCATAGTTGATGGTAGGCGGTAGCAAGTTATGTTGGATGGCCTGCAAGCAAATGATCGCTTCCAGCGAACCAGAAGCACCCAGTAAATGGCCGTGCATCGACTTGGTTGAGCTAATCGCCACGTCGTAAGCGGCTTCGCCAAAGAGGGCTTTCACAGCGGCCGTTTCTGCCCGATCGTTCAGCGGGGTGCTGGTGCCGTGAGCACTAATGTAATCCACGTCCTTGGGCGCAACGGCAGCATCGGCCAAAGCTGCCCGCATAGCTTCAATCGCCCCCGAACCATCTTCAGCGGGCATAGAGATGTGGTATGCGTCGGCGCTGGCACCATAGCCCAGAAATTCGCCATAAATATGTGCCCCGCGGGCCAGAGCGTGTTCCAACTCTTCCAGCACCACCACGGCCGATCCTTCACTCACCACAAATCCATCGCGCGTTTGGTCAAACGGCCGTGACGCGGTTTGCGGGCTGTCGTTGCGGGTGGAGAGCGCCTTCATCACGCTAAATCCAGCAAAAGCAACGGGCATCAGACACGCCTCGGAACCACCGGCAACCATCACATCGGCCGCACCATATTGCACCACACGCGCCGCCTGGCCAACGGCATCGTTGCCCGTGGCGCAAGCCGTGGCAACAGACATGTTTGGCCCACCCAGCCCGTGCTGGATGGAAATAGTTGCCGCAGGTGTATCGGCCAACATCATTGGCACAAAAAACGGGCTAACGCGGTACGGGCCACGCTCGTTGAGCAGCGCCACGTTTTCGACGATGGGGTCCAGACTGCCCATGCCGCTGCCAATCACCACGCCAATGCGATTTTTGTTGGCCGCGGTGACGGTAAGTTGGGCGTCTTGAATGGCCTGCTGGGCGGCAAAAAGGGCAAACTGGGTCATGCGCGACATGCGTCGCACTTCTTTGCGATCAAAATAATTTTGGGGATCAAAGCCTTTGACTTCCCCGGCAAAAGTGGTTTTGTATTCGCTGGCGTCAAAAGCGGTAATGGTGTCAATGCCGGATTGTCCCTGGCTGATTTTTTGCCAGGTGGTCGCTACATCGTTGCCCAATGGGTTAATCGTGCCCAGCCCGGTGACTACCACACGACGTTTGTGCTGGTGTTGATTCATAAAGCCTCCGCAAAAAACGGCCGTTTCCCCCGTTGGCATATTTTGGGAAGAGGTCCAACGGATACGGCCGTATCATCTCATCTTCACCCAGCTATAACCCATCGTTCCCACGAAAGATGCGCTGCACAAAAAAAGAGGCTGGCCCTTATTGAGCCAACCTCTTTTTTGTCGGTAATCCGTTATCGGTTATCAGTAATCGGTATCAACTACTGATTGCTGTTCACCGATTACTGTTTACGGTTTACTGAAGGTCAACCGACATCACGAAGTCGCCTTCGCCGCCAAAGAAGTCGCGGACACGGATGAGAACCAGACCATCACTTTCGAAGGTATAAACCAGTTCTTCCACTTCGCCAGAGAATGCATCGTCAATGGAAGCCAGAACGTTTTCATCCAGGTCCAAAATTTCGATGACCGTGTCGATTGAATCATCGTCTGAGGCCACATTGATGACCATTGATTCGCCAGCCAGACCGCTGATGACATAGTCAACCAGGCCATCGGGATTGGTACGAGCATCGACAAAATCGCCGTAAGCCAGTTCAAAAATAACTTCTGGCGTACCAAACAGCACGACACTGTAATCACCCGTGTTGCCGGCAAAATCATCTTGCGAATTCAAAATGCGGAAAGAGTAATTGCCAGTTTCTTCAACAAGCATGACAAACTCTTCAACGTCGATAGAGGCATCAAAGCCACGTTCGGGATCAAACCCCAGCCCATCGAGCAGTTGGTCACTCTGACGCACCTGGATGGCTACGTCCAAATCTTCCGCCGGCTCAACATAGATACCCACCATGTCGCCAGCCCGCAGAGCGGTGAACGGGAAGGAATGGCCTTCGCCTTCGTCGTCAGCTTCCAGCGTGTCACCTGCGGCGATGACCACGTTGGTGAGCGGGAAGCCCATCTGCATGTCAAAGCTGCCAGTAGAACCTTCATACCCATAAACGTTAACGGTGTATACACCGTCGGCGGGCAGGGCCACAATCACGTTTTCGGTGCCGAAAGAGGCGTCGCGTTCACGGGAGAGCAACGAACCACCAGAGGAATCTACCACGTCAACCACAGCGTCAAAATCGCCAAAGGGGGTGATGATCATGCCGACAACATCGTCAGCAGCCGCAGTAAAGGAGTAGGAGGCGACAGGATTTGCGCTGTCTACGGCCCCAGAAACGAAGTCACCATAAGCAATGGCGGCACCGTCACCGGTAATACCAATGCTGCTGGTGCCAGCTTCATTCAGAGATAGAGTGTAGTTGCCGGTGTCACCACCAAAGCCACTAACCACGATTGCATAGTTGCCAGTCGCAGGAATCGACAGATCGAGCACCTCTTCCATACCAAAGGAAGCGTCTACTGGACCATTGGGCAAAATGGAGTTGCCGCTGTCATCCATTACATCAACCACTACATCGAAGTCACCTTCTGGATTGACGGTGATATCAACCACTTCGCCTTCCAGACCAATGAAACCCCAGACGGCAGGTCCCGTAGCATCTACGGCACCGGTGACGGTGTCGCCGTACAGCAGCAAGGTGCCATTCAGATTAATGTCTACGTTTTCTACACTGCTGCCAGCGGGGGCAGACAGGGTAATGGTTTCTACAATCGCATCCAAAACAGGTTGATACTGGTCTTGTTCAGAAGCTTCAGCACCAGCCGCGACAAAAGCGATGTTGCTGTCTGTGAGAATGAGGTAAAGCTGCATTGCGGCCGTATCACCCTCGGCGTCGGTAGCATCAGCGCCAACCTGGGCCGCATCTTGACCATTGATGGTAACGGCCGTTGGCGTATCGGTAACGGTCACCTGGACACCGTCTGAAGCTTCACTGTTGGCGGTAAACAGGTCTACAAAGACAGTCAGAATGGCCACGGGGTCCGTTGTGTCCAGTTCATCACCACCGATAAGGCCGAGCATCTCTTGGGGGAAGAAGGCGAAATTTAGGATAGCGCCTTGAATATTATCCTGACCGTCGGTAATGATTTCTTCGCTGCTGGCCAGACGCAACTCACCACTATCTTCGCCAGCTTCAATGGCCCAATCTTCAGGATAGGACAAAGAAACACCCAACACGTCACTGGAGAAATCCACAAAACCAGCTGACGGATCAGGCGTGGCGGTGGGTTCGGGTTCTTCCGTAGGAACGGCCGTTGCCGTTGGTTCTTCAGTAGGTTCCGGCTCTTCAGTCGGATCTTCCTGATCCTCGTTGTCGTCATTGTTGCGGACACGTGGCGTTGGTGTCGGGTCCTCGCCACCACATGCTGTTAGCACAGCCCCAAACAAAAGGGCAGCAATCAGCATAAAAATCAGATGTTTGTTCAGGTTTTTCATAAATCTCTCCTAGATTAGAATGGTTTCCTTTTAACGAAATGGGCGTCTTTGGAATGACTCTTAGGGTAAATAATAGTAATTGAGGTGACCAGCTTAACCATAGGTCAAACGGTCTATTGGGCGATGTTGCTTCTCATTATGGCTGCAATTCTTTCCGTTAATCTGAACGGCCGTAAACTCCTTTAATTCGTATGATTGCGCATAGAATACAGGGAGTTTTCAAGGTTAACTGTCAACCAGTATATAGTTGCAACGATCCGAAAGCGATCCAGTACTAGAGGTGTGTGTAATGGGTAAAAAAGGGCTTTAGCGGTCCCGGTTGAGCCAGCGCACGGTCAACTCGCCCACCCGATCCAGCCGCTGGCGCAGCACCGTACATTCAGGCAAAGCATCTACAAACATCTGGCCGTATCGTTTAGTAATGACGCGCTTGTCCAAAATGATCACCGCCCCCTCGTCTGATTGGCGGCGGTTGAGACGGCCAAACCCCTGCCGAAAACGCAGCACGGCTTCCGGCACGGAATACTCAAAAAACGCATTGTCAAACGTCTCCGAGCGGGCGGCAAAAATAGGATCAGACGGCACATCAAACGGCAGCTTGGCAATCATCACGGCTTGCAGCGCCTCGCCCGGCACATCCACCCCTTCCCAGAAAGAGCGCGTGCCCAGCAGCACGGCCCGGCTGTCTGGCTGCTTGAACTGATCCAGCAGCTGCTGGCGCGAGCCGCCGGAAGATTGAGCCAGCGTAACAATACCCGCATCGGCCAACGGCCCTTCAATCGCTTTGGCGGTCTGGCTGAGCTGGCTGTAGGCGGTAAAGAGCACCATCGTCCGGCCACCTAAAGCCACGGCCACATCCAAAATTGCCTGTTCCAACATGCGCTGGTAGCCAGGCTGGTTTGGCTCAGGAATGTCGGTGACCAAATAGAGCAGAGTGGCATTTTTATAGTCAAAAGGGGAACCAACGGCCAATTCATCCACATCATGGGCATACAGACGGTCGCGGATGTAGGCAAAGTTGGCCTCTTCGCGAGCGTCTGGCCCGGCGGTACGCAGCGTGGCCGAGGTAAGAATCACTGTTTCCAGGGCCTGGAAGATATTTTTATTCACCAGCGGCCCGACATGCAGCGGCGCAGCGTGCAGCGAGATGCGCTCCTTGAACACTTCCACCCAGTAAATCATCGCCGAATCCGGGTCCAGGATGATGCCATCCAGATTTTGGCGCGTTTCTTCGAGGGAACGGCCGTTGCTGGCCAACGTTAGCTTTAAGTCTTCACCATCTTCCACGTCAAACTGGTCGGCGATGTCGTCCAGGCCACCAGCCAGTTTAGCAAAACCATCAGCAATGCCCTTCAGATGACGGCTAAGATTGTCCCAGCTGAGCTCCACCTCATCAAACCCGGGCTGGGTGCGCACGGCAGATGTCAGGCGAATTTGCTGGGCAAACTGGCTGCGCGTGTTCACCGCCTCAGACAAAAAGTAGGTGAGCGTGGTGAAAAACTCATCCAGCCGCATCACCGCCGCCTGGCCTTCGCGGCGCATCCGGCCAATGTACTCGGTGAACCGCGAGGCAAACTCGGGCGGCAGCGTGGATTCCAGCCGCGTTTGCAGGTCAGACAGCAACCCGCCGCGCAGTTGGTTTACTTCATCCAAAATTGCTTCTAAAAAGCGTTTGTCAGCACGGAAACTGAGGCCATCGGTAACGGCCGCTTCCAAATGATGCGCCTCGTCCACAATCAAATCAAAAAACTGCGGCAGCACCTGCCCCTCGCTGGCCACGTCAGACAACAACAGCGAATGGTTGACGATGACCAGGTTAGCCAGCTCAGCGCGGCGACGCGCCACGTGCAGCGGGCAGTTCTCCGCCGCGCAGTGCTCCGACGTGCAGGAAGCATTTTCGCCGTTCAGTCGCGACCAGGCCATCCGTTCGCCCGGCGTGCGCAGGCTCAACTCGGCCATGTCACCCGTCAGGGTAGTGGGCAGCCAGAGCAGAATGCGGGCGTACAGAACCATCTCATCGACGTTGCTGGGGCCGCTGTGGCGCATTTGCTGAAAAAGCCGCGTGCACACATAGTTGCGCTTACCCTTGCGAACGGCCGCGCGCAGCTCAAACGGCAGCACCTTTTGCAGTTCGGGGATGTCCTTGCCAATGAGCTGGTCTTGCAGGTTGATGGTATTGGTGGAGATGACGACGCGACGGCCGTTTTCCACCGCCCAAAACGCTGCCGGAATCAGGTAGGCCATACTTTTGCCCGTGCCAGTGCCCGCTTCCACCATCACGTGCGCCCCATTGTTGAAGGCGTCTACCACGGCATAGAGCATATCCACTTGCTGCGGCCGGTACTCAAACGATTCAAACAGCTGGCTAAAGTTGCCCCCTGGCTGAATCATGCTGGCAACCAGTTCGCCGTCCAACATGCGCGGTTTTTCGGCTGGGACAGACGGTTTTCCTTCCAGCTTGCCCGGATTAAACAGCCGAGGCAGCCGCCCACGATGGCGCAAATCTTTGCCTTCAAAAGCATTGCGCACCCGCTCGGCCAAAATGTCTTCAAAAAAGATGGTTTCGGGCCAACCTAGCCGCCGTCCAGCTTCAACCAGTTCATCTATCTGGCTGAGCTGCAATTGCAGCGCCCTTTCGCGCAGCGCCAGAAACAGCTCGACCGTTTGCTCGGCGTCATCCAGGGCGCGATGCGTCTGGCCGCTGTTGGGATCGGGCAGGCCCAAATAGTGCACCAGCGATTCCAGATTAAAACGCCCGGCATCGGGGAAGAGGATGGACGCCAGCGTGACCGTATCCAGACGGTGGTTGCCCACGCCCAGCCGCTCCATCTCCAAAAAGCCCATGTCGAAGTCGATGTTGTGGCCGACCAGCACATGATCGCCAATTTTGGGGCGCAGCCGGGAGCGCAGGGTGAACATCGTAGGCGCATCATCTACCATCGCCTGGGTGATGCCGGTGAGCTGGGTGATGAAAGGGGGCACAGGCCGATGTGGATTTACCAGTGAGGAAAACTCATCCAAAATATCGTTGCCGCGAAAGGTAATGGCGGCAACTTCAATGATGCTGTCGGTTTGCGGGTCCAATCCCGTGGTTTCTACATCAACAACGACGTATGTGGTGGCAGTCATAGGAAACAATCCATCTCTTTTTCTAGAAGCGGAGATTATAGCACAAACATTCTACCAGGGAGGGTTCGTTAAAAATTTCTGATCTTTGCCCAGCCGATGTTGACATGCCTGTTTATGTATGCCATAATGCGCCAATCATTTCCAATCTATTGATTTGCCAACGTAAAAGCGTTTTTGCTTTTGCAGGCCCGCTATCTTTATGATGAGGAGGTGGTGCTAATGGATAGTAATTTATCTAAACGCACCGTAGCGCTACCTTCTCGGATGAGCAAGTAGCGCTACGGTGCACGCAAGGGCCCTGTTCTCGGACAGGGCCCTTGTTTTTGTATGGGGCAACAACGAATTTGAGTAGGGAACGAATTTTTATGTAGCGGTTCCCATTCGATTGTTACTATAATTCGCGGTTGTCATTATGGAGGGGGAGAACGCTAGTGCATCAGCGGGAATGAGAATCCACAGATTGCACAGATGACACAGATTTTTTCTCTGCGCCTCTGTGTCTCTGCGTTAAATTGTTTTAGAAGGGGTGAAATATGAAAGAAGTTGCCGTTGTTTTGTTTGGTGTGGGCGGTGTTGGCTCGGCTTTGTTGCGGCAGATTGTCAACGGCCGTTCCGCTATCGCCACCCGTAATCAAATCCAGTTCAACATCGTGGCCGTTACCGACAGGCAGACGATGCTGTGGGAGCCAACTGGCCTGTCTGATGCCCAGCTTTTGGACGCGGTGGCGGCCAAAACGCAAGGGCTGCCTGTGGACCCAGATTATCGTGGGGAACGGCCGTCTACCCGCGTGCGTCCCAGTGAAATTGAGCTGGTGCAGCAGGTAACCGACGCCGGGCTGGGACCCGCCATTTTTGTCGATGTGACCGCTGCGGAGGGGATGGAGCCGGCGCTGCTGCTGGCGCTGAACCTGGGGCACAGCGTGGTGTTGGCCAACAAAAAACCACTGGCGGGACCGTGGGAAACGGCCGTACCCTTCTACAATCACCCGCGCCTGCGCCATGAATCCACCGTGGGTGGCGGCCAGCCCGTCATTGCCACGCTGCGCTATCTGCTGGACGTGAACGATCCGATTTACCAGATTGAGGGGCAGCTCAGCGGTACGCTGGGCTTTATTTGCACCCAGCTCGACGCTGGCGTGCCGCTCTCCCAGGCCATCGCCGAAGCCAAGGCGAAGGGCTACACCGAACCCGACCCGCGCGAAGATTTAGGCGGGCAGGACGTAATGCGCAAGGTGATGATTTTGGGCCGCATGGCGGGCTGGCCGCTGGAAGCCAGCGACATCGAAGTGGAATCGCTGTACACGCCAGATTTGGCCAATCTTACGGTGCCGCAGTTTTTGCAAGCCGCCAGCCAACTGGATGAAGCGATGGCGGAGCGCGTGGCAGAAGCCCATGCCAATGGGCAAGTGCTGCGCTACGTCGCTGAACTATCCGAAGGCAGCGGCACTGTCGGTCTCAAACCCATCCCGGCCAACAGCCCACTGGCCAACATGAAGTACATCAGCTTCCGCACCGGCCATTACAGCGACGAGCCACTGCTCATTGGCGGCAAGGGCGCGGGCGTGGAGATGACCGCCGCTGGCGTGCTGGGGGATATGATTGGGTTGGTGCGGGAGTCGTAAGGGCTGTTCAGTCATCAGCCGTCCAGATTGCATCCACAGTACAAGCTATTTTAAGTCATCCCGAATCCTTTGATCTAGAATGCCCAGATAATTTGCACTTGAAATAACTTGATCACCTTTTTGCAAAAACAGACGGGCTCCTTCTGCTCCACGAAAATAACCATCCAATGGGGAGCGATTAGACCAGTTGAAACTCAAGATATACCCCGGAATACCAGACATGATCTGACGGAAGGTCGGTGGGCTAAAAACAACACCAGCCGGAGTCCCTGTTAGAATGATAGTTCCTTTTTCAATAAGGTCTGGATTGGCTAACAGAGAAGTCTTTCCCCCTTGGTAATCATAAAGAGCCTCTGCATTTTCCCAAATGGTATTCACTATCTGTCGCGGATTCAGCGTGAGTTCACTCGTATAAGCCTTTTGGCGCAATGCGTTGTTGACGTATAAACGCAACTCTATTTGCGGATAAAAGGTTTCAAAATCCTTTGGAACGACCAGCAAATTGCCAATTGGCAAATACATCGCTTGGCTTTTGCCCTCAGTACACCCTGCACAGGGATCATCACTGTTCGGGTTGGTATACTGCACCAAACGTTTTCGGTCACTGAAATCATTCACCAAAATGATCCCCATATATTCTGGGAATCCATCCTCTTTACGAAGATCATTGAGCAAGACCAACCCCATTTCTACTTCGGGATCAAGCATCGTTGTATTCCATGGCACATCAGCAAATGCAGGTGTTGGTTGCACAATTTTGGGAAAAATCCATGGCGTTTCAATGGCCACTTCCTGACCATGTTCCAGGTAATTCCCCCCCATCGCTATATGCCTCTCGCCCGTATCAATTGGAATAACGACGTTCTCTGAAGCAATGCGCACCAATGCCACAGTATGATTCAATTTGGCAAGCCTATCGTATCCCTCAGTTTCAAACAAAACCAGAACATCAGTTTCGGGGGTCTGGAGAGCATCGTTCAAATTAACCCCTTCGATCCAGTCTGCCGTATAACGATGAACCAACAACACCTGAATACCAGCTTCACTTTCATAACGAGCAAATGTTAGCGCTGTTTCTGTTGGAGCAACCATGAAGTTCTTAACTGTATTCTCAGGCATCATCTCGTCAAAAAGGGGCGTATATGTATACGTGCGATCCCCAATCATGCTAATGACACCCATTGTCAGTAGAAAACCAACCAGGACAATAAAAGTTATGCGTACTATTTTCAGTTTCATAAGCCTTTTTATGTGATATATTTAATATGTGAATTAGCACATATTAAAGGATATGAATTGACCTGTCAATCCCAAAAAGAAAATTTGCATCTCATATAAAATTCTACGAGTCCGTTTGTGGTCAAATCAGTACAGTGTTAAGATAACTAACGATCGTATTAGGCTTTAAATACGATGGGGAGAATAAATTGAAAACTTGTACAGACCCCCAGTTGCACCCACAACGCGGGTCTTGAACAGGTACACAAAAGGCAGTTAGAAAGTGTCCCTTAAGCATGCACTTTTAGCACAATTAAATAAACGCCCGATGACTGGCTACGAATTGAAAAAATTCTTTGATCTGGCCGTATCTCATTTTTGGTCAGCAGACCACACCCAAATTTACCGAACGCTCAATCGCCTAGAACAAGATGGCTTGATTTCGTCAAAACAAGAGCTTCAAACAAAGCGCCCGAACCGCAAACGATATTCACTTACGGAAGCTGGTCTTACCGAACTAACAGAGTGGCTAAACGAAGATCAAGAACCGCTAACTTACCGAGATGCGTTTCTGATTCAAATATTCTTTGGCAAAACTTTGTCTGTGAAAAGATTGCAAGAAATGATAAATACCCAGCAAGAGGCACATAAAAAACGAAGTGAAACATTTGATGGCTTGCGCGAGGTAATCCGTGAGACGGCTCACGATGATCTCGAAGCGGTCCTTGAATCTTTGACTCTTGATTTTGGCGTGATGTTTGAAAGAACGTATATTGAATGGCTTGAGCAGGCACAAGCGACCCTACAGGCCCTTAGCGAAGAATCATAGCGCTTTTATTCCCTTACGTTCTGGCGTGGTGCTTAATTCGTGTGAAGCCTCATCCAACTACGGCCGTTTCCCCCACAAACCCTGGTTACTCTTCTTGCTCATTCTGCAACAAGAAAAACGGCACCGAAATCGGGCTGCGGTTGCGCTGAAGCGGCACGTCGGCCCCGTCGGGGTCAAATTCGTCTGGCTCACCCGCGTTGAGGTAGAGCGTCACGTACAGCGTTTCGGTGGCCAGGGTGGGGTCAATGGAGATGGCAATGTCGTGGTTGACGCCGGGGGATACGGCCGTAAACCCCAGCACCTCCCCCCGCTCTCCATTATCATCCGCCTCGATGGCTACCCAGGTGGGCACATTCACTACCACCAGGTCCACCGTCAGCACCGCTGAAGCGGTACCCGTGTTTGGCAGCGACTGATCGTCCACAATCAGGTAATTGCCGGGCGTCAGGCTAAACGTGACCGTGCTGGGTAAACGGCCGTCGTACAACACTGGCTGGTCCACGCGCGGAAAGTCAAAGTTATCGCCTAGCACGGTGTCCTCGTGCAGCCGCAGGTGCAGCACATCGGTCGCCGCCGATTCCAATACTTTCACCTGGACCCGCTCATTCAAGCCATCGGCCAGCGGTGCCGAACCAATGATCAGCCCCGGTGCGCCATCGTCGTCATAGTAGGCCACCAGCCAGCCTGGCCCGTTGCTGATCACCCGCTCAACCTCAAATACACCATCCACCAATGGCTGATCCAGCACGTAAATGTCCGGCGGATAGGTCGCGGTGATGGATGCAACCACTGGTTCACCGCTGGCCAGCAGCGGTTCGTCTTCGGCCTGATAATCAAAGTGTAGCAGCTCATCATTGTCGGCATAGAGGGCAGCATACAGCGTGGGTGTGCCATTGCGCCAGGGAATCGTGATGGCAATGTCCTCATGCCGACCAGCCGCCAGCGGCACGACACCTAGCACCTGAGCCAGACGGCCGTTTTCCTCTGAGTGAATCGCCAGCCAACCATCCTGGGGCAGCTGCACACTGTCGATATGCACCACACCATCTTCGCTAATCGTCTGATCCTTCGCCTCAATAACCGGTTCCGACAGCTGAAAATCCAGAGCAAACATAGTAGCTACCTGAGCCGATTCCCATTGCATCGGCACATCTGGCCCCTCAGGGAATTCAAACTCGCCGCTTTCGCCTACGTCGCTATGCAGCACAGCGCCCAGGGTTGGCGTGGCCAGCTGCGGATCAATGGTTAGCGTGAGGTTCTGATTGAGGCCGGTGGTAACGGCCGTATAGCCCAACACCTCGCCCAATTCACCGTCCGTCATGGCGTACAGCACCAACCAGCCGTCCTCGGGGGATACAACGCTGGCAATCTGTAGATCGCCAGCGTCGGTTAGCGGCTGATCCGCGGCGTCAATGAAGGGCACGGCGGGGGTAGGCACCGGAGTGCGGGTTGGCGTAGGCGTGTCGGTTGGCGGGAGGGGAGTGGATACGGCCGTATCGGCCATTGCCACCGCTGCGGTAACCGCTGCCGTGGGAGAAGATACCCCATCATTTTCCTGACCACAGGCCACAATCAGCAGCAAAAGCAGCCCCAGCCAGCACGCCAAACGCATCGTTTTAATTGTTTTCATAGGTGATCCAATCCAACATTTTTCCTTCTTCCCAGCCTTTTGCAGGCGGGCAAAATTGTAGGATAGATGCTTAATATCTCAAACTGTTACCTAGTTTACACTTATCCACCGTTTACTAACTTAAGATTGGTGTATAATACCAAACAGTACTGTAATACTATACGTAACCTTGTTCGTTGATAATTTGAGGCACCGAGCATTTCACCCAAGTCAGTGTTGTTTGAGTAGCTAGTAAAAGAAGTTGCTAAGGAAGGGAAAAAGCCGTGGGTAATGAAATTGCAAAGCGTATTGAACTGGAAAAGCGGGAGAGGATGCTGCATGAGCGTCTGGCTGAAGACACCCGCCGTCTACAATCGGCCCGAGCGCAGTTGAAGTTGTGTGAAGATGCTCTAGAGCAGACGTTAGCCGAACTGCACGAAGTTAAAAAAGAAAAGAAAGCCATCACCGGACTGCTCGAAAGTATGTGGAATGGCAAATCATCTGGTAGCTCTTTAGAAACTGCTTAACTCTAAAAATTTTTATTAGACTCCCTTATTCTTCCCCCACTAACACCACCAAACGAACAAACCGCGAGCCGAGATAACCCTCGGCTCTTTTTTTGCTTATCAGGGCGGATCAGCTTGCCAGGACATAGTTTTACCGTCGGTGGTAACGCTGATGGTGCCTAATTCATCCGTACGCAGCACCACAGCACCAACGGCCGTTGCCCGTTCCAGCATCTCTGGGGCCGGATGACCAAAGCGATTGTCCACCCCCGCTGACACGATGACAATTTGCGGCTGCACCGCTTGCAACATGGGCATACTGCTGGATGAATTGGAACCGTGATGACCGGCTTTAAATACCAGGGCCGATAACGGCCGTTCCGCCGCCAGCATCTCCGCCTCCCCCGCCTGCTCAGCATCCCCGGTAAACAAAAAGGTAAAGTCGCCATAGACCAACCGCATGGAAACGGAGTTTTCGTTGCGATTGTCCGCCACCAGCACCGGGCCGGGATGCACCACCTCCAGCCGCACCCCGTCGCCAAATTCAATCACTTCGCCAGCCTGCACGGGACGAATTTCGGTGGTCTGCTTCTGGGCCGCCGCCAACACTTCATCGTAGATGGGCGATTCGCCAAAGCTTTCGCCGTTGGTGATGAGCTGATTGACATGGTAGCGGTCAAACACGCCCACCAGCCCGGAAACATGGTCCGCGTCGGCATGGGTGGCTACCAGCATGTCGATTTCTTTATCCCAGAATGGCATCTGCCGCCCCAATTGGTCATTGAGAATGCTGGGGTAAAGGCCGCCATCGACCAAAATTTGCCGCCCGCTGGGTGTTTGGATAAAGGTCGCATCGCCCTGTCCCACATCGAAAAAGACGATGTGCAGCTGGCCATCCGGCTGGGTCATGCCCCAACTGAAGATGAGAACGGCCGTTACCCCCGCCGCCCCCACTGCCAACCGCTGCGTGATGTTTTGCCGAACGGCCGTCCAAAGCTTTTCTCGCATTTCCGCAGGCTGTTTGCCCCACCAGGTCAGCGCAGCGATGACCGTGTAAATGCCCACCACTCCGGCCGTGGAAACTGTCAACGGAACGGCCGCTCCCGGCACCGCCGCAAACAGGCGCACCATCCAGATGGTATAGCCCAAGAAAAGCCAGGCAACCCAGGCAAATAGTTGTCCGACGGCCGGGACAACCAGCCCCGCCAGCGTAGCCAATCCACCCCAAATCATCACCGCCGGCTGCACGGGCAAAATGAGGGCGTTGGCCAGCAGGCTGATGAGCGAAAGCTGGCCGAAGTAACCTATCATCAACGGCAAGGTGAGGATTTGCGCGGCAATGGTGAGGATGACGGCCTCGGACAAAACGCCCATCACTTTTTCCACCCACTCACGCGCCAGCCAGCGCTGCAAACCGCGCCGCGCCCACTGCGTCAGCGGATCGGCATAGAGCATGAGGCTGAGCGTCGCGGCAAAGCTGAGCTGAAAACCGACGTCCCAAAGGGTAAACGGCCGTAAAACTGTCATCACCATCCCCGCCAAAAAGAGGGAGGCAAAGGCAAAATTCGGCCGTCCCAGCCAACGCGTGGTGACGAGGTAAATGCCACCCATGAGCGCCGCCCGCACCACAGATGCATCCGCGCCCACCAAGACTGTGTAGAGCGAGATGCCCACCAAGGCAAAAATAACTGCCCCGCGTGGTGGAAGAAACGGTTCGGCCAGCCGCACCAAAATCGCCACCAAAATGGCAATGTTAAATCCGCAAATATCAAACCAAAACGAACTTCCCGTTCAGCCTAACATTTCCCATTTATCCAGAGAAAACAGAGGTGAACCATGCAGCGCATTAATCACCTCATTTCCCTTGTTTCTGCACTGCTGGTCTTGTTTCTGGCCGGCAGTGCCTTCTTCCTGTCCTTTGAATCCCTCAAGGATTTGGCGGTTCAGATTGGCATTGCTGAGCAGATTGCCTGGCTTTATCCAGCCATCATTGACGGCGCGATTATCGTCTTTAGCCTGAGCGTCCTGCGGGCCAACCTGACGCGAGAGCGGACCGTGTATCCATGGGTGTTGGTTTCTGTGTTCACCTTGTTGAGCGTGGTGTTGAACGTCATCCATGCCCAACAAGAGCTACTGGCTCAGTTCCTGGCGGCCATTCCGCCGGTCGCTTTGTTTCTCTCATTTGAGCTGTTATTGGCGCAGCTGAAGGAAACGGCCGTTCGGTTGGAAGCACAAAATAGCTTGGATGAAATCATTCGGAAAATCCGGGAGAAGGAATCTGAGTTGGACAAAATCGTACAGGAGCGTTCGGAAACGATTGAAAATTTGGAAGGAGAAATCGGACGATTAACTGAAAAAAAGAGCCAATTGAAAACTGAGATTCAAGTACACTTGAACGGAAATAGTGGCTCAAAGCTGTCCGAATCTGACACAATCGGACGGGCAAGACGCCAGCGAACGACCAAAAAGCAGGAAGCCATACAGCGATTGTTAGAAATTATCCAAACGAAACCGAACGCAACCTTGTCTGAATTAGCAATTGAAATTGGTCGGTCGAAATCCACAATAGGTGGTTATTTGACCGAATTGCAGGCAGCTGGAACAATTGAAAAAAATGAGCTTGGCTGGAGGATTTGTAGGGATGTAGTGATTTGATTTCCCGAGTTACTGGGTGAATAATGCATTTAACAAGTTGAAAAGAAGCTCTTTATGATTGGCTCTATTTTAGGGGATGGTTACCCGCCATGAGCATGAGAAGTGCGAAAGAGCAACTATGATGGGGTAAGTCCAATTATTTTTCTGTCCACAAAAGTGATTCACCACGTCACCTCATAGCTCACAACCGTTACACAAAAACTAAAAACATCCCTAGATTTCTGTACATTGTCTCGGTTGATTTTTACACTAAATTCAAATATGATGTTTCAGAAAGTGGAAGGTAAGATTATAATTTATCATCTTTATTGTTCCATCCAGTGCAGTCATAGCTTGCAGTCCATCGCTCAAATACAAAGGGATAAAATATCATGGCAAAATGCATTGATTCCAGGAACCTTGAACTCCTTATTCAAGGTCCTATGACGCTTGAACGTGGAATCTTTGGAATGGGCGGAAAATTAACCATTAAACCCCATACGGTTGGCGTCATTTTTGAAGGGGGACAATATGCGACAACCTTAGGTTCTGGCGAACATAACCTTGGCAGATTCAGGCGTGGAGTTGAATTGGAAGCGTACATTGTAGCCACAAACCGCCGAATTTTGATATATCAATCAAATGGGGAGTTTTACATCGAAGAGCAGGGACATGGCGGCTCGGCAGTAGAGACAATTAATGTGGAATTATCTATCACATATGAAGTAGAACCACAGAATGCCAGAAAAGTAGCAGTTGATGTAGCCAACCCAATTGAAGAAGTTTGTAATCTAATTTCATCGGAGTTACGTGACTACATCGGTAGAATGACCTTTGATGAGTATCGGCTTGGAGGAAGGCAGATAATTGGAAACATATCTGACACATTATCAAAAAAGGTAAAAACTGGGATTGGTATTACTTTTCTTGAAATAAATCTAGTAAAGATGACAGGAGCAGAGGAAATCACATCTGCTAGAAGGCAAAATTACATAAAGGAAAGTGAAACATTTAATCCAGTCCATCTAATCAATAAAGATCCGGAATTAGCTAAAATAATTATTGAACGGATGATAGATTCTGGATCGACGAAAGATATACTGCAAAAGGTGGTCGAAAACAAATTGCTTGACCGTGGCAATACTGAAAGACCTAACCAACAAAGGGAAATTAAGACCACAATTACAGAGGAGGAAAACGCTGCCCAATCAGCAGATTCTCAAGAATTACCTGCCGTTCCAAATGCAGTTGTTGAAAGAGAGTACGGAAGATTGTTAAATGCGGGATTTGACGTTGATATTGAAGCTGGAATTGGTAGGTTAAATCTACCGGATGGTTCATACACTTTCATTAACCGCGTTGAGCTACGCTCTGAGGTTCAATTGGAAATACGGGTACTGATACCGAGGGGATATAGTGCAGAAATTCCACCAATCCGAGAAGTGATAGTGAACGATGAACTGTTGCGCGATTTCCCAGCTATCTCGAAAGAAAGGTGGAAGCAGCACCAGGATATTGTACATATTTTTCGGGAAGTACATCAATACTACACCTAGCACAGGAGCGTTCCCATGAGTTATGATCAAAAACGCAAACGGTTTCTGAAATCACTTGAAAAAGAAAAACTTGAATCAGATGTTGTGGATGAAAGTTTTAAAGCCAGACGAAGTAGAGAACAGCTAGGATACATTGATGAACTCGCCCAAACCAAGAAAAAACTTTCTAGCACAATTCTCATGCTTAATCCCTATTCAGAGTACTATCAAATTATTGATAAATATGTCAGTTATGATTTACCACTAGGTATAATCAAGTTAATGCTTGCATTGATTGTCATTGTAATGATTCCATTTCTCTGCATAGGTGGGAGTGAGTCCCTTCTCTTTTTTATGATATTACCGTTCATCTTTATATTTTATTTTGGGATTGTTGCTTTTGGCTACTCTCGTAAAGGGGAAGCAGTGAAAAATATCGAAAAGGAGATCAGTACTATTAGGCAAAATATTGCCGAAAATCAATAGCCCAGAGAGGGAATAGGGCTGAAATCAAAGTCTGTTTCATCGCACAAACTACTAACTATTAGAATAGGTTATTCCCGATCCGGGAATAAAATATATAATCCGCATTTTCTTATAAGTTTATGGAGGAAATATTCGTGGAAACTTCAAATAAATGCCCGCACTGTGAATCAACAGACAATCCGCCAAATGCACGTTATTGTGTGAATTGTAGGGGCCAGCTGTTTCAAGTCTGCCCTTCTTGTCTTAGCGAACTTCCATGGCATTTTGAAAACTGTCCCAAGTGCGGTGTTAATATAGATGAATTCAAAGAACAAACCAAAATTGCCCAAACTGAAAAACGAGACAATGAGCTTGAGATATATCAGAGAGAATTGAGTCAGGTTCAAAACGATTTGCAATTTGTCCAATCACCACCCTTATCTGCCTACATATCAACCTACAGTAAGTCACAAAAACGGTTCCGTGATCTTGGAAAAACATCCATCTGGGGATGTGGTATGGGTGTGTTTGACTTATTCATTGTTTTCCGGCTATTGCAATGTTTGTCAGCTCGCTCTTTTTGATCATGCTTCGTCCCGGTATAGAAGCAATTCTATATTTTCTAGCTTTTACCGCTTTATTTGGTGGAGTAATGTGGTTTAGATTTAATACGTTCATTCGAAAACCCGCAATCGAAAAATTGAAAGCTCGAGAAACAGAATTACAAAAAGCAATAAGGGATTTGACAGAAGTGTAAGGAAATCTACTGATGGATTCCCCATATATTCACATTGTAGGTCCAACACAGGTTCTTGAGCCTGCCGCATTTTCAAACGAACAGGGGGTTGAATATTCTAAACAGCTTGGAGCTCACGCAATTTGGGCCGCAGAAGTGCCATTTATTCCATCATTGGATTCAGAAGAGCTCACCCGTCTAAATGACAAAAGAATAAGTATGGTGGTTTTCCGGCAATTTCGATTCTTATATGATCTTGCGCAGACCAGATTCAACAGAGCCACTTTTGAACTCAGGTTTATTGCTAAACCCGATGTTCAGTTGACAAATACAAAAAACCGCGTAAGCATTATATTTCTCGGAAAAGTATTTCATCAAAGACGATCTGAAATTGCTAGTATAGCTACAACTCTTTGGGAAAAGTTTATAAGTAACTTTCCACTAGAAGATCCGTTCAATTATCCGCTTAGACCGATCGTAGATCAAGATGAGTTTTTTGATAGTTACGAACCCATTAAATTTGGCGAGCTAGACAACCCGGCATGTATCTCAGAGATAAAACGGTTTGAAGAGTTGCCTGTAGATATGGGAACAACCTTCAAACCAGCGCGGCATGGCGACTACATCGTACACCCATTTGTACCGACGCTTGATTTTAGTGCTATGGGGCGTTTCTTCGAAACATTAGCCAATCAACCAAAGCCTTGCTTTGCGTCTATTAGTGTTCGCCCTGTTGAATTATTCCCAGAAGAAGTTTCCATCATAAACTCAATGTCTGCTAGATTCCGGGAACAAAGCCGTGATGACGATGACATTGACGACGAATTTTTCCGCAGCCGCGCACGCATCGGCGCAAAAATTTACAAAGAATTGATGGAGGAGCGTGAGTTTTTACTTCAAATCAAGGTTCAGGTCGTAGGAACACCTCAAGCGCCATATTCAGTTATTGAAGCACTTGGATCGGAAATTATGAATAATGGCAGGAATCCCTTTCCTACTAAATGGGTGGCGGCTAAGCCTCAAACACCTGCTGATTTCGACAAAGCAATCGATAATCTGAAATATCTTGAGCATGATGAGTGGGTAGCAACGATCGCTCACCCAACGATGAGACGATTGCGTGCAGTTTGTGATGTAAAACAAGCAGCCGGGGGATTTCGCTTGCCAATCCCTCCGGAAAGTGGTTATATGGCAGGTATCCGGGTTAGAAGCGAACCTTTTGTCTCACCACAGGATTATCTAGACTCTGACACAAAATCATACGAGTTAGACAATCAGCCATTTGTGACCATTGGGGAAGTTTATCATCGAGGTCTTCCAACGGGAAGACCATTCACAGTACCGGCCGAGGATCTTACTCGACACGGATTAATCAGTGGTTCAACTGGAAGTGGTAAGTCTACCACTGTACAGTCTCTGCTGATTCAATTGTGGAAACTGAAGATACCATTTTTGGTTTTGTACCCTATTGATAAGTCGGATTATCGTTCTCTTTTGCGAATACCACATTTTAAAAATGCTCTCCATATTTTCACCGTCGGTGACGAGACTGTTTCCCCATTTAGATTCAACCCTTTCCAAGTTCCAGTAAAGATTTTGGTGAAAACGCATTTAAGTCGATTAATGCGATCTTTTTCTGCTGCGTATGAGTTATTTCCCCCTTTGGACATGATTTATAGAGAAGCATTACGTTTGAGCTATCAAAATCATGGTTGGGATTTGACGACGGACAAAGGCGGGCTTGAGAAGACATCTCCAACTTTATCCGAATTCTATGACGCAATCAAAAAAGTTACTGACAAGTTATCATATTCAGGCGAAGTACGTGACAATATTCGTCAAGCGTCTGTATTAAGGATAAGGGATTTAATTGAGAATGCTGGTGCGATTTTCAACGTTCGAGAAAGCGCAGTTATCCAAAAAGTCGTAGAGTATCCAACTATTTTGGAATTGGGGCGTATAGGGTCTCAAGCGGATATATCATTGGTAATGGGTTTTCTGCTCACATCTTTATCAGGCGTGATAGAAAAATCCAATTTAGAGAATCCGCATATTACAGTTGTTGAAGAAGCTCACCGCTTGATGGGAACAACCACTAATGTTAGCAACGCCACTCAAGGGCATAACTTAGGACCTGGAACAGATTTTAGCAATCTGTTAGCCGAAGTCAGGGGGTTTAATTCCGGCATTCTTATTGCCGAACAAATGCCCACACAATTAGTTCCCGGCGCGATTGGAAATACATTATTAAAAGTGATGCACTGGCAGGAAGACTCATCGAGTTTCAACCTTTTTTCTGACATCATGAACCTTAATGATTCACAAAGGAGAAACGCGAGGAGACTGGCCCCAGGTGAAGCTATTGTTCGAAGTCGTAACGGTTCTCCGGTTCATATAAAAGTTGAAAGCGCTATTCCTGCAGAAAGTGTTTTGGAGGAAAAAGATGAAGCACTGGCTGAATTCATGATGCCTAAGATTACTGCATTGTATAAAGATGCTCATGAACAAAATGATCGCTTGAAGATAAATGAGTCTGTTGAGCTTGCAGCTACCAGGATTGCACAATCACCCTTAGGGCGAGCCTGTTTCGGATGTAGGCCCTTATTATTGCGTGGAGAATGCCCCCATGAAGCAGCAGTTAGGTCGATCTCGACCAACAGTGCGTGGAAATTATTACTTCATTCTGTGCCCAAGAAACTGATTCTGGGAAAATCAATTTCCTCTGGATTCAAGTTGGCTTTTACGAAGAAAATTAGCAAATTATTGCCGGATGAAGATGATCCAAACAACGTAGCCTACTGTGCGCTAGCACATCTGGCTCATGTTATCTTTGTCAAAGATGAGATTCCTTCTACTGAGATACAGGCGGTCTCAGACAATCTGACAAATTTCTCTTTTTATCTATAGTCATATGGAGGATTGCTATGCCTAACTATGAAGTTTCCCGAGATGACCCCGAATTTGAACTAGATGATATTGAGGAATTAGAATCGCAGGAAGAAGTCGGCGAAAAAGTTAATTCGGCCAGGAAAGGAAGCGATTTTGAAGAAACGGCAAGAAGTAGAATCATGGGTGAAGGGGTTCAGCACTTGTCGTTTCGTGTTGAGGATAATGGACACCTTGACACAATAGCAGATGGAATTGGAATAAGCAATACTGAACGGCGTATCGGGGATTATTACGTAGACCTGGGCGATGATGGTGAAATTTGGGAATTTAAAGCTGGATATGAAACCAATCACGTTGATCAAAAACAAGCATTAGATTATTCATATATGGCTGAAGCTGGAAAAGTTAATGTTCGCGGGGATGACGGCGAAGTAATTGAAAAAAAAGTGGGCTCAGTAAATTATCTATTTTCTACACAAAAAGGTGCGGAAAATAACGAATTTATTCAGGATTATGCAACCCTTTGGTTTATGGATGAAAATGGCGATATACAACTGTATGAAGGTAAAGAAGAAAATTGATTAAAAATCTTCTTCTATGTCGTGCCCATTATTTTTTGATGCCAAAACCGAAATTATCGCGTATCGTGTGCAAAGCATGCTCAGGGCTTGAATTTGTAATGCGGGCGTTTTATTGGACATCAAAATCAGTGCAAACTGAAACATAAAAAATAGCCCAAGCCCCCATCAATAACAGAATAGCTACTCGACTAAGATAAAATTCATGTCGATTGTTAAGTTATGGACCGTGCCAACAATGTGGTAGCAATTTCCCCACAAATATCAAACCAAAACGAACTTTCTATTCAGCCTGACTTTTCCCATTTATCCAGAGAAAAACGAGGTGAATCATGCAGCGGATTAATCACCTGATTTCTCAGGTTTCGGCACTGCTGGTGTTGTTTTTGGCCGGCAGTGCCTTCTTCCTCTCGTTTGAATCCCTCAGGGATTTGGCGGTTCAGATGGGTGTGGCTGAGGGGATTGCCTGGCTGTATCCCGCCATCATTGATGGCGCAATCATCGTTTTCAGCTTGAGTGTTCTACGGGCCAGTCTCGCGCGAGAACGCACCATGTACCCTTGGGTGCTGGTTTCCGTGTTCACTTTGCTGAGTGTAGTGCTGAACATCATCCATGCGCAACAGGAGCTGCTAGCTCAGTTCCTGGCTGCCATTCCACCGGTGGCTTTGTTCCTCTCTTTTGAGTTGTTGTTAGCACAGCTGAAGGAAACGGCTGTGCGATTGGAAGCACAAAATAGCCTGGCTGAAATCAATCGGGAAATCGCGGAAAAGGAATCCAAGATGGATGAAATTGTGCGGGAGCGTTCGGCAACCATCGAAAAACTGGAAAGAGAAATCGGACGATTAACCGAACACAAGAACCAACTGAGTTCCGATATGCACATACATTCTATTTCTCCGGAACTCAAAAAACCGTCCGAATCTGTCACAATTGAACGCGCGCGCCAAACCAGAACCGCCAAAAAGCGGGAACTGATGCATCAGCTCTTGGAAACCTTCCGAACAAAGCCCAATGCCACGCTGTCCGAATTGGCCCATATAATCGGACGCTCTAAATCCACCATCGGCGGTTATCTGTCCGAATTGGAAACAGCAGGACTCATCCAAAAGAGTGAGCTTGGCTGGTCCGTCATTCAATCGCCAGGTGACTAAGCCCGAAAAAACGACTAAACTTTTTTTAGGGTTATTTATTGCCTAAATTTTCTTCTGTTTGGTAGGCTAGTTGCACGGCCGTTTCCGCCACCAAATCGTACGCCTTTACCAGCCAGCGACGGGCATTAGGGAAAAAGTCGGGGTCGCCTAAGCGCTCCAGCAGGGGATACGGCTCTTCGGCCGGAGCAATGTGCACAGCAAAACTTTCCATTTCTGAACCAATTCGCCAGAAGTTATTTAACGATGCAGACAAAGGGGATGCGGGATTGTATTCAGAAAGAACGGCCGTCTCGGTATCCGCCAACCCGCTGCCCAAAGAAGCCAGAATCTCTTCCTGTACCTTGCCACGCAGGCGAAACAGTAAAAACGGGTCTTCGTCAAATCGTTCTGCAAGGATATAGTGCACCGCCGCCAGATGTTTGCATACGCCAGCCGGGTCGGGGCAGCTGCACTCCTGGATCAACTCTCGTCTGCCGGGAAACAAATCTAGCTTTGCCGCCTGGAACGCTTCTTCGATTTCCTGGGGCATTTCCCCAGCCAGCAGCTGTGCTACAAAATACGGCCGTTCCGCCAGCGCTGCTATCACCTTCTCCCAATCCTTCTCAGAAAGCGGTGTGAGCGAGATTGTCACTTTGTAAGGCGTGCGCTGTGATCCCTGTACCTTGGCCTTAATCTGCCCCTTGCTCTCTTGCAACGACAGCACCTGCCCTTTTCGCGCATAGCTGCGCCCTCGCTGCAAACGGCCGCGGTCTATCACCCGTTCCATCGCCGCCAGCCAGCGCGACGCCCACCAGTTCTTGACAAAATCGCCCTGCTTACTCTTGGCCTTGATGCCTTTATCCGTTTCTATCGGTTTTGTCGGTTTGAAATCGTAATACCAACTCATGTTACTCTTTCCTCAAGGCCACCAGAGACCGTAAATCGGCCGTAGATATTTCCGTGAGCCAGTTCTCGCCGCCGCCGATGATACTCTGCGCCAGCGACTTCTTTTCTTCAATCATGGCATCAATACGTTCCTCCAGCGTGCCCAGGCAGACAAATTTATGCACCAGCACGTTTTTTGTCTGGCCAATGCGGAAAGCGCGGTCGGTAGCCTGGTCTTCCACGGCCGGATTCCACCAGCGGTCGAAGTGGAAGACGTGGTTGGCGCGGGTCAGGTTCAGGCCGGTGCCGCCCGCTTTGAGCGAGAGCAAAAAGATGGGCGGGCCGTCTTCCCGCTGGAACTGTTCCACCAGTTTGGCCCGCTTTTTGGCCGGAACACCGCCGTGCAGGTAGAGGGTGGGTGCGCCAAATCGCTCCTGAATGTAGTTTTGCAGCAGGCCAGCCATTTCGGTGAACTGGCTAAAGATGAGTAAACGGTCGCCCTCGGCCAGAATCTCGTCCAGCAAGGCATCGAGGCGCTGGAGCTTGCCGGAACGGCCGTTATCTTCCCCCGGTTGGTACGCTGCCGTTTCGTGCAAATATTGCGCCGGATGATTGCACACCTGCTTGAGCTGCATCAGCATGCTCAACACCAGCCCCTTGCGGGCGATGCCCTCCTCTTCCTGCTCGTCGATGGCGGCCAGGGCATCCCGAACCACCGCTTCGTACAGGGTGGCTTGCTCTTCGCTGAGGTGGCAGAACACCTTCATCTCCTGCTTGTCAGGCAAGTCCTGTATGACGGTGGGGTCGGTTTTGACGCGGCGCAGGAGAAACGGCCGTGTCAACTTCCGCAGCTTTTGGGCCGCCGCCTCATCGCCATACTTTTCGATAGGCAGCGTGAAATCCTGGCGGAACTGCTTCTGCCCGCCGAAAAAGCCGGGGTTCAGGAACTGCATGATCGACCACAACTCCGACAGCCGGTTTTCCACCGGGGTGCCGGTCAGCGCCAGGCGAAAATCGGCCGACAGCTTACGGATGGTTTGCGCCTGCTTGGTGTTAGCGTTTTTGATGTTTTGCGCCTCGTCCAGGGCGACGGCAAACCAGTCGATTTGCTTAAACGCCGCGCCATCGCGTCGTACCAGAGCGTAGCTTGTAAGCACCACATCCACCGCCCGCGCGGCGGCGATAAGCGCCTCATCTTGCAGCCGGTCGGCCCCCTGATGCACCAGCGCCCGCAGGCCGGGGGTGAACTTCTGCCGTTCCAGCTCCCAGTTGGTCACCACCGACGTGGGGCAGACGAGTAAAATCGGGCCGGGCAGCCCATCATTTTCTTCTTTGAGCTGCTGAATGAGGGTGAGCGTCTGGATGGTTTTGCCCAGGCCCATATCGTCGGCCAGGATGACGCCCATGCCCCAGCGCTGGGCAAAGTGCAGCCAGGAGTAACCGTATTGTTGATACGGCCGTAACTGCGCCTCTAACCCCTCCGGCGGCGATAACATCTCTAATTTCTCATCCCCTTGCAGCTGGTCGAGCCAGCTTTGCAGCCAGCCGTCCAGCTCCACGCCCTCTATCTGGAGGCCATCGTGCTGCTGTTCATCGCCCGCCAGCCCCACCTTCATCGCCTCAAACAGCGACAACTCGCCCTCCCAATCCTGCTCTTGCCAGAAGCGAATGGCCGCCTCGATCTGCTCCGGATCGAGCTGGACCCACTGGCCGCGAATTTGCACCAGCGGCGATTTGAGCGCCACCAGGGCATCAAACTCTTCCCGGCTGAGTTCCGTCTCGCCCAGGGAGAGCTGCCAGCGGTAGCGTACCAGGTTGTCAAGCGCCATGTGGCCTTTGGCGACCGGGGTCTGCCCGGTGAGCTTGGATGTGCTGCCCAGCTTGAGTCGTACGCCCAAGCGGGTGCCCGGTTTGTTCCACCAGGGCGGCACCAGCAGGCCAAAACCCGCCCGCTTCAGCTGCGGCGCGCATTGGCGCAGGAAGGTGTACGCCTCGTCGGTGGTGAGCGCCATGCCGCTGGGGCTGCGCTGCTGCAGGCTGCGCTGGAGCGGCGGGAAAAATCGCGCGGCATAACCCAGACCGGTGAGCAAACGCTCCTGCGGCTTGTCGAACTGGCGATCCAGCGCTTGCAGGACGCTGCTTTTGCTGCGCCACACTTCGCTGGCGGGAAGGAGCAGGCTGGCGTCGTCGCGGGCTTGCAGCAGGTAATGCAGCTGCCAGGCCGCCTCGCCCTTTTTCATCTGTTTGGCCTGCTGCTGAGTGGGCGCTTCCAGCCGCAGCGCCACGCGGTAATGCCGGTCCCCGGCCACGGTGAGGGCGCGTTCCCAGGCGTGGAAGCTGCTGGCAAAGTGTTTCATTTGCCCGGCGCTGGCCTGGACAGTGGTGTCGGCCGCAAACAAAGCGCGCAGCCAGGCCGCGGCAGGCTCTCTGCCGGTGGGCAGAAACAGTTCCGTGCGGGTGGCCCATTGGCGTACGGCCGTATCGGTCATGTAGTTCAAAAAGCTGTCCAGGATGGCGCGAGAGGGCAGCGTCTCGTCGGGGTTTTCAGCATCGGCCCGGCAGATGGCGGGCATGGCGGCGGCCAGCTGCGCTGCCCGGCGCGCCTCGTCTTCGCCGTCCAATAGGGGCTGCCAGCGGGCCTCAAACTGTGTACCGTCTTTGCTGGGCCTCTCTACCAGCGTGGGGCGAAAAAGCTGCCTGGCCAGTAGTTCTAGAATGAAAGAAAAGGTGGTTTGCCAGAAACGGCCGTCTACGCCCAGCCGAATCGATGGTGGGAGGTCATTCTGATGCAGGTAAGCAGCTAACGACAGCGCGTGTACCGGTCCCAGGGACAATCCGGCCACTGTCCATGGCAGCAGCTCTGGCATGGATTCATCCGTTTCCCAACTATGCTGTACATCTGGGGAAGGTATTGGGCCAAAGCTGTTGGTTGGCAGCCACAGGGACAACGCATCAACCGGGAGGTTACCCGCCCAGCCGATTGCCTTCAGCAGCCCACGCAGTTCTGCGGTGTCGGCCGCAAAAGGATGCGGTTGGGCTGATTTTTTACGCCGGTCTCGGCTGGGTGGGTTGGCTGCGGCCGTTTCAGCCCAGAGGAAGAACCGGCCGTTTTGCCCCGGTTGGGTAGGTGTCAGCCAGTGAAGGTGAAGGACTTGCATTTGAAATTATATGGGTCAAACTTGCTTTAGAATTCCGATGCTGGCTCGGGGCCCGGCTCATTTCGCCAGCATCATCATCGTAACGACGGATTGAGGCGGGCTGGTCCATGATACTCCAGATTGTGAGAATAGTCTGCTTTTAAAAACGGGGGGTAATATTTAACACGGTTCTATCGAATTTGTGGCTTTTTCCAGTGTGATGCAGGCAATGTGTAGGGCATCTAAATCCGTTAGATGCCTGGAAATAAGAGGTACGAACAGTAACGGCAAGATATTGGGGCAAGGAGCGGGTTGACTAACAAAGGGTTAGCAAGCTCCGCACAAAATCAATCGTTTAACGAAAGCAACCAGTGACGTATCTGTAACACACAGCAGCAGAGGCTCATCAGGGGGTAGAATTGAATCTTCCATTGCCCTGGTTAAACCAGACCCGGTACTTGTCGTCATAAGCAGCGGCAAAAATATCTATACGGCCGTCCCCATTAAAATCGCCCACAGCCAAACCATGCCGTTTGGTGTAAAAGAAACGCTGGCGGGATTTAGTAAACTGCGCCAGCCCATCATTCCACCAAATCGTGGCCCAACGGCGTTCGCCCAACAACGCATCGAGATCGCCGTCGCCATCAAAATCAGCGAGAAAGAGAGCTTGAACTGGGCCACTGTCCACCCTAGGCAGCGCCGTGACAAATGTTCCGGTCCGACCACCCTGCACTCCACCCTGGTTGATCCAAACCAACGCTCCAGATGGATTGCCCACTAGGGCATCGAGATCCCCATCACCATCCAGGTCGCCTAGAGAAACGGCCGTACTATCAATGTCTCCCAACCGCTGCGTGGAATCTATGAAATTGCCGCCTCCATCATTAAGGAGCACCCGGTCGGCTGGGTTTCTATTTTGACCTTCACTTGGAGCCGTCACTGCAGCAAAAAGGTCCAGGTCGCCATCCCCATCCAAATCACCCAACGCAGCGTCTAGCACAGCCAGCCCTTCCATATCGGCCAGTGTGGTCATCTGCATACCGAAGCCTTGATCGGGCCCGGTGTTCAACCAGACACCGGAGACATTCGGCGCGGAGTTAGTGGGATCTATGGTGAATAACCGGCCGCAGCAACCCGCCACAATGCCGTCCAGGTAGCCGTCGTTGTTCAGATCACCCAGAAGTACGCTACCATATTGGCCATTCCTCTCCGGCCCGGCGATGCTTTGATGAAACCGAAACTCACCTGATTGTCCTTCTTGATTTCCGTCTTGATTTAGCAACAGGCGCAGCTCGTACCCCATAAAGAGCGCAATGTCATTGTCGCCATCCATATCCACATCTCCGGCAGCCGAAGCCCATCCCCCGCCATAGGCATCCTGTTCAACACGCCGGGCGACAAAGCGCCCCTCGCCTTCATTAAACCACAACGTAGCTACGGAAAATGCTGTAAATTCGGATTCCTGACGTACGTTGTGCAACAGCACATCCAGATCACCATCTCCATCCAGATCGGCCACGTCGGCGGCCGCGTGAAATGTGCCGGTGCTATCAGTTAACACCAACCAAAGATAACCAGCCCCTCCCCCAAAAACCAACAAGACAAAAATGAGGCTGAGCCAGAACACAATGGACGAATTGGCTTTATTTGCTACTGGAGTTGTGGTTATAGTGTCTACACCTTGCATGCGTTATGCCCTCTCTTCAGAAACAGATAACATGACGACAGTTGTTTCAGGGGTTAACGGCCGTTTCCCGCCAACACTTTACCCAAACCTTGTGTTACTTTGCCATACTGCTGTCTCCACCAGAAAGGCAGCCAGCGCCAGAAGAGCATACACCCAGGCACCCCATATATAAAACAAACCCGGCCCTTGCAGCAAGGCAACCAAGAGCAAGAAGCCAACTCCCCCTACAACAGACAACCCCAATAATTTTAGGTGGCGAGTCTGAGGCCAGGATTGCCCTCTAGAAAACAACAATATAAATAATGAGCTGAGAATTGCCAGGGGCGTTAAGAGGGCAAAGAGACTGTAGAGAATACGCGTCAGCAGCAAGGGAAAGGTCACATCCGCCGCTTCCGCAATCGTTGTGAAGATAATGCCAAAGCTGACAAAAAGAGTCCAGATGCCAGGGAGCGGCGTTCCGCAGAAATCTCCCTCCAGTCGGATAAAGGGTGGCGTGCAATCGTATTGTGCTGGCACATGAATGCGATCATACCCCCAGGGGCTCATAAAGGTAATGATAAGCAGGAGCAAGATGAGTGCTCGCCAACCCCATGTATATCGATTAAACCATGTCATATTGAGCCTCCCGGAGCTGCTGCCGACTAGCGCAGCGGCAGCCAATAGATGCCGCCCTGATCCCGCACCGCCACCACCGCGGAGCCATCCGGGGCGAGCCGCAAAAACGGTGCAAATCCCGTTCCGGCCAGCGTCCAAAGGTCGCTCACCCTTCCCGTGGGCAGGTCGTGTCGCGAAATTCCCTGGGAAGAGGCTACAATCAGCTGGTCCGACTCGGCCAGATATGCCAGGCTCAACCGGGGATAATCGCGCGGCGTGTGGCCACCAATGGTTAGCGCCGAATGCACCTCCCCTGAAACCACGTCAATCAAGACAAATATATCTTTCTGCGCCGATTCTAATTCCGGTTTCGTCCATTGCTCCACCTGCCCATCTGGGAAAAGCAGCAGTAAATTGACCATCTCATCATAAACGTCTACCATGCCCGTTGCCGACCGGTAAAGGTAGAGCGCCTGGTTACGCGGATGATTCGCTTGCAGGGTTAAAATGTAGCTGTCGTTCTCCCAATCCACCTCCCAACCATTGCCCCACACCTCGTCGGGAAAATCCAGGTCCAGGCCAAAAATCTCGGCAATCACGTCGGTAGACTGTGGCGGAGCAGTGCTAATGTCAAGAATGCGCAGTACGCCACTGCCGCCCAACAGCAGTTCCTCGGTGCGCAGCCAATCTACCCGGGGTGAACTCTGGTCGCTGGCCTCGTCTAGTGATAGGGTGTGAATGACCTGCCCACTGTCCCCGTTGATGATAAACAGGGTACTGCCGTCGCGGGCATCACGGCCGTTTAACCGGGAAATGGCCAACAGCTTGCCATCTGGCTGCCAGGCGGCGTTGTCCCAATGAGCCTCGTACGGATTAGGCGTCACGTTGGGAATGAGGCGCCAGGTCAAAGACAGGCCGTTAAAAATCCAAAACTCACTGGCGGTTTTGAACAGAAGACGGCCGTTTCCCCCCTCATCTTGGGTCATCATCTCGATAATCGTCTCGCTTGTTTTCGGCATAACGCTGCGGATACTAGGCGAGCATGGCGTCATAATGGATATGAACCCCTCGCCATCCAGTAAGAGCAGCTGGCCATCAGGCAGCCAGGCGTGATGCGAGCGCAGATTAACCGCAAAAGGGGGCAATGGGTATGTGCCAGGGATAGTGCAGAGTTCCCCGGTTTTTCCATTGAGGAAAGAGAACGTTACACCACCAGTATCGTCTCTCTGTCCCAGCAAAAAATAAGCGCTGTCCGGCGACCAGCTGCCCCAAACCATGTTGTTTTCGCCCAACAGCGGCTCCAGCATTTCGCCCGCCTGGGCTACATCATTTGGCGGCAGCGGTGTAGGTGGGATTGGCTGCATCGCTGCCGGATCTTCCATGGGCGAGTAGTAACGCTCCTTCATGGACGCCAGCTGTCCTGCGCAGGTCCATTCGCTGTCCGGTTCGCCTTCAGTGACATACACTTGCAGTTCCACCGGCATGGAAAAAAATTCGCGGTAAAAAGCACCTAACCGGTAAAAATGTGTGCCGCCCTGATAACACCAGGTTTCTCCTTGAATTTCCACAGGTTGGGGCAGGTAGAGCAAATCACGCGGCGTCAGCGCCTCTAGCGTTTGCGGATAAGCGCCTTCACGTTGATGATAACTGGCCAATGCCTGGGTGATGCGTTCTGCCCGCGATTCTGTGAGGTCATGGTAAGAGACCTGCCAACCCCATTCAAAGGAGAGCAGGAGTAATAATGGCGCCACAATGGCAAACAGCAGTCCGGTCACACGCTGCCAACCGGTTAGCTTGATGGCCATTACCATACCCGCGCCCATCGCTACGACAGAAGAAGAAGAGCTGAGAAAGAGGCCGCCCAGCCCATCGCTAGTCTGGTCCCAGACGGAAGACCAAAAAGTAGCATAGGCCAGGGAGCCCAACAGCCCCACGGCGAGCGTGATGAGGAGAAACGGCCGTTTCCTCCCCTCACATTGCAGCCCATTGGTGATCAGAACGGCGGCCGTAACAACGAGCAAACTGGGTGCCCCAATAATGACGGGAGCCACGATAATCTGGGCCCATTGGGGCAGTGGCGGCAGGTTGCTGGCAGGAATCGTCTGCATGAGGTTCAGGCCGAGTAACGCCAGGAACAGCAAGATGGCCAGCAATACGGCCGTGCGGCGAAAACGACGTCCTATCAGCCAACCTAATACCAGCACTGCCACGCCCGGCAAAATACTGTAAGCCAAATCCAGCGGGAAACGCCAATAGGCAATCAAACCGGCCAACCCGAGCAAAAGCAGCAGCACCCACAGCTGGGTCGCCCGGCCTCCGATTTTAATCTGTCTGGCATGTAAGAGAATCAAGGCCAGGACCGCAATGATGGCGGGCATCATCACGGTAGATACCTGCCAGAAGGGGCGATTGTCTTGTAATGGTGTCATCTGGATACTTACGAGCAGTGCCAGCAGCAACATGCTGCCGACCAGCAGCAGGTAACGCAAAAACCGCTGTTGGGCTTTTTCTGGTTCTGCGCTGCGCAGGACCAGTAGACCACCCAAAGCTATGAGCAGGACCGGTAGAATGCCGATTTGGCTGAGCTGGGTCATTGGTCTTTCACTCCTTGCTGCGGCGACCGGTCAGCAGCTCCAGGGTAATGAGCTGCGTGGGCACTGTAAGCAGCGGCAGTAGCAGTAAGGTGATCATCCAGGCCCACAGTGCCAGCAGCCAGACAATGCTGCCGCCCCAACTCTGCCAATAAACGTGATCCATCAGCGCGGGGACGAACAGCAAGGTGGTACCAGCCAGCAGCACTGCTAACTGCTCATCTTGCCGCTGGCAACGGCCGTATACGCCAGCTGTCATCACCATGACCAACAAAGCCAGTGGCAGATACGCTGTGCGCTGGTTGAGAAATGCATTGTCAAATGCGGCCAGAATGAACAGTGGGGCAGTGCCAAACAAGCCAAAAGAGAGCCGGGTCCAGTCCAAAGTCGCACTGACCCCAATTTGTTGAAAGAATTTGGGCAGCGGTTGCCCCTGCCGATGGACCACAACTGCCAGGATAATCAGGGATAGGACCGTTAGTACAAGCAATACCCACAGCCAGACCAAGCGCTGGCCAATGGCCAGCCACAGGGTGTAGCCAACGAGTAACCCGCTGTAGGGATACGCCCAGCGAGGCATCTTCTGTGCCAGGCCAAGCAGCAGGCCTAAAAGTGGTCCTACACCTGCCCACAGCAGGGCTATATCGGCGGGGTCGTAGGTTTGGGCTGGGGGCCAGTAGGTGAGAAGGCAAATGAGAAGGGCAGTAAAGAGAAAGGGGAAGATTTCTAGCAATAGCTGATGGGATGAGAAACGGCCGTCATTTGCTTGTGACGGTATGCCAAACCACGACTTTCTGGAAACATCCACTAAAAAACGAACCACGCGCTGGCGCTTTTTCTGCCAGTGATACACATGGAGCCGCAGCAGCGCTACCGGCCAGTGACACACCTCTTGGCTGCCCAGCCTGGTTAGCGCCCAGGCTCCCTGCTTTTCGGCCTCGGCCAGACGCTCCCCAAACAGCTCAACCATTTCCTCGCCAAACTCATCCCGAAATCCAGCCGGAAACGTGCGCAGTATGGTCTTATACAGACGGCTCAACAAAACAAGCAGGTGGCTCGTCAATATTTCCTCCTGGATTAACCGCCGCCGGAAAGTCCCAACCGCCGTTGGACGGCCTGAACCAATCCTAGTAGGCGTGCGAATTCCGCTTCCAGCAGCTGCTGGCCACTATGTGTCAACTGGTAAAATTTACGCGGCCGGCCAGGATGGTTGGCCTCGGTGGGGGACGTCGCGCCAATCACTAATCCCTGGTCGAGTAAACGAGCCAGCGCCTCGTAAAGTGTGCTGGTACTCAGCTGCACCCGGCCCTGACTTAACAGCTCGACATCCTTCAAAATAGCGTAGCCATGCTTGTCACCATCCGCCAGGCTCAGAAGAATAAAAAATGTCGGTTCACGTAAAGGGAGAAATTCAGAACTATTACCCATTCCACCGGATGCTGCCTTGAATTTATATGTCGGCTAACGACTTATAAGGCAGGATACCATACCCGATGTCCCGAGTCAATGATGAACAAACTGCCTAACTGCATATGGCAAATGTCTTTAATTGTGATGGAGATACCGTCCGAATCTGACACAATCGGACGGGCAAGTCGCCAACGAACGACAAAAAGCAGAAGGCAAAGCAACAGCTATTGGAAGTTATCCGAACAAATCCGAACGCGACATTGTCCGAATTGCAGGAAACTCATTTGATCGAAAAAGTAGAGTTTGGCTGGAAGATGGTGGATGTTTAAGCAAGCAGCCACTATTTGCTGATCAACCTCACTCTCAGGAACATCTACGAACCACTGTAATACTTTGGTGGAGTCCTGCTGGCAAGCCCAGTACACTGTTGTCTAATGTACTTCGTTCCAAACTATTCACCGCTCCTTGCGTGGTGAGTACAACATGCAAAGTAAATGATTTGTTACAATCGTTCGTATCAATACCCAAAAAGACCCCTTCTCTTACCCATCTATTAACACCTGTATTTGATGCAAATAAATCATAAACAAATAGATGTTCATTGGGTGCCTGTACGAATAGAAACGGCTTAGTTCCCTCAGGAATCGTGCCAGTTATCTGCACTTCAACCCCTGTAGGCGATGTAACTTCAGCACCCGATACAGGGACGACTATGTTCAATCCAAGTGGTGCTGTCGGGGTAAACGTCGGTGTGGAAGAGGGTGTCCAGGTCGGGGTAGGGGTGAATGTCGCAGTAGGCGTATTGGTTGGCGTAGCTGTAAATGTTGGCGTGGGCGATGGTGTTGGAGTGTTCGTCGGCGTCCAAGTTGCAGTTGGCGTAAAAGTCGAAGTCGGCGTGTTAACAAAGGTCGGAAGTTGGGCTAGCTGTTCAGGCTCACCCCAGATATAGGCGATAAGGACCGGATTGGTGTTAACCAATTCGATTATCCAAGGCTGTAGTTCACTATTTAGTGTTAGGGCAGTTTCAAATGCTGCTGCAGCACCGTTCATGTCCCCGGATAACAATGCCAGTTGACCGGTTTCATACGCCAACAAGGGATTATTTTCATTAATTCGTTGCGCAAACTGATAATCCGCATATGCAGTCTCAAAATCTCCAGCTGCCGCGCTGTTTCGGGCACGCTGCCAAGTGTTGACTTCAAGTAAAAGGTTGCTGTTTTCCGAGTCAGGCAGCTGCTGCAAAGCGGAGCTCATAGCTTCCAACACGGCCGTATTGGCCACATTACGCGTAACGTCCACCGCCGATAGCCCATAATACGTATGTCGGATAACTGTTTCTGCTTCATCAGCAAGATCTGGCGTAATTGTGGCAAAAAGGGCAATCTGCTCTTCCAAGGATAGCTCGTAAAACAACCCCTCTCCCTCAGACTGAAACCCCTCCAGTTCAAATAGGTTGGCCAGATTTCGCAGCCGGACCGCAGGATTAACATTCGTTGCAAACTCCTCTATATAATTTGCAGCTCTGAACTCATCCGAATTCTGTTGGAGCTGCTGCCAAAAGAATATACTGCCCAAAATCAAAACCAAGATGAACAGCATCCATCCCAGTCGATAACGAAAGCGCCACCATTTAGAAAGATGATGTTGCACCCATTGTTCATCAAAAACATGACGGTAAATTCGGTTGCGCACTTCTAGCTGGCCATTATCAGCCGTACGAATCAAGCCAGCAAGCTTCAACTCGTTTTGCAAAGGAAATTGATCGTCGTTCGCCGGCAGCCGTTTGTTTTGATAGATCTGCTGGTAAAGTGTTAATAATCGCTGGCGTTCGAACCAACTCTTGGCCAGCGTCCGACTGGACGCGTACTGTAAATTGACATCTCCTGAATCCAGTTTTTCAATGAAAAACTCACTGGCAATAACTTCGTCTACATCATCTAAAGACCAGGTTTCATCTTTCTTTTTAGCGATGATTGACCCAATTTTTTGCGTCAAATAAGGATGTCCATTGGTCCAATAAAAAATTCGTTCCAAGATTTGCTGCCGGGGCTCAGGTAAAGCGGCAGCAAACGGGTGGCCTTCTTCTAAAGTAATCTCCCTCAGTTTAATCGATGTACCGATATTAAACGGGGTAATGGTTTTTTTTCGGATCAGATCCTGTGGTGCGACAGTACCTAGCAAGACAAAAACCAATCGGTTCAAATCTGGATTGGATGCACGGCCGTTATATAACGCACGTACAACAGCAAAAAACTCGTCTGAAAAATCCAACTCCCGAATAAAATCAATCTCATCAATACCGATAACGATCGTTTCCGATCGGGATGTCAAAAGCACATCGGTCAAAAATCCCTGGAGCCGTACAAAATCGGCATGCTGCTGCTGGGTCTCCCACCAGATACTTAAATCAAAATCCAGCTGCGAATCACGTACTAATTTCGCGATAAAAGAGTAAATCCATTTGTCACGCGGAGCACGCCCAAAAATTGTCAAATCAATATCTATTGTTAGATATTCTCCAGCATCAAATTCATGCTCTAGACGCCAGAAAGTGCGTTTGATCAAACTAGATTTCCCGACCTGACGTGTATCAAGCACGTGACAATATGCCCCATCCAAGATGGCTGAAAGCAGCTCATTGTCTGCCTTTCGGGTTATATAAGAATGAGCGTTCGGAGCAAGTGCTCCGCCAGCCCGGAAGAATGCAGATGGGTCAGCCATTTCTACAATTTCGGTAATAGTGTTTCCTGATAGAATCGACAGCGGATGACATACCTGTCGCTTTCTTTCTGAATCAAGCCGGATTTTTCCAAACGTGTCTCTAATTCAGGGAAAGGGGTCTTAAAAGCAAACGAGCGTCGAATACGGTTCACCCAACCGCTTTTTCGCACAATCAGCTTGAATGCGCGGGCGATTTCATGATCTTGTTGAAGAATTCGGAGTTGATATTCCACGTGTTCCCGGAATGGACTGCTCTGGTGGTTGACGTTTTCGACAAGCCGCTCCCAAGCTGTTCCCTGACTCAGTTCATAAAATGCTCTTCGCGTTAAATACGGATGACCATGAAACCAGTCAAAACATTGTCCGAGCTGCATCTGCGTTAGCGGTGCGCCGTAATGCTCGTGAAGTTCAGCGACCTGCTTTTCTGTAAAATCAGCTGTATTAAGTTGCTTGGCCACATTAAATGGAGATTGCGCCAGATCAGTAATTAATAAATAGGGTTCAATGGAAATGACAATAAAAACGATTAACCTGCTCCAGCGTGGTTGCCCTATAGGTTCACCATAACCACTATTGATCCATGCCCGAAGTAGACTGAAAAACGATGATCGGAAAGCAACTTGGGTCAATGTGTCCGCCTCATCGAAGGCCAGAACCAATGGTCCGTCCAGCAAAGACAAAACATGATCTTCTAGTATTGATGAGATATTGAGGGCGGGTTCTAAATTTTTATCTGTGGTCAATTGCTTGAGAGGTTTGTGGTCGAGGTTTAATCTTGAAAAAATGCGGTGCCCGATTTGAAAGAGAAATTGCTTAAAGTCCATTTCCCTAATGGTTGACCAGGATTGCAAATTAAAATCAACAATCTTTGCCTGCGGCGAAGACGATTGAACGAAACTCACACCACGGTTTAACAAGGATGTTTTTCCTGTTTGTCGTCCCCCTTTTATTGTGAAGGCCCTATGTCCATTAGCAATCAAGCTCCTCATCTCCGTATCAGTTTCTCTGGAAATATAGTAAGGATCACTGAGATGAACAGGGCCTAACGGCATACCGGGAACCAGACCTGAATTAGGATCTCCTAATTCTAAGGCGTTTAAGTATGCGGCTAACTGATCGATCCCTTTTCTTCGATGAACAAACAGCACATTGGTGGTGCGATCAATGATTTGTTCCACCTCCTCACGGTGACGTTTTTCGATAAATAAAAAATAAACCACCACATAAGGAAAATAGCGGAGATCCCTACATCGGGGATCGTTATCAACAGTTGGTGGTTCCTCATCCCAAGGAACAAGAGCAGCCGGAATGGATGAGTGTAATAGCGCCTTAAGAGCCGCAGCGGGACTCATTTTCCGATCCTCCGACAGGAAGATTTTGGCACGAAAAGCCTCAACACACCGCCAGGATAAAAGTGGAGATCTAGCTAGAGCTCTAGTGTCATGAAAGGCTTTTAAAGCCTCTTCAACATTTTTACATTGCTGTTGACTTACGGCCATTTATCCCTCCTCTCCCGTTGCTTTCTTGAACTATAACTGAATAAACAGGAAAAATTTACTGATTTATTCCTGAAATATTCCTATTTCCTCCTGATCTGCGGAAAAACAGTGCTAATTCAAAACATTTTCGTGGGGGAAGCGATGCGGACCTAATTTCTGCAACTGATTTCATCGGTGATTCAGGATGAAAATGAGTAGAAAAACAACACTGTTTCAAGAATTATAGCCGTACAACGCTTCTAAGATATAGGGCATTACCAGGCAAAGGCACCCAAATGGTGCAGTATAAAGATCTAAAGGAGGTCCTCATGTCCAAGTTTTCGCAGTTTTTCCGGCGGCCGTCTCTGTGGCTGGTTTTCTTTCTGCTCTTCTTCTTATTACTGCTGGTTATCACGGCTAACTTTACACCCAACCCCTGGCAGCTTACCCCCGTTGGTTTGCTCGTTGTGGTACTCTCCGGGCTCACGCTGCTTTTTCTTCTTTATCGATTACTATCTTCCCGATTTTTCGCTGTTCTGGCGGCAGTTGTGTTCACTACGGGTTTTGGCCTGAGTTCTCCAGTTGCAGCTGCTGACGATACGGCCATGCCGCCGACTTCAACGCTTTCTTATTATACAGACTGGTCAGCCTGGCAAGCGGCAATGGATATCGATATCAATGCCGGATGGGTTGGTATTGCACCGTTGTTTCATCGACCGCTTATTCCTAATCAACCGGTGACAATGATAACTTTTCACGATCTGGCAACCAACACGCTGCAGCCTTATTCTATCTATAACGGGTATCAGCAATTCCCACTCGGCACCGCTCCTGCTATCCTGCAAACAATTCCTGAGCACACGTTACCGATTGGAGCCATTTCTATAATGACCTCGGCTGATCCTTCAGTCTTATCCCAAACCTTATTACCGGCCTTGCAGGCCAGCTGCTTCACCTGTACGGGCTCGTTTGATTATGCCATTCATCCCATGTACGCAACCAAACTCGTAATGGATGGTACTGTCTTCATTGTGGGCCAGGTTGATAATGGCAGTTTCGGCCAGATCGTTTCAGCTGTGAATGATTTTTTGTCCCCCTACCTGGAATCTCCCTGGAATCTGCAGTGGCGAACCACGCAGTTAGGGAATAGCTTCATGGCCGGATCTCAATTCGAATGGTTCGTCGACACCAGTTACGTCTATTCAGGCAGTGTTCTGGATGGTTCCTTTAGTCTACAAACGGCAAGGACCATGCAGCTAACTCAGGTTTATGGCGGCATACCGGATATTAACAAAATCTCAGCAATGCCCCCTGGTATGACGTTCGGCGTAGAATCTATACCCTTGCTTCCCACTTTTCCAGAAACGCCGAACATTATTGCTCCTCCGATAATTGGTGATCCGATCTGGGAAGGGCCGGATTTGCCGATTCCACCAGGGCCTACATTCCCTAATGGTCCAGATATACCTGATTTTCCCGATGGCTTACCTGATTTGCCAGTTGTACCGGGGATTTCGCCAATTCCAGAGATACCAGTCTTTCCCGAAATCTTGCCAGTGCCGGAGATGCCTTCAATTCCTGAATTTGGGACATTTCCGGATATCCCGAGCCCAGGCATTCCTATCATGCCGGATGTCCCTTCATTGCCATCTCTTGATTTTTCAACACCCTAATTCGGTATAGGATCATAGTTCTGGTTTTAGTGTAGTTTGTTTACAATCGGTTCACTGGACCGGTTCCAGTACCGGTCCAGGTGCCATTTTTATCCTTTTGTCTCTCGGAGGTTAACCATGTTCAAAATTCAGCGCGTTTTCTCTTTATTGATCGCCCTAGGTGGGAGTTTGTTTTTGATTTTGGTTTCTATTATGCTGCTGGACAACCCTAAGCTACACGCCCACAGTCCATCGCCAGTAGAACAGGCCGGGATCGCAGGGGATGCAAATGGTTCAAGCTCTTATACCGTAACCTTGCCAATCCTTTTTAACAATTATTGTGGACCCTCTTGGTTTCGCGTTCCTCTGGCGGGACCGAGTTTTGTAACAGGGACAGCGAAAATTTCACAGCCCGTTTTCTGTGCCGATTTTCCTGCAGGCGTTGAAATTGACGTTTCTGGTTCCGTATCGTCCCTTTCCAATGGTTCAAAGCTTTGGTTATTTGTTGTTCCCTACCCGGGGGCAGATTATTTTCCCCAATCCATCGATCCCTGTTTTGGGACGCCCGTGCAAATTAATAACGCCACCTGGACCGGTATTGCTTTTCTTGGAGTTGCGGGAGATCCTCCGGAAAGATTCGAACTGATCCTGGTCGCTGCTGACGGCGAGGCCAGTGACACTATTTCCGATCACCTGAAAACTGGCTGCCAGCTTGGTTCGTTTAAGCCAATGGCTGCTGCGAATCTCCACAACCTCAACATCTCTGAACTCGATAGTATCATGCTGAAGTCTATTGAATAATACCTTCTAAATTGACGTCAGTATGCCCGTGGATAACTGCTTGTTGTGGCGCCGGAGCAGCACAAACAGTTATGCAATGCTATTTTAACAACCCCAATTACAACTGCGCGGAAATAAATGCTTTTCGTTGGAGGAAATCATGCTTTCTACAATATCTAGGAAGAGTATCCTTCCTTTCCTTACCATTACCTTTCCAATGCTAGCCTTATTAGCACTGCTTTTGATCTTTGAAATGGACCGCCCATTCTCAGTGCTTGCAACATCAGCACGGGCAGAGACCTCCTCGTCAATCAGCACCTTACACGCTGTCAATCCGAGCTCGGATTTTGCTCTTTCACCTGAGAATCCACCCGTTGCTTCTGCAGATATTCTATCTCTGCAGATTATGATCGATAATTTTGAACCGCTTGTTCGGGATGGAGACCCCATCTCCTGCTGCAATTTATTGGGTGGAGATCGCGGCAGTTTAGCCAACACCCTTTTATCTCTAGGGTCTGGTACACTCACTGCGACGGTGGCTTCTGGCAGCACTCTAGCCGGACACTGGCAAAGCTTAGCTCATCCAGATGGGGAACAGCTTGGTTTTGACACAACAGCCGTCCTCCCCAAAGAAATCCTACCCGCGTATCAAGCCTCTATCACTGGTCTGGAAATGAATGTTTCCTCTGCCACTGCAGGCAGCACTTTCCATATCGAGTTGAAAAATGGGACTGTCATTCGTTGGCAGGCAAGCCAGACGCTCGGCGGTGGACAGGAAACCCTCTATTTTCCACTATCTGCTCTTGGTTACATTACCAATATCGTTTGGTACATCGACAATGCCAGTCCGGGTGATCACGTCGCTGTCGATTCTGTCTCTTTCACCGCAGAGACGGCCGTTTCTGACACTGCCACGCAAGCGTTTCTCTGGTCTTATGGAATGCTACTCGATAATTGGAGCAGCAGTAGCGGTATGGTGCGTGACAAGGCACAGTATCCCGCAGGGGACTTTGACGCTGTTCAAGCTACTGGCAGTTTGGCTGCGGCCACAGCCCAAGCCGCTCAGCTAGGCTTCGTCTCCCAGGCTGACGCTATCAATATTGTCACAGTCATCAGCAACACACTGCTGCTTGAGCTGCCCCGTTTTCACGGGCTCTGGCCTCATTTTGTGACCATCTCCCCACCGGCTGGCCCCGTTATTGCACCTGGTACTGAATACAGCAGTGTCGATTCCGCCATCACCGCTTTCTCACTTTACTCGGCTCAATTTTCACTTGGTATGCAGACCAATGGAACTGAGCAGTTTATAAACAATATTGACTGGGTAGATCTGCTTTTACCCAATGGGTTAAGCCACGGATATGATGCAAATGGAACTCGCCTCACTACCACCTGGGACACTTTCGGCGGAGAATCCTGGCTGGTTGCTCTGGCGTATGCGGCGGCCACAGGCAGCATACCGCCGCTGGCCAATTCACAGCCCCCCACATACAATGGGGCTGCCTTTATTGACGATCTCCCCTTCCTATGGATTGAATCGCCTGCTGAAATAGATGTCTGGGGTACAGATTGGTCCCAATATCTCCTGGCATCAGCTACACAGCAAACTGAATATTTCAAACAAAATTATCCAAATACCTGTTACGACTCGCTGGGTTTGTTTGGTTTATCGGCAGCGGAGGTTCCCGAGCCGGCTCTGGTCCTGCCCGCGGACGTTTACCAGGCATTTGGCGTTGGGGGGCGCATCATGGCGAACGATGGTAGTTCTCTATTTGGAACACCGGTAATCGTCCCTCATGCAGTCGGCCTGCTGGCCCTGGAAAAACCACTTGAAGCGCTGTCATTATGGACGTGGCTGGTTGATAACAATCTTTTCACTCCGTTAAATAATGTAGAGAGCTTTTTATTCATTGATGGTAATACCAGTTGCACCCCAGACAGTATGCGCTGGAATTCTCTCAAAGGTTCTTGGAACCTGGCGTTACAGACAGTAGGCTGGGGTAATTATTTGCTGCGTGATCAAGGGCCTGCGCTCTGGTTGGCAACGCGACAATCCCCCTATTTGTATACCGGATACCTGGTTTTGGTTCCGAACACCTTGCCGTGGCTCACATTGAATCTGACACAAGTTCGTGAAGATGACAATGTTAATCAGGCAGTGGACATCCCGTTTTCGCTCGATTGGCCTTCACCGCTTCCGATTACATTAACGTATTCATTTGAGGAGGGAACAGCCATGGCCGGCAGTGATTTTTTGCCATCCACAACCCTCCTGTCTCTAGAGGCCGGATCAACCCAAGGCAATTTAAATGTGAGCCTCATTGGAGATGATCTCCCAGAGGGTGATGAATTGTTCGCTGTGCAGTTTTCTGATCTGCAAAACGTGCGCGTCTCATCGGAAACTGTTCCCATCACGATCCTGAATGATGATTATCTCCTGTATCTGTCGTTAATACTGAATGATTCGTCACCCTGATCGGCATTATCACCATAGGCTATTCTTAACCTAAGCTGCTGGCTTGAGCTGTGAGGTGATATCAATTGCTATCATACGAGGAGAAAGATCATGTTTGTTCTAGAAATGACCTTGTACGGCTTGATAATCCTTATACTTATCGTTTTCCTTATTGGAATCATCGTCGGCGTTTCACTTTCACGACCAATCATCCGCTAAATGGCTCCACCTTTGGCAAAATTGTAACAGCAGGGTCGCGTTTAGATAAGCTAACTCCGATCTTGTCTTTGGGTGGCAGAAGGGCTATTCGCCATTTTTCTTTATGAGCTCGAGGAATTCCTGCACGCTCTTTTTAATTTTGGCGAGACCGAAACTCTCCTCTTCTAGACATAGCTGAGTAACGGTGAGGGGTCGAATTTCCGTTTATGTTTCGTGGAACCTTTTGCCACCTTGCTTTGCCTTACCGAACAACGGCTGCTGTCTTACTCCTAAATATGCTCCGGTTTTTTGTGTGCCTCACCTATGGGGCGTAGGTAACCACGAATCTGTTAATGTCTTATTTATCCCGAGCTTTTGATAGAAGGAGGGCATAAACTCTTCCTAGAGCTGCCTGAACTTCTTTATTCGCGGCTTCCATTTGAACAGGATCATCTGCAAGACATCTTTCGGGGTTCATCAAAGGGAAATAGCCGATAAGATTAACTTCTCCCACACCAACGGTAACCGTACCTTTACATCTCATGCACTGAGCTTCCATTTTGAGATCTTCTTTCGCTTGCCAATCGCCGAGTTCATGGCCAACAGCTGTCAGTTTCTCTTGTTGCTCACGCACGAACTGCTTCAATAATTTCTCTTGTGCAAAGCGACGTGCTATTGCCTTTTCCGCAGGTGTAGCTTCCTTCACAAAGGTTATGACCCAAACAGGCAGATCTGGATTATAGTGCCCATGGATTTGAATCCAGGTCTGCTGAAATTCGCCCAAAGTGGCAAAGCCTTCTGCACGTGCATCATCGACTGTCATTTGACCAAGTGGTTCTTTTTTAATGTCCGTTATTTTAACCCGCCCCACTGACTTTTTTCTTCGACCTGGCTGAATGGCGTAGCTTCGACCAACCTGCCATTTGGTACGGCCGTTCACAACCAGGCGTCTGGGATTATCCAGCAGTTCTTCGCCGGGGATAATTAATCGTCTGGTGGCTGTTTTCTTTTTATCCAGAATCAGCTGCCACGTGTATTGAAAGATCATAAACCTGCTCCTTTTGGCTGAGTATCCTATCTTATTGTTTTTGAATACGAGTACAGGCCAAACTGAAGATTTTCTGCCCAAAAAATACTCACATTGCCAACCTCCATACAAATGGATATGTGTCTTAAACACATTTATTCTTTTAAGGTGTTGGGGCTTGATCAATCGGTAGGCTGATCTTTCCTCATTTTAACTCCAATTCAACCATCGGCGGTTATCTGTCCGAATTGGAAACAGCTGGACTCATCCAAAAGAGCGAAATTGGCTGGACTGTTTCCCAATCGCCAGGTGACTAAGCCACAAAAAAGGAACAATCATAGCTGTGTCAACAAAGAAGCATCAAAGCCACAAAGGACTAAGATTCGCCATTTACACCAGGTACTCCTCAGAGCTGCAAAACGAACTCAGCCTGGAAGCACAGGAAGTGCGCTGTCGCCGGGCTATTAGCGAGCGGAAGGGCAAACTGGTGGCCGTGTTCAGCGATGAGGCACGCAGCGGCTGGAGCCTGGAAAGAGACGGATTTCAGAATCTCTGCCGCGCCGCCGAATTGAAGAAGTTTGACGCCATCATGTTCTGGAAGTTCGATCGCCTGGCCCGTCATCATGATCACGCCGTCATGATCAAAATGCTGCTGCGGCACGAATACGGCTTGAAACTCTACTGCGTTGAGGGTTTCTCCGAAGATGAGGACAACTCGCCCTAAAGTGCGATGATGGAGCAGATGCTGGCTATCATCTCCGCCTTCTACTCCCAGAACCTCAGCAGTGAAACCAAACGCGGCAAGTACCAACGGGCCACCAAAGGTGAATACAATGGCAGCGTGCCGCCCTTAGGCTATGAGCTGGTAAGAGTGCCTGAAGCCACAGCCGAGCGGCCCGCTGGCCTCTACATCATTCTCCGCATTGCCGCGTCTTTGACAACATCTTTGTGGAGCGTCTCTGGCACACCGTCAAGTATGAAGACATTTACATGAAGGCGTATGCCACCGTGCCGGCTCTATTCACCGGCCTGAGTGACTACTTCGACTTGTACAATTACGAACAGCCGCATCAGAGCCTGGGCTACTAAACACCAACCACGCTTTAGTGTGGTGTTACCACTCATTTGACCTACCCTTTTGACCCTCATCCTAACACAGATTGTGGAGCATTTTTTTGGGTAGGTGAGTTTTTCCCCAGCAACTTGTCCGTGTGCCGTCTATTATTAACATGAGTTAGCCGTCGTTTGATGTCTACTAACATGAGGGAACGACTAATATCCTATAGAAAGACGAACGAAATTTGTGGAAGATATGCAGGTGGATTTCTCTAGTAGTGAAACTTTTCACTATATTGTGCACAAAGCATTTCTAGATCCGTCCAGGGGAGTTTATATCGATTATTTGTATAGATAGGCCCATGCTTTTAGTATTTGAACCGTGCCAGAGCCAGGGGCAATTATGTCCAACAAATTTAAGCCACACCGCTTAATTATTCCCTTTATATTAATCCTCATATCAATAAGTATCACTCATAAACGTGAAGTGTATGCGTCTGTAACTTCTGATGCGTCGATAGCTTCAGACTGTTATATCTCATCAAGAAACAGTAATACTGCTCAATGTGGTCAAACTCATTTCTACGTAGGTTACAATACATATTACTTAAAAGATAGAACCCGAGCTTTCTTCAAATTCAATCTGCCGAGCATGCCAGCAAATTCATATGTTCAATCAGCAAAACTAAGACTGTATTCTTATTCTTGGCAAAATAATAATTCTTATGTAGTGGATGCATATCGTATTACGAGTAGTTGGTCTAGCCCTACATGGAACAATCAACCATCAATTAACGGGACAGTTCGTGGTTCTGCAACTGTCACTAAAGGGAGCAGTCAATACTTTTATTGGACAATTACTAGTTTGGTCCAAGATTGGTACAACGGCACATCTAACTACGGACTAATGTTGAGAGGTCGCAATGAAAGTGAATATGGAAATGTATTCTACTCAAAAGAAAACACCAATTATCATCCAATAATTCAGATCACGTTTGCATCCTTACCATCTACGCCAACGTTATACAACATTAATAATTCTGGGGGAGAGGGAAATTATACGATTGACTGGTCTGACACGGCTAATGCTACAAGTTACGATCTCCAAGAACAAGTAAATGGTGGTAGTTGGAATACAATTTATACTGGATCTAATTCGCAATATAGTCGTTCTGGACGCACAACAGGCACATGGTGTTATCACGTTCGTGGAAAAAACTCAGGAGGAAATGGTTCATGGAGCAGTACCAAATGCACTATAGTGTTGCCGTCGCCGCCTGTTGCGCCTACCTTATCAGCCATATCCAATGTGGATGGGAATGGAGATTACACCGTAGAATGGTCGGCCGTTAACGGCGCAACCAGCTATACACTCCAAGAACAACTAAACAGTGACGGCTGGTTAACAATTTACACAGGAAGCAGCACCAGCCGCACCTTGTCTGGTCATGCTGACGGCACATGGTGCTACCGTGTTCAGGCATCTAACAGTGGCGGTAACAGCAGTTGGAGTGATGAGCAATGTACAACTGTAGCTGCTACCTCTTCAGACTCGTGGACATTCATGCTCTACTTTGCTGGCGACACCGGCAGCATTGATAATGGCAATGTCCACGCTGCCCTTGTACGTGCCATTCAAAGGCTAGAGCAAAATCCCAACCCTCATGTCAATCTCGTTGTCTTGCTAGACGGTCCGGCAACACTAGATACCTTTCGCATTACCTTCTCCTCTCAAGCTAACTACCAACCGCTCGGTGAAAAACGTATGGACGACCCAGCCACACTCGTGCAATTCGTCCAACAAGCGCAATCTGACTTTCCAGCTGACCACTACTATCTGGCCGTTGCTGACCATGCAAACGGCGTTCAAGGGATCGCCTGGGACACGACCACCAATTCAAACCGAACTGCCCTGTTGACCCCAAACGAAATCAGACAGGCATTGGCCACCATAACCAGTAATGGCAGCCAACCCATCGACATCATTCACTTTGATGGCTGTTCCTTTGGCTTGTTAGAAAACGCGGTGATTGCCCAGGATTATGCCCAGTACATGGTGGCGTCACAAAACATTGGCTGGAGCGTCTTTGCTTACGATGACTACCGAAATGCTGTAAGTAACAACAGCCTCCCAGCTGACCTGGCAGTGGCCATCGCTCAACGTTACATGGAACGGGTGAGTCAACAGCAGTATCCCTATACAATTAGTGTCCTTGACCTGAACCAGTTAAGCTCCACTTTGAGTGCCCTTGACGCTTTCAGTGTGGCTTTAACTGACTTTGCCTTAGTAAACCAGAGCAACCGTAGCATCCTGGCAAACATCAGAAACCAGAGCCAAAAGTTTGATTCTGGTGGCGAAACCTATCTGACCATTAATGATGAAGACAGCTACATTGACCTGGTAGATTTTGCAACGCGGACCAAGCTGCAGCTTACCGGTTATAACATTCCCACAACAGCCAACAACCTAATAGAAGCAGTCACTGGAAGCGAACCCCTGGTGATTTATGAGTCGCATCGTAGTGGGAGTTTTGATTACTTTGGCAGCGCCATCAGTTGGAACCTGGATGGTGCCCATGGAATCAGTCTTTATTATCCAAAGCGAGCAGCTGGAGCGATGTACGGGGACTATACCAGTGGAGCAACCTTTCCCAACTTTTACAGTCAGGTGAGCTGGCACGCCTATTTGCAAGCGAGTGTAGCTCCACTGGCACCGGGTGAGCAGCTGCCTGATGACCAGCCCTCCCCGCTCGCGCCGCTGGATCCCTTAATGCACCATACCTTTTTGCCTACAGTCGTCAGGTAATTATGAGAGGTACGTATCACGTTAGCTCGGTGACCGAGTTAGCGGATTCAGTATATCAATGTACTACAATGAAAGATTTTTAATATGAATTAATGTTCTTGGAAAATCAAAACTATGTATCGCAAGCCTTGGTTATTCACATATCTGTTCATATTTTGTATCATACTAAGTCTCACCTTTTTTAAGATGACCCAAGCAAATACGTCATCATCTCCAAGCGTTTCTGTGCTTAGCCATCTTGGAGGTGCCAGCTATTCCGTCGCTGTAGATGGTACATATGCTTATATCGGTGAAGGCCCAGGAATAACATCTATCAATGTTTCAAATCCTGAAAATCCCCTTCATATCGCCTCTTCAACAATTCTTTCTGACACAGTACAAGGGATTACTCTATCAGGAACTTATGCTTATATTGCAGCTAATACAGGGGGACTTTTCATAGCAGATATATCAAATCCTGCTTCCCTTTCGATCCTTGGACATTATGATTCTCCAGGTACGGCGACGGACGTTAAGGTTCGAGGAAATTATGCGTATCTTGCTGATCAAAGCAGTCTGAAAATCATTCGGATTAGTGATCCAACAAACCCGGTTGAGATTACCACCATAAACATTAATGCTACAAGCCTGACATTTTCTGACAATTTGCTTTACGTGGTTGGCGGCAAATATCTTCGTATTCTTGATATCAGTAATCCATTAAATATTCTCACTCTTGGTTACTATGATGTTTCCCCGCAAACAATTGGTGGGGTGGAAGTAATTGGATCACATGCTTATCTGGCTGTACGAGATGGCCTGCAAATTCTTGATATCTCAGATCCTCCATCAATACAATCGATTGCTACATATTATGTTTCGTCAACACGCAACATAGCCGTTGTTGAACCATATGCTTATCTGGCAAGTGATGGAGGAATGACACTTATTGATCTAAGCAACCCCGCGCATCCGCAACAAATAGGTTTCTACACAACTATGGACGATGTGTTTGATATCCAAGTAGGAACATCATACGCGTACCTAGCTGACAGCGATGGGGGACTTCGATTGGTTGATATTAACAATCCTGAAATACCAGTGGAGGTCGGCTTTTACAGCACGTTAGGTGATATCAGAAAAATAGTAGCAACTGATGAATTTCTTTACCTAGTGAATTCCGGATCGGCATGGTCAGAATTTTGGGTAATAGATATAGCTATTCCTCAGACACCTCAACGTATAGGGTATACACAAATTCCACCATCTTTTGGCGAAATGACAATTTCTGGTCGCTATATCTATACTATTCTCGCAAATAGTGTTGGCAGTGTAGTAGATATACTTATTTTAGATGTAGATAACCCGTCATCACCAAATGAAGTTGGGAGGCTATCAATTGAAACCGCTGATATCTCTGATGTAGCCGTAGTTGGCTCTTTTCTTTATGTCCTAGAATACTATAAAGGAATCCGCATCTATGATATCACCGATCCGGTACACCCTGCTTATCAGGGTTTCTATAGCATAACCGATAGTCCCTACCTTTATAACATTGAGATAAGTGGCAATTATGCCTATGTTGCAGATGGACATTCTGGGAATGGTCTCCGTATCCTTGATATTTCTGACCCCGCTGTGCCTTGGCAAGTTTATACGCTTTTCCTCACGAGAGATTATTCGTCAGCTACTGCAATTAGCGGAAATTATGCATATGTGAAAAACGGCGATTATTTTTCTGTTGTTGATGTAACTGATCCGACATCACCAATTGCCTTAACGCACAGCAGAGAGTATATGACTCCTCTTGCATCTGAGTTACGCGGATATGCAGTTTGTTATTCTTGCGAATACACAAATAGCTCGACCCTTAAAGTGTTTGAAGGTTCATCGATACTTACATCATTTAATTTTAAATACCATGGAACCCGGGCCGCTGACGCTAAAGGAGATTTTGTTTACATGGCAGGCAGCGGCGGACTTTTCATTATTCAGGTCGGATCTTCTTCTACACCCACACTCCCTAATGCCCCAAGCAATCTGAATGCAACAAATGTTTCAGCCAATCAAATCAATCTGAACTGGACAGACAATAGTAATAATGAAGTAGGCTTCAAAATCGAACGATCTCTTACTGGTAGCAGTAATTGGATGCAAGTTGGTATGGTTGGAGGCTCTGTTTCTGGATATCAGGATAATAGTCTAAATTGTGACACAACCTACTATTATCGAGTACTCGCATACAATACTGGCGGGAATTCGGATTACAGTAATATTTCTTCGGCGGCCACATCAGTTTGTCTACCCCCTTCTAATAGCCCTGCAATATCAACCATATCAAACACAGACAAAAATGGGGAATACACGGTGGGTTGGACTTCGGTAAATGGCGCGACCAGCTATACAATCCAGGAACAATTAAACAGTGGCAGTTGGTTAACAATTTACACAGGAAGCAGCACCAGCCGCAATTTATCCGGCCGCACTGACGGCACATGGTGTTACCGTGTTCAGGCATCTAACAGTGGCGGTAACAGCAGTTGGAGTGTAAAGCAATGCACGATTGTAGATATCACAACTTTAGCATCGTGGACATTTATGCTTTACTTCGCTGGTGATACAGGTCAGATCGATAACGGGAATGTCCACGCTGCTTTGGCACGTGCTATTCAAAAGCTGGAGCAAAATCCAAATCCGAATGTCAATATCGTTGTTTTACTTGACGGCCCAGGAACCACCGATACTTTTCGGGTAACCTTTTCACCCCAGGCAGAGTATCAACCATTAGGCGAAAAGCGCATGGATGACCCGGGCACTTTGGTTCAATTTGTGCAACAGGCGCAGTCTGACTTTCCTGCTGACTATTATTATCTGGCAATCGCCGACCATGCAAACGGCGTTCAAGGGATCGCCTGGGACACGACCACCAATTCAAACCGAACTGCCCTGTTGACCCCAAACGAAATCAGACAGGCATTGGCCACCATAACCAGTAATGGCAGCCAACCCATCGACATCATTCACTTTGATGGCTGTTCCTTTGGCTTGTTAGAAAACGCGGTGATTGCCCAGGATTATGCCCAGTACATGGTGGCGTCACAAAACATTGGCTGGAGCGTCTTTGCTTACGATGACTACCGAAATGCTGTAAGTAACAACAGCCTCCCAGCTGACCTGGCAGTGGCCATCGCTCAACGTTACATGGAGCGGGTGAGCCAACAGCAGTATCCCTATACCATTAGTGCCATCGATTTGAGCCGATTAAGCTCCACTTTGAGTGCCCTTGACGCTTTCAGTGTGGCTTTAACTGACTTTGCCTTAGTAAACCAGAGCAACCGTAGCATCCTGGCAAACATCAGAAACCAGAGCCAAAAGTTTGATTCCGGTGGTGAAATCTATCTAACCATCAATGATGAAGACAGCTACATTGACCTGGTAGATTTTGCAACGCGGACCAAGCTGCAGCTTACCGGTTATAACATTCCCACAACAGCCAACAACCTAATAGAAGCCGTAACTGGAAACCAACCCCTGGTGATTTATGAGTCGCATCGTAGTGGGAGTTTTGATTATTTTGGCAGCGCCATCAGTTGGAACCTGGATGGTGCCCATGGAATCAGTCTTTATTATCCAAAGCGAGCAGCCGGAGCGATGTACGGAGATTATACCAGTGGTGCAACCTTTCCCAACTTTTACAGTCAGGTAAGCTGGCACACCTATTTGCAAGCAGGTGTCCCCCCGCTGGCACCGGGTGAGCCGTTGCCGGATGACCAGCCCTCCCCGCTCGCCCCTCTGGATCCCTTAATACACCATACTTTTTTACCTACAATCGTCAGGTGATCGCGAAGGAACTATTTCATGTTAGCTTGGCGACCTGTTTGTTGAACTCACACAATGACATATAAGTAATCATAAAGGACACAATCGCATGAAGCCTCGTACACTAATCTTGATTCCAATTTTTATCTTTTTTATAAGCTTGATTGGTATTTTAACCCCAGCAGAGGAAATCATAGGGGCAGTAAATTCCAAGCAGATTGTAACGGAAGTGGTAGGATCTGATTATTTTATTTATGTTGAAGAAGCCGAGACACAACACCGGAACCTGATTAAGACCTTAAGTATGGATGATATTCATCCACTCTTTAGCGCTATGATGTCTCTCTCTCCAAACGGTGAATACTTGCTTTATGTAACCGCTGAAAGCACGGCCTTAGATAATGCCGAGGTGTACATAATCACGACAGCTGATCGTTCTGAAGAACGCATCGCCTTTTTCCCCACAGATTTATGGACAGTCGCGCCTGTTTGGTCTCCAGACAGTGAACAACTGGCAATCGTGCGCCAGAAACCTGAAAGTACCGAAAACGGCGATATTGGTCTATGGGTATTAGACATTCACAATAAGTCCTTAACTAACATTAATACTGATAAGACGTTTCAATCCGGTATTTTCCTTTATAAATCTGAAGGCGTTCTTCGATGGTCTGAAGATGGCAAAGCCCTACAGTACGTGGATCGTTATTTAGACACGCCAATGGTTTATGAAATAGATGTGAAAACAAACGCTCAGCACTCCTGGGAAGCACCAAAGGAGGAACTAACCGAATATCAGTTATTCTCAACAACTGCTCTTCCTTGTAGCGTGCCAATTTTTAACCAAAAATCTTACAACAATAACATGCAGTCATGCAATCAGACAATCAAGGCTGCTGGCTGTGCGCTAACTTCTGTAACCATGGTTGCCAAATACTACGGCGTCAATATTGATCCCCCAACCATGAACAGCCGTTTGGGAAACAGTGCATGCTGGCTCGTTTGGGGTAGAGTGGATGACAATGATGTCACAGAAGGGAAAATGAGCCTTTCAAGAATCAAAGAAACTTTTTCATATGCACGTTTACAGGCAGATCTCAGCAACGGCCGTCCTCCGATTGTCCGGGTTACAAAGGGATGCAGTGGCAGCGATTCACCTCATTATGTCGTAGTTACTGCTGGTAGCGGCGAAAACCCAGCCAACTATACTATAAATGATCCAGGAGATGGGAATACGCGAACCCTCGCTTACTATACCAGTAGTGGGTATTGCTTAAGAGAGATCACGACGTATTCCGGTACCCCAGCTTGTAGTGATAGCGATGGTGGGGACATCGCATACGGACAGTCTAAAACAGGCTCCATTAGTCCGGCACGAGATACGGATAATTTTTACTTCAACGGAACTGCTGGCGAAACGATAACGATTCGCATGAGCAAAAACAACAGCAACTTAGACAGTTATGTTATCCTTTATAAACCGGACGGGACCCTCCTAAAAAGCAATGATGACAGCGGCGGTAACCGAAATGCCCTCCTTACCGTTACCTTGCCAACTACTGGACGATATAAGATTGTTGCAAAAGGCTATTTAACATCGACAGGAGCTTATTTGTTACAGCTATCAAAGGAAGCAGCCACAGATCCCGACGATGGTCGGTGGGTTGCTTTTGGAAGGACACTCAGTGGGACAATCAATCCAGCAAGCGATAGAGACGTTTATTATTTCAGCGGTAGTGCCGGGACGGTCGTTAGTGTCCGAATGAATAAGAGTGGGTCTTCCACAGCTGATAGCTATCTGGAACTTTATAATCCAAGCGGGTCGAGAATTGCATTTAATGATGACGGTGGAGGAAATCGGAATTCTTGGTTAGTGAAAGAACTTCCAGTTAGTGGAACCTATAAAATTGTTGCTCGCAGTTATGAGTATCGATCCACTGGCGGTTACACGATATCCTTAAGTCGCGCAAATAGTACAAATCTAGCTTTAAATAAAGGAGCCGCTGCAACTTCAGTTGAATATAGAGGAGTTGAGCCATATAAAGCATTTGATGGACGATCTAATACCCGTTGGTCCTCTGCCTTTCAAGACCCTCAATTTATTTCTGTTGACTTAGGCAGTAATCAGACGTTTAACAAAGTTATTTTGCGTTGGGAAGCAGCCTATGCGAGACGATATGGTATTTTTGTATGGACAGGCTCACAATGGCGTCAACTTTACTGGACCAATAATGGCAATGGGGGATTAGATACTATTACATTTAATGCAGTTACTGGCCGTTATGTTGGGATGCTTGGCGTCCAACGTGGCACGAATTGGGGCTATTCATTATGGGATTTCGAGATTTATAACACAGCAAGCCTACTAATGCCCCTTGTACCACCAGATCCTGGTGATAAAGAAGCAGACACCATTGAGCCATTGGCACCCTTGGGACCTAATGATGAAGACAAAGATGTTATATTAATAGGTGAAGACGATGACGCACAAGAGGATTTCCCGTTAGCTGAAGACAACATTTCAGATGTTCCCACAGGATTTTTCAACACGGGAACTCCGTATGCAGAGATCGTATCGCCAAACGAACTAGATAGCTTATTCACTGAAGCAGGTTATCTGAGGTTCGAGGGGTACGGTGTTGATAATGATGAAGATGGAGAAAGCATAGTCGCTTATAATTGGAGATCGAATATAGATGGGGATATAAGCACTGAAGCAGCTTTTACAATACCTCTTGATTCTTTAAGCAGTGGCACGCATACGATTTTCTTTAAGGTTCAAGACAATGAAGGATACTGGTCAGAGGAAGCAACTACAATTGTAGTAGTAAATAATCCACCTAGCGTATACTTACCTTTAATAATAAGCAAATAGCGGGAATTGATTTGAGGAAATCTTGTTGGGCAAAATTCAGATATCCAACAAGGTTTCCTCATTACAGTCTATCCGCCGCCAATATTGGAGGATTCACCAAGTCGAAACATCCTTTTTATCATCCTCAACCTACCATAAATGCGACCACAAATAAATCAGTGGCAATAGTTAAAACTGTTTTCAAAAACATAGTGATAATCTCTCAGGGGTGAGATTTACAGGATTTTGAACAAGCACTGAAACGCTGGCGCTTTTTGGACACAAGAATCAGTGTAAACTGAGACAACAAGGATGTCAAAATGCCTTGCAGACAGCGGAGGAAAAACTCGCCTGAGTCCAAATTCAAGCTGGCTGTTAGGTTATAAATTTATTCGCATTGTGCTAACAATGTGATAGCAATCTCCCCACAAATATCAAACCAAAACGAACTTTCCATTCAGCCTGACTTTCCCCATCTATCCAGAGAAGAGCGAGGTAAACCATGCAGCGGATTAGTCACCTCATTTCTCTGATTTCGGCACTGCTGGTCTTGTTCTTGGCCGGTAGTGCCTTCTTCCTCTCGTCTGAATCTCTCAGGGATTTGGCGGTTCAGATTGGTGTGGCTGAGCAGATTGCTTGGCTGTATCCAGCCATCATTGATGGTGCGATTGTTGTCTTTAGCCTCAGCGTTTTGCGAGCGGACCGTGTATCCTTGGGTGCTGGTTTCTGTGTTCACCTTGCTAAGTGTGGTGTTGAACATCATCCATGCGCAACAGGCGTTATTGGCTCAGTTTCTGGCCGCTATTCCACCAATTGACTTGTTTTTGTCTTTTGAGTTGTTACTGGCGCAGCTAAAGAAACGGCCGTTCGACTAGAAACACAGAATAGTCTGAATGAAATCGTTCGGGAAATCGGGGAAACCCAATGGTGGTTTTGGCCGGGGCGCTACACATTGCTACCCTGAAAGCCGTCCTACGCGATTTGGAAGGGTGGCAAGGGCGCGAGATTGAAGCCACCCGGCAAGCGTTTTATCATCGGCTGCGGATGTCCCAGGTTGACCAGGATATACACGAGCCGGGGCAGCTGTTGCAAGCCTTGGCGCAATTTGTGAAGCAATCCGGCGTGGCCGCTGGCCAGCTCGATGACTTTCTAGCAGGCTATGCTGGGGATGATTGGCAAGCGGCCAGAGGGCAACGGTTCCCATAAGGCTGCTTTATTCGTCACCATTGCACCAAAGTTGACGAAGAGCCTTTTTTCGGGGGAAGATCACGAAAGGAAATATAGAGATGGAACTAAGGAATAGCACTTTGGTTAATAGTTTTCTGAAACATGGACTCCCCCAAAATGCATATGCCGAATATAAATTTCTCCACACATTGTTAAATAGATTATATTGGATTTGCTTGCTGCTAATGCAAGAAGCAATATTCTCTATTGATACACCTGCTGGAGCGTGGATAATGCACGGATAAGTACCAGTAAAAACATTTCTCAGCCGACCGTCGATTTCTGTGACCAAGTCGGATTCATTTCTTACACAAGTGAAAATTGAACAATTGTAGTCAATAGAAACCTGCCCATCAAGATAAAATCTCGTTAAGAGGGTTTGATCATTGGTGAGATTTTTTATTGACGCTTGATTCAATAGATACAAAGCATAACCGGCTGTTGTGATCCACGCTCCCGCATTTAAATATTGATATGGTGTACCAGTTAGTGGATATGAACCAGAACAATTGAAGATTCTTTCGTAAAAAAAATTCCAAACTGAGATCTCGTGTTTTCTCTCGGATGCACAAACAAATGTTTTGTTTAATCTTTTGAACTAATGTATTATTTGAATGGGGTGGGATACTAATATGGTGTCAAAACCATCTAAAACAAGAACTATTTCGTTGGATGATACTGATTCAAAATGTTTTTTTAGTAAACCAAGTTTCCAGCCAAATCCTTTCCATCTTTCTCCCCAACCTAATACCACCAATTCTATATTATTATTTCTACATGTATCAGCAAGGAGGGGAAAGTACCCTTGAGAATGGGTTGCAACAGTAATAACTTGCATTTTCTGATTCCTAAGGAATGTACGTAATAATGAAGATAAGGTAATGTAGTGGATAAAAGCCATTTTCACTACCAAATATTGCCAACTTAATTTGAAACAAGCCAAACTAAAAGAAGACTCTTCATCAGTTTTTAGCATTTAACTGTCATATTTCGCCAAATTTGTAATTTGACAGATATGATTTGGCATTAATATACTATTTTCATATGGAATGGGACAACTAGACAGAATTAACTGAATCTAATGGCTTTTTTACCTTTAATGATCTGAAGTGCCCGTACTTCAAAGAACAACTCAAATGGTGTGCAACAAGTAAGTTTTCTCAGATTTGAGCCAGTTCAGACGCAAAGACAGCCCTATTTTCTACTTGAATTTAAGCTATCGACAGCCCTTCATAGCTGGAAAAGGGTCTAGCCACCCATCTTCCGGCACAGGGAGTTGAAGGAGGTCACGCATCCACCAGTGACGGTTGACCAAGTTGGCCGCCATAGCTGGGGTGCGATGGCGGCGTTTATTAGGGCCGCGGATGGGAATGGTCAGGGATTGATGCGACCGAAAAATGATAGTAGGCTAACCCCCATGAATGTGAAGACCAAGATGGCAGACATCATAGGCTATAGACTAGTGCTCTGTTAACTAAATTATTTTGCAAAACAAAACCAACCAGAGCACTGGAAGCTTTGTGGGTTTGTCCCAAAACTTTACTAACAAACTTGCCTAACAAAGCACTAGGTGCGACGGGAGAGAGGGGCTATGATTTCGCGTAAGGTCAGATGAGCTATCTACAAACGCCGTTTGTACTGACCTTTGTCACTAGTATGATAAAGCCAAAACGAAAGGCCGACTGTCATTTGGTTCAAAAAACCGTGCGGGAGATGAGGCCCATCGTGAAATCAATAAAACAAGAAGCCAAAAAAGCGACCATCCGTTAAGATTGCTCAACTCTGGTAGGCCGATGTCATCGGCGCAAAGCCGCGCAGGAGCACAGACCGCCAGAGTAGGAGAGTTAGCGAGAACCTGAACAGTTGTTAGGACAGTCAAGTCCGTATGATCGCTAGTGCGGGTCACAAAGGAATGACGCATGGAACAGCAAACAGAAGAAACCTTTTTTGGCATCGATGTATCAAAGACCGCTTTGGATTTGGCCCAGTGGGGCCAGAAAGCAGTGAGGCGATTCGAGAACAACGCTGCCGGCATTGCCGCTCTGGTGGAGAGGTTGCTATCGGCAACGGCTATCACTGCCATTGTGGTTGAAGCAAGTGGCGGATTCGAGCAAACCATGGTGACAGAACTGGCCGCTGTCTCTCTGCCTGTAGTGGTTGTCAACCCCACACGCGTCCGTAATTTCGCTCGTGCCAAGGGACAATTAGCCAAGACAGACGCGATTGACGCTCGGCTAATTGCCGCTTTTGCCGAAGCGATTCGTCCAGAGGTACGGCCGCTCGGTACAGAGGAACAGCAGCTTATCAAAGCGTTGGTCACTCGGCGACGCCAGCTGATCGACATGCAAACAGCCGAGAAGAATCGGCGTGCCACGACCAATCCAGAATTGTTGCCTCGTTTGCAGAAACATTTGGACTGGTTAGAAACCGAATTAGCTGAAATTGAGGATGACCTCAATAATTGGATTGACCAAAACGCCCAGTGGCGCGAAAAGCGCACCAGTCTAGAAAGCGTCCCTGGCGTAGGCCCGGTCACCTCCTTCACGTTGCTGGCTGAATTGCCAGAATTGGGAACTTTGTCCCGGCAAAAAATTGCCGCATTAGTCGGCCTGGCTCCGTTCAATCGTGACAGCGGCCGTTTTCGCGGGCACCGCCATATCTTTGGCGGGCGTTCAGATGTTCGTTCTATTTTGTACATGGCTGCTCTCTCAGGCATTCGTTATAACCCTATTCTTAAAGCCTTTTATGACCGTTTGATTGCTAAGGGAAAGCTCCCTAAAGTAGCGCTCACGGCCTGCATGCGAAAATTGTTAACCATTTTGAATGCTATCATTCGAGATGAAACAACTTGGCAAATTGCTTAGACAAATTCGCTTTTGACCTTGACTTTTATCACAGTTGCTCCTGCTAGGTGTAACCCGGTCCTGGCTCTATGGCAGAATTCGTAGAGGCACTATTCCCGCTGAATTCATTACGCGTCATCCTGAATATGACAGATTATTTGTGCGCAACGACCCCAATTTGCTTGTCAGTCTGCGCGATATGAAGAGAAACGCACGATCATAATGAGGTATCATTATGGAACCGTCAAAATGGAGCGGGTACATCATGTGGTCTACGAAACCCGAGCAGAGGCTCGCACGGACATTTTCTTTTACATCGAAGCTTTCTACAATAGACAGCGTCGCCATTCGACGTTGGGCTATGTCAGCCCGGCCGCTCACGAAGCAGCCTATTATCAACATCGATTAGCCTTAACTTAATTTCCACTGAATTGGGGGAAGATCACTCTACCAATTTCTGCGGCAAGCTTTTGCATACGCGGGTTATCTTCTTTAATGACCTACGGCCCTTATGCCGCTACGATGCTTTTCCCAATTGGGATGCATACTGGTTCTTTATGATCAAATCCCTTGATGAAGATGAAGTCACACCAAAAATAAGTGCCGTTTGTTATGAAAACACCCTCAATCAAGTATGTTCTTGCAATAATTCCAACGGATTTAAAGGGAGCATCTTTACTTCGAATTCGTATGCTTGCGTATACACTCTTTGAAATATCTACAAGAAAATTTTTTGTATACTATACCGATGAACAAGGTTCATTTACAAAAATCCCAACACCTTTATTACATAGATATGCAAAAATAATCCCTCGATTATGGGCTTATCTAAATATCATATCATATGATGAGCCTGTAGAGTCATTAAATCTCAAGAAAAGCCAAATATATAATCAGTTGATTCGCTGTGCTTTAGGACTTTATGTGGGAAGATCAGGTAAGTATAAACTGAGCTATCAGGAATTCGACTTGATTATTAAAAAGTTGAAAGATGATGTTCGATGTGTGTTTGGCGAAAGTCATGAATACCGTGAGATGGTAGGCAATATCAATCATGTTGTTATTAGTTTATATAAAGAGACAAGCTTAGCGTATGATGGTTTTATAATTTCAGATTTCTTATTTAAACCTGTTTCAGCTTCAGAGCTTTCCAAATTAAATTATTCTATTATTGCTAGCTATGGTTATGGATGGGAACTTGGCCAGCTTGAATCTTTTATAGAAAAATATATATCTCCTTATAATGAAGATTTTGAATGGACAAAGAAGTACATTTCTGAAGCTTTTATAAAAGCAGGTTATTCGCAAGCAAACACTCCTTCACAAACAGAGATAGAGAATATTAACTGGAAGAAGTATGTTAAAATTGCTTGTGGAAAATCAACCTATTTTGTTGATTTAGCTAACTGTTCAAGAAGCTTATTGAGTAAGTATTCATTTTATCAAAGCAGACTTGGTAGAGGGAGATTTTGTGAACAATTTTATATTGATGATATTAGAGATTTCCGAAAAGATAACTCTCAAGGTATTTTGAATTTTTTGCATATCTTTTTGCTCGAACAGGGGAGGCTGGCTGAGGCATTAACGCCGTATTTGTCGAATATTTCTAATCTTTCTGATAAACAGTTTGAACAAGTAAACAAGTTAATCTCAACGTCTTATTTATAAGATTAGACAGAATTTTGAGGAGGTCGTCATCGTTTCCGGCCGGTTGTTTATCCGCGAAGAGCTGTCACGGGAACTATTCTCCTACGCACTGTATTCTAATAAGGTGAACCAATAAATGAACCAGATTATTCCTTGGCTAATGCTGCCAAGGCAGCCAAAACGCGGTCCACCTCTTCATGCGTGTTGTAATGGACGAACCCAATCCG
>JACKBS010000005.1 GCA_020634435.1 Ardenticatenaceae bacterium | reverse complement strand
AAACCAACTTCAAACCAATTTTTCTTCAGGGGTTGGCATCAGGACAGTTGCCAATACCTTGCGCTTTGGGGAGCGGCGCTAACCTGACTGGCGCTGTTTCCCCTAAACAAATGAAGCCGGATGGGCCTCGTCTTCCCATCCGGCTTCTCATTTCCTGGTTATAGAGGAACCACAAAATGAATACCGACAATTGTATCATGTCTACGAACCTGACAGAGCCACAAGTTACCCCTGTTCAGTGGAATCAAACAGAACTGCTTCAACGAGCTGGCGGCCTGTTGCCCGAAGCGCTGGCGGGCCAACCCACACATATCTGGCGCACACACCGCGACGTGGGCAAGGCCAATCCAACTCACCCTGAAGGTCAAAGCGACCCTCAGGCGCAAAAAAAACTTCCCACCCACACCACCCTTCTGCGGCGCCAGTGCCGCAGGCAGGACAGCTGTCCTGCTGGCTGTACCCGCCCACCTCCCTTTCATGTCAGCTTGTAGCTAGACTTCTGCTGTGCAGTTCATATGAGCTCCCGTGGGTAACAGGAAATCAGATGAGAGAGAGATTAAAATCTTACGTTTTTAAAATCGTACGTCCGGGGGGTTAGTGGGTATTATTATTGGGTGTAGTACATAGGGTCTTACGATTTAGACAGTACGTAAGATTGGCAAAAACTACATGTAAGTGCTATTGTCACCTCGTTCAATTTGTGGCATATTTTGCCCTGATGAAGCATACGCAAAAGCCTGCAACAAACCGACCTTCATTAACCACCCAGTATCGGTCCACGGTCACTGGACGCCGCATTCACCGGGTGATGACTGCCGCCGTAGCGCTGGCCACGCTCATTTTTCTCATGGTGGTGGGCCCCGTTGCCGAACCAGAATTCTGGCAGCTGAAAAGCCTCGTCGCGCTGGGCGCCAACTTCATTATCTTTACCGCCGCCATCCATACTGCACTCTCCCCACTCGGCTACATCGGGCATATCCTACTCAGCAGCGTTGAAGCGGCCGTCGCGCTTTCCCGCGACAAGGCGTCGTCGCTGCCACCCCCTCAGGCGTATTTCTCCGGGCTGCCGGAACGCTTTACCGCACACCAGGCTGTCATATCTCTTGCCTCGGTAAATCATCAGGCACACTCCATTGCTCTTTTATTGCGTAAACACCACCCCCGTTTGCGCAGCACCAATAAAGCCCCTTTCAGCCTGTTCATGCAGGCAGTCTCCCTCCTGGCGCCTTAGTCGTTCACCTAATCAACTGACCTGAATACCCCCATCCATTTGAGATGTGCTGATACATCCTGGCCAATCACCCGGAAAGTCAGCACCTGTCAGTTGCCTTACTGTCCGTCAGTAAGGTCAAGATTAGGAGAATCGAATGATAAGAATCAATACCCGGTACCGCAATACCCGGAAGAAAACCATCTCCCTCACCATTGAGGGGCACGATCAGCTGAAACAGTATGCAGATGCCCATGGGCTGACTTTCAGTGCCGCCATCGAAACCCTCTCACTTGTGGGCATGAAAGCCGACCTCACCCAGCTGCTGGTGCCGCTGCTCAACGATATCGTCGCGGCGGGGCTGGCACGCAACTTTAACCGGCTGGCCAAGCTGAGCATCCAGGCGGCGGCCGAATCGGCCATGACTTATGACCTGACCGCAATGCTGCTTTTGCAGCTCATCCGTCAGGAGGCCGAACGGCATCCGGCAGATTTCGAAGACCGTTTCGCCGTCAGCCACGATCCCACCCTCCAACCAGATTTCCGCATCCGTGAGGTGTACAACCATATGCGCCACATGGCCCGCAAGCGGCAAAAGCGGCTCATGAGCCAACCCCTGCAGCAGCTGCTCGAACAGTATGCCCAGGCAGAAGGAGCCGTTGCCGAAACGGAGCACGCAGCCGTAGAAGAAACGGAGGTGGGCCATGCGTAAGTTACACAATGTTGTCCGCCATCAGGTCCACGAAAACCGCACCAAAACAGGCCGCGCCTCCGCCACGGTCACCCGCAAGATTGCCAACTATCTGGCCTACGGTCGGGGCCGCCCCACCCAACAGCAGCAGCGCGAGCCACGGGGTACCTGGCTCGACCAAAATAGCCAAGGGCGCACCCATGACGAGGTGATTGCCTGGGTGGAGCAAGAAGGCAAAACACAGCGGTACACCCACCAGCTCATTCTCTCTGTTAAAGATGAGTGGCTAACCCCGGAAGCGTACAACCGGGCGCTGGCAGCTGGTGGGGCTTTTTTTACTGAGTGGCGCTTGATGGCCCATACCGATACCAGCTACTCACACGCCCACGTCATCACCTTTGGCGACAAGCAGATTCGCTTTAAAGGCGAATCGTTTCGCGGCTGGTGGTTGACGGTACGGCAGGCGCTGGAAACCGAACGAGAGGCCGCCCTGGAGCAACGCACGGCTATGCCTGAGCACACTCTGAGCCAGGAACTGGTGCCAGCAACGGGGGCCGAGCAAAGCCATTCACTGCAACCAGAACTCGCCACAGCCCAACCGCAGCAGGAAGCTGAGGCGGTATGGGGCATGGAGTGGGAATAATGAATGAACAAATGACCCTTTTTAACTACTGGCAAGAGCTGTGGCGCGAAGCGGCTCCGAAAACCAAGCAGGCGCTCCGCATCACGGCCATTGTCTACCTTGTGTTCTTAATCCTGGGCAGCTATCTGGCGGCTACCCAAATGGCGGCCATCGCGCCAATGGATCCTGGCGGCAAAGCCTTTGCCGCAGTAGGTGTTGGCCCGTTTGGCGTTGTCTGGCAGCTGCTGACCTGGCTCGGTGTGTTGGTCGAAGACGCCCGTAATCCGGGGCTGGGCTGGCTTATTCCAGCCACGGTCCATCTCGGTTTCTGGGGACTTGTTATCTACCTCGGCAGCCAGCCAGTGAACCAGATGGTGCTGAACAAGCGGCAGGCCGAAAAGCATGAAGCCAAGCAGGGCAACCTGTCCGATAGCAACATCATTGCGGCGCTGCCAGGTGAAACGGGCGTCCCGTTTGTAACGCTCCAGAACGAGAAGAAGAAGGCGGTCCCGGTAGGTCTAGACTATGCCACAGGTCAAGGGCATGTCCTGGTGGTGGCCAGTACGCGCTCTGGCAAAGGACTGCACCTGACCGAAGTGCTCAAGCAGTGGCCCGGCGCGGCGGTTGTAGTGGACCCGAAATCCGAGCAGTGGGAACGAACGGCCGCTTTACGGCAGCAGCAGGTAGGCCCGGTTTATCATCTGCCGGGGCACCAGGTCAAGCTGGCGTACTACTACGACTTCCAAAATCCCGACGATCTGCAAGAGCTGCACGCCCAGATGGTGCGGCCAGACGAAGACAGCCAGCGCATCTTTGCCGACAAATCCCTGCCGCTGTTTCGGGCTGTGGGCCACTTCGCGGCCGAGCGGGGCGAGGATGCCCTGCGTGTCTTGCTGGATGCAGGCGAGGACGACTTCATGCAGGTGCTATTGGGGCTGGAAAGCGTACTAGCGGCCAGACAGTCTGTCCGTCAATTCACCAACGGCCTGTCGCCCGATAAGGTGACCAGCAACGACCGGTTTGTCACCTCGGCCTACGGCACCTTTACCACCCGCCTCTTTGGCTACCAGAAGCATATCGACACCATCTGCCCCTATACCCCCAAACTGGCCTTACCGCGGGAATGGGTGGCTAGAAAATCGACGCTCTACATCACCTACAGCTTGAATGATCTCCAGGGCGTCGGCGGTGTGGTCTCGGCCATCCTGGCTGGACTGATGCGCCATCACATGCGGCGGGGCCAGGGTCAGCGGCTGCTGGTGGTGATTGACGAAACGGCCGCTGTACGGATGCGTCACCTGGACACCTATCTGGCGACGGTGGGTGGCTATGGCATCACGATGCTGCTGTATGCCCAATCCCTGTCCCAGTTGGAAGGGATCTACGGCAAATCTGGGGCCAACGCCATTCTGTCCAACTGCGCTCACCAGCTGTGGTATCCACCAAACGATTTCCAGACCGCGACCCACATCTCCGACATCTTTGGCACCAAGCTGCAAGCCAATCGTTCTTTTTCAACCGTCAGTCGGACGATTACCAACAAGGAGGGTCAACTGCAAAGAGTGCCGCAGCAGAGTGTCAGCGAATCCTTGCATGAAACACCGGCCTTTTTGCCCACGCAGGTGATGGCCATGCCCAAGGATAAAGTGTTTGTCCTTACCGAACATGGCCAGCAAATCCGGTTTGTGGGGAACAGATTGGATGGGCGGGATACGTTTGGCCAGCTGCCCCGGCCACCGCTACCGCCTCATGTGCCAACCACTCCCCGGCGCTACACGGAATGGATTCGGCCAGCGGTAGAACCCGCTGAGGCGGTAGATGCCGACGAGGACGCCGCCACAACTGGCGGGCAGCTTGCTGCCAGCACCCAGCCGAAGCAAACGGAAGTGCTGCCTCAAGCGGAGGATGTAGGTGAAACGGTTGGCGAGCAAAGTTCAGCCGTGACTGAAGCCGATGACACACCCTCAGAGGTAGGTGAAGCCAAGCCGACTGATGCAAGTGACCAGACGGCCGTGGAAGCGCCGGGCGAAGGAGATACATCAGACCCAACGGGTATCTCTGATGTGCCAGATTCAAAGCGGCCATCGTGGCGGGAGAACCTGGATGAATCATCGTTGCTGTAACCAGATTGGTGAACAGACCTTTGCCGTAAACGACTTGACTCGCAAGTAAGTTAGCGGAATGGGTCAACACGTTTTTGAGCAGGCGGCCTCCTCAGGAAAGGGAAGCGTGCCGCCTGCTCAATCCAAGAACAATTACAAAAAGGATATGTTGAACTCTATGAACCATCTACCACCTAATCCATTTATCCATATGTTCCAGAATGAGGAGGTAAAAGAACTTTTTACTCTAGAACGAACGATTGTGCAGACAGCCTGGATGTTGAATGCTACCCGCCAGCTGGCCGAACTCGCTGCTGCTTTTGCCACGCTTTTCTTTTACTTTTCCGACGCCTTATATCCAGATGTTCCCTTCTACCTGGGTTATCTCCATTTTTTTGTCTACCTGGGACAGGGTCTTTTTCTCCTCTGGAAGAGCGAGCACTGGGTCGCTGGATGGAGTGACCGCAAACGCTCCTGGTGGCGACAGGTAGTGGCTGTTATTGGTTGGCCCATGCACCACAGCCTGGTCGTTTTTCATCAGAAGGTGCACCGCTTTGATGAGGCTCATCCACCTCAGCTGATGACCATCGCTTGGCTGCGCGAAAATCTCTTCTTTTCGCTTGCCCGTGGTGCCAGCCTCTGGTTCTTTGGTTTGTCAGCGTCATTAATCTGTTTGATCGTTTTGCAGCAGGTTTTCCATCTGTTTTAGCTGCGGGAAATCTCAAGCGTAAATGGCGGGCCATAGCGGAAAAACGCTGTGGCCCGCCGATTGGAGAAGATTTTGTATGCGTTCTCAGTTGTTTGGCTTTGTTGTCAAAACCCAGTTAATGTATGAATTTTTACTAAACTGCCAGCTGTCCCAAGCGGTGAACACCATGACGGAGTTTCTGAAACAATATGATTCGCTGCTCCTGGGCCAACCGCTTGTCCCCCCACGGTTTGTTCATTATTTGGATGATCCGCTCACCGTTGGTTTGGAGGCGCACATCAACCAATGGGATGAGGAAATTGTCCATACCGTTAATGGCATTTTGGCCCGGGAGGCGCAGGCGTCAGAATTCCTACGCATGAAGCGGTTAGAAAAATCCCTTTCCTGGCTGTGGCCTAAAATGCGGGAAACGGCCGTCCTGGGGCATTTTGTCTTTGCCGTAACCATTGAGAATACGGTGCTGCTGACGGTGACCTATGGTTGGAATGGTGGGGCTGTCCCGAATGATTTATTGACCGTTGATAATCTGATGCCTATCTATGTGCGCAAGATGGAGAAGATTGGCTACACATGTGAGCAGCTATCGCCGCCAGTTGAGGTGGAGAAGCCTATGCCGGAGAGGAAGTATGGTCCACGCATCGATACGCTGCTCAGCTTGAAAAATCTGGTGGCATACCGTCGCCAGCATCTGACGCGCAAAAGAGTGGAAATAACCTTAAAGCAGGCTTGTCAGGATAACAATGTGGCTATGGCCACGGTGAAGAAGTATGCCCCTGTTTTATGTGAGCGTTGGTATGATCATCGTTACGAAGGCGATGTGCATTGACGAAAATGGGTCTTGTAAATAGGTGAGTGAACCATTTCGTGCATCATTCAGTGAATGAAACACAATGTGCACCCAACCCGTAACAAAGTCGTTTACACTGCCCCGCGATGGACGCCCCCATCACGGGGCAGTTTTATTCTCACACAAAAAAAGGAGTAAACGATGAGTCGAGAAGAACGGATTGTAGTGCGCTGTACAGCGGCTGAAAAGAAGCTGCTGGGCGAGGTGGGCTTTGCCATGCAGCGGACGTTGAGCGATGCGGTGCGCATCTTGATATTTGAAAAAGCCCGCGACCTGGACATTCTCGTCCCGCTAGATGAAGAGACTGATAGGCTGCCCAATCCGGCGGTGCGTTACCGGACTGGCGTTTCCCGCACCGGCCTGCGACCGTCCAGTTTAGGAGTAGGTTCGAATACGATATGACATTCGACGGTGCAGTTCTTTCAGCTGAGGGATTGGGTAGAACCATTGCCTATTACCCCCTGCTTAACCAGATAACGGGCAGCGTTCTCGCTTCACTACTGTTGCAGCAAATGATTTACCGCTGGGAAAACAATGGCTGCCAGCCGTTTTACAAGTTCAGCGCCCCTTGTGATCATCTCCATTACCGGTCGGGGGATAGTTGGCAAGAAGAACTGGGCTTTTCGCGAACGGAGTTTGAAACAGCACGCCGCCGCCTGGGCAGCAAAATTCGCCAGGGCACGGAAAAAGCAAAACTTCGTTTGGAGAACTTCATTTTGTACTGGACGGATCGGGAACGACTGACCTGGTACGAATTGAATGAGTCATTTTTACTGGTCAAACTGCAAGAGCTATCTATTGCAGAAATCCTTCATTCGCCGGGTAATGCAGAAAAACTGCAATACCCGGAAATGTCGGAAAGCTGCAATTCCTTCTCTACAAAGATGAGCCCAAAAAAGAGCACAAAGAAGGACACCGCACACCAGCCATCCTTTCTTTCTCAAGGGGTAAAAAATTCTAAGGGGAGCGCGATTACGGCGACCCATCCGGCCATTCAGGCATGGCGACAGGCCTTAGAGAAGTATCCGCGAAAACAGGTTTGGCCGCTTATTGCCGAGCGGCTGGGGGAGCAGCCTGACGTAGACCTGCTGGCCCAAGTAACGGCCGAATGGCTGGCGGCTGGCTATAAGCCCAATAATGCACGTGGCATTCTGGATTGGTATGAGCGCAAGCGGGTACCTGGGGAATACAAAAACGGACAGGGACACAGCCTGCCCAATACCATGGCTGCCTCTATTGGTTTGGTGCCCACACCGCCGCTGATCGGGGGCAGATTTTGAAAGGAGACTGTGCCGATTGTGTTGATCACAGGCAGTTAGGCACGGTGCAATAAGGAGAAAGTAAATAAGCGTGTTTTTGAGAAGAATGACAATTGGCGCGGATGCCAAACTCACCAAAGAGTTGGTCTATGAGGCCACTGGCCTCACCTCATTACGGTTTGAGCATTTAGCCTCATTGGTGCGACTGGAAATGCCTAACGGCAATATTCAAGCCGATGGCAAGCAATGGATTGAATACAGTGAACAGGCGCTGCTGCATCAGGCAATTGAGCTGGCCAAGCAGTGGCTGTCTACGGCGCAAGAGCATCCTGGACAATCTTTTGTGATTACCTCTGGGGCAGTAGGATCCAAAGAGATGCAGGTTCATGAGGGGAAACAGTGGCGACCGATTGGGTCACATCACTTTTCTGGTTTCGGCAACGGGAAAACCACTATCGCTGAGGCGCTGTTTTACGGCCGTGGCATTATGACGCTAAATGAAGTGGGGCAGGCCCAGGAACTCTGTATCTACCCCGCAGGTAAACTGCGTTCAGCCAGGGAGTGGATGCTAATGCAGTCTGAATCCGAGTTTAGCCTGGATAGGTTTCTTTTTTCTGAGCAGTTGGGTAAGCCGCGGGTGATCTTGATTGACGATGCGGGGCGAGAAGGCTCACTGCCCTTTATTCGGTCTACAGAACAAGCCCCTGAAATTCGGACCCGCTATTATGACCTGATTAACTACTGCTATCGACAGAAGCTGAGCGTGATTTTAACTTCTAATTACCGGTTGAATGAATTGGCCGCTTTCCTGGGTGGGGCAACCTGGTCCAGGCTACTGGAAATGGTGCCAGAAGGGTACATGATAGACATCACAGGTGTCCGTGATTACCGGCCGATTGCTGGGGGACGTGTTGCAACATTAAAGCAATAGGCTGAATAACACTTTAGGAACTATCGCTTTGTATCACTTGAAATCGTAAAAGGAGAACCTATGGAAAAAGAGATAAACATTGGTAAGAAGCAATTAGCCTCCGCTCGTATGTCAGCAGCTCTGGATCTGTTGATTGATTTTCTCTTGGAGGAATATGGGAAAGATTCGGCCTCGCATCTCCATAGTGGCAGAAAGAAAAGGAAACCCAAGTCACTCTTTCATGACAAAAGCCATCACAAGTTAATTTGATTTTGCTGTGTTCATGAGTCCTCGTTAATTGATTCTGACGGGGACTCGAGCAGTCCGTCTAGGTCGGTACGGTTAACCCTTCGACCACCCCCTGACTTCAAAACGTAATAGGGTAGTAAGCCTTCATCCATATAGCGATAGATTGTTTGTCTGGTCACCCTGATGTAGGCAGCGGCTTCAGCTACTGTGAACCAGGTTTGAACATCAGGATTATTCTTGTCATCCAATTCCATTATGTTACACTATATTACACTATAATACATCAAGTGATTTAAAACCTTTCTCTTCCCATCGTAAACAGAGAAACAACTCTACTGAGGAGTAACAACTATGAACGATCTTAAAAAAGAGTTTGCCAAATACGCCACGCGAGGCTATTTAGGAAACCCATTAGGTGCAGATGCCTACGCCTATTTAAGAGCCTCTTCGGAGCGACAGGTAGAAGAAGGTACCAGTTTCTCTAGGCAAATTCAGACTGTCCACATGACTGCCGAAAGAGATGATTTACGAATTCCTTTTGAACTTATTTTTTTTGATGATGGTTACACAGGCTTTGAATTTGAACACCGTCCGGCACTACTCAAACTGCTATATGAGGTAAAAACAAAGCCCCGTGCCATGCATCTTATCTTGGAAGACATCGATAGATTATCCAGAAATGCAGATTGGCAGCAAGGTTTCCTGCTGGAAGAATTTTCTCGCCGAAACATCGACATACACTTTTATATCAATCCCGGCTCTGCTTTAGAACGATACGTTCGGGGTTACATGGCCCAAGAGGAAATGCGGAAAGCGAAAGAAAGGATGATCTTAGGCAACAAACACAAAGCGATGTCCGGAAAGATCACTGCCAAGCGACCACGATATGGATACGTCATTACAAAAGACAGCCGCTATTCATTTCATCCAGAAGAATCTAAAGTCATGAGATGGATATATGAGCAGCTAATTTACCATGGCCGCACCTTACATCAGATTGCGAAGGATATGAATGCGCAGGGAATTCCTACTCGATTTAAGCCAGGATTTTGGTCGCCTGCGACGTTGTACCAATTAGTTAAGTCACCGGTATACAAGGGTGTTTTCTACGCCAACAAACATCGTGGAGTAAAGACTGGAGAATATACGGAGAACGGAAAACCTAAACAAGTTATGCGTCTAAGACCAAAAGAGGAATGGATTCGGGTCGATGTACCAGCAATTGTCTCCCCTGAAGAATGGGAAATGGCTATGGAAGTGATGAAGAAAAATGCAAAGCGATCTTTGCGTAACTCAAAGAAGAGGAATTGGCTGCTTGCAGGTGGTCTCATGAGATGCGCGATATGTCGAGAATACTCCATGATTACGATCATTGGCGGAACAAAGAATACGCGGCTTCGTTACTATGCTTGTAATTCTCGTAACTCGAATAAAGCGAGAGGTCTTGGAACATCTTGCCTTTCCCCCTATATACTGGCTGAAATAATTGAAGAACGTGTTTGGGAAGAAATAGAAAGTGTTATCTACGAGCCTGAGCTGCTTCTAAAACGATATGATGAAAGACTTCAAGAAGGAGAATTGTTTGGTTACCAGGAACAAATAGAATTCATTGAGAAACAAATTTCTGAATTGATGGTTGAACGGGAGAAGTTTGAAGCGGCTTATCAGCGTGACATTTACACCCTTGATGAGTTTGAAGAAAAAATGCTGGATATTAGAAAGCGTTATGAGACCTTTAAAAAGTCCCTGGAGGAGATTAAGCATAAACTTGAACAAAGCCAATTGGCTGAAGACAAAAAAGAAGTTTTACTAGCGACATTGAACCTTCTTAAAAAAGCGATTGATGACGCAAAAAGAAACGGGAAAAAGCCAAGCGAAGTACCTTTCAAATTGAAGAGAAAAATAATCACGTTAATTATAGACGTAATTTGGGTTGATTCTGAAAAAGGCGTGTTCCAAATGGAGGGAGCGATTCGTAAAACAATTACCCTCGATGACCCAAAAGAGGAAGATAATTCAAACAATGGGCAGTCAAATGGCGGGACAAAAGCTGAAAGAGGAGAAGACAGCCATGTTAGCTCCCCCAGCAAATCAAACGAGAGTAAGTTTGGTTTAGCATCTGACCAGAGATGGCGATGATGTGCGTCATGCCAGTGAGGCGAAAATCGTCGCTGAGGTCGGGTGGCAGGCCGTTATCGTTGCCCAGCAGAATGCCAGTGAGCAGCGCCGCCTGAGGCTCAGGAATGAGTTGGGCAATGGTGGTCTGGGCGCGACTTTTGAAGGCAAAGATAGCCCGGTAGAGCGGACTGCCTTCATTTTCGGCCAGCACGGTGACGTTGGGCAAAGACATGAGGCTGTGGATGCCCTGGCGGGCGAGGTAAGCGCGGTAGCTAAAGGTTTCGCCTTCGGGTGGCGTTTCCAGAATGCCCGTCACACGCAGGCGGCTGCCGTAGTTGATGACCGGGAAGCGGTAGGTTTGCACCTGCACGGTGCCCTGCATGGGCAGCTGCGCGCCGCCGCTCACCTGGATGCTGTCTACCTCCACACGCAAGTTCACAAAGCCGTCACTCACGTCTGGTTCAGCCATCACCAACCCGGTGATGGTGACGCTGCGGCTGCCGTTGTAGTAGGCAATATGCTGTGCGTTGATGATGGGTACGGCCGTTGCATACCGCATCCCACCCAAGGCCAACACGCCCACACAGGCCAGACCCCAGCCGAATTTTTGGCGGCGACGCAGGAGAACGGCCGTTACCAACCCAATAACCCCTAGCGCCAGCCAGAGCCACCAATCCAGCGTCACCACCGAGGCCAACCAGAGACCAAAAAACCAGGCAATCCCCAGATAAACCAGCAACATATGCAATTATCCTGAAATAGTTATAAACTTAATTTTGGCTGCACGATCGCCAATTTGGAATTCAAGCCGCGGGTTTGCTACAATAACCCAGTACCTTTAATTTTATCCATCTATCTGGACAACACAAATGGACAGTTTTGCCCCGGAAGCTTACCGGATCATGGTTGTAGACGACAGTATTTCCATCCTGGAAATTGTTCGTTCCACATTGATGCACCACGGATTTCAGGTGATGACGGCCGAATCTGGCGAGCAAGCCCTGGAACTCATGGAAAATGAAGGGCTGCCGCATCTTGGGCTGTTCGACATCAACATGCCGATGGGCATGGACGGCCTGGAATTGTGTGAGCGCGTGCTTCAGTTCAGCGACTTACCGATTATCATGCTAACGGCCGTTGAAGAAACCAGCACCATCGTCGAAGCCATTGACCGCTACGCCGAAGATTACATGAACAAGCCCGTTAAATCGGGGGAATTGCTGGCCCGCGTGCGCCGTGTGCTGCGCACCATTGGCCAGTTTGCCTATCCGCTTGCGCCATTTGTGCAGGTAGATGAGGATTTGTCGGTGAACTTTGCCAAGTTAACGGCCGTTGTCAAAGGCAACGAAGTGAACCTCACACCCACTGAAGCCAAGCTGCTCTACATCCTCATGCGCCAAAAAGGCAAAATCGTCAACACAGATTTTCTACTGCGCCGCCTGTGGCCAGCCGATACCGACTTTGCCGATGAGGACCGACTGCGGGTGTATGTTCACCGCCTGCGTAGCAAAATTGAGGTCAAAGGCGGACCGCGTTACGTGTTTTCTAAGCGGCGCAAAGGGTATGCCTTTTTGCCCGATGATAATTAGGTGAGCCAACACAAACCAATTGATAAGCATTGCACTGTTGTGTAATTCAGTTAATTCCAGATTCGGCAGGAACGCTTTATAATCCGGCCCGTCTTTGTAATTATTTCCCAATTTGAGGTTTCCATGAGTGATTCTGAAATCACCACCCACCGAATTTTAGCCGTCGATGACGATCCGTTTAACCTGCGCATCGTCAGCCATGCCTTGCAGCAAGCCGAATATGATGTGATGACCGCCGGGTCTGGCGAAGAAGCGCTGTCGGTCATTACGCAGCATGGGCTGCCCCACATGGCCATCGTCGATATCCACATGCCACCCGGCATGAGCGGCTTTGAATTTTGCCGCACTGTACACCAATTCAGCGACTTGCCGATTATTATGCTAACGGCCGTAAACGAAGAATCCACCGTCGTTGAAGGGCTGGAAGAACACGCCGAAGATTACATCATCAAGCCGTTTAATCCGGGGGAGCTAACCGCCCGCGTCAAGCGCGTTTTGCAGCGCATGGGCGACTTTGCTTACCCCCTGCGCTCCCTTACCCGCGTCGATGACCGCCTGATGATTGATTTCCCTGGCCGACAGGCGCTGATCAATAACAAACCCGTTAGCCTGACGCCAACCGAAACAAAGCTGCTCTACATCCTTATGCGCAGCGCCGGGCATACGGTGAACACCGACTTTATTTTACGCCGTCTCTGGCCGCTAGAACCCGCCTACGAGGACCGGCTGCACGTGCACATGCACCGCCTGCGCCGCAAAATTGAAGACAAAAAAGACAAGACGCGCCCCCGGTACATCTCCTCAGAGCGCGGCGTGGGCTACACCTTCCGCCGCATCACCGACGAATAGCGCCTGTACGCCGCTGGGAATAGCAAGATGGAGTTGACAACGGCCGTTATTCGCCAGGCGCTTACTTTGCCCGATTTCGATCCCCGTTCAGCCCACTACTACATGCTGCCCGTTGACCGTCGTGACCGGACACGCCCGCCGGACTTGCCCGGCCAACCGCGTGTTGGGGGCGTCTTGCTGCTGCTCTACTATCATCGCCACGCGCTGCACCTGGTGCTCACCCGGCGGCGCGATGATCTAACCTCCCATGCGGGGCAAATTTCGTTCCCTGGCGGGCGGCGCGAACCGGACGAAACGGCCGTTGCCGCCGCCCTGCGCGAAACAGAAGAAGAGATTGGTGTACCAGCGACGGCCGTTACCATCCTCGGCCACCTTACCACTATTTACATTCCCCCATCAGACTATGAAGTGCATCCCTTTGTAGGCTGGGTCAACGGCGGCGAACGGCCGATTTTTGTGCCCGAAGTGCGCGAAGTAGCTGAAATTCTAGAAGTTCCTCTGGCTCATTTACTGGATCCCAGTACGCGAGAGATTGGCCCCATTTCCGTGCGTGGCGCAACCTACACGGTGCCCTACTACAACGTCAACGGCCACAAAGTATGGGGCGCTACCGCCATTCTGCTCAGTGAGTTTTTGGCACGCGTACGACAGACGGTAATCGGTGAACGGTGAGCGGTTATCGGATTACTGTTTACGGATAACGGATTACCGATTACCCGCCACTGGCAGCCGCACGGTAAACCGGCTCCCCTTACCTTCTTCACTCTGGGCCTGGATACGGCCGTTATGCAGCAGCACCAACTCTTGCACAATTGACAATCCTAAGCCAGAGCCGCTCCGGCCCCCTTCACGTACGCGCGACTTATCCACCTGATAAAACCGCTCAAATATGCGCTCCAACTGCTCTGGCGACATGCCTTTACCCGTATCTTGCACGCTAAGCTCAATGGTTTGGTCGCCATACGGCCGTACTGCCACATGCACTCGCCCACCGGCTGGCGTGTGATTTAGCCCGTTATCAACCAAGTTGGACACCACCTGCATCAACCGATCATAATCGCCCCAAACGGGTGGCGCGGGTTCTGTCTCGATCGTCAGGTGAATCTGGTGGGCCTGGGCACGCGGCAGCAGATTTTGCCGCACCACCATGCCAATTTCTGCCAGGTCAACGGGCGAGCGGTTTAGTTGGAGCTGCCCAGACTCAATTTTGGCCAGGTCTAGCAACTGGGCCACCATGCGCCCCATGCGCTCCGCCTCGCCATAAATGATGTTGGCCGCCTGCGTTTGCGCTTCGGGAGAAACGGCCGTACCGTCCAACAACGCCTGGCTCCATCCCTGAATCGAGGTCACCGGCGTCTTCAAATCGTGTGAGACGTTGGCCACAAAATCGCGCTGCGCCTGCCGGGTGGCCGCCACTTGGGCCGACATGCTATTGAAGCTCTCTGCCACCCGCACCACTTCTTCTGGCCCTTCCAGCGGCAGCTGCTGCTCATATTCGCCCTGGGCAATGGCTTCGGCCGCGCCCGCCATGCGCTGTAGCGGCCGGGCCACCGAGCGGGCAATCACCCAGGCCAGCAAAACGGAAACCAGCAAGCCAGCCAGACCAGCCCGCACAAACGCACGCCCAAAGCCCAATTCGCGCAGTAAGGCTAGCGGCCCCGGCTCGGGCACGGCATAGACGACCACCACGCTATCAAAGCCCGTGCTGGAAATAGCTCGCGTATAAACCAGCCAACGATTGCCATCTGGGTCGCGAAAACGAGCCGCCAGGGTATTGGGATCGGTCGTTGGCAGATAGTCACGCGGCAGCTCAAGGCCTTCAATCTGAACGCCAACCAAACTTTCAGAAGGATCTGTATCAAAGATAATTTCGGCATCACTCGCGGTGGCAATAAAGGCGCGCACGTTGTTGGTTTCGGCGGTATCTTCCAAAGTTTGCAGGAGGTTGCGTAAAAAATTTTCGCGATCCGTGCTGGTCAGCTGCAAACGTAAAATATCGTTGCGTCCAGCCCGGCTGATAATGTCTAACCGCTGCAACGCAGGCTGAAAACGCAGCCGGGGTTGTGCGCCCAGGGCAAGAAGGGCCAGCGAGACCACAAACAGGGTCCCCGCCACCAACACAGAGTAAGAAAGCAGCAATCGGCTGCGCAAGGTGCGAAACATACGTTGTTTAGACCCTAAGGGCTTGGCGGATTTTTAGCATCGGTTGCTCAGAGTAAAACCCTTAGGGTCTTGACTGTAAACGGCCGTCATGAAGCCGCCATTAAAAAAGTGTAACCCGCCTGTAAAACGGTTATCGGTAATCCGTTATCAGTAATCGGTCACGATAGTCCGATTACCGCTCACCGTTCACGGATTACCGACCAGCTTGTACCCCATCCCCCACACGGTTTCGATGGACAAACTATCGCCCAATTTTTCGCGCAGATGAGCGATATGGACGTCTACGGTGCGGGTCTGGCCATAAAATTCATACCCCCACACCAAATCCAACAGCTGATCGCGCGACAAAACAATGTTTTGGTGATCGGCCAAAGTGAGCAGCAGGTCAAATTCCTTGGTACGCAGCGAGATGCGCTGCCCGGCTACGGTTACCTCGCGGCTGCTCGGGTCGATGGTTACCTGACCAATCTGGCGCACCTCGTTGGCCCCGCCACCCTGGGTGCTGTTCACCCGGCGCAATATGGCCCGCACCCGGGCCACCAGTTCGCGTGGATTAAACGGCTTGGTCAGGTAATCATCCGCGCCCATTTCCAGCCCGACAATTTTGTCAATATCATCATCGCGAGCAGTAAGCATGAGGATAGGCACATCGCTCTGGGCACGTACGCGGCGGCACACTTCCCAGCCGTCCACCTCCGGCAGCATCAAATCCAGCACGATGAAGGCCAGCTCCTGCTCTTCAACCAGCTTGAGCGCCTGCGCACCATCTTGAGCCAGGATGACCTTGTAGCCTTCCTTCTCCAGATACAATCGAGCCAGGTCGCGGATGTTGGCTTCATCATCCACAACCAGAATGACATCACTGGGCATTAGTTCGCCTCGGGAATTTCGACCACCATTTCAATTTCGACTTTGGCACCCAACGGCAAGCCACGCACGGCAAAAGCGGAACGAGCGGGGGGATTGCTGCCAATGTAACGGCCGTATACCTCATTCATCCCTGGATAATCGGCCATATCGGCCAAAAAGACGGTAGTTTTAACCACATGCGCAAAGCTAGTGCCCGCCGCAGCCAATACCGCCTGCAAATTTTTCATCACCTGTTCGGCTTGAGCAGTGATGTCTCCCTCAATCAATTTGCCGATGGCCGGATCAATAGCCACCTGCCCGGCGGTAAACAGCAAATTCCCCGTGCGCACCGCCTGTGAATATGGACCCACGGCCTTTGGCGCGTTATCGGTGTGAATAATTGTTTTCATCTTTTACTCCTTGTTTGATGTGTGAAAGGAGTGAAAAGCGATAAGTGAAAAGTTCTTTCTGCTTTTCACTTTTTACTTTCCACTTTTTACTGCAAAACCGGCTGCAATCGCCACTCGCTGCCCGCCCGCTGCGCGGGGATGGCCCAAAGCTGAGGTGTGTCCGCCTCAATGGTGAAGTGCAGCTCTTTAAGCCAATCCTTGCGGCCCGCTTCCACGTTGAACACCACAAATTCCAGCAGCTTCAACGCATCTTCCGGCGTGATCACCGCTTCGACCAGCGTGGCTTGGGTGGGGGGCGCGGTAGATTGAAACTGCGGCTGGCGCTGAACCATGTCGCCACCCAGCTGGCAAACCACCTGTGTAGGCAAGTCCCAGGCCGGTACATAGAGATTGCGCGGATAGCCCCACAACTGCTGGGCATCCTGCTCGGCCTGCTTGTTGCGCCCCTGCGTCTGGCGGCTGGTGATGTTCACACGGCCGTTAAACAACCAAAGCGGTACCCAAGCATCAAAATTTTCGACCGTCGCGGCTGCAAAATGAATGGTGGTAGAGGCAAGACCAGTATCCGTGATGGAAACGGCCGTACCGCAGCCCGCACAGCGCAGCACCACCACTTCTGGATTTTGCGGCTTAAGCGGTTGGGCACAGGTTGGGCAGCGCAGAGCCAGCAACTTCATCGCCGTCCCTCCGTCAACTCTTCCAACACGCTCATGCCGGAACGCATCACCGACTCCATATCCGCCTTGTCGCCCATCAGTCCGCCCGTGAGAGCAGAAACCAACGTCGAGCTGTCCGATTGACCCGCCAGAGTCGCCTTACGCGCGCCCTTTTGGATTTCCTCCACCTCTTCGCCATAGCGGAAAGCGCGATACCCAGCCGCAATAAGAGCAATGCCAAACGCTATTGGCATCAGCAGCAGCAAGATGTTGCCGTCTTCGTCGCTGTTACTTACCATGAGGCCCGCCAACCAGGTCCCGTTGACCAAAATCAGGTTGCCCAGGGCCAAACCACCTACCAGCGCCGCAGCCCGATAAAAAATGTTGCCGGGCGCTTTGCCGTACAAAATATTGCCATTCACGCCATCCACCACCACCTGGTAATTGCGCTTGTGGTATTCGTAGCGCGATACCCAGAGCGGATAGTAGACAATGGACAAACGCTGGCGCAAAAAGTGGAACTTCTCAAAAAACTTAGTGCGCAGATGGCGCGATTTACGACCCCGGTAGGTAAAATGCTGTTCGGCCTCGATCATTGCGTCGGTGTGCGATTCTGATGGTTCGAAGACCATTGCCTCGGCATGAAGACGGTCACTGTCATACGGCCGTAACTGCTCCTTAGAAATAGCCACCTGATGCACACCATACTCAGCCACGTCCACAGCTGCATCATTCCAATGCATCTGCTCGCTGATTTGCACCTCGATGGGTCGGGTGCTGTCCTTGCCAGACTTCACCCGGCCAAACATCCAGCCCGCGACAAACGCCTCCACCCGCCAGTAGGGCAGGTAAACCAGGAAGGTATCTTTGATTTCGGCCGCCGCCGCCAGATCGCGTGCCTTTTTTACGCCCCGGAAGAAATTCCCCACCGTTTGCAGCGCGCGCTCCCGCTCGACTACTTGCGGCACCTGCCAACGGCGCACGCCACGCTCTCCCTGAACCAGCGAAAAGGTGTGGCAGTACGGGCATTCCACTATGCGATCCCCTTCGGCAATTGGCACCACGCCGCTGCATTCGGGGCACGTTAGACCTTGAGTTTTGTTAGCTGATTGTGTCATTTTTATTTTTGACTTTGCTCGTAAGGGCAGGTCTGAGACCTGCCCCTACCGGTGTATTTATACGCGGGATGAAACGTAGGCGGCAATGCCAAAAATGGGCACCGCCAGCAGAATAGCAACCAAAATATAGCCCAGGATGCCCCAGATCAGCCCCAACCCATCGGTGGAGAAGAAAGTGATGGCCGGAATGAGCGCGGCACAAAAGTACAGAGCGCAGCCCAAAGACCCAATGGCCACATAGGGCACTTCACGCTTGGACGGGTAGACGCTGGCAAAAACCTGGCTGCTGGCGGCATCAACAACGGCCGTATACGCCCGCCCTTCAAATTGATACTTAAACACAAAAAGTGGCAGATGCACCAGCGAACTCTCTTTGATCTGTCCGGCAGCAATTTTCTGATTATCGGCCAGCCACTTGCGCACCGTCTCTAATGGCACCGTTGGCGCCAGCGCGTCACCGTCCATCGTGTGATCATACGGTTCGAGGTCCGAGGCGGGAATGCTCAGCTCCGTCAGCTGAAACACAGAAAGCGCGGCGGCTGGCTCCAACACCACCTTTTCCTGCCCATTTTGGTTCACGCGGATAAGCCACATAGGGAACTGCTGGAAAGACGGCCGTTCAATCGTTGCCTTTTTGTCCAGGTCTTTCACCGTGGCATTCCCCCCCATCCAACGACGGAGCGCGGCAGAAGCGGCCGTTTCGTCTACCGTGGCCCGCACGGCATAATGCAACACCGCGCCGCTTTTATCCACAAAGTTGGTGGCACCGCAAAATTCACAGGTAACAAACTGCGACCCTTGCTCCACAGGCAAAACGGCCGCACACTGATGGCATAAGATTTGGGTTTCGGGGGAGACTGTGGCAAATTCGTCCATACAACCGCATTGTACTCAAAAGGCAAAAAAAGGCGCAAGCCAATCGTCCTAAAGTCGTTTTGTTGGCAAATTGCCCACTCCAGACTGTTTATGATAAACTTCGCAGCCGAGAATCCTATCTCGCAAAATTTACACCTTAACCTGTTATCTTGAAATAAAATAAGCGCTGGACAGAAAACGAGCCGCTCGCCACGAACCGCCAGCCTGTTTTTAGGAGTAATGAATCATGATCGATGTCAATCAGCTGCGCCGCGGGGTAAGTTTTACTCAAGACGGCAATCTTTATAAAGTAACGGAATACAGCCATAGCAAACCAGGCCGTGGTAAAGCAACTATTCGCGTGAGCGTGCGCGATTTGCGCTCTGGGTCCAACTTTCAACTCACCTTCACCTCCGGTGACCGTGTGGAAGATATTCGGTTGGAAAAACAAACATTCCAATTTTTATATGACGATGGCACCTTTTACGTGTTCATGAACACGGCCACCTACGACCAAAAATCGGTTAACCATCACGTGTTGGAAGATGACAAACAGTTCCTCATCGACAACATGGAGCTGGAACTGCTGATGTACGAAGGGGAAGTGTTGGACTACGTACTGCCCAAAACGATGGATTTTGAAGTGGTGGAAGCCGAAAATGCCGTCGCTGGCGATACGGCCACTGGCGCGACGAAAGAGGTCTATACCAGCACGGGCCTCAAGGTAAAAACGCCGCTGTTTGTCAACATTGGCGACTGGATTCGAGTGAACACGGAGTCCCGCGAATACATCACCCGCGTGTAAAACATTACCGCCACCACCCATCAAAAAGCGCCTTGAGCCGATTTGTCTCAAGGCGCTTTTTCTTTTGCCAGGTTGCCATACTGCCATATTGCAATTCCCCCGGCGATTATGCTATAGTGCGCTCAGGGTTTTATGTTAATTTATGGCGAGGCGGTAAAGAGGGATACGGCCGTTTTCCGCCCTGCCCCCAGCTTCTTCCAGGAGGTTCCTCTATGATCAAATTTGGTTCTTCAAGGTTTCGCAGGCTGACCCTTTCTTTGCTTTTGCTGCTTGTCATGCTGGGGCTAACCGCCGCCACAACGCAAGCCGCCCCTGCCGAGAGCAACGGCACCTACCACACCGTACGCTACGGCGAAACATTGTCACTCATTGCCGTAAACTATGGGGTTACCATCAACGATTTGCTGGCCGCTAATCCCCAAATCGTGAATCCTAACCTCATTTATTATGGCACAGTGATTTTTATTCCCTACTATTACACACCAGCGCCCCAACCACCGCCGCCGCCACCACAGCGCTACTGCCGCTATTACCACACCGTACGCTATGGCGATAATCTCATCAACCTGGGCGTTTGGTATGGCATCAGCCCGTACACCATTGCCGAAGCCAACGGCATCTACAACCTCAACTTCATCTACGCCGGGCAAACGCTCTGCATTCCCTAGGAACTGTTTTAGAGATTGGTCCAATCTGCGGAGATTGGACCAATCTTTACCCATTGCTTACACCACAATATTGACCAGCTTTTGCGGTACCACAATGATTTTGCGGATGGCCTGGCCGTTGATGTGTGCCTGAACGTTGGGGCAAGATACGGCCGTTTTCTGCACCACATTCACCGCCGTATCTACCGCCACCACGATCCGATCGCGCACCTTGCCATTCACCTGCACCACCATCGTAATCGCTTCATCCTGCGTCAGCGCTGCCTCATAGGTAGGCCACGGCTGCCGGTGAACTGATTCGCTGTGTCCCAGCACCGCCTGCCACACTTCCTCAGCAATGAAGGGCGCAAAGGGTGCCAGCAAGCGGGACATCGTGCCAAAGGCCGCACGCCAGGTATCGCGGCCAATTGCTTCATCACGCATGTCGTACAGAAAATTCAGATACTCCATCAGGCCAGCAACGGCCGTATTAAAGCGAAAATCCTCCATCTCCTGCGTAATCCGTTTGATGATCTTGTGCCTCGCCCGCGCAAACGCGGCCTCAACTTCTTTATCTTTGCCCCTTTGCGCCTTTGCGTCAGATTTTTCCGCTGCCAGATGCCAAAATCGCTCCACAAAGCGCGTCATGCCGCGAATACCGCTGTCGTCCCAGGTCACATCGGCATCAAACGGTCCCAGAAACACCACATACAGCCGCAGCGCGTCGGTGCCGTGTTGGGCAATCACCTCGTCGGGCGTAATGACGTTGCCACGCGATTTGGACATGCGACGGCCGTCCAGCGGCGATGACAGCACGCCCTGGTTGCGCAGCTCGGTAAACGGCTCCACAAAATCGATCAGCCCGGCATCGGCCATCACTTTGGTCCAAAAGCGAGCGTACAGCAGGTGCAGCACGGCGTGTTCCGCCCCGCCAACGTAGGTATCCACCGGCAGCCAGCGCCGTACCGCCACCGGGTCAAATGGGCCTTCATCGTAATGCGGATTGGCAAAACGCAGGAAGTACCACGAGGAGCAGGCAAAGCCATCCATCGTGTCGGTTTCGCGCTGCGCCGGGCCGCCACACTGCGGGCAGGTGGTGTTAACCCACTCGTCAATACGCGCCAGGGGGGAACGGCCGTCGCCAGCCGGAGCAAAATTGTCGGTATCGGGCAGCAGCACGGGCAGATCGGCCTCAGGCACGGGCACCGGGCCACACGCCGGGCAGTGCACGATGGGAATCGGTGCCCCCCAGTAGCGCTGGCGCGAGATCAGCCAATCGCGCAGTTTGTAGGTGACTTGCGGCTCACCCTGACCCTGCGCTTGCAGAACGGCCGTAATTGCCGCCATCGCCTCCTCAGAACTTTGCCCGGAGAATTGCGCCGAATTGATCAGACGGCCGTAGCCCGCAAAACAACCGTCCGTCTCGGCTTCGCCGTTCGTCGGCGCAATTACCGGCACGATGGACAGGCCGTAGGTTTGGGCAAAGGCAAAATCCCGACTGTCGTGGGCCGGTACGCCCATCACCGCGCCGCTGCCGTAGCTGGGCAGCACGTAATCCGCCACCCAAATCGGCACCGGCTGCCCCGTCAGCGGGTGCATGGCGTACGTCCCGGTGAAAACGCCAGTTTGCACCTTTTCCGTCGAGGTACGGTCAATTTCGGTTTTGCGTTTGGCCTGCTCGATGTAGGAAGAAACGGACGTCTGCTGCCCATCCGTTACAATCCGCCCCACCAGCGGATGCTCCGGCGCAATGGCGATAAACGTCACCCCAAACAGCGTATCTACCCGCGTTGTGAAAGTCCTGATCGAAAAAGAGTCATCCACAGATTTCACAGATGGCACAGATTGAGACTCATTTTTCTGTGAAATCTGTGCCATCTGTGGATTCTTTATTTCAAAAACGACCTCGGTGCCGGTAGAACGGCCGATCCAGTTGCGCTGCATCGCCTTGATGTTTTCCGGCCAGTTCAGCGTGTCCAGATCAGCTATCAGCCGGTCGGCATAGTCCGTAATTTTGAAGTACCACTGCGCCAGCTCTTTGCGCGTCACTTCGCTGTCGCAACGCCAACAACGGCCGTGTTCCACCTGCTCGTTAGCCAGGATAGTTTGGCAGGTTGGGCACCACCACTGGCTACCCAGCGCTCGGTAAGCCAGCCCGCGCTGGTGCAGCAGCAGGAAAAACCACTGTGTCCATTTGTAATAGTTGGGAAAAGTGGAATTGATCTCCCGCGACCAATCGTAAGAGCATTCCATCTCTTTCATCTGTCGCCGGTAGGTATCCGCAAACAGCCGGGTACTTTCGCGGGGATGAATGTGGTGCCGAATGGCGTAGTTCTCGGCGGGTAGGCCAAAGGCATCCCACCCCATCGGGTGTAGCACGTTGTACCCTTGCATCCGCTTGTAGCGGCTAACAATGCAGGTCGGCACGTAATTGCGGGCATGCCCTACTGACAGCCCAGACCCCGAAGGGTACGGAAAATAATCCAGAATGTAATAGTCGGGCTTGCCGGGATCATCACCCGTTTGGTACAGATTTTGCGCTTCCCAAATAGACCGCCATTTTTCTTCGACGGTGTGGGGATTGTATTTTGATTGTTTTGTCACGATCGTCCTCTTATTTTGTAACTTGGTCATTGAGCAATTTGGTAATGAGCTTTTCCAAATTGCTCAATGACCGAATTTCTGTTATTTCACCCCTGAGTCATCCTGAAACTGCCCGGCAGCAGCAGGATGCTCAGGCACACCCTGCTAAACGGCCAATGCCGACGCCACTGCCGGGCCGAGTAACAATAAGAGGCTCCAATTTTTAGTCATGACAAACATCACCTTCAGGTGCGACGCACTTTGTTACAAACAATTTAATAAGGATTTGCTAAAGTGCGTCGCACCTGTTTAGAACTAGAAACAAAAAAGCCACAGGGCTGAAGCACCTGTGGCTGAAATGTCGCGAAAATTCGAAACTTACTTAATTCAACCTGCACAGTTTGCCCCAGCAGCACAAAGAATACGGCCGTTAAGTAACTGCCGTAAACTGTTTTGTAACTGATGGGTCAACAGGTTTTTGTTCATCATCAAAGTTCCTAAATCATGTGGCGATTAGCGTAACATACAATCTGCAACGCGTCAATCAGCCACCGCCAAATCACTCCTGAAAAAGTTGATTATTTAGAACAATTGTGCTATAATCACAAGATGATTTACAGGGCGCAGCGGCACATGCAGATTATTTTTGAATTATCTAAAACGTGGTACCATTCCATTTAGTCTCGTTTCTGTTTTGGATATCTATTTTAAGAATCCATGTGCCAAAAAAAGTGAATTTTTAAGGAGAGTGTTGCATGTATCAAAAAGTAATTATCGTTGGGAATTTGGGCGGCGATCCCGAAATGCGTTATATGCCAGATGGCTCGGCCGTGACCAGCTTCAGCGTGGCTACCAACCGACGCTGGACAGACAAAGGAACCGGACAGCCTGTGGATGAAACGACCTGGTTCCGCGTAAGCGTTTGGGGCCGTCGTGCTGAAGTTGCCAATCAATATTTGAGCAAGGGCAGCAAAGTGTTGGTAGAAGGACGGCTCAAGCCAGACATGGCCACTGGCGGTCCGCGCACCTGGGTTGCTCAAGATGGCTCTGTCCGCGCCTCGTTTGAGCTGACGGCCGATAACTTCAGCTTCGTTGGCAACAAGGGCGAAGATGGTGGCGGTTACAGCGGTGGTGGCGACTTCTCGGGTGGCGCTCCGGCTGCGGAAGAAGACGACATCCCCTTCTAGACAACCTTTTACCTGATTTGTAGCAAAACGGCCGTATCTTTACCAGATACGGCCGTTTTTGTTTCTCTACTTGCCCGCTTTTGGCTTGACGGCCGTAATTCGCGCACTAAAAATCTCGGCTGGACCCACATGCGGTTCTACACCCGCCAGTTCCAATGTATCATCACCCTTCTTTTGGATAGACACCTGGGCAAAGCCTGCGGCCTGCATCCACGCTGCCATGTCGGCCACATCTTCCGCACCGGTAATGCAGCCCGCCCAGGCAGACATATCGGCCCGCTCCTGCAGCGTAAACTGGCCGCGCGTCACCATGTCGGACACAGCCAGGCGACCGCCCGGTTTAAGCACGCGGAAAGCTTCCTGGAAAACGGCCGTTTTGTCCGGGCTCAGGTTAATGACGCAGTTGGAAATAATCACGTCCACGCTGGCATCATCCACGGGCAGCGCCTCAATTTGCCCCTGACGGAACTCCACATGCTGCACGCCCAGCTTTTCTTTGTTGCGGTTGGCCTTTTCCAGCATGGCTGGCGTCATGTCCACCCCGATGACGTGCCCCGTTGGACCCACACGTTCCGCCGCCAAAAAGCAGTCGATGCCACCGCCAGAACCCAGGTCAAGCACCGTTTGGCCCGGCTCCAGGCTGGCAATAGCGATTGGATCGCCACACCCTAGCGACAGTCCCGTCACGTCAGCAGGCAGCTGGCTCAAGTCCACATCGTACAGGTCACTGCCACAGCAGTCTGCGCCACTGTCTGGGTCACAGCAGCTGGCGTTTTGGCCCAGCACCGTTAATTCGGACTGGAAGTTTTGGGCGATACGGCCGTATCGATCCTGCACCGCCTCCAAAATTTCTTCATTTGATCGTGTTTGAGTCGTCATTATTCACCTCGCATTGACGTCCATCTATATGTTCATGCAAAAAATTTTGCCGCTGCTAAAACAAACTACTTGACGGCAATGTCAGAAATGTTTACTTCGGGGGCAAATTTTTGCATAAGGGTGCCGCAGCAAATTGCCACTGCATCCTGGTTTAAGGAGTAAAAAATTTGTTTGCCTTCGCGCCGGGTGTGCACCAGCCCAGCCTCACGCAAGATCGAAAGGTGATGTGACACCGTCGGCTGCGACACACCGCCCAGCAAATCCACCACGTCGCTTACACACAGCCATTCGCAGCAAAGGTGGTTCATGATTTTTTGGCGGGTCTCGTCGGCAATTGCTTTGCCAAAAGTAATTGGGTCTATCATCACATTTATCATATCGAAGATCGTCAATATGACCGCATTATAAACGATTGTTTGTTTTTGTCAAACGGCCGTTTCCCCTGTTTGACTTAACCATTTGCCACCGATAGAATCCGACATCTACCCTCAAGGAAGCGAGAGATTTGCGATGAAAATTGTTGTTGATGCAATGGGAAGTGATGATCATCCGGGGCCGGATGTAGCTGGGTCTGTGCAAGCTGCCCGCGAGTTTGGCGATACCATCATTCTGGTAGGCGATCAGGCCAAAATCGAAGCTGAACTGGCCACGCAGAACACCACGGGCCTAAATTTGGAAGTGGTACACGCCAGCCAGGCCATCTCCATGGAAGACAAGCCCTCCCAAATTGTGAAAAACAAGCCAGAGTCGTCCATGCACGTGGGGCTGTCGCTGGTGAAAAAAGGCCAGGCCGATGCGTTTGTTTCGGCGGGCAATACCGGGGCAATTTTGGCTGTAGCCATGCTGCGCCAGGTTGGCTTGGGACGTATTCCCGGCATTCAGCGCCCGGCGCTAGGCGTCATCTTCCCCACCAAGCAGCGCCCCATGCTCATCGACAACGGAGCCAACGCCGACTGCCGCCCGGAATATTTGCTGCAATTTGGCATCATGGGCAGCCTGTACGTGGAGCGCATGCTGGACATCGAAAAACCACGCGTGGCACTCCTCTCCAACGGCGAAGAAGAAGGCAAGGGCAACACGCTAATCAAAGAAACGATTCCCTTGATGGCCGACAGCGGGCTGAACTACGTGGGCAATATCGAGCCGAAACAGTTTATGCAAGGCGCGGCCGACGTAGGCGTGACGGATGGTTTTACCGGCAATCTTATTATGAAAACGGCCGAATCCATTGCCAGCTACATGTCGGGCATCATTCGCGATGAGCTGATGGCCAATCCCATCTCCATTTTGGGCGGTTTGCTGACGCGCCCGGCGTTTAAGCGGGTGCGGGCGCATTTGAATCCAGATGAGGTGGGCGGTGCGCCACTCTTGGGGGTGAACGGGGTTGTCATTGTTGCTCACGGCCGTTCCAACGCGTATGCCATTAAACAAGCAATCGGGCAGGCACGCCGCGTGGTGGAAAATAAGGTTGTGGAGGCAATTACATCCGGTATTGCCAATGAACGATGACCGGTAATCGGTGAACGGTGAACCGTAGGCGGTGGATAACCGATTACCGATAACGGTTTACGGATTACCGAATACTAAGCAGGTACGCATGAACGACCATTTTCTGGACGCAAGAGGCAGGCCCCGCATTGTCATTACGGGCATGGGGGTCATGAGCCCATTGGGCCACACCACGGAAGAGAGCTGGGATAGTTTGTTAAACGGCCGTTCCGGCATTGGCCCCATTACCCATTTTGATGCCAGCGAATTCCCCTGCCGCATTGCGGGTGAAGTGAAAGAGTTTGTGGCCAAAAAGTATATGGACTTCAAAGAAGCGCGGCGGATGTCACGCGCTTCGCAGCTGGCGGTGGCCGCGGCCCGCATGGCCCTGGCCGATGCTGGACTCCCAGAACCCGTGCCCAACGCCGAGCGTGTCGGCACGTTGGTAGGCACCGGCGTAGGCGGCTTTGAAGTGGCCGATGAAAATCTGAAAATTTTGCGCAGCCAGGGATTCAACCGCGTCAGCCCGTTTGCCATGACCGGCTTTTTGCCCAACATGCCCAGCCACCACGTTAGCTTGATGGCCAAAGCCCTGGGACCCATCAACACGGTAACGGCCGCTTGCGCCACCGGCACCCAGGCGATTGGTGAGGCCATGGAATACATCCGCAGCGGTCGCGCCGATATGATGATTACCGGCGGCGTTGAAGGGCTGATCCACGAGGCAGCGATTGCCGGGTTTGGTGCCATGCGTGCCCTCTCTACCGGATTTAACGACACACCAGAAAAAGCAAGTCGGCCGTTTGACAAAGACCGTGACGGATTTGTGCTCAGCGAAGGGGCAGGCGTCTTAATCATTGAGCGACTGGACCATGCCTTGAACCGCAACGCCCGCATCTATGCGGAGCTGAAAGGATACGCCGCTTCTGCCGATGCTTACCACGTGGCCCAACCAGACCCGCAAGGCGCGGGCGCAGTGCGGGCCATGCAATGGACCTTGCAAGATGCCTGCTTGCGCCCCGATGAGGTGAGTTACATCAACGCCCACGGCACCTCCACACCGGTCAATGACGCGGCGGAGACCTTTGCCGTGAAGCTGGTGTTTGGCGAGCGGGCCTACGAGATGCCGATCAGCAGCAGCAAGTCTGTGCTGGGCCACGCGATGGGCGGTGCGGGGGCCATAGAAGCAATCTTTTGTGCTCTGGCGCTAAATCAAAGCATCATCCCGCCCACCTGGAATTATGAAACGCCTGACCCAGAATGCGACCTGGATTATGTGACCGACGGGCCGCGCCAGGCTGAGCTAGATGTGGCTATGTCAAATTCGTTTGGGCTCGGGGGGCAAAATGCCTGCCTAATTTTGGGCAAATATGATAAAAATAGGCCGTAGAGACGTAGCATGCTACGTTTCTACAATACAACACACATCAATTTTATTTTTATAAGGAAGTTATGGTTATTTTACGCGATGATAAACGGATAGCCCGCCTGGCACAGATTGGCAAAATCACCAGTTTTGCGGGCATGGGCGCCTTGGTAGCGGGTTTGTTTTTAGTTTTTCTACCCAACACGGCGAATTTGTTTTTTTACCAACTGGTGGCGCTGTTTGCTGGTTGGTCCCTGTCCCAAGTGGGCATTTACCTGAGCCGACAATATTTGGGCGACAATCGGGCTGACATGGTTTTGGATGAGGCGTTAAAGAAGATTGCCCGGGACGGCCGTATCTACCATTATCTTCTCCCCGCCCAGCACGTGCTGCTGATTCCCACCGGCATCATCGTGTTTGTGGCCAAGCAGCATGCCGGTAACATTTCGGTGGAAGGCGACAAATGGAAGCAAACGGGTCTGGGGCTACGCCGCTGGTTTGGCCAGGAACGCATCGGCAACCCCACCCGGGAAGCCGCCATGAGCGTGGAAGCTATCGCCAGTTACCTGAACAAAAATGCACCGTCGGTAGAAGAAGTGCCGATTGGGGCGATGATTGTTTTTACCAACAAGAGTAACCAGGAACTGAACCTGAAAAATTCGTCCATCCCGGCCATGCACTACACCAAGGTTAAAGGATATCTGCGCCAGCAAAAGCGCGAAAAGCCCATGCCCGAAGAAGATTTCCGTGCTATCCAGGCGGCTTTTGATAAAAAGGCCACCCACCTGCTGGAAGAGGCCGAGCGCGTTACCGTCATCGAGGGCGATGACGAGGAGTAAACTATCGTGGAAATTGCGCCCAATGTGCACTGGCTAGAAACAACAAGCAGCAATGTGTATCTGGTGGTGGAGCCACCTAACATAGTGCTGATTGATGCCAGTATGCCGCGACAGCAAGGCGCTATTTTTGACTTTTTGCGTCAAGTAGGCTACCAGCCCACGGATCTCACCCACATATTGGTAACCCATGCGGACATGGACCACGTGGGCAGTTTGGCAGCCGTTCAGGCGGCTTCGGCTGCTCAAGTAATGGCCGGGGCGGATTCGGCGCAGTTGATTAATCGGGGTAAATCGCCCAAACATATGCCCGCAGTTGTTCAATGGATCATTGATACATTTATGAAGTATGGCGCTGTTGCCCAGGAAACGATTGCCGTATTTAAAGACGGGGACACGCTGCCTTTTTTGGGCGGTTTGCAGGTTTTGGCCACGCCGGGGCACACGTTAGACCATTTTTCCTTTTTCAGCCCGTCAACGGGTGTTTTGTTTACCGGTGATGCGCTGAATACGCGGAACGGCCGTATTAACCTCACCCCACCTCGCATTACCGCTGACCAAACAGCCGCACGCCGCTCCGCCACGCGCCTGCTGCAACTTTCGCCAACCGTCATTGCCTGTGGTCACGGCACACCATCCACCAACCACACCCGTGATGACCTAACCCAACTATTAAATTCCCTACAATAAAATGAGGTGATCTATGCCTATCCCCAGCCGCACAATTCTCGATCAGGAACTGAACCAGCTAAAAGACAACATCATCCGGCTGGCCAGCGCCGCCAATAACAGCATTGAAAAAGCAATGAACGCGCTGCAAACGCGAAATGTGGCTGACGCACAGAGCGTTATCGCCAACGACGAGTCCATTAACCAGCTGCGTTACACGATTGAAGAGCAAGCTCTTCTAATCTTAGCGACGCAGGCTCCAGCCGCCTCCGATCTGCGCGCCGTGATTGCCGCCATTCACCTGGCGGTTGAGTTGGAACGCATTGGCGACCATTCCGTGGGCATTGCCCGGCTGGTGGAGCGCATGGAAGACGAAGAAGAAATCGACACCCTCCACAAATTGCCCAAAATGGCGCGCCGCGCCAGCGAGATGGTGCAGCAGGGCATCGAAGCGTACATCAACCATGACCCGCAGCTGGCCTTAAACATGATCAAGCGCGATGATAAATTGGACCGTCAGTACAGCCGACTATTCCGTGAAGCACTCGAAGAAATGAAGGATGATACCTATATTCGCCGGGCTACCTTCTTACTTTGGGCCGGTCACAGTCTGGAGCGTATTGGTGACCGAGCCACGAATATTGCTGAACGGGTTATTTTTATGTGTACGGGAGAATTCGTAGAAACACCAACGTCGCTAGATTAGGCAACGGCCGTATCCCACATTCCCCAGTCGCATTACCGTCCGCATAAGTCAACCTTATGTGTGTAGTTGACAACTACCCATATTGCCAATAGAATTTTGAACCACTGAATCCAGAAAAGAGCACTTCACCATTGAATCAGGAAGAGGAGGTGATAGTTGCCCAACAAACAGCTCAAAAAGTACCACGACAGTTTCTGTCAACCTTATTCCGTTTAAAGCGCATGTCGTTTTTGCGTTATGTCAACAGGTTGTTTATGTAGCTGTTCATTGTAAAGGCCAGTTTTTAGCCCTAGCCATACGCAATGAACGGATACCAAACCCATAATTTTCCGTAAGGAGGAGAATTAAATGAAACGTATAAGTTGGTTAACCTTATTGATGTTGTTGTTGGCCATGGTGCTGGTAGCCTGTGGCGGCAGCGGTGACGATACCGAGCCAGAAGCCGATGCTGGCGACACCTCCGCTGACACAACGGCCGATACCGGCGACGAAGCAATGGAAGAGATGACCTGCGACGATTCCATTGGCTGTGTCGAAATCGCGCCTGGCGATCCCATCATCATCGCTTCTGCTCTGGTCATCACCGGCCCGAACGAATCCCTTGGTTTGGATTCCCAGCACGGTGTAGAAATTGCCATTGAGCAACGTGGTGAAATCGACGGCCACACCATCGAACTGCAAGCTGAAGATGAAGGCTGTAACGCTGAAGGTGGCCAGACCGCCGGTCAGAAAATCGCCTCCAATCCCTCCATCGTGGGTGTGATTGGTACCAGCTGCTCCGGTGCTGGTGTGCCCATGTCGCAGATCGTCTGTGCTGAAGGCATCGCCATGATCTCCCCCTCCAACACCGCCCCTGTCCTCACCGACCCAGGTTCGCGTCAATCTTGCTACTTCCGCACCGCCCACAACGATAAAGTTCAGGGCCGCGCGATGGCTGAGTACGTGTACAACGAATTGGGTCTGACCAAAGCCGCAGCCATCCACGATGGCGACCCCTACACCGAAGGTTTGGCCTCTGTCTTCCGCGATGCCTTCACCGAGTTGGGTGGCGAAATCGTGGCTTTCGAAGCTGAAGCTGCTGATGCAACCAACGTTGAACCGCTGTTGACCTCCATTGCCGCTGCTGGCCCGGAGATCATCTACTACCCGGTCTTCATTCCGTTGGGTTCCCTCATCACCAAGACCGCCAAAGAAATTGATGGTCTGGAAGGCGTTGTTTTGGCCGCTGCCGATGGTGTGCAGTCCCCCGACTTCATTGATGCTTCCGGCGCCGCCGCTGAAGGCATGTACGTTTCCGGTCCAGACCTGGGCTTCGGCAACGAAATCTACACCACCTTCCTGGAGACCTACCAGGCTAACTACGGCACCGAACCAACCGCACCGTTCCATGCCCATGCTTACGATGCCACCAACATGCTGTTGAACGCTATCGCATCCGTCGCCCAGGTTGGCGATGATGGCACGATGTTAATCGGCCGTCAGGCACTGCTGGACGCCATTGGCAGCACCAGCGGGATGGAAGGCATCACCGGCACCATCACTTGTGATGAAAACGGTGACTGCGCTGACCCGAAAATTGCTGTCAGCCAGGTTGAAGATGGCGCATTCGTTGCAGTCTGGAGCTACGAGCCCTAAGAAATGATAAAAAATCGGGCACACTGTTAACAGTGTGCCCGATTTTTATAAACTCTAACGAAATATATCATGATGAATATTGCGTTGGGGGATCATTTATAAACTGAAGCGGATGAAACCTTGACAGCCTGTGGAGCAATTCACAGGCTGTTTGTTAATAGACTGAGTTGAGCTGCGACACACTGCGTTTGGTGGACAGGCTCTGGAGAAGGGGAAACAATCTTGCGAAGATTTAACTACATCGACCTCGTGCTCTGGCTTTTTCGTATTGGCATCATTGGTGTTGTGCTGTGGGGGATGACCGGCAAGTTTATCCTGGGCATTGGCAATGATTACACTGTTTCCGACTGGTTAGATTTTTTTGTTTCGGGCTTGTCCCAGGGTAGCCTGTATGCGCTGATTGCGTTGGGATACACCATGGTTTATGGTGTGTTGTTCATGATCAACTTTGCGCACGGCGAGTTTTTTATGGCTGGCGCAATGACTTCCACTGTGCTGGTAGCTTTACCCCTGCAAAACGCAGGCATTACCGAACGATATCCCTGGCTCAGCCTGCTGGCCATTTTTGTGAGCGCCGTTTTAACCTCGGTTTTGGTGGCCGTTTTAACGGAACGTATTGCTTACCGCCCGCTGCGCAATGCGCCTCGTTTGGTGCCGCTCATTACAGCCATTGGTGCCTCATTTTTCTGGCAATATCACTTCCGCGGCCTGTTTGGCTCCTCGCTTATTCCGTTCCCCGAGTTTGCCATGTTTAACGGCAAGGTAGAATTTTTGGGGCTGGACTTCCAAAAGGCGGATATTGCCGTCATTATCACATCGCTCCTGGTGATGTTTGGCCTGCAACAGTTTGTGCAGCGCACCAAAACTGGCCGCGCCATTCGCGCCGTGGCCGAGAATAAAGATGCAGCCACGCTCATGGGCATTGATGTGAACCGGACTATCACAATTACATTTATTGTGGGTGCGTCCATGGCCGGGATTGCGGGGGTACTGTATTCCATCGTCTTCCGGCAGCTGAATTTTGTGATGGGCTTTATTCCGGGCATTAAGGCATTTACGGCCGCTGTTTTGGGTGGCATTGGCAGCATTCCCGGCGCAGCATTGGGTGGATTGTTCCTGGGCATTATCGAAGCAATTGGCCCACCGCTGTTTTTGGAAGGGCTGGGCGTTGCCGGATCGCATCAGCTAAAAGATGTGATTGCGTTTACGATGCTGGTACTGGTTCTTATTTTCCGTCCGCAAGGCATTATTGGTGAACGGTTAGCGGAGAAGAAAGCCTGATGAACGAAGAACTGCAAAGTACCATAAAAACGGGTCTGATTGCCGGGGTTGTTACGCTTAGCCTGGGCATGATTGGCATTCTGGTGGCGTTTAATGACCGCTTTATTGTGACAGATTATGTGACACTGGCCGATCTGCTGCTGTTTGGGATGCCGCTGGTGGCTGGATACCTGGCAGCCTCGGCCATGAAGCAAAGCTCGCTGGTGAAAAAGCTGCTGCATGGTGGTCTGGCTGGGGCGCTGGCTGGCGTACCAACATTTTTGCTTATTTTGCTCACGCTGGTATGGGAGAGTATTCGCGACTCGTTTATCAATGTTGAGCCAGACCTGCTCGATATTATCACGCTGGGCAATGAAAACCGGGTAACGGGTGGCCTGCTGCTGATACTCGTTTTTGCTGTCTTTGGTTTGGTGGGCGTTGGCACGGCGCTGCTGCCGGCCAAGTTCCGACGGCCGATTTCCATGAGCCTCACCTGGACCATTGGCAGTGGGGTCATGTCCGACATTTTGATCGGCATCTTGCGCCCCCGGATGAGCCAGAGCACCTTGCGCAGCCTGTTTGGCGGTACCGGCTTGCAGCTGGTGCCGTTTATCGTGCTGTTTGTGGGGTTAACGGCCGTTTTCTTCTGGTGGCAGCAAGGCGGGCACACGCGGTACAACGCCCTGCGCCAGAACATGACACCAAAGCAACAGAAAAACGGCCGGCGCGTCAGCATCTCCCTACTCGTGATCTTCCTGCTCATCCTACCCTCCCTGCTAGGCGTGTACCTCAGCGAAATCTTCAATGAAGTAGGCCGCTTTGTGCTCATGGGGTTGGGGTTGAACATTGCCATTGGTCTGGCCGGGTTGCTGGACCTGGGCTACGTCACCAACTTTGCCGTGGGTGCGTACATCATGGCCTTGCTCACCTCCAGCAGCCAGTTTGGGCCGGAAAACCCGTGGTCGTTCTGGCTAGCGGTGCCCATTTGTGTGGTGGCCGCCATGTTTACCGGCTTTATCCTGGCCTTGCCTGTGCTAAAAATGCGCGGCGACTACCTGGCCATCGCCACCCTGGGCTTTGGCGAAATCATTCGCGTGCTGGCCCGTTCGGATGCGCTCAAGCCGATCATCGGCGGTGCGCAGGGCATCTTGCAGATTCCCCAGGCGCAAATTGGCGGCTTTCTGGCCCAGGTGATGGGCTACATTTTGAACCCCATCAACACCTTCTTGGGCAAGTTTGAGCTGGGCATCCTGGCCACGAACAGCAACGGGGATATCGTCTTTGGCAATCCGCCGCAGCTGTATTACCTGTTCATTTTGGCCTCGCTGCTGATGCTGTTTGTGTCGCGCCGATTGAACAATTCACGCACCGGGCGACGCTGGATGGCCATTCGCGAAGATGAAGATGTGGCCGCGGCAATGGGCATCAACACGACCAACGCCAAGGTGCTGGCCTTCACGCTCAGCGCCGCGTCGGGCGGTTTGGCCGGGGCGATTTTTGCCGCCAAGCTCGGCTCCATCTTCCCTTCCAGCTTTGAACTGCTCATCTCGATCAACGTATTGAGCCTCATCATTGTGGGTGGCTTGGGCAGCATTCCCGGCGTGATTGTGGGAGCATTTGCCCTGGTAGGTATTCCCCAGCTGCTGAGTGAGTTTGCCGAGTTCCGTTTGCTGCTGTACGGCATTGCTCTGATTGGGATGATGCTGATACGACCAGAGGGTCTGTGGCCCTCGGAAGTACACCGACGAGAGATAAAACGCGAAGGGGATGACGAAACGGCCGTTCCCGTATCGGTCAAACCATAGGTGAATCATATGAGCGATAACATCCTAGAAGCCCACCAGGTTGTGAAACGATTCGGCGGCTTGCTGGCTACCGATCACTTTGATTACGAGCTGCCCCGCGGCATGATCGCCAGCATCATCGGCCCCAACGGCGCGGGCAAAACCACCTTCTTCAACTGCCTCACCGGCTTTTACCAGATTGATGAAGGCACGCTGGACTTCAACGGCGGCTCGCTGATTGGGCTGGAATCGTATGAAATTACCCAGTTGGGCATTTCCCGTACCTTCCAGAACATCCGACTGTTCAACAACATGACTGTGCTAGAAAACATCATGGTGGGGCAAGAACCCCACCTGAAGTCCAGCTGGATTGGTGCGTTGTTGGGCCTGCCCAGCGTGCGCCGCGAAGAAGAAGCCACCGAAGCGCGTGCCCGCGAACTGCTGGAGTTTGTTGGCCTGCGCGGCATGGGTGACCATCTGGCTAAAAATCTGCCCTACGGCGACCAGCGCCGCCTGGAGATTGCCCGTGCGCTGGGCGCGCAGCCCAAGCTGCTGCTGCTCGATGAACCCACTGCTGGGATGAACCCGCGCGAGACGGCGCAAACCACGGCCTTCATCAAGCGGCTGCGCGACGAGCTGGGCATCACCATCCTGATGATTGAGCACGATATGCGCGTGGTGATGGGCATTTCGGAAAAGGTTACGGTGTTGGATTACGGCCGTAAAATTGCCGAAGGTCTGCCACAGGAAATTCAAAACAACCCGGTTGTCATTGAAGCGTATCTGGGCAAAGGGGCAACGGCCGCTTTGATGGCCCACGAAAAAGAAGCATAACCACTACCGGCGAGTAGCGTGAGGCTTACGCAAGCGCCACTCGCCGGTTCAACGAGAAAGATCATGCCATTACTCGAAGTAAACGACGTTCATGCCTACTATGGCAACATCCACGCCCTCAAAGGCGTCAGCCTGACGGTGGAAAAAGGTGAAATTGTCACTCTGATTGGTGGTAACGGGGCCGGTAAAACCACCACCCTGCGCACCATTACTGGCTTGATGAAGCCGCGCGACGGGCAGGTAATGTTTGATGGCGACGAAGTGGCCAAGCATCCGGCACATGAGTGGGTTTCTAAAGGCATCGCCATGGTGCCCGAAGGGCGTGGCGTTTTTGCCAAGCTCACTGTGGAAGAAAATTTGGAGATGGGCGCGTTTCATCGTAACGATAAGGCCGGGATCAGAGCCGACATTGAAAAATCGTACGAAATGTTCCCGCGCCTAGGCGAACGGCGCACACAGTTGGCGGGCACCATGTCTGGCGGGGAGCAACAGATGCTGGCCGTGACCCGCGCCCTTATGGCCAAACCGCGCCTGCTGTTGATGGATGAACCATCTATGGGTCTGGCCCCCGTGCTGGTAGACGTCATTTTCGAGGCTATCGAAACGATTAACCAGGAAGGCATGACCATCCTGCTGGTGGAGCAAAATGCGCACATGGCACTGCAAGTGGCCAACCGTGGCTACGTGCTGCAAACTGGCCAAATTGTGCTCACGGACAAAGCCGCCGTGCTGCAAAAAGACCCCACGGTGCAAAAAGCGTACCTGGGGATCGAATAGGCGGTTTCTTTTTCAAAGGCGTAGGCAAATTGGGAGGGGACGACATGAGCAGAGGCTCAACACCATGAATGAAAATCCACAGATTTCGCAGATTACACAGATTTATTTCTAATCTGCGAAATCTGTGTAATCTGTGGATTATTTTTAGAGGGGCAAATAATGCCGCTTGCCTTTGACGTGTCTCCTCACTCCAAAACGCGATGTAAACGGCCGTTTCACTGGGCCATACTGTTAGTTGCGCTGGGGCTGCTCCTGTCAGCCTGCCGCACCAACTCGCTCACCTGCGACGATCCGCTGGGCTGTGTGGTGGTCCGGCCAAACAATCCTGTACGACTCGGTATGCTGCTGCCGCTTTCGGGGGAAACGGCCGTGTGGGGCCAGGAGCTCTCTCAGGGCATTGAGCAAGCTGTTATCGACCAAGACAGCGAGCTATTGGGCCACGAGATCGAGCTCATTCCGTTAGATACCGCTTGCGACCCGGCCATAGGCGAGCAAAGCATTGAGGCGATTGACGGCGACGACACTCTGCTCGGCCTCATCGGCCCGGCCTGTTCCGACGTAGCCCAGGCGGTTTTACCCGCCGTGCGCCGCAACAATTGGGTGCTGCTCTCGCCCGCCAGCACCGTCCCTTTTCTCACTGAAAATCAAACCAGCCTGGCCTTTTTCCGCACCGTGCCTAACCATTTGCAGCAGGCCACAGCTGCGGCCCATTTTGCTTATGAACAGCTAGGCGTGCGGCAAACGGCCGTTTTCCAGGACAACACCGAGTACAACAACCTGCTGGCGCAGCAGTTCAGCGACACCTTTGCCCAGCTGGGCGGCACGGTGAGCTACCAGTCCACTTTATCCCCTGGACAATCCGATCTGACGGCCGTGCTAAGCGAGGCCGCCAGCACAGCGCCCCAGCTCATCTATCTGGCCCTGTTTGAACCCGAAGCCACACTGCTGGTAAGCCGCCTGGCCGAATCCTCTACCTTAAACCGCGCCACGCTGTTGGGCAGCGACAGCCTGTTCAGCCCCACTTTTGCCAGCAAGGCGAGCAGTACGCGGCTGTTTGTTACGAATCCAGCCTTTACCAGCGAGGCTTACAGCGCCTTTGTGGCCGATTGGACCATTCGCTACGAAACGCCACCTGCATCCCCCGGCCCCATTTATGCTTACGATGCAGCGCTGCTGCTGCTGCAAGCCATCGAAAACGTGGCCGAAGTTGGGCAAACCGGGGCGCTGGTGATTGGCCGGGCTGCCCTGCGGCAGCAGCTGACCTCTGGCGCCCCGGTGGCCGGACTCAGTGGTTCGCTGAGCTGCGCCTCAACCGGGGAATGTGCCGCCGTGGGGTATGGCGTTTACGAATTTGGCACCGATGCCGTCTGGCCCCCGCCCCTCATCTGGCAATTTGAATAATTGGTGGACGTGGAGGCGAGGCCAATTGACGTAGGGGCGAGGCAGTTGGAAAGTATGGTTATCTGGCAAAGTTGGCAAAACCCCAACTGCCTCGCCCCTACCTGCCCATACAAAAGGAGCAACAATGATGAAAATGCGAATCCTCTCCGCCAATGATGTCCGCCACGCGTTGCCGATGGCCGAGGCCATTGCCGGGATGAAGCAGGCCTTTGCCCAACTCTCGACTGAACAGACGATGGTACCGCTGCGCGGGCGGGTGAACGTGGCCCCGGTGGGCGGCACCACGCTGGTAATGCCCGCCTACCTGGCCCAAAGCGGCGATCTGGCGGTGAAGGTGGTTTCCGTCTTCCCACAAAACAGTACCCGGCATGAGCCAACGATTTATGCGGCCGTTTTGGTGCTGGATGCAGAGACAGGCCGTCCATTGGCGCTGATGGAAGGCGGCACACTCACCGCCATCCGCACTGGGGCCGGTGCCGGAGCAGCCACCGACCTGCTGGCCCGGCCCGATGCCAGTGTGGTGGCAATTTTGGGCAGCGGCGTGCAGGCACGTACCCAGCTGGAAGCAGTCTGCACCGTGCGCCACATTCGCGAGGTGCGTGTGTACAGCCCCACCAACGAACACGCCGTGGAGTTTGCCCGCGAGATGCGCGGCCACGGTCCCGTTCCGCCACTGATTCGCATTATGAGCAACGCGGAAACGGCCGTACGCGGCGCAGACATCATTTGTGCCGCTACCACCAGCATTAAACCCGTCTTCAAAGGCAAAGATATATCGCCAGGGACGCACATCAACGGCGTCGGGTCGTACACGCCCACCATGCAGGAAGTGGATGCCGACACAGTGAAACGTGCCCTGGTGGTGGTGGATTCCCGTGAAGCCGCCTGGGAAGAAGCGGGTGATTTGATTGTGCCGCTGCAAGCGGGTCTCATCAGCGAAGCCCACGTTCATGCTGAGATCGGCGAAATTGCCGCTGGACTCAAACCTGGGCGCACCAACCCGGAACAAATCACCTTCTTCAAGTCAGTTGGCGTGGCGGTGCAGGATGCCATCTCTGGCCGGATTGCGCTAGAGAATGCGGTGGCGCACGGCTGGGGGACAGAGGTTAGTTTGTAACAAGGTGAAGGGGTGACAAAGGTGGGAAGGAACGGCCGTTGCCACACCCGCAATTGAAAAAAGGCAGGGAAGGTTTTATACTGCCCTGGGCCGCGCAATCCTGATCTTCTTTATCGAGCGCCGCCATCATTCATAAAAAGTGGCAGACACCGAAGCCATCATCACGCTTGAAATCGACATGTTTAGGAAATTTTTAGGCAAAAACAAAGCACAAACCGGCGACATCCATGCGAAAAAAGCGATGGATGCCCTTGACCAAAAAGATTACCATTTGGCGGTTAAAGAACTGACCCAAGCCGTAAAAAATGGCGTGGCCAGTTATGATTTAGCCGAGCTTCATACAATTTTAGGCAGGGCGTATAAAAATCTCGCTCAATACGAAAAAGCGATTGCCGCTCATCAAGAGGCGCTAAAAATCGATCCGAACTGCTACCGGGCCTGGAACAATCTTGGCATCGTCTATTTTTCGCTAAATCAGTATGAAGAAGCGGAGGAGTGCCATCAAAAAGCGCTAGCGATTGAACCGAAGTATGCCTTTGCCATTGCCAGTTTAGGTGCGCTTTATATCCACCGAAATCAGCCCCAGAAAGCCATCGACCTATCAGAAAAAGCCATTTTGCTGATTCCCGGCATGGGCACGGCCCACTCAAATCTGGCGTTGGCGTATGCCATGGTGGGCCGGTTTGCAGAGGCAGAAAAATCACTCAAACAGGCCATCTTGCTGGGGTATACAAATTGGCGCACGATCCAAAACCGAATCAATAACCTGAAGGATATGGGTGGTAAAAATACTGTCCAGGCCGAATGGCTTCCCGCAAGCTGCCCGACGTGCGGGGCACCCATCAGCGCCTCCACCGTCATTTGGACCAGCGACAATACGGCCGATTGCTCCTACTGCCGAACGAACATCAAACGAGAACCAGGCTGAAAGTTTGCCGGGAAGTTGGGGACTTATACCGAATATCATTCTGCATAACTTTCAAAAACCAGTTTTTATGCGGAATACAAGTCAGCATAATATCTATAGCGCTGAAAGGGAGCGTATAAAGATGGGAAGCAGTTTTACTCAGTTCCGGGATCATGGCTTCTGGTCACGAGATCATTTCCTCGAAGGTTGGCTCGACGTGTTAGCCGCTGAATGTATGAAGCACATGCCCGCATTGCCGTGGCTCGAAGCAGCATGTAAACACTGGGAGCTTCAGGCGACGGGAATTTTCAATGGCTGCGTTCACGCTAAACTCGATGAATTTCTTACCGATGAGGAGCGAGTATCATTCATCATTTCGATCTCTGAAAGAGTGAAGGATAGGTTCCCGCAAGACCATCCTCTGAATCAGACGGGCGATTTGTTTGTGCGGCTTCTGAAAGGCGAACTGACCACGGATGCATCTAGCCCACTCGATTATATAATATCGTATCCCCGTACCTAACAGTGGCATGTACCGGACTGCCAACACAACGAATCTCATCTATAGTAATAGCTCAGGTCGGCGGGTGATGCCTAACTTGAGTATTTTTATTCACTCAACAAACTCTCCCTATTGCGCCTTGTCTCCATTCATGAACCATTGGCCATTCATGATTGACCATTCATAATTCGTCTGCCGTGCTTGTCAGGCACCCGCCAGTTGTTATACTCCCCCGTCATGAAACGACTATTGGTTTTGCTTACAACTGTTTTGCTGCTGGTGGCCTGTGGGGGTGATGGAGAAGAAACGGCCGTTACCAGTTAAGCGTGGCACGATCAGTTCATCGCAGTTGCCAGTCGAGCAATAAGGGATAAGTTTCACCCGTTTGCGTGGGCAATCTTTCCTGTGATTCCCACTGGTAAAGCCCCACGTAAACATGGTAATTGCCTGCCGGCAAAGGCGGCAATTGATGCACCAGTCGGACGCAAGTTCCAGGCAAAAACTCCGCTTCGGGATAAAACCGAAAGTCAACCAAAAATGGACCGTCCTCCTGGGCTACCAGCTGACCAGATTCATCCAGAACATGAATAAAATAATGAGTCGTGTTATGAAACTGGGCTTCCAGCTGCCAGTGGGTAACCAATGTTAATGGTTCGTTGGCGGTGGGAGCAGACGGCTCCAGGGAATACCCTGTTAACGAAAATGTATTGGCATAGGTAAAGGTAGCGGGGTGCTGAGGCATATAGGGCTGGGCGTTAACGCCAAAGACACATGTTCTGCACGGGAATGCTTCTGGGGTCAACAATGTCCAGCCCGGGGGTAACGTTTCTGCTTGCAATCCTTCCTCTGTTAACTCCCAAAATTCCCCCAACAGCTGCTGTCGGCGCTGCCAACTCTCTTCATCAAGAACGACTGTCGTTACATTCTCGTTTAGCAACAGCGTTTGAAAAGTGGCCCAATTGGGCCGACTGTGGGGTACGGCCTGAACACGCCTATCGGGGGCCAGCCATTCGGCCTGAGCATGGGTCGGGCCCAATATGAACATTTCTCCAGGCAGCGTACGCTGTTTTACCAGATCCATGATGGCTACAGACGATTCATTGGCTTGTCGATCCCGAGAATAAATTTGTGACAGCATGCCAATTTGCCGCCAGTTTAGCGCCAAGATGAACAAAAACACAGCTCCCACCAAGAAATATGTGACCTGATTAAAATAGCGGGTCCAGTTTTGCGGAAGGATTTCTCTCGTCCACCACACGACGCCCAACAACATGATCGGTGTCCAGGGCAGCACAAAGCGCGGCCCATCACTAACAGGGTGGTACCAGCTAAACAGTAAAACTGAGGCCAGAATGCCAAGCAAGGTGTAAAGATAAACAGGCCAAATGGTGGGATGATTTTTCCTTGTCGTACGGCCAACCACCACCACCATGCCTAACCCTACGGCCGTAAAAACTGTCCCCCACCCCCGCACACCTGCCAAGAAAAACGGCCGTACCGCTTCGTACCACTGTGTTGGCAGCAGCCCTAATCCATTCCACAGCCGTTCCGCCATGTGCGCCACCGTGTGCGTTTGCAAATAGCCACTTAACGTAGGCAAGGGATCACCGGGATAAATATAGCTCTCTTCCCAACTGTCTAGCCAGATGTAGTGAGTGGTATTGATGTTGTAAAGCGCGTTGCCATGCGTACGCAGGTTATAAATAAAAAGGGGAGAAGCAACCAGGATAAATGCCACTAAAAACAACCAGACTCCAGGCTGACGCAGCCAACGCCACCAGGGTTGGTCAATGCTTTGAGTGAACGGTCGTATCATCAGTGTCCCCAACAACATCGGCACCAACAATAGGCCTGTACCTTTAGCCAGGTAACACAACCCAGCCAGCACGCCAGCCAGAACAAACCAACGACCGGGGTGTGGGCTCACCAGCGCTTTGGCTCCGGCATACCAGGCACAAACAAACAACGTTACCAGAAGCACTTCCACGTTAACGTAGGCAGAAGCTTCCAGGTAAACGGCCGTTATCGCTAGCCACCCCATTGCAAGCAACGCCCCACCCCAACCAACAATCCGAGAGCCAACACCAAACACAATACCCAGACCCAGCATCCCAAGGGGCACCGAAAGAAGTTTGGCCAAAGTAAAAAAAGCGATCTCTTCGCTAGCAAAGGGCGTCAACAGCAGAGGATAAAGAGGATTGCGATTGCTATCTGTAAATGCCCCACCATCGGAAATCCACAGCGCAATTTTCAGATAATCTCGTTGGTCCCAGTCTGAGGAACGAATGTTCGCGGCAACCAAAGGAGTAGTTCTTACCAAAAAGCCGCCGAGGACCAACAAAAAAACGACCACAACCGGCCATTGTGAGCGCCACTGAGACTTCATATCTGTCCTGTCTAAATCTGTTTGCAGCATACTTCGCTCTACGCTCCAATAAAACCAATCTGCATCTGCGCATTTAGTACTGCCCTAACTGAAGAGCTTCACCCATGTGGTTTGACCGATAATGCCACGGGAAAGGATTTTAATCAACTGCTGAAAGAAGCCGCCAAACACTTGCCCACGCCTTGTCAGGCACCCGCCAGTTGTTATACTCCCCCGTCATGAAACGACTATTGGTTTTGCTTACAACTGTTTTGCTGCTGGTGGCCTGCGGGGGTGATGGAGAAGAAACGGCCGTTACTCCCCTCCCGCCTACTCCCACCACCGTCGCTACCGAAGAAGCCAGCCTGCCACCCAGCCAGCAAGATTTTATCGTCATCGCTACCGACGCCCCGCTGCCCCCGTTTACCAAGTTTGATCAGTTTGGCGACCTTGACGGTTTTGTTAGCCGCCTCATGGAAAACATCGCCGTTGAGACCAACCTGGATTATGAATTTGTGGTCACGCCCGCTGAAGGCGTACTGGAAAACCTGGCCAACACGCCCGGTCGTGACTTTGACGCGGCCATGTCGCGCTTGGTCATCCCCGACGAGCCAACGCCCGGCATCGCTTACACCCAGCCCTATCTGGAAGTGGGCCAGGTGCTGGTGGTGCTGGCCGATGAGGATCGCCTGAACAGCTACCGCGACGTGCAGCCCGGCATGGCCGTCGGCGTGGTGCAAAACAGCGAGGCCGAACAGGTCGCCCGCACCCTCGTCGGCGTGAACGAGGCCGATTTGCGCAACGGCTACAGCAACAGCGTGGAAGCCCTGCAAGCGCTGGTGGATGAGTCGTTAACGGCCGTTATCACCGACAGCTACGTAGCCGACTATTTCAGCCAGACCTACAGCGATCAGCTCAAGGTGGTCGGTGGCAACGGCCGCGAGGCGTGGATCAGCCAGAAAGCATACGGCATCGCCGTATCCGCCAGCAACACCAAGCTGGTGGACCGGTTGAATGAGGCAATTACGGCCGTAAAAACCGCTGGCAATATTGACCGCCTCACCGTCGCCTGGCTGCTGCCCTCCGACACGCTCACCCCAGGCGAACCCCGCGTGGTCGCCTCACCCAACGAGATGGTCATTGGCGTGGTCGGCAATCCTAGCGATATGGACCCGGCGGCACGCTTCTCCAACCTCACCAGTTGGGAACTCAAAATCAACACGATGAGCGGCCTGTACGGCTTTACCGCCGACAATACGCTAGAGCCACTGCTGGCCAGCAGTCCGCCCATTATTTCGGAAAACAAGCTGGAATACACCATCTCTCTGCGGCGCGGGCTCAGCTTCCCCGATGGCAGCGAGTTCACCGCTGAAGATGTGAAATGGTCCATCGATCGGGCACGCAGCCTGGGCAACTTTTGGGTCAATGGCTACCTAAAAGACAGCAACGACGACGGTTTTGCCGATGAAGATGCCGTGCAGGTCATTGATCAATTCACGGTAAAATTTGTCTTACAAGAGCCAGACGCCACTTTCTACAGCCTGCTGGCCACACCGCCCTACTTCCCCATCAGCAACGAGTGCTACAGCGAAGTTCAGGACGATTTGAGCAGTTGCGGGGGGCTAGGCCCCTACACCATCGTCAGCTGGACGCCGGGCGAGCAGATGCGCCTGCGCGCCAACCCGGAATGGCCCGGTCGCCCCACCCCGGCGTTTGAGAATATTTTGATTCGTTTTCAGAACGATACGGCCGTTATGCGCCGCTCTCTCGAAGAATTCCAATCCATCGACATTGCCTGGACAGGTCTACCCTACAGCGACTTCACCGCCCTGCAAACCACCGACAGCAACAGCGACGGTCTGCCCGACTACAAAGGGTGGACGGGTCCCGCAGCGTTCAAAAGCTACATCGTTTTTAATGAGGAGCAGGAACCGTGGGACAGCGCCAAAGTGCGCCAGGCGTTTGCCCTTTCGGTAGACCGCAACGCGTTGGCCAGCGGCGTCTTTAGCGGCAGTCGTTTGCCGCTCTACAGCCCCATCCCCGATACAGTGCCGGGCCATCTGCCCGTACTGCCGCAGCGGAACCTGCCGCTGGCTCGCTCGCTCTTGCTGGAAGAGGGGTACAGCCAGACGGTGCCGTTAGAAATTGAGCTGTGGTATGTGGATGACGGCCGTTACAGTCCCGTAGAAGCCGCCTATGCCGCCGCCCTGCAAAGCCAGCTCGAAGAAACTGGCGTCTTTCAGGTCACGCTGACGGGTGCCCCATTCGAACAATTTATCGGCCAGGTGGGTGAATGCAACCTGCCCGTCTACCTGCTGGGTTGGCCCAGCCCTGGCCGTCCCGTAGATTACCCCGACCCCAGCGCCTGGACCGACATCTTTGTCACCAGCGCCACTTTCTGCCCCAACTACGAAAGCGCTACCATGACCGCCTTCATCCAGGCCGCCGATGAGGAAACCGATCCGGCCGTTCGCCTGGCCATCTATGGCGACATTCAGCAGCTTTGGGCGCAGGATTTTCCCACGCTGGACCTGCTGCAAGAGCCACGCATCGCCATCTCCGTCAACAGCGTCAACAACGTGCAGATCGATGCGATGGGTTTAATGCACTATGAAGTTTTGACAAAAGGTGGGGGATAAAAGGGAGGTAATTGGGTAATTCGGTAGTTTCAATAAAAATTACCGAATTACCCAATTACTTAATTATCATTCTTCGCTTCTTGCATTCGTTTAAGGCGACGCGCACGAGGGCCGACTACCCGCTCGGTGCCGTTGAGCAGCCGCTTGATGTTGGGCCGCAGCGCCCAGGCCACAATGGCAAATGCCACCAGCCCCCCAACGACATAAGCCAGGGTGCCATCAAACGGGGATACGCCCGCAAGATACAAAATCAGGAAAACCACGGCGATAATGGCCCCCATTGTCAGCGATGCCACGGAAGCCATGCCAATGCCTAGCAACATACCGACCATCACCACAATGGCGATAGGCAGCATAGGCCACCACAGCGCCGTACCCCAGCCCACATTTGGCCCTGTACCCGCGCCGCCGCGCCAGCCCATAAACACAGACCAGTTATGCCCAATCACCGACATGACACCAGCCGTCGCCAGCATCCAGGGCAATATATCTGGAGCCACCTGGTTGGCCAGCAACCAGCGAGACAAAATAATGCCCAGGGCACCTTTACCTACATCGCTAAAGGAGGTGGCCAGCCCAACCCCCAGACCAGCGGCCCGCAAAGAGTTGGTTCCGCCGGTACGGCCGCTGCCAATGGTGCGGATGTCTTCTCCCTTCACCAGGCGTACGTAAAGGTAGCCAAACGGAATAGCCCCGCACAGATAACCAATAACTGCCGCTATGAGAAAATAAAAAATTATCATCTGTTTTGTTCCTCTCCGTATTTTCTAATTCGGTATCTTGTTGTCAGACAGAGATTCGCAGAGATGAGGCTTGCGCCACAACGCTTTTACCGTTAAAGAGAGCCTTGCGTTTCGGCTGAACTGTTTCCTGAATTTTAAACTTTTTGTGGGGATCCAGAAACAGTCCTTCAGTTTAGAAATAGTAGGATTTTCTTTGCCCCTCTGCTCGATTTTTACTCTTCCGGCGGAAAACCCGCTTTGTTTTGTTACACCCGTATTAAACACAATTTTCATCAGATGGTTGCACAACCCTCATTGATTGCTCAACAACATCTTGCCCAACAATGCGAAAAGTTCGCACCATAGGCGCGGCACGGTCTTGCAGCGACACAATGACGTGAAGCGCGTCCGGGTACATTGCCAGGACCACATCCGTAGCAGAGGGGAGTTCTGGACCTTGGGGATGGGAGTGGTAAATGGCCAGCATCTGCCAGCCACGCTCTTCCAACGACAGCATCGCCTGGACTTGTTGGGTAGGGTCCATCCGGTATGCCGTTGGGCTATGCAGGCTGTTTTCGATGGGGTAAACGGCCGTTACCACCCCCGTCGCCTCATTACCAGCCAGCAGCCCACATCCTTCCTGCGGATAACACGCCTGCAAATGGTTGAGGAGTTCTTCGAGCAACGGCCGTTCAATCGTTAGCATTGGTCACAAGGGAAAATAAAAGGGCCGCTGTATTTGCGACCCTTTCATCAATTGAACGAAAAATCTGTTACTTCTGAATGCCACCATCCGTGAGGGCCCGAACGTTCAGCAAACGGTCGGCCTCTTCTGCGTCCAGGTAACCCTTCTCGATCACCACTTCGCGCACGGTGCGGTTGGTAGCCATCGCTTCCTTGGCCACTTCGGCACCCTTCAAGTAACCAATCACTGGATTCAGCGCCGTGACGAGAATGGCATTCTTGGCCAGCCAGCCGGTGGCTTTTTCTGGATTGGACTTCAAGCCTACCACGCATTTTTCATTGAACGCATTCACCGCGTTGATAATCACGTCCATGCTTTGGAACAGGTTGTAGGCGATGATGGGCATCATCACATTCAGTTCCAACTGGCCCGCCTGGCCGCTCATCATCACGGTCAGGTCGTTGCCCATTACCTGGAACATAGCCATGTTTAGCATCTCGGCCAACACCGGGTTTACCTTGCCGGGCATGATGGATGAACCCGGCTGCACGGCAGGCAGGCGAATCTCGTCCAGCCCGGTGCTGGGACCGGAGGAAAGGAGGCGGAAATCGTTGGCAATGCGGGTGAGGTCCTGTGCCAGCGTGCGCAGCGCACCGCTAAAGTGAACCGCATCGGCCATGCTTTGCATCGACTCAAACAAATTGTCCGATTCGTACAGTTCCAGTCCGGTCAGGCGGCCAAGGGTAGCCACCATACGGCGATGGTACTCGGTGTGGGCATTTAGCCCCGTGCCGGTGGCCGTACCACCGATGCCCAAACGGCGCAGTCCTTCGCCAGCCTGGGCGATTTTTTCCCGATCGCGCTCGACGGCGCGGGCATAAGCGCCAAATTCCTGGCCCAAACGCACCGGCACCGCATCTTGCAAATGCGTACGGCCGCTTTTTAACACATCATCAAAATCAACTGCTTTGGCATGGAAGGAATCAGCCAGATTTTGCAGCGTGGCCAGCAGTTCATCCAGCCGCCACAAGCAGCCGAGGCGAATGGCCGTCGGGATGGTGTCGTTGGTGGATTGAGCCATGTTGACATGGTCGTTGGGGTTCACGGGCTTGGGGGCGACACCCAGGCCATATCCCAGGTGCTCGTTGGCGCGATTAGAGATTACCTCGTTGATGTTCATATTGTGGCTGGTGCCAGCCCCGGCCTGAATAGGGTCTACGACGAATTGATCGGCAAAACGGCCGTCTAGCACTTCATCAGCCGCCATCATGATCGCCTGCGCCATAGCATCACCAGAAACAGTCTTGTCGCCAACCTCTTTGTCCTTGAACAAGCCCAGATCAGCATTTACTTCTGCGGCAGCACGCTTAATGACGGCCATCGACCAGACAAAAGCCGGGTACGGTTTGAGGCCAGTGATGGGGAAGTTTAGAATGGCTCGCTGCGTTTGCGCTCCCCAATAGGCGTTAGCAGGAACATGCACTTCGCCTAAAGAATCTTTTTCCACACGGTAGTCGCTCATAATTACCTCGTCTCAAATATCGAAAAGACAAAAAAACCGAATCAGCTCCTTTGCAATTACGCGCCAGAAAGCTAATTCGGCTTTTTAAAAGAAAGACCTGCTGTAATTGCAGCAGGTCTTACTCATTAAAATTAATCGAGGGCGTCGTAGCCTGGTCCTTCAGAGTAGAAATCGTAGTTAAAGGGAATGTCTTCAGTGAGGTCCAAAATTTCGCCGCCAGAAAGTTGCTTGGCATTCTTCACGTTAACCTGATGGCCATCTACTTCACCGGACAAAGGAGCGCCGTCAGGCAAAAGCGCCTTGGTGTTGGCAATCCAAACACCAGCAGCAGCTTCATAATCGAACGGAACTTCTTCTTCTGGGAAGATAGCTTCGTAGGGGCATTCGGGAACACAAGCGCCGCAGTCGATGCAAGTGTCGGGATCGATGTACAGCCAGGGCCATTGCTCTTCGGGCTTCCCCAAGACCATACATTCTACCGGACATACATCTACGCAAGCCGTGTCGCGCAAACATAAACGGGTCACTATATGAGTCATAAATCTCTCCTTGCTTAAACAGAAGGTTTTGTTGGTATGTAATCGGCCGTTTTTTTGAGAAATCAACCCGGTGGTTCTAGCGGCCAATTACGGGATGCAGGATTGGCTTTTTTGACTGTTTCCCAACCCAAACGAGAATGGTGGTCGATTTCCAATTGTTAATTGACGGGAGGGTCAATGGGTTCATTCTAGCCACACTAAACTGCTTTGTCAATTCTTTTTACAGATGGGGAAAACGGCCGCTTTTACAGCTCTATTTCAGGTGGAAAATCAGGAGAAACGATAGGTGATCCTGGCCAAAATATGACTGCGTGGCACAGTACCAAAACTGCGACTGTCAGTCGTTTCAGTCGCATTGGGATTATCGCCCCGTAAAAAATAACGGCCGTCTTCGGTAACGGCCGTTATGCGCTTGATCATCTTGTTGTTTGGCTCGTAGGGATGCTGGGCTAGCGCGATGTCGCCGGCCTGTGGATCGGCGTGGCGATAAGCGGCCGTATCCAGCAGAACAGTAGTGCCGTCGGGGAGAGTGGGTTCCATGGAACGGCCGTGCACCCGGCGGCGCTGCCAGCGTGGCCAAAGCAGCCGGGCGTAGCTAAAAATAGAGGCAACTGGCAGTGGCTTGTCGTTCATCCATAGAAAAAACGCCGACTGTCTAGTCAGACAGTCGGCGTTGCATGTCACTCGTCAAATGCCATTAGCTGGCGGTGTAATACTCAACATCGCGGCCCTTGGTAGCCCAGAAGATTTTGTGAATCTCCTCTACCGTAGCCATCAGCTCTTGCGCATGCTCCAGGTTAACTTCCACCTTGCAGGAGGAGCACAGTTTGGCTGCATGCCAGAAAGTTGTGTGCAGGTCGGGGTATTTTTCCAGATGAACCGGCTTGAAATAGTCGGTCCACAAAACGAGCAGTTCGTGCTTGGCTTTTTGGGCCTGTTCTTCCTTAATAGCAATGTAGCGAGACATGGTGTTCAGGTAAGAAGCCCACGCTTTGGCATCCCCATCTGCGGGCGGCGACAGGGCCAGAATCTTTTTTGTCATCGAAAGCACAGCTTCGGCTTTGATACGTGCGTCAGCTGGATCGTAAACCCCGCAAGGACCGTCGCAGTGGGCGTTCGCTTCTTCTGCGGGAAACCATTCATTAATCATAGCCGTCAGATTTCTCATCGGTTTTTGCTCCTTTTATTTTAAACAAAACAACTATCAAACTAATTATAGTTGTACCAGTAATTGTAGCACCTGTCCATTGGACCAGGGCATAAATTGGGGCATACGGCCGTAAAACTCACCCAATCCATTCATAAAATAATTTGTTTCACCCTTTCTTTATCCCAGTACTACCTTAGCCCCCTCTTTTTCCTATGTCTATCAATACCAAAATCATTTACAGTTAGCGGGAAATGAGCGCTGCACTTGATGAAACAGACGAGAGAGAAGTTCCCGCACGGCAGGTAACCGCGAGCAATACACGCCAGCTTTACTCTGCTGTCTTGTCATTGTTAGGTCTCGTCATCGTAGTCGGGGGCCTCATTTTATTCCCCCAGTACGAAAATCCGTCCATCCTCCTTCTCCTGTTGTTCTTTGCTATCGCCACCCAAAGCACCATGACCTATCTGGTGGGCGGCAACGTTAGCGTTTCGGTTAGTGGCGCCATTAGCTTTGCCGTTGCTGGCCTGTATGGGCCGGTGGCCGCCGGTATGGCCGCGGCCATTGCCGAATTAGGGCTGTGGTTGCTCAGCCTTCGGCCCAAAAACCGGGATTGGCATCATGAATGGGAACGGTTAGGCGTTAACAGCGGCATCCACGCGATTTCAATATTTATCGCTGGCGTCGTTTTTGTGTTTGTCCGGCAACTCATCGGAACTGGCAATTTTGTACTCGACGCCATCCCGTGGTTTATTGGCGCTACCATTGGTGATCAGGTCAATTTTTGGTTGCTGGCTATCATCATTTGTCTGGCTAATGGCGTAAAGCCCAAAGAAGTGTGGCGCGAGAACCGCTGGGCCATCCCCATGAACGTTTTGGTAATGAGCATCGGCGGGGGGTTGATTACCCTGGCCGTCGTTCAATTTGGTCTGCTGGGATTGGCCATATTTGTACTGCCCATCATCTTATCAGCGTACTCCTTCCGGGTAACAGTGAACAATGCCAAAAAGCAGATGGAGAAGCTGGAAGAGATGGTGACGCTGCGTACCCAGGCCTTGGCCGACGCCAACCATATGCTGGAAGCGCTGCACAAAGAGAAAGATTCCTTCCTGGCCGTGCTGACTCATGACATGCGCACACCGCTCACCAGCATTCGCGGCTATGGCAGCATTTTGCGCGACCGTGAATTGACGCGTGAGCAGCAGACAAAAATCGCCAAGGTGATTTTGAACAGCCAGGACACGCTTTTGGAAATCGTGAACAACATTCTGGAACTGGAAAAGCTGCAATCTGGCGTGCCCATTTTGCTAGAAACCTCCAGCTTTGATCTGGCGCTGCTGGTGAAAAACACGACAGAATCTCTCGAAACCCAGGCGCTGGAAAAGAACATCACCCTCAACTACGATCAGATTCCATCGCCGATTATGGTGAAGGCGGATATGAGCAAGATTCGCCGTGTGATTCTGAACCTGATCTCCAACGCGCTCAAGTACACGCCAGAAGGTGGCCTTGTCTCGGTGAAGACGGAAGTAAACGGCCGTTTCGCTATCTTTGAAGTAACAGACAATGGCTACGGCATTCCCGCCGATGAACTGCCTACCATCTTCGACCGCTACAGCCGCGTAAAGGGTCATCGCCATCTGGCCATCGGCACCGGCTTGGGGCTGGCCATCGTCAAGAGCCTGATCGAAGCCCACGACGGCGAGATCACCGTACAGAGCGAAGAAAACGTCGGCAGCACCTTCACGTTTAAACTCCCCATCAACTAGCGTTTTGCCACAGAGTACACAGAGATTTTTTGAGATTGCCCCACCCAGGCTGTGGTAAAATGGCCGCATGGCACAAACAATCTCCCTCCTGGTAAACAACAAAACTTTTGCCGTAACGGCCGATCCTGAGACACCCCTGCTCACCGTCTTGCGCAACGATTTGGGGCTAAAAGGCCCCAAGTTTGGCTGCGGCCTGGAACAGTGCGGCGCGTGCAAGGTGCTGATTGACGGCGTGGCCACAGCATCCTGCCAGATTCCCATCAAGCAGGTGGCCGGTCTTCCCATCGTGACTATAGAAGGATTGGGGACGGCTGATGCCCTGCATCCCTTGCAGGAAGCATTTATCGAGGAGCAAGCCATCCAGTGCGGCTATTGCGCTGCCGGAATGATCATTGCGGCGCAAGGGTTGTTAAACCGGGTGCGCCATCCCAGCGATGAGGAAATCCGCGAGGCGCTGCACGATAACATTTGCCGCTGCGGCGTCTACGAGCGCGTACGCCGGGCCATTAAGCTGCGCATTGGACAGCCTGCTGACTGGCCAATTTATGAGGTGATCGAAGCGAACGATTTGCCCATAGCTAACAAAGGAACACTGCCCCATTCCTTGCAACAAGCCCCAGAGCTAGACGCCTGGATTCGCATCGATCCTCAGGAAACCATCACAATTTTTAGCGGCAAGGTGGAGTTGGGGCAGGGGATTCGTACGGCCGTTGCCCAAATTGCCGCCGAAGAACTGGATGTTGCCCTGGAGCGCATCACGGTGGTCAGCGGCGACACGCGCCAAACGCCAGACGAGGGCACGACGGCGGGAAGCATGTCCATCCAAACCAGCGGCATGGCCCTGCGCATCGCCGCCGCCGAAGCACGCCATCACCTGCTTGCCCTGGCATTTGAAGAGTTGGAAGCGCAATCGCGCGACCAACTACAAATTCACGATGGCACCATCACTGACCCGAACACCGGGCGGCAGGTAACATACTGGCAGCTCATGGGTGGGCAGCGTTTTGGGCGCTCCGTGACCGGCACCATTGCGCCCAAAAGCTGGGCCACCTACCAACTCATTGGGCAGGCGGCCCAGCGGCTGGATTTGCAGGCCAAGGTGACCGGGCAGCCCAGCTACGTGCAAGATTTGGCGCTGCCGGGCATGGTTCATGGCCGTATCGTGCGCCCCCCGGCTTATGCGGCGCGATTGGTTGCTTTGGATGATACGGCCGTTCGGCAAATACCAGGCGTGCTGGCAGTGGTGCGCGACGGCAGCTTTGTCGGTGTGGTCGCCGAGCAGGAAGATCAGGCCATCCGTGCCCAAGCCGCGCTGCGCGCAGCGGCCGTCTGGCACAACGAGACCACTCTGCCCACTTCAGAAACTATCTTTGAGCATTTACTCGGCCAGCCCACTGAATCCAACCAGGTGATTGATGGAACGGTCGTTGCTGGCCCCATTCCTCCCATTCAAACCCCAGCAGATGCCGCCCAAACGTTGCAGGCGACTTATTTACGGCCGTATCACATGCACGGTTCGCTGGGACCATCAGCAGCCGTCGCCCACTTTGACGATGGCAAACTCACTGTTTGGAGCCACTCTCAAGGGGTTTTTACGTTGCAAAAAACGCTGGCCCAATTCTGGCAAATGACACCCGAAGCGGTGCAGGTCATTCACAGCGAGAATGCAGGCTGTTACGGCCACAACGGCGCGGAAGACGCCGCGTTGGACGCTACATTGTTGGCCCGCGCCATCCCCGGTCGCCCCGTTTTGCTCAAATGGACCCGCGAGGACGAGCACGGCTGGGAACCCTACGGCCCGGCCATGGCCATGAAGCTGCAAGCCAGCCTGGATGAGAACGGCCGTATCTTCGACTGGCATCACGACGTCTGGAGCTATCCCCACACCAACCGGCCCCGCCCCGGAGCCGAAGGGGAATCGGGCTTTGTGGCGGCGTGGCATTTGGAACGGCCGTACGCACCCCATCAGCCACGTAACCTGCTGGGCACCCACTTTGGCGGTTACCGCAATGCCGATCCGCTCTATAACTTTCCCCAGCGGCGCATCGTCAGCCATTTTGTGCCAAATTCGCCCCTGCGTACCTCGTCCATGCGCAGCCTGGGGGCATATGCCAATGTTTTTGCCATCGAATCGTTCATGGATGAATTGGCGGCGGCCGCAGGCATCGACCCGGTACAGTTTCGACTGAGCCAGCTAGAGGACGAGCGGGCCAGGGCGGTGATTGAAGCAGCAGCAAAAAAGGCGAACTGGCAGGGTGGGAAACGGCCGTCTAACAACCATCATGGTCAAGGATTTGCGTTTGCCCAGTACAAAAATGGGCAGTGTTATACGGCCGTTGTCGTCGATCTCCACGTTGATCCCGCCAGCAGAGAAATCCATCTTGACCGTGCTGTTATCGCTGCCGACGCCGGGCAGGTGGTCAACCCCGATGGTCTGAGTAACCAGCTCGAAGGTGGTTTTATCCAGGCCGCCAGCTGGACCCTGGCCGAAGCCGTCATCTTCAACGAAACCGGCATCCTTAGCCAGGATTGGGACAGCTATCCGGTTTTGCGCTTCCCCAGCGTGCCACGCATCGAAACCGTGATCATCAATCGACCCAATGCGCCGTTTCTGGGCGCGGGCGAAGCGTCACAAAACCCAACACCCGCTGCCATCGCCAACGCCATCTTTGCCGCCACGGGCATCCGCCTGCGCCAGCTGCCGCTCAAGCTGCCCCCAACCTTGCCATAAGCTACAAATTGGCAGCGCGGGAGGCAATTTTCTCCCGAATGAGTGAGTCAAATTCAGCCAGAGACAGCCCATTTTGCCGCGAGCCACCCCGCTTGCGCAGCGACACCGTGCCCGCCGCCGCTTCCCGCTCGCCCACAACCAGCATGTACGGCACCCGCATCTGCTGCGCGGCGCGGATTTTGGCTTGCATCCGGTCGCCATCCAGCACAGCTTGAACCCGCACCCCGCTGGCCTTTAGCTGGGCGGCTACCTGTTGGGCATACCCGTTTTGTTCATCCGTGATGGGGATGACTCGTACCTGCTCTGGTGCCAACCACAGCGGGAAGTTGCCCGCATAATGCTCAATTAAAAAGCCGATGAACCGTTCGTGGGCGCCCAACGGCGCGCGATGAATACACCATGGCGTTTCCAGTTCGCCATGCTGGTTCGTAAACGTAAGGCCAAAACGGGGCGGCACACCAAAGTCCAGCTGGTTCGTCGCCAGCGAGAATTCCCGCCCGATGGCGCTCCAAATCTGCACGTCAATTTTGGGGCCGTAAAAGGCGGCTTCGTCTTCAGCTTCCACAAAGGGCACATTGTTCTTTAGCATCACGTCACGGATGATGTGCTCCGCCTTCAGCCACATCGGACCGTTGTCCACGTACTTCACCCCCAGCTTCTCCGGGCTGTGCTTGCTCAGGCGCATAACGTATTTTTCAATGCCAAACAGCTCGAAATAGCTGCGATACAAATCGACGACGCCCATAAATTCGGCTTCGAGTTGGCTTTCAGCGCAGTAAATGTGGGCGTCGTTTTGCTGGAGGCCGCGCACGCGCAGCAGGCCCATCAGCGTGCCGCTCTGTTCATAACGGTAGACCATACCATATTCGCTCAGGCGCAGTGGCAGGTCACGGTAGCTGCGCGGCTTGCTGGCGTAGATTTTGTGGTGGAAGGGGCAGTTCATCGGCTTGAGGTAATAACGGTTGCCTTCTCGCTCCATGGGCGGGTACATATCTTCTTCGTAGTAAGGCAGATGGCCACTTTGCAGATAAAGCGAATCCTTGGCAATATGCGGCGTGGAAACTCGCTGGTAGCTAACTTTATCTTCCATCTCATGGGCCAACTTTTCTACCTCCTCGCGCAAAATGTTCCCATTGGGCAGCCACAGCGGCAGGCCAGGGCCTATATCTTCATCCAAAATGAAGATTTCCAGCTCACGCCCCAGCTGCCGGTGATCCCGCTTTCGCGCTTCTTCGAGCATAGCCAGATGTTCTTGGAGCTCTTTTTTGCTAGGCCAGGCCGTGCCGTAAATGCGTTGTAGCTGCGGCCGTTTTTCATCCCCACGCCAATAAGCCCCAGCAATACTCATCAGCCTCAGTCCATCGGCAAGAATTTTGCCCGTGTGTACCACATGCGGCCCCCGGCACAGATCAACAAAGCTGTCGTGCTGGTAAATGCTAATCGGCTCATCTCTTGCGGCTAGATCATCAATTAGCTCCAGCTTGTATGGCTGGTCAGCAAACTGCTGGCGGGCTTCAGCTTCCGATACCTGCCGGTAGTTGAGCGAGTAGCTGCCTGCAATAATTTGGCGCATCCGCTTTTCCAACTTGGGCAAGTCATCGGGGTGAAAGGATTGGGAACGGCCGTTTCCCTCATCCACCCCCAAATCAAAATCATAATAAAACCCGTCGGCAATCGGTGGGCCGATGCCCAGCTTCGCCTGCGGGTACAGTTCCAGCACCGCCTGCGCCAAAACGTGAGCGGCCGTATGCCGCAGCTTGTACAAGTGGGATTGTTCGTAATTTTCCTGTTCAAACATAAGATTTTCTCCGATAGCGGCTGGTGGTTAGTGGCTAGTTTTGTACTAGCCACCAACCACTATCCACTAAAACAAAAAAAGACCGCTCTTTCGAGCGGCCTCACTGTTAACTGATTACCGAACACTGCTTACTGGTAACGGCTGCTCATAACTCCATCGACTTGGTAGTGATGAGGGTAGTTGCCTGCGCTTTGAAGTCAGCTACAGAAATCGCGCCACGATTCTCATTTTCGCGCGTGCGTACGGCAACGGCGTTGTATTCTTCTTCCTTGTCGCCAACAACGAGCATGTATGGCACCTTTTGCAGCTGGGCATCCCGAATTTTGGCGTTCATTCGGTTGCCGCTGGCATCTACCGCAACGCGCATACCGGAAGCCCGTAGTTCCGCCGCCACCTTGTTGGCATACGGAATATGACGGTCCGTAATCGGCACCATCACGGCCTGCACCGGCGCCAGCCACAGCGGGAATGCGCCGTTGAAATGCTCAATCAAAATACCCACAAAACGCTCCATGCTGCCAAATGGCGCACGATGAATCATCACCGGGCGGTGCTTCTGGCCATCTTCGCCGGTGTACTCCAGATCAAAGCGCTCCGGCAGCAAAAAGTCCACCTGCACCGTGCCCAGCTGCCATTCCCGCTTCAGCACATCGCGGAAAATGAAGTCCAGCTTGGGGCCATAAAAGGCCGCTTCGCCTTCTTCCACCGTGTAGCGCATGCCCACTTTGTCGGCCGCTTGCTTGATGGCCGCAATGCCGCGCTGCCACATCTCGGGCGCACCGGCATATTTGTCGCTGTTCGGATCGTTCGTGCCCAGCCGCGCCCGGAAATCATGAAAGCCCATCGTATTAAACACATACTGGATCAAATCCACCACACCGATGAACTCTTCTTCCAACTGATCCGGCGTTACAAACAGATGGGAATCGTCCACCGTAAAGCCGCGCACGCGCGTCAGGCCGTTCAGCTCGCCGCTCTGTTCGTAGCGGTACACCGTGCCAAACTCTGCCAACCGCAAAGGCAAATCACGATAGCTACGCGGCTCGCTCTTGTAAATCTCGATGTGGTGCGGGCAGTTCATCGGCTTGAGCATGAACTTCTCATCGTCCACGTCGATAGGCGTGTATTGGCTGTCTTTGTAGTAAGGATAATGACCGCTGGTGATGTACAAATCCAGCTTGCCAATGTGCGGCGTGATCACCGGCAGATAGCCGCGCTCCAACTGGGCCTGGCGCAAGAAGCCTTCCAGGTTCTCACGCAGCACGGCACCTTTGGGCAGCCACAATGGCAAGCCAGAGCCAACCAGCTGGGAAATGTGGAACAGCCCTAACTGCTTGCCCAACCGCCGATGATCGCGTGCTTTGGCTTCTTCGAGCAGCTTCAAATATTCTTCCAGCTCAACCCGGTTTTCCCAGGCCGTGCCATAGATGCGCTGCAATTGCGGCCGTTTTTCATCACCACGCCAGTAAGCACCACCGGTACGCAGCAACTTCACCGCGTTTGCTTTGATCTGCTTGGTAAAACCCACGTGCGGTCCACGACAAAGGTCCACAAAATCGCGCTGCGTGTAAATACCCACTTCGCTGACTGGCTCACTCAGCGGTTCGCCGTTTTCATCAACCTTGCCTGCGGCCAGCTCATCAATTAGCTCCAGCTTGTACGGTTGGCCAGCAAAAAACTGCTTGGCTTCGGCAATGGTCATTGAGGAGCGCTCAAATTTGGCGTTTTGCTTGAGTAGTTCCTTCAGCTTCTCTTCAATTCGTTCAATATCTTCCGGCGAGAAGGTCTTGGGTTTGCCCTTTTCGTCTTTGCCCAAGTCAAAATCGTAGTAAAAGCCGTCCTCAATGGGAGGGCCGATAGCCAACTTTGCCTCCGGGTAAAACGAAAGTACGGCCTCAGCCAACACATGAGCGGCCGAGTGCCGAATTTTGTATAAATCTGATTCGACGTACGGGACGCCGTTTTCTTGTGACATCGTTCTAAAATCCTCCAAATATTTTTAGGCTAGAGATTTGAACCAATTTCTAATCCCCAGTCTCCACTCTTCCCAAATAAAAAACGCCACCACCCTGTTTGGGGCGATGGCGTCGCGGTTCCACCCAAATTTGGTAACCGGTAATTGGTGAACAGTAATCGGTGGTTTTACCGACTACAGATAACTGATTACGGATTACCCTCGTAACGGCCGTTAACGGGGCCAGCCGGATTTCCTTAGTAAGAATATGGGGGGCAGACCGAAGGGTCTGCCCCTAAATAGGCAAACAATAAAGTTTGCCCGACCGTTCAGAAAATCACTCTTGGGGGGTTTTCGCTGCCGCTTTGTGATGATGGTTTTCAGCTAAATAGACATTAAAAACTATTTAACCATCACTCTCTAGCACAAATTGTGCAACTACTCGTCCCAATCGACGTATTGCCTATTGAATTGTAGCACTTTCGATTATAAAAGAGGGTTCAGCATTGTCAAGCATGACGATAAAAAGTAACGACCTATTTGCCGCCGGGCAAGCTAGCGGACACGCTAGAGCAAACGAAACTTTTCCTGCTATACTGCGTAGTGACACGCGCCATGCGCGGCAGGAGAAAAAAGTGGACGAAGAGCAAGTCTGGCTCGACCAGGCTCGGCGGGGCGATAAGGTTGCCTTTGGCAAAATCATAGAAGCATATCAAGGTCCTGTGTACAACTTGGCCTATCGTATGCTGAATAATTCTGGAGAGGCTGAAGAAGCAGCCCAAGAAGCGTTTATCCGCGCCTACACACGGTTGGACAGCTACAATCCAAACCACAAATTTAGCACCTGGCTGCTCTCCATCACCTCCAACTATTGCATTGACCTGATCCGGAAGCGGCGCGCCATTTTGCTTTCTATTGATGAACCGCTACCGCCGCATCCGTCGTTAATGTCGGAAAAGTCGGCTGCACCAGAACCGCAGTTGGTACAAAACGAGCAGCAGGAAATGGTGCAATCTTTACTAGCCGAGCTGGCCCCAGAATACCGAGAAGCGGTTGTGCTGCGTTACTGGCACGAGCTTTCTTATGAAGAAATTGCTGAAATGATGGACACCACCGTCAGCGCCATTAAGTCGCGCCTTTTTCGGGCTCGCAAACAGCTGGCCGAAATTAGTGTTGCGGCCGGGCTATTTCCCGAAGCTGATGGGATGAGCCTCTCTTAACATGAGATTGAATAACGCCAGCAGGTTGTTTCGGCTGGCGGTGCGGCAAACAAGCTCGCATACACAAAATTGGAAACAATGGAGTCAATTATGGAACATGAAAGATATCACTTGTTGATGATGGACGCGCTCGATGGTGAGCTTGCAGCGGAGCAACATGCCGAGCTGGAATCTCACCTGCGCGCGTGTCCTGAATGCCGCCAGGAGTGGCACGCCATTTTGGCCATCGACACGCTGTTTCGGCAAACGCCTATGCTTAGCCCAGCAGCAGATTTCACCCAGCGCACCGTGGCCCGGCTGCCAAATCGGCAGGCGCGACTGTGGGCAATTAGCGTGATTTATGTGCTGCTGCTGCTAAGCGGTATCTTGCCGATTTTAGTGGTCGTGTGGGCTGCCAACACGGTTGTGCCCCTGCTCAGTGAGCCGTCCTTTGTGGCAGGCGTACAGCGAATGCTGACCGAAGCCGTACGCTTGATTGGTGTGGTGGCTGGCGCTTTGTTTAAGGGGTTGGGTGAGTTAATTACCCAGCAGCCAGCTATTTTAGGCTGGTTGTTGGTTTTGGCCGGGATTGTTTTTGTCTGGAATGGTGTTTACCAACAGTTGGTAAGCCAACCAACGGCCGTTTCTATGCGAGGTAACAATTAAGTATGCAACGTCATAAGACGCAACGCCGACTATTACTTCTTCTTGCCCTGGTGCTGCTGCTCATTCCTACGGGTGCCGTGCTGGCAGCCCCGCTGGCCCAACGTGTGGTTGGCGATGGGGATGTCGTTTACGACGATATCGTATTGTTTGATGAAAACCTTGAACTGGCCGAGGGTGGCCACGTCAAAGGTGATATTGTCCTCTTTAATGGAAATGCCACAATTGCCGGAACCGTTGATGGGGATGTGGTTTTGTTTAACGGCGATCTAGAAATTGCCGATACGGCCGTCCTCAGTGGAGATTGTGTGCTGTTCAACGGAGCCAGTGCTGGTGAAGGTGCCAGCAGCTTGAGCTGCATCGACATGGATGTAGTCCTGCCAGCTGGCGTGTCTAACTTTGTGAACGAATTGACAGCTTCTGTCAATTTTGCCCCGCCGCCGACGGTTGAAGTAGAACGGCCGTCACCCTTGGGCCAATTCGTAGGCGGAACGGCTGCGGCCATTGTGCGCAGCCTGGTGTTTGCGCTGTTAGCCTTTGCCGCGGCTTCATTCTTCCCGCAGCCCATGATGCGCATTGAGGATGCACTACGCAAAAAGCCGCTGGCTAGCGGGGCCGTGGGTATGCTCACCTCCTTCTCAATGCCGTTTGTGCTGGTGATCTTTGGGTTGGTATCGGCCGTTCTTATTCTGGCCTGCGGCCTGGGGTTACTCGGCTTCCCCATCATGTTTGTGATGGTATTGGCGCTGATGGCGGCTGGCTTCCTTGGCTGGTTTAGCGTGGGCAATGTGGTAGGTGAATTTCTGGCCCAGCGGCTGAACATTAAAAACCGCAGTCAGGCAATGACCACAGCGTTGGGCACTGCCACCATCACGTTTGTGATTGGCTTTTTAGGCGCGATTCCCTTTGTCTTTGGCGAAAGCCTGGTTTCTATGGCCATCGTGTTTATTGGCCTGGGCGCTACGGCACTGACCAAGTTTGGCACCCGCGACTATCCGCTGATGGCTTTGCCCCAGCCAAATCCAGATAAGATTACGGCCGTTCTGGACACGCTTCCAGACAAAGCCGATATCAACTAGCTCATAAAACCCTCTTCCCTCATAAAAAGCGGCGCACCAACCCTCGGATGCGCCGCTTTTTCTTTCCCTTTTTTGCCAACACCACACAAAAGACTACAGGGCAAACTTCTCTTCCGGTGGTTTGCCGCCAACTTTGCCCGCAATCTGCCCGTAGAGATGACCCGTAACGGCCGTTAAATACGGCGTCATTACAAAGCTCAGCAGAAAAGCCAGCACGGTTCCTACGCAGAGAAAAATGTTCAGCACCCCAAACACCATCGACATGACGAAGCTGGCTAAAAATGGCGTCAGCCCAGCAATCAAAATGTCACCCATGTTTTCCCGCACAATGGTGAAAACCTCGCCAAAGCGGAAGCAAGCACCTAGTTCGCCTTCACGAACGTACTGGATCACAATGGCGGGGCTGATGAAAAACAGCGCCAGCATGAAGATCAAAACAAGGCAGCCTACCAATCCGTAAGTAGCCATGACACCCGCGGCGATGGCATCTTCGCTAATTTCAGTCATTTCACTCAGTCCGCCAAAACCAATGGTGGATACAAAGGCAATGCAAATCAACAGCCAGAACGGCAAGGTGTACACAACAGATGCCATTACGATAGAGAGTCCGTCCTTAAACAAAGTTCCCAAGTCATCCCATTCAGGAAGCGGCCGTTTCACGCCATTCATCACGTTGCGGGCAATGCCAACCAGGTACCCCGTCAGCAAAAATCCTGGCAGGATTAAAAACGACGCCAGCGAAATGAGGGCACCGATGGCAATCTTGCCCATCCAGCGATCATCTTCGGTGATGTAGGTAAACGCTTTTGCGACATCCATCAAAAATCCTCCTGATCAAAGTCATCCCAAAAAGAAAGCCAGCCTCAACACCTTTGTCGAGGCTGGCCGCCAACTTACAAATTCACAGCTTCCAATGCAAAGAGCCGCTGTTTAGGCCCAGCCCTGCCCCTTCACAAAGTCAGTAATAAAGGGAATGGTAACTTCTTGGCCCTGGTAAGCTTGCCAGCCCCAGTAAATGGCCACAAACCACATAAGCAGTCCAGGAATACCACACAATGGTGTCGATACGGCACCAATCACCATACTGAGCAAACCCCAGGCCAGTGCCTGTGCGTTATGTGCCTTCAAAAACGGCCGATTCTTCTTATCTTCCATCAAAAAGATAATAATTGGAATCAATGGAGAAAACACATAAGCCAACAGCGCCCACAGCTTGTCATCATCGGATGGTCCCATACCGCTCATATCATCGTTGCTAATATCAATATCTTCACTCATTTAGAATTGCCTCCTAATTGCAATAGCTTTGATTCCGGCAAACGAAGCATGTTTGCCCAACCATTTTGCGTGAATGATTGCATTGTAAGGGTGTGGACACATTACGTCAATAAGTTTGCAAACCAGGAGATCGTGGTTAGAATGCCGCTATGGCAAAGGTTGTTTTTATGGGCACGCCAGAATTTGCGGTGCCTGTCCTGCAAACATTAATCGAAACACAAACGGTGGTTGGCGTTGTCACCCAGCCAGATCGTCCAGCTGGGCGCGGCAAGCAGTTACGGCCGTCTCCCGTCAAAGTCACGGCAGAAGCGGCTAATATCCCCGTTTACCAGCCCAAATCGCTGCGCAGCGAAGAAGCCGCGCAGACCTTGCGCGATTGGCAGCCGGACATCATTGTCGTGGCCGCCTTTGGGCAGATTTTGCGGCCCCACGTGCTAAACCTGCCGCCGCACGGCTGCCTGAACATCCACGCCTCGCTGCTGCCACGTTGGCGCGGCGCGGCCCCCATCCAGCATGCCATTCTGGCAGGTGATGACCAAACTGGCATCTGCCTGATGCAGATGGATGTGGGGTTAGATACGGGCGCGGTGTACGCCTGTGCCTCGACACCGATTTCGCCCACAGAAACGGCCGCTTCCCTCCACGATCGGCTGTCTACCCTGGGCGCAAACCTGCTGGAAGAACATCTGGACAGCATCTTGGCAGGCAGGCTCACCGCCACACCACAGGACGATGAAAAATCTACCTACGCCCCGATGATTAGCAAAGAAGACGGCCGTCTTGATTGGCAGCAAACCAGCACCGAACTGGACCGCCGCGTGCGGGCGATGACACCGTGGCCAGGGGCATTCACCACCTGGCAGGGCGAAATGCTAAAAATTCTCAAGGTGCGGGTAGCGGACGGCCGATTACCCGCAGGACAACCGGGAACTGTGGTCGCGTATGAAGAAGGCGCGGCCGTTCTCACTGCCGATGGCGCTTTGGTTTTGGAAGAAATTCAGCTGGCGGGGAAGCGGGCAACGGCCGTTCCCGACTTTTTGCGTGGCTATGACACTTTCATCGGCAGCACGTTGGGTGCAGTTTAACTGAATGATGGATGATAAACAGGAGATTGAAGATTAGAGATTGAAAAATCTCCAATCTCTAGTCTCTAATCTCCACATCTGTAGCGGAATAAGCATATGGATATCTTGATTTATGGGGCTGGCGCGGTCGGGGGCTATTTGGGCGCTCGGCTGGCGCAGCACAAACACAATGTCACCCTCATCACCCGCCAGGTCATGGCGGATTTAATTGGCGAAACCGGGCTGGAGCTGACCGAAGGCAATAAAAGAATTGTCACCCGACCAACGGCCGTTACCTCCGCCGCTCAGGCCTTCAAAGATGGGCAAAACTATGATCTCATCATCCTGACGATGAAAGCGTACGATCTGGCATCGGCTATCGATCCGCTCATCGCCTTTTGCCCCCAACCCAACATGATCATCACCACCCAGAATGGCATTGGCGTGGAAAAAGGACTCATCAAGCAATTTGGGGCCGAGCGGGTGATTTCCGGATCGTTCACCCTACCCATCCGCAAAGAAACAACCACCCAGCTGGTCGCCGAGCGTACCGATGGCGGCTTTTGCCTGGCACCGACCCACCCCAAGCAAGACATCCGGCAGTGGCTCAAGCTGTTCGCCGATGCGGGTATGGAAACACAAGGGCATAAAGATTACGAGTCGATGAAGTGGTCGAAAGCGTTTCTCAATATCATTGCCAACGCCACCTCTGCCATTTTGAACCGACGACCAGGCCTGGTGTACAGCTCAGATGCCATCTTTGATCTGGAAATCCGAATGCTCAAAGAGACCTTGGCCGTGATGAAAGCAGCCGGGCACAAAGTAGTTGATTTACCGGCTGTGTCGGCCACGAAGCTGGCTTTTTCTGTGCAGCGACTGCCGCGCGCCCTGCTCAAACCGGGCCTCACCAAGCTGGTGGCCGACGGCCGTGGCGACAAAATGCCTTCGTTCCACATTGACCTGACCACAGGCAAGGGCAAAAGCGAGGTAGTGTACCACAACGGGGCCATCGCCAAAGTGGGCAAGGAACACGGCATCCCCACCCCGGTGAATGCGGCGCTGACCGATATTTTGTGGAAGCTGACGCTGGAAAAGTTAGACTGGCGCGAATTTAACGGCCGTCCCCAGCGGCTGGTCCAAGAAGTGAAGCGCTATGAGGCCGTGATGGGCGGCAAGTAACGCGGCCTGGATCAGGGCAAGGGCTGAGTAGTTAAACAGAACCTCTGGCTGAGAAGCCAAAATCTGCACAATCAGTAGTTCAAGGAAAGTAGTTGATGTACGAATTAAGACGTGAAAGAAACGGCCGTCCCCTGCTTGTTGGTCATCGGGGAGCCATGGACGTTGCCCCAGAAAATACGATGCCCGCTTTTGAGGCTGGTCTGGCGGGCGGGGCTGATTTGTTGGAGCTGGACGTGCAGCTCACCGCCGACGAACAGGTCATTTTGTTCCACGACACCGATTTGCAGTACAAAACCGGCATTCGCGGCCAGATTGGTAATTTTACCGCCGACTACTTGCGCATCCTCGACGTGGGCAGCTACTTTGACTCGCAGTTTGCCGGGCTAAAAATGCCGCTTTTAGATGAAGTTCTCGCCTGGGCCAAAGACCGTGTGGCGCTGATGATCGAGCTCAAGCATGGCCCCATATTTGAACCGCGCCTGGACCAGCACGTAGTGCACCTCATCGAGCAGCACGGCATGGAAGATCAGGTCGTACTCATCAGCTTCGACCAGTTTGCCCTGCGCCGTGTGAAGCAGATGAACCCCAATTTGACGGTAAGCTTGATTTATGTCGGCCGTTTTTGCGACCCGCTGGCGCTTATTGGCGATGTGCCGCTGGACGCCCTCAGTCCTGCCACCGACTTTCTGACGCAGGACGAAGTCAAGCTCATCCAAAAAGCGGGCTACGCCTGCACCCCTGGCGGTTTCTACTGGGATTACCCCACCCTGCTGGAGTGGGGCGTGGACACTATTAGCAGTAACAATCCGGGCGCATTTTCATTTTAGTAATTGGGTACTTCAGTAATTGAGTAATTACCCAGTTACCAATTACTGAATCGTCCCATGAAAATGGGGCTGGGGCGCAACGGGTTCGTCGGACCAGGTGAGGGCGGCAAGCAGTTCTGTGCGGGCCTGGGCTAGCTTTTCGGCGTCGTTGGCGTGCACGGTGCCCAGCTCATCGCCTTCCACAAACGTGTCCCCAATTTTGGCAGGCAGGACAAAGCCAACGGCGTGGTCAATTTTGTCCGTCTTTACAAAACGGCCGCCGCCCAAACGCACTGCCGCCCAACCAATCTCCCCCGTGGCCATCGCCGCAATACTGCCGCCGCGTGGGGCCAAAATTGGCTCCACAAATTTGGCTTGCGGCAGCAGGCTGGGATCGTCGATTTGGGCCACGTCGCCACCTTGAGCAGCCACCATTTGCCGGAATTTCTCGAACGCAGAACCGTTTTGGCGAACGGCCGTTACCAACTCCTTCGCCCGATCCAAGCTATTCGCCTTGCCCGCCAGCAGCAGCATATGCCCCGCTACCTCCAGGCAATGGGCCCAAAAGTCAGCCGGACCGCCGCCTTGCAGCGTGGCAATCGCCTCCTTCACCTCCAGCGTGTTGCCGATGGCGTGCCCCAGCGGCTGGTTCATGTCGGAAATCAGCGCCACCACTTTGCGCCCGGCGTCCGTGCCGATGTCTACCATCACCTGGGCCAGTTCGCGGGCGGCTTCCACTGTGGGCATAAACGCGCCAGAGCCGGTTTTTACGTCCAGCACCATCGCATCGGCTCCGGCGGCCAGCTTTTTGGACATGATCGATCCGGCAATGAGCGACACATTGGCGACCGTACCGGTGACGTCGCGCAGGGCGTATAACTTTTTGTCGGCGGGGGCGAGTACGGCCGTTTGCCCGGCCAGCACCAGCCCAATCTCTGCTAGCTGCTTTTTGAACTGCTCAATGGGCATCTCAAAATACCAGCCGCGAATGGATTCCATCTTGTCCAGCGTGCCGCCACTGGAACCGAGGCCACGACCGCTCATCTTGCCCACGGGCACGCCGCAAGCGGCCACCAGCGGCTGCACCGCCAGCGTGGTCTTATCGCCCACGCCGCCGGAGGAATGTTTGTCGATGACAAACGGAGCCACATCGTGCAAATCCAGTTCGTCACCGGAGTGAGCCATCGCCAGGGTCAGGTCCACCGTCTCGCGGCGGTCCATGCCGCGAATGTAGATGGCCATCAGCAGGGCGGCGACCTGATAGTCAGGCACTTCGTCGTCGGTATAGGCCCGAATGAACCACTCAATTTCGGCCGTAGAAAGTGTTTTGCCGTCTCGTTTCTTTTCGATCAAATCTATCATGCGCATGGTGGGAAATCCTTCGTCATTGGGTAAATGCGTATTTGAGTTACCGCTGCGTTAACAACTCGTTACCGTCAGCTACCGGTTCCCGATTATAACAGGAATTAGGTATAATCCCGCGTACCGTAATCGGTAGCCGGTAATCCGTTATCGGTGATGACCGATTACTGTTTACCGATAACCGCTTACCAAAACGGAGGGGCACATGCCTCAAAAAGCTGATACTCTGCTCACTGGCGGCACCGTTGTCACCATGAACGAGCAGTACGACATTATTCCAAACGGCGCGGTAGCCATTCTGGGCGATTCGATTGTCGCCGTTGGCTCAGCCCAAACCCTTGCGTCTGAATTTGAAGCTGCCGAAGTTGTAGATTGCACCGGCCAGGTCATCATGCCAGGGCTGGTCAACGCCCACACGCACATCCCCATGACGTTGTTTCGCGGGCTGAACGATGACCTGCGGCTGGACGTCTGGCTGGGCTACCTGATGCCCGTCGAGCGGGAGTTTGTGACGCCGGAGTTTGTGAAGCTCGGCACGCGCATCGCCTGTGCTGAGATGATTCGCTCTGGCGTGACCACATTTGCCGACATGTACTATTTTGAAGAGGCGATTGCGGAGGAAACGGCCGTTATCGGCATGCGTGCTTTGTTAGGCCAAACCGTCCTCGTCTTTCCCGCGCCAGACGCCGCCACCTATGAAGATGCCCTGGTGCTCACCCGCCGCTTCATCGAGCGCTGGAACGGTCATCCGCTGATCCAGCCCGCCGTGGCGCCCCACGCCTGGTACACCGGCACCCCAGAAATGGATCGTGCCTGCGCCGATTTAGCCCGCGCCTTCGATGTGCCGATTCATACGCATGTAGCCGAGACCAAATTTGAAGTTGATAACTGCCGCGAGCAATACCACACGCCCGTGGTGCCCCACATTGCCAGCCATGGCCTGCTGAACACCAAGCTGCTGGCCGCGCACTGCGTTCACCTGGAAAAAAGCGAAATGTTTGCTTTGAAGGAAGCCGGTGCGGGCGTCGCCCACTGCCCCAGCAGCAACCTGAAGCTTGCCAGCGGGATTGCCAACGTGAAAGCAATGTTGGATGTGGGTCTAAACGTGGGCGTGGGCACCGATGGCCCGGCCAGCAACAACGATCTGGACATGGTGGAAGAGGTACGGCTGGCGGCACTCCTGGCCAAAGCCCAATCGAACGATCCGACGGTGCTGCCTGCACGACAGGCGCTGGAGCTAGTAACCCGGCGTGGTGCACGCGCCATGCACATGGGCGATGTGACCGGCAGCCTGGAAGTGGGCAAGCGGGCCGATCTGGCGGTCGTGGCGATGGGCGGTGTGCACAACTGGCCGCAGTTCCACAACAACCCGGATGGCGTCTACTCGCGCCTGATTTACGCAGCCAAAAGTGGCGACGTGCAGCATGTGATGTGCAACGGCCGTTGGCTTATGCAAGATCAGGAACTGCTCACGGTGGATGAAGCCCGAGCCCAGGTAGAAGCTGCCCAGGTCGCCGCCGAGATTGATGCCTTTGTGCTGCGGCGCGAATCCAGCCCGTACAACAAGCTGGTTTTGCTGCAAGGCGTGCAGCGGCAGGAAAGTTTCGAGGTGCAGGTAAAGGCCACCAACGCCAAGAAAGAGGCGGTGCTCGACTTCCTCAACAGTGAACACGCCACCATCGTGCGCGGCGCGCACTACAAGCAATACGACCATTACTTCATTTTTGCCAACGAAGACCCAGACTCTGCCCGGCTACGCTACCGCGAAGATGAGTTTGTCGATGACGAGGGGCAGGTGTACCAGACGCGTACCCGCCTAACCCTCATCGGTGAGGGGGAACGGCAAGAGTTCCCCAACGCGGTAATGCTCTCTCGCTCCCGCTTTTTAGCCGATGCGGACCGCAGTTTGCGCTTCTACCGGGAATATTTTGCCCCCGAATCGGAGATTACCGTCACTAAAGATCGGCTGCGCTGGCACATCATCTACAAAGAAACGGACTTTGCCATCAACTTTGACAAAGTAGTGGAACCAGCCGTACCGGGCACCTTTTTGGAGATCAAATCACGCACCTGGTCGCGTTCGGACGCCGAACGCAAGGCAGGACTGATGGCAGAAATTTTGTCGTTGGTAGGGGTAGATTTGGAAACGGCCGAACGGCAGGAATATGCGGATATTGCCCAAAAGGCAGGTAATTAAGAAATTGGGTAATTGAGCCAATAACTCAATTACCCAATTACTCAATTACATCTTCAATTTAGCTCATCTTAAACAGCGTCTGGAACTTCATAACAGTGTTCAGATCGCCGCTCACTTTCACTTTGCCCCCCATGAAGGCCATCATCGGGTTGAGCTTGCCCGTCATCATATCCACGTAGTCGCTGCCGGTCATGCTGATCGTAGCGTCAGCGCCTTCAGCGATACCTTCTTCTACGGTGCAGTTGCCATCGGCAATTTTTACAGTCCATTGACCGCCATTTTCACCGGACAGATCAAAAGCAACCGCGGCATTCATACTGCCGGCCTTTTCAGCAATCAGGTTTTGCGGGGTTTTGGCAAAAATATCAGCTGGCGTTGTCATAATTGACTCCTTTATTCGTACTGGGTAATGGGAATTATTACGCACTGCGGCATAAAAGGAGTATAACAACGGCCGTTTCCCTGTCAAGAACGTAGAGACGCTGCAATACAATGTCTCTCCATTAAACGCCAATCTTAACGTTTCCTCAATGATTCCCCTCCGAAAAAGAACCATGCCCGCCCCTGGTTTGCCTGCTTTTTCAACCTTGTGCTAGAATGTCCGCCGCTCTGGCACCAGTGAAGTGTCAGCGCCCAAGCGGCTTATGATGAACGTCTTTTTAAGAAGCGTTAGCGCATTCAATTAGCAGAAACTCAATCGACAGAAACGATTTTCCTGCTAACAGTACGTTCAGAAGCCGCTTTTTTGCATGAATGCGGTCCGCCCGTATTTGGCAAAAGGTGTGGCTGAAATTTACAGACATCATCAGCCGTCACACAATGATCAAAGCTGCCAGCCTGGTATGCTTTTTTGGGAAGAGGATGGGAATTTTCAAGGTCGCCGCGAGCCTGCCCAATGGGCAGCAACCGTTAGCTCTCGCCTAAAAACGGCCGTTTCCCTCCACCCACAAAAGTGCTGGCAGCAGTTGTAGGACAATGGAGGTTCAATAATTATGGAAGAGGAACGGCCGTCTGAAGACACCACCTCAGAAATGGAAGAGCAACCTAAACGCGCCTCAGGATTCCTGATTGGCGGCGTGGTCGTTGTTGTTCTCCTCATCATTGCCGCCCTGTTTTTACCGCCTATCTCTTTGGGAGAGCGGTTGAGCGGCGGCGACGGCGACACAACCGCCGAAAACACCCCCACAGCATCCCCCACTGAAACAGAAACAACAGTTGCCAGCAACCCCTCTATTCCGGGTGAGGTGGATGTTTTGGTTAGCGACAGCAGCGCCGTGGTGAACGTAACCAGTCTGAGTGCAGCCGAAGCTGCCAGCCTGGGCGCGTTGCCCACCAATGCCACTCTGCGCGGCAACATTTACAAAGTAGACCACGATGGCACCGCGCTGCAAGGCAAGGTAGCCATTAACGTTCCGGCGGGAACGGCCGTTGAAATGGCCGATCTCTATGGCTCGGATGGCAGCACCTGGCACTTTATCCCCAGCCAGATCGATGTTGAAACCCGCCAGATTGTTTCCCCAGAGCACGACCTTTACCAGGCCTTTGCCTTGCTAGAGCCGGGCAGCCCAGACACCGTGGCCGTCGCCGCCGAGCTGCTGCCCGCAGAAACGCTGCCCGAAGCTGCCCTGGCCAGTCTCACTGAACTGACGGCCGGGACACTGACCTTGAGTGAAACTGGCGAAGTGCATGGTGAGGTAGCTACCCTGCCTTCGGGCGAGTTTGCCACGATGGTGCATGTCACCAACGTAGGCGCCATCATTGACCAGACCGCCCTATCCACTTTCCTCGGTGATTCCACTGCCCAGATGAACCAGATCAACGCGTTGGTGAACACGGCCGTTTCCGGTGGGTTCGCAGGCATCAACCTGGATTATCAAGGTGTCAACGAGTCGCAAACCGCGGCCTTCACATCCTTTGTCAACAGTCTGGGCGATGCGCTGCACGCTCAGAATCTGCTTCTGGCCGTGACCCTGGGAACGCCGCAAGAATCTGGCGGCCGTTGGAACAGCGCCGGGCAAGATTGGGCTGCTATTGGCCAGGTTGCCGATATTCTTTACGTACAAATGCCGCTCGACCCCACCGCCTACAGCGACAACGGGGCCGCCATGCAAATGCTCAACTGGGCCACCCGCCTGGTGGATCGCACCAAGCTGACAATGCTGGTTGAAGCCGGTGCCGTCGATCGCGTGGGCGATGCCTTCCTGGCCATGTCCAACGACGACGCATTGGCCAACTTTGGCGAGCTTGAGTTTGTTTCAGGCAGCGAAGAAGTAGCTCCCGGAACGGCCGTTGAACTGGCCCTCTCTGGTGATGCTTCGCCGCTGGAATGGGATGGCAGCAGTCTGACCTATCGCTACAGCTACCAGATGAACGACCAGACCCATGATGTCTGGTTGGGCAATCCGGCCGCGCTCAACAACCGGTTGGGTTTGGTCGAACGTTACCACCTGCGCGGTGCGGCCGTTCGTGGCCTGGGCAGCGTCAATGATGCAGACGGTTATGCCGCCGCCCTGGCAGCCTTCACTGGAGCCAGCGCCGCCCCAGAAACCAGCGGCGCAGCCATCGTTTGGACGGTGCTGGACAGCACGGGCAGCGTCTTGGCCAGCGAAAGCGGCAGCAATCTTACTTTCGCCTGGGCCGGGGAAGAAGCTCCTGGCAGTTACACGATCAACGCCGAATTTGCGCTGGGTGAAGCCGTGGCATCCCTGGATTCTGTGACCGTTACCGTTGCGGAAACTGCCGCCGAAGCGAGACCCGATACGGAAACGGCCGTTATCCCCGCCAATAACACCACCACCAGCTTTGACCCTGGCGACGCTGATGCTGTGGTGAATGCCAGCGCCAATGTGCGCGTTGGGCCAGGCCTGGGCTATGGCATTATCGCTGGTGGTCTAAATCAAGGCACCAAAGTACAAGTTACCGGCCGGAATGCAGAATCCACCTGGCTTCAAATTGTAATGCCCGCGGACGGCCAGCCAGGTTGGATTTACGCCACCTTACTCGACCTGAACGCGAATCTTAGCGTGAGTAGCCTGGAAGTCGTGGAAGTAGACCCGGCAACTGTGGCTGACAGCGGTGGCACTGTGCCGCCGCCCGTATCCGCGCCTCCCGTTGCCACAGGCTCCTTTGAATTGGGTGGGCAGACACACACCTTTGCCAATCCCACGCTGATGGCCTCGGCAGGCATGAACTGGGTGAAATTCCAGCATAAATGGGGTCCTGGCGACTCGCCCGATGCGGTGGCGGGGCGCATTCAGCAGGCCCATGCCAATGGCTTCAAAGTGCTGCTTAGCATTCCTGGTTCCAACACCTACCCCAGCAGCATTGATTACGCCAGCTACGTGCAGTTCCTGGGCGGTGTGGCCGCGCTTGGCCCCGATGCGATTGAAATCTGGAATGAGATGAATATCGACTTTGAGTGGCCCGCTGGTCAAATCGACCCGGCATCCTATGTCAGCAATATGCTGGCTCCAGCTTACAATGCCATCAAGTCCGCTAATCCGAGCGTAATGGTGATCAGCGGTGCGCCCGCGCCTACCGGGTTCGATAACGGCACCAACGCTTGGTCAGACAGCCGCTACATGCAAGGGCTGGCTGCCGCCGGTGGCGCCAACTACCTGGACTGCGTTGGTGCGCACTACAACGCGGGGGCAACCGCCCCATCGCAAACAACAGGCCATCCGGCTGGCGATCATTACAGCTGGTATCTTGTGCCCACGCTTAACGTGTATGCAGCCCTGGGCAAGCCCGTCTGCTTTACCGAGCTGGGCTACCTGTCTGGTGAAGATTACGGTGGGGTCCCCTCGCGCTTTGCCTGGGCGGCCAACACAACGGTTGCCCAACATGCCCAATGGCTGGCCGAAGCTGTCAGCATTGCCGCCAACTCAGGCAAGGTGCGGCTAATCGTTGTGTTTAATGTAGATTTCACTACCTGGGGTGAAGATCCGCAGGCGGGTTATGCCATGATTCGTAACAATGGCAGCTGTCCGTCCTGTCAAACTTTGGCTCAGGTAATGGGGCGCTAGGTAAGTCACAAAATCTTCGTGATTTGCTCAAGCAAAGCGGGAGAATTAGCTCAACTTTTTGAACTTTCCCGCTTTTACAAAGCGCTTTTAGAAACAATTCCCGTAGAGTAGAATAGCAGGCGCATTTTGTGGCAAGAAAGCAAAATGCGCCTTTTCTTTAGTGTGAGGTACCTTTATGAAACAGATAAAATGGTTACTTTTGGTTACGGCCGTTCTTCTTCTCGTTGTAGCCTGTGGTGGCGCTGAGCCGGAAACGGCCGTGTCCGACACCACCGACACAACAGTTAGCGAAGTTCCAACAGCGACTGCTCCGCCACCACCACCGGTTGTGGTAGTTGAAGAAGGCGGCGCAGCGGGCACCGATTCAGACGCATCCGCAGCTGAGCCAGAAGTCGTGGAAACAAAAATACGGCCGTGGCCTGCCGACAAGTTTGGCTACGGCGTTCAGGTGCACGGCAACGCTACCGTTGGCGATCCCATCTTCACGATGGACACGGTAAAAGGGCAGCTTGATTTGGATTGGGTCAAAATGCAAATTCAGTGGTGGCTCGTCCATCCCTCGCCCGATGCTGACCAATGGTTTTTCTATGATGGCGTTATTGATGAAGCCGCCAACCACAACCTCAACCTCATGGTCAGCGTTGTGGGTTCGCCCGATTGGACACGCGCCGCGGGCAACCACATCGGCCCGCCCGATGACTACAACCAGTATGCAGCTTTCCTCACCGAGCTCATTAATCGCCACCCTGGTCAGATTGATGCCATCGAGGTATGGAATGAGCAAAATCTGGACCGCGAATGGCAAACGGCCAACGGCATCAGCCCGGAAGATTATGTGCGCTTCCTTGAAGTGGCTTACAACGCCATCAAAACGGCGGACCCGAACATCATCGTCATCAGCGGGGCGCTGTCGCCCACCGGCACGGGTGACTGGGTGCGCTGGGCCGACGACTTTGAGTATCTCGACCGGGCCTTGGCCGCTGGTTTGCTCAACTACGCGGACTGTGTAGGCGCACACCACAACGGCTACAACATCGCCCCAGATGTGGCGTTTGATCAGGCAGGCAGTACGGCAGAGGCGGCAACGGCCGTTTTCCGTGGCCCGTTTGATAATCCCCATCACAGCTGGAGCTTCAAAACCACAATCGACACCTATGCGCAAAAAGTGCAGGCGGTAGACCCAACCATGAAGCTGTGCGTGACCGAGTTCGGTTGGGCCAGCAGCGAAGGGTATGATGTGGTGCCCGAAGGATTCTCCTTTGCCCAGGACAACACGCTGGAAGAACAGGCTACCTACATCGTGCAGGCGTACCAGCAAATGCACGATTCTGGCAACGTCTGGCTGGCCTTCCTGTTCAACTACGACTTTGGCAACAAAGGCAGCGGCCCGCAAGACGACCCGGTGCCTTACAGCATCGTGGATGTGAATGGTGTGCCACGCCCCTCGTTTGCCGCTCTCGCCGACATGGCCAAACCTGACTAAAGCATGCACCAACCGGGCGGCAATTCGTCAATGGATGAATTGCCGCCCACTCTTTTCAAACTCTTGAAGCACAAGTACCCGCTCCTCTACACCTTCGTCTTTCTTTTGCTAACGCTGCTCGTCACCGCTTGCGGCGGTGCGCCAGCCGAAAATACGCCAGAAACCAGCCAGCCAGGAACGGTCGTTGCGCCCGCCACCCTACCACCGCCAGAAATTGAAGTCGTGGTGAACGGAACGGCCGTACCCACGCCCACACCTGCCCTTCCTGCTGGGCAGCTCTTCAACTCCCCCGAATATGGTGTGCACCTTTCCCAGTGGTGGCATGTAGATGATGTACTGCCGCGCGACCTGGAAATGGTGCAAGAGATGGGCTTTGGTTGGGTCAAACAGGTCTTTGCCTGGCGCGACATCGAAGGCAATGCCAAAGGCGAATTTAACTGGTACCGACCCGACCGCATTGTGCAGCAAGCCAAAGAAGCCAACCTCAACCTGCTCGTCCGCATCGATCACCAGCCATTGTGGAGCGTTCAGGCTCTGGTTGACAAACCCATCACCCAAAATCAGCCACCGGCCAACTACCAGGATTTTGGCGATTTTTGCTTTGCTCTGGCCGACCGTTACAAAGGGCAGATTCAGGCGTATCAAGTCTGGAACGAACCGAACCTCAGCCGGGAATGGGGCGAGCAATCCCCCAGCCCTCCCGAGTACACTGAACTGTTGCGCGTTTGTTACGAAGCCATCAAAGCGGCCGATCCCGAAGCGATTGTTGTTTCCGCCGGGTTAGCCCCTACGGGCGACCAGCCGCCCCGCGCCATGCCCGATGATGAATTTTTGCAGGGCATGTACGACGCGGGTGCGGCTAACTACTTTGACGCCCTCGGCCTGAATGCCCCAGGCTATAAAGCCCCGCCCGAACTGGCTCCCGAAGAAGGACTGAATGAAATTTGGGGCGGGCATCGCTGGAACGTCTTCCGCCATGTAGAAGATATGCGGGAGATCATGGTGGCCAATGGGGACGCCGACAAGCAGGTCGTTATTCTGGAGACGGGCTGGATTTTGCGGCAAGAGCTGCATCCGTCCTACACCTGGCACGGCGTCACCGAAGAGCAGCAAGCAGAATACCTGGTTGGTGCCTATCAATGGGCAAAAGAAAACTGGCAGCCCTGGATTGGCCCCATTTTTACCATCTACATGGCAGACGCCACCTGGACACCCGAAGAACACGAGCAGTATTGGTGGTCTATCGACCTGCCAGATGGTACACCGCGCCTGGCTTACCTGGCACTAAAGGCAATGTCCAAATAATTATGTTCTGGATTCTTGTTACTTCTTACTGGATTCATTTGCTCTCTACTGTCGTCTGGTTTGGCAGTTTGGTGTTGATGGGTCTCGCCGCCTGGCCTGCCCGCCAACAAGGTGCCGTGGCCGATAACAGCTGGCTCACCCTGCAAAAGCGGCTGACGCCGTGGGCCAACGTCAGCCTTATCTTGCTGCTCATCACCGGCTTTGTGCAAATGACCAACGATGCCAACTACAACGGCTTTCTAGCTATCGACAGCGTGTGGGCCTGGGCGATGCTGGTGAAACACATCGCCTTTGTCTTGCTGGCAGCGGCAACGGTTTACTTACAGTTTGGGCTGTACCCCGCCATCGACCGACTGGCTTTGCTCGCCGAAAAACGGCCGAATCTAGCCCAAGCCGAGCAAGCCAAACTAGACCAACGAGAAAAACGGATGTTATGGCTAAATCTGGCCTGTGCTGCACTGATTTTGTTTTGTACGGCCGTTGCAACGGCCGTATAGTCCCGTAAATTCCCCTTACAAACTACCTGACAACCAATCCATTTCCAGGTGAGTTTCCCCTGCCTGGCACTCCTCCAAATTAAGATTTGGTAAGTGTGGTCGTAAGTTGCCCCTTATACTCTACAAGAGAGTCAAGAAAGAGCCTGCAAGATAGCAGCAAGTTAAAGTAGGAGTACATCGGTGATTCTCCAAACAAACCAGCTCCCGGAAAATGTGAACGTGGAACTAAATACCACCAAAATCACAAATGGGGGGGCAACCCGGTACAACCATGTGGCCAAGCTGGTGCTTGATTACGCCGTTACGCTGCCCAGCCTTCTGCTGCTGGCACCGCTATTCATCCTTTTGGCGGTATTGGTTAAGCTAGATTCACCGGGACCGATCTTTCATCGTCGGCGGGTGTTGGGCCAGAACGGCCGTGTTTTTAATGCCTTCAAGTTCCGTACCATGTACGTGAATGGCGACGAAATTCTGGCGCGCTATCCCAAGCTGCGGCAGGAGCTGAATAAAAATTACAAATTGAAGTGCGATCCGCGTGTAACCCGCGTGGGCAAGCTATTGCGCAAGTTTAGTCTGGACGAACTGCCCCAGCTGCTAAATGTGCTGACCCGCGATATGTCCATGATTGGACCACGCATCATCGCCCCCAATGAAATTAGCAAGTACGGGCCGTATGCCCCCATGTTGATGCGGGTGATGCCAGGTTTGACGGGATTGTGGCAGGTAAGCGGCCGTTCCAACACCACTTACGACGAACGCGTCGCCTTGGATATGCAATACATCACCAAATGGTCTGTCTGGCTAGACATCAAAATCTTGCTGTGGACTATTCCGGTTGTTTTAAAAGGGGACGGAGCTTACTAAACTCTGTCTCGTTAGGGAGCCATCTTCATTGTCATTTGGCGGCAGCGCTAACTGGCAATTGTGTGTAAGAAAACAGATCGATTTACCTCCTTCTGGCCCCTCGGCACAACTGTTGCCGAGGGGTTTCTTCTTGTCTCCACCCAATCACTACCCCAAGATTAAACAGTTTCTGCCAATTACCTGAATCCCCGTTACAATACGCCCCATGTTTGAACTAATCTTTTTGGGCACGTCCGCGTCGGCCCCTTCGGTGCAGCGAGGGCTATCAGCGCATATGGTTTTGTATCGGGAGCACCGCTTTTTGATTGACTGTGGCGAAGGCACGCAGCGCCAGATTTTACACAGCGGACTGGGCTTCAAGCGGCTCAACAAAGTGCTGCTCACGCATGGTCATTTAGACCACATTTTGGGGCTTGGCGGTTTTGTCTCCACGCTAGGCCGCTGGGAAAATATGGACCGAGTGGATATTTATGCCGGGCGCAGCACGCTGGCCAGAGTGAGTGACTTGCTGTTTCGGGTAGTGTTTCCCAACGGCCGTTCCCCCCTCCACATCGAGCTAAACCCAATCGAACGCGGCGTCATCTTCAGCGATGACAAATTCACGCTCTCAGCCTTCCCGGTGCAGCATCGTGGCCCGGACTGCTTTGGCTTTTTGTTTGAAGAAAAAGAGCATCGCCCCTTTTTAGCCGAGAAGGCCGCAGAGCTAGGTGTACCGTTTGGCCCAGAGCGAGCCATGCTGGTGCGGGGTGAAAGCGTGACATTGACCGACGGCCGTATCGTCCGACCTGAGGATGTGTTGGGTGAGGCGCTGCCGGGCACCAAGTACGTGCACATAGGCGACGTAGGCCGTACCGAAGAGCTGCTCCCCATTTGCCAAAACGCCCACACGCTGGTGATTGAGGCAACTTACCTCGAAGAAGATGCGGAAATGGCCCGCCAGTTTGGCCACATGACAGCGGCTCAGGCGGCGCGCCTCGCCAAAGAGGCTAACGTCAACACCCTGATTCTGACCCACTTATCGCGACGGTACAACGGCCGTATGATTCGCCAGGAAGCCCGCGCCATCTTCCCCAACACCTACGTCGCCCGCGACTTTGACCACTTTCAAATCACTCGCAACGGCGCGGAGAAGATACACAAGGAAAAAGAGTAAGATCAACTTGTTGGAACTCACGGATGGAATTTTATATCCACAGTTTCTGTCATTAACGTTTGCGTTTCCTGAGATAACAAGCAAAACTCTTCCTCAGTAACCAGACCATGACTTAACCAGCCCATTAGCCGGATAATAGCTATTGACCTCCGCCAGTCATTAAACAAATCAGCTACGAGTTCATCACTTTCATCAACCAATTTGTAGACTTCAAGATATGCCTTGTGCGCTTCCTCAAAATGGACAGGCTCTGACTTTGCGTGAATCTGCATGAGTGTACGCATACAAAGTCTGGCCAGAGCCTTTTCCCGGATTGGTCGTAATTTTTTCCAGTCGCTCTCTGGTAAATGTCTCATAATTTAAACGGCGTTTGGATTTTACACCCCTCAATTATCTGATCATTATTCAAATCTTCAGTCCAAATTAGCTTACAGCCAAGCTGATGGGCACTCCGCACAATTAGGCTGTCCCAGAACGAAAGCTGGTAACGCTGTTGAATCTGTACAGCGCTCAAAATATCTTCCACCTGCGGCTGATGAATGCGCCAAAGGCTCAAATCTGAAATGATCTGAGCAGCTTCTGTAACCGCGAGTGGATTAGCCAGCTTTTGTGTTGTGGTTACATAGAATTCTTGCAGAACTTGAATACTGATACATCCGGTTTGTTCTTGCCATAGCTGCCGCAAAAGTGCTTTGGCTTGCTGCTGTTTTTGGGCATCGCGGCTGTCGTAGGCATACATAAGCACGTTGGTATCTACAAACTGGTAACTGAGTTCATCGTTCATGAAGCTCATCCCGCGTCCAGCTTGTGGATTCACCCAAGCCAAAATCAAACCCCTTTTCCATCAGCACCAGCTGGCGCTGATGGGCAATTTCATACATGTCTGATTTGGCCACAATTTCTTCAAGCGTCTCGGTGAGCAAGGCGGACAATGAAGTTTGGCGCTCCGCCGCTAGAATTTTTGCCTTACGCAATGTTTCCTTCGGCAAAGACAAGGTTACGTTTTGTCGTTCCATAAAAGCCTCCACGTAAAACAGTGTAGCACGTAAATACGTGCAACTCAACTTGCAATTTCTTGTCTGTCTTTTTGATTTTTGCGTTGCCCTGTTTGCAGGTAAAATGACGGCCGTATTCCAACCCCATCTGCTGACGGAGAAAGACATGTCCCAAACTCGCCCCATCACAATTCTGGCCCTGGCCAGCGAATGCAAAGGCATCCCTTACCTGCTGGAAGCCAAACAGCAAGGCGCACGCGTCCTGCTGCTGGTAGCCGAAGAAGCGGCCCATAACCCGGACTGGCCCATGGAAGCCATTGATGAGCGCTTCATCATGCCCAACGTGTCCAAGCAGCCCGATGTGACCTATGCCGTGAGCTATCTGGCACGCACTGAAAAGATTGACCGGATTGTGGCTTTGGACGACTACGATGTGGCTACGGCCGCTTCACTGCGGGAGCATTTGCGGATTCCAGGCATGGGTGAGACAACCGCACGTCACTTTCGCGACAAGCTGGCGATGCGCGTGCAGGCGCGTGACGAAGGGGTGTTGGTGCCGGAATTTACGGCCGTTTTCAACAACGACGACCTCAATGATTTTCTCCAGCGTGTACCCGCCCCGTGGGTGCTCAAGCCCCGCTTTGAGGCAGGCGCGGTTGGCATTCGCAAACTATACGATGCCGATGCCGTCTGGAAGGCGGTAAACGAACTGGGCGACCAGCGCTCGTTTTATTTGCTGGAGCAATTTGTGGTGGGCAACGTGTGCCATGTGGATTCGCTGATTTGGGAGAAAGAGGTCGTGTTTGCCATCGCCAGCCAGTATGGCACGCCCCCACTGGCCGTCACCACCGGGGGTGGCATCTTTAACACCCGCACCCTGCCCGCTGACAGCGAAAGCAGCCAGGCCCTAATTGCCGCCAACAAAAATTTGATGCAGGTGCTGCGCCAGGTGCGTGGAGTGGGTCACACCGAGTTTATTCAATCCGAGGCCGACGGCCGTTTCTACTTTCTGGAAACGGCCGCACGGGTTGGTGGCGCTAACATCGATCGGTTGGTCGCTGCGGCCACAGGGATTGTGCTGTGGCAGGAAGCGGCCCGCATCGACCTGGCCAGCGTGCGGCGAGAGGCATACCAGCCACCCACACCACGCCAGGACCACGCCGGGCTCATCATCTGCCTTGCCCAGCAAGAGCACCCCGATTTAGCCGCGTATAACGATTCAGAAATTGTGTGGCGGCTCCCAAAGAAGTATCATGCCGGGTTGCTGGTGGCTGGGGGTGATTACGGCCGTATCCAACACATTATCAACGACTACAACGAACGTTTCGCCCGCGACTTCCTCACCTCAGCCCCGCCAAAATCCAACGTGCGAACGCAGATTTGACCCCCACCCTAACCCTCCCCCTGAGAGGCTGAGGGGAGGACATGTTTGGGAGTTGGAAAAAGAATAGCTCATCAAGGACAATTCTGATGTCTTCCAAAACGTCAGAAGGAGTTCAAGATGAGCTATCCCGTACTTTATCAATGGATTCAAACAATCGCCACCCATTTGCCTTGTCTCAATAGCTGGCAAGTTGAAAATGTCGGCTTGTTTACTATCGGCATCATGCGTGCAGAAAGTTGCCAACAGCAGCAGATTGCCCGCCAGGTAGCGACAGGTGAGAAAATTGAGAGCTGCGCCCGACGCTTGCGGCGTTTTCTGGACAATGCGCTGTTTCCGCTGCACGCCTTCTTCGCGCAATGGACTGCCTGGATTGTTAGTCAATTGCCGCCGGGGAAGCTTTATCTGCTGGTCGATGAAACGAAGTTGCAAGACCGTCTGGCAGTCATGGTTGTGGGCGTCGCTTGGGAAGGTCGGTGTATTCCCTTGGCATGGCGCTGTTACCTGGCTAACAATCATGAGCAGTATCCAGCTGAGGGACAAGTAGGCATAATCACAACCTTGTTGCAAGCAGTCCAGAAGGGTATCGCTACAAACAGAGAGGTGGTTGTGCTGGCCGACCGGGGCATTGGGACCTCTCCCGATTTGTGTCAGGCTGTGGCTAACCTGGGATGGTACTATCTGTTCCGCGTGACCAGCATGACAAAGGTATGTACCGATGAAGGCGATTTGTCTATTGCCCACATGGTGCAAGCTGGGGAACAGTGGTCGGCTGCTGGGCTTGTCTTCAAGCAGCGGGGTCGGTTGCCAGCAACGGCCCATGCTATTTGGAGCGCTGGCTATGACCAACCGTGGGCCCTGGTGACCAACGACACGACGCTGACTGGATTCGAGTATGCAAACCGAAACTGGCAAGAACAAAGCTTCCGTGACCTGAAAAGCGGTGGCTGGCAGTGGGCCGACAGTCGCATCACGCATCCCGACCACATGGGTCGTCTGCTTGTTTTGCTGGTGGTTGCCTATGCTTGGTCGCTTGCTTTGGGCAGTGTTGCGGCAGCCCAAGGACGCACCCAACCTATGCAACGCCATGAAGATGGCTGCAAACGTCGCCATTGGAGCCTGTTCAAAGAGGGGATTCAATTCTTCTTTGAATTTGTGCTGAGACATAACCATTTTATCAATTTACAATTTCTACCCGACCCTAGAGTTACCTGAAAAGGTGTCCTCCCCTCAGCCCTAGTAGGGAGAGGGCTGGGGTGAGGGTGAAAATTACACAATTACGCCCGCTCATACCCTGGCGGCGGATCCACCGGGCCGCTAAATGACATGATGGTAAACACACCACCCTGCGGGTCACGCACTACCGAGAAAATGCCCATTTGCCCGGCTTTTGTTGGTGGGACCAAAATCATGCCACCCAATTCTTCTGCCAGCGCAGCTTTGGCCGCGACATCCTCTACCATGAAGTAGACAGCCCAGTTGTTTGGCACGTCTGGTCCCCAATTTTCATCCATGGTGATCATGCCTGCCTGAATACGGCCGTCTACCGCAAACGTCACGTACCCATTCTCATCAGTATTACTCGTCCAGCCAAAAACCGTCTCATAAAATGCTCTGGCCACATCTGGCTGACGTGATTGCAGTTCGTTCCACACCAGCGTATTGGGCATATTCACCAACTCTGCGCCGATGTGGCCGGTGGGCTGCCACACACCAAACATCGCGCCCGTCGGGTCCATCCCCATCGTCATACGACCGGAATCCATCACGTCCATCGGCGGGAACATCACACTGCCGCCAGCTTCAGCCATTTTGGCGGCGATACTGTCTACATGATCATGCTTCACGTAGGAGGTCCAAAATGCAGGCATCCCCTGCGCCTTCATGTCTGGCTGCATCTCGCCAAGTCCGGCCACGTTTTTGCCTTCAATCTGAAGCATGGTGTACGTGCCGCCCATGTCAATTGGCTGATCGTCAATCTCCCAACCAAACAGCCCGGCATAGAAAGCTTTGGCCCCGTCCGCGTCTGGCGTGGTGAGATCGACCCAACAAAAAACACCATCTGGATAACGTTTCACTACCTGCATGACATATTCTCCTTTGCTATAGATATTAAAATGAGGGAACGCTGTGCGCTTAAATGCAGCAAAATTATAGCACAAAATAGAACACAAGTGCTAATTTTTAGCGTAAATTTGCCCATTCCTTGGCAAAATCATAAAAAGCGGCCCCTCTCCTGAAAAATACTTGACACATCAACTATATTGCCTATAATCCGGCGCTGTTTTGGCAGCACCAGGTTGCTGCTCGTGACAATCAATCTGTTTACAACGCACACAAGGTTCCAAAAGGAACATAGACCCAATTTTTTATGGAGGTAATAGCTCATGTTGACAAAAAAGTTCTTTAAGACAAAAGACGAATGTGAAGTAACGTTCGAGGTGAATGTGGAGAATGCCGATCAGGTCGTGTTGGTTTCTGAGCACAACGGCTGGGAACCAATCGAAATGAAGCAGGTGAAAGATGGCCCCTTCCGCGCCAAAGTTCGTCTGCCCAAAGAAGGCAAGTTCCAATTCCGCTACCTGGTGAATGGTTCTGAATGGCGTAACGACGAAGCCGCCGATGCCTACTGGACCAACGAACACGGCAGCGAAAACAGCGTTATCTTTACCGCAAACTAGACAGCTTTTTTTGCACCCTTAAAAAGGACGATTTGCCTGGCGGATCGTCCTTTTTTGTTGTCTGCATCCCGCAGATTACACCACCCTTACCAAATGCTTACACGTTGCTAAACGGCCGTTTCACCCTCCATTCTCCTGCTATACTGCTCCCAAAATGGCAAAAGGAGCAGATTTATGTCTGTCTGGCGAATGATTCCCCTGGCGTTTTTGCTGGTCTGGTTGGCGGCCTGTGGCCCCAGCGAAACCGATGCCACCCCGATTGCTGACGAAAATAGTTCGGCGGCAACGGCCGTTCCCACCACCCCAAGTCCTGTGAACAACACCATCATCGACGATGAGGAAGCCCGTGCCCTCATGTTTAACCTCACGGACGGCAGCCCCAGCGAGGTGGATGCGGCGCTGGCACAAATTTTAGAAGCCGGGGACCCGCGTTTTATCGCCGTACTCATTGAACTGCTGCGCGGGCGGCAAATTGGCCTGGTGCAATATCCCGATCTCGTGCAGATTGGCGAGAGCCTGGATGCACTCAGCGGGCAAAGCTGGGGCATTGATTGGGCCAAGTGGATCACCTGGTATGGCGGCACCGATCTCACCCCGCCACCCGGCTTCACCAGTTGGAAAGGGCAGCTGTTGGCCCAAATCGACCCGACCTTTGGGCAATTTTTGCAAGACAGCCAGCCCTCTAACGTGCGCGTTGAAGAAATTCAGTGGGGCGGCGTGGTGGTGGATGGCATCCCTGCGCTGAACAATCCCCACATGCTGCCCGCCGCCGACGCCGATTACATGGAGCCGTGGGAGCCCATTTTTGGCATCGCTCTAAACGGCGACGCTCGCGCCTACCCGCTGCGCATTTTGGACTGGCACGAGATGGCCAACGATGTCATCGGCGGGGTGCCCGTTTCCCTGGCCTACTGCACCCTCTGCGGCGCGGCCATTGCCTACGACGGCCGTTCCACCGACCTGGACGGCAATGCAGTCACCCACACCTTTGGCTCATCGGGCTTCCTCTTCCGCAGCAACAAGCTAATGTTCGACCGCACGACCATGACGCTGTGGAACCAGCTCACTGGCGAACCGGTGCTGGGCGAACTGGCGGCAAGCGATATTCGCCTCAAGCTGCTGCCCGTAGTGCTCACCACCTGGGCCGATTGGCAGGCAGAGCATCCCGACACGGTGGTGGTAGACATCAACACGGGCTACAACCGCATTTACCTGCCCGGCGCGGCCTACGGCGATTACTTCGCCAGCGACGAGCGGCTGTTCCGCGACGGGCTGATGTTCCCGGTCTGGCAGCAGAGCGACCGGTTGTTCAACAAGGACCACGTCTACGCGCTGCGGCTGGACGAAACGCCCAAGGCATACGCAGTGACCGATTTGCTGGCGGAGCAGGTGGTGAATGATGTGGTGGGTGAAACGGCCGTTGCCCTCATCGCCGCTGGGGAAATTGTAGAGGTAAACGGTACCAGCCAGCGCACCGGGCCCGTGACCTACACCTCTGGCGCGGAAATTCGTGCCTTTGCCCGCGGCGAGCACACCTTTGCCCCAAGCTCAGACGATTTTGTAGTGCTAGACGAAAACGGCCGTCCCTGGCAAGTTACCGAAGAAGCACTCATTGGTCCAGATGGCGCAACGCTGGCACGCATCAACGGCCACCTGGCGTACTGGTTTGGCTGGTATGCTTTTTACCCAAAGACGGAATTGTACGAACGGCCGTAATTTTCACCGCAGAGGGCGCAAAGAGCACGGAGTTTTTCATGAGCAATCGTAGGTCGGATTGGCAATCCGACCCACCACTGCCTCCGCGCCCTCTGCGATAAATCTATGCCGCTACCAAACGCAGCGTCACAATCTGGTACGGCGTAATGGTGAACGTGGTTTCGTTTTCGGTAGCGACAAGTGTTTCCTGCGTTTCCTCCAGCAGATTGCAGCGGTAAGCGGCCGTCAACGGGAAACTGGTGCGCAGCGTCACTGGGCCACGGCAGCGTTCGTTTTCGTACAGCCGCACGATGAGCCCATTGCCATCCTCCGCCTGCTTGATTGTCTCCACCACCACATTGGGCGCATCGACCGACACCAGCGCCCGAACGCCTGGACCACCACCACTCGCCACCCGCTGCACAATGAGGGGATCATTGAGTGCGTAAGCGGCAGCGGCCGTTTTGCCCCGCCAGTCACCGGGATGCGGCAGCAAACTGTAGGTGAACTGTTGGGTGCCCTGATCCGCCTCTGGGTCGGGGAACGTTGGGCTGCGCAGCAGCGTAAGCCGCAAAACGTTGTCCTGCACGTCGTGACCGTATTTGCAGTCGTTGAGCAGACTCACGCCGTAGTTGCCCTCGCTCAGATCGATCCACTTGTGGGCACACGACTCAAACCGCGCCCAATCCCACGAGGTGTTGCGGTGGGTGTTGCGCTGCACGTTGCCCCACTGCACGTCAAACGTCGCCGTCGGGCTCAGCACATCCACTGGGAAAGCAACCTTGAGCATAACGTGTCGCTCGCGCCACTCGACCGTCGTGTCAAAGTCCAGGCGGCGCTCGCCACGGGCCAGGGTCACGCGCTGCACGATGTCGCTGTGCAGCAGGCGGCGGCGCACTTCCAGCCCCACCCGCAGTGGTCCAGACTCAATGACGGTAACGCTGTGGGCTGGTTCGGCCGTCCACACCTTCTCGTCGTAAAAAATGTCGATGTCCCAGGCATCCCAATTCAACGGCCGATCTTCAAACGCCTGGAAGACGTTGGCCCGCACCCCGGTGGGCAGCACGGCACGGCCGTTTTCCTTGTCTGTCAGCGTCACGATGTCGCCCGATGGAGCAAACTCCACCCGCAGCAGGTCGTTTTCGAGAACGGCCGTATCCTCCCCCACCTCCACCGCCAGCATTCCGTCCAACGCTGGCTGAGGCGCTTCGGCAACGGCCAGCCCCAGCAAACCATGCCCCGCGATGTGCGGCAGGGCTACCAACGTGCCATCGGTTGTGGGCTGCGTGGCCAAAATCTCACCGCTAGCTGCATCACGCACAGTCTGTCCTTCGGCCAGCGTTTCGGGGAGCAGCGCCAGCCGTGCCCCACCAAATGCCGTGGGATTGGCAACGATAAATTCGGCCGTTTCCGGCAACATCTGCCCCAGCGCTGCCAGCGCTGCGTCGCGGATTGGCTCACCCAGGGCGCGAATCGCGACATGGTCGTTTTCGCTATCTTTGTAAACCTGGTTAATCGACGAGCCGGGCAAAATATCGTGGAACTGATTTAGGCACAGCAGCTGCCAGGCGCATGTCAGGTCGGCATGGGGATAGGTGAAGTCGGTTGCCAGGGCGGCCCAGGCGGCCAAAAATTCGGCATCGTGCAGCAGGAATTCGCTTTTGCGGTTGTTGCGCTTGGTGCGGGCCTGCGTGGTGTAGGTGCCGCGGTGGTATTCCAGGTACAGCTCGCCGTTCCAGGTTGGCAAGTCGTCGCCCGATTCGGCCTCCAGCTGGCGGAAAAAGTCGATGGCCCGGCCGTATTTCACCCGTGGCGTTCCGGGAAAATCGCCCATCTCACGAATGTTCTCCAACATTTCGCGGGTCGGGCCACCGCCCCCATCACCAAAGCCATAGGACATGAGCATCTGCTGCTGTGACTCCTTCTGCTGCAAGTTTTGCCAGGTAGATATCACTTCCAGCGGCGTGGCCATGCTATTGTAGGTGCTGGGTCCCGATCGGGCAAAAGAGCCAGCGTCCTGCGTGGTGCTGAAGTGGGTCAGCACCTGAGTACCGTTTAATCCCTGCCACCAGAAGCTGTCGTAGGGCATGCGGTTGTACTGGCTCCAGCTAATTTTGATCGTGAAAAAGTATTCCAGCCCGGCTTCTTTGATGAGCTGCGGCAAGTTCCAGGCGTAGCCAAACACATCGGGCAGCCACAGCACAGGGGATTCAGCCTGCGGGCCAAACTGTTCGCGGAAAAAAGTGCGCCCCAGCAAAAATTGGCGGGCCAGCGCTTCGCCGCCGCTGAGGGTGCAGTCCGCTTCTACCCACATACCGCCGATTGGTTCCCAACGGCCGTCTGCCACCCGCTGCTTTATCCCTTCAAACAGGTCAGGGTAATCCTGCCGGATGTAGTCGTAGAGCTGCGGCTGGCTTTGCGTGAAGTGGTAATTAGGAAACTGCTGCATCAGGTGCAGCACGGTGTGGAAGGTGCGCCCGGCCTTGCGCCGCGCCTGGGCCACCGTCCACAACCAGGCAATGTCGATGTGGGCGTGGCCACTGGCCGTTACCGTCACATCCAACGGCCGTCCCGCCTGGGCAATGTCGTTCTGCAAAGAGTCATGCGCTTCGGCAATGCTGTCGTAGAAGAAACGGCCGTATGGTTCCCGCGTGTCTAGCAAACAAAACGCTTTGTCCAGCGCCGTGTAGAGATATCCTTTGGCCGGTTCGTTATCATCCAGCTGGTCGGCAATGCCCAGGGCCACGCGCACCGCGGCGACAAAATCGCGCGTCGGCTGGTCAATTTGAACCACGGCACAGGGACGCATGAACAGCTGCGTGTGCGGCTCGCGGTGCATCCAGTCGCCCCGCCCCGTCCAACCGTGCAGCGCCAATTGATGGGAACTGCCGTCGCGCAATTCATCCGGCAGCCAGATTTCCTGGTGGTGGCGATCACAGGCGGCGAGGGAACGGCCGTCTACGTACAACAGCGCTTCGGGATGGCTAAAGTCGCCCGCGTCGCCCAGCGGCAGGTACAGGGCCACCGGCAGGTCGGCGGGCCATTCTTCGGGCACGGTAAAGGTGGTGCGCAGCACAAAATCGGTCAGCCAGCTGCCCCAGTAGCTGTGTGGCGCAATGGTGTCCCAACGGCTGTCGTCAACGGCTGGTCCAACCAGCGGCTCCGCTTCGGGGCCAGGCAAAGTAGTGTAGCGAAAAGGCGGAATCAGATACTGCTGGCGGTACACCAGCTGTTCAATCAGGCGCAGGCGCTGCGCAATCTTTTTGGCGGTCCAACGGGTTTTATGCTTCATCTCTCAATCCTTAAAGCAACTGTTTAATAATTGCCGAGGAGCATACATCAGTTTGCCGCAAAGATCAGGCCTTTTGTCCAGGAATCGGCACAGGCAACAAAAAAGCCCCGAGGGCAAATATCTTGCACCTCGGGGCTGAAAACTGTTCCCAAAAAGCGTATTTTACTTGAGCTTGAAAGCGCCTTTCACCATGTCGGCATCGAAGTAGCCGCCGGTATCGCCGGTGGTGGCGTAGCGGTAAACGGCCGCTGTGTAGATGCCGCTCAAGGTGCTGCTCACCAGGGAAATGAGCATGATGAGCAGGATGACAAGGACAACGGCCGTTACAATCAAGGCCACACTGCCGCTCATCACTGCCAAAATGACCAGCGGAATGCCCAACAAAATCACGCCAAAGGTGATCAAGCCAAAGATGAAGCCCACGCTGAGGTTCCCAGCAATCTGTTCACCCCACGTTTCCTTCAACAGGTTGCCGCTGCGCTTGACGGCGTCAATCGGGCCGACATTTTCAACCACCAACACCGGCACCACCAGGAAGGTGGCAATGTTCCAGACAAAGCCCACCAGAGACACCACAAACCGGCCAATCGAACCAGACCGTTCAGAAATGACGCGCAAAAGAGTGCCTAACGTCGCCGCAATCACCGCGTACCCCAAAATATTGCCAAACTTGCTCGTGGCGATGCGGAAACCATCGCGCACCGTCGGGTCGCCGCCTTCCAGCCGGATCATCGCCGCGCCAACCAGGGCACTGTTGAAGAAGATGGTGACGGCGTACATCACCACATAAAACAGAAAAGCCACGATGTAGCTAAAAACGCCCACATCGCCGTTGGTCACGGCCGAATCCAACATCCCCGCCAGCACCGTGGGCACGGCAAAAGTGGCCAACACCACAAGCGAAGCCAAAAAGGCTACGAACGGGAAGATCATCAATTCCTTGTCGGCCAGCAAAACCCGCCAGCTGGCTTTCACCAATTCCCAACTATTTGTCAATCGCCGAAACATCGTTATCTACCTCCTGAGTAGAACCTTATTTTTACAACACTCCATACGAGAACGATACGGAAAATGTTGTAAACGGCCGTTCCTCCCCTTCTACCGCCGACTCAATACCAATTTTTCCAGTTCAATGGCCCAAAATGCCAGGCTGCCCAACCCCACACAAATAAGCAATTCGACGAGAGTGAGCGGAACGGCCGTAAAAAATTCACGTACGCCCGGCGTGTAAACCACCAACAGCTGCAAGGCAATCACCGCCACCGCCAACCCAAAGAGCGTCAGGTTAGAGCGCCAGCCCAGCTTAAAGGCCGATTCGTAACTGGAACGGGAGGCCACCGCTTGCCCCACCTGCAAGAAGGCCAGCGTGGTAAACAACATCGTGCGCCAATTGCTGGCGATGGCCACATCAGGATTTGCCCCCAGCCAGGTCACCAGTAGCCCCACCAGCCCAATCACCATGCCCACGCGAATGATGTGCGCCGTTAGACCGCCCGCAAACAAGGATGCCTGCGGCGAACGCGGCGGGCGGGTCATGATGCCCTTTTCCGATGGCTCCACACCAAGGCCGAGGCCCAGCAAGCCATCGGTCATCAGGTTCAGCCAGAGCAGCTGCAACGGCTCCAGCGCCACCACAATGCCGATAAATGGCGCAATCAGCATCACCAAAATCTTGCCCAGGTTCCCGGCAATGGAAAACTTCACAAAGCGGCGAATGTTGTCGTAGATGGTGCGCCCTTCTTCCACGGCAGCCACGATGGTAGCGAAGTTGTCGTCCAGCAGCACCATTTCCGACGCTTCTTTGGAAACATCGGTGCCGGTGATGCCCATGGCAATGCCGATGTCGGCCTTGCGTAGCGCGGGCGAATCGTTTACGCCGTCGCCCGTCATGGCCACGATGTTGCCCTGCCGCTGCAACGCTTCCACAATGCGCAGCTTGTGCTCCGGCGAAACGCGGGCATACACCGACACCTCACGCACCGCTTCGTCCAGCTCTTCCGGGCTCATCTGGTCCAGATTTTGGCCGGTTTTCACCCGCCCGTTATCCGTAATCCCCAAATCGTGGGCAATAAATCGGGCCGTCAGCGGGTGATCACCAGTGATCATGATGGGGCGCACGCCCGCGGTTTTGCAGGTAGCAACGGCCGTTTTCACCTCAGGTCGTGGCGGATCAATCATGCCCACCAGCCCAATCAAAATCAGGTCTTCTTCCAGCGCTTCGTCGGGCGTTTCTAAACGATGCAGCGCCAGCCCCAGCACGCGCATGCCGTTCTGGGCCATCTCGTTGTTGGCAATTTCAATACGTGTCCGCCATGCTTCATCCATCGGCACCGGCCCATCGCCGTCCCAGACGCGGCTGCAAATGTCCAGCAGTCCATCAACCGCACCCTTGGTGAAGGCCAGGTACGGTTTTTCAGAGCCGATGAGCGCGCGAACGGCCGTTGGCAAATTTTCCGGCGCGGTGTCCAGCTTATGCACCGTGGTCATCCGCTTGCGATCGGAATCGAAGGGCAGTTCGTTGACGCGCGGCAATAGCCCTTCCAGATCGAGTTTGTCCAGTCCGGCCTGTTCAGCGGCTACCAAAAGCGCGCCTTCGGTGGGATCGCCCAAAAAGCTGTAGCGGCCCGTTTCGGCATCGGGCTGGAACGACGCATCATTGCACAACGCGCCAGCCGCCAGCGTCAGGCCAATAGCGGACGGACGGCTGCTGAACAGCTCATCTGGCCCGGCGGCAATGCGATAAGACGGTTCCGGTTTGTCGCTGGTGCCTGCCAGTTCCAGGTAATGCCCCGCCACGTCCAAAATGGTAACCGTCATCCGGTTGACGGTGAGCGTACCGGTTTTGTCGGAGCAGATGATGGTGACCGCGCCCAATGTCTCCACGGCGGGCAGCTTGCGAATGAGCGAGGCGCGGCGCAGCATGCGCTGGGCACCCAGCGCCAGGGTAATGGTCACCACCGCTGGCAATCCCTCAGGAATCACGGCCACGGCGACGGAAACGGCCGTTAAAAACATCTCTTGCAGCGTCTCACCTTGCAGCAGGCCAATAATCATCACCAACACGGCGATGGCCACGCCAGCCAGGGCCAGCTGCTGCCCCACCCGATCCAGCTGGCGTTGCAGCGGGGTGGTGCCATCGGGCACATCCTGAATGAGGGTGGCAATTTTGCCCAGCTCGGTTTGCATGCCAGTGGCTACGACAACGGCCGTTCCCCGACCATACGTCACGTTGGTGCCCATGTAAGCCATGTTGCGCCGGTCGCCCAGGGGCAGATTTTCTTTGTCGAGAGCGGCCGTTTCTTTTTCCACCGCTTCCGATTCGCCGGTCAGCGCCGCTTCCTGCACGCGCAGGTTGGCGCTGGTGGTCAGGCGCACGTCGGCAGGGATGGCGTTGCCTGCTTCCAGGGCGATCACGTCGCCGGGCACCAGATCAAGCGCGGGCATTTCTTGCCAACGGCCGTTGCGCAGCACGCGTACCACGGGCACCGCCAACTTTTTTAGCGCCGCCATCGCCTGCTCGGCGCGATACTCCTGCACAAAGCCCAAAATCACAAACAGCACCACAATCGCGCCAATGGCCGCCGCCTCGGTAACCTTGCCCAAAACGCCAGAAAGCACCGTGGCGACAATCAAAATGAGCACCATCGTGCTGCTGGCCTGCTCCCACAGTAATTTCAACGGATGTTTGCCGCCCTTGCTGATGAGTTCGTTACGGCCGTACTTCGCCTGCCGCTGCTGCGCCTCTGTGGGGGTCAATCCTTGTTCCAGATTTGTATTTAGTTCAGTTACCACAGACTCAACCGTCTGTGTGTGCCAAATTTGCATAGGTTGCCTACTTTTTGTGTGAATAAAGTTTGGTTTGGTCATGTCCATTTGTTGACCCAAACCGTCTCCTGAGGGGTGCCCGATCAGTGCAGGAAAAACTTGGATTGGCTAACGCAAAATCGTTTTGCCAGTGGCTCCTGGCAATCGTTGGATTCAGAATCAGCCAGTTGATCAGAGCAAAATCAGTATATCAACAATTTTTCAGGACGGCATCTGCCACAACACAACCATTGACGGGAGTCTGATAAATGGTTAATATTACTAAGTATGTTTAATGAACTTACAAAGATTGGTTCAAATGACACGATCCCAACTTCCGACTAAAAAAGCTACCAGGCAGCACACCAAGCAGCACAACGCTCGCCTGGTTCTAAAGAGCATTTACGATGCCGGCGACGTGAGCCGCGCCGATCTGGCCCGGCTGACCGGGCTAACGCGGGCCACGGTTTCCAACATCGTGGCGGGTTATTTGGACAAAGGGATCGTGGCGGAAACCGGCGTTGGCCCTTCCATCGGCGGCAAGCCCCCCATTTTGCTGAGCATGGTGCCAAATGCGCGTCAGCTCATCTGCCTGGACTTAGGTAGCGAGCAATTCACTGGGGCATTGGTCAATTTGCGCGGTCATTTTGAAAAACAGATTAGCTTGCCGGTAAACGGCCGTACCGCTCAAGCCGCCCTCGATTTGGTTTACGAATTGGTGGATCAACTGCTCAGCCACGTCACTGCCCCGGTGCTGGGCATGGCGCTAGGCAGCCCTGGTCTGATTGATGCCGATGCCGGGCTGGTAAAACAGTCGGTCAATCTGGATTGGCACGACCTGCCATTACAACAACTTTTAGCCGACCGCTACCCTTTCCCCGTGCACATCGCCAACGACAGCCATCTGGCCGCCCTGGCGGAATATTCCTACGGCAACGACGACACGCGCAACTTGGTGCTCATCAAGATGGGCCAGGGCATTGGCTCCGGGATTGTGCTGAACGGCCGTATTTTCTACGGTGAGGGATTTGGCGCGGGTGAAATTGGGCACGTCAGCGTGGTAGACAACGGCGAGCTGTGCTCCTGCGGCAACATGGGCTGCCTGGAAACGGTTTCCAGCGTGCGGGCTATGCTGCGCCAGGCGAAAACGGCCGCTGCCCAAAATCCCGACTCGCTGCTGGCTACAAACAGCCCCATCACCTGGGAGATTTTGCGCCAGGCGTGCCAGCAAGGCGACGCCACGGCGCAGCAAATCGTGACTCAGGCGGGCGACTTTTTGGGGCTGGCGGTAGCCAATCTGGTGGGCATTCTCAACGTGAACCGCATCGTCATCGCCGGAAACGTGGCCCAAACGGGCGACCTGTTCATCGGCGCGGTGAAAAATAGCATGGCACGGCGCGTCTTGCCCAAACTGGCGGTGGATACGGCCGTTCAATACGCCACCACCGAATCGAACCTGGTTTTGCTGGGCGCCTCGGCGCTGATTTTGAGCCAGGGGCTTGGTGTAATTTGAGACTAGAGATTAGAGATTGGAGATTGAAAGCAGCGAATCTCCAATCTCTAATCTCCAATCTCCCCTTTTGAAGGAATTTTCATGCAAACAGCGCAGCTTTTGGTGGGATTAGATGTTGGCGGCACAAAAACGGCCGCTCTACTGACGGACGCCAGCGGCAGCATGCTGGGACAAACCGTTGTGCCAACCCGCACCGCCACCCCCGATGAGCTGCTAGACAGTATCAGCCAGGCCATTCATCTGGTTCTAGGGCAGGCGCAGGCCATGCCGCCACAAATTCAGCGCATCGGTCTGGGTGTGCCGGGTCATGTTGATCCGGCGACCGGCATTGTGCATCTGGCTGTTAACCTCAATCTGCAAAATTACCCGCTGGGAGCTGCGTTATCGGCCCGCTTCGAGACGCCCACCTTTTTGGAAAACGATGTGCGCACGGCGGCCATCGGCGCGTTTGATGCTTTGCAGCTGACCGAACCGGTGGACAGCCTGGCATATGTGAGCATTGGTACAGGGCTGGCGGCGGGTGTGATTTTAAACGGCCGTCTCCATCGCGGGCACAACGGGCTGGCGGGTGAAATCGGCCACATGATCGTTGAGCCAGAAGGCGCGTTGTGCAACTGCGGCCTGCGCGGCTGTCTGGAAACCATCGTGGCCGGGCCAGCCATCGTACGGCAGATGTTGGCTGCTGAACCGGATATGCAAATTCAGCATGCGGGCGATGTTTACGAAACGGCCGTTCGGGGCAACCCAAACGCCCAGAAAGTCGTGCAGCGCGTCAGCCAGCATTTGAGCCAGACGATTCAATGGCTCATCATGACCTATGATGTGGAAAAAATTGTGTTGGGCGGCGGCGTCACGCAAAGCGGCGACGCCTTTTTGGCTCCCATTCTGCAGGAATTGGCCTGCCTACGACAGCAATCACCCCTGGCGGCCGCGCTGCTGCCAGATGAAAAAGTGCATCTCATTCCCTCTAACTTTAATCCAGGCGTTTGGGGTGCGGTAAATCTTGCGAAACAAACTTTATTAGAACCATTGTCAGCACCTGAAAAGAGTTAAACCGCAGAGAGCGCAAAGAACGCAGAGATTCTTAAAAATTTCTCCGCGCCCTCTGCGGTAAAAAATTTTTCAGAGAACAGATAACGCCACAACCGGGCTGCGAATCCAGATTTGTGGCGCTATCCTAGCTAAAGGAGATGATCCCTCAACCACAAAAATAATACCCTAAAACCACGGCGTTTTCGAGATAGCTCCTGTTTGGAGTGGCTCTCTCACCATTTGTTTTGTTTTGGAAACGGCCGTTCCCCCACCAACTGAGAGAGCCGCTACATTAATCCTATCTATTTGGTAGGCTGAAGGAGAGATTAACATGCGCAAGTTGTACTTACTATTCTTGTTTGCCCTGATTGCCCTGCTCATCGTGGCCTGTGGCGAACGGCCGCAAGCCGAAGAAACCGATACTGAAACTGACACAACGACCGAAACAGCAGAAGATACGGCCGATACCCCTGCCGAAGAAACGACTGAAGAAACCACCGACGCCACCGAAGCCCCGGCTGAAACGGCCGCTTCCTTCCTGGAGCGGGCCAAAGCGGGCGAATATGCTGGCAGCACCGTCACCGTTTTTGGCAAATGGACTGAGGCCGAAGGCGAAAACTTCGTTGCCGCCCTGGCCCCGTTTGAAGAAGCCACCGGCATTGATGTGCAGTACGAAGGCTCATCTGAATTTGAAACGCTGATCACCGTCCGCGTAGAGGGCGGCGACGCCCCCGACATCGCCGGGTTCCCGCAGCCTGGTTTGATGGCCCAATTTGTGCGCGAAGGCGCAATCCCAGACCACGCTCAATTCCTGAACACGGACCAGCTGGCTGAAAATTACAGCGACGCCTGGATTGATTTAGCGACCGTCAACAACCAGCTCTCTGGCGTGTTCTACCGCGCCAGTACCAAGAGCATCGTCTGGTACCCGGTGCAGGCGTTTGCCGACGCTGGCTACGAAATTCCGCAAACCTGGGATGAACTCATTGCTCTGAGCGACCAGATTGTGGCCGACGGCGGCACGCCCTGGTGCATCAGCATGGAGCACGGCGGCGTGACCGGCTGGGTCGCCACCGACTGGATCGAGGACGTGCTGCTCCGCACCGCTCCGCCAGAAACCTACGATCAATGGGTCAACCACGAGATTCCGTTCAACGATCCGGCCGTCATCAATGCGGCCAACATCGTGGGCGACATCTGGTTTAACGAAGATTACGTTTACGGCGGCACGACTGGCATCCTGACGATTTGGGTGGGCGACACGCAGACTCCGATGTTTGACGACGCTGGCCCGCAATGCTGGATGCACCGCCAGGCTGGCTGGATTCCCGACTTCTGGCCGGAAGGCAAAGTGGCTGGCGAAGACAGCTCGTTCTTCTACCTGCCGCCAATTGATGAGGCATACGGCCGTCCCGTCCTTGGTGGTGGTGATGTGTTCTCTGCCTTTAATACCCGGCCAGAAACGGCCGCTCTCATGGAATACCTCTCCCTGCCCGAAGGGGCCGAGACCTGGGTAAAAGCCGGGGGTTTCATCTCCCCTAACCGCAGCGTGCCCGCCGACTGGTACGGCAGCTACGTGGACCAGGCCCAGGCGGAAATCCTGCAAACGGCCACCACCCTACGCTTTGACGCGTCTGACCTGATGCCCGCCGAAGTAGGCGCTGGCACCTTCTGGAGCGGCATGGTGGATTGGGTCAGCGCTGGCGGCACCAACACTGAAGAGGTTTTTGCTCAAATTGAAGCCAGCTGGCCCGACACCGAAACCGGTCTGGGCGGCACGGGCGATGCCGGGGAAGAAGAAGCGGCTGAAGAAACTGGCGGTTACGAACATCTGGCGGCGGCCGAGGCTGGCGAATATGACGGCACCACCGTCACCATCTTTGGCAAGTGGACCGAGGGCGAAGGCGAAAGCTTCGTCAACACTCTGGCCGACTTTGCAGAGCGCACCGGCATCGACATTCAGTACGAAGGCTCCTCTGAGTTTGAAACGCTGATCACTGTGCGCGTAGAGGGCGGCGACGCCCCTGACATCGCCGGTTTCCCGCAGCCTGGCCTGCTGGCCGAGTTTGTGCGCGATGGTTCTGTGGTGGATTTGGGGGCCAACATCAACGCCGATCAGCTCGCCGCTGATTACAGCGACGCCTGGATCAATCTGGGCACGGTGGATGGGCAGCTTTCCGGCGTCTTCTTCCGCGCCAGCACCAAGAGCATTGTTTGGTACCCGGTGCAGGCATTTGCCGACGCTGGCTACGAAATTCCGCAAACCTGGGATGAACTGATCGCCCTCAGCGACCAGATCGTGGCCGACGGCGGCACGCCCTGGTGCGTCAGCATGGAGCACGGCGGCGTCACCGGCTGGGTGGCCACCGACTGGATCGAGGACGTGTTGCTGCGCACTGCGCCACCCGAAACTTATGACCAATGGGTCAGCCACGAGATTCCGTTTAACGATCCGGCCGTTCTCAACGCGGCCAACATCGTGGGCGACATCTGGTTTAACGAAGATTACGTTTACGGCGGCACGACAGGCATTTTGACCATTTGGGTAGGCGATACGCAAACCCCAATGTTTGACGACGCTGGTCCGCAGTGCTGGATGCACCGGCAAGCGGGCTGGATTCCCGACTTCTGGCCGGAAGGTAAAGTAGCGGGTGTAGACAGCTCGTTCTTCTACCTGCCGCCGATTGATGAGGCATACGGCCGTCCCGTCCTCGGTGGTGGTGATGTATTTGCCGCCTTCAGCGACCGGCCCGAAGTGCTGGCCGTTATCGAATACCTGGCCACGGCCGATGCCGCCAAGGGTTGGGTTGAGGCTGGTGGGTTCATCTCCCCCAACCGCAGCGTGCCCGCCGACTGGTACGGCAACTACGTAGACCAGGCCCAGGCCGAAATCTTGCAGGGCGCGACGACACTCCGCTTTGACGCCTCCGACCTGATGCCCGCCGAAGTGGGCGCAGGCACCTTCTGGAGCGGCATGGTGGATTGGGTCAGCGCTGGCGGCACCAACACAGAAACCGTCTTCCAGGCCATCGAAGACAGCTGGCCAACTGAGTAGTTAAAGCGATTAACCGCGGAGCGCGCGGAGTTCGCAGAGATGTGACGGACAATGTACTGTTTTGCTTGTTTCTGAAAATCAATATCAAAGATTACGCAGATTAAAAAGATTAAAGAATCTGGTAAATCTACGTAATCTTTGAAAAAACTCTGCGTTCTCCGCGTCCTCTGCGGTGAAAAAAGGATTCGATCATGGCTGGGCAAATGGTTTCATCGCCGCAGGCAACCGGGGAAAAGGGGCTGACGGGTCTGGCGCGGACGGCGCTGTCGGTGGGGGTGGCTACGGCCGTATTCTTCATCCTGCGCTGGAGTGTGGCCTTTATGAAAGATCGGGAAGCGCCGGAGCAGCTTTTGCTGAATCTATACGCGCGCCTGGGGCTGGAGTCTGCTCTGGCCAAGCTGCAAGAAACGGGCCTGAATCCGCTGACGGGCAAATTGATGATTACGGCCGTTGCTCTGCTGGTAGGCATCGGCGGCGTCTGGGTGCTTTTTTGGGTGGCCAATGATTTGATTGCCCGGTTGCCGTTTGGAGTAAGGGAGCGGATACGGCCGTTTATCTTTGTCGGTCCCGCCATTTTGCTGCTGGCCACCTACCTCATCTACCCCGCCTTCAACACCCTCTACACCAGCATCTCTGAAGACATCCTCAACATACCGGAAATCGTGCCCGAGCAATATTGGGCCTCAAATAGCATCGCCGCCGATCTGGTGGCCGATGCCGAAAATCTAACCTTTAGCCGCTACCTGATTGATACCGATCAATTTGAGCTGGCTCGCGTCATCGCCAATGAAAAACCGGTCTGGCTGCTCATCCGTCCCAAAACCATCACTGACGAGGCGGGCGCTGAGCGGCGTGTCTTTGCCCTGACTGCGCTAGGGCTGCAAAATTACCAGTTCGCCTTCACCAGCCCCGACATGCAGATTGCCTTCCGCAACAACCTGCTCTGGCTCATCCTGGGCACGGGTGGCAGCGTGGTGATTGGTCTGGTCTTTGCCTCGCTGGTGGACCGCGTAAAGCGGGAAGCGCTGGCCAAATCGTTCATCTTTTTGCCGCTGGCTATTTCTTTTGTCGGGGCCAGCGTCATCTGGAAATTTGTCTACGCCTGGCAGCCGGGCAATCGGGCCCAAATTGGCCTGCTTAACGCCCTGGTGACGGGTCTGGGCATCGAACCAATCCCCTGGCTGATTGAAACCAGCTTCAACACTTATGCGCTCATCGTCATCATGATTTGGCTGCAAACGGGTTTTGCCATGGTGGTGCTCTCCGCCGCGCTCAAGGGCGTGCCGGGCGAGGTGCTGGAAGCAGCCCGCATGGACGGCGCAACAGAATTGCAGCTCTTTTTCCGCATCATCATTCCCATGATTCAAGGCTCGATCATCACCGTCTCGACGACCATTTTCATCGCCATCCTCAAGGTGTTCGACATTGTGTACGTGATGACCAGCGGCAAGTTCGACACGGAAGTGATTGCCAACCGGATGTTTGTGGAGATGTTCAACTTCCGCAATTTTGGCCGGGCCAGCTCGCTGGCAGTGATTTTGCTGGTGGTGGTGGTGCCGATTATGGTGGTGAATATTCGTAATTTGCGCAGACAAGGCATAAACCGGTAATCCGTTATCGGTGAACGGTAAAACCGATTACCGACCACCGATTACCGATTACGGAGAAGAAAGATGACGACTTACACACAAAAGAGACAGCAAACGCAAGTACAGAAATTTTTGCAGAAGGTGCCGGTAAGAACGGCCGTACTTCTCATCTGCTTTTTGTGGACTTTGCCGACGGTGGGCATGTTTGTCAGCTCCTTCCGCACGGCGAACGAGATTCGCACCACAGGCTGGTGGACCGCACTGGTGCACCCGTTCCAGATGAGCCAATGGACGCTGGAAAATTACAGCACCGTCCTCAACGCCGACGGCATGCTCAACGCTTTTATCAACAGCCTGATCATCACCATCCCCGCCACCGTCATTCCCATTACCCTGGCCGCTTTTGCCGCCTATGCCTTTGCCTGGATGCGCTTTCCAGGGCGGGATTGGCTGTTTGCCGTGGTCGTCGGCCTGCTGGTGGTGCCGCTGCAAATGGCGCTCATCCCCGTACTGCGTCTGTACACCGGCCTCGATTTGAACGGCACCTTTTTGGGTACCTGGCTGGCCCACACTGGCTTTGGTCTACCGCTGGCAATTTATTTACTCTACAGCTACATCTCCCAACTGCCGGGCGAACTGTTTGAGTCGGCCTTCATCGACGGCGCGTCGCACTACACCGCCTTTACCCGGCTGGTGCTGCCGCTCTCCGTCCCGGCGATTGCCTCGTTTGCCATCTTCCAATTTTTGTGGGTGTGGAACGATTTGCTGGTCGCCCTGGTCTTTTTGGGCACCAACCCGGATGTGGCCATCGTCACCTCGCGGCTGTCAGCGATGGTGGGCACCAAGGGCGAGGCGTGGCATCTGCTCACCGCCGGGGCCTTTTTGACGATGATTATCCCGCTGATTGTGTTCTTTTCCTTGCAGCGGTATTTTGTGCGGGGGCTGTTGGCGGGGTCGGTGAAGGGATAGGGAGATTGGAGATTGGAGACGGATAATCGCTAATCTCCTGTTGAGAAATGGTTATGAAAAACGAGTTGGGCTACAAGTTAATGCTGGCGTTTGACGGGTTTGCCGTGCCGCAGCGGATTCGGGAGTGGATTGTAGAACGGAATCCGGCTGGGTTTACCCTTTTTCGCGGTTTGAACGTGCAAAATCCGGCGCAGGTGCGGGCGTTAACGGCCGAATTACAAGCCATCGCCGCGCAGGCTAACCAACCGCCGCTCATCATCGCCACCGACCAGGAAGGCGGGCAGCTCAACGCCCTGGGCGAAGAGACGACGCTCTTCCCCGGCAACATGGCGCTGGGCGCTACCCGCGACGTGGCTCTAGCCCAACGAGTGGGCCAGGCAATGGGGCGCGAGTTGGCGGCGCTGAGCGTCAACGTCAACTACGCGCCGGTGTGCGACATCAGCAGCAATCCACAAAACCCCGCCTGCGGCATCCGCGCCTTTGGCGACGATCCGGCGCTGACGGCCGAGATGGCCGCCGCTCTGGTGGCCGGGATGCAGGCCGAAGGTGTTGCCGCGACCATCAAACATTTCCCCGGCATCGGCGAGGCCAAAGTGGATTCTCATTACAGCTTGCCCGTGCTGGATCACAGCCAGGAACGCTTGGACGACGAGGAGTTACGGCCGTTCCGCGCCACCATCACCGCCGGAGCCAAACTGCTCATGAGTGGTCATTTTGCCATCCCTGCGCTCACCGACAGCCGCGACCTGCCCGCCACGCTCTCCCGCGCCGTCATGCGCGATTTTGTGCGGGACGAGCTCGGCTTCGACGGCATCGTCATCACCGACGCGCTGGACATGGGCGCGATTTCGCAGGGGGCGGGGCAGATTGTGGACGTGATTACGGCCGTTCGTGCCGAAGTTGATTTGCTCCTGCTCACCAGCAGCGCAGAGGTGCAGGAACGGCTCTACGCGGGTTTGCAGTTAGCCCTTTCGCGTGGCCTCATTGATGAGACACATCTCAAACCATCGCTGGAACGGATTTTGGCGCTGAAGCAGTGGCTGGCCCAAACGCCGCAGCCACCGCTGGAGGTGGTCGCCTGCGCCGAGCATCGAGCGCTGGCGCAAGAAGTGGCCAATCGGGCCATCACCCTGGTGCGCAACGAGGCAAACTTGCTGCCATTGCGTTTAGAGTCCGACGCAAAAATTGCCATCATCATGCCCCAGCCGAAAGATTTGACGCCAGCGGATACATCGTCGTTCATCACGCCGGGGTTGGCAACGGCCGTTCGCGCCCATCACCCCCGCGTAGACGAATTTATCACCAGCCATCCGCCTACCGCCAATGAGATTGCTAACCTGCGCCAAAAAGCGACCGAGTACGACTTGCTCATCGTGGGCACGTTGAGCGCCTCGCTGGATGGGATGCAGGCGGAACTGATGCGCGGGTTGTTGGATACGGCCGTTCCCACCGTCACCATCGCCCTCCGCACCCCGTACGACCTCACCGCCTACCCGCAAGCCCAAACGCACGTGTGCAGCTACAGCATCCTGCCTGCCGCCATGCGCGCCCTGGCCGCTGCCCTGTTTGGCGCGATTCCATTCCAGGGCAAATTGCCGGTGCGGCTGGGCGGTTTGTATGAATTTGGCCACGGGTTGTCGGTAATCAGTGAACGGTAATCCGTCATCGGGGTTCGTAATCGGCAATCCTTTTTAGCCTGGGGCTTCAGCCCCAGGAGGCTCGTATGATTTGCATTCAACACGCCACAATTTACACGCCCGACGAGGTGATTGAAGATGGAGCGATTTTGGTTGTGGACGGCCGTATCCAAACCATCGCGCCCACCAGCCAGATCGAACTTCCAGACAGGGTAAGCTGCTTTGACGCGACTGGTCTGCATTTGGTCCCCGGCTTTATTGATTTACAGCTCAACGGAGCCATCGGCCTTGATTTTACGTCGGAACCCCGCGCTATCTGGCCCGTGGCCCATTATTTGCCGCAAACAGGCGTCACCAGCTTTTTACCCACAATTATTACCTCGCCGTTAACGGCCGTTGCCGCCGCCCAAGAAATTGTCACCAGCAGCCCGCCGCGTGGCTTTCAAGGGGCAATTCCGCTGGGGCTGCACGTCGAAGGCCCGTTTTTACACCCCGACAAAAAAGGGGCGCACAATCCCGTCTATTTGCAGCTGCCGACTGCCGAAAAAGTGGCCAACTGGTCGCTCGAAAGCGGCATCCGGCTGGTGACCCTGGCCCCGGAATTGGATGGCGCACTGGACGTCGTGCAGTTGCTCAGCGAGCGCGGCATCATCGTCAGCGCCGGGCATTCCACCGCCAATTTTGCCCAGGCCACGGTGGGCTTCGACGCCGGGATTCGCTACGGCACGCACCTGTTCAACGCCATGCCGCCGCTGCACCATCGCGAACCGGGCCTCGCGGGCGCACTTTTGGCCGACAACCGCACCACCATCGGCCTGATTGTCGATGGCGAGCACGTGCATCCTGAGCTGGTGAATTTGGTGTGGCGATTGGTAGGGAACGGCCGTCTCACCCTGGTCACCGATGCAATGGCGGCGCTGGGCATGCCGTCGGGCCGCTATGTTTTGGGTGATTACGAGGTGATTGTGGATGAGACGACGGCACGATTGCCCTCTGGTACGTTGGCGGGGAGCTTGCTGCGGATGGATACGGCCGTTCGCAATCTCATTAACTTCACTGGCTGCACCCTGGCCGAAGCACTGCCCACCGTCACCCGCACACCCGCCAACCTGCTCGGCCTATCGCACAAAGGCCGCCTTGCCCCCAACTGCGACGCCGACCTGCTGCTGCTCACCCCCGACTTGCAGGTACACACCACCTTCATCGCCGGGAAGATTATTTACAAAAAGAATTTATCCACAGATTACGCAGATTAGCGCAGATTTTCCCTTTCTCTGTGTAACTCTGTGGCTTCTCCGTGTAACTCTGTGTTCCTTACTTTTTTGCAGGAGATACCATGTCCTTACACGCTGAGATTTTGGAACAAACGGCCGTTTGGCAGCAAAGCTACGCCGAAAATTTAGAGGTGGTGCAGGCCATCGCCCAGGCGGTGCCGCTAGAGAGCATTCACCACGCTTTCATTGCCGCGCGGGGCACGTCCGACAATGCGGCGCGGTATGCCAGCTACCTGTGGGGGGCGATGAATCAGCTGCCCGTGACCCTGGCCACGCCGTCGCTGTTTAGCCTGTACCAGCAGCCGCCCCGCCTACGCAATACGCTGGTCATCGGCATTTCGCAATCGGGGCAGTCGCCCGACATCGTGAACGTGGTCGCCGAGGGCAAACGGCAGGGGCAACCTACCCTGGCCATCACCAACGAGCCGAATTCGCCGCTGGCGCAAACGGCCGATTTTGTCATCAACATTCACGCGGGGATGGAAACGGCCGTTGCCGCTACCAAAACATACACCACCCAACTGCTGGCCATCGCCATGCTGTCTGCCGCCTGGAGCCAATCGGCAGAGCGGTTTGCCTTGATTGAGCGATTAGGGGAGTGGGGAACGGCCGTACTCGCCCACGATGAGATGATTGGCCAGATGGCCCAGCGCTACCGCTACATGCAGCAATGTGTGGTGCTGGGGCGCGGCTACAACTACGCCACCGCCTACGAATGGTCGCTCAAGCTCAAAGAACTCAACTACGTCGTCGCCGAGCCGTACTCCTCCGCCGATTTTCGCCACGGACCGATTGCCATTGTCGCCCCCGGCTTCCCCATCATGGCCGTTGCCCCCACCGGGCCGGTGCTGCCAGATATGCACGCGCTGCTGCAAAAACTTGCCGAGGAAAAGCAGGCCGAACTGCTCATCATCAGCAACGACGCGCCCACGCTGGCGTTGGCCCATTCGCCCATTGCCCTGCCCCCGGATTTGCCCGAATGGCTCTCGCCGCTGGTCAGTATCCTGCCCGCCCAACTGTTTGCCTACCACCTCACCTGCGCCAAAGGCTACAACACCGAGGCCCCACGCGGCCTCAACAAAGTCACCAAAACTACCTAACAAACAGTCCTTTAGCCTGGGGATTCATCCCCAGGTTAGGATGCCCCCACGATAACAAAATGTTAATGGTCGCTGTTTTTCTGGCATGTTAGAATTGTAGATTGCTTTACGGTCTCAACTAACCGTTCGTCATTTGTGGCATTTTCTGTCACGCCAAACGTTGACAGCATTTGCCAAACGGAAAAACAGATGTCTCTGGACAAAATCATCGTGCGCGGCGCACGCGCACATAACTTAAAAAATATCGACGTTGAAATTCCCCGCGACAAGCTGGTGGTCATCACCGGGCTGTCTGGTTCGGGGAAATCGTCGTTGGCCTTCGACACCATTTTTGCCGAGGGGCAGCGGCGCTACGTCGAATCGCTTTCTGCCTACGCCCGCCAATTTTTGGGGCAGATGGAAAAGCCAGACGTAGACCAGATTGAGGGCCTCAGCCCGGCCGTTTCCATCGACCAGAAGGGTGTGAGCCACAACCCCCGCTCCACCGTGGGCACCGTCACTGAAATTTACGACTACCTGCGTCTGCTGTATGCCCGCGTCGGTGTGCCGCACTGCCCGGAATGCGGCCGTCCCGTACGGCCGCAATCGGCCGAGCAAATTGTGGATGCTGTCCTGCACATGCCACAAAACAGCCGCATCCAAATCCTGGCCCCGCTGATTCGCGACCGCAAAGGCCACCATCAAGGCATCTTTGACGATGTGCGCAAATCTGGCTTTGTGCGGGTGCGCGTCAATGGCGAAGTGCGCTCGGTGGACGAGGAAATCGAGTTGGATCGGTACAAAAACCACACCATCGAAGCCGTGGTGGACCGCCTCGTTGTCCGGCATGATCCGCATGACGTAAGCGAGGACGCCCAGGCAGCCAAATCGCGCCTGACGGATTCCATCGAGACGGCGCTGCGGCTGGGCAGCGGTCTGGTCATCATCAACGACGTGACCAACGCCGACAATCCTGTGGACAATCTTTATTCGGAACATCTCTACTGTCCTTACGACGGCACCAGCATCCCGGAGATTGAGCCGCGCACCTTCAGCTTCAACAATCCGCACGGGGCTTGTCCTGCCTGCCAGGGGTTGGGCACTACCAAGGCCATCGACCCTGATCTGGTTGTGCCCAACAAATCGCTGAGCCTGGCCGATGGGGCGATTGCAGGCTGGCCGACAGACGATAAGGCGGGCTATTACTGGCAGCTGCTCAAGGCAACGGCCGAACATTTTGAAATTCCGACTGATGTCCCCGTGCGCGAACTAACCGAAGCCCAGATGCACATTTTGCTGCACGGCAGCGGCAGTGAGCAGGTGGTGGTGACCTACAAAAATCGTCAGGGTGACCCACGCCGCTATCTCACCAACTACGAGGGCGTGGTGCCCAATCTGTGGCGGCGCTACAACGAATCCACCTCCGACTACGTGCGCGAAAAGCTGGAAGAGTACATGGTAGACATGCCTTGCCCCGAATGCGGCGGCTCCCGCTTGCAGCCCGTGTCTCGCGCCGTGGACATCCAGGGCATGACCATCACGGAAGTGGTGAAGATGCCCGTGCTCAACATTCTGCCCTGGGTAGAAAAGATGCGCGACGAAACCAACAGCCCGCTCACCGAGCGCCAGGCAATGATCGCCAAGCCGATTTTGAAAGAAATTGGCGACCGCATTTCTTTTATGGTGAATGTGGGGCTGGATTACCTGACGCTAGACCGCACGGCGGGCACGCTGAGCGGTGGCGAGGCGCAGCGCATTCGGCTGGCAACGCAAATTGGCAGTCAGCTAATGGGCGTGCTGTACGTGCTGGATGAACCGAGCATTGGTCTGCACCAGCGGGACAACGAGCGACTAATCCACACGCTGCAAGGGATGCGCGACCTGGGCAACACGGTGTTGGTGGTGGAGCATGATGAAGACACGATGCGCGCTGCCGACTGGCTGATCGACTTGGGGCCGGGTGCCGGTACGCACGGCGGGGAAGTGGTGGCTGAAGGCACGCCAGATGAAGTAGCCGCCGATGAAAACTCGTTGACCGGCGCGTACCTGAGCGGACGCCAGTTTATTCCGGTGCCCAAGAAGCGGCGCAAAGGCACGGGCGAAACGCTGGTGATTCGCGGCGCACGGGAAAACAATCTGAAAGGGCTGGACATCTGCATTCCACTGGGCAAGTTTGTCTGCGTAACGGGCGTGAGCGGCAGCGGTAAAAGCTCGTTCCTCATCGAGATTTTGAGCAAGAAGCTGAACCAGCATTTCTACCGATCCAAGGCGGTGCCGGGCAAGCATGATGAAATTGAGGGGCTGGACTTTCTGGACAAGGTGATTGAAATCGATCAGAGTCCAATCGGCCGTACGCCGCGCTCGAACCCGGCGACGTACACCAATCTGTTTAACCCAATCCGCGATTTGTTCACCAGCCTGCCGGACAGCAAGGTGCGTGGATATAAGCCGGGCCGCTTTAGCTTTAATGTGAAGGGCGGCCGCTGTGAGGCGTGCCAGGGCCAGGGACAGAACCGGATTGAGATGCAGTTTTTGCCGGACATTTACGTGCCGTGCGATGTGTGCCACGGCGCACGTTACAACCGGGAAACGCTGCAAGTGCGGTACAAGGGGCTGAACATTGCCGAGGTGCTGGACCTGAGCGTGGAAGATGCGCTGGAATTTTTTGCCAACGTGCCCACTATCAAGCGCAAACTCAAGACGTTGATGGACGTGGGGCTGGGCTACATCAAGCTGGGGCAGCCTGCCCCGACGCTAAGCGGTGGCGAGGCACAGCGCATCAAGCTGAGCCGGGAATTGAGCAAAATCGCGACTGGCCGGACGATGTACATTTTGGATGAGCCGTCGGTGGGGCTGCATTCGCACGACGTGGCCAAGCTGATTGTGGCGCTGAACAAGCTGGTGGACAAGGGCAACACGGTCATCATCATTGAGCACAACCTGGACATCATCAAGGTGGCCGATTATCTGATCGACATGGGGCCAGAGGGCGGCAATCGGGGTGGTGAGATTGTGGCGGCGGGTTCACCGGAAGCAGTGGCCAAGGTGGCCGAATCGTACACGGGGCAGTGGCTGAAGCATTATTTGAACGGCCGTTCCGCCTAAGGTTCGCTACAGAGACCACAGAGGTTTTAGAGGCTGGCTCGTATGGGCCAGCTTTTTTTCGTTGCAAGGAACGGCCGTCCCCCCCTTAACAAATCCGCGGCAAAATCTCCCCCATCAGCATATCCACAATGCGCTTGCTGCCAAAAGGATTTTGCAGCAAAACGCGCCCGGCTGGTTCGGCCACGATCTGGCCAATAACGGCCGCATCCTGCCCAAAAGGTGATTGGCGCATGACCGCCAAAACCGTTTCAGCGGCGGCCTGGGGCACAATGGCGACCACCTTGCCCTCATTGGCAATCATCAGCGGATCAAAGCCGAGCATTTCACAGGCGGCGCGCACCTGCGACCGGATTGGCAAAGCGGCTTCGTCGAGCAAAATACCCACACCTGACTGTTTGGCAATTTCGTTAAGGGTGGTAGCCAAACCGCCGCGCGTGGGGTCGCGCAGCACATGGACGGCATCGGTGGCTTCCAGCACATCGAGAATCATCTTGTTCAGCGGGGCGACATCGCTCTGGATGTCGGTTTCCAGCCCCAGCTCACCCCGTGCACTCAGCACAGCAATGCCATGATCGCCCAGCGTGCCGGAGACGATCACCACATCGCCGGGTTGGGCATTGGCCCCGGAAATCTCGGTGGCGGGCAGCATCATGCCCACGCCAGTTGTGTTAATGTACAGGCCGTCGGCTTTGCCGCGCTCCACCACTTTGGTGTCGCCCGCTACAATTTGCACGTTGGCCGCAACGGCCGTTGCCTGCATTGACTCAATCACCCGTTCCAACAAACCAATCTCCAACCCTTCTTCCAGAATAAAACCGACCGTCAGGTACAGCGGCGTGGCCCCCATCATGGCCACATCGTTCACCGTGCCGCACACGGCCAAACGGCCGATGTCCCCACCGGGGAAAAAGAGCGGCTTCACCACGTGCGAATCGGTGCTGATGGCCAGCTGGGTGCAGGCGTTGATCTTCACCACCCCGGCGTCATCGCCGGTGCGTAAAACCGGGTTGTCGAAAGCGGGCAAAAAACGCTCGGCGATCAGGTCGTGGGACAACTTGCCGCCGCTGCCATGCCCCAGAATAATGTTGCCGCGGTCGCGGATGGGCATCGGGCACATGGCGGATTCAATGTAAACAGGCTCGGCCTGGTGATTGTTGTTCATGGGAACTCCTGAATGGGGAGATTGGAGATTACTCACTCCCTAATCTCCAATCTCTAATCTCCCGTCTCCAAAATTGCATCCCGCCGGTAGCGGTAGTAGGCGGCGCAAGCGCCCTCACCGGAAACCATCGTGGCTCCCAGCGGATGCTCTGGCATGCATTCTTTGCCAAAAGCGGGGCATTGGTTTGGCTTCTTCAGCCCTTGCAGGATAAGGCCAGAGATGCACAGCGGCGATTCTTCTGGCTGGATGGCGGCCACATCAAAGCGGATTTCAGCGTTAAAATCGGCAAATTCGGGCCGCAGGCACCAACCACTTTGCGGAATCGTGCCGATGCCGCGCCACTTGCGGTCGCACTCCTGAAACACCTGGTTAATGACGGCCTGGGCGGGTCTGTTACCCTCAAAGGTGACGGCCCTTTTGTACGCATTTTCGACGGTGAAACGGCCGTCTTCCAGCTGCTGCACCGTTTGCAAAATCCCCTGCATGATGTCCAGCGGCTCAAAGCCCGTCACCACCATGGGGGTCTTGTATTGCTCGGCGATTGGCGGGTATTCCCAATAGCCCATCACCGCGTTCACGTGGCCCGCCGCCAAAAAGCCCTGCACGCGGTTGCGCGGCGAGCCCAGAATGGCATGCATCGCCGGGGGCACGCGCACGTGCGACACGAGCACGCTAAAGTTTTTCAGCCCCAGCGCTTTTGCCTGCACCACACTCATGGCGTTAGCCGGAGCAGTGGTCTCAAAACCGATGGCAAAAAACACCACTTGCTTGTCTGGGTGCGCCTGGGCCAGTTTGACGGCGTCCAGTGGGGAGTAGACCACACGTACGTCACCGCCAGCAGCGCGAATGGAGAAAAGGTCTTTGGTGGAGCCGGGCACGCGCAGCATATCGCCATAGGAGGTGAAGATTACGTCGGGACGGCTGGCAATTTCCAGGGCCTTGTCAATTTGCTCCAGCGGGGTCACGCAGACCGGGCAGCCAGGGCCGTGCACCAGCTCAATTTCTGGCGGCAGCAGCTGATCAATGCCGTAATGCATGATGGCATGGGTTTGCCCCCCACAGATTTCCATGAGCACCCACGGCCGTGTGGTGATGCGGTGCAGCTCAGCGGCGCTTTTCTTCACCAGGGCCGCGTCGCGATATTCGTCAACAAATTTCATGGGCTATGCTCCTCATACGGCCGTTAACCAGCATTAGCCGGACGTGGTTTTTCCGGTGTCGGTTCCATCGCCGAGCCAATGCCCAGCTCTTCTTCCAGGCTGGTCAGTTCTTGCAACGTTTCTAACGACAGCATCGCCTCTTCTTCACTGATCTGGCTGATGGCAAAACCAACATGAATGACGGTGTACTCGCCCACAGAAATCTCCGGCACGTAGGCCAGACACGCCTCACGGGTCACGCCGCCAAAGTCCACCTTGCCCATTTTCAGGCCGCCAACTTCATAAATTTCAACAACTTTTCCGGGAACACCTAAACACATGATTTGCTCCTTAAGAATCCACAGATGACACAAGTTATTTTCTTAGTCCTCTGCGTCTTTGCGGTTTTTACTCACCTGCATCAAACTGATCGATACGCCCCTTGAGCCAGGCGGCCCACTCGGCCACGCCCTCGCCGGTGCGGCAAGACAGCTCAAAGAAGCGCACGTTGGGGTTCAGGATTTGCACGCCGCGCTTAAAATAATCAATGTTGAAGTCGATGTAGGGCAGCAAATCCATTTTGTTCAGGATGAGCGCATCAATCCCCCGATAAATGTTGGGGTATTTGTACGGTTTGTCATCCCCCTCGGGAATGCTGGCGATGACCACGTTAAAATGGGTGCCCAGGCTAAACGCGGCGGGGCAAATGAGGTTGCCCACGTTTTCTACAATCAGCAGATCCACCTCATCGAGCGGCATTTCTGGTAAGGCTTTGCTGAGCATGACGGCATCGAGATGGCAGTTGCCGCCCGTGTTAATTTGCACGGCGGGCATCCCGGCGGAAAGCACTTTGTCGGCGTCGATGGTGACAGCGGCCGTATCGCCTTCCACCACACCAATCTGGCAGCGGTCTTTGAGCGCGGCAATGGTTTGCAGGATGACGCTGGTTTTGCCAGAGCCGGGGGAAGCCATGACGTTGATCCCCAGGGTGCGGCTCTGATTCAATTTGCTTTGGTTTTGCAGCGCCAGATCATCGTTGGCGCTCAAAATATCTTCAACAATGCGTACGGTTTTACTCATCGTAAATGGTTCCTCACTCAATCGAAATGCTGTCTACCCGGAACTCTTCGCCAGCCAGGGGCTGCACCCGAATACTGCCGCATTGCGGACAGGACACAAGCCTGTCGGGGATGGTGTAGGTGTGGTGGCAGTCAAGACAGCTGAGTTGGGCGGGTATGCGCTCAAAATGGAGCGCTGCGCCAGCGCATAGGGTGTTGGCGCTGATAATGTCCCAATAAAACTGCACCGAATCATCAACAATGCTGGCCAGCTGGCCGATTACCAGGTAGATATCGGTGACACGGGTTGCCCCGTGGCGGGCCGCGTGTTCGGTCGTGATTTTAAGGATGCTTTCGGTAACGGGTAATTCGTGCATAAAATGCTCAAAATTCTAGAGTTGATGATGACACGGCCGTATTTTTTTCGCCACGTCATTTGTACCCCAAATTGGTCGATAATTGTCATCAATCAAGGCCATGATTAGAAAGACCTGCGCTGGGGTAGCGCAGGTCTTTCTGCTGCAAAGGAGTAAATGGCAAATAAGGATTTTAGTGTGGCTGGACGATGGTAGACATCATCTCTTTTTCTTCTACAGCCACCTGATTACCGATAATTTCGCGCACGTTTGGGCCAAAGAATTTGCTCATGAGTCCCATGTCCATCTCCGCCACGTGCACCACCTTTTGCGCGTCTTCGTAAACCGCCACACGGCAGGGCATGATGGCCGTCACGAACTTATCGGGATCGTTTTTGAGTACGTTGTAGGCGTGGTGCGGCTGGCAAATGGAGACAATTTTCACGCGCGTCATGTCATCGTGACCAGCATCCTGCAACGTCTTTTGGATGTCGTAAACTTTGGGCACTTTCCACCCTCGGATCAGAGCCGCTTTTTCAATGGCCGCAACGGTATCATCAAAGCTCAGCTTGCTCACCTGATCCATCAGCATCATTTTAGGCATGAGTTTAAAGGCAGCAACGGCCGTTCCTCCCGCCCCAAGCAACAAACCAACCAGTAAATACAAAAAGTTCATCGCGATCCTCCTGCTGCGCCCGGCATGGCCTCAGCTTCGTGGCGGTTATTTGTCAACAAAATTAATTTCCTGGCGGCCGTGGTCGTGGTCATGACCAGGATCATGGTCGTGATGGGCATGGACACGACGCATGTCGTTGTCCAACGTGCCCGCCTGATATTTGGCCAGGGCAGCGGCAATTGTTTTTTCGCCAGTCAGGTAAACAGTTAAGCCCAGAGCTTGCAGCTTGTCGTAGGCTGGCTGCCCCATGCCCGCGCCAATCAACACCTGGCAGTCGTGCAGCAGGGCAAATTTGGGATTATGTTGGCCGTGGTCATGACCGTGCTCATGGCTGTGGTGATCGTGGCCACCTTTTTCACGCCGTTCGACGGCCGTTTGTGTGCCATCTTCCAGGGTAAGCACCTGGAAATAGTGGGCCGAGCCAAAATGGCGGCTGATGGTTTCCCCATCGTCGGTGGGGAAGGCAATTTTGATTTGCATACAATGTCCTTTTTGGTTTGTTAGGCAGCCAGTTCGGGGATGGGTAACAACTGCCATGTTTGCAGAACGGCCGTTGCCCTTGCCACAATATCGGGCAGCACCGCTTCGATGACGGGGCTCATGCCCAGGCCAACCGTGAGATCGGCGGGTTGTGCGCCCACCAGGTGCAGATTGGGTGGCAACAGGCCGCGAATGCTGGCCAGGGCCAACACTTCCTGGAAGGTCAACTGGTGCTGCGACATTTTCAATCCGCTGTACAGTGGAATCTCGTCCCGCGCTAGTTCAATCACTGTTCCTGGCGCTTTGCCCGCGTTGGCCGCATCAAGAATCAGCAGATGGGAAGCCGACTCAACCAACGGCAGCAGGTTTAAGCCCAACACGCCGCCGTCGATAAACTCCACACCATCCACCTCGCCCAACTGCGCCATCAGCGCTTCCAGAGCATAAACACCCAGCCCTTCGTCGGTTTGCAGGGTATTGCCCAGTCCTAGCACGATTTTTCTGTCTGCCATTTCGTTTCTCTCGAAATTTCCCCGGAAACTGACATACCGTTTCCGGGGAAATGATTTCATGTTTACCGCACGCACACGTTTAGTCCGGTAGCAACCTCGGCCACGTCTTGCCCCTCGGCATCAACCATGTGGATGGCGCAAGCCATGCAGGGATCAAACGAATGCACGGTGCGTAGAATCTCCAGCGGCCATTCTGGCTTCGCCATCTGGGTGCCAACCAGCGACATTTCATACGCTCCGGCCTGCCCCTTGTGGTCGCGCGGCGAGGCGTTCCAGGTGGTGGGGACCACCATCTGGAAGTTGTCAATCTTGCGATCTTTAATGACTACCCAGTGCCCCAAGGCTCCTCGCGGCGCTTCCATGAAGCCAAAACCACGTGCTTCGTTCGGCCAGCTGGTGGGTTCCCACTTTTCGCCATTAAAGGTCTGTGTGTTCCCCGCGCTGATCTCGGCGATGAGTTCGTTGTAGAGCGTGCGCAGGTGGTCGGCAAACACTTTAGATTCGAGTGCGCGAGCGGCCGTACGGCCGAGTGTGGAGAACAGCGCCTCAACCGGTGCGCCAAGCGCCTCCAGCGTGCCATTCACCAGCGAAACCGTCTGCTCATGCCCCTTGGCATACATTGCCAATACGCGAGCCAGTGGACCTACTTCCATCGGCGTCTCATTCCAGCGCGGTGCCTTCAGCCAGGTGTATTTTTGCTCCACTTCCAGATAATCATACGGTGGTTTTGGCCCAGTGTAATTAAACGATGTCTGTCCCGCCCAAGGATGCAGCCCCACGCCGTCGCCGTCGGTGTAGTCGTACCAGGAATGGGCAATGAACTCTTTCATCAGGTCCATGTCCGTGGGGTCTGGCTCGAAGATGCTGCCCAGGTCACGGTTCAAAATCACGGAGCGGGGCACCAGGAATTTACTCGTGTCGCTGTGATCCACATCGGGGAATTCACCCCAGGTGAGGAAGTTGCCCAGCCCTTCGCCCAATCCGGCATAATCCAGGTAGTACGGGGCGATGGCCAGTACGTCGGGCAGGTAAACCTGATCCACAAAAGCGACAATCTTGTCGATGCTGTCGCTGATGATCGAGAGACGTTCCGCGTTGAGCGCCGTGTCGCTGTTCACGTCGATGGGCATCGGCACGCCACCCACCACAAAGTTAGGGTGCGGGTTCTTGCCGCCAAAGATAGTGTGAATCTTGGTTACGTGCGACTGCCAATCTAGCGCTTCCAGGTAATGGGCCGTGGCCAGCAGGTTGATCTCTGGCGGCAGCTTGTAGGCGGGATGGCCCCAGTAGGCGTTGGCAAACAGCGAGAGCTGGCCACTGTCTACGATGGCCTGCACTTTGCGCTGCACGTCGGCAAAGTAGCCAGGAGATGAGTTGGGCCACGGGGAGATGGCTTGCTGGATAGCGGCCGTTTCTGCCGGGTCTGCCTGTAGTGCATTCACCACATCTACCCAATCCAGAGCGTGCAGATGATAAAAATGCATCACATGATCATGCACATACTGCTGGGCAATCATCATGTTGCGCATCAGGTTGGCCGCCTTAGGAATCTGAATTCCCAGGGCATCTTCCACAGCACGAATCGAGGCAAAGGAGTGCACGGTGGTGCAAACACCGCAGGCGCGTTGGGTAAAAGCCCACGCTTCCCGCGGGTCGCGTCCCTGCAAGATCAATTCAATGCCGCGCACCATCGTCCCAGAGGAGTAGGCGGAGGTAATCGTATTGTTTGCATCCAGCTCGGCCTCAATACGCAGATGGCCTTCGATGCGGGTAATAGGATCTACAACAATTCTTTCTGCCATTTTGTTCTCCTTATGCCTCCACCAGCGCTTCAGAAACGAGCCGCACCAGACCAGTCACTTCGGTGGTTTGGTTGTGGTGCTTGAACCCTTCCAAAAATTGCAGGCGGCAGTTGGTGCAGGTGGTGATCACGGTGTCGGCCCCAGCCCCTTTGATCTCATCGATCTTGATGGTAAAGGCGGCCATGCGGTTGTCGTAGCCTTCGTCGAAGCCACGCATACCCCCACCACCGCCGCAGCAGATCGAATTTTCGCGGTTGTGGGCCATTTCCTGGTATTTGGTGGGGATCAGGTGGTGAATAATCTCACGGGGTTCGTCCATGATGCCACCCGTGCGTTGGATACGGCAGGAATCGTGGAAAGTGAATTTACGGCCGTTGTCCCAATACCCCTCTTGCAGCTTAATCCGCCCTTCGCGGAAAAATTGGGCCATCACCTCGGTAATGTGCTCAATTTCAAAGGGTAGTTTCTGGCCAATGGCGTTAGGATAACCATCGCGCAGCGTGGTGAAACCGTGGCCGCATTCGGTAACAATGACCCGCTTAACGTCCAGCTCTTTAGCCGTGTTCACAATGCGGTCGGCCAGTGTTTTCATCAGCTTGCCGTTGCTAGTAACCGCGCCCATGTTAAACGCATCGCGCCCTTTCAGGCTTACGGTCCAGTTTTCTCCGGCGGCATTCATGATGCGAGCCATGTGCCGCAAATTTTCGCGGAAGGCAGTGATTTCCAGCACCGTAAAGACAATCAGAGAATCAGCCCCTTTCTTGTCGATAGGGATTTCAATGCCTTCTTCTTCCAGGCTGTGGAACCAGTCAGCCCACTCTTTTTCAGTAAAGCCGTTCGGACTGCCTTTTTCTTCCTGATTGACACATTTTTTGTGCAGACCTTCCGGCAAAACGCCCGCAGACGTTAAACCACCGCGCACAATCTTGATCAGCGAGGCGAGGTCAATGCCCATCGGGCAAACGAAGGTGCACTTACCACACAGCGAACAGGCAGCATAATCATATTTTTGCCATTCTTCAATGTCTTCGTTGGTGATTGGTTTTTCGATGCCCAATGCCACTTTAGCCCGTCCGGCCAGGGTAAAGCGCTGCTCATACGTCCGGCGCAGCAGTTCTACCTTCCAAACTGGCGCATATTCAGGGACACCGGTTGCCTGGTAATAATGACATGCTTCAGCACACATGCCGCAGCGGGTACACGCTTCTAGCAAAGCCGCAACGCGCCCGCCACTCTTTTGTACAAATAAGTTAATGGCGGAATCTTTTTGAGTATCCATGATGCGCTCCTAGGGGTTCACACCGTATTTACCCCACTCGGTACCGTGCGTGGTGCGCGAGAAGGGGTAAAAAATGAAGTGAGAAATACGGCTCATCGGGATCCAGATCAGCATCCAATCGACGGTGAGCATGTGCAGGCTGTAGGCCACTTCATAGCGGAAGAAAAGATGGTGAGTCATGATGTAGCCGCTAATCATGGGCAAAAAGACAAACAGCCAGTTCAGCCATTCAGGCCAGCCGCTGAGCATCTTCATAACCGGGTGGGTAAAGCGCAGCGTAATGAGCACCAGCATGGCAATGATGGCCCCCACAGCAAGCCAATCAACGATGGGCAGCGGCAGGGTGGCCCAGCCAAAGCCGAGCAAGCTCTTCCACACCAGCATGTGTGGCGTCCCCAGCAAAATGACGACAAAAAGCCCCAGATGGAACAGTCCACCAGCCAGGTACATAGTGGGGTTACGCTTAAACGTGCCTTTCACCCATGGAATAAAGGGCAGAATAAGCAGGCTCTTTAGCCAGGTTTTGACAACACCCACAGCTTTGCTACCGCGCGGTTTGCTGTAATCCTTCTCCCAACCCAGCAGCACAACCCGCACCAGCCGGTAGAGCATTCCAGCGATAAAAATAAGCAGGGAGACGTAAAACAAGGGTCCCCGCGTGAACTCTAAAAATGCGTTCCAGTCCATGATGTCTCCTCCTACTTCTTTTTGTTCTTTTGTGCTTTGTTGGCGGTGGCCATGCCCGCGCCCAACACTACACCAACGGCCGCTGCGGCCCCAACAGCCCCGACCTCAGGCCGCTGCAATGGCGCAGATTGCCCCTGATAAAAACCGCCGCCGTCCCAGAAGTCTGGTTCTGAGCAGCCCAGGCAAGGATGGCCGGACTGAATCGGGAAGGAGGTGCCGCCATCCCACTTGATGCTGGCGCAGGCGTTGTAGGTGGTCGGCCCTTTGCAGCCTAGCTTGTAGAGGCACCACCCTTTTTGCGCACCTTCATCATCGAATGATTTGGCAAACTTACCGGCTTCGTAAAACGGCCGTCTCAAACACCGATCATGCACCGTGACCCCATAAAACGTCTTGGGCCGGTTCAAATCATCCAGCTCTGGCAGCTTGCCAAAGACCAGGAAGTGCGCAATGGTGCCTGTCGTTGCTTCGGGGATGGCCGGACAGCCGGGGATATTAACCACCGTTTTGTCTGGCAGCAGTTCCATGACGCTTTTAGCACCGGTGGGATTGGGGCTAGCCGCCGGTAAACCGCCAAAGGCAGCACAGTTGCCCGTGGCGATGATCGCTGCCGCGCCATCGGCCGCTTCGCGCAAAATATCGTCGGCAGCACGACCGCCAATGGTGCAGTAGCCGCCATCACCCGCCGTGGGAATGCTGCCTTCTACCACCAGCAGGTATTGGCCACGATACTGCGTCATAATCGCCTGCTTGTTGGCTTCGGTCTGGTGCCCGGCAGCGGCCGTTAAAGTTTCGTGGTATTCGATGGAGATTTTGTTGAGGACAAGATCGATCAGGCTGGGGGATTGGGACCGAGTTAAGGCTTCGCTGCACCCGGCACAATCCTGAAACTCCAACCAGATGACCGGCACGCGGGGGTGGCTTTCTAAAGCCGCCGCGATTTCATAAATGATTTTGGCTCCCTTGCGCAAATGGGGCGGTAACTTGCTATCGCCGATTGGGGGAAGCTTGTTCAACCCCATTGCCCCCGCCAGGATACCGCAGCTTTTCAAAAACTCGCGCCGCGAGACCCCTTCGCCCTGAAGGTGTTCATAGACGCTCTTCTCAGCCATCATGTGCTCCTTTTGCTTGTGAGAAATAAATTTCGGCGGGAAACGGTGCTGGCTGGCCGGGCTGCGCGCTTTAGCCCATTTTCCAGACGCCGTTTAGCGTCGTCTCAAGCGCAAAAGGAGGGTGGCTGTCTGCCGGAATCCTTAGGCGCCCAAGTTACTCATCGTGGCGATTTGTTTTAAGCGGCCCATCAAATCGGCCCGTTCTCGGCCAATCTGCTCAAAAGCCTGGGCGACTTTATTCAGCCAACGAGTGATTTCTTGTTTTTTACGATCATCCAGAAAGACGAGTTCACGGCTGGCATCCACCAAGGAATCCGCGTCCACCTTGTGCTGGTCAGCTAACGCCCGGATTTCCGAATCACGAGCGGTTGCCTGGTGTGGCGTAGTATAAAACTGCCCGGCAATGATCATGGCGCTGTTGGCGCCGTTCAGCTCAATTCTGGCGTGGGCATACTGCAAGCCCGCGTGGCAGGTAACAAAACGGAGCTGCTCATCATCACCTTGCACGAGCCTGCGCCAAGATTCTTCACAGGCACGACGGCCGCTTTCCGAATTCAGCAGCAGACGGCAAAATCGGCCGCAGTTGCTAATGCGGGTAAGGGGATTGCCGTGGAGATCGGTGGTGACAGCGCTAATTTCGGCAATCTCGGCACAAACATCCTGAACTGATTGGACACAGTTCAACGGCAAAATTTCCTGCGGCATTGGCGCAGCTTCTTGCGGCGTGGGCGATTCTGGTGTCAGCCCCAAGTAGTGTTCAACTTCCTGCCGGGGGAAACGCCACTGCTGACCGACGCGCACACCTGAGAGACGGCCGTCTTTACGCATCCGGTAAATCGTAGTCCGATCAACCTGTAATAAATCCTGTACCTGCCGTGTAGTTAACAAATCTTCCATGAGGTTCACCTGTTGCAAAATACTGCAATCTGTTGCAATATGATGCAAGGTGGTGCAAATTTTGCATCACAATGCAACGTTTAGCAATAGGCTGCATCACTAAAATGACATACGTCACGTAGAACGTATGCCATTGATCATACGGATTTAACAAACTTCTGGCAAAGGGATTTAGCTGAGGGGAACCACAAAGAAAATCGGCACAGCTTCATGCGGAAAACAGCAAAAAAGGACGCAGAGATTTTTATTTTCTCTGCGCCCTTTGCGAACTCTAAAGCAAATTGTTTACTCGGAGCCAGCCCAGATAGGTTGGCCGTTTTCTCGTAACACTTTCGTCTCGCCGCTGGTCTGGTTGGTAATCCAGTTCACCTCCATGTGGTCGGTGGATTCAAACCCTTCCAGCGCAATGGCGTCGCCCACGTTGAGCACAATTCCTTGCTCAGACCAGAACCAGGGTGGCCCCAGCATTGCCTCGACCAGAGAGCCATCGGCCGTTTGCACGGTGAGCAAACTGTTTTCGATAGCCGCCACCATGCCCTGGACGGCAATTGTTGGCCCTTGCTCGGCGGCAGCAGACGTGTCCGTGTGGCTTTGGGTTGCCTGTCCAGAGGTGGTGTCGGTGCCAGATTCGCGCCACGGCGGGCCACCCTGACCACTACCGCCACCCTGATTACCCTGGTTGCCCTGGCCACCGTTTCCGTTACCGGGCGTGGTGGTCGTGCCATCGTCGGTGCGCAGCCACGGTGGGCCACCACCCTGCTCGGTACCACGCGGATTTTCTACAAACGGTGCCGTCGGTTCCCAAGCACGAATGTAAGAGACTAGAGCGTCAATTTCCACACTGGTCAGCCGGTCACCAAAGGAGGGCATGGTGCTGCTGGGCCGCCACCCGCCATTCACGATAGTGCTGCGCAGCTGCTCGTCCGTGTTGGCGGTGAGCACCTGCTGGCTGTTAAGCGCAGGCCCCGTGCCACCGCTGCCGTCTTCGCCGTGGCAGGCGACGCAGGTGGTGCTGTAGATGCGCTCGCCCAATTCCAGCATAGATTCTGGATCATCCACATCAACCCAAACGGGTTCTGGCGGGGTGAGCACAATGCCTTCAGCTTCGATCTCGTCCCAGTGCTGCAAAAATTCTACGATGGACGCAATTTCATCAGGTGTGAGGGCGTTGTGCCAGGGCACCATCGCCGTGCCGCTGACCCCTTCGCTGATGATGCGAATGAGCTCTTCGGCGTCGCGGCTTTGGATGTCTTCGGTGTTGAGCGGTACGCCAATGTCAGTGCCTTCGCCTTCAATGCCGTGGCAAACGGTGCAGTTGCCTGCGTAAAGCTGGAACCCGGCAGCCCACTCAGAGCCAGCTTCGGGACTCATCTCGATGATATGGGCCACCATTTCGGGGTCCACCGAAGGGATGGGCAGTGTGGGTGGGATCAGCCCTTGCGAGGCAGCTAGCTCCCCAATTTGCGTCCAGTCGGCGTAGCGAATGAGGGCGATGAGCTGCTGAATCTGGTAGTCGTTGTACAGGCCGCCTTCATCTTCGTGCCAGCCGGTCATAGCGGTGCCGTAGCGGCCGCGAGCGATCACTTTGAAGAGCTCTTCGTAATCCATGCTTTGTAGGGCAGCGCTGTTCAGCGCAGGCGTCGCACCAATGCCTTCACCTTCGATGCCGTGGCAAACGGCGCAATTTTCGATGTAGATCACTGAGGCGTCAGTGACGTATTGGTTTTGCAAATCGTCTTGGGCATCGGCGCGCTGGGTAGGTTCATACCAGGCATAAATCGGGAAGATGATGACGAGGGCAAGGAATCCAAAAAAGCTAATAACGTTGTACTTATTCATAAGATTGTTCCGTGAATTAGTCATTGAGTAATTAAGCAATTGGGTAATTGAGTCATTAAGCCAATTACTTAATTACATTTCAGGCATACGTAAGTTGGTCGGTAGCAAATTTGTCGCGCTGGGTGATGCTGCCGGTATCGACGAGCACCTGGCCTTCTTCGATGGTGATGGCGAACAAATCCAGGGCGCGCGGCGCGGGCGGATTTTGCACATCGCCATTGGTATCGAAGCTGGACGCGTGACAGGGACAGAAGAATTGGTTCTTGTTGGCTTCCCAACTGATGGTACAGCCCAGGTGGGTACAGCGGCTGTACACGGCGAGAAACCCACCATCCGGCGCGTGAATGAGGAAGAAACGGCCGTCTGGAAACTCCACCACCGAGCCGAGCGGAAATGAATCTAGTGGCCCCGCGTTCACCACGCCACCAAATTCACCTTCCAGGCTGCGCGGCTGCATAAAAAAGAGACTCACGCCGCTCATCTCCAGCACGGCCAGCGCACTCAGCGCCCCAATGCCCAGCTTGAGAAAATCGCGGCGGGAGAGGTTGTTGTCTTGGGTAGTCATGATACGTACTCCGAAAATCTACCCCCACCCTGGCCCTCCCCCTGGCAGGGCTGAGGGGAGGACACCTTTTCAGGTAATTCTAGGGTCGGGTAGAAATTGTAAATTGATAAAATGGTTATGTCTCAGCACAAATTCAAAGAAGAATTGAATCCCCTCTTTGAACAGGCTCCAATGGCGACGTTTGCAGCCATCTTCATGGCGTTGCATAGGTTGGGTGCGTCCTTGGGCTGCCGCAACACTGCCCAAAGCAAGCGACCAAGCATAGGCAACCACCAGCAAAACAAGCAGACGACCCATGTGGTCTGGATGACTGATGCGACTGTCTGCCCACTGCCAGCCACCGCTTTTCAGGTCACGGAAGCTTTGTTCTTGCCAGTTTCGATTCGCATACTCGAATCCAGTCAGCGTCGTGTCGTTGGTCACCAGGGCCCACGGTTGGTCATAGCCAGCGCTCCAAATAGCATGGGCCGTTGCTGGCAACCGACCCCGCTGCTTGAAGACAAGCCCAGCAGCCGACCACTGTTCCCCAGCTTGCACCATGTGGGCAATAGACAAATCGCCTTCATCGGTACATACCTTTGTCATGCTGGTCACGCGGAACAGATAGTACCATCCCAGGTTAGCCACAGCCTGACACAAATCGGGAGAGGTCCCAATGCCCCGGTCGGCCAGCACAACCACCTCTCTGTTTGTAGCGATACCCTTCTGGACTGCTTGCAACAAGGTTGTGATTATGCCTACTTGTCCCTCAGCTGGATACTGCTCATGATTGTTAGCCAGGTAACAGCGCCATGCCAAGGGAATACACCGACCTTCCCAAGCGACGCCCACAACCATGACTGCCAGACGGTCTTGCAACTTCGTTTCATCGACCAGCAGATAAAGCTTCCCCGGCGGCAATTGACTAACAATCCAGGCAGTCCATTGCGCGAAGAAGGCGTGCAGCGGAAACAGCGCATTGTCCAGAAAACGTCGCAAGCGTCGGGCGCAGCTCTCAATTTTCTCACCTGTCGCTACCTGGCGGGCAATCTGCTGCTGTTGGCAACTTTCTGCACGCATGATGCCGATAGTAAACAAGCCGACATTTTCAACTTGCCAGCTATTGAGACAAGGCAAATGGGTGGCGATTGTTTGAATCCATTGATAAAGTACGGGATAGCTCATCTTGAACTCCTTCTGACGTTTTGGAAGACATCAGAATTGTCCTTGATGAGCTATTCTTTTTCCAACTCCCAAACATGTCCTCCCCTCAGCCCTGGCAGGGGGAGGGAATTGGCCTCCTCGCCCTTGAGGGAGAGGATTGAGGTGAGGGTGAGAATTGCAATCAAATTAAAATGGTAAAACCAGCGCCATGTTGGCCCCACGGAAGAAGATGCCGATGAGAGTCAGGGCCACAAAGCTGATCATGATGAAGCTGAACAGGCCAACCAGGGCTTCGCTGTGATTGAGCTTGCCCGCCTTACGGAAGTAGCCGTACATGAGCGCAAACATCGCCAGGGTAGCCAGCAGCGGAACAAGTCCGGTGGTGATGAGCGTAGGCCAGGTGGGGAACAGGCCGGGTAAATCGAGCCAATATTCATCCAACAGCACGGCCAACGGCACCAACAGCAGGGCCAGCAGCGCACCAAACAGGGCGGCAAAGCGGCCTTTGTGGGAACGGAAATAAATGCCGATGTTGTCTTCTTGGGGGTCCAGTTTGGGCAGCAAAGCGATGCCGGTGAACAGCGTCAGCGGCAGCAGCATGGCGGCCAGCGGGTGCATGTGCAGCAGCAGTTCTTGCAAGCCGAGGAAATACCAGGCAGCTTTGGCCGGGTTCGGCGGGTGGCTGGGATTGGCCAATGCTTCCAGCGGTGCGGGCACAAAAATGGCCCAGACCAGGATAACGAGGGTCAGTACGGCCGTTGCAGCCAGTTCAATTTGCACCAAATGCGGAATCGTCGTGACCTTTTCGACACGTTCCCGTTCGCCGCCTTCTGGTTGGGAGATGCCACCATCTTTGCGGACGCGCCAGAAGTGGTAAGACATCGCCAAAATCATGATAGCGGGCAGCACGGCAACGTGGATGGCGTAAAAGTTGCGCAGGGTCGTCTGCCCAACCTCTGGCCCACCGAGGAGGAAGTTAGAAACGGCCGTACCAATCAGCGGCACGTAGCTTAGCAAGCTTGTCCCTACGGTGACTGCCCAATAGGCCAGTTGGTCCCACGGCAGCAGGTAACCGGTGAAGTTAAATGCCAGCACCAGCACCAACAAAAAAAGGCCGAGAGTCCAGTTAAGGGCGCGGCCTTTTTTGAATCCGCCGGTAAGAAAAACCCGGATCATATGCAGAAACACCGTTACCACCAGCAGATTGGCTGACCAGTGGTGAATATTGCGAATCAGTGCGCCAAAAGCGACCTGCGTCTCCAGGTATTGGACCGAGGTGTAAGCATTTTCCACGCTGGCGTCGTAGCGGAACATGAGCAGGACGCCCGTGAGGATGAGAAAAACCACCAAAACAGATGATAGCCCGCCCAGGCCCCAGGTGTAGCTGAAGCGCAGCGCCGGTTTGGCCACTTTGGTGGGATGAATGTGCAAGATGAGGTTGTTGGCGACGGTGCGCATTCGGTTGCGATCGTCATTGGGGGTTGTGTAAAAAATCTTCTCTTTCCAGGATAGTTTTTGTTCAGTCATTTTGCCTCCGCGCCCCGGCGAAATACGGTTTTTGAGGGCGCTTAGGGTTCAGTATAGGAATGGTTGTTCACTGAATATGTTGATAGTGTGAAGAAAATATGAAGAGGACAGCCCGCCACACTCCCTCGCCGCCAAGATTTAAGCCAAATTTAACAATGTTTAGATCAGTGTTAACCCACCGCCGAACGAGTTGGCCTATGATGAAGCTATCACATTACACAACCAATGGAGGTTTATGATGACTCGAACAAAAGGAATTTTGGCAGCAGGCACCCTAACAGGATTGATCCTCATCACCCTGCTGGGATTGGGATTTGGCAATTTGGGCGCTGCATCCGGGAACAGCGATACGGCCGTTCCGCAAGAACTCCCCCAGCAGCCGCAAATCAACACTACGGACCCTGCGGCCGAAGAAGCCATCAAAGCGTGGCAGGAATACAGCGCCGAGCTGGAACAAACAGTACGCGTTTTGCAAGACCGCGAAGCCGCCTACCAGACACAGCTGGATGCAGCAAACCAGACGATTATTAACTTGCAAGATCAAATCAACAGCACCAACAGTGCCGCCAGCAGCGCCAGCACGTTCCAATTTGGTGGTGAACATGAAGAACACGAGGGTTACGAACATGACGACTAATCGCAAAAGAAACACCAGCCAACAAATAGGTCCCCTGAAAACGTTCCTGGTGGTGGGCAGCTTGTTGGCCACCCTGGCCGGAACGCGGCTTTTGGCTGCGCAAGATGTATCGGTGGGGGAAACGGCCGTTTCCCCCACCGAATCCGTCACCATCGTCATTCCGGCAGATAATAGCGCAACGCTGCCGCTGCCACCGACCAACCGGGGCACGCAAATTCAACTACAGCAAATTCCGCAGGTGGTGCAGCCGCAAATTCGACCCGTGGCCCGCACCCGGTCATCCCGGTGAGCCGATGAACCAGCAGCCACACCCAACCACCTGGCAGTCGCACACCTTTCGCGCTATGGGCAGCCAGATCGTGCTCTGGCTAGACACAGCCGATTGGCGTGACGCAGCCGCCGCGTTTGCCGAAGTTCAGGGCCTGTTTGCCCACAACGAGAGCGTTTTGAGCCGCTTCCGCCCCCACAGCGAATTGATGCAGCTCAACGGCCGTTCCGGGCAATGGGTCACCGTCTCAGATATGCTCTGGCGCGAAGTGACCCTGGCGGTGCAGATGGCGGAAATGACAAACGGCCGTTTTGACCCGACCCTGCTCCATGCTTTGCAGCAAGCCGGTTACAACCAAAGTTTTGAACATCTGACTTTGGGCCTGAACCACGGTCGTCACCAAATCCAGGATGGACCGTTTTTAGGCCACTGGCGCGACATTGAGCTGGACGAAACCCGGCAGGCCGTCCGGTTGCCCATCGGCGTGGGGCTAGATTTGGGCGGCATCGCCAAGGGCGATACCGCGCAGCAGGCGCTGGCGCTACTGGAAAAGACAGGCCCGGCCCTGGTAGATGCAGGTGGCGATCTGGTCGCCGGTTCGGCCCCGCTGGATTGCCCCGGCTGGCCCGTGGCCCTTAGCACGCCCTGGACCGAGACGGCACCAACCAGCGACCTGGCAACCTTTTGGCTGACCAACGGCGCTCTGGCCACATCCGGCATTGACTACCGCAGCTGGGTGCAAAATGGCGCGGTGGCCCATCACCTGATTGACCCGCAGACGGGCCAACCAGCCAACACGGACGCCCTTACCGCAACCGTATTTGCCCCGGAAGCGGCCGTTGCCGAAGCGTGGGCCACTGCCACCTTAATCGCTGGCACAGACACCGGCATTGATAATTTATTGGAACATGACCTGGCAGGATTGGTGATTGGGCGAGACGGCCGTATTCTGGCCACTCCCGCGATGGATCAGCTACTGCAAGGCACAGCGTTAAAAATCTAATTCATTTTTATATTCATTTATTCAAATCGGACTTATTTGCAGACTTTGGAGAACACAATGACAACTGTTACCGACAACAATCAGACAGACTACCTGGACACCGCCATCACCGTGGTGTTGAGCCTGATCTTGGGCGTGATGGGTGGTCTGGTCATCCTGGCTAGTGGCTGGCTGTTAACCACCACCCCAGTGGGCGCAGCCCTGGCTCAAACGCTGGCCATCACCGAGAAAACCCCCTGGTATTTCACTCGTTCGGCAGGCACGGTGGCTTATTTGCTGCTGGCCAGCTCCACCATTTGGGGCTTGCTGCTCAGCACCAAGCTGCTGAAAGATCACATCCCGGCGGCCCTTTCCCTGGCCATGCACAACATCCTTTCCTGGCTAGCCGTGGTTTTAACCAGCCTGCACGCCCTAGCGCTGCTGTGGGACAGCTATTACAGCTATTCCCTGGCTGACCTGACGATGCCATTCATTGGCCCCTACAAACCCGGCTGGGTTGGGTTGGGCATCATTAGCTTTTATGTGATGTTTGTCACGTCGCTGAGCTTTAATTTTCGCAAGCAGATTGGCCAAAAGCGATGGCGGCAGCTGCACTACCTGACGTTTGGCGTCTATTTGCTAGCCACCGTACATGGCGTTATGGCCGGTACAGACAGCGGCAATTTGGGCATGCAAATTCTTTACTGGGGCAGCGGCCTGATGGTGCTCTTTTTGACCAACTTCCGCCTGCTGGTGGGCAAAGGGAAAACCGCATCGGCCTAAGATTTTCCCGGAAATTGCTGACAAGGTGCCCCACTCCTAAAAAGCAGTTTCCGGGAAAATGCAGGCAGCAAGAAAGAGACCGCAAAGGTTTGATTAACCTTTGCGGTTTTTTTGTTAACTTGAGGAGGTAATGGGCCACCAGACCGTAGCCGTCGTGCCACGCCCAACACCGTCGCTGTGGATGTCGATACGGCCGTTGTAGAACTCCACTATCGACCGAGCCAGCGGCAAGCCCAGCCCGGCCCCGCCTGTGGTTCGCGTGTGGGCCTTGTCGGCACGGTAAAAGCGCTCAAACAGGTGGGGGATGTCCTCAGCAGCCAGACCCATGCCACTGTCTTGCACATCGCTGCGCAGATACCCCTCTTCCAGCGCCAACCGCCAACGAACTTCCCCGCCTTCGGGCGTGTACTTAAGCGCATTTTCCAGCAGGTTTTGCAGCACAATGCGCACGTGGCTCTGGTTGGCCTGGATAGCGGGTAAATGGTCCGGCGCATCGAGCACCAGGGTGATTTGTTTGGCAACGGCCGTTTTTTGCAGCTGCTGGCACAACGAACGGCCCAGGCGCACCGGATCGATCTGCTCATCGCCCAATTCGGCCCGGCCCGAATCAAAACGGGAAAGCTGGATGAGGTCGTTGACCAGGCGGCCCAGGCGGGCCACTTCGTCGTCAATTTCGGCGATGTACTGCCGGGTCGTAGTCTCGTCCAGTCCACCATCGCGCAATGCCTCGCTGCGCAGGCGAATGGTGGTGAGCGGCGTACGCAGTTCATGCGAGGCATTGCTGGCAAACGCTTTTTGCTCCAGCAGCATCGCCTCGACGCGCTCGGCCATGTGGTTAAACGTTTCGCCCAGCTGCCCCAGTTCGTCCTGTCGGCTGATGCTCACTCGCTGGCTCAAATCGCCAGCCGCCAGCTGTAGTGCCGAAGCCTGTAAACTTTCCAACGGCCGGGTAAACGAGGCGGACAACCACAGCGCAGCCACTACCGCCAAAACCGTCAACGCCAAGACGCCACCAGCCAAAGCCAGGTAACGCTGGTTGATGATGCTGGCCGTCGCGCTGGCCGGGGCCGCCACGCGCACGATGCTCAATAGGTAGCCATCTTCAGAAATGGGAACGGCCGTATAAATTGTGTCAATATTTTGGTCATTGGCGCGTGTATCAAAAACACTATTTTGGCTGCCGCTGAGCACCGCCTGCACTTCCGGGTCCTGGCTCAAATTGACGTTGCCCACGCTGTCATCGTTGCTCAGCCAGGCAAAGCCGTCGGTGTCGATGAGGGTGATTTGCAGATTTTGGTCATTGGCCAGGTCAGTAACGGCCGTTTGCATCGTTGCAAATGAAGCCTCCCCATCCACATAATGCTCCAGTGGTTCGCGCAAGCTACGGGCCACCAGGGTTGCCTGGGCTGCCAAACTGCGCTCAAAATCTTCTACAGCTCCAGCCGAAATCTGGTTGCCAGCCAGCAGCGACAAACCGGCAAACCCCAGCAAAATCAGGCTCACAAAGGTAACAATCAGGCGGGTGCGCAAACGCCGCTGGCCAAACATCAATCGGCTCCTACCAGACGGTAACCCACGCCGCGCACGGTCTGGATGTAGCGCGGCTGGCTGGGATCGGCCTCGATCTTTTCGCGCAGCCAGCGAATGTGCACATCGAGGGTGCGGGTATCGCCCAACCAATCGGTACCCCAAATTTTGTCGAACAGCTCGGCGCGGGTTACCACATCGCCTGCCCGGCTCAACAGCAAGCTGAGCAGCTCAAATTCTTTGTAGCGCAGCTGCAATGGTTCGCCATTTTTGAACACCTGACGGGTGTCTAAATCCACGCGAATTTCCCCGACCGTCAGCTCGTGGCGCGTGGGTGCGGTGTGTTGGTCCAGCTCCACACGGCGCAGCAGCGCCTTGATACGGGCTTTGAGCTCGCGCGTGCTAAAGGGCTTGGTAAGGTAATCGTCGGCCCCTAGCTCCAACCCCAAAATGCGATCTACTTCGTCGCCCAGGGCGGTCAGCATCAGGATGGGCACGACGCTGCTCTGGCGCAGCTTGCGGCACACTTCCCAGCCATCCATTTCGGGCATCATCACGTCCAGCACCACCAGGTCAGGTTGGTGCGTTTGCGCCAGTTCCAGGCCAGTACGGCCGTTATGCGCCACCAGCACCCGGTAACCAGCCGCCTCTAACTGCCGTACCAGCGGTTCGGTAATCATCGGATCATCATCAATTAGCAACAGTTGGATCATAATTTGGGTAGGTCCTTTAACGGATAATGGGATTGTGACACAGCCCTGGCAACGAAACAACTTGGGTTTGGGGATTTAAGCTAAATTTAAGGTCGTTCAGCCTGGCATTGCCCCATTTTTTCACGCGCATGAATCATGCTTGCCAAATCATTCGATCTGTAGAAAGATCGGCGGTGGAGGTGCTAAATGCATAGTGAAACGACCGAGCGATGTGGCTGGTGTGGCGATGACCCCTTGTATGTGAGTTACCATGACGAAGAATGGGGCGTGCCGGAGTATGATGACCAACGGCTCTTTGCCAAGCTTATTTTAGACGGTGCCCAGGCCGGATTGAGTTGGATCACCATCTTACGCAAGCGCGAGAACTACTGGCAAGCCTTCGACCAATTCGATCCGGAGAAAATTGTCCGCTACGACGAAGCAAAAATTGCTGAGCTGCTGCAAAATCCGGGCATTATACGCAACCGGTTGAAAGTGCAGTCGGTGGTGAAAAATGCGCGTGGCTATTTGGAAATTATGGAGCAAGAGGGGTCGTTTAGTACCTTTTTGTGGGAGTTTGTAGACGGCCGTCCCATCCAGAACAATTGGCGCAGTATGAGGGAGGTTCCGGCGGAAACGGCCGTATCGCAAGCCATGTCCAAAGCGCTCAAGAAACGCGGCTTCAGCTTTGTTGGCCCCACCATCATTTACGCATTTATGCAGGCCGTCGGCATGGTGAACGACCATGTTGTAGACTGCTTCCGCCATGCGGCGTGCAGAATGTTGACAAACAGATGAGTTGTACTGCCTCTCCCGGCTCAAATCTATGGTGAACAGCTTTCCCCTGGCGAAACAGGCTGGATGTTGTTGGCTAAAACCCACCCACTCAAGCTCGGATCTGAGATAGATTGTACTTTCATAAAACTATTTTCTGCGCAGGCGCTATCCGGTCCGTTAATTGTAATGGCGCTGCTCTCGACCAAAATTACTTCTTCACCACTAGCAATAGAGGCCCCAGCAAATTCGTTACAGCTGGTAGATTGAACCTCAGCATCCTGCCAGATATAAGATTCAAACAGGATGCAGGCATGCGCTTCAATAGGCGGTGGCGGGGTGTCAGTTGGTGGCGGGGTGGCACTCGGCAGCAATTCCAGCGTAGAGGCAGCCTCTGTGAGGGTGGGAGCTACGGCCGTTTCCACTTCTGTAGCTACAGCTTCTACCACCGGAGTATCGCTGGGCACTGGCGCAATTTCTGTCGTTGGGTTGAGTATAGGTAGTTGTGTAGGTTCACCGTTTTGGGCAAACCGGGTATTGGGTAAGACAAAAAAAACAAACAGGGCGGCAGCCAGCAACACAGTCACAATCAGCGTGGCAAACACCCAGGCAGGAATGGCTGTTTGTTTGCCACGGGGGGCCGATTGAACGGCCCTGACCTTCCCTGGGATTTTGCCTGCGCTAACAACAACGGCCGTTACGTTATCATGCGTTTGGGCATCAATGGAGGCCTGCACCAAATCTTCTGCGGCGGTTTGCGCCGATTTACTATGCAATAGCCGCTGAATTTGCTTAAAACTGAGAGGATCGTACAAACCATCTGAGCAAAGCAAGAAAGTATCGTTGGTGTAAAGCTCGAAGGGCGGCATCAAGTGGATATCAATATCTTCTTTGTTGCCCAGCACCTGGGTAACCACGTTGCGTAGTTCATGCTCCGCAGCCTGTTGGGGCGTGATTACCCCAGCTTCGACCTGTTTTTGCACCCAGGTATCATCGCGGGTTAGCCGCTTAAGCTGGTTGCCCATCAGCAAGTAGGCGCGGGCATCGCCCACATGGGCAACATACAGGTAACCTTCGTGAACAACGGCCGTTACCACGGTACAGCCCATCTTGCCCACACCACGCGCCTGTCCCAACTCTAAAACCAGCCGATTCGCCTGACGGATAGCCATTTCAAGGGCAGTTGGAACGTCTGTACCACTCTGGCGCTGCGTATAGAACACCTCGCTAATGATCTCGATAGCCTTATGGGCAGCTATATCGCCAGCTTCCTGGCCACCAACACCATCGGCCACAATGTAAAGTGCGCCCAATTCTGTGGGTACCTCGGCATGGCTGACCCAGTACGCATCTTCGTTTATGGGACGAACCGGCCCTTTGTCACTTTTGGCTCCCACTAATTTCGGCATGAAGTTGTTCAAGCACACCTCTCCTAATTGGGGTCAGGCAGATTAGCCTTAGAACTGTAAAGCAAATCGCAAATCGGTGCGGCCCAATCTGATTTGCGTACCCTCTTCCAGCACAACCTGGTCCTGTTTTTCCCAGGTGTCTTGTTGAGGATCGTAAACCAAAAGACCATTGGTGCTTTTTTGATCGATGGCGATGAAACGGCCGTTAACCAGTAACACCTTCACATGTAAAGCCGACAAAGCCGAATCGTTGATGAAAATGCTGCTTTGGGGGTCGCGACCAATGGTTATTTCCGCTTTTAGCTGAAACTGTTCACCGGCCTGCTCACCATTGCTAATGATCAGCCAGGCAGTCGGTTGAGGTCGAGCTGACAAGATTTCTGTAGGCTCAACGGGCTTTTGGCTGCCGACAGAAACGACGGTCGCTTGATTGTCTTGTTGAGATTGGGCAAAGTCGGGATACCCCAAAGCAGCCATGTCCTCTTCCAACAATGTCTTTTTAGAGTCCATGACCGTAGACGGCCGTTCCTCATCCACAATCGTCCAATTAGGATTTCCCGCTGGTAAACCATCGTCTACGATGGTGGCATAGGAATCCGAAAAAGATGAGCCATCGTCCACTATAGTGGCATTCGCTCCATAATCCCTGGGTCCTTCATCTACCCAGGTATAGTTGGGGTCCTGGCCACGGGAAGGAGCAGGCGAAGGAACTGGCGGTGGCGGCGTGTTAACCGGGTGGCTTTGCGCAGTCGCCAGCCGCTTCTGATTGGGAGCGCGGAGCAAATCAAATACCGCCCCCAGACCAATGCCCAGCAAGGAAGCCATTGTCACCCACAACGCAGGCAGAATCGCGATCTCAAACGAATCGTTGTCTTGTCCACGCAGCAGTAGCCATTTGAGCAAAAAAACAAACAGCCCGGCAATCGAAGCGCCCACCATGCCCCAATTAGCGTTGGTTTCCCAGGCTGGTTTCCACAGTGTACTTACCAACAAGAGCAGGGTGATAACGGCCGTAACCGGCACCAGCCAAAAAATTGGATCACTATTCAAATCAGGATCTGCTGCTAGTTGAAAGCCGCTGTATTCATTAGCGGGTAACCCATCGCAAGAAACCCCAACCCAGGGCAGAAAAAAGAGAAACAAAATCAAAATGGCAGCTGGCCCTGAGATTACTTTTCCATTCATGCTTATCTATGCTCCGATTGTTGACCGATGTATCACGTTGCTCAAGTTGGGTTAAGTAACAATTTGCTCCAACCTCAAATTGTTTATGGTGTCCCTGGGTAATAGGGCAGTTATTTTTAGGCAGGCAAGCCTCATCTTACCAATCGCTAATGAGGGCGATAAGGTCGGCTTTTACGGCCGTTTTCACCAGCAACGGATCAGTTGTATTCCCCGAAGGCGAGGTCATGAGCCAGCAGTGCTCCTGATCCTGTACGACGGTGAAATCACGCCGGGTCACGCTTGGGTTATCTTCCTGCTTGAGCAGCTGCAAAATGGAGACGTGCGGGGCATGAGTCAGCGTTTCTACCAGAGCGGTGGCGGCGGCTGGGTTAGCCTGATGCTCTTGAAGATGAGCTACTGCCGTATTCACCTCACCTGCTTTGGCCAACTGCCGAATCTGGGCAAAATCAGGCACATCGAGGCTGTATAAACCATTTTTGCGGCCACGATCTTCCCAGCCACAAAGTTGAGCAATCTGCTCGATCATCTGGTCTTTGGTGGGCAGCAATGTAAACAAATGCAGCACATCATCTGGCCGCGTGTGGGCCACAAAATCACCGTCACGCATGTGGCCAAAGTAGCGCACGGGTAAATCACCATCGTCCCGCCAGTGATAGACAAAGACCATTTTTGTGGCATAGGCACAGACGCCAACGGCCGTTAACAGCAAGTTGTGCAATGCCAGACTGCCATCCTCGCGCACCTGCGCCAATTCACGAGCCCGCAATGACCGCTCCGCAATAGTCATGGCCAACTCCAGGCCATCGGGCGTTAAATCGCCCAGCGGATCACGATCGATACCGGGAATGCTGGCCACTTGCAGCGCGCGCAAGGTTAGCAGCAGTTCCTCTCTAGAGAGCAAAATATTAATAGGTTCAGTCGAATTATTCATGTATCAACTCCGTAACTGTGGCCGTGACGGCCAGCCGGATTAATCATCATTACCGCTGTTTTTAATTGCTTTCCCCAACAGCGCCAGGAAAGGGCTGGCCGCAGCCAGGCCCAGGGAAAGGCCAAAATTTGATGGGCTGCCAGCCGCAGCTGGGGCTACGACACCGAAAGCTCCGGCTGCTGTGGGCGCATTACCAAACGCACCACCCCCAGCACCACCGCCGGATGTGCCCAGGGATTGGTAGCGTAAGCCACCAGGTTGAGCGACATCGGCAGAAGCGACCGTTCCCATGCTCCCGCCAAAACTGCGCGGAATGTTGCCTCGGCCGTACGGATCGCGAACGTCGGTGGTGGGTGAAGAACCGCTGCCACTGCCCCCTCCGCCGGTACTCATCGGTTCAGAGCCACCGGAGCCACCGCCACTGCCGCCCGCCAACTCGCTGCCCGCGCCACCACCAGACGAGCCGCTGCCACCGGATGGAACGCTGGATGTGCTGCCGGAACCGCCTCCGCCCATCACATCAGACAGCCAATCTTTGGGGATACCGTAATCATTGTAGTTGTCGCTCACGTAACCATTTAGCGAATCGGTGACCCCAGACAGCCAATCTTGGGGAATACCAAAATCATTGCTGCCCGCCAGTCCAAATCCAAAAGAACCGCCCGCAAAGACATCACCGCCAAACAGGCCACCGCCGAAGCCGCCACCGGGCAGGCCGCTACCAAAAAGGGAACCCGCCAACGAACCAGCCCCGCTGCCCGTGCCAGACCCGCCAAACCCAATGCCGTTAATGAGCCCTTCTAACCGGCCCAAGCCGCCGGAAATGCCACCCAGCCCCCCAGCCGCACCGCCGCCTGCGGACCCACCTGCCAGACCACCTGCACCCGCAGCACCCCCCGCACGGAATGAAGCCGAAGCTTCTTCATCGGCTTGCTGCATCACCTCGATAATCTGCCGGGTAACGAGATTGGCTTCGCCCAGGGCTTCAATCAGGCGCTGTACGGCAGGGAGAACCACGCCTTCCATCTCGCCAAAAAACGCGTCTGAGCCTTTGCCCATCCAGCCGCCCGCTTGTAGCGGATTGACGCTGCCTTGCACCTGTTGCAGCATCTGAGCAATGTTTTCAGACTGCTGGCCAAAAACGGCCGCTAATTTTTCTAAACGTTCATAATCAACCAAAATGAGATCGGTCATGGCTGTTTGCCTCCATTACAATACGTTACTGGCTCTATACATTTTCCGGCGAACGAACAATAAATTTGAGGGCGATGTTGCTGCGCTCTAGCTGAATGGTGTCGCCGTGCTGCAACGGCCGTTTTTCATCTCCCACGGTTTCCACGTTGCCTTCAGCATCTTTGAGCAGGGTGGGATTGCGCGATAAACTTTCAATGAAATAACGGCCGTTTTGTTCGGTAATTTGAGCATGGCGGCGCGAAACCCTCAGCCCGGTTTTGTACGATTCCAAATCAACGGCAATCCAATCATCGTTGGGCTGGTTTTTGTCGGGGCGGCCAATAATGGCGGGCAACCAGTTGAGCTTGTACACCTTGCCACTGACCAATTCCCGCACGTAAATTGCCTGGCTGGGGCGGCTGGTGCCCTTGGGCAACGGCCGTTCCACTTCTCGCAACTGCAACCGTGACTCATTAGGCAATTGTTCTTGCAACGATACATCCTCTTGCAAAACGGCCGTTTCATCTTCCACCTGTGCCAGATAATAATCGGTAGCCGACTTACTCAGATATTCTACTTCCTGAAATTCCTGCAAAATGGCCTCGACCAGTTCGGCCGGTTTGAGTGTGGGCAGCGGTTTGGCCCACTGGGCTTTGCGCTCAAAAATATCTATGCGTAAGTCAAACCGCTTCTGATTTGTGCTCATTTTATCTCTCCTGACCTGTGTTTTTCTTAGCCATGCGCCTTACTTTAAGCTGTTTTCAACTTCCAGTATGAGCGAATCAATGTCCAAAACGTCCAGCAGCATAGCGGCCGTTTCCCGATTAGGACTGACCTTCAAATAGACATCTTTAAGCAATTTTTGCACTTCGGCCTCATTGCTCCATGCCTGGATGTCTAGCTGCACCATTTTGGCCGTAATAGATTCATCCGAGCCATCGGTCTCTGCCGGATTTTCCAACTCTTTCTGCATCGCCTTCTGAATTAACGACAGCATTTTCATCAGCTTTTTGTTTTCAGTCGGCATCGCGCCAGATTCCTGGCTACCATTGCTGCCGGTAGCTTGAGACCACTCGGCTTTGGCTTTAGGATGCTTCTGGCGAATTTTGTCTACCCAGGAATCTAAAGCCTGCGCCATCCGCTCTTCATCTTCTTCCATCTCACCCGTGAGCGTGACCCCCATCCCTTCGTAGGGCGAGGCAACCTGCAACAGCGTCGCGTGCCCAGATTTGACGATGAAACCACGCCCGGTCGGCAGCTCTTTGCCGCTGCGCAGGGCCGGTGGCGTTTGGATGACGCCCAGCGTGTTGATGGCTTGTGAGGTGCGCAAACCGATCCCGTAGTTGGCGGCTTTCACTCGTTGGCGCAATGCGCTGCTGCTGTCCAGGTTGCCCGCAATGATGAAGTGCAACCCTTCACGACCGTAGCGCCGGGCCATGGCCGCCAGTTCACGCGGCAGTTCACGCATCCGCTCGGTTTCTTCGCTAAAATCATCAAAATTGTCGATGATGATGAAAAATTCTCGGTTGTTGTCCTCGCGAGTGAGTGCGTCACATTCATTTTTGATGGTAGGCAGCATGGCTTCTAGCTCTTCCGCATCGGTAACGGCCGCAATGACATGGGGCAAATCTGCCAGGCTGTGTTTGCCGCCATACGATACAAAGCGATGCTGCAAATCGACCAAAAGCAGCATGATTTGTTCCGGCGAATGGCGATACGAGAGCGAGAGTACCCAGTTATAAAGCGTGGTCGTTTTGCCTGAGAGCGGCGACCCGGCCACCGCAAAATGGGGTCCCATTCGCTTCAAATCAAACAAAGCCGGATGCAGCATCACATTTTGCCCGAGCACAGCCTGCACGCGCTGGGAGCGTTTGCTGCCCACTTCTTGCAGCATGTCGATCAACGGCACAATGTCTGGCAGCACCGCAATTTCATCGGGCAGATTGCTGCCAAAGGCGGGCACCTCGGCAATTTTGTCACGCATATGGCGAGCCATCAGCCGCAGCTCATCGCCTTCAGTACGGCCGTCTCGTCCGTCCATCTCATCAAAAATGCCCACTGGTTGAGCCGCGTGGAACAGTAACGGCCGTCGCCCCACCCGAATGTAACCACGCCCGGCCACATCATCTATTTCAATCGCCCCGCGCCCGACAATATCCATGTAGCGGTCCGTGTTGCCTTGTTTAAAGGTAATGCGTTCGCCAAAAAGGTTGTACAACTTGCTGGGCATACTGTTGGGGGCGTTGCCCGTCACCACAAAGGTGATCCCTACGCTCAACGAGCGACGCACCAGCGGCATAACAGTATTTTCGACCAGGGTCTCGTAGTTTTCGCGCAGCTCGGCGATGTTATCAATGGCTACCAACACGGCTGGAACGGGCTTCTTCGGGTTGCGCTCATTGTACTCGTACAAATTGCTGGCATCGGCGTTGCTGAACAGATTTTGCCGCTCATCTACCATACGGCCGAGTTTGTCCAGCAGCCGCTGTAGCCGCTCCTCGTAGGTTTCCTCATCAGCGTAAATGACGCCGCCGACATGGGGCAGATCCTCAACGCTGCGGAAGTTGCGCCCACCCAAATCGAGCACATAGATATGCAGCTCGGCCGGAGAATGGGTAGCCGTTAGCGAGGTGATAAGGGTACGGATGAAAGAAGTTTTGCCCCACCCGGAATCACCAAACACCGCCAGGTGCGTGCGGCTCAGGTCAAAGCGCAGCGGTCCCTGCCACGCTTCGACAGGATTGTCGAGTAAGCCGGCGATGGGTCGCATGGCTGCTTCGCGCCAGTTCACGCCCGGCCATAGATTTTCGGTATCGCCGTTGAGCCAGTCGGTAACGGCCGTTGTCAGGGTAAAAGTTTGGTTCTTTTGCGCATCAAACAGGGTGGATTGCAGGCTAAACTGCGTGGGCAAAAAGCCCGGCCACGGTTTACGCGCCATGATCCCATCTACTAGCTGCGAGGTGATAGAAACGGCCGCATCAAAAAACTTGGGCACGTCTTCATCAGTTTGGGCCGTCTCCAGCGTTTCATGCTCCGGCCAGAGTACCGCAGCATCTCGCTCGTCGGGTTGATTTTCCCCGGTCCACGAAACCTGAATGAGTTCCAGGTTTTCATTGCCAATCTGCAAGTAGCCACGACCAGGCATGCCATTGGGCAGCAAAGCCGCATCCGGGCGGCGCAGCATTTCACGGCTGGTGTCTAGCTCTTCCACACGCAGGCACAGACGCAATTTGATATTGGCCCGCATCTGATCCGTCACGCCTTTTGGCCGCTGCGACGCCAGAATGAGGTTCACACCCTGCGCCCGCCCCACGCGGGTGATGCTTTCCAGCTCGGCCCGGTATTCGGGATTGTCATCAATCATTTCTGAATATTCATCAATGATCACAAACAAATGCGGGTACGGATCACCCGTCAGGTGCAGCCCTTTACGCCGGTATTCCACAATGTCCTTGGTGCCCGTTTCGGCATTCAGCCGCTGGCGGCGGCGCATTTCCGCATTAATGGCGGCAAACATCCGATTAACGGCCGCTTTGTTCAAATTCGTCACAATATCGACACAATGAGGCAGCTTCTCAAACGGCTTAAAGGCACCACCGCCTTTGTAATCCACCAGAACAAAATTCAAAATATCGGGCGAATAGTTAAGCGCCAGGCCCACAATCAAGGTCATCAACAGTTCCGATTTACCTGAACCCGTGCCCCCGGCAATAAGACCATGCACACCGTCTTTCTTGGCCTCCAGGCGCAGTTCGCGCTTGCGATTGCCGGAAGTAATGCCCAGCACCACCCGCAGCCAATCCGCCTCTTCGGCCGAACCATTGGTGGCCCACACCTGGCGAGTAGCGGCTTTGAGCTCATCCAAGAAAGTTTTCTCCTGGCTAACAGCTAAAATTTCGGACTGCACCTGCCGATAAGAGGATGTTTTCGGCAGCGCGTCAATGCGCAGGGGTGCTTTGCCAGACCACGCTTTGGCCCCCACTTTATTCATCTGCTCCCCAAGATAGCGAATGCCTTTTACCTCATCATGCAGCTGACCCAGTTCGTCAAAGTAGCCGGTAGCAATGGCAATCTGGAATTCCAGCGGTTGACGACCCACGCGCACATAGCCACGGCCCGCAATCTCGTCAATCTCCGTAACGTTACCGCCCACAATGGTGCGATATTGGCCAGAGTCAGACAGCCGCAGGGTGAGACGTTCGGTAAACAGACTGTACAGCTTGCTAGAGAGTTCATTGGTCCGGGTGGCAGAGATGACAAAATGCAGTCCGTAGGCTTTAGCCTGCCGCACCAGCAACACCAACGTTTCCAGCAGATTATCGTCTTCGGCCGATCCGTTGGGGTTGCCAAACGTTTCAATGAACTCGGCAAAGTTGTCGATGACCACAAGCATGGCTGGCTCAATGCGATCGGGGTGCAGCACGTTGTACTCATACAGGGTTGAAACGCCAGCCTCGCTAAAGAGCCGCTTGCGCCGATCCACAATATCGTTCAGTTCGCGCAGCAGCTGCTGAATTCGCTCCTCGTAGCCGCGCTCGTCTGGCATGATGATGGAACCCACGTGCGGCAGCGCCTTTAGCACTTCCAGGTTGCGCCCACCCAAATCCAGCACATGGGCATGGAACTCATCGGGGGAATGGGTAGCCGCCAGGCTCACAATGAGGGTCCGCATAAACGTTGTTTTGCCCCAGCCAGAGGCCCCAAAAATGACAAAATGGCCCTTGTTTAGATCGACAATGAGCGGGAGTTGGCTGGCGTTGTACGGATCATCGGCCAGGCCCACGATGGCCCGCATGGCCGTTTCTTTCCAGTTCATGCCGTGCCAGGCCAGCTTTCCGTCGTTCCAATCCTGAATAAACGGGTTGAGTTGAGACGGCCGTTCCTTCTTCCCCAGCGTCATCAAAGGCACATACCCTTCTTGCATATACGATACAACAAGAGGCGATGCCAAAGTGAGCTGTGCCGGGAGGAAGGGGGGCCAGGGCGTACGCGGCCGTTCACCCCGTAAAAGCTCATTAGCCAGGGCCACTGCCATGTCATAGAATTTAGGCTTTTGCCCACCTTCTTCCTGAGCATCCATATAGTCAACTTCTTCACCTGTCCAGGCCACCTGCATCAGCTCAATATTTTCGTTGCCAATTTGCAAATAGCCACGGCCCGGCATCCCGCTGGGCAAAAAGGCCGCATCGGAACGGCGCAGCATTTCGCGGCTGGTGTCAATCCCCTCTACCCGCAGGCAGACACGGAACTTGATATTGGCCCTCATTTGATCGGAAACGCCGGTTGGCCGCTGCGAAGCCAGCAGCAGATTGACCCCCTGAGCCCGCCCCACGCGCGTAATACTGTCCAGCTCCGCCTTAAATTCCGGGCTATCCGTAATCATCTCGGCATATTCATCAATGATGATAAAAAGATGCGGATACGGTGCGTGGCTGAGGTGGAAGCCCTTTTCCCGATATTCAACAATATCTTTTGTTTCTGTGTCGGCGTTTAGCTTTTGCCGCCGCTGCATTTCGGCATTGATGGCGGTGAACATACGCCGTACGGCCGACTTATTCAGGTTGGTTACAATGTCCACACAGTGCGGTAGGCCGCGGAATGGCGCAAAAGCGCCCCCACCCTTGTAATCCACCAGCACAAAGTTCAGCACCGACGGATCATACTCCAGGGCCAGGCCCACAATCATGGTCATCAACAATTCAGATTTACCCGCGCCTGTTCCACCGGCAATCATGCCATGCACACCGTCGTGTTTGGCTTCCAGATGCATTTCGCGCAGCCGGTTGCCAGAGACCACGCCCATCGTTACCCGCAGCCAGTCCGCCAATTGCGGGTCCAGCGATGACTGCCATTTTTGGGCCACATGCCGCCGCAGATGCGCCAAAAAGTTTTCGTCGATGGGAATATCCATCTGACGGGCCAGGATTTGTTTAAATAGAATCGACTTGGGCAGCGCATCGACCCGAATCGGCTCTTTGTATTCGTGCCCAGCCCGGGCCATGAAGTCGGTCATGCTCTGGGCGTACTGCTCCAGCTCTTCACGCTCATTGGCCAGCTCTTCCATGCCCTCACGGCGCAGGTCCACGGGCTGAGCAACTTGCATGCTCAAGGGCAAATGGCCGTACTTGATATAGCCCCGACCCGGCACATCACCAATATCGGCTACATGCCCGCCCAGGATGGCGCGGTAATCGGTGCGCTCAGCCAACTTCAGGGTGATTCGTTCGGTGAACAGGCTAAACAGCTGGTTAGACAAGATGCTGAGCTGGGTGGCCGTAATCACAAAATGGATGCCATAGGGCTTGGCCTGGCGCACCAGCGCCACAAATTTATCGAGAACACTTTCGACGGTATCATTGCCGTTATCGAAAGTTTCGTTGAACTCAATAAAGTTGTCGATAGCTACTAAGATGGCTGGCAGTGTGGCTTGAGGATGGGCTTCATTGTACTGGTAGATGTCGGATAGCCCTTCATTACTGAGCATGTTTTTGCGGCTCTCAATCATCCCATCCAGCTCACGCAGCAATTGTTCTACACGCTCTTCGTAGCCTTCGGCGTCGGGAATAATAACGGAACCCACATGGGGCAAATTTTCCAATACCCCCAGGTTGCGACCGCCCAGATCCAAAATGTAGACCCAGAGATCGTCGGGAGAATGGGTAGCGGTCAGGCTGACCACCAGGGAACGAATGAAGGTCGTTTTGCCCCAGCCAGAAGCGCCAAAAACGGCTACATGCCCCCGCCTCAGATCAATAACCAGCGGCAGCTGTTGGGCCGCATAAGGATTGTCAATAAGGCCAACAACGGGGCGCATGGCGTATTCATCCCAGTCCAACCGATCGAACCAGCCATTTTCGCCATTGAGCCATTTGTTAACGGAGGGGTTCAGCGTCAGGGTTGTATCGGGAACGCGACCCAACATGATTTTGTCTATATCGGCCAGATATTCTTCGGAGGTAACGGCCGTTGCCTTGGGATCGCGTGAAACAAGCAATTGTGAGAGAGCCAACTGCGCGGGCAAAAATTCGGGCCACGGGGCACGCTGTTTTTCTACGCCGTTGTTCCGCGCCATTTTGTCTAAAGAAGCAATAATGGCTTTATACAGTTCCGGTGGGTCTTGATCATCTTCAGGATTGTAGTTTTCCAGCCGGTCGGGCCAGATGACGTTAGCTCTTGGCGATTGATCCGGATCGACATATTTTTCACCTGTGTAGGCCACCTGGATCAGCTCGATTTCTTCGTTGCCGACCTGGAGATAACCGCGACCGGGCAAACCACCGGGTAAAAACGCGGCATCGGAACGGCGCAGCATTTCCCGGCTTTCAGCGGGCGTTTCCACGCGCAAGCAGATGCGGAATTTGATATTAGAGCGCATTTGGTCGGTGACGCCAGACGGCCGTTGCGCCGCCAAAATCAAAGAGACACCCTGCGCGCGACCTACCCGCGTAATACTCTCCAACTCAGACTTGTATTCCGAGCGATCAGCAATCATCTCCGCAAATTCATCAATGATAATGAACAAATACGGATAAGGTTTATGCTTCAGATGGAAACCCTGCTGGCGGTAATCGACAATGTTTTTGGTTTTGGTTTCTACATTTAAAGCCTGACGCCGCTGCATCTCTGACTTAATGGCAGTGAACATGCGCGTGACGCCTTCGCCAGCCAGGTTGGTAATGATGTCCACACAGTGGGGCAAATCCTGGAATTCCTTAAAAGCGCCACCACCTTTGTAGTCCACCAAGACAAAATTCAGCACTGTGGGATCGTAAGTCACGGCCATGCCCGTTATCATCGAGATGAGCAGTTCCGATTTACCAGAACCGGTGCTGCCAGCCACCATGCCATGTACCCCGTCTCGTTTGGCCGAGAAGACCATGGTACGGTCTTTATTGCCAGACATGCGTCCCAGCTTAACGCGCAGCCAGTTGGCGTATTTGGGCAGCGTACTGTCCTGCCATTTGCGCCAGGCATCTACTTCCAACTCGCGCAGCGTGTTGTAGCCCATGAGCGGCAGAAAGGAGACCGCATTGGTGAGGTTAGCCCCCGCACTTTGCCGCACTTCCATTTGGGCCAGGCTTTGCGCCAGACGCGTCATCGTTTCTGGATTGTTGATATAGTCGGCTTCACCCACATAGCGGAAGGAATTAATACCCACTTCGGCATAACGAAAATGAAGCTTTTGGTTTCGTTCCAGGGTGCTGTTGGTGGCCGGTGTTGTCTTTTGAATTTCAATGACCGCCTGACAACCGCCTGGCACTTTACTTCTTTCTGGTACCAGAAAAATAACGGCCGCTCCCAGCGCTGCCCCTTCTTCCAGCAAAATCGAAATGGCTGCATCCGATTCCAGGTCGCTCAGTGGTGATTGATCATTTGACACATCCAGCAGGTCTATAACAACCAGCAAAAAAGGATGCGTCGGATCATCGCCGCTGCCTTTTTCGTTATCGCGATCATTCAGCCGAATTTTGCGCGTGGCCAAAACTTTGCGGATGCCTTCCAAAAATTGGGCAACAGCACCTTCATCATCGTCATCAAATGCTTTTTCTGCTTCGTCACTATCTGCGACTTCCTCAACAAAGCAACGATATTCGGTTTGTTCATCACCCTTGCTGTGCGGCAAATAATCGGTCCAGGCCCATTCCTTTTTGCTCTGCCCCAGCACATACAACCTGGCATCCATGGGCGCATGATAAACAACAAAATGGCTCAAAAAGGCGCGGGTAAATTCATAAACGGCCGTACGGTCCTGCGGATGCCCAGCGATGCCCAACGCGTGGGTGACTGGTGTGCGTGGCGTGGAAGTCGTCTCATCGTCTTCTTCTTTGTCAAATTCCTCTTCTTCTTCTGGCGGCTGGCGCAAGTTAATAATGACGGGAATGTCCGAGACAAACTTGGAATCTTCTTCCAGCTTCATCGCGGCTCTAACCTGTTCATCATCAAAGTTTTCTACGTCACCCAAAACGTAGGTGACGGTGGAAGGCAGCGTGCCCAGGCCCAACCGCACCGCGCCAAAATCTTCATCCTCGACACGTCTTTCCCACAGGCGGGCTTCCGTACGCAAAGTACGTTCTGGCTTTTCCACTTCCAGGCGGGCATTCTGCACAATACGAAATGTTACGGCGCGGTCAGGATAGTTGTAGCGGTAAAAGCGGCGCTGTTGATCATGGTACCCGTTCATATCCTTGTTTAAGGCTACCAATCGGTCAGAATACGCTTTGGCAATTTCCTGACTGCGCTGCTTTTCTTTGAGGTAGGTGTAGAAGGCAAAACCGGTGGAGGCCACGACCGAGAGAGCCATAGGAATCAGCATCCAGGGGCTGCGACCGCTTCCCCCCAAAGTGGCGATAAGGACGTAGCCAATAATGGTTAGCAGGGGAAGGCCAACTTGAATGAGCTGGGTATACCCCCCCTCTTCTTTTTCGGGCGGGCTGGGGATTTCGATTTCATCAAAGGGCAGCTCCGGCTGAATTCTAGGGGGTCGGTCTATGAAGAAAGGCTCGCTCATAATTATTCCTTATTAACGTGTCGCTCAGTCAAACGGCCGTATCACTCTGACGGTATTTCTTGATTTTGGGCGTATCCAAAAGACCACTGGAAAATGGCTTGACAGGATTTGGAGAAAAAAGTAGTGTAGATATCGACATTGTTCCACAAAATAACTTCAAGTCAATAGCCGCAAATCGCAAAAAAACTAGCATTGCTGGAGGCAAAAATTAATGAAACAAGTCTGCCTTTTGTGCGAACGAATTTCCCCGGATAACAATCTATACTGCCAGGAAACCTATTGCCCGGCGGAAATGTCGCCCAATATTTTGGATTACGGAGAATGGCTGGGCGATATCGAAATTGTTAAACCGGTTATGACGCTGCGTTCCGCCGTTTTGTATGAAGCCACTCACCAAAAGAAAACCGTATTTTTAAAAGTGGCCCATCCGGGTGAAGAAAATAAAGAGCGCCTGAAACGAGAAGCTGAGTTTCTAAGAAAAATACAGTTGCAGAAAAAGCAGCATCAGTTTCTACCCACTTTATTACCACCCTATGCAAGTACCACAATCAAAGATGATGCTTACGGCAAGGCAATGCTGCAAGGGCATTTGCTCTATTTTTACATGTTCGAGCATGTTGAGGGCGAGCCTTTGCGCGATGTGCTAACCAAAAATCCACAGCTATGGATTAACCATGTAGGCTGGTTGATGATTAGTGTGGCAACGGCCGTAAATTTTCTTCACGCCAACAACTTTTATCACTTGAGCATCAGTCCTGATGTCATTCTGGTTCGCTTCGATGATGAGCCCAATGTGCCGCGCATTTTGCTCTTTGACCTGGGTGTTGTTAGCGATGCCCAATCGTTAAGCCAGAACTGGCACCACTTCTTTGTGCCGCCAGCTTACACTGCCCCAGAACTGCTAAACACGGCGGCCGTCCGTGTCAGCCTCGCTACCGATGTCTATGGTCTTGGCCTCACCCTGTACGAACTACTGGTGGGCGAACCTGCCTATAAGTTCAAACTAAACAGTGACCAGGAAGTCTACTGGGCCGTGCAAAACAATCGCCGGAACCCCATGAACCGAATTGAGGATGTTAAAACAGTGGCCCAAATTGCCATGCACGCCACCATCCCAGACAAATCTCAGCGTCAGCAGGATACGGCCGTTTTCATCAACGAACTCAAGGCCCAATTTGGCGCTGTGCCCGGTCCAAAGCCAAGTCGCTGGCCTAGCCTGAACACCATCTTGCTCATCATTGCCGCTATCTTGGCCGTGGCCTTTGTCATTGCCCTGGCCGTTTCCCTGACTGGCGCTACGGCCTAGACCAGCCTGCGCTTAATTGAAAAAGCGGATTTGAAACCACTCAAATCCGCTTTTTATTTATCACATTTACGGCTTGGGGAATTAGTGAAAACGTGTTGACCCTAATTCATCGCCTCGTTCATACGCTTCCACCGAAGCATCCAAATCTTTGTTGAGTTCCTCGCATTTCTCTGCGATGTCCTCGATTTGAGGGCGAATCGTATCAATGTAATGCGCTACAGCCAAGCCGCCCACCATGCCAATAAAAGCGGTTGCCTTTAATACATTGGAGAGGGTTTCCATAGCCTTATTCACAGCCTGCAACACATCACCGATCGTCCCAAAACTCTTCGCCATGCCACGCACAGCGTCGGTGTCCATATATACGCCTTGTTGAGAGTCCATCTACAAACCTCCAATTAATCGTTATATCGTCCTTGGGACGTTAAAAAATTCCGCCAAACAAATCGCCCAATGAGTTCACAAAGTTGTTTACCTGCTCATCAGCGCGGTCCATCACATCGATGGCGTTGTTAATATTCTTGCTAAAAATATTGATGCCATCCCCAATTTTGCCAACGCCTGGCATCATAATGCTAGATACCTCTTCAACAAAGGCATCCGCACCACGGCCAACCCATACACCATCCATAACCTGCTGCACCATGGCCTGCATCGGACTAAAAGCCTGTTCTTGAATGATGTTAAACTGCTGCATCAATTGAGAAAGGATATTTTCTACAACCTTACGGGCAAAACGAATAAGCACACCTAACATTTTTTATGCTCCTTAAGTTAACTAATACTGGGCCTTTAGTACATACGCTCAGTAGACGAATCGGCACTTTTCATATCTTCCATGGCTTTCTGGATATCTTCAGCAAGTTCCTGGAACTTGTCCGTCAGCCGGGAAATCGCCGGACACAATTTGCCCCGAATTGCTTCTGTAAAGGCTGTACCGCCTCGTCCTAACAATGCCCCATCTTCCATCTCGTTGGCCACATTTTGCATAGCTTGCATGGTGTCTTGCAATTGTTCAACGCCTTGAAGGAAGGTACGGTTCATATCTTCCATCAATCCATAATCCATCTTAATTTCAGACATAATGCTCTCCTTAAAATTGGCTACTAATAGGGGTTAGCTGGCACGAAACGGGGAAGATGCCTCTTCCTCTGCCTGTTTAACCGTTTGAATAATCTGTTTCGTCACGCGGTTGGCTTCATCCAATGCTTCTTGCAGTCGCTGAGTCGCTGGCAAAACTTCACTTTGCATCTCAGAGAAAAACGCATCTGAGCCACGGCCAATCCAGCCACCACTTTGCAGGGGATCCATGGAACCACGCACATTTTGCAGCATTTGCTGAATGGCTTGGGATTGATTAGCAAATTGATTTGCTAACTGCTCAAGCCGATCATAATCTGCCCGAATCTCATCCATTTTATTTATTCCTTTTGTGGCAGGTTCATAACCAGACCACCTATATGGGTTGGGCCAAAAGACCAGTCAGTGGATAAATATCTACTATTTACTTTAGTTGACTTAACGGGTTGATGACTATATCGTATTGATATACCGAACTGAAAAGTTATTAACACAATAAAGTCAAAATATTTTGCTAAAATTTTTCTAACTTCTCTGGACACTAAGCAGTTCGAAGTGTAAAAAAGTAAATTCTGTCTGTCAAGACAATCTCCGGTAGCATCTGATTCATCCATACCCACTCTCAGAGGTAAGCGCTAAATGACAAAGAAAAATATGGGGTATCTTCTTCTTTTAGTAGGCTGGTTGTGTTTTCTGAAACCTTTTGCGGTTCAGGCCCAAACCAGCGGATTCCTAACGATCAACCATGTTGTGGCCACGGAAGGGGATGACAACATGGGGTTGGATGTCTTTTTTACGGTGACAGATAGCAACGGCCGTCCGATGCCACAGCCAGACATTGAAGCCGCATCCATTCAGCTACTGGGAGGCAACGGCACGCCCGTTCCCGTGCAAATTGCCGACCCCCAAACGCCTATTTTTATTGCTCTGCTCCTAGATACCAGCGGCAGTATGCAGGATGTTATGGAGCAGGTAAGAGTCGCCGCAAAATCAGCTATTGATAACGCCCCGCCCACAGCCCATTTTGCCGTTATTCCTTTTAATGAATCCAGCTTTCCCCTGCAAGATTTTACGGATAACCATATCCGCGTAAAAGATGTGATCGACACCGTGCAGGCGATCCCCAACCGGGGCACCTGCCTCTATGATGCTGTTTACGGTGCCATAGAGCGTCTGGATCAGCAGATCAAAAATCCCCAAGAACGGCGCGCCATTATTTTATTTACCGATGGCCAGGACCAGCTGACGGTGGACAGCAGCGAACCTTGCTCCACCCACACCTATGAAGAGGTCATCACCGCCGCCAAACCGAGCGCGAACGTTTCCACGATCACCCCCATTCACACGATTGGTATTTACAATCAGTCTGAGGCTGAATTGAATGTAGGCGAACTGCGCAATATGGCGGCAGAAACGGCCGCATTTTCAGCAATTGGCAACCAAACCAACCTGAACAGCCTATTTCAGGAAATCATTGCGGGGCTGAACAGCCAGTTAATGGCCCGTGGCCAGGTTTTTCCACAGCAGGGTGAGAACCAGGCCGTCCTTTCAATAAAGCTTCGTGGTGATGATTCCCCACTGACAACAACCTTTAGCTTCTTCTCCAGTAAGAATTATGATTTGCCGCCACCGCCTGTAGACACACTCATCTCTAATTTCCAATACAATGCCACTACCAATGTGTATACGCTGTCGTTAAGCGTCGCCAGCGCCGAGACGGTCCATCAGCTGATTGTCAATGTATGGGATGTGCGCGGTGGGACACAAGTTTCCAACGATCAGATCTTCGAAAATCCAGACGCAACCTTGCTGGTTGAAATTAATGGCAACAACCTGCAAGCTGGACGGGAATATAGCATTCATGTGCAGGCCATCAATCAAGATGGTTTTTTGATTCAGGATGCCGACGGTGAAACGCTTCTGACCGAGCGAGAATTTACCCACGATCCGCCGCTCTCAGTGGATTTCACCATTCAGGCCGTGACGCCAGATTATGAAAACGGCTTGTTTTATATCGATTTGGATGTGCCAGAGGCGGGTCGTGTGCAAACCTATGAAGGCTTTATTGTAGATGACAACACTGGCAGCAAAATTTACGAATTTGGCCCCACGCTTTTTACAGGGATGCGCCTTCAGGAACAAATGCCCGATACGCTTAAGTCGGCAGAAACGCCGGGCACTTACCGGGTAACGGTCTATTTATACACGGCCGATCAACAGCGCTCTGAAAGCACGTATGACGATTTTAAACCGGTGCCGCCCCCACCCCCTTCCTGGTTTTCAGTAGCGATTGCGGCTTTAACCAGTAATCCGCTTTACCTGGGTATCATTGCGCTGATTGTGCTCAGCCTGGGAGGGGTTTTGTTTTTTGGCAGCAAAAAGCGAAAACAGGAGGAACCTGTCATTGTGCGTCCTCCAGTTGATAAGTCGATCGTCTGGTCAGATTTTGATCGAAGCAAGTTGATGCCCCAACAAAATGTTGCTCCCGACGAGGAAGAGTTCTTGAACCCACAGCCAGCAGCAGCGGCCGTCGTTTCTCCGGCAACCAAACGGCTCAAGATCAAAGTGATACAGGCTGGTGGGGGGCAAGCAGAACGAATTGTAGGTAACTTCCCCTGTGTGATTGGTCGTGAAGGAGTAGACTTCAACGTTAGCGGCGACCCGCGTATTTCCCGTAAACATGTAACCATTTCGTTACGGGACAACCAGTTTTATGTGACCGATTTAGGCAGCGTCAATGGCACAATCTTAGGCAACAACAAACTGCCAGCCAACACGCCGACACCTTTAGGTTCAAATAGAATCATCAAGTTGACTTCGCAGACCCAGCTTGAGGTTGAAGTATTGGAATAATTGATCCGCATGAAAAATCTTGTTGGGCAGCAAATTGACCAATACTTAATTGAGCGCCATCTGGCCAAAGGCGGCATGGCAGATGTGTATTTGGCGCGCGATGTGCTTTTGCAGCGGCCAGTGGCCCTCAAAGTTATGCTGTCTGACCTGGTGCATGATAAGGAACTAAGTGCCCGCTTTCAACGAGAAGCCCAGGCAATCGCCCAACTCAACCATCCGCATGTGATTCAAATTTATACAACGGGTATTGCTCCTTCTGGGGAGCCCTATCTGGTGATGCAGTATATCGCTGGTGGATCCTTACAGGAAGAAATGACCCAGTTGGCGGAAAAGAATCAACAGTTTTCGCCGCAGCGTAGTCTGCAACTTGCGGCCCAAGTGGCATCGGCATTGCGCGTGGCCCATGCCGCCGGTATTGTTCATCGCGATTTGAAGCCTAGCAATATATTGCTGCGCGGTGACGGTACGGCCGTTGTAACCGATTTTGGCATTGCCGCTGTGCAGGAAGCGTCGGCCCGCCTGACACGTACCGGCCATGTGATGGGCACGCCATACTATATGTCGCCGGAGCAGGCTTCGGGCAAAGCGGTGGATGGCCGGGCAGATATTTATGCCCTCGGTGTGATTCTGTACGAAATGTTTAGCGGCTCCGTGCCCTTCAAGGCCGACAGCCCATTGGCGGTATTGAGCCAACATTTATATGAGCCACCGCCCCCCCTGATACAGCGTCGCCGCAATCTGCAACCCATCACCTACCAAACGATTGATAAGTGTCTGGCTAAAGAGCCAGAAAACCGGTTCCGCACCGCTGAAGAGCTCTTTAGAGCGTTGGAGCAAGCGCTTCAGGCCGAAAGTGGTCTGCCGCCCACAGAAATTTTATTGACGCCCACGCGACAAACGGCCGTACCCGAACCACCTGTTCGGACGCGACCAGCCTGGCTGCCTTATGCGGCCGGGTCTGCGTTGGCCGTTATTGCTATTCTGGCCCTCGTCATCTTGTGGCCTCGTGATACAGAGGAGACGGCTGGTGCGCCAACGGCCGTTAGCCAAAGCCTGCTGCCTAGCCAGGAACCCGCAATTACCGTTTTCCCCACAGCGACGGTTGAATCCGCAGCCACAGAAACATCTTCACCCGTAGCGACCACCGCCCCGGCGGCTACCGACACACCCCCACCTGCCAGCACCCTGCCGCCCACCCCCATACCACCGGTGGTTACAACCAACGTCAACGCCCCTTTTTTTAATTCTGCGCCGACAATCGACGGGAATCTGAACGAATGGGTTGGCGTAACGCCCGTATTGGCGGCTTACCGCACCTTTGCCGATGCCAGTTGGGACGGCAGCGAAGATTTAACCGCCGCCTGGCAGCTGGCGTGGGACAACAATAATCTGTATCTGGCGGTGACCGTTTTGGATGATATTCACGTCCAAATCCAGAGTGGCAATCTTATTTTTCAGGGTGACAGCGTCGATATGCAGCTGGATACCGACCGTCTAGGCGACTTTGAACGCAACAATCTGAGCAGTGACGATTTTCAAATCACTCTCTCGCCGGGTGATTTTAATACGCTGCCCGCTTCAGTTTGGCGCTGGACCGCCACAGACAGCGGCTCTCTTTTAGATGCGCCGGATCACGGGATCATTGTTCGGGCGCAGCGCACAGAAACCGGTTATCTTATTGAAGCGGCCGTTCCCTGGCGCGACTTGAATGTGACTCCCAGCACGGGGCTGGTGCTAGGGGCATCGTTTAACGCCACAGATAATGACCGAGTGGGAACGGCCGTACAAGAAGTTTTCTACTCTCATGTTGCCAGTCGTACCTTACTCATCCCGAACACTTGGGGCACATTAACGCTTACGTCAGGAAACTAACACGTTGGACTTTTGAGTTGTTCAATTTTATGTCCGTGAGCTTGATAAAAAGGAAAGAAGCGCAATGCAAAACGAAGAGCAAGAAGATAATACCCAATATGCAGTTGTTGTTAATCATGAAGAACAATACTCGATCTGGCCGGTTGGCCGTGAACTGCCGCTGGGTTGGCAAGAAGACGGAAAGCAGGGTAGTAAAGATGAGTGCCTGGCCTACATTGAATCGGTATGGACAGACATGCGGCCACTGAGTTTGCGCAAAAGTATGGGCGAATGAGCTCCGCGAGCCTCAATCAATTCGCCCACCGTAAAACACCTAACGTTACCCTCTCTTAAATAGTAGCGTGTTCGCCATACCCACTCTCTGCGGCAAAAAAGAACTGCTCCGCCCCAAAAGCGGGCTTTAAATCATCCAGCCAGATTGCTTCGGGATCATATTTGGCGAAGAACGGCCGTAATACCCAATCTGGATTTCGCCCCTGTAAAAAGCGCAGCATGAACAGCTTTTCCCCATTAATTTCGGTAATACCCTGGATTTCAACCTTGCCGGGATTGGTAGACATGCTGGGGCCACGCACCGTGCGGGCAATGCCACTCACCTGTTGGTACGCCTCTCGGAAGATGTTCCAGGCACGCTCTAAAGGTACCGCAAAATGGTGCTGCGCCCCTGTATTGCGCACCACAAACATATAGTAGGGAACGCAGCCCAACGCCACCTGCTCCTGCCACATCGCCGCCCATACATCTGGGTCATCATTAATCTGGGCCAACAGCGGCGACTGCGTTCTGATCTGCACCCCCGTTTCCCGAATACGCGCGATTGCCTGCCGCACCGCAGTTGTGTGTAGTTCACGCGGATGAGTAAAGTGGGCCATCAGCGTGACGTGTTTGCCCGCCTGCACCAAACGGCGCAGCAGCGCCAACAGCGCCTCGGCATCGGGATCGGTGAGGAACCGGTAAGGCCAAAATCCTAATGCCTTGCTGCCAATGCGAATGGTTTGCAATTGCGGCAAATCATTTTCTAGCAGAGGCAGCAAGTAGGTAGCCAGCATCTCGCTTTTCATGATAAGCGGATCACCGCCAGTTATTAAAACATCGGTCACTTCGGGATGCTGATGCAGGTAAGCAACAAGCTGCGTGGCCTGGCGCATGGCAAATTTTAGGGCATTCATCCCCACAAATTGCGGCCAACGGAAACAAAATGTGCAATAGGCGTGGCAGGTTTGTCCCTGGCTGGGAAAAAACAAAACCGTTTCGCGGTATTTGTGCTGCATTCCGTCTAAAATCGCACCGTTCAGTAACGGCCGATTTAGTTCCAACTGCCCGGCAGGATGTGGGTTTAGCTCCAGGCGAATTGTGTCCGATGCCTCCTGAAGGTGGCGCTGATTGGCTCCCTGGCGAATCAGCGACGCAATGGTGTTAAAGTGCTCGGGCTTCAGCATACCTACTTGTGGGAACGTCAGCCGAAAAATCGGATCATCAGGTACCCTGGCCCAGTCAATTAGCTCGTCGATTACGTAGCTATTGGCTTTAAAGGGCAATACCTGCGACACAACTTCAATGGCAAACCGGTCCTCAGCGGTCAGGCGGTCAAGTTGGGGAATCTGGTGGAAGTTGTGACGGCCGTATGCCTTGTAATCAGGCACAGACTTTGCTTTGGTAACACCATTAGTGGGAAATGTGAGACGCTGCATGCAAACTCCTTTTGTGGCGAGCTCCGCGCAAACACACCTGCCTTTATTTTTGCGGAACTCACCTGAATGTTAAGAAACGGCCGTTTCTGGTAGCTGCTGATCCGCCAGCGCTTGTAGTTCATCCTTGTCTTTCACAACAACCGCATCCGGGATAGCATCCGGCAAAATATCCTCCATATACCGCAGCGGCCGGTACCGGAAACCAAGCAGCGCGGCAAAGAGCAACAACAAACCAATAACGATGATCATCAGGCCCATACCCCGGCCTGCCCCGCTGCCAATGACCGATCCAACTGCGGTCGCCAGCGGACTACTCCCACCCATGAAAGGTTCAAACACCCGGTCGGCTAGCGCCCCCGCCAGCACAAAGCCCAACGGCATGAGCGACCAGGAAAGCATATCGTTGGTGGCGATGACTCGTCCCTGCAACTCCAGACCCACTTTGGTTTGGATTAAGGCTTGCCAATGGGCGTTGATAAAAGCTGTGGCGATGCCAATACCCAACATCCCAACGATCGGGAAAATGGCGGTTGGCCGCAGACCAATGATCACCGTCGATACGCCAAACAGCAGCGTGAACCCAATCATCCCTTCCGCACGGCGGCGGGTACCACCCCAAATACCCATCGCCAGCCCCCCCAGCAACAACCCCAACCCCTGCGCCGAGGTCACGGAACCCAACAGCGTAGCCGAATCAAAGGCCAGAATCAGCGGGGTAATGATGACGCGAATGCCGCTCTGCAAGAAGTTGAGCACCAGGAAAAAGCCAATCATGGCCAACAAACTGGGACGCTTTAGCACATAACGCCAGCCGCCCACCACTTCTTGCAGCAGCGGTTCTTCCCGCTTGCGGAAGAGGGTTGGCGGAAAACGCACCGCCAGCAAAACCGTCACGGCAAATAGAAAGGTGAGCACATCAATAAGGACGATATCGGGCAGTCCGATCATTAACACCAGCACGCCACCGAGCAGCGGCGCCAGCAGCATGCCCGCGGCACGGCCGAGTTGGGCAATGCCGTTCGCCTGCCCCAAATACGGTTTGGGCACAATTTGGGCGATGGCGGCGATGTACGCTGGCTGCTGAAAGGCGGCGGCCACCGAGCCGACGCCGACCACGATGTAAATATGCCACAGCTGAAGATTGCCGCTCCACAACAGTGCCGCCAGGGCCAATGTGCCCACGGCAGCGGCCGTATCACTGGCAATCATCACCCAGCGCCGGTCGTACCGGTCCGTCACTGCCCCGGCGATGGGCGCGGCCAGCAAGCCGGGCAGCCCCACAAACAGCCAGACCAACCCCAAATCAAGGGCCGAGCCTGTCTGCTGGTAGACCCAAACGCCCAGGGCAAACGAGGTGAGGCCGGAGCCAATGAGCGAAATCACCTGCCCAAACGCCACCAGGAAGAAGAGATTGAGGCTGGGCACCGCTTGTTTGGTCTCTGGTTGGGTGGCGGTATACACATCCTGAATGTAACGGCCGTTTCTATGACCACTGCCGTTGGTGGATACGGCCGTTTCCGCCAAAACCGGCACCGTGGGCAAGGTCACGCCCTCTTGAATAATCTTGGCCACCGCCACCGATTGGTGCTTCAAAAAATAATGGCCCGCTTTGGGCAAAACAGCCAACGAGACGCGGCCACCAAACTGACCCCATTCCCGGTATCGCTCTTCGTACAAGTCGGTGGCCCGGTCCATCTCGCCCACGATGCAGGTGATCGGTGCCGCCAATTTGGCAGGCGGGCGCTGAAAGGCATGGGTGAAGAAATCTTCGGCCTGGGTAGCATCGTGGCGCAAACTGCGCAGCAAAAATTCCTGTTCGTCGGGATCAATCACATCCGTAAAGCCGCCCAGCGCTCGCAGCGAATCGTAAATTTCGCGGTTAGACTGCCAGCGGTCTGAGGGAAAAAGACGGTACCACCAGCGGAACAAAGCTCCGGGCATTTGCGCCGAGGGGAGGGAGCCACCAATAAAGACACCAGTCACGAGACGGCCGTTTGCCTCCAGCAATCGGGCAATTTCCAGCACAGGCGCACTGCCCACACAATGCCCATAAAGCGCAATCGGGCCGGTGACGTGTGCTTCAATTTCCGCCACACACTGCTGGGCCAGGTTGGGCAAAGGCATGAGCGCCTCCGTGCGCTGGCTAAAATCGTGACCCGGCAGTTCGACGGCGTAGAGGGCCACCCCCGCTGGCAGCGCATCAGCCAGCGGTTGGAAAGTGATCGCGCTGCCGCCGCCATAAGGCACACACACCAGCGAGAGTTGACGGTCAGCTGGAGCTATCGGTTTGGTAAGCTCAATGAGCAGTCCCTCTTGCTTGGGTTCGGCCGAATCCAGATGGTCGGCTAATTCCCGAATGGTGGGGTACTTAAACAGGCTAATGACGCTGGCATCAGGCCCAATTTTGCGCACAACGCGAATCGCCTTAAACGACTCGCCGCCGACGTCGAAGAAGTTGTCATCGATGCCGACCTGCGGCAAGCTCAGCACCTCGGTCCAGATGTTGGCCAACTGCTGCTCCCGTTCGGTGCGTGGGGCAACGAACGCCTCGCTGATGGCCACCTGCCCTTGTTCGGGCACAGGCAGGGCAAAACGATCCACCTTACCGTTGGGATTGAGGGGAACGGCCGTTAACGGCACAAACAGCGACGGCACCATGTAGTCGGGCAGCTGGGTACGCAAATGCGCCCGCAGGTCACTTAATGAAACTTCGGCTTCACCTTGTGGCACGTAATATGCGACCAACCGCCGGTCGCCCGGCGTGTCTTCACGAGCCATCACCACGGCATCTTGCAGGGTAGGATGTTCCGTCAGCAAGCTTTCAATTTCGCCCGTTTCAATGCGATAGCCGCGAATTTTCACCTGGTGATCGCTGCGCCCTAGCAGTTTGATGGAGCCATCCGCCAGGTACTGCGCCAGATCACCCGTGTCGTAAAGCCGGGCACCGGGCGTGGCGCTAAACGGATCGGGGATGAAGCGTTCGCCGGTGAGCCGGGGGTGGTTGCAGTACCCTCGGGTAACGCCCGCGCCGCCAATGTACAACCGCCCCGGTATGCCGATGGGCATCGGCTGCATTTCTTCGTCCAAAATGTGAATGCGCACGTTGCCCAGGGGCTGCCCTTTGGGCAGGGCCGCGCCCTGGTCTGTAGGCACGGCGGCGGGCGTAATGTAGTTCAACGTGGCGCAGGTTGTTTCGGTCACCCCATAATGATCTTGCACCACGCAGTCGGGATTCACCGCTTTGACTTTGGCCACCGTTTCCCAATAGCTCGCCTCCCCGGTTAAGATCAACAGTTTGCTGGGAATGATGTCTGCCGGATTGGGTACAACCATGAGCGCTTCCAAATGGCTGGGGACCAGTTTCAAGACGTCCATGGGGTATTGGCGGCAGTAAGCGGCCAACCGGTCGGGGTCGGTAGCGCGTTCATAGGGGATGATGTGGGCCGTCCCACCCAGGCACAACGCGCCCCAGAACATAATCGTGCCCAGGTCGGTGGCAAACGTGGTAGTCATGGCCAGGTGCATGCCTGGCTCTATCTTGAGCTGCGGCAGGATGCTGTGGAAGTAGTTCAGGTAGTTGCGATGCTCCACCGCCACGCCCTTGGGGCGGCCGGTAGACCCAGACGTAAACAAGACGTACATTAAGTTGGTCGGGGCAACGGTCACGGCGGGGTTTGCGACGCTGTAGGTGGCAATGGTGGGCCAATCCTGATCTAGCACCACCACGGCGACACCCGGCGGGGGCTGCAAGATTTGGGCCAAGTCGGCTTGGGTGATAACGGCCGTTACCTGCGTATCTTCTAACATAAACGTGACGCGGTCGGGTGGGTACAACGGGTCGATGGGCACGTACGCGCCACCCGCTTTTAGAATGCCCAGCAGCGCCACCATCGTCTCCGCGGACCGTTCCATAAACAGCCCAACCCGCACATCTGGCCCCACGCCCAGGCTCTGCAAATAATGCGCCAGTCGGTTAGCTCGTTCGTTTAGCTGTTGGTAGCTAATTTCATTGCCCTCGGAAGCGACGGCGATTTGGCTGGGGGTAGCCGCAGCCTGCTCAGTAAAGCGTTGGTGCAGCGGTTGGAACGGGGGGCGGGTTACGGCCGTATCCATCCAATCGGTAAACTGCCGCCGTTCTTCGGGTGTTAGCAGAGGCAGCTGTGAAATTCGCTTTTCCGGTTGGCGGATCATGCCCCACAGCAGCGTTTGATAATGCCCCACCAGCCGCGCCATGCGGTCGGCGGTGAACAGATCGGTGTTGTAGGTGAGGGTGCCCAGCAGCGTGTCGCCCGCCTCTTCCATGACCAGGTTCAGGTCAAACTTGGACGTGCCATTGTCCTCTTCGAATGGCTGCACCGCTAAATCTGCCAGGTCCAGCGGCTCGTGCGGAATGTTTTGGTAGATAAACATCACCTGAAACAGCGGATTGTGGCTGAGTGTACGCGGCAGGTGCAGCTCTTCCACCAGCTTTTCAAAGGGCAAATCCTGGTGTGCGTAGGCGTCCAGGGTGGTATCGCGCACCTGCTGTAAAACCTCGCTGACTCGTGGGTTATGCGCCAGATTGGTGCGCAGTACCAGGGTATTCACAAAAAAGCCAATGAGATTTTCAATTTCGGAGCGGTTGCGGTTGGCAATGGGCGAGCCAACCAGAATATCCGCCTGGCCACTGTAGCGATGGAGCAGAATTTGGTAAGCGGCCAGCATAAACATGAAGGGGGTGAGGCCAACCTGTTGGGCGCTTTGTTTAATAGCCTGAGTCAAATCCGCGGGGATGGTGAAGCGGGTGATGGCCCCGTTGAGCGTGCGCATGGCCGGGCGGGGATAGTCGGTGGGCAGTTCCAGTACGGCCGTTGCCCCCGCCAACTGCTGCTTCCAATACGACAGCTGTTTATCCAGCACATCGCCTTGCAGCCAGTTGCGCTGCCAGTAGGCAAAATCGCTGTATTGAATGGGCAGCTCAGGCAGTGGGCTGGGTTGGTTGGCGCAGAACGCGTTGTACAGAGCCGCCAATTCCCGCAGCAGCACGCCCATCGACCAGCCATCGGTGGCAATGTGGTGCAGGTTGAGAATGAGCACATGCTCGTCTGGTGCTAGGCGAAGCAAGAACAGGCGGATGGGCAGCTCTTGGGTCAGATCAAACGGCCGTGCCCCTTCTTCTTGCAGGAGGGCCAATACGGCCGTTTCGTCCGCACCTTCCATTTGTATGATGGGCAGGGCAACGTGGGAATTGGGCAGGCGGCGCAGTACCGGTTCTTCGTCTTCAATGCCATAGCTCATTTGCAGCACCTGATGCCGCCGGATGATTTCGTTTACGGCCGTTTCCAAAGCCGCCACATTCAGGTTGCCCGTCAGGCGCAAGGCATTGGGAATATTGTAGGCCGGGCTATCTGGTTCCCATTGATGCAAAAACCACATGCGCTGCTGGGCAAAAGAGAGGGTGAGCGGGGTATCCGCGGGCTGCGGCGTAATCGTTTGCGGTTGGGTCGGCTGCTTGTGCTGCGCTTTTTGCAGCCGCTTGGCCAGCAAGGCACGCCTGGCATCTGATAACGAACTATCGGTCATATTCTCTCCAGTTGGGTGTGGGATGCTTCAACTTGGTACCTATCCGAATATTTGCCACAGCGTTCACAGAGAGTTTAGAGGCAAAGGTTCCCTTATCAGATTTCTCTTTTTCCTCTGTGGCGTTTTCAGATAGATTTTCATTCTTGTAAAAGATTTTCGACTGCCTCATCATCCAGCTCCGCCAGTTCCTCCATGATGATGGCTTCTACACGGGCCGACAGCGCGGCGATGGTAGCATGTTCAAACAGGGCACGCACGGGCAAATCGACTTCAAACTGATCGCGTACACGAGAAATAATTTGGGTCGCCAAAAGCGAATGGCCACCTAAGTCAAAAAAGTTATTGTGAATGCCCACTTGGGCCTGCCCCAACACTTCTTGCCAGATCGTAACCATAATTTCCTCAAAGGGTGTTTGCGGCGGGGCATAGGTCAGGGCCGAGGCGGCTACCACCGGTGGGGGCAGCGCCTGCCGGTTGACCTTGCCATTGGCATTCATGGGCAGAGCCTCCAGCACGGTGTACGCCGTTGGCACCATGTGTGTGGGCAAGCGTTCACTGGCAAACTGGCGCAGGTCGGTGGGCAGGGTAGCGTCCGCCGAGGGCGCAACCAGGTACGCGGCCAGCTGCTTTTCACCTTCATTGTCCCAAGGCACGATGAGAGCAGTTTGTACGGCCGTATGTTCCTGCAACACCACAGCAATTTCCCCCGGCTCAATACGCATTCCGCGAATTTTGATCTGGTGATCAACTCGACCCAATATTTCTAGCAGACCATCAGGCCGATACCGACCGCGATCCCCAGTGCGGTAGAGCCAGTCGTCGGCAACGGCCGTAAACGGATTGATGATGAAGCGAACGGCCGTTTCCTCTGGATTGTTCAAGTAGCCCAGCGACCGGAATGGCGTGCGCAGGACAATTTCGCCCACTTCGCCGATGCCGCAGAGCTGGTCATCGCTGTTTAGCAGCAGCGCCTGCGCGTGGGGCATCGGGCGGCCCACCGGCTGCACCCCCGGCAGTGGCGGCGCGGGGACCGGATAATAACATTTCGCCAGGGTGGTTTCCGTCGGGCCGTATAAGTTAACGATTTGGCCGTGGGGCGCTAACTGCTGCTGCCAGCGCTGCACCAACGCTTGCGGCAGCGGCTCCCCAGCAAAAAACGCCAACCGCAAATGGGGCAGCGTCAAATTTTCGGGGCGGTGATTGAGCCACAAATCGGCTAGCGTGGGCACGGTGTGCAGCAAGGTGATTTTTTCCTGCTGCAACCAGGGCAGCAGATGATGCGGATCGCTGGCATCGGCCTCCGGCAAACACAACGTTGCCCCGCTGGTTAAGGGCGTGAAAATGTCCCGCAGCACCACGTCAAAGGAAAGCGCCGTTAACTGGGCGCAGCGATCCGTCGGCCCGATGGCAAACGTCGCCTGCTGCCACTGCAAGAAGTGGGCCAATCCTTGATGTGTCCCTAATACCCCCTTTGGCTTGCCCGTGGTGCCAGAGGTAAAAAAGAGATAGGCGGCATCGGGCAGCGTGCGGCGATTGCCAGATGTGGGGAACAGTTCGAGTTGAATGGCTGTGGGATTGGTGTCATCAACGCGCAGCCGCGCCTGGGCATTGGCCTCATCGAGCATGACCTGCTGCCGGGCGGGCGGCAAGTTAGGGTCCAGCGTCAACAAGACAGCCCCACTGTAGAAAACGGCCAGCATCCCCGCCACCAAACCAAAGCTGCGTCGGCCGCTCACGGCCACCACATCCCCCTGGCCAATGCCCTGCTCGTTCAGGTGGTGCGCCATCGTTTGTGCCTGGTTATACAAGGACTGGTACGACCATTGCTGCCCCTGCTGCTCCAGAGCCGTTGCGTCTGGCTGCTGCTGGACTCGGACGCGGAACATCTCGGTGACTGGCGCATAGACCGGTTGGCTCAGCGCGTGGCGCGGATCAGGCAGGATAGTTTGGGCGCGCTGCGTAACCAGCGAGTAGCGAGTAATGGGCTGTTCCGGCGCGGCCACAATTTGCGCCAGCAAATGCTGGTATTGATCCAATAATGCCGCCATGCGCGCTGGCGTAAACAAATCACGCCGGTACACCAGCTCCAGGCGCAGCAACTGCGCCTCCTGGTAAACATACAGCGTCATGGCAAATTTAGACGGCGGATCGGCCTGCGGGAAGGATTCTGTTGTTAAGCCGGGCATCGTCAAGGCCACTGGCGGGGTGCTAACAAAATTGAAGAGCACATCAAAAATCGGGTTGCGGCTCAGGCTGCGCGGCGGTTGCAATTCCTCAACCAGCTTTTCAAAAGGGATGTCCTGATGCTGGTACGCATCCAGCACGCCTTCCCGCACGCGCTGCAACAGTTCGCCAAAACCAGGCGTGCCGGACAAATCGGTGCGAATGGCTAAGGTGTTGAGAAAAAGGCCAATCAGTCCCGTCAGCTCTTCGTAATTACGTCCGGCAACGGGCGTGCCCACAATTAAATCTTCCTGCCCACTCAGACGGAAAAGCAGCAGCTTAAAGGCAGCCAGCAAGGTCATAAATAATGTGCCACCGGCCTGCTGGCTCAAGGCTTGCAGCGCCTGAGTCAGGTCGGCGGAAAGGGTCAGCGTTTGGCTGGCTCCGGTGGGATCAGGCGTGGCGGACCAAGGAAAGTCGGTCGGGATGTCCAGCGTCGGCAGATCGCCTTGCAGCTGATTGCGCCAGTAGGCCATCTGCTGCGGCCATGTTTCCCCATCGGGCCAGGTGCGCTGCCAGCGAGCATAGTCGGCATATTGCAACGGCAGGGGCGGCAGCGCAGCCGGTTGGTTGGCCACTTGCATTGCGTAAAGCTGCCCCAGGTCACGCGCCAGCACGCTCAGCGACCAACCATCGGAAATGATGTGGTGGCAGTTGAGCAGCAAAACATGCTCCCGGTCGGCTGTTTGAATGAGAGTGACCTGGAAAAGCGGGCCATGAGAGAGGTCAAACGGCCGTTCCGCTACCTCATTCACCACCTCCCGCAACCGGGTTTCCCGCTCGGCTACTGCTATGCCGGACAAATCGACCAGCGTGAAAGGAACGGTCACGTCCGGCTGGACAAGCTGCATGGGCTGGTCGCCGTGTTGGACAAACTGCGTGCGCAAACTGGCATGCCGCGCCATCAGCTGTGCCAAACTTTGTTGCAGTGCTTCTTGATCCAGCGGGCCAACCAGGCGGAAGGCAGCGGGCATGTTGTAAACCGTGCTGCCCGGCTCCATTTGGTCCAGGAACCAGAGCCGCTGCTGGGCAAAGGAAAGCGCCACCGGGCTGTCTGGTGCGTCTGTGGCGGCGATGGGAATGAGCCCGGCGGGTGCCGGATTTGTCTGTTGGGCATCAATGTGCTGCGCCAGGGCGGCAATGGTGGGAGCGTCGAGAAAGTGCCGCAGCGTGAGTTCGGTGCCGAACTGGTTGCGCACCCAGGCAATGACCTGGGTAGCCAGCAAGGAATGGCCACCCAAAGCAAAGAAGTTTTCGTGAATGCCGACCTGGGACACGTGAAGGATGTTGGCCCAAAAGGCGCACAGTGCAGCTTCGGTGGGTGTCCGCGGTTGGACAATCGTTTCGGCGTTGGACAAATGGCGTTCTGGCACGGGCAAGGCGCGGCGGTCAATTTTGCCGTTGGTTGTCAGCGGCAGCCGATCCAGGATGACAAAGTGGGTTGGCACCATGTAGGCGGGCAGTTGGGCCTGCAAATAATGGCGCAGATCATCGGCCGCAACTGCCGTATCGGCCTGCAAAACCAGGTAAGCGACCAACTGTTGCAGATCGGCCGTCGGTTCGTAAAGGGTGACAACGGCCGTTGCCACCGCCTCGTGTTGCCTGAGCAATGTTTCAATTTCGCCCAACTCAATGCGAAAGCCGCGCAGCTTGACCTGGTTGTCCAGACGGCCCAAAAATTCCAAGGTGCCGTCGGCCAGGTACCGCACGCGATCCCCGGTGCGATACAGGCGTGCCCCTGGCTGCTGGCTAAACGGATTGGGGACGAAGGAAACGGCCGTTAACCCAGGTTGATGTAAGTAGCCACGTGCCAATCCTGCCCCACCCAGGTACAGCTCACCAGGAACATTGGGCGGCACAAGCTGCCCATAGGCATCCAACACAACCACCTGCACATTGTCAATGGGGCGACCAATTGACGGAGCTGCGGCCGTGGCGCTGGCGGCAACCGGCGTAGACGTGCTAATGACGCTGTTTTCGGTTGGTCCGTAATTGTTCACCAGCGTAAAAGGTGCATTCGCGGCGGGATACTGGCGCAGCGCATCGCCGCCAGTGGTTAGCAGCCGCAGGGGATGATCGGCGGGCCAGGAGTGGTTTAGAACCGATTCGGCCAGCGCCGTGGGCAAGAAGGTTTCGGTAACGCCCTCCTGGGCCAGCCAATCAATTAGCTTTTCCGGCTCAAATGCCGTGTTTGGGGGAACATGAATGGTGGCCCCACGGGTTAAGGCCGACCACGTCTCCCAGGCAGACGCATCAAACGCGGGGCTGGCAAACACGGTTGTGTGATCGTCGGCCGTGAGGCGATAAGAGTGGTGATACCAACTGACAAGGTTGCTTAGCCCGTGGTGGGGCACAGCCACGCCCTTCGGTTTCCCGGTGGAACCAGAAGTGTAAATGATATAGGCCAGGTTTTGCGGCGTGAGGGTGACAGTCGGTGACTCAGTGGGATAAGCCGCCAGCGTTGCCTGTTCGGCATCCAAACAGACAACCTGGCAGTGTGGCGAGCAAAAATCGGTAGCCAACTGCCCGGAATGGGTAAGCAGGATCGGAGACTGGGAATCCGTTACCATGTAGGCCAGACGGTCGGCCGGGTAGTCGGGATCGAGCGGCAGGTAAGCAGCACCGGTCTTCAAGACGGCCAGCATGGCCACCAGCAACGCTGGCGAACGAGGCAAGGCCACAGCAATGACGGTTTCCGGTTGGGCACCGAGGCGGTGCAAATGCTGGGCCAACTGGTTGGCCTGTTGGTTTAGCTGCTGGTAGGTGAGGCTGTGTGAGGGGGCGGATACGGCCGTTTTCCCAGGATAGGTCGCCGCAATTTTGTTGACGCGTTCATGGACAAACCAGGGGGAGGTGGAAACGGCCGTTTCGTTCCAGGTGTGCAGCAGTTGCCGCCGCTCGGTGTCCACCACCAGGGGCAGTTCGTGCAGACGCTGGTCGGCATTGGTGATGACGGCGTGCAGCAAGGTTTCGTAATGGTGCAGCAGTCGCTCCACCGTGGTCTCGGCGAACAAATCGGTGCTATATTCCACAATCAGGTCCAAGCCAGTGTCCGTCAATTCCACAATCAAAGTTACATCAAATTTGGCCGTACCCGTGCCCAACTCTTCGCGAAATTGAATGGCTAACCCAGGCAGCGCCATCGGCCGGGCTGGGGCATTTTGCAGCACAAAAGCAGCCTGAAACAACGCGTTGGGCTGTCGGTCTGGCGGCAAATTTAGCGTAGGCAGCACCGCTTCCAACGGCAGCGATTGATGGGCATAAGCCGCCAACGTCTGGGTGCGCGTTTGCGCCAGCATCTGGCTGAAGGTTGGATTGCCCGCCAGATTGACCCGCAAAGGCAGCGTGTTGACAAAAAAGCCGATCAATTCCGCAGTCCCCGGCCAGGTGCGGTTGGCCAGCGGTGTGCCCACAGTGATGTCGGTTTGCCCGGTGTAACGCACCAGCAGCGCCTGCCAGGTGGTGAGCAAGGTCATGAACAGCGTCGCTTCCTGCTCCTGGCTGACCCGCTGCAAATCGGCCAGCCAGTCCGCGTTTAGGGGGTGGCGCACGCGCCGCCCCTGGTAGGACGGCGCAGCCGGACGCGGATAATCGGTTGGCAAATCAAGCGGCGGCGGCAGGGGCGTAAGCTGCTGCTGCCAGTAATCGTAGTGGGCCGCCGTTGCGTCATCATCTAGCTGCACCCGCCAGTGGGCAAAGTTGGCCACCTGCACCGGCAGCGCGGGCTGTTGTTCTGGGTAGTTTGCGTACAGCCAGTTGAGTTCTTGCAAAAACACATCCACCGACCAGCCGTCAAACACGATGTGATGAACGGTGAGCAGCAGCCGGTAGCGGGTGTCGGTCATTTGCAGCAGCAGCGTGCGCAGGAGTGGTGGGGTGCTGAGGGTAAACGGCCGTCTCGCTTCCTCCGCCATTTGTTCTGCCGCCAGTTGGTCGCGCTGCCCGGCTGGTGTGGTGCGTAAATCAACGGCCTGGAAAGGAACGGCCGTTACCGGCGCCACCTGCTGCACAATTTGCCCATCTACCTCCCGAAAAGCGGAACGCATCACATGATGGCGCTGCACAATTTGGCTGAGGCAGTGGCGGAGGCGGTGGGTATCCAAATCGCCGGTGATCTCAAACACCAGGGGGATGTTATAGAGCGGGACACCTGGTTGCAGCTGATCCAAATACCACAAGCTGTGCTGATTAGGCGTCAGCGGGGCGATATCGAGCTCGCCAGACGGCAGAGACGTTGGGCTGGCGGGAGCTGTTTCTAACAGATGTGCCAGGTGGGCAATGGTCGGCTGTTGCAAAAAAAGAGTCAGCAGCAGTTCAGCCTCGTGATCACGGCGCAGGCGCGAAGCCAGCTGCGTCAGCAGCAGGGAATGGCCGCCTAAGGCAAAAAAATCATCCGTGATGCCCAGACCCGTGCAGTCCAACAACTCTTCCCACAGGGCGACCAGCTCCTGTTCCAGGGGCGTGCGGGGCGGCACAAGGTCATGGTCTAATTGGCGCTGCGGCGCAGCAGGTACCAGCAATGCCTGCCGATCTATTTTGCCTGATGCGGTCAGGGGAAAGCGCTCTAGCGACACAAAAGCAGCGGGGGTCATGTACGCGGGCAGCTGGCTTTGCAGGTGGTGGCGCAGCGCGGCAGCGGTGGGAGCCGGTTGTGTTTTGGGAATGATGTAGGCGATAAGTTGGGAACGGCCGTTGCCATCTTTTTGGGCCACAACGGCAGCGGACGCCACCTGTGGATGCTGGCGCAGCACAGTTTCCACCGCGCGTAACTCGATACGATAGCCACGGATTTTCACCTGGTCATCCACACGGCCCAGGAATTCGATCTGGCCATCGGCACGGGTACGCGCGCGGTCCCCCGTACGGTAGAGCGTGGCATTGGCAGCAAATGGGTGAGGGATGAATTTTTCGGCCGTGAGCTGTGGCTGCCCCAAATAGCCCAACGCCAGCCCGACCCCACCCAGGTACAGCTCGCCTGCTGTGCCCATCGGTACCTCTTGCAGCTGCCCGTCCAAAATGTACGCTTGCATGTTGGCAATGGGCTGGCCAATGGGCACGGTGGGTGCATCGGCAGCGATGAGGCCTTGCGGTTCATAAATCAGGGCGGTAACGGTGGCTTCGGTGGGTCCGTAGGCGTTGCACCAGCGCACGCGCGTGCCCACCAACTGCTGCCATTGGCGTAATTTAGCGGGTAAAGCCTCTTCACTACCCACGACCACCAGGCGCAAATGAACGGGCAGTTCCTGCGGGGCATAGGCCAGTTCGGTTACCCATTCATGCCAGAAAGTGGTGGGCAAATTTACGGCCGTAATGTGGGCTTGCTGCAAAAACCTTTGGAATTGGCTCAGCGAAGTCGTCACCGATTCTGGACGCAGCACCAGGGTAGCTCCAGCCAGGAGCGTCGGGAAAATTTCTTCGGCGGCCACATCAAAACTAAGCGAGGCAAATTGCAGCACCCGGTCATCTGGCTGTAGCTGGTAATAATCTCGCATGGCCAGGGCGTGGTTGAGCAATCCCCGCTGGGCAACAAGCACCCCTTTGGGTTTGCCGGTGGTGCCGGAGGTATAAATGACGTAGGCCAGAGAGTGGGGTTGATTTGTAAGTAGAGGATTTGTGGTAGGTGCTGTGGCAATTTGGTTGTGCTTCGTGTCGAGAGAGAGGCGAGGAACGGCCGTTTCCGGCACACGCGCCAGTAAATCAGCCTGTGTCAGCAGGAGGCCGATTTGGGCATCGGCCAGCATGTAGGCCAACCGGGCCTGCGGGGTAGCCGGATCAAATGGCACATAGGCACAGCCCGCTTTAAAGACGGCAAGCAAGGCGACAACCATGTCTATGGAGCGCTCTAAAAATATACCGACTAATGTTTGTGGCTGGACACCCCGATCACGCAAGGTATGGGCGAGTTGATTGGCGCGTTGGTTTAGTTCCTGGTAAGTAACCGCCTCATCGCCAAAAGATAGGGCGATGCTGCCAGGGGTATAGGCAACCTGGGCTTCAAACAGGTTGATGAGTGTTACATCATCCATCAAGTCTTCCTCCAAAATGGTTTCCGCCTCAATGGTATACTGTGTCCGCCATAGCGGCTAGGACCCTCAGCCACAATTTAAGGTTTTATGTGAATTGGCAAATCGGAGTTGACCCTGCTTGTGAAAAAAGAACGAGAAAGTTTTTGCAACATACGGGGACAAATTTGGAGAAACGGCCGTATCAACAATCTATGCGTGGACAGTGTCGCGTTATTCTCTCTCCACCCATTGCAAAGAAATTAAAGGCAAGCCCAGCCCATACAACCGGCGCAGCAAGCCCTGTAGGGCAGCCTGATCCAGCCTGCCGGTCAGGGTTGTTACCGAGGGGGCATTGGCTTCGGACGTGATCGTGATCGCCAACCCTTCGCCCCACTCCACCCAGCTCGCATCCAGTTGACCCGGCACTTTAATTTGGTAGATTACCGGTCGATCCAGCGTGAGCTTGCCCATTTTAGTCTCCACAATCGCGCGCCTTCTGCCAATCAAAGGACGCTTATTGTCCCGGCAAAGAAGCCACAAAATCCGCCACCAGATTCAGGCTGGACTTCTCCAGTTTCCACGGTTCGTCGCCATGTTGAAGGTGCAGCGGGTCAACTACAACGACAATCATCATGTCCAAATCATCTAGCAGGACAATTTGCTGCCCGCCGTGCCCCCAGGCCAGGTTGTAGCGGTAGTCGCCCCCGCGGATGGACCACCATTGATAGCCATAGGCGTTGTCGTCCCAATTGCGGCCCACGCGAACCGTCCACATATCTTCCGAATAAATTTGCAACGAATCTTGAACCCACTCGGCAGGCACGATTTGCTTGCCGTTGTACTCGCCGTCGTTGAGATACAGCAAGCCAAATTTGGCCAGATCGTAGGCGGACAGCTCGATATCGGAGTAGCCAAGATAATCGCCATCCCAATCTACCTGCCAATGTCCCTCTTCTATTCCCAGCGGGCCAAAAAGGTGTTCATCGGCAAACGTTTTGAGGTCTGTGTCACAAGCTCGGGCAACAACCAAACCCAAAAGATGGGCGGTTAAATTGCTGTACGCGGCATCGCTGCCCGGATCATAGGCCAGGGGCACGTTCACGAGATCGGCCGTGTGAAAGCCGGTGAACAGCAGCTCGGTCCCTTCTGGCGAGGCCTCTTCCCAGGGATACCCGGCGCGCATTTGCAGCATCTGCCGAATGGTGATCTCCCGCTTCCGTGAATCGCGGAGACGGCCCTCGAACTCTGGGAAAAATTCCATCATTTTTTGATCCAGGCTGGTTATACAGCCTTCTTCCAGCGCCAGACCCACCAGCGCGGAGTTGATACTCTTGGTGACAGAATGGATATTTACCTGCTGGACGGCCGAACCGCCATTGAAATAATCTTCCGCAATCAAGTAACCATTTTTGAACAGTAGCAGGCTGTAAATATTCTCCATTTGGGCGGCGTTGTAATACAGTTCCGCAATTAGTTCAGGGTCCAAATCCTGTTCTTCCGGGGTTGATATCTCCCAGATAGTCCCAGACTGTGGGGCGTAATTAACGGTTTCCAATTCGGCCGTTGAGGGGCCACAACCAACCAGGATCAGTAAGGTGAGTAAGGTGGTGATGGTGGTACGGCCGTTCCCTAAAAAATGTCTATCAAAATTCATGGTATTTACCCTCTTGGTTCTCGGCCATCCAGGCTCAGAGCGTAGCGATAAGCCCGTTTTACACTGGCAGGGTGCAAAGATTCATACAAGAAATTAGAAATATCTGGCTCGGCATGGGAGGCAATCGTCGCCCGCTCTACGCCCAACTGGCTAAGCCGTTTGAAGCACTCTTTGGCCAGGGCCGTCCCCAGGCCATTTCTCCGATAATCGGAATGGACGCCCATCGGCTCGATGTAACCGGCGGTGGGATCATTTTCTTCCACCCAGCCCATGCAGTAAGCAACGCTCTCGCCTTGGGAATTCACAATCACCAAATCCAGCTCCGGCTGATAACTTGGGGAACTGTGCAGCGAGCGCAAGCGTGCCTCAGAGTAAGCGGGATTGTTAAAGGCGTTGTGCACCAGCTTGACTCGACTTTCATAATTGCCGTAGTCGGCAAAGGTGAGCAACTTGAATTCTGGCTTGAGGGTGTAGGCAAAATCATACGGCCGTAACGCGTACGTCCTCACATTTGCCTCATGATCATCCTCGTAAAAACCAGCAGCTAGCAACTGCGTGATTTTTTGTTGGTCGTGGGTGTAAACGGCCGTATGAATCTTGCGCTTATCACCCGCCCAAACGTCAAGCCCCCACTGCAATATGCCAGGAAACAGCGCGGGGAAAAGCAGATGAACTACGACAAAGAAATCATCTTGACCATATTCAGAGATGAACAAACCGACAACCTGGCCCGTTTCCGTTTGCCAATAATGGGCATTGGCCTGGAAGAAATCTAAGCCTTTCTCCGCATGGTAGTTGTAACGCCACCAATCCAGGCTGCCCGGGTCCCAGCGGTTATCCAGGTCGGGATGGTTTTCAATTTCGAGCAAGAGTGCTTTGATCAGCAGGTACTCCGTATTACTGTTGGTGAAGGCGTGATCGGTAATTATGTTATTGGAGGGTGTCATTATTTTCCTCGTGATAAAATTCCGGCTTCCGATTACTGTTGTGGGGTGAACAGGGCGGTTACGGCCGTTCCGTCAAACCCCTTCACAATCAGCCACAGCGCAAAAACCATCTCCTGAATCGCCAGTGGAATCATCAGATAGCCCCACTTAACGCCCAACGTCAACGGCAAACGCGCGGGGTCGAGCATATTGGCGATGGGAGCCGCAAAGTAGAGAATTGCGCCGAAGAATCCCCACAGCGCCAGCCAGCGGGGAATCAGCTTTGTTTTCCAGAACAACCAGTACAACATCGCCGCACCAATGGTGAAAACCAGCGCCAAAATATGGTTTATCCAGTACACCCCGTCCGTTAGCATGCCACCCAATAATTGCAAATAGGCAGCATCTTGTGCACCAGCGCTTACAAATTCCTGGCTCAAGGGGATGAGGACCAGCCAGCAGAGCACCATCAAAATGTAGGCCATCGCTTCCAGAACGCCGCGAAAAACAACCGCCCCCAGCGCCAATGGCTCATTGTATTTGCGAAAAATGGGAAACATCACCACGGGAATCATCGCCAGCGGGAAGCCCATCACCAACACCAGGAGTGCGCCCAACACGAGTTGGCTTTCGTTGGCCGACACCTCATTCAGATAATTGGGGGCATCCAAAATAGGTGCCGTTAAGACCCCGCTGAAAATCCCGGCCACCGTGCCAATGATGAACAAGATGCCGACGGTAACGGCCGTTTTCCGGTATGTATTCCCTTTTGAACGGCTTGATGCTTGACGCACCAGCGGAGATTTCTCCGTTGCCTGCAAACTTCCTCTGATACTCATTTTGTCCTCCTTTTGCAGGTCATGTGTGACCTTGCAATACTTCTCAATCTGATGGTTTCAGGATACTCGCTAGAGGGTGTAGGTGTCATACCACGAAAGTGTTAGCCCAGGTGTTAAGCAAACAGGCAGGAGAATCAAAAACGAGCTGATGGCGATCAGCTCGTTCTAAAAGTGGTTTGAATTCACGTACATATCCCTGAAATCAAGTGGACGTCAACACGCCCAAGTCTCGCGCCCTGGTCACCGCCTGGATGCGGCTGTTCACCCCTAGCTTGCTGTAGATGTTGCGCGTGTGGGCCTTGACCGTGTTTAGCGCCAGGAAAAGCTGCACCGCAATTTCCTGATTTGTCAGCCCGTTGGCAATGAGTTGCAGCACTTCAACTTCACGCTCGCTCAGCGGCTCAATCCAGTCTAGTTCAGCATTTTGAGGGTGGGATACGGCCGTTCGTTCCGGTACCGATGTGGGAAAAGCCGCCAACAAACGGCGCACGTAGCCCGGCGCGATGTTCTGGGCCAGCGCAGCGTAAAGCAACCGCGCCATCGGCGGACCTTCATCCACAAAAAGTTGGCAATACCCTGCCGGCTCAGCCAGGGTTAACGCGCGATTCAGAGCATTGAGTGCACGAGACATTTTGTTCTGGGCCGCAAAAGCAAGCGCCTGCAATGCCAGAATTTCGATGGCGCTGCCCATCCGTTTGCTCGCCTCGGCCGCCTGAAGAAGCCGCATCAGCAGAGCGATTGCCTGTTGAAGCGCATCCGCGGCCGGGTCATGTTGATGAAGGGCAAGCCGCCATCGGACAAACGTAAGGTATTCAAACTCTCGCAAATAAGTAAGCGCTCCATCCGCCGACAGCCCTTGTTCCTGTGCCCAATCTGCTGCTTCACTCAGCCGCCCTTGTTTGAGCCAAACCCGCGCTTTCATTGCCGCGACAGGGCGCACCAGCGGCACTGGCGTGCGTACGTAAACCCGCAAAGCTTCATCCAGCAGGTCGAGCGCCCGGTCCAGATTGCCCAATGAGGTTTCGAGCTGCGACTGGGCAATGCACCAGCGATGTCGCCAATCGGGCAGCTTCACTTTTTCGCCCAATTGGTGGCACGTTTGCAGGTCGGTTACGGCCGTTGCCAACTTCCCCTGCTCCCGATGAACCATACTGATGCCCGCGTACACATCTTCCGTGCCCAGCGGCAGGGGCGGATCATGCGCTTCTGCCAGCTGTAAGCCACGCTCACAAACAGCTTCCGCCTGGCGCAAATTGCCCAACCCCATCTGCATGTCGGCCAGCACAAAAGTACCTTTGATCAGGTCGTGGTCGTTTTGGAAAAGCCCTTCGGCAAAAATTTGGGAAGCGGTGTCCAAACTGCCATTGGCCCAGTGAGCCAGCCCAGCAAAACCGGTGATGGCCGCGCGGTTGTACAGGTCATCTTCAGGCAGGAGTTCCAGGGTTCGCGCGACATATTTCACCGTTCCGGCAAAATCGCCAATCGCCTGGGCGTGGTAAGCCTGCGCCGTTGCCAACGTAGCTGGCAGGGCTTGAAATTGCGCTTCATCCACGTAAAGTTTTTTGGTTGAACTTTCTAAACTCCGCTGGACATCGATCAGTCGGACGGCGGCGGCTTCCAGTTTGCCCGCATTTAGCAACGCCTGGGCAATGGCTACACAGAGCACCGGTCGCGTCCACACCAGTTCATCCGGTAAATCCTTGGTCCAACCCAGCCAGGTGATGGAACGATGACCAATTTTCCAGTCTGGCCAGGCCAATTCGGCCAGGTCTGCCGCCCGCGCAAAATCCTTGGCCGCCAGGGCATGGCGGATGGCATCTGCGGGCAAATTTTGTTGCGCGTACCAGTCGCTGGCTCGCTTGTGCAGCTCAAATTGCCACTGTGGATGTTTTTGGCGCAGCTGCTGCCGCAGCAAGTCGGCGAAGAGGTGGTGGTAGCGATACCAACGCCGTTCCTCGTCTAGCGGGACGATAAACAAGTTGGCGTGTTCCAGCATTTCCAGCATGGCCTGGCCGCTGCCCTGACCAGTGAGAGCGTCGCAGAGGGAGCCAATTAGACGGTCGAGAACGGCCGTTTTCAACAAAAAAGTTTGCACCGGCTCTGGTTGCTGTTGCAACACTTCCTCAATCAAATAATCGAGCACGTAGCGATGGCTGCCGGTAAAGGATTGGATGCGGCTAGCGGCATCCTCATGGCCTTGCACCGAAAGTGGCCCTTGCAGCGCAAGGGCAGCCAGCTGCAAGCCAGAAATCCAGCCTTCTGTGCGATCTTCCAAGGCCGCGATGTCCGCGGCTGCTAGATTTAAGCCCATGACCTGATTGAGAAAGACGGCCGTTTCATCAAACGTAAAGCGCAAATCAGCAGCCCGCAGTTCAAGCAGCTGCCGCCGGGCGCGCAGACGGGCCAGCGGCAGTTGGGGATCAATGCGGGTAATGATGAGAAGGTTGAGTTGGGGCGGCAAATGGTCCAGAAAAAAGGTAAGCGCCTCGTCTGTAGGCGGCGATTCGATGACGTGGTAATCGTCGAGGACCAGAACAATGCTGTCGGGGAGGGTGGCAATGTCGTTAATCAGGTCAGTGAGCACGGCTTCGGTGGGCGGTGGCTGCGGCGATTGCAGCATCGCCAGCGCCCCTTCGCCAATAGGAGTATCAACGCCTGAAATGCCATGCAGCGCCGCCACAAAATAGGTCAAGAATCGAACGGGATCATTGTCGCCTTCGTCGAGTGAAAGCCAGGCAATTTGGGTGGGCAGAGATACCGCTTCCCCCTGCCCATTTTGATGAAGCCACTCGCTGACCAGCGTGGTTTTGCCAAAGCCAGCCGGGGCAGAAATGAGGGTCAGTTTGCACAGCTCTTGCAAGCCTTGATTAAGTTGTTGGATGAGATGGGGGCGGGGGACAAGAAACGGCCGTAATCGCGGCACATGAAATTTCGTTCTCAACAAGTCGCCGGACATGAAAACATTATAATAGACCGGATCAAGTTTAGGCCAGAAAGCTTTGGCGAATCATCACAGCTAATGCCTGCAACGAAAAAGAGCACCGGAATCCGATGCTCTTTTGAATGTTTGCAAGAATGAATATGGGGAGAGAGCTAGACGGCCGTATCCTCCACCGTCACATTCTCGCTCGTGCCATTTTGCGCCACTGCTTCACCATTCGCCACTTCTGCGCCTTCCTCGCCATTCACCTGCGACAAATGCCCTTCGCGAATTAAAGCAACCGAGGCCACAAAATCGCCCTGGCGCAAATCCATCACCCGCACACCTTGCGTCGAGCGACCCTGCTGCGAAATTTCATCCGTGGCCGTACGCAGCATAATGCCATTGGCCGAAATACAGGTCACCTCATCACCCGGCGTCACAACGCGGGCACTCACAATCTTGCCCGTGCGCTCAGGCGTCAGCACCATAGCCCGCACCCCCTGACCATACCGGTTTTGCTGTCGGTATTCTTCCAGCGGCGTGCGCTTGCCATACCCTTTTTCAGTAATCACCAGCAAATCATCATCGGGCAGCACCACGTCGGCCCCGGCTACCCGATCCCAGCTGTCCAGACGGATGGCATTTACGCCAGCGGCCGTACGGCCCATCGGGCGCACGTCTTCCTCACTAAAACGAATGCCCTTGCCCTGCTCACTCACAATGATCAGGTCCTGCTCACCCTCGGTTAGCTTGACCCAACCCAGGCTGTCGTCATCTTCCAGGTTCAAAGCAATCAGGCCGCTCGGGCGAACGTTTTCAAACACGTTCACCTCAACACGCTTGATTTTGCCCTTGCGGGTAATCATTGTCAGGTACTCGGCATCCTCAAAGCTGTGTACGGGCAAAGCGGCCGTAATGCTCTCTTCGGGCATCAGCGGCAAAATGTTCATGAGCGATGTGCCCTTGGCTGTACGATCCAGCTCTGGAATATTGTACGCTTTCTCAGCATACACCTTACCCCGATCGGAGAAAAAGAGAATGGTATTCAGCGAACCAGCCGCAAACAGATGCTCTAGCTGGTCTTCCTCGCGGCGGCCCATACCAATGAGCCCCTTACCACCCCGCGCCTGAACGCGGTAAGCGGCGGCGGGTGTGCGCTTAATGAAGCCTCGTTGGGTGATGGAAATCAGTACATCCTCATCCTGAATCAAATCTTCGATGTTCAGATCGGCATCCATGCCCATCATGATTTGGGAAGCACGCTCGTCGCCGTACTTTTCTTTCAGGTCGTTGATGTCTTCCAGAATCAGACCCAGAATTTTCTTTTTGTCGGCCAGCAGCCCTTCCAAATATTCAATGTGCGCCGTCACTTCGCGATGCTCATCTTCAATTTTTTGCCGCTCCAAAGCGGCCAGACGGCGCAGCTGCATGTCCAAAATAGCCGTAGCCTGCGGTTCAGACAGGCTAAAGCGTTCCATCAACTGCGTGCGAGCGGTATCGGCATCCGGCGAGCGACGAATAGTTTCGATCACGTCATCCAGATGATCAAGGGCGATGAGCAGACCCGCCAAGATGTGCTGCCGCTTCAATGCTTTATCCAGATCAAACTGAGTACGCCGGGTAATGACCTCAATGCGGTGCTCGATGTGGATTTGCAGCGCACGCTTCAACGAGAGCAAACGCGGCTGTTTATCGACCAATGCCAGCATTTGCACACCAAACGTGGTTTGTAAGGCGGTGTGTTTGTACAGCTGGTTTAGCACTTTCAGCGGCTGTGTATTCCGCTTGAGCTCTACAATAATAGAAATGCCCTGCTTGTCCGATTCATCCCGCAAGTCGCTGATGTCGGTAATGACGCCCTTGTTCACCAGCTCAGCAATACGCTCGATGAGCAGCGCCTTGTTCACCTGGAAGGGAATTTCAGTGATGTTGATGCGCTGCCGTTCGGGATTGCGCGGCATGGGTTCCACCTCAGCCTTGGCCCGCATCACCACCCGGCCCCGTCCCGTGGCGTACGCACTACGAATCCCTTCATTGCCAATGATCAGGCCGCCTGTGGGGAAGTCTGGTCCCTTCACAAACTGCATCAGCTCTTCCAGGGTCACGTTGTCAATATCGTCGTAGCGATCGATGAGGTAGGCGATGGCTTCGCACAGCTCCGTGAGGTTGTGCGGCGGGATGTTGGTGGCCATACCCACGGCAATACCAGCGGAACCGTTCAGCAGCAAGTTGGGCAGGCGCGCGGGCAGCAGGTCTGGCTCAACCAGGCTGTCATCGAAGTTGGGGGTAAATTCGACGGTATCTTTGTCGATGTCTTCGAGAAGCTCGTGGGCAATACGCCCCAGGCGGGCTTCGGTATAACGCATGGCTGCGGCACTGTCCCCGTCTACGCTACCAAAGTTCCCCTGGCCATCTACCAGCATGTAGCGCATGGAAAAGTATTGCGCCATACGCACCATTGCATCATAAACGGCCGTATCGCTGTGCGGGTGGTATTTACCCAAAACTTCACCCACGATACGGGCGCTTTTGCGGTGCGGCGTGTTGGCCCGAATGCCCATATCCCACATGGCGTATAAAATGCGCCGGTGCACAGGCTTGAGGCCATCGCGGGCATCGGGCAAAGCCCGCGCCACGATCACGCTCATCGCGTAATCCAGGTAAGAATTACGCATCTCCTGATTAATATCAATGTGGTTAACTGTTCCGATGTTGTTATCGTCCAAAATAGAGCCTCCAAAGAGGTTTTACAAATGTCTTGTTGGCAAACAAGACTTATTTACAAGTAATTGGATAACTGAATGAATGGATTGGCTAGGACCGAATCCGATTACATGGGGTAATTAAGCAAAAAAAAACCACCAAATTAGCGTGGCAAAATATTCAGTTTTCAGGTACAAAATCAGGCGAAATTATACCCTATTTTGGTAAAATTAACGACAAACGGCCGTCTGCTCTGGACCCATTCTAAACACAACACAACACCCAAATTTTTGTTGATTTAACTACGCAATTCACGCATTTGTTAGGCAACTTGGAAACCATTTACCATTACAGCCTTTACGGATGGATAAGTATACTCTATCATTACCAGAGGTAGGTTTTATGATCGGAACGTCTGTCATTCAGGGTGTGTGACATTTGTCATTATGGTCTGACAACTGCCCTGGCTATAATAGGCGACAACCTTAACCAAAAATAAGAAACACTTATACTGTTTGAAGAAAAGTACGTGAAGACTACCTGTTTTTATAAGGGAATAAGAAGAGTAGGAGGCGTTATGCACCGCAAGCAAGGGTTCTTAGTAATGCTGCTCATGACGGCCGTTGTTGTTCTCATGGGCGCTTGCGCTGGAGAAATCGGCCCAGAAGGACCACAAGGACCGGCAGGAGCGCAAGGCCCTCCTGGACCCGCCGGCACACAAGGTGCGCAAGGTTTGCCTGGCCCCGCCGGCTTAGATGGCCTCAGCTATACTCCCCCCGCCTTCATCGGCAGTGAAGCTTGCGCCGAATGCCATCAAGATATTTACGACGCCTTTAGCCTGAGCGGCCACCCCTACATTTTGAATGCTGTGGCCAACGGGGAAGCCCCTGAATACCCATTTTCCGAGGTTCGGAACCCACCAGACGGCTACACATGGGATGACATTAGCTACGTCATTGGTGGCTACAACTGGAAAGCCCAATTCATCGATCAAAACGGGAATCTCATCACCGGCGCGGATGAAAACGCCACGACGCAATTTAATCTGCCCAACGATATCCTAGATGTCAGCGGCGAATGGGCAGCTTACCACGCAGGCGAAGAACCCTCTTACGACTGCGGCACCTGCCACACCACTGGCTACAGCCCCATTGGCGACCAGGGTGGTCTGGACGGCATTGCTGGCTCCTGGGCGTTTAGCGGTGTTCAATGTGAAGAATGCCACAACGCAGGCAGCGAACATGCCGAAAACCCCATTGTTATTCGCCCCGACATCGACCGCGATGCAGAAGCGTGCACGGCCTGCCATGCGCGCGGCACGCTGGATGAAATCAGCGCCGCTGATGGCTTTATTCAACACCACGACCAGTATGGCGATTTGTACCAGAGCAAGCATCTGGTTCTCGATTGTGTCACCTGCCATGATCCCCACACCGGTGTGGTACAGCTTCGCGAAGCCGATCTACCCACGGTGCGCACAAATTGTGAAGACTGCCATTTTGCCGAAGCGCAATACGAGGCGGGCCATAACGAGATTGGCGGCGTAGACTGCATTGACTGCCACATGCCTAGGTTAATTGAAAATGCCGCGAGTGACGTTGCTATGTTTACTGGCGATATGCGTTCGCACGTGATGCTCATCAACCCAACACAGATCGCCCAGTTTTCCGAAGATGGCACGGTGCTGCCGCAAATCTCGCTGGACTTTGCTTGCCGCTCCTGCCATAACGCGAACGGACGCGGTGTAGAGGTCTCGGACGAGCAGCTCATTTCGCTGGCAGTGGGTTACCATACGCCGCCAGTAGAAACGGCCGTATCTGAACCAACAGTAAATTCGGAAGAAGCACCCTAATTGTGACTGCTATCTTGATATCCTTTGGAGGCTACGTTGGAACAGTTGAGTAACAAACGTCGCATCGTTTGGGGCGTAGTGTGTGCGGCACTGGCCTGTTTGGTGGCGATCTATGTTCTGCCTCTGCAAGCTGCACCGGACCAGGACATAACGGCCGTCATCCAGGCACACCCACCCATTACCGAGCTAACCCAACCGGAAACGGCCGTGCTGCCCCATGCCCAAATCGCCGACGATACCGCCTGCCGCCTCTGCCACCAGGATACTGACGCGGTTGTTGAATTTCCATCCGGCGAGACCGTTTCGGCGCACATAGACCTGGCCGCCTTAGCCAACTCGGCCCACGGACCAGCCAACACGGATGATCCGCTGGCTTGCTCTAGCTGCCACCAACCTATCAACAATTACCAGCAGCCACACGCCCCCGTCACCGCCGACACCCTGCGCGAATTTGAACTGACGCAGGCAAACAACTGCCAGACCTGCCACGTGCAGCCCCACGTGACTAGCCACCCAGGGCCAGAATCGGAAAATCCGGTTGCCTGTACCGACTGCCACGGCGCACATGATGTGCTCACCGGCGAACAGTGGCAGGCGGGTGAAGGCACCGAAACCTGCGTAGATTGCCACACTGTTGAGGAAGTTCCGCTGGTAGACGAGAGCACCCTGAACAAAATTATTCGCAACGGGCTCTTTACACCCCAGGTAGACAACAGCTACTGCCTCTCTTGCCACAGCCAGGAAGGGCTCACTTACACGTTCCCCAATGGCGACACGCTTTCGCTAACCATCGACGCCGAAGCGCTTCATGATTCGGTGCATGGCGATGCCAATTCCTGGCAGCCGTTGGCCTGTACGGATTGTCATGAGAACATAGAAACGTTCCCTCATGAGCCAGTCCAGGCTGAAACCCTGCGCGATTACAACTTGCAGCAGTACCCACTGTGCGGCCGTTGCCACGAGCCCATGTATGATCAAACGTTGGATGATGTGCATGGCACCGCAATTGCCGAAGGTCACCCAGAAGCGGCCGTTTGTACCGATTGCCACAGTGCTCACGACACACCCGTACCCAACGAACCACGCGAACGCATCTCATACACCTGTGAACAGTGCCACAGCACCATTTTTGATGAGTACGCCACAAGCGTTCATGGGGAAGCCTTGCTCAGCGAGAGCAATCCAGACGTGCCGACCTGCATTAACTGCCACGAGGTCCACAACATCACCGACCCCACCACAGCGCTGTTCCGCGTTCGCTCACCAGAGCTGTGCGCCGAATGCCACGCCAACACAGAGCTGATGGAAAAATACGACATCTCTACCGACGTATTTGACACCTATGTGGCTGATTTCCATGGCACCACGGTGACCTTGTTTGAACAAGAAGACCCCAACGTCGAAACCAACAAGGCCGTCTGCTACGACTGTCACGGCGTGCACGCCATCAAAGACCCAGATGATCCTGAAGCGGGTATCAAGGCCAATTTGCTGGAAACTTGCCAGCAGTGCCACCCCGATGCAACCGCCAACTTCCCAGACAGCTGGACCAGCCATTTTCGGCCGTCGTTGCAGCACAATCCGCTCGTATTTCTGGTGAACCTTTTCTATCAAATTGTGATACCGGCCACCCTGGGGTTCTTCGGCTTCATGGTTGCGACCGATGTTTACAGGCGCATTCGTCTCCGGTTGAGAGGATAAAACGATGACCAGTACCGCAAAAGAAGTATCACACGAAGACAAACAATATCCTCGCTTCCGCACAATGGCGCGGATTGAACACGCCATTCTGATGATCAGCTTCACCGTGCTGGCCCTTACCGGTCTGCCCCAAAAATACGCACTGCAAGCGTGGGCCGAGTGGATGATCCAGGCCATGGGCGGCATTGAATTTATTCGCATTGTGCATCGTTGGGCCGCCATAATGTTAGTCGTTGGCTCGATTTATCACTTGTTCACGTCGGCTTACCGCTTTTTTGTTAAGCGTGAACGGATGCGCATGCTGCCTGTGAAGCAAGATGCGCTTGACCTGCTGCAAACAATCAAGCACAACTTGGGCATTAGCGCGGATGCACCACGCATGGCCAAGTTTAACTTTGGCGAAAAAGTAGAATATTGGGCAGTAGTCTGGGGAACGGCCATCATGGCCATCACCGGATTTATGTTGTGGAATCCAATTGCGGCCACCGTGTTCTTGCCTGGGCAATTTATCCCTGCGGCCAAAGCAGCCCACGGTGGAGAAGCGTTGCTAGCAGTGCTAAGTATTGTGATTTGGCACATGTACAACGTCCACATTAAACATTTTAATCCGAGCATGTTTACCGGCAAATTACCTCATCATCAGATGGAAGAAGAACATGCATTAGAACTGGAACGATTGGAAGCAGGGGGTGATCCTTGGCCAGAATTGGCGCTGCCGGTTTTGCGCCATCGGCAACGTATCTTTTTTGCCATAGCCATTGTGGTGGGGATTTTGCTGCTGGCGGGTCTGGTTTGGGCCTTCACCTTTGAGCAAACGGCCATCGAAACCATTCCTCGGGTCACCCGTGAGGTCTTTGTACCTTTAAGTACGCCATCACCATAGCCGACTAGTTTTTCGCTTTTCTGGCCGACTATGTGATTTTTTACGTCTTTAGGCGATGTTGTTTCTGAAAACGACATCGTCTTTGACCGTTTTCAGAAAGTGTACGGTAGGGACTTCTTTCTGTACAAGCTTTCTGATAAGTCCGTTGCAAAGGAGGTTTATATGTTTTACCCGAAGTACAAAAGCGTTTACGTTTTTCTCGGGCTTCTACTGTTTTTGGGTCTAGCTATCGTTGCTTGTAGCCAAGAACCAGAAACCGTGGAGGTAACGCGGATAGTCGAGGTACCCGGCGAAGCAGTAACTGGGGAAACCGTCGAAGTCCAGGTAGAGGTAACGCGCGTTGTAGAGGTGATGGTTGAGCCAGAAATGGTCGTGTCCACCATCCCCTTTGCTGATCAGTGGGCCAGCTCTGGCCACGCTGATGCCAGCGCCGAAGCCTTTAACCACTGGAACGAAGACGATCCGGCTGAAGTATCGGCGAGCTGTGCTAAATGCCACAGCACACCCGGCTTCCTCGACTTCCTGGGCGCTGATGGCTCTGCTTTTGGTGTAGTAGATGCCCCAGCGCCACTTGGCACCACGGTTGAGTGTGAAGCTTGCCACAACGACGTGACCGTAGACCTGGCCAGTGTTGTCTTCCCCTCTGGGGCTGAGGTTACTGGGCTAGGACCGGAAGCTCGTTGTATGCAGTGTCATCAAGGGCGTGCATCCACCGTTACCGTGAACGATTCCATCGCCAATGCTGGACTCGATCCGGCATCTGACCTGGATACCGTAAGCGAAGATTTGGGCTTCACCAACATCCATTACTACGCAGCTGCGGCTACGCAGTTTGGCACCTGGGCGATGGGTGGCTACGAATACGATGGTATGGCTTACGATGCTAAGTTTGACCACGTAGAAGGGTATGACACCTGCGTAAGCTGCCATGATCCGCACACGTTGGAAGTTCAGTTCGACGAATGTACCGCCTGCCACACCGATCTGCGTGGGCCGGAAGACCTGGTAGACATCCGTATGCCCGGTTCCCTGGTTGATTACGACGGCGACGGCGACATGACCGAAGGTATCTACTACGAAATCGAGGATTTGCGGGCTATTCTATTTGATGTCATGCAGACGTATACCTCGGAAGTTACCGGGGCTGCAATTGGCTACAACGTGAATGCCTACCCGTACTTCTTCATTGATGCCGACGGCAATGGCGAAATTGATGAAGCTGAAGCTGTACGCGAAAATGGTTACAACGCTTGGACACCGCGCTTGGCCAAAGCTGCTTACAATTACCAGGCTTCGTTGAAAGATCCGGGCCGGTATGCACACGGTGGCAAGTATGTGATCGAACTCCTTTACGATTCGATTGCTGACCTGAATTCGGCCGTTTCTTCCCCCATCGACATGAGCGCCCTGCACCGCATTGACCACGGTCACTTTGCTGGTTCAGAAGAAGCGTTCCGTCATTGGGATGAGGATGGTGCGGTACCGGGTACTTGCAGCAAGTGTCACTCCGCGGCCGGGCTGCCGCTGTTGGCTACAGAGGGTGTTTCCATCACCCAGCCGACGGCCAATGGCCTGAACTGCGCCACCTGCCACAGCGACCTACAGACGTTTGAGCTGTACACCTTTGACTCGGTAACTTTCCCCAGTGGGGCAACGGTTTCCTTTGGCGAAGGCGAAAAGGCCAACACCTGTATTAACTGCCATCAGGGACGTTCTTCTACCGGGTCGGTTGATCGTGCAATCGGTGATCTTGGCGACGACGAAATTGCCGACAACCTACGTTTCCAGAATATCCATTACTTTGCTGCTGGTGCGACACTCTTCGGTACAGAAGTGAAGGGTGCGTACGAGTACGCGGGTAACGAATATAATGGTCGGAATGAGCACGTTGGCGCGTTTGATGACTGTACGGAATGCCATGACGTCCATGCTTTGGAAGTTGAAGTGGCTGAATGTGCTGATTGTCACGAGGATGTAGAAATCCAAACGGCCGAAGATCTGCACAACATCCGCGTAAGCGAAGTAGACTTCGACGGTGACGGCGATGTGACTGAAGGTCTCGCTGGCGAAATTGATACGATGGCTGAAGCACTTTATGCGGCTATGTCTGATTACGCTGCCAGTGTAGGTGCTGCTCCCGTTGTATACAATCCGAACAGCTACCCGTACTTCTTCAACGATGCTGGTGAAAGTTACAGCACCTGGACGCCCACTTTGCTGCGGGCATCCTACAACTACCAGTACGTTCAGAAAGACCCCGGCGCATTTGCTCACAACGGCCAGTACATCATTCAGGTTCTGTATGATACGCTGGTTGACCTGGGTGCCGATGTGTCTGGCATGACACGGCCAGCTGTCAGCACTGGCGAATAATTTCGCTAGAGGCTAACTTCTGCTAGAAAGAACAAGGGCTGGTTTTCAACCAGCCCTTGTTTTATTTTTGGATAAATTACTCTATTTGGTTAGGGTGTGGCCGTAGGCACTGGGGTCGCTGAGGGAAGCGGTGTTTCGCTCGGTGATGGTACAGCCGTTGGCGTGGTTGTGGTGTTAGCTGCTTCGGGAGTTTGGGTTTCAACGGCCGTTGTTGCTTCGACCAATTCAGCTGTTTCTGGACCACTCAGCAGCAAGGTTAACTCTCGACTGGCGGCTTCTAAATCCTGGGCTGCGGTTGACAGGCTGGTAGCAAAGCTGCCTACGGCCAGGTCCAGGCGGGTTTGCAGCCGCTCCAGCACCAGTTCGGTGGCGGAATCTGACTCGGCGGTGAGGCTGGCGGCGAGGGTTTGGGCCTGATTTACGGCCGTTTCTGCTCCCGTCACATCGTCATTCAGCAAGGCCAGGCGAGCATTGGTAAGCACGCCCCACAATTGCAGCATGGTCAGGCTTTGGGCCAGATCAGCCGTTTCCTGATCATGAATGACAAATGCCTCCTCACGGAAGGCGGTAAGCGCATCGTCCAGATCGCTTAGCTGAACCCGCACGCGATCGACATCACCACCCAGTTCATCTACACGACCGCCCGTGCTGTTGAGATCGCTCTGCAAGGCTACTAGCGCCTCTTGCACGGAGGCCAGGTCTTCGGACAGTACGCCATTGGCAGCAATGGCCGCCGCCAGATCGGCCTGGAGCGTGTTGATCTGTTCAGTTTGAACGGCCGTATCCGCATCGCGAGTTGCCTGTAATTCTTCCAAATGGCGGGTAAGCAGGGCCACCTCATTTTCCAGCTGGTTGATTTGCACCTGTTGCTCTGGGTTGCCCTGGGCAAATTCGGTATTCACCAGATCGCGCAGGGAATTCAGGTTCTGCTCGTTGGCGTCGATGCGCATGGCCAGGCTATTGTTGGACCGCTGGATTTCCAGCACGCCCAGGTAGCCCGCATACCCCAGGCCGCCCACAACGGCCGCAACCAAAACCGCCAATACAAAAATGAGCAAGGTGGTGCGAATAATCCACCACAGTCGTCGGCCGAAGCTGCGTGGTTGGTTGGTTGTCATTTTCAACTCCTCGTTTGTCGTCATCAAAAAACCTATGTTTGTGTGCTAGAAATTGAGTTTGCCGCAGCTTAAAATTGCCAGCCACAGAAAACAATCGTTACGCAGCAGACCCCTTATGGTTGCGGCGCGGGCGTGTTGGTGGGGAAGGTAAATGGCGTGGCTGTGGGCAAGGGTGTGCGAGTAGGTTGAACGGCCGTTGTTGCTTCCACTTCCGGTGTTTGGGTCCCTTCAAAGGGTGTGGGCGTTGGCGTATAGGTAGGCGTCACCGTATCGTCTAGCGGCGTCGGTGTGGCCGTCCCCCCTTCTAGATCGTCCAAAAGCGAACGCATCCCATCTAAAAAGTCGTTAAAAGTCTCGGCCGACCCGGCCACCTCGTCAAGGCGCAGCTCTGTAGCCCAGGAGCGCGTCGCCAGATAGCTGATGATCGCTTCGTTGTTATCCAACTCGTTGTTTATGGCCTCATTGGCGGTGGAAAATTGGCTCTCCAGCGATTGGTTCGCCTCAGCTTCCTGAGTCGCCGCCAGGCTGACGCGGGTAGAAAACTGATTCAGCTCGCTAGAACGAAACTGGATTTCCGCATCTAGCTGCTGTTGGAGCACTTCATCGCGGGCAGAATAGGTGAGAGAGCCACGGTTGATGGCCGCCAGCACGGCCAGGGTAAGCACGGCCCCCAAGATTGCGCCAAAGGTGGCCCCCAGCAGGGTGTTCAGGCAGCCGCGCCGCCGGGCCTGCCCTTCCCAATCAACCGGGGGTTGAGCAGGTGGTGCGGCGCTTCGCTCGCTAAATACCGGCTCCGTAAAGCCAACGGTGTCATTCATCGGCGCGACGGGTTCAGGTTGGGGAACGGCCGTTACCTCCTCTGCCTCCTCTTCCATCTCAAATGTCTCCATAGCCGGTTCATCCTCTGGCGTAAAGATTACTTCAACATCCTCTTCGGGGTCAGGCGCAGCCAGCAGTTCCATCGGTTCGGGCGCTTCCAGCAGCGGAATATCTTCCGGCTCTTCTAGCTGAAGTGGAACGACGTCTTCCAGCATTGCGGACTGCACCGTCACTAAATCTTCAAAACCCCGGACCATCTTTTCTGAAATGCCAGGAACGGCCGTTAGCTCAATCACCTCTTCAAAAGGGTGCACCGTCTGGCGATATTCAATAATTCGCGCCGCAAGCGCTGGCCCAATGCCCGAAATGGTGGCCAACGTATCGGCATCCGCCACGTTAATATCAATTTTTTCACTCATTGTTAGCTCCTTCACGTTTTAAGCTAAAGCGCTCTCCTCGCCTGAATCGCGGACAAATAAACAAGACCCATCAACCGCGGCCACGATCTCCTGGCAAAAGGTGAGCCGCGCCGGGTTGGGCAGGCCAAAAATAGCCAGGTCTGCCCGTGAAACTTCGTGCAGCGCTTCGGCAAAGGGTGCCTGCACCACGGTCACATCGCTGTTTTTGGGCAGACGCACCAGCTCTACCAGTTCATGCAAAAACGTGGTGGCCGGATTCACGTCTTCTTCGGCGCGGACGGCCATGCACAAGTTTATTTTACCAGACCAGTTTTGGGTAAGCTGGTATGCCAAAAGCAGGGCCAGGTCCGAATTGCTCCAGCGCAAATCAATTTGCCAATCATTGCCCTGGTGCGAAATCCAGACGTTGATCAGGTGCTGCCTGCCCAGAGCACGAACCGGATGCCGGGCCAGCAGCACGATGCCCATGTTGTAAGCGGCCGTTTTATCCACCAACTGCTGCAAAACATCCAAATCTGACTCAGCGCGCAGATTGAGAAACAGCAAATTGGGCCGGAAAAACGTGCTGCGCAAAATCTGCGTTGCCAGGCGCACGCCGTTCACCAAATCGGCATCTTCTAAGAAGGTGGTGCGGGCAAATATCCCCTCGTCGGTAAATGCGTTGGTTAAATCTTTTAGCCCCTTCAGCGCCGAATCGTCCCCTTCTGGATAGATACCCAACGCATGAATGGCCCCTTGCGGTGCCGCCAGCGCCCGCAAAAAGCGATAACTGCCAGTGAGTTCTTGGGTCTGTGAAATGGGAGCCAGCACCGATGGCTTCCAGGTACGCTTGACGGCTGGTGGTAAACGGCTCACGCGCGTGGTGGCCCACTCAGCCAGCGAGATAAACATGCCGCTGCGCACATCGCTGGGCAGGTAAGCCAGATTGCGGCGCATTAAATAGCTGTAAACCAACACCACCAACACCAGCGCCACCAAACTAAACACCGGATTGATGAGCAGCATCACAAAAATACAGCCTACCAGCCCGATCAACGGCACCCATCGCGGCACCCGGAAGGTTGGCCGAAAACTGACGGTGCTCAACATTTGCTCGATGAGCACAACCAGGTTGAGCATAGCGTAGGTGATCAGGAAGAACATAGTGATGATGCTGGCGACAGCGTTTAAGCCGCCGCTGGCCAGCGCAATCAGCAGGGTGACAAGTCCGATAGCCCCGCTGACGTACAGCGCCTGGCGCGGCTCGCCTTTTTTCGTCTCCTGCGCCAGATAGTCGCTAAAAGGCAAGATGCCGTGCTGCGCCAGCGCCTGCATCACCCGCGGCGCGGCAACCAGCGAGCCCAGCGCCGAGGAAAAAGTAGCCCCCAACATCCCAGCCAGAATGGCCCAGCCCCAAAATGCCTTGTCTACCATGATGGTGGTATTGGCCAAAAGCTCGGTTGTGGAAGCAGCCAGCGACAGCCAGTAAGCCAACAGCAAATAGACGAGCATGGTCAGCCCAATCGCGCTCATCGTGCCTATGGGAATGCTGCGGCGCGGGTCCTTGAGCGAGCCGCTGAGGCTGATGCCCACCATGATGCCGGTGACGGCCGGGAAGAAGATGGCAAACGTTTCCCAGAAGCTCCATTCAGAAAACGAGCCCCAGAGGACGGCCGTTTCCGTCAAGCCCGCCCGTCCACCAATTGGAAAACTGGCTAAAAATACCGAAAACAACGACAAACCAATGATGCCTAAAATGAGGTATTGAATGCGCGCCGCAAATTGGGCGCTGATGTAGGCGATGCCAAACACAATCACAAAGGCAATAAGCGATACCAACACCCCAGAGTGCGAAGGAAAGATTCTCAGCCAGCCTTCGCTGAACGCCAAATCGTACAGCGCCACGGAAATTCCCTGGGCAATAAAAAGCGGAATGCCCACGCTGCCGCCCACTTCCAACCCCAGCGATTGCGAAATGATGGCAAAAGCGCCCCCGGCACCTACCCGCGTGTTGGTCACCACCGAGGAAACGGCCAGCCCGGTAGAAACCGTAATGATATGCGCCAGCAAAATAATGAGAATGGCCCCCAGCAAGCCAGCATTGCCCACCACCTGCCCCAAACGCAGGTACATAATCGCTCCCAGGATTGTCAAAACAGTGGGGGTAAACACACCGGGAAAAGTCCCAAACTTGCTGCTTTCTGAGGAATTGTCACCTCTGAACCAATTCCAAACGTTTGTTGGCAATTGATTCAACATACGAGCCTCCTTTCTGCAAATTTCCGTTCCCTAAATTGTATCATGCCCGGCAAACCCTCGCTGGAATCAGGGGCAGGTGGTGATGGGAATGCGCCAGGCGTTGTCGGGCAGGGGCTGACCTGTGGCATCGGTGGCGGAGCTACGTTCGCCGCTGGCAAAATCGTAAACACCAACCAAGACGGTGTGAGGTACGGCCGTTTCTGCCTCCGCTAGAGTTATCTGCCGCCAATCATACAGCAGCGAATCAGGGGGAGCGTTGAGTAAGCCAGGTCGGATACCCAAGGGGGGGCCATCGGCCTGGGCCAAGAGACGGCCGTCTTCCGCCAACACCTGCACAAAAACAGAGGTCGTCTCGGCTACAGAATTGCCACTCTCCAGCCAACGCAGCTGTACTTGAATACGGCCGTCACACGCCTGCGCGGTGGCCTCAGTTAACAGGTACTCTTCAAATTGGGCAATGGGATTGGGTAGGGGAATCGGGGGCTGGGCTTGCTGTGGCAGGATATAGCCAGCGTGGGTTGTTTGAGGGCCATCGGGCAAGTAGCGGGTAATAAAATAATGACGGCGGCGATTGTTAAACGTGCCTGGCCACTCGTGCTGATCTTGAATGCCGTAGGCATAGGATTGGCTCGTTTGCAGCTCTGGCAGGCTGACAGCCCACACCGGATGCTCGCCGGGCAGGTTGGCCGCAACCAGCTCTTCGGCAAATAAATAATCGCCCAGCATGGCCACAAACTCCACGCCAATGGCGTACGTATTCGGCGGCACGTCTAGCCACTGCGGCAAATTTACCAGCACAATTTCGTCATCCAACGCTGGCGCTTGCTTTAGGACGTTTATCGGTTCAGTCAGTTGCGCGTACTCGTCTAGCTTGGTGCGCACAAATTGGGTGCTAGTGAGAATGACGAAGAGGAGAACGGCCGTCCAAACCAACCCCCTCCCTAACCCTCCCCCTGACAGGGGGAGGGAATCTGCCCCCTCGCCCTTGAGGGAGAGGGCCGGGGTGAGGGTAGGCAAACCAGACCACACGCCCGCCAACAAATGTGTCCACAGCAGCGCCACGCCCACACTGCCTAAATACAACAATCTTGGTCCGTGCAGTAAATAATCCGTGGCCAGGGTAACGCCCAACAGGGCGCTGGCCGCCGCCCACCAGCCCCAGGCGAGCAGCAGCGGGGCACGCCACGCCGGTTTGCGCCACGCCAGCCAGCCAGAAGCAGCCAGAACCAACCCAAAACCCACCAGGATTATCAGTTGGCCGCTAACGTTGGGCAACAGGTGGGCAAACCAGGCGATGGGAAATACGGCCGCTTGCAGCAAATACAATCCATTCAGCCACAAATCCCGCCCCACCTCGGCCGCCTGCGGTGCGCGGCTAATGGGCAAAAATTGGTAGACCACCAGATAGACGATTCCCGCCAGCAAATACCAGCGCCACGGCTGGCGCAGCAGCTGCCGCCACTGGGTGAGCAGTTCCGGCCGGGCACAAATATGAACCAATGCCGCCAAACCGCCAAAGAGTACGGCCGTTTCGTGCGTCAGCACCATCAGACCAAACAAGAGCCAGGTGACGAGTAACCATTGGCGCACTTTTTTCTCTGTGCCGCTCTGTGTGGCTGCTTTTGGGTGGGAAACGGCCGTAAGATACGAATGCAGCCCCAGCAGCATCAATCCGGTAATAGCCGGATGCACATTGTGGCCATACACCGTCACCGCCTGGTAGCTAAAGGGAAACGTGGCAAAAATGGCCCCGGCGGCCAGCGCACGCCGCCAATCGGGCCACAACCGCCAGCTGAGCCAGGCCAGCAGACCGGCATTGATGGCGTGTTGCACCACATTGTTGCCGTGCAGCAGCCATGCAGGATACCCATCAAACAGTTGCTTGATGACCAGCATGGGAAAAAATGTCATCGGTCGGTAAAAGCCAAACGCTTCGGTGGGCAGCCAGACGGAGGCAAAATTCAGGCCACCGGTAATGCGAATGTGCAGCAAGGTATCGTAAATCAGCGGCAGGCGGAGAGTGGGCCAGTAAAGCCAGCTGGCTAGCAACACCACCAGCAGAATAATCAGCGAGAGAAGGCGTTTTGGCGATAAACGGGGCACTTATTACTCCAATTAAAAAGGTGGCCAGGGAAATCCCCAGCCACCTTATTATACCTGCCACGCACCGTTTGCGATTCTACAATCGTCCGACTGTTAACCAATGGGACGCGGATGAACGCAGACAAGCGCAGATTTCCAATAACTTACCACGTCATCCACGCTTGCTCACGCCAAAAATTTGCGACCAATAAAAAGACCCGATTAAACAGCCGCCTCGAAGCTATGGATACCAGACGAACCATCGGGGCGTGCCGCGTGCTCTTGTTCGATTTGGGGTGTGCCGTCGGCTTCGGTGCAGCGCACTTCAAAGAGATGATTACCCTGGGTGAAGGGCCACTCATAGCGCCAGATGACCCAGGTGGTTTCAGAAAGTGGCGCACGCAGTTGAGCAGGCTGCCAGGGACCACCATCCACGCGCACCTCAACGCCACCAATGCCCCGTGCCCCGGCGTAAGCAATGCCGCCTACTGGAATCACGTCCTGGCCATTGACTAACCCCATGTTGTCCACGGCCACGGTATCAATCACCGAAGTGGCTTTGACGCGGGCCACTTTGTCCCAGTTGCGCTCCACCCAGTAGCCAGGCTGATCCACATCGGTTACTTCGATGCCGGTGATCCATTTGGGCTGCTTCATACCGTAGCGGTCGGGAAGCCAGATGCGCAGCGGGAAGCCGTGGTCTTTGGGCAGCAGCTTGTCGTCCCAGGCGTAGCAAAACATGATGCGCCGATCATTGCGAATCAGCTCTAAATCGACCGTTTCGTAAAAACCATCGCCAGAGGTGATGAAGAGATATTTGGCGTCTGGCTGCACGCCGATGGCGGCCAACACATCCTGCGCACTCACCCCGGTCCACTTGGTAGTGCTAATCAGCCCAGTCCCCACCCGCCCGGAAATACAGGTGAGGGTAACAAACTGGTCGAACGACTCAAACTCGTCGCGGAACTGCTGCAAGGTGAAGGTGCGGGGATTGTCTACCATGCCGGTAATGGGCAGAGTCCAATCGGCCTCTTCGATGATGGTTGGCTCGGTTTGCAAAAACACTTTGTAATGCTCGGGAATCGGCGTGTATTCGGGCCGTGTGCCGGGCACGGGAATGAGCGGATCGTTGGCGTTGGGAAAGACGATATTCCCAGAGCCGATGCTGGCCCCTCCAGCTGAAGCGCGGGCCTGTTCAGCGCGGGCCAGGGTTGCGCCAATGCCCGTACCTGCCACAGTGAGAACGGCCGTACTCGCCCCCAACTGAATCAAAAAGCGCCGCCGATCAATGACCTGCACGTCGGCAGATTCGGCTACCGCAGGAGCAGCTTCTTCGGCCATTGCCTGGGGGAAAAGACGGCCGTATGACAGCCCCAATAGCCAGCCCCACAGCAAAAAGCTAACCAGCACCCACAGGCCGTTGACCAGTGAAGAAATCTCTGGCTGGGCGATGGAGCGGCTAATGAAAAACATCAACACGCCAACGACCGCACCGGTAATCAGGCCGCCAAGCGCTGGGCGGCGCACCTTGAACCAGTGCAGAATAGCAAACAGGACCGCACCAATCACCAGGGACAGCCCAATGAATTGCAGCACGGCTGAGCCACGTTCGCCAGTTTTGGCCAAATTGACCACGCTCAAACCCAGTAAGCGCATCGTATCGATCATCAGGTCGATGCCAAAGGTGATCAGATTGCCGGGCAGAATGCGGGTCATCCAGTTGAAAAAGTCATAAGGGAAAAAGGACGTGCCCACCAGCTGAGCCACCAGGAAGTGAACGGCCGTTAACGCCGCCGTTAGTAAAAGCCCAACCAAAGCACCAAAAGTGAGTTTTTTGACCATGTTTTCTCCTCTCGGGGAGCGAAAAGGACGTAAAAAGTGATAAGTGAAAAGTGGCTGGTAGCCACTTTGAATGTTACCACTTTACCGAACAGAGCTTACAGATTTCTTACAGCGGGCTTGTCGTCTGGTTAAGCAACGCTCGGCGACCTACGGGCGGGTGATGTGTTCGATGCCGTCGAAAGTGGCCAGGATGACATCGGTGGCCATGTTGAGGAACAGCCCATGCTCCACCACACCTGGCTGTTGGCGAATCGCTGCGGCCAGCTGGTGCGGATCGGCGATGGGGCCAAAGTAGCTGTCGAGGATGATGTTGTTTTCGTCGGTGCGATACGGCCGTTTATCCCCATCTAGCCGTTTTTCCACCCGCGCCCCCAACGATTGCAGGTAGTCACGCACAGGGCGCTCCGCGAAAGGAATCACTTCGACCGGCACCGGGGCCTGGGTGCCCAGCTGGGTTACCCGCTTGCTGTAGTCGGCCACAATGACAAACCGTTTGGAAACGGCCGCCACAATCTTTTCACGCAGCAGCGCCCCGCCGAGCCCTTTGATCACGTCCAAATTGGGATCGGCTTCGTCTGCGCCATCAATCGTGATGTCGATCACCGGATGGGTATCAAACGTCACTAGCGGGATTTGCAGGGAGTGGGCTTCGGCAGCGGTGACTTCGGACGTGGGAATGGCAACGATGTTTTGCAGCTGCCCGGCTTGCAACAGCCGCCCCACCGCACGCACGGCGTGTACGGCCGTACTACCCGTACCCAGCCCCACAACCATACCAGACTGAATAAACTCAACTGCTTTTTCGCCAGCCTGCCGTTTTAGCTCCGTCATGTCTGCCATCAAAATCCCCCATCTAAATGTTGTCCCAAAGTGGGGCTTTGCCCTCATCCCGTCGCGCCGTTAGTTCGCAAGTGTGGCATTCGGCCATGTTTGAATTAGTTGTCCTCAGGTAGTGACAACATGCCTGTGTCTTTACGCCGTCGTTCGGCCGTTTCGGCAATGTCGCCCTGGCTGCTTGGCGAATGAATCATCCAGCGGCGAAAGGTGGTGCGATCAAACGAGACCACTTTCACGTGGGTAACGGCCGTTACCGTGGCAATACGCGCCACCCCTTGCATCAGCCCAATCTCACCAAAATAGTCACCAGCCGTCAGGTAGGCCACGCGATGCTCGGCCCCGTTGGCATCCACGTGGGTCACCGAGACAAACCCTTCCACAATCACGTAAAACCGGTCCGGCAAATCACCCTGGCGAATGATGACCTCCCCAGCTTCAAACTGTTCGGCAGATTCAACGGCCGTTTCCACCGCATCGTCTGGGATTTTGTTCAGATCAAAATAAGGGGCTGGTTCCAGCGGCCCGGTATCGCGGGTACGCTCGGCAGCCAGGGTCTTGATCTCCTGCGCCACCAGAGACGAGCCTTCGATCCAGTTGCGGAAGGTGTGGTAGTCCATGGCCATAACGTCAACGGCCGTTTCTGCCCGCACCGTAGCCATCCGCCGACTTTGATGCAGCAGCCCCACCTCGCCAAAAAAGTCGCCCGGACCCAACCGATTGATCACCGCATCCAGCCCATCGGGCGGCTGCAAGACCACCTCTACCTGTCCACGCGTGATGATGTAAAACTTATCGGGCATATCCCCCTGAAGAATAATGTCCGCACCGGCAGCAAAATGTTCTGGGCCAAATTTCGGTTTGTTTTCCAACATAAAGGCTTAAATCAATCCTCTGCCTTCACAACGGCATGACCACCAAACTGGTGCCGCATCGCGGCGAGCAGCTTGGCAGCAAAACTTTCATCCTGGCGGCTGGCAAAGCGGGCAAACAAGGAGTGAGTGATAACTGGCGCAGGCACATCCAGATCAATCGCTTCAAATACGGTCCAGCGGCCTTCGCCGCTGTCCGGCACATACCCTTTGATCTCGCTTAAGTTTGCATCTTCGGCCAGGGCGTTGGCAGTTAAATCCAGCAGCCAGGAGCGCACCACGCTGCCAAAGCGCCAGATTTCGGCCACCTGATGCAAATCCAGGTCAAAATCTTCCTTCGCTTTCAAAATTTCAAAGCCTTCGGCATATGCTTCCATCAGGCCATATTCGATGCCGTTGTGCACCATCTTCACAAAATGCCCGGCACCGCTCGGGCCAACATGCCCCCAACCAGTCTCGGCACCGGGGGCCAGGGTTTTGAGGGCGGGGGTGAGTTGGGCAACGGCCGTTGCCGAACCGCCGACCATCATGCTGTACCCTTCCTTCAAGCCCCAGACGCCGCCGCTGGTGCCCACATCCACATACGCAATTCCCTTGTCGCTGAGCATTTTGCCGCGCCGGATGGTGTCTTTGTAGTTGCTGTTGCCACCGTCCACCACCAGATCGCCCGCGTCAAAACGTTGCGAAAGTTCTGCCACCACGCTCTCGGTTGGGTTGCCCGACGGCACCATTACCCAGGCAGTGCGAGGCGGCTCCAGCTTTTCTACCACTTCTGCCAGGGAGTAGGCGGGGATCAGGCCGACTTCTTGGGCAAGCTGGTCGGTAACGGCCGTTTCCAGGTTATAGCCCACCACTTCATGGCCACCCTGGATCAACCGTGTCGCCATGTTGGCACCCATCTTGCCTAAACCAATCATTGCTAACTTCATCTTACTTTCCTTCACCCCAGCAAACCTGGGGATAAATCCCCAGGCTATGATTCCATATCATCGAAAACCTGGGGATGTATTCACAGGCTAATTAACTTTTGCACCAATTTACGCAATTCCTGGCCAAGATCAGCTTGTTTCTTGCCAGGCCCGCAGCACTTCGGCCACGCTCCACGCCTGAGCCACACAACCACGCGGCGTAAACGGCGCATCGCCATCATAAATTTCGCTGATGCTGCCCACCGCATGGGCTTTTATTTGGTGTTGCAGCAGCGGATACAGGTACGATTGGGCATCGGCTTTGTTGCCATACACCCGCAAATAGGCGCTAACAAAGGGCCCAATCAGCCAGCCCCATACCGTACCCTGGTGGTACGCACCATCCCGCTTGTGCCGATCACCACCGTAATGGCCAATGTACGCCTTGTCATCCGACGACAGGCTGCGCAGGCCGTGGGCCGTGAGCAAATGACGGCCGCAGGCATCTACCGTGGAACGCTGCTGCTCAGGCGTCAGCGGGCTGTGCGGCAGGGAAATGGCAAAGAGCTGATTCGGCCGTAAACTGCCGTCCAAACCATCGGCATCGGGGCCATCAATCACATCATAGCAGTAGCCCATTTGCTTATTCCAAAAACGGCCGAATCCCTTCTTAACCTTCTTGATGATCGCCTCGTATTCAGTGGGGTCTTCCTCCAGCAGATGGGCAAAATCGGCCATGATGCACAGCGCGTTGTACCACAGGGCGTTAATTTCCACCGGCTTGCCAATGCGCGAGGTCACCACCCAATTGTCAACTTTGGCATCCATCCAGGTGAGCTGAACACCTTCTTCGCCAGCAAATAGCAGGCCGTCTTTGTCGTCCATCTGGATGTTGTAGCGGGTGCCGCGCTTGTGCCACAGGATGATTTCTTGAAGCACGGGGAACAGCTCGCGCACCAGCGCCTCATCGCCTGTAGCGGCATGGTAGGCGCGGATGGCTTCAAAATACCACAGGGTGGCATCTACGGTGTTGTACTCGGGATGTTCTCCGGCATCGGGGAAGCGGTTGGGCAGCATGCCCTGGTCTACAAATTGGGCATAGGTGCGCAAAATCGAGGCGGCTACTTCGGGTCGTCCGGTAGACAGTGTTAGCCCAGGCAGGGCAATCATCGTGTCGCGGCCCCAGTCGCTAAACCAGGGATAACCAGCAATGACAGAACGGCCGTTTACATCACGCGCGGTCGGTCTTTTCACCACAAACTGATCCGCAGCCAGCACCAACTGCTCCACCGCCGGGGTCAAATCGGCCGTGTGCACCTTGCGCGCCCGGTCTAGCAGCAGCGTTTCATACGCCTGCCGCTGGGCATACGCCTTGTCACCATCCAGATTTGGATTGGGTTCCGTGCTGGCCACCAGCGTTAGCGACTCGCCAGGCCGCAGCACTGTACGCAGCAGCGCCGCATAGATATGATCATCCTGCACGTCATTCTGGCCTCGATACTCCTCAACGCTAAGGTAAAAATCTTCGTACCAGTCAAACTGGGGAATCATCTCCATTTTGTTGCTGAGCAGATACAGCGGAACGGCATCTTCATGCACTTTGATACACAATCCGTTGGCCACATCTTCCACTTCCGGCTCCCAATCATTCATGATGGTCGTCTGGTGGTAGTCCCGGTAGTTGACAAACGCCTTGGCTTCCATCGTTAACGGGCCGGTGGCCCGGACAAGTTTGTACTGAATATAGGTGGTATTGGCGTCGGGCTGCATCCAGATGCGCTTTTCTAGCAGGGCATTGCCAAAAGCAAACGTCCACACGGGCGTGGTGCCTTCCAGATGAAAGCGGTTGATATAGTTACAGCCATTGCCTTCCAATTTACCATTGGCCCAGCGATTGACATAAAGTGGATAGAAACGGCCGCTTTGGGGGTAAATTCCCTCGTACTCCACCGTTTCATCTACTTTCGCCAGCATGAGGGTTCGCCCCAGCGGTGGCTGCAAAGCGGCCATCAGCAACCCGTGATAGCGGCGGGTCAACATACCGGCAACCGTGCCGGAGGCATAGCCACCGATGCCATTGGTGACTAACCATTCTCGTGATTCAGCAATGGCCAAATCACCACAAATTTCGCGTCCAAAATCGATTAGCACGCAATTACTCCTTGAAGCCGTCAAATCATTAACCATTAAACGTATTTACCATCGCAAATTATTGATTCGGGTGTCCAGGGCTTAAATTGTTCGTTGCTCGCTCTGGCGAACCTGGAAACTACTGCCCCATTATACACTTGCACGGCGAATCTGATAACGCTAGAGTTACACAGTGGAAATGACACAAACTCTGGCAAAATAACCAGAAACGGCCGATTTCTTCACAACAGGCAGACACATGGCAAAAAAGAAACCCTCACCTGACTACGTTCAAACGATTTTGCAGCGGTTGCAAGCGGCCCATCCCGACGCCCACTGCGAGCTAAACTATGAGACGCCGCTCCAACTGCTGGTGGCCACCATTCTCTCAGCCCAGTGCACCGATGTGCGCGTGAACCAGGTAACGCCGCAGCTTTTTATAACTTACCCAGACGTCACCGCACTGGCTGCCGCCAACCGCGCCGAACTTGAGGAGATTATCCGCCCGACTGGCTTTTTTCGGCAAAAAGCGGAGTTTATTCAGTCAACGGCCGTTTCCCTCATCCAAAACCACAGTGGCGATGTCCCAGACGAAATGAATGAACTAACCCAGCTAAAAGGGGTGGCCCGCAAAACCGCGAACGTAGTGCTGGGCGAAATTTACGGCAAGGCCGATGGCATCACCGTGGATACACACGTCAAGCGCATTGCCTACAAGTTGGGCCTTACCAGCACCGACAAAGACCCGGTTAAAGTAGAGCGCGAGCTCATGGAAATTATTCCGCGTGAGCAATGGATTAACATTTCCCATTTGCTCATTTTCCACGGCCGTCGCATCTGCTTTGCCCGCCGCCCCGATTGCCCCAACTGTCCCCTCAACGACATCTGTCCGTCTGCCGAGTTGTAACATGCCCCCCACCATTCGCCCGCCCCAAAAAAGAGGAACTATGGACTTCACAACTGTGCTGCTCATCATTGTTGCCTTGCTGTTTATGCTCATCGCCTATTTACGCCACGATGGCAGTCTGAGCGCTGGGCTAAAATCTGGCGGGCAAACGTTTATCAAACTGATTCCCATTTTTGTGTCGGTTTTCATCATCGTAGGCCTGTCGGAAAAATTGGTGCCGCAAGAATTGATCAGCCGCTGGATGGGTGAACAATCTGGCTGGCGCGGCATTGTTTTGGCCTCGGCCCTGGGCGTAGTGATGCCGCCGAGCATTTTTGTGAGCTTTCCATTGGCCGCCACGCTGTACAAAGCGGGGGCAGGCATTGGGGCTGGCGTGGCCTTTGTCACCTCCTGGTCGCTGCTGACACTGTTCCGTATGCCGCTAGAAGTCAGCATTGTGGGTCTACGGCCCACGCTCATCCGCATGGGGGTTGGGCTCATTTTCCCTATCATCGCGGGCTTTGTGGCCGATTTTTTCTTTGGCGCATGAAACAAGGAGGAGGTGAGGAATATGCACCCGTACCAGACAAAAAATCCAGATTATGAGCAGGAAGTGCGGGCCAGTTTTGCCCAGCAAAGTTTTATGGCTTACTTGGGCGCGGAGTTAACGGCCGTTTCTCCCGGTCAGGTCACGATCGGGCTGCCAGTTACAGCCCAGCTATCCCAACAGCACGGGTTTGTGCACGCCGGGGCAACAACGGCCGTTGTCGATTCGGCCTGTGGCTATGCCACCCTCAGCCTCCTGCCGCCCGGCAGCGAGGTGCTCACCACCGAGTTTAAGGTCAACTTGCTCTCCCCCGCTCAAGGCGTGAAGCTGATTGCCATCGGTCGGGTCATTAAGCCGGGCCGCACGCTCACCGTCTGCCTGGGCGAAGTGTTCGCCGTGGCCGAAACCGGCGCACAAAAATTGTGCGCCCTCATGACCTCCACCATCATGTGCCGCTAGTTACAATAGAGCACGAATAAGCTTTAAGCCAGTTGATTAACTACCACAAATTTCACGCAAAGCCGCGAAGGAAGCTTAATTACTTTGCCCCCTTGCGTGAAATTAAGTGACACTATGTTTATAGACTCAATATCATCTTTTCAGGTGACATAAAGTGGATTAGAGAATAATTCGAGGCAATATCCAGGCGGCAATCAAACCGCCGCAAAATCCAAAAAAGTGCATAACGTTGGAAACACCCGGAGAACGTCGAAACACTGTGCGGAAAATGCCAAAGTAGAACAAACCTATCGCCAGTCCAAGCATCGTTTCTTCAACGTTCTCATTAATCAAGCCGCGTGAGATAATGTACCCAAAATAGCCAGTGACAAGGCCACTGGCTCCCAAGTGCGTCCCACTAGACCCAATGATCCAGGTTCCCAAACTACCAACAACCATGATGACAAGAGTCACCAGCCAAAACAACTGGATATGGGGCAAGGCAATAATCGAACCCAGAATGAGAAACGGCAGCGAATTAGCAAATAAATGCTGCCAATTGCCATGAAATGTATGCGTCAAAAATGGCGCTAACAAATTGTTGCTTTTGCGGGGTTTGAGCGTGAACGTTGCCGCAAGTCGCCGCTTAAACAAATACCCATCGGCAAGGTGAAGCAAATACATGAATAGCAAAGCCAGCAGGACGGTCTGTAAACCTGAGGGCAAATTTAGAAAAGTCTCGTACAAACGGTAAAGATACATGGCACAAAACCTGCTGGAGTGGCGTGTTTTGCTTTTCTAGCCGCCGGGTTGCCCGACGGAAGAACTGCACTGATAAAAAACAAAACGCTGCTTGCCTGATTGTAACCATCAGGCAGGCAGCGTCCAAATAAGTTGTTGGGTTGGTCTGTAGGCTAGTTTTCTTGCCAGAGGAAGATGATAAGGATCAGCTCAATCGCTTTGTCTACCAAACCCATCGGGTTCCAGACATTGGGCCAGTTGAAAGCAAAATAGAGGATGAAGGTAACGGCCGTAAATGCCAACAAAGCCCAGCGCACCATCGACCGCTGCGCGGCAAACTGAGGCAAAAAGTACAGCCCCGCCAACAGCGCCAGATAGCCAATGCCATTGAGCAGAAAAATGATCATGAACATGCCGCCAGACATGATGCCCAGCACAATGTGAATGAGTGCCGTAGCTACGGTGAGCCCCGCAATTGCCTTTTGCCGACCTGATAAATTTGCTGCCATATCCATTTGGAAAACCTCCTCGTGCGAAAAAGATGAGTAAGTACGGGGAATTCATCACAGCTATGCCCTGCTCGATGTTTGGCTGATTTACTTTCTGCGGTGGATGCGCCTCTCGTTGCAAGCTGCGTTCTGCCCCGGGTTATGGATATTTACGCATGAGTTGGTCGATTGGATTGCATTGCCCGGAAACTGAATCCAACACGAATAGCGAAACGTTTCTGGGGAAATGGGGAAGTTACGGCCGTATCCACACCACCTTCAACCGCTGCCCCATCCACCACAGCCCCAACAGCCCCAGCGACACGTCCCGCAGGCGAATCAGCAGGCTAAGGCTCAAGCCAATCGCCGGATTAAACCCCATGAGCTCCAGCGCCCACACCTGGCTCGCTTCCAGGGTCCCCAACCCACCGGGCAGCGGTAGCAGATAAGCCACGCGCGCGGCCGTCAGCAAAGCAATGAGCTGGGCCAGCGTCAGCGGTGCACCTAAGAAAGAAACCATCGCGTAAAATTCAGCAATCATCAACGCCCAACCGAGGGCAGAGAGAGCCACCGCACCCAACAGTGCGCCAGGGTTTTGCTGGCACAGCGCGTTCATTTGGGCTTCGCTGTCGGCAACGGCCGTATACCACTTTTGCCACTTCACCGCCCACAACAGCCAGCTAACCGGCCGTCGCCCCCGCCAGATGAGCCACAAATAAAGAGCCGGTGGTAACAACAAGAGCAGGGTCCAAACGGCCGTTTGTCCTTCCACCACCTCCCCCAACAAGCCCGTTTGCAGCACCAACAACACACCAAAAGCAAGGAAACCAAAATTAAGCAGCAGCTCCACCGTTTTGTCTAACGAAACGGCCGCAATCGCCACCGACCGGGGCACACCATGCTGCCGCTCCAGCAGCAGCACCTGCACTGGCTCGCCACCAAAGTGTGGTCCCGGTGTGAAGTAGCTCACGCCAAACGCCGCCAGCCGGTGCCCCAACAGCGCGGCAAAAGGAAGTTGGTAACCTAAACCACGGAGCAATGCCCACCAACGGCCGTTTAACACCAGCAGCACCAGCCCGTTCAGCAGCACCAAAACGCCCAACTGCCAGCCATGCAAATCGGCCAATAGGCGCCCCACTTCGCGCAGCGGCACCGAGCGCACCACCAACCACAGCAGCAGCCCGGCTGCCAACCAAATCCCCGCCCGCCAAATCCACTTGTATCTGGCCATATTCGTCCTGGGGCTGAAGCCCCAGGCTAATAAATTTTGCTTATCGCTTTTCACTTGACACCTTTACCGGGGTCTAAATTGCCTAGCTTCACCCCGTCACCCGCTCCCCCATCCGCTTTAGCAAAAAACGCTCCTCCGGCTTCCATTGCGACAATGGCCCGGTACCCAACAGCATGAGGGAAACGGCCGTTGCCAACGCCACCCCAGTTGCCAAACCCAGCCCGCGTGTCACCATATCAAAGCCGATGGGGAAAACCAGCCAAAATGCCGCCAATCGTCCCATCGTGCCCAGCAAAACCAGAGCGCTACCCAACAGCAGCAACAGCACAGCCACCACGGCCAAAAAGCTGGGCAGCGGCAAACCCCAACCGGTGAACAAAGTAACCCAGGCGGATGGCGGCCACGCATCCGGCAAGGCCAGGAAGATGGCCGTCAGGCAGCTAGCCAGCAGCAGGCGCAGCAGCGGCGGCAGCCATTGCGTGGTGGTTTGGTACAGCCACTGCTGCCCACGCCGGTAACGGTCACCATTTGCATCAAGCCAGCCGATCACGAGCAGCCAGTCGCGCAAAAAGCCGAGCGCGGTGGGAAGGGCAAAGGCGGTGCCCGCGATGGTGGCAAATTCCGGGGGCATGATGGGCCACAGCACCGAACTCATAAAACCCATTTGGAAGCCCGCAAAGACGCGGCGGTGTACGCTGTGCGGCAGATCGTGAATCGGCAAACCGCGCCGCGCTCGCCACCACAGACCAAAAACAAACAGGTATCGTGCCAACCCGAGCAGCAAATACCACCACGGCAATTGCCCATACCACACCGCCAGCAGGGTCACGATGAGCATCCCCAGGCTGTCGTATTCCATGTCCAATCGCTCCCCCAATTTAGTAGCGTGGTTCGTAATGCGCGCCAGGTAACCGTCCAGGTAATCGGCCACATCGGCGACGGTGTAGAGCAGCATGGGCAGCCAGGCCAGCCAGCCAGCGGGCCACGGACTTAACAAAAAGCCCGCCACCATGCTGATGGCCAATCCGCGCAGCAAGGTTAACCGGTTGCCCCAACCAAAGTTGGGCAACACGGCCGTTTCGCCCGCCCGTCTATTTTCTGCCAGATACCGCCGCACCACCCACAGAAAATAAAAAAGTGGCGGCAGAGCCAACAGTAACCAACGATTCGCCGGCCCAACTGACCACACTTGCCGCAGCCAGAAATAAAAGAGGAGAACGGCCGTACCCTCCCCCACAGCCAATGCCAACCAACGTCTTTGTAATTTTTCCAATTGCTTTTGTCCTCAACTTTGTGCTATTCTATAACGCAGTGCGGCATAAGCTTTGGGCCACAGAGGTCACAGAGAAAAAGAGGAAGTTTAATTCTCAGGTGTGCCTCATGACAAATGCTGACGAACCCATTTTGCATATGCTTAGCCGCCGCTATAATTTGTCATACGCAAAGCGCAAACAATTAGATTGCAGCACAGAAAATCTGCGGACAAACATTTTCCCATGACCAGACGAGTCAAGATCAAGGTACGCCCCCAACAGCCCATCACTTTTCCTGGTATTTGCGTGCATTGCAGCCAGCCCGCCCCGGAAACAATGACTTTGCGGCAGCGCTACGGCCGTATCACCCGCCTGATCGATGTGCCCCTCTGCACCCGCTGCGCCAGCGAAATCCACCGCCGCTCCGCCGACGAAGAACGATTGCAAAAAATCAGCTGGCTGGTGAGCGGCGTGTTGTTTTTGCTGGGGCTGGCGATTACCCTGCTGCTAACGCCCGCCGCGCTCTCGTTTGGGCTGCGGCTGCTCATTGCCCTGCTGGTGGGGGGCGGATTGGTGGCCGCTGTGCTGTGGGCCTTCCGCCAGCTCATTACCAACGCGGCTCTGCCAGAAAAACAGGCCATCCGACAATCCGTGGCCATTGCCGATTTTTCCTGGCGCGCCACTACCTTTGCCTTTGAAAACGATCTATTTGCTGACCGTTTTGTGGAACTGAATGCACCGCGACTGATGGAATTTTAGCCCGTAAGCCAAACCGCCTACGGCGTCTTCTCGTAAACTTAAAAAGATTTTCACCGCAGAGAGCGCGGAGCACGCAGAGGAAAATATCACTCCGCGCTCTCCGCGTTCTCTGCGGTCAACAAATTGGAGGTTTTTGCATGAAAGTTGTTGTAAGCATTAAGCAAACACCCAGCACAACGGCCGTACTTGTGGTAGACAATGGCGGCAAGGTAAGCTGGGATGATCCGGGCGGCAAGCCCAACGTCCTGAACCCGTGGGACGAATACACCGTGGAAGAAGGGGTGCGCCTCAAAGAAAATCACGGCGCAACCGACGTGATTGCCCTCACCGTGGGCAGCGAAGAAAGCCAGGACGCCCTCAAAACCTGCCTGGCTATGGGCTGCACCGAGGCAATTCTCGTGTCTGACCCGGCTTTGCAGGGGCTGGACACCCTGGGCACCGCCCGGGCCCTCGCCGCCGCCATCAATAAAGCTGGCGATGTGCAAGTAGCCATTTTCGGCCGTCAGGCCATCGACGGCGACACGGGCCAGACCCCCGTGCAAGTCGCCCGCAAACTGGGCTGGACCCCACTTACCTTTGTCTCCGCCATCAAAGAAATCGGCGGCGGCAAAATCACCGTCGAGCGCCTGCTGGACGACGGCAAAGAGACCGTCACCACCAGCCTGCCGGTGGTCATCAGCACCGTCAAAGAGATCAACGAGCCACGCTACCCCTCCCTGATGGGCATTCGCAAGGCCAACCGGGCTGAAATCCCGGTCTGGTCGGCCACCGATTTGGGGCTGGCCGACGGCGCAGGCAGCAGCCATGTGGATTGGTCTAACGTCTACAGCATCCCGCCACGCGGCGGCAGTGTGCAGATGATCGAAGGCGACTCCGTGGAAGCACAAGCCAAAATCCTGGCCGACAAACTGTTTGAGGAGAAAGTGATATGAGCGGCGTATGGGTATTTCTGGAAAACAAAGATGGCAACATCGTCACGGGTTCGCGCGAAGCGGTTAGCGCCGCTCGCACCGTGGCTGATGGCTTGGGCCAACAGCTCACCGGGCTGGTCTTTGGCCAAAATGTCTCCGGCGTCGCTGACGCCGCTTTTGACTTGGGCGTAGATGCCGTGCTGGGCGCGGATGACGCCACGCTGGCGCAGTTCCGCGTCGAAGCAGTGGGTCCATTGGTGACCAAGTTGGCGCAGGAGCACACTCCCAGCGTCATCATGGCCAGCGCCTCCAGCCGGGGCCGCGATTTGGCCGCCTGGGTAGCTGCCGACCTGGATGCCGGGCTGGTGTCTGACGGCGTGAGCGTGGCGGTGGATGGCGACAAAGTGAAAGTGACCCGCCCCGTGTACGCAGGCAAGCTGCTGAGCGATGTCTTTGCCACCAGCAGCACGCAGGTGATCACCTTGCGCAATCGTGCCTTCCCGCAGGCAGAGTCCACGGGCAAGAGTGGTTCAGCGACGTGGGTGGAAACGGCCGTTTCCGAAGACGACATTCCTACCAAAATCGTTGGCTTTGAAGGCAAGGAAGGCACCGTAAGCCTGACCGATGCCAGCATCATCGTCTCTGGCGGGCGCGGCGTGGGTGGCCCTGAAGGATTCGCCCCGGTGCGTGAGTTGGCCGAGACGTTGGGAGCGGCCGTTGGTGCCTCACGTGCGGCCGTTGACGCCGGTTGGATTCCGTACGAGCATCAGGTTGGACAGACGGGTAAAGTTGTCAGCCCGGACCTGTACATCGCCGCAGGCATCAGCGGCGCAATCCAGCACCAGGCTGGTATGCGCACCTCCAAGATCATCGTGGCCATCAACAAAGATGCCGACGCGCCCATCTTCAAGCTGGCGCAGTACGGCATCGTGGGGGACCTGTTCAAGGTGCTGCCCGCGCTGACGGCGGAGTTTAAGAAGCGTTTGTAAGCGGTAAGCGGTTATCCGTAAACCCTAGAGCGGGCAGGTTGGCTATTTTGATCGCCAACCTGCCCGCTTTTTGTTTGCTCAGGTTTAGAAGAACAGGTAGTTGAAAAAGGCACTGATCAGCATAAACATGATGATCAACAGCGCCATTACGCCACCGATGATGCTCACAATGCTGGCGATGCTGTGTGCCGACTGGATGACGGCCCCACCCACCGCAATTTGCCGCGATGCCTGGACCGTTTCATTGATGATGTTGTCGAGATTCCAGGGCTCGACGCCCACCCATTCCCAGCCTTCCTGGCGGACAGGGATGAGCAGTTTGCGGGCCGGGCTGTGGGCAACGGCCGTTGCATACGCTTCTTGAGTTTGGTTCATCGGCCAAGGGCTGATGATGAGTTCCGCTTCCGCCAGGGCCGTTTCAGGAGCATGGCCGTTTTGGGGATCGCCGGGAAATGGGACGGTCTGCAAGGTGGCAAACGGCAGCGCCTGATGCAGCGCCTCCAGCAGCGGACGGCCAAGCGTGCCATCTTGCTGGTCCAGCACCACCACTTGCAGCGAATCCGGCATGGCTGGGGCTTCTGTCAGGCGCGTATCTCTGCGCAAGATGGCCCCATGATAAAGCCAGACGGCCACCGCCAGGATGAGATAAGCCACGGCATGCGCCAACTCGGAGCCGAGATTTACGGCCGTATTCACCCCCAAAATCACGCTGACCAACCGATAAACAATATAAACGGCGCTGGCGAGAGCCGTCATGGTGGCCACAAAGATGTAGAAATAGAGGTAGATTTTGCGCACAATTGCTTCGCGCTCATGGCTGCCCGCCTCCCCAGGGGCGCTGGCCGCCAGTTGAGCCTGCCGCCAGGGCAACAACCAGACGGGCAAACCGGCCACCAATGCCGCCGTAAACCAGGCCAGCTGATCCCGCTGTTCAGTTACAAACGCGGTGCTAAATGAACGAATCAGCACGCTAATGTCGCCGCCAAAGCCGACCAAAAACGCCGCCAAACCAATCGAGGCGATAAGGTACCAATACAGCCGCCGAATGGTGGCTTGCCGGGGCTGCTCTGCACTGGCCGCCACGTCCTGGTGCAAAATCCGCGCGTGGTAATACCACAAAACGGCCGTTACCACGATAATCGCAATGGTCTCTCGAAGATCTCCCTGCGCAGGCAACCCCAAAAAGTAGCGGAGAATCCCGGCAAAAATACCCGTAGTGGCCGTAACGGCCGTTAACGCCGTAACAAAAATAAAGGCATACAGGTAAATCTTGCGCACGGTAGAATGCTGCTCATCCTGGTCGCCCCGCGCAAAACGCTGCTGCGCCTGCCGCCAAAAGAGCAACCACAAGGGAATGCCAACGCACAAACGAGCCAGTTCTGCGGCCAGGAGCCTGGTTGTGCTGCCAACGGCCGTTTCCCCACCAAACTGCGCCAAAATCCAGCTCAACAAGGTGGCGGTGCCGATGGCCGTCATGATCAGCCCGGCGGCTGCAAAACCAAACGTGTATAAACGCCGCACCGATCTGGCAAAGCTGGCCGACAGCAGTTCGCTTTCCGCCAGTCGGTAATGGTAAAACCACAGCGCCGCCAGAACGATGATGATCAACAATTGGTTTAAAGCGGTACTTGCGGGCGTGAGCTGGGAGTAATAAGAGGAGACCGTTTCAACCTTCAACAGGGATCGGAACAAGAGCTGTAGCAGTTGATACCCACTGGCCAAAATGGGGACCAGAAAACTGCTTAGCACGCCATACACATAAAGACTGCGCACCGAGGATGCCTGCTCTTCGGCATCGCTGCGGGCCAATCTTTGTGCCCACAGCCAATGAACCAGGAAAACTGGCAAGGTAACCACGATAATGGCAATTTGCCACGACAGCGATTCCGTAGCCAGGCCCGTGCCTGAGCGACGGCCGTATACCAGCAAATTTTGCAGCAGTGAAATAACGGCCCAGGTAAGCGCCTGTAAACTCACCAGACTGACTAAATAAATGTACCAACGCCGTATGCCGGTCATCACACCCTCCAATGTCCCATTAGTTTAAGGACAATAAGTCGTCTTTTGCAGCCAGCAATTATCCCAATAAGCAGTTGACTGCGTGATTCGCCACGCGCCATTGACCGGGCTGAGATGCATCATAAAGGTCATGGTGGATTGGCTGCTGTTGAACAAATCCGAGTTATAAAAACGCGTTTCCTCAATGGTGACGGTGGCATCATTGTTTACAACCCGCGTAGAAGCCACATTCAGGCTAACTTCCGTATCTAGCCGAAACGCCCAGGTGCTATCTTCAACGTCACCAACAAATTCATCCAACGTTTCTGGGTAATTTTTCAGTTCGGGGGATAAATAGCCGTAGGCCCGTTCATACTCCTGCTGTCGCAGGGCTAACAAGTAGTTAAGGGCAACGTGTTCGGGGGAATCATCGGGCTGGTATTCGGGGGCGGGTCGGGTTAAGACCAGAACAAAAGCCGCAGCCACTAAAACCAAAATGGTGACGACAATACCAAGGAGAAGCTTATCTGTTTGTTTCATCGTACCCGCTCCGGAACCGCTTGAGCAGCCTGCCCAAAGCATGTCATAACGATGAGGACCACATCTGCCTGAAAATCTCGGGGAACTCTACTGGCTTCCCACTCTGATCAAGCATACGCACAGCTTAGGGGAAGAAACGGCCGTTACCAAGTACCCTTCCTCCAGACACAGGTGTGATTTTCATCACCTCCTTATCTTGTGAAGAAACGTTGCCCATCCCCGAAACTCATTTATCATTCTGTTGTGGTCAATAATCGGTTAATCCAACGGGCAAAAAAAGGGTGGCTGGCGGCCGGGGCGGCCCGATACACCGTGCTGCTAGGTGTGTTGCTGCTGCCCGCCGCCGTGGGGCTGGCCTGGCTGGCAGTGAGCCACCAGCTTTGGTGGCTGCTGCTGCCGTTGGCGGGGTTGCTAGTGGCACTGCCGCTAGTGCACCGCCTCAGCGCCAATGAACTGCGCAGCCAGCATCACGCCGTGGAGCGGCACCGATTGGCGCAGATGGCGCTGGCGCTGCTGCGCGACAACGGCGACCTGCCCGCGCAGCTGAGCCAGCATGTGCCGCCGCTTTTTCCTGGCGGTTGGGTAGAGGTCCGCCTGCTGCCAGACACGGTGCTGTTTGCCCAGGGCGAGGGGTGGATTCCCCTGCCCAACGAGCAATGGGTGACGCTGCTGGCGGATGTAGAAACGGCCGTTGCCCTCCCCGGCATCCCCGAAGCAATCGAGCTAGGCTTTGGTCCCCAGGCGCTGCTGCTGCCCATGCAAAACCACAGCGGCGAGAACATCGGCGGCATTTACCTCATGCGGCCCGGCATGGCCGACATCTGGGCTTGGGAAGCGGCAGGCCAATCGCTGGCCGAACTGGTTGCCGCCGAGTTACAGCGCACCCAACAGTACGAAGAAGCGCTGGCCGAGCAGGCCAAAGCATACGAGGAAGCAATCTACGAGCAGGCGTATCAGGCTGAAGTGAAAACCGTGATGCGTGAATACCAGAAGGTGACGCAAGAGATTGCCACCGCGCGCAAGGTGCAAACCACCTTTTTGCCGCCCACCGTGCCGCACATCTCCGGCTGGCAGATTGCCGTGACGCTGGAACCCGCCCGCGAAATGTCGGGGGATTTTTACGACTTCATTACGCTGCCCAACGGCCGTATCGCTCTGGTCATTGCCGATGTGGCCGACAAAGGCATGGGCTCCGCGCTGTACATGGCCCTCAGCCGCACGCTCATCCGCACCTTTGCCACCGATTTTGACACTGCCCCAGAACAGGTGCTGTGCGCCGCCAACCAGCGCGTGCTGGCCGACACCAGCAGCGATCTGTTTGTGACCGTTTTTTACGCCATTTTGGAACCAGAAACAGGCATGCTCACCTACTGCAATGCCGGGCACAACCCGCCATATCTCTACTCGGGCAACGGCGAGGGAATGCAGCCGCTGGACCGCACGGCACTGCCCATTGGCATTGTGGATGGCATGCCGTGGGAGCAAGGCACCGTGCAAATGCAGCCCGGTGATCTATTGGTGATGTACACAGATGGCGTCACCGAGGCGGAAGATGAATTTGCCGACTTTTTTGGCGAACAGCGCCTGCAAGCGGTGGCCACGGCCAATTTAGGTCGCCCGGTGGAAATTATTGAAAACAAGGTGGTAACGGCCGTTCTCGATTTTGTGGGTGACGCCCCCCAATTTGACGACATCACCCTGATGTTGCTGGCCCGCGACGTGTGATCGAAAACGGCCGTCTTTGGTCACTCTTTAAAAGATTAGCTAGGTGACGTCATTTCGAGAGCCTGTGCTGAGGCTGCCGAAGCATCCTCCAAGAAATCCCTCAAGCAGTACATAGCATCTGCTCTAGAAAAACCAAAGCTTCCCTGATTGCCCAGCGGGCGGGATGCTTCGGACCTCAGCATGACAAGTTTATTTACCCAGCTTTACGGTTCAACGATAAACCAGACATCGTTTACGCCCTGGCCCGTGGTGTCGCCGGGGGCGGCATCATTTACAAAGTAGTAGAGCGGAACCCCGTTGTACGTGACTTGCAGCGTATCATCCGTGCGGGCCGTGACGCCTAGCTCACCCGTAACGCCAAAGCCCGGCACCGGCACTTCACCCGGTTCCACCAGCAGCGGCGGCCAGGCAGCCGCACAATCGCCATAGCAGTTGCTGGTGTCTACATCATCAACGGTAAACAGATACTGCGTAAAGCCATCTGCTGCCACCAAGAAATCACCCAAATCATCATTGCTGCCGACGCGCACCGTGTACGGATGCACCACAAACCAGACGTCATTCACACCCTGCCCGGTGGTGTCACCGGGGGCAGCATCGTCTACCCAGTAATAAAGCGGCATGCCTTGGTAGGTGACCTGAATTGTGCCATCTTCCCGTTCCGTGGTGCCCAATTGGCCCACCACCCCAGCATTCCCCGTGGGAACCTGGCCAGCTTCAACCAACAGCGGCGGCCAGGCGGTGGCACATTGATCGTAGCAGTTGCTCACGCCCGGTTCGTCAAAATTGAAGCGGTACAGGGTAAGCCCTTCTGGGCCCACAAGAAAATCGCCCAATTCCTCATTGTTGCTCAAGAAAACCAGCGGGTCTGGATAGGCGATGGCCCAGACGTTGCCTACGTTGTGGCCGGTGGTGTCGCCGGGCGCGGCGTCGTTGATCCAGTAGTACAGGGGCCAGCCGTTGTAGGTGACCTGCAAGGTGCCGTCGTCACGCTGGGTGGTGCCCAACTCGCCGGAAATGCCATCAACGGCCGTTAACACAGCTCCATCTTCAGCCAACAGCGGCGGCCAGGCAATGGCACACTGATCGTAGCAGTTGCTGGTACCCGGCACATCGCGGGAGAAGGTGTACAGAGACATTCCGTCAGCATCGGTGATGTAGGTGCCCAACGTGTCGCTTTCCGCCAACATCAGTGCGAGTGTGGTGGGCAGGCCGCCGGTCAAGGCAAAAGCGGGCGTCACCACGTTGCCATCAGCATCGGTCGCCGGGCCATCTTCGCCAGGGAATTCATATTCGCCAGCGGTTCCAGCATCGATATGCAGCATGGCGTACAGCGTTTCAGTCAGCCCGATCGGGTCGAGTTCCACCATTACGTCGCTGTTATCGCCGGCCACAACCGGGGCAAAGCCTAAAACCGGGCCAGGGGCCCCATCGGCGTCGGCGTGGACGACCAGCCAACCAGCCACATCGGCCGTTACGCTGTCAATCGTCACCGTGCTGCCGTCGCCCAAATCCTGATCGGACACGGTGACGGCGTTGGTAACTACCATTTCCGGTTCGGCCGTTGGTTCCTCGGTGGGTTCGGCCGTGGGTTCTTCGACCACCTCAGCGGGAGCCGACGTTGCTTCCGGCTCGGGGGTGGCGGTCGGCTCAACCGTTTCTCCGCCGCACGCAGCCAAGGCCAACAACAAGATCAACACGCTCATTAACCATCCAAATCGCTTTGTCATTATTCGCTCCTATTTCTTGACAATGATAGAAATGCGCCTCGTGGCGCAGTCGGCCATAGGTACGCAAGGTTTTGGCGATTGGATGACTTGGATTGAAAATTGGGACAAAATTGGCCATCAGTTAAGCTGTAGATGAGAGTAGACACCAACTTCGAGGCAAAATGAATCCATTTTTCAACAATCCAGAATTGCTGGCCGTGGCTTATGGGCTGGCGTCAGCGGCCGTTTGGGGAGCCGGTGATTTTAGCGGTGGGTTTGCTTCCAAGCGGGGCAATGTGTACACGGTAGTGCTGCTGTCGCAGGTGGTGGGCCTGGTTTGCCTGCTGACGCTGGCGCTGCTGCTGGAAGGCGCACTGCCTCCAGCGCAGGATTTGCTTTTTGGTGGGCTGGCTGGCTTGGCTGGGGTGATCGGTTTGTTAGCCCTGTACACAGGTCTGGCCAAGGGTCGCATGGGCGTGGTGGCTCCGATGACGGCCGTTCTTGCCGCCATCATCCCTGTGGTGGTGGGTATTGCTACGGACGGCGTTCCACCAGTTTTGGTGCTGGTAGGATTTGGGCTGGCGGTAACGGCCGTTTGGCTACTCTCAGGCGGTGGCCAGGCCGATGGCATCCGGCGTGACGAGTTAGGGCTGGCGCTGCTGGCTGGGCTGGGTTTCTCCCTCTTTTTTGTGTTTATCGACAAGGTGAGCGCGGGCGTGGTTTTTTGGCCGCTGACGGCGGCGCGTGTCGCCTCGGTGCCGCTGCTGCTCGTCTTTTTGCTGAGCCGCAGGTGGCACCACGCCCGCTGGGAACTGCCGGCCCGCAGCGTGCTGCCGATCATCGCCCTCTCTGGCATTTTAGACAGCGGGGGCAACTACTTTTTTACGCTGGCGACACAATCGGGGCGATTGGACATTGCGGCCGTTTTGGCTTCGCTTTACCCCGCCTCGACGGTGCTGCTAGCCCGCCTCATCCTTAAAGAAACGCTGGGCACCCGGCAGTGGATTGGCGTGGTCGTGGCCCTCATTGCCCTGGTTTTGATCGCGTTATAGCCGTCTATGTTGCCCGATTATGATGTTTGTCAATTGCTGCCTCTGCCCCAAAAGATTTATGGTATAGGCAGAAAAATCACCTTCCTGGCTTGCTTCGTTGTCCTGTTTCGTCTTTCGGATTCGTGAGGCGTACGCGATGGGGAACAAATGGTTTGCCTGGTTCTGGGCAGGTTTGTGGCTGTGGACCACAGTCGCCTGTTCGCAGTTCCCCCAAACGACAGCCCGCCTCCCCACACCAACGGTAACAGACAGCCGCCAATCGGCAGAACAACTAATCTTAGACGCCACCGTGCGTGTCGCCGTGGAAACCTGGCTGGTTAACGACGGCGAGCGCGGCTACACCATTCTGAAATCTGAAGGACACGGCACGGTGGTAAACGGCCGTTACCTCATCACCCACAACCACCACACCATCCCCCTCTCACTGTCCGAAACAGGCTTTGATCCAGATATTTACACCCGGCTTTTGGTTTTTAACGTCGCGGGCGATCTGGTCAATATTTTGCCGCTCACCGATTTCCAGATTGCTTTGCGCGAACCGCAAACGCTGCTGCTGGCCTACGTTGGCGAAGACACGGACTCGCCATTTGGCACGGTGGGTCTGAAAGTTGAACAGGTTCAGGTGGGTACGGCCGTTCTGCTGGAACCAGATGCCGAGGTTGCCCAAATCAACTGGGATGGGCAAACGACGCAGGTGGAATGGACGCAGGTAACGGCCGTTTACCCCCAACACGAACCGCCCTGTGTGGAATTGGCCAGCCAACCGCAGCTTGGTTCTTCCGGCGGAGGCATCTTTTGGCAGGGGCAGCACATTGGCAACACCTGGCTCAAGGGCATTCGCACCGGCGCGGCCAACGGCGGAACCTGCCAATACAGCAAAGCCGCGCTCAACTCCCCCGAACTGCTGGCCTATTTTGTCAACCACGCATTACCTTGATTTTGACCGTGCGGCCTTTTTCCACCCTGCGCTATAATCCCCGGCATGGCAGAAAAATTGGAAGGCCGGGTCATCAAAGCGATCAGCGGTTTTTACACCGTAGAAGTTGACGGGCGTGAGCCAATCGTGGCCCAAATTGCCGGGCGGCTGAAGCAGGAATGGCAAACAACTACCCTCGTGGCTGCCGGGGATTGGGTGACCATTTCGCTCAACGCCGACAGCACGGGCACGGTTGAAGCTGTTGCGCCGCGCAAATCGGTGCTGTCGCGCAGCCGCCCCACCGCTGCACCTACCCGCAAAATGTCCGCCGACCAGGAGCAAGTACTGGTGGCCAATCTAGATCAGGTGATTTTTGTTTTTGCCGTCAAAGACCCCACTTCCAACCTGCGCAAGCTGGACCGCTTTTTGGTCGTGGCCGAGATGAACCATTTACCCGCCGTCATCTGCCTCAACAAAATCGATCTGGACAAAAAGGGCAAGGTGGCGGCGCAATTCCAGATGTATGCCGACATCGGCTACCCGGTTTTACACACCAGCACCAAAACAGGCGAGGGCATCGCCGCGCTAAAAGAGCTGCTGCACGACAAGATTTCGGTGCTGGCTGGGTCGTCGGGCGTGGGCAAATCGAGCCTGCTCAACGAAATTCAGCCGGGGCTGGGGCTGAAAGTGAGCCACGTCAGCGGGGCCACGGGCAAGGGGATGCACACCACCCGCTTTGCCGAACTGTTCCCGCTGAATGAAGGTGGCTACGTAGCCGACACGCCCGGCATTCGCGGCCTGGCCTTGTTTGACCTGGAGCCTTACGAACTTGATGCCTACTTCCGCGAAATTGCCCCGCTGGTAGAGGAATGCCGCTTTAGTGATTGCAGCCATCGGCATGAGCCCGGTTGTGCGGTGCTGGCTGCGGTGAAAGACGGCCGTATCCATCCCGACCGCTACCAAAGTTACCTCCGCCTCCGCGAAGAGCACGAAGCCCTCGACGAAGAAAACTATTAGCCACAGTAATCGGTGTGAAATTTACCGATTACGGATCACCGTTTACTGATTACCGTCTCCTCAATCAACCGATCGGTTGATACGGCCGTATCCATCCAACTGATTCCACAATCCACCAAAAGCAAATCACAATTCCATCGCCCGATGGGTTACTTTGCCGCGCCCAAATTGTACGATGTTGCCATGTTCGGTAAGCAACAAACGCACAAATTAAGGAGCGGAATCATGAGCAACAATTTGAATGACCTGAAAGAAAATGAAAAAAACAACAGTCCGTGGAACAGCAGCACCATTATGGCCATCATCTTCATCATCGTGGGCGTTGGCCTCATTGCCAGCAACATCGGGGGTTTTGAGTTTGACAACTGGTGGGTGCTCTTCATGTTCATCCCGGTAGCCCTTTTTGTTCGCAACATTTACTGCGATTATCAGGTAAACGGCCGTATCACCTCAGCCAGCACCGGAGCCATTATCGCCAGCATAGCCATCATTCTCGTCGCCGCCACCTTTGTCTTCGAAGCAATTACCTGGAGCATGATTTGGCCTGTCGGTCTCATCTTTGCCGGTATCTCCATGTATTTGAGCAACCGGTCCTAACAAATAATCGACTCTGAATAAGAGAGTAATTGAGTAATTGGGTAATTACCGAATTACTCAATTACCTAATTGCGCCCATAGGGTCCTATGAGGTAAATCATGAACGTGATTGAAGTACAAAACTTACACAAACAGTACGGCAGCACCGTGGCCGTCGATAACATCTCTTTTAACGTGCAGCAGGGCGAAATTTTCACCATCGTCGGCCCCAACGGCGCAGGCAAAAGCACCACCGTCGAATCGATCATGGGGCTGCGCCAGCCAGATGGCGGCAGCATCCGCGTGCTGGGCCTGAACCCACAGAAAGATGAGCACGCGCTGCGCCAGCGCATCGGCATCCAGCTGCAACAGGCCGCTTTGCCGGAACGTCTCAAGGTGTGGGAGGCGCTCAGCCTGTACAGCTCTTTTTACGAGAAGACCATCCCTTGGGAAAAATTATTGGCAGATTGGGGACTGGCCGAAAAACGCAACGCCAACTTCAAAAACCTGTCTGGCGGGCAAAAGCAGCGTCTGTTTATCGCTCTGGCTTTGCTCAACGATCCAGAGCTGGTCTTTTTGGATGAGCTAACCACGGGGCTGGACCCGCAGGCGCGACGCGCCACCTGGGATGCCGTCCGCGCCATTCGTGACCAGGGCAAAACCGTGGTGCTGGTGACGCACTTCATGGACGAAGCCGAAGAGCTGGCCGACCGCATCGCCATCATCGACCAGGGCAACATTGTGGCGCTGGATACGCCCCAGGCGCTGATCCAAAATCTGCATGCCGAAACGCGGGTGCGGTTCACCAACTACAACGGCTACGATCCACAAACGTTGCGCACGGTGGCTGGAGTAACGGCCGTTGAACAGCGTGGCAAGCAGGTCATTGTCGAAGGCAACGGCGCGCTGCTGGCCCACGTGGCTACGGCCCTCGCCGAACACAACATCACCCCCACCGACCTGCGCGTAGAGCAGGCCAATCTGGAAGATGTGTTCCTGGCCCTCACCGGCCGCAGCATCCGAAATTGAGCTAGTGGTTAGTTTTAGTGGTTAGTCGAATCCGAAATTCATTAGCCACTAACCACCAGCCACTATCAACTAAAAGGAAATCTGATGAATGCTTTACGAAAAATGACCTGGGTGGAATTTAAACTCGCCCTGCGGGAACCAATCGCGACTTTCTTTACGCTGGTTTTCCCGGTTTTGATTTTGTTTCTGTTTGGCAGCATTTACGGCAATGAACCGTCTGAATTTTTGGGCGGGCGGGGCAACGTGGACAACTCGGTGCCCGGCTACATTGCGATGGTGATTGCCACCACGGGCATGATGAGCCTGCCGATTGGCCTGGCGACCTACCGGGAGCTGGGCGTGCTGCGTCGCTATCGGGCCACTCCGCTGCGACCACAAACGCTGCTGGGCGCACGCATCCTGGTGCACACGCTGATTTCGGTGATTGGTTCGGCCGTTTTAATTATTGCGGGCGTGCTGGTGTACGACATGACGCTGCCGGTGAACATCCCGGCCATCATCGTGGCCTTCTTGCTGGGCAACGTGGGCTTTTTGGCGGTTGGCTTTTTGCTCGCCAGCGTTTTGCCCAATGCCAACACGGCAACGGCCGTTGGCATGGCCCTGCTTTACCCGATGTTGTTCCTATCCGGCGCTGGCCTGCCGCGCGAGATTTTGCCAGATAATTTGGTCACCATCGGCAACTTCCTGCCGCTAACGCATGTGGTCAATTTGCTCAAGGACGTCTGGTACAGCAACACCTGGAGCTTCACCCCGATTGCCGTCATCATCGGCATGACCATCGTGGCGGGTGCCGTTTCGGTGCGGATGTTTCGTTGGGAATAGTTTTTGGAACGCAGAGTTTCACAGAGGAAAACGGAGTTACACAGAGAATTCTCTGCGTAACTCTGTGGCTTCTCCGTGCCGCTCTGTGTTCCTTTTTTGAATTGAGTTATCGAGAGCAGAAGCGTAGGTTATAATCATGCACATCATGACCGAGCAAACGGCCGTTTCCCCCACCACATCCCCGCTCAGCCACCGCCTAAAAACTTGGCTGGCCGAGCTGCGCGATGTGAAATGGCCGTGGGTAATCTTCCCCGGTTTCTCCGTGGCGCTGATCAACGTGGTGGTGATCGGCACCATCATTTCCATTTACGCCTCCATCGTTTCCGTGGATTTGCAATCGCCCGAAGCGACCACCGAAGCAGTTGCCCGTGGCGCGACGCTCATCGGCACATATGCCTCGCCGGTTTCCCAATTTTTTGTCACGATTTTGGTGGCTTTTTGGGTGTGCAAACGGCAAGGAACGGCCGTTACCTGGTATGGCCTGCTCATCGGCGTGGTCAGCGGCATTGCCGCCGCCTTGCAAGTCGCCCTCTTTGCCGGGGTACCACTCGCCTTCTTTTTTGATTTCACTATTTTCACCTTCTTGCCCGTGCCGATGTTGGCGGGTTGGATTGGTGCCTGGCGCAGCCAAAAAGTGTTGGCGGTGCAGCAGCGCGTTTATCTCACCAGCCAGGCGATTGGCCATGCGCCCACGCCGCAAGCAATCGTGAATGCCATTGGGGAACATTTAGCCATGGCCAACGTGAGCCAGATTGGCTTGTGGGAAATTTTGCTGCAAGGGACTGGCGGACGGCCAACGGCCGTTTCCCTCCTCGCCGCCTGGAGTGCCAAACAAGACGACAGTTGGCAGCCCGGTTTGCAGCTTACATCTGACACGACAGGTTCCCTCAGCCAACTTTCCCCGGATGACAGTCTGCAAATCAAAGCGATTGAGCTGCCCGCCGCCGAAAAGCAAAGCTGGGAAGCGCTCGGGGCGCGTTCAGCGCTGCTCATCCCGCTGGTGACGCCCAGCGGCAGTTGGGTAGGCTTGCTCACCATCACCTCCCCCGCCAGCGGCGGTTTGTCGCGCAGCAGCGAGCAGGATTTTGTGACGATTGCCGCCCAGGTGGCCCTGGTGCTAGAGAATTTGCGCTTGGTGGCTCAGGCTCAGGAAACGGCCGTTCTCCGTGAACGGCAGCGCTTAGCCAGAGACATTCACGACACGCTGGCCCAGGGCTTCACCAGCATCGTCATGCATTTGGAAGCAGCCGAACAAGCCCTGCCCACCGATCTGGAGGTGACCGAGCGGCACCTCGATCAAGCCCGCACCACCGCTCGCGACAGTCTGGCTCAGGCTCGCCGCGTGGTGGATGATTTGCGCCCGGAACTGCTGGAAAGCACCCCGTTTGATCAAGCAATCGGCCGTGTCGTGGAACAGTGGTCGGCCCACAGCGGCGTGGATGCGGAATTCAAAGTGACGGGCGACATCCAGCCGCTGCATCCCCAGGTGGAAGTGACCCTGCTGCGCAGCAGCCAGGAGGCGCTGGCCAACGTGCGCAAACATGCCCAGGCCACCGCCGCCTGCATCACCCTCTCCTACCTGGGCGATACAGTCATTTTGGATGTGGAAGACGATGGTGTCGGCTTGCCGCAGCAGGCAACCACGCCCGACGGCCTGACCAGCGGCGGTTTCGGTCTGGTAGCCATGCGCGAGCGCGTGGCCCAATTGGGCGGCGAACTGTTTGTGGAAAGTGAACCAGGCGAGGGCACAACGCTTTCGATTTCGCTGCCGTTGGCAGATGGAGGGTCTGGCAAATGAGCGATGTTCTCGCCCGCGTTCAGGCAGATGGGGAACAGCATAGCCATTTCTGGCGGCGGTTCCAGGTGTTGTGGTCGGCGCTGTTTGTGTTGGCAACGGCCGTTGCCGCCATCATCGGTTGGCAAATTGAGGATCAGAGCCAAAACCAGCGAGTTCTGGGGCTAACGCTTTGCCTGCTCGTCCTTTTCATCCATCTAGTTGTGCAAGGAGTGGGTTACCAGTCTGAAAACGGCCGTGCCCCGCTGCGGTTTGCGCTCCCTTACATTATTTTCAGCATCATCGCCTGGTATATGCTTGTCCGTATCAGCCCACTTTACTACCTGGTGCTATTCGGTCTCTTTAGCCAAATTTACGTTGCCTTGCCACTGCGATACGCCTCGGTAGGGGCCATTGTGGTCGCTGGACTCATGGCCTATAACGAGACGATTGGCTCTGGCAGCGACTTTTCCTGGCAGCTTGGCTTGATTTATTTGCTGATGGGCCTGGCCAGCGTGGTGCTGGGGGCCTGGATTCATGCCATCATCCGTAAAGGCGAGGAGCGGCGTTTGCTGCTAGACCAGCTTCAAGAGACGCAGGCTGAGCTAGCCGAGGCGGAACGCAGGGCAGGCGTGCTGGCCGAGCGGCAGCGCCTGGCTCACGAGATTCATGACACGTTGGCTCAGGGCTTCATCAGTATCATCATGCATCTGGAAACGGCCGAACAGACGATTTCTGAGCCAGCCAGCGAAACGGCCCATCAAATCCAGCAGGCCAAAGAAACAGCGCGGCATAATTTGCAGGAAGCCCGCCGCGTGGTAGCCGATTTGCGCCCGGAATCCTTGGAAAATAATTCGCTGCCGGCCGCGCTGGCCCGCACGGTAGATCGCTGGAGCCAGCAGCACGGCATCGCGGCCAATATGCAAACCACCGGCACGCCGCTGCCACTGCATCCCGATGTGGACGTGACCTTGCTGCGGGCCACGCAAGAGGCGCTGGCCAACATTCACAAGCACGCCCAGGCGCAAACCGTCAGTGTGACGCTCTCCTACATGGGCGACACGGTGCTGCTGGATGTGCAGGATGATGGCGTGGGGCTGAACGGGGCTAAGCCATCCCCCTTTGGCGGCGGCTTTGGCCTGCAAGCCATGCGCGAACGGGCGGCCCAATTTGGCGGCGAACTGCTGCTAGAAAGCGAACCAGACGGTGGAACAACGCTGGTTATTTCAATACCAATCACGTAGAGACGTTGCATTGCAACGTCTCTACATGGGACACAAAATGGACACAATACGCTTGATTTTGGTAGACGATCACCCCGTAGTGCGGGAAGGGCTGGCCGGGATGCTGGCCGGGCAGCCGGATTTTGACGTGGTGGCCACCGCGACGGATGGCTCTGAAGCGCTGCGGCTGGATGCCGAGCACATCCCGGATGTGATCCTGATGGATTTGCGGATGCCGGGCATGGATGGGGTGACGGCGATTGGGGCGATAAAGGGGAAACGGCCGTCTGCCAACATCCTCGTCCTCACCACCTACGACAGCGACGCCGACATTTTGCGGGCTATCGAAGCGGGGGCCACCGGCTACCTTCTGAAAGACACCCCCCGCGAAGAGCTGTACCGCGCCATTCGCGCCGCCGCCAACGGCGAATCAGTGCTGGCCCCGGCCGTCGCCGCCCGCCTCATGACCCGCATGCGTGCCCCCGCCGAAGAAAACCTGAGCGCCCGCGAAATTGAGGTATTGCAGCTGGTGGCCAAAGGGGCCAGCAATCGGGCCATCGGTAAGGAATTGCACATCAGCACGGCCACCGTGAAGACGCATCTCATCCACATCTTCAACAAGCTGGGCGTGGACGATCGGACGGCGGCCGTTACCGCTGCTCTGGAGCGACAAATCATTACCCTGAACAACTAACACCTGCCTAAACAAAAGAAAAAGGCGAGGTGCAAAAGCGCCTCGCCTTTTTTATGTCAATCTATTCTGGTTCAATCTAGCGAACGATAAACGGCAAATACAGGTTGTTCCCGCTGCCACTGGTGGTCCCTGGAGCTTCAGCGTCGCAGAGGAAACCGCTGCACAGCGTTGATCCATTTTGTACGGCTCCGACGGCTGGCTGGCCAACGGCCGTTTGCAAAGTCAGTCCGTTCTGGCTCACCTGTCCACCTCCGCCTGTTATGGTGTCGCGTACCGTCAAGGTGCCGCCTGCCAGTGCCAATCCCACCGAGAACAGTAGCAAAAGCGTCAGGCAGCCCCAAATGAGTAGTTGCTTCTTGCTTCGAGCTTTCATGTTATTTGGCTCCTTTGCCTTAGTTACAGGCAGCGGCAGCCGTGGTGCCATTGCTCAAAGCGGCCCAGGTTCCCAGATTGTAATTACCCACGCAACGTAGGCCGGTGCCCGCCCCCGTAAACTTATTGCCCAGGTAGCTAATGCCGGAGTTGGCCACCGAGATGCTGCCCGAGGCCGAAATCTCGAACAAAAAGGCGCTGCCGGATGTGCTAACCTTCAGGCTGCTGCTCTCTACGATTGCGTTGCCGTTGGTGTATACAGCGATGCCGCGATGGCCGCCGCAAATGTAGCTGTAGCGCACTTGCGGCGAGGAGTTGCTCAGCTGCATGCCAAAGCCCGTGCCCGTGGGATCGTTGCAGTTCTCGTTAAAATTGTTGCTGCCGCCGATCAGCTTGCTGTTCTCGATGAGTGCCTGGGGAAAGCCGCCGCTGATATTGACACTACCAAATCCAGCATTAACGGCCGTTCCAAACCCCACTGCCCCACCAGCAAACAAACTGCTGTTGCGAATCGTCGCTTCGGCGTCGTTCCAGTAAGCGGCATAATGCCCCGTACCGCCTGCCCCAATAGCCTCCGCTTCCACGTTATCCACCACGGCATCCCGGCTGGTCTCGGCACTGTAAAGAGCGATGCCGTAGGTGCCGGTGCCGGTGTTGCGCACGGTTATGTTGGAAATACGGCCGTTATCCAACAAATCTACCGTGGCCGAGGCATTGCTAGGCGTGCTGCTGCTGCGGCTGGAGGTAATCACCGTGGCGTTTGGCCCCGACCCGCGTACGTGAACATACGATTTCACCGTTACCAGGCTGGTTTCCGTATAGACACCGGGCATCACTCGCACCAGGTACCGATTGGTCGAAGAAGAGTCGGTGATGCTGTTCATCGCGCTGGCCACTGAGGTAAAGTCGCCGCCGCTCTTGGCCACGGTCACTACGTGCTGATACGTCGCTCCATCGTCTGTGCCATCGGCAAAGCCTGAGGGTACCGAGGTTAAGCCAGACCAGGCCATCGTTTGGGCTTCGGTGGCTTGCAGGGCAAAAGGAACGGCCGCTAGCTGCTGCCGGGGGAAGGTGGTCGTGCCGCTGCCCGTGGTGACGCTGGTTTGCAGGTAACGGGTTGTGCCGCTAAATGTGCTGGCCCCCAACGGACAGCCCGTGGTGCAGCTGCCGCTGCCTAGCAAAACCGAAAAATAACCACCACCCACGGCCACGCTCGATTGGGATTCTTCCCAAACTTTGCTGCCGCCGCTGGATGCCGTGTAGATGGCAAAACTCATGGCGTAATTGCCATTGCTCAACGGGGTACCGCCGCTGTCGGCCAGATAGCCCTGGTAGCTAATGAGCGATGGTGCGCCGCTGCTCACATCGGCCACCTCCGCCAGGAGCTGCCGACCTCCTTTCAGGGCGAATACCCCCAAACAAAAAACGATTGCTAAAAGAATGATACTCACTGCTCGCTTATTCATGCTTGCCTCCATAAGAAATAAGATGATTTCCGGCAGCATAACAAGCAGCTCTCGTTGAACTCTCGTGAGTAAGGGACAAAAGATATGGTCTTGTGACAAACAGAGGAAAGTTACGCTTTGGGAATTAATGAGGACAAGCGAATATGTGTATCAGATTGATCAGTGTTTAAAAAAGTTATTTTGGCAAGCTGTCATTTCAAGGCATTCGGCGAAATCCCGAAGGAACTAATGACAAAAACTTTACTAAAACTGAGGCTGTGCAAATTCTCCAGCGGGCGGGATGCTTCGGGGGACCTCAGCATGACAGGTCATCTCGAAATGTCATTCTGAACGAAGTGAAGAATCCCGCAAGGGTTCAATGGGAAGAACCTTGCCTAAACCGAAGCGCCATTAATTTTCAATCTAAATCCAACACACAGGTGCGGGTGTGATGAAAAGTTGTGTAATGGGAAGCGGTAGAAGAAAATGGGGAGATGAAAAAAGAACTCGATGACATGCTCAACAGATTGAACCAGTGGGAAGCAGCAAACAAGGATGCAGATTTGACTCAGATGGAAGAAGCGATTGACGCTGAGTTAGCCGGTATTCGGCAGCAATTGCTCGAACAAATGGCTAGAGAAGGGGAGAACCCGGAAGCCAGGATGGTGTGTCCAAATTGTGACCAGCCGATGATGAAAAACGGTCAGAAAAAGCGAACGTTACGAACCAAAAACGGCGATAAGGTGACAATTATTCGGGAGCAAATGAGGTGTCATGAATGTGGCATGACGCTTTTTCCCCCTGGATGAAAAACTGGGCTTGATGCGAGGGGCCTACACGCCGCAAGTGCAAGAAGCCGTGGCGCGATTAGGCAGTCGGTTACCTTATGCAGAAGCGCAAGAAGAGTTAGCCATGATGTGGGGTATCGCTATCTCAGTGGCCAGCGTTCGCGAAATCACCCTGCGTGCCGGGCGCATCGCCGACCACCTGATTGAAAAAGAAATGGAGCGGCTGCAAAAAGAAGCACCCACCGCCAAGGCAACCCCCAAACAGCTCGTCTTGAGTGCCGATGGGGCGATGGTACAGCTAAAAAATGGGGCGTGGCGCGAGATAAAGACAGTGGCGTTCGGTGAATTCGAGACAAAATGGGACCCCAAGCGCCAGGAAGTGGTGACCCGGACAGAAAAAGTGAGTTACTTTTCGAGTGCCGATAAGGCAGACCCGTTTAGCAACAAAGCGATTGTGGAGTGGCATCGACGCGGGGGAGAGCATGCGGAAAAGGTGGTCGCGGTGAATGATGGCGCTGTCTGGATACAAGCCTTCATCGACTATCACTGCCCAACCGCAACGCGGGTGATTGATTTTGCGCATGCCCAAGGGTATGTGGCCACGATTGGCAAAGCGCTCTACGGGGCCGAAAGTGACCATTTCCAACAATGGTATGCCAAGATGTCTAAGCAGTTAGGCACCAAAGCGCCGCAACAAACGCTTAATGCGTTGCGTTTTCTCTGGACACAAAACCAAACCCACCCGGCAGCTGATGAAATGGAAGCCGCCATTCGCTATCTTGAGCGGCGGCAAACAATGATAGATTATCCCCATTTCCGAAAAAACGGGATTCCTATTGGGTCCGGGATGGTGGAGTCTGGACATAAAGTGGTGATGCAACGGCGGATGAAACAGGCAGGGATGCGCTGGGCCGATGAAAGCCTCAATCCCATGCTGGCCTTGCGAATGGCCATCTGTAACAAGCGCTGGTCTGCTTCTTGGCAAGTGATTCAGGCTCATTTTCTGACGACCAAACATGAGAGCCGACTATCGTCAAAGGCCGAAACCCCACAAGTTCAGCTTGTGACGGAAGCGGATGTTGCCAATTCAGAGAAGTTAGCTGACAAGATACAGAGGCGTACCCAAAAGAGGCAACCGTGGCAAGACCATTACTGGGTGTTCCCTCATCGAGCTCGGCCGTTACACAAAATCTAATCACACCCCACAGGTGCACAGGTGCCATTCACCCTGCGAAATAAAAGGAACTGGAAAACTTTTGCCTTAACCGGCCCGACCGCGCGTGGGGAGTGCCAGATTTTCGGCGGCCAGCGCATCCATGTCGCGCAAAATGGTGCGGCGGCTCACGCCCAACGCCTGGGCCAGGTCCGCGTCGGTGGGGGCGGCACCCTGTGCTTCCGCTTCGCTGAGCAAGCGCTGCAAAATATGCCTGCGGCGGGCCACCGGAGCGTTAATCAGGGTATCAGTGGGCTGCGCGATCGTCCAGCGGATCGTTTTGTAATCGGCCTCGGTGAGGGCGCTGCCCAGCGGTACGGATGATTTAACCAGACGTACTTCTTGCTGTTCTGAATGCTGCTGCACCGCCTGGGTGATTTGCTGATGGATGAGCACGTTTGCCCAATAATTTTCGCGCTCGTCAGCAGGTAGTTTGCGCACAATTTCGTTCACGGCCTGGACGGCGCCAATTAGGTGAGATACGGCCGTTTCCATCTCCCCCTTCGCCGCATACACCCGATAAGCCACAAAATGAACCCAACGCCGCCAAAACGGATGCACCTGCGGCCCCTCTAGCAGTTTGAAGGCGGTGGTCAACTGCATTTCTGCGGCTGGCAGATCCGCTTCCCGCAGGGAGGCCAACGCCAGTCCGCCCAACGTTTCTGACTGTTTAAACCGCTCCCCCACCGTCTGCCACAAGGCGAGCGCTTCTTCAAATGACTGCCGCGCCGCGGTAAGCTGTCCCAACCCCAGCTGCGCCAGACCGATGCCGTTAAGCGTGTGGGCTTCGCTGCGCTCAAAGCCCTTGGCCCGGTTCAGGGCCAGTGCCTGATGGTAATAATCCAGCGCCTCTTCCCAGGCGGCCTGCTCCCGGTACGCTTCGCCCAGGTTGTTTAGGGTCATCGCTACGCTGCGGGGATTGTCGATTTCGCGGCTGGCATTGAGCGCTTGTTGATACCAGGAAACGGCCGTTGCATAATCCCCCAGCTCAAAGGCAATGTTGCCCAACAGCACCAGCTGCGACCACTGCGTCAGCCGATCACCAAACGTGGTCGCAATTTCCAGCGTCCGGCGATGGGTTTGCCGGGCTTGTTCATAATTGCCGAGGGCTTTTTGCGCCAGCGCTTCGCCGCTGAGCGTCCGCGCCTCGTAAGGCACCGCCCCCATCTGCCGGAAAATCGCCGCCGCCTGCTGGTGCATCGTTACGGATTGCGCAAACTGCCCCGCCTCGTAAGCCAGGTTCGCCAGCTTGTCCAACGCCGACGCGTGACCAAATTGGTCGCCGACGGCCACGTATCGTTCCCGCGCCTGCTCTAGCCACTGCTGCGCAAGCCGATAGTCGCCCTGATTGCGGGCAACACGGGCCAGCATTTCCAAAAACAGCGCCTCACTGTGCCGATCCGCCACCGTCTGCGCCAGGGCCAACCCTTTTTGGGCCAGCTGTTCCGCTTTGGCTTGTGCCCCATTGATCCAGTCAAATTCTGCCTGCATTTTCAGAACGGGAATTTGGAATTCTGCGGCGGGCAACTGCTCATTGAGCACCTGTAGCTGCTGCAAATCTTGTGCCAGCAGCTCTTGCTCAGACAGTTTGGCGTACGCTTTGGCACGGCCTACCAGGGCACTATGGCACAGGGCTTGGTCATCGGCGGCAACCGTTTCGATAGTCTGTGAAAAATGAGCAATTGCCTCCCGATAAGCAAAACGGTCTAGCGCTTCTTGCCCGGCTTGATGGGCGTAACGAGCAACGGCCGTATCCACCTTCCCCTGCACCGCATGATTTAGCAGCGATTGGGTGGCCCTCGGCTCAAATTCAGCGCAGGCGACCAGCGCCCGCTGGTGCAGCAGCTGCCGCCGTTGCGCAGGGATGTCTTCGTAGACGCAGGCGCGCAGCGTATCGTGTGGGAAGCGATAGCCTTGCTGTTCCAAAATCAGAAAGCGACGCTGCTCCAGTTCCCCCGCCAGGACGGGCAGTTCACCCTCGCCAATGCCGGTGACGATGGATTCCCACAGCGCATAATCAAAGCGGTAGCCCAAAATAGCGGCAGCTTGCAAGCCGAGCAAGGTGGCATCGTCCAAAGCGGCCAGACGATGTCGCTGCATGTCTAAAAGTTGTGGGTGGGCAACGGCCGTAATCGGCTCCGACTGCCCCAGCACATTCAACGCCAGCAGCGGATTGCCGCCGCTCACCTTGTGCAAATGGGCCAGATCGGCTGGCGATAATCGTGCTTGCCCGGCTGCTTTGGCCAAATCTGCCAGCATTTGCGGCGGCAAGCCTTCCAGGTGCAGCACCGTCGCCCCGGCCTGTTCCCAGGTGCGAATGGCTTGCAAGGCGACCTCTTGCCGCTTCAGCGAATTGGCCCGTCCGCTCACCACAATCAGCAGAGACAGGTCATTGAGGGCCGGTTGAAGCGCCGTTAACAGCGACCAAATCGCCGGATCGGCCCACTGTACATCGTCCAGCAGCAGCAGGTGGGGAGCAATTTGCTGCAAGCCAGACAAAATCGCTTGCAACGCACGCGGCAGATCTGCCTCGGTCTGCCCGCCTACGCCTTCTGGCAAGTTTGGCAGCTTGATTTGAGTTGCCAGATCGGGCAGCAATCGGGCTAGAAAAGCCAGCCACCAGCCTGGCACCAGGCGGATCAGCTGCTGCACGCGGGGCTGGGGCAGGGCCGCTGCCAAGGCATCCATCAGCGGTGCGTACGGCGCGGGCAGGGCAAACTCTTCACTTGTGCCCCAGGCCACTTGCCAGCCGCGCCAGTTGGCCGACTGAGCCAACGATTCCAGCAGACGCGTTTTGCCCATGCCCGCTTCGCCCAGCAGAATGACCAATCCACCACGCCCCGCGTGAGCTTCATCCAGACGAGACAAAAGTTGGTTGCGCTCGGCCACGCGCCCCACAAACGGGGTTTGGTTGGGCTCGACGAGCGTCTGTTTTTGCAGCTCCCATTCGGCTTGCAGTTGCTGAGCCAATTTTTGCGTGTCCGGGGCGGGGGGGAGATGCATCTCTTGCCGCAGCAGTTGGGCAAACGCGTCGTGGGCGGCGATGGCTTCTTTGAGGTTGCCCTGCCCGGCCAGGCAGCGCAATCGGCCGCAGTGGGCAGGTTCATTGAGCTCATCCAGAGCCAGTAAGCGCTCGTATTGCTGCTGGGCTTGGGCAAAGTGGCGCTGGTTTTCAGCAATTGTGGCTAGTTTGTGGAGAACGGCCGTACCCACTTCCCGCAGCTGTTCACGCCAGGGCAGCAGCCACGCATCTTCAAAATCAGGCACCAGATCGCCCTGGTAGAGGGCTGCCGCTTCAGCCAGATGGGCTTCCTCGTCGGCCTGGGCGAACTGCTGAAAGGCCCACACATCTACCCACAAATCAGGCTGTTTGTGTAGGGTGAGCGCATCGGTTTGGACGTGAAGCCATTGTTCGGGAATGGTTTGGCGCAGCCGATAAAGCGCATCGGACAACAGGCGACGGCCGTGTGCGGGCGGGTCTTCAGGCCACAACTCACTGGCCAACCGATCGCGGGAAAGGGGCTGGCCAGGCCGCAGCAGCAGAAACACGAGCAGGCGCTGCGCATTGCGGCCAAAAAATTTCATTGCTGGCTCTGTTCTAAATTCGCCAAATAGAAAAATCTGCTGCGTTGTGATCACAAAAAAATTATACAACATCCGGCGGGGCGCTTGAGGTGAAATACGGCCGTTTCCCCTTGGTCATTCCGCTAATTTATTAACCACGGTTAAGTTTAAAATGATCGTCGTATCACCTTTGATTTGACCTAAGTTTTAATTTAGGTGATCAGCTGTTAACCCAAAAATGAACCCCTTGCCTTGTTTTCTCCTTCGCTGTCCCCGATAATGAAACTAATTCGCTGTATATTTTGGAGTAAACACAAATGATTCCTTCGATTTTACTGACCTTACGTGAAGGCCTGGAAGCTGCCCTGATTATTGGCATCGTTTTAGGCGCATTAAAAAAATTCAACCGCACCGACCTGAAATCGCTTGTCTGGCTGGGTGCAGCCTCGGCGGCGGGCGTCAGCTTGCTGGTGGCCATTGTTTTCCAACTGATGGGCATTGCGTTTGAAGGCGCTGGTGAAGCGATCTTTGAAGGCATCACCATGCTGCTGGCGGCGGGCATTTTGACCTGGATGATTTTTTGGATGGCGCGAAACGGCCGTAACCTCAACGCCAACATTGAATCCGAAGTGCGCCATGCCACGGTGCAGCAAAGCAAGCGAGCCGTTTTCCTGGTCGCCTTCTTTGCCGTCGTCCGTGAAGGTGTGGAGCTGGCCTTGTTCCTCACCGCTACCTCACTGGCCTCTGGTGGGCTGACGACGCTGATCGGCGCAGTGATTGGCCTGGCGGGCAGCGCCGTACTGGCCTGGCTGCTGTTTTCCAGCCTCATCAAGCTCAATTTGCGCCGCTTCTTCCTCATCACCAATATCATGCTTATCATTTTTGCTGCTGGGCTCGTCGCCCACGGCGTACATGAGCTGAACGAAGTGATGATCATCCCGCCCATCATCGAACATGTCTGGGATATTAACTGGCTGCTGGATGAAAACAGCTTTGCCGGGGAAATCATGAAGGTGCTGTTTGGCTACAACGGCAACCCGTCCCTGACGGAAGTGCTGGCCTACATTGCTTACTGCGGCGTCATCGTGTTCGCCCTCGTACGGCAGCAGCTGCCGCGCACCGCCCCCCGGAGCACTTCGGCCCAGGCTGGCTAATCCGCTTCACAAACCATCATCTAGAAAATGCGGGACGGCCGTTTGCAAACGGCCGTCCCTTTTTTGTTGCCCATTCTCAGCGACCACACGACGCATTTCCCGTAAAGGTCCTTATAAAATATGGTATGATTGCATCATGCGGGGAACGAGACAACCATCAGTAAAAAGTGAAAAGTAAAAAGAAATCGCTTTTCACTTTTTACTTATTACTTTTCACTACCCACGCAACTCCCCGCCATTCCAGAAAACCTGGTAATCAGGAGACGCAAATGAACAGTTGGGCCATAGAAACGCGGGGGCTGACCCGCCAGTTTGACAAGAAAGTAGCCGTAGACAACCTCGACCTCACCGTCTCTACTGGAGAATTTTTCGGCTTTTTGGGGCCAAACGGCGCAGGCAAAAGCACCACCATCAACATGCTGGTGGGCCTGCTGCGCCCCACCAGCGGCACCGCCCTCATCGACGGCATCGACATCTGGCAGGACCCGCTGGCGGCCAAGGCACGCATCGGCGTGCTGCCCGAAGGCATGCAGCTGTACCAGCGGCTTACGGCGCGGGAATACATTCGCTTTTCTGGCACCATGTACGGCGTGCCCAAAGCCGAAGTGGAGCAGCGCACGGAAGAACTGCTAGACCTGCTAACCCTCACCGATGACGCAGACAAGCTGATTGTGGATTATTCACACGGGATGCGGAAAAAGACGGCGCTGGCCGCGGCGATCATTCACGCGCCGCGTGTCTTGTTCCTGGATGAGCCATTTGAAGGCATCGACGCCATCTCTGGTCGCATCATCCGCGACGTGTTGGGGCGGCTGCGCGAGCACGGCACCACGATTTTCTTCTCGTCGCATATTTTGGAAGTGGTGGAACGGCTGTGTACGCGGGTGGCGGTGATTGCTAACGGCCGTCTCGTGGCCCAGGGCAGCATGGAAGAATTGCGCCGCCAGGCCGAAACGGGCGACGAAACCACGCTGGAAGAAATTTTCCTGCGGGCCGTAGGCGCTTCCAGCGATTTGGAAGCCGAAGGCAGGCTATCATGGCTGCGCTAGGCGAGACAAACCCACCTCGTTCACAGTTGGGCACGCTGCTGCGGCTGCGTGGCAAGCTAACGCTGCGCCAATTCACCCGCGAAAGAGGCCGCATCATCGGGGCGCTTGTAATCATCCTGGTGTTTGGCCCGATGATTATAGGCGCGGCGTATGGAACGGCCGTTGGCTACGTTAGCCTGGAAGACCAATGGCCCACGGCCCTATTGGGCGGCGTTCTGGTCGGCATGTGGTTCATCTGGCTCGTCTTTCCCATTGTTGCCACCTCGCTAAACGAAAGCGCCGACATCACCCACCTGCTCATCTTCCCCATTTCCCGGCGCGATCTCATATTTAGCACGCTGCTGGGCACGCTGTTCGACTACCCGACGTACCTGATGCTGCCGCTCTTCTTCTCGGTGTTTGTCGGATTTGGCTTTAGCCGCGCCTTCCCCATAGCGATTTTGGCCATTTTGCTCAGCTACGGCCACATGGTGCTAATTGGCCAGTTTATCACCGTGTCGATTGGTGGCATTTTGCAAAGCCGCCGCTTCCGCGACATCGCCATCGTCTTCTTTTCCCTGATTGGTAGTTCCTGCTACTTCATCAATCTGGCCTTCCAACGTGGCATCGAGCGCTTCACCGATTCGCTTTCGCTGCAAGAAGAGGAGGCGTTTTCGCAGGCATTTGCCAACTGGCAGCCGCTGAATATTTTGCAATGGTTCCCAACGGGCGCACCGGCCAGAGCCGTGCAGCAAGCCTTGGCGGGGTCTTGGGAAACGGCCGTTCTCTGGTTGCTGTATTCGGCCGTTTTGCTGGCGGTGCTTACCTGGGTCTGGTTCCAACTGCTGAACCGGCTGGCCACCGGTGGCGGCTTCATCATCGGCGGACGGCCTGCGGAAGAAAAAGAGAAGCGCGTCGCCCCAAAAGCCAATCGCCGCTCGCTGCTAGACATGCTGCCAGCTGACCTGGCGGCATTGGTTGGCAAGGAGCTGCGCTCTGCCTGGCGTATTCCGCAGCGGCGCGTGGGTCTGGTGCAAGGATTGCTCCTGCCCGTGTTTATGATGGGGCCGTTCCTGTACTCGGCCGATTTTTCAGGTGGTGTTTCCTCAATCCCGCGTTGGTTTGGCCTGTCGCTGCCGTTTTATGCCCTCTTTTTGTTCTGGTCTACGTCGCAAAATATGCTGGCCTGGGAAGGGCGCGGCCTGCCAGCGCTGCTGCTGACGCCGCAGCCGCGCTGGCGGTTGTTCTGGGCCAAAGGGCTGGTCTTTTTGCTCATTGCCGGCATCCCCTACCTGATCGTCAGTGGGGCCGTGACAACAATCCTGCGCGATTGGCTGACAATAGCCGGAATGGCTACGGGTTTGGGTATGGGCATTTCGGCGATGGCGGTAACGGCCGTTGGTTCCGTACTCTTCCCAATTCCCATCAACCTGGAAGCAAAGCGCACGCGCGGGACGTTTCAGTCGGGCGGTAACTTCAAAACCGGCTGTGCCGTTGTAACGGTGATTCCCATCAGCATCATCGTGGTGAATTTACCCGCCGCCGCTATGTTAGGCTCGGCCTTTTTCTTCAACCTGCCCTGGCTAGGTTTTGTTGGCGCGATCTTCAGCCTGGTGTATGGCTTTGGCATTTTGTACGCAGGCTGCCGCCTGGCTGGCAATTTGCTCATGGAGCGCGAACCTGAACTGGTCGCCACGATGAAGCTGCCAGAAGAATAAGGTGATTGAATCGCCATAAGCGTTGAGAGAGCAGGCGGGATATGCGGGAGGAAAGGCTTTGGCCCTATCTCCCGCCTGTCGCGCCGTTACAAAATTGCCATATTGGTAATTGCTGATTGCTTGCTGGTTTCATCGACAAGATGGACTGGTTTCCACTATAATGCACCCACTTTTTTGACAAGATCGATTATTGTGGAGACTTGAATGTCCAAAAGAAAAACAACGGCAGGGAAAACGGCCGTTTCTGACCTGACCCCCGACAAATTACGCCAGATTTGCCATCCCGAAACCTTTACCTTCAAAAGCACGGCCGAACTCCAGGCCGAAACCCAAATTATTGGCCAGCCACGCGGCACGCGCTCGATTGCCTTTGGCATTGGCATTACCAGCCACGGCTACAACATTTACGCCTTAGGGGCCAACGGCACCGGTCGGGCCACGGCCATCGAGCACTTTTTGTACGAGCAAACGCGCAGTTTGCCGGTGCCCAGCGACTGGATTTACGTACACAACTTTGCCATCCCCCACCAGCCACGGGCCATTGAGCTGCCCGCCGGACAAGGTGTGCAGTTTAAGACACGCATGTCCCGCCTCATTGCCGACCTGCGCCAGGATTTGCCTCAGGCATTTGATACCGATTCTTACCGCGAAACGATTACGGCCGTTCAGAGCGAGTTTGAGCAGGCCCGCAGCACGCTCCTGCAAGCCTTGCAGCAAGAGGCCGCTGCCGCCAACTTTGGCCTGGTGCAAACGGCATCGGGCTTTGCCATTGTGCCTATCCAAAACGGGCAGCAGATGAGCCCAGAGCAGGTGCAGCAGCTACCTCTGGAAGCACGGCAAGAGATGGAACAGCAGGCGCAAAAGCTGACTGCGGAACTAGAAGAGGTGGCGTACCGGATTCACGAGTTGGAACTGAAAGCCCGTCAGACGATGAAGCAGGTTGACCGAGATGTGGCGCAAACGGCCGTACAGCACCACTTCGATGATCTGAAAACAGCCTACGCCAATGACGAAGAGATGTGCGTTTATCTCACCGAGGTGCACGCTGACGTGCTGAACCAGATCGATGACTTCACCTCGCCAGTGGATATGGACAGCCCTGAGGAAATTGATCTCAGCCGTTACGAAGTAAATGTGCTGGTCAACAACGCCGAGACCAAGGGCGCGCCGGTCATCGTGGAGGCCAATCCGACCTACACCAACTTGTTTGGACGGCTGGAATATGAAATGCGCGACGGCCTGCTGACGACCCATTTCACCAACATCAAGTGGGGTAGTCTGCACCGGGCCAACGGCGGGTACCTCATCCTCAACGCCCACGATTTGCTCAAACACGGCGACGCCTGGGAGGCGCTCAAGCGAGCCATCAAGGCCGAGAAAATTTTGATGCAGCCCACGGGCATGATGAGCAATGGGCAAGTTTTGGCCAAAACGCTGGACCCGGAGCCCATTCCGCTGCGGGTAAAAATTATCATGACGGGCAGCGTGGGGCTGTATTATGGTCTGTTTGAACAGGATGAAGATTTCCAGATGCTGTTCAAGGTGCGGGCCGATTTTGATTCGGTGATGCCGCGCGACGGTGACGCCGAGCTGGCCTATGCCAATTTCATTGCCAGCCGCTGCCACCAGGAAGGATTGCGCCATTTTGACGCAACGGCCGTTGCCAAAGTGGTCGAGTTTGGCTCACGGCTGGCGGAAGACAAGCGCAAGCTCAGCACGTTGTTTGGCATGATTGCTGATCTGGTGCGGGAATCAAGTTACTGGGCGGGGGTAAACGGCCGTAACGATGTTACCGCCGACGATGTGCAGCAAGCCCTGACGGAACGCACCGAGCGAGCCAACCAGTTAGAGGAACACATCTTCGAGCAGTTTTTGGATGAAACAATCTTTATTGCCACCGACGGCAGCGTCGTGGGGCAGGTGAATGGCCTATCGGTGATTGACACGGGCGATTACTCGTTTGGCCAGCCGGGGCGCATCACTGCCCGCACCTTCATGGGCGACGATGGCGTTATTCACATCGAGCGCGAAACCGAAATGGCCGGACCTATCCACGAAAAAGGTGTGCTGACGCTTAATGGCTACCTGGGCGGCACCTACGCCCAGCACCAGCCGCTGTCGCTCACCGCCAGCCTGACCTTTGAGCAAAATTATGGCGGCATCGACGGCGACAGTGCCTCATCGACGGAACTGTACGCCCTACTCTCCAGCCTCAGCGAAATTCCGATCAAGCAGTCGTTGGCCGTTACTGGTTCGGTGAACCAGCGAGGCGAAATTCAGCCTATCGGCGGCGTTAACGAGAAAATCGAAGGCTTTTTCCGGCTGTGTGAAGCGCGGGGGCTAACGGGCAACCAGGGTGTGTTGATTCCCGCCAGCAATATTGACAATTTGATGCTGCACGAACGGGTCGTAACGGCCGTTGCCGATGGCAAATTCCACATCTGGCCTGTGAAAACGCTCAACGAGGGGATTGAACTGCTCATGGGGCTACCTGCTGGCGAGCGGCAAAAAGACGGCAGCTACCCCGAAGGCACGGTGCACCAGGCAGTGCAGGCTCGCCTGCTCCAACTAGCCGAGGACCTCAACAAATTTGGCGAAGACGACGAGGAAGATGACGACTAGCGCATCCTGATTTTCCTAGCAGCCGCGCCTGACGAGGACACCTATTCTGGCGTTTCAAGGGAAATCATTTTCGGTGCTTGGTGCAATCTTGGGCTTCCAGGTGATGTCTTTGAGGCGGAATGCTTCATAACGCAGCCGGACCCAGGCCGATTTTTCTGTGCCGCTTGGGTCGGCATAGCGCACAATCCGATACGTGTTCCATTGCCCGGAAATCCCTAAAATCGTCGCACTGCGACGCTGCAAGTACGGACCTTCTATTTTAGGAAATGGGCCAGTGTCATAAGCGGGGGGTGTTTCAACAGAAACGAGTGTATGTCCTTGCTTAGTTAGTTCAGTATTGACCAGTTTGCGATAGGAGCGTAGATGGCGGTAGGCCCATACGGCCGTTCCTAAAAAAATTGTGAAAACAAGAAGCCAAATCATCTGGGGAGAATTTAGTAAATCATTCACTGGCTTCATTCTCAACTTTGTTCTTCAAAGCTCGATTTATCTTTTCACCTTCACACTTTCCAAAAACCGGGCAAAAACATTCAAAACGTAGTCGATCATCTCGGGCGTAATGCGCGGGTAAACGCCAATCCAGAAGGTATGGTTCATTACCAGGTCCGTCTGTGTCAGGTCGCCCACTACTCGATAATTCACATTTTGGAAGGCTGGCTGGCGAGTGATGTTACCACTAAACAGCAGGCGAGTCGCCACCTGGTTGGCCTCTAAAAATTGCACCAGCTCGTTGCGGGTGAAGGGCGCATCGGGGCGCACGCTTAGCAGAAAACCAAACCAGCTGGGATCGCTGTTTGGCGTTGGCTCGGGCAAAATGAAGAACTCTTCATACGGTTTCAAGCCATCATGCAACAGCTGCCAGTTGCGCTTGCGTATCTCGATAAACGTGGGCAGCTTTTCCAATTGGGCCACGCCAACGGCCGCTTGCATGTCGGTCATTTTCAAGTTGTAGCCAATGTGGGAATAGATGTATTTGTGGTCGTAACCTTCGGGCAAGTCGCCCAATTGCCAGTCGAAGCGCGTGCCGCAGGTGTTGGCTACACCGGGATCGCACCAACAATCGCGACCCCAATCGCGGAAGGATTCCACCAGCTTTTTGAGCTGGCTGTGGCGTGTCAGCACGCAGCCTCCCTCGCCCATCGTGATGTGATGTGCCGGGTAAAAACTGACGGTGGACAGATGACCAAATGAACCGGTGAGACGGCCGTTATACGTCGCCCCCACCGCATCACAATTGTCTTCAATCAGCCACAGGTTGTGCTTGTTAGCCACCTCCAGCACGGCATCCAGGTTAAACGGGTTCCCCAGCGTGTGGGCAATCATGATGGCTTTGGTGCGGGAAGAAACGGCCGCTTCCAACAGATCCACATTCACGTTGTAGGTACCCAGCTCAATGTCCAAAAAAACCGGCGTGAGATGATTTTGCACAATCGGGTTTACCGTAGTGGGAAATCCGGCAGCGACGGTAATCACCTCGTCACCCGGCAGAAGCTGCCGTTCGCCCAGCTTGGGTGAAGTGAGAGCCGACAAAGCCAGCAAGTTGGCTGATGAGCCCGAATTGCAAAGAATCGCGTGACGCACACCCATCCAGTGGGCAAATTCGCGCTCAAACTGCTCCGCGTACCGGCCGGTGGTCAGCCAAAACTCCAGCGATGAATCGACCAGGTTTACCATCTCGGCGGCATCAAACATCCGCCCAGACACGGGCACAACGGACTCCCCCGGCGAGAAGGTCGCCGAGCTATGTTCCGCCTCATAATATTCTTGAACCAGCGCCAGAATTTGCTGCCGCAGCGCGTTGCTTTTACTCATCTGTTGCTCCAATGCCGTTTTATTCAGTCTGCCGAGTGACCCGCGCAGCTGTTTGCTTCTTTTTGTGGGGAATAGCTTATTGCAAAATGGGGATTTGGGCGAATGGGAGTTGGGTCATTCCACAGATGTTTGCGGTTTGGTAACGGGCGGCGGAACGGCTAACGGCCGTATACCCTTCACCATCACTTGCTCCATCCAGCCCAACCGGAACAACACCAGCCCCACCACAAACGAGGCGCCGCTGTAAATAAAGTACAGCCAATGCCATGGCAAAGCCATCAGAGTGAAGCGCAGCCCCCGTTTCTGGTAGAGAAACTGGTAAAATGACCGGTTCAGCCAGACGAGTTGCAGGGCGAGAAAGAACAATAACAGCCACGCCCAGCCCGTAAATGGCAGCAGTAACAAACCAAAAATTGTGCCAAAGGCAACGGCCGTACTCAACCGCTGCTTAAAATTCAGGTTGAGGTCATTGGGCGCACCACCACCCTGTAAAATGAGGCGCGTCCACGGCAGTGCCCGGTCGCGCACATCTGTGATGAGCATTTGGCGCGGTGTCCACCGCTTCATATGCTTCACCTGGAGCAGCTTTTCCAGATGCACCCGGTGCCCCGCTGCCTGCAAACGATAACCCAACTCAATATCCTCGATACTCGGCCGGTCATAGAGACTTTCGTTAAAGCCCCCCAATGCCAAAAACACAGAGCGCCGAATAGCGCCGCAGCCGCTCCAAAACGTCGAAGCCTCCATTTTGCCCGTCTGATGCACGTAGTGATGCAGCAAATTGCGATACTGCGAGAGGAAGTTAGGAGCAAGCGGCTGATCATCATAAGAACCAAAACAGGCGGCCAGCTCTGGATTAGCCTGCATGGTGGCGGCCACATGACCCACCGTGCCCGGCTGCACCAACACATCGGCATCTACAAAAAAGAGAATGTCGCCTTTGGCCACCTGGGCACCAATATTGCGCGCCTGCGCTGGACCTAGACGACGCTGCAAACCACTTACCAAACGCACGCCATGTTTGTAGGCAATCTCAACGGTGTCATCAGTGGAGCCATCTTCCACCACAATACATTCCCACGGCTGATACAGCGTTTGCTGCAAAGCTGTCAGACACCGGTCGAACAAGGCACCTCCGTTGTACACCGGAATAATCACAGAAATCATCGGTTTCATAATCATCAAACTCACTGGTTGTGGCGCAGCTTGAGGAAGAAATTGTACAAAACAGCTACAGCGCTTCCCAAAATAAAGCCCGTCACAAACCCATACAAGAAACCAAGCAGGCTGCCCCAAAAGCTCACGGTGTAACCCATAAAAAATTGGCCTAACAAGGCCAAATGGGGGCCAATCGGCTCGCCACCTTTGAGCAGCAGCCAGTTGGTTGCAATAAAAATGATCAGACCAAAAATCACCCCTGTCACCAGACCAGAAACCACGGCATTCATCCGTGTAAGCCGGGTCATGATGATTTTTTCCAGGGTTGGCTTGTTTTCTGACATTTCATAAAAAAAACTTTTTGGCGCTTGATATGACAATGTTCAGCCATTAGCTGACAGACGATACAAACCCAAAAAGTTCACGGTAATCATAAATTGTTGTGTCGAGTAGAGAGGAATAAACGTAAGCTTTTCGTGCCTGGGGCTTACGGCCGTTTCTCCTCTCACCCATTTCTCAGCAAGCTAATATCAGTATTAACCAATTTTGCTGGTTTTGGCAACAACTCTTGCTAAATGAGAGGGATAAATGGGCTAAATGTACTCAAAAAATTGGCGCATCACGCTTTGCTGCGCCGAACGATGCAGGCTCACCAGATATACGGCCGTTGTCGCATTACGCAGAAAAGCATAGCCCCACCCCAGGCTAAACCCCGTAAAAAATCCATATCCCAGGCCAACCAGTGATCCAACGGCCGTTACCGTGTAGCCTGGGTAAAACTGACTCAACAGCGTCATCGTGGTCCCAATGTCACCACCACGCAGCAGAACAAACAGCGTTGTTGCCAGAAAAGCCAGGCCAATCACCACCCCCAGCGACATCCCCAACGAAAGCGGGTCCAGCTTGGGCACCGCGCCATCCAGCACATCCAAAAGGCGCTCTGACTCTGTGGGGGCATCAAGCACCAGCTCTTCCAAATATTCCTGCTCGGCATTTACTTGCCACAAGTCATTTGTCTCGCCGTACAGCAAGTTGCGCACCGCCATCATCCCGGTGAGCATCGCATGATCCTGGTTGTTGTAGCGGTGCAGGCCGTTGCGGCCAATCGTTTGCAAATTTTCCAGCGTGGCCACATACGCCTTTAGCACGTCCAGACTTGTTTCGTAATCGGAATCGTACACCGGGTACGATTTTTCTACGCGGAAAACAGCCCCATCCACCACATCTTCAGACTGAGCCAGACCAATCTTGCTAATTTCGCGCGTACCCAGGGCAATCAGATCGGCATCGGGCATGTTCCAGATATCGTCCCCTTCGTTGCAAAAATATTCCAGACCCAGACTGGTGGTGGCCAAATCTGGCACCATGTCAGCGCTCCAATTCTTAAAGTTTTGGATACGCCCCACCTGCACGCTGGGATCATGAATATAAATCCAATTATCAGGGAAGAGATTGGGCTTTTTGATGATGAGGCAAACGGTGAGAAAGTCCCGGTAGTCCAATTGATTAGCCGCTTCCAGCACATGTGACGGCGGAGGCGGATCGAGCCATTGGATCAGTTGAGCCAGCGGCATACTAGAAATGAAGCTGCGGCCCGGCACAAATTCGGTACGGCCGTTTTGCTCCACAGTCACCCCAGTGATGCGCTGACCTTCTCGGTGGATACCAACCACATTGCTGTTTAGCTGCACCTGCCCACCTTGTTCAACAATGCGGTCCTGAACGGCCGTCCACAACATGCCTGGCCCCCGGCGTGGATAATCAAACTCCTCAATGAGCGTCTTGATTGTCTCTTGCGGCTTGAGGAACATGGCCGTGATGGCCGTTTTGAGCGACAAATCCTTAATGCGTTGGGCAGCCCATTCGGCCTTCAACTCATTGCAAGGAATGCCCCACACCTTTTCGGTATAGGACTTGAAAAACGTTTCAAACAGCCGCTTGCCAAAACGATTGGTCACCCACTGTTCAAAGGTCTCTTCTTCTTTGTAGGGAAAGAGATGCCAGCGAAGGTAGCTAGCAACGATGCGCACGCCTTCAATGGGGCCTAAACCAAGCAGCGCATTAAATGGTTTCAGAGGGTAGTGGAAATATTTGTTTTGGTAAAAAATGCGCGATAGGCGCGGGCGGCGCAAAAAGTCATCACCCAGTACTTCCTGCCACATTTGCTGCACCGGGGCAGATTTAGTGTAAAAGCGATGGCCCCCCATATCAAAATGGTAGCCGCGATAATTTTCGGTGCGGGCAATACCACCAACTTTGTCGTACTTTTCCAGGACGATGGCGTTTTCTTGCTGCCGAGTTAGCTCGTAAGCGGCCGTAAGCCCTGCCGGTCCGCCACCAATCACAACAATTGGGGCCTCAGCAGAGACAGTTGTCGTATTCGTTGCTGCTTGTGCTTTGCGATTCTTCATAGAGTGCGATCGTAGGATGAAGCGCTTACAGGGGCACTTACAAGGAGGCTTACGACCCTAGTACGCAGGAGCTATTCATTTGGGCAAAAGGGAGAAATCAGGCGGCAAATTGCCGTAGGGGTTACCGCTGAGCCAGCAGATGCACAGCCCGCAAGATGGCGACGATACTTTTGGCATCCAGCAAACGGCCGTCCCAGGCCATCGTTTCCAGTTCAGTCAGCGGCATGGGCACCACTTCAATCGCTTCGTCTTCGTCGCCAGGCAGCGGCGCGGGGGTGAGCTCTTCGGCCAGGTAGAGCTGCATCAGCTCATCAGAGAGGCCAGGGGCGGGCCAAACTTGGCCCAGTGAGGTAAAGGTTTCGGCACGGTGGCCCGTTTCTTCGCGCAGTTCACGCTGAGCGCAGGTGAGCCACGGCTCATCCCAGCCACGCGTGCCCGCGGGCAGCTCCAAAATGACGGTGTCTAGCACATGCCGATACTGACGCAGCATCAGTACTTCTGGCCCTTGGGCTGACGGCCGTATTGGCACCAACACCACGGCACCAGGATGTTCGACCGCGCCTTTTTGGGCAGTACGGCCGTCTGGCAATTGCAGCATATCCAGGCGCAACCGCCAGCTGTCACCCTGCTGCCATAGCAGTTTGGAACTGATTTTGTGAGCCATGAGGAGATGGGGAGATTAGAGACGGGTGAATGGCCCATCTCTAATCGCCATAAATTTCTAGTTGCTCGGCGGAATCTTGATGACTTGACCTACGTCCAGCGCATTGGGGTTGGCCAGGCCATTGTAGGCAGCCAATTCATCCACCGTGAAGCCGTATTGCAGGCCGATGCGGAACAGGTTCTCACCCGCTTGAACGACGTGCGTGATTTCACCCGTGCTGGGGGGAACGGCCGTTGCATCAGCGCTGGGTTCGGTGGTGGGGACGGTATCAACCGTCGTGCCCTCTGCCGGAATAACAAGCACCTGGCCAATGTCCAACGAATCAATGTTAGTCAGGTTATTCGCCGCCACAATGACATCGACCGGGACATCATACAGCAGACTCAACCCGGTGAGCGTATCACCTGCCACCACGGTGTGCATTACTTCACCCCGTGGCTCACCGGTATCCGGCGCGGTTGTAGCGGCGGCATCGGGTACGGCCGTTGCTTCTACCCCAGGTTCAGCGGTGACATCGGGAACGGCCGTTGCCTGAGCCGGATCCGTTGTTGGCACTGCATTGGGATCGGTCGTGGGCACAACCAGCGTTGCCGGCAAGATGGGACTGGCCGTGGGTGTGGGGCTGTCCGGGTTTATGGGCCGTTCACAGGCCACCAACAGCAGGGTCAGGATTGCCAGGGCTGGCAGCCACCAGCGATATTGAGCCAGACGATTCATAGGATTCTCCTACCTTTTTGCCATGAACATAAATTTTGTCCATATGCCGGTGCATTTTCATGCACAATTATGTAAATCTTGAGTAAACATAACGCAGTCTACCATAGCCCAAAATGAGCGTCAAGTGAGTGGCAACTGCGTGACGATTGTCGAGTACGGCCGTTCTATTTCGCTGCGCCTGTTTGATTCAGTTATAATCCCGCGCCATGCCGTCTGAACAGCAAACTGGTTCAAACGGTGGCACAGGCAAGAGCGTTGTGGGAATCAATGCCCACTTGCTTTCGGGGGAAGCTGGCTATCGTCGTGCAGGCATCCACCAATACATCGCTCAGGTGTTGTGCCATCTGCCCTGGGAAGAGGGTGAACCAACTTACGTTGTCTTTACGCAACAAAAAAATCTATTTGAGGATAAGCCGGGAATTACGGCCGTTGCCAGCCGCCTAGCCACTGAAAAACGCCTGCTGCGCATCTTGTGGGAGCAGGTTGTTTGGCCCTGGCAGGCATGGCGGCATGGCTTGCGGTTGCTGCACAGCATGGCCTTTGTCACGCCACTGTTAGCACCGTGTCCCAGCGTCATCACCGTGTACGACCTGAGCTTTTATCATTTCCCAGACCGATTTCCCGCTTTGCAACGCTGGTATCTCAGCAGCCAAACGCGCCGCTCTTGCTTGCGGGCCCGGCGCATCATCACCATTTCGGAATCGAGTCGCCAGGATGTGCACCGCTTTTTGGGCGTGCCGCTGGCGCACATTGACGTGGTAGTGCCCGGTGTTGAGCCGCTTTACCAACCGCGGCCCCCAGCTGAGGTAGACGCTTTCCGGCAAAAGCATGGGCTGGACCGATTTGTGTTGCACGTGGGCACGCTGCAACCGCGCAAAAATATCCCGGTACTCATCGAGGCATTCGCCCGGTTAGACGATTCTACGTTGAAGCTGGTGTTGGTGGGTGGCAAAGGTTGGCTATACGATGACATTTTTCAGCAGGTGCAGGCACTGGGACTGACCGACCGAGTTATCTTTACGGGCTACGTGCCCGATGACGACCTGCCGCTGTGGTACAACGCCGCCGAACTGCTGGTTTTCCCGTCAGTTTACGAAGGGTTTGGCCTGCCGGTGGTGGAAGCAATGGCCTGCGGCACGCCGGTCATTGCGTCCAACAGCTCATCCATTCCCGAGGCCGTGGGCGAAGCTGGGCTGCTGTTTGCCCCGGACGATGTAGAAACGTTGGCCAATCAGATGACGGCCGTTCTCAGCAACAATGATTTGCGGGATACACTTCGCCAGCAAGGGCTGGCCCATGCCCAAACTTTTTCGTGGGAGCGTGCGGGGCGGGAAACGGCCGTTGTTTACCACCGCGCCCTGCAAAACAAATTTGCCACAGAGGGAACTGAGTAAAAACTCTCTAAGTTCTCTCTTTTCTCTGTGGCCTGAAAAATAATGAGTCATAATCGCATTCGTTTTATCACCATCTTCACCGATCTGCTGCTCATCAACATTGGGTTTGCGCTAGCCTACGTGGTTCGCTACCAGTGGCAATGGTTCCTGCCGGTGAGTGAAGAGTTTTTTGAGCCATACGGCCGTTACTTCAGCCAGCAAATCGTGCTCAACATTTTACTCATCACTACCTTCCTCCAGGTGCGCGTCTGGCGGCGCAAACGGGGCGAGTTTTGGGTCGATGAAATGTCGCGCATTACCTACGCCACGGCTGCCGCGGTGGGCTTGATGAGTATGATTGCCTTCTTTGTGCAGCCAGAGCCATTCTCCCGCTTGATGCTTGTGTGGGTGTTTCTGGCCATTGTGCTGCTTGTGGGCGTGGCCAGATTGCTGCGCCGCACCTTGCTGGGCATCTTGTATCAGCGGGGCATTTTGGCCGACCGGGTGTTGGTGGTTGGTTCTGGGGAAGTGGGGCGCAGCCTCATCCGCACCCTGCTGGCGCGGCCAGACCTGGGCTACCGGGCGATTGGCTATTTGCACGATGGCCTCAGCGAGAACAACATCGGCTTAGGGCGCATTCCCAACCTGGGCACCTTTGCCGATTTGCCCAAGATGGTCGCCAAACGGCCGCAGCTGCACACCGTTTTTATTGCCCTCCCCGGCGAGATGCACCAGCAAATCTCCCAGATGCTGCATGTGTGCCAGCAGCACGGCGTTCCAGCCCAGGTGGTGCCAGACCTTTTACAGCTCAGCATGAACCGGGTGGAATTTAACAACATGGCGGGCATCCCTACGCTGGGCATTCGGGAAGTTGGCATCAACCGCGCGCAGCAGGTGGCCAAGCGTTTGTTAGACCTGACCGTGGTGATGATCGGCGGTATTCCGGCACTGCTGGTGATGGGCATCATTGCCCTGGCGATTAAGCTGGACTCCCCTGGCCCGGTACTTTACAAAGGCGTGCGGGTGGGCAAAAACGGCCGTCCCTTCCAAATGTACAAGTTTCGCTCAATGGTGCTGGATGCGGACCGGCATAAAGAGGCGCTCAAGCAATATAACCAGGCCGATGGCCCCATTTTCAAAATGAAGGATGATCCGCGCATGACGCGTGTCGGCCGCTTTATTCGCCGCGCCAGTTTGGACGAGTTGCCGCAAATCTACAACGTGCTGCGCGGGCAGATGAGCCTGGTAGGACCGCGCCCCCCGCTGGCAGAGGAAGTGGCCGAATATAAACCGTGGCACATGCAGCGCTTGAGCGTGATTGGGGGCATTACGGGATTGTGGCAGGTAAGCGGCCGTTCCGACCTGACCTTTGATGAATTGTGCCTGCTGGACATCTACTACATCGAAAACTGGTCGCTGGCGATGGACATCCGCATTTTGCTGCAAACCGTGCCCCACTCTCTCTTTGGTCGCGGGGCTTATTAGCCCCACCAGTTATGCTATAATGCACCATTATGGCTATGAGCGCAGAAACGCAGGATAAAATTGCTAAATATTTTGCCCGTGCCCAACAAGCTGTAGAAACGGGCAGGTTAGTGATGAACCACGAAGATTACATTACGGCCGTTAATCGCGCTTATTATGCTATCTTTTATGCAGCCAATGCTTTGCTCTCTACCAAAGGGCTGGAGCGTAGCAAGCATTCTGGTGTTGTTGCGGCTTTTCGCCAACATTTTGTAAAAACTGGGCTTATCGAACCAGAGTATAGTGATACTTATGGTCAGTCGATGGATGAGCGTCATAACGCAGACTATGAGTTGGAAACCTTGAACTATGAAACAGCCTCTGAGAATCTTGAGAATGCAGCAAGATTTGTAGATCGCATTGAGCGCTTTTTAGGTGAACAGGGTTATTTGTTATGAACATTTTGCCATCTCACTTACATGAATATGAACGTCAAGCCATTTTGGATTTCACTTCACAATTGCAAAATTACCTTGACGGGGCTTTGTGCAATTTGTGGCTTTTTGGCTCCAAGGCAAGAGGTGATTTTTCGGCCGATTCCGATTTGGACTTGCTTATTGTAGTAGAAGCATTGCCTGCTAAGCAGCGAGGCATGATTCGTCGTATGGCGGCACGTGTTTCATTGAATTACAACACGTTGATCAATACGCATATTCTGGACAAAAACCGATGGGAAGCTATTGAACAGCACGAAGATACGCTTTGGCGCGAGGTGCAGCGGGATGGGATTCCTTTGCAAGATTTTGCACCGCAGCCAGCCAATTAATTTTCGGACGGCCGTTGCCACCACCGAACCTACCATCACCCCAACCGCTATGGTCGAAACGGCCGTTGCCAGCGATGGCGTTAGTTTCAGCTACGGCCAACTCGCCAGCAGCGACACCGTCTCGCAGATACCCGCCTCTACGGAGGATAGCGCAGACCCTCACTGGACGAACCCAGACTACCAAACTTTCTCCTTCGTTGGCTACCCTCTCAAAGACACCTTCCACGAACCTCGCCTTGAAATCTATCTTGCCCGCGCCTACGCTAGCGTCAGCGCCTTCGCCGCCAGTCAAATTGATATAACCCAGCTTTTGCAGGAACGGCCGTCTCCACCCAATCCATCCTGGCGCTAAGTGAAACGAGCCACAAGGGAAAGTAGACTCAATTTTAATTTCCGACACCTGCATTACGGGCTTTGACGATGGCTTGCGCTCGATCTGTGACCTGTAGTTTGTTAAACACGTTGGAAATATGGTTGCTCACCGTTTTGACGCTGATGTGCAGCGCTTCGGCAATCTCTTGGTTGTTTTTGCCCTCAGCAATTTGCGTCAGAATTTCCTGCTCGCGGTTGGTCAGGTCGGGGAACGGTTCGTCCGTTTCCCTCTCCTGCGCTTCAAAACGGCCGTTTTGAAAAAAAGCGGTCAGGCGCGTGGCGATGCCAGGGCCAAAGTGGGCTTCACCAGCGGCGACGGCGCGAATTGTTTTAAGCATCGTTGCTTTGCCAGAGCCTTTCAAGATGTAACCCCGCGCCCCCGCGCACATTGCCGCAAAGAGGGAGTCGTTGTTTTCCAGCATCGTCAGCATAATGACGCCCGTATCGGGCCGAAAGCGCAAAATCTGCTCGGTGGCTTTGATGCCGTTGAGGTCGGGCATGTTGATATCCATTAGCACCACGTCGGGCTGGAGCTGCTTGACCTGGGCAATCGCTTCCTGTCCATTTTCAGCCTCACCCACCACCTCAATATCCGGCACGTTGAGCAAGATGGCGCTCATCCCTTCGCGAAAGAGGGTGTGGTCGTCAACAATTAAAAGGCGCGTTATGGTCATCATTTACCTCCGGTCATAGGGCAATACGGCCGTTACCCGCGTGCCGCCATTTTCCTGTGATTCAATCCGACAACTGCCACCCAACTCTTCTGACCGCTCTTGCATCGAGGCGAGGCCAATGCCCGGCTGATAGGTGGTGGGCAGACCAATGCCGTCGTCGCTGATGGTGAGGTGAAGATTGCCGTCTTTGGCGTCCACCACAACATTGCAGCGGCTGGCTTGCGCATGGCGCACGGTGTTGGTGACGGCTTCGAGGGCGATGCGATAGGCGGCGACCTCGATGGCGGCGGGCAGACGGGGCAGGGGGTCTTGGGCGGCTTGGATGGTGATCGGCAAACGCCCGTTCACCCCCCGCATCTGCCCAATATGCGCCCGCAGCGCGGCCACCAAGCCCAGCTCATCCAGCGCCGAGGGATACAGCTCATACACCAGCCGCCGGATATCGGCCACCATTTGCTGGGTCTGCCCCATCAGTTGCTCAACTTGTTCAAAAGCCCCCTGAGGATTTTCTAGCAGCAGCTCCAACACGGCCTCTAGCCGCAGTGTTTGGCTAGCCATTGTAGGCCCAAGCCCGTCGTGCAAGTCGCGGCGGATGCGCCGTCGCTCTTCTTCGCGGGTCAGCACTAGCCGCTCGCGGGCATTCTGTAGGGCCGTGGTTAGCCGCGTGGCCGAGGCGACGGGGCCGATTTGGGCGGCAATACTTTCTAGAAGCTGCCGCTCTTGCTTGTCGAACCGTTCGCCGGAGGAGCGGGGGGAGACGATGAGGTAGCCGACCGTCTCGTTTTGGTAGCGCAGCGACAGCTCTACCGTGTCGCCGAGCGGTTGACCGATGGCCGCCTGCGGAATGCGTCGGGCTTCCTCGACCAGCTCGATGGCGGTATAGGGGAGCTTGAGGGTGTCGGCCAGCGTTTGGACGAGGGAGCTGAGGGTTTGGCTGGGAATTGCCGTAGTTTGCAACTGCTGCCCCAGTGTGGACAGCACCGCATACGGGTTATCTCGCTCGCCAAACATCAGGCGGTTGATGGTGCGCTGGAGCCAGTCGCGGGCAGGCTGGAACAGCACGGCAACCAAGGCCGTGGCGATGAGCGAAATAACCAGATTGCCCGATGATTGAAAGAGCAGCCCCAAGCCACCCACAACCAACGTGTAAACGGCCACAATCAGCAGCGTCAGCCCAACATAGACCAGCGTGCGGTTGATGATGAGATCAATATCGTAAAGACGGTATTTGAAGATGGCGATACCGATGACGATGGGAACACCGACGAAGGCTATAGTTATGATGATGCTAAACCAGATCGAGCTCAAATTGTCAAAGCCAAAAAAGGTGGTCGGTATATTAAAGAGAAGAACAGCGAGGCCAGTCGTTACGGCCAAAAAGTAGGCCAGCCACTTTATTTGCTGCCGTTCATCACCAACGGAACGCCTAAAGCGAGCGACAAGGGCAACAACCGCAAGTAGACGGAGGGCGATAAAGAATGCCTGTCTCGTGTCGTGAAAGAAAGGTGGCCACCAAGCTGGTAACCCAGCAACGGCAAACGGATTCTCCATCGGAAAGGCATAAAATGTGGCATCTCTGAAAGTGGGGCCCATGCCCATCAACGTGCCCGTGATAAGCACTCCTGCCAAACAAGACAGCATCGCCCAACGCCAGCGGGGCGATGAAAAGTGGCCCGTAGGGAAAAGCATGGGCAAAAGCACAACCATAGGTATCACGGCCAGCATCCCATAGCTGTACAAAAGCCAAGCAATCATTCCCTTCCCGGGGGCGGCGATAATGCCCGCTAGTCCGCACGTGACGTATACATCCAACCAGAGGGCGGTAGACAGGGCAAAGGCAATGCCCAAAGTGAGCCAGCCGATACGATTTTCAGGCCGGTATAAGAAAATCAAGCTTCCCAGAATGGCAAAGGCGGTTACAGAAACAATCCCGCCAGCAAATCGGCTTGACGCATCGGTAATGGCATAAGGGTCACAGCCCAGCTGGATGAGCCAGCCCGTCACCAGCAAGCCCGCTGTCGCCAGCAGAAATAGCCCTGCGGCTAACCAGCGGGACGGTTTTTGTGGCGGGTGCAGTGGGGTATGCGTGTTGTTCAGCGTGACCATGGTGTTAATAAGTATAGCTGATTTCTCCGGCTAGACGCATGGCATGTAATTGCCCATTTTGTTGAGGAAATGGGCAATTACCCATTATCGGCATAATAATGATTGAGGTGAAACGGCCGTTAAGTGGGCTTCCCAACCCACAGTTCCCAAGACAGAATCCCTTCCTCCGCTCTTCTGTCTGCGGCACCGTCCAAAACAGAGAGATATTGATCCAATGAACTCTCTGAAACTTCCTGAAAAACCATCACTGAATTTGGGTTTTCTAGGTTGCGATGGACGCTGCTGCTCACCGCCCCTAATTCCTTCATAAATTGAGCCGCACCATCAAAATTGCTTTTCCAAGCTTCATAATCTTTGACTGTAAGCTGCGCAAAAACACTAACCGTCATTTGAATCTCCTTTTTTGTCACAATGAGTAAACGTTTGTTTATATTGATTAGAAAATAGCTCAGGTCGCCTTGGGTGTCTTGGGGGCGCGTTCCTATGTGGGTCGGGAAGTTTTTCCGGTTTGGCGGTTGCGGAGAGTTCGGGAGGGGATTGGTAATGAGGGAGGAGGGAGATGTGGGTAACGGCCGTTTCCGTCCGCACCACCTTCAATCCAAACAAATCGCCCTAAACTTCCTCCAAAACCCTTACTTCAACCTTCCCAACCACTTCCATCTTTTGCAACGCCATTTGCAAGCTCACTGAGTTGGCAAAGGCTCTAACCGTAGCCAGATCGCGCCAGCCCAAGACGACAATGATCTCCTGCGGGTTATCGACATCCCGCGTCACACATACCACTTCCGTTGCTCCTCCTGCCTGCCGCGCCGCAAGATGAATATCAAACTCTTCCTTCCATCGCGCATCATTGATCACAGCATAACGAATGTACAGGTAGATCATCATTTTGCGCCTTTGAAGTTCTAGATTCGCCACACTATTGGAGCTCAGCGCACCTCTTATGACGGGATTACTCTTCCGTTGCCACTGGCTCGACCGTTTGTAAATACAAATAGAGCGCTTCAACCTCGACATCGGTTAGCTGTGCATAATATGCCTATGGCATAAAGGGATCAAGTGTTGGGCCATCAGGACGATTGCCCGTTTGGATAGCTGCCTTAAATTGTTCAAGCGTCCAACCGCCAATGCCCGTTTCGTGCGGTGCGATATTTTTGGGCTGCGCTTCTCCCGACGGTGGCATCCAATCACCGTCAAATCTGGGGCCATGACAACCGACACAGCCCAGTATCTAGTAAAGCCGATGCCCTTCGGCCAATGAGGCTTCATCCGTTGGCAACGGTATATCGGCTATTTCGGAAAGGTCAGAGGTGGCATTCAGTTGGTTCAGGACTTACCCAGTCGCTCTGGCCGGTCTCCTGATCGTGCCGGTTAGGTGGCACGGCAAGATGTCGGCTACAGTAGAGAATTTGCGTAAGCCCTATGGTTATTGATTTGGATAGATGAATAAGCCACCACTGCACCCAGAAGTACAACCTACACGATGAACACAACACCTATTATGCGTAAAATCTTCATATCAATGCAATTACCCTCGCACGAAGTTGACCGTCACTTTGAAAGTGCCTGTCAACGTTTTGTTGTTATTTAGGTGCGTCCATTGCGCCAAGCTGTTGCATCATGGTCATGATATCCATCAACCCCCAATGCTCGACTATCTTGCCATTAGCAATCCGAAACATGTCGAATACGTTAATGGAAAAGGAGTTGCCCGTCGGTGGCATTCCCATAAATTCGCCTGTTTGGATGCCGCTCCAAGTTAGGTGAATGGCAACTTTGTCCCCTTCCGCGATCATATCGTTGATGACAGCTTTGAAATTGGAAACGGCCGTATGCATCATTTGGGTTGCCGCCTTAGTCCCTTCTCGACCTGATGGCATCCCTGGGGGAAGTGCTTCATGTTCAATAAAGTCAGGTGCAATCAGCGTGTCTGCCAGCGCAATATCTCCTTGATTAAAAACCTCTTCTATAAGTTGGCGTACAATAGTTTTATTTTGTTCAATTGACATAGGTTCTCTCCTTATACTTTGTTTTGTTGCCAAATTGAATGATCACACCATAGCAAACGGCCGTATCCACTCCGTTACCACATAACAATTTATCGTTTCCACTTTTGCAGATATACTTAGGCACGACTCGGAATCATCTTAGGAACAACCTATCTGTGAACCAGCTTGCCTTATCATTTTTTGGCACTTTTCAAGCCAGCCTTGACGGCCAACAACTCACAAATTTTCGTTCAGCCAAGATTCAAGGGTTGCTAATCTATCTCGTGCTGACGGCGCAGCAGTGCCATACCCGCGACGAGTTGGCCACTTTGTTTTGGCCGGATGAGCCAGAGAAGACGGCGAAACAAAACCTGCGTGTATCGCTCCATCGGCTCCGTCAATTATTAGGCGATACAGAGGGTGACCAGTTTCTCCTCATTACACGTTCCACCGCGCAATTCAATCCCGATAGCGAGTATGGCCTAGACGTGGCTGATTTTTTGGCGGCTTTGGCGCGTGATGAGTGGCAAACGGCCGTTTCCCTCTACAACGGCGACCTCCTGCCCAGCTTCACCTGCAACAACCTGCCCTTTGACGACTGGTTACGACAAGAACGTGAGCAATGCCATCGGCTGGTACTCGACGCCTTATTCAAGCTGACCGCTCAACGTTTGGCTCAAGCTGATTATCAGGCTGCCCAAAACTTAGCGCGGCAGCAGCTCGCGCTGGAGCCGTGGCGGGAAGAAGGGCACAAACAATTGATCCAGGCGTTGGCCCTGCACGGGGAGCGCAGCGCGGCCATTGCCCAATATGAATTGTGTCGCGCCATCTTAGCTGAGGAGCTGGGCATAGAGCCTGCTTGGGAAACCAAGAAGCTCGTGGCGCATATTCGTGAGCAACAGGTAGGCAATACGGCCGTTTCCCAACTCAACAACGCCCAACTTAAGCGACTCACCATTCCTTTCGTGGGGCGCAAAACAGAATTTGCGGCAATGGTTGAGGCGTACCGGCAAACGGCCGTTCATGGACTGCATATAGTCACGCTGGTGGGCAGTGCGGGCATTGGCAAAACCCGTCTAGCGCAGGAGTTCCTCCTGTGGGCGGCCACGCAAGGTGCCGATCTGCTGCGCAGTCGCGCCTACGAAACCAGCACAGACCTCTCTTACCAGCCAATCATTCAGATTTTTCGGCAGCGGCTAGAGCGCGAAAATGCGCCCGAAGATTTGCTCTCCGATTTGTGGCTCTCCCAACTGACCCACCTCTGGCCTGAACTGCGTGAGCGTTACCCAGATCTGTCCGAACCGCTCCAAGAAGGGAATATCGCTCGCCAACATATGTACGAAGCCGTTACCCGTCTGGGGCAAGCGTTGGCCGCCCGCACGCCCCTGCTCCTGTTTATTGACGATGTCCAATGGGCCGATACCGCCTCGCTCGATCTCTTCCAATACGCCATTGCGCGTTGGACAGAAGAAAAAGCTCCCATTATGCTGCTGCTAACAGTGCGGCAGGAAGCATTGGCAGAATCACCCGAAACACAAGGCTGGTTAGCCCAGCTTAAACGACATGTCGCCTTTCGACAGCTCCATTTAAGTGAGCTATCTGAGCCAGAGACAACCCACCTTCTGGAACGACTCTTGCAGACCTCCGATGTCTTCCGCTTTAGTGACTGGCTTTTTACAGAAACGGCCGGTCAGCCTCTCTTTTTAACAGAGACGATAAAGGCATTGGTTGATGAGGGGGTAGTCGCTTCGGCTGAGTCTGGCTGGCAAGTGGATTGGGGCAAGTTGCAAGAACAAGGGGCGTCATCTCACATCTGGCTTGGGGTGCGGGAGATTGTGCGCGATTGGTTGGAACGCTTGACGGATTCAGCAAATCGGTTGCTGGCAGCAACGGCCGTTTTGGCGGAAAAAGCCACGTTTGACCATCTCTATCATGTCGCTAATCTTGACGAAATGGAAGCAATCACTGCGCTGGATGAACTGCTCAACCGGCAAATTTTGCTAGAGACCGACAAACAGTTGTTATCACACCATCATGACCTCGTTTATCAATTTTCGCATCAAAAAATAAGTGATGTGGTCTATGACGAAGCAGGCGTGGCGCGACGGCGCATTTTGCATCGGCGCGCGTTTGCAGAGCTCCAAACAGCCAGCGTGGCCTTAGCGACGCTGGCCTATCATGCCCTCCATGCGGGGCTGAGCGCAGAGACGATTCGTTATAGTTTGCTTGCGGGAAATGAAGCCCTCGCGCTCTTTGCCACACAGGTCGCCATCTCCCATTATAAGACGGCCTTTGAAGTGGGGGAGCAAAGCGGGTGGCCGGAGGCGATTTCGGGCGCAGATCGGCAAGCACTCTACACGGGGTTGGGGCAAGCTTACGAACTAAGCGAACAGGCAGAAGCGGCGCGGCAGCTTTACGAGGAGATGGTTGCCTATGCGCGCAAAATTGGCGCCACGTCAATGGAATGTCGAGGGCTTAATCACCTTGCCGAACTTTACAATATGGCGTTACTTAATCCCGAGAAGTCCTTCGCTGTTTTAGAGCAGGCGTGGCGGGTGGCGGAACAGACGAATGACCGTCGAGGCATGGCGGAAACAGCTATAAATTTGGCATCTGCATCGGGGAATATTTTTGACACCGACAGTGAGCTTAAATATGCTCATCAAGCGTTAGAGTTGGCGCGCGAGCTAGACCATCGGCAATTACTGGCTGACTGCTTAAGGCGTTTGGCGTATGTTTATCCTGGCCGGCGGGAGTGGGAAAAGGCGGAGCGGTATGCTGTTGAAGCTCAGCAACGGTTTGAAGCGCTCGGTAACTTGATACTCGCCAATGATAGTCAACGGCTCGTCGGTGGGTGTCAGGTGCAAAACGGCCGTCCTCAAGAAGCTTTGGCCACCCTCAAAAAAGCATATACCTTCATTCAGCAAGTGGAAAACGCTTGGGAGCAATCAGACGTGGCTCGCTTTTTGGCTTTTGCCCATCTGGAGTTAGGGCAGTATGGTCAGGCGATTCCACTGATTAGAGAATCCGTAGACAAAGCACGTCAAGCCAATCATCCCATGGTGACTATCCCTTTGGCCACTTATGGGATGATTCATCGTGCGGTTCTCGCTTTGGATGAGGCGCAAGCGGCGTGGCTCACTATTTTGGAAGCGGTTGCCAACGGCAGCTTTGATCCTTTCCCAGACCTGACGCTAGCGGAGCTATGCGCCATCCACGCCCTGCGTGGCGAGTGGGCGCAAGCGCATGGATATGCCAAGCAAGTTTTGGCCTTCCATGCCGGTGGCTCACTCCCTCCGATGGGGACAACGGGCTGGTTTGAAACTGAGGCACTCTTACGGTGTGGCGATGTCGAACTGGCACGGGCTGAGGTGGAGCGGATGGCCAAAGCGATTGGGGGCAATCGCCGCTATCGCTTGCCGCTGCTGCGCCAGCAGGCAGTGCTGGCGCAGTGGGATGGCGATAATGAGCAGGCAATCACGCATCTGCAAGCTGCCCTGACATTGGCGCAGGAAATTGGTCTGCCAGGAGAGGCGTGGCCGATTTTGGCTGAGTTGGGTAGGCTGTATGGTGAACTGGGGGAGGATGAGAAGGCGAAGGGGGCTTATGAGGAAGCGGGAACCATTATTCGGCGGCTGGCTGAGACGATTGATGATGAGGGGGTGCGGGAGGGGTTTTTAACGGCCGTTTCCGTCCAAACTATTCTACAGCCACGAAACTATTAAATCGGAGATTTCGCCAGATTGATCGGCGTGGCGGGTATCCTTAGGGATTCGTCTGGTTCTTGACCTTGATGGGTAAACGCCTCGGCGTATTCGGGGTGGAATTGGAGACGGCCGTTTACCACCACCTCCCGATCCCACGGATTCAGCAACAGGGCATCGCTGATGAGGCCAATGTAGTCAGGTAGCTCAGTTCCCCAACTGTGGGCATAGAGAACGGCCGTTTGCACCACCGTCGCCCCTAACTCCTCAACTTTTTGTTTAGCACCACGCAACGTTTTGCCCGAACTGGCAATCTCATCCACTATCAAAATGCGTTTGCCCTGTACCAGCGCCGGTGGTTCCAGTAGCCACTGCGGATCCTGACGCACAACTTCATCATTTAGGCGGCGGGTGAAACGCACGGGGTAAATTTCGGTGCGCAGCAGGTGGGCGATGAGCGTACCGGGATAAAAACCGCCTCGCCCAATAGCGATGATGATTTCGGGATTGAATGTGGCCGCAGCCAGAGCAATAGCCTGGCACAATCCATGAAAATCATTCCAGGAAATGGGCCAGATACTGTCTCGGTTACTGTAATCGTAGCTTTCTTGGGACATAGTTTGGTGGCTGGTGGTTAGCGGCTAGTGAAATTGACCAACCACTAACTGCCAGCAACTATCTACAATTCATCATCTGGCAAGGTAGGCTGGTCCATGTTGATGACTTCGCCATGGAAGTTGATGGTGATGCGGAAGCCCATCATGCCCATCATATGGCGGGCCTGGGCGGGAATGCCCTGGGCGATGATTTGGTCCATATCAACGTTGTTAAGCTGGGCGTCGATGGCGGCTTTGGTAAACAGGTCGTCCTTGCCCATCATTTTCAGCGCTTGCTCGACGGCAATATCTTTGTTGGCTTCCAGCTGCTCTAAAAAGATGCTGAGTACCTGCCGGTCTACCTGGTCGGCGTCGATGTGGCGCTTGAAACCAGCGTCGTCGATGACGTAGAAAACATCATGGCCCACAACGGCCGTTTCCACCTGATTCCCATTTTCATCAAAAATTAAGTCTTGAAATAATGCTTTGTTTGCCATCGTAAAAAACCTCTTGGGTCTGGTTCTAATCTGCAAGTTATACGCGCTGGACGGCAATCTCTCCCGCAAACGGCCGTTTGGCTCATCCCATTCTAAGCAATTATACAAATTTTGGTGGCAAGCGTGGGGTATTTTGTGGACAAAATTGGTGATGTGTTGGCGGTCGAGTATAATTTCGCGTTGGTTCACCTGAGCGTGAACACACGGAAGGGAGATTGTAGGGAACTTTGTTTAGACCACTCGACTGGCTCTTGGGCCTGTTTTCACTCGACATCGGCATCGATCTGGGTACGGCCAATACACTGGTCTACATTCGCGATCGCGGCATTGTCATCAACGAACCATCCTGGGTGGCCATCAACCGGCGCACCCGCCAGCCATTGGCCATTGGCGCCGAAGCGCGCGAAATGGTGGGGCGCACCCCGGCAGACATTGTGGCGATACGGCCGTTGCGCGATGGCGTGATCTCCGAATTTGAAATCACCGAAGCGATGCTTAAATATTTCATCGACAAGGCGCATGAACAAATGATCGTGCCCTTTCCGCGCCCGCGCGTGGTGGTGGGCATCCCCAGCGGTGTCACCGAGGTGGAAAAACGGGCCGTGTACGACGCCGCTATTTCCGCTGGCGCACGTGAAGCGCATTTGATTGAAGAGCCCACAGCAGCGGCCATCGGCGCGGGCCTGCCGGTAAATGAAACACGCGGCAGCATGATTGTCGATATTGGCGGTGGTACCACCGAAGTAGCCGTGTTTGCTATGGGTGGCATCGTTGTCAGCCGCTCCATTCGCGTGGCGGGCGATGAAATGGACGAGGACATCATCCAGTACGCCCGCAACAAATACAACTTGCTCATCGGCGAGCGCATGGCCGAGCGGGTCAAAATCGGCATCGGCTCTGCCTTCCCCCTGCCCGAAGAACGCACCATGACGCTGCGCGGCCGCAACTTGATCAACGGCCTGCCGCAGTCGGTAGAAATCAGCAGCATCGAGCTGCGCGAAGCGATGTCGCCCTCCATCAACATCATCGTAGACACCGTGCGCGACTGCCTGGACGACACCCCACCTGAACTGGTGGCCGACCTGATGGAAGTGGGCATTTGCCTGGCTGGCGGCGGCGCACAAATTCGCGGCCTGGCTGACCGGCTGGAAGATATGGTGAAGATGCGCGTTTGGGTGGCCGAGGATGCCATGACCTGCGTGGCGCGTGGCGCGGGCCGCGTGCTGGAAAACATCGAACTGTGGCAGCGGTCGCTTACGGGGTTGCACCGGGGCAGCACGCACCATTAATCGGTGTCCGGTAAGCGGTAATCCGTGAACGGTGGCGGAACGGCCGTTTTTATCTCTCAGCTCTCATTCATCCTTCTATGTTATCCTCTGGCCACTTATCACTTTTTTCATTTATTACGGGGCGAGGCAGGTGGAAGCTCGCCCGTTTGTCAGGCATAAGTTCGGCCCACCTGCCTCGCCCCTACGATAAACACCGATCATTATGAACTTAAACGATGCTCAACGCAGGATTCGCTGGGTCACCATTGCTATCCTCGTGGGCGCTTCAATCATATTGAGCGTTTTAGACAGCACGGGCAATCTGGACATCTTGTTTGGTTTTATGCGCGATCCGCTAACGGCCGTTGCTAGCTGGATATCCGGCCAAACCGACACCGTTGCCGACGCCCTCTCCGGCCCGCGCGATTTAGATGAAGCCCGCAGCGAAATTGAGCTCTTGCAGGCGCAGCTAGAAGCATTGGAACGAGAAAACGAAGAGCTGCGTGAAGTTCAGGGTGAGTACCAGATTTTGCAGGACCTGTTTAACCGCGTACGGCAAACGCCAGAGCTGCGCCGCCAAACTGCCAACGTCATCGGCTACGATACCAGCCCGGCGGTACGCAGCATCATCATCGACAAAGGCTCCGAAGATGGCTTTCGAGTAGGGATGCCGGTAGAAAGTCCGCGTGGCTTAATCGGCCGTATTTTCCGCACCACGCAAAACTCATCCCAGGTTGTACTCATCACCGACAACGCCAGCGCCATTCCCGTGCGGCTGGGCACCTCACGGGCCACTGGTAGCCTCAAAGGGCGCGGGGCCAGCGGCGATTTAATCGTTGACTGGATCGATCTCAAGTTTCAGCTAGAAGTGGGCGAAGTTGTGCTAACCTCCGGGCTCGGCGGTGACTTTCCCCAGGACATTGTCATTGGCCGGGTGGTGCAGGTTTTGCGCAATGAGTCAGACTTGTTTCAGCAGGCCATCGTGCAGCCGGCCACCGATTTTGACACGCTGGAAATTGTGTTGGTGGTCACAGATTTTACCGCCATTGACACATCCATTTTTGAGAGTCCCACGGAGAATTAGATGAGTTCATCGGTTTACCTGGCGATTCCGCTGATGCTGGTGTTGGGGCTGGTGGAAACGGCCGTACTGCCCCACTTCCCCATCTTAGGAGCCATGCCTCAACTGGCTTTTTTGGTTGCCTTGGCCTGGGGTCTGCTTTATGGCATCGAGGAAGGTGCTGTCTGGGCCTTTTTTGCGGGTGTCTTTACCGATTTCTTTTCGATTACCCCGGTCGGTGTTTCGTCGCTGGCGTTTATGGTGGGGGTAACGGCCGTAATTTGGGCCAAACAAGCGCTGCCCAAAAGCCGCGTCCTGCTGCCGCTAGCTTTAGCCGGGCTGGCAACTATCATTAGCTTCATCCTGAACATCATTCTGCTGCGCCTCTTTGGCACTGTCGCCGATTTCCAAAGCATAGCTATCTTGCCCACCATGATCCTGATCAATGTGCTGACCATCTTGCCCGTGTACTGGCTGTTCTACTTCCTCGACCGCATGCTTAGGCCACGGCGCGTTCAGCTATAATGAGGTATTCAACAGCGCTGTGAGCCGCATAGCAACACGGGCTGACAGCTTGCTGCGAAGGAAAAACTATGTCACGAATGGGTTGGGACCGCGTAGAAGATCAAGAAGAACTGCAAAAGGAAGACTTTGGTCTGCGCGGCCGCCTCTTCTTTTTTCGATTAGCCGTCGTGGCCGTACTGGGGCTGCTGCTCTACCGCGTTTACTGGATTCAGCAAAATCAGGGCAGCGACCTGCAAGCCCAGGCCCAGGAAAACCAATTTGCTATTCTGCGCAACGACGCACCCCGTGGCGTTATCTTCGACCGGGACGGTGACCCGCTGGCGATCAACATTCCCAGCTTCAACGTCACCATCACCCCCACTTTTTTGCCCGATGACGAAGCCGAACTCCAGGCCATCTACGAGCGGTTGTCGCTGCTAACTGGCGTCCCGATCACCAATACATTGCAGCAGCAAGCTTTAGTCGCTGATGCTAACCCAGAGCTGGTAGAAACCTATACACGCCTGGCCGAAATCTACGGCGTCTCCAGCCAAGAGGCGTTGGCCCAGGCCGGTGTTGTGGAGCAGCTGCCAGACAGCATTGCTGAGATTGTGCGCATCAACAACCCGCTGCAATATATTCCGGCGGTCATCACCTCGGGTATTCCCATCACCGAAGCGTACACCATCGAGCAAGAAAGCATCTTCTTGCCTGGCGTGCGGGTGCTGCCCGAACCACTGCGCTACTACCCCTCCGCCGAATACACCGCGCCCATCATTGGCTTTATGGGGCCGCTGCCCAACGAAAGTTGGCTGGATTTAGGGTTGGGCTATCAGCGCGACGACCGCGTGGGCTGGGCAGGGCTGGAATCTTCCATGGAATTGGAAATGGCAGGCACCAAGGGCGAACGCCAGATTGAAGTGGACTGGACGGGCCGCGAACTGCGCCAAATTGGCCTGGCTGAAGATCCCGTCGCTGGCCTGAACCTGCACCTGACGCTGGACCTGGATTTGCAAATCATTGCCACCGAGATTTTGCGGCAGGCGATGGAACAGCGCGAACTGGTTCCCGCCCGCGACGAAATCACAGGGCAGGAATCGTTTGTAGAAGTGCAGCAAGGAGCCGTGGTGGTGATGAACCCCAAAACCGGCGAAATTTTGGCAATGGTCAGCCTGCCCAGCTTCGACAATAACCGCTTCCAAACGGAAGTGCCCGTTGAGTATTACCTGACGCAGTCGCGCAGCGTGTACCAGCCGTTTGTGAACCATGCCGTGAGCAGTATTTATCCGCCCGGTTCTACGTTCAAAATTGTGCCGGATTCGGCGGCCTTGCAAGAGGGCACCATTACTGCTTCACGGCTCATTTTGGGCTCGGGTGAAATTACCATCCCCAACCGCTTTGCCCCCAATGATCCGGGCCGGGCCCAAACGTTTGTCTGCTGGTTCCGCGCCGGGCATGGCATGATGAACGCCATCACCGGGCTGGCCAACTCTTGCGATATTTTCTTTTACAAAATTAGCGGTGGTTTTGACCAGGACGGTGAATTTGTAGAGGGTTTGGGCATTGACCGGTTGTCACGCTATGCGTCGCAGTTTGGGTTTGGCCGGACACAGGGCATTGAGCTGCCCCTGGAAGCAGCGGGCGATTTGCCGCCCGACCGCGGCTGGAAGGCACGTGTCTATGGCGAGCCGTGGTCTACCGGTGATGATTACAACATGGGCATTGGCCAGGGGTTTTTGACCGCCTCGCCGATGCAGGTGGCCCAAATGGCATCTGTGGTGGCCAATGGTGGCTTTTTGTACCGGCCCACCATTGTGCATCACATGGCGGATTCAGATGGCAATGTGGTTTTTGTGGATGAGAACAGCCAGATTGTGGCGCGGGCAAGATTGGGGGCAGACGGCCGTACCATCCTTACCGACGCTGACGGGAATCCATTAAACGACCCATCATTTAATGTGCGCTTTGATGCCAATGGCCAGTACATTTACCAGCCAGAGGTGGTCAACGCCGTAGATGTAGACCGGCAGCACCTGGAAACGGTTGCTGAAGGGATGCGGCTGGTGAATACGCGCATTGATGAAGAGCAGTTTTACACCGGGGCCACTTACGTGGATTGGTTGGAACCCTTTGGCATTGTCACCGCAGGTAAAACCGGTACGGCCGAATTCTGCGACAACATCGCCATTGAAAAAGGGTGGTGCAGCTTCGACGACATTTTGAACCGCCGGATTTTGCCGACCCACTCTTGGTATGTGGGCTACGCACCGTTTGACGAACCAGAAATTGTGGTGGCGGCGTTTTTGTACCATGGTGGCGAAGGTTCGCAGTGGGCCGCGCCGGTGGCCTGCAACGTCATGGCGGCGTACTTTGGCCTGGGTCAATATGCCCAATTCACCGGCAATGTTGATACTGAACTGCCTGGGTCGGTTACCCGCGTGTGCAACTCGATCAGTTTTAATCCGGTGATGCCGCCAGATTTGTTAAGTTCTGTTCAGCGAAATTAACGGCCGTTTCCACCCCCACTCCATATCCCCCTACCCAACGCCAGCCGTTTAGCTGAACAGAATGGATATGCCAAGGTATGCACAATATCTATTTCACTGGTTTCTCACTTGTGCTATTATTCACCCATGACGACCATAATTCTTGTGCGACACGGCGAAAACGACTGGGTAAAAAAGCATCGTCTGGCAGGCTGGATTGAAGGCATTCATTTAAATGAAAACGGCCGTCAGCAAGCCACCGCGGCCGCCGAAAGGTTAGCTCCGTTACCCGTAAAGGCCATTTACAGCAGCCCCGTACTGCGCTGCCAGGAAACGGCTGATTTTATTGCCACCACTTTGAACCTACCTGTCCACCTGCTAGAAACGGTGGGTGAGGTGCGATATGGCGAATGGGAAGGCAAGAAGATCAAAAAGCTGGCCAAGAAAAAAGAGTGGTTCACCGTGCAGTTTTTCCCCAGCCGTATGAAGTTCCCCGGTGGCGATTCGCTGCGCGGCGTGCAGATGCGCGGCGTAGAAGCGATTGAAACGCTGGCCCAAAGTCACGATGACCAGGATATCATTGTGGTCGTCTCCCATGCCGATCTAATAAAACTGGTGCTGGCTTACTACCTGGGGGTACACATCGACCTGTTCCAAAGAATCATTGTTTCCCCCGCCTCGGTAAGCGTGCTCCATCTGTCTGGTAACGGCATGGTGCGCGTTGGGCGCATCAACGACGACGGGCCTTTGCAGCCACCGCCCAAACCAACTGAGCACAACAAGAAAAATGAAAAAACAGAAAAATCGGATAATGGCGAAACGGCCGTTACCGATGGCAACACGCATAGTTAGAGAACCTTATGGCTAGCCACATTGAACTAAATCCCGCAACACAAATTACCGTCGGTACGATCGGCCCGCCAGGGCAGCGTACCTTTTACCTGCAAGGCAGCCGCGGCTCACAAACAATTTCCGTAACCATCGAAAAAGAACAGGCGCGGATGCTGGCCGAAAGCTTTGAAGCGCTCATTCAGGAGCTGTCTACCAAATACCCCGAACCCAACGACACGTCCGTGTGGACTGATATGCGCCTGCGTGAACCCGTGGAATCGCTGTTCCGCGTGGGCAACATTGGCATTGGCTACAACGAAGACAGTAACCAGGTCGTGCTGGTTGCTTACGAACTGGTAGAAGAAGAGGAAGAGCCCAACGTGGTAAGCTACTGGATTACACGGGCGCAGGTGCAATCATTGGTGCAGCACGCCTACGATGTGGTTAAGGCGGGACGGCCGATTTGCGGCAACTGCGGCAAACCAATTGATCCGACCGGGCATTTTTGTCCGCAGCGGAATGGTCACGCCCATTGATGCATATTTTGTTTGGCGCATATCGCACGTGGCTGGTTGGTGTGAATCGTTAAAATGGCACAACAGGCAATAACCACAGCCGAATGGCTCCAGTTGTTACAAGTTGGCACATTGGATGTCAAAGGCGTGTTGCCCTGGAGTTCCAACTATTCCTTCCTGGTAAATATTTGCCCGAATACGGCCGTTTGGGAAGCATTCCCCACTCTGCCTCGCAATGCCTTTGACGATATCCGTGCCGTGTACAAACCGCGCCGTGGGGAACGGCCGTTGTGGGATTTTACCCAAGGAACCCTTTGCCAACGGGAACGCGCCGCCTTTCTGGTCAGCGACGCGTTGGGCTGGGACCTCATTCCGCCCACCGTGCTGCGCGAAGGCGACCACGGTACAGGTTCCGTGCAGCTGTTCATCACACACGACCCGGAAGCCCATTACTTTACCTTTGAAGGCGAACCGCTATTTCGGGACGCTTTACAAAAGACCGTGATTTTGGATATCATCATCAACAATGCAGATCGCAAAGCCGGGCATGTGTTGTTGGAAGAGCGTGAAGAGGGTGACCGCTTGTGGCTCATCGATCATGGCATTTGTTTTCATACCGAGTACAAGCTGCGCACGGTGATTTGGGAATTTGCCGGTGAACCAATTCCCGCCGACCTGTTGACTGACCTGGAAACCTTTAGCAACAAACTGGCCACCAATGAAGGTGGCCTTCGCACCAACTTGACACGCTTGCTGGCTCAGGCAGAAGTAGAAGCGCTGCAAAAACGTACCCTCCGACTTTACCATGAGGCAAAGTTTGTTTCACCCGGTCCGGGGCGGCATTATCCCTGGCCACCCGTATAATTTTGACATCCATTCATTTGTACCAGGAATAATTCATGACATCGCCAATTGCCTATAAGATTCTTGTTATAGACGATCATCCAGAAACATTAAACATCATCCAGCGCGTTTTGCAGCAGCAAGGGTACAATGTGCTGGGGGCACGCTCTGGCTTTCGCGGGTTAAGCCTGGCTGATTCGGAAAGCCCAGATTTGATCATGGTAGACGGCATGATGCCCGAGATGGATGGGTGGGAAGTATGCCGCCGGGTCCGGGGCACGCCCAAATTGGCCGATATCCCCATTATCATGTTTACGGCCGTTGACGAAGCCGAGCAAAAACTGGCCGGGTTTGACGCTGGAGCCGATGATTACCTGACCAAACCGACCGAACCAGACGAACTTTTGGAACGCGTACGCATGATTCTCGAAGACCGTACGCCTAAAGCCGCAGCCGAAACACGTCTGCATGAACCGCTCCCCGAGAAAAAGAAACCCAAGCCTCGTGAGAGTGGCGGCCGAGTAACCAACACAATCTCTTTTCCCAATTCTGGCAGCGTAACGGCCGTTTTGGGAGCTCGTGGTGGTGCAGGAGCCACAACCCTGGCCATCAACCTGGCTTACAGCCTGGCCACTGCCGGGCGCGACACAACCCTGGTTGATCTCGACCTGATACAAGGTCACATCGCCCTCTACCTGAGCCAAAAACATGAAAATGGTTTGAATCACGTGCTCACCCAGCCAGAAAGCCGCTGGCGCGAAGCGCTGCCCGCCGAAATGAGCAAATACAGCGAACATCTGGACCTGCTGCTGACCCACGCGCAGCTAGCCAGCGAGCCGCTGCCACTGCACCCTGAGCAAACACTTAGCCTGCTGCAACCGCTCATCAAGCCGGGGCACCATCTGGTGATTGATTGCGGGCACCAACTCACCGACGTGGTTGAATCCGTCTTGTCTCAGGCCAACCAGATCATCGTTTGTTTGCGCCCGGAGCGAGTTGCCCTGGCTAATGCCCGCCTGCTGCTGGAACATTTGCATGAGATCGCGCCGCCGGAAACGGCCGTACGCGCCATTATTTTTGACTTTAGCGGCCTTATGGCCATCCCACACGAATCGCTAGAGAAGTTTCTTAACCACCCGCTGACGGCCATCTTGCCGGTTTCGCCAACCGAGATGAACCAGGCTGTCAACAAAAGCATCCCGCTGGTGCAGTTGAACCCGCAAGCCAAAACATCGCTCTTGATCCGGCAAATTGCCCAGCAGCTGATAAAAGCGTAGTCACAAAACCATGATGACAACACCCACCGTTGCTCGTGCCATTGAACTACTGCGTCAGGCCAAGCGAGTGGTAGCTCTTACCGGTGCGGGTATCAGCACACCCTCTGGCATTCCCGATTTCCGCAGCCCGGAATCGGGGGTGTGGGACAACGTAGACCCAATGGAAGTCGCCTCGATTTACGCCTTCCGGCACAACCCCGCCATCTTTTTTGATTGGCTACGGCCGTTAGCCACCACCATTCTCACCGCCGAACCCAATCCCGCCCATTTGGCCCTGGCTTCACTGGAAGAAAACGGCCGTCTTCAGGCCGTCATTACCCAAAATATTGATCTGCTCCATACCAGAGCTGGCTCGCGCATGGTGTATGAAGTGCATGGCAGCCTGCGCCGCGCAACTTGCCAGGGCTGCCACCATGAAGTGGATGCCCAACCGCTGCTTGAGCATTATGCCCACACGGGCGAACTGCCCATCTGCACCTGCGGCCATATCATCAAACCAAACGTGGTATTATTTGGCGAGATGCTGCCCGCCCGCGTGATGCACCTGGCCCAGGCAGAAGCGGCTATGTGTGACCTGATGCTGGTGGCGGGGACCTCTTTGGACGTGGCTCCCGCGGGCGACCTGCCCGAGCTGGCCAAGCGGGCTGGCGCACAGCTCATCATCGTCAATCTTGGCCCCACCCACATGGACCGGCAAGCCGACCTCTTGTTCCGGGAAGATGTGGCCGAACTGCTGCCGCAGCTGGCGGAACCCTTTCGTCGGCGCGACAAAGAAGAGTTCATCAATCAGTAGGAAGTGAGCCCAATTTATGGATGACGCAAAACCCGCCGCGAAACCAGGCACCGCGATCTCGCCGGAACATTTGGCGCGGCTGCTGCAAATCAGCCGGCAGCTCAGCTCTACCTTGCGACTGGGTGAACTGCTGTCGCTGGTGATGGAGGTCGCTACCGAGCTTACCCACACCGAAACCGCCTCCATCCTTCTGGTAAACCGCTCAACGGGGCAGCTTCATTTTGCTGCGTCCACACGCGGTGAAGTGCCGCAAGATATTGTTGTGCCGCTAGATAACAGCATTGCGGGCTGGGTGGTGCGTTACGGCCGTTCCCTCATTCTGGATGACGTGCAAACCGATGAGCGCTTTTATGCCAACGTGGACGAAGATTTGGCTTTTGTCACCCGCTCCATGCTGGCCGTGCCGCTGATAACCAGCCAGGGCACCATCGGTGCTTTGGAAGTGATTAACAAGCAAGACAATGCCAACTACACAGGCCAGGACGTGGCCTTGATGGAAGCATTGGCGTCCCAATCGGCCGTGGCCATCATGAATGCGCATCTCTTCAGCCAATCGGACCTCATTGCCGAGATCATGCATGAGCTCAAAACGCCGCTCATGGCTATTTCGGCTGCCAGCGAACTGCTCACGCGGCCCGAAATTCCCCAGGAAAAACATGCCGATCTGGTAAGCATGATCAAGAAAGAATCGAACCGGCTGTCTAAAATGACGCGGGACTTCTTGGATTTTGCCCGGCTGGAATCGGGTCGGATGCGGCTGGCGCGTGAGGAGGTGTCGGTTGAACAAATCATCCAGGATGTGGTGGATATTTCGCAGGCACAGGCGGCGGCGCGCGGCATTGAGATTATTACCCAATTTGCGCCAGATTTACCCTCGGCCAGCAACCAAACGGCCGTTATCGGGGATTCCGATCGACTGAAGCAAGTGCTGCTCAATTTGGTGAGCAATGCGGTCAAGTACAATGTGGTAAACGGCCGTATCACCCTCAGCGCCAGCCGCCAGGATGACATGGTGCAAATCAACGTCGCTGACACTGGCCCCGGCATCGATCCTGAAGACATTGGCCACTTGTTTGAACGCTTCTACCGCATCCCCGGCAGCGAAGGTGCCGAAGGCAGCGGGCTGGGCCTCTCGGTGGCCCAAAAGATCGTGGAAGAACATCACGGCCGTATTGAGGTCTCCAGTGTCGTTGGCGAAGGCACCACTTTTGCTATTTACCTGCCAGTAACGGCCGTTGCCTGACCCAATCCCAATTTCTACCAAACACAAAAAAAGCCGGATGGAAAATCATCCGGCCCTTTGTAACTATTCCGTACAGAAGGTGCGCTGCACCTTTATGCTTGTTAGGCTCGCCGCAAAAAGTTCGCCACGAGACTGATCAGGAAAAATACAACGAAGATGTAAAACAGAATCTTAGCAACCCCAGCTGCGGCACCCGCAATGCCACCAAAACCGAGAAATGCAGCCAACAGAGCTACTACCAGAAAAATAATCGCATACCGAAGCATAATATTGATCTCCTTTCAAATTAGTTTTTTGTCGGACAGTAATGAAATGAAAAAACCAGGTTGAGGTGTCCGACGGCCGTTTAACTTGGTTTTTGCTTTGATGCCCTTAGTATAGATTTTTACCGCCACGATATCGGGTATCCAGGTACAAGATTGGGGTATAATCGAGGGCATATATCGCGTTGCACCCTGGCATTCTCTAAAGCCACACCTGTTTTCAGGTAAGAAATCATGCCGGTCAGGCGTCTAAAACGTGGAAAACTGACTTACCAAGTAGAAAAGACAAACCGAAGGTACACACTTTATCATGGAAAGAGAACGCGTAGTTATTATCGGATCAGGCCCAGCCGGGATGACGGCCGCAATTTACACAGGCCGCGCCCAGCTAAACCCCGTCGTCATTGCTGGCACCCAAATTGGCGGCCAGATTGCTATCACTCACGAAGTAGAAAATTACCCTGGCTTCTGGTCAGCAGAGCAAACGCCCACCGGTCCCGAACTGGTAGAAGTCATGCAAAAACAAGCGGAGCATTTTGGCGCTCGCTTTGAATACGACGAAGTTGTAGAAGTTGACTTTAGCAAAGGCTCACCGTTCTACATCAAAACATACGGCAAGGAATACCTGGCCGATGGCGTGGTTGTGACCGCTGGCGCATCTCCCCGTCACCTGGGTGTGCCGGGCGAAGAAGCATTTATTGGCCGCGGCGTCAGCTACTGCGGCACCTGCGACGGCTTCTTCTTCCGCGGCAAAGATGTTGTTGTGATCGGCGGTGGCGACAGCGCCATGGAAGAGGGCATCTTCCTGACCAAATTTGCCAACAAGGTAGAAGTTGTGCATCGTCGTGATGAACTGCGCGCCGGAACTTCCCTGCAAAAACGGGCCTTCGCAAACCCCAAAATCTCTTTTGTCTGGGACACGGTTATTGAAGAAATTGATGGCAACGGCGTGGTACAAGGCGTGCAAACCAAAAATTTAAAAACGGGCGAAACCCAAAAGATGGACACCGATGGTGTATTCATCTTCATTGGCCACTACCCCAACAGCCAATTCCTGGTTGGGCAGTTGGCGATGGACGAAGAAGGGTACGTTATCACCGATGAACGGTATCGCACCAGCGTCCCCGGCGTGTACGCTGCGGGTGAAATCCAGGACTCCCATTTTCGCCAGATTGCCACCTCAGTTGGCCAGGGCACCGGCGCGGCGATGGAACTGGAAAAGTGGCTGGCCGCTCAAGAATAAGCAGCTCTCCAGCTCATCGCATCATGAATGTTTTGTAATTGAGTAATCGGGGCATTACCTGATTACTCAATTTTTCTTTATAATCAGGCTGGTTAACATTTTTAATCAACGATTGCCCAGGTGCGGCACGGCCGCCATCTGTGTAATCTGTGGATAGGTACTTCTCAATGGACAGTCTGAAAAATTGGATCACAAGCCACCCAAATTTGTCTGCCTGGTTTGTTTTGGCGCTGGGCATGGTTATCTTGCTGGTGTATGAAGCGCGCGATGTAGGTTTGCAGGGCAGCCAATGGTTCTGGCTGATTGTGGTGACGGTTTTGGTTGCTGGCGCTTGCATCTGGATTATTAGTTGGGGAGATGATGACGAAGATTTAGCCGATGCTCCCACTACTGGCAAAGAATAGCCATGCAACCTTCCCCCTATACAGCACCGCCCCCGGTTGTTTCTCTAGATAAAGTTGAAAAGATGCGGCAAGGGATGGCTCACCTGTTTTGGGTGGGCGATACGACGCTGGATGAACCCAACAAGGGGTTTGTACGCTATCGCGGCCGTTTTCTGGTGGATGCGGCTGACTGCTTTGATGAGCTGCGCGATGTGTTTGAAGCACAGGGATTTACGCCAACGATTCGGGAAGAGGCAAACGGCCGTATCGCCATCGTCGCTATTCCCAAAGTATTTAACCCACCGGCCTCTGACTGGCGCATCAATCTGGCCTTATTTGTCATCACCGTGGTGTCTACCCTCGCAACGGCTGCTTACTTTTATGCTGAAACCCCGGAACAGGCCACCCAAATCTGGCGCGGTTGGCCCTTCAGCTTGAGCATCATGCTCATCCTGGGTGCCCATGAACTCGGGCATTATTTTGCGGCTCGCTACCACAATGTAGCCGTCACCTTGCCCTATTTCATCCCGCTGCCGCTCATTTCACCCATCGGCACCATGGGGGCAGTCATTCGCATGAAGGCTCCCATCAAAAACAAACGCGCCCTCTTTGACATTGGCGTGGCTGGCCCTCTAGCTGGTCTTGTTTTTGCCGTACCGCTCCTGATTTACGGACTGATGACCTCAGAAGTGGGGGCGCTATCCTCCATTGGCCTGCTGGAAGGCAATTCAATCCTGTATTACCTGGCCAAACTAGCCATCTTCGGCCAATTTCTGCCCAGTGAGACGCTCGACGTACACTTGAATCAGGTCGCCTGGGCCGCCTGGGTTGGCTTGTTGGTCACGGCGCTCAATCTCATGCCGGTGGGCCAGTTGGATGGCGGGCACATCATGTATTCCCTGCTGGGCAGCAAGGCCAAACGATTTTTTGTCCCGGTGATAGCCATTTTGGGCGCACTGACTCTTGCTTCATTTCTAATTGACAGCACCTTCACCTGGGGCATCTGGATTGTGTTGCTCTTTTTATTTGGCCGCGCCCACGCCGAACCGCTGGATGACGTGACGCCGCTGGACCCACGCCGCCGCTGGCTGGGCATTGCCACGCTCATCATCTTTGTCCTCATTTTTGTCCCGATACCGTTTAAGGTTTTGGGCTAACCACTCACCAAAACTGGGCACGTGGCGCAGCATTCAATTTGTCACGGCTGGCAGAGTTGGTTATAATTTCGTTCGCTTTTGGCGCCATAGCTCAGTTGGTCAGAGCGGGGGACTCATAAGCCCTAGGTCAGTGGTTCAAATCCACTTGGCGCCACAGAATGCACACAAGGCCGCTCCGAATCGGGGCGGCTTTTTTTTATCAATTTTTTGACGCAAAGAACACAAAGAGTTTAAAAGGGCAAAGAGTTTTTCTTTTGCCCTCCTTTGCCACTTTGCGCCTTTGCGTTAAATCTTTCACCGGAGATGGGCGATTGGTGTCGAGTAGGTGGCTGAACTGGCTGGCGGTTTTACTGGGCGTCACGCTGGTGCTGCTGTGGGATTGGCAGGGCGAGTGGTTACGGCCGTCTTCGTTCATCCCCATGACCAGCCCTATCCTGGCTGAAGATGTGGTGCAGGGGCGACTCAACGCCGTGCTGCCGGCCCCCGCGGGCGATGTACAGCTCACCTACCGCTTTACCGCCCAGCACAACGGCCTGCGCGAACTAGAACTGCTGCTGGCTCGCAGCGAAGACCCAACAGCGGACGAAGACGGCCGTTTCACCCTCACTCTCTCTGATGCCCAGGGCAATGAACTCATTAGCCAAACGCTGCCGACACGCCAGCTGCGGCACAATCAATCTTATGTGCTGCGCTTCCCCGTGCAGGCCTACTCAGCAGGACGGCCGTATCAACTTACCCTCAGTGGCAGCAGCGACAACCGGGTAACCGTCTGGGGCTACACCGTCGATCTGCTGGAGGGCACAGAGCTGGCGCTCACTGCTGGCCCTTTGCGCAATGACGTGCCAGAAACGGCCGTCCAGGAACTACGCTTCACCAGCCGCTATCAGCTCACTTGGCCCGACGCGCTGCGCCAGACGAGCCAATTACTTTGGCAAAATGGCGCCCTGCTCCTGCTGGCGCTGCTCTTTTTGCTGCTGCCCGGTGCGCTGCTATTGCAAATACGGCCGTTCCCCACCCTCATCACCGACCCACTGGCCAAACTCGGCGTGATGCTGGCGTTAGGAACGGCCGTTTGGCCCACCATCTGGTACCTGTTTTCGCTGATAGGGGGCCACTTCACCGGCTGGCTGTTGTGGGTTTTAGTGGCTAGCGGCTGGTTGCTCGCAATCTACCGTCACCTCACGATGTCTTCATCGCACACCCCTTCACCCCTTCACCCCTTCAAAACCTGGCACAAAGACCACACTCTTCTCCTGCTCCTCCTCTTCCTCGGCCTTGCCCTCCGCCTCCTCGCCGTGCGCGACCTTGCTTTCCCACCGTGGGTCGATTCGGTACGTCATGGGTTGATTACGGCCGTTATGAGCCAATCGGGCCAGACAATTACCCAAACTGGTTACGAGCCATTCCTGCCTGTTGACCGTTTCCCTTACCATTTTGGCTTCCACGCGATCAGCAGCAGTCTGGTTTTGCTAGGCGGCTGGCAGATTCCGCGCCTACTGCTGGTGGTGGGCCAACTGCTCAATGCCCTGCTGCCGCTGACCGTTTATGCGGGCGGCTGGCTGCTCACCCGGCAGCGCCGCGCCGGGCTGATTACCGCTTTTCTGGTAGCGCTGCCGCTCTTTTTCCCCGCTTACTATGCCACCTGGGGGCGCTACACGCAGCTCACCGCCATGCTGCTCATGCCCGTCTTGCTGGGGTTGACCTGGCGGCTGGTTCGTGGCGCAAACCGGTGGCGCACAACATGGTGGCTGCTGGCACTGCTGGCCGTCGGACTGTTTCTGGTTCATTTTCGCGTGTTTGTTTTTTACCTGCCATTTGCCGGATTGGTCTGGCTGATGAGCAAGGGACGGAACGGCCGTTACCTCTGGGCAACAACCGGGCTAAGTCTGCTCATTTTGCTGCCTCAGCTTGTCTATCTCTTCCAAAACAGCAATCCCGGTGCCGCCGTGGCCGCACGTCAGCCAGACTATACCGCTTTCCCGACCGCCTACTACACCGCAGGCTGGGATCGTTTGTTCATCTGGCTGGCTGGAGGGTTATTGCTGCCCGTGCTGGTTATCTGGCTGTGGCGACGGCGACGCTGGACGGCCGTTCCGCTCCTCCTTGCGCTCTGGGCCGGACTGGTTTTGCTGCTACTGTCGGGGAATTATCTTGGCTTTCCCGCGCTGCCGCTGGTGAATTTGAACAGCTACTACATCACCACGTTCTTGCCGCTAGCGCTCTTTTTGGGCAGCGTCGGCGCTGTCTTCTGGCGCTGGTTACGGCGGCAAGAGAGCGTTTTGCAATTTTCTGGGATTTTGCTGCTGGCGGTGGGCGGAACGGCCGTTACCCTCTTTGGCGTCCAGCAGCAAATCACCATCATTAACGAGCAAACACTACTGGTGCAGCCCGGCGATGTGGCAGCATTGGCATGGCTGGATGAGAATCTACCCACCGATGCCACGGTGGCCGTTAACAGCTGGCTCTGGCTGCTCAACACCTGGTCGGGCAGCGACGGTGGGGCGTGGATTGTGCCGCTTACCGGGCGGCAAACCAGCACCCCACCCGCCGACTACATCTACAATCGTGAACTGGCCGATTTTGTACTGGCGTTTAATGAGGCGGCAACGGCCGTACCCAACTGGCGCACGCCGGAAGCCGCTGCCTGGCTGCGCGAACAGGGCATGACCCATATTTTCATCGGGGTACGGGGAGACATGATGGACCCGGCCGAACTGCTGCAAAATCCGGCGGTGGAATTGATTTACGGCCGTAACGGTGCCTTCATCTTTGAGTTAAAAGTATCCACAGATTTCACAGATGGCACAGATTGAGTTGCTGCTTACCTTCCAAGGGAGGAAATCGGCTCAACTCTCTCTGTTCTCCTACTCCTCTGCGTTCTCTGTGGCCCCTACCAAAACTCAGTGCCCGGTTCGCCTTTGAAGGGACCCACCACATCGCTGGTGATCCAGCCGCCGTAAAAGCTGCCCGGCTGCGGCCGAACGAGTTCACCGTCCACGGTGCAAGCATCCATCGGCTCGGCGTAAAAAGCCACATGCATCTTAATCGCCGCAAACGGCGGGCGCGGATCGATGTAGTACCAGCCAGCCACCGGAATTTGCGCATCCCCAACCATCAAGCCGTAGTAATGCGCCTGCCCCTTCCACTCACACAATGATGTGCTAAAGCGCGGCACCAGATATTCCGTTTTGATGTCTTCCGGCGGGATGTAGTAGGTCGGCGGGTGGCTGGTTTCCAGCACTCGCTTGGCGCGGCGCGTATCGGCGATGGTCACGCCATTGAACACGATTTGGATATGCTTGTTCGTTTCCTCCAGGCGCGGTGGCCGTGGGTAATCCCATACGGACTCTTGGCCTGGTCCCGGTTCGATTCGCTCTACTTTCATTTGTCCTCGTCTAGCAAAATTTTAGAAAGCAAGACCCTATCAATCAAATCTGCCAGGGATTGATGATTTGTATGCCAGTTCCAGCAAAATCTTTATCGTTGCGTGTCACAAACTGTAAACCTAAGGTCAAGACTTGTGCCGCCAATAAAGAATCTATGGCAGGTAATATACGCCCCTGCTTCTCTAAATCCGTAATCAACTCGCCCCAACAAAGCATAATTTCTGTATCAATCGCTAGGATTCTATTCTGAAATCTTTCCAACAATTCAGCCTTCAACCATTCGGCAAGCTCTTGCTTTCGATTTGAATCGGGAAGCTTTTTGATTCCTCGTTGAATCTCCCCAATTGTCAGAACACTTAAAAAAATTCGCTCGCTGGGAAGATTTCTAAGCCAATCCAAAACTTGAGAATTTGGCTGTCGCGAAATGAGTTCAGAAATAACGCAGGTGTCTAGCAAGTAATTCATAAATCTAATGACTCACGCACTGGACTTTTATCTCGGCTCAAGTCCAGCTCTACTTCTACCAGTGGAGAATGGCGAAAGAAATCTACAATATTGCTATGCGGCGCGCTGGCTTTTTGAAGTGTCTGGTAATCGGCCATCGACAAAACTATTACGACTTCGACGCCACGGCGTGTAATTATTTGTGGTCCCTCAGTCAGTGCTTCATCTACCACCTGGCTTAATTTGTTTTTTGCTTCTTGTAGCTGCCACTCTCGGAGCATATTCTTTTCTCCTCTACAAATACCATTCTGTCTAGACAGGCTAGATTTTACTATTTTTATTTCCTACTTGTCAATTCACCTTGTAAGCTCAGTGTCTATCTGAAGACCAAACGGCCGTTACCACATCCACAAACGCCTGCTCCAACGGGGATAGGGTACGACCATGACGAGTAGCGACGATGGCATCCCAGCCAAACTGAAATTCCGGCACCGGCAGCTCGATGAGGCCAAAAACGGCCGTTACTCGCCGAGGTAAAAAAGTCACCGTATGCGGCTGGCGGGCCATCGGCAGGGCCGCCGCCAGCGGGACGCGCACGGCCGGACCCTCGGCACCGCTCATCTGGCGTAGGCTGGACAGGTAAGCATCAAACGCGTTGCCCCAATGAATAATGATGGGTTGGTACTGCCAGAGATGGGGGAGAGTAACGGCCGTTGCCGCCGCCAATTCATGCTCCGGCGACACCGCTACCACCATCTCGTCGTGCAGGCGCAGCACCGTTTGCACCTGCGCCGCATAGCGCGGGAATGCCGCCGCCAGAGCGACGTTGACCACACCATCCAGCAGCTGGTGGATGGCAAAATCAGAATGCCCCGTCTCCAGGTACAGCTCCGCCTGCGGGTAAGCCTGGCCAAACTGCTTCACCACTTCGGGCATCAGCGACGCCGCCAGCGAAAACGGGCAGCATACCGTCACTCGCCCAACTTGCCCCTTCTGAACCAGCTGCACCGCTTCCTGGCCTGCCTGCAAAATGGCCAGCGAACGCTCAGCATAGCCACGAAACAACTCACCTAGCGGCGTCAGGGCTAACGGCCGTTGCCCACGGAAAAACAGCTCACCACCCAGGCTGCTTTCCAGCTGCTGAATGCGCGCGCTGAGCGATGGCTGGGTAAGATTGAGCTGCTCGGCAGCGGCCGTAAAGCTGCCTTCCTGAATCACTGCCAAAAACGCTTCGATTTGCCTGATTTCCATCTTGTTTTACCTTTTGCTTTGCCTAAAAGTAGTATACCATTCAGCTAACTTTTTCGGTTTATTGCCACACTTCAGGAAGGGAAATCATGACAACAGTTAGCGTGGAACGGCCGTTTAACTACAAAAAAACCATTATTGTCGGCTTTGGCTTTTTGGGGATCAGCATCATCTGGCCCATTTTTAACCAGTACATCCCCATTTTTTTGCAGGCAGGCAATCCCGCCTTTGAGGGCGGTGCCGACGTGCGCGGCTTTGGCCTGGGTCCGGCGTTGGCGCTGTTCATCATGACCTGGGACAACCTGATCAACGTCTTCTTCCAGCCGTGGGTGGGGGCCAAAAGCGACCAGACCTGGAACCGCTTTGGGCGGCGCAAGCCGTGGATTTTGCTGGGCGTGCCGGTTGCTTTGGTCGGCTTTACCCTGATTCCGTTTGCGCAAACGGCCGTTGCAATCGCCGCCTTCATCCTCATCACCAACTTTGGCATGGCCCTGTTTCGCTCGCCCACCGTGGCCTGGTTGGGCGACCTATACGAGCCGGATGACCGCAGCAAGGCCAACGGCATCATTAACCTGATGGGCGGCGTAGGCGGCCTGCTGGCCTTCTTTGGCGGCGGCTTTTTGTTTGAACATTTCAGCGCCATCGATCCCGAATTGGGCCGCGCCGCGCCGTTTATCGGCGGCGGCATCCTGCTGGTGGCGGCGGCCGTAGTGGCGGTTTTGGGCGTGCGCGAACCGCAAAAAATCAGCATGGAAGCCGAGCCGGAAAATCCCGGCGTGCTGGCCAATCTGCGCACCGTCTGGCACAACCCGGATCGCAGCGGCTTGTTTGTGCTGCTGGGCATTTTGCTTTGGTTCATGGCGTTTAACGCGCTGGAAGCCGGACTTTCCTCTTTTGCCGTATTCACCCTGGACATTTCCCCCGGCACCGCCTCAATTTACGCGGGCGCGATCACCATCAGCCTGATTTTTTTTGCTGTGCCTGCGGGAATCTGGGGAACGAAATACGGCCGTCGCCAAATCATCCGTCTGGGACTGACCGGGCTAACCATCTTGCTGGCCGTGGGTTTTTTCCTGGTTCAGGGAGCGGTGACGTTTATCATCGTGCTGGTGCTGGCCGGGTTGTTTTGGGCCTGCGTCAACGTCAACAGCTTGCCGCTGGTTTATGACCACGGCGACGAGCGGCGCATCGGCGCGTACACGGGACTGTACTACTTTTCGTCGCAGTCAGCGGCCGTTTTGGGGCCAACGCTGGGCGGCATTGTAGTAGACAGCCTGGGCAGCAACTACCGCTGGCTGTTCCTGTTTAGCGCCGTGTTTATGGGGCTGGCCTGGCTGGTGATGCAGCGGGTTAGTCGGTAGTCGGTAATCAGTTATCGGTAATCAGTAATCGGTGAACGGCATTTCTACCGATTACCGTTCGCCGTTTCATAGAATACTTCTATATTTCATATAGCTTCTATTTGTAGCCTGTATACAACAGGCGTGCTACGCTATCTGGTAACAACTAGTTTTCATGATGGGCACGTTTTTTGAACAGGGGCGGATTCATAGGGAGAGCATTCTTTCTCTAGATTTCCGCCTTTGTTCGTCTATCCCTAGAGGTGAATCCAGATGTCGAAGCGAATCCTGTACGTAGAAGATAATCCAAACAACGTGCTGCTGGTGCAGCGCATTGTCCAGGCCGAAGGGCATCAGCTGTTGGTGGCCCCAGATGCGGCAATCGGTTGGGAAACGGCCGTTGCCCAGCAACCCGATCTCATTCTGATGGACCTGCACCTGCCCGGCGAGCTAAACGGCCTGGAGTTGACGCAGCAGATCAAGCAAGAACCCGCCTTGCAACACATTCCCATTGTGGCCCTCACCGCTCACGATTCAGCGGAAGTAGAAACGGCCGCTCTGGCTGCGGGCTGTTCTGGCTTCTTGCGCAAACCGGCTGACCTGCGCCAAATCCGCCAGGCGCTGCACATTTTTTTGAACGGAGAGGGAACGGCCGTAACCGCCCAAACCGCTTCCCCCACTTACACCTTCATTTAAAATCGTCGGATGATTTAACCGCAAAGGACGCTGAGGACGCAAAGTTTTAATTGGGCTCTGCGCTCTTGGCGTCTTTGCGGTTCATTAAAAATATGACCTACCTCACCCACCTTGAATGTTCCCTCACCGGGCAAACTTACGACGCCAACCAATTGATCCGTTTAAGCGATGCCGGGCAGCCGCTGCTGGCCCGTTACGATCTGCCCAAAGCCCGCACCGAGCTGGACCGCGACGAACTGATGCGCCGTCCCGCAGGCATGTGGCGCTACCACGAACTGCTGCCCGTCAGCGACCCTGACTGCCGCATCACTCTGGGCGAAGGGGGCAAGCCAGTGCTCAAATTGGGCAACCTGGGCCGCTCGCTGGGGCTGCATCACCTGTACATGAAGGACGAGGGGCAGAATCCCACCGGTAGTTTTAAGGCGCTAGGGTTGGCAACGGCCGTTAGCCGCGCCCTGGAATTGGGGGCCAAAGAATTTGTCATCCCTACGGCGGGCAACGCGGGTGGCGCACTGGCTGCGTACGCCGCCCGCGCCGGAGCCACTGCCCACGTCTACATGCCCAGCGACGCACCGCTGATCAACATCATGGAGGTGCAGATGAGCGGGGCCGATTTGCACCTAGTCAACGGCCTGATCAACGATGCCGGGCGCGAAGCGGCGGCCGCCGCGGCCGAAGGGGGCTGGTTCGACGTCTCCACGCTGAAAGAGCCATACCGCGTGGAGGGCAAGAAGATCATGGGCTACGAGTTGGCGGCGGCGTTTGAGTGGCAGCTGCCCGATGTCATCATCTACCCGACGGGCGGCGGCACCGGGCTGATTGGTATGTGGAAGGCGTTCGACGAGATGGAGCAGCTAGGCTGGATTGGCCCCAAGCGCCCGCGCATGGTGGCCGCGCAGTCGGATGGCTGCGCCCCGGTGGTTCAAGCCTTCCACGACGGCGATGAAGCCACGGGCACCTGGGAAAATGCGGCCACGCTGGCCGGAGGATTGCGCGTTCCGGCAGCGATTGGTGGTCGTTTAATGCTGCGGGCATTAAGAGAGAGTGGAGGAACGGCCGTTGCGGTGTCAGACGGCCGTATCATCCAGGCGCAAAAGCAGCTCGCCTCGCAGGAAGGCATGTTTGTCTCGCTAGAAGCCGCCGCGACGGTGGCCGCCCTGGAAGAGCTGGTGGCCCAAGATTGGATCGCCCCCGAAGAGTGCGTCCTCATCTTCAACACCGGCAACGGGCTGAAGCACCGCATCTTGCTTACCTGAGGTGATCAGTTGTCCTGGGAATGAATTCCCAGGCTGAGGCAAAAACGTGCTAAAGCACGTTAGGGCGACATATTCCAACCCGTTTTAACGGGTTTTATGTTTCAGATGCCGGTTTCAACCGGCATTCATGGATTCATGGCAGGGCTTTTCCAAAGTCAGGAAGACAAAGCAAGCTGAGCCAAGCGAGCGTTCAATTGAGCATTAAAATGCCGTAAGGCATAAGCCAAATTGGCAAAACCCAGCTTTTGCGCCAAGCCGACAATAAAATTGTTTAAAACGGCAACCGCCTCAGCTTGTGTAGCACTCTTCATTTTCGTGGCATCTTCATTCAAAGTCACATCACGTCGATAATGTAACCCATTTTCTATGCACCAATGAGCACGGGCCAGAGCAAGCAACTGCTGCGCCACAGTTGGCTCAGGCCCCAAACTAGATATCCCATAAGCTGTTTCTAGAGACGTAAGGCCAGTTGCTATGTGCGTCACTTTTCTCTCCAACCTGAACACCAACTTGGCATTGGGCCAATTCAAGAACTCTGTTTCGTCGTAGATAACTCGTATCCGTCTTTGCTCAATGCGGCCATGTCCTTTGTCAAGCGAGGTGGCTTCATGGTACTCAAGCGCGGGAATGTGCCATCCTTTGGCTTTGCGCGGTGGTTGAAAAAACTGCTGCACATCCGCTAAAAGGGTCGGCTGATTATCTTTGACAAACCAGAGGTAGTCACCCCTTGTGCCGTGACTTGCACAGACAATTTTCGTTGAGTGAACATCGCATCCCCAGAGACAACTTTTCCTTTTAGATTGAGTTTTGCCAATAAGCGCGGTGCCGCTGTTATTTCATTCTCTTTGGATGCGACTTCAAGTTGGTCTTGGACGACGCCTCCCTCTGGCAGATAGGCTGAGAGCAAATGGACCCCTGTTTTTTCTCCTTTGACAATGGTCCCGCGCATCGTTTTCCCATCCAGCACCATTTGCTCACTGGCATCGCCGCCATACCTATCATGCAGATAGTGCCCCACCACCTTTTGCAATTCTTGGGCGATGATGGTTTCAGAGAGTGTCCGTCTGATGGTGTTGAGTGAGGGCACCTGGGCGTGTTTGAGGTTAAACAAGGTCACAAATTGCTCTTTTCTTAGCTTCAGCCAATCGGCTATGCTTGATGGCTTGGTTTCTCCCGCTAACTTTGCCAGGAGTATCATGGCTAGCAGACAGGGTAGTTTGTATCGGATACCTTGTGCCTTTCGCTGGTCGTTCACAGCTTCAAACTGTGTCATGAGTTCCTGGATGTCAAATGATGGATATGTACTATCTAGTCCGGCTAATGTAATATTGTGCATGAGAATCTCTTTTGTGTTGTGGTTTGTTTGGTCACTACCACTTTAACAATTTGAGATTCTTTTTTCGACTTTGGAAAAACCCTGGGATTCATGGCTCGTCCCTTGACGAATCCCCCACCCCATGCTAACCTACGCGCATCATGAACCTGAACGTTTTCAGCTATTACGACAGCACCACTTTTACAGCACAGACGCCGCTGGCGTGTGGGGATAAAGTTGCCTGTCGTTGACAAGTAAACCTAAATATCCAGACCACCGAAGACGCGGCTAATCACCGCGTCTTTTTTATTGTTTGCCACAGAGGGCACAGAGGAAAAAGAGTATAATCTGTGCCAGCCACAAAATCTGTGGCTGCTTTTTCAGGAGATGCCTTATGAACGCGTTTGAAGAACTTCGCTGGCGTGGTTTTGTCTACGACCATACTGAGGGTGTGCCCGAGCTGCTCGCCAAAGAAAAAATCACCCTGTACAACGGCTTCGATCCGACGGGCGACAGCCTGCACATTGGCCACCTGGTGCCGATGATGGCCATGGCCCGGATGCAGCGCTACGGCCACACGCCGATCGCCCTGGCTGGCGGGGGCACGGGCATGGTAGGCGATCCAAGCGGCCGTTCCACCGAACGCAACCTCCTGACTCTGGACGAAGTACAGGCCAACCTGGTCCGCGTTCAGGATCAGCTGTCCGGCATCCTCGACTTTGAGGTCAAAAGCAACCCGGCCCGCATCGTGAACAATGCCACCTGGCTCTCCGAGCTCGGCATGATGGAATTCCTGCGCGACGTAGGCAAACATTTCACCGTCAACTACATGATGGCCAAAGATTCGGTCAAGTCCCGCATCAGCCGCGAGGATGGCATCTCCTACACCGAATTCAGCTACATGCTGCTGCAAGCTTATGATTTCAAGTACCTTTTTGAAAACCATAACTGCGTCTTGCAAATGGGCGGCAGCGACCAGTGGGGCAATATTTTGGCGGGCGTGGAGCTGATTCGCCGCACCAAGGGGCAAAAAGCCAATGCGCTGGTTTTCCCGCTCATCACCCAGGCAGATGGCACCAAGTTTGGCAAAACGTCGGCCGGCACCAACGCCTGGCTGGCGGCCGATCGTACATCGCCATACCGCTTCTACCAGTTCTGGCTCAACACCGACGACGCCGACGTGCTGAACTACCTGCGCTACTTCACCTGGCTGGATCAGCAGGCGATTGCCGATTACGAAGACAAGCTGTTCAACGCCCCGGAACAACGGGAGGCGCAGCGGCGGTTGGCACAGGAAGTAACGGGGATGATTCATGGGGAAACGGCCGTTCACAAAGCCGAAAAAGCTGCCGAGGTGCTGTTTGGGGGTGATCTCGATGGCCTGGAAGCCGCCGACATCCGCGACATCTTCGCCGACGTGCCCAGTAGCGAACTGACCAAAACCGCGCTGGAAGGGGATGGTCTGTCCGTGGTGGACCTGCTGGTGGATACTGGCCTCGCTTCATCCAAAGGCGACGCGCGCCGCTCCATTCAGGGGGGCGGCCTCTACCTCAACAACGAGCGCATCAGCGACGCCGGGCAAACCGTCACGCTCAACCAGAGCATCGACGGCCAATTCCTCATCCTGCGCAAAGGCCGCAAAAAGTACCATTTGGTGCAGATACGGCCGTAGCCACCTCGTTAATTCTTTGGCGGACCGATGCGGGCTGATGCTTTGCGCCCAATGGCAATGGCTTCGCTCTCACTAATTTCATCAATGTGGATGTCGTCACCGTCACGGTGATCGCCACGATAAACATTTCCGTAATAATTATGGATGGCCCTTTGATCTAAAGGGCCATCTGTTTTTAAGAGCACCTGCGGCGCAGCGTCATCTAGCAGGCTGCGAATGGAGACATCTTCATAGGGTGGTTTGTTGCACTCTTTGGTTTCTTTACGGTTCGCCAAACGATCCAACAATTCCTGCAAATCGTAAAAATGAGGTTCTTGGAGCGTAGCGCACGTTGAGCAGTTGCAGGGGATACGCTTTTCGTATTGCAGCTTGGGAAAGCCGAGATGCAAATCATCCAGGGCACGGACGATTTCCATGAGCAGGTCGCGCATGTTGCGGCCCGAGACGCGAATGCGAATTTCATTTTCGCCGCGCAGTTCCAGCAGTTCAGAGCGAGCGTAACCGTCATTGAGGATAACGCCGGAGCGCCAGACCAGCGTTTGCCTTTCGATGCGATGGTGGAGCTTGACGATGGCCCGGCTGAGAATACCGCGCGGCATAAATTCCGGGTAGCGGTAGCGCAGCTGTAAATTATTCTCGTGGCTCCAATCGTAAGGCGGCACATCTGGTTTTAGAAGTTGGGGAGCAATGTAACTGTCCGGTTCATCCTCCAGGGGGTAACAAAGCTGGAAGTTTTGCATAAGGCGCAGCAGTTGGTGGTGATGGCCGTCGTATTTATCGTCGTTCCACAGATCGCGCAGGTCGGTGCGGCTGAATTTGCCCCAATTTTCCACAATGGTCTCATTATCCAGCACGCGGTAAACAGCATCCAAACCCCAGGTTGGTTTTAAGATAACGAGATCTGCCAGAACAGGGTCTTTTTGGAAATGCAGAATATCACCAAGGTGGTGCAAGTAGTCGCTGAGCTGGAGGGCATCATCCTGTCGTTCGATTTTGTGTTGGGCGCAAATTGCCAAATATTGTTTCAGGCTGATGATGTCGCGTGGATCTTCGCGGAGCGCTTCGCGGACGGCTACCCAGGTAGCGGGGCGGGGCACGCCAACGTGATCCAGGCTGAGGAAGCGGTGCTGCAAATCGCGCACCAATGTTGGCCATTTGTCTTCGTGGGGAACGCTTTCCAAATCGAGTTCGATGACGTCTTTGAGGTTGGGGAAACGCTGGCGGAGCTGGGGCAAATTTTCAATGAAGAAGCGGCTGCCTTTTTGCCGGTTGCGGTTTTTGAGCAGAAGGATAGGACTGCTGCCGCCAAACGTTTCTTGCAGGCGCAGCCAGGTGTAAAAGTCGGTGTGCTGCTGGCGAGTGTCGGCCACCAAAACGTAAACAGAGCGGTGGGTCAGGAAAAATTGGTGGGTGGCAAAGTAAACCTCTTGCCCCCCAAAATCCCAGATGTTGACGCGGTACTCCTCTTCTTCGCACGCTGGCGGCAGGGGAAAGTGCCAGGTGACAATGTCAATGCCTTCGGTGCTCTCTTCTTTTTCAGGGAGTGGTGACTGATCATCTTGAAGTTTGCAAGCCAACGAGGTTTTGCCTGCACCACCTTCGCCCACAATGAGCAGTTTGGCCTCATAAAACGTGACTGTTTGTTCTTCATGTAGTTGAGCAAAGTAACGGCGGAGTGCTACCAAATCAACTGGTTTATAGCTTTGCTTTAAGGCATCACCCAAAATTTCCGGGGGTGGGCTGGTTATAGGATTTTCAGCACAAAAAAATTGTCTTAGTTGGGTGAGGTTGCCCAGCCACTCCGGCAGTTCCGTCAGATTGTTGCTGCTGAGGTTGAGGCTTTGCAGTTGCGTCAGCTGCCCCAGCCACTCCGGCAGTTCCGTCAGATTGTTGCTGCTGAGGTTGAGGCTTTGCAGTTGCGTCAGCTGCCCCAGCCACTCCGGCAGTTCCGTCAGATTGTTGCTGCTGAGGTAGAGGCTTTGCAGTTGCGTCAGCTGCCCCAGCCACTCCGGCAGTTCCGTCAGATTGTTGCCGCTGAGGTAGAGGCTTTGCAGTTGCGTCAGCTGCCCCAGCCACTCCGGCAGTTCCGTCAGATTGTTGCCGCTGAGGTTGAGGCTTTGCAGTTGCGTCAGCTGCCCCAGCCACTCCGGCAGTTCCGTCAGATTGGTGCTGCTGAGGTCGAGGCTTTGCAGTTGCGTCAGCTGCCCCAGCCACTCCGGCAGTTCCGTCAGATTGGTGCTGCTGAGATCGAGGCTTTGCAGTTGCGTCAGCTGCCCCAGCCACTCCGGCAGTTCCGTCAGATTGTTGCTGCTGAGGTTGAGGCTTTGCAGTTGCGTCAGCTGCCCCAGCCACTCCGGCAGTTCCGTCAGATTGTTAAAGCTGAGGTAGAGGCTTTGCAGTTGCGTCAGCTGCCCCAGCCACTCCGGCAGTTCCGTCAGATTGTTGCCGCTGAGGTTGAGGCTTTGCAGTTGCGTCAGCTGCCCCCCAGCCACTCCGGCAGTTCCGTCAGATTGTTGCTGCTGAGGTTGAGGCTTTGCAGTTGCGTCAGCTGCCCCAGCCACTCCGGCAGTTCCGTCAGCTTGTTAAAGCTGAGGTCGAGGCGTTGCAGTTGCGTCAGCTGCCCCAGCCACTCCGGCAGTTCCGTCAGATTGGTGCGGCTGAGGTTGAGGCTTTGCAGTTGCGTCAGCTGCCCCAGCCACTCCGGCAGTTCCGTCAGATTGGTGCTGCTGAGGTCGAGGCTTTGCAGTTGCGTCAGCTCCCGCAGCCACTCCGGCAGCTCTGTCAAAAAGTTGAAGGTCGTTAGGCGAAAATGTTTCCGGCTGTGGTAGCCCAGGCGCAGGTGGCGCAGCTTTTTTAGCTGGCGAATTTCTTCCGGCAGTTCATGCAGGCCCAGGCCGCGCAAATCCAGCTCTTCCGCTTCTTCGCGGGCGGCTTGTTCTATGCGCTGTAAGGCAATCTCGTTTATTTCAGCCATCAATCCCTCCTGGCGTGTAGCAATCTAGTTCGCCCAAAAATAATAGCACAGCGCCGATAAGAATTAAACTGCTGGCACAACAATGTGACAGTCTCTTTGGGAAGTGACTGTCACCTGCTGGCAATAAAAAAGGCCACCTCGTGAGAAGTGGCCTTTGGCGTGGGGTAAGATTGGTCCAATCTGGCAGATTGGACCAATCTCAGTGAACTAATCTTCGTAAGCTTCAATCGGAAGGCAGGCGCAAATGAGGTTGCGGTCGCCGTAGACGTTGTCGATGCGGGCGACGGCGGGCCAGAACTTGCTGCTGCGCACCCATTCGGTGGGGAATGCGGCCGTTTCTCGTGAATACGGCCGTTCCCAAACCTCACCCGCAATGATTGATGCCGTGTGCGGGGCATGGGCCAACACGCTGTCCTCGTGGGCCACCTTACCCGTCTCAATCTCTGCAATCTCCTGACGAATCTGAATCATCGCGTCACAGAAGCGGTCCAGTTCAACCTTGGACTCGCTTTCCGTCGGCTCGATCATCAGCGTGCCGGGCACGGGGAAGGACATCGTGGGCGCGTGGTAACCATAATCCATCAACCGCTTGGCCACATCTTCAACCGTCACAAACTCTTTGAGCGGCCGTAAATCAATAATGCATTCGTGGGCCACACGGCCGTTTGCCCCCTTGTACAGCACCGGATAATGCGGGTCCAGTCGTTGGGCGATGTAGTTGGCGTTCAAAATCGCCACCTCGGTCGCCTTTTGCAACCCTGCATTGCCCATCATGGCGATGTAGGCGTAGGGAATCGGCAAGATGCTGGCGCTGCCCCACGGCGCGGACGAAACCGGGCCAATCGCCTGGGCACCACCGACGCCTTCCACCACCGGATGGCCCGGCAGGAACGGTGCCAGGTGCGCGGCCACGCCAATTGGGCCAACGCCAGGGCCACCGCCGCCGTGCGGGATGGTAAACGTTTTGTGCAAATTCAGATGGCAAACGTCCGCCCCAATTTTGCCAGGGCTGGTCAGGCCGACCTGGGCGTTCATGTTCGCCCCGTCCATGTACACCTGCCCGCCGTTGTCGTGGACGATCTGGCACATCTCTTCGATGGCCGCTTCAAACACGCCGTGGGTGGAGGGGTAGGTGATCATCACGGCGGCCAGATTTTCGCTGTGCTTTGCCGCTTTTTCGCGCAAATCGTCCACGTCGATGTTGCCGTCGTCGTCGCATTTGACGACCACCACATCCATGCCCGCCATGACGGCACTGGCCGGGTTGGTGCCGTGCGCCGAGCTGGGGATGAGGCAAATGTTGCGCTGCGCATCGCCGCGCGACAGGTGGTAAGCGCGAATGACGAGCATGCCGGTGTATTCACCGCTGGCGCCAGAGTTGGGCTGCAAAGAAACGGCCGCAAAGCCCGTCACCTCGGCCAGCCAGCGCTCCAAACGCTCGAAAAGAATCTTGTACCCTTGCGCCTGATCGCGCGGCACGAAGGGATGCAGGGTGCCAAATTTGGGCCACATCACCGGCAGCATTTCGGCCGTGGCGTTCAGCTTCATGGTGCAGGAACCCAGCGGAATCATCGAGTGGGTCAGCGACAGGTCGCGCGCCTCCAGCCGGTTGATGTAGCGCATCATTTCCGTTTCGGAGTGGAAGCTGTTGAAGACGGGATGGGTGAGGAAGTCGCTGGTGCGAGCGTGGGTGTCGGGGTAGGCCAAATTGACGGCATCGGCCATTTCGGCCACGTTAAACTGCCCATCTTCTGCGCCAAAAATGGCAAACAGCTGCTCCAATTCGGCCGTTCCCGTAATTTCGTCCAGGGAGATGCCGATACGGCCGTCGCCAAAATATCGCAAATTCATCTCCCGGCTCAGCGCCGCTTCGCGAATCTCAGCCTCGGTCTTGGGGCCGCCAGAAACGGTGATGGTGTCAAACACAGGTTGGTCATTGACCGTGTAGCCCAATTCAGCCAGACCTTGACGGAGAACGGCCGTTAACAGCTGCACGCGGCGGGCAATTTTGCGCAAGCCCTGTGGCCCGTGGTAGACGGCATACATCGACGCCATGATCGCCAGCAGCACCTGCGCCGTGCAGATATTGCTGGTCGCCTTCTCGCGGCGGATGTGCTGTTCACGGGTTTGCATCGCCAGGCGCATGGCCGGATTGCCCTGCGCGTCAATCGACACACCGACCAATCGGCCCGGCATCTGCCGCTTGTAATCTTCGCGGGTGGCCATGTAGGCGGCGTGTGGGCCACCGTAGCCCATCGGCACGCCAAAGCGCTGGCTGTTGCCCACCACCACATCGGCACCAAATTCACCCGGTGCCCGCAGCAAGATCAGCGCCAGCAGATCGGCAGCGACCACCACCAGCGCTTCTTTTTCATGCGCGGCGTTGATAAATGGCTCGTAGTCGAGCACGCTGCCATCGGTGGCTGGATATTGCACCAGCGCACCAAAGCAGTCGTCAAAGTCGTAGCTGGCATGATCGCTCACCACCACGTTGATGCCCAGTGGTTCGGCGCGCATCTGCACCACAGCAATCGTTTGCGGATGGCACAGTTCGGAGACAAAGAAGGTGTTGGCATTGGAGCGGCGCGGCCGTTGGCGCAGGGCCAGGGTCATCGCTTCAGCCGCGGCGGTGCCTTCATCGAGCATGGAAGCGTTGGCAATTTCCATGCCCGTCAGGTCCATGATCATCGTTTGGAAGTTGAGCAGCGCTTCGAGCCGCCCCTGGGCAATTTCTGCCTGGTAGGGCGTGTACTGCGTGTACCAGCCAGGATTCTCGAAGATGTTGCGCAAAATGACGGGCGGGGTCAGCGTGTCGCTGTAGCCCATGCCGATGAAGCTGCGGTACAGCTTGTTTTTGGCGGCAATGGCACGCATTTCGGCCAAAATTTCCGACTCGCTGCGCGGGGTATCCAGCTTCAGGTTTTCTTGCAGGCGAATGTGTGAGGGAATGGTCTGGCCGATTAGCTCGGCCAGGGAACCGACCTGCAAGGTGGCCAGCATCTGGGCAATTTCTTCTTCGCGCGGGACCAACGTGGCGATCTACAAAATGGTCGGTGGGGAGCAAGAGATCGCGGTTACTCATTTGGATGTCGCCGTGGGAACGGCCGTTTTTGTGCGCGGGCGTGTCGGCGACCAGTGTGGGAATATCCATGGGTTTTCTCCGGGTTCATAAATGAACGGTGCGGCTGTCACAGTAGGGAATGGTGGGGCAGACCCGGCTTGGGCAGGCAACGGCCGTTTGCCGGGTTCATCGGCCTTATTCGAGCGCGCTTAAGTGTTCTTGGTAGCCGTCAGCATCCATCAGATCGTTAAATTCGGCCGGGGCGCTCATTTTTACTTTGATGAGCCAGGAGCCGTAGGGGTCCGCGTTTAGCTGTTCGGGGGTGTCGATGAGGTCTTCGTTAACGGCCGTTACGTCACCAGAAACAGCCATCAGCAGATCGGCCGCAGCCTTAACGGATTCTACGACGCCAAACGTTTCGCCGACGCCAAAAAAGTCGCCAACGCTGGGCAGTTCCAGGTACACAATGTCAGAGAGCGCGTCTTGGGCGTGGTCAGTAATACCGATGGTGGCGGTATCGCCGTCAATGCTTACCCATTCATCATCGTTGGTATATCTCAAATTTGCAGGAATTTTGCTCATCATCATCTCCTTGGGTTTCTGTTTTTGCAGCCAACAAAAAAGGACGCATAGCAATTAAAGAAAATTGCCAGCGTCCTCTGTCATAGACCTGAGAGATTCGCAGCAAACGCTTTTTATTTGCCACTTGCCCCGTCGGTGTGGGCTGACCTCGCTGAAGCTCGGTCAGCTTGCACTTTCCAGATTTACCCGGCAGCCCGGTCCTTTTACCTGAGAGTTTCACAGTGGAGTGCTAATCCCCTGTTTGCCCCTTCGGTGACGTATTTGCTACGTTCTCTCCCGAACGGCCGTTTGCCATATTCAATTGTTTAAAAAAGTTGCCTGACAACATTGTAAGGATTGCCCCCACAATGTGCAAGTCACAAAATTAAGGCTTTTATTAAACTATTCAGTCCATGCCGAAAATGCCTAGACCCACCCGCGCAGCCGAACCGCTTCCGCAACCCGATTGACAGCTACCAGATAGGCCGCCACCCGCGTATCCACGTTCTTGGACTCAGACATGTGGTTCACAGCCTGGAAAGCAGTAGTAATTTTCTTATCCAGCCGCTCATGCACCATCGCCTCATCCCAGTAATATTGGTAACCGTTCTGCACCATTTCAAAGTAAGAAACAATCACACCACCGGCATTGCACAGGAAGTCAGGAATGATGTAGATGCCTTTGTCGTTGAGAATGTTGTCGGCTTCGGGCGTGGTGGGGCCATTGGCCAACTCGGCCACGATTTTAGCTTTCACGTTGCCCGCGTTCTGGCTGGTGAGTTGGTTTTCGATGGCGGCAGGAATCAAAATGTCTACTTCCAGTTCCAGCAGTTCCTGGTTGGAAATATTTTCTGTACCGGGGCAGTTCATCAACTTACCCGTCTGCCGCTGGTGGGCGGCGGCAACATCAAAATCAATGCCGTTGGCATTGTAAATGCCACCAAACTCATCGCTAACAGCCACAATCTTCAGACCAAACTGTTTTTGGCCCAAACTGTGGGTATAGGAACCGACATTGCCAAACCCTTGCACAGCCGCCGTGGCACCTTCCAGGTTCATCCCTTTCAATTTGGCAGCTTCACGAATGGTATAGAGGCCACCCATCGCCGTGGCGGGCGTGCGCCCCGCCGAACCACCCAACTCCAGCGGCTTGCCGGTGATCACGCCGGGTTCGCGCTTGCCGTTGATGGTTTCGTATTCGTCCAGCATCCAGGCCATGATGCGGGGGTTGGTATTCACATCGGGCGCAGGCACGTCTTGGGTAAGGCCAACATAGCGGGCAATGTTGCGCATGTAGCCCCGGCTCAATCGCTCCAGCTCATCCTGGGACATTTCACGCGGGTTGCAAATAACACCGCCCTTGCCACCACCGAGCGGAATGTCGGAAACGGCCGTTTTCCACGTCATCCAGGCCGCTAATGCCCGCACGGTATCAATTGTTTCATCGGGATGGAAACGAATGCCACCCTTTGCCGGGCCACGCGCATCGTTGTACTGCACACGGAACCCCTGGAAGGTACGGGTCGTCCCATCATCCATCCGCACCGGGATGGTGAAATGAAATTCACGCATCGGTTCACGCAAAAAAGCGTGCATATCGGGGTCTAACTGTAAAACCCGAGCGGCTTCATCTAACTGGGCTTGTGCAATTGCAAAAGGGTTCAGATTTTCTTTCATTATAAAAGTTACTCCATTGGTAAGTGGGTTTAGGGATTTTGCCAGCGAGGCAATGAATGCTCTTTTCGACCGTCTTGGAAAAATTCAGGCATACACAGGGAAGGGAATTTTGATCTTCTGTGTGTGGGGAAAGGTGCAGGTTGCTGCATTCCATAATGGCTGCCATTTGGCTGGCAGGGTGAATTGTACAAGATAGCGTGGCGCAGGTAAACACTCTTTTTTGCTTACATGACTTTCAACTCAGGGAATAATTATTTTTATTATTTCAGGTGCAACGCACTTTCATCCTGACCGACTTAGGAAACAGCCAGGAAGAAGTGCGTCGCACCGCTTAAATATAGTACCTACCTCTACCCAATCGACCCTGGCTCTGGTAAACTATCGTCCTAAACTTTGTGAACAGTCCATGGTCAACCAAATCATTCTTGCACTCATTTTCAGCGGTCTCGTTGCCGCCCTGGCCTACTGGCGAGGTTCATTAGCTGTCTCTGGTGCATTGGGTGCACTTTTGATAGGCACCCTCATTTATGGCTTTGGTGGCTGGGAATGGGGCGTGGTGCTGGCGATATTTTTTGTAAGCTCCAGCTTATTGTCCCACTACAAAGAACGTGAAAAAAAAGCCGTTGCGGAAAAGTTCGATAAGGGGCATCGGCGGGATATTGGGCAAGTTTTGGCCAATGGTGGGGCCGGAGCAATTGTGGCCCTGCTGCACGGCATCTGGCCTTCGCCGTTTTGGCTGCCGCTCTTTTTAGGTACCATGGCCACCGTCACCGCCGATACCTGGGCTACCGAGTTGGGCACGCTCAGCCAGCGGCCACCGCGGCTTATCACCACCGGGCGCGTGGTGCCGGTGGGAACATCGGGCGGCATTTCGTTGTTTGGTACGGCCGTTTCCTTTATCGGTGGCTTAATCATTGGCCTGGCAACGGGGCTGCTTGTGCAGGATGAGGTTTTTCGGCTCATCATCACGGGCGGCATTGGCGGGCTGGCAGGCTCCCTGTTCGACAGCTTTTTGGGTGCTACGATTCAGCAAATTTATTACTGTGATCAGTGCCAAAAAGAGACCGAAAAGAAGCTACATTGTGGCCAACCCACACGGCCGTTACGCGGCTGGCGCTGGATGAACAACGATTTGGTCAACTTTTTGGCTTCGGTTGCGGGGGGTGCTGCGGCCGTACTGGTTTATTATTTACTGGTAGTGTAAAAACCCTAGGGATTGCTTTCGGAAACAGACTTCACCACAGACATCGCGCACAGGAGTTACCATGAAAGTGCAAGCATGCCCGGCCGGGTTCACGCTCCGGCACACGCTAAAAGCGAATAATCGCGCCGTTACCCGCCTGGCCTGGGCGCCAGACGGCAAGCTGCTGGCCTCGGCCTCATATGACCAGACGGTTCGCATCTGGAATGCTGAATCCGGGGAGGAGGTACGCGAGCTGTACGGGTACAGCGGCTCTGTCTTTACAGTAGTCATTACGGCCGACGGCCGTTTAGCCATCTCTGCTTCCAAAAATTCCCTTAAGGTGTGGGATATGAGCGGTGAGAATCGCTCACGCACGCTGCGCGGCCACTCCGACTACATCTATGCCGTGGCGGCGACGCCAGACGGCCGTTACGCTATCTCTGGGGCCTACGACGAAACGATCCGCATCTGGAACCTGGACACCGACACCGAAGAAAGAGTGCTGTCTGGGCATAAAGGGCGCATTGGCTGCCTGGCCGTCAGCCTCGACGGTACCACGCTTTTTTCTGGAGCAGCCGACAGTCGGATAAAGGTATGGGACATCGCCAGCGGGCAAAACCGGCAAACCTTCAGTGGGCATCGCGGCGAGGTGCTGGACCTGGCCCTTTCTCCCGACGGCCAGCTTTTGGCCTCGGCGTCGCACGACAGCGACGTGCATTTGTGGCAAACGGCCAGCGGCGAACCGCTCACGAGCCTGACCGCGCACAAGAAACCAGTAACGGCCGTATCCTTTTCCGCCGACGGGCAACTGCTAGCTACCAAATCAGCCGACAGCACCGTACGGCTCTGGCGCACCGACAACTGGGAAACCATTGCCATTCTCGAAGAACCGCATTCGAAATTTGCCTTTGCCGGCCTGGCGTTTCATCCCACCCAGCCAACGCTGGCAACATTGGGTGAAAAAGACAAAATCATTCGGATTTGGGAGCTAGATTTAGCGCAATGGTTCTAAATAACCACTCTTTTTTCTAAGATTCGTGCCGCAGATCAACCAAAACATGCTAACATCAACGGCGCAGGGCAAACTGCCAAAAATGCTTACTGTGCCTCTGGCAATTTTTGGCTAACTTGCGCCAGAAAACCATAGACGCCACAAGGCTTTACTTTCCAAGTCGCGATTGTGGTTTTGGTAAACCGCCTAAAGTTTTGAAACAAACCGACTTCTCGGCTGTGCGATTTACCAGCATTTGACAATTTTTTGCCAACCTATTGTGAAAAGCTTTCGGCCAATGACACGGTAGCTCTCATTTGGCTTTATGCAGCAAAACTACCAGGGTTTTTGCTCAGCCACGCAGGTTATTGCATGTATCGTGAGATGAAACGCGTAGCCACCGCACAGCACAAAAGTATCATTGCTCACGCCACGCTTGATAAGCATCTGATCATTCTCAGCCATGCACCCGAATTAAGACAGTGGTCTTTTCGCAATTCCCTGACCGGGCTCTGTTTGTTTGAGCTGTTTCCTCAGCTTCAATCCAGCCAGGCACGGATTCTGGCCTGTGTGCAAGTGCCGGGCGGCGCTTTTGTCTACCAGCAAGCCCATTTTGCCGACAATATCCATCCAGACCAGATGTTTAACCTGCAAATTGAAGCTCTGCCAGACTTGCCCGACAGGCTACTGCTCACCGTCATCCCCCTCGCCGCGCCCACAACCACCTACGATCAAAATCTGGCCGAGCTCACGCGCCACAACCGCGAACTGCTGATGCTAAATCGGGCCAGCCAGCTTTTAACAGCTACGCTAGACACAACTCAGGTGATGGAAAATTTACTACAGTTGGCTGTGCAGATCATTCACGCAGCGGGCAGCTCGCTGTGGCTGTGGACTGACGAACTGCAAACCACGCTGGTTTGCCGGGCGGCCTTCCACCCTGGCACAGATGAAAAATTGATTGGTATGGAGGTTGCTTTTGGGCAAGGCATAGTGGGCTGGGTGGCGGCTACCAACAAAGGCTCGATTGTGGCCAATCCGGCGAAAGACGGCCGTTTCTACAACCAAATTGATTCCAGCAGCGGTTTTGTTACCACCTCCATCCTGGCCGTGCCGGTGCAGCTGCGCAGCCGCACATTGGGCGTTTTAGAAGTGGTCAACAAGCGCGGTGGCCGGTTCCTGGCCCAAGACATCTCCTATGCCAAAACCCTGGCCGCATCGGCCGCCATTGCCATCGACAACGCCAAACTGGTAGAAACCCTGCGCCAGGCCAACACTGAGCTGCAAATCCAGAATGAAGAGCTGGAAGCATTTGACCGCACCGTGGCCCACGACCTGCAAAATCCGCTGGCGCTGGTGGTCGGCTTTGCCGATTTGCTGCAAACCAGCACCGTAGACATCTCCCGCGCCGAGCAGGAACATGCACTGACATTGCTGGTGCAAAACGCGCACCGCATGAGCAGCATCATCCAGGAGCTTCTCATACTTTCCAGCGTGCGTAAACATGAGGTAGAAACGCATCCGTTGGACATGGCGGAGATTGTTTTAAGCGCGTTAGACCGGCTGCGGTTTATGATGCAGCCGTACAAACCGCGTATCCTTTTGCCCGATTCATGGCACGTGGCGCGGGGCTATGCGCCCTGGATTGAAGAAATTTGGGAAAATTACATCAGCAATGCGCTGAAATATGGCGGCAACCCGCCTATCATTGAGATGGGCAGCGCGGTGTTGGCCGACGGCCGTATCCAATTCTGGATTCGTGATAACGGCCAGGGCATTGACCCAGAGAAGCATCATCTTCTCTTTACGCCCTTCACCAAAATGAGCGAGGTACGCATCACCGGGCACGGCCTGGGTCTTTCCATTGTCCGGCGCATCATCGAAAAATTGAACGGTGAAGTTGGGCTGGACAGTGCGCCGGGACGGGGCAGCACCTTTAGCTTTATCCTGCCCGCCTACCGAGGTGAAGAAGATGAAAAAACGGCCGTTAAAGTGGCCGAACCCCTCTAGCCGCGCTATCATTCCCTGGCGTAGGTGCGCTGCACCCGAACCGTAACAAAAACCATACATACCCACAGTCCTGCCGGTTCTGTTGAGGAATGATCATACATCCGGCGGCAGTTTTTTCCCTGGAGGAATCATGTCACATTCTGAAAAGCGGCTGATCACCGCTGAAGATTTATACAAAATCGAGCTTGTCTCTGATCCGCAAATCTCCCCCGACGGCACACACATTATTTTTGGCGTCACCCGCGTGGACCGCAAGACAGAAAAGAAATACACCAACCTGTGGCTGGCAGCTACCGATGGCCAAGGCCCGGCACGCCAATTTACCTACGGCGACCACAATGACACCCATCCACGCTGGTCGCCCGACGGCCGTTCCATTGCCTTCCTCTCCAACCGCAAAGATGAAAAGCAGATGCAGATCTACATTCTGCCGTTCCACGGCGGCGAGGCTCGCCCGGTGAGCAAAATGGAAGGGAGCTTTGCCGGATTTGCCTGGTCGCCAGACGGCCGTACCTTTGCTACCCAGTTCCGCAAAAAAGACCCCGCCGTCATCGAGCGCGAAAAAGATGAGCAAAAGAAGAAGCTCGGTGTCGTTAGCCGCCACATCACCAGCCTCAACTACAAAGGCGACGGCGCGGGCTACCTGCCCCAAGAAAAGGGGCACATCTGGACCATCGACGCCACGACTGGTGAAGCCACTCAACTCACCGAAGGTGACAAGTTTGATGAAGGACAGCCTCAATGGACGCCGGACGGCCGTTTCCTCATCTTCATCTCCAACCGCGATCCCCAACCAGACATCAACTGGGACCAAACCGAGCTTTACCGCATTCCAGCAGAGGGCGGCGCGATGGAAATGATTCCGTCGCACGAAGGGCGCAAGTATAACCACACCCTCTCGCCAGACGGCGGCTGGATTGCCTTCATGGGCCGCAAGCAAAAAGGGCATTGGTACCAAAACGACTGCCTCTACGTGGTACCCACCAGCGGCGGAACAGCCGATCATCTCACAGAAGGGATCGATCTCCACCTCTCCATCGCCACCCTGACTGACGTCGGCAGCGGGACAGCGCAAACCCCACCAACATGGTCAAAAGACGGCCGTTTCCTCTACACCATGGCCACCGAAAAAGGCAACCAACCCCTGCTCGCCTTCAGCACCGACTCCCCCACGCCCAGCTACGAGCGCATTATTGACGAACCCGGCCTGGTGGGCAGCTTCTCGCTAGACGAAGCGCAGCAAAAAGTGGCCTACCTCTGGGGTGATTTGTCCGGCCCGGCCCAGGTTCGCGTGCGCGATTTAGGCACCGGTGAAACCAAAACCCTCACCGACTTTAACCAGGCACTCATGGCCGAAATTGAACCGGGCAACATTGAAGAAGTATGGTTCAAGAGCAAAGATGGCACCGATCTGCACGGCTGGATCATGACCCCGCCCGGCTTCGACCCTAGCCAGAAATACCCCTCCATTTTGGAGATTCACGGTGGGCCGCAAACGCAATACGGCCGTGCCTATTTCCATGAGCTGAATCTATTGGCAGCGCAGGGATACGTGGTGTATTGGAGCAACCCGCGCGGCAGCCAGGGCTACGGCGAAGATTTTGCCGGAGCGATCTACAATCGCTGGGGCACCGTCGATTTTGAAGACGTGATGGCCTGGGCCGACTACGTAGAAAAACTGCCCTACATCGACACGGAGCGCATGGGCGTAACGGGCGGCAGCTACGGCGGCTACATGACCACGCTCATCATTGGCAAGACGCACCGGTTTAAAGCGGCCGTTGCCCAGCGTGTGGTGAGCAACTTTGTCAGCTTCTACGGTTCCAGCGATATGAACATTGGCGCGGAATACCTGTTTGGCGCGGAAAAAGCGCCCTGGGACGATCTGGAAAACTATTGGCGGCAGTCGCCCATTGCCTACATCGGCAATGCCAAAACGCCCACCCTGCTCATCCACAGCGAGCACGACTTCCGCTGCGACAAGGAACAGGGGGAACAGGTCTTTGTGGCCCTGCGCAAGCTGGGTGTGGATTCTGAACTCATCCTCTTCCCAGAAGAGTCCCACGGCCTTTCCCGCGCTGGCCGCACCGACCGCCGCATCGAACGCCTCAGCCACATGATTCGCTGGTTTGCGACGTACCTCTAAGAATCAGCTATAATAGTCCCTCAAGAAAAAATTCAACTCGTTTGAGAAATAATGAGATCAGAGATTAGAGATTGGCGATTGAAAAACATCCCCAATCTCTAATCTCCACTCTCCCATCTCCTAAAAATATGCTAGACAAGATTAAACAAGTCGTTACACGTTACGACGAAATTGAAAGACAGATGACGGATCCGGCCGTTTTGGCGGATCACGTAAAGCTCACTGACCTGGCCCAAGAGCGCTCCGATATGCAGGAGCTGGTGGAAGCTTATCGCGAATACGAACGCGTGCAGCAGGAGCTGGCCGACACGCGCGAACTCGCTGAGCTGGAAGAAGGCGAAATGGCCGAGCTTGCCGAAGCGGAGATCGAGGCGCTGGAAGCACGCCTGGAATCGCTGGACGGCGAGATGCGCCATCTGCTGGTGCCCAAAGACCCTCGCGACGAACGCAACGTCTTTGTCGAAATTCGTGCCGGGGCAGGTGGCGATGAAGCGGGCATTTTTGCCGCTGACCTGCTGCGCATGTACATGCGCTACGCCGAAGGACGCAACTGGAAGCCCACCATTTTGGAAGAAAACAGCACCGGCGTGGGTGGCTACAAAGAAGTGATCTTCTCGGTAAAGGGCAAGGGCGCTTACTCGCGCTTCAAATATGAGAGCGGCGTGCATCGCGTGCAGCGCGTGCCGCAAACGGAGTCGCAGGGGCGCATCCACACCAGCACCGCCACGGTCGCCGTCATGCCGGAAATTGATGAGGTAGACATCACCATCGATCCCAAGGATTTGGAGATCACGGCCACGTTTTCATCTGGTCCCGGCGGGCAACACATGCAGAAGAACGCTACGGCCGCGCGCATCGTCCACATTCCCACCGGCATGTTTGTCAAAATTCAGTCAGAGCGCAGTCTGACGCAGAACAAGCAGCTGGGCATTGCCATCATCCAGGCCCGCTTGCAGGAAATTGAGGAAGAAAAGCAACATACTGCCGTTGCCGCCAACCGTAAATCGCAAATCGGCACGGGCGACCGCAGCGAGAAAATCCGCACCTACAACTATCCACAAGGGCGCGTCACCGACCACCGCGTTGGCCTGAGCAGCTACAACCTGCCCGCCGTGATGGATGGCGACATTGACCAGTTCATCGACGCCCTCACCATTGCCGACGAAGCAGAAAAACTGGCCGCGCTAAACGAATCGTAAGAAGGCTTAAAGATTAAACGGAGCAGTCAATGAGTAAACTCACCTACCAACCTCGGGGCCGCTATTTTGAGCAGTTTGCCGTAGGCGACCAGCTGGCAACGGCCGCACGCACCATCACCGAAAGCGACATTGTGGCCTTTGCGGGTCTATCGGGTGACTTCAACCAGATTCACACCGACGCCGAGTTTGCCGCTCAGGGCGGCTTTGGTCAGCGGGTGGCCCACGGGCTGCTGGTGCAGTCTATTGCCACCGGGCTGGCGGTGCAGTCTGGCATCATCGAGGGCACCGTGCTGGCTTTCCGCGAACTAAGCGCTAAGTTCAGTTTGCCCATTTTTATTGGCGACACGATTCACGTGGAGCTGGAAATCACCGAGACCAAAGCGCTGCCGCGTCTGGGTGGCGGCACGATCAACATGAAATATGCCGTCTACAACCAGCATGGCAAAGCCGTCCAGCGGGGCGATTGGGTGATGTTAATTAAGAGTCAGGGCAGCAATTAGCGGCTGCTGATTTACCATAAAATCTATGAGCGACGAGCAAAAACGGCCGTTTCCCGACGACCAGCCTGAAGAAGAAACACAAAAACCACAGCCAGATGAGGACGAATCGTTTGGCACCGTGTCGCTGTTTGACTTGATGAACGAAGCCGAGGACGACGAAACGCCAGAAACCATCGTGCTCCATCCCGGCATTCCGCGACCTCTGCCCAAAGAGGAAGCGCCTAAACCCGAAGATGCGCAGGAAGCGGCCACGGCCGCCCCCACCGATGCCCCCACCGCCCAATCCGATGACGAGCATACGCTCACCATCAACCTGCCTGACGATGAAGATACGGAGGGACTGCCTGCGATACGGCCGTCGCGACCCAAACCGGCCCCACTGCCCCTGACGCCTTCCAAGCTGCGCCCCATCAACCGGCCACCCATCGAAGACCCCGACGCTACCGAAGTGCAGCCCGACCTGGCCATTCCGCCCCCGGAACGGCCGCGTTCCGAGTTGCCCACACAAATACACCAGCGGCCCGAACCAGATGAGCAGCGCACCGTTTACCAGCCGCCCAAACGGCAAGCCCCACCGCGTGAAGCGCCCACGCGTCCCCAACCGCAGCGGGAGCAATCACCGCAGCGCCCGGCGGCTCAACCCACGCAGCCGCGCCGTCCCCAGCCACAACAGCCGATTCGTCAGGCCGCACCGCCGCCAGGTCCGGTTGTGATGCCCAAGCAGGAACCGAAGCCGCGCCCCAAGCGCCAGGCTCCTGGCCGCCGCAATTGGGGTAGCTGTTTTGTGCGCGGCTTGGTGATTAGTTTGCTCTTGGGCGTGTTGGCGATGGCACTTACCGCCGCCGGATTGGCTGTGGCCTACAACGTTATCGCCAGCGACTTGCCACCCGTCACCGAGCTCGAAAACCGCGTCAGCACCTTTGAGACGGCGCGCATTTACGACCGCAACGGCAACGAACTGTTTTCCCTGGCCGATCCCTCGATTGGTAACCGTACACGGGTCTCGCTGGATCAGATTTCACCGCTGCTCATCCAGGCCACCATCGCCACAGAAGATTCGCGCTTCTACGAAAATTTTGGCTTTGATACCGTGGCCATCGCCCGGGCCATCTTGCAGGCCGCCCGCGAAGGGGAAGCAGTTTCCGGGGCCAGCACCATTACCCAGCAGGTGGTACGCGCCACGCTGCTAGATGAAGATGAACGTACGCAGCGCACCTTCCGCCGCAAAGTGCGCGAAATTATCCTGGCCGCTGAAATGAACCTGGATTACGAAAAAGACGAAATCCTGGAAATCTACCTGAACGAAATTTACTATGGCAATCTCGCTTATGGCATCGAGGCCGCTGCCGAAACTTACTTCAACAAATCAGCCGCCGATCTGACTCTGGCAGAAGCGTCTTTACTTGCCGGTCTACCGCAATCCCCTGCCAACTGGGACCCCTACACAGCCCCCAACCTGGCATTGGGCCGCCAACGAGAAGTTCTGACGCTGATGGTCTCGTCCGGTTACATTACCCAGGAAGAAGCCCAGGCCGCGCTCAACGAGACTGGCTCCTTCATTTACGACATGACGCCGCCAGTGCGCGAGATTACTTATCCGCACTTCACAGTTACGGTGTTGCAGCAGGCGGAAGAACTTTTAGGTGCACAGTCCATTTATCGGGGTGGGTTGCGCATTCACACTACGCTGGACCCCACTGCCCAGCAGCTGGCCGAAAACACGCTGGCCAACGCCCGGCCGAACATCAACGCCGCAGGCGCGAACAACGCAGCAATGGTGGTACTAGAACCCTCCACTGGGGAAATTTTGGCGCTGGTAGGTAGTGTAGATTTTGAGGATGAGGAAATTAGCGGCCAGGTGAACATGGCGCTGGCGCCACGCCAGCCCGGCTCAACCATCAAACCGTTTGTGTACCTCTCGGCGATGGAGCAGGGCTGGACGCCCGCAACGTTGATTTGGGACGTGCCCACCTCATTCCCCAATGGCACCAATCCACCTTACGAGCCAAAGAATTACGACAATGAGTTTCATGGGCCGCTACGGTTACGGCCGTCTCTGGGCAACTCCTACAACATTCCGGCGGTAAAGGCGCTGGAGTTTGTCGGCGTGTGTAACTTCATTGCCAACGTGCAGAAAATTGGGCTGACCTCGCTGCAAGACCCCGGCTGCGTGGAGCAAGGGTCGCCGCGCAACTACGGTCTGGCGCTGTCGCTTGGCGGTGGCGAAATTAGCCCGTTGGAGATGGCTGGGGCGTTTGGAGCACTGGCCAACCAGGGCAACTTCATCGAACCATTTACCATCCGCCGCATCGAAAACAGCGCGGGTGAAATTTTGTTTGAAGAGCCTGCTTCCGATCCAGCCACCACGCAGGTGGTCAGCCCGGCGCATGCCTACCTGCTCAGCGATATTTTGTCGGACAACAGCGCCCGCCAGCCAGAGTTTGGCGTCAACAACACGCTGGTGATTCCAGGGCATCGCGTGGCGGCCAAAACCGGCACATCGGGCAGCAGTGAGTTTGACGTGCGCGATGCCTGGACAATTGGCTACACGCCCCAGGTGGTAACGGCCGTTTGGGTAGGCAACACAAACAATGAACCCATCGGCCAAAGTCAATCTGGCACACGGGTCGCGTCGCCCATCTGGAACAGCTTTATGACGCAGTACCTGGCCAGCAAGCAACCAGTGGATTTTGTACGGCCGTCCAGCGTGGTAGACATCGAAATTTGCAGCGATTCCGGCACTCGTCCGGGCAGCGACTGCACCGACCGCCGCATTGAGCGCTTTGCCGAGGACCAGCCGCCGCTGAGCAGCGAGCTAGACTTCATCCGCACCGTGCAGCTAGACCAATGGACCGGCTTCCGGGCCAACGAGTTCTGCGCCGAAAACATCTATCAGGCCAGCTTCTTCACCTTGCTGGTCAGCGGCAGCGAGGCCGTTGCGACGCGGGAAGAAACTGCCGCGCAAAACTGGCTGCAAAACACGGCCGCGGGGCAAGCGTGGGCCAACGCACGCGGCCTGGCCATCCCACTGCGCCTTCCTCCCGAACAGGCCTGCGATGAAAACACACCGCGCCCGCAAATTAGTATCATCCAGCCCACCGCAGGCAGCGAAGTAAGCGGCACGGTGGAAATTGTCGGCTCGGTGAGTGCGCCCGGTTTTGGCGGTTATCAGGTGGAGTATGGGTTTGGCAACAATCCTGAAGGCTGGGGCCTGGTGCGAGAACGTCAGGACATTAGCGTGGAAAACGGCACGCTTGCCAGTTGGGACACCTCGTCCCTGAACTATTCTGGGCCGCTAACGATTCGCGTACTGCTGTTTGGCCCCGACAACCCCACCACGCCTGAGGAAGATCGGGCTATCGTGGCGGAACGCGTCACGGTAATGCTGCTGCAACCGACACCAACAGCCACACCAACGCCCACGGAAACACCAACAGCCAGCGCCACCCCAACCGCTACGTCAACCAACGAGCCAACCGCTACTGCCACCCCCACAACGGAGAGTACGCCTACGGAAACGGCCGTTCCCAGCGATACAGCCACCCCCGAAAGCACACCTACGCCGTAAAAATCAAGTTTCTCCACTGTTGTGCATTGTGCGCCGCAGGGCTAGTTTGGTTATGGTCCTGCGGCGTTTTATTTCCCCAAACAACGACAAAAGGTATAAAAGAGACTGGATTCTTGAGGAAATGACCTCGTTTTTACGCTTTACTCACGCTTTACGGTTATTTTGATGTGACCTTCACGCTTAGGGCGCGTCAAACTGGTACAATGATTTTCCACAGTGAACATCATGCAAACACAGGACAAAAAATGACCGTTTCTCCAAATTTCGCCATTGTTACGGCCGTACTCTTTGATTGGGATTTCACACTAGCTTACTCTCTTGGACTAGATGTTTCACACATTGCCCGCACGACGGCGCTCTTTCAGAAGTACGGGGTTGTCTGCTCCGAAGCCGATGTGGCAGCCGCCCAAGCCTCGCTTGAAGTAGATATTGAACAGGGTGTAGTGGCTGGCTCGCTGCGGCCACAGAAAAAGCGGGAGATTATCCACCTGTATCGCCAACTGCTGCGTCGATTAGGCCATCCAGACACCAGCTATGATTTTGCCTACGAGATTTATGCCGGATACGGCCGTCTGCCCCACTACCTGTTTGATGACGTTCTCCCCACCTTGCACCAGCTAAAAGCTTGTCATCTCCAGCTCGGCATTCTCTCCAACCACTCCTCATCCGTGCGCCAAACCATCAACCAGCTCTTGGGCGACATTATCCCACAAGAGCGATTGACCATCAGCGAAGAAGTGGGGGTCCACAAGCCCAGCAAAACCATCTTCCAACGGGCCGCCGCGCGGCTGCGGCAAACGCCAGCCCACTGCCTCTACGTGGGCGACAATCTACAGGTAGATGCCATTGCGGCCGTAACCAACGGGGGTTTTGCTGGAGGAATCTGGATTGATCGGGAAGACAAAGGGGAATCGCTAACGCTGCCGGATAAAGTGCTCCGCATCACTTCGTTGACGCAGCTTTCACTATTTCTGGGGCGGAACGCGTAGCCGAACAATTCGCTTTTATCAGTTTCCGGGGAAGTAGTCAATGACCACTACCAGAGGTGGTGGCTTGAAATAATGCACCTAGAAGGTGCAATGGTGCTCATCTAGTCAAACAACTGACCCTGCGTGGCATCTGCATCATTTTCTTTCTTGTGTTGCCACTTAACATATTTCCGAATTCGCTCTTCATCCAGGCCGATTGTGCTCACACAATACCCTCGTGACCATAAATGCTGTCCCCAGTACCGCTTCCGCAATTGGGGAAATTGGTCAAACGTTCGTAGAGCGAGTTTTCCCTTCAGGAATCCCACAAATTCTGACACCGCATATTTGGGTGGCAGCGATACTACCAGATGGATATGGTCTTCTTGAATGTTTACTTCCAATACTTCTACGCCGTCCTTTTGGCTGCACAGTCGGTAGATTTGCTCTTTGAGATACGTAGCTACCTCCTCTTGCAGGATTTTGTAACGATACTTTGGACAAAATACGATGTGATACTTGCACTCATACAATGAGTGGGCTAACTTCTTAAATTGACGAGTAGTCATTGTCTATCTCCTATTAGTTTCGCACCTTCTAGGTAGATAGATACTACTCGTCATTCTCAATGCACTGGTAGAACCGTTACTTTTTCCACTGCCGGAGGCAGTGGTTTAATCTGATTAATTAAACGGCCGTATTCACAATTTCCCGCACATAGTTAATAACTCATGTTACGCGCTGAAGTAGCGCGAAGGTTAACATAATTATAAAATTCAGGTCATGGAAAAACCTATGAACTACGAAATCCTCGACCTTTATTCAGACTACTTGTTAAGCTCATTTGGCCAAACAACTGCCACTGGCTTGGCCAAATTGGTTGATGGTGAAATCAGCCATGACCAGATAACGCGGATGCTTGCCAGCGAAAAACTGACCTCCAAAACATGGTGGAAAATGATCAAACCGCAGGTGCGTCAGATTCAGCAGGAAGATGGTGTCGTAGGTATCGACGATTCCATTGCCGAGAAGCCATTCACCGATGAAAATGAGATCATCTGTTGGCACTATGACCATGCCAAAGGCGTGACGGTTAAAGGCATCAACTTCATGAGCGCTCTGTACGAAGCGCAGGGCGTTACTTTGCCTGTCGCTTTTGAACTGGTTGCCAAAACAGAAACCTACCTTGACCCCAAGACAGGTAAGGAAAAACGTAGAAGCCTTGAGACCAAGAATGAACGGTATCGTCGGATGCTCCAAGCCGTTTGTGACAATCAGATACCTTTCCGCTATGTGTTGAATGACCTCTGGTTTGCCTCGGCAGAGAACATGCGCTTTGTCAAGCTAGACCTGAAAAAAGAGTTCATCATGGGTCTCAAATGCAATCGCAAAGTTGCCTTGTCCGAGGCAGATAAGGCTGACGGACGGTATCAACGGATTGACCAACTGGACCAACCTGAAGGCACGACCCTCATCATCTATCTGGAAGGTGTTTCCTTCCCCATACAGCTCATTCGCCAGGTCTTCACAAACGAAGATGGTTCTACCGGCGTACGTTATCTGGTTACCAGTGACTTAACCTTGAATGCCGACCAAATCATCACAATCTACCAAAGACGGTGGAAAGTGGAAGAGTATCATCAGTCGCCCAAGTAGAATGTGGCGTTAACCAAATCACCCACGCGAACGGAAACAACCCAAACCAATCATTTTGTGGCGGCGTTGTGGTCGTTTGTCAAAATTGAGTTGTTAAAAGTGCGAACCAAGAAAAACCATTATCAGTTGAAGAGTCAGTTGTATTTATCTGCTTTGCAACAGGCTTTTCATGAATTGCGGCAGCTCCAACCTGTTTCTCTGGTTGATGCCCCCGTTGCGTAACATCAGTTAATAATAGTAGTCGAATAGTAAGTGATGAGTAAAGTGGATACATATCTGAAGAGACTACTACCCATCGCTGTCGCGTTTACAATAGCACTAAGTCGTATAAAGCATATTGATAAAAAATGTAGCGCTCCGCATATTTTGCAGCCCAACAGGGAAAGAAACAAACGTAGCAAAGGTGATTCATAGGCAAATGACGCTAGTTACTCTGCACAAATGGTGTAGTATTATGGCGGTCATCTATGCTTACCAAACCTTATCGTGTGCAAAGGGGGCTAATATACGCCGTGACACATTCAGACATCCTTATTCTTGGTGGAGGCGTCGTTGGGCTGGGAACGGGCTACAGCCTTTGTCAAAAATATCCCGGTAAATCCATTTCGGTTTTAGAAAAAGAGGCGATTTTAGGTGCGCACCAAACCGGGCACAACTCGGGTGTGCTGCACAGCGGCATTTACTACAAGCCCGGCTCGCTGAAGGCGCAAAACTGCCGTGAAGGCAAGGCGCTGATGGAACAATTCTGTGAACAGGAAGGAATTCCCTTTAAGCATGTGGGCAAAGTGATTGTGGCGGTAGATGAAAGTGAACTGCCCACGCTGAAAATGATCTACGAGCGGGGCAAAGCCAACGGCGTTGACTGCCAGCTGATAGATAAAGCACGGCTGCATGAATTAGAGCCACATGCCAACGGCATTGCCGCCATTCATGTGCCAGAAGCGGGCATCACAGACTACAAGCGGGTGATTGCCCGGTTTGCCGAGATTATTGAGGAGCACAACGGCCGTATCGTTCTCAATGCGCGGGTGACAGATATTCAGGAACGGGCTGATAAGGTAACGGCCGTTACCACCCAGGGCGAATTTACGGCCGATTTCCTTATCAACTGCACCGGCCTGCATTCCGACCGACTGACGCGTATGACAGCCGACACCGTTCCGGCACAAATTGTGCCGTTTCGCGGCGAATATTTTGAGCTTAAGCCGGAAGCCCATTATTTATGCAACAGGCTCATCTACCCCGTGCCTAATCCTGAATTCCCCTTCCTTGGCGTCCATCTGACCCGCATGATTGATGGCGGGGTGGAGTGTGGCCCCAACGCCGTATTGGCCTTCGCCCGCGAAGGGTACAACAAGCTAGATATCAACGTGGGCGATCTGTGGGAAACGCTAAGCTATCCGGGCTTTCGGCGCATGGCCAAGACGTACTGGCGTGCCGGATTAGGCGAAATGTGGCGCTCGGCGAGCAAGGCCGCGTTTGTAAAGGCGCTGCAAAGGCTGGTCCCCGACATTCGCGGCGAGCATATGATTCCCGCCCCGGCTGGTATTCGAGCGCAAGCCATCAAGCCAGATGGATCGATGCTGGATGATTTTGCTTTTCAGGAAAGTCCGCGCATTGTGAATGTGGTCAATGCGCCTTCACCGGCCGCCACTTCATCCATCAGCATTGGCAACTCGATTGTGAACCGCTTGGTGACTCATTTTGGCTGATTTTTTGTGGTTTGTGGGTGGCGCAAAACAATAGGTGAAGGAAACAAAATACATACAAAAGGAAGTAAGTTATGAAATCACAGTTTAGAGGCATTTACAACGGCCGTACCGTGCTTGTCACGGGTCACACTGGCTTCAAGGGTTCCTGGCTAACCTTATGGCTTAAGGAACTCGGGGCCAACGTCGTTGGCTATGCCCTGGAGGAGCCGCCCACCGAACCCAGCAACTTCATTCTCAGCAACATGAGCCAGCACATCACCGACATTCGTGGCGATATTCGCGACTACGAGAAGTTAAAAAGCGTGCTGGAAACATACAAACCGTCCATCGTTTTCCACCTGGCGGCCCAACCTGTTGTGCTTAACGCTTTCACCATGCCCCATCTGACGATGGAAACCAATGCTTTTGGCACGGTCAACATGCTGGAAGCCATTCGCCAAACGGACTGTGTGGAAGCACTGGTGAGCATCACCACCGACAAGGTGTACTACAATGAAGAGTGGCTGTGGGGCTATCGTGAAACGGATCGTCTGGGCGGGCTGGACCCGTACAGCGCCAGCAAAGCGATGGCCGAACTGGCAATCGCCTCGTACCGAGACACCTATTTCTCCCCGAAAAAATACGACCAACATGGCGTAGCCATTGCCTCCACGCGAGCGGGTAACGTGATTGGCGGCGGCGATTTTGCCGACTTTCGCCTGGTGCCGGACAGCATGAAGGCGTTGATGGCAGGTAAGCCGATTGAAATTCGCAATCCGCTAAGTGTACGGCCGTGGCAGCTTGTGCTGGAACCGCTGAGTGGCTATTTGTGGCTGGGCTATTTGCTGCTGCAAGAAGGGCCAGCCTTTGCCGAGGCCTGGAACTTTGGCCCGATGGAGATCAAGGGCATTTCCGCACAGGAGATTGTGGAGGAGCTTGTTTCCCTGTGGGGTAACGGCGAATGGGTTCACACCGACCCCGACTTTAGCAAGGCAGAGACCAATTATCTGCGGCTGAGTTGGGAAAAGGCCAACGGCCGTCTCGGTTGGCGGCCTGTTTTTACCTGGAAAGAAGCGTTGGGCGAGATCAACACCTGGTTTAAGGCGATGGTTGCTCAAGAGGATATGTATGAAATCGGCCGTCGAGGTATTCAGAAGTACACCCAGCGGGCTAGCGAACTTGGCCTGCCCTGGCTGTAATCTACCGGGTGGAGAGCCTGAGAGTGAGTGTAGACGGCCGTATTCGCCCCATCTATTTCGTGACTCAAACCACTACCACAGGGTCAAAACAAACAGAAACCTAGCCGGTAGAGATAATCTTTTCCGCCAAGCAAACAAGGATATTACAGATTTGTTAAGGCAGATTTTTGGCCTTTCACTCGTAATAAACGTTGTAAGGCTTGCTGGACAATAATGGGGACATACAAGATTCATTTCGATGATGCTTTGTGTAAGGTGCGGGAAGATAGGGGTTGGCTTTTGGCATCAACTTCTTGAGTGAACAAAGAATTGGTGATTTTCGGTAAGAACGTAAAAGCGGCGTTGCTGCATAAATATTAAACTTGCAGCTTTTACGAAACTATCTGTTTAGATTTCACAAAAAGTTTCCTTACCCGAAGCATGAAACGTGCCTGTAAAGCCATTTACCCCACTAGCCTTCAGGGGTCTTAATGTTATGGTTGAATCCCATGACCCCACAAATTATCAGCATATTTTGCTAGAGCACGCCACTTCATAAAATAGCCTTTTGAGGCATGGCGCAGCTTGGAAAACGACACCGATCCAGGCAATCTCTTAATTTCTCAAGTTATTCTTCATCAATCTAAAGGATGAAGCTGGCTGTTATCCACAAGTTTGGGATGGCGCATAAAAAATGAACTCATTACTGCAAGCTGGATTGCTGGGTTTGCAATCCATCATTACTCTGATTGTATCGTATCTGTTGCTGCTAACCGTTGCGGCTTGGTTCGCCCCAAAACGCACGTCTATTTCCCCAGCCAATAAAAAGCTGAATGAGTTTCTGATCTTAATTCCTGCTCACAACGAGGAAAAGTTGCTGCCGCGTCTGCTGGTAAACCTTCGCGCACTGGACTACCCGCAGTCTCACTACAGCGTGCACGTCATTGCCGACAACTGCACAGACAAAACGGCCGAATTGGCCAGACAAAATGACGCCATTGTGCACGAACGGTGGAATGATGAGCAAAAAGGCAAGGGGTACGCCTTGCAGTGGTTGCTGGAAAAACTGTGGCAGAAAAACGTGGCTCACAATGCCATCGTTATTTTAGATGCCGACACCGTTGTCTCGACGAACTTTTTAGAAGTTATGAACGCTCGTCTCAACAATGGCGAACGTGTCATTCAGGCTTACTATGCCGTGGAAAACCCAGAAAGCTCATTTAGCGCAGGTTTGCGCTATGCGGCACTGGCTGTGCTGCATTATTTACGGCCGCAGGGGCGCATGGTTTTGGGCGGCTCGGCTGGGCTAAAAGGGAACGGCATGGTGTTTGCCGCCGACGTGATGAAAAGCCACCCGTGGTCTGCATCCGTTACCGAAGATATTGAGCAGCACATGGCCTTACTTTTGTCCGGTGAGCGGGTGACTTTTGCCCCGGACGCCGTGATTCAGGCGGAGATGCCAGATAAATTGACAGATGCCCGATCTCAAAATGTACGGTGGGAGCAAGGCCGTCTAGAAATGGCAAAAACATATGTACCCAAGCTGTTTAAAGAATCTACACGCCGTTTGCGCCAGCCACGGAAGGCATTTGTGCTGTGGGATGCCATTATGGAGCATTTGATTCCGCCGTTTTCAGTCTTGGCTGGTTTATCAATTGTTTCACTGCTCGGCAGTTTAGTCTGGTGGTTTGTAGCATCGCGCAGTTTTGGCAATCAGGCATCTTCCTTAAAAGCGGTTAGCTTGAGCAAAGTAAGCCTGGCTCTAAGCATTAGCGGGCTGCTTGGACAACTGTTTTACCTTTTTGCAGGTCTCAAAATGGTCAATGCCCCCCGTTCGGTTTACCGGGTTTTTATATACGCACCAGGGTACATCCTTTGGAAGATTTGGCATTACTTGCGCATTATGTTTGGCTTTGAGCAGCAAAAATGGGTACGCACAACGCGGAACGAGGGTTAGTTTTATGATCGAAAACCAGATCTCAATGCGAACACCCTACAAGTCCTCTGCTGATCGAAAAGGTGTTTCTGTGGATAACATGACTAACAGCGCTTCAAACGACTTGTCTGCGGAAGAAAAAAAAGCCGTTCGAATGGCGGAAATTTTTCTTAACCGTACCTACACTTCCTCCCTGTCCATTCGGCGTATGCGCTTGCGTATGATCAGCCGGGTTATCCGGTACAAGCTTTTGGAAAAGGTGAAGTATCTGTTTGATGTGGTTATTGTGCTGCTCTTTAGCCCCATTGCGCTGCTAACGGCCGTACCCATTATGCTGCTGATTAAGCTGGACTCACCAGGGCCAGTTTTTTACAAACAGGTGCGTGTCGGCCGTTGGGGCAAGCCATTTTACTGCTACAAGTTCCGTTCGATGTACATAGATGCTGACGCTCGCAAAAAAGAGCTGATGGAAGCAAATGAAGCGGATGAGATTGTGTTCAAAATGCGCAACGATCCGCGTATTACGCGGGTTGGACGGATTATTCGCAAACTGAGCATTGATGAGCTGCCACAGTTGATCAACGTCTTGAAAGGCGAGATGAGCCTGGTTGGCCCTCGGCCCGCCGTGCCCGAAGAGGTGGCCTACTACCAATTTGACTACCTACAGCGGTTAGACGCAGTACCAGGTATCACCGGTTTGCAGCAGGTCTCCGGGCGGAGCGATCTGGAGTTTAAGCGCTGGATCGAACTCGACCTGCAATACATTCAGGAGCAGAGTTTGTGGAAAGATTTGGAGATCCTATTGAAGACCATTCCAGCTGTGATCACGGGCAAGGGAGCTTACTAGCAAACTCATGCGTAAATTAATTGTCATTTCAGGTATCCCCATTGACGATCTGAATGTGGAAGAAACATTGGATCGCCTGGATGAATTTGTGGAAATTGGCCGGGCGACCGGCAAAAACCACCAGGTGGCCACAGTCAATGCTGATTTTATTGTGAAGGCCATGGCTGACCCTGAGCTGCGCTTTCTGCTGCAAGAATCGGACCTGTTGATGCCCGATGGAATGCCGCTGGTGTGGGGATCACGCCTGTTGGGCCTGCCAATGGAAGAACGGGTCGCTGGTTCAGACATTGTGCCAATGCTGGCAGAGCGAGCAGCGGAGAAAGGATACTCGCTGTATTTGCTGGGCGCAGCCCCTGGCATTGCGCAACAAGCGGCCGATATTTTGCAAGAAAAACATCCTAACCTGATTATCGCCGGGGTGAACTCGCCACCTTACAGCTCTGTTTTGGAGATGAATGAGCAGGTTGTGCAAGATATTCGGCAGGCAAATCCTGATATTTTGCTGGTAGCCTTTGGTAACCCCAAGCAGGAAAAGTGGATTGGCATGTATCGCCATCAGGTGAATGTGCCGGTGATGATTGGGGTGGGTGCAACGCTGGACTTTATTGCGGGCTACCGGGCACGGGCGCCTATGTGGATGCAAAAAAGCGGCCTGGAATGGCTGTTCCGCCTAGCGCAGGAACCGCGCCGGTTGTGGCGCCGCTATGTGCTAGATTTGTTTAGCTTTGGTTATTTCTTCGTCCGGCAGTGGTGGGTGATGCGCAGTGGCAACCGCCCAGAGGTGATTTTGCCAAAGTCTAACTTCATTATTGTGGACAACGAAACGGCCGTTATCGAGCTGCAAGGTCAAATTACCATTCAAAACCACGAGGATTTTTACCGCACCGGGCAGGAAGCGCTGGCAGAAGTCTCATCGGTCATTGTAAACATGGAAAATGTGACCTTCATGGACAGTACGGCCGTTGGCTCCCTGGTCGCGCTGACGAGAGATGCCCGAAGCAAACAAGGCGAAGTATTGTTGGCCAACACGCCAGACAATCTCAAGAGAACCTTTGACGTCCTCAAGCTGGCACCGTTTTTTGTGCTGGTTCCTTCCGTTGAAGCAGCCTTTGCCTCACTGCGCGAAGGGCGGGTTCCCGCAGTTGAACCGGCACCGACACGCCAGACCAGTCCCGTGGAGGAAGAAAGTCCAAAGCAATGGACAGTGGTCAAGGTAGAGCGGCGCCTCGATGCCAACACGGCCGACGCCTTGATTGAGCAGTGCGAAACCCACATGTGGCACAATCCATTCCTCATTTTGGATTTTGCCGCCACGGTATTTCTGGCCAGCGCAGGTTTGGCCGCACTGGTCAAAATCCAGCGTATGGCCGAGGAGCGAGACGGCTCGGTTCGGCTGGCCAACTGCTCGGCCGACGTCAACCGGGTAATCGAAATTGTCCGGTTTGATAAAGTTCTTTCACTTTATAAAGATATTGCCTCAGCAATGGGGCAACTAGAATCTGCCTGACCACCCTGAAGCATTTGCTACTTGCTTTAAGGGCTCTAACACCAAAAAGCGCGACACCGGGACGACGGAAAACAGGAACTATCTGCTGTGCAAATTTTACTCTTAGCCACAGGCGAATCCGACAAATTGCAGCCAGTAACAAATATGGTGCCTGCCCCACTGCTGCCAGTAGCCAATCGGCCACTAATGCTTTACCCGCTGGAATTATTGGCCCGGCAAGACCAAAAGCATATTTGGGTGGCCCTCTACAACCAGGCCGGACACATTGAGTCTTACTTGGGCAAGGGCGAGCGCTGGGGCGTGCAGCTGGATTATTTGCTGCAAAGAAGGGCTTTGGGTGATGGTGGCGCTGTGCGGCAAGCATCTTCCGTGGTCGGAGATGATTTGCTGCTGGTCGTTCCGGGCGATACGGTGATCGATTTTGATGTAGAAAAGCTGGTAGCTTTTCACCAGTCGCACAGCGCCTGTTTGACCGTGCTCACAAGCGCAGAAGGTTCTGACGAAAGCCGCAAAGTCTTGGTTGACCCGTCCGGTCGGGTTTGTCCAGAGGAACAGACCACAGAAAACGGCCGTTTCCAATACAACACCGGCTTATACCTCCTAGGCCCAGAAATTATCTCCCTTATTCCTGCCGGGAAGCACATGGATATTCACAGCCAGCTCATTCCGATGCTGCTGGAAAAAGGCGTGCCCGTTTGTGCCTATGAGAGCCAGGCTTATTGGAACGATCTTTTGTCGTTCAGTGCATTTCAATCTTTTCAGAAATCGTTGATGAGTAATGGCACCAGCAACGGCGCAACGACTCAGGCTGAAGAAAACAGCCAACCTACCCTGCACACTACCTGGCAGCACAGCCGCAAGGTGGCCGAGGGCGTCTGGATTGGCCGCAACACGGTGATACATCCCAATGTGCGGCTGCAAACGCCAGTGGTGGTGGGCGATAACTGCTACATTGGCGCGGGGGTGCAGTTGGGGCCAACGGCCGTTATTGGCAACAACGTGGTGATTGACGAAGAAGCGACTATTGTGAATACGGCCGTTTTCAACGGCACCTATGTCGGCCAACTGGTCAATCTAGAAAACCGACTGGTAAACAAAGGCCAGGTGGTCGATATTGCCACCGGGAAAGCGGTGCAAATCACCGATCAATTCCTGGTGGGACGCGCCTTTCAAACTGTTTCCGATACTGGGTTATTCCAAATATTGGAAAAAGGGGTCGCATTGCTCTTGCTGCTGGGAATGAGTTGGCTGATGGTGCTCATTGGCCTGCTGTCGCTGATTTTCCAACGCAAAATCCTAACAAAGACCACATACTATCATTCAGATGTACAATCCTCCTGGCAGAACAGCACATTTACACCGAAGCCACTGCCCCTCTGGGAATTCGCCACAGGGAATATACAGGGGCAGGTCAGCAAATTCGGCCGTTGGCTGGAACGGTGGAACTTCCATCGGCTGCCGCAGCTTTGGCACGTTGTTACCGGTGAGCTAGCCTTAGTAGGCGTGAAGCCATTAACCCAAGAAGAAACGAGTTTTATTCAGGAAGAATGGCAGCAAAAACGGTTTGAACGGAAAGCTGGTTTCACCGGTTTGTGGTTTGTCCAACCGCAGGAGCTGGGTGGCATCGAAAGCATCTTGGTCGCGGACACCTACTACACGGCAACGCACACCTGGCGTGCCGACTTGAAAATTCTAAAGCAAACAGTACCGGCCTGGTGGCGTATGGGATGGCAAGCCAATGGCCCCCGCCCGCCACGGCCGATTGGAACAAGTAATTAAGGACGAGAAGTATGCAAATTAGCGAAAGAAAAGTAAACGATATTCAAGTTTTGGAGCTGGCGGGGCGGTTTGATACCACTACCGCCAATTCTGTTTTGCAATGGATTGATGCAGCGACAACCAAACCACCGGCCAAAGTTGTGGTCAATCTGGAAAACGTGAACTTTGTGGATTCCACTGGCCTTTCAACTCTGGTCCAAGGCACCAAGCAATCTAGAATGCAGGACGGTGACCTGTATATTTGCGGTTTACAGCAATCCGTGCGCATCATTTTTGAACTCACTCGCCTGGATAAATTTTTTGAGATATTCCCGGCCGAAGAAGACGCGATCTCCGCATTTTCACTGTAACCCTGGCGCACGCTTGTGTTAGAAACAATTCTGGCAACTCGGAAAGAGATTTTTAATAAGATGGCCGAGGCCTGGCAGGATGCCGGGGCGACGTTTTTTGCTGTCGTCAATGGCAACCGCACGCTGGCCAGCTGGCCCAATCGCCTGGAAAGCGATACGGCCGATCTCACTGCGCCAGTGGTTCTCAACGGAACCCATCTAGGGGAGCTACAGCTGGGGGGCATTTATTCGGAAGAAGCCAGGCTAATGCTGCAAGTCGAAAGCCAGGTAATCGAGTTTATTCTCCGGCAAGAGCAGGAGCTGAACAGCGTAGCGGCCGTTTTGGTAGACACGCAGGATCAATTTCTGGCCCTTTACCAGCTTACCCAAACCACTCGCAGCTACCTGGACATGGAAGAAATGCTTGAGGCGCTGCTGAGCAAATCAGCCGATTTGATGGGCATCGGAAGCACCTTTATCTGGTTAGAGCTGAACACGGGGCAAATTCTTTTTTACCAATATCCGGCGGCCTTGCTAGACATTGATGATGTAACGGACTTCCGCCTAGAGTTGGTTCGCTCACGCGCTGGTTTTTTGTGTTTGCGCGAAGTAGATAATCATCCCGACGTAGACAGTATTTTAATGGTGCCCGTGGATGTGCGCTTCGCCAAAACGGCCGTTATCGGCATGGTTAACAAATTAGAAGGTGCGTTTACCACCCCAGACATCAAACTGGCTCGCATCATTGCTGAATATGCTGGGGCTCAGGTAGAAAATGTGATTTCTTACCAGGACAGCCTGGACAAGGCGCGGCTGGGGCAGCAAATGGAACTGGCGCAGCGGGTGCAGTCGCAGCTCTTTTCCCAAGAGCGTATCCAAGTGCCGGGGCTGGATTTCTGGGCCGCTTCCAAAGCCGCTTCGCATGTGGGTGGTGATTTTTACGATTATTTTCTGCACCCAAACGGCCGTCTGACGTTTGTCGTAGGGGACGTTTCGGGCAAGGGTATTGCCTCGGCGCTGTTGATGGCCATGACCCTCAGCGTCACTCGCCTCAGGATGCAGCGCACTCCGGCTCTCACCCCTGGTCAAATCATCGAACAGGTCAACAGCGAGCTTTACAAAGACTTCACCCGGGTCAATATGTTTGCCACCGTATTTGTGGGCCAGTATGACCCGGCGACGGGGCGGCTTGTGTATGCCAATTCGGGTCACTCACCGGTCATTTACTGCCCAGATAACCAAAAAGTTCGGCTTATTGAAGCAGATAGCGAGCCGATGGGGATTTTACCTAAAACGACGACCACTGAACGCACACTTTTTATGAAGCCGTGTGACATTTTAATTGTGGGCAGCGATGGTCTTTATGAAGTTCATAATGAGCAAGAGGAAATGTTTGGTCTGGATCGGTTGGCAACGGCCGTATCCTCCCTGCGCACAGAAACAGCCAAAGATTTAAGCAGCAAAATTTTTGCCATGATTCATGATTTTAACGCGGGCCAATACCAGGAGGATGACCGCACCATCCTGGTCCTAAAACCAACCGGATAGATGAAACAGGTGCCGAATTTTGCTCTTGTTTTTTCTGGTTGAACAGATATAAAAATCATTAGCCTGGAGAAACCATATTTATTTGGGTCAGGTTGTACGCTTAACCACTATCTTAATCGCTGAACTAAACTCCAGCCCATGCCAATTCATTGGTCATTCTTGCAAGAGAACAACTTGCTTTGGAATTCTTGTGGCTGGCGCCTTTCACGTAGCTCAAAAAGGGGAGCTTAAAACGTATGGCAAGAGAGCAATTTGAATCAGCAGATGTGTCAGATGTTCTTCGGGTGGAGATGCCCGCAGCACATGCATATTTGCCTATGATTGGTCCTTGTATTTCCTGTATCTTGAACAATGCACCATCATGCGCGGGTGGTGATAGTCTGGCTTACAACATTGAATTAGCCGTTCATGAGGTATGCACAAACATTATCGAACACGCTTACGGCGGATTACCCGGACGTATCCAGATTGTGTTCACCATGCTGGCGAATCCGCAGCGGTTGGTTGTTGAGATGGTTGACAACGGCCGTTCCTTTGAATACGCCTCCATCCCCTTACCAAATCCCGAGGAACCTCAAGTCCGTGGCTACGGACTGTTTCTCATTCAGGAATTGATGGACAAGGTTGATTATCACAGCAATTCGTCGGGGAACTCCTGGCGCCTGGTAAAAAACCTGACCTGACAAACGATTTTCTTTCTAGCACCCACCCACTAAAAGCCCAGCAACTCTTACCAAACAGTCACGACAGACAGCGATTTAGCCGTGCGGCATGCCTCTGGCGTCGCTTCTTTTGGCATACTTTTTTACACTTTGCTCTGGCGAATAGCCTTGATTTCAATCAATTGGGAACACTTGCCGCAACCACGCGTCTTCGTAAACAAGATTGTAAGCTTGACTTTTTAATCTATTAATTGGATGCGGGACTACATTCTTCTTTTGGAGAAAAGTTTTCCGAGTGCCAAAAACATATACGAATAGACTAGTGAACTTTGTCCCAGAGTGGACAAATTTGAAGTCGTCATCAACACTTCATCATCACAGAGGAGATAATCCTAATGGCCAATATACTAATCGTTGATGATATGCCAATGATCCATCGGTTACTTTGCATCATGCTTTCTCGGAACAACCACAAGGTAATCACTGCGCTTAACGGACAGGAAGCTTTGGAGAAACTTGAGGAAATGCCGATCGATTTAATGATCACCGACATTAACATGCCGGAAATGGACGGCCTGACGTTGATGGAGATTATCCAATCGGATGACAAGCATAAGAAGCTGCCCATCATCGTTATGACAGCCAGCATTACCGATCACTTGAAACTGCTGTCGAATGGCTTGCGCAACCTTCCCATTTTGACTCAGCCAATCACCACACGCGAGCTCAATGATGCCGTAACGCACTGCTTGCAAGTGCCTGCCTTCGCTGACTAACTGTTCGATTAAACGCAAACGATCTATATCGGGCTGGTTTTCTGTTTGATACCCACAAACATGGAAAACCAGCCTTTTTTTAGCTGTACGGCCGTTCCTCATAACACGCAGCAAGGACGGCATTATCTACTGATGTATCCTTCACTTTTACGGATCCAAAGATGTCAATTTTTAGAGTGATTTCGTCTGTGCCTTTTGAGTTTCATGCTGGCGATCCCACACTGATGGGCTGGCTGACCCTTGCGTTTTACCTGATTGCGGCGGCTGGCAGCCTGGCTTGTGCTTTGTTTGCTCATCGCATTTTTCCCAAAGACAACCCACGCGTGCATCAAATCATCTGGCTAGGGCTGTGCGCTTTTCTGGTTTTTCTGGGAATCAACAAGCAGCTAGATTTGCAGTCGTGGTTTACGGCCGTTATCAAAGCCATCGCCTGGGAGCAAGGGTGGTACGAATACGGCCAGCGGGCACAGGTACTCTTTTTGGCTGGATTTGGACTGGTGGGCGTAACTGCCGTTGCCATCCTGGGCTGGCTGGTGCGGCACAGCTGGCGTCGCTACATTTTTATCTTTCTCGGCTTGCTGGTCATTTTGCGCTTCATTTTGGTTCGCATTGCCACCTTCTATGCCATTCCACTGCCGGAACTGTCGCAATTTACCGACGGTTTCCGCATTAACGGCGCACTAGAGATAATCGGAGCGGTCGTCATTACCCTGACCGCGCTGTACAACCTGCGCCATGTAAAACCTCCTACTCATATACCAAATACTACTACTACGTTGGAATATTAACCGTCTATGCATACAAACAATCGCCTTGATGAACTCACCGCGCGCTTGTATGCAGATAGTGGCGAGACTGCAAGCAAGCCGTGCCATCACCAAAATGCGAGAAACTTGTTTATTGTTACATATGCAAGTCTTTTGAACCACCATAAGGAGGCATCCAGAAAAATTTGCCTTGCAACCGTCATTAAAGTCTTAAGTTTCTTACTTTAATAAGTATGTAGTTGCTAAATTATGTTGTTTATATTGATTGAATGATAATCTTTCAATTCGTCGCGATTTGACTATTAAACTAATGGTGCTAGTTTGAGTTGAGCACCAGATTCTCCTATTCTGAAGGTGACAAACCAAAACCAGAAAGGAGAATCTAATGCCTACCGAAGATTTTATCATCAAATTGTTTTGCCTGGTGGATGACAAGATGCTTAAGGCGACCAAACATTCCCAAGCCATGCTCTTTCCCAGTGAAGTTGTAACACTTGCCTTACTCTTTGCCCTCAAAGGGCGTGGCAAGCGGGCCTTCTATCGCTGGCTGGAAAACAACTGGCTGCATTTCTTTCTCAGCTTGCCGTACCGGACCCGGCTGTTTCGTTGGTTTAACACCCATCGCTTCTGGGTAGAGCAGTTCATGGCTAACCCCAGCTTGATTGGTGTTATTGATAGTTACGGTATCGAATTGATTCATCCTCGACGTGAAGGACCCAGCGCAAAGCAGACTAGCAAGAAAGGCCTCTCTAACCAGCGATGGATTGTCGGTGGCAAGCTGTGTTTGTTGTTGAATCATCTCGGCTTGGTCGTCGGTTGGGATGTGGACACAGCCAACGTTTACGATGGCAGCGCTTTTCAGAACTTGGTCGAGGCAGTCGCCGAGGGCATGTTGGTTTTTGCCGACCCGCATTTTGCCAAATCGGGTTGGCATCCGCCCAATTTGAAAATATGTGCCAAGGGCACCTGGAATGACAACATGATGATTGAAACAGTCTTGTCGATATTGACCGTGGTGTGCCATTTCAAGAAAGTGGGGCATCGTGTTTGGGACTATTTTAAGAGCCGGGTTGGATACACGGTGGCCTTGTTCAATATTTTGGTTCAGTGCATGGTTTATGGCCTGCCAACGATGGGTTCGTTCATTTATCAATTGCCGAATTCAGTTTATAAACTACCACCAAAGGTTATTTAGCCTTAGACATTGGCCCAAGCAGTATCAACGTCCCAATATGGCTGAGGGCTCCAAGTAAGAAATAAAGCTCAGTTTACTAAATTGCTTCCGGGAAGTTATTGTATTATAACTGTTCTCTTCTGGTAAATTTTTGTGTTAGCGTGGAAAAACTGCAAATTTTGCGAGCGCCAAAATATCCGATCAATCATCAACGTATATGGAGTTTTCACTAAATGAGTAGTTTACAGCCCTTGGTAAGTATTGGTTTACCAGTTTACAATGGCGAAAAATATCTCAAGCAATCTATTGATTCCTTGCTTGCACAAACCTATAAAAACATAGAGCTTATCATTTGCGATAACGCTTCGAGTGATAGAACGTCCGAGATTTGCCTTGAATATGCAAAATTTGACGGGCGAATTCGTTACCAACGAAATCAGACTAATATTGGAGGCGCAAATAATCACAATCTAACCTTTGAACTGGCGCAAGGAAAATACTTTCGTTGGGCGTCGTATGATGATCTTTGTGCACCAGATTTAATAGAGAAATGTGTAAACATTCTTGAAAAAAATCCTTCTATTGTGATTTGTTACTCCAACGTCGTGAGCATTGATGAAAAGGGGAATCAATTAGAAGTAACCAGTCGAAACAATGGTTCCTCGCCAAAATCTTTCGAACGTTTTTCGGCAATTGCTAGCTCACGAGATTTTTGTGAAGAGACTTACGGAGTTATCCGCGCAAACATTTTCGATAAGACGCAGTTACAGCAAAACTATACTGGCTCAGATCGAACATTGATGTGTGAACTAAGCCTTTATGGACAATTCTATGAGATACAAGAACCTCTTTTCTTTAAGCGGTTTCATCCTGGCAACATTTATCAGGATTGGCGGACAAGAATGGCGTGGTTCAATCCAAACATAAATGGCAAAATCGTTTTCCCGTTTTGGGTTCAGTTCGTCGACTATTTGAGAACAATCAAGCGCGTTCCTAACTCCAAATATGAAAAATTCCGATGCTATTTATTTATGGGTAAGTGGTTGTTTTTTGTCAACGGTTTAAAAATGATTAAAGACGTACTCTATGCATCTTATATGCTAATGCATAGCCCAAAATGGAGACAAAAAAAGTATGCGGATACTAATAACTGGGCATAAAGGCTATATCGGACCACTTTTGGTACCTATGCTGTTGGCAGAAGGCCATGAGGTAGTGGGCATGGACAGCGATATCTTCGCTGAATGTGCCTTTGGCGATCCCCTGTGGCGATCCCAGAAATTCAAAAAGATATGCGTGATGTAGCGCCAGCAGATTTAGAAGGTTTTGATGCAGTTCTTCATCTTGCCGGTCTATCGAATGATCCGATCGGGAATCTCAACCCGGCGCTAACCTATGAGATCAATCATCTGGCATCGGTACGTCTGGCAGAACTGGCCAAACAAGCGGGTGCCACTCGTTTTCTGTTTTCCTCTTCGTGCAGCACCTACGGCGCGGCTGGTGATGATGCACTAACCGAAGAAGCCTCTTTTAACCCGGTGACGCCTTATGGGCATTCAAAGGTCTTGGTAGAGCAAGACTTGGCCAAACTGGCTGACGACAATTTTTCACCCACTTATCTGCGCAATGCCACGGCTTATGGCCACTCGCCTCGCCCCCGTTTTGACCTAGTGGTAAATAGCCTGGTGGCTTATGCTCACACAATTGGCCTGGTCTACATGATGAGTGACGGTACCCCTTGGCGGCCGTTGGTCCATGCCGAAGATATCTGCCGCGCCTTTATTGCGACGCTGAATGCGCCACGCGAGGTGGTTCACAATCAGGCATTTAACGTAGGCCGCAATGATGAAAATTACCGCATTCGTGAGTTGGCAGAAATTGTGCAGGCGCATGTCCCCAACTGCCGCATTGAATATGCGGAAGGGGCTGGCCCCGACAAACGTACCTACCGCGTAAACTTCGACAAAATCGCCAGCGTCCTACCGGAATTCCAACCGCAATGGACGGTAGAAAAGGGTGTCAAGCAGATTTACGCTGCCTACAAGGAAGTTGGCTTGAAGCGGGAAGATTTCGAAGGGCCACGCTACAAGCGTATTGAGCATATTAAGCAGTTGCTGGCAAGCGGCCGTTTAGGTGAAGACCTCCGTTGGCGTGAAAAACAAGCAGCTTAGGCCTTCTATAGCGTTTACACTTAGCAGTAAAAAAGAGAGTTAACTATGGATTCGTTAGAAACTATGCCCGCTGAGGCTGGAACGACTGAGTTGGAAGCCTTCAGCAAGGCAACCTGCCGTTTCTGCGGCAATAATTTAAAACATACCTTTGTCGATCTGGGCATGTCACCGCTGTGCGAAAGTTATCTGAGCATGGATCAGCTGAACCAGATGGAGCCATTTTATCCGCTGTACGTGTACGTCTGCGATAAATGCTATTTGGTGCAGCTGGAAGAGTATGTGACCCCAGAGCACATTTTCACGGAGTATGCCTACTTTTCTTCGTACGCCACCTCCTGGCTAGAGCACGTAAAAAACTACACCCACCAGATGATTGATCGCTTCAATCTGGATAAGAACAGCTTCGTCGTGGAAGTGGCCAGCAATGATGGCTATCTGCTGCAATACTTTGTAGAAAAAGGCGTGCCGGTGCTGGGCATTGAACCGGCACTCAATGTTGCCAAAGCCGCCGAGGCAATTGGCGTGCCTACCCTGACCGAGTTCTTCGGCGTGGAGTGTGCCACCAAACTGGCCGCAGAAGGCAAACAGGCTGACCTCATTGCTGGCAACAACGTTCTGGCCCAGGTGCCAGATTTGAATGACTTTGTGGGCGGATTGAAGATTCTGCTCAAGCCACAGGGTGTGATCACGATTGAGTTTCCCCATCTGATGCGATTGATGGAAGAAAATCAGTTCGACACCATCTACCACGAGCACTTTTCTTACTTTAGTCTGATCACGGCCGAAAAGATTTTTGCCGGGCATGGTATGACGCTCTTCGACGTTGAGGAACTGCCAACTCACGGTGGATCGCTGCGCATTTACGGCCGTCACGCCGACGACACCTCTAAACCCATCACCAACCGGCTTATCGCCCTGCGCGACCGTGAAATTGCTGCTGGTTTTACCGAAATGAGCACCTATGCCAACTTTGCCGAACAAGTTAAAGAAACCAAACGCAAGCTACTGGAGTTTCTAATTCAGGCCAGGCGAGATGGCAAAACCGTGGTCGGCTATGGCGCACCAGGCAAAGGCAACACGCTGCTCAACTATTGCGGTATCCGCACTGACTTCATCGACTTTACAGTCGATCGCAATCCCTACAAGCAGGGCAAATTCCTGCCCGGCACGCGCATTCCGATCTTTCACCCAAACCGTATTGCCGAAGTGCAGCCCGATTATGTATTTATTCTGCCCTGGAACTTCAAAGATGAAATCATGAAGCAAATGGCATTTATTCGCGAATGGGGTGGTCAGTTTATTGTTCCCATTCCCGAGATCACTGTTCTTAAGTAATTAAACCTCAAACAGGTTAGCGTGTTGTTCAGAAAGCACATCCATTCGATCTTACTTTTCAGTAGTTTATTAGTTATTTTTCTAACGACTCTTTATCCATATAACTTTCAATTCAACGCCTTTATCTTTAAAGAATATCTGAAAGGATATTCTTTGATTGCAGGACCATATTCAGATATACCCCTTAACATTGTACTTTTTATACCGTTTGGCTTTGGCTTAGTTGCTACGCTGGTGCGGAGAAACGCAAAAACAAATCGCTGCTGGTTTTTTTTCGTTCTTTTAGCCGGCTTTTCCCTGACATTTTTTGTTGAGTTTTTACAGCTTTTTCTTTCTGATAGAACTTCAACATTATCGGACATGCTTAGTAATACGCTTGGTGCCGTTGCTGGGTATATTGTTTTTTGGTTGTGGCAAAACCGTATACGGCTATTAGTAGGGATCAAACCTTTAGTTTTTAACACACAAGTAATTTCGGTAAGTTTTCTATTTTATTTGATAATACTTATGCTTTCAGCGTATTGGATAAAAGAGGGATTTCAACTCAAGGGTTGGCAGCCAAATTATCATCTCATATTGGGTAATGAAAAAACGCAAGATCGCCCGTGGGCTGGAAAGCTTAATCATTTAGTTATCTTTGACCGTGCTCTTTCCGAAAATGAGGTCAGTAATCTTTTCGTGCACGGCAATTTTGCCCCCCCGATTGACAGTCTTGTTGCATTTTATCCATTGACAAACCAAGCTATGTTATTCGATCGGACTGGTAATTTGCCTAACCTACATTGGGTAGCTACAGAACAGAATCAAACAATAAAGAGTCCATATCAATTAAACGGTACACATTGGTTAGAAACGGAATTACCTGTAACTTTTCTAAATCAGGCCCTGTTAAATAGTTCAGAGTTCACTATTTCTCTTGTTGTAAAAGTATCTAGTGTCAGCCAGTATGGCCCGGCCCGTATTCTCTCAATTGGAGCAGACCCATTTCAACAAAATCTAATGATAGGTCAAGAAGGTACAGACCTAATTGTGCGCGTGCGAACACCTTTTACTGGCAATAACGGCACCGTTCCAGAATGGAAGATTGCTAACGTTTTTGTTAATGAAGCGACAAATCATTTAGTCATTACTTATGATGGAATTTCAATTAAAGTATTTGTTAATGATAATCAGGCTCCCAGCAAAATTGAATTTATTCCTGGAGCTGTATTCTATGTTTTGCTTTTTAGCCCTAATGTCGTTCACATTGATCCTTTAACAGCAGAATTTCTTTCGATCTTATTCTACTTTTTTACATTAATGCCAGCTAGCATTTTTATTATGCTTTTTGTATCTAAAACAAGTTTCAGATCACAAAAACTGCTGTTATTTATAGGTGGATCAATCATTCCGACCCTAGGGCTAGAGTTAATTTTTTCAGCTGACAACAACTTCGACCTTAGATTATCTAACTTACTAACAAGTATCTTTATCATTCTTTTACTCAGTTGGTGTCTTACAACTATTAATAGAAGTACTATGTTGTTCAATAGAATCTTGGCATGATAATCATGAAGCAACTTGCTAGCCTACATTCGTATCACGGAGGGTAAAGTGCCAGTACAAAAATCTGTAAAAAAAATTGGCATCATGGGTTTTTTTGGCTATGGGAACTTAGGAGATGCAGCCGTTCAAGAAACCGTGCTTCAACGTATTAGGGAATATGTTCCTGATGCAGAAATATTTGGATTCTCTTTAAACCCATCTGATACAGAAGCAAGACATGGTATAAAAAGCTTTCCTATAACAAGAATGAACAGCGACTCAGCCGCAATGGACAGTAAAAGTAGTAATGGACTGAGTAGAATCGGAAACTGGTTTAAGTTTCATCCAAATCCAAGGCTGAGAACACTTGAACGATGGGTAATGCGCTTGCCAATAGAGCTCAGTCTAATCATGGATGCCTATAAGAATTTGAGCGGGTTTGACGCATTAATTGTTTCAGGTAGCGGTCCTCTTCAGGATTATTGGGCAGGAGGAGGCCCCTTTAGTGCTCCTTACACACTATTAAAGTGGGGCATTATCGCAAAGTCACACAGAACAAAATTTCTCTTTATCAGTGTGGGTGCTGGTCCAATTCGCGCACCTTTGAGCAAAACTTTTTTCAAGTACGCACTATCGCTTGCTGACTATCGATCGTTTCGGGATAAGTTTTCCAAAGAATTAATTCAGAGTATTGGGCTTAACAAGAATGATCCGATTTACCCGGATCAGGGTTGGGGACTTGAAGTTAAAAATCAATCATGCAGCCAAGTTGAAACGAAAAGGCAGATAGTTGGTATAGGGCCTATGGGTTATTTTCGGGAGGGTTGCTGGCCCGAGTCGGACGAAGCTAAATATGCTTATTATCTTGAAAAGATGGCCGCGTTTGTTCTTTGGCTTTTAGATAAGGAATATGCAATTATGTTTTTGCCTGGTGAAGTACACTTTGATCAGCTGGTAATTAGCGACTTGATTGAGGTGATCAGGCAAAAAGGAGAGCCTGAACTTGAGCAGTTCCTCCTACGCCCAACTATTCTCACTGTCGACGATCTAATGGCTAATTTAAAGGTAGTGGATTTTGTGGTTGCCTCTCGCTTCCACAACATTTTACTTTCTCAGTTAATTAACAAGCCCGTATTGGCAATTTCATATCAAGAAAAAATAGAAGATTTGATGACGGAAGTGGGTCAGAATGACTATTTCGAAAAAATTGGGCAATTTGAGGTTGAGACATTGAAGGAAAAATTCTCGTCTCTTGAGATTAACCGCGAGGAAATTCTCAACAATGTAGCTCATAAAGCAAGAGAATATCAAGCATCTTTGAAAGAACAATATAAAAAAGTGTTTCAACTGATTTAGCTGTTTTCGGAAAGGCATTATCAAGTAAACCTTATTGCCTCATTTTTCTAGCAACTGTGTTGATAAATAGGCTTCTTGGAAATGAACGCAAACTTTTAGAATGACACCCATGATAAGGTATTTATTAGGAGTTTCTCAACGCTTAGGGAGGGTACATAGACGAAGAATCTGTCTATTTCCAGCCTTTTTGATACTAATGCTTTCGATTAATCTATCAGCTTGCAGACTTATCGACGAGGGTCAGGCTTTAGCGGAAAAACTAAATATTCTAGGTCAAGCAGAAACACAGGAACCAAACTCTCTTATTCCCTTTGTGCATGAAGTTATCGATGCTGATGGTCCGCAGGAAATCTGGCAGAAATCGGTTGGGGATATTAATGGAGATGGCCTTCCCGATCTCATTGTTGGTGGTTTTACTGACGGTGGGTTGGTCTGGTATCAGAATCCTGAGTGGGAAAAGGAGGTAATTGCTCCTGGTGGAGGACATAGCACGGATGGTGAAGTTGGTGATATTGACCTAGATGGCAGGCTTGACTATGTGAGCTTAACGGGAGATGAAATTCGTTGGTATAGAAGTCCAGACTGGACTGTTTTCATTATCGATAATCGACCATTGCATGATTTAGAATTGTCTGATTTTGATAATGATGGTGATTTGGACGTTGTGGCCAGAAACCAAGGTGAGTTTGGGAGTAATGGTAACGAACTACATTTCTACAGACAAGATTCTCCTTCCGAATGGAACCATCACGCAATATTTATACCGGATGGAGAAGGACTAGCCACTTTTGATCTTAACAGTGACGGCTGGACAGATGTGATTGTAAACGGCCGTTGGTATCAAAACACCGGAGACATTACGGGGAACTGGATCGAACACATTTTTACCGACAGTTGGCTACATCCAAATGCCTTCATAGCAGTTGGCGATATCAACAATGATAACCTTCCAGATATAGCTCTAGCTCCAGCTGAACTAGAAGGACAAACTTATCGACTTTCCTGGTTTGAAGCCCCTCAAGATCCTGTTGAAAACACGCCTTGGACTGAACATGTCGTCGTCGAGAATACCGAAACGGTTCACCATTACATCGGCATTGCAGATTTTGATAGAGATGGCGATCAAGATATGGTCACCGCAGAAATGGCTCAAGGCAGCGATCCAGATGAAGTAGCCATCTTCATCAATAGTGGCGATGGGCTGTCTTGGTCAAAACAAGTGTTGTCGGTGGACGGCTCTCACAGCATGCGCCTTTTAGACTTTGATAAAGATGGCGACATTGATTTGTTTGGCGCCAATTGGCAAGGCAACACTGTAGATCTCTGGGAAAATCGCACCTGTCAGGATCCACTAGATTTATGGGAACGTCATATTATCGATGAAGATAAATCATGGCAGGCAGTTTTTATTACCTCAGGTGATCTAAATGGAGATACGTTTCCCGATGTGATAACCGGCGCATGGTGGTATGCCAACCCAGGAACTTCATCTGCTGAGTGGACCAAGCATCTAATTGGCGCGCCACTCAACAATATGGCGGTCGTTCTTGATTTAGATAATGATGGAGACCTAGATGTTTTGGGAACTCAGGGTATAGGATCTGACGTCAACGCTTCGTTTGCCTGGGCCCAAAACGATGGAATTGGGAACTTCACAGTTTTTGAAAATATAGAGACCGGCGAGGGAGATTTTTTGCAAGGAGTAACCGCCAATAATTTCCAGCTTCCTTCAAATATGGAAATTATGCTTTCATGGCATGGGAGCGATCAAGGTATACAACGGTTGACTATACCTAACAATCCTATAGCAACCACATGGGCATGGGAAAGGATTTTCCAGACATCTCAAGACGAGGCCTTAAGTTCAGGTGATATTGATGGTGATGGTGATAATGATTTAGTGCTCGGCACAAAGTGGCTTCGTAACGATGGGGATACCTGGACTGAGTATACGTTGTTTGAAACTAATGAATATCCTGATCGGAACAAACTAGTTGATTTGAATGGAGATGGGACACTAGACGTGCTTGTCGGTTATGAGGCAATAAGTGAAACGGGGGTGTTGGCCTGGTACTCTCAAAATACAGATGTCACATCCACTTGGACCGAGCATATGATCAGCAACACAATTACTGGTCCTATGAGTCTTGATGTAGCCGATATGGATCACGATGGTGACTTGGACGTTATTGCAGGGGAACACAATCTGTCTGAGCCCAGCAACGCCCAGTTGCTTATTTTTGAGAATGTTGATGGTTCAGGAACATCTTGGGTAATGCATGTTGTGTTTAGAGGTGATGAGCATCACGACGGTGCGCAAGTTGTGGATATTGATCTTGATGGCGATCTGGACATTTTGTCTATTGGCTGGGGACATAATCAGGTGCTTTTGTATGAAAACAAATTCCCAAATTGCACCTCTAACGAGGAATGACCCAAAATGGGCTTAAACAACGGTATTTCAGAATTGATACGCGATTTTGGTAGCGAGAAGATAGGTTTGGAAATGCATCAACTCATGACCGAATTATTTCCGCTATGCCGTAGCATAACGGGTGATGGAGTGCGCCAGTCGCTGCAAATTATTAGCCAACATCTTCCTTTAAAAATTCAAGAGGTGCCCACAGGAACTCAAGTCTTTGATTGGGAAATACCTTATGAATGGAATATTCGTGATGCTTATGTAAAAAACTCCTCTGGCGAGAAGGTGATAGATTTTCAAGAGTCAAATCTGCATGTCGTAAATTACAGTATTCCTGTCCATAAAACTATCACTCTTGCTGAACTAAAAGACCATTTGTTTTCGCTTCCCGAACATCCTGATTGGATACCTTACCAAAAGTCATATTTTAGTAACACCTGGGGTTTTTGTTTGCAGCATCGAAAACTGCAAGCGCTAAAAGACGAAAAGTATGAGGTTTTCATAGACGCTTCACTTGAGCCGGGTAATCTAACTTATGGAGAATATTATCTTGAAGGTGAAATGGAAGATGAGATTCTGATTTCTTGTCATTGCTGTCACCCTTCTCTCTGCAACGACAACTTATCCGGCATGGTTCTAACAGCCTTTCTAGGAAAATATCTGAGTTCTATCCCCTTGCGATATTCATATCGCCTGTTATTTATTCCCAGCACCATCGGGTCGGTCACCTGGATGGCATTAAACAAAACCCAACTAAGTAAAATAAGACATGGCTTGGTCGCCGCATGTGTTGGAGACCCAGGGCACCCAACCTATAAAAAGAGCCGAAACGGCCGTGCCGAAATTGATCGCGCGGTTGAGCATATATTAAAGCACTCTGGAGAACCCTTTAGCGTCGATGATTTTTCTCCCTTCGGCTATGACGAGCGGCAATTTAGTTCTCCAGGGATTAACCTACCGATCGGGAGCCTCACACGTACGAGTTACGGCCGTTTTCCCGAATACCACACATCTGCTGACAATTTAGAATTTGTACGTCCTCTTTACTTAGCTGATTCTTTGAAAAAATATCTTGCGGTTTTTGATGTGCTTGAAAATAACAAATATTTTTTCAATTGTCAGCCCTATGGAGAACCACGCCTGGGGAAAAGAGGGTTAACTGGGGCATTTGGAGGGGGCAAAGACGCACAAAGCATTGAGAAAGCACTTCTTTGGGTACTAAATTTTTCCGATGGCGAGAATAACTTACTTGATATTGCTGAAAGAGCAGAATTGCCATTTTCCACAGTAAAGGAAGCAGCTTCGGCCCTAATTAAGGTAGGTCTGCTACGTGAACAACAAAGCAAATCGATTTTGCATATCTGACCGTTTCAAAAGTTATCGTAATCGAAATTGACGGATTTAAGCTTTATCGTTCCAGCGTAATCTATTGTAAATACATTATTTCATAAGAATTCTTAACACTTGGCGAGCTTTGTGTTCGCATCGTTAACAACCGCATATTTTGAATTGAGCTTCTCTCGACAATCATCAATCGTGAACAGCCAGTTGATTTTTACCTACTGTTCTGACCGGTGGTTAAAAAAGTGAGGACTTCCTTTTCAAGCTTTGCCATCGTCGGGATACGACAGTCGAGGCAAAGGCGTGCTAAGGCGGAGAACTCAATCTCGATCATGTTTAGCCAGCTGGCTGATTTAGGTGTGTGATAAAACACAAATCGTTGGGCCAAAGCCCAGGCTTCATCCGCAGGCAAATGGTCATAGAAGGCACCTGTTGTATGGGTATTCAGGTTATCTAACACCAGCCGAATCTGTTTGGCGTGTGGATAAGCGGCGGCAATGGCCTGGCAAATGAGCGTAAACTCTTTCTTGGTTCGCTGTAGCTGCACCTGAGCCACCCGGTTGCCCGTCAGTGGTTCAATAGCGGCTAACAGCGCACATGACCCATGTTTTTCGTAGGCGTAGTGTTCTTTTTTGACCTGACCGGTTTGCAGAGCAATTGGCTCTACCTTGTCACCAATGAGGAAACAAGGCCGTTCATCAAAGCAGACGACTGGATAGGCTGGATCATAGGGCAGTGAATAGAGCCACAAGATTCGTTCCATCGCCGCGATAAACTGGCTCGTTATCTGACCAATGCACCACTGCCGTTTCAGGTGTGGCTTGAGTTCGTTTTTTTCAGAATTCTTCTGACCTCACTGTAGGAAATGGCATCCGCTTCAATTAATTCCACGGCATGGTCAGCTAGCAAACGAAGCGTCCACTGGCTGTAGCCTTCCGGTGGGTCTGAACAGGCCAAGGCCGTGATTTTGGCTTCATCTACACTGGATATCTTTTTAGGACGTCCACTTTTTGGCCTATCAGTCAAGAAAACCAAACCATTTTCGCGGTAATTTGTGGCCCAAATGGAGACCGCTTGCTTGGTAACGCCGACTGTTTGACCTACGGCCGTATAAGTTTGTCCGCGATGCAATTCCAGCAAGGCGAAGGCGCGCCGATACGTTCTGGCTGAAATGCTACCTTTGCTGATTAGCTCTTTGAGATTGGCCTGATCTGCTTCACTTAATTGGATGTGGTTTTTATTTGACATCCTCTGAGATTAGCAACAATTCTTATAATATGCGATTGTTCAGGTTACCTTTGAAACAATGTACTAAATCAGGAGGCAAAAATGAAAGTAGTACTTTTCTGTGGTGGTTTGGGAACACGATTAAAAGAATACTCAACAACAATCCCTAAACCTATGGTTGAAATTGGCTATCGGCCAATTATGTGGCACTTAATGAAATATTATGCTCATTACGGCCATAACGAATTCATTCTTTGTCTCGGGTACGGCGGCGATGTGATTAAGCATTACTTTCTCAACTATAACGAATGCTTATCCAATGATTTTGTGCTCTCAAATAATGGGAAAGACATCTATCTCTATAATGAAGATATTGCAGATTGGAAAATAACATTTGTTGACACTGGACAGCAGTCAAACATTGGTCAACGTCTTAAAGCTGTACAAAAGTACCTAGGTGAAGACGAAATGTTTATGGCAAATTATAGCGATGGTCTTAGTGACGTTGACCTAAATAAATACTTGGATTTCTTTAATGAAAAGAAAAAGACGGCCGTCTTTCTAGCAGTTCAACCTTCTCAATCATTCCATTTGGTAAAAGTTTCTAAGAGTGAGCAAGTAGAAAGCATTGAACCAGCTAGTGAATCTGATCTATGGATTAATGGTGGATTCTTTATATTCAAGAAAAGTATTTTTGATTACATGGAAGATGGCGAGGAACTCGTGGTTGAGCCCTTCCAACGCCTAATCAAGGCGCAACAGCTTATTGCATATCGGTATCCTGGTTATTGGGCTTGTATGGACACGTTCAAAGAAAAGACCATGTTTGACACTATGTACGATAAGGGTGAAACGCCTTGGGCCGTTTGGCAACAAGATAAATCTAGTCAACTGCAGCAAGCAAAACCCTATAAGCTAAACAGTCATGGAATGCGTTTAAACGTAAAGTAAATCAGTATGCTTAAGTTCTTTCCCGATTTAAAAGAAAATGACAAAGTTAAAGTGTTGTGCCTTGGTGCCCATAGTGATGACATCGAGATTGGCTGCGGCGGCACGATACTGAAAATTATTGAACACATGCCCCAGGTTTCTGTTGATTGGATAGTATTTAGTGCCTCTCCAGCCAGAAGAGAAGAAGCAATTAACAGTGCATCAGAATTTCTTAATAATGTCCATGAAAAAGAAATCATAATAAAAAACTTTGAAGATGGATTTTTCCCTTATAACGGCGCAGAGATAAAATCATTTTTTGAAGATTTAAAAAACCTTTCTCCAGACATAATTTTCACCCACTATCGTCATGATTTGCATCAAGATCACAGATTACTCTGTGACCTAACATGGAACACTTTTCGTGATCATTTTATTCTAGAGTATGAAATCCCAAAATATGATGGCGATTTAGGAACACCCAACTTCTTTGTACATCTGCCCAGTTCAATCTATCAAAGAAAGGTTGATTCATTATTAAAGCACTTTGGTACTCAAGAAAACAAGCACTGGTTTACTCCAGAGACTTTTCGCGCCATTCTAAGATTACGGGGTATAGAGTCTCGCGCACCAGAAATGTACGCTGAGGCATTTCATTGCCGTAAATTGACTTGGGGCATATAAAATATCTTTAAATAAACATTTTACTAGTTAGATAAAACAATGAAATATTCTAAACCAATTCATTGGGGAATAGTTGGCACTGGTATGGTTGCTAACCATTTTGCCAATGGCTTGCGGTTGTTGCCCGGCTCTCAGTTATTGGCGATCAGTTCTCGCCAAGAGTCGACTGCAAAAATTTTTGCAAGCCAGCATGATGTTCCCCGCACTTTTGTTGGACACCAAAGCCTAGCAAGCGATCCTGATATTGATGTTGTTTATATTGGCACACCCCATCCAACTCACAAGCAAATAGCTTTGGATTGTATTGAGGCAGGGAAAGCCATTCTTATTGAAAAACCATTTGCTCTCAACGAACAAGAAGCACAAATAATCGTTAACAAAGCGAGGGAAAAAGGTGTATTCTGCATGGAAGCAATGTGGATGCGCTTTATTCCCCTTATCCAAAGAGTAAAAAATATAGTTACTGAGGATGCCTTGGGTGAGAATCTGTTGCTTAATGCCACCCTCGGTTTTAGATCGCCTTTTAGCTCTGAAAATCGTTTTTTCAATTTGAAGTTAGGAGGAGGAGCCTTGCTAGACGCTGGTGTTTACCCTATAAACTTGGCTTTTTGGTTGCTAGGTAAACCCAACACAATAAAGAGCTACCTAAAAATTGGGCAAACAGGCGTGGACGAATTAGGTGCTTTTATTTTTGGGTATCAAAATGGCTCACTTGCAGTATTGTCTACAGGCAACAGAATTTTCAGTTTCAATCAAGCCTCCATTCAGGGAGAAAAAGGCAGATTACAAATCTATGAGCCAATCTACAGTCCTACACGCATGAAAATAGATATTTTCCAAGATTCCAAAAGCTCGTCGAAAGTGCGACAAATAGCCAGTCAGCTTGAGTGGCTTCGGAAAATGTCTCGTAGAGTTAGAACACTTACCTCTAGGTTGCAGAACTCTGACATTTATATGCCGATAACCGGCAATGGCTATCAATATGAGGCCGAGGAAGTGGAGCACTGTATACGAAATGGTCAGTTGGAAAGTAATATCATGCCACTAAACGAAACCCTAGATGTTTTAAGTGTCATGGACGAAATTCGGAAGCAATGGGACTTTTTCTATCCAGTGGAAAAACAGTCCAAGGTTGGAGGTTAATGTGCAAATTGCAATAGTTGGTTGTGGATATGTAGCTGATTTCTACATGCATACACTTAGTCGCCATCCAGAAATAAAACTTGTTGGAATAATGGATCGGGATTTGACTAGGGCTCAACAGTTTTCTACTTATCATAGCATCAGAAAAATTTACCCCTCACTTAATGATCTTATTAACGATCCTGAAGTTGAAATTGTTGTCAATTTAACGAATCCTCATAGCCATTATGAGGTAACAAAGGCAGCGTTGGGGGCAGGAAAGCACGTTTACTGTGAGAAACCCCTAGCCATGGAATTTGAACACGCTACAGAATTGGTTGATTTAGCCCGTGAAAACGATCTCTATTTGTCATCAGCTCCTTGTAACGTACTCGGCGAAGCTGCACAAACTGCCTGGAAAGTTCTGCGCAACAATGAGTTAGGAAAGGTTTTTGTTGTGTATGCCGAAATGGATGATGGCATGATTCATCGCACACGCTATCGTCAATGGATTAGTTCATCTGGGGCTCCCTGGCCATGGAAGGATGAATTTGAAGTGGGCTGTACAATGGAACATGCTGGCTACTACTTGACATGGTTGGCTGCTTTTTTTGGACCAGCTAAACGAATTACGTCGTTTTCTCAGAATTTGGTCCCGAACAAGCAAACGGATATCCCGCTTGACAAAATAACTCCAGATTTCTCTGTGGGTATAATGGAATTTGATAACAACATAGTAGCACGATTGACTTGCAGTATTATTGCTCCTCATAATCGCGCAATGCATATCATTGGGGAAGAGGGCATTCTGACCATTGAAGATTGCTGGGATTATGAGGCAAGTGTGTATAAGCAGAAAACACCTATCGGCCGACGCATTGAGGAATGGCCGATCGTGTCAAATCTTTTTGGTGTGGCTCCAGAAAAGGTGCCCTTAGTACGAACCACTCGAACCAATAAATCCGATAAAACTATGGATTACTTTCGAGGAGTAGCCGAATTGGCTGAGTCCATTCAAATGAAGCGTCCGTCGCGTCTGTCTGCAGAGTTTTCACTCCATATAACTGAATTAGCATTAGCCATGCAATACCCGGAAAAAATGGGACCTCAACGAGAGTTGATTTCAACTTTTGACGGCATGAACCCCATGTACTGGGCTAAATAACTTGTGACACTGTAGAATCCTCCTCATTGATAATTGGCAATTATTGTTTTGCCAGTGCATTTGCCAAGGTCAGGGTTCGGTTTTGGAAGCGAAAGCCTTTAAGCATCCTTGTAAGAACATCCCCTGATAATGAAACCTTGATTTTAAGCAAGAGGTTTAAGGAGCAATAATGGTCCGGCTTGTGCTACTTCGAGTATTAGAAAGCTATTTTCAGCATAGATGGCTATATTTATTTCCAATCGTTTTAATGACGGCAGCGGCTATAGCGTTTTATTTCATTACGGATCCAATCTATATTTCTGATGGCATTGTATTCGTGCAATCTGAATCCTATCTAGCATCTCTAACTTCCGTAAGGGATGCTGGATTAACTTGGAATACACCTGCTCAAGAAACGAAAAACGAGTTCGGCGAGTTACTACAAACAGATGCATTTATTCGATCTGTAATAGATCGCACTGATTTAGAGTCAGAAATGGATGTAGGACCTGCCGGTGTTAGGGAATTAATGAAGCATGTCCGAGAAAATGTTTGGGTAGAATCTTTGGGAGATAATCAGGTTCTTATTTCTGCTTCTGATGAGGATCCAGTTCTGGCACAGCAATTGGCAAGTTCTGCATTTGAGACTTATCTTCAGTGGAAGATTAATTCTGATAAGAACGAAAGTCAAGCAGCCCAAGATTTTTTTGTTGATCTTGTACAACAATACAAAAGTGATCTAGATAGTGCCAGGCAAGAACTAAATGACTATTTGATTGGCCATCCAGCACCACTAAGAGGGGAACGGTTAGCAACTGAGGAGCTCCAAATCCAACAACTAGAAGCAGAAGTTGATTTAGCGGCCTCGCGCTATGCCAGTGTTCTAGAAAAAGATGAAAATGCACGCCTAGCTTCTGCCCAAACGGAAAATGATGTCCGCCAAACTTATTTTCTTATTGATTCTCCGGAGGTGCCAGACAAACCGGGTACCTCATTGAAAGAAACTGCCGTAAACATGGTTGTTTTTGTTGTGGTGGGCGTTATGTTAAGTGCGGTTGGTATTCTTGGCGCTGTGCTCATTGATCGTTCAATCAGGTTTCCTATTGATGTGCACTATGTTTTGCAGTTACCCACGCTTACCCAAGTGCCAGACGTCACTGAGCCAAAATCACATAGAAAGTCTCGCTCCAGAAGAAAGGCAAAAGCTGCCGAAAGCGATTCAATGGATGACAATGTCGTTGCTGATGAAGTCCCAGAATCGAAGGGCCTGGAAGATGAGCCTATATTGTTTGACCCCTTGTTTAGACAACAGGCTAGTAAGTACGAAATAGCGGAAGCAGATATAGAGGTCGTACGATGAATAGCGAGGAATCAGGAAACGGCCGTCTCATTCTCAAAAACGCCAGTGTCTTAATGGTTTCTCAACTGGCCACCTGGGGTTTATCTTTACTGCTAACGCTTTTTTTGCCCCGCTACCTAGGTGTCACAGCCATAGGAAAGCTACATCTAGCTGAGTCTTTATGGTCAATTGTTGGCGTAGTGGTTGCCTTTGGTATGGACACCCTTCTTGTTAAAGAAATAGCTCGTAAGCCTGAACGCGTAGGAGATTTATTAGGCACAACTATGGTTGTGCGCACGATTTTTCACATCATAGGCTTTTTGAGTTTAGTAATATATGCGCGCGCTTTTCACTATCCAAGTGAAACACTCACCATCATTTATATTATGGGAATAAGTAGCTTGTTAGGGCAATATAGTGGTTCGGTGACTGCCGCCCTGCAAGGACTTGAACGGATGGATTTTCAGTCTATTGCCAATGTAGTAAGCAGGGCTATTGGAACGATAATTAGTATTATCTTGCTGCTATTGGGATACAAGCTCATTGTTATTGTGTCAATCATTGTCCTGGTAGCCTTAGCTAATTTTTCAATTCAATACATTCTGCTTAAAAAAGCACAAGGTTTTCAACTGCACTTTACCTGGTATCAGGCGAAAGAAATGGTAAAGCACAGCTTGCCTCTTTTTGGCGTCGGCTTTTTTATCATAGTTTACAGTCAACTAGACGTAATAATCATTTCTCATTTGGTTAACGAAGATGGTGTAGGTTGGTATGGGGTAGCGGATCGGTTTTTTGGCACGCTGCTCTTTGTCCCTACTGTTTTTCTAACGGCCGTTTTTCCTGCATTGTCACGTATGTTCAGCACAAGCCCAAATTCACTCCCAAAATTAATGGGGAAAAGCTTCGATTTGCTGTTTGTTCTAAGCGTACCTATTGGTTTAGGTCTCATTGCTATCTCAAACCCGCTAGTTATTGGGCTATTTGGGAAAGAGTTCGCAAATACCGCACCTATTTTGGCCGTTAGAGGAATTGTACTGATTTTCACCTATCAAAATATATTGTTGGGCCAGTTTCTAATATCCATTGATCGTCAAAATCCCTGGAGCATAGTTTTGGCTGTAGCTACCTTAGCTACCATTCCCCTGGATTATCTGTTTATCCCCTGGTGTGAAGCTATGTTTTCCAACGGAGCAATAGGGGGAGCATTAGCCTATATAGTAACAGAAGTCTGCATGTTTATTATTGCATTACGTTTATTACCTCAGGGGTGGCTTAATAGGAGCAACGCAGTATTTGCAGTAAAAACCGTAATTGCTGGACTGGTCATGCTGCTGGTTGTTTGGTGGGTCAAAGATTTATTTATAATTATACCTATACTAGTTGGAGCCATCACATATTTGATCATGATTCTGGTTTTGCGCATTATCCCCAAAGAAGATTGGCTATTAATAAGGGAACTTGCTCAGGCGGTGTTAAAACGAGGGCAAAAACTTCAGCCAAAGTATTCAAAAACAGGATAATTAACGAGTTATAGAATGTTCAAGAAAAAGTCTAAGTCGAAAAAGGGATATCCGGAGCTGGCATCTCCCCTAACGCTTTCAATCGAAAATGAAAACATAAGTTTAAAATTCCCACCACAAATAGTGGACAGTATGCGCTATATGACAACTCGCTTAATGTATAAAGGGAAATTACCACAGCGATTGGCGCTAGCTTCACCCATACGGCAAGAAGGTGTAACGTTTATATCTCGGGCACTAGCAACCACTTTGGCAAATGATTTTAGTTTTGACATTTGTGTTGTTGAAATGAACTGGTGGTGGCCAGATTCTTCCCTAAGTTTGAATACAAACGATGCCGGGCTGGCAGCCGTGCTGCGAAATGAACTATCTTTAGAAGATGCCCTATTAAGAACCGGCCAATCAAACCTTACCTTACTGCCCTCTGGCCTGATGGCATTGGGACAACGGCCCGTATGGGCTCGCCATCTTCGGCTAAAAGAAATAATAGAAGATTTAAGTGAGATGTTTGACCATTTAATTTTTGACATACCCGCTCTCCTTGCAACAAACGACGCTATTCCGTTAGCTTCACTGGCTAATGCTTGTTGTCTGGTGATAAACCAGGGAGTAACTTCCATAGAAAGTGCTCGCCTGGCATTGGATGAAATTAGTCATATACATATGGCTGGGGTTGTGATGAATAAAGTAAATGTAAGTACACCTTCACAGCTACTGAATTTAATACCTCAGGATCCAAATCCGCTGATAAATATCTAATCCAGCTTTATTAAGGCAGCATCATTTGTGAAGCTTTTTTTGGCGTTTTTACTAGTGACCTATTTGGGGTCTGTGTTCCTTTTTAAAGGCAGAGCCAAAAGTCGGCTTGTCTTTATAGTCTTACTTTGCTTAGCAGTTACATTTGCCTATTACTTTCTCAATCAAATCTAAACAATTGTTGGTCGCTTCTATACTCAGGTGCGCTTTAGGCAAAAGAGAAAATGTTCGATATTCTTCTTTCAGAAATACATATAAGGAACTCCATTCAACAAAAATCGCGTAACTCATTATTTTTGGCTACCTGGATTTTTTTTGTATTGAGTCTTTCTGGAGCCGTGGCATTGTTAGGTATGAGGAGAGGTCCTGATGCTTCTTTGATAGCCTGGCTGTTTTTTCTAATGGGCGCGGCAGCTATTGCTTACGAGCCTCGCTATGGCGTTTATTTAGTGCTTTTGTTGGGATTGATGGGAGATTCGGTATTAATGCCTTGGTTCCCATTTGTCAATAATATGTCCAGTGCCCAATCTGTTTTGTACTTAAATGATAGCATTATTATTAGCCCTATGGAGTTTTATATGGGGTTAATATTCGTCGTTTGGATTGGCAAAGGCGTCGCGCGTCGCAACTTTCGCTTTTATAAAGGGCCACTTTTTTGGCCAGCGATGCTGTTTACGTTTTTCATTCTTTTTGGCTTTGTTTACGGTCTGGGCACAGGCGGAGATTTTCGCATTGCAATATGGGAAGGTCGTTATATTTTCTATATACCACTAATGATAATCTTGGCAAGCAATCTTATTACGACACAAGAACATATTAGCAATTTGGTCTGGTTTCTTATCGCAGCCTTGGTCATTGAGGGGCTTAGTGGGATCTACTATTTTGTTTTTTCCTTAAATTTAGATCTTAATGTTCAGTCAATCACAGAGCATGGGGCCGCAATTCACATGAATACGCTGTTTGTTTTAGTCCTGGCCCTTTGGCTTTATAAGGGTTCGCTTCTGAAACGTTTTATGCTCCCCCTTATGTTGCCTCCTGTTCTATTTACTTATATTGCTACACAAAGACGCGCCGCATTTTTGACTCTAGCTGTTGCATTGGCTGTGATGATGGTCGTTCTTTATATTGAAAATCGTCGTTTGTTCTGGTTTATCCTGCCGCCCCTTGCCTTAGGTGGAATCCTATATATTGGGGTATTTTGGAATGCCAGTGGAGCATTAGGGCTACCGGTTCAAGCCATTAAAGCAATTCTTGTACCATCGCAAGCTAATGGGGAGGACGTTAGCTCCGACCTCTACAGGGTATTGGAAAACATTAATACAAGCTTCACGATTCATTCAGCGCCGTTAACAGGGGTAGGATTTGGTCATAAATTCTACATGATTGTTCCTTTGCCAGATATCAGCTTTTTTGAATTCTGGGAATACATCACTCATAATTCTGTTATGTGGATTTGGATGAAAGCAGGTATTGGGGGATTTCTATCTATGTTGTTTTTGATTGGAGCATCTCTTACATTGGGCGGACACGTATTGCTAAGAGCGCCCGGCGGAGACGTTAGTGCAATTGCCCTAACCATGGCTTTATACATTATGATGCATTTTCTATATGCTTATGTTGACATGTCCTGGGATCCTCAAAGCATGTTGTTCGTAGGAGTTGCTATGGGGATTCTTAATATTCTTGATCAAATTATCACGCAGCCTGCTGCACCAATAACGCCTAAGCGCTGGCCTTGGCAAACTTCCTAACTAGAAGTTCACCCAAATATTAGCCAAGAAAAGCCAATAATCATTTAGGCTCTTGATGGATTCCAAGGATCAGAGCCAAGTTGAAAAATAAAAATACATTTTAGCATAGACCAAAACCCAAGGATGGTCTGCCCATGCTAAACATTCTGAACTTGATCGATGAGGCGAAATGCTATGAAATGGTCCGCAACTTGCGATGGCCCAATGGGTGTGACCACTTCTGGGTCAAGAAACGCGGTTTCCATAACAGTTCCAAACACAGGCAACGCTGTGTATGCAAAGCGTGGGACCGGCAATTTGGTGATTTGACCAATACCATATTCGCTAGGCATCATCAGCCATTGCATGTCTGGATGCTGTGTCTGTATTTGATGGATCTCAATCTATTAAACAGACAAATCGCTGCCAAATTAGGGGTCAACAAGGATGATCAAAAAGTGATTGAGCAACTTCGGTCGGACATTGTTGAGAAAAAAAGACGTCACCCTGAGTAGCGAAGTCGAGTTTGATGAAGTGTATGTTGTTGCCGGTCATAAAGGGCATCCCCAAGCGGTGGCGGCACAAGGTCGAAAGGGTCGCCGAAATCGGCTCAAAGGGAGTCGAGGACGGAGCACTTTAGCTAAAGAAAAGCCACCTGTTTTGGGTCTCATCTAGCGCAATGTGCAACAGGCCAGTATCAAACCTATCATTCAAAAAGTAGTTACGGTCGGCAGCAAAGTCTTTACTGACGAATACAACATCTACAATCGGTTGCTATGGGCATCAGACAGTCAACCATTCTCAAGGTGAATATGCCCGCGACGAAGATAGCGATGGTTTTCATGAAGTGCATACCAAGACCATTGAGGGGTTTTGGTCATTGTTAAGGACACATTTGAATGAAGTTACAGATCATCTATGAGGAAATCGGCCTTTATCACCCGCGTATGAGGCTCGCGAGTTTACTTACATTCCCTCTCCCATATTATGTAGGCTGCCGCTGGCGTGTAAAGGTTTTGCGATTGGTTGGATTTCAAATAGGCAAGGGAACTACCTTCTTCGGAATGCCTTCTATTACAGGGATGAAAAACTTGCATCTAAACTTAAAGATTGGCGAAAACTGCATATTTAACTACGGATGCAAACTAGAGGTGGGAGAGAAATTAACAGTGGGAAGCTTTGTTTCATTTGGACATGAAGTGATGATACTTACGAGCACACACGAAATTGGCGAAAAAGATCAAAGGCTAGGCCCAATAGTTGCAAAGCCAGTCACCGTTGAAAATGGTTGTTGGCTTGGTTCTCGAAGTTTGATTCTACCAGGGGTTACGATTGGGGCAGGCGCTGTAGTTGCCGCTGGTTCTGTAGTAATCAAAGATGTTCCTTCTAATACTCTCGTTGCTGGAACTCCTGCAACAATAAAGAAATATCTTGATTAATTTTCTTTTAGCGCATGCATATAGTGGATGTTAGTTTAGATAGAAAGCGGGAAATATAATGACGTTAAGAAAATATCTAGGCAACATGAAATACAAGCTGTTTGATGTCTGGCCTTATCAAATTCACGTATATCTAGCCGACAAAAAAAGAGAGCTGCTACAAGAGAGGATATTCAATCTTCCGTCTATTCACAACACCAAAGATGGGGCAAAGAACTCAGAGCTTGAACTCCATATGTTTTGTGGATTAAAGTATCTTGATATGGGCATCGTGGCGAGTTGGAGTTTAAAGCGATATTTTCCAGATGCGCCTTTTTTTGTTCACTCCGATGGAACATTAAATTCAGCAAGCAAGAATTTATGGTCGAGAGTCATACCTAGTATAAGATTCACCAGTAAAGAAGAAAGAGAAGAAAGAATAAACAATTCATATATCACAGACTACCCTAACTTATACGAATGGAGAAAAAAGAATTGGGCAAGTGCCAAAATTATCGATGTGCATTTTTTCGGAAAGTCTCCAAAAATCCTATTATTTGATTCAGATGTCCTTTTTTTCTCAAAGCCCACTGAAATAATGCATGCTGCTAAGAGAAATAATTCCATAATGCGCTGGAATCTCGATTTTCAGGATGCATACAGCGAAAAGCGAGAAGTAATTGAACGAGTGATTGACGCAAAAATACCTCCCAGATTTAACAGTGGCATTTTGCTTACAACAAGGTTGGAGCGAATGCACTATATGTTTCTCGAGGAAGCCATTGAAAAAATCAAGGGTTCAGACTTAGTCGATCCATATCATGTTTGGTCTGAACAAACATATTGGGCAATATTAAGTTCAAAGATTGATGACAGTCAACCATTAAGCACAGCAAATTATGTTATCTCAAAAGGGAATACCAAATCAGATCATATAGCTAGACATTATGTAGGGATTCCTTCAATACGTCCACGTTTTTTCCTAGAGGGGGTACCACACTTGTTAGACGGAATAAACGACAGGTCTTAGCCAAAAGAAAGGAGGAAAACCAGAAAAGTTCGTCATAAATTCACCTTTTATTGTTTCTGTGTTTTTGAATCCTTTACGTGTGCTAGAAAAGTATTAACAATCCACAAAATTGATTTTGGAAGCGTTTAAACAGCTAAGACGTGAGAAGTTTGTCTTTCACTAAATAAACATATTTTTTAAAGGTACCATAACGCATATTTGAGGCCATATGAATAAAACATACACGACATACAAGCACTTAGCCATTTTTCAAGGAAAACCTCTTTTTTCTGAAAAACTTCATGTTGGGCGCCCTAACATTGGCAGCAAATCTCTATTATTTGAGAGACTTCAAGATATTTTGGAGAGACGTTGGCTAACAAATGACGGTCCATATGTTCGTGAAATGGAAAGTGAAATTTCACGATTAATTGGTGTAAAGCATTGCATTGCCGTTAACAATGCGACCATAGGTTTGGAAATTGCTGCACGTTCGCTGGATTTGAAAGGAGAAGTGATAGTTCCTTCATTTACATTTATTGCTACAGCACATGCTTTACAATGGTTGGGTATTAAACCGATTTTTTGTGATGTATATCCCAAAACTCATAATATTGACCCTAGGAAAGTTGAGTCTTTAATTTCTGAAAAAACCACCGGGATAGTGGGCGTACATTTGTGGGGACGGCCGTGTGAGATTGACGCTTTAACTGAGATTGCCCATAAACATAACCTCAAGCTATTGTTTGACGCAGCGCACGCATTTGGTTGTTCATTTAAAGGCCGTATGTTAGGCAATTTTGGCGATGTAGAAGTATACAGTTTTCACGCTACCAAGTTTCTGAATTCGTTCGAGGGCGGGGCAATAGTTACAAATGATGACCGGATAGCGGAAAAAGCAAGAGCACTAATAAACTTTGGTTATGATTCTTCCGACAACATCGCTTTTGCCGGTACAAATGGCAAAATGTCTGAGATTTCAGCGGCTATGGGATTGACAGGGCTGGCCAGTTTAAATGAATTTATTAGTGTAAATTCTCTGAACCATCAAACTTATGTAGAGGAATTGGCTGATGTTCCCGGCGTTAACGTAATTCGATACAATGAAGATGAGCGAAATAACTACCAGTACATTATTCTGGAAATTGATGAAGAAAAATGCGGTTTGACACGAGATAATTTGATGCGGATTTTGCAGAATGAAAACGTTTTGGCTCGTCGATATTTCCATCCGGGCTGCCACCGAGCAGAACCTTACGCAAGTGATGAGTTTTATAACAACCTTTACTTACCAGAGACCGAAAGACTGAGTGCGAGTGTTCTAGCTTTACCAAACGGAACTGCCGTCTCAGAAGTGGAAATAAAAGTTATTTGTCAAATCATCAGGGTCTCCGTGACTTATGCAAAAGAGATTATTAATTTTCTAAGTTAAGCAATGAGATTTCCTCAAAGATAAAGAACCTACATTCAGGATTAATGTCTTGAAAATTTCGAGTTCGTAATGGTTAATAAGAATGACAAAAATTAGTGTTGTAATACCCGCTTATCGTCCCGATACACTATATACTCCAATTAGTTCTGTAATAAACCAAACATTTGATGATTGGGAACTTTTAATAGTTGGGCAAGGGAAAGTAGAAGAGAAGCGAGCTTCTAATGTTCTTGCTCTTGCTAATGGCTTTTCGCAAAAGGATTCCCGAATTCGCTATGCTCATTCAAATAAAATGGGGCACAGCTGTGCTGTAAATACTGGTATTGAGTTGGCTAAAGGTGAGATCGTTTCACTGCTAGACGATGATTGCGAAGCACAGGACAGTTGGCTAGAAACAATTGCTCAATATTATGCCGAAAACCCTCATATTCAATTGTTAGGGGGGCGTGTTCTGCCCCCTAAAAAAGAAAAACGGTTAGGAGTATGCCCCAATGTCAACCCAAGTGAAGCAGTTTATGATCCGGTTTCGTCTCAATATAAACCGCCATCGGGATTTAATTGGATTGGAGCCAACGTGAGTTTTAAACGAGAGGTAGCTCTAGAAACGGGTCCATTTGATGAGTTTATTGGCTCAGGAACCATATTCCCTGCAGCTGGAGAAACAGACTATATGCTTCGCTTAGAGAGGAGAGGGACGATAATGATGTCAACACCCAAGGTTTCCGTTATACATAAACACGGCTACCGCTATGGAATTAAGGCAGTCCTAAGCCATACATTCAACTACGCATATGGGAATGGTGGGTTGGCCGGAAAACTGACTCTTATGGGTGATCCAAGAGGGGAAAAATGGAAAAGCGATACAATAAGAAAAAGAGTATTGGGGCGGTTAAGATCTTTTCACATTCATAGACTGCCGTTTGATATCATTCGTCTAAACAATTTTTTAGTAGCTTACCATCGCTGCATAAAAGAATATCAAGTTATAGGTGATTTATTAGCGCCTATTGACAAGAAACAGTCACGTAGTTTTGCAGGAATCCGCTGATTTTTGAGCTTAAAAATCAGCGGACGATTGCGATCGCTACCATCACAGGATAGTATGAAAAATATGCGTCCCCCAAAACTGGGTGAAGATGTCTTGCTTTTTTATAAAGATTTTGAAAAAGATTCTTTTTTTGCAGGTGATCGATATATTAAGAGGATACTGCGCCCTATCTATAATGCATTTAAGAAAACTCAAAAAGTAAGTGGATTTTACGTATGGTACCAACTTTTAATTAAGTCTCTGGAATTACAGGGCTATAATGTACATCTTAATAATTATCGATTAGCAAAAAAAAATCCTGACTACCCAGTAGGTTTAGTAGGTTATCCTCATCTCTTAAATGATTGGTCTTTACCTAACCCGGCGGTTCTTGGCCCCTGTCTGCATGATCATCCGCTTGAAGCACCACGTATCATGGAAGATTCTCGCTTCAAGTTCTACATGCTTACCTCGCAATGGATCATAGATATGTTTAAGCCCTACTATGGAGAATGTGTTGTGTTTTGGTACGCAGGCATGGATGTTTCAAAGTGGGCCAACACTCAAACACACGAAAAAACGTACGACATTTTAATCTATGACAAAGTTCGATGGAACAGAGAAAAGTATGAAGGCGAACTTATTAATCCGATAAAAAGCTACTTACGAAATCAAGGGTTAAAATATACAATAATTCGTTACGGCAGGTATGATCATCAGGCTTATCGAGATGCGCTCAGTCAGTCTAAAGCAATGATTTTTCTATGTGAACATGAGACTCAGGGAATGGCATACCAGGAGGCCCTCACTTCTAATCTTCCCGTTCTCGCCTGGGATAACGGTTATTGGTTAGATCCGCGTCGACCAAAATTTGATCCAAACCCAATTCCGGCAACATCCGTTCCTTATTTCTCCCCACAGTGTGGAGAAAAATTCACAGACATTGCAAATTTTCCAGAAACATTTGACAAGTTTTGGGCAAGTATAGACTCGTATGAACCACGCAAGTTTATTGAAAGGGAATTGTCGTTTGCTGGCTCAGCCGAGCTTTATATGAAGTACTATCATTCAGCCGCTAAAACAAACTTAGCTAATAAATTACATGATGATTAAGGTCAGTATTGTTTTACCCACTTACAATCGAGTTGAAAGGTTGAAGTCTGTTTTGCAGGCTCTTGAGAATCAATCTTATCCCCTTGAAAAGTTTGAAGTTTTGGTGGTGTCAGATGGTTCTACAGATGGAACCGACAATTATCTGGCCAACTTAGCTAGTCCATTGAACCTGTTGCCCATTAACCAAGCTAATCAAGGGCCTGCAGCGGCGCGTAACACTGGAGTCACCCAAGCTTCAGGTGAATTTGTCTTATTTATCGATGATGATGTAGTCCCTATACCAAACTTCATTGATGAACACATGAATTTTCACCAAGGAAACAGTACTCAGATTGTTATTGGACCAATGATCACACCTGACAACTATATAATGTCCCCGTGGGTTAACTATGAACAAACAATGCTGATGAAGCAATACCAGGCCATGGTGAACGGAGAGTGGTCGCCTACTGCCAGGCAGTTTTACACTGGCAACGCGTCTTTAATGCGGAAACATATTATCGAAGCTGGCGGCTTTGATCCGGCTTTTCGTCGTGCTGAAGATCTTGAGTTAGCTTATCGATTGAACGATAAAGGTTTACAATTTGTTTTTAATCCACAAGCTGTTGGATTTCATTTTGCAGAACGCAGCTTTGAATCTTGGTCGAGGATCGCCTACACATACGGGCGTAACGATGTCATCTTTACCACCAAAAAAGGGCAACAATGGCTACTTCCCCAAGTTTTTCGGGAGTTTGCGACGCGGCATTTGTTTATTCAAATTTTGACATGGATATTGCTAGATCGTACTCAACTCAGTGAACCATTGATAGCCAAACTGAAATCGAATGTAGAAAGTGCATACGGTCGTAATAATAACAGGTTGGCAATCATGCTATGTAGTAGCATATATAACTTAAAATATTATCAAGGTGTATCGGATGAGTTTGGCGGAAGAAAAGTGTTCTTCCGTGCGCTCAGACAGGTAGTGAAGTCTAATTAAAGGTAGTTTTCTTGAAATTGAGGGAGCAGCTATGAGCCGTTCGGTTTTAGTTGTAGAGCTTTGTGTAGTTTTAATGTTGGGAGGTTGTCTCCCCGCGGGCGCGGAATCTGAATCAGCCGTTTCAATGAACTTGCCTACACCAACAATTCACCCATTTTTTCTAGCGGGATCACCAACACCGATACGTGTTCAACCTACTCCAACGGAAATCTCTTTAGATGATTTTTCGTCGACCTTGGAAGCTACATTAGGAGCCTCGCTCGTAAGGCCACAAAGTGAAGTAAAAAGCATCGTGATTTATGATGATGAGTTTAATTCTGATTGGCTTGCCCTAGAAGGAGAAAACATTGAAGCTGATTTCAAATATACCACGGCTGTTCACAACGGCCGTTATTCAATATCAATCACTCCTTTTGCAGATTTTTCTACCCAATACTTTGTGGTACAGCAGGGTGCTGACCAACAGTATTTGCAAGATAAGGTCATTGCCATTTATTTCTGGTTGAATAGCGGGGATGGTTTTCTGCAACTAGACGACCTTGCATTCACAATGCTTGGAAGTGATGAACTCCCTTACTATACAGCCCAAGACAAATCAGCTTATATAGATGACGAATTCCCCTTTTCTGAAACGCGCCTATACTATTTGGGGTTAAATCAAACAATTCCACCAAACACATGGGTCGAAGTTGAAGTCTTGCTTGATAACCTTATCTATGATCCCGACTACACCTATATTACGGGCTTTTACATCAAAAACAACGAAGGGTACACTCACACTTTTTACATCGACGACATTTCTGTTTTAATGATTGCAGATGAAGTATCTGGACAAGCATTTCCAAGTGAAGATGAACCTATAGTTGCAACTCCTTTAGAAAGAACGCCCACTCCAACCGTAACATTAAGTCCTACCAGTGATATCTCTCCAACCTTAACAGTAACTCCTACACCAACTATGTCAGATTCTAGTGTAGAATGTGTAATCACCATCCCATCAGGTTGGGTCTCTTATCGCATTGTTGCAGGTGATGCTATTTCAAATTTAGCAATTCAAAGTGGTGTTGCGCCTGAGGATTTAATGCAGGCAAACTGCCTTATTCCTGGAGATCCGCTCAGTATAGGCCAGGAAATATTTAGACCTCCGTTTCAGAATAACACATCAACACCCTAACAAAGTTTATATCAAGCACCATCTATTACCCGTATATAGCCAGGGCAATTGCATTCTCAAGAGAATACTCTACGTTTAGCAAAAACGTGGAGGAGACCAATTGCCAACAGAAAAATGGCCACCTTAACCGCTTATTTTGAGAATATCGATGACCCTAGACGAGACGAGGGAAAAAGACATCCCCTCATTTCCGTGATTGTGCTGGCCTTGTGCGCCGTAATCTGTCATGCCGACACTTGGCCAGAAGTGAAGGAATTCGCCCAGACAAAGGAGGACTGGTTTCGCCAGTTTCTCGAATTGCCACATGGAATCCCCTCCCATCACACGTTTCGTCGTGTCTTCCTCTTGCTTGACCCAGAACAATTACAGCAAGCGTTTTTGGCATGGGTCGAAGCTGTGCAAGAGATAACAGGGGGCGATGTCATTGCGATTGATGGCAAAGCGATCCGTCGTGCCTTCACACAAGGCGGCAAAAAAGGCGCTATTCACATGGTCAATGCCTGGTCAAGCCAGAACCATCTGGTGCTGGGTCAGGCGAAAGTCGATGCCAAGTCGAATGAAATCACAGCCATTCCGCAGTTGTTGGAGATGTTTCTTCTCCAGGGTTGCATTGTTACGATTGATGCGATGGGCTGTCAGCGAGAGATCGCCCAGAAGATTTTGGATGAAAAAGCCGACTACTTGCTGGCACTCAAGAAGAACCAAGGCACACTTTATGATGATGTTGGCCATCTTTTTACCTATGCTCAGGCGGAAAACTTTGACCAGTCAGATATGGACTATGTCCAACAGGTTAGCAAAGGGCATGGTCGTGTTGAAAATTGTCAATGCTGGGTGGTGGCTGACCCAGAGTGGCTAGCCTATTTGCGTCGCCAGCATGATTGGCCCCGGTTGCGCACAATCATCAAGATTGAGGCCCGCCGTTCAACCGACGACAAACGGCGGAAAGTGGACAAACGGTACTATATTTCATCTCTGGGACCGAAGGCCATGCAAATATTGGAGGCTACGCGTGCTCACTGGGGCATCGAGAACAAAGTCCATTGGGTGTTGGATATTGCATTTCGAGAAGATGAAAGTCGCTTGCGCATGGGAAACGGGCAAGAAAACATGGCTACTTTACGCCGTTGGGCACTGAATTTAATTCGCCAGGAAACATCCGTTAAGATGAGTATCAAAACCAAGCGGCTAAAAGCTGGATGGGATAACGACTATTTGCTGAAAGTATTATTTGGTTAAACAGAATGCAATTGCCCTACGTATATAGCCCTTTTGTTGGATTGGACAGTGCTAATGTAATGTTATAGGTTTTGTTCTTTACTTTAGAATGCACATTGGGGTTAATACATTGTTTCATAAGAATTCTTAACACTTAGCGAACTTTGTGTTCGCATCGTTAACAACCGCATATTTTGAATTGAGCTTCTCTCGACAATCATCAATCGTGAACAGCCAGTTGATTTTTACCTGCTGTTCTGACCGGTGGTTAAAAAAGTGAGGACTTCCTTTTCAAGCTTTGCCATCGTCGGGATACGACAGTCGAGGCAAAGGCGTGCTAAGGCGGAGAACTCAATCTCGATCATGTTTAGCCAGCTGGCTGATTTAGGTGTGTGATAAAACACAAATCGTTGGGCCAAAGCCCAGGCTTCATCCGCAGGCAAATGGTCATAGAAGGCACCTGTTGTATGGGTATTCAGGTTATCTAACACCAGCCGAATCTGTTTGGCGTGTGGATAAGCGGCGGCAATGGCCTGGCAAATGAGCGTAAACTCTTTCTTGGTTCGCTGTAGCTGCACCTGAGCCACCCGGTTGCCCGTCAGTGGTTCAATAGCGGCCAACAGCGCACATGACCCATGTTTTCGTAGGCGTAGTGTTCTTTTTTGACCTGACCGAGAATCCGCTTGACCGTCTTGTAGCTGACCTCATCGAAACGCAAAGCCCGGTCACAGGCCGCTTCCAGCCACCTGCTCGCGCAGCCGCAGCAGGCGACGCACCATTGACAGCCGGTCCACCACCGGGTCCGCCAGCAAACAGCCCACCAGCGCTGTCGTGGCCAAGGGGAGTTGGAAAAAGAATAGCTCATCAAGGACAATTCTGATGTCTTCCAAAACGTCAGAAGGAGTTCAAGATGAGCTATCCCGTACTTTATCAATGGATTCAAACAATCGCCACCCATTTGCCTTGTCTCAATAGCTGGCAAGTTGAAAATGTTGGTTTGTTTACCATCGGCATCATGCGTGCAGAAAGTTGCCAACAGCAGCAGATTGCCCGCCAGGTAGCGACAGGTGAGAAAATTGAGAGCTGCGCTAGACGCTTGCGACGTTTTCTGGACAATGCACTGTTTCCGCTGCACGCCTTCTTCGCACAATGGACCGCCTGGATTGTCAGTCAATTGCCGCCTGGGAAGCTCTATCTGCTGGTTGATGAAACGAAGCTGCAAGACCGCCTGGCAGTCATGGTCGTAGGCGTTGCTTGGGAAGGCCGATGTATTCCCTTGGCGTGGCGCTGTTACCTGGCTAATAATCATGAGCAGTATCCAGCTGAGGGACAAGTAGGCATAATCACAACCTTGTTGCAAGCAGTCCAGAAGGGTATCGCTACAAACAGAGAGGTGGTTGTGCTGGCCGACCGGGGCATTGGGACCTCTCCCGATTTGTGTCAGGCTGTGGCTAACCTGGGATGGTACTATCTGTTCCGCGTGACCAGCATGACAAAGGTATGTACCGATGAAGGCGATTTGTCTATTGCCCACATGGTGCAAGCTGGGGAACAGTGGTCGGCTGCTGGGCTTGTCTTCAAGCAGCGGGGTCGGTTGCCAGCAACGGCCCATGCTATTTGGAGCGCTGGCTATGACCAACCGTGGGCCCTGGTGACCAACGACACGACGCTGACTGGATTCGAGTATGCGAATCGAAACTGGCAAGAACAAAGCTTCCGTGACCTGAAAAGCGGTGGCTGGCAGTGGGCAGACAGTCGCATCAGTCATCCAGACCACATGGGTCGTCTGCTTGTTTTGCTGGTGGTTGCCTATGCTTGGTCGCTTGCTTTGGGTAGTGTTGCGGCGGCCCAAGGACGTACACAACCCATGCAACGCCAGGCAGATGGCCGCAAACGTCGCCATTGGAGCCTGTTCAAAGAGGGGATTCAGTTCTTCTTTGAATTTGTGCTCAGACATAACCATTTTATCAATTTACAATTTCTACCCGACCCTAGAATTCCCTGAAAAGGTGTCCTCCCCAGGCACGCCACCCAGGAACGCGAAAGCATTACGGTGCAGGCGTAGCCAGGTTGGTATCTTCTGGTTAAAAACGAATTCGACATACCGGTGCCGACTCCAGGAGAGCGTCATGACAAAAAGCCCATGCCTTGCGGATTTCACCGGTGGCTGGGTCCATCATCCGGCCAGCGTAGCCAAAATCTACCTGCGCCTCTTCGCCGGGTGCTGTTTCGACTCTCACGGTCACATCCGGTTTAGAAGTTCCAACTGCTGCACAAACCGCCACACAGCCATGTAGCTGCCACGAAAGCCGCGCTCTTCCAGTCGCGCCTTGATGGCGCTGACCTCTACATCTTGCTCACGCAGTTTGACGACCAGTTTCCGTTACCGCTCCACCGTTGATTGGCTTTGTGGTGGCTGTTTGGTCGGCATTGTTTCTTCCAGCAATTGGTACAGCTCTTCAATGGGTGGGAGTGTGCCATTCAGCAGGCCGTATTCCTCAGCCCATTCCCGATATTTTTGGGCTGTCCGCCGGTCTATGCCCAAATCCCGTTTGATGCCCCGGTTGCTGACTCCGGCGCGTAGATGTTGCAAAAAAAGTGCATGGCTCAATATGGGATTCAAGGAGCTACCAGAATCTCAACAAGGGCAGGCAAAAGCGCTTTGCCTCGTTTGCGAACATTATGGACAAACTCGAAGAATCCCAGATAAATTGGTAACTTTTCCTGTGAAATGCCACGATGCGGACGCAGCCATGACCTTAACAAAGACCAAAATCCCTCAATCGTGTTGGTATGGACTTCATGAAAACCATCGCCATCTTCGTCGCGAGCATATTCACCGTGAGAATGGTTGACGGTTTGATGCCCATAGCCCCATTCGGTCAACCGATTGTAAATGTTGTATTCGTCAGTAAAGACTTTGCTACCGACCGTAACTACTTTTTGAATGATAGGCTTGATACTGTCCTGTTGCACATTGGCTAACATGTTGATGATCACCTCACCATTGCGCTGTATAAGTCCTAAAATAGGTGGCTTTTCTTTGGCCAAAGTGCCACGCCCTCGACTTCCTTTGAGCCGATTACGGCGACCCTTTCGACCTTTGGCGGCCACCGCCTGTGGATGCCCTTTATGACCGGCAACGACATACACTTCATCGAATTCGACTTCGCCACTCAGGGTGACTTCTTTTTTTTCTCAACAATGCCTGAACGCAATTGTGTGGTCATTTGTTGGACATCATCCTTGTTAAGACCTAATTCGGCCGCGATTTGTCTGTTTGATAGATTGAGACCCATCAAATACAGACACAGCATCCAGACGCGCAGGGGTTGATGATGCCCCGCGAAGATGGTGTTGGTCAAATCATCGAATTGTTTGTCACACGCTTTGCATATGTAGCGTTGCCGATGTTTAGAACTGCTATGGAACCCGCGTTTCTTGACCCAGAAGTGGTCACAATGAGCACAACGCACCCCACTGGGCCAGCGCAGGTTGCGCACCATTTCATAGCATTTCGCCTCATCGATCAAGTTCAGAATGTTTAGCATGGGCAGACCATCCTTGGATTTTGGTCTATGCTAAAGTGTATTTTTATTTTTTCAACTTGGCTCTGATCCTTGGAATCCATCAAGAGCCAAGTGCATAAATGTCCACAATCTTTTTCCTTGTTCCTGCCATCTCTCCTCCGGCCGTTGGTTGGTTTTGGCCGGAAGGATAGTTGGCGGATGGTGGCTTGTCGAAAGTGGCACATGTTGCCCGTTGAAGGGTGGTACATCTTGGCCGTTATTCACTGGCACAGTATAGGGTGTTGAGTGACACGTCCTGCTCAGCGACTTCGACGGGGCCATCAGGACCAGGCAAAGTGGGTGGTAACCCATCAGCATACACCTTGAGCCAATTGGCAACGGATTGTGGAGCAACGCCGAGATGGCGAGCGGCTTGCTGTTAACTATTGCCATCCAGCACCAAGCGGATGGCTTGTTGACGGTAGCAACCGAGTGGCCAGCGGGCAGTGGCTGGGTTGGCTCGAGGATTTGAGCACTTTCTCAGAACAAACAAGTTCAACTATTCATTTTTGGAAAAGTTCAATGTTGAAACTATTCGCGCCATGCATAAATGGTTTCTCTATAAGCAACCAAAAGGATAACCTTCTACGTCTGCCAAAGTTTGTTACAGTCTATGCGTCTAAGTGCAATTAAATTATGCTTGCTGAGGTATAGTAGACTTAAAGAGCTAATTTCTTCGTGATAATTCAGTTGGGTATGTCAAACTGTACCTCTAAGCCCATAATTGAAAACCCATCCCAAAGCCAACTCTCAGCGCAGTTGGGTCGAGGACCAATAGTCCACTTAAATGTATTATTTCCTACTACCAATAATTCTGGATCGATTGGTATTTGAAATGATTTCCATCCCCCTGCAGAACAGGTGCCGGATATGTAATCATACGGGTTAATAACTATGTTGGGGTTACCATTAATACTTAGAAGAACTTGACCTTGCAATGGCTTGTGAACTTGTCCAAATAACGTGGGGTTAGGGCCTACATAAGGAAGATCAATACTTATAGTTTCTGTTTCACCAATCTGGCGATCTCCATTTGCCTCCAGATACACAACATCTCCGGCTTCAAAGCTTTCATATCGGCCAACTACCGGTCCCGAGAAACGAATATTATCCCAATGAAATGTGTAAGTATTAAAATTGCCATCCTTCTCAGGCGTATAAGCATGTGTCTTAAAGAGAACCAACCCTCTGTTAAAAGGTAACCCGCCTGAGACAGCAACCACAAATTCATCGAAAGTTCCATCTTCCTTCTCAATCGCCCAAATCAACTGATTATCTGAAAATGTTAAACGCATCGTTCGGCGAATGCGTCTATCAAAGTTAGCCGGATCGTTTGGGTAATGCCCTGACCAAAAGTCCCAATCGGATTCTTCAACAAGTATCCCTTCTGGATCAATCGCACCAGTTCCCACCTGAATGTATCGCTTACTGTTAGCAAATTCGAATACAATTCGATCTTTTGGATAGGTCTCATCAATGGGTAGCCATTCATGAGCAGCGCCGACTTTTAATTCATCTCGCGGCACGATCATAATTTCAAACCAACTTCGTGAATGATTGCCATTAATATTTACATCAAACTCGAGTACACCGCCCTGGCTAAAATCGAATTCCTGGCGTGGCCAAAATGCTGTCACCGAATAAGGGCAATATCCCCCATTGAAGACATCATGTGGTTTTTACAAATAAAAAAGCTTTCATCCGGGAAACTGCCATTGTTAAGATGGGAAGTAGTGACTAAATGCTGTGGTAATGGACTTATATTGGGATCTGGACCGCTGCAGTCAAATCCATGGTCGGCCAAGTATGTGTCGAACGGCTCGAATTGATTATCGCGATGAGTAACTGCAAAATCAAAAATATCGGGTAGCAAAGATTGCGAGGGAGTCGGGGGATCAAAATCAAAAGTTTCTTCAAACGCCCAGGCAACGCTAGAAAAGTCATTCGAAACAGTGGGAAGATAGATCACCTTAGAATCCTGTGTTAATCCTAATTCTTGATCGCCACATTGGATTAAAGTAATAAGACACGCTAGAAAAAAAACGTTTAATAGTTTTGCGATACTTTTCATTTGTGCCATTCTTCTCCTTTTTTACCAAACAGCAAGCACAACAAGTTCAAACTCCCCAAACCCATGCAGTAACTCCTCTCAGTTTGGGAAGATCAATATTTATGATTTATGATCATGATACAAATTACAAACTTGACTATCAATAGGGGTCAGCAAGGTTTTACGATTATATCAAATTAGGTATGTTTACTTATGTTAATAGAATTGTTTAATCCTAACAGGCTGCACTGTAGAGACAAACCAATTTTGTTTATATAGGAAAAATGGACTATTTTTAAAGAATTCATGTCGATCTTTCACTATAGAACGAACCTTTCTAGGCAGTGGTTAGCTCTTAACCTTGCCAGAGGTACTTTCTTACTCATTCAAGCATTACCCTCAAGAAAGTTGCATTGAGTAGTTTAGCAGGTCGCGAAAGAATTCCACCAATGATAAACTAAATTAATGCGAAATTTAAGAAGGTTATCAAAAAAATATCCTCATGTTACGCGCTGAGTTAGCGTAAAGGTTAACATAATTACAAAACTCAGGTCTCAGAGAATATGATGAACTACCAAATCCTCGACCTGTATTCTGACTACTTGTTAAGCTCATTTGGCCAAACAACTGCCACTGGCTTGGCCAAATTGGTTGATGGTTAAATCAGCCATGACCAGATAACGCGGATGCTCGGCAGCGAGAAGCTAACATCCCAGACATGGGGGAAACGGGTCAAACCACAGGTGCGTCAGATTCAGCAGGAAGATGGTTTCGTAGGCATTGACGATTCCATTGCCGAGAAACCCTTCACTGATGAAAATGAGATCATCTGTTGGCACTATGACCATGCCAAAGGCGTGACGGTTAAGGGCATCAACTTCATGAGCGCTCTGTACGAAGCGCAGGGCGTTATCTTGCCTGTCGCTTTTGAACTGGTTGCCAAAACAGAAACCTTACCTTGACCCCAAGACAGGTAAGGAAAAACGTAGAAGCCTTGAGACCAAGAATGAACGATATCGTCGGATGCTCCAAGCCGTTTGTGACAATCAGATACCTTTCCGCTATGTGTTGAATGACCTCTGGTTTGCCTCGGCAGAGAACATGCACTTTGTCAAGCTAGACCTGAAAAAAGAGTTCATCATGGGTCTCAAATGCAATCGCAAAGTTGCCTTGTCCGAGGCAGATAAGGCTGACGGACGGTATCAATGGATTGACCAACTGGACCGACCAGAAGGCACGACCCTCATCATCTATCTGGAAGGTGTCTCCTTCCCCATACAGCTCATTCGCCAAGTCTTCACAAACGAAGATGGTTCTACCGGCGTACGTTATCTGGTTACCAGTGACTTAACCTTGAATGCCGACCAAATCATCACAATCTACCAAAGACGGTGGAAAGTGGAAGAGTATCATCAGTCGCCCAAGTAGAATGTGGCGTTAACCAAATCACCCACGCGAACGGAAACAACCCAAACCAATCATTTTGTGGCGGCGTTGTGGTCGTTTGTCAAAATTGAGTTGTTAAAAGTGCGAACCAAGAAAAACCATTATCAGTTGAAGAGTCAGTTGTATTTATCTGCTTTGCAACAGGCTTTTCATGAATTGCGGCAGCTCCAACCTGTTTCTCTGGTTGATGCCCCCGTTGCGTAACATCAGTGAGTAATTGTAAATTAGCTGAAATAATGCTAATCAAAGTAACTGAAACTTTTCAAAGTGGAGGAATCGTGCATCATAGATAAAAACCCGACCAAAGGCGATATCTATGAGCACGATCCCTACCAGTATAACCAAAGAGCAGTTCGAGCAACACATTCGGCCATTTATCACGACCGCCCGGCGCGGCTACGAATGTCAGATTGATTTGTACAAAGTGTTTAACTACATTCTCTACCGTTATCACACTGGCTGTCAGTGGCAATCGCTACCGATTCAGCCTGATGCCCAAGACCCGTCTCGCAGAGAAATCAGCCCTGATGCGGTGGCTTACCACCATCGTAAATGGAGTCGAGATGGCAGTTACGAACGTATTTGGCAAGGTAGCATCAGGACGATTATCGATGACCTGGATTTATCGGTGCTCAACCAGGATGGCAGTCATGCAATCGCCTAGAAGGGAGGCGAATCGGTTGCCTACCAGCGGCGCAAGCGAGCTAATACGACCAACATCCTGCCCTTTACCGAGCGCAATGGTTACATTGTGGCCTCGACAGAGTTGGTAGCGGGCAACCATAATGACGCTTGGAATCTAAAAGAGCATTTGCAAACGGCTATCAAGCAAATGAAACAAATCGGGTTGAAGGTGGCTGGTGCGTATTTCAATGCTGACCCTGGATTTGACACTAAAGCTGCGCGCAAGACCTGCTTCAATCATGACATCGTTCCTAACATCAAGGAAAACAAGCGCAATCGCAAGAAAACGAAGCGTGGTCCGAAACGATTGTTTGATGAAACCGTATACAAAGACCGCTTTGCCAGCGAACGCAGCTTTGCCTGGATTGATAAATTCCGAGGCTTGTTGTTAAGATTCGATAGAGAGGATGCCAATTTTCTGGGTGGTCACCACATAGCCTTCGCGATGATTAATCTGCGCCATGTGTTGGCACCGCTCTAATAAGTTTCATTTAGTTCATCGAAAAAGGTGCTTATTTATGTATCAGATTGCCCCAAATTTCTATTCAGACTTAAGAATCCACAGACAGGATTGAAAAATGAAAAACAAGAAAAGCTGGATGCTAACCCTATTTCTTTTTCCGGTTTTTATCATCGGTTTTGGTAGCGCTTGTCAGCCTTCAAGTCATGTTGAAAGCAACAATGAAGTTACTACAGAAATAAACTTTGAGATGAATGTTGAAGATGAACTATCAGAACTCCCCACCATACAGTCGGATGCGGACGGAGTCCATGAGGATAACGTTCTTGAAGCACCTATTCTGGAAGAAACGGCCTTGTCTATCTTTACCGTTGACCCAGGTAATGCAGGTGCACAAATCAATCCATATATTTTAGGTACGAATGTGCCCGCTTGGTTAGCTAGCGACAGAATGGACAATGTGACTTTTCAAGCTCATACTTTAAACGCTGGCGTCAGCCTGATCCGCATACCGGGTGGCAGCTGGAGCAACTACTACGACTGGCTGGCCTGCGAACGCGGTGGGGAAGGTATCGACGAAACGGCCGAATGTTACTGGATCTGGGCCGCACGCCCCACCGACTTTATCAATTTTCTACGCGACACCGGCTTGGAAGGTATGTATACCATCAACATGAACGGCACGGCCAAAGAAGCCGCGGCCCTGGTCGCCTTCTTCAATGGCTCCGTGGACGATGACACCGTGATTGGAGTAGACGTGCGCGGCCGCGATTGGGGCACGGTAGGCGATTGGGCCACGCTGCGCAGCGAAAATGGCAATCCTGAGCCGCTTGGCCTTCGCTATTTTGAGATCGGCAACGAAATTTATGGCGGCAAGGGCGGCATGGGCACGGACTGTGTTTCCGGCTGGGAAGACGTGTGGACCTGCGACGGCACCGAGTACGTCAACGGCATTGGCAGCGGCAGCGAACGCAAAGAAGGCTTCTTGGAATACCGGGAAGCCATGCAAGCCGTTGATCCCAATATTTTAGTCGGCGCGGTGGGCATTACTTACCAGGATGAATGGAGCAACTGGGGCAACGAAGTGATTGCCGCGGCTGGCGACGTGATGGACTTCTACATCATCCACCACTATGGCTTTTTTACCCCGCCAGCCACCTTTGCCGAAGCGTTGGCTGAACCCACCAAAACCTGGCCCGCCGTCATAGCTGATGTGCAGGCTGCTTTTGATGAATATGCCAACGGCCGTTCCGTCCCCGTGGCCATTACCGAATACAACCTCTTTTCGGTACAGGATCAGGACAATGGCCAGCTCATGACTCGACTGGTCAACGCCCTTTACACCGCAGATACAGTTGGGCAAATGATGAGCAATGGCGTCCAGATTGCGGCCCAATGGGACCTGGCCAATGGGCAGGCAGGCAACGGCTCCGATTATGGGTTGATTCACGCCGAAACTTACGATCCATATCCACAGTATTACACCTATGTACTTTGGTCGCGATTCGGCGCTGAGATGCTGCCCGTACTCAACCCGCTCCCGGCTGACACCACATTGTCAATTTATGCCGGTCGAATTGACGAAAATACCGTCTCGATTTTGGCCATCAACAAAACGGCCGATCCGCTCGAAACAGCCATTCAGCTAGAAAACAGCCCAGCCATTGCCAGTGGCCTGGTGGATATCCTTACTGGCGATTCGCTCGAAGCCACAGCCATTACCTTTAACGGCAACAGTTCTCCAGCAGCTGATTTCTCGGACGCCCCCTCCGAGCCATTGACCATAAACAGCGATCCTTTTACCTTTACATTTCCACCTTATTCAATTACATTGTTACGGTTAAAAACAGATTCGTAACTATGCAGCCAATCATTCTTGCGGGCCATACAGCCCATTCGAGTCTACTATGAGCATTATTGCTTTGCTGGGGAAATTTAATCCGCTCTTTCTTATACAAATTGGCTGGAGGCCCGGCATCGGCGATCCGACCTTTATGGGTTGGCTGACTGTGTTTACTTATCTCCTGGCATCAATTACGTGCTGGCTCCGCTCGCGAACAGCAATATCGGATGATGTACAGAGAGAGCGCCGCTTCTGGCAAAGTCTGGCGGTAGTCTTGCTACTCCTAGGCATTAACAAGCAACTCAACTTCTTATCCTTTTTCACGTCGTTGAGCCGAACCCTGGCCTGGCAACAGGAATGGTGGCAAAGAGCGACGCAGCGTACAGATGCTGCTGATAGGGATCGTCGTTCTTCTGATAGCCGTCTTAATAGGCGCTAGTTTTTGGCGATTGCGTCATTTGCCCAGACGTATTTTGGTTGCAAGTACAGGCTTTTGGCTTCTGCTTGGTTTCGTCTTAATACGAGCAACATCTCTACACGCTGTAGACTACTATTTATATACACCTTTTGCCGGGATAAAGTTAAACTGGGTGTTTGAATTGGGCTTGCTGCTTTGGGTATTGGGTACGGCCGTTTTCCCAGTCAAATCCCGTTCGCAAAACAATTCTGTTCTCAGTACCACACCGTGAGTCAAGGAAGTGTCATGTATCAGATTGGTTTTATCGTTGAACAAGCACTGGGTCATGTGACACACGGCAAGAACTTGCAGCAAAACGTGCCCGCCGATCCAGAAATAAAAGCGCGATGGGCGCTGCCAGCCTGGCAAACAACTGGCCTCAAGGCCAAAATCCCCGTCTACAAAAGTAACTGGACCGTTCAGGCGGGCATCCAGGCACGGCAGGCCATCGCTCGCTGGCAGCGTGAAGCGCCGGTGGATGGCCTCTTTTTCCATACCCAGGTCCCGGCTGTGCTAGCGCAGAAATGGCTGCACCATATCCCCTCGATCTTGTCGTTGGACGCTACGCCCCGGCAGTACGACCGCCTGGGCACGTACTACGAACATGAGACCGGGCCGTCCTGGCTGGAGCAAAAGAAGTACGAACTCAACGTCTCCTGCTATCGGGCAGCCAGCCATCTGGTCACCTGGTCAGAATGGGCCAAACAAGGGTTGATTGACGAATATTTTGTGCCCGCTGAAAAAATCACCGTCATTCCACCCGGTGTGAATACGGCCGAATGGACTCCACCAACCGCCAACCAGCGCAGCGAATCTGGCCCGGTCAAAATTTTGTTTGTCGGGGCGAACCTGGAGCGTAAAGGCGGGCTGCTCCTCTTAGAAGCTCTCCGTCAGCTGCGCACCGAGGCAACCGAAGCGCCGCTGGCCAATCTGGAACTACACCTGGTCACCCGCGATGCCGTCGCCGACGAACCCGGGCTGCATGTTTACAACCAGATGCAGCCCAACAGTGCCGAACTCAAGCAGTTGTTTTACCAAAGCGACATCTTCTGCCTGCCCACCTTTGGCGACTGCCTGCCAATGGTTTTGTCTGAGGCTGGCGCGGCGGGACTGCCACTGATTTCCACCAACGTCGCCGCCATCCCTGAGATTGTGCGGCACGAAGAGACCGGGCTGCTGGTGCCGCCCAACGACACCACCGCGCTGACCGATGCCCTGCGGCAGCTCATCCTGAACCGCGAACTGCGGTTGGCTTACGGCCAGCAGGCCCAGCAGTTAATCCAACGTGACCACGACGCGCCCCAAAATGCGGTGCGTTTGCTGACGCTGCTTAAAGCAAAAATCAACGAGGCAAAACACACCCATGAATGACGTACTGCTCACCGTGTCGGGGAATATTCCGGCCGACATCGACGCCCAAATTGCCGCCAGGCAACGGCCGTTAGCCGATTACATCGCTATGGCCAATACCTTCCACGCCGACCTGATCGATTACCAGAAAGCGCGCCAACAAACCGGACCATTTGGTAAGTTGGTCGAAAAGCTGGCGGGGGCCAACGCCATGCTGGCCTGGGCTTGCTACAAAAATCGGCATAAATACCGCGTCATCTTTACCGATGGCGAGCAGATCGGCATCCCGTTTGCCACCTTGCTGAAGTTTGCCAGTGGAGGTAAACGGCCGTTGCACTTTTCCATCGGCCACATCCTATCCGTCGGCAAAAAAATGCTGTTTTTCGACCGGCTAAAGATTCAATCCCACATCGACCGCTTTTTTGTCTATGCCACCTGGCAAAAGCAGTTCATCGAAGATCGCTGGCAGGTGCCAGATGAGCGGGTGGTGTTCACCCCGTTTATGGTTGATGACGACTTTTTTGCGCCAGCGCAGGCTGGGCCAGCCCAGAAAACGCTGCGCGCCCTCGTGCCGGGTGATGTGCCCATCATTTGCGCCGTGGGGCTGGAGTTTCGCGACTATCCCACGCTGATGGCCGCCGTCAAAGGGCTAAACGTCCATGTCATCATCGCCGCCGCCAGCCCCTGGTCCAAGCGCGCCGACAGCACCGAGGGCCAGGAAATTCCCGCCAACGTAACGGTGCAGCGCTTTACCCAGTTTGAGCTGCGTGACCTCTACGCCATGAGCGACTTTTTGGTAATGCCCTTGTACGATGTGAACTTCCAGGCCGGGGTCACGGCGCTGCTGGAGGCAATGGCGATGGGCAAAGCAGTGGTTTGCTCGCGCACGCCGGGCCAAACCGATGTGGTAGTCGAGGGCGAAACCGGGCTTTACGTGCCGCCAGAAGACCCGCGGGCACTGCGGGAAGCTATCCAATATCTGTTGGATCAGCCGGAACTGAGGGAGCAAATGGGGCAAAACGGCCGTCGCCGCATCGAGCAAGAGATGAGCCTGGCCTGTTACGTAGAACGCCTCAACGCCTACGTCAATCCCGCCCCGCTAAAAACGCGATAATCCCAATTCGTCGCGTTCTTCTTTGGGAGTAAAATTCGGGGCAACTTTAAATTGTCCAGAGGTACTTTCTTTGAAGAACTACTTTTTACTCGATCCCGATGTTGTTTTCTTAAACCACGGCTCGTTTGGCGCGACACCCAAGCCCGTTTTTGCTGCCTACCAGGAATGGCAGCAACGGCTGGAACGGCAGCCAGTGTACTTCATCTCCCACGAGCTGTGGGATCATCTGGCCTATGCCCGCCAGCAGCTTGGCAATTTTGTCGGCGTGCCTGCCAATGACCTCGTTTTTATTCCCAACGCCACGTTTGGCCTAAACGTCGTAGCCCGATCGCTCCAGCTTGGCCCCGATGATGAGGTGCTAACCACCAACCACGAGTACGGCGCCTGCGAGAATGTGTGGCGCTTCTTGAGCCAGAAGCAAGGCTTCCGCTACATCCAGCAGCCAATTACGTTACCAGTCGTTTCGGCTGATGAGATCGTGGCTCAACTCTGGCAAGGTGTCACACCAAACACCCGGTTCATCTTCCTCAGCCACATCACGTCGGCTACAGCACTCACCTTTCCCCTCGCCGAAATTTGCCGCCGGGCGCGCGAAGCGGGCATTATCACCGTCATTGATGGAGCCCATGCGCCGGGGCAAATACCGCTCGATTTGCAGGCCATCGCCCCTGATTTTTACTTTGGCAATCTGCACAAATGGCTGTGCAGCCCCAAAGGATCAGCCTTTCTCTATGCACGGCCCGACAAACAAGCGCTGATTGAGCCGTTGGTTGTTGGTTGGGGCTGGGGAGAAGGGCGGACACTGACGTTTGGCTCTAACTTTTTGGACTATACGCAATGGTTGGGCACCAATGATGTCTCGGCTTACCTGGCCGTACCGGATGCGATTCATTTTCAGGAGGCGCACAACTGGACGGCCGTTCGCGCCCAATGCCACACCCTGCTCACTCAAACCATGCACCAGATTGGCGAACTCACCAACCTGCCATCCCTCTACCCGTCAGACAGCAATGCGGGCTTTTATCACCAGATGGCCACAATTCCGCTGCCCCAGCTGGCCAACACCGAAGCCTTCAAGACAGCCCTGCTGGAAGAATTTAAGGTGGAAGTACCGATTGTGACGTGGAACGGCCGTCACTTCATCCGCGTCTCCATTCAGGTCTACAACACACCACAAGACGTTGAAGTGCTGCTGGATGCGCTGACCAAACTGCTGCCAGTCCACCGCAGCGAGTGACGTGTCATTAACCATTCAGATTGGACCAATCTTTGAGATGGGTCCAATCTTGCCAAAAAATTTTGCCACCTTAGGAGGTATCACCTTGTCTACCCGATTAGATGAATTTGAGGCTTACCGCACAAAATGAATGAGCGCGTCATGTCGCTGGAACATTTGGGCATCAAGCGCTTTTTAACCTGGATACGGCCGCTTACCGCGACGGTCCCCTGCCTGCCAACACCAAGGAACTGCTGGGGCTGGTCGCCTCGGCCGTGCTGCGCTGCAACGATTGCATTGATTACCACCTGATTCAATGTGTCGATGCGGGCTGGTCCGATGAGGAGATTGTGGATGCGCTAAACGTGGCCCTGGTCGTAGGCGGCAGCATCGTCATTCCACACCTGCGCCATGCGGTGGAGACAATTGATTTGTTACGGGCACGGTAGTCGGTTATCGGTACGAGAAGGTCTTAATGGTGGCGGTGGATGCGGCGGCCTTGCCAGCCACATTGGCGGCATTTGTAACGGCGTACGGGAATGCCTACCAGACCCAGAAGATAATCGGTGGTGGTGCGGTTGACGCGCCGCAGTTCGCCCTGGCAGGTGGGGCAGCCTGCCGAGGACTGCCAATCTGGGCGCTTCACAAACCACAAGTTGATGACCTGAACGGCTAAAACAAACACCCCGACCAGCGCCAGCGCCGCCACAATTTGGGCACCATGCTCAAAACCAAGCCAGCCCAGCCACCACGGTATCTGGTACAGAACGGCAATACGGCTGGAACGGCCGTCATACTGAAACAGCACCCATTCAGACGCCACCCGCGCTGGTGAATTCCAGGGGTGTGGCCTCCATGGAACGGCCGTTGGCCCCCACGCTCTCATCACGTCCCTGCACGGACACATATGCCTGATAGGTGCCAGGTTGCGGGACGCGGTAAGCCAGCTGGAACTGATCGCTGTTGAGCGGCTGAAGTCCGGTGAGGGTGTCCTTGTTGTTCCAAGGCTCATTTTGAAGGTACCTACCGCCACCAGCCGGGCGGGCAGCGTATCGTTAGCGGTTAAGGCATACGTGTTGGGCCAAAAGCGACTTTCTACATCGGCGGCCCGAAACGTGAAGGTGATCGGCTGATCCGGCGTGGTAACAAAGAACCACGCCGCCCGCTCGGGCACCGCTTGCGTCCAATCGCCGCAGGGCAGCACGCGCCACAAATAACGGCCCGGTTCGGCAAAGGTGATGGTGCGAGCGAACAAACCGTCGCCCGCTGTCTGATCTCCTTCGGTGCCATCGTCAAACAAGAGGGTGTTACGGCCGTCCCACCCCTGGAAATCGCCCGCCAAACAGTAACCATCCTCTGGTGCGGTGGGGGTGAAACCGGTAATGGTTCAGATGGACTGGCGGCCGTGGCCCGCGCGAAGGCCATCTTTGGGAAGGATTGATGAGACAGAGAACGGCCGTTACCAGCAGCAACACCAACAGCGCCTCACGCCACCATCGCGGCCAGGACAGCCAGCGATGCCGGTGGGGACCAAAACGGTAACGACGTTCAGATTTGCGAGGGTGTTGCACCTGCTCCGCTGCGGCTTTTTTATCCTGCTCAACATCTTCTACTGGACTGGAACTTTGGGCCATAGACGGATAGTGTAAACATTTCTGATTTTTTACACAAGATTGCGCGTGGGCTGTTTTTGGCCTTAGATTTAGCCCACGATCAGGCGGATGCCCAGCACGATGAGCAGCACCAGCACCCCTTGCGAAACTGCGCCGGGTTCATACGGCCGTCTACCCACTTCCCCGCCAGCAATCCCAACGCAATCCCCGGCAAAGCCCAGAAATAGTTATGCCAGACAACGGCCGTAAAGTTGCCGCTCAACGCATGGGCCGACAGGGTAAACAGGCTGTTGAGCATAAAATACGCCTGCAAATTGCCCTTGAAGGTGGTCGGCTCCCAGCGACGGCAAGTGCCATAAATGATCACTGGTGGGCCGCTGGTGTTGTACGCGCCGCTCAACACACCGCCGATGAAGCCAAATCCATACGCCCAGGCTGGCTGGCGCAGCTGCGGCAGGCGCGGCCCAAACAGGGCGTAAAGCGCATAGGCCGTCACAATGACGCCTAAAATAGTGGTGATGAGACGGCCGTCTGCCTCACGCAGCACATACACCCCCAGCGGAATGCCAACCACCGATGCCAGCGACAGCCGCTTCACGGCGGAAAAGTTCAGTGCGTGCCAATAGCGGCGCAGCAGAAAAATTTCGGCGGTGATGGCCACAACCGCCACCAGCGGCGTGGCCGTGCTAATGCCCACCAACCCCACCAGCAGCGGCATGGAGATGAGGGCCAGACCAAAGCCGGAGGCCGCCTGGACAAAAATAGCGAAGAAAACAATCAGGGTCACGATCATAAGCGGCGGATTGTAACCGTTCGCTGGGCAGACACAAAAAAACGGCCGCTTCCGGGGAAACGGCCGTGGTTATTTTTTTACCGCAGAGGGCGCAAAGGTCGCTGAGTTTTTTCTTTTTCTCTGCGCTCTCGGCGTGCTCTGCGGTGAATTTCTTTTAAAAGAGCGACTCCCCGTCACCAGCTGAATCACAGCGACGACGATCAGCGCCAGGCCCCAGCCCCACAGTGGGAAAAAGGCCAGATACGCCCCCGCCTTCATTGAGAGCCATTTGGAACGGCCGTTAAACCCCTTGTTGCGCAGCCGGTAGCCCAAATCCAATAGCGCCATCAGCGTGGCGGCAATGAGAACGGCCACCGAATCATTGCCCGGCGCGATAAAGCTGCGCAGCAGCAAACCCACGGCCGCACTACCAAACAAAAAGAGAATCGCTAGACCATTAAGCCGCGTCATCCTTCACCTCCGCCGCCTGCTTCTTCTTTTCCCGGCTGTCGCGCCACTCGCCCCAAATCGTGAGCACGAGCGCCGCCCCAATCACCACAACCACCCGACGAATAATGCCCGCAACGGTTGGCGCAGAATCTTCCAAAGCGACGGAAGCCCCCGCCGCCCCAAGTACCAAGACAAACAAAAGCAGAATATTGAGCAAACCACGGTATTTTTGCATAAAAACGCTCCTTATTAAGTGTATTTTTTACAATAAACAAAATACGTGACGTTTCTAACATTTTTTCTTTCGGGGAAAAGGACTCTTGTAGCCTGGGTAGGCCACAGCGCCGCTGCCCATTGAACTGTGCCGCCAACTTCCCTATAATGTTTGTGCTGTTTGATTTACCTACCACTCTCTAACCACAAGGCAAACCTATGTCCAGTCATATCTTCATCTCTCACGGCACCAAAGACGATGCCACCGTCAAACAGCTCCGCCAATGGCTCGAAGCGCACGGCAACCTCACCTGGGTCGATTCCCGCCAGCTCAGCGGCGGCGATGACCTGCGCGCCGACATCGCCGCCAGCATCCGCTCGGCTCAGCATTTTATTGTCCTGCTCAGCATCGACGCACTCAGTTCGGAATGGGTGCAGGAGGAAGTGCGCATCGCTCGGGACGAAGCCAGCCAGCGCAATGACGGCTACAAAATCATCCCCGTGGTGCTGCCCGGCGTGCAGATGGGCTTGCTCAAGCTCCTTTTCCCCGTTGAACCGCTCTACATTTTTGTGGATGACGCGCCCACCGGCCTGAGTGACGCCGTGCCTAAAATCTTGACCGCCCTCGGCCAACAGCTGCCCGAAGAGTGGCAGCCGTCCCAAACCGTGACCGCCGAACCCGTTGCGGAACTCATTCTGAAACTGACCGACCCCACATTACCGAAAAAGACGGCGTGCGCCGGGCCACCGCCACGGCCGAACTCACCTACCATCCCGCCGACGGCGGACGCGCCATTAGCAGCCGCCGCTACAAAATCACCGCGCCGCTTGGCCCCGTGGAGCTGGGCGAGATCCGCTGGTACGTCGAAAAATACCACCAATGGCCCACGGGCGTCTTCAAAACCCGTGCCGAAAAGACGGAAACTGCGCTGACAGGCTGGGGGCATGCGCTTTACACTACTGCCTTGGGTGGTGAATCCGCGCGGGAGCCGCTGGCGGCGTGGCAGCGGGCCAGCGGCACGCGCCGTTTTTCGGTGCAGGTGGATGGGGACCCGCTGGAAGGCACACCGGAAGCCGAAGCCGCCCTGGTGCGCGAGGCGGCCAGCGATTGGCTGGCGCTGCCCTGGGAAATTTTGCACGACGGCACCGGCTACCTGGCACAAGGGCCAACGGCGTGCGGGTGCGCCGCCGCCTGCCCAACCGCAAGGACACGGTTACCGCCAACGCCACGTTGCCCATCCGGGTGCTGCTGCTCAGCCCGCGGCCAGAAGTGGATGAACGAGGCAATCCGGTGGGCTACCTGGACCATCGCAGCAGCGCCCTGCCCCTGGTGCAGGCGGTGGAGGAGTTGGGCCAGGAGTTGGTGCAGGTCGATTTTTGCACCCGCCCACTTTCCCCGCCCTCAAAGCAGCCCTCAAGCGGGCCAAAGAGGCGGGCCAGCCATACGACATCGTTCATTTTGATGGGCATGGCGTGTATGACCGGCGCGTGGGGCTGGGGGCGCTCTGTTTTGAAGACCCGCGCGACCAGAACAAAATTGGCCAGCGGCTGCTGGCGCTGGTTTATGCCCGCGAGCTGGCCGCCGAACTGCGCGCCTACGGCGTGCCGCTCATCTATCTGGATGCCTGCCAGACGGCACAGGCGGACGCCGACCCGCAGGCTTCCGTGGCGGCGAAGCTGCTGGAAGAGGGGTGGGTTCGGTGGTGGCCATGAGCCACTCCGTGCTGGTAAATACCGCCAGCCGCTTTGTGGCCGCGTTTTACCGCAGCCTGGCGGAGGGGCGGCGCGTGGGGACGGCATGTTGGCCGGGCAGATCAGCCTGTACGACAACCGCGACCGGGGCAAGCGGATGGGCGCAGGCTATTTGCGCCTGCAAGATTGGTTTGTGCCGGTGCTGTACCAGGATGCCGCCGACCCGCAGTTATTTACCGTGCGGGCGGGTGAAGCGGCCAGGCGTTTGGCGGGCCAGCGACGCCAGCTGGCGCTGGGCAAATTGCCTGAGCCGCCCGCGCACGGCTTTGTGGGGCGCAGCCGCACCCTGCTGCAATTGGAACGGCTGCTGACCCAGGTGCCCTATGTGGTCATTCGCGGCAGCGGCGGGATGGGCAAGACGGCGCTGGCGATTGAGCTGGCCCGCTGGCTGGCCCGCTCCGGGCGGTTTGCCCGGGTGGTCTTTGTGAACGTGGAGCCGCAAAACGTGCAGGACGTGCGCGGCGTGCTGGATACGATTGGCCGCCAGCTATTGCCCCAATACACGGTGGCCCAGTACGGCAACGATTTGGATGCCGCCCTACAGCTAGTAGCCCGCGCCCTGCGCGACTTCCCCACGCTGCTTGTGCTGGACAATATGGAAAGCGTGCTGCCTGACCATGAAGGGAACAACCCGGCGGGTGTGGCCGACGTGACAGGTTTGCTGGCGCTGGCGCAAAACTGCTGGCGGCCGACGACCGCTGCCGCCTTATTTTTACCAGCCGGGAATGGCTGCCGGAGCCGTTGCCGGGGCGTACCAGACGGTGGAGTTGGGCCGCCTAAGCCAGACAGAAGCGATTCAACTGGTGGAGCAGGTAATGGCCGAACATGGCTGGCAGCCACCGGCCAACGATGACGCCACGACGCCGGAGGAGATTGCCGAGCTGGTGGAGACGGTCAACCGCCACCCGCGCGCCCTGACCCTGCTGGCGCGAGAGGTAGCCAACGGGGTGCGGGCCACCACCACAACGTGGCGGCGCTGATGGCTAACCTGGAAGCGAAAAACAGGGGGACCGGGAAAATTCGCTGTATGCCAGCGTTGAGCTTTCTTTGCGACGACTGCCGGGGAAGTGCGCGCGTTTGTGAATAAGCTGGCGGTCTTTCACGACGGCGGAAATATTGTGAACATGGCAGCGGTGATGGGAATTGAAACCGAGCAGATTGGCGCGGTGGCGCAATTGCTGATTAACGTAGGCATGGCTGAACTGCAAGAGTACAACTACCTGCGCCTGAACCCGGCCCTGCCCGCCTACTTGAAGCTGAACCAGACCCCCGCCCAGCTGGCCGAACTGGAAGCAGCCTGGGCCGCAGCGATGGGGCAGCTGGTTGATTTTCTTTACGATGAACTTTTTAAAGACAGCAAAATGGCACTCCGGTTGACCCTGCTGGAGCTGCCCAACCTGCTGGCCTTACTCAATTGGCTGGAGGGACAGTTAGCCACGGACGGCGAGGCCACGGCAGAAACGATCCGGCTGGCTGAATTTGTGAGCAATAAGGCGGGAAAGATTGAGCAGTTGCTGGCAAATTTGGGACGGCCGTCTGCCCTGGCGCGGGCGGTGGCGGTGCGGGAACAGGCGGCGGCGCTGATTCCAGCCTGGGGCATCGCCCGCTTTGAGAATGAACGGCTGTTGATTGAGCGGCTGCTGGGGCAGAACCAGCTGCAAGCCGCCTATGACAAAGCAACCGCCCTGCTGGAAAAGGCCCTGGACGCAGGGCCTACCGCCTACCCCGGCGCCGATTACGATTTGGCAATAGCGCATTTTATGCTCGGCCGAGTATTGAGAGTAGGCGGACAAGCCGCGCCCGCCCTCGACCTGCTGGTTGAGAGCCAGCGACTGTTTGAAGCGTTGGGTGAGCGGGGCGCAAACATGGCCGCCGTCACTCTCACCGAACAGGCGGACTGCCTTACCGAGTTGGGACGGCTGGATGAAGCCGCAGAAAAGTATACGGAACGCATTAAACGGGGCGAAAAACTAGAAGATTTTCGTGGAGTGACGGTGGGCAAACAGCAATTAGCGACTGTGTATCTCTATCAGAAAAGATATGCTGATGCACTGGCTGAATACGAGGAGGCGCGGGACATTTTTGAACACCAAAATGAACTGCGGGAAGTTGCCGTTTCATGGCACCAGATGGGGATGGTGTATCAGGAGGCCGGGGAGCACGAGGCGGCGGAAGCAGCGTACCGGCGTTCGCTGGAGATTAAGACGCAAAGGAATGACCGGGCTGGGCAGGCAAATAGTTTAGGCGAATTGGGAAATCTTTACAATAATAAGTTGAATCGGCCGGAAGAGGCGGTGGTTTTTACCGGCAGGCGGCAGATATTTATGTGGCGTTGGGGATTTGCGGTATGAAGGAATCGCACGCAACAATATTGCCGACACGCTGCAGCAGCTGAAGCGGTATGACGAAGCACGGTCGGAAATCTTGCGAGCGATTGAGTGTTACCAGCCATTTGGTACAGCGGTGGAACTGTGGAAATCCTATGAGATTTTGCGCCAAATTGAAGAAGCAACGGGCAACGAAACGGCCGCGCACGCCGCCTGGGTGCAAGCTCGGGATGCCTACCTCGCCTACCGGCGGCAGGGTGGGTATGCAAACCAAGGTAATGGGAAATTAGTTGAACATATCGTAGGTCTTCTCTCTCAACAAAAAGTTGATGAAATTCAACAACTTTTCAGCCAGATTGCGAACGATCCGACATCATCAACCTCACGAAAACAGTTGATACAGGCCATCACAACCATTCTCACCGGCTCCCCCAACCCCGCCCTGGCCAACAATCCCGCCCTCAATTACGCCGATGCGGCCGAAATCCTTTTCCTCATCGATCGCCTGCAACCCCCGTCGTAGGGGCCAGGCAATCGGCCAACACCCCGGCCAAAGCCCCCCGCCGCCGTGTCATTCCCGCGAATGCGGGAATCCATTCTTGCGTACAAAGATGGATACCCGCCTACGCGGGTATGACAATTCAAGCTCTGGACGTTGGCCACACACGCTATTGGGCAAAACATATGACTTTTTATTTGTCCTCACGGACATCACCCCATGCGCCCCACGTGTCATTCCCGCGAATGCGGGAATCCATCCACCCATGCAAAAAGATGGATACCCGAAGCCTGCCCCCGCAAAGGCGCGGGGCGAGTATGACACTGCTTCTGCGAAGGTGCAAATCTGCAAAGATAGGGCTCATAGAAGGTCGTCGGACAAATCCTCCCAGTCAGGATTTTCTTGCTCGATCAAATTGATCTTCCACTGTCTCCGCCACTTCTTCATTTGCTTTTCCCGTTGAATCGCTTCGGTGACTTCTCTATGAACTTCATACCAGACCAGGCGATGAACACCATACTTTTGCGTAAATCCTTCATGGACATTGTTTTTGTGCTGCCACACTCTGCGGGCTAAATCGCCTGTCACCCCAATGTAGAGGGTACCATTCTTTTTACTGGCCATGATGTAGACAAAGTAGGTTTTCAAGGGTTCTCAAATGTTTTGCGTGTCCTGTCTGTTCAGGAAACCTGGATTCCCGCATTCGCGGGAATGACACAACGATGTGGGTCTGTTTTACCGCCCACCGTTCACCGATTACCGATTCACCGCCACGCGGTGCCACTGGCGCACGCCCATCGGGGTCAACACATACCCGTCCAAATCCGGGCTGACGAGGGCGGCTTGCAGACTGTGACTGATAAACACGACGGGTGCGTCGGCCACAATGCGGCGCTCGATGTCGGCGTAGAGCGCCAGGCGGGTGGCCACATCTGCCTCAACGCGAGCCTGCTCCAGCAGGGCATCCACCTCTGGATTGGCGTAGCGCCCCTCGTTTTGCCGTGAGCCGCTGTGGTACAAAATGTCGAGGAAGTTCTGCGGGTCGGGTAGTCGGCGCACCAGCCGCTGGTGTAAAGGTTGCCCGTGTTGCCCGCGTACAGCTCGTCGTAATAAATGAACGGGTCCACAACGACGGGCTGGATGGTGACGCCTAACACATCTTGCCAGAGGGAGATTACGGCCGTTTCATACCCGCCCACATCGCCATACCCAGACGTATTGTAGGTGAGCACCGGGAAGGTGGCGCGGTCGGTGTAGCCCGCCTCGTCCAGCAACTGATTGGCTTTGGCCGGATCAAACGGATAGCCACGACTGGCATCGGCCGTGTAGCCGGGCATGCCAGGCGGCAAGGCCCCGGTCGCCACCAGCGCGTCCCCGCCGGAGAAGGTGTCGATGAGCAGCTGCTTGTCCAGCGCATAGTTAAACGCCTGGCGCACCCGCACGTCATCGAACGGGGCGGTTTGCGTGTTCAGGCCAATTGTGGTGGTGCACAGGCTGGCCCCAGCTGGAGCTGATCGTGCAGTTCGTTGTTGGGGTCCTCCACGCGGTCCAAATTGGCCCCGCCGACGCCCACCAGGTCAATCTCGCCCTCCTCGTAGAGCGCCAGGGGCAGCCCCGGCCCCAAATCGTACACAATGTGGCCCACGCGGGCTGGTTCCAGGTAGTAGCTGTCGTTGCGCACCAGGATGATCTCTTCGTCATCTACCCAGCTTTGCAGGCGGAAGGGGCCAGTGCCGTTGGGGCTGTATTCCCAATTGCGCGTGTCTACCGTCTCGCTGTCCACCACAAAGGCGACCGGGTAAGCCAGCTTTTGCAAAAAGTAGACCACCGGGGCGGTCAGCTGCACCTCCAGCGTGTAGTCGTCAATCGCGCGCAGGCCGCTGATTTGCTCCGTCTGGCCATCAATCACTGCCTGGATACCGGCGATGTCGCCCAAATAAGTTTGCACGGTGTCTGAGCCGGTGGCGGGGTTGGCGGCCCGTTGCCAACTGAAAATGACGTCCTGGGCGGTAAACGGCCGTCCATCGTGAAACAGCACATTTTTACGCAGGTAGAAAGTGTAGGTACGGCCGTCCTCGCTCACCTCCCAGCCAGCAGCCAGTTCGGGCTGGATTTGCAAGTCGGTGTCCAGCATCACCAGCCCAGAGAAAATGAGCCCCAGCGGGCCATCCGGGCCACCGATGGTTTTGGCCGGGTCCAGCGTGCGCGGCTGCCCGCCCAACAGAAAAATCGCGTCGTCCCGGTCAATGTCGGCCTGGCTTTGGCGTAGTTGGGGAACATTGGTCAACAGTTGGCAGCTAAAAAAGGAAGAAGGAGAGAAGAATGAGGATGAGTGATTTTTTTAGGAACACAGAGTTACGTAGAGGAATCACAGAGATACACAGAGAATTCTCTGTGAAACTCGGTGCCTGCTCTGTGCCCCTCTGTGTTCCGCTTTTTCTCCCTATCATTTGCGCCTCCGCAGCACCAGACCGAAGCCAACGAGCAGCAGCGGGAAGGCGGTGAGGTTGCAGATACCACCAGCGGGATTACTTGTTGTGGCAGGCGGAACGGCCGTTGCTGCCGCCGCCGCAGGCTCAGTCGGTACAGATTCTGGCACACCAAACGGTTCGATCGTGGGGATGGATTGGGCGGAAACGGCCGTTGGCGTGGGCGGAATCTCGCGCGGGGCAGGCCCAAACTTTGCCGCCACGCTTGCTCCGGCCATCGACGTTGAAGCCATAAACCGCTTCCAGTGCCTCGTCGTACCCTATGCCTTGGGCCAACGTGAGAATGAGCGATTGCATTTGCTTCTGCCCGTAGGTTTCCAACAGGAATTTCACCACGCTGTAGCTCTGGCTGTAGGCAATGCCCGCTGCCGAACCGTGCGCCGAAAACGCGCCGTTGAGACTGCGCACCGGCTCAAAGCTGTTGTTGGCCATACCGGTAGACAGGTCATCGCGGATCGATTGGCTTAGGCTCGCCTTCGGCGTAGACAGCCAGCCCCTCATCTAGCCAGGTGGGGCGACTGCCGCCGACGCAGCTGCGGCCAAATTCGCCAATCACCAGGTGGGCCAGCTCATGTCGCACGGTGGGCACGCCCCAACTTTCGGCAATGCGCGGCGGCACGCCAATGAGGATGATGTTGTAATCGCTAAAAGCGACGCCCCCGGCCCAATTTTGAATGTAAAGCACGGCGTCGCGCATGTCGTCCGATTCGCCGTAGATGAAAAGCTGCACTTCGCTGTCCAGCGTAATGCCCATCTCGTTTTGCAGCTGATCCAGACCAGCAACGGCCGCATCCAGCAAAATCGGCCCCACGTTTTCGCCCTCGTACCAGTGCAGACGGATGTTGGGCGCGGTAACGGTTTGCCAGTCGAAGCGGTCATCAACAAATGTGTGGCTTTGCTCCTCGGTGGTGGTCATGTTGCCCTGATGGTCGGTGATTTGCCAATGCCAGCGCAGCGTCGCCCCTGGCGGCGGATTGCCAGAGCGGACCATTTCCCAGGTCCATTCCGCCTGATTGCCGTTGAGCGGGACGGGAACGGCCGTATTGGCGTCCAAACAGCTCAACTTGTCCACCTCATAAACTAGGCTCACGCTGGCCACATCGCTGGCATCGGCCAGCTCCAGTTGGAACGTCACCGACTGCGGAAAATCCACCTGCGCCTCGTTGCGCGTGACGGTGATGTTGCTTTGGGCGTGGGCCGAACCAGCCCAGGCAAAAATAAGCAAAAGTGCGATTGGAATATATTTTTTCAAAACAATTCCCTTGTAACGCGGAAAGAATCCGCGGCTACTGATTATTCCGACGGCCGTTCCACCACCAGCCGCCAATGCCCAAAACCAAAACGCCAACTGCCCCCAGTACAAGGGGCAGCAAATTGCTGCTTGTTTCCGATGTGGCGGCTGCGGGTTCCTGAGGAGGAACGGCCGTTGGCGGCAATTGGGCAACTTCGGTAGCGGGGACGGCCGTTGCTGTAGCAGTTGGTGTAGGCGTGTCGGTGGGAACGGCCGTGGCGGTGGCGGGGGGCGTTTGCGACGGCCGTGGGGTGCTCGTGTTACGCGGCGTTGGCGTTTCCGTTGCGGTAACCGTTGCTTCTGGCGTTTGGGTTGGCGCGGGAGTTGGCGTTTCCTGCGGTAACGCTGTCGGCGCGTTGGGGTCGATAGTCGCCGTGGCGGCGGGCGGATTGTCCACCGCAGGCGGGCCGCTCACTGGCGGCGGCGCAGATACCGAACTGCCGTCCAACGACTGGACCAGATAATAAACCGGACCGCCAATCATGCAATAATCCCCGGCCGTCTGCGCACAAATCGCGCCGGGCAGCTCCACGGTAAAGACGCCATCACTGGCCGAGATGTTTTGCCGACTGCCCCACATATCGACGAGAACGGCCGTATTGGCCTCGGCCACTACCTGCACCGTTTGCGGCGCGGGCAGGCGTGAGAATAGCACTGTCGTGGCATGGGTGCCCTGGTCCAGCCGGATTTGCCCCCAATGGCCCCATTCTTCCCGCCGCACGCCTTGCATACCGGCCAGGTACTGCACCGCCACCTGGTACGTGGTAAACGCTGGGCGACGCGAGCCATCCATGCGCAGCAGGCCAAACGGTTCGGGATTGGCGGCCACATCATCGGGCGTGTCCTGCATTTTATAGACGGCAATGCGCTGTGCCCCCGCGGCCAACCCCACCGCAAACGCTTGGGGAATAAACGCCGCCTGCTCCTGCTGCGCCACGCGGAAGGTCCAGTTTGAGACAGGCCAGGCGGGGTCATCAATCGGCGGGGCGTTGGTTTCTACTAGCCAGACCGGCTTCCAGGGAATGCCCCGGCTGCCTACCGCACCGTAAAACTGCTGGATGATGTTGTAGATTGAATCCGGCTGGAAGTAGAGATGGGCCGTGAGGGCATCAAAATAGTAGTTATTCTCCGGCGCGGCCGGATCGGCCACCACAACGTCTAAAAAGTCATAAATGTAGTTGGGGTTCCAAAAGTAGGTAAAGGCGCTCAAGTGGATCGTCGCGTTGGGGTTCACTTCTTTCGCCGCCAGATAGGCGGTGCGCTGGAGTTGGAAGAAATCCTGTACCGAGCCATCCCAGGTGTGGCCAGGGGCGTTGGGGTCATTCACATCGGGTTCGTTCCAGATGATCCAGTGGTTGATACGGCCGTTGTACCGCCCCACCGCCTCACGCACAAAAGTAGCCCAGGTGTTATTCGGGTCTGTATGCGGCAAATTCAGCCCACGCGGCAGGCCACCTTCCCGCGCCCAGTCGGGGATGCCGATGAGCAGGCCCACGACCGTACGCCCAGCGGCAATTTCGCCGTTGATCTGGCCATCGCTCACGCTGGCGGTCCAGGTGCCGGGGCCACCAGCCTGCACCTCAGCCCATTGGAAGCGCACCCGCGTCCAGGCCGCCCCCAGTGCATTGGCCTCGCCCGGATTTTGGTAGCTTTCAATGACGCCAAAGCGGTAATCAACCGGAGCCTGGGCGGGAAGATTGGCAGGTGCAGCGCTGCTTTTTTGCGGAGCAGCCGCCAGCAACCCAACAGAGAGTAGACATAACAAGATAATGCGGATTCGATTCATTCCGCAAGTTTACCGACGGAGCAAGGATTGTGACAACTTTCCCAACTTGCACCGACGATGAAACGAGCTATTTAGATGTCTCTAGTTGCAGATGGATGTGCCGCAAATACAGCCCCCGCAGTAGGATGGCTCAAGTAACCGGCTAAAAATGTTGCCAATTTGTGGCCCTAATATGGTCAAAATCCCAATAACGACGATAGCGACCAAAACCAAAATGAGGGCATACTCCACCAACCCCTGGCCGCGTTGTTTTTTCATGTTGTGCATTGGCTTGCTCCCAAACTGTTTTGCGACTGATATTATGTAAACTAAAACTCGAAACACGTACTCCCTATTGTGAAGGATAATTGGCTGACATGCTGCTACCACCGTCAGCCGTTGCGGTAACCGTGCCAGCATCTGAGCCAACGGCCGTTAGCGTTACGCTGCAAGCAGTATTACAACCCACACTCACTGACTGTCCGCTTTGCGAATCGGTGATGGTCACATTGGTATTGGCTGAAACGGTCACATTCACGCCAACATCCGCACCGCCACGCAGCGCACTGATTGAAGTAACAGTGGCTGAACTGGCAGAACCGCCCCCACCGCCACTGCTACTGGCTACACCAAGCCCATTAACCACACGGCTGAACACGTTGCCCACCTGCGGCCCCAAAATTGTGAGAATGGCTATCACCACCACCGCCACCAGGACCAAAATGAGCGCATATTCCACCAACCCCTGACCGTCAGCTTTTTTGCATCTTTGTTTCATTGGATTCACTTTTGAAGTTGCAATTATGTTTTTGGCAAAGACGTTTTTGACTCATTTAGCGTCAGCAACTGCTCAACTCTACGGCTAATTGTACTAGATTTTGTCAACAGGCTTCCTATTGATTAGAGGCCAAATTGAATATCAGGTACGGCCGTACTTTCCACAATCAGCTTCCGTTCAAAGGCTATTTCCATGAGCGAGGCCGCGTTGCGCTCAGCTTCCCACAACTCTACGGCAGGATATTCATCGGCCAGCAAGGTGAGGTGCAGAGTTTGGTCGGTCCAAACGGCCGTTACATCATCCACATTCGCGTTACGCCCTCGCTCCAAAAATTCAGCCAGGCGCAGAATTGCCGCCAGCCGCACCAGCAGCGTGTCGTCGCCTTCTTGCAGCAAGGATATGAAAGAATCGGCCGTGGGGCGACCTTTACGATGGTAGCGCGTCAGCAAGGCAATCAGCGCCGTCTCACGCGGCGAAAAGCCGGGCAGCCCGCTGTTGATGATCAGCGTCTGCGAATGTTTGTGGTGATCATCGTAGCTGATGATGGTGCCCAAATCATGCAGCAGTGCGGCCGCATCCAGTAGTTCCCGCTCTGCCGAGCCGTAACCGTGCAAGGGGGCCAACTGGTTAAACAAGCGCGTCGCCAGATAACGCACGTGGCTGGCATGTGCCTTTTGGTAGCTGTACACCCGCGCCATGTTCAGCACGCTAAAGCGGCGCACATCGGCCACCACCGGATACACCAGATGATGCCAAAACTGCTCGAAAAACAGCCCCTCGCGCAGGCCATTCTTGGAAATAGTCAGCCGATCCACCAGCAGCCGGTCCATGACACTCGCAACGACCAGCGCTCCCGCTAAAATAATAGACCTCTTGCAAAAGTCACTTTATTCCAAGTGACAAATTGTAAATCGAAGCAATCAAATTAAATCGCAAACCAAACCGTTTGCGCCGATTGCGATATCGCTCTTTCAAAATACGAAATATCTTGAGCTTGCCTATCACATGCTCACCATAGATTCTGGCTTTCGCCAATGCCCGATTCACTGCTTTTTCCTCTTTGGTGAGAGGATGATGCTTAGATTTCTTTTGGGGCGTTTGGCTATTCTTGTGAATCTTAACGATGCCTTGATATCCTGAATCAGCCAAGCAAGTGATGGTTTGTATCATCCCTTGGCCACTCTCTTTGAACAGCTTGAAATCATGTTTCTTGCCTTCGCTAAAGGCGGTGGTCACAATCTCAAGGGTTGTTAAGTTGACGATGACCTGCGCTTTTTGCGTATGGCACTTTCTCTTGCCACTAAAGTGCCTCTTTTGTTTTTTTTTGGTCGTTCTATCGGTTGTTCGGTGGCATCAACAATGACAACTTCGATGAGCGTATCGCTGGCTTGCAACTTTTTCTTGCCAGGTAAGGTGAATTGGCCTGACTCAACCAGCGTATTTTCAACTTGCTGAATTGTCCGGCAAACGGCCGACTCGCTAATTCCGTAGGCCTGGCCGATATGAAACTGGGTACGATACTCTCGCCAGTACATCAGGGTCAACAAGAGTTGGTCTGCCCGTGACAATTTAGGTGGTCTACCAAAGGTGGGCATTGTTTTTTCTAAAATAGCCACCATTTGCTTAAAGATTGGGTGTGGCACACCCGTTAAACGTTTAAATTTCGCATCGGATAAGTTTTGAATGTCGGCATATTTCATACAGCAATTATGCCTAATTTTCTACTTATGCAAGAGGTCTAATGTCCGCGCGGTCCCGATTCAGCCCCACAATTTGCCGCCGCTCTTCCAGCGAAAGCTGTCTCAGTTGGTCAATCGTCACTGCCACCGAATCGCGCGTCAGGGTAAAACCATGCAGCGTATTCAACGGGTAGTTTTGCCGGGCCGCTTCAATCGCCGCCAGATTGCGCAGCGTGCCGCCTAATCCCACCAGATGCCGATGCGCCCTGGCTTGCTTCTTTTGCGCCCACGGGATTGTGTCCAATTGCTGAGCGATGTATTGCTGAACGGCCGTTACTTCCCCAGCCGTCACCGGGTCCGAATGAATAAACTGCTCTGTCAGCGCCAAGGCCCCTAACGGCACCGAAGCCCCCTGCTGGTAGCGATGTCCGCGTATCTGGCTTAGCTGGGCACTGCCACCGCCGATGTCCAGCACATACCCGTTAGCCAACGGCACTTCATTCAGTACCCCCAATGTGCCATAGTACGCCTCGCGCTCGCCGTCCAACACCTGCAACTCTAGGCCAATTTCCTGCGCCACTTTGTGCAAAAAGGCAGGGCCATTGGCGGCGTCGCGCACGGCGCTGGTGGCAGTAGGAATGATGCGATCCACCGGATAGCTGTCGCAAAATCGTTTGAAGAGGCGCAGGGTGAAAAGGGCTCGGGCAACGGCCGTATCGCTCAAACCCGCATCGGTCATTCCTTCGCGCAGCCGCACCACCTCGCGAATTTCATCTTCCAGGCGGTAGGCATAACCAGGCACGGCATTAAGAATCACCAACCGCGCTGTGTTGGAACCCAGATCAATAACGCCAATGCGTTGGGCATTTGCTGTAATCATTTGTTGACCTTATACAACAACGAGTGCATGGCACCACTTGTGGGGAAGTTGTGAAGGAGATGGGAGACTGGAGATTGGAGATAGAACAATCTCTGATCTCCAATCTCTAATCGCCTAAGCATTTCACATCACTGGCTCTTTAAAATCATAGAGGCCGTCGCTAACCTGCCACTGGCGCTGGCAGTCAGGATTGGGGCAGATGAGCCGGTCGTTGACGGGTTCGGGTAACGGGGTCTGGCAGTGGGGGCAGGCAAAGAATGTACCGGGAACGGCCGTTTCTCCCCCCGCCGGATGGGCCACATCAACAAACACACTGGGGCTGAGTTGCCACCAGTTGCCCGTTTTTTGCGCCCATGAATCCAGGCTCACGAGCAATCCTGTGGGCACGGTCCTTTTAATTACGCCAATGCGATAGTGGGATACGGTGAGCATCTGTCCCGGCGTAAAATGGGCTTTGGCCAACTCCTGGCGAATCCAACGGGGATGAAAATCAAAGTTGAGGGCCACAAATTCTACTGGCTCGGGGGCAAAGGGCGACCAGTCTTGCCGTCGCAGTGTATAGCGCAAAATCGCTTTGAGGTTTTGTTTGTTGGCAAATTCGAGGACGTAACGGCCGTTTGGCCGGGCAATACGCGCTAACTGTTGAAACAAAGCCGGCGCATCAGCCGCATGGTGCAAGGTACGAATTTGCACCATCGTATCAAACAGCCCCGCCACAAACGGCATCTGGTACCAGTTACCCGCCACATAAATGAAGCGCGGATCATCACCCCAATGCGCCTGGGCTTCCCGCAGCAGTGAGCGGGAATAATCAAACAGGACAACTTTTTGGTAGCCCAAGTATTCATCGGCCAGGCGACCAAACCCAGCGCCAATTTCGATGAGAGTACCCCCGGTGGGCGGCATCAGGCGGCGCAGGGCAATGCGTTCTACCTGGTCTTCGTAGTCGCGGCCCTGGCCTTCCCAGAAGCGGGTGCGGTAGTCGGAGCCCTCATAGTCACAGACGGGCGGCGTGTCGGAATGGGTCATGGGCGATTGGATTAACGAGCGACTGTTTCCTGCCCCATCGCTGGCGTGCGGCCTTGCGTGACGCGGCTAAACAGTTCCTCGTTGGTGCCGGGCAGACCTTTGATTAGTTGGTCCAGCGGTTCAAACAGACCGCGGAGCGTATTAAAAGGGGTACCCAGTTCAGTTTCTTGCAGCGGAATTTGCACGTCTACAGCCAGGGCCACATCAATTTCCTGATCTACGGGAACTTCCAGATTGAGCTGCACAGGCAAAGTCAACCCCTCAGGCAGGGCCAGGGTAACGTTACCGTTAATCTCGCCACCACCACCGGGCAAGGTAAACTTGGCCGGAATGTCCAACGGCACGGAACTGACGACAACGACATCTGTCTGTGTGTCCAGCGGCAGGACGAAACTAATCGGAATGGTGTCATTCACTTCAATTGTTCGCGAGATGGTGGCGTTGCTCATATCGACAAAGCTGTCGGTAAGGCCACCTACCAGCGGATCGACCACAGAATTCACGATGGGCAGAATGAGCGGCGCGGCAATGAGGAGCACCAACAGCAGCACCAGATTCATGACGAATGAGAAGATGATGGCAAATGTTTTAAACGCCTGCCACGGTTTTCCAGACCAAACCCAATTTTCACGGTCCATTGTCTACCTCCGAACCCACTTCAGGTTGACATAGTATTATGACATTATGGTAACATGGTTTGAATAAATAGTAAAACGACCTTTAGTCCTCTTATTCCATAGAGTGGATTTTAGGTGTAAAACGGCCGTATGTTTCCCGTGAAACATCTTTCGGCCACAAGGTTTCACGGGAAACAATTGCGGGAACCAACGAATGAAGTAGAATACGCACAGCCTATCATCTTACCTGCAAGAAGACAAAAGTTACGCATGTCTACCCAACCAAATAAGAAAGAAAACTTCTCAAGCGGCCAATCATCTTCATCCAACGATGTGGCTATTATGCTTGATTTAGACAATCTGGTGATCGGGGCCAAACAGATCAACCTATCATTTGATGTCAATCTGGTTTTAGAACATATCAAGAAGCTGACCAACGGCCGTATCGTCCTGCGGCATTCTTATGGCGATTGGCGGCAAGATCAGCAGCTCATGCGCGATCTAGCCACCGCTGGCTTCATCACTAAGTCCGCCATTCGCCTGAACAACTTCAGCAAAAACCTGGCCGATATGCAAATTGTCGTGGATACGATGGAAACACTGATTGACGGCCACGAATACAGCACCTACGTCCTTATGACTGGCGACCGCGACTTTACGCCGCTGGTCCAGGCTCTGCGTAAGCGCGGCAAGGATGTCATTGGTATTGGCGTTCGCCACACCACTAGCCAGAGCTTTGCCAGCCTCTGCGATCAATACATCTATTATGAAGAGATCGTGCCCGCGCCCCAGCTCACCGATGCGCAAGTAGAAGATTTGCTCAGCCGCTCATTGAACCAGCTTCTGGCAAATGAAGAGCGAATACGCGCCAGCGTGCTGCGCCAGCACATGTCAGAAGCCAGCAAGGGTGTCTTCGACAAAAGCCATTACGCTGAGGGCAGTTTCCGCAAGTTCCTGGAGAAGTATCCGCACATGGCCCGCGTGGAGCAGGTAGAAACCACGATTTACGTCACGCTGCCAGAAAAGGAAGAAAAAGCTGATGTGCCGCTGCACATTTTGTATCGCCGCGAGTTGAAGAAGCAGCGCCTGCGGGTCATCAAGCGGGAAATGCGCTTTACCATTTTGAAGGACATGATTCGCCATCTAGCCATCGAAGATCAAGTTCGCTGGCGCGAACTCATCGACGTGATGGCTGAGGAATACAAGTCTGACGGGAAGAACATTTCCAAAAACGCCATCAATGCCGTGTTGTTGCTGGCTCGTCGTGCCCAGGTGATTGATACGCTCAAGGCAAAGTCGCTTTCGACCGCGCCTGTGTTACTGCGGGTCAAAGGGGCCAAAGCGGTGCAAGATGCCATCATGCGCACCGATGCGGTCTATGTGAAGGAAATTCTGGCTTTTGCGGATTCGTTTGATGAGGCAGAAGCGGCCGTTGCCCTGTATTACGATCCCCAGTTTGCTCGCTATCTCAAAACAATCATCAAGAATTTCGAGCGCTTGGGTATGTAATTCACCCTATCGCGATTTCATCGCGATGACCTAACCCTAAACTGTTGTCGACAAAAAAGAGTCTTTCTGGTCTTAATACGTACCAGTTCACTTTGGCCAGAGCTGTCTGCATGGCGGTATCTGCCCGGACTAAGAAGGGATACTTTTGCCGGTATTGCGCGATAGCGGTTTCCCGTGAAACATCGGTCAGCAGTGACACACTACCCTCAAGCTGAATGCCCTGGATTTTTTCCCAATCCCGATAATCTTCCTGAATGGTGGCGGCAATGTGGGGAACGGCCGTTATATTTTGCGCATGTCTCGTGTGTCCAGCCGAGAGAAAAATCAGATCAAACCCATCATTGACGTAGAAAACGGCCGCTGCCCAAATGCCCTGCGGCCCCGTCGTGGCCAACGTCATTACCTGGTGGGTGTCCAGATAAGCCAGAGCCAAACCACGAGGATCGCGCCGCATTGACTCAACCATGCCGCGCCTGCCCCCCTTGCCAACGGGTGAACAAATCGTGCGGTAGTTCGATCTCCAAGAGGTCCAGCAGGCGATTAACTGTCTGATTGATGATGTCATCCAGGCTCCCTGGCCGATGGTAAAAGGCCGGCATGGGCGGCGCCAAAATGGCGCCAATCTCGGTGGCCTGCACCATCAGGCGCAGGTGGCCCAAATGCAGCGGTGTTTCCCGGGGAACCAACACCAATCGCCGCCGATCTTTCAGCACCACGTCGGCGGCACGCAGCAGCAGGTTGTCGCTAAATGAGTTGGCAATGCCGGCCAACGTTTTCATCGAGCACGGGATGACCACCATGCCCCAAGTTTTGAAGGAGCCCGAAGAAACGGCCGCAGCAATATCCTTAAATCGGTACGTGACATCGGCCAAATTCTGCACCTGCTCGGCCGTGTAATCAGTTTCCAGGCCAATGGTCGTGGCCGCCGCCGAACTCATGATGAGGTGCGTCTCCACATCGGGCACGTCGCGCAGCACCTCCAGCATGCGAATGCCGTAGATCACGCCGCTGGCTCCCGAAATCCCCACAATTAACTTTTTCATCCAGTTAGACTCCTTATCTTCACAGAGCAAACCGCTCTTGATTGATTTTAAAATAGGTAGCCAGAAAACCAAAATCCACTTACAATCGCCTGCGCACTTCCAGCGCATCGTCGATTGGAAGAGCGGTTTGACACTAAACCGCTATCGTTAGCAATTCACATTTGATTGTGTAACCACCATTGAGAGGGTTTTGTGAAATCATTTTTTGCTGCCAATATTTCCGTCGGGGATGAGCTGGAGAATGAGCCATTCCTGATACAGGATTCTATTTTACGCGAGACAAAAGACGGCCGTCCCTACCTCTTGGGCACCCTGCGTGACAAAACCGGCCAACTCGCCTTTGTCTTTTGGGATATTCCCAGCTATGTCGAAAACTGGTCGCAAACAGGCAGTCCTGTTTTTGTTACTGGCCGCGCCGTGCGCTACAAAGATTCACTGCAAATCACTATCACCGATATGAACTTAAATCGGGAGCCAGCTTTGGAAGAATTGCTGCCCTCCAGCCGCCGCAGCCAGGAAGAGATGATTGCCGAACTGCAAGCCCAAATTGAAAGCCTGGGCCAGCCGTGGCAGCAGCTAGTCGCACACTTGCTGCTAAACGAATCGTTTTTGCGCGACTATGCCAATGCCCCCGCCGCACGCAACATGCACCACGCTTACATTGGCGGATTGATGGAGCACACGCTCAACATGGCCAGTTTGGCCAATCATCTGGCTGGGCACTATCCATTTGTCAATCGTGACCTTCTGCTGGCGGGCACGCTGCTACACGACATGGGCAAGGCGATTGAGTACGACATCAGCAAATCGTTTAGCTTTTCGGAAGACGGCCGTCTTATTGGTCACATCACCCGCGCCGTTGTCATGGTGGAAAAAGCTGCTGCCGAATTGGGCAACTTCCCCGAAGACGATCTGCGCCATCTGGTTCACCTCATCGCCTCCCACCACGGCACGCTGGAATGGGGTTCTCCCGTTGTGCCCAAAACGCTGGAAGCCATCTTGCTGCACCAGATTGATTTGCTAGACAGTCGTGTGCAAGGCTTCTTCGACCATCTGGCCAATGACAGCAGCGAGGAGCCGTGGACCGCTAAAAGCAGTTACATGTTTGGCACCGAACTGCGCCGTCCCGATGGGTTCGATTGGAAGGCCAGTTAAGAGAACCGGCTTTAGGGAATAATTCTATAGATGGCGTACAGCAGCTGGTTTTCTTCGTCGTACACTTCTTCGTAGCTACCGCTGGGGTACGCTTCCTGAACAAATCGCAGTTCATTTAGACGCTCTGGCAAAAATATAGCCAGGGTTGGATCGCCGATTGGCCAATCAGGCGGCGCAGTGATCGGCTCAACCACATCAATCGCGTCCACCTGGGGTGCCAAGTAAGGAATTGTGGAGAGGCTGTAGTAGCCCATACGCGGAAACCCCATGAAGTAAACGGTTGGCGGCTTCGGCTCCGTCTGTAAATATTCCGCAATCTCGTTGGCCACTACCGTATTGCCGCCTCCCAGCACATACGAATCGTACAAATCCCCGAAATAAAAAGTTATGTCAACTAGCGCTAGCCAAAGCAGCACAACGGCCGTTCCCCCCAAAATCCACATCTTGCCACCCGGCCACAGCAAGCGCAACCAACCGCCCACCAATCCTAACGGCCGCGCCACCAGAACCGCCACCGCCGGCATGGCCAAAATGAAGCGCTGCGACGCAGGGGGATCCTGGCTAAACCCACTGAGAAAGATAACCGACAACAAAGGCAACAGCAGCAAACCGGAACGGCCGTCAAAGCGCAGCAAACTCCAAGCCACCCCAATCAAAAACAAACTCGCCGCAAAGGACATGAGCAACGGCACGCCGGGGTCGTAAAGCAGACGCAGCGGAATTTGGGTAAAGCCCAACGCCGCCAGCCACATCTGCCGCAGCACAACAAAAGCTGGGGGCAACCCATCTAACATGGCCATGCTGTCCAGCCGCTCGCCGATGATGGTGACGCGGTTCAGCGGGGCCTGAAATTCAGCCCAATGCCCGGCAAAATAGATAGCCAGCGGCAAAATGGTGAGAACGGCCGTATATCCACTCAACACAAAATCGGGTAACCGTCGCCGCCAAAGGCGTGGCTGCCACCACCACAAACCAACCACCCAGATCAGTACCAACAGCGGCAGCACCCGCACCGAGACGTAAAAATATTGGCCCAGCCCCAGCGCCAACCCGGCCACAATAAACGGCAGCCGCTTGCCACTACGCCAACCTTGCCATAGCCCCGCCAACACCACCGCCAAAAACAAACTGTCCCACACGTTGTTCAGCCCGATGCGACTCATGTGGATGTGAAAATGTGACGCCATAATGACGACGCTGGCCGCAACGGCCGTTGTCCGATCAAACATCACTCGCGCCAGCCAATATGTAGCCAGCACGGCCAACGCACCGCCCAAAGCCGAAAAATAGCGCATCGCTTCAACTGTCTGACCAAACAGCTCTATGAAAATGCTTTGCACGGCATACCACAGCGAGGGAAAAGAAAACCAGCCGATGGTGAACCAGTTGTCGGCCAGACCTTGCAAGAATCGCGCCGCGTGCAGCCCGGCCGATCCTTCATCGCCAGAAAACGTATTGGGGAATTCAGTAACGGCCGTTCCGCGCAGTAACCAGGCACCGACAAACAAAGCCAGCAGCAAGCCCCACTCCCACTTGGGAATACCCAGCCCACTGCGCAGCCAACTGTGCCACTCGGCCATCGGCACGCCCCCAACCAAACAGCCTACCAAGGCCAGCAGCCACGCCATTACCGAAACATCCCAGCGCCGCGCCAAAGCCTGATCGCCAGCCGCCAGATAGGCTAACCAGGCCAGCCCGGCCGCCAAAATCAGCAGGACAACCTGCCAACCCGCCACGCCTAACCCATACCCCACACGATGGAGCTGCTGCGCCAGCCAATCTTCGGCCAGTCCGTCGCGCCGCACGCGGCTGCCCGCCCACAAAAACAGCCCCCCGCCAAAGACCATGAGCGCAGCCACGGCCCATTTTGCCAAAACGGGCACAGCATCAAATGCCATCTTGCTCAGGGTCAGAAGTAGAAAACCGCCCAGCAGTTGGACCGCAATCATGGCACGATGGGCTGGTTCCGTAAGCGGAAAAAACGGTTGGTACTTTACGGCCGTTTCCACCACACCATTCTCAACTTGCTGCCGCCAGCGCCTTACCAACAGCCACACAATCAGCAGCAGCAAAAGGCCGATCCACAAATAAACCAACGCAGAAGAAATCATTTCATTCGTCACAGGGCTTCAATTATCAACATCCCCCATTTTTAGGCAAAACCATCTCTACCTCTGGGAATCCTAGCCGAACGCGTAGCTGAACGATTGTTCAGACACGGATTCAGTCTACTCTCGGCAAACTCAAATTGAATTTGCCCCCACCAATGATAAAATCCCTTCGTTATGGAAGCCGACATCAAACAATTGGTCCAAACTATCCACGATGCCCCGGAACGCATCGTTCTCGTAGCCGCCGGTGCCGGGACCGAGGCTCTGTCCAATCTGCTGGGCGTAGCCGGGGCCACCCGCACCCTGCTGGAAGCCCTGGTGCCTTACAGCCAGGCCGCCTTTGATGAATTTCTTGGCCAACCCCCGGCAAAATATGTCACCGAGCGCACGGCAAGATTATTGGCAGGACGCGCCTTCACCCGGGCGCGCTGGCTGGATGCGGCCACCAATCCGGTCATCGGCCTGGCCTGCACGGCCACCATCGTTACCGACAGGCCCAAGCGCGGCGAGCACCGCGCTTACCTCGCCACCTGGCAGCCGGCTCGGCTGGTAGAATACGGCATTCACTTAAACAAGGGATATCGCGACCGCGCCGGGGAAGAAAATCTGGTCAGCCGCGTCATTCTGAACGCGCTCGCGGCCGCCATGGATTTGGAGCCTCGCCTGGCCTACACGCTCACCGACAAGGACAAGATAACGGTAACCACGCACAATTTTGGCAAAGCGGCTCAGCAAATTCACGATGGTGCGTTGGACTATTTTGGCGTAACGGCCGACGGCCGTATCCGCAGCAAGCACGTGAATCCACAGGCCATCTTGTCTGGCTCCTATAACCCCCTGCACGATGGACATCTGGAACTGCTACAAGTGTCTGCTAAGCTCCTCGGCCATCCGGTTGCCTTTGAAATCTCCGCGCAAAACGTAGACAAGCCACCTATCACCCCAGACATTGTGATTGACCGCATTGCCCAATTTGCGGGACGCTGGCCGATTTATGTGACCAACGCGCCCACCTATCTGGAAAAAGCCCGCCTGTTTGCCAATACCGTATTTGTGATTGGCTTTGATACGGCCGAACGTGTGCTCCATCCCCGTTACTACCAAAACAGCACCACCCAACTGCACGCAGCACTGGATGAAATTCGTGACCTGGGCTGCTCCTTCCTGGTGGCGGGGCGGCAAGACGGCGATGGCATCTTCCGCGACCTCAGCGAGCTAAACATTCCCGCAGCGTATGCCAATTTGTTCCAGCCCATTCCGGCTGAGGCTTTTCGCAAAGATATCTCCTCATCGGAACTGCGGGCAACGGGACAGCGCGGCAGCCGGTAGCATGGCGGCCGGTTGCCGACTCCAGGCAATAAAAAAGGGCCTGATGTCTCCCACATCAGACCCCTGTTAATCATGTAATCAAACTGGGGAATTACTATGCTTGACTACGTGGCTCCACAACAATGCGGATCGCCGTTCGTTCCTGTTCATCAATGGCTACTTCCACAAATGACGGGTCACAAACGATATCAACCCCCTCCTCAGCCAGGTATCCTTTGGCAATGACGATCGCTTTCAGGGCCTGATTGACGGCGCCGGCACCGATTGCCTGCACCTCCGCCCGACTGACCTCCCGCATAACGCCGGCAATTGCACCAGCAACAGCAGCAGTTCTAGACCGAGCGGAAACTTTGATGACGTTCATGTTGGGCCTCCAAGATTTCTCATCGATGAACCAGTGTTGGTGTCATTCTTGAGAGAGTAATGCTCAGGATGAATAAATTCTAGTCAATACAGCAACCAATTGTCAAGAATAACAGTGCCAGCCAATCCTGGCAAAAGCTGGCAGTACTACTGGAAATTTGCCACAAACGGCCTGATTTGGCAACTACCCAGGATATATTTTGGGATACACGAAGGATTCAGGCGGTGCAATATACCGGCCAACCCCAAATATGGCGTGTTTCCTTTTTATTACCCATATCTGGAAAAGGGCAAATAACGCAAATGACCACATTTAGTCTAATTTTAGGCCGAAAACTGTGGATAAACGGCCGTTTACTGTGGAAAACCGATCTCAACTGTGGAAAACACGAGTTGTCATAAGTTGCGCAAATTAGAGCCAAACCCCATATATGGGGCCGTACTGAGGTCATAGGGCAAATACGCATTTGGACCTGAATGGTGAACAATACGGCCGTAAAAGCTGTTTTGGGTGGTTATACAAAAGAATCCCCATATGCAAAAATGCTTTGACAGCGGGACCAAAGAAAGATATGGGGGAAACCACGAACAATCCCGAAGATATGGGCATTTATAAATGTTCTACACATATCCCCAGCCCCTACTACAAACTACTAAAAAATATATTGAAAAGAAAAACCATATGGATAACTTTTCTTTTAGCAAAATGCTTTCGCAAACGGGTTGCCGAAACAAGCTATAATCTGACCCATGACTGTTGCTGAATTAGTAGCTAACTTGCGTCTGAACCGTGATTTTATGAGCAATGTGGTTGCCTGGGAGCGCCTCCCGGCACGGCCGTCTGCCACCCAACCCGTTGAATTGCCCCAAACGATCCGCCAAGCCTTAAAGGAACGGGGCATTGATCAGTTATTTACCCATCAGGCCGAAGCGGTTACGGCCGTTTCCCAAAACCAAAACGTCGTCATCGCCACTACCACCGCGTCTGGTAAATCGTTGTGCTACACGGTTCCTGTATTCCAGCGTCTGTTAGAGCGCCCAAAAGCACGCGCCCTCTACCTGTTTCCTACCAAAGCGCTCTCGCAGGACCAGCTCGCCGAAACGCAGACGCTGATTGCAGCTGGTAATCTGCCCTTTGACGTGTACAGTTATGACGGCGACACGCCGCGCAGCCAGCGCACCCAGGTTCGGCGCAGCGATGGCATTCTCATAACCAATCCAGACATGTTACACGCGGGCATCTTGCCCTACCACACCGGCTGGCGCAGCCTGCTCAGCAACCTGGAGTTTGTGGTTTTAGACGAGATTCACGCTTATCGCGGCATTTTTGGCAGCCATGTGGCCAACGTGCTGCGCCGCTTGCAGCGCCTGTGCCACTTTTACGGCAGCAACCCGCAGTTTATCTGCTGCTCGGCCACGATTGCCAATCCCAAAGAACATGCGGAACGATTGGTGGAACGGCCGTTTACCCTCATAGACGAAAGCCAAAACGGCGCACCCAGCGGCGAGAAGCAGTTCATCCTTTACAACCCGCCCATCATCGACGAGACGTTGGGGCTGCGCGGCAGCTCTGTCCTGGCCGCGCGGGATGCCGCCAGCACCTTCCTCGCCTCGGACATCCAAACCATTGTTTTTGCCCGCGCCCGGCAGACAGTGGAACTGCTGCTAGCCTACCTGCGCGACGATGTGGTTTACCAGGGCGGCGAAGCGCTCTCCGTCACTGGCTATCGCGGCGGCTACCTGCCGTTGGAGCGCCGCCAGATCGAACACGGCCTGCGCACCGGGCAGATTCGTGGCGTGGTGGCCACCAACGCCCTGGAGTTGGGCATTGATATTGGCCAGCTGGATGCGGCCGTCATCACCGGCTACCCTGGCTCGATTGCCTCGATTTGGCAGCAGGCGGGCCGCGCCGGGCGGCGCAACGACCAGTCTGTGGCGCTGATGGTGGCCAATAACAGCCCGCTGGACCAATACATCTGCACCCACCCGCGTTACATTTTCGGCCGTTCGCCCGAACACGCGCTCACCAACCCGGACAATTTGCGCATCATGGTGCGCCATCTGCTCTGCGCCGCCTATGAGCTGCCGTTTAAGCAGGGCGAAGATTTTGGCGGTTTCGGCGATGTGACGCCGCTGCTGGAAGCGTTGCGCGACGAAGGCGATTTGCATGAGACGCGGGATCAGTTTCATTACGTGGGGGAAGGGTCGCCCGCAACGGCCGTTTCCCTGCGCACCAGCGGCGATGATACCGTCGTCATCCAGGCCCACGACGAGGACGGCGTACACGTCATCGGTGAGGTGGATTTAGACACCGCGCCCGTCATGGTGTACGAAGGCTCTATTTACATGCACCAGGCGCGGACCTATTTGGTGGAGGAGTTTGATTGGAACGGCCGTATCGCCCACGTCCGCCCCATCGAAGTCGATTACTACACCCGCGCCAGCATCGGCAGCAGTATCCGCGAACTGAACCCTGAAGAAACGGCGGAAGAATTTTTAACGCAGAGGCGCGGAGACGCAGAGGAAAAAAGAGAAAAATCTGGTCAATCTGCGAAATCTGCTGATTTATTCCGCGCTTGGGGCGACGTTACCGTCGTCACCAAGGCCACGGGCTACCGCAAAATCAAGCGGTACACGCACGAGACGCTGGGTTTTGGCGAGATTGATTTGCCGGAGATGGTGCTAGAGACCAGCGGTTACTGGCTTATCTTCTCCGATGCGCTGACGGAGCGGCTGTATGATGCGGGCATTTTGCTACGGCCGAATAATTACGGCCCCAACTGGCAGCAGCAGCGCCAAATCGTGCTAGCGCGGGATGGCTACCGCTGTCGCAACTGCGGGGCGGAGGGTAAAGCGCCCCCAGACCCCCAAGACCTGACAGGTTTACTGACCGATCCCGCTCAGAGCGAGCCACCTAAAAAACCTGTCAGGTCTACGAGCCTACACGTTCACCACATACGGCCGTTCCGCGACTTCAACTACATCCCCGGCCAAAACGACAACTACAAACAGGCCAACCAGCCCGAAAACCTGATTACCCTTTGCCCCAGCTGCCACAAACAGGCCGAAGCCGGGCAGCAGGCCCGCTCCGCGCTGGGCGGGCTGGCCTACGTCCTGCGTAACCTGGCCCCACTCTACCTCATGTGCGATCCCGGCGACATCGAAGTGGTCGCCGAAAGCCGCAGCCCGCTGACCCAGGCCCCCACCATCGTCATTTACGAATCGGTGGCGGCGGGGGTGGGATTTAGCCAGCGGCTGTTTGAGCAGCACCACGACCTGCTGCCCGCCGCCCTGGAACTGGTTAGCGACTGCCGCTGCCGCGACGGCTGCCCCGCCTGCGTCGGCCCCCCCGGCGAAATCGGCCCGGATACCAAGCAGGTCACCCGTCAGCTTTTACAGATGCTCACGACCGGTACGTAGGGCAAAGCCGCGCCTTTGCCCTACGCCGACAACGCTGTGGCCGGGCTCCTGGCCGCGCCACCTAATCGGCACGGTGAGGACACCGGCCGGAGCCAAAGACGTAAAAAGTGCCAGTCACGGGGCGCACGATCTTGGATAACCAAAACCGTTCCGCCCCGTGACTGGCACTTGGGTAGCGCAATTGGGTAAAATGGAACCTGAATTTTGCCAGACAAGCGGGACGCACCTGCCAGATGCCATCCCAATTAAAACTCGAGGCACCCCATGGTTAAGTACTATGATAACGCTTATAAGTTAGCGTTGAGTGCAATTAAACAGGCGAAAGCTGATTCCGCGACAAAGCTTTATTTGAATGGATTGAGCTTGCATGATGTTCCGTCAAAAATAGTTCAGCTAAAAGCACTAGAGGAACTTTATCTTCATGATAATTACTTAAGAACCTTTCCGATTGAAATCATCCAGTTGATAAACCTAAGAGTCCTTGATCTTGACAACAACGAGATAAGGGAAATTCCTCCTGAAATTGCACAGTTGACTAAGTTACAACGGCTTAATCTCAGCAAGAACAAGCTGGCTGAGCTTCCACTCGAAATAACAAAATTAGCCCAGTTAAAACACCTTGATCTTAAAAGTAATTTTTTAACTATTCCACTAGAAATTTTAGCACAACGTAGTAACGCCCAAGCTATCCTCGATTACCTTCGGAAGCGGCAGGAAGCACCAGCTCGTCCGTTAAACGAAGCCAAACTTATACTTGTGGGGCAAGGGGGCGTGGGCAAAACGTCGCTTGTGAAGCAATTGCTGGGGCAGGAGTTTAACGAAGCGGAAAACCAGACGGAAGGAATCAATATTGAAACCTGGTCACTGGACGTCCATCGGCCTCAGCAGGGAGTCGTGCCTATCGCCCTCAACATCTGGGATTTTGGTGGGCAGGAAATCATGCACGCTACCCACCAATTTTTCCTCACCAAACGCAGCCTCTACCTCCTTGTCCTCGACGCCCGCCAGGGGGAAGATGAGGGGCGCGTGGAGTATTGGCTGGCGCTCATCAACAGCTTTGCCCCCGACGCCCCCGTCCTCATCGTCATCAACAAATCAGACCAACACCACCTGGACATCAATCGGCGCGGCCTGCAAGAAAAATACCCGGCGATCAAAGGGTTCATCCGCACCTCCGCCCGCAGCGGCCAGGGCATTGAGCAGCTCAAAACCGAAATCGCCAACCTCCTGGCCACGATGGAGCATGTAGACACCGCTTTCCCCGCCAGCTGGATGCAGGTCAAAACCGATCTCGTCACCATGCAGGCTCAGCGCCACTTCCTCCCCTACGACGAGTACGAAGACCTCTGCCGCCAGCACGGCATCGCCGAGGAAAGCAGCCAGACCACGCTGGTTCGCTTTCTGCATGATTTGGGCATCGTCCTCAACTTCACCGACGACGATCGCGTGCGTGACACCAGTGTCCTCAATCCCAACTGGGTAACGGGCGGCATCTACGCCCTGCTCAACAGCGAACAATTGCAGCAAAAGCACGGCATCCTAGTGCGCAACCAGGTCCGCGATCTGCTTTCCCGCGACGATTACCCCAGCCAGCAGCGCCGCTTCTTGCTGGACATGATGACCAAATTTGAGTTGGCTTTTGGCTTGCCGGGCGGCCAAACGCTTCTCATTCCCGATCTCATCAGCAAAGAGCAGCCGGAATTTGAATGGGACGAGGCCAACGCGCTCCAGTTTGCCTACCAATACAGCGTCTTGCCGCGCAGCATTTTGCACCGTTTCATGGTGCGCCAACACCAGCGCGTGGACGAGAAAATCCGCTGGCGCACCGGCGTCATGCTGCATCATGACGGCTTCACCGCCCTTGTCAAAGCAGACATCAAAGCGGCCACCATCCGCATCTCCATTATTGGTGATGGGGATCGGCGGCAGTTCCTGTACAGTCTGCGACTCGAATTTGCTGGCATCCACGACACCATCCAGGGCACCAAACCACGCGAGGTCGTGCCCATCCCTGGGCATCCAGACGCCCAGCCAATTGATTACGCATATTTAGAACAGCTAGAAAAAATGAAGATGGATGCCATTCCTTACCCAGCCAAAAACGGGGAAGTAATCATGCTCGATGTGCAAGCATTGCTCAACGGCGTCAGCACCTCTGAGATGCGGCAGGCTGGGTTGCCCACTCGTCGCGAAGTGCTTTCCGCCTTGAAATCAGGGTTTGATGACAATGATTTTCATGATTTGCTGTTTGATCTGAAAATCAGGCCGGGATCGTTGGCGGGGGATACGCTGGATGCCAAGATGCGGGAAGTGGTGACACTTGTGGAGCGGGAGAACCGTTACCAGGATTTAGTGACTGAGGTGGTTGGGAAACGTCCCCATCTCTTCAACGAATCCCGCCGATTGTAGGGGGGGACGGTGCGGGTAGAATGTTGTTCAAGCAAATCGCCGCGTCTCCGCACCGTCTCGCCCGCTATTGCCGCCATTGGGCGAGACAGGCGGGAGACAAGGTTTTTCTGCGTGGCAAGGATGGTTCTCCGCCAGTCCCGCCCCTACGACACGTTCTTGTACGTCGAGGAAATCGAAATCATTTACGAATTTGTCTTTCTGAGTGAAACGAAGAATCCCATTCAACTTGGTCGGGATGCTTCACTGCGTTCAGCATGACAAGTGTGAGTAACTTTGAAATAGATTGCACTCCCTAACGAAATAGTTGTGGTACAATTCGCATAAATCGTACGATTTGTGCGAAAGGTGGATGGTATGGCGGCAAAAACCATTTCCGTAACGGAACTCAAGCAAAATTTGGGCGAGATTGTGAACCAGGCATCGTTTGGCGGCACGCGCTTCATTTTGCTGTCGCATGGCAAGGAGCGGGCGGCCCTGATCAGCGTGGAGGATTTGCGCCTGCTAGAAAAGCTTTTGGCAGAAAGCCAGCGGGAACTGTACCAAACCCAGCAGCTAAATGTGCTGGCAGAGGCGCGCCAGCTTCGGGAAAGTGGGGCGGCGCAGGACTACAGCGCGGACGCCACTGCTGCGCTGGATGAGGTTCGGGAGGAGCGGCTAGATGACCTCACAGATTTGCATTGATTCGGGGATTCTCCTCAAGCTGCTGCTCAATGAACCCGACAGTCATTTGGCTGAGGCGTTGTGGCGTGGCTGGGTGATGGCGGGTGTGCAGCCCATTGCGCCGCATTTGTTTTGGTTTGAGGTTACGGCCGTTCTCCGCAAACTCACCCATCGTGGACTGATCCAAACAGAAATAGCGGAAAAGATGTTGGAAAAGGCGCTGCAATTCGACGTGACGTTGCAAACGTTTGACGGCATCCACGCACGCGCCTGGCAGTTGGCCACTGAATTCGGCCGTCCCACGGCGTACGACACCCATTACCTGGCCCTCGCCGAGCATTTGGGTTGCCCTTTTTGGACGGCCGATTTGCGCCTGTTCAATGCGGTGCATGACAAGTTAGAGTGGGTATACTTTTTAGGCAATTTCAAGATGGAGAGCGAGGCGTAGAGTCTGGTCAATCTCCAATCTCCAGTCTCCAATCTCCAAAATAGGATAACGATTTGACTGATCCCATCCCCCACATAGATTTTGGCGGCAACGGCCGTATTCTCCATTTTGCCCATCCCAACGCCTACCCACCGGCCGGGTTTGGTCAGTTTTTACGGCCGCTCACGGAACAATTCCACGTTTACGCCGTCGAGCATCGGCCGCTGTGGCCCGGTTCCCAGCCCGAAGAAATGACCGACTGGACCGTTATCGCCGACGATCTGATTCGCTTTTTTGACCAGATGGGCTGGCAGCAGGTGATTGGCGTAGGGCATTCGTTGGGCGGTGTGGCGACGTTGTATGCGGCCGTTTCTCGCCCCGATCTCTTCTCCCACCTCATCCTCATCGAGCCGGTTTTCTTGCCGCCGCAGATTTTGCAAATGACCGCCCAAAATCCCGACGCCGGGCTCTTTAATCCGATGGTCGCCGGGGCGCTTAAGCGGCGCAACCAGTGGGACAGCCGCCAGGCCGCCTTCGACCGCTTCCGGCGCAAGTCGGTTTTCAACCGCTTCTCCGACGAAGCACTGTGGGATTATGTCAATTCAGCGACGAGGCAAACTGACAACGGCGACTTTGAGCTGGTTTATCCGCGCGAGTGGGAAGCCCGCTTTTACGCCATGCCGCCGCAGGGCGTGTGGGACGCTTTGCCTCAGGTGACCCAGCCCACGCTGGCCATCCGCGCTGCCGAGTCGGACACGATTTTTCCGCAGGCGTGGCAGCTGTGGCAGGACGTGCAGCCCAACGCTACTTTCGTTGAAGTCCCCGATTGCGGCCACATGCTGACGTTGGAACGGCCGTCTCACGTCGCCCAAATTGTCCTCAACTACCTCAACCAAACCGCATGAACCTGCTTCTCACCACCTGCCAGGCGCACAACACCTTCGCCGTCACCGCCGCCATCGCTGATTATCTGACCCAGCAGATCAACCAGGCCGTGCAGTTTGTGGGTGACATCAGCTGGCAAGATCGCTATCGGCAAATTGGGTCCGGGCAAATTCAGATTGGTTGGATTTGTGGCTATCCGTACGTGCAGGCAACGGCCGTTACTTCGACTCCGCTCAGCACAAGCCCCAACCCCGCCATTGAACTGCTCGCCCTGCCTGTCATGGCCGGAGCGCGTTACCAAAATCGGCCCATCTATTTTTCCGATGTGGTGGTGCGGCACGACAGTCCGTTTGTTCGCTTTGCCGATTTGCGCGGGGCGCGATGGGCCTACAACGAGATTGGCTCCCAATCTGGCTACCACATTGTGCGCCATAAATTGGCTCAAATCGGCGAAAATGGCGACTTCTTTGGCAAGGCAATTGCCTCTGGGGGGCACGTGAACTCGCTGGCACTGGTTTTGGCTGGCGAGGTAGAAGCCTCCGCCATCGACAGCACCGTCTTAGAGATGTCCATGCGCGAAGACCCAACGCTGGCGGGGCAAATTCGTGTTTTAGAGGCACTCGGCCCCAGCCCGATTCCCCCTTGGGTGATTCATACTAGCGTGCCCGCTCCGCTGCGCCAATCAATCCGGCAGGCGCTCACACAGCTGCACCTTACCCCGGCGGGACGCGAGATTTTGGCTTTGGGAGAATTAGCGCGGTTTGAAACGGCCGTTGACGCCCACTACGATCCCATCCGCCAGATGCTTCACATTTCCCAACACATCCAACTTTAGGACGCAGAGACCTGTGAGAGTAAAGAGAGAGCGCAGAGATTTTAGAGAATCTCTCTGTTCTCTCTTTGTCTCGGCGTGCTCTGCGTCCCTCACTCCCGACGCAGAAACAACTTTTTGCAGTTGGGGCAGCGCCACGCCGCTTCACCCTTTTCCAGCGGAAAAATCGGCACAAAAAAGAGCGAAAAGTACCGCTTGTTGCGCACCGGTTCCATCTGGACCAGCTCGCCGCAGTAGCGGCAGGTGGTTGTTTGTTTGCTCGCGCCGTCGTCGGCCACGACCCGCGCTTTGGTGCCAAAAATGATGATAGCCATAGATTACCTCACGGTCTGTTTGCCACATTTTACCTGCTTTGCCGTGAACGGGTGACAGGGTGAAGGGGTGACAAAAAATCTGCGTAATCTGCGTAATCTGGGGATAAATCCTAGGTAGCGGCTTGTTTGATGAGGTCGTCGGCCATGTCGCTGGTGTAGTTGCGCAGGCGCGGGTAACGCCAGGCGATGAGTGCCGTCAGCAGCACCGTCGCCAGTCCGCCAGAGAAGATGGCTACCGGCGCGCCAAACAGCGAGGCTACAAGCCCCGCTTCCAACTCACCCAGCTGCGGCCCGCCCATGAAAAAGACCATGTTCACGCTGGTCATGCGCCCCCGCAAATGATCCGGCGTCAGCAATTGGCGCAGCGTGCCGCGAATGACGGTGGAAACCGTATCGCCTGCACCCGTGAGACCAAACAAAATGTAGGAGAGGGCAAAGCTAGTCGAGAGGCCAAACATCGCCGTGGCCACGCCGTAGACGCCTACGCTCACCAGCAGCACCACCCCCTGGCGGCGAATGTCGTGCCGCAAGGCCACAATCGCCCCGGCAATAAGCGCGCCGACGGGTTGAGCGGTGGCTAAAAAGCCGTACCCTTCCACGCCCAATTTCAGCACATCGGTGGCCACAATGGGCAGCATGGTGCGGGCTGAAGCAAAGAAAGTAGCCCAAAAGTCCAGTAGCATGGTGCTGCGAATGAGCCTGGTTTTGAGCGTAAAGCGCACCCCTTCAACCAGCGCCGCCCAGCCAAGGCCCTGACCAATTTGGGTGGCCGCCTGTCCCCGATATTCCATCAGCAGCAGCGACACAATTACCGCGCCAAAGGAAATCGCATCCAGTGCATACACCAGCCCGACATCAAATTGGCCCACCAGCAGCCCGGCCAATCCCGGCCCGACGATGGTGGCAATCTGCCACAGCACCGTGTTCAACGTGACGGCATTGGCCAGGTGCTCACGCGGCACCAGGTTGGGCACGATGGATTGCCGCGCCGGTTCGTCGAAGGCCGAAGCGGCGGCCAGGGCCCCGCTGAGCAGGTAAATGATGGGAATGGTGATATGGCCCGTGAAGGTCAGGACGGCCAGCGTGCCGGAAAAGAGGGCAGCGGCCGTTTGCACCCAAATGAGCAGCGTGCGCCGGTTGCGTGAATCGGCCAACATGCCGCCGAGCAGCGCAAAAATGATGATGGGAATGACCCGCGCCAGCCCCAGCGATCCCAGGCCAATGGCGCTGGCGTTGAGTTCCAGGGTACGGCCGAATACGATCAGTTCATACGTTTGGCCCCGCAGCAAAGCAAACACATGCCAGCTAATGGCAATTTGCTGCATCTGAGAGCCCATGGTGGAAAGCAGCCGCCCAAACCAGAGCAGCCGAAAATCACGATGTTGCAGCGCTACCAGGCGCGGTTGTTTCATGGCGAGTTCCCAAAAAAGAAGACCTCTATCGGCCCGACAGAGGTCAAAGATGGCTGGGATCGTACATCAGGTATGGGGAATCGCCAACACGGTTCAGGCGGGCTTTTGTAGAATGGTTTGGGGCGCGGAACTGTCGGCTAACGGGGCAGCGGCATTGGCAATGGCCTGGTTCAGCAGCTCTGCCACTTGTTGGGCAGCTTTTAGCGGCCGCAGCGAAGCCAGGGGTGAAATTTGGCCAAGTGTGTGTAAACGGCCGTCTTGCAAATGCAGTTTGATTTCGGCCGTCGGCCACAGTTGCGAACCTTGGGCTGCAACTTCTACTCTGGAAATCTCTTGCCAGGCCAGCAATGGCACCCGCTTATACCGGGCATCGGGTTCAGTTCCCAGGATGAGTGGCAATTTGGCACGCTGCCTAAAATAAAACAAGAAGCGCAAAATTATGGGCGAGAGTTGTAAAACCATCACCAGACACAAAAACAGCGTCCAGGCTAACTCTAGATCAAAATCTTGGTAAATAGGCAAGCCAATCAACAGTAAAATCAGGGCCAGGATCAAGCCCCCCAAAGCACCGAGCGCTTGCCAAATCGGCATTTTTTGCACATGGACATTGCCTGATTGTTTAAATTCAACCGCGCCACCATTGATGATGAAGGGATCGCGGCTATTTTTCGGTGGTCGGCTGGGGCGAACAAACGTTTTTGAGTCGCCGGGGAATAAAAAGAGTGGCAACATGAGCAGGGCAATGGTGGCAGATATGTATAGTTTTGTGGAATCGGCCGTTTCTACCAGCACATACCCACCAATCCACAAACCGTGCCCCAGGCCAATAGCCCACCAGCGCCAAAGCAGCTTTTGATTGTAGAAACGTTGCCCTAGCTCTGAAATGAGGAGTGAGAGTAAAATAAAGAAGGAGAGGGCAGACAAGAGACGGCCGTTCCATCCCCCTACCAACTGTGCCACCACATCCGGCACCACGTTTTGCCAGGAAACGGCCGTTGCGGCCGCAAGCCCCAGATCAAACAGCAAACGACCTAGCAAAAAGGCAATGCCGTACTGAAATCCAATTTTGAGCGCGTTTCGATTTGTCTTTTCCATGGCAACTGGAATTATTAAAAAGGAAAAGGCGTGGTTTTGTCAATGCATTTGTGAAGATTACCTATCCTTGTGAGACGAGGATTTAATGGGAGTAAATTGTCAACACACGTCCAGCACTTTTCTGAATCTCTTGCCAAACTTCAACCGCCCAATGGTTGTGCTTCTGTCAACGTAGAGCATTGGTAGTCAGAAAAGCTGACGAAAACGAGCCAGGAAAAAAGGTAGGACGAGAATGTGAATAGCGCGTAAAATTTCCGCTGCAAGATGTGGATTTAGTACCGCTGGAGTCTAAAAGAAGAACATTTTAGCAGCTATCTTACCGGAGTCACATTGAGGAAATAGTTGGCACAAATTATGCTTTGACCAACGGCCCCAATGTGGCAGGCTCCCTGGTAAGGAGGCAGCAGCAATACACCCAAACGATCGCGCCGTTTACGAATACTTATGATTGACAAGACCATGTTGGAGCAAGTCTTATCCTCCTACCAGGCTGACTTTGAGAACTTAGCCAAGGCTTGGTTAGCGGCCGGTGCTTTTAGCTATGGCGTGCGGTCTGCTGGCGAGACGCTGTTTCAGTGTCCCCAAGGTGCTGGCCGTAGTCTGCTCGGGGCCAGTGTGCCAATCATTAGCGATGGTCAGACGCTAGGTGATATTTATGTGACGGGGTTGGCTGGAGAATCAGTAGACGCCAGGCTAGAAGCCGAAGCCCTCTTTTTGGCACGGCTCATTGAACTGGAAGGGGAGCTGGAAAATTTAGCGGAAGAGCTCGTAAACAACCAGGACCAACTGATAGCACTCTATGATATGGTTCATTCCACGCGGAATTTGCTCTCTGTCTCCGACATCATTCAAGGTTTAATAGAAGTGGTCAGTCAGGTTTTTGCCGTGGAGACGGTCTTTATCTTGTTAAACTTGCCGGATCGAGAACCTGTTTTGGTGCAGCACCCAGCCCCTTTAGCGGATGAGACTTTAAGCATTTTAGCTGAGCAGGCCAGACGCCGATCTGGGTATTTTTTGTACAACAGCACCCTGGCAACGGCTTTTCTCTCTCCACCAAATGTAGACAATGCGCTGGCTTTTCCCCTGGCAATACGTGGCGAGAAAACGGCCGTTTTTGGGTTGGTTAACAAATTAGACGGACCCTTCGAGTCGCCCGCCATAAAATTGATGCGCGCGATTTGCCAATACACTGAAATTCAAATTGAAAGTGCCTTAACCCACGAACTCAATGTGGAGCGGGCTAAAGTGCAAACCCGGTTTCAAACCGAAATGGACCTGGCTCGGCGCGTCCAGATGAGCCTGATGCCCAAACGCTTGCCGCAGATTCCCGGCCTTGATCTGGCGGGCTTTGTTCGCCCGGCGCTGAGCGTGGGCGGCGATTTTTATGACTGTTTGCTGCAACCGAATGGGGAAATGTACTTCACGCTAGGCGATGTTTCGGGCAAGGGCATGTCGGCCGCGCTGATCATGTCTATGACGCGCACCACCATGCGAAACGCGGCCCGTTTGCTGAGCCACAGTTCACCGCAGGCCATTCTAGACCGCAGTAACGAAGCTTTATACGATGATTTTACAGAGGTAAGCATGTTTGCCACCATCGTTACGGGTAGTTATCGGGTGGCCGATGGCCGTCTTCGCTACGCCAACGCTGGCCATGCGCCCGTGATTTATCGCCCGGTGCAGGGTAGAGCCAGGATGCTGGAAGCCACAGGGGTGCCGCTGGGTGTGCTGCCCCAAATTGGGGGCACAGCGATCAGCATTTTTATGGGCGAAGGCGATGTGCTGGTTGCCGGCACGGACGGATTGAATGAAGCCAGAAACAAGCAGGGCGAGCTTTTTGATTATGATCGCCTGCTGCACTTAGTTGATGCCTTGGCCGAGCGGACAGCGGAAGAGATTTTGCAGGGGTTATTAACGGCCGTTGCCCGGTTTAGCCAGGGTTTGCCCCAAGAAGATGATCAGACAATCCTGATACTGAAAAGGCTCAAATCATAAATTTCAGGGGTCAGTGAAAAAGCCAACCCGGTGGACTTAACTTTCATTGGCGTTGGACCCACTCGACTGCCCAAAAATTACAGGCACTGGATAAAACACGAAAGATTTTTAATTGTAATCGCTACGAGGAACGAGATGTCACAAATTTTAATTGTAGATGATTCACAAATTATTCACCGGACTCTGAGCCTCATTGTTCGCAAGATCGGGCATAGCACATTGCACGCAGCAAGTGGGATGGAAGCATTGGACCTGATTGAGACACAAACGGTAGATTTGGCCATCATAGACATGAACATGCCCGGCATGAATGGGCTGGTGTTAGTCGAAAATATTCGGACGCGCGGTCACAGTAGGCAGCTGCCCATTATTTTTCTTACCGGGAGTGGTCGCGAAAAGGACCAACAGTCGGCCCTAGAACTCGGCGTGGATAATTTTTTGCAAAAACCCGTTAGCTCCCACCAATTGCGCGAGGTCATCAACCGACTTTTGCCACAGAGTTAATCGTCCCGGTTTTGTCTAGCACGAATTAGGGTGGAGCCATGCATCCTGCATTAAAACAACAACTTGAACAGTACGGCCTGGAGTGGCAGGCGATGCCGGAGAACTTGCAACAGTTTCTTCAAACGGTAGATTTTGCTTACCAGCAGGCAGAGCAAGAACGGGCAACATTGGAACGACTCAATCATTTCCTTGAAGCCTCGACCCACCTTATTTACCAGACCGATGGGCAGGGTTATTTTACTTACGCAAACTCGGCTGCCTTACGCTTATTAAAATTGAACACCATGGCTGATATGGTTGGCCGCCATTACCTGGAATTTATTTGCCCAGAAAAGCGCGCCTATTTAAAGCGCTTTTATTTCCAACAATTTCGGCGTAAGGAACGCATCACGTATCAGGAATTCAGGCTTTGCACGGAAAATGATGAGGAAATTTGGATCGGGCAAAATATTCAGCCCGTGATGAGCGGGGCTGAGATTGTCGGGTTTCAGGCGGTCGCCCGCGACATTACCGAACGCAAGAATTTTGAAGAGCAGCTGCAAACGCATCGCGATTTTGCCAAACAGATTTTGGCCCACATGGGGCAAGGGATCACTTTGGTTAACAGCCAGAATGAATTTTTGTATGTGAACCCGGCCTATGCTCAAATGTTAGGCTATACCCAGGATGAGATTGTTAATAAGACGCCTTTTGATTTTGTTCATCCAAATAGCCGTGACATTCTAGAAAAAGAGCGCCGTCGTCGGCAGGGGGATACGGCTTCTACCTATGAAGTGGCGCTGCAAGGGAAAAACGGCCGTATCGTCCCCGTGCTTGTTACTGGCACACCCTATCAATTTGGCCGAGGCGTGCAAAATGGCAGCATTGCGGTAATCACCGATCTAACGCAGCAAAAGCATTTGGAAGAGAGCTTAAAACAAGCCCGCGATCAGGCATTGGAGGCATCGCGTCTAAAATCAGATTTTTTGGCCAACATGAGCCACGAAATTCGTACCCCGCTTAACGGTGTCATTGGGGCAACAGAACTGCTGGCCGAAACAGCGCTCGACAATGAACAAGTGGAATACGTCGATATTGTAAAAATCAGCAGCAACATGCTTCTTGCCCTCATCAATGACGTTCTGGACTTTTCCAAGATATCCGCAGGCAAAATAAATTTAGAAAACCAGCCATTTGATCTTCACAAAGCTGTGGAAGATGCGTTGGAAATTGTTGCCCAAAAGGCGGCCCAAAAAGGATTAGAGCTGGCATATTTGGTGTCACCAGACCTTCCCCTCACCGTCATCGGTGACATCGTTCGGGTGCGGCAGATTTTGGTGAATTTGGTGAGCAATGCCGTCAAATTCACAGAACAAGGCGAAGTTGTTGTATCGGTTGAGTGGGCTCAGAATGAGGCATCGGAAAGCGTGCTGCATTTTTCTGTGCGGGATACAGGGATTGGAATTCCTGAAGCGTACATGCCGCATCTCTTTGATTCCTTTAGCCAGGTTGATTCCTCGACAACACGGGTGTATGGGGGAACTGGCCTTGGCTTAGCCATTAGTAAAAAGCTGGCAGAGTATATGGGCGGCACAATGTGGGTAGAAAGTGTCATCGGGCAAGGCTCCACGTTTCATTTTACGATACGCCTGGCCGCGGCCCCAGACAATACGGATGTCTTTGCCGATGACATGGGGAAGCTGGCAGGCAAGCGGCTGCTCATTGTCGATGACAACGAGACGAATCGTCTCATCCTGATTCGCCAGGCCGAGATTTTGCACATGAAGCCCACGGCGGCCGCTTCAGCCGCCGAGGCTTTGATGTGGTTAAATAAGAAACGGCCGTTTGACCTCGCCATTTTAAACATGCAAATGCCTGGTATGGACGGCTACGCACTGGCCGAAGAAATCCGCGCCCTGCCGCAGTATGCAGCCATGCCACTGATCCTGCTCTCCTCATTAGGTCAAACCCAACCCGGCACCGCCGCAGAAAATCTTTTTGCGGCGCATTTGGCTAAACCCATCAAGTTCACGGCCCTGCGTAAGATTTTGCAAGAGGTGTATGGTTCCAGCCTGGGCACCAAAAGAGACGGTTGTGTGGCTTCCGCAACCAGCTTCACGCATAAAAAACCACTCAGGATACTGCTGGCAGAAGACAACAATATCAATCAGAAAGTGTCCATGGGCATTTTAGCCAAAATTGGGTATACGGCAGATTTGGCTGCGGATGGCTTGCAGGTGATTCAAGCCCTGGCGGATCACACTTACGATGTGGTTTTGATGGACATTCAAATGCCCAACATGGATGGTTTGAAAGCGACCCAACATATTCGCTCCCACACACCACCAGAGCAGCAACCGTACATCGTGGCTATGACGGCAAATGCGGTAAAAGGAGATCGGGAGCGCTTTTTGGCCGCAGGTATGGATGATTATATAAGCAAGCCATTGCGGATTGAATCTCTCAAAGAGATACTCACAAACATCTATCTCTAATCAACCAATTTGTACCTATCTGCTATCGGCCGTATGCGGAATTATTCATGGAGGCCGTGCTTCTGCGCCAGCAGGGCGGCCTCCACCCGGCTGCGTACCTGCAATTTTTGCAGCACGTTCGTCATGTAATGCTTGATTGTTTTCTCCGCCAAATGCAGCCGGTCGCCGATTTCCCGGTTGGTAAGCCCCCCGGCTACCAGTCCCAAAATCTCTCGCTCGCGATCCGTAAGCGTGGTGATCGGATCATCGGACTGTTTGCTAGCGGTTAGCTCAAACAAGATGCCGCCAGCCAGCGCGGGCGAAATGTAGATATCGCCACCGGCGACCACGCGCACGGCGTTGGTTAGATCGCGGGCGGTGACGCCTTTGAGCACGTAGCCGCGGGCGCCGGCTTTCAGGGCGGCCATCAAGGTGTCCTGATCTTCCGAGACGGTGAGCATCATAATGCGCACCACGGGCCATGCCGCAGCAACTTTACCCGCGGTGACGATGCCGCCGTCGCCAGGCATGGTGACGTCTAGCAGCAGCACATCGGGCAGCAGATTGCTGACCAGCGAACAGGCTTCTTCGCCAGAGCCAGCCTGCCCGACAACGGTAAAGCCCGGTTCGCTAGACAGCGATTGGGCTACACCTTCACGAAACAGCGGATGATCATCAGCAATAACAATGCGAATAGGTTCAGACATCTTCAACCTCGGGGAGCGTTAGGGGCAGGATGGCGCGGATAGTGGTGCCGTGGCCAATGGCGCTGTGTAGTTCAAACTGCCCACCCAGCAGTTCAACACGTTCTCTCATGCCCACCAGACCAAGCCGACGGTAAACGGCCGTATTCTGCAAATCAAAGCCGGGGCCAGTGTCGGCAATTTCTACTACCAGATTCTCGGGCTCATCGGCTGTGGCGTACGCCTGCACCGACAAGCCTGCACCACCCGCGTGGCGGAAGCCGTTGGCCAACGATTCTTTAAGCACGCGGAAGGCGGTAATTTTTACCGGCAGGGGAGCTTCTTCAGGCAGCTTGCCCAGGGTGAGCGTGACCTCACAATTGGTTTTTTGCTCAAAATCTCGCACGGCGCGATGAATGGTATCGGCCAGGTTCAGCGGGGCCACCTCGGGCAGACGCAGCCCGGCAGAAATGGTGCGCAGCTCTTCCATCGCGGATTCGGTCGCCAGCTGAATAGTGCGGAAATCCTGGTTGACCTCTGGTTTGGCTTCGGCCACCGCTTCGGTGAGTGATTCCAGACGTAGCAGCGCCAGGGCCAAATCCTGAGCGGGGCCATCGTGTAGATCGGCGGAGATGCGGCGCAGGTTTTTCTCGTTGAGGGCAGTGTAACGGGCGGCGGCGCGGCGAACACGGCCGTTTAGCATTTCATTTTGTTCTAGCAGTTCATTCAGCCGGGTGACGTTGGCTTTGAGCTCGTTTTGCTGGGAGACGATGGTGTTGCTGGCGCGTCCCACCATGCCGTTGAGCAGCAGGTACAGTGCCACCATCACGGCAGCTACCACCAGCCAGCTGCGGTACTGGGCGGTGCGAATTTCCGCCTCCAGCGCGTCGGCGGTCTGGTAAAACTCGGACACGGCAATGATGGTGTCGCTGCTCACATCGCGGGATGGCGCGTAGGTTTCGATGAGCGTGCCGTAGCGCTCCCGCTCCAGCGCCTGCTCCGGTTTGTCTAAACTGCTCACTTCGGTGACCACCTCGCCGTCGAACGCTTCGGCCAACCCTTCTTCCAGGGGAAACTGCTGGCCGATCAGTTCGGCATTGGTGGCGTACAAAACCACGCCTTCGGGGGACCATACCTTAAAGGAAACGATTTGCGTGCCCAGCGAGGTGTCGATGAGTAACCGCTCCAGGGCGGCTACGTCAACGGCCTTATCGCCTTCTCCGCCAGCCAATCCTTGCAGGTGTGGGGAAATGTAGCTGTCCACGTACAGGGCAGTGACGGCGGCGGTGCGATTGGTAACGGCCGTTTCAATCTGCTGGCTAATCCATAAGCCAATGCCTAACATGCCGCCCAACATCACCAACAAGCTAACAAACATGTACTGCTGGGCCAGCGTCCACTGTTTATTGGCAAACATGCCTACTCCTCTGCAAATAATCCACAGATGACACAGATTTCACAGATTAGAAGTAAATCTGTGTCATCTGCGAAATCTGTGGATTTTCATTTATAGTGTTGAGCCTGCGCTCAGGCCGTCCCCTATGAAGAACGAAAGGCCAGAAGGCTGATGGCTTCCGCCTTTGGTAGAACAGGATTATACAGGCTTTAGGCGCAGGCTCACATGGACTAAGGTCTGATCAACGCTAGGCCATCGTCCGAACCAGGTCGCGACCATCTCCCCTACTGCCAATCGGGCCAAAAATCTACAATGCCATCATTCAATTAATGATTTTGGGAAATGTTCTTATGACCGACGAAATTAAACTTCTCCAACGAGTTCAAGCCTTAGACCAGGAAGCACTAGCCGAGGTGCACGACCGGTATTACGATGCCATCTATCGCTTCATCGCCTTCCGGGTCAACGACTCCCAAACGGCCGAAGACCTCACCAGCGATGTCTTTTTACGGCTGCTAACGGCCGTACGCGAAAAAAGCGCCCCGCAAAACACCCTGCGCGGCTGGCTGTACGGCACCGCCTCGTTGGTGCTCAAAGAACATTATCGTCGGAAGAAGCGGGACGGCCTCACCATGCTGCATGAGGATATCCCCACCAGCGAACAAAGCTTGGACCACCAGGTAGACACCATTTTGCAAAACGAAAATTTGAAGGCCGTGATGGACAGCCTGACGGCCGAACAGCAAAACGTGCTGGCGCTGCGCTTTGGTTTTGGCATGCCGATTCAAGAAGTCGCCCAGACGATGGGCAAAAGCGAAGGGTCGGTCAAAATGCTGCAAGCGCGGGCTATTGCCTCTATTTCTCAGCGCATCATGCTGCAAGGAGCCCTGGCATGAAAATCGTCGAAGAACAACTCCTGTTTGAATGTCTGGAGCAGTTTGAAGCGGGCGTGCCGGTAGAAACATTGGTGGCGCGGTATCCGCATGCGGCGGGGGAAATTGAGAAGTTTTTGGCAACGGCCGTTCAACTACAACAGCTGCGTCTCCAGCCCAGCCTGGCCGCCAAACGCCAGTCACAAAAGCTGTTCTTGCAGCGAGCCGAGCAGATGCGGGCCGAGGCGCGGCAGGCACGTCTGTCGTGGCGCGGCCTGCGGCGCACGCTGCTGCCGCTGGCCTCTTTGGCGATGTTTGCCGTGCTGTTCAGCGTAACCCTGCTGTTTGCCTCGGCCTCCGCTGTGCCGGGAGATTTATTGTACGACGCCAAACTTTTGGTGGAAGCATACCGATTAGAGCAGGCGGGCAGCGCAACGGCCGTATTTACCCTGCGCAGCCAAATGAATGATGAACGTGTGCGGGAAGCGAAAGCGGTTTTGCGCACCGACGAAACGGCCGAACTTTCTTTTGAAGGCCGCATCAACACCAAGCAGGGCCGCAATTGGATTATTGCCGGGGTACCGGTGGCAGTTAGCGACCAGACCCAAATTGACGGCTATGCGGGCGTTGGGGCGTTGGTGGCGGTAAACGGCCGTGCGGCCAACGGCCATTTTTATGCCAGCCGCATTGTGGTTTTGGAAGATGGGCCAGCCACCGCAACCAGCACGTCCACCGTGACGTCCATCCCCACCGAGACAACCACGGGTACGGCGATGCCCACAGTAACCACAACTGCCAGCGCCCTGCCCACGCTGACCAGTACCCCCACCACCTCAGCGACGCCAGATGCATCTGGCACGCCAGGTACGATGGGTACGCCTACAGCGACCCTTACCAGCACGCCAACGCGGGTGCCGCCGACAGCAACCGCTCCGGCCACGGCAACCGCCGCACCACCCACTGCTACGGCAACCGCCGCACCGCCCACCGCCACGCCGCAGCCAACCACGGTGGTGAATGACGACAACGGCAATGATAACAACAACGACAATTCCGGCGGCGGTGGCAATAACAATGGCAATGACAACGGCAACAGCAATGATGCTGGCGACAATGGCAACGACAACAGCGGCAATGACAATGGCAACAGCAATTCCGGTGGTGGCGGTAACGACAACGGCAACGACAACTCCGGTGGCAATAACAACGACAACGACAATGGTAATGATAACGGTGGTTCTGGCGGTGGCGGCAATGATAACGGCAATGACAATGGCCATCGCGACGACTAACTCACCCACCAGCGCCAGGATCGTTACTTTTTAGCAATCAGTTTCACTCAGTGGCGTAACGGCCGTATGGCACAACGCCGACCGACCTCTCGCAGGGTAACGTGCCCCAGTGTCCTTAAGCGCACGCTGCGAGAGGTTTATTTTTGAAGGAGAAGTAAGATGACCCCCTTGCCCTCATTTGTTCGTTCTGTAGAAACCAACTCCGTCTGGCGGCAGCGTCTGGCGCGGTTGGATTGGCAGGCAACGGCCGTATTCATCCTGCCCTTTTTTCTCTACTGGCTCACCCTGGCTCCCACCATTTACAACCTGGACAGCGCCGAATTTACAACGGCCGTTGTCACCAACGGCATCATTCGCGCCACTGGCTATCCGCTGTACCTCTTGGTGGGCAAAGTGTGGTCCTGGCTGCCGGTTAGCAGCGACATGGGCTATCGCATGAACCTGTTCTCCGCCTTTTTGAGCGCCGTGACGCTGCTACAGGTGGAGTTGGTTTTGCGCCGCCTCAAGGTGGATCCGTGGTTGCGCTTGGGGGCGCTGGGGCTGCTGGCGACCGCACCGTATTTCTGGGCCATGTCCCTCATCGCCGAGGTGTACACGCTGCATACCGCGCTCATGGCGAGCACCATTCTGGCGCTGCTGCGCTGGGCCGATGAGCCCACGCCGCTGCGCCTGGCGCTGCCCATCTTCCTGATGACCCTCAGCATGGGCAACCATATGGCGACGGTGCTGCTGGTGCCGGGCGCGGTCTGGTTTGTGCTCACCAGCCATCCAGCCCAGTTCAAAAATTGGCGGGTGTGGCTGGCGGCGGGAACGGCCGTGCTGCTGGGCCTCACCGTCTTCCTGGTGCTGCCCCTGCGCTACGCCAGCCAGCCCCTCTTCAACTATGCAGGTGAGTACGATGCGGCGGGTGTTTTCCATCCCGTCAACCTGATGAGTTTTTCGGGCATCTGGTGGCTCATCACCGGGCAGTCGTTTGCCGGGCAGATGTTTGGCTATCAGCTCAATGAAATCTGGCCGCAGGTGGCCGCTTATGGGGCGCAACTCTGGACTGCTTTTCTGGCCATCGGCATTGGACCGGGGCTGTTGGGCCTGATCGCCCTCACCCGGCGCAACTGGCGGCTGGGCGGACTGCTGCTGCTGATGTTCCTGGCTAACGCCATTTTCTATATCAACTACCGGGTCGTAGACAAAGACACCATGTTCCTGCCCACGTATCTCATTTGGGCCATCTGGCTGGGCGTGGGCTACCAACAGCTGGCGCTGTGGCTCAAGCAACAGGTGCAGCCGCAGGTTTCTCCCTGGCTGCTGCGTGGTGTGGCGGTTGGCGCGGTGCTGCTGGCCGTCGGGCTCAACTGGTCCCTGGTAGACCGTTCCGCCGATTGGAGCACCCGCGAAATGGCCGAGACGATCTTGCAAGAAGCTGAGCCGAATGCCTTGGTGATGGGCTGGTGGGATACGGTGCCCGCCGTGCAGTTTCTGCAAATGGTGGAAGGCCAGCGGCCCGATGTGCAAACCATCAACCGTTTCCTCATTCCCGGCGCGGCGATGGAGCAGCTGATCCTCAGCCAGATTGATGAACGTCCGATTTACATCAACAACCCATCCATGACGCTGTTACAGCAGGCAACGGCCGTTCCCGTTGGCCCGGTGTACAAGCTGGAGCGGCGGTTGGAACCAGTTCCGTAGCGGTATGTCTTATTTTTGAGGAAGCCGAACGGCAGGGTCAGAAACACAAGCGGTGTCACTGTACCGCTCGGTGTTCCTTTGTTCAAAAGGAGGCTCTATGAGTCAAGAAAGAAAAGAAGCAGTGCGACGATTGTTTATTGCCATGTTTGTTTTGCTGGGTGGTGTGTTGATGCTGCCTTACATGGGCAGTGCCCGTGCCGCTATCAACTGGGAACTGTTTGGCAGTGCCTACACGCCGGACCTCAGCGTAAACGACAACACGGGGGCCCCAGGTAGCCAGTTCGCCTTCACCGGCACCGGTTACCAGCCTAATCGCCTGGCTATCATTTTTGTGAATGGTCAGGTTGTGGGCGGGGTTACCACCGACAGCAATGGGACGGCAACCTTCATCGTTGATGTGACAGGCGTGCCTGATGGCGACCTGACCGTTGTGATGGAGACAGATGCCAACGTATCGGCCTTCAAGACGATTACCGTGGACAGCGGCGCGTTGGTGGTGAACCCACCCGGCGGTTTTAGCGGGCCAATCTTAGGCACGACGGGCAGTAGCACTTACCTGCCGTTTGTGCAGCGTTAATTGTGGTTTTGCCGGGAACGGCCGTCACACGGCCGTTCCCGCTAACAAAAGTTTCTATCCACTTTATTTGTAGTTGCGAAGGAGGTAACTATGAAAACATTCACTCTTCGGACGATTGTACGATCTGTTGTGGCCCTGGTGGTTTTGCTATCAGGTCTGGCCATGATTCCCTACTTTGATCGTCCCGCCGCCGCGCTGGAATGGCGCATGATGGCCGGTGTATACGCGCCAGAATTGAGCGTCCATGCCAGTGAGGGGGCGTTGGGCAGCCAGTTTGCTTTTACCGGCTCTGGTTTTCCGGCCCATCAACCTGCTACTTTGTTTGTGAACGGCCGTTACCTGGGTCGCGTCATGACAGACGAGCACGGGATGGCGCAGTTTGTCGTACAAAGCCCCACCTCACGTCTGGCGCTGGGTCATTACGACGTCACCATGGAGGTAGACATGAACGCCTCGGCCACCCAGGGCTTCACGTTGAGCGAAGATGCTCCCCTGGTTTGGGCACCGGATGGCTTTATGGGTCGTCTGTTTGTCTTTGGTGCGCGGCTGCCCCAATAAAAAGCTGCAATGGTGAGATAGCGGCACTATCTACACCATCGCAGCTGAGGAAGTTCTGGCGGCCTGGTTCCAACAGATGGTTTCCCAGAATCAGTGTGAGCCTGGCCGCCGGAATTGTTTCATTTTACTAAATTTGTAGGTGACAGTCACTTTGAAAAAATATTACCGAGCAATTCGAAAATTAGTAGGGGCGGGATGGCGCGGCGCAATCTCGAAGTAACAAAAAGCCTGGCCTCCGCGCCGTCTCGCCCAACGCGATTAGCATTCTGGGCGAGATAGGCGGGCGAAAAGGCGTTCGTTACAAGCTAAGTTGTTTCCCGCCTATCCCGCCCCTACGAAAATTGTCCAACATGGAATTGCCGGAATATCACCTTAGGCAGGTAAAAAGATGGACGTGAAATTAGACCAACAGCCCCCTTTAACCGAAACATTGTTTAGTCGCTTAGCCAGCCTGACGCTGCCGCGCTGGCTCTGGCTGCCCACGCTGGTTTTTGTGGCGACCCGGTTGGGTGTGCTGCTTGTGGCCTACCTGGCAGTGCCGCTGCTGTTGGATGCGACATCTCCGCCGCCGTACCATCTGCGCGGTACGGAAAATATTTTGCTGGATGTGTTTGCCAGCCGCTGGGACACGGGTTTTTACATTAGCATTGTAGAAGAGGGGTACAAATTTCAGGGCGTTCCGCTGCCTTCGGTGGCCTTTTTCCCGCTGCTGCCCCTGCTCATGGCAGCCATTACTCCGCTAACGGGTGATGCGGCCGTTTCGGGCATCATCATCAGTAATTTGGCGCTGTGGGGAACGGCCGTCTTCTTTTACCGTTTTGTTACCGAAAATTATTCCGAAAAGATTGCCGATCGGGCCGTCTGGTATTTGCTCATCTTCCCGATGGCTTTTTATGGCTCGGCTATTTACACCGAATCCCTCTTTTTGTTGACGACGATTGCCGCGTACTATTTTGCCCGACGCGGCCAGTGGCGCTACAGCCTGCCATTTGCCGTGGCGGCGACGCTGTGCCGCCTGGTGGGCCTCATCATTGTGCCTATGCTGCTGCTGGAGTGGTGGCGGCAGTGGCGGGCGCATGAGGGGGCGGAACGGCCGTCTCGCTGGGCGTTGTTGGTCCCGGCCAGCGCGCCGCTGGGGTTGGCTGGCTATATGACCTACCTCTGGTACATCTTTGATGATGCCCTGGCGTTTGCCAACGCCTCGGCGGCCTGGGGGCGCGTGCCGCAGTCGCCATTTGTGACGGTGGGCGAGTTACTGCAACGGCCGTCTATGGGCTGGTTTCAGGCATTTCTCACCGGACAAATCCACTTCGACAACTGGATCGACTTCACGTTTGTGACGATTTTTCTCATCTTGGGTGTGGTGTTGCTGGTGAAAGGGCGCTATGCCGAGGCGGCCTTTGTGCTGCTGGGCGTGGTTATCCCCTTTAGCTCGGGCCTGCTGATGAGCCAGCGGCGCTACATGTGGGTTTTGTTCCCCGCCTTCATCTTGCTGGCCGAGTGGGGTGAGCATCCGTGGGTGGATAAGGTGGTTACGGCCGTTTCTCTCCCCCTGCTGGCTTTGTTTACTGCCCTCTACGCCAACGGCTACTGGGTCGCCTAACCCAACCCATAAACAATCCACAGATCATCTCACCAGAGAGCGTGTCATACCCGCGAAGGCGGGTATCCATCCTTTTTCCAGAGTGGATTCCCGCCTTCGCGGGAATGACAATCTAGAATGTAAAGATAAACAAGACGTGGATTTGCAGTTAAAAACTTTCCCTCTTCCCCTCTGTCGCAAAACTCACCAAGCAATTCCGTTACTTTTCTGGTTTGAATGTAACTTTCCCGTGAGTAAGCTGAAAAATCATTCAAAATGGAGCAGAAAATGCAGATTAGCACGCAAAAGAAACGACAATTTTTCTTGGGAATGATCTTCAGTTTGCTTTGTCTTGGCGGCATGTTTTGGGTCATTAAACCCGCCGAGATTGCTCAGGCGATTCAACAAACCGATGCGCGTTACTTGCTGGGTACGGCCGTTTATTTATTCATTTATTTGTTCTTGCGGGCCGTACGCTGGCGATATCTGCTCGGTAACCGCATTCCCCAGGCGAAGCTGTTCCACATTCAGAACATTGGCCAGATGTTGACACAACTGCTGCCCTTTCGCCTGGGGGATGTGGCCCGGGGGGTGCTGGTGGGGCAGCAGCCCGGCCTTTCGGTAACCCAGGGCGTCACAACGATGGTGGTGGAGCGGCTGCTGGACATGCTGCTGATGGTGCTGCTCCTGCCGCTCGCCCTGCTGCAAATCGAAACCCTGCCTGGCTGGTTGCGGCAAGCGGCGCTTGTTTCCGGGGTGGCTACCGTAGGCTTGAGCTTCTTTTTGATGGTGGTGGCCAATAAACGGCCGTTCGCCCACAAAATGCTCACCTGGTTGGGCGACAAACTCACCCGGCTGGCTTCGGAAAAAGTTCACCGGCAGCTGGATCATTTATTGGATGGTCTGACGGCTTTTACCCAGTGGCGTTCTGCGCTTGTTTTGCTGGGCTTGAGCCTGCTCACCTGGCTGCCCGTGGTGCTGGCGTACAACGCTGCGCTACAGGCGGTGCATCTGCCCGCTTCCTTATTAAATGCCACCTTCATCATGATTGCCGGTGCGTTTGCCGTGGCGGCCCCTTCTTCACCAGGGCAGATTGGCGTTTTTCACATGGGGGTGATTGCCGCCATGACGGCCTTAGGCCAACCGGCAGAAGCGGCTGCTTCGCTGGCGGTGCTGTACCATGCCATCAACTTTTTACTGATGGTGTTAACTGGTCTGGTGGGTGTTACCTATGTTCAGATGTCGCTGCCTCATCTGGCCCGACTGCTTGGGTTTCAGTTTGAGACAGCTCCGCCGGAATTATCTGGCCCTATTTCTTAACGGAACTGGCTGTGTAGGAATAACCTTGTGCTCACCGAATCCACTCTCACCCAGCTTCTTTTTCATTACCCGGCCTTTCACCAAATGCCCGCCACGATGCAGCATCTGGTCTGTCAGACGGCCGTTTCTATTGACCTCCCGGCGAATCATCTGCTCTTCCAGGAAGGCGACTCTTGCCTGAGCTTTGTGATGCCTCTTTCCGGCAGCATCCGCGTGGTAAAGCCCGATGTGTCTGGCCGCGAGATTATGCTTTACCGCATCCGCCCCGGCGACAGCTGCATTCTTACCGTTAGCTGTCTGCTGGGTGACCAAATGTATGCGGCTCGGGGAATTTTGGACCGTCCGGTAACGGCCGTTGCCATTCCCAAACCGCTATTTGTGGACTTGATTACCCACTCAGAACCCTTTCGTCTACAGGTATTCAAATTTTTTGGCCAGCGCCTGGCCCAACTGCTGCGGATCATCGAAGAAGTCACCTTTCAAAAGCTGGATCAGCGGCTGGCGACGCTGCTGCTGCGGCGCGGTCCCCGGTTGATGACCACCCACCAACAGCTGGCCGACGAATTGGGAACCGTGCGGGAAGTGATCAATCGTTTGCTCAAAGAGCTCAAAGCGCAGGGCGCTGTTGAAGTTGAGCGCGGCAAGATAACTGTTGTCAACACGGGCGTTTTGCAGCAACTCGCCGAAGTTGAGAGTGACTTTAGTCACTGAAGTTACCTTTTTAGTTTTTTTACACTGGATAGACCCCAGTGTGTAAACCTTTGGGGTTGATTGTCCTTGAGACCTCATGACCGTTACTTTGTTCTATTTTTAAGGAGATGCCCATGCGAAAAAAATTCCCCATACTCAAAATGAGCCTATTTTTGTTCATTCTGTCGCTCATTGTGATGAGCGGCACCGCGTTTGCGGCCGTTACCCCCACGCAATTTGTGCCGGGAGATACGGCCGTTTCTCTGGCCATGGGTAACCAGGAAGCCCCAGCCGTATCACACGGCAATGGTGTCACCTTGGTTGCCTGGTCTGATCATCGGTCCACCCCCACCAATGCGGGTTACCTGGAATATGAGACGGCCGGTGACATCTACGGGATGCTGCTGGATGCCAGTGGTAATCCGCTAAGCAGCCAGCCGTTCGCTATTGCCCAGGGCAAAGCGAACCAGTCCACGCCACGTATTTCTTGGAACGGCACTAACTGGTTGGTTTTGTTCCAGACCAACGTGTTAGGCGGTACGGGCTTTTATTACGAAAGTGGTTTGGCGGCGGTACGTGTGTCCCCTACGGGCGAGGTGCTGGACCCAGAACCCATCCTCCTGTACAACACTTCTGGTTCCGGGTGGACCATCGCCAGCGATGGTACCGACTGGATCATTGTGCATCAGGATGGTGACATCATCGCCGTACGCATTACTGCTGATGGACAGTTGCAGCAGCCCGGCACAATTTTAGTGCCCCAAACCTACTACATGCGCTTCAACTTGCAGTTGGCTTGCACCAGCGGCACCTGTCTGCTCACCTTTAACGAACAAGACAACACCGGCGCCATTCGCTTCGACAGTAACTTTAACGTGCTGGGTGGCGGATTGTTTACCCTGTTAAACACAGCCTACGTCGGCTCCCTTGCGGCTAGCGACTCAGGCTTTTATGCGATTTGGGTCAAACAGATGCCTGATTTCAGCACGGCCCTGTTTGGCTCGCGCATTGATCTCAATGGGAATTTGCTGGATGGTGCGGGGGATATGATCTCGGTTAGCACCTTCCAGGGTGTTTCCCCAGGTATATTGGGTTGGGATGGCACCAACTGGCGTACTACCTGGTCGGTAGCGCTGGCGGCTTATGCCGCGCGTATTAGTGTTGCTGGGCAGGTGCTAGACCCTGGTGGCGTTCTCCTTTCTGGCATTACGCTGGGCGCAACGGCCGTTACCAATAACGGTAGCCTGCAAATGGTGCGCAGCGAATTCAACGACAACAACTATGACGTTTTCACCACAAACATCTCGCCGGCTTTTGTGCCGGGGACGCCGGTGCCGCTTTCCGTGGGGGCACCTGCGCAGCTGTTTGTGGATACGGCCGTTGGCAGCAATGGCTACATGATGGCCTACCGCAGCGACACTGCCAGTGAGGTCCGTGTATTGGCCCAACCGCTGAGCGCCAATGGTACCCCGCTGACAGCCGAACCTATCCAACTAGATTCCGGTTCGCCTTTGAATGGCCCCGGTTCACCGTCCGTCGCCTGGAATGGCAGCAACTATGTCATAACCTGGGGTTCCGCAAACATTATCTACGCCCAGCGGTTGCAGCAAAACGGCACGCTGATTGATGCAAATCCCATTGCCGTGATGCCTGGCTTTGGCCCCACCGACGTTTCGGCGATTGGCAGCACCTACCTTATCGCTGGCCGCCGCACGGGCACCACGGTGCAAGTCATCAACGTGTATGCGGCCCGCCTGGATGGCACCAGCGGCACCGTGCTGGACACCACGCCGAAGCTCGTGGGCTTCAACTATGCTCGTTCCATTTCTCTGACAACTATGGGCAATCGTTGGTTCCTGGCTTACCAGCGCAATGTCACTCATGATGATTCCCTCGCGGAAACCAATGGTGTCTTTATCGAAGCTGACGGCACGGTCGGTACCGAATTTATGGTATACGGCTTCTATTCCAGCGCCGGTGGTAATGGGATATTCCAGGTTGCCACTGCTGCCAGCGATACGGCCGCTTTGGTCGTGCAGTCGGCAGAAATCACCTCTGGTGTAGAAACCGACCTGGTTGGCATTATCGTTAACAGCAATGGCACAACCCAGCCATCGGTGAACCTGACGCCCTGGCAAGGGAATCAATACCGGCCGCATCTGGTTTGGGACGGGTCACAGTTTGTGCTGGCTTACAATGAACAGCGCAACCGCTTTGCGCCGCTTACCCTGGACCAGTTAGATGCCCGCAGCGATCTGTACGGCATGCGCATTAGCGAAAACGGGGCGGTAATTGACCCGCAAGGGTTCATCTTCTCCAATTCACCGTTGTCCGAAGCATACCCGACGGTAACGGCCGTTAACGGGGTCAGTCTGTTCGCGGGTTCTATCCTTCAGAACAGCCAGTCCGCCTACCGGATTGGCTACCAGCAGTTTGGCACCGGAGGCAATCAATGGCCCGTGGCGGTCGCTGGCGCGAATGTGCTGCAAGCCGATGTGCCCTTCACCGTAAACTTCACTTCCACCGGCAGCACGGACCCAGACGGCAGCATTGCCGCCTATGCCTGGGACTTTGGCGATGGCGCCACCTCAACGGCGGCTAACCCCAGCCATGCCTACATTACCCCTGGTGAATACCTCGCCACCCTCACGGTAACCGACAACCAGGGCGCGACCACCAGCAATGCGGTGGCGATCAATGCGCAAGCTCCCAATATCGACCCAATTGCCTTTATCAGCGCCGATGTAACTTCTGGCCCAGCGCCATTGAGTGTTGAGTTCTCGGCGGCTGGTTCTTACGATCCTGATGGTTCCATTGGCAACATCGAGTGGGACTTTGGCGATGGTGGCTTTGGCTACTTTGGTTCCCCAGCGTTCAATACCTTTACGTCTGAAGGGACCTATCTTGTTACGGTAACGGTATACGATGGTCGCGGTGGTTCTGGCAGTGCCAGCATGGTAATTGAGGTTGGTCCCGAACCGCCAAATCAACCGCCAATTGCTGTTGCTGCGGTCAACGTTTCATCTGGACCTGTGCCATTTAATCCGTTCTTCAATTCATTCAGCTCCAGTGATCCCGATGGCTCGATTGTGAGCTGGCTGTGGGACTTTGGCGATGACACCACGTCTATCGTGCCGCATCCGGCCATCAAAGTGTATGAAGTACCCGGCACCTACACGGTCACGCTTACCGTCACGGACAATGACGGAGCCACGGACAGCGATTCGCTGGTGGTGACTGCCACAGGCACGGCGGGGAATCAACCACCTACGGCTGTTCTCGGCGTGTTTGATACAACGGGGCCAGCGCCCTTTACCCCCTCGTTCAGCTCTAGCGGATCTTCGGATGTGGATGGGTTCATCGTTTCCTACCTGTGGGATTTTGGCGATGGTACCACCTCTACGCTGCCGAATCCTGGGTTTGGCAAGACATACACCGTGCCTGGCACGTACCTGGTTACGCTCACCGTCACCGATGATGATGGCGCAACGGGTAGTGATTCGGTAACCATCACGGTGACGGGTAGCAGCACCAACCAGCCGCCAACGGCCGTTATTGCCGCTACACCCACCAGTGGTCCTTCACCGCTGACGGTGAACTTCAACTCGTCTGGTTCTAGCGATGTGGATGGTTCGATTGTTTCGTACGCCTGGAACTTCGGCGACGGCCGTACCTCAACCCAGCCAAATCCCCGCGTCCGCTATAACGCAAACGGAGTCTATACAGTCACCCTCATTGTCACGGATGATGATGGCGCGACAGACATGGCCACGGTTGTCATTACCGTGGGTAGTGGACCTGTGAACCAACCGCCAACGGCCGTTGCTACTGCCGATGTGACCAGTGGAACTGCGCCGCTAAGCGTGAACTTCATCGGTTCAGGCTCTAGCGACAGCGATGGCACGATTGTGAGTTACGCCTGGAACTTCGGTGATGGTGGCAGCGCCACAACTGCCAATCCCAGCCACAGCTACATGGATGCCGGAACCTACGTTGCCACCCTCACCGTCACCGACGATGACGGGGCCACCTCTACAGATACGGTTACGATCAACGTGACCAATCCCGGTGGTGGCTGCACCAGCAACTGTGCCCGCGTTTCCAGCATCAGCATGACGGTACGCAACAACGGCTCGGTGATAGGCAATGTGGCTGTGGTCAATGAAAACGGCATATCGCTGACCAGCGGTGTGGTGAGCGCAACCTGGACGTTGCCTAACGGCACAATAACCAACGTCACCGCGTCACTCACCAATAGCGGAACGGCTCGCTTTACGTTGGGTAACAATGGTTCGGGGACTTACACCCTCACCATTACCAATGTGACCTCTGGCAGCTACACGTTCGATGCGGCTAACAGCGTTTTGTCGAACAGTATTACCAAATAGGAAGAGGTGAAGGTAGCTGGCTTCACGGCGACGTGAAATCAGCTTCTTCAAAGCAAAAAGGCTCGATGTGCAGAAAGCGCATCGGGCCTTTTTGTTGCCTGGAAAAAGTGTGGGGCCTTTCTCGCAAACAAAAAAGAGTGGCCAAGCCACTCTTCTTAAGACTGAATTTGAAAGATCTGTTTATTTTTTGGTGGAGAACTTAAACGGGGCATATAGTGGGCAAAAGCCAACGGCGCTGGTGAGCAGGAAAACGATGGCCAGAATGCCCAAAATGATAGCGGCCGTTCCCGAGATGAGATTGGTGAAGTAAAGAATGGCTACGACAACAGCCAAAACAACGCGAATGATCCGATCTGTGCTTCCCATATTTGATTTCATGTTATTCCTCCGAAAATTGATTGTTAAAAAAGTTGAACGATATAAACAAGGGCAGAAATGATACTAATACAGAGGATGCAGATGATGATTAGTTTGATGATAGTGCTGCCGGTGGTGGTTTGTGGATACTCTTTCTCTTTCATCCTGCCCTTATGCTCTTTTAGACGGAATGTGTCTATAAAGGTTACAAAATTACTCAGACTGGTTTGGAATGTTGGAATGCTTCCTGAAGCTGGTCAAATAACCGTTGGCGATTTTGCACCGGGATGGTGCGCTTGCCTTGTTCGCGGAACAGGAAGATGGTTTGTTGGGTACTATCTAGCACCACGCGGCAGTTTTGGCAGGTTGCCAGATGTTGCTGGGCTTCGTCCGTTAACGCTTCACTCAGCTCCTTGTCAATATAGTCAGAAAGGTATTGGAGAAGTTCTTCACATTTCATAAGGTTTGTTTTGGGAACCCATCAACAGCAGTGATTGGGTTAACTGCTCGCGCAAAAAGAGGCGAGCCCGATGGAGACGAACTTTCGTGGCGCTCAGGGTCAGGCCGGTAATTTGGGCGGTTTCTTCTGTGGAAAGTCCTTCCACTTCGCGCAGCACAAACACGACGCGGAACTTTTCTGGCAGGGCGGCAATGGCTTTGTCCAGTTCGGCCGTTATTTCGGCATCGGTTAGTAACTGTTCTGGCCATTGGGTCCAATCGACAATGTGGATGGGTAGGGTTAAACGGCCGTCTCCCACCTCATCCTCCAAGGTTAACTCTGGCTTTCTTTGCCGCAGCCTGTCGATGCTCAGGTTGTAGGCGACGCGGTACAGCCAGGTGCCCAGGCTCGACCGGCCTTCAAATTGATCCAGCCGCTCAATCAGGCGCAGAAACGCATCTTGCACCACACCTTCAGCGGCAGTTTCGTCCTTGAGCAAGCTGAGGGAAAGCCGGTAGAGCTTGTCTGAGTACATCTCAAACAACGCGGCGAAGGCCTGCCCGTTACGTTGGCGCAGGGCAGCCAGGAGCAGCTGTTCGTCTTGTTGGTAGTCTGGTTCTGTGGCCATCTTCCCTTTAGACGGAGGCAGAGAGGATTGGTTACATTTGGAGAATTTAAAGAGAGGATCAATTTTCAGAAATTGATCCTCTCTAGTTGCCTGCTAATTAATGTGGGTGAGCAGCGCGCTCAACTCGAACATTTTCTCGATGCGATGCGGCACGTACAGCTCTTTTTCAATCCATAGCGCCGTACGATCCAGATCGGGTTGATTAACGGCCGTTTCCAGATAAGCCTGTCCCCGTTTAAAAGCGCGTCGTCCGGCTTCGGTGAGCAGATTTTCCTTGTGCAGCGTGTAGAGAGACAGAACGCCGTAGGCGGTTTCTGAGGGGGTAGTCTCGCCCGTGACGCCCCAGCCGCCGTTGCTGTGCTGGCTTTGGATGAGGTCATCTTGGGCGTGCATAACGGCCGTATATCCTTCCGGTTCCGCGGCCAGCGCCAGAACCAGGTGCAGTGTGTTGTATAACCAGGAGATGTGCCACTTGTCGTCGTGCCAACGGCCGTTTTCACCTTGAGAATCCAGCAGTAAGCGAACGGCCGTTTCGTCTCGCTGGCCAAATAAGCGGAGGGCGTGCACGGCGCGGGCCGTCAGCGAGATCGACTTCTGAATTTCACCGCCAAAAGCGTAGTAGATGCCATCGCCCCGGAAGCGATCCAGCACAGACGGGTCTACCAGGTAGCCCGCCGTGTGCAAAATGGCCAGGGCTGCGGCCGTATCATCACCATCCTGGTAGAAATGATCACTCAAGCCAATACCCTGCTCCGTGAGGGCAAAGCCCAGCGTGTCTAGCTGGGGTTCGAGTGCGTTTTGCAGCGCGGGATGATCGAGCAAGTCGGCGACCAGCAGCGGGTAAAGGCTAAAGGCCAGCTCAAAGCGGTCCATTGGCCAGATGCCCGGCACCACGCCAGGGATATTGAACCCGGTTACGCGGGAAGCCCGACTTAGGTACGACTCGGCCTGCCGACGCAGCGGGTTGGTTGTTTCGTTGCGCGGGAGACGGGCCAGCCAAACGGCCGTTGCTGCCGGGCTGTGACCAATGCTGCCCGCGCCATCCAGGTAGGCAGGTTCTGGGTCGGTACCCCACGCTTCCCAGGAGTGCATCGGCGGCGAACCGGCGTCGGGCTTAATATGGGCAATATATTGTAGTTTTTTGCGACCCTGGCTGAGCAGCGCCGTATTGCCCTGGCGCGGAATGGCCAGCTTGAGCCGTGCCGCCTCATCAATGAGGTACGGATAGATCAGTTCTGCCCCGACGGGCAGGCTATCCGGCACGGTGTTGGCCCACAGTTCGCGCTGAAAATGCAGATGTTCTAGCCCCGCTTCAATGCTTTCAGTGGCGTCGATGATGTCGGCATATTGGTGCAGGGCCAGCAGGGCGGCAATGGTGGAGATGCGTCGGTAGAGCGGCGCTGCCGGGCTGCCCCAGCCACCATCGGCCTGCTGCTGCCGCTTGAGCCACTCTAGCCCGGGCGTAACGCCGCTAGACGGCGGACAGGCGCGCAGCACCTGAGCCGTGTCGTACACCGAGGCGCTGATCCGGCCGCCGCCAGTCCCTAACAGCGGCAGCAGCCCTTGCAGCCGGGCCGTGATGGGTGATTCGATTGTGAATGGGATAAGGGTGGAACGGCCGTACGGCCTTTTTTCTGGTCCAATTTGCGTCTGCATCAAACTACTTCCTCCATCCAGACGGATATCTAATTCACTTAATCAATCAATGGGTTATGCAAGGACGAAGCCGCGGGCAATGGTGCAAAACCCAAGTGCAAACAGGCCTCAATGGGCCAAAGCAAGATTTATGCTTCAAACGGGCGGTTGGCTGGAATGAAAGACGTTGGCTCCCCTATTTGACAGGCCCGATCATAACAAAATTTTTATGCAGAAGAAAAAGACGATAGTACTAAAATAATATGACATTTGTCCCTACTTCCATAGGGAAGCGTACAATTGTTCTATTTGCGCTATAATTATCACATTCGTGAGGCAACCAGCTGTATAAGGTAAAAATAGGCTATGGCAAGCAAAAAAGAGTTTCGCGTTGAAAATGAGTATGATTACAATCGCAGCGGCCCGATTCGCTGGATTTTGTCCCACGTGCTGCGTTATCCTTGGCTGCCCATTTTGGTCACCACCGCATCCATCATCAATAACTTTGCCGCCAGCTATGTGCAAGTGTTCATCGGCCGCGCCTTTGATCTGATTAGTACCCCCGGTTGGCTCACGACGGCGCTGCTCGGTGTGGCCTTTTCCGTGTTTGGCGCAGTAGCGGCGCAAAGTGCCCTGGGCATCGCCCGCAACTATGCCAACGAGTACATCGCCCAACTTATCGAGCGCAACAGTCGAGATGAGCTGTACATCAGCTTGCTGGGCAAGAGCCAGACCTTCCACGGCCGTCAGCGTATTGGCGACATCATGGCGCGGGCGACCAACGATGTGCGCTCGCTCAACATCATGTTTAGCCCCGGCGTGATGCTGCTGGTGGATGGCCTGATGGGCATTGTGGCGCCTATCATTTTGATTGCCACGCTGCGGCTGGAACTGCTGCTGGTGCCTGCCATCTTTTTGCTGCTGTTCACCATCACCGTGTCAGATTATGCGCGCCAGCTCAACCCGGTAAGCGAGGCGATGCGCGAGCAGTTTGGCACGATGAACGCCGGTCTGGCCGAATCTATTGGCGGTATTGAAGTGGTGAAGGGCAATGCGCAGGAGCGGCAGGAGATTCTGAATTTTGTCACCGATGCGGGCAAGTTCCGCGATTATTTTGTGCGGCAGGGGGTGATTCAGGCCCGCTATTTGCCGCTGCTGGTGTTTAGCCTGGCCTATGGCGCAGGTTTTTTCCACGCGATGTGGCTATGGCGGGCGGGCACGCTGACGCTGGGCGAGGTGGTGACATTTATGGGGCTGTTTGGCATTTTGCGCTTCCCCACGTTCATTTCCATCTTCTCGTTCAATCTGGTGCAGCTGGGCATTGCCAGCGCCCGTCGCATTCTGGAGCTGGTGAACGACGAAACAGACCTGGATGAAAACGAGGGCGGGCATCAGGCTGAAATTAAGGGCCGCGTCGAGTTTGAGGATGTGCGTTTTGGTTATGATGGCGAACCGGTGCTGGATGGCATCAGCTTTTCAGTGGAGCCGGGGCAGACGGTGGCCATCGTCGGGCAGACGGGTTCAGGAAAGACGACGTTGACCCGGCTGATTAACCGGATTTTTGATGCGGGGAACGGCCGTATCCTCGTCGATGGCCACGATGTGCGGGATTGGAGCCTGGAGTCGCTCCGTTCGCAAATCTCAACGATTGAGCAGGACATCTTTTTGTTCTCGCGTACGCTGGCGGAAAACATCGCTTTTGGCGTGCCAGATGCCTCTCAGGCAGAGATTGAGCAGGCGGCCAAAGAGGCGCAGGCGCACGATTTTATTATGAGCTTCAACGAAGGGTATGAGACGGAAGTGGGCGAGCGGGGTGTGACCCTCTCTGGAGGGCAGCGCCAACGTATTGCCATTGCCCGCGCCTTCCTTACCAATCCGCGTATTCTCATTTTGGATGACAGCACCAGCGCCATCGACAGCGCCACCGAGGACCAAATTCAGCAGGCGATGCGGCGCATCAGCCGCCAGCGAACAACCTTCCTCATCACCCACCGCCTGTCGCAGATTCGCTGGGCGGACAAAATTTTGGTGTTGAGTAACGGCCGTCTGACTGATCAGGGGACCCACGAAGAACTACTTGCCCGCAGCCCTGCCTACCAGCGCATCTTCGCCCGGTATGATTAATGATTAAGCAAATCTCACCCATGTCATTTCGAGCCGAAGGCGAGAAATCTTTCTGTTGTCACTTGGAAGATTCCTCGTTTCACTCGGAATGACAGTTGAAAAATTCAAACCGACAGAGTAGTAGCCTCCAATTTACAGTGAGGAAAAAATTATGGGATTCATTTTAGATGGTTTAGACACGGAAGATTATGACCGCAGTTACTCGGATCGGGAGCTGTTGGGGCGGATTGTGGGGTATTTTCGGCCGTATTCGCGGCAGATGACGCTGGTGGCGGTGATGATCACGCTGAACTCGGTGGCGGGCACGGCTGGACCAATTATCATTGCCAAGGCAATTGATCTGATTGCGGCTACGCCAACCACGCAGATGATGCTCTTGCTGGCGGGTGGCGTTTCGTTGATGGGCGCGTCGGCGTGGGTGTTCAACTTCATCCGCCAATTTTTCTCGGCGCGGATTGTGGGCAATGTGGTGCTGCAACTGCGCGAGGATGTGTTTGCGGCGACCATCAACCATGATTTGTCGTTTTACGATGAGCATCCGTCCGGCAAAGTGGTGAGCCGGGTGACGTCCGATACGCAAGATTTTGCGGCAGTAGTGGATTTGTCGCTGAACTTGTTGAGCCAGGTGCTGTTGGTGGTCATTCTGACCGGTTGGCTATTTAGCATCAACGTCTGGCTGACGCTGATTCTCATCGGCATGACGCCGCTGGCGGTGGCCATTGCCCTGAGCTTCCGCACCATCGCCCGCCGGGTGACGCAAGATGCCCGCCGGGTGACGGCCAAAATCAACGCCCAAATTCAGGAGTCGGTCAGCGGCATCATCGTGGCCAAAGGGTTCCGGCAGGAAGGGGCGATTTACGACTCGTTTAACGCCAACAACATGCAGGGGTATGCCGTCGGCGTGCGGCGCGGGCTGGTGCTCATCTCTATTTTCCCGATTATGGTGATTGCCTCGGGGATTGGTACGGCCGTTCTCGTTTACTCTGGTGGATTGGCGACTTTGCCTGATTCGTTCCTGGGCGGGCTGGCGGGTTTGTCGCCGGGGGATTGGTATTTGTACATGCAGGCGGTCGGCTTTTACTGGTTCCCCATGACCAGCATCGCCTCGTTTTGGAGCCAGTTCCAGGATGGCCTCTCCGCCGCCGAGCGCGTATTTGCCCTGATTGATCTGGAGCCAAAGGTGCAGCAGACGGGTTCCAGCGAAGTGGCGGGTGGGCTGCGCGGCGAGATTCGCTTTGAGAAGGTGCGCTTCAGTTACACAGACAAAGAAACGGTGCTGCCGGAGTTCTCGCTGACGATTGCGCCGGGGGAGACGGTGGCCCTGGTGGGGCACACGGGCGCGGGCAAAAGCTCGATCGCCAAGCTGCTCAACCGCTTTTATGAGTTCCAGGACGGCCGTATTCTGGTAGACAATCACGACATTCGCACGCTGGACCTGGGTAGCTATCGTAAGCAGATCGGGCTGGTGCCGCAAGAGCCGTTCCTCTTTTCGGGCACCATTCGGGACAATATTCGCTACGGCCGTCCCGATGCTGATGATGCCCAGGTGCTCACCGCCGCCAACCGGATCAGCAAAGGTGAATGGCTGCACGGCCTGAGCCAGGGGCTAGACACTGATGTGGGCGAGCGGGGCAGCAACCTCTCGATGGGGCAGCGGCAGCTGGTGGCGATGGCCCGCGTCCTGCTTAAAAATCCAGCCATCTTCATTTTGGATGAGGCCACCGCCAGCGTGGACCCCTTCACCGAGACGCAAATTCAGGAGGGGTTGGACGAGGTGATGCGCGAACGCACGGCCATCGTCATTGCCCACCGGCTGAGCACGGTTAAAAATGCCGACCGGATTATTGTGATGGGCAACGGCCGTATCATCGAAGAAGGCACCCACGACAGCCTCATGGCCAGCAGCGGCCACTACGCCGAGCTGTACAACACCTATTTTCGACACCAGTCCCTTGCCTACATCAACTCTCTTGGAGAAACGCTGGCGTAAGTAAGTAGATTGACAATGTTAAATTCTCTACCACTGGACGTCACCGAATGAATTCGGTGCCTGAGAAAGAAAGTCTGCTTAAGCAGACTGCCGCTGCCCCGCCGTTTTTAGTGCGCTTCAGCGTACTTGTTGTTTCAGCCAAGGAATTTATTCCTTGGCGATGGTGGCGGATGAAATCTAACATAGTCAAAGTAGTAAGCATCTTGAGAAGACCTGACTTTGGTTTAAGTAGTGGGCGGGTGAGTTACGGCCGTTTCCTGCTTAAACATTTCCTGTGAGGTCAAAATGGTAGTACCTTGGTCCTTGTTTGCCTGCTTTGACTGGGGCTGAAACAGTTTTTGTAAGCAAAAATTTCTATATATTGAGAAACAGAGTTTGAGCCTACTCTATTAAAATTAACACAAAGCGTCTGATAATGTAGATCAGACATCGGGGAAGAGCCATGAAACCCAAACAATTCATCAAATCATTTAAACGCTTCACTGCCGCCGTTGCGCTCGGTTGTTTGCTCTTTGTAGGCACGGCAAATGTTCAACCCGCAGCTCCCCAAGAGCCAGAAACGGTTGCTTACGTTCTAACGGGTAACAATTCGTCTGGACTGCTCCCGGGAATTTTTGTTCCTCAGGGTAACTACTGGAGCGGTTAATTCCCGTCCCTACCAAATTGGGTGGTTTTAAGAACGACCTGGTAGCATAAAATCACCAGCGTTGCTGCTGCTTGGATCATCAGACTCCCTGCATCCAATCCTGGCGGCAACGTAGCTGAATACAGTACAAACTCAGCAGAGTTTTAGAGCGGTTAGATTTTCCTGCCGCTCTAAAACTCTGCTTTTGTGTTTTCAGCATTTCAGATCGGATTGTGATCGCTGCTCTGCTAGAATGGGTGATACTTGTTGAAAAATTGGCAAATCTGGAGCAAGAATGAGCGATAACGATCTAAACAAAGGGGTAGGGAAACCGCTAATTGTGGCGGGTTTGGGCGATATCAGTGCGCAGCTGGATAGCTGTTTTGTGCCGCTGGGCTTGCAGCCGGAATCTGGCTTTGCTGTGCGCAAATATTTGGGGGAGATCAACGGCCGTTCCCTCACCGTCACCGTCGCCCTGCGCTCGCGCAACCGATATGCCGGGGGTGTCGTGCGTTATCGCCAGTTTACCGGGCTGTGGATGGACATTTCAGCCGCGACGCCCGTGATGACCCGTTTGATGCTGGGCCAACCCAAGGGCATGGCGCGCAGCTTTGTCCAGTACGTCCAGCAGCTGCGGGGCAACAAGCCCGTGCCCCATTTGCCCGCCGCGTATGATGGGCTGGTTGCCTTTGCCCGCGAACCGGCCTGGGGCGAGACGTTCTTGGCGGATACGGCCGTTCAAAACCACATCACTGCCCTCATGCACGACCCGGATTTGCCGCCCGGCGCGGCCGTTCATCTAAGCCCAAGCGGCTTGGACAGTCCCGGTAAGTGGATATGGACCACCCCGGCCATGCCCAACGACTTCACGCCAGAGTCAGCCCAGCGTTGGGTGTACAGTCTGGCCCATCTGGCGGCCCACGCCGAACAATCACCACCGATGACGGCCGTTCCGCCCAGCTGGTTGGAGCAGCAAAGTCCACGAACGACCGGGTTTTTGGTAGCGGCCGTTTTGCTGTTTGGCATCCCCTTCTTGCTGTTTGTCTGCTGCATGGTCCCCGCCTTCATTCTGATAATTTTAACGGGCGCGAGGTAGCCGCGAATATGCCCAGACAAAACCGGGTCACACCCACAGGTCAGATTATCGCCACCGAGGCGCGGGGCACGTTTATGGGCAATCGCGGCATCCTGCACAACGCGCAGCAGAAGATTGTGAAGCCATTTGCCTACAAAACCTGGATTATCTGCTTGCTGAACTTCAAAGGGCGGCAGCGGGCGTTGATGCAGCCCGGCAAGTACACCGAGCTGTTTTTTCTAGACGAGGCCACGGCGCTGGCAGCCGGGCATCGGCCCTGCTTTGAATGCCGCCGCGCGGCCGCAATCGCGTTTCGCGATGCCTGGTTAGCGGGCAATCCGCAGTTGGGTTTTGGCGAATCGGTGAGCGCACCGCAAATGGATGCGGTGCTTCACGCCGAGCGGTTAACCGAGGCGCACCGCATGAAGGACAGAAAGAAGCGCACATATACGGTCGTACTCCCCACCTTGCCCAACGGGACTTTTATTTTGTGGCAGGAACGGCCGTACCTGGTGTGGCAAGATGCGCTTCTTCCCTGGACTCCTGCCGAATACGAAGCACCCGTGTCTCAACCGCGTGATGGTGTGGTAGCGGTTCTGACGCCACCCTCAACGGTGGCGGCATTGGCTCACGGCTACGTGCCCCAGCTGCACGAATTGGTGAACACGTGATCTTATCTTCAAAAGTGCCTGTCACCTGAAAGTCACGTTTATGCTAAAATGTTGGCCATGTCCAAAAAGTTGATTTTGCAAAAGTTACAGGCGGTAGATGAAGAGTTGCGTCAAAAGTATGGGGTTCTTGCCCTGGTTTTGTTTGGCTCGGTAGCCCGTTCGACGGCAAAATCAGACAGTGACGTAGATTTACTGGTAACCTTTGCCGAGCCAGCGACGTTTGACCAGTACATGAATCTCAAGTTTTATCTGGAAGATATTTTGCAAGCGCCGGTGGATTTAGTAACCAAGACGGCCGTTCGCCCCCACATCCTCCCCAAAATTGAGCGAGAAGGTGTTCATGTCGCGTGACACCTTCGTTTATTTGCAAGACATTCGCGAGGCGTGTCAGAAAGTCCTCACCTACACACACGATCTGTCTCGCCGCGCCTTTTTCCAGACCGACCTGGTTTATGATGCTACGCTGCGCAACATTGAAATCATCGGTGAGGCAGCTAAACAAATCCCAGCAGATGTGCGTGAAAAATATCCGCACATAGAATGGCGCAAGATCGCCGGGATGCGGGATATTGTGATCCATGCTTACTTTGGTGTTGATGCCAACATCATTTGGGATGTGATCCAGAACAAAGTGCCCCAACTTTTGCAGCAAGTGGAACAGATTCTGGAGGAGTTTGCCGAATAACCTGCGTTGGAGAAAAATCGTGCCGCCCTTTGAACCCGACCGCCAAAAACTCACCCAGCTCCGTAAGCTGCTCATCCAGCACTTTAGCCTCGATGAACTACGCGTGCTTTGTTTTGATCTGGGCCTCGAATACGAAGATCTGCCAGGCGATACAAGAACCACCAAAATTCATGGCATGATTGAATATCTCCAGCGGCGTGATGAACTTTTTTATCTTCTAGCCGAAGCGGCTGTACATCGACCCCTTGTAGCTTGGCCATCATTCACAAATGATGGCCAAGCCATATCAAAAGATGTAAAGGCAAGTCGTAGTTCCCAAAGAAGTTACGTTCATGAAAAAACTGGTTTAGAGATGCTTCTGGTTCCAGCGGGGGAATTTTTATACGGCGAAGAGAACGAGCTGAAATTTTTGCCAAATTTTTGGATGGCAAAAGCACCCGTTACCAATGCTCATTACGAAAAATTCATTAGAGATTCAGGTTATAGAGCGCCGAAACATTGGGAAAATGGTAGATATCCGGCGAATTTGGCAAATCATCCGGTAGTTTGGGTTTCCTGGTATGATGCTGCCGCATATACTCAGTGGTCGGGTTTGCAACTGCCTTCTGAGCAGCAATGGGAAAAGGCGGCCAGGGGCCAATATGGGCGACAATACCCTTGGGGTCATGACTGGAAACCGTATTGCAATACAGCGGAAGCAGATATTAGGACAACGACACCCGCGGGCTACTATTCACCTTTTGGTGACAGTCCATTTGGTTGTGTTGATATGAGTGGTAACGTTTGGGAGTGGACAAATAGTTGGTATGATACAAAAGAAAGACACTATGTTCTTCGTGGGGGAGCATTTCTTGATTTTCAGAAGTTTAGTCGTGCTACATGCCGAGGCTATGAATATCCTGTTGTTAAGTACTATTATGTTGGGTTTAGAGTTGCAGAACGCTGAGCTATTTCTTCCCTCTAAATTCTATATTTCTCAGAGCCTGAACTTACACGCGTTTTGCAAGAATTTGGTTTTTTAGATGTTAAATCTTCCTACGGTTGTTCCTCATTACGTTTCTTAGCTTCGTAAAAACAACGGGGTGGGATTCTTCCCTTGGGTTAGAATGACAGTAAAAACAGCCGCAGAATGCTCAATTATGCCGTTACCTTACCGCCCATCTGCTCCACAGTCTCCACCAAACGGCCGTCTTCCAGCACGTACACCAAATCCACCGCCTCAATCACCTTCGTGTCGTGGCTGGCAATGAGCACCGTCACACCCGTCTGCTGCACAATGCTGCGCAGCAGGGCGATGATGGCGTAGCCCGTGGCCGTGTCCAGCTGGCCCGTCGGTTCGTCCGCCAGGATGAGCGATGGCTTGTTGGCCAGCGCCCGCGCCAGGGCGATGCGCTGCTGCTCGCCGCCGGACAGCTCATAGGTGCGGTGGCTGGCTCGCGCCGACAGCTTCACCAGTTCCAGCACTTCGTCCACGCGATGTTTGCGCTCTTTGGCTGTGGCCTTTACCAGCCGCAGCGGCGCTTCGATGTTTTCTCGTGCACTCAAAAACGGCAGCAGGCCAAACGTCTGGAAGACAAAACCAATTTCGTTACGCCGCAGATTGATTCGCTCGCGTTCGCTCATTTTGGCCAACGGCCGTTCCGCAATCACAATCTCCCCCTCGGTTGGCTCATCCAGCCCGGCGATGTGGTTCAGCAGCGTCGTCTTGCCAGAGCCAGACGGCCCTTTTACCGTGGCCATCACCCCGCGCGGAATGTTGAGGCTGATGTTTTTTACGGCCACCACATCCTCGGCACCCACTTTGTAGATGCGCGTGAGATTTTGCACAGAAACGGCCGTTTGCCGCCGCGCCAAGGGATGATGATGGTGCCCATCGGTCATGGGCTGGGTCACGGTGGGTGCCGGTTCGCCGCTCAGCCGGGGCGGTCGCCACACGCCGCCGTCCTCATCCAACTCGCCTTGGGCCTCCGCCAGCGCCTTGTTCACCTCCGGCCAGACCGACAAATGCGCTTCTTCCAGGCGCACCTTCACCCGGTTTTTCATCTCCAGGTTTTCGATGTACGGCTGCGGCAGTTGTAAACGGCCTGCCCGATCCAGGATCACCCACTCTTCTTCTTGCAGTTCGCCGCTGGAAAGGTCCACTTCACGGCGAATTTCCGAGCTGGTACGGCCGTCGCGAATCGCTACCACCCGGTCTACCTTGTTAGCCACCCGCTGGTCGTGCGTCACGATCACAATCGTCGTGCCATACGCCTGGTTGATGCGGCGCAGCGCGGCAAAAATCTCGTCCGAGGAGTGCGAATCGACCTGACCAGTCGGTTCGTCGGCCAGCAAGAGCGGCGGATTGTTGGCCAAAGCAATGGCCAACGCCACGCGCTGCTGCTGCCCGCCAGAGAGCCGGTCCGGGCGAAAATCGGCCCGATCCGACAGGTTGACCATTTCCAGCAGCTCCATGGCCCGCTCCCGCCGCTGCCGCGCACTGCCGCCAGAAAGCATCATCGGCAGCTCCACGTTCTCCCGCGCCGTCAGGTACGGCAGCAGGTTCCGCGCCGGTTGCTGCCAAACAAACCCAACCGTATTGCGCTTGTACGCCACTCGCGCTTTGTCGGAAATCTTCAGCAAATCCTGGCCATTCACGGTGATCTTGCCCGCACTCGGCTCATCCAGCCCGCCAATCACGTTGAGCAGCGTCGATTTGCCCGAGCCAGACGAGCCGACCAGGGCCATCATTTCGCCCTTCTCTACGGCCAGGTCCAGCCCTTGCAGCGCCACCACTTCCAGATCGGCCACCTTGTAAATTTTGACCAGGTTGTCGCAGTAAATAAATGAATCAGTTGACATAAGTGCCTCGATTGTTGCGATTTGGGACGCAGAGATCGCAGAGAATGGGGAGATCAGAGAGATTTTTAGAGTTATAAAGTGTCATTCCCGCGCGGGCGCGAATCCACCATGCTGGACTCCCGTCTACGCGGGAGTGACAAATAAGTTTGTTTGAGATGCATCCCAATTCCAATTTCATACCCTCTCTTCTCTCTCTGCGCTCTCTCTTCCTTCTCACTGCCCTCTGCGTCGTTACTCCTCTCCAATGCGCAGCGCCCGATGAATACCTGCCCGTACCAGGAAGAAGAGCAGCAGCAGCAGCGCCAGCCCGTAAAAACCGACCAGCAGGCCGTACAAACTGGACACGTCGATCCAGTTCACCAGGATTTGTTGGATGGCGTCGCCGCCAACGGCCGTTGACAACACTCGCGACAGAAACGGCCGCATAATCACTGCCAGCCCGCCCCCAATGAGCGTGCCCGCCAGCAGCCCCAGCACCATCATAATCACGCCTTCCAGCGTCAGCAGGCCGAGCAGTTGGCGCGTGGCCAGGCCCGTGGCCCGCAGCAGGCTAAATTCGTACAGCCGTTGGCGGGCGGCAAAAAAGTGCACCATCAAAAAGACGGCAACGCTTAGCGTGGCCAGAGTGATGGCGTTTAGCTCAAATGCTCCCAGCGTCTCTTGGGCCACCAAATTCGAGCGCAGCAGCGCTTCTGTAGAGGACGCATCGGCCAGAACGCGGCTGCCAAATGGCCCTGCGCCGTCGGCAATCTCGGTCACAATCGCTTCCGTTTGCCCCGGTTCGGCCGCCAGCCACACCTGTCGCTGGCCCACCCACGGCTCGCTCAGGGTGGTGAAATCCACCTCCTGCTCTAAAGCCGCCAGGTTGGTGATGAAAAACCGCTCGTTAAGCAGCGGAAAATTGTTGATGATGCCACGCACTTCAAACGTCACGCGATGGGTACCCACAACGTACTGAATGTGGTCGCCGATTTGCTTATTGGTCGGCGGTGCATCCTGCGAAAAGACGGCCGGAATAGCTCCATCCAGGCCGCGCCCCTGCACGGCGGGCATCACGTCGGCCAGGGTAACACTGCTGACAAACGGTGCGTAGCGGCTGACCTGTGCCAGTGTGTCTGGGTCAACCGCCAGCATTTGCACTTGCTGGCCTAAATTAGTGGAGAGTCGTGAACGGCCGTTGTAATACACCGATGAAGCAGCCTGCACACCCGGTAAATTGGCTAAGGCCTCAAAATCGGCCGTTCCGGCATCAATCGGCAGCGCCACGCGAACGTCTGCACCTGTGTTGTAATGGGCAATCTGTGCCTGCCGCACGCTGAGCGAATATTGAAACAGGCTGGCAAACAGCGTCAGCCCCGCCGCCAGGCTGATCAGCAGCACCACCCGGCTGGGCCCCACTGGGTCGCGCGCCAGCTTGGCCAGGCCAAAGGGCAAAATCAAGCCGCGCACCCGGTTGGCCCACCAGGAAGCCAGGCGCAGCAGGTAGGGGAAAATGCGCAAGAAGATGAGCGCCACGGCAATCAGCAGCAGCGATGGCCCCAGCAGCAGCAGTGGGTCCGATACGCCCGCGGACGCCAGGGCATCATTGTTGGCCAGTTGGGCCACCACCGTGCCGGTGTCGCGCAGCTGCCAGTAGATTAGTCCGCCCAGCACCAACAGGAAAATGTCGATGTAATATTTTTGCCAGCTTGCCTGGGTGTCTGGCCGCGCCATCTGCTTTTGCCAATCCAGAATGTTGCCGCGTGTGCCGCTGTAAATGGCCACAATCAGCGTAATCCAGCTAAAGCCCGCCGCCAGCAGCGACAGCAGCCAAGATTCCTGCGCCAGCTGGGTGGGCACGACGGTGTTGGTGGCCAATCCCCAGATAGAAAGCAGGCCGCGTGCCACCAGCGGACCCAGCGGTGCCGCGCCCAAAAAGGCCAGCAAAAAGCCTTGAATAGCAAAGAGTTGGGTGATCTGACGGCCGTTGAAGCCTCGTCCGACCAAAGTTGCCAAAACACTGCGCGACTGATCCAGCAAAAAGGAGCTGATCATCGCCAGGGTGTACAGCACAAAAATGAGCGACTGCACGGTGAGCAAAAACAGCGTCACCTGGGCATTGGCCAGCGCCGTTTTGTATTGGTCGATGATGAGCAGCAGGCCCGTATCAATGTTGACGCGCAAATTGGCGATGGCGTTGCTCAGGTTCATCTGCACCTGGTCAACGTTGTTGACTGTGATCTGGCTGTAGTCTAGCAGCAGTCGCCAACTGCGCTGCGTCTGCCCGGCGAACAGCATTTCCATCGTTGGCGCGGGCACAAACAGCGACACGGTGACCGTCTCTGGTTGGTTGGCCCCGTTCAGCGCGGCGCGGGTGTATTCAAAAGGTAACTGCTCGCCCCACCAGACGTCGCTTTCGGGGTCGTTGGGCTTCACCACCCCCACGATGTTGATGCGGAAGGTGCCGTCTTCGTTGCGCAGCTGGTCGCCCACCTGCAAGGAAACCGTCCGAAACTGGTCGCCTGCGCTCTGGTCAAAGGTGAGGTTTTCGATGGTGGCCACGCCGACCACGGCTTCAATTTCGGTAACAAAGCTGTTAGGCACGGGGGTGATGTGGTTGGGAAAACGGCCGTCTACCACCGTCACATCCTGGTTCAAATTGCTAAAGGTCCACGGCTGGTAGCGCAAAAATTCGGCAAATGGCAGCGGCGTCTCGTCCCGGTACAGCGCCGAGGCCATGCTGGCGGGCGAAACAGTTTGCACCTCCACGCGGCGCAGCAGCAGATCGCCTAAAAACTCTTCAACCTGGCCATAAACGGCCGCATTCATGCCAGCGCCCGTCACCTCAATGTTGCGTGCAGACACAATGGCGCTGTCAATTTGCTGCCGCAAACTGCGCCCGGCAATGGCCGTGGCATAGGTGGGCAGCCCTGCCAAAAAGGCAGAGGCCAACACCAGCCCCAGCAGGACTATCAGGTTCATGCGCCAGTGGCGCAGTAGGTGACGGATGGAGAGTCGGATCATATCTTTCGTAACTGTTTGAACTGGAGAGGGGAGTGAAAAGTAAAAAGTAATAAGTGAAAAGACTTTTTACTTTTCACTTTTCACTCTCCCTACTCCTCGCCGACGCGCAGCACCTGGTGCAGCTTGGTGCGCCAGAGCAGCAGGGTGGCAATGCCCAACGAGATGAAAAAGGCGATTGCCAGTGTGACGTAAATTTGAATAACGGCCGTCCAATCATTGCGGGCAATAAACGGCGGTGTTGGGGGTCGGTCGCCAAAGGTGATGGGCAGGCCGGGCAAAGTGATCTGGTTGAGCACTACGCCCAGCGCCGTGCCAATGGCCAGGCCGAACAAAATCAGCACCACCTGTTCCAGCACCAGCACTGCGTACAGCTGCCCCGGCGACATGCCCATCGAGCGCAGCACGCCGTAGATGGCTTCTTTTTGTTTGGCGCTCAGGTAAAAATGGGTCGCAAAGCCTACCAGGCTCAACGCTGTGGTGAGCAGGTAGCCAAACAGCGTCACGCTGCGCAGCCCCAACGCCATGGGGTCCGCCTTAATGGTCAGGCGCACGTCTTCCTGGGCAATGGCCGCTTTCACCCCACTTAGGTCAGATAGGGCCGCCGCAGAGACGGTTTGGGGCGATACGGCCGTATCAATAGCCAGCAGCGCCTCATTGTTGTTCATTGCCTGGCTGGTCTGGGTGTTAAACGTGTCCAGCAGCAGCGTCCGGTTGGTAATGACATAGCCAGCGTTTAAATCTTCGTACAGCGTGGGGAAATAGTTCACCGTGCCCACAATTTCAAAACGCATCGGTTGTGAGTTGATGGTGAGATTGAGGACATCCCCCACTTCGGTTTGGGCTTTGGCTAAAAAGCTGTTGCTTACCAGCACTGGCAGCGGATCGGTGAGTGGGGTTGGGTTGGCCAACAAAAAGCCCACCTGATCCAGCGGCCCCATGTTGAGGAACAGCAATTGGCTGGCGTTGCCCGTGAGTACATGGCGATTATCGTACGTAATGTCTGATCCCAGGTCGCTGGTGCGCCAGATGTCGGTGAGCGTTTCAAAGTCGTAAGCCATGATCATCCCACCGGAAACTTTATCGGCTACCATGAGCGAATCAATGGCCAGACTCATGCTGGCCCCGGTTGAGCGGCCAAAATTGCCCGTAACGATGGAGCGATTGCGCAGCCAGATCGAATGGAGAGCCAATGGGTAGCTTGTCTCTGGCAGCACCGGCAGCATCCCTTCAAAATAACGCCAGCCATCGTCAGGATAGCCTGTTTCATTGGAGGTTAGCTCAACCACAAATATGTCCTGCTGCGCAGTAGACAGCTTCAATTCCAGGCCAAATCGGTCCAAATTGCTGTCGCCGCGCAAACGGCCGTTGTCATCCGTATCTGGCCCAGACCATACCCACAAGCCAATCCGCTCCGGCTGCCCCGGCAGCGCCAGAGTTGGCTGCGACGTTACATTTTCCAGCTTTAGCCGATCCAGCAGCACTGAAACAGGCTCGTCGGTAAAGTCATCCCGGTAGCTGGTCATCGCCGCAAACGAGTCTGGGTCGATGGCCATCACCTCGTAGCGCAAAAATTCTCGTCCCAACGTCAGCGACCCCAACGTACGCCAGATGCCGCTGGCGGTGGTGACCCCCGGCAGCGCCTGCACCGTAAACAGGGGCAGCGTACGCTGTGAGATTAGACGAATGTCGCTGCCGGCTTCGTAGGCGGCACGCTCCTGTTCGCTGGCGTCCAGCGTGGCATTGATGCCCGTGGAGAGGATACCGAGGGCAATGGCCAGCGTCAGCAGCAGCACCAAGCGAGCTACGTGGGAAGGATTACGCGCCGCCTGAAGCATGGCCAGGTTTGCTACCAGTCCACGTCCACGCCGGGCAATCGCCGCTAAAAAGCTGAGCAGCAGTGGAAAAAGGCGCAGCAAAATGGTGCCCGCGCCCACCAGCAGGGCCAGTGGGGACAACAGCAGCAACCAATCGACCTGGGGCCGCGTAGTCCCGCCGCCGACGATGCCGCCAAAATATTGCAAACGCCACAGCAACACCAGGCCAATCGCCAGAATGAAAACGTCCAGGTAGGTGCGCTGCCAAAATGGTGCCTGGGTGACCCGGTTGGTGCTTTGTTGGTAATTGACGATAGAGCGGCGCACGGATTGCCCTACCGGCATCAGCAGCCCAACAATGCAGGCAATCGCGCCAACGCTTGATGCCAGCCAGGCAATGGTGGGCAGGCTTAACGCCCAACCGGGTTCGCCCACATCGGCCAGCGGCCCAGCAACGGTGATGGCGCGTACCAGGGCCAGCCCCAGGAACGGGCCACTGATCAGGGCCACGCCGCTGATCAGCAGCGCCTCACCACCCTGAATGCGGAAAATCTGGCGGCGAGCCGCACCACGGCTTTGCAGCACAGCAAATTCGCGCTCCACCTGGCGCACCGCCAACGCCGCCACCATGATGACGTAGTAGAGGGTCAGCAGCACCACTTCGGCGGTAAGGAAGTAGAGTGGGGCGCGTACGGCCGTACTTTGGTTGGCAAAGTTGGTCAGCACGTCATCCAGGCCGGTGTCGATGGTGATGGAGGGAGTTAACGGCCGTAAATCATCGCGCAGCAGCCGCAGCAGCACGCGCAGCAAGGGCATTTGTGCGGTGGTAACGGTGGCCGGATCAATGGTGGCCTGCCAGTAATATTCGTGAGTTGAACCGTCGGGCAGAATGGTGGTGACCACATCAAAAAAGACAGATGGATCGACCAACCCGCCGTACTGCACCAGCCAGCGGTCGTCGCTTTGGGAACGCAGCGGGCTGGCCGAGCCAAACCAGTAGGGATCGTCGCCAGCCAAAGGCTGCACAATGCCGCTGATTTGCAGCGCAAATTCCGGCTCGCCACTGGTGTTGTTGACGCTGGCAGGCAGCAAATCGCCCACGGATAGGCCGTAGGCTTCAGCCATTTCTTCACCGATGACGACGGCGGCCACACCGGGTTCCGGCAGTGGATCGCTAGGCCATTCGCCATCTACAAAGGTAACAAACTGGCGGATGTCGGTGTCACCACTGCCGTAGCTGCGGAAGTTAACGCGTTCGTCGGTCAAAATGTTGCCATCGACCCACACATGGAACCAGCGGGAGCCAATCACGGGAACCACCTGATCGGTAAAGCTGCCGATACGGCCGTTAACCATCTGCTGCACCTGCCCATCCAACTCGGCATATGCGTCGGGCGTGAGGCGGCCAAAGGCTTTGAGGCGCAGGTCGCTCACGCTGGGATCGGCGGCCAGCAGGGTGCGGCGCAGGCCAAATTCCACTACCGTGTTGACCAACACCGGGCTGCTGGCCAGCATGGCGGTGGAGAGAATGACACCCAGGCTGAGCGTGAGCAAAATCTGCCAATGACGGGCGGCACGCCGCAAAATGAAGGCCCAAAAGGTCATGGCGTGGCTCCGTTTGTTGGCGTGTGTTGAGGCAAGGGCAAAGTTGGCATCATGATTGTTAGGATCAGGGGTGGAGGCATGGATTGACCGATGGCGTCCGGGTGAAGGTGGTAAACCATTCGCCATCTATCTGCCGCATTTTAATTTCGCCCACCAGGTGCTGGTCGTACCAGATGGAAACGGAGGTGACGGTCAGCAGCGGAATGGCGCGGCGGGTAAATAAAAAGTTGTCGGTAGTCAGCGGCTGTGAACAGCGGCTGCCCACGCGCAGCCAAAGCTGGGTGGTGGGCTGTTGGGCTGCCCCCATCCCGACGAATAAATCATCGAGAAAGGCTTCATCCCGCGCCAGCGCGGCGTCCATGATGGTGGCAGCCAGCTCTTCGGGCGATTGACCCGGCGCGGCGCTGGTCCAGCTTTGCCAGGCACTCACACGGCCGTTTCCCGTCGTTGCAGCAGGTTCAGGTTCGGTCATGGCGGGGCGGGCAGTGGGAACGGCCGTTGGTTGAGGCAGAGGCACTTCAGGTAAGGTGACGCTTTCACCCGTGGCCAGCGTTTCGCTGGCGGTCAGCTCATCGCCGACGGGTGTGCCCAGGTTGGGTAACCAAAAGCGGCCAAAAAGGAAGCTGCCAGCAACTACCAAAACGAGGGCGGCAACGGCCGTACTCAGCCGAATGACCTGCCCGGTGCGCTGCCACACCAGGCTGCGCTGCATCCGTTTGTAAACCTGGTTTTGAATACGCAAGGAGGCATCGCGGGAAAGGCGCGGCTGGTAACGGTCGGCTTCAGCCTGGAGGTCGTTGTCCAGCAAGCGTGCCTCTTGCACCCGCTGGGCGCAAGTGTCGCACTGGGCCAGGTGGGCTTGAATTTGCTGGTGTTCAACGGCCGTTAGCCCGCGGTGCAAAAAGTCCGGCAGACGCTGCTGCACAAACTGGCATAGGGGGCTGTCCGTTTTATAGTCAGATGTGACGCTGCGGTTGTGCTCTGTCACGTTTCTAATTAACCTCGCTTGAGCAGTGGCTCAGTTTCTGCCTGGAGCTGCTCGCGCAGCCGCAGGCGGGCGGTATTGAGCCGGGAGTAGACGGTGCTGACGCGAATGCCCAAAATGTCGGCCACCTCGGCGCAAGAGAGCCGCTGGTGATAATGCAAAATGAGTGGCAGCCGATGTTTATCGTCGAGCTGGGTGTTAATGAGCGTCCACAATTGCTGGGACTGCTGCCGCTGGTCTACCGTCTCGGGGACATTGTGATGGCTGGCCTGGTTGCGCAGCCAATCCAGCGAAAGCGCCCGGCGCACCTTGCGGCGGCGCAACTTGTCGCGGCAGCTGTTCACCACGATGGCGGTAAGCCAGGTGTTAAAGGCTGCCTGTCCCTGGTACTGTTTGATCTGCTCAAAAATGCGCAAGAAGACATCCTGGACCGCGTCTTCAGCGTCCTGCTCATTTTGTAAGATGGTCAGCGCCAGTCGGTAAACGGCCGTTTCCTGCATCTTAAACAGCTCAGAAAAGGCGGCTAGTTCACCTTGTTGACAGCGTTGTACCAGATTGTCCAGTTGCGCCATGCCCACTCCAGTTCTTTTACTGGTTAATTAGACGCATGAGGGTAATTATTTTTGATGAGAAATGCAAAAATTGGTGGAAATAAGTGGCAGTGTGGTGCAGCATCAGTTGTGAATTTTGGCCCCTTTTAAATATCTTGCAGCGGTTGAACAGTAAGTGATAACCAAACTTGATAAATAATCCAAGAAACGGTCATCCACCGTCATTAAACTTGGATAGTACAGACATTGTTAAGAATACCTCTACAGATTTTATTTATTTAACAGATTGGTCTATAATTTTCCCTGTATTATCCGATTCCAGAAATTCATATCAATTGTGATTCAATTGAATAGATATCGGTAAACCTCTTCGGCTTTACTTTCATGCTAAGCATGTGCATGAATCTTATTGAGGAAGATAGGAATGTCCGACAATACCCTCCCAGACAATACCACGGCAACGCCAGTGGATGGTTCCACCTCAGTGCCTGTGGGAAAAAACAACGCCACAATTAGCGATGTGGTTTATGGTGATAAATTCAGCGGCGATAAAGTGGGTGGCGACAAAATTGTGGGGGAAGTTATTGTTACCGGTTATGTGGCGGGAGATGTCATTGTCCATATTCCGGAAAAGCTCGATATTCCGCCGCCGCCTACACCCCGCCGCTCACCAAACGTCCCACTACTGCTGGGGCGGGACGAATCGCTTACCATTTATACGCAAGCGCTGGATAAAGAAGGTATTGCGGTTATTAGCGGGATGGCCGGTATTGGCAAAACCTCATTGGCTGCTTCGCTGGCTCGCCGCTGCGCCAAACCAGCTCACATCTTCTGGCACCAGTTTCATGAAGCGGATAATGTTGATGCCCTGATTTGGGATTTGGCAGGGTTTTTAGCCTTTCATGGTCAGGATACCTTGTGGAACCTGATTCAAACGGCCACGATTAGCCACGGTCGTCCACCACCAACTAACGTCCAGTTCGACTACCTCATTCAACACCTTCAGGGCCAGCCCTACTTGCTTTGCCTCGATGATTTTCACCATGTAATGGACGATCCTTCCCTGGGGTTGATGGTTGAGCGACTACTTCCCATCTTGCATCAGGGTCAGCTCAAGCTCATTCTCACCAGCCGTGAGCTACCTGATTTTGTGCTTCGCTCCAGCCATACCGGGCTGGCTGGCTTGAGCCCGGAAGCCGTTAAACATTTCCTCGCAATAAACGACATTCAATTGGATACAAAAGAATCCACTCAGTTGCAGAGCTACACTGGCGGCAACCCCCAACTGCTCACCCTGGCGGCTGATTTGTTGCAGGGCAACTACGACCTATCCACCCTGCTGCAAAAGCTGGTCCAGGCTGCCGATATAGAAGATTTCTTGATGGAAGAAATTGAAGACAGTCTTTCACGCCGGGAACGGGCGGTCATGGGAGCAATTGCTCTCTTACAAGGGTATCCTGGCTCCAGAGAGGCCATCGAGGCAATTTTAGATGGACAAAATGTGCGGCGCACGCTGCGCGACTTAAGCAACCGCTTTTTACTTACCGTGACCAAAAGCGATGACGGTGATTTGTACGGCCAGCACGCCATTGTGCAAGATTACTTCTACGATGCGCTAAGCCGACGGCAAAAACCGCAAATGCATCATCTGGCAGCCGAATATTACCGCGATGAAGCCAGCGATATGTTTTTGGCGGCACGCCACTTTTTAGCTGCTAATGACCAACCTGAAGCAGCCGAGATTTTGATAGCTCATGCTTACGCGCTGCTCAACCGAGGATTGGCCCGACCATTAAATCAACTGCTAGGCCGCTTCATGCCTGAATCGCTAGACGCTTATACTCTTATTGCCTTGATGACCACTACAGGCCAGGTGAAAGCCTTTTTAGGCGAAAACAAGCAGGCTCAGGAGAAATTTGAAACGGCTTTCGCTAAGCTGGCGGAAATGCCAACAACGCCAGAAACAGATGAACTAGTTGCCAAAGCTTGCTTAGGACTGGGTGAACTATTGGAATTCCAGCAACCAGCTATCGGCTTGCAATGGGTAATGAAGGGTTTAGCAAGGGAATCATTAACTAGCAAAGGACGAGCAGCACTCAATATTTTGGCTGGAACTTTACACATGCATCTCGGAAATTATGAAACTGCCCAAAACGAAATTCATGCTGGATTGGCAAATTTATCATCACTTCCTAACCAGGAAAGATGCCAAGCTCTGCTTACCCTGTCGGGCGTTCACTTTTATTTAGGGACGAGAGAAGAAGGAATGAAGGTTGCTAACGAGGCGTTAGCCATTAGTCGAAGTTTAGGTGATCCTTTCCAGGAAGCAGCCATTTTAAACAATATCGGTCTATTTCAACACACGAGTGGTGAGTGGAAAACCGCTATAAATAGTTTTCAAGAAGCTTTCAAAATTGCTCAAGCCTTGGGCAGTACACGTGATTTAGTTGAGTTTCAATCTAATCTTGGTGCCGCGCTTATTAATACAGGAGATTTTACAGCGGCAGAGCAAAATCTGATACAGGCTTTACACTCAGGTACAAAACTGGGTGAAGAATTAATCCTCTGCATCATCAACACGCGTCTGGCTGAACTAGAGATAAAACAAGAGAAATGGGAAGAAGCGGCTAATTATTTAGATAAGGCAGAAAAGCTGGCAGCAGTCACTAAGACAGAAAATCAGCTACCAGCAATTTATAGTTTCAAGGTCGAGATTAGTTTAGGTAAAGGGAATTGTCTACTTGCAAGTAAATATGCCCAGCTTGCTTTAAGAAGCGCTCAACATCTGAATGATCCATTTGAAACTGGCATAGCATTGAGAATGATAGGCCTAGTAGAGGCTGCCTGTGGTGATGTTAATTTAGCTGTAGATTACTTCAAACAAAGTATTGAACAACTGAAAAATTTAGATGCTTTAGAGAGAGCACGGTCTCAACTGGAATTAATTTCTCTGCAATCTAAATCTCCAAACTTGACGAAGGAAGAGCGGGATATGGCGGATGCTCTTAAAGCTGTGTTCACTTCATTGGGAGCTCAAAAGGAATTAAGGAACCTGGAAAAGTTAGAGTTAATGACGTAGTAGTTTTAGTCCACTAAATAACGAGGGAAAGAGATGAATAAAGGTCGCGTTTTGTTACTGTTAGTCATTTTATGTACAACGTTTTTTGTGAATAAGGAAGGGATTTCTGCTAGGTGGGTGGTTAGAGCTGGTTATGGGGATTATGTAGAGCGAGTTTGCGAAAATGGAATAGTCTTCAATTATTTCCATGATGCCTATGGTGGCACTATTGATTGGGATCATAATCCGTTTGGAAATGAATGGGTATCCAGAAAAGTGGAGTCTTGCGAAAACGGCACTTGCGAAGAGTTAAGTGTTATATCAGCTACAGTGGGCGATGGGGAAGCAGATTTAACTTTAGGACCAAATTACGTTGCTGATTTCTGGGTTCTAAGATGGAGTGACGATGTGCCTTTAGGTTCTACTATAACCGTAACGCTCGAATGGGATGAAGATTCTGACTTTATTACCGGGGGAGTGGTAGAAGAATGTTCACTGCCGGAAAGAGCGCCCTCTCTCTTTTCCTTTTGTAGTCAAACGCAACACTTAGGGAGCAAAGTTACTCTAAATACACCTAACATTAAAATTTTTGACTTGGAAATGACTTTGGCCACCTCTAGTGTTTACTCCAGTACGTTTTCAACAAATTTAACCTCGCCAAATGGAACCTCAATAAAATTACTTGATAATTTTTCAAGGCCACCTGAACTGTATGGCTATAAATGCCTTCAGGAAGCGAATTTCAATTCTGCTGATGGCTCGGAGGTGGTAATTTGGTCTGACAGCGGAATTGATCCTTACGATCCTTTTGATCCGAAGCCACAGGTTCCTTTAGCTAACTTCAACGGTATAACAACGGCAGGGAATTGGCAACTTAATTTTGAAAATTTGAATGGCAATCCATTTACTGTTAATCTTGATTGCTGGTGCCTTTACATGGTTGGCACCCCCGTAAATACAACCTATTTGCCTCTTACCACGGGTGGCACGCAATCCACATCCGCCAATAATCCACCCAATGTGCCATCAAATCCGTCACACAACAGTTCTGTAACACTTGAAGAATTTGACAATCGAACAGTAAGCCTGCAATGGAACGGGGGCGATCCGAACGGGGATAACGTTACCTATGATGTTTATGTGGAAGCTAACGATCCAACACCAGATGTTCTGCTTGCGGCGGCTTTGCAAATGCCCAATGTGACTTAAATTATTTCTTTCCGACTACGGACTATTACTGGCAAGTTGTCGCGACCGATTCACATGGAGCCAAAACCGAAGGACCTATTTGGAAATTCAGCGACCCCTTTGCGTTGGTGAGTGCGAAGCAACAATTCCCGAAGGCTATTTTTGGATGGGCTGTGATATTAACAACCCATCAGTAACAGCATGTCATTCTTCCGGTGACGAAGAACCTCTACATGAAGTATGGCTAGATACCTTCAATACTGAAACGACAAAGGTGACCAATGCGCAATATGCAAGGTGTGTTGAAGATGGTCCATGTGAGCCGCCAGATAATTTTGGCTCTGTAACACGCGTTTCTTACTATGACAATCCTACCTATGCTAACTACCCTGTAATTTATGTGTCCTGGGAAGATGCCAACAATTACTGCACTTGGGCAGGTAAGCGCCTGCCAACAGAGGCTGAGTGGGAAAAGGCAGCCCGCGGCGCAAACGACACACGAAGATATCCTTGGGGAAATTCACCATATGATTGCTCAGTTGCCAATGTTTTTTCCAAGTACAGGTATTTGTACTGGCGATACAACACCTGTAGATGCCTATCCAGCAGGGCAAAGTCCGTATGGCGTTTTTGAGATGGTCGGCAATGTTTGGGAATGGACAAATGATTGGTATCAGTCGGACTATTACGTCAATTCGCCCTCTGTAAATCCACAGGGCCCTGAAAGCGGCACAGAGAAAGTTAGACGCGGTTCAGCGTGGGGTACAGGGGCGTCCAACGGCCGAATTGCCCGGCGAATTCCAGAAGCCCCCTCCCTTTCAAGCAATTATATTGGCTTTCGCTGCGTTTCTGACCCAATAGATTAGACGTCCTGAGGAAACACGATATTGGTTAACAACACAAACTATCTCACGCAACTAGGCACACTGTTAAAACTATCCTTCAGCTTGGATGATATACGCACCCTTTGCCTTGAATTAGGCATAGACTATGATGATGTGTCCGGTGAAGGAAAGCCTGCCAAATTGCGAGAGCTGTTATTGATAATGGGGCGGCAAAATCGATTACCTGAGCTGGTTGCCGCCGCTCAAAATGAACGACCGTATATTACCTGGCCTGACGTTCCAGAAGGTTTTCAGTTACCAACTTCGGGATCATGGTCAACCGTATCTCAAACTGCCCAAACAGTCGTTCATGGTGACATCGTTCATGGTGACAAAATGGGAGGTGATAAGGTTAGTGGTGACAAAATCACAGTTAGCTTCGCCCCTAAAAATTTACAAGTACAACAAGGCTTTGCCGGGGATCAGCTCAGCGCCCTTTTTGCACAACTCCTTCTGGAAGCCGTACAAAAGGCTCGACAAGAACAGCAAGAAACGGCCGTTGCCAAAATAGCTAAACTTAAAACCGAAACCAGTAAAGAGGAAAAGGCAGATGACGAGATTATAGCTAATCTCATTCAGGATATTGTGGAGCTTATTCCTACTTCTGCAGAAATAATCATCACTCTTTTTACAAACGCTGTTATCGCCAAATGCGCAGGGACAGCAACTAGATATGTCTTAAAGCGAATTCAGAGGTGAATCGGTCGGCCTACAGTTCATTGACGCACAGATGCAGTTTGAAGTCAGAGAACCAATCTATAATCATTTTGCCTTTATGGGCGGTATGGCCCAGCGTTAGTCGTGAAGTTTGGCCCCTTTAAATATCTTATCAACTTCTTTTTTGTCTGCGCGAATAGCAATCCCGACCAACGGCAAGGCGGCCGTTTCATATTGCAATACAGATAATCGGTTCGCAGCATCATGACCGGTTTGAAACATATCCTGAATGTATACGGCCGCTTTGATACCCCGGTTATTGGCTCGATTGGGAAAAGTTGACAAACGACTGCGTGATGATTTCAATATCACAGCAGGTTGAACACAAAGAGCCAAATAGCTGATACTAGATGCGTCCTCGTACGCTTCGCCAATAATGTTAGACGTTTCACCAATCACCCCTGAAGTCAGAAATGTAACAACGTTAAGCTTTTGCCAAACCTCTAAATCTTCGGCAACAACAATCGCAAATTTTGTCGAAAACTCCATAACAGACCTTTGTGAATGAGCGCATTGCCCGCCAAACTCGCGCTTAACGCACCAGCGCAGATTGCCTAGATTTATGATCCAAACTCTATGCAATCTGCTGATAAAAACCTCGCCTGGATTGGCTCGTCAAGAGTGGATTTTAGCGAATTAAAATCCAGGTGGCGACGGCGGCAAGGAGTACGCCGAAGATTTTGCCCTGCCACTTTTGGCCAAACTCGGATTGGAAGGCGCGCTGGAGCAGGCTGCCGCCTACTACCCAGGCCAGCAAGCTGCCGATGCGATGATCAGTGCCGCCAGCGCTGCCGATAGGATAACCATTTGGGCTAAGGTTGAGGTGGCCGGATCAAGAAATTGGGTGTACATGATAAGCGGCACGGTTAACGCTTTGGCGTTGAAAAATTGCAGCATTGCCCCTTCACGAAATCCCAGCCGAACCTGGCCATTGGTTTGCTTAAGGCCCGCCGAGCGGAAGAATTTATACGCCAGGTAATAAAGGTAGAGGGCACCCAAAATCTTGAAGATGGTAAACAACTGCGGAAAGCGAAAAAGTATCTGCCCAATGCCCACGGCAATAACGATGATTTGCAGGGCAAACACCGTGACGATGCCCCACATCAGTGGCAGGGTGCGGCGGGCACCTACCTGCGCCGAAGTGGACGAGCAGCAAATTAATTAGCCCCCCGGACTGATGGTGATGGGGAAGAAGGTGAAAAACCAGGCCACGGCCAGTTGGATCGTCATCGCCAGACTCCCGTGTGGTGAATTTGCCTGGCATACTGCCCTGGAGTCATCCCCACGATTTGTTTGAAGCGGCGGGTAAGATGGCTCTGGCTGCTGAAGCCCACGGCGAGGGCGGCATCAGCCAGGAGGTGCCTAGCTCAATGAGCCGCTGGGCGTGGCGAATACGCAAATCTTGCAGGTAGGCATGGGGTGGCAGCCCGACTTCGGCGTGAAAGACGCGCAGCAGGTAGTACGGGCTGAGGGCGACATGCTCGGCCAGTTCATTCAGGCTAACGGGCTGGTCGAAGCGATCTTCGAGGTAGTTTTTGGCTTGCTGTACGGCCGTATGTTCCTGACCCAACGGCCGTTCTGCGGGACGCACCTCGCCATATCGTTTGATGAGCTGAGCCAGCGTGGCGATAAATCTGGACTCTGCTTCCAATGGGTCTTCGTTCTGGCTGAGGGCATCGTGCAAGGCCCAAATGTCGTGGTTGGCGGCGGGATCATCTATGCGCACTTCCCGGAAAAAGGGTACGGCGTTGGGGTGGCCGGTGAGTTCGGTAACGGCCGTTTGCATGTGGGCCTCCGTAGGATAAATGCAGCGCATCTGAAAACCATGTGCCGAGGCGGGTGCACCGGTATGCACAATACCCGGATTGATGAGGATCAATCCGCTGGGCGGGTAACATATATTTGGTGCCTTTGTGGGTAAACGATTGGACGCCGTGCTCAATGAGGCAAATGACAAAATGGTCGTGCCCGTGGCGCGGGTAGGCATATTCTCGATGAAAGGCATGCATCAAGCGCACATCAAGCTGAGGGTTATGCCAAAATTTGCGTCTATCGTTCACGACCATTTTTATTGTCCGACTTGCTTTTCCTGCTGTTGAACCTGGTTACTTTAACATGGTTCCCTGCCTGTTGTCTTGCACAAAATTGCGGCGTTTCTGGCTAACGGCCGTATTCACCACGCACGGGATAATCTTCAATGCCCAACTGTTCCTCAATGGTTTGCTCCACAAAAAGAGCATGTTCGGAAGAATCTAGGCCAGACAGCAGCTTTTGATGCTTGCCCTGCTTCAGGATGGCATGCAGTTCAAAATTTCCCGACCAATAGTTGTTTCTCCGATAGCTAGAGCGATTTTCTTTGGTGTAAAGCTGCACAATGTGCACTGGCTCAAGGCTTTTGTTGCCCCACCAGGGCAAAGGCCCATGCCGCACCGTGAGTTGGCCATAATCGACCGTCACGGTTGTTTTGTTGATGTAGCCAGTGAGGGCATAGTAAATCATGCCCAGGCCCACCCAAAAATGGGGCAGGATGAAGAGCGGAAAGATGGTGAACGGGCTCGCGCCATCACTCAACATGGCTCCGCCAAAGCCAAAAAACAGGATGCCGTTCCAGAAAATAGCAAAACCCGTAATCATCAGGATTTGCCAGCTGAACCAGGTCCAATGCAGCCTTAGCCCACCGCCAAGATTTTCTAGCACCACTTTGCTGGGCTGCGGTGCTGGCAGCTTTGCGTTTGTATTGGTTGTCTTTAGCTGATCGGCCATAGTGAAGATGGAGTGACAGTTGGTGCATTTGGCGACCATGCGCTCCAGGTTCATATTTTCAGCCAAAATTTCGGTGCCACATTTAGGGCAATTAAGCTTCATGATTCACAACTCCTTGTTGCAAACAAAAAAGACGGCCGTATATACAAACGGCCGTTAATAAGTCGAAAACGGAGCAATAAGTAGGGAATCGTTATGGGGAAGAGTTACAAATCATGACCAGCCTCCACCGGGACAATTGACCCAAATAAAGCCACTGTTGTCCCTGAACAGTGGCGATAAAGATGTATACGTGGCGAACGGCCGTTTGTTGCATTTGCCACCCGTAAAAATGATTTTCATCCTGCATGCACCCTCAGCGTTGTGCTAAAATGATGCCCATCTAGTGACCATTTTGAGGGAGATCATCAATGAAAATCGTTACCCGCATTGTACTTGTTTGCACGCTGTTTTTTCTCTTTGGCTGTCAAGATACCCCTGCCGCTGAGGTAGCGGAGGCAACGGCCGTTCCCGAGGAAGTAGCGACTGATACGGCCGTTCCGCCCACCAGCACCACCATGCCAACCGAAACTGCCACGGAGCTACCGACTGAAACGGCAACGGCCGTTCCGACCGATACGCCAGAACCGACAGCCACAGATACCGCCACGCCTACTGAAGTGCCAACGGAAACACCAACCACTGCGCCGACGGCGACGGCCGTACCGGCTACATCTACCACTGCACCACCTGCACCTGTAGCTGCGCCACCACCCGCACCCGCCCCGGCTGGCCCCAATTTATTATCAAACCCTGGTTTTGAGGTTGGTTACCAGCCGTGGGAAAGCCCCAATGGCAACACTCATTTTTCGTTTCATACGGCAGACAGCCAACCGCTGTTTATTCATTCTGGAGCACGCTCGCTAAAAGGGGCCGGTCGTATCTGGCAGCGGGTGAGTAACAACATCACGACGGGGACCACCTACCGGGCGGGTGGCTGGTTTAAGGTTTGGTCCAGCACCCAGGAGGATCGCAGCATTTCGGTGAATCCCGCGGATATTCGTGGGCGCATTTGCCTGAACTCGTTTGGCGATGATGCCATTGAGCTGCCGACCACTATTTGTTCGGGCTGGGTACGGCCGTTGGACGTCTGGCAGTTTATTTCTGTCGATGCCGTTGCTACAAACGACCGCGTAACGGTCATTTTGCAGGTGGCCCTCTTCAATAATGATAACAATGCCATTCATATCGAATCCCTATGGGATGACATTACGTTGGGACTGGCTCCGGTAGCGGCCACCGCGACACCCGCTCCGGCAGCCGCACCCGTACGGCCGAATCCCATCGCCTTTAGCCCCACTGCCTTGCGTGACAGCATGAATAGCGTACGTTCAACCATTGAGCAGGAAGGTGGCCTACTGGACCGTTTGTACAACGGTCAGGGTGGCACCTGTGCCGAGTATCAAGGGTATTACGACGATGCGATTCGCAGTGCCACCTACAGCGGCGTGCCCGACGACTGGTCAGGTATCTACAACGATTACATCTTCGCCGTGGAGAACTTCCTGGTGACCAACGAAAGCATCGACAGCCTGTGTGATAACGGTGGCGGTGGTATTTCCGGCCTGAACTACGGAGCCGCCCGCACCGGCATCAACGACAGCCTGAACCGGCTGATCCCGGCCATTGAGGCAGCAAACGCGAAGATTGGGGGATAAATCAAAGAAGTTAAGCCTGTAGCCGCAGTTTCTTACTGCGCCAAATTGCGCGAGAAGAAATCGCGGCTACGGGTGGCTGTTTTAGGCGTCAGAGAGGAGGCGATCTACGGCCGTTGCCAACTGCGCCAGATTGCGCACCACACTGACCGAATCACACACCGGGTAATATTCCAGCATGTCGCTGTCGCCACTGCCCCACTGCCCCTGGTGCTCGGGGTTAAACCAGACCAGCTTCTTGGCACGGCGCTGCAAGTCCTTCATCAAGTCAATGCGCGGCGAGTTGTAGTTGTTGCGCCCATCACCCAGAATGACGACGGTGGTACGGCCGTCTACCGCATCCAGCCAGTTTTTGTAGAACGAATTTAAGCTGTTGCCCAAATCGGTGGCATAGTAGCCGGGGGGATGTCGTACAGCACCTGGGTCACGGCATCGGCGGCCCGGCTGCCAGAGAGCGTGACGCTGATTTCGTGCATGTCGGAGTTAAAGGCAAAGCTGCGGGCACGAGCCACCTGATCTTGCAGTTCGTACGTCAGCCGCAGCATAAACTCAGCCACAGAGCGCATAGAGGTGGAGACATCGCAGATGAGAACCAAGCTGGGCTTAAGCTTCTTTTTCTTGAACTTAAGCTCGATGGGCACGCCGCCGTTACGCTGGTTGGCACGGATGGTGCCTTTGGAGTCGAATTTGCCTTTGTTGCCCCGCTTACGTCGCAGCGCCGCCCGGCTGCGCATTTGCGTTACCAGGCGCTGCACCTCTTTACGCAGCTGGTTGGTATCCTCTTCCGTGAGGGATTGCAGGGGCTTGTGCATCAGGTCTGAGCCGTGCAAATCTTCGGGGCGATTGGCGCGCTGTTCGGCAATTTGCTGGCCCACGCGCTGGCCCACCTGCTCGGCCAGGGCTTCGCGGTTGGCTTCCACCACGCCCATCAGTTTTTCGATGGCTTCCTGGCTCATGCCCATCTCTTGCAGCCTCTCGTAGAGCTGCTGCATCTGTTCTTCCAGTTGGGCAAAGCCCATCTGCTGAAGCATGCGCCGGGTGACCCAGCGCCCTTCTTGCGAGTTGTTGGCCCATTCGGCCCCGGCGCGGCGCGCCATTTCTTCTAGCTCCTCTTTTGTGGGTCCTTCGCCGCTGGAAAGCCAATCGAGCAGCTGCTGCATTCGGCCGCTTAACGCACTGAGCGCCATTTGCAGCATTTCTTGCTCTTCGGCGCTCATATCTTCCAAGGCGCTTTGCAGGGGTGGGCCGCCACTGCCAAAGTAGAGGGAAACAGCTCCTCAAAGGCGGCAAAATCATCGTGTTCCTTGACCAGGGTGGCACGCAGCGACGAGCGGAACACTTCTTTATTGGTGATGCCCAACGTTTCGACAGCGTGCAAGGCATCGACCGATTCCGCCAGTGAAACCCGCACCCCGGCGGCGCGTAACCCACGAATGAATTCTACAACTCGGTTATCCATCTTCGTTCTCCGAACGTGGTAATCCGTAAGCGGTTATCCGTAATCGGTATTGCACTTCAAGAAATAAAATAGGTAACAAAGTTGTCATTCCGAACCCTTCGAGAGCCTCAGGGCAGGCTGTCTTCGGAGTGAGGAATCTTTCGTTTTGCCAAGTAGAAAGATTTCTCGGGGACCTCGAAATGACACCTTTCCCAACTAATTTTTAAAGACTAAAACCGTTTACCGATTACCGACCACCGATTACCGATTATAACGGCCGTATCGTCCACCCTCGTCACCACTGCCCATCATGCGCCGCGCTTTTTGCACGTCGGTTTCGTATTTCAGCAGAACGGTGAGGGTGTTGGTGAGCGTCTTTTCGTCGATTGAGCTGGCGTTGAGTGTGACCAGGGCACGCGCCCAGTCGAGCGTTTCGCTAATGCTGGGCATTTTGCGCAGGTCCATGTTGCGCAGTTGGTGCACCACAGCCACTGCCTGCTGTGCCAGGGCTGGTTTGAGATCAGGCACCTTGAGGCGGACAATTTCCAGCTCGGCATCCTGCGAGGGGTAATCCACATGCAGGTAGAGGCAGCGCCGCTTGAGCGCTTCACTGAGTTCGCGGGTGTTGTTGCTGGTGAGCAGCACCATTGGCTGGTGCTTGGCGTGGATGGTGCCCAATTCCGGCACGCTGACCTGGAAATCGCTCAGCACTTCCAGAAGGAAGGCTTCAAATTCCACGTCGGCGCGGTCAATTTCGTCGATAAGCAGGACGACCGGTTCGTCGGCGGTGAGCGCCGTGAGGAGGGGGCGCGGGAGGAGGAAGTTTTCGGAGAAAAAGACATCCTCTTCATTGGCCAAACGGCTGGCGGCTTCGGCCAGAGAGTTGACATCCCCCAGGACGTTGCGCAAGGTGTCGCGCAGCAGTTGGGTGTACAACATTTGCTTGGCATATTCCCACTCGTACAGAGCTTTGCTCTCGTCTAGGCCTTCGTAGCATTGCAGGCGAATGAGCGGCATTCCGGTGGCCTGAGCCCACGCTTTGGCTAACTCTGTTTTACCGACCCCGGCTGGCCCCTCGGCTAAAATTGGTTTGCAGAGGGCATGGGCCAGAAAAACCACAGTGCCTATTTCTTCAGAAGCGATGTACTGCTGTTGGCCAAGCTTTTGACGCACGTCAGCGATATCTTTGAACATGCTTTTTCTCCATTTTTAAATAGCAAATACGGCGTTTTGTCGGTGATCGGTAAACGGTAATCGGTAATCCGTTTACGAGTTCATTGTAAGACGGTTCAGGGAAATCGTAAAGATTGTTCTAGGGAAGGACTCATCTAGGGCTAAAGCTGTGGGTGAGGCTGTAGCTGCTGCTGACGTGGCGGAAGCCGAGCGAGTGGTAGAGGTGAACGGCCGTTTTGTTATTCGCCCACACGCCCAGAGAGACAGTTTGAATGCCGCGAGTTTGCAGGGTTTGTAGCATGCTGGTGAGTAGAAAACGGCCATACCCCATCCCTTGCTTCTCCTCCACAATGCCCACCGGCTCCAGCTGGGCGACACCCGGCTCGACAATGTGTAGCCAGACAAAACCGACGGTTTGGTTGTCCATTTGCAAGGTGATGAACTCATCGGTGGGCTCCCAGGTGGCAGCCACTTCGGCAGCGGAGTACGGTTGGAACCAGGGGGTATGGGCAAAGCTGCGTTCGTAGAGCTGGGGCAGGGTGCGAACGGCCGTTGCCTGACCCACTCTTTGCAATTTTCCAGGCAGAGATGATGGATTGAAAACGGCCGTTGCCACATTTTCCAGCTGCATCGTCCACTCTTCGTGTTCCAGTTCAAACTGGTGGTGCTGCAAAAAGAGCGCTGCTGGACTGGCCAGATCATCGGTGGTAAAGGTGATTTGCTGAACGGCCGTTTCCTTCACCGCTTCTTGCACCGCCCGCCACAAAAAGCTACCTGCTCCCTGGCGCTGAAATCGGGGCGCAACGCCACCGCTAAGCTCAAACAAATGTGGTAAACCAGGAATTGGCAGCAGCACCGCATAACCGATCGGCTGGTTTTTGTGGGTGAGGGTCCAGAAACGGCCGTCTATTTGCCGCGTTGAGATTGCCTTAATGGGCGCATTGGGTTGGGAAACGTCCGTGGCAATTGCCAGCAGCGAATCCACGTCGCTCAATTGGGGCGGGCGCACAATCCAATCGTTTTCCATACCGAATTGTACAAGTTTCTTGACCCATCTGCCGCAGAATGATAGAATTTCGCCCGTTGCCCTCATCGTCTAGGGGACCAGGACGTAGCCCTTTCAAGGCTAAGACCGGAGTTCGAATCTCCGTGAGGGCACAAAAAAGCTCCGCCAATTTGGTGGAGCTTTTTGTTTTGAGAATACGGCCGTTATAATTGGCCAGACACTAGCGACACTGTGTTTTTACACAACGAAGGTACGCTGGTGAATTCGTGAGGCTATCAGGGTGGCGGTGTGCAAGCGAGTTGTTAAGTTGGGAAACGGCCGTTTTTTCCAGGCAGGAATGATAAGTGTCAGGCAAATTATCGCAAAGTCAGAAAGATTTATTTCGTTGGATGATCGAATCAATTCCAGGTGATGGTTTCAAGATTTGGTGGACTCATCCCCATCAATCGACCTTCTTGAAAATCAAGTGTTACCGACGCTTTTGACCAGAGCCAGGCTTAAAAGCCTAGCTGGGAAAGGCTTTTAACAATCCAAGAATATAAACAAGAATGGTTTGGGCCTGGACACAGAGCGCGATATGCTTTTTCCGCTAAAATTTCTCCACACAAATTTATTGATATATGGGAGATCGAGATCGAGCCGGTTTCTTATCAAATTATAGAAAACAATTTTCGAGAAACGGCCGTTATTGGAACTCTAAACATTAATATTCCAAAATTAACAAAAACCAGAGAGAACTTGCTACATATTTAGTTCATAAATCACTAGAGTTAAACCCTGAGGAGCCACCAGAAAATTTCAGTTTCACGCTAACCGCAGGAACCGTAGATGCTCGTCATCCTCCTAGCATACAATTTAAAGCTTACCCTCGCGAATATGTAGATTTCGAGCCTCTAGACATTGAGCCTTTAGTTAAAGCAGATATTATTGTGCGGCACTCTAAAATTAAGCACATGTACACAATGACCCAAGACCTCTACGATCTTGTGGCTAATAATTTTCAGGAAACGACCGACCATTCTGATTTCACAAGTGTATTCCTCAGAGCTAATAGTCATTTTCGCACCCTTTTAGAGACAATGGATAAAAGGTTTTCCAAAGATGATATGAAAAACATTCTTATTGGTCGGATCGATTATGATAATCTGTCCGGTGACAGAAAAATTGATCATTTTCGCGATCTGATCGAGCAGACCCATCGTGCCAATCAACTGGACGAACTTTTGTTGCTCCTTGCGTCTGAAGCCCCAGATATAGAGTGGGCCAAATTTGAGATCATAAGCCTTCTTTGAAACTCAAAACAAAGAATTATGCACCCCACCCCTCCATGTAGAGTGCATAAGAACGGCCGTTTAAATATTCACGTTAATCGCACTGCCCGACTCATAACGACGCAGCCCCAAGTAGAAAACGGCCGTTGCCAACACCCACACCACCACGGCCGCCACAACCAGCCAAAGGAGAAGACGGCCGTTTCTCGTGCTAATAATCTCTACCGGAACGGCCGCAATGAACGCCGCTGGCAGCAATGTGAAGAGCAGCACCCGCACACCGCCAGAAAACAGGGTGATGGGATACAGGGCAAACGTCAGCAGCGCATTGGTCATCTGCTGGCTGACGTATTGGGCATTGCCCATGAAAAAAGCCAGCGAGCCGCTGATGACCGAAAAGCCCACAAAAATGGCCCCGGCCAGCAAAGAGCAAACCAGAAATAGCAAAATCTCCACCGGATGGAAGCGCCCGGTGAACAGATACGCCAGCAGGCCAAAGGTGACATCGCCAATGGTAGAAACCACCATGCGCGAGAGAAAATGACGTGGGGCAACAACGGCCTGGGCAGCACCAAATAATAATCGAGCCGCCCCTGGGCAATAAGGTAAGCCAGGTATTGGCCCACATTCCCGGCAAACATGTAGCCAATGCCGTAGCCCAGCGTGGCCACGGCAAACAGCAGGTAAATTTCCTCCATAGCGTAGCCGCGCACCGCGCCAAACTGGTCAAAAAAGATCAGCCAAAAGACAAAGTAGATGCCGTTGTTGATCATCATGCCCAAAATCTGGCTGATAAAGCTCGCACGATACTCCATCGCCGAGGAAAGGTTCACGCCAATGAGCGCCTTCAAGAATGAGAGTTCTGTTTTGAGTCTTTGCATATGTTCCTCCGTTAACGGTAATCGGTAAACGGTAATCCGTTATCGGTTCACCGTTTACCGATTACCGACCACTGATTACCGTTCACCGTTCATCCGCCATTCACGGCCAGCCGCCGCGATGCCCAGCGATATTGCCGCCAGAGCAGCAGGCTCAGCAGCGCCAGCCAGCCAATCTGCCAGGCCAGCAGCTGCCCAAACTGCGACCAGCTAAAGGCGACAAACAGTTTGGCCGGGGCGTAGGTGGTCAGGTTAAAGGGTAAGACGCGGGCGATGGTTTGCAGCCAGCCCGGCAAAAATCCACCGGGATGAGCAGCCCGCCCAGAATGAAGATTAGCTTCTGGTAGATGAGCCGCAGCGAAAAAGTGTCTTCCATCACAAAGGCCATCAGCCCAATCATGCTGGCCATGCAAAAAGTCGATGAGCAGGCCAAGCAGCAGCACTAGCAGGGTGGCGGGCAGCCCCGGCAGGTAAACGGTCGGCCATCCGGCAAAGTAAAGGGCCACGGGCGCACCCAGCAAAAAGATGAGCACCATTTTTACGGCCGTTTCCCCCAATCCATTAGCAAAATGATAGGCCAGGTAGTTGTACGGCCGTACCAGCGTGTAGGCGATGGAGCCATCCTTCACCTCGTCAGAAATGGTCTGATCGTGGCGGAATTTGCCCAGCTCCACCATCTCGGCAAAAAGAAAGTACCAGATGGTGTTGGCCAGCGTCAGCCCGGCAATGGTGGACGTGCCTTTGTTTTCGTAAACGGCCGTCCACAACTGCACAAAAATAAACATGAACAGCATAATCATCACCGACCGCGACGCGGCATCCCAGGCATAGGCCAGCTGGTTTTGCAGATTAGTCAGCGTGATGGTGCCGTATTTTCTAATCGTGTTTTGCAAAGGTAGATTCATAGTTTTACTCGCAGCTATGCGGAGACCGGAGATTGGAGATTAGAGATTGGGCTTATCTCCAATCTCCAATCTCTAATCTCCTAATTCTGGTAAATCTCCCGAATAATCTCTTCCAGCGGCGGATCGGTGATGGTGATGTCCAGGCAGGGTTTGGTGGCGATGATTTGCTGCATCACCTGTTCCACCGGCACTTCCCGGCTGTTGAAAGCCAGCTTGAGACCGTAAGTACCCTGCTTGAGCGTGCTGACCTGCGGCAGGGCAAATTCTTCTTCCAGCGGCTCGGCAAAGCGCACGTCCACGATTTTCTGCGTCAGGTAATCTCGTTTGAGGGTGGAGGTACGGCCGTCGAAAATAATACGGCCGTGGTTAATCACAATCACCCGCTTGGACAAACTCTCCACGTCGCCCGCGTCGTGGCTGGTAAGGAAAATCGTCACGTTTTCCGTCTCGTTCAGGTAGCGAATGGCGTGGCGGATTTGCTGCTTGGCCACCACATCCAGTCCAATCGTCGGCTCATCCAAAAAGATGATGCGCGGGCCGTGTAGCAGCGAGGCGGCAATCTCGCACTTCATGCGCTGTCCCAGGCTGAGCTTGCGCACGGGCGTCTGCAAGAACTCCTGAATTTGGAACGCTTCTACCAAAAAGCCGCGTCGCCGTTGATAATCCGCTTCGTCCAACTCGTAGATGCGGCTGAACAGGCGAAAGGTATCTTCTGGCGGCAGGTGGTACCAAAGCTGCGGCTTCTGGCCAAAGACGGAGCCGATCTGGTAGGCCATCTGGCGACGCTGCTGCCACGGCGTGTAGCCCATCACGCTCGCCTGACCCTCGCTGGGGTACAGGATGCCAGTGAGCATCTTGATGGTGGTCGATTTACCCGCTCCGTTTGGGCCAATGAAGGCCAACAGCTCGCCGCGCTCCAGCTCAAAACTGATGTCTGAAACGGCTGTTACTTCCCGCGTGATCGGTTTCCAAATCGAGCGTAAGCTGCCCATGACGCCGGGCGTCTTCTGCTTGAGCTTGAACGTCTTGCCCAGCCCCTGCACCTGAACCGCCAGATGGGAACGGCCGTTACCACTTTTCTGTGTCATCAAACAATACCTCCTTCAAAAATACGGAACACAGAGCTACACGGAGAAGAACAGAGTTACACAGAGAGATTTGGAGAAATCTGGTGAATCTGCGAAATCTGTTGATTTGCATTCGTGGTGTTGAGTCCATGCTCATGTCGTTGCTTCTGAAAACAAAAAAGGCGCGATTTTGTTCAAATCGCGCCTTGCTTATCGTGCTTTGGGTGTTTTAGAGAATCGTTTGGTTAATGCCTCATGTTTCTTCCCCGGCAGCGGTCAGCGGCGCGTTTGGTGGCGCAAATCTGATAAGTCATAGGGACGGCTAACCAGGAGAAGTGATTCATGGCGCACATGCTAACATCGGGAGACGGCCGTTGTCAACCCAAAATTTGGAGCACAATCGTCAATCGCGCCGTTCGTGAGTATGATAACGGCCGTCTTGGAGGTAAACATGACCCAAATTCCTGAACAAATGACGGCCGTTTTGCTTGAATCGTACGAGGGTGCGACGGGGCTGCGCGTGGTGCAGCGCTCCGTGCCTCAACCTGGGCCACAGGATGTGCTCATCCAGGTAGCCGCCGCCCCGATTAACCCATCCGACCTGAGCTTTTTGCAAGGACGCTACGGCTTCCAAAAGACGCTGCCCACCATCCCCGGCTTTGAAGGCTCCGGCACGGTGGTGGCTGTGGGGCGTGAGACTGGCTTGATGGGCCGCTTTTTGCTGGGGCGGCGCGTGGCCTGCGTGACTCAGCAGCACGGCGAGGGGTTGTGGGCGGAATATGCTGTTACCTCGGTGAACTACGCCCTGCCATTGGCTGGCGCAGTGAGTTTGGAACAGGGGCGATGTCGGTGGTGAATCCGTTAACGGCCGTTGCCCTCATCGACAGCGCCAAAAAGGGGGCCACAAAGCGGTGCTAAACACTGCCGGGGCCAGCGCTCTGGGGCTGATGCTGCACCGTTTGGGCCAGCAAGAAGGGATCGAAGTCATCAACATCGTGCGGCAGGCGGAGCAAGTGACTCAGCTTAAACAGCAAGGCATGCGCACTGTGCTCAACAGCAGCAGCGCCACCTTTGCCGAAGAACTGAGTGACCTGTGTCACGGGCAAAAAATCCGGCTGGCGTTTGACGCCATTGCCGGGGAAACGCCGCAGCGGCTGCTGGCCGCCATGCCGGACCACAGCCGGGTGACGGTGTACGGCAACCTGGCGCAGAAAGACGTGGCGCTCAATCCCGGCGGGCTGATTTTTCAGGACAAGTCGGTGGATGGCTTCTGGCTGACGCGCTGGGTGGGGCAGAAGAACTTCTTGCAGAGTCTACTAATGTGGCGGCGGGCGCAAACGTTGCTGCTCTCCGCGCTCAAAACCGAGGTGCGGGCACGCTATCCGCTGGCCCAGGCACCGCAAGCGGTCGCCGAGTACGAGGCAGCGATGTCTGGCGGCAAGGTTTTGTTGGTGATGGGAGAATGAGGGGTAAAGGGAACATTGGGCAGGCACACGGCCTGCCCACGTATTAGCTGATCGATCAATTTCTAATCCACAAAACGGCGTATTTACTCGGAAACGTAGTGATTAACTGTTTCGATAATTTGGGTTGCATAACTATAAATATCATCAACAGTTTCTATCGGCACCCGGTTTTCACTTTTATCTTCATTTATCAGGGCCAGATATTTCTGGTCTCGATTGAATCTCAGACGAACGATAGGCTTGCGATTATTGTCATCTAATAAAATGCCACAGTAGCTTTTTGTATCCCGCATGTGAACGCGTTTGACATTAATGGTATCTCGAAGGATCGACTTGATAGCAAAGAAGCCTTCAATTTCATCTTCTGTGGTGTGGATTTCGGCTTTACGCTCTAGTTCGCTATCTGCTTCGACTTCTTCCTCAGATTCTGTTACGGGAGTGGAAGTCTGAGGCAATACTACATCTTCATCAATGGCTTGCTTCAAGCGTTGATTTATTTTGTCATTCATAAAAGAACGCATAGCTTTGCGAATAATTTCTGAAAATTGGTCGCGTACGCTTTGCATTATCTTTCCTGAGTACACTTGTCGGGTCAGAAAGGTAACATATTCGTCTGACGGTGACTCAAATTCAGCCGACAAAATTTTCTTGATAGCTGCCGTATATTTTAATTCACTGGCTGTTGTGATGATCTCATCGAGGTTAAACGCGGACTTTGTGAACTTTCTTAAGTTCAACAATGTCCCTATCCTGAAAAGCCATCATATTAAACTCAAAAAAGGCTTTTCATCCATGCGATTTGAAAAATCTAAATCGGTGTGAAAGCGGTAAATAATTCCGTTTGTCAGTATTCCGAACCGTACTGTCTGCACGGCGTTAAAGTACCGGAACAACTGTGACGCATGCACCTTGTTGAGATCTGATCCGGCCCATTTGCACTCAAAAAGCATAATGGGCTTGCCATCCATCATGATGGCATAATCAACTTTCTCCCCTTTCTTGATGCCAATATCTGCTGTAAATTCTGGAATGACCTCCCCCAAGTTAAAAACGTCGTAACCCAAAGCGTTGATAAAGGGCATCACCAAAGCGTTTTTTGTTGCCTCTTCAGTTTGACAATGTTCCATTTGCTGTGGGATGCGATTGGCTAATTGTTGAATGCGATCAATGAAGTCCATAGTTGCCTCCTACTGTTTTGTTGTAATTGATCTTGATCAACGAGAAACTAAAAGGCCATCCGCTTTCCATGAAGCGCGAGTTCAGTGGCTTTTACGGATGACCTTGCATATTTAACTTGAATAATTGCTTTTCTTTGCGACAAGTCGCTGGCTTTATTGGTTACGCGGCTGCCTAGAAACTGAACTCGCTCGGACATCATAGCAAATCAAAAGTTTCAGAGCAATACCCAGTAAAATTTCATAAAAATGAGCGGCACAAAAACCTTTTAAGCTCTTACAGTGGTCTTGGTTCCGCAGCCCACTTGCTATTTCTTCTTGCCCGCCCACCATCCTTACCTCTTAGCGTGGCTCGTCCGCGAGTTTGTGCAAGCCGCCATCTTCTGCCAGACGAGTGGTTTATGTTTTGGTACAATTCCTTCACCACAGGTGCGACGCACTTTCAAAAGTGCGTTGCACCTTCAAACCCATTCACCATTAAAAATTGACCATTGACCATTACGGAGGGTGTTATGCGTTTAGGAATCATGTTGGGTTACGCCGGGCGGCGGATAGAGCTGCCTGTGGAACTGGTAAAAGAGGCGGATCGGCTGGGCGTGTACGCCATCTGGACGGCCGAAGCGTATGGCTCCGATGCGGTATCGCCGCTGGCCTGGCTGGGGGCGCAAACGCAAAACATCAAGCTGGGCACGGCCATTATGCAGATGCCCGGTCGCACCCCGCCAACGCGGCCATGACGGCGATGACGCTGAACCAGCTTTCTGGCGGTCGCTTTTTGATGGGTCTGGGTTTGTCCGGGCCGCAGGTGGTGGAAGGGTGGCATGGCGAGAGTTACGGCCGTCCGCTCACCCGCTCTCGTGAGTATGTTGAGATCGTCCGGGCCATCTTCAAACGTGAAGCGCCGGTGCAGTACGACGGCAAGCTGTACCAGATTCCCTACCAGGGCAAAGGGGCGACGGGCCTGGGCAAGCCGCTCAAAAGCACGTTGGAAGCTGCGCCCGACATCCCCATTTACCTAGCCGCCATCGGTCCGCAAAACGTGGAGCTCACCGCCGAAATCGCCGACGGCTGGCTGCCCATCTTCTTTTCCCCAGCAAATACGATGAAATCTACAAGCCGCACATCGAAGCGGGTTTTGCCAAGGCTGGCGGCGGCAAGAGCATCGCCAATTTTGATATTGCCCCGACTGTTTCGGTAGTTATCAACGATGATGTGGAGGTGGCGTACAACATGTTACGGCCGTTCCTGGCCCTCTACATCGGCGGCATGGGCGCTAAAGGCAAAAACTTCTACACCAATCTGGCGGGTCGCTACGGCTACGAAGCGGAAGCCGAAGAAATCCAGGATTTGTACCTGGCGGGCGATAAAGGCATGGCGATGATGAAGGTTCCCGGTGCGCTCATCGACGATGTGGCCCTGGTTGGCCCCCGCGAGCGCGTAAAAGAGCGGCTGTCGCTCTGGCTCGATTCTCCCGTGACCACCATGAACATCACCGTCTTCGACGTAGAGACCTTGCGCACTATGGTAGAATTAATGGCTGAACTAACCTAACAAGGAGCTGCAAACGATGGCGTGGCGAAATTTAATAACTGTTGATCCCAATGTTTGTCACGGAAAAGCGTGTATCAAAGGTACCCGCATCATGGTTTCTGTTATTTTGGATAATCTGGCTGCCGGTGTGCCAGTTCATGAAATTCTGCAAAGCTACCCTTCTCTCACGACGGAATCTGTACAAGCTGCAATTTCTTATGCCGCTGAGCTAACCCGCGAAAGAGTTGTGGCTATGCCCGTCTAGGAAACTTCGTGAACTTTAAAGTTGATGAAAATTTACCTGTAGAAGTGGCTGATTTGTTGCGAGGAGTCGGTCATGATGCAGCAACTGTTTTAGAGCAGAATCTAGGGGGCGCAGCCGATAATCACCTTGCGGTTGTTTGCCACCAAGAAGAACGTGCCATTGTGACTCTAGACTTGGATTTTGCGGATATTCGCACTTACCCGCCTGAACAATTTTCTGGGATCGTGGTGCTTCGGCTAGGGCAACATGATAAACCTCATGTCGTGCAAATCATGCGGAAATTATTACAAGCAGTTGAAACTGAACCCCTGGTAGGTAAGTTGTGGATAGTTGACGAGGAAAGAATCAGAATTCGAGAATGAATTTAAATTACAGGGAAACTGCCCAGGCGATTTGATCAATTATTTTAAGGCTAAAAAATAAGCGCCGGACATTTGCAAGTCTTCCTACAGTCAACTAATCATAATGAATGTGGATAAGTTGTGGACAATCGGCCACAAGCCCAGCAAATGTTGTGAATAAATCGTCAAAAGTCGAATAATCCTCGGTTGATGGAATCGAACGCATGTGCTAAAATCTGGCTATCTTTTGCTCTGCTCGCTGAACTGCAAGAGGACCAGCCATGACCATTGTTTTTGAGCAACGCGCTTCAGATTCGCCCTATATTGAATCTGTTACCCACGGGTATACGGTGAGTAACGGCCGTACCATCCGTCCGGTTGAATATTGCTGGCACATGGTCTTTGTCAAGGAAAATAGCAGCTTTCATCCCATCATTGCCGGGCCCTTCACCTCGGCAGGCGATGTCTCCTGGGGAAAAGATGCAGAAGTACTCTGGCTCAAATTTAAGCCGGGCGTTTTCATGCCGCACCTTCCCTTTAGTCGTTTGCTCAACAGCGAGATAGCGCTGCCAGAGGCAACCGGCCAGGCGTTCTGGCTTAAAAGCGCAACCTGGGCCTCCCCCACCTTTGAAAATGCCGAAGTTTTTGTCAATCGGCTGATAAAAGATGAAATCCTGGTACGCGATTCGGTGGTAAGCGCCGTTCTGCAAGGCCAGCCACACGACATGGCCCCACGAACCGTCCGCCATCGCTTTCAACGCGCTACCGGGCAGACGCAAAAGCAAATTCAACAGGCCAGGCGCGCCCTGCAAGCCTCAACGCTCTTGCAGAATGGAGCCACCATTCTGGATACCGCCTACCAGCTTGGCTACACGGACCAATCCCACCTGACCCACGCACTCAAACTGTTTGTTGGCCATACGCCAGGCCAGCTCACCCCGCAGAAAAATCCCGCATAACTTTGCCATTTTTTACAAGACAACCGCCCTGGCTGCTGGTTACAATGCAATCGTAATTTCCGAAGGGCGTGCGTGGGGCAAAACTAGCCACCACAAGTCCATCATCAAAAAAATTGGAGAGTAAACATGTCAAAAGTAACCCCGTTTTTAATGTTCAACGATCAGCTGGAGGCGGCTATCGAGTTTTACACAGCTACATTTCCTGACTCAGAAATCAAGACGATTGCCCGCAATGGCAGTGATGGCCCTGTCATGTCCGCCGAATTTGTTGTGGGCGGGCAAAAGTTTATGGGTTACAACGGCGGCTCACATTTTACATTCACCGATGGCTTCTCGCTTTACGTAGATTGCGAAAATCAGGCAGAAGTGGATGAATATTGGAACAAGCTCCTGGCTGCCGGGGCTACCCCCGTGCAATGCGGATGGATTACCGATCCCTTCGGCATATCCTGGCAAATCGTACCGCGACGCTTCATGGAACTGATCGGTGGCGATAACCCCGCAAAAGTTCAGGCGGTGATGGCCGCCATGATGGAGATGATCAAGCTAGACGTCGCAGCGTTGGAGAAAGCGTATCAGGAGGCATAGCTAAAACAGGGTGCCAGGTTAAAAACGCGGAGAACCGGCGCGCTTGTGTGGAAAATCTATCCGAAAAAGCCACAGAGGAAAAAGAGAAATCTGAGAAATGAACCTTCGCCTCAAAATCCCCTGCGCACTCTGTGGCTCATATTCGGATGGGTACTAAATCTGACGCCAAGATGAGCGGCAATGTCCACAATCGTGGACCTTGTTATAATGTGGAAAGATTTTTGGAAACGGCCGTATCAACAACGCGCCCTGGTTCAAGTGATTTTGTATGAGTCGGAAATCGGATAAACACGTTTTAATTCCACCGGATCAGGTGCAGGTAAAAGTGGCTGAATGGCAGTCACGCAATGAACCTGTGCTGCTGGCCGCCGGGCAGGAGCCGCTGTTTTTGGAATTGGTGGCGGAACTGGTGGGGAAACGGCCGTTAACCTCCAAAAAATACCAAAACACCATGCGGGAATATGCTCGTCAGGGTTTACCGTGGCTTTCCAAAAGTAATGTCATCCGCCTGTACGAAGAGCTGTGTGAAGCCGGTTGGGCCGAGTTCGACCCCGAAGCGCGCACCCACTTGCAAATGAAACCGATCCGCAGCCAGGCGGGCGTGACGGTGGTAACGGTGCTTACCAAGCCATACCCGTGCCCTGGTAAATGCATCTTTTGCCCTACCGACGTGCGCATGCCCAAAAGCTACCTGCACGACGAACCGGGTGCCCAACGCGCTGAACGTCATGGCTTTGATCCGTATGCGCAAACGGCCGCTCGCATCCGCGCTTTAGAGCAAATTGGCCATCCTGCCGAGAAGATCGAGCTGCTCATTTTGGGTGGCACCTGGTCTAGCTACCGCCGCGACTACCAGGAATGGTTTGTTAAGCGCTGCCTGGACGCGATGAATGGCGAAGATTCCGAAACGCTGGTCGAGGCGCAGCAGAAAAACGCCGTCGGCCCCCGGCGCAACGTGGGGCTGGTTGTTGAAACGCGCCAGGATCATGTAGATGTGGATGAGCTGCGCTGGCTGCGCTACCTGGGCGTCACCAAAGTGCAGGTCGGCATCCAAAGTTTGGATGAGCATGTCTTGGCATTGAACGCTCGTGGCCACGATGTGCAAAGCACCCGCGACGCCTTCCGCCTGCTGCGGCTGGCGGGCTTCAAGATTCACGGCCACTGGATGGCTAACCTGCTGGGGGCGACGCCGGAAAGTGATGTGGTGGATTTCGGCAAGATTTGGTCGGATACGGCCGTACGCCCCGACGAACTCAAAGTGTATCCCACCATGCTGGTGGAAAATGCCGAGCTGTACGACTACTGGCAGCGTGGCGAATACCATCCCTACGATGAAGAAACGCTGACCGAACTGCTGGTAGCCTGCAAAGTTCAGGTGCCGCGCTACGTGCGCCTCAATCGCGTTATCCGCGATTTCCCCACGACGAACGTGGTGGCAGGCAACAAAAAAGCCAACCTGCGCCAGATTGCCCTGAACCGCATGGCGGAGCGCGGCTTGCAGTGCAACTGCATCCGCTGCCGCGAGGTGCGCCGCCACAAAGTGCAGCGCGAAGATGTAGAACTGCGCATCGAGACGTACGAAACTGACGCCACTACGGAGCATTTTCTCAGTTTTGAGACAGATGATGACAAGCTGGCGGGCTTCTTGCGGCTGTCGCTGCCGCACAAAGACGCACCCCACCCGCTGCCGGAGCTGGAAAATCACGCCATGATTCGCGAGGTGCATGTGTACGGCCCAGCGCTCAACCTGGGGGAAGACAGCAGCGGTGAAGCGCAGCACATGGGATTAGGTTCAGAACTCATCCACAAAGCGAAGGAGATGGCGCAAAACGCTGGCTACGGCAAAATCGCGGTCATCAGCGCCATCGGCACGCGGGAATATTACGCCAAATACCACAATTTTGAGATGGACGGCCTGTACATGACGGCCGTTTTAATGGTAAATGGTGAATTGTAAATTCTTAATGGTCAGTTGGTCTTTAGCTTTTTCAGCTCTTTAGCGCCCCAGTTGCGGATGGAGGCAGCGTTGTCTTCGGCCGTTTTTTGCAAAAGTTCTGTGCCATAAAACCGGGTAGATAGGCGATAAAACGTTTTGCGCGAGGACACCTGCGGAATTTGAATTCCCTTTTCGATCAACTCTCGAATTTCTTCTGGTGGTATGGCATCGGCGTATTCGGCAATGATGTCGGCTACACCCATGTTGAGCGCTTCGGCACCATAATCACGGGTGGAATCCAGGTAGAGAACGGCCGTTTCCCACGCATCTTCTCCCAACTTCACCAACGCTAACAGCGCAATGCGCTTCAGCCAGTTAGGTGTAAACAGATAACCAAATTCCGGGCTGAAATGGTACAGCGGATCACGCGAAAACAGTTTACTTAAGACATCCCGGTTTGCCTCTTCCTCAATAATCGCTTTAACTTCTTTTATCTCTTTACGCGACGCTTCCATCTCCTTCAACGCTTTTTCCGCCTCATCCAAATTGCCGGTGGTTTGCGCCATCATTAACCGCCAAGGTGCAGGTGGCGTACCCAAATGCCGCACTTCATCCAGCCACCCTTGCACAAGCGCTTTTTTAACATCGCTCGCTAAATCAGGATGATCTAGCCAATGATGCACGAGTTTTTTACCCATATGAACAAATTCATTTAGTTGCATAGACAAGTGCCAGAGCCAAAACAGCTTTTCTTTATCGGGGATTGTTTCCTGGGGAATAAGCCAATTGGAAAGCTGAACTGCTTCTTCAATTTGCCAGGGCCAGATCCATTGGCGTAGCAGATTTGTCATTTGCATGATGGCCCGGAATATGTCGGCCTCCAGGTAGCCTGTTTCAGCCAAATAGCTGGCCAAAACAATGAGGCCATGTGGGATTCCGTACTCTTCTTCGGGCACGGCCGTTTGCAGCGTATATTGGCAAATCGCCAGTTTACTGGTCTCTTTGATGCCTCGTTTGGCACGCAGCGCTTCAACCATACCAAAGCCAAAGATGTACGGTTCACCCATACGCTGGTTGATGAGATGTTCCGGTTTACGGCCGTATTTCCGGTACCCATAAATATAATCGTAGTAAACTTCCAGCCCCTGGGCAAAACAGCTGCTAATCCGCGCCTGCTCTTTGGTACTCTCTATTTTTAGATCGGCAAAAAACTGCTCGATGTCAAACATTTGGACCGGCTCCTCGTCGTCCCAATCATCGTCATCATCCTCAAACAGGCCTGCTAAATTAGCCATCGAAAGTACAAGCGACTCCATTTCTGATTGGTATTCCAGGCCGTAACGGCCGTAAATCTCCACCAATATGTTGTGAATATCTTTTTCTTTGTCACGCGGTTTAGCCGGTTCAAGCTCATCGAGGGACAGCGTGATGCCCTCAATGGCGTACCCTCCCGGAAACAAAGGTCAAGCAGCTCTTTCGGCATTTGCGCCAGGGTCAGGCTGTCCCAGGTAACGTCGGCCAGATTTTCTTCTGGTGCCAGGGTAAGGATGCGGCCCTGCCAACCGCCAATCGCTACTTGAAAATCGGGGTCCTTCACGCCGGACTTCACGCGGACTGAATCGCCAACTTTAAATTGAGCCATTTTAATTCTCCAACGGCCGTAAAACCGTTCCACTTCTCACTTTCAACTTTTCACTTTTCACCACTCACCACACCCAAAACCCCATCCGGTGCCGCCTCAAAATATCCGCTGGCGTAACGCGGTTGAATAAATCCGCTGGGCCGTTGGCCTGGACGCGGATGTAATTGTCTGTATACCCGGCCCAGCGCAGGCCGCCATTGTCTGCGCCGATGGTACTTTCCCACAAAACGTTTAGCGTTTGCCCCACAAACCGCTGGTGAAATTGGTGGCTCAACCGCTGGCCCAGTTCAATCATGCGGCGGGTGCGCTCCTTTTTAACCTTGCCGTTGACCTGCTGGGGAAATTGGGCAGCGGCCGTTTCTGGGCGAGGGCTGTAGCTAAATACATGCAGCCGGGCAAAGTTGATCGTTTCAACATACTCCAGGCTGTCGGCAAAATCCGACTCCGTTTCGCCGGGGAAACCCACAATCAGATCGGTGCTCAAATTTAGATCAGGAATATGGCTGCGGGCGGCTTCGGTAAGTTCGCGGAAGCTGGCCCGGCTGGTGCGGCGGGCCATGCGCTTAAGAATCTTGTCACTGCCCGATTGCAGCGGCATGTGCAGGTGCGGCAGCAATCGCGGATTGTGCCACAGCGTAAAAAAATCTGGTGCTAAATCCCACGGCTCCAGCGATGAGAGGCGCAGCCGGGGTATGTCGGTATGTTGCAAAATGGCTTGTACCAGGTCGCGCAGGCCGGTTTGATTGCCAAAATCGTGGCCGTAGCTGCCCAGATGTACGCCCGTCAGCACGGCTTCCTGGTAGCCAGCGGCGGCCAGTGCCTGAATCTCGTTTACGATGTCGCCCAGATGACGACTTTGCCCTGCGCCCCGCGCTACTGTGGTGACGCAAAAAGTACACTTGTTGTCGCAGCCATCCTGCACCTTGATGAAGGCGCGGGTGTTGGCGCCCATGCTGCCCGCCAGAAACTCGCGCAGCACGGGCTCCTGGTCAAACACAGGCAGCTCGATGCGTGCTTTGGGGTCTAGCAGTTGCACGAGTTGGGCTTTTTGCTGGTTGGCAATCACCCGGCCTGTGCCTTCCACTTTGCTCAATTCATTGGGCGCAATGGTGGCGTAGCAGCCGGTGAGGACAATTTCGGCATTGGGATTGTCGCGGTGGATGCGGCGGGTTTGGGTGCGGGCGTCGCGGGCAGCTTCGGCCGTTACGGCGCAGGTGTTGATGATAACTTTGTCGGCAACGGCCGTATCCGTCACAATCTCATGCCCCGCTGCCAACAACTGGCGAGCCATCGTCTCAATTTCACTTTGGTTTAGGCGACAACCAATGCTGTTTAGATAAACTTTCATCTGCCCATTGTAACGCAGGCAAAAAAGCAGTGCGAGGAGTGGGGAGATTTTTTCTGGCGGGCTAATGCAATTGATTAGCAAAGAGAGGAAAAAAGCCGCCGTGGCTTCTCCTTAAAGTTAAAAACCACGGCGTCTGAGGAAACAGTTAGCGCATTCGGCGGTTCATGCCACTACTTCGGTTGCCCATGAACATCGTTGCTGGCAAATTGAACCCAAAGTTGCGTAAGCGCTGTTCGCAGTTGGGCCGCATGCCGCCAGGCACAAAATCGCCAACCAGTTTTTCTTCAGTGCTGCCTTGCTGTTCTTCAAACTTGAAGATATCTTGCATTACCACCGTTTCGCCTTCCATGCCGGTGATTTCGGTGATGTTGATGACCTTGCGGCTGCCGTCGCGCAAACGTGCTTGCTGCACAATCAAATCCACGGCCGAAACAATCTGTTTACGCACCACAGAAAGCGGCAAATCCATACCGGCCATGAGCACCAACGTTTCCAGACGGGAGATAGTGTCGCGCGGATTGTTGGCGTGAATGGTTGTCAGGCTACCATCGTGGCCAGTGTTCATCGCTTGCAGCATGTCTAGCGCTTCACCACCACGGCACTCGCCGACAACAATGCGTTCGGGGCGCATACGCAGCGAGTTAATTACCAGATCGCGAATCGTTACTTCGCTGTCGCCTGCTTTGGAAGGCTTTTTAGTTTCCAGGCGTACCACATGGCGTTGCAATAAGCTCAATTCGGCCGCATCTTCAATGGTTACAATACGGTCACCATCGGGGATAAAGCTGGAGAGGACATTAAGCAAGGTTGTCTTCCCGGAGCCAGTACCGCCAGAAACGACAATGTTGAGTTTTGCGCGCACACAGGCCTCTAAAAAGTCGCCCATGTCCTGGTTGAGGCTGCCAAACTTGATCAAATCTTGAATGCCAAACGGGTTACGTGAAAATTTACGGATGGTGATGTTTGGCCCGTCGATGGCACAAGGGGAAACGACCGCATTCACGCGGGAACCATCTGGCAGTCGCGCATCGACCAGTGGTGAATCTTTGCCAACATACCGGCCCAGTGGCTCAATAATCTTGCGGATGACGCGCTCTACGTGGGCATCATCCACGAAGGTGATCCCCGATTCGGTGAGCTTGCCTTTTTGCTCGATATATACCAAATCGGCGCGGTTAACCATCACTTCGGTTATGGTGTCATCATGCAGAATCTTTTCCAGCGGACCAAAGCCCATAATTTCATCTAGCAGGTCTTCAAAGAACTGCCTTTCGTCGGCGGGGGCGATGGATAGATTGGCGTGTTGCCGGGCCAATTTGTACCGCTCTTGAATGAGCTTAATTGTCTGCGGGTTGCGATCCAGCACAATGTTTTTGGGGAGAGAAGCTTCGATTTTTTGCGCCAGCCAGAGTCGTGTGGCGGCTAATTTTTTATCTGGAGCAACGTTATCGACCCATTTTTTTCTGATACCATGACGGTTCCTTGCACAGATTTATTTGTACTGCTCAATATGAAAATCTGGATAAAAGCGTAAACATTGTATAAAACACGGCCGTTTCTCAGCCATAGTCCGTTCTTACCAAAGCCGCTTTTTGCCCTGCCATGCGCCCATCCCACTTGACAGGGCCACGGCCTTTGGATAGAATTCGCGAGCTTTGAAAAAGCCCTTTACTAGCCGGGATAGCTCAGTCGGTAGAGCACTGCACTGAAAATGCAGGTGTCCCCAGTTCGAGCCTGGGTCCTGGCATATTTTTACATGATTGTTTGGTAAAAAGACTTTGCCAAATGAATCAGCAGTTGGTATAACTGTAGCAATTCTCTTTGCGGGCATAGTTCAGTGGTAGAACGTCTCCTTGCCAAGGAGAAGGCCACGAGTTCGAATCTCGTTGCCCGCTCTAACATCCGGCAGGCCGCAAGCCTGCCGGATTTGTTTCCGGCGACGTGGCCAAGTGGTAAGGCAGAGGTCTGCAAAACCTTTATCACCGGTTCGAATCCGGTCGTCGCCTCAAGTTTTTTAAGCCCTTGCCCACGCAAGGGCTTTTTTTCATTCTGGAGATTTTCTGATGGATACGTTCGCAATTCCCTCGTCAGTTGAAACTATTGATCCGCGCCGTTGGGAGACATTTGCTCCTTACTTTGCCGATTTGCAGGAACGGCCGTTAACCTCAACCAACCTTCGTCAGTGGCTTACCGATTGGTCCGACCTCACCCGGTTACTCTACGAAGCCGCCTCGCTGATCTACATTGAAAAATCTCTGGACACGGCCGATGAAGAAAAAGAGCAGGCCTTTCTGGACCTGATTGATAATGTGTTTCCAGAGGCTCAGGTAGCGGCACAGGCCCTCAAAGAGCGGCTGCTGGCTTTTGACGCTGATGAGGCGGCTTTGCAGGATATGAGCCTGGTGCTGCGCAACATGCGCAACGAGGCCGAGCTTTTCCGCGAAGAAAACGTCCCCTTGTTTACCGAGGTTTCTAAGCTGGAAAATGAATACGACAAAATTACTGGCGGTTTGCAGGCGATTTGGGATGGCGAAGAAAAGAATCTCAGCCAACTGGCGTTTTTCTTAAACGATAAAGATCGCGATGTGCGGCAAAAAGCGTGGCAAACAATTGCCGATTTATGGCTTAGCCAGCGCGAACCACTCAACAAACTTTATGGGCAGATGCTGAAGGTGCGCCAACAAATTGCCCAAAACGCGGGGTTGCCAGATTATCGGGCCTACGCTTTTCGGGAAAAGGGGCGCTTTGATTACACCCCAGAAGATTGCCTGACTTTTCATGAAGCGATTGAAACGGCCGTTGTCCCCGCCCTTCGCCGCATTCTAGAGAGAAAGCGGACTCGGCTGGGCTACGGCCATTTGCGCCCTTGGGATTGGGTGCCAGAAAAAGGTGTGCTGGTAGATGATTCTCATGGAGATCCGTTACGGCCGTATCAAGGCCAGGATGCGCTCATCCAGCATACCCTCAACATTTTTAACCAGCTAGACCCGCAACTAAGCCGCTATTTTGCCACGATGGCCGAAGATGGCCTATTGGACCTAGATACACGGGCAGGCAAAGCGTTGGGGGGATATTGCAGCTCGCTACCGTTGCGGAATCGGCCGTATATTTTTATGAATGGCGTCGGCAGTCACGACGATGTACAAACCATGCTCCACGAAGCAGGACACGCTTTCCATGTGTTTGAAACGGCCGAATTGCCCCTCGTTTGGCAAACCGATCCACCTATGGAGTTTTGCGAAGTAGCTTCCATGTCTATGGAGCTGCTGGCCTCGCCGTATCTTTCGGCCCAGCATGGCGGTTTTACACCTCACCTCAGGCGGCCCGCGCTCGCATTGAACATTTAGAAGGAATCATTGCCTTCTTGCCCTACATGGCTGTAGTCGATGCTTTCCAACATTGGGTATACACGCATCCCCAAGAAGCAGCCGACCCTAACCTGTGCGATGAGGCTTGGGACCAGCAATGGCAGCGCTTCATCCCCGACGTGGATTGGACTGGACACGAGGTCAGTCGCAAAACGGGTTGGCACCGCAAACCGCACATTTTCACTGCCCCGTTCTACTACATTGAATATGGCATGGCGCAGATTGGCGCGCTGCAAGTCTGGCGCAACAGTCTGACTGATCGCGCTAGCGCATTAAACGCCTACCGTCGGGCGCTTTCTTTGGGTGGCACCAAAACGCTGCCCGAGCTGTTTGCCTCCGCTGGTGCCGAGTTCCGCTTTGACACGGAGATGCTTTCAGAACTGGTGGCGCTCGTTGAGCAAACAACGGCTGAACTAGAGAAAAGTGTGCTAAGTTAACGGCCGTTCTGCGTCTAGAGTTGGCAGCACCAACCAGATCGAGATAATATCGCATCATGGATGACAACGATTTTCAACCCAGCGTCGCAATGCGGGAATATCTGGCCGAAATTTATCGGCTGCAAGAAGATGCCCCCACGGTTAGCACCACCAGCCTGGCCGAACGGCTGCATGTCTCTGCTCCGGCCGTGCCGCGCATGTTGAAGCGGCTCCGCAACGCTGGCTACGTCATTCACAAGCCATACCAGGGCATCGAGCTCACGCCACGCGGTCGTGAAGAGGCGCTGCGTGAACTGCGCCGCCACCGCATTTTGGAAGTCTTCCTGGTAAATGTGATGGGATTCACCTGGGATGAAGCGCACGAGCATGCCGAAGAAATGGGCCGCGGCTTAAACGATGCCATTAGCGAGCGCATGGCGGAGATGACAGACTATCCCACCCGCTGCCCACACGGCGAACCTATCCCCGATGCAGAGGGCAACTTACCTGAAATTAAAGATGTTTGCATTATGAATCTGGGTGTAGGGCATGTGGGAGTGGTTAGCCGGGTACGTACGCACGACCCGGAGCGGCTCAAATATTTCAAAACGCTGGGCCTGGTGCCAGGTGCTCATTTTGAAATTATGGGGCGAGCGCCATTTAACGGGCCGATGCGGCTTCGTGTGGGTCGTGATGATGTGGTGTTGGGGATTGAACTGACAAAATCACTCTGGGTGGAGTGAGTGCCCACCTACGGAAACAGACGACGCGTTTTTACTTCTGCGACCGCGTCTTCCCGATAACGATACAACATTGCTGGACGGCCTTCGCCGTCCTTTTTCTTTTCCCCGGTTTCTTCCAAAATTTCGGCCGCTAATATTTTGCGACGGAAATTCCGTTTATCCAGCTGCTCACTCAGGATAATTTCGTACGCTTTTTGCAATTCTGTGAGGGTAAACACATCAGGTAAAAGCTGGAAGCCAACTGAAGTATATTCCAGCTTGTAGCGCAGCCGCCGGTAAGCATATTCTACAATTTCAGCATGATCAAATGCCAAAGAGGGTAGCTTAGACACGGCAAACCAGCTCGTTTCGCTGGCGTCGCGCCCAGCCTTGTGGTGGATAGCATCATGAGGCACCAGGGCAAAGTAGGCCACGGTAATGACGCGTGTACGCGGATCGCGCCCGGGCTTACCAAAGGTGTAGAGTTGTTCTGTATACACATCTTCCACCCCAGTTTCGTCGGCCAGTGCACGAACGGCCGCTTCTTCCAGCGACTCGTCCATCTTGATAAATGAACCAGGAATAGCCCACATTTGGGCAAACGGCGGGGATTCTCGCTTAATTAACAGCACCTGCAATGCGTCATCGGCCAAAGAAAAAATGACCACATCCACCGTAACCGATGGTCGGTCAAACTTGGTTGGGTCGTAATTCTCTGGCATCATAACAGGCAACCTGCCTTTGCGTTCGATGTGGTTGTTGGTTTCTGTGGATAAATAAAAAGTCTCCAGCCAAAAGCTAGAGACTTATCGTTGCTTATAGGATACGGCTTGCTACTGCTGTTGCTCAGCTTCAAATTCGTTCACATTCCACGGTGGGAGGAACGGGATGATGACATCTTCCATTGAGGGGTGTAAATCAAAGTTTGACTGCTCGGGAATGGCCAGACCACCCTGATCAATAATTTGCGGCAGGCTGACGCTGGTTGTCACAAAGACAGTCTGATCGCCGGGCGAACGCAGTGCCAGGTTAATGTCTACGCCGCGAATCATAGCCCAGTTTAGGGCCAGAGCATCTTGCGAAGACATGCTGAGAATAACCACATCGGGAATTCTTTCAAGACGTCCTGGTATGGTGGATGATTCATCAAAAACGTCGGTCGGGGCGCGAAGCCCGGCAGCCACTTCGGCATCAATCTCTTCTTTCAGCTCTCGCGGGTCATACCAGGTACCCACATAGAGCACCTCGGCTTGCTGAATCGTCAGCTGCGTTACTCGCTTGGGAATAGGCAGCCCCGGCGTAAAATCTTGGCCCAGAATGCCAATTGTGCTGGGCACAATGGCGGCAACCTGATTAATTTCGGGGATGAATTCGAGACGGCCGTTTGTCACTGGTGGGAATAAAAATGCCTGCCCATCTAGCAGGGCTGATTGAATGACCCGCTCTACCTGGTTAGGCAAAATGGTCCCAAACTGAGGATCGATATCTACCACGCGCAGGGTCATCAGCACATCAACCGCATCGCCTGGGCGCATAGCTAAAGCCGCTCCATTGAAGCGATCCACGGGGAAGGCCACAGCTACCTCGCCAAACGGAACATACAAAGCCAAATCAGAACCGAACGAGGCAATGTCTGTGGGATTCAGCGCCAACATAGGGCTTAACACAGATTGGCCTTGTGAAATATCCACTTTGGCAATACGGCCGACTAACCGAGTGGTGTCTGTAAACGTGTAACCACCTTGCAAAGCAATATTATTCCGTGGCCAACGCTGTACTTCTAGAAGCTCGTTGGTAAGCATGGTGCCCACGGGAATATTTGTGCGGGCAACAACCACATCTTCCAGCCCCGGTGTTGGTGTGGGTGGCGGCAGCAAAGGTTCACTTGTGTCGTCATCACCCGTTTGCTGGTCAACCGTATCGCCACTCGTGCTGTCATCGCCGAAAAAGCCGGCCAGCGGCCCAATGCCGCTATTTCCCAGCAAAATGAGCGCCAGGGCACCTACCAGAATTAATACCAATATTAGAAGAATGAACGTTCTAAGGCGCATAACGTGGTCCTTGTATGTTTAGCCGTAATTGTAGACGTTAAAAACCCTTATTCTGGAGCTTCCTCTGCCTGACCAGTTGGCGTTGGGGTTACCTGACGAACAATCGTTTCTACGGAGTACCCCAGGTTTGGCGGAATTTCTACATTAAATCGCTCAAGTAAAAAGTCCAGCGTCATGTTTTCTACACTGTAAAGCTGGCCATCATTCACCCCACGCAAGGCCAAGAAGACCTGAGCATTGACACCTACCGCGTAGCGTAGCAAAAGCTGCTGCTGCGGTTGTAGGGCCACCACCACGACATCATCGGGGATCGGTGTGGGGGTGGGCGATGCCGCAGGCGGTGGTGTTGGCGTTGGTGCGCCTTCTTCCAGCGGTTCTGGCGTGGCTGTAGGAATCAGATCAGCCGGGTCTTTGGGTAACTGATATTGACCAACTTGAACCACTCGGGCATTCTGAATGATCATGGTTACCGGAACGGGCCGAGGAATAACGTCTTCTAGATTTGGGGAGACGTGGGCTAAATCGCCCGTGGGGAGCTCCTCAAAACGGCCGAGCGGTGAGACCAGGAAAATAACCGGTTGGGTAAGGATAACCGCCGGACTACCAGCCTCTTCTACCGCCTCGATTTGCTCTTCTAAATAAAAGGCCGCATCGTTGGGTAGATATGTCTGGAACTCTTCATCAATCTGGTAGAAAAAGAACGTGACCATGAGGTCCACGTAATCCCCTTCTTTGATGCCGTAGCCAACGCTTGTTAGCCGATCCATCGGCACAGCCTGGGCTACATAGCCTGGGGGAATGAGTGAGCTGGGGCCAAAGCTTTGTAAACCAATTTGGGTAATATCCGCTACCAGGGTGTCATACGTAAGTGTTTCCCCCTGATAAATATCGGTTCGGGCATAGAGACCGATGGCATCTTCGATGTTTGTGATCACATTAGTGCCGACGCTTTCTACCGGGCGCATATCTAACGCGAGAATATCGGCCGTCATTTGGTGGCCACGGGGCACCGTTTGTAGAGAGACCACTACCTCAACCAGAGGCGGAATTGTTTCAACTGGCTCGGCGCTGTCTCCACCGTCTGGAGCAGGGGCTCCATTTTCACTATCGGTGACGTTAGTTGTTGGTTGGTTTTGCTGTAGGATAAAAACTACACCTACGATCGACAGCAGTACGATGCCAAACACAAAAATGAGGATCAGGATAGTTCGACGGCTCATATGATCGTCCCTTCTTTAGTCGTATGTTTCGGGGCTAGTGGGTTTTTCGGGTCGCGTGTCATCACTGGAGTATATTGTGTTGACTCAAACCATTTCTACAGTGTACCAATGACTATTGTGTTGAAGCGGTGGGTACCGGAACCATTTTGAGATGGAGAAGGTGGCTGTAGTCTGGTTTGTTTGTCTATGAATACCAATACAATCATTTTAGGGCGGTCTCAAGCTCTAGCTATCAGTGATGAGATAAACTGTCTTGGCCCGCATAAGAGACTGGCTGCCCATTTTGTTATTTCAACAAATTTGTACCAGAGTAAACAATTCCGTTCAGCTGGTCTTTAGGGGGACAACCACAACAATATGTAAACCTCTCAACGAGGCGTATGTTATCATATGTAAAGTTGAATAGCAAGTCATCGCACGCGAGGAAGGGTGTATTTATAGTACAAATGGGGGGTATGGAAGGGGTGTGATGGCGTTTGGTGGGGTATGGGTTGGCATACGGCCGTTTCCCCAACCCCAATTTTAGTTAAGGCGCAGGCTGAGGGGCATCTGTCATGAGGTGCCACCAGGCTTGCCAGGGGCGCGCATTTTCAATTGGGTCTGGGGTGGCCGTAGGCATGGCTGTGGGCTGGGGCGTGGCTTCAATGACCAGCGGAACGACGCGTTTTTCACCGGGCAGCAAGTAACCAGCTTCATCGCGAGCGTAGGCAGCCACATAATCATCGCTTTGCACGTATTCCAACGTTACCTGAAGCTCTACCTGGCGCGTGGCCTCCGCATCGACCTGTCCCTGCAAATCGCCTTCCCCCAGGCCAACCAATTGTCCCGCCTGGGCACGCCGGTTTAGATCAACAGCGATAAACAGAGCTGCGCCAACCAATAGCAGGACAATAATTTGGGGGAGGGTGAGTAACGGCCGTTGCCGCCAAAGTTCTTTATACATACCGCCCACATCTTAACATAATTATTTCCACTGGCAAGGTCCTAAACTGGAATAACCAGGCTTCGCCAGTCGCGCGGATAGTAGGTTAGCAGTTCTATGCCATCGTGGGTAATGACGACGGTGTCAGAATGACGAAAACCACCCAGTTCTGGCACATATAGCCCCGGTTCCACCGTAAACACCATACCCTCTTGCAGCACCGTGTGATCACCGGTGTCTAAAAATGGACCTTCGTGGTAACGCAGGCCGATGGCGTGCCCAGTGTGGTGTTTCCAGTAAGGCATCAGGTTGTTGGTTTGGTAATAGCTGCGTACGGCCGTATCTACATCACTGCACTTTACACCCGGCTTCATGGCGGCAAAAGCCACTTCTTGGGCCGCTTTCATGTGGTTAAAAAAGCGCTGCTGCTCTTGCGTGGGTTCCCCGACAAACATGGTGCGCTCCAGCTCAGAATTGTAGCTCCACATGGGGCAGCCCGCGCCAGTAACCAGCACATCGCCCGGTTGGAAGGTGATGTTGTTGGCCAGGGCATGGGGAATGGCCGCATTGCGCCCAATCTGTCCCCGATATCCGGCAAAGGGGCCGTTGAGCCACATGCTTTGTGCCCGGTACAGCGGCCCAATGGTGTCCATCATGGCCAGGGTGGCTTCCTGGCTGGCGCGGAGGCTAACGGCCGTTTCTGTGGCATGGACGGCCGTATATCGTTGCAGCAGCATGTGAGCCAGATGTCCCCATTTGCAGCTTTCGCGAATGAGGGCAATTTCGGCCGGACTTTTGATGGCCTGCATCCGGTTCACTTGGCTCTGCACATTTTGCACCGTCATGCCGGTGATCTGGCTGAGCGAGACCCCTTCATAGCCAAAAATCCAGGGATAACCGTCGTGGTCTGCGCCAATCTGGCTGCTGCTAGACAATGCATACCGCTCTGGCTCCTGGCTGTGCGGCTGGATGACAATTTCAGCGGGGCGCGTGGGCGCGTGCAAAAACTTCGGGTTGACGTTTTCTTTGATTAGCCCCATCTCAACCAGCAAATCCTGAAAGATAGCCATGGGATGCGGATCACCTGGATATTCCAGGTAGTGGGCCACGCGATCCAACTCGGCCTCCGCCTGGGCATGTTCTACTTCCAGACGTGGCACCAGCATGGCTCGTTCGCCTGCGGCGCTGAGGACAAAAGCGATGGGGCGTTCGGTGGGGATAAAAGCAAAACCGGAGAAGTAAAGAATGTTGGTGCTGTCGAACAGAACCACACCCGTCAGGTTTTGCTGGCGAATGTAGTCGAGCAGTTGCCGGGTACGGCCGTTAAATTCAGCCCGGGTGATGCGCATGATAGAGCCTACGGCACGCAGATGATGTCCGCAATGTTGATGGTGTAGTTGGCGTCCAGCCCGTTGAGCGACTGGATGGTTTGTGGGGTAGTGTTGTACCGCTGGCTGATGTTGTAAGCGGTATCCCCTTCGCCCACGGCATACGGCCGTCCACGACCCGAGCAGTATTCAGGATTGCCTACCGGAATGTTGATGGTCGTGCCCGGCACCAGACTGGTTTGCGAAATGCCATTTTCGGCCATGAGGGCAATGGAGGTGACAAACGCCTGCGACAAACTGTAGAGCGTATCCCCTTGCTGCACGGTGTAGGGCTGGAAGATGATTTTGTTGGCGGTAGAGGTGGCGGGAACGGCCGTTGCTTGTTCGACAACCACAGGAACGGCCGTTGGCTCTGGTGTGGCAGTGACGACCTGCTCGTTAACGGGCTCATCAACACGTGGGCTTTCCTCGACCACCGGAAGGTCGATGATGGTGGGGCGCAGGTTAGGATCAACCGGCAGCGCCACTGTTTCACTGCCCACCGTCACAAAAAAATTGCTGGCAGTCAGTTCTGGGGTGACCACATCGTTGCTGCTGCGACTTCGCACCGCATTCATGGCCAAAAAGACGCCTATGGCCAAAATGATGGCAATAAGGATCATCATCAAGACAATGGAAGATCGAAGTTTCATACGGTTTTCCCTCAGGGATGGCCAGATACCGTTACGGGCGACCCTACAGCTAGGTAAGCGGCCAATAATTACTCACCTGCTCAGATGGCCGCTAAGCAACGGCTCAGGACGGCCGTCTGGAATTATGTTACACTTACCATAAAATTATAGCAAGTAGGGGCGTAGGGGCGAGGCAGTTGGCTAAAAGCGTGTCGGGCAAGTCTAACATGCCTCCCAACTGCCTCGCCCTTACATCTGCATAGGAGGTTCCCATGATTTACAAGCGCAAGAAGCTGGAAGAGATTGAACAGTTGGCCCTGGCTCCCTATGGGCTAAAAAGTGCAAACAGCCGTGGCCGCGTCTACCCAGAAGCGGAATCTGCCTCCCGCCCTGCGTTTGAGCGGGATCGCGACCGCATCATTCACACCACCGCTTTTCGCCGTCTGGAGTACAAGACGCAGGTTTTTGTTTACTACGAAGGGGATCATTACCGCACCCGCCTGACCCACACGCTGGAAGTAGCCCAACTCGGCCGTTCGCTGGCGCGTGGCCTGGGCTGCAATGAAGAGCTCACCGAAGCGATCTGCCTGGCGCATGATCTGGGGCATCCGCCCTTTGGCCATGCCGGGGAGTATGCCCTCAACGCTCTCATGGCCGATTATGGCGGCTTTAACCACAACACACAAAGCTACCGCATCGTGACCCAATTGGAAGAGCGGTACCGTGATTTCCCTGGCTTGAATCTGACCTATGAAACGCGTGAGGGCATGATCAAGCACGAGACGGACTACGACAAAAGCGACGCGATGGAGTATGAACCGGACAAACGCGGGTCGCTGGAAGCGCAGATTGCCAATCTGGCCGATGAAATTGCCTACAACGCCCATGATTTAGACGATGGCCTGCGTGCGGGCATGTTCGACATGGCCGCCCTGGACCAGCTGGCGCTGTGGCATGAGCTAAAGGAAATTGTGGGGTGGCAGTCGGAACGGCCGTTACCCAACATCACCCGCCATGAACTCATCCGTGAACTCATCGGCCAATCTGTGATGAACGTGCTGGAGACCACCGGCCAAAAGCTGATCGATAACAAGATTGATTCTCCTGAAGAGGTACAAACTCATCACGAAAATCTGGTGAGCTATTCGCCTGAATTCAAAACCAAAGTGCGTCAGCTGAAGAAGTTCTTGCTAGACAGCATGTACCATCATTATCGGCTGATCCGCATGCAAACCAAGGCGGAACGCTTTGTCACCGAGCTGTTCCAGGCCTATGCCTCTGAGCCAAACATGCTGCCGACAGACGTCAAAAAGCGGCTGGATGAAGCTTCTCTGCATCGCGTCATCACCGACTACATCGCCGGAATGACCGACCGGTATGCCTTGGACGAGTGGGAGAAGTTATTTGATCCCTATCGCCGCGCTTAGGCCCGGCAAAAAGTGATAAAGTGATAAGTGAAGAGTGAGATGTGTGGACTTTTCACTTATCACTTATTACTTTTCACTCCATGAGAAAACGTCGCCTCTTCCTCTGGGCAAGACTGCTGCTTTTTGCCACTTTCTTCCTATTAATATTTACCCGAGAATGGCCTCCTTTCGGAGATGAGTTTTACCAGATTACCCGGCTGGTCGGTCAGCGCCAGTTTGACTTTTTAACTTGGGAAGTCGGGGCCATCGCCAACAAGGTCAGCGGCGTGCTGTCTGGCAATGGCACCTATTTGGATGAAGCCAGCCGCAAGCAAGTGGTGCTGGACTATATGGCGTTGGTGCATCAGGTGCAGCAGCTAGATGCCCAAATCAACGAGATTTATACTGATCCCACTGTGCTGGATGCTGACGCGGCAACGGCCGTTTACCAAACCGAACTCGCCCAAGCCAGAGCCGATCTGGACGAGCTACAGCCTGTTGCCGAAGCGATTGTGCAGGATCAGGTTGGCGAAATCCTGGTTGAAGAAGGCTTTAGTGTGTTGGGCCAGGCGTGGCCGCCAGTGATGATGGAAATGACGCCGCTGCCCTCTTTGCTAATTGTTTCCCCACGAGACCATATTGAGCGCATTTATGGTATGTCGCTGATCCCCGGCCTATCTACGGCCGAAAAAGATGCTCTGGAAACGGCCATTTTTGACCAGCTAAACCTTTCTGCCCTGGTGGTGCCTCTTGGCGGATTGGGTACCTATCCGTCAATGATCATGGAAACCAGCAACATCAACTGGTTGGCCGAAGTGACTTCCCATGAATGGTCGCACCACTGGATGAGCTTTTTTCCTGTCGGCTGGAATTATAGCGATCCCCAGGTGCGTATCATCAACGAAACGATTGCCTCACTCATCGACCAGGAGATCGGCACCCGGATGATCAACCGCTACTACCCAGAGTTTGCTCCGCCACCCGTGACAACCCCACCGCCAGCGGCCGAAACAACACCCGCCGAACCGCCCGCCTTTGACTACGGCGCAGAGCTGGCGGCGACCCGCATTCGTGCCGAGGAACTGCTGGCGCAGGGTGACATTGAGGGGGCAGAGGCGTATATGGAAGCGCGACGGTTGGTCTTTTTAGAAAATGGGTACGGGATTCGCAAGTTGAACCAGGCGTATTTTGCTTTTTATGGCGCTTACGGCGCGGTGCCCGGAGCCATTGGCAATGACCCTACCGGCCCGATGCTGCGTGACATTCTGGCCAACACCAGCTCCCCGCGCGAGTTTATGGAGACGGTTGCCCCTATTGGTACCTATGCAGATTTAGAGGAAATTTGGGCAGAGGTGATGGCGGTGGCGGAACGGCCGTAATCCATCAATCTTCTTCGCGCAGCAAGCGAACGATGCGTTGGGCGTCATTCCAATTTTCGTCGCTGGGGTCAGATTGAGCGAGGTAGGTTTCCATATCGGCGAGGGCTTGGGGGTAACGGCCGTTTTCCATCCACATCATGGCCCGGTTGAACAGCGCCAGACTGTAGGTAGGGTCTTCAGCCAGCAGCGCGTCAAAATCAGCAATCGCCTCATCAATGCGCCCCAACTCCCGCCCCAACAAAATGCCCCGGTGCAGCCGCGCTGCCCGGAAAGTGGGATCCACCTGGTAAGCGCGGCCAAAATAATGAACCGCCCGCTCAAACTCACCAGCGATGCTGTTTTGAATGCCAAAATAACGGTGCAGTCCGCCCCAGGTGTACAGCAGCCACGCCCACAGAAACCGCATCAGGCCACCCCTCCGCAGGAAGTTGGCGTCCCCAACATTTTTTTGACGCAAAGGCGCAAAGGCTGCAAGAAGCAAAGAAAAAGCTTGGTCTCTTTGCCCCCTTTTTCTTCTTTGCCTCTTTGCGTCAATTTTTCGGTGCTTGTCCAGACGTTCATGGCTTACCCGGCCCGCGTGTCGCGCAGCAGCCGCACCAGGTAGTCGGTTCCTTCCGGCTGCGACTCCTCGATGGCCATTTGCCAGCCGCGCGTCATTTCTTCAAACGGCATCGGCACATAATCTTCAGACTCAAACAGTTCGCGGATGGGCGTGGGAATATCTTCCGGCAAAAAAGCCACGATGATCTGGCCCATGTGGGTGGCCGCCGAAATTTCGATATCTTCCAACACGGCCTTGCCCGTTTGCGTGGCCATTTCCATCGGGTAAATGTAAATCTCGTCGATGCGGGCTACCTGGCTGTCGATGTTGTAGCCCAGCACGGCGCTGATTTCTGTGCCCACCTGGCCAATGAAGTAACCGCGTTCACTCAGGGCCATCAGCAGCTCGGCGCGCTTCATTTGTACTTTGCCGTCGGTGGCTTTTTGGATGAGCAGCAAAATGGAGGGGATGTCAGACGGCCGTGCGCGGCGTACCTGCAAATCATCGGGGCGGTCGCTGGGTTTGAGGCGAGGTGGCCGAACTTCCCCCGTGCCTTTGTGCGGCGTGGCGGCTTTAGAGGAGAGCAGTCGTCCGGTGAGCGGCTTACCCGCCGTTTCTGTTTCATCGGGCAATGGCAGGCGATCCATTGCCTTGGCGGTAGCTGGATCGGGCAGGCGTGACCAGGCAATGTTGAACTGGGCTTCCGTGTCTTTCATTAAACCGTTGGTGTCGATCAGCATGTCGGATTGGGCTACTTTTTCTTCTTGTGGCGGTTGCGCTTTGATGCGTACGGCCGCTATCTCTGTTTCCAGGCCCCGGCAAACGCGCAGCCGTTCTAGCTGGCGTTGTGGACTGCACCGCGTAACCCATATTTGGTGACAAATGTCGCGGAGGTTGCCTTCCAGCAGCTTGATCGCTTCGATAAAAATAACGCTTTGTTTGCTGGCCAGGATGCGGGCATCCACCTCTTTGCCCACGGCGGGATGCACCATCGCTTCCAAATCTCGCATGGCCGTCGGGTCGGCAAAGACAATTTCACCCAGCCTGGCGCGGTTGATACGGCCGTCTTCGCGCCGCACCTCTGCCCCAAAAGCAACCGCAATCGCGGCCTGCATCGTGGCATTGTTGTCCATTAGCTCATGCACAATTTTGTCGGCATCAATCGTCAGCGCCCCGTGGTCGTGGGCCAGCCGCATCACGGCCGATTTGCCCGTGGCAATGTTGCCCGTTAAGCCCAGAATCACTTTTCCGGCATAGGTTGTTGCTTCGGTGGTGTCACTCATGCATTGCCTCCCATTGTTCTAGCAGCCCTGCGAGTTTGGCTTCGGCGGCGGCATACGCTTCGCCGAGCGTTTGTATCTTAGCAAATGATTCGTCGGTTGTCGCCTCTTGCAGTGCCTTACCTATTTGTTCAATCTCTGCTTCGGCGGCTTCGATGGCGTGTTCCACTTCGGCCAACGCCTCAGCCTGACGGCGCAACTCGTTTTTGCTGAGTTGGCTGCCATTGCTGCTGCTGCGCGCCGCCTTTTCCGCTTCGCGTGCCTGGGCGGCTGCTTCTCTCGCAGCTTCAGCTTCCTGCTCGCGTACAGCCAGATATTCTTGATACCCACCGGAATAAACGCGGAGACGGCCGTCGGCCAACGCCCAAATCTGGGTGGCCAGCGCGTTTACCAAATACCGGTCATGCGACACCATCAAAATGGTGCCACTGAACTGCTCCAGCGCCTCTTGCAGCGCCTCCTGCGAAGGAATGTCCAGATGGTTTGTTGGCTCGTCCAGCAGCAAGAAGTTGGCCCCTTGCAGCGCCAAAATCGCCAGCGCCAGCCGGCCCCGCTCGCCCCCGCTGAGCATACTCACCTTTTTGTACACGTCGTCCTCGCGGAACAAAAAGCGGGCCAAATAGTTCCGTGCCTCGCTGATGGGTAAATTGCGGAAGTTGAAAGCAGCTCGTCCAGCACCGTGTTTTCTAAATTCAGGCTGTCGTGCGCCTGGGCAAAGTAGCCGATTTGCAAACTGGCACCCAAAATCACCTCACCGTGCAGCGGCTCCAGCCTGTCCAGCGTGGTTTTGAGGAAGGTGGTTTTGCCCGCGCCGTTGGGGCCAATCAGCGCGGCGCATTCCAGCCGCCGCAGCTCAATATCTTCAGCTTCAAACAGTTTGTTGCCGGGGTAGCCAATCTCTAGCGATTTGGTGCGCAAAACGAGTTCGCCGCTGCGCATTTCGCTGTCTAGATGCAGGCGGAGGGTAGACGGCCGTATCGGCGGCCTCAGTTCCCCAATTTGCTGTTGCAGCTCGCCCACGGTGGTGGCCACACGGCCGTAGCGCGTAATCCCGTAATGATCATCCGTTTGCAGCCAGCCTTTGCTGTTGAGCATGCCCAATGCTGGGAGACCGCCGATGAGAACGGCCGTAACTTCCCGCGCCAACCGGCTCAGCTTGCCCTGGGCCATCTGCGTGCGCTGCCCGGCAATATTGCGCCGAATAAAATCCATCTCTTTTTCGATGTGCTGCTGAAAATCCTCATACGCCTGGATTTGCTGCTGCCACCGCTCCTGCCGCTGCTGCACGTAGGCTGAATAGTTGCCGCGATAATGCGCCATGCTCGTGCGGTTCATCTCCCAAATCACCGTCACCACGCGGTTCAAAAAGTAGCGGTCATGGCTCACCACCAAAATCGCCCCGTCCCACGTCTTTAGCATTCCTTCCAGCCACTCAATCGCCGCCACGTCCAAATGGTTCGTCGGCTCATCCATGATGAGCAAATCTGGCTTTTCCAGCAGCAGACGGCCCAGCAGAACCCGCGTTTTCTGCCCACCGCTCAGGTGGTGTAGCGGCATCTGCCAATCTTCCTCAGCAAAACCCAGCCCAGTCAGCACTTGCCGGATGCGAATCTGGTAGTCGTAGCCGCCTGCATGTTCAAAGCGCTCTTGCAATTGGCTGTAGCTGGCCATCAGCTCCTCGGAATGATCGCCGTCGGCCATTCGGTGCTCCATTTGGCGCAGCGTGGCTTCATCCTCACGCAGGTTGTCGAAGACGGTCAGCATCTCCTCGAAGACACTGTTTTCATGACCGGCAAACGCTTGGGATGCTTCTTGCGGCAGGTAACCCAACTGGGTACCCCGTGCAATTTGCACGCTGCCCGCGCTGGGCTGCGCCAGGCCCGCCAAAATGAGCAGCAGCGTGGTTTTGCCCACGCCGTTGGGGCCAACCAGCCCCACCTTGCCGCCGTCGGGAATGCTGCCGCTGACGCCGGTAAAAACGTCAAACGCGCCAAAGGCCTGGCCAATGTCGTGTGCCGTCAAAAGTGCCATAGTGTGCGATTATACCGAACGCAGATGCGTATGAGTAGGGAAGGTATAAATGGTGTAGAATACGGCCGTATCTTGTAAAAAAGCGTTTCTCTGCTCACCAATCTGATATTTCCGAACGCGCATAACTTGCTTGGTGGGTAACATTTATGTTACCATTGGGGTGTTATTGTGAAAATAATAGAATATGTTCGAGCTAACGGTTCAATTCCGTTCAGCGAATGGTTTAACCGTTTAGATACTCAAGCGGCGATTAAGGTCACTGTAGCGCTACGCCGGTTAGAACAAGGGAACCTTTCCAATGTGAAGTGGTTTAAGGGACTCGGAGAATACCGCATTAATTGGGGACCGGGTTATAGAATTTATCTGGCGCAAGAAGGTAAAAAGCTGATCATTTTGTTTGGTGGCGGAACAAAAAAAAAGCAACAAAAAGATATAGAAAACGCAATTGCATTGCTACAGGAATACAAAAAGCGGAAGGATGGTAGGTAAACCATGACAATTACAAGAGATGTACAAGAAACAATCCAGGAACGTATCCAAAACGACCCAGAATTTGCTACGGCTTTGCTAGATGAAGCCATTTCCCTCTTTCTAAACGGTGAGCCTGAGACTGCCAGATTGGTCTTGCGTGATTTGGTAAATTCGACCGTCGGATTTGAAGAGTTGGCTGTTGAAGTAAATAAACCCAGCAAAAGTTTACATCGCATGTTGTCCACTAGAGGAAATCCCACAATGGACAATTTGACAAAAATTTTTAGTGTCTTGCAGCAAAAGCTAAATGTAGATTTTGAAATTCACGCCGTCAGGCAATTTTGATTTTTACTGAAAAAAGTCGGAATGAAAAAGGGGCCAAGCGGCCCCTTTTTGTCATTAGTTGAGGTACTGCCGGAGGTGTCCGGCGAAGTTGGGATGGCGCAGCTTGCGCAGCGCTTCCTTTTCTAGCTGGCGGATGCGCTCGCGGGAGAGGCCGAACATCTCGCCCACCTCTTTGAGGGTGCGGGATTCGCCATCTTGCAGGCCATAGCGCAGGCGCAGAATGCGGGCTTCACGCGGGGTGAGCTGGTCCAGAATCTCGCCCAGCTCTTCGGTGAGCATTTTCTGCGCGACGGTTTCGGCCGGCGGTGGAGCATCTACATCTTCGATGAAGTCACCCAGTTCAGCATCGGACTCGTCGCCGACGGGCGTTCCAGATGCACGGGCTGGCGGCTGGTGCGCAGCATCCAGCGGACGCGCTCGGCGGGCAGCTCCATGTGTTCGGCAATTTCTTCAGCGGTGGGCTGACGGCCGTATTCCTGTTCCAACTCTTGCGCGACCTGATACAGTTTGCTGATGCGGCCACCCAAATGCGCCGGGATACGAATGGTACGGCCGTGATTGGCCAAAGCACGGGTTACCGCCTGACGAATCCACCAGGTGGCGTAGGTACTGAACCGGTTCCCACGACGATAATCATACTTTTCAACCGCTTTCATCAGACCCACGTTGCCTTCCTGAATCAGGTCCAGGAATTGCAAACCGCGTCCGCGATATTTCTTGGCAATGCTTACAACCAGGCGTGTATTGGCGCGAATCAGATGCGCGCGTGCTGCCTCGGCGATTTCCTGAATATTGGCCAACTCGTCCAGTTCATCATGGCTCAAAATTTCATTCTTCAGGCGACCTTCCGCTTCTTTCCCGGCTTCAATTTCCATTGCCAGGTTTACTTCTTCTTCAGCGGAAAGCAGACCCTGCTGCCCCATTTCACGGAAGTAAAGCCCCACGGAATCATCAATCGGCACGTTGCTTAAATCGAACAACGGTGCCGCATGGGGAGAAATATCTTCCAAATCTTCTGGATCGAAATCTTTGTCGTCGTCCAAGGATTCAGTTAGATCGCCCGCATCCTCGCCATTCATCTGAGCCTCGACTTCGGCTTCATTTTCATAAATCGGAATGCCTGCTGCCTGAGCCTCTTCCAAAATGGTCTCTAGCAGCGGCAAATTGTCTTCGACGTCTGGCAAGGCTTCCATGATTTGATCATAAGTAATATAGCCTTGTTCAGAACCTTCGTTAAGCAAAACGCTAACAAAGTCCATTTCGTCGAATGGCGTGGTCAGTTTGGTCATCTATTTACCCTTTTCTCTGAGATTTTTACTTTTCCGGGGTGTTGACTCTCACCCGATTCTGCCAGCTCTTTACATCATTTCCCAAACGGCAAATTAACTTATAAACAATTCAATCTTTTAGGTTTCAGTTATTGAGCTAGCTAGCCTCTTCCTTCCTAGGGGGGCAGTCTAGCATATTCAAATGACAAAAGTCAAGAGGTTAACAGCGAGTTAACGAAGGAAAAAAGAGGTTGGTTAGATTTGATTATTCTAAGGCGGCAATAGGCCATCGGTACTATGCGGAATGGATACGGACGTTCATCGCCAGCACCTCATCCACGCCCGGTAACGGAGTTTGCAAAACGGCCGTTGCGCGCTGCAAATCTAACTCGCAATTTAAGGGCCAACTGCCGTCTGAGGGGGCAATTGTGAGCGTATCGCGTGGCTGCACCTGCCAGTAATCAAGCAGTTTCAGGGCAAAGTCGGCCCGGCTAAGCACCTGGCGACCGGCCACATTGAGAATTCCGGTGTAGCGATGATGTGCCAGTTCCAGCAGCGCATGGACCAAACTGTTTACCCAGACTGGATTGCGTATCTGGTTATTGAACAGTGTGACCGGTTGGCCTTGTGCCAGAGCCTCGGCCATCCAGCGGGTGCCGTGGTCCATCTGCGCCAGGCCGTAGATGAGTGAGGTGCGCACGATGACGCTGTTGGCGTGCTGCTGGACGATGGCTTCGGCGTCGGCTTTAGCCCGTCCGTAGGCGTTGACGGGAGTGGGTACGGCCGTTTCAGCATACGGCGCGGCATCGCCAGCAAAGATGCTGTCGGTGGACAGATGGATGAGGCGCGCGCCCACTTCCCGCGCGGCCCAAACGACGCTGCTTGCGCCCAGCCGGATCACGGAGGCCATGTCGCTGCCCCGGTTGGAACCGGCTAAATGAATGATGATGTCTGGTTGGAAGGTGGTGATGAGGGTGGAAACGGCCGTTTCATCACGAATGTCTAGCTGCGAACCGGCTGCGGGAAGGTTGGGTTGGTTTTGGTGGTAGGTGTGGTGAACAATATGTGAAGCGGCGGCCAACGGCACCAGGTGTTGGCCCAAATAGCTGCTGCCCCCTGTAATTAAAATGCGGCTCATGCGTCTTCAAGCGATTCGGCTTTGGCCATAGCCACCTTGGCAGCGGCCTGGGCGGCTACCTGCTTGCTGCGCCCGGTGCCTTCACCCCATACATCATCGTTGAGCAGCACCTGCACGGTGAACTGCTTGGCATGGTCTGGCCCGGTGGTGCCCACGACTTCGTAGCGCGGCGTGATGTTGTACTGCGCTTGCGCCCACACCTGGAATTCGCTTTTGTCATCTTTGTGCAAGGACTCAGCCATGATTTCGGCCAGGGCCGGACCGACGAGATGCTCCACGAGCGCCTTCACGGGCGGCATGCCCTGATCCAAATAAAGAGCACCGATCACGGCTTCGAAGGAAGCACACAGCAGCGGCGTGCGCTCCCGACCTCCATTTTCAGCTTCACCATAACCTAATTGCAGAAAACGGCCGATTTCCAGCTGCCGTGCAAAGCCAGCCAACGTTTTGGCCCGTACCAAGGCTGCCCGCAGGCTGGTCAACTTTCCTTCGTCCATTTCAGGAAAGCGATGGTAGAGGTAAGCCCCCACGATAAAGTCCAGCACCGCATCGCCCAGGAATTCGAGGCGTTCGTTGTCTTCCAGCACCTCGCCGGGATGTTCATTGAGATATGAGCGATGGGTCAGCGCCCGCACCAGCAGCGAATAATCCTTAAACTGGACGTTGAGATTATTTTCTAACTCAGCAAAACGATTCATACAAATTTCAACCAAAAAGATTTCGCAGATTTCCTGGATTATACAATCTTTTGAATCTGCGAAATCTTTGATTGCTCTTACAAACAAAGCTATAGATGCGCTATTCGAACTTCTTGATGACCAACACCGCGTTGTGTCCGCCGAAGCCAAAGGCGTTGTTGAGGCAGACCTCAACCTGGGCGGGGCGGGCTTTGTTGGGGATGTAGTCCAGGTCGCAGTCGGGGTCAGGGGTTTCGTAGTTGATAGTGGGCGGCATGATTTGGTCTTGGATGGCCATGGTGCAGAAGACGGTTTCGATGGCCCCGGTGGCCCCCATGATGTGCCCCGTCATGGATTTGGTGGAGCTGATGCCCACGTTGTAAGCGTGTTCACCGAGGGCGGCTTTGATAGCGGCCGTTTCTGACGCATCATTCAGCGGGGTAGACGTGCCGTGGGCGCTAATGTAGTCCACATCCTCTGGTTTGAGCCCGGCATCGTCTAACGCTTTGCGGATGGCACGCGCCGCGCCAGCACCGCCTTCGGCGGGGGCGGTAATGTGGTGGGCATCTGTGGTTTGGCCATAACCGACAATCTCGGCATAGATGGTGGCCCCACGCGCCTGGGCGTGTTCCAAACTTTCGATCACAATCATGCCAGCGCCTTCGCCAACGATAAGCCCGTCCCGATTTTTGTCGAAGGGTTGCGGTGTGCCGCTGGTTTTGCTGGAGGTAGCCCCGGCGCGTTCAAAGCCGCCCACGGCTACGGATGCTAGAATGGACTCGCTGCCGCCAGTGAGCATGGCGTCCATCTCGCCACGCTGCACGGTGCGGAAGGCGTGGCCGATGGCATCGCAGCCAGCGGCGCAGGCGGTGGTGATGGTGGTGGATGGACCGTGGATACCATAATCAATGGCAATCATTCCGGCTGCGCCGTTAGGCATGATCATGGTGATGGCGAATGGGCTGACGCGCTTGAGTCCTTTTTCTAGCACGATGTGCTCCTGTTCGACCAGGGTTTGAATACCACCCACGCCGGTACCCAGGGTAATGCCAATGCGTTCACGATTTTCATCGGTGATTTCCAGGCCGGATTGGCTAATGGCTTCGCGGGCAGCGACCGTAGCTAACTGTTGGAACCGATCGCGACGGCGGGCGTCACGGCGACCCAGGTAAGCGTCGGCGTCAAAATCTTTCACCTCGCAGATGGTGCCCATTTCGTGTTCGCCCTTGTTCAACACGACAAAATCGCCCGTGCCGGACTTGCCTGCTTTGATTGCGGCCCAGGTATCGGGCACGTTGTGGCCCAAGGGGGTCACTACGCCCATACCGGTAATGACGACGCGATGGGCAACGCTTTGCTTATGCTTTGGTGATCCGTTTTGCATGCTTCTTCTCCCAAGAGTTGGTACTTTTTGGGAAGTAATTGGGTAATTGGCAATTGGGTAATCTGTTTGCGGAATTACTCAATTACTTAATTACTAAATTACCTCTTTACTGGTTGTTTATTCTCCACTGCCCGGATGCCCTTTTGCTTGCCAGCGGGCTTCATATTTTGCCAGGGCAGCGGTGAGTGCCTGGTCGAGGTCTACGTTTACGGCCGTTGCCAATTCACACAAACTATAAAGCATATCGCCTAATTCGTCGGCTATGGCTGGATTGTCAATTGGGTCGTGACTGCCGTAATTGGTTGCTTTGAGTAGTTCTTTGGCAACCTCGCCAAATTCACTGAGTAAATCTAATGCAGTAACACCGGGAGCGTGGGATAAGTTGTGTTTTTGGGCAAATTTGTGGGCGCGTTCTTGCCAGTTTTCCATGATTTGAGAATTTTGACGCAAAGGCGCGAAGGTGCAAAGTTTTTATAAGGAGTTCTTTGCCCCTTTCTATGCTTTGCGTTCTTTGCGTCGAAAATTGTTGATTAGTTGTCAGCTTCGGTGGGACGATAATCGCCTTCCACCCAGACCGACTGGTCTTCGCCGATTTCTTTCTTCCAGACGGGGACGATCTCTTTGAGGCGGTCGATGCCGTAGCGGGCGGCGTCGAAGACGCCCTGGTCACGGTGGCCGCTGGCGCAGGCGACGAAGGTGGTGTTCTCGCCAATATCTAAACGGCCGATTCTCTGCACAATCGCCACGCCTTTGACCAAGGGCCACTTTTGCCAAATTTCGCGGGCGACCTGGGCCATTTTTAACTCGGCCATTTCGCTGTACGCTTCATATTCTAAGTAGCTGGTTTCTGGCGGCAGGCCATCGCGCTGGGTTTGGCCGCGCACAAAGCCGGTGAAGCTGACCACTGCGCCAATTTCCGGGTTGGTGAGGTGGGCGTGGATGGCATCAATGTCCAGCGGTTCGGTGGTGACGGCGAAGTAGGTAGGATGCGGCAGGTCGTCTGCGCCGCTGCCGCCGCTGACGGGTGGGAACATGGCAACTTCATCCTGGGGGGATACGGCCGTATCCTTCCCCGCAAATGCCTTATTCACCGACACCAGGGCAATGGGCAGCGAGGTTTGCAGCGCCGGGTAAGCCGCGCCTACCGCTTCTAACAGGGTGGCCACCGTCGCCGGTTCCGCCACCGTGACGCTAATTTTATTACTGCCCGCTTTGTCTTTCAGCGTGGCGAAGAGTTTGATTTGAATTTCCATAGTTTTGTTGAAGGAGATTAGAGATTAGAGATTTGAGATTGTTTTTAATCTCCAGTCTCCAATCTCCAATCTCCACTTTTCCCGCCAGATTTTTCGACAACGCGCACATCGCTAATGATCATGCCGCGATCAACGGCTTTGGCCATGTCGTAAATGGTGAGGGCGGCAACGGAAACGGCCGTTAACGCCTCCATCTCCACGCCCGTTTTCCCCTTCAACCGGACCGACGCCTCGATGTCCACGCAGTTAGCAGCAGGGTTGGGCGTGCAGGTGACGGCCACATGGCTGAGCATGAGCGGATGGCACATGGGGATAAGGTCGCTGGTGCGCTTGGCGGCCATGATGCCTGCCAACTGCGCCACCGTTAGCACATCCCCCTTTTTCATGTTGCCTTCTATTATAAGAGCCAGCGTTTCCGGCTGCATTGTCACGGAGCCACGGGCTACGGCCACACGCTCGGTGTCGTCCTTATCGCCGACGTCCACCATGCGGGCGCGGCCAGCTTCATCCAGATGGGTTAACTTTGACATAGGTTTTAATTATAGTGAGCTGGCTGAAGGGACGCCAAATAAAATGTTGGTACGCAAAGATAAATTATGTATACTGTTCTTAAGCGTTTTAAGGTTTCCAGCATTTGTCTGTATTTATTTGGGATACTCTTCATATCAAGATTCACAGTACATATGACGGCAATAAAATATCATCAAATTGCAATTTTATGATACTAATGAAAATCATAGAGGCAACATGATTCCGCAATTCAATCAAAATGGCGTTTTGCCCCCATACCTGCCTAGTAGCAAGCCGACAAATAGAGATCATACATCACCATATCGAATTAGTATGCTTGAACTGGTTCAGCGTTTTGCGTTATCCAGTGAAAGGCGCAGTATCTTGCGTGGTCTGATACAATACAGGCAAGCGTTAAGAGCAGCAGGTTTCGAGCACGGCTTCCAATGGATCGATGGGAGTTTCGTTGAAGATTGTGAAGGATATAGAGATAGACCGCCCAATGATATTGATATTGTTTCCTTTTTGCATCGGCCAGAAAAATACCAGGCTGATGAATCTGAATTTAGGGAATTCTTTTATTCAACAGTTGTAAATTTATTGGATGCTAAAGACGAATATCTCTGCGATGCATACTATGTTGACCTAAATGCATCTCCGGTTGCTGTGGTTAAAAATACTCATTACTGGTTTGGCTTGTTCACGCATCAACGAGAAACGTTTGTTTGGAAAGGTATGCTTGAAATTCCCCTTCAAGATGATGATGAAAGCGCTATGGAGTTGCTAGACGAAGAGGTGCAACATGATTCGTAAATTAACACGCGAGTCTATCGAAGTTGACCTTGCCAATATAAATCGAATGATTGATTCGGCAAATGAGCTAGGAGATTTTGTAGGTGCATATCAGTTCTCGAAAAGAAAAGAAGACCTCGAAAACGAATTGGCAAATTTGAATGCATCTCATGTAACCAATGCAGGTGTGGCATTATTTTTTTCTGGTGAGCCAGTGTTAGGCTCAAAAGGTATATCAACGGATTTTGCCGGTAGAGCTTTACAACATTTTCAGGAAATTGTGACAAAAAGCTTTGCCACTCAAACAGTCGGTAAACTAGGAGAGAGAGGGAAAGTTCCATTTGATAAAGAAGCTAACTTATTAGTTACGGGTATAGCTCATGGTTCATTTGGATTTGTTCTTCAGGAGTCTACAGAGCAGCTTGAAATTTTTGATACTCCCTTAAAGGAAGCTGTTGATTTTGCAGTCGCGGCTATTGTCAAATCCTCGTCTGAAGATGATGATGTTTTTGTGGAACTCACTGAGGAGCTTAATCATCGGCTTTTGCTTGCGCTCAGTCATTTTTTTCGTGAGCTAGATAACCATAATGCAACTGTGCGTTTAGTAGATGATCACAGAGATCATAAGGTAGACGATACGGCGATTGATCGCGCCCGTCTTAGGATTGCAGGCACAACCATTGAAGAAGAGGAAGAAGAACCTATAGAGGGAACGCTTATAGGATTCATGCCTACACAAAAGAGGTTCGAGATGATTCTTCAAGATGAAATTATCTCCGGTTCTACGACAGAAGAGGCTGCGACGCAGTTTAATAATCTAGTAGCAGAGTCCGCAACTCCTATTGGTTATAAGTGTCTTGTTCAAATGGAAGTTAGAACTATCAAACCGTTTAATCGGGAAAGGCGTAACGTATATCGTCTCCTTAGCATAGAAAAGGTTTTAGATAGCTCTGTATCTACTGATAATCGTTAAGGCATCTTTTGTGTGGTTTCAGAAGTGAGGTAATCTTCCCTAAATTTAGTATAAACTGCGTAATTTTCAGCAGACAAAATATCCTCAACGGCCGTTCCCCTTCTTCAACAACGCCCCAAGACTACTGTAAGCTATCCAGCATGTTAACCTTGTTTGATACCTACGGCCGAAAAATACAGCTAATTGTCTTGATCGAGAAAGGCACGCGGGGATAAAACGGCAATTTGGCGAAAGGGATGCAAGACGAGTAAATCTTGATCGCCTGTAATAATTATGTCGGCCTGACCGTTAACGGCCGTTTCCAAAACCATATCATCTTTCGGGTCACGACAAACCTGAATCCGCTCCAAAATTTCCACAACAGTAGATAAACTGATAAAACCAGACAAAAAGCGCAGCCGAGTTTCCAGCGAAACATATCGGTCGAACTCATGGCGCAGCAACACCTCGCTTACCTCTGCCTGTAACGCATCAGAGAGCAGGATGTCGCCAGTTGTTATGGCTTTTTCAAATGCCTGGCGGGTTACGGATTGCTTAAACAGAGCGGCACTAACGATCAGATTCGTATCCAGAACAAAACGCGACTTACTCATCACCCAAGATGTCGGCCAGAATTTCCGGCGTTAATTCATTCATTTCCGCTTCCTGACTCATCTCATCCATAATGGCCAGCAGCGATTCGGGGTGGCTTTCGGCAAACTCTTGCAGCATCCGAGCCACCAATTTTTGCAAGCGTGCCCGATTTTCCGCCGACTGCGATTGGTAAGCCTGTTTCACTTTGTCATCAAGCTGAATATTTAACGTAACGGTTGTCATCACGCACCTCCGCATTTCCAAACAATCATAAGTTATCTGCGAATGATTGTAAACTGTGCCAATTGAATTTTAGCAAACTCATGTCTCGCTTTCGACAACACCCCCAGACTGATGTAAGCTATCCGGCATGTTAAATTTGTTTGATACCTACGAGCGAAAAGTACGGCCGTTCACCCCCCTCAATCCACCCCAAGTCAAGCTGTACACCTGCGGCCTCACCGTTTACGATTACGCCCACATCGGCAACCTGCGCAGCTACATCTTTGAAGATATTTTGCGCCGCGTCCTCGAATTTAACGGGCACGAGGTGCTGCACGTCATGAACATCACCGACGTGGGCCACCTGACCGACGACGCCGACGCGGGCGAGGACAAAATGGAGGTGGGCACGCGCCGCGCGGGCAAAAGCGCCTGGGAAATCGCTGAAATTTACACAGAGGCGTTCAAGCAAGATTTGGCCAAGCTGCACATTCACGAGCCGCACATCTGGTGCAAGGCCACTGACCACATCGGCGAGCAAATCGCCATGATCCAGGGCATTGAGGCCAACGGCTACACCTACCGCACCAGCGACGGCATCTACTTCGACACATCTAAGCTGGACGATTACGGCTACATCGCCCGGCTCAACATCGAGGGTTTGCAGGCAGGCAGCCGCATCGCTATGAGCGAAAAACGCAACGTGACGGACTTTGCTCTGTGGAAGTTCAGCCCGCCAGACGCGCAGCGGCAGATGGAGTGGGACAGCCCGTGGGGCGTCGGCTTCCCCGGCTGGCACATTGAATGTTCAGCGATGGCTTCGCATTATCTGGGCACCTTTTTCGACATTCATTGCGGCGGTGAGGATCACATCATGGTGCACCACCCCAACGAGATTGCCCAAACGCAGGCGTGCCACGGCACCCGGCTGGCCAACTTTTGGCTGCACGGCTACTTTTTGCAGCTCGATGGCCTCAAGATGTCCAAATCGTCCGGCGGTTTTTTGCGGCTGCAAACGTTGATGGATCGCGGCTACGACCCGCTGGTGTACCGCTTCTTCTGCCTGGGCGGGCATTATCGCGCCAAGCTCACCTTCAACTGGCAGGCGATGGATGGAGCCGCCACGGCGTTGCAGCGATTGCGTACGGCCGTTTCCCAATGGCCCGATCCCACCCAACCGGACGAAACTTTTCTGGCCGACTTCACCGCGCAGGTCAACGACGACCTGAACATGCCCCGCGCCCTGGCCGTCGTCTGGAATCTGGTCAAGAGCGACCTGCCCGGCGGTGTGAAAAAGGCCACCATCATCGAATTTGACCGCGTCCTGGGGCTAGGCCTGGCAGATTGGCAGCCGGAAGCCGAGCAGCCCATCCCTGGTGAGATTCTGGCCCTGGCTGAGCAGCGGCAAGCTGCCCGCGCTGCCAAAAATTGGGCCGAAGCGGACGCCTTGCGCGACCAAATCAGCGCCGCAGGTTACGAAATCACCGACACGCCTGCTGGTCCCGAACTCAAACAGAGAGCCACCCATGCTTGAGCGGTACAAAACGATTTACCTCTCGCCGCACCTGGATGATGCGGTGCTCTCTTGCGGCGGGCGGATTTACTTGGAAACGGCCGTTTCACACCCCGTCCTCATCGTTACCCCAATGGCTGGCGAACCAGCGCCCGATTTGCAGCTGTCCGCCTTTGCCCAAGAGCTGCACCAGCGCTGGGAACTACCTCAAGATGCCGTGCGCGCCCGCCGCGCCGAAGATGTCGCTGCCTGCCAGATTTTAGGTGCAGATTATTTGCATTGGGACATTCCCGACTGCGTTTACCGCACCGATCCGGCCACGGGCGAGCCATGCTACCCTACTTGGGAAAGCATCATCACCACCCAGCACCCCACCGACGAAGCCACAATTGCCTATCTCGTCCAGCAGCTTAGCCAGCTGCCGCCAGCCGACGAAATTGTGGTGCCGCTCACCGCTGGTAATCATGTGGATCACCGGTTGGTGCGCCAGGCTGCGGAGCGCGTATTTGGGCCAACACAGCTTTGCTATTATGAAGATTATCCGTATGCAGCGGAGGAAGGGGCCGTAACGGCCGTTCTCACCCCCAACTTTCATGCTACCCAAATTGAGCTGACGGAAACGGCCGTTGCCGCCAAAATCGAAGCTATCTGGGCCTATATCTCCCAGCGCAGCACCTTTTTTGACTCCCATGCCGGTCTAGAAAGGATGATCCACAGCTACACCACCCAGGTTGGCGGCGAGCGCTATTGGCGGATAACCAATCCCTGATGGGTCAATTTGGGTAAAATCCCTGGTAAAAAATAGCTAGTTTGCCGCCATTTCCCGCAAGTCGCTTGATTAAATGTAGGGGGTGAACTTATAATAACCCTCTGAAAAGGAGACGGGTGAAAGCGTAGGGACAGTTGAAATAGGTGGCAGTGCCAACCGCTTCTTACCTTTATAAAGCGGCCACCCGCTTCAAACCGATTCGATAATCCTTCCGTCTTTCACAAACCGCAGCCGAATTATGGGGCGACTAACGACCAGACAACTTGCCAGCAAAAGAGGCCGACAAAAAAAGGCGCAGCGTAGTGGCTTGCAGCCGGGTGATATGTTGCAAGAGCGCTACCGCATAGTGGGGCCGTTAGGCGCTGGCGGTTTTAGCTCTGTCTACCAGGCGCGTGACATGCGCTTCCCCAACGTTACCAAGCTGTGTGCCGTCAAGGAGATGGTCATCTCCACCCCCGACCCGCAAATGCGGGAACTCACCATTAAGTCATTTGAGCGCGAAGCCAGTATGCTGGCCATGCTGGACCATCCGGCCATCCCCGACGTGTCCGATTATTTCACCGAGGGTGATCGCTCTTACCTGGTGCTGGAGCTGATTCGCGGCAAGGACCTGGATGAGTGGCTGGAGGAACAAACCGATTACCTGGATCAGGAAAAGGCTATTTCCTGGGCGATGCAGTTGTGCGATGCGCTGTATCACCTGCACAGTCAGAAGCCGCAGCCCATTGTTTTCCGCGATGTGAAGCCCTCGAATATTATGCTGGATCATCGGGAGCGCATTCGCCTGATTGACTTTGGGATTGCCAAAGTGTTTGAGATGGGTGACAAGGGCACGATGATCGGTACGGAAGGGTATTCGCCGCCAGAGCAGTATCGTGGCCAGGCGGAACCGGCGGGCGATATTTATGCCCTAGGCGCCACGCTGCACCATTTGCTCACCCGGCAAGACCCGCGCCTGGAACCACCCTTCACTTTCGCCGAACGGCCGATTCACAAGGTGAATCCGCATGTTACCCCCGCTTTTGAAGCGATTATCATGCGCTGCCTTTCGTACGATCCCAAAGATCGTTTCCCCGACGCCAAGGCGCTCAAAGAAGCGCTAGAAGTTTTGTCACAGCCTACGACAGCGGCCGTTTTCGACAGCAGCCCTACCTTAAGCGGCCCGCAAACCAGCGTCCCGGCGGTGGGCACAACCAATACACAAGCCACGCCGACACCGACGCCCGCGCCCAGCAAGGTGCAGCCCATCTGGCAGTTCAAGTGTGAGGATGAGATTCGCGGCAAAGCGGCCGTTGCGGGCAACATGGTCTACGTGGGCGCTTACGACAATAACTTGTATGCGCTGCACGCCGAAAATGGCGAATTTGCCTGGAAGTTCCCTGCCTCGGACAGCGTTGGCGGCAGCACCCCCTTTGTTTACGAAGACAATATTTTTATCGGTTCTGTCGATAAACATCTTTACTGCATTCAGCGGCGTACCGGGCGGCAGAACTGGCGCTTTGCCACCAGTGGGGCCATTTACGCTTCGCCAGTGGTCCGTTATGATCACGTCTTTTTTGGCTCAGACGACGGCCATTTTTATGCGTTAGAGATTGCCCAAGGGCGAGTGAAGTGGAAGGCCAATGCGTATACGGCCGTACGCTCCACCGCCTTTGTGGATGATGAGCGCATCTTTTTTGGCACCGAGGGCGGCTACATCTTTTGCCTGGAAATCGCCAGCGGCAAAACCAAGTGGCAGGCCCAGGCCAAGCGCAGCGTTACTTCATCGCCTACTGTGGCCGATGAGATTGTGTTTGTGGGTTCCCTAGATGGCACGGTTTACGCGCTAGACGCCAATACGGGTTGGATCATCTGGCGTTTCCGCAGCCGTCGGCCCATTGTGTCGTCACCCACCGTTGCCAACGGCTCGATGTACATCGGCTCATCGGACGGCAGCCTGTATGCGCTGGACATGGACACCGGGCGGCAGCTGTGGACCTTTGAAATTGATGGGCAGATTGCCTCCTCGCCAGTGGTATGGCGTGACGCGGTTTATTTTGGCGGCACCGATGGCCTGGTTTACTGCCTGGCAACCAAAAAGGGCGACGTGAACTGGAAATTTGATACGGGCGCCCCTGTTATTTCTTCACCGACTATTGCCGATGGGGTTGTTTACATCGGCTCAACCAATCATTATATTTATGCATTACCAGCTTGATTTTTCCCGGATGCCCGCTAGATGCATAAGCAATCGGATTTTATTATGACGAAAGAGACACCACCCTTCATTCAGCCCGAGGACCATCCTAAAAAGAAGCCAGCTGCGGCTGAACCAGCATCGAAAGCTGTAGCCCAAACGGCCGAATTGGATGAAACGGCCATTGCAACAGCTCCCGATACCTCGCCCATTATTCAGACGGGCGTGCTGCCCGAAGAAAAAATGGCGCAAGAGCCAACATTGCGGGCCGCCAGCCGTTGTGACGTTGGTGCGCGGGAGCGGAATGAAGATTCTTGCCTCATTTTTAGCACGGAAGCGGGTGGTCATTTTTCGCTGATGCCCTTTGGTTTGTACATTGTGGCCGATGGCATGGGTGGACACACCAACGGTCACGTGGCCAGCCGCATTGCTTCACGGGTGGCGGCGCATTACATTTTGAACAAGATTTACATGCCACTGCTGCAAACCGTAGGGACGCCTAACCAGGTACCCATTCAGGAAGTGCTGCTTGATGCGGTACAGGCGGCGAATACGGCCGTCTTCGAGGATGATCCCGAAGTAGACAGCGGCACCACGCTGACGGTGGCCTTGGTTTTGGGTCGCCGTCTGCATGTGGCCCACGTGGGCGACAGCCGCCTCTACCTGCTGGCCGATGGCAAGCTGGAGCAGGTCTCTATCGATCATTCCCTGGTGCAGCGCCTGCAAGATGTGGGCACGCTTACCCCAGAAGAGGCCAGCATGTACCGCTATCGCAATGTGCTGCTGCGCGCGGTAGGTCAGGGTGAAGAGGTCGAGGTTGATACGTACATGAAGCTGCTGCCGCGCCAGGGCAAACTGCTGCTATGCAGCGATGGCTTGTGTGGCTTCGTTTCCGATGACACGATTCGCGAGGTGATGAGCCAGGACATTTCTCTGCCGCAGCTGGTGGATGAGCTGTACGAAACGGCTCTGGCCTCGCACAGCAACGACAACGTAACGGCCGTTGTGGTAGACTTTTCCCTCTGATCGACGTATAACAAACAAGCAGGAGGGTAAAAGAGTCGTTTTCAGAGGGTACGGCGTCACCACCATGACCGCAGCCAGTACCGTTTACCCTCTTTGGTTTGCCCGAAGCAACAGCTTGAACGAGATCAGGGTCGAAACGGCCGTCATTTTATGGACAAAGAGTTTGAATACTACGCAATTCTAGGAGTCCCTTCCCAGGCCACACCTGAGCAAATTCGGGCAGCCTTTGCTGCTCTGCGTAGCAAAATTCCCCAAGATCAACGCACCAAGTCAAACACCACCTACGCCCGACTGCTCACCGCCTTTGAGGTGTTGAGCAATCCAGACCGTCGCGCCACCTATGATTCGCTGCTGGTCGAAACCAAGTCGCTGGAGATGGTGAACCTGCGGGTGCAGTCCAGCCGTGATCGCGTGCGCATTTCTGATTCTGAGCAGATGGTGTACCTGCTGCTCGACATTTTGCCCCCAGAGCAGGAAGTGAAGCAACGGCCGTTAAATCTTAGCCTGGTGTTGGATCGCAGCACTTCCATGCAGGGCAGCCGGTTGAGCCACGTGAAAACGGCCGTTGAACTCATCGTTAACCGGCTGACCAAACAAGACACCCTCTCGATTGTGAGCTTTAGCGACCGGGCAGAAGTGGTGGTGCCGTCGGGCAAGGTGGAGAATCCAACGGCCGTCATTGGCGAACTGCGCTCCGTGCAGGCGTCTGGCGGTACTGAAATTTTTCAGGGTCTGCAAGCGGCCGTGCAAGAGCTGCGCAAGGTGGATTTGAACCAGCACACCAACCATCTCATCCTGCTGACCGATGGCCATACCTACGGTGACGCATCGCTTTGCCTGGAGTTGGCCAGCCGCACCGCCCGTGTGAACATTGGCATTAGCGCCTTTGGCCTGGGCACCGAATGGCACGATGAATTTTTAGACAAGCTGGTGGCGCCGTCTGGTGGGCAATCTAACTTTATCGAGCAGCCCACCGAAATTATTGAACATTTGCAAAAGCGTATTCAGGGATTGGGCACCATTTACGCCCAAAATATCACCTTAAATCCCCGGCTGCACGACAAGGTGACGATAAATTACGGCTTCAAGTTGGAACCATTTGCTCAACCGCTGGCGCTGGATGGGGAAGCCTTGCACTTAGGCAATCTAGAAGGCCGTGCCCCGGTATCGGTGCTGCTGGAGCTAAAAGTTTTGCCGCAGCCGATTCAAGCCCGCCTCACCCTGCCCATCGAGGTAAAAGCTGACGTGCCCAGCCCGCAGCTGCATTCGCAAACGTTTAAGCATGTTCATCATTTTTACGTGCTGCCCGATCTGCCCAATGAAATGCCAGCGCAAAACATCATTGATGCGGTGCGGGTGATGAATATGTATCGCCTCAACGAACGCGTGTGGCAAGAAGTGGAAGCCGGGCATTTGGAAGCGGCGTCTACCCGGATGCGCCATCTGAGCACGCGGCTGCTGGAAGCAGGTGAAACAGCCCTGGCCCAGCAGGCGCAGCAGGAAATGGCGCTCATCGCCAGCGGCGGCACCATGTCGTTGGCGGGCCGTAAAAAGCTAAAGTACGGCACGCGGGCGCTGATCGATAAGTCTAAGCAAACCGACAAAGAGTAAAATGATTAAGTGTAGTGATTGCGGGGCCAATCAGGAAGATGGGGCCCTGTTTTGCAGTGAATGTGGTGGGTTCTTATTGGTAGAACCGGGGAAGATTACGGCCGTACTTCCCTTCTCTGACTTTGCCAACCGGCCTCCGCCCCCGCCGCTGAATGAAGAAGCCCTGACGCCTACCGCCACCGAGCGAAAAATCACTCTGGTGGTGCCCGGCAGTCGCCGCCGTTTTAAGCTGACGGTGCAAGGGGAGATAAGAATCGGCCGCGCCTCCTCGGACTACATACCGCAAGTTGATCTCACCGACGATGATGGCGCTGTAAAAGGTGTCTCGCGCCTTCATGCCAAAATATGTTCGGTGAAGGAAGGCCTGGTGTTGATTGATCTCAACAGCACCAACGGGACGATGCTGAACAACTTTCGCTTGCCGCCAGAGGAACCCTACCCGCTCAGCAGCGGCGACGAAATTCGGTTTGGCGATCTGCTCGTTCACCTGTTTTTGAGTGATTCATAATGTTTCGTAAAACCAAAAGTGCATCGCACAGGTAAAGTTTGGTCATTTTGCCAGACTTTGTTCAAAGAAGTGCGACGCACCGCTAAACTAGAAAAACTGATGAGGAAATATCATGATTACAGTCATTGTCCACATTAGAAATGAAGATGCGTTTGAGTGCGAACTGGATGAGCTGCCCAATCCGGCTGGTCAGTTTGTGCAGGTGCACAACCCACGTTTGCGCGACGGCAAGGATTTGCATTATCTGGATGAGGAGGTGACCAGCATGTTGGTCCCCTGGCACCGCATCAACTTTATCCAGATTTTGCCTTCGGGTGATGTGGAAGAAGTGGTTAGCTTTGTCCGCTAGCCACGGCATTGGACGGACCAAAAGTTAAGGGAGAAGGACGGCCGTTGCTGTAATACGGCCGTCTGCAAGTTGGAGCATTTGTAACAAATTATGGTTGAACAAGTACCAGACTCACTCGAACCAACGGCACCACGCCTGGTTCTGGTGGTTGATGATGAATCGCGGATGCGGCGCTTTATCCGCATGAATATGGAATTGGAAGGCTACCAAATCATCGAAGCTGAAAATGGGTTGGTGGCCCTGGAGCAAATTCGCCAGCACACCCCAGACCTGGTGATTATGGACGTGATGATGCCAGAGATGGACGGCTTTGAAACGCTCAAGCTGCTGCGCGAAATCTCCACTGTGCCAGTGATCTTGCTCACGGTAAAAAGTGACGAGGACGACAAAATTCAGGGTCTTAGCCTGGGCGCTGACGATTATATTACCAAGCCTTTTAGCCCCCGCGAATTGGTGACCCGGGTAACGGCCGTATTGCGCCGTGCCGAATGGCCAGCCCCACCGCCGCGCACCATTTTGCGCATTGATGATCGCCTTTCGGTGGATTTCAACCGACATCAGGTCATCGTTAACAACGAGCGCATTGACCTGCGCCCCACTGAGTACCGCTTGCTGAACCATCTCATCCAAAATGCAGGCTGGGTGGTGCCGCACGATACATTATTGGCCAAAGTGTGGGGCTATGAATACCGCGACGAAACTCATTACTTGCGGCTCTACATCAACTACTTGCGCAAAAAGATAGAAGAGGACCCAGCAAATCCCCACTACATCCTCACCGAGCGGGGAGTTGGCTACCGTTTTGTAGACTATAAGAAAGCATAAAAAAGTTTTACTTTTCCTGGGATTTTAATATCATTACCGTTTATGACACATACCATTGCGTCTGACGGTAAACAGTTCTTTGAACAAGTTAACAAGTACCTTAGTGCTGACGATCGCATTTGCGTGCAGGAAGCATTTGCCCTTGCTCGCCGGGAACACGGAGACCAACGCCGTAAGTCCGGCGAGCTTTTTTTTACCCACCCGCTTACCGTCGCGTATTACATCTCTGAATACCTCCTGGATGCCCCCACCCTGGTTGCCGCCCTGCTGCATGACGTAGCTGAAGATACTCGCGTGACCATTGGCGAAATTGAAGGTAACTTTGGTCCAGAAGTAGCCCGGTTGGTGGATGGTGTCACCAAGCTGAAGGATGTCACCAAAGGGATTGCCAGTCGTAAAGAGCTGTCGAAGCAGGAAATTGAGGACCTTACCCTGCACAAGCTGCTGGCCGCCATGACCAACGACGTGCGCGTGGTAATCATCAAGTTGTTTGACCGGCTGCACAACATGCGCACCATCAGAGCTACGCCCCACTCGCGGCAAGTGTACAAGGCCAAAGAAACGCTGTCGGTTTATGCGCCGTTGGCTAATCGCCTGGGTATCTGGCGGCTCAAAAACGAGTTGGAATCTCTTTCCCTAGAAGTCCTAGACCCGACTGCTCACGGCATCATTCACAGCCGTTTAGAGCAAATCCACCAGGAACAACAGGAAGATTACCAGCTCATCAGCGGCCAGATTTTTGATTGTTTGCTTCAGGCCAACCTGGATGTGCGCAAAGTCTTTTTGGCTCCAGAAAACATCTACAGCGTCTATGAAGATTTATGCGAAAGCGCCGCCTCGTTTTATGAAGTAGATAAAACCATGCGGTTGGTGGTGCTGATGGACAACTGGCAGTCCTGTTACCAGGCCTTGGGCTACCTGCACCAGCTGTGGCAGCCGGTCCCCGGCACGTTTGATGATTACGTGGCAGTAGCGCGGGACAATTTGTACCGTTCCCTGCACACCACGGTGGTGCATACCAACGGGCAGCACCTAAAGCTGCGGCTGCGTACCGAACCGATGGATAAAGTGTCTGAGGTGGGGGTGCTGGCCCGCTGGCTGTATGCCGACACGCCGCTGTGGACCAGCGGGGTGGCCGATCGGGTAGAGACGTTCTTCGAGAATATCAACGAAAACATCAACATAGATGCGCAAGACCCTACAGCCGGTGTCCGTGGCGTGGTGGAAGATGTGTTCCGCGAGCAAATTCGGGTGTTTACGCCCCGTGGCGACGCGATTGAGTTGGCCAAGGGGGCCACGGCGCTGGATTTTGCCTATGCCATCCACACGGGTCTGGGCGACCAGTGCCATTCGGCATATGTGAACGATATGCTGTACCCGCTGAACCGACCGCTGCTGGACGGTATGAAAGTGCGCATTATGAAGAAGGATCGGGCGCAGCCGCAGCGGGCCTGGTTGGATGAAGATTTGGGTTACATTACCACCAATTATGCGCGCAGCCATGCTCGCCGTTGGTTCAGGCGGTTGTCGCCGCAAGCGGCCGTTTTTCAGGGCTTGCAATTATTACAAGATGAGTTGGCCATGCTGGGGATGCACAATTACCCGCATGAGCAGGTGGCTCACTTGTTTGGCTACAACAACATTCGGGATATGTATTACGAATTGGGGCGGGCCGAACTGCTGCCAACGGCCGTTACCACCACGCTCCTGGAAGAAATGTGGTCACAAGGGCCAGCACGGCCGTTGGGCAAAGTGGTCTACTCGGAAGAAGGCGACCAGTTTGTGGTGACCCAGGCCGAAGGGCGGGAAATTCGCCTGTGCGGCACCTGCAACCCGCGCCCCCCCGACGCCATCGTCGGGTTTTTGCGGCTGGATGGGGGGGTGACGGTGCATCATCAGCGCTGCCACACGCTGAACCCGGAGCGCTTATCGGGGCGCAAGCTCATTCTTGCCTGGGGTGAAGCCGCCCCGCGCGAGGTGCGCCAGGCAAAGCTCCAGGTAAAAGTATACGATCGGCCGGGTTTGCTGTTTGAAATTACGCAGTTGATGAAGGATGAAGACATCAACATCATTTACATCCATACGCCCGACCCCGGTGCGCCCAACGAGGTGCACATCAACCTGACGGTGGAAGTGTTGCGACCGCGCCAATTAGTGCGCATCTTGCACCAGATTCGGGCGCTGGCCAACGTCTTTTTCATCGAAATTGTGGATTCTTTTGAGGATGCCGAGCCGCTGCTGCCCGCCGATTCTTTCTACCGCCCCGAATAGCGTTTCTTTATAGCTCCTCATTTAGTTTGGCAAAACAAAAAGCCATCCCCTTGTCATGCTGAGGTCCCCCGAAGCATCCCTCCCGCTTGAAAATCTATGAAACTTTGGCTCAGCCAAAGTGCTTGTCATTTGTTGCTTATGGGATTCTTCGCTGCGCTCAGAATGACGTGCCCGGCGCGGTTTTTAGCCGGGCAAGTTCTCGATGGCGACGGGTTTCACCGGATCCGCCAGTTCAAAGCCAAAGATACGGCCGTAAAAATACAGTTCAGCGTCCAAGGTGCGTTTGATGTTTTCTGCGCTGCGGAAGCCGTGTTGCTCGCCGGGGAAGGCGACGTAGGCTACCGGGATGCCCTTGGCCTTGACGGCGTCAAACATCATTTCTGCCTGGTTGGGGGACACAACCTTGTCTTCCAGCCCTTGGAACAGGATGAGCGGGCAGTTGAGCTGGTCGGTGAAGTGGATGGGCGAGCGTTCAATGTACGTCGCTTTGGTTTCGGGATAGGGACCAATCATGCTGTCCAGGTAGCGCGATTCAAATTTGTGCGTTTCCTGGGCCAGCGCTTCCAAATCGCTGACGCCAAAGTGGCTGGCTCCCGCGCTGAAGGTGTCGTAAAAAGTGAGGGCGCACAGGGTTGTGTAGCCACCAGCGCTGCCACCACGGATGGCCAACCGATTGCCATCCGCCAGCCCCTGTTGCACCAGATAGTTGGCCCCGTTGACGCAATCTTGCACATCAACAATGCCCCATTGCCCATTGAGACGCTGCCGGTAGGAACGGCCGTATCCTGTGCTCCCGCCATAATTTACATCCAACACAGCAAAACCCCGGCTGGTCCAAAACTGCTTGCTTAGGCTCAAGGTAATTTCAGCACTGCTGGTGGGCCCGCCGTGGCTGAGCACCAACAGCGGTGGCCGTTCGCCTTCGGGTGCGGTGAAGTCGCGGTTGGCGGGTGGGTAGTAGATGGCGTGGGCCGTGAGCCCATTTTCGGTGGGGAATTCCACCGCCTCGGGTATCGAAAGGTAAGCTGGGTCCACGGTCAAATCCGTAGACTGGCGCAAAATTTGGGCTTCGTTGCTTTGCAGATTGAGCCGCACTACCGCGCTGGGTTGTGTAGCCGAGCCGCCAATAAAGCAGGCATAACCATCGGCAACCTGTAAATTGTAGAGAGAGCTGTAGGGTGTGTCGATTGGCGTGAGGGTATTCGTAGCCACATCGAGCCGTGCCAGATACCAACGGCCGTTTTCTGTGTAGCTGCAAATGATGCTGTTGGCTCCCTCAAAGCCGTAGGTTGTCATGCCAAAGGCCCACTGCGGTATGCCAAATTCAGCCTCCATGGGGTAAATCGGCTGCACAATGCCATCGCGCCAGCGGTACAAATTCCACCAGTTGGTGCGATCCGAAATAAAGAACAGTTCGCCGTTGGGTGACCATTCTGGCTGGAAGATCGATTCCTCTAGACCACCCGCTACGCACGTGACATTGCTCAGGCTGGTGCCCGCTTCGTCCAGGTCAGCTACCCACAGTTCGGTGCCGTCCCAGGGCATGTTGGGATGGTTCCAGCTAAGCCAGGCCAGCCGACGGCCGTTTGGACTGAGCCGTGGTGAGGCGTAAAAGTTGTACCCTGTCGCCAGTACGTCGCCAGTTTCATCGTGGCTGTCCAGATTCAGGCTGACTAAACTGTTGGTGGGTTCCTGGCCGGCAATTGTGTGGTCTTCGCGAATGCAGAAGAGGCGACCGCGACGGGCGTCTACAAGGCCATCGGTAAAGCGCAGCGGGGTGCTGGCGGTGAGCGGCTCAGGTTCGCTGTAGGGATACTGCACGTAGAGCCGCTGATCGACAAAGTTGGTGAAGTAAATCGCGTCATCGTGGACGGCGTAAGCCCCGCCACCATACTCGTGAACCCGGCTGCGCACGTTAAACCCGGCGGCCGAGAGTTCTTCCAGGCCGTTTTCAGGGGTCCATTTAACCAGGGCGTTACGGCCGTTTTCCGACGGCCGTCCCTCGGTCCAATAAACGGCCTTGCCATCCATTTTTAATTGGCTCAACCCAATCGAGCCAACCACAATCAAATCTGACGAAATAGGTGATTTCCACGAGCCGTAAGGCGCAACTTTCTGTCCAATCATACGGCAATGATAAACCGCAACGGGCATTTCGCCAACGCCTAAAATGACTGCCTGTTCTCGGTGTTGGTTGTGGATTCGGCAAAGCGTTTGGCCTTGCGCGGAGTTGGTTATAATCGGGCGATGATGCTAGACACCAACTCGCCCCTTTTTTGGCAGGAAAGTTACCAGAACGGCCGTATCCCGTGGGACCTGGGTGAGCCGACGCCCCCTTTTGCCAGGCTGGCATCCAGCGGCGACTATCCGCCCGGCGAAATGATCGTGCTGGGCGCTGGTTATGGCCATGATGCGCGGCTGTTTGCCCAACATGGCTTTTCGGTAACGGCCGTTGATTTTGCCCCGCAAGCCGCCACCACCATGCGTAAGTTGAACGATGAGAACCATCCCATCACCGTGGTGGAGCAGGATATTTTTGCGCTGGATGGGGATTGGTACGGCCGTTTCGACTATCTGCTGGAGTACACCTGCTTCTGCGCCATCGATCCGGCGCGGCGTGGCGAGTATGCCGCGCTGGCGTCACGCCTGCTCAAGCCCGGCGGATTATACATTGCCCTGGCCTTTCCCATCGGTCGCCGCCCTGGTGGGCCGCCCTTTGTGGTGCAGCCGGATGCCGTGGTTGAACTGCTGGTTGAACATGGGTTCACTTTGCTGCACCGGGAGTTTCCCCACGATTCTGTCCCTTCGCGCCAGAAAATTGAAGAGTTGATCATTTTGCAGAAACGGCCGTAGTGGCCAAACCAACTTCAATTTGCGCTGAAAACTATGGTTCAGTAATGGTGACCGTGGCGAGAGGGATGTTGTCCTGGCCGTTGGGCTGCTGTAGGCGGCTGGCGTTGGGCAGGTAAAGGCCGGTAACCAGGCTGTAGCGACCCGGCGGCAGGTTGTTGGGCAGCGGTAAACTATGCGGGTCGATGATGTATTCGCCGGGGAGCCAGCCGGTAGTGGGGCGCGTCCAGCCTGCCGGTAGACCATCTGATTGAGCCACAAGACGGCCGTCTTCGGCCAGCAAATGCACAAAAACGCGGTAACTCTCGCTCATTTCCGCCACGCCCTGCCAGACCAGCGCCAGTTCCAACGTTTCACCGGCCGCCAGGGTTGAGCGATCCAACGTGAAGCCAACCAGCGTGGCCTGCTCGCTGAGCGTCACATTTACTGCGGCTTCGATATCTGGTTGGGTGAGGGTGCGCGTCGGTTCGCTGATGCGCAGCTCACCCCAATGCACCGTTTGTCCACCGGGAAAAGTGAGCTGCCATTGGTAACGGCCGTCGGCCAACGCGACCGGCAATCGCAAAAGCATCTGGCTGCGCCATGCCCCTGGGCCGTAATCGGGCAGCGTGATCGGCCAGTTGGCGGCCTGATTGCCCGCTTCATCCACCAGGCTAAGCGATGTTGCCACTGCCCCTTGTGCTGACCAGAGAAGCGTCACTCGCACCGGATCACCCGGCGCAGCCTGTGTCCGATCGAGACTGCTGCCCCATAGTGAGGCGTTGTTCACCGTGGCGTTGAGCCGGTGCTGCATATTCAACGTGTTGGGCCACGGTTCCTTTGGCGGCTGGATGGTTACGCTGCCCAGCTCCAGCGTTGGGCCGAGCGGTTGGCCGTTGTCCTGGTAAAAAGTCAACGGCATCAGCGTGTTTTCTTCAAAAAAGGAAAGCTGGAGTTTGTACGTGCCGGGCGGCGTGCCTGGCAGTAAATCGACGTAAAACGCGGTGAGGGCGTATTGATCGGTGGGCCAGCCAGTGGTGGGTGGTGGGTTGCGCAGCCAGCGATAGTCGCGCAAGCCCTCCTCCGACCAGCGCACGCCGTTTTCATCCACCAAAGTGAGCCCAACTTTGTAATTGGCTTCCAGCGGTTGGAGCGCTTGCCAGTAGAGGGTGAGCGCAAGCGGTTGGTCGGCGGGTACGGCCGTTTCCCAGGCATCCAGCCCCCACAGCCGTACCTGTACCGGATTGCTGGCCGTGCCCAATGTAACGGCCGTTGGCTGATCCACGCCAACCAACACGCCATCTTGCAGCCGTGGCTGGCGCAGCGGTGTTCGCCCGGCATCTGCCAGCAGCAACTTGCCAACAATGAGCAGCGCCGCGAGAGTGAGCAGTAAGCCGTAATCGGTAATCGGTAATCGGTAATCGGCAATCCGTTCACTGACCACCGAATACCGATAACCGATTACCAGCAGCAAAATAAGGCTCACCAACGACACCCCGTCCGCTCCCCGGCGCAGCGGCGTTTCGCCAAAGGTGGCCTGGATGGTGGAACGGCCGTCGGGCACGGGCACGGTTATCCAGCCTTCGGGATCAGACGGGACGATAGGCACAGGACGGCCGTTTACGGTGACGCGCCAGCCGGGGAAGTTGAAAATGCGCAGAGTAGCCTGGAAGGGAACGGCCGTTTCCAACTCTACGCGGGTGGTGAGTGGCTGGTAGTCGGTTGACAGGATCGTGGTTTCGGCAGGCAGCGAGGCGGGGTCCAGGCGAGCTTGCCAGGCGGGTGGATTGCTTGGCTCGGGCACGGTTCTTACATCGCGCGGCAGCAGCTCGCCACTGGCCGTGCTGCCCAGCGTTTGTGTAGCCACCTCCCAGCCCACCAGCCCTTCAACCGAGAGTTCGGCGGGCGGGTCGCACAAATCTGGATACAGCCAGCCCCAATGCCCCACCGCCAGCAGAACGATTACGATTAAATTAACCGCAGAGGACGCGGAGAACACAGAGCTTTTTCTGTTGTTTTCAACCTCTGCGCTCTCTGCGGTTAGATGTTTAATGCCGCCGCAGAGGAAGGCGGCGATGAAGCTGGCCGGGGCCAAAAAGCGCCAGGGGAATTGGAACGCAGCCAGTTGAGGAACGGCCGTCCACAACCATTCTGAGCCGCGCACCGTCAGGAACACATAGCCGCCCAGCCCCAGCAGCAAAAATGCGATGAGCCAGCGGTTGGCTCTGGACTTGCGCCACGCCAAGGCAGCCCCAGCCAGGGCCACACCCAGCAGCAGCACGCCCAGCGCACGCGGTGGCCAATCGTTTAGCAGGCCGGGATCAGCGTTGCGCGGCAGTGCCAGCAGCTGATCGAGCGGCAGAAAGTTGTTGGTATAGAGGAACGGCCAGGCACTGTTGGCCCGGCCAAATTGGATGGCGGACCGTTCAAAAATGGCGGGCAGCCAAAAGAAGGCGCTGCCGCCCAGTCCCAACAGTAAAGCTAGGCCGCCCTGCCACAATATGGTCCAGGAACGGCCTGCGTTGAGCCTGTCGAAAAAGCCCATTGCCCACAGGCCAATCCAGCCCACAAACAGTGGCAGAAACATGTAGGCGGTTACGTCGTGGGTATACACAAGGAGGATGAAGCTGAAAACGGCCGTACCTAATCCCCAGGCGCTGGACTCTTTTTGCCAGCGATACAATCCCCACAACACCAGCGGTGGCAGGCTCCACGCCACCGTCTCCGATAGGCTGGCACGGTAAAAGGCCACGTAGGCGTGAAATGGCGCGTACAGGTAGGCCACCGCTGCCACCAGTCCGCCCCAATCGCCCCAAAAGGTGCGCGCCAGCCACCACATCGTCCAGCCAGAGGCCAGGATGCCCAGCGCGTAGGTCAGGTTAAGCGCGGTTGGCCAGCTAAGAGAGAGGTAGTGGAATACGGCCGTAATCTGCGCCGACAAAGGTGATTGGTACATAAACAGCGGGTAGCCATAACCATGAGCCATGTGGGGTGCCCAGCGGCTAAACAAAATCCCATCCTCTAACAACGCCCCAGCCTGCACGGCCCGCCACAGATGAAAAACCGTGTCGAAGCCACAGGTAAGCTGGCTGGTAAAGAGAGGCTGCAAAATGGGGATGGCTAAGAGCGTGATGAGAAACAGGAAAAAAGCCACCTGCCAGAAGTGTGACCGGGGTTGGCTTGAAGCGGAAAAAACGGGGGCGAATCGGTGATGGTCGCGGGACATAGCTGCATCAATACCTGCTCTTGCGCGGGATCATATCACACCTTGCGAAAATTGTTGTTTCCTGAGCGGTATGTTACAATTTTCACTTGTTTGTAGCGCAATTTATGATTGCGCTATATTTTTGTCTGTGGTTTCAGGCAGGTGTTGAGCCTGCACAAACCTGGACAAAGTTCATGTTAGACACACAAAACTGACACGGACACATGGAAGAGACAATGCTCAAAAACTCCTCGATGGGCATTCGTGTGTATGTGGAGGAAGGAAGATGAAAAACAAAATTGTAAAAAGCGTGCTGCTGATAGCCGCAATTTTATTGGTGGCAGTATTTAGCTTCCCCCGTGGAGACGTGGCTGCTCAAGAAATTGTTTCTGGCAATCTGTTCACAAACCCCGGCTTTGAAGAAGGCTATTTTAACCAGGATGGCATCCCTCAGATTGCTGTGCCTAATGGCTGGCGTATGCATTGGCTGGATGGCGTGGCCTTTGATGGCACCGATGGCCAAGTCGCCTACCGTCCTGAAACGGTTGTTTGGTACATTGAAGACGCACCGCAAAATGAGCGCTCGCTCTTTTTCCGTGATGGCAGCTACACCCTGAAGCTGTTCAAGCCGTGGGCACCTGTGTTTGTGGCGCTCTCACAAGAAGTTTCTGGGCTAGAAGTTGGCCGAAACTACCGCATTGTTGCGCCAATTTATGTTGATATTGTGGAATCGTACGAGGGCGGCAAGCAACCGCCGTCCGATCGGCCTGATGCTGGTTTTATCCGGTTTAGCGTGGGTCCGGCTGGTTCCGGTTGGCGTACTGCTGGCCTTACTTACAGCCCCACCTGGGGCGCGGCCAACGTTTCGGGCTTCTATCTCAATAGCATCAACTACATTTGGGATTTCACGGCCACGTCCGAATCCATGATAATTTTCTTGGAAATGGGTTCTAAGGTTCCCTATATTAACAGCGGTTTCTTTATGGATGGCGTGGGCCTCTATGCGTTGGGCACCACCAGCAGTGTCCCTGGCAGCTCAAGCGGTAGCAGTGGCAGCGGCGGGACATCAGCCCAAGCTGGCCCGACGGCCACACCGTTCCCCACACCTACCCCCCGCGCCGACGGGGCCATCATTCACACGGTGAACACGGGTGATAGCTTCTGGTCAATTGCCATCCAGTATGCACCAGCCCTGGGTATGACGCCGGAAGAGGCGCTGCCGTACATTCGTGAGTTAAATAACAACCCGGCCTTCATTAATGTCGGTCAGGAACTGGTTATTGTGGAACCGGGTGGCTCAGTGGCCGCACCAGAAGCTACGGCCGAAACGACCACTGAAGAAGGCACGACGGAAGAATCGCCTGAAGCGGCTTCCACCGAAGAAGTCATCGAAGTGGATGGCACCGATACGGAACAACCGGCTGCCGAGGCAACTGAAGTACCTGCTGAAGCGGAAGTGACAGAAACGGCCGTTACTACCGGAACCATCTGTGTGGCGGCATTTGACGACATCAATGGCGACGGCACACGTGACGAGGCCACCGAAGGGTTGCAGGCCGATGCGGCTATCACCATTTTCCGGGGTGGCAGCACGGTAACGACGCACATCACCGACGGGGCAAGCGAACCGTACTGCTTCGAGAACCTGGAACCAGATACGTACCAGGTGCAAATCTTCCCGCCGGCTGATTATCAGCCCACGACCTCGCCCAGTTGGGCCGTGTCTGTGGCGGAAGGGGCGCAGGTTTCGGTCGCTTTTGGTACACGCTATGATCCGCAAGAAACGGCCGTTGCCGATTCATCTGCTGCGGATACCGCCAGCGCTACCGATACCGAGTCAACCCCAGCCGATAGCCCAGACGCAACGCCTGCCGAAGAAGGTGGCTTCTTTAGCAGCATTGGGGGCATCGTCCTCGTGGTTGCTGCTATTCTGATTCTGCTGGCTGGCGTGGGCGTGGTCATGCTCCGCCGCGGGTAAGACCGGTGAACGGTAAGCGGTAAACAGTAATCGGTGGAATGCACCGATTACGGATGACCGATTACTGATAACCGAATACCGATAACCGAAAAGAGCGTCCTGCGGGCGCTCTTTTTTGTTGCGCGTCAGGTTGTCGTGTGTGAATCGTGCAAAGGGCGAACAGTGGAGAAACGGCCATTTTTATACAGTTTATAGTGGCTAGTGGGAATTATATGAATTACCAGCCCCTAGCGACCAACGACTACCGACTGTATTTCAGGAGTTACCATGTATCAAGAAGAGACCACCCGCCCAATGATTGCTTATCAAGCGCCACCGCAAAATCAACAATCCGCTGCCCCTGCGTATGCCGCCGCACCGCCCACTCGCAAGCGACGCGGTTGTTTTGGCTGCCTGGGCCGCGCCCTGATCGGCGGCATTTTGCTGCTGGCGATGCTCATTTTTGGCGGCGTAGTAGTGGCGGGTACGCTGGTCTACTCCAACCTGTCGCAAGAAATTGAAGACGGCATTGCCAAGCTAGATGCCGCTCGTGACCGCGAAACGTTTGAGACAACCCAGATTTTTGACCGCAACGGGGCCTTGCTCTGGGAGTTTTTTGGCGAGGGCAAGCGTACGGCCGTTCCCATCGCGCAAATTCCTTCTGACCTCATCCATGCCACTGTGGCGGTGGAAGACGACAGCTTCTACGAAAATCCCGGCGCAGATCTGCCCTCGTTGGTGGCGGCGTTGGTGGCCAATTTGCGGAATCCAAACGGCCGTCCTGTGGGCGCCAGCACCATCACCCAGCAGCTCGTCCGCCACATTGCCTTCGACTATGAAGAGCGTACCGAAGTCTCCTACAACCGCAAAGCCAAAGAAATCTTTCTCGCCTGGATCATGAACCGTGATTACACCAAGGATGAGATCATGGAGATGTACCTCAACGAGATTTATTACGGCAATCTGGCCTACGGCATCGAAGCGGCGGCCGATACCTACTTTGGCAAATCGTCGCCGGAATTGACGCTGGGCGAGGCATCTTTGCTGGCTGGCCTGCCGCAAAGCCCGGTGGAGCTGGACCCACTGACCAACCTGGAAGGTGCCAAAGAGCGCCAATGGCTGGTGCTTAACCTGATGGTCAGCGAGAGTTTTATCACCCAGGATGAGGCCGTGGCCGCTTACCAGGAGCCGCTCAACTTTGTGCCGCAAGAAGTAAGTTTGGAAGCGCCCCACTTTGCCGTTTACGTGCGGCAGCAGCTGGAAGCGCTGTACGGGGCCGAAGCCGTCGCCAATGGCGGCCTGCGCGTGACGACCACGCTCGATTTGCAATACCAACGGTTAGCCGAACAATTAGCCCAACAGCATGTGGCCGCCGTCGGGCCAGAGCATAATCTGACCAACGCGGCGCTGGTGGCGATGAAGCCGGGCACGGGCGAGATTTTGGCCATGCTGGGCAGCGTCAATTACAAAGACGAGAGCATTGACGGCCACGTGAACGTGACGCTCTCCTTGCAGCAGCCGGGCAGCAGCATCAAGCCGCTCACCTACGCCGCCGCCCTCTCCCCGGATGAGACGGGCGAAGCCGCCTGGACCGCCGCCGATTTGCTGTGGGACGTGGCAGTAGATTACCCACAGTTTGATGGCAGCACGTATTCGCCGGTGAATTACGACGGCCGTTTCCACGGCCCCATTCGTCTGCGGACGGCGCTGGCCAACAGCTACAACATCCCCGCCGTGCTGCTGCTGCAAGATTTAGGTGTGCCGCGTATGCTGGAATTTGCCCAGCAGATGGGCATCAGCAGTTGGGACCAGGATTCCAGCAACTACGGCCTGTCGCTCACGCTGGGCGGCGCGGAAGTGACGCCGCTGGAGCTGACCACCGCCTATGCCGTCTTTGCCAACGGTGGCAACCAGGTAACGCCAATCTCGATTTTGCGCGTGCAAAAGAGCAACGGGGAAGTGTTGTTTGAGCAGCCCCCGCAAGCGGCCGTTTCCGTCATTGATCCGCGGGTGGCTTACCTGATCAGCAATATTTTGGACGACGATGAAGCGCGTGTTCCAGCGATGGGGCGCAGCAATCCGCTGGCGCTGCCCTTCCCGGCGGCGGCCAAAACCGGCACCACCAACGACTTCCGCGACAACTGGACGATGGGTTACACGCCTGGATTGGTGGTCGGCGTGTGGACGGGCAACACGGACAACAGCGAGATGATCAACATCAGCGGCCTCACTGGGGCGGCGCCGCTGTGGAGCGACTACATGCAGGCGGTTTACACCAACTACGACCTGCTGGCGACGCTGAACGTGAATGGCGTGGCCCCGGCGACTGATTTTGTGCGGCCAGAAGGATTGGAGGAACGGCCGTTATGCAATATCGCGTCCGTTACCCTCGGCGCAACTGAGTGCACGCCCGCCGGGTCTGAACTGTTCCTGGTGAACAATACACCCGCTGTGCCCGAAACCATTGATCCCAATCTGGTGGTCTGGGATGAGCTGGAACCCGCTGTGCTGCGCATGCCCGCCGTGCCGCTGCCGCCTCTCCCCGCCGAACTTCTGATCGGTACCGAAGCGGATGAAGACGCCCCGCCCCCGCAGCTGTTCTGCCATCTGGCCGAAGGCACGGATGTGAGCCTGCTGCCCGGCGACGCGCTGCCACAAATTTTCCTCGCCCCGCCGCGCAATACCGAGAGCCTGAAGGCGGCCCATGAGTGGGCCCAGGCAAATAATGTGGTGTTGCTGCCAACGGCCGTTTGCAACGATGATCTGCTGGCCCTGGCACGTGATCCCAACCGGGTGGCCGTTTATCGCATCAGCAGCCCGACCCAGGGCGAAACCGTCAGCGGCGTCTTGCCCATCGTGGGCACGGCCGATTTTGAGCCGGGTTCGGTGGAGTTTTACAAAATCGAGCTGGGCATTCCCAACGGCGACAGCGTGAACTGGGTGACGCTGGGCGACACCCACAGCCAGCCCGTGGTCAACGGCCCGCTGGAGATGCTGCACGCCGATGCCCTACCGCCGGGTGAATATTACCTGCGCCTGATTGTGGTGAAAGACAGCAACTACGTCGGCGAACCGCACATGATCAGTTTCACCATTGGGTCCTAAACGTTAGCCGGAAGATTATAGCCTGGGGATTTATCCCCAGGTTTTCGATTATGAATGATTGCCTAAACCAATCGAACGGCCCTTATTTGCCGCAGACGCCTCTGCTATAATTTGCGCTTGTGTAGTGATTTTCCCGCTGCGGCCCACAAAGTTTTTTACTCAATAGTTGGTAGAGGAATTTCGTGTGAAGAAGAGAAGTGTACTGTTTTTATTGCCTGCCTTGATTACCCTGACGCTGGTTGCCTGTGGGGGAACACCGACGGCCACACCCACGACAGCCCCAACGGAAACGGCCGTTGCCCAAAATCCACCCACCGAGCCAGCAACCGATGAACCCGCAACGGCCGTTCCGGCTACGCCTACCACCGAAATTGTGCCAACTGAACCAGAACCTACCGGCGATGCACTCTTCCCAACGCCTGTTGTGACCGTTACGCCCACCGTTACGCCGACGGTAGCCATGCCCGATTATGCTGTGACGATTGTCGAACCGGCTCCCGCCGCCCCGCTGTTGGCTGGTCGTTCGGTCACTTTTCGCGGTACGGTGCAGCCTGCCACCGCTGAACCGTTGACCCTGACCCTGACGATTGGCTCTTTTACGGCCGTATCCACCCAGATCACCCCAGATGCGGCAAGCGGAAATTGGGAAGTCACCACCACCCTGTCTGACGTGGCTTCTGGCCCCGGCACGCTCACCGTGGCTCTGGGCGATTTAGCCCGCGCGGTCCAGCCCGTACAGATTGCATTCGACAGCGCTACCGAAGGACCTTACATTTCTTTGGCCAGACCTGTGGAGGGAGAAACGGCCGTTGCTGGCTATGCCTTCTTCATGCAGGGTAGCAGCCGCACCTTGATCAATGATGCGTTCACCATCGGCATCCTCGTCGATGAGTGCACTAACTTCATCGCCGCCCAAAAAATTTCGCTCTCCGAGGGCAGTTGGTACGGCTTTGTTATCTTGCCGCAAAACGTGACCCCTGGCTCGGCTTGCGCGGTGGCCTACACTGGCGAGTATGGCGAAGATGGCTGGCGCGAAGCCCTCGTGCCCATTCAACTGCGTGCGGCCGATGATCCGCAGGCGGTTTTACTCCACCTGGGCAACTCGGGTGCGCTGGAATTTGTGGTGGGTCAGGAGACAACTCTCTTTGGCGTGGCAGTAAATGTGCCGGATCAGGCCGTAGACATCATGCTGGTTCTGGATTCGGCCGCAGCAGCGGCCCAACCGGTAGCCACCGGCAAAGCCTTCGCCGATCAATTTGGCTTCTGGTCGATTGATCTGGAAATCCCCGACGATGCACCGAGCGGCCCGGCCTTGCTCACCGTGACGGCTGGTGAAGACGACACCTACCAGGAAATCCGCCTGCCCGTCACCATCAACCCGTAGGCAAAATAATTCACACCGATTTGAATAGGCTTTAGCTATCCTGGCAAAGGGATGGAATAGGTACGGCCGTTTCTGGTCCCCGCTGTAAGCATCTCATAAGAATTTATTTAGAAAAAGATCATAACATTACAGATAATTGGATACTGATAGATGTCTGGCACTGGTCCCTTATTTTGGCCGCTAAGCCTCTCCTGCCAGTGCCAGACATCTCTGGTTAATTGTTGCACAGCTGAAAATAAAATTGAGGTAAACACCATGTTGATCAAAAAACGTACCGGTATCGAGATTCCCTCGTCCGAAATCACCCCCCAATCTGTCTACCTGTCGCGCCGGCAATTTATGCGCGGGGCGGCTTTAAGCACGGCGGCTATTGCCGCTGGTGGCGTTTTGGCCGCGTGCAGCAGCCCAGAAGCGGAGCCGGGAGTCAGTTCAACTAATCTCGCTACCGGCAGTTCAACTGAGGTGGGGGCAGTGCAAACGGCCATGCCGGGTGCCGTCAGCGCCACCACGGACGAGCTGGGCGATCCGCTTAACTCGTTTGAGGATATTACCAACTACAACAATTACTATGAGTTTTCTACAAGCAAGGAGGCCGTTGCGCCACTGGCCAAAGATTTCCCCACGGCACCCTGGCAGGTTGAGGTCGGGGGGCTGGTTAACAAGCCCAAAACTTTTGGTCTGGAAGATTTGATGGCCTTTGAACAAGAAGAACGCATTTATCGCCTGCGTTGCGTCGAGGCATGGTCGATGGTGATTCCGTGGGTCGGTTTTCCATTGTCCAAGCTGTTGAATGAGGTCGAACCCACATCTGCCGCAAAATTTGTGCGTTTTGAAACGATTGAAGATCGGGAGCATATGCCGGGCGTCAAAAGTCCGCTGTTCCCCTGGCCTTATGTGGAGGGGCTGCGCCTGGATGAGGCGATGAACGATCTGGCAATTTTGAGCACGGGACTGTACGGCGAACCGCTGCTGCCGCAAAACGGTGCGCCGATTCGCCTGGTTGTGCCGTGGAAATACGGTTTTAAGAGCATCAAATCCATCGTGAAGATTGATCTGGTTGATACGATGCCCGAATCTTTGTGGATGAAATCTGCCCCCAATGAGTACGGCTTTTACGCCCTTGTAAACCCCAATGTGGATCATCCGCGCTGGTCGCAGGCGACGGAGCGGCGCATTGGCGAGTTTGGGCGACGTGAGACGCTGATGTTTAACGGGTATGCTGACCAGGTCGCCTACCTGTACGATGACCCCAATTACGATACCACCCAAGCAACCCGTGGCGGTAAGTAAATCGGTGACCAAGGAGAGTAAGCAAATGACCGCTGCCACAGGCCCAGAAACGGCCGTATCCACCCCTCAAGTTAAACGCTGGGACCGTAAAAAGACGGCCCGACTGCTTACCTGGCTCACCCACATCGGGGCGCTGGTGCCGCTGGCTGTGCTGCTGCGCGAGTATTTTACCAACAGCCTGGGTGCAGACCCGGTGCGCGAGATTTTGTTCCACACGGGCACGTCCGCGCTGGTGCTGCTGGTTATGTCCCTGGCTGTGACCCCGGTGACTATTGTGTTTGGCTGGAAGCAGGTGATTCCGTTAAGACGGCCGTTAGGTCTCTACGCCTTTTTGTATGTCTGCCTGCACCTGATCACTTTCCTCTGGCTGGATTACGGTCTGAATCTGAGTTTTATTGTTGATGGCATTGTCGAACAGCCTTTTGTGATTGTGGGAACGGCCGCTTTTCTTTTGCTCATCCCTCTAGCCATTACCTCCACCAAAGGGTGGCAGCGGCGGCTGGGCAAGCGGTGGAAACCACTGCACAAGCTAAGCTATCTCATCATTGTTTTGGCGCTGATTCATTTCTTCTGGCTGGTGAAAAATGTGTATATCGAGCCGGGGATCTACGCGGGCATCGTGGCTCTCCTTTTCCTGACCCGTTGGAATCCAGTGAAGCAAAAACTCCTCCGCTGGCAGCGCCAAATCCGCACGCGCCTCAAGAGCAGCTAACTGCAATAGGACGCGGATTCACGCAGATAAACGCTGATTTCTTTATCCGCGTCCCATTTTTAAAATCACAGCAAATGTGTCTAATGAGTCCGGTGGTAGCACCGGGCTTTTTTTGTGCCTTCAGCGTGTGGATTTCGGTGGGGAGTTGTAACCATTTCGGCACAACGGCCGTTCCCCACCTCTGCTACAATTTTGGCATGGCACGCCAACTCTCCCTCCTGCTGGCCGACGACGAAGCGGCCATCACCGACAACCTGGCCCCCTTCCTGGAGCGCAGCGGCTTCCTCGTGTACGTCGCCGCCGATGGTGAAGCGGCGCTGGCCCAGGTTCAGCAATCCGCCCCCGACCTCATCATTTTAGATGTGCTCATGCCCCGGCTGGACGGCCGGGCCGTGCTGCGGCAGCTGCGCCAGCAAGGGGATTGGACGCCCGTCATTTTGCTCACCCAGGTGGGCGAGGCGTTTGAGCGGGCGATGGCCCTGGAAGAAGGGGCCGACGATTACCTAAACAAACCGTTTGATCCGCATGAACTGGTGGCCCGCATTCGGGCGGTATTGCGGCGGGCGCGTCCAGGGGAACGGCCGTTAACCGCCGCTCAACAGCTGCTCAGCCATAATCTCACCTTCGACCGTCTCACCCGCCGCGCCTGGCTGGCCGACGAAGAAATCCACCTCACGCCCAAGGCGCTGACGCTGCTGGAATACTTAATGACCCATCCCGACGAGCTGGTGAGCCGCGAGCGGCTGCTGGACAGTGTTTGGGGCTGGGCTTACCCGGCGGGCACGCGCACCGTCGATTCCCGCATTGCCGAACTGCGCCGTGTGCTGGGCGACGACGCCAGCGATCCGCAATTTATCGAGACGGTGCCGGGGCAAGGTTACCGCTTTATGGCCCCGGTCAAGGGGGCGTCATGAAGCCGCGCGTGTGGCGGGGCGGCGCGCTGCCGCTGCTCGTAGGACTGCTGCTGGCGTTGTTGCTGCGCCAATCCAGCCTGCCCAACCCGGTGCTGTACCTGCGGCTGAGCTTGAGTACGGCCGTTCTCCTCACCGGCCTTTTTACCACATTGCTGCTTACCGGAGCCCTCTGGTGGCATTTTCGCCAGGCGGCCCAGTTGACCCAGCAGCGGGTGGATCTGCGTGCGGCAGCCGCCGAAGATCGCCGCCGCTTTTTGCAGCGATTGGACCACGAGCTGAAAAATCCGCTGATGGCCATGCGGGCCGGATTGGCCAACGTGAGCAACGGGCATGACGAGGCGACGCGGCAAGCGCTGGACTCCATCGAGGCGCAAGCGGTGCGCCTGAGCCAGCTTACCGCCGATTTGCGCAAGATTGCCGAACTGGAAACACGGCCGTTAGAGTTTGCGCCAGTGGAAATGGGTGCGCTGCTGGCCGAGGTGTTTGAACTGGCCCAGGATCATCCCGGCAGCACAGGCCGTAAGCTGACGCTGACCGTGCCGCAAGCGCCCTGGCCGCTGCCGCTGGTGCCCGGCGACCGCGATCTGCTGTTTCTGGCAATCTATAACCTGCTGGAAAATGCGCTGAAATATACGGCCGTTCCCGATGCCATTGAGCTGCGTGCCCGTGAAGACGGCCGTTTTGTCACCGTTGAAGTGGCCGATACCGGCCCCGGCATTGCTACCGACGACCAACCCTATGTCTGGGAGGAACTGTACCGGGGCAAAGCGGCGCGGGGTGTGCCCGGCAGTGGATTGGGTCTGGCGTTGGTCAAAGCGATTGTGGAGCGGCACGGCGGGCAGGTTGCCCTTTCTAGCCGACCTGGGCAAGGCAGCCTGGTGATTTTGCGCTTGCCCACCAGCTTGTAACAAATCTGGCACAGCTTTTGAGCAAATGATTACGGTTGTGCCATACGGCCGTTACATCCAGTTGCTATCCTGCAAACCAGACAACGGTTTTGTATGGAGGCTGTTATGACCCACAAAAAATTAACGACTGAAAATCCCCTTATTCGCGCCAATTCGTACCAATTCGCGGCCAAGGTCTTGGCCGTTCTCAGTTTAATTGCTGTCTTTCTGGTGACCGCTTGTGGCGAGTTGGAGTTTGGCGTAGAGACTAAGGTAAGCAGTGGCCGTCCTGACGTGACGGTAGTTACCACGACCGTAGCGCAGATTCCAGAAGGCATGGTGCTGGTGACAGTCACGCCTACTGCGCAGTTTACCGTAGCAGAAACGCCAACCGTAGCGGCAACGGCCGTTGCCACGGAAACAGCTACCCCGACAGCGATTCCCACAGAGACACCAGCTGTAGCGGTAACGGCCGTACTACCCGCGCCTACCCGGCCACCGGTCTGGCCCACTACCACGCCAACGCCTACTCCCGACTGGGCTGAAGTTGTGGTCTACCCCACCATTTCAAGCGCTGTCTGGCCCGGTGAAAGTGTCACCATTGACTATGAAGTACACGCCAATTCGGCCGCATTGTGCCTGGCACCCCCTTTTACGCAGGACTGGACCTGTTACAGCGCCCCTACCACCGGCCCGTTCACGCTGGATATTCCGGCAACCACAAAGACCAATATACAGTTTGAACTGCGTGCTTTTAGCGATTACAACCAGACCGTCGCCGCGGGTGCGGTGCTGATCTATTGCCATGAGGACGCCTGGTTTTTTGGCGGGCCGCCAGCCACCTGCCCCGCTGGCCAACCGGTGCAAACGGCCGCTGCTTACCAACAGTTTGAACATGGCACGATGATCTGGTTAGACGATGGCCAGTGGTGGGACCCCGGCAGCGCTATTTATGTGCTGTACAGCGATCAAAACCAGGTTTTTGACCCTTACCCGGAGTATTCCTTGCCGGATGCCAGCGCACCGACCCCTAACGTCGAATATGAACCGCCCGAAGGGTTGTATGTGCCTGAATCTGGCTTTGGCTTGCTGTGGCGGGAATACAGTTGGGTCCGCCAGCGGCTGGGCTGGGCACTGGCTCCTGAAGCTGGCTTCACAGCCACCGTACAGCGTGAATTTATTCAGGATGGCAGCAATCTCTACCTGCTCGATGCAGACAACCGGCTTCTCGTTTTAAATCTCTTCAACGGCACGTGGGCTGAGCGCAGCCAGCCGTGAATGCGGCGTGAATAGTGGAAAGGAGGTGTTACAAACGGCCGTTCTCTCTCGACAACTTTATAGAGAACCACCACCGTGCGGCGCAAGATGATTTGCGAAAAGGTGCGCCGCACAATTCAAGAAAAGTTGTAGTGTGTTCATCTTTTAGGAGGCAAAAAATGTATCGTAAGCTTAAATTAACTGTATTGGTTCTGTTTGTTAGTTTGTTCCTGTTTCAGCAAACCGCTTTGGCCCAGGATGGCCCATCGGCTCAGCACACCGATGCTGTCTGGCAGGTCTCGTACTGGAACAACAAAACCCTGAGCGGCAATCCCGTGGTGCAGACCACCGAAACCGACATCAACTGGGATTGGGGCACGGGCGGCCCCAGTGGCCTACCGGCTGATGGCTTCTCGGCGCGCTGGTCGAAGTACATCGACGTCGCTGCTGGCACTTACCGCTTCACCACCACGGCCGATGACGGCATTCGCGTCTACGTAGACAACAGCCTCGTCATTAACCAATGGAGCGACCATCCGGCCCAAACCTTCACCGCCGATGTGGCTTTGTCGGCTGGGCATCACCAGATAATGGTGGAGTATTACGAGAATGGTGGCTTTGCCGTGGCCAAGCTGACCTGGGGGCCAAAGCCCAACGACATAGTGAACTGGAAGGGTGAATATTTTAATAATCGCACACTGACTGGTTCGCCCACGCTGGTGCGCGACGATGCCAACATCAACTTCAACTGGGGCAACGGTGTACCGGCCAACGGCATGTCGAATGATAACTTCTCGGTGCGTTGGACGCGGACGATCAACTTTCCGGCTGGTTCTTACCGCTTCACCACCACCAGCGACGATGGTGTACGGCTCTGGGTAAACGGCCATCTGCTCATTGACAAATGGTTTGATCAGGCAGCTTCTACGTACTCTGGTGTGATTTACCTGTCGGGTAATGTTGCCATCCAAATGGAGTATTACGAAAATGGTGGTCTGGCGGTGGCCCAGCTTGGTTGGTCGCTAGATAACGGCAACCCGACACCGCCGCCAAGTGGCTCTGTTATCATCGACAATACCAGTTCTGGCTTTATCGCGGGGGGCACGGCTTCTTCCTGGCGCTCGTCAACAGCTGGTTACAATGGCGGCATGCTCTGGACCTACAACAACGACTATGCGCGCAATGGCTACAACTGGGCCCGCTGGTATCCATCGTTGACGGCGGGGCGGTATGAACTGTTTGTCTACATCCCGGCGAAGAATGCCACCGCAACCACTGCCCGCTATTGGGTATCGCATCGAGATGGCTTTACGCTTAAGGTTGTGAATCAGTTGGCCTACAGCGATCAATGGGTGTCGTTGGGTACCTACTGGTTCCGGGGCACAGGCAGTGATTACGTTTCGCTGTCCGATGTGACTGGTGAAGCGTACCTCTCTCGCCTTGTTGGTTTTGATGCCATGAAGTGGGAAGCTCGGTAGCTTCGGAGTTCTGCAAGTTAAACGAATGACATGGCCCCCTGTACCGCTTCTGGTACAGGGGGCCATTTTTGTCCGTAACTGGCTTACGAGAGGATTGTACAGTTAGTTAGTTTTGCTTGATTTATGCGGTACGGCCGTTGTGCCGTTTTCTTTTACCTCATGACGCAGCAATAAACCCATCAGGCCATCGACCATGCCATTGCTGCCGCCATTGCTCACGGAGACATCGGGCACCACGCGCACCTGCCGCTCGCCAACGATTTGCATGAGCTGAACGGCCGTATATCCGTCAACACCTAGTGCTTCCACACCAGCCAGGTACGCTTCAGCTTTAGCCTTACCAGTGGTACGGATGGCGGCGGCGTCACCCAACGCCTTCAGTTTGGTGGCTTCGGCATCACCGTGAGCCTCTTTGACGACTGCCTGCGCCTTCAAATCGGCAATGTTCACGCCCTGTTCCGACTGCACCATATCTTGCTGAATATTGGCCATGGCGGTCGCGCGCACCAGTTCCTGGCGCTGTTCTTGGGCCATTTGCTGAATTTCATACGTTTTGCGCTGTTCTTCAGCAATCTTACGGTCGGTTTGCGTCACCATCAGCTGCTCCGGTGGGGTGATGTCGCCAATCAGCGTGTCTAGCGCCTGCACGTCGTAGGCGCTAATCGCCTTGCGAATGTGCCCGGTCGCCTCTAGCTGCCGTTCACTACGGGCGCTTAGGAAGTCCAGCACCGTGTACTCTTGGGCCGAGTTGCGGAAGTAGTTGCCGACAATTGGCTGCAACACATGGTCCACCAGATTTTGCACCGAGCCCACCCGCGAAATTACCTTGGGGGCATCGGTCGCGCCGATGTGAATGATCTGAGCCACATCCAGGTTAAAAGCGAAGCCGTCCTTGGAGCGTACCGTAATCGGCGACAGATGGGCATCGTATTTGTGACTTTCGGTGCGGCTGGCCCAGTTCAGCACGATGTTGGTAGTGGGTACCAGCTCAACCTTGAGAATCCGTGTGTTGAGCGGATGTTTACCGGGATAGAGCGGCGTCACCCAAACACCCTTGTGCCCTGGCTCAACCAGGTTGCCGTGCTTAAACCCTTCACCACTGACATCTTTGTGTGCTTTACCAACGTAAGCAATGACAATACCCACGTGGCCAATCGGAATCTCGGTCATGGGGACCTGCTCGACGCTGACAAACCACGGGTTCAGGTTCCAGGCACCGGAGAGAAGCACCTGTTCTTGCAAACCACGACGGCCGTCATTGTTCAAAAACGTCTGGCCATTCTGGAAGTTGTCGTGCCCTTCTACAATGGCACCGGCAATTTCACCATCGTCGATGGGCTTGCCGTCCAGCGTGGTGACAATACCTACCTGATCCGGAGAAATGTTGTACACATGCAGCTGCTCCGGGCGCATCTCATGCATAGGAGCGTTTTGCATGGTGATCACCGTAAACAAAGCGCTGTTAATGCGGTAAGTACCGGCCGTTAGCACCTCCATCTGCCGACCCTTTTCACCGCCGCTCATTAAAAAGCGGCGTGCATCCTGGAAGTTGTTGCAAGGGACGACCTTGCCCAAAATCCGTTCTGGAGGAATAGCGGCACCGGCAGCGGCCACGATCAGACCAATTTGCCCCTGTGGAATGATCGTAACAGGCGTGCGGTGCACGGCATATTGCCAGGGGAAATAGAAAAAGTGCCAGCCAGGGGCCAGCGTGTCCGCCTGATAACCGGCTTCACCTTTTAGGGCAATGAGCTGCCCCGCGTGCAGCCGGGGACCAAACTTCTTGACGACGACGCCAACTTCCTTCTCGCTGATGATCACCAGGCCAAGAATTGACTTGATGAAGATGGCGGCGATTAGAAAGCCAATCGCCCCCAAAATAAGAATGACAAAAGCTGTGGTTGATGTAAACATGGGTAACCTCCACCTTCGGGCCAACCTGCCCAACTTGGGCTGCTGTGCCCAAACAAAATAAACGCCGCCGCGCCAAAAGAGCGGTGGCCAAAATAGAACAAACGGCCGTAAATCCCAACGCAAACCAAGGGCGAGGAACGGCCGTATCACTGCCACTATGCAATTATATGTTTAAATGAGATTAACTTGGGGGACGAGCGAGCATGTCCAACCTCCACCGGGGCTCTTGCTAAAAGTCTCTGCTGGTCACGCCCCTGTGAAGCCGCAAAGTGATAAGTTTTTGCTCTGGGAAACTGTGTTTTGCCCCCAGATATGGAGATATTAATGATATTTGATCCCTTTGTCAATATATGTGGGGGCGATTTAAGGTTGGAATTGGGTGGGAAACGGCCGTACCCTTACAGAATAACAGCAATCATGTAACGCGGAAAGATTGGCGACCGGGTAAGATTTCCGGCTTGACGACTACCACAACCCAGCAAAGATGGATTTACAAACCAGATGATAAATTGACAACAGATGGTCATTTTAGTCGGTAGTAAATTTAGATTGTGCATTTTTTAACAAACAAGTTTAAGTAAAGGAGTATGAAATGTATCGGCGAATTTTTGTTTTCATGTTGACTGCTCCAATTTTACTCATCACATTTGTCGCTCCCCTGACAATATTCAAAACCGTAGCCGGAGCCACAGACTTAATATCCACCCCATCCGTAGAGTTGGGATCGACCATAGAGGTTTCCTGGTTTGATGCCGAGCAATATCTACCCACCGTAACATATAATTCTAACCGGCAAGAGTTTTTTATCGTTTGGCATAGTAAAGGAACGGACAATGGTCATCGACGACTCTTTGCCACGCGGCTAAATATAAATGGAGAAATTGTCAGCCAATTTGTGATTGCGTATTCACCTACGGCCAATGACCGGACCCAGGCATCGGTTGCCTATGACCCTATTAACAGAAAATATCTGGTCGTTTGGACAGAAGATGTGAATGGGGATGGCAGCAATTGGGATATTTATGGCGCGTTTGTGCCGGAAAATTTTGTATCGCAAACTATCACCCCATTTGCTATCAATCAATTTGTAACCAGCCAATGGAATCCACGTGTCGTGTATGCCAGTGGGCCACAAGAATTTCTGGTGGTCTGGACGAATACATATGCTACTGGTACGCCGCCAGCGTATATCAGCGGTCGCCGTATTCGTCCCAATGGCACATTCCCTTCCAGTTCAACTGATTTAACTATTTTTGATACAGTTGAAAACCAGGTAAATCCGAGCCTTGTTTACAATGGGATTCGTAATGAATATCTTGTGGTTTGGGAGAAGGTTGGCTCCGAACATGATGTCTATGGGCTGCGCTTGTCGTCAACCGTGAATCCCATAAATAGTGAGTTTGCTATTGCTGGATGGCCCGGAATTGAGGAACTGCCGTCTGTCGCTTACTGTGCTGGGGTCGATCAATATTTAGTGGCTTGGGAGGCCGTCCCAGGTGGCAGTGGTTATGATCTGTACGGCCGTGTTGTATCAGGTGATGGCATCCCCGGTCAGGTTCGTGCAATTTATAGCTCGATAATAGACGAGAGAGAACCAAGCGTGGCATGTGACACACCAGGACAACATTACATGGTCACCTGGCAGCAGCAATATAGTAGCTTGACCGGGCCACATGGCATTTGGGGACGGCAAGTTAATGCCGACATGAGCCTGGGCGATCCGTTGGCTTTGGGGCCAGCATTAGCGGGGCAAGTTGTGGGGCAGGAACAGCCATTTATTGCTGCGGGCGGCACCGGGTATTTTGTCGCTTGGCAACAGGAAATTGGCGCGAATGCCGGGCATGGTATTTACGGCCGTATCATTCACAATGCAACCGTTTATTTACCGCTTGTGATTCAATGAGTCTGCCAACAACCATAATCTGACATTTTGCAAGTTGGCAAGGGGTAATGGCTGTGCCTTAGTGATAGGCTTTCCCCCTTGCCATTTGACTCGCTCATACAGGGTAGTGGAAATAAGCGCCTTTCAACAAATCATCCGCTCACCTTGTAAGGGAAAACGGCCGTAGCCATCCAGCATAACAACAATCAGGCAAGCGTCAGGCAAAGCGGAACGAAGTCCAGTATTCTCACGTATATAAAATACGAGTAGATTCTAGGATTTTTCGATGCAAACAAGCGAACTCAAAACCCAATTTTTCCGCAGACCAATCGCGCCACAGCCGGTGGTAAATGAGGCTCAGACGCCCATCCAGAATGCCCCCACCGAGCTGTGGTTTCCCGTGGCCAACGCTCAGCCGCAGGCGCTACCTCAGCCAGCCCGGCAGAAACGGCCGTTTCTCAAATACATCTTCCTGGCCGCTGTCTTGCTAACTTTATTCACGGTGGGTCTTATCGTCGTTGCCGGAGCTGGGCTCATTTACATGAGCGACTTAGTGATGCCTGGCGTGCAGGCAATGGGCATAGATTTAGGGCGCATGACGCAAAATGAAGCGGCGGCTCTGCTGCAAAATAGCAGTAGTCAGCAAACCCTTCGCCTAGTGCATGACGAAACGGTCTGGCTGGTTTCCCCAGCAGACCTGGGCTTGACGCTGGATGCAGCAGCCACGGCCAAAAGTGCCCACGCGTACGGCCGTACGCCCCAAGCCTGGGTTGAGTTCATCAAAACGGGAACGATGGCCGTGGAGCCGAGTTGGGTATTGGATACGGCCGTTGCCCAAACCTACCTGCAAAACCGTGCGGGTGAGTTGGCTATCGAGCCGGTCAATGCTGGGTTGGTCATCGAAAATGGACAAGTTGCCACCACTCCTGCTGCTGACGGGCAGATGTTGAATGTGGCGGCTACGGTTGCGGCGCTGGCGCAGAGTGGTGCAGCGGTGGCCCAAAACGGTGAGATTCAGTTGGTGATGCAGCCCGTGGCTCCGGCCATCACCGACGTGAGCGGCTTTGTCGCTCAGGCCGAAGCGCTGCTCGCCACAACCATCACCATCCAGGCCACCGACCCGGTGCAGGATGAATCTGTGAGTTGGGTCGTTGGGCCACAGGTTTGGGGTAGCTGGCTCTCCCTGGCGGTTGATCCTGCCAATACCACCCAGTTCAACTGGACGCTGGACCCTGACAAAGCTGCCCAATTTTTTGCCGAACGCAACGCTGCCCTGGGTGAAAATCGGTATCTGGATGAGGCACTGGCATTAACGGCCGTTACCGAGGCCATCAAAAACCAGCAGGAAAACATCAGCCTGCGGATTTACCACAGCCCCAGCCAGTACGTGGTGCAGTCGGGCGATACGTTTGCTGGAATCGGCCGTAAGGTGGGCATTCCCTACCCCTGGATTCAGGCTGCCAACCCCGGCGTCGGCGATGCGCTTACGGTAGGGCAAAGCATCACCATTCCCTCGCCCGACGATTTGCTGCCGTATCCCGTCGTAGATGGCAAGCGGATTGTGGTGAGCATTAGCCAGCAGCGCGCCTGGGTGTATGAAAATGGCGAGCTCAAATGGGAATGGCTGGCCAGCACAGGCATCGCTTCCAGCCCCACGGCCCCCGGCGTTTTCCAAATCCAAACGCACGAGGCCAACGCCTACGCCGCCAGTTGGGATTTGTGGATGCCCAGCTTCATGGGCATTTACCAGCCTGCACCCAACGTGGAATTTATGAATGGCTTTCACGGCTTCCCCACCCGCGATGGGGCAAATCTGCTCTGGACCAACAACTTGGGCACGCCCGTTACGTATGGCTGTATACTTTTGAGCAACGAAAATGCGGCGCAACTGTACGAGTGGGCCGAGCAGGGCGTCATCGTCGAGATTTTGCCCTAGCACACACATGTCTTTCCGAACGAAGTGAGGAATCTCCCTACTGGATAAGCAGAAAGATTTCTCGTTTCACTCGAAATGACAAATGGCGAAGGATAGGAGTATGAGCTTGATAGCTTTATTGTTGGCAGTTTGTGGTGGCGGCTTAACCTTGGCCGCAATTGGTGTGGGTCTGTACTTTTTTCTAAAGGATAGGGAAAAATAACAATGAGCGGTTTTGGCGTCAGCGAATTAGCGATTCTTGTTTGTGGGGGTGGGTTGCTGCTGGTAGCCATCGTGGCTGGCGTTTACTTCTGGCAGCAGCGAGAAAAATAACAGAGATTGGAGATTGGTTGAATGGAGATTATCGTCCCCATTCTCTAATCTCCAATCTCCATTCCCTTATAACTGCATGGGCAGGCGGGTGAATCGCTGGCCCGTCAGGGCAAACACCGCGTTGCCCACCGCCGCCGCAATCGGGCCGATGGGCGGCTCACCGACGCCAAACGGTTCCTCACCGCTCTGCAAAAGCTGCACGTGAATGTCTGGCGTTTCCTTCATCGTCAGCAGCGGATAGCGGTCAAAGTTTGATGCTTCAACGACGCCATCCTTCACCGTAATTTCTTCTAAAAAGGTCGAACTAAGTCCCATCACAATCGAGCCTTGCGCCTGAGCGGTTGCGCCGTCTGGGTTGATCACCAGTCCGGGGTCCATCGTGCAGTAAACGTTGTGCACTCGAATCTGATCGCCTTCAACGGAAACCTCGGCAATTTGGGCCACGACCGTTTGGGCATCAAAACAGAGGGCCAGCCCTTGAGCATGGCCTTCGGGTAGATTGCCACCCCAGTTGGCCATTTCGGCTACGGTTTCCAGTGCGGTGCGGAAACGGCCGCTTACCACACTATCTGTCAAATGATTCAGGCGGAATTGCAGGGGGTCGATGCTTGCTGCGTGGGCCATCTCATCCATGAAGCTTTCGATGGCTAAGGTGTTGGCCAGCAACCCCAGCCCACGCCAGGGGCCGGTGCGCACCGGCAGCGGCGTGCGGTAGCTCACCATTTGTCGGTTGGGGATGCCGTCATACTCCAGCCGCGCCCCGCGATATGCGCCAAAATCGGCACCCACCACGGCCGCCGCCGCGCCAGGGAAAAAGGAAAAGAGCACATCCCCGCTGGCGACTTCATGCTGGAGGGCTTGAATACGGCCGTTCCCATCCAAATTCCCTTTGATGACATGATGCGTCGGCGGGCGGAAAAAGCCGTAGCGCATATCCTCGGTGCGGTTCCAGCCCACGTGGACCGGGCGTCCTGCCGCCTTGGACAAAAGTGCCGCTTCCCGCGCTGCCTCCACACTCGATTTACGGCCAAAGCCGCCGCCCAAAAACGTGGGAATCACCTCGATTTGTTCCTCGTCCATGCCCAGCGCGTCGGCCAGATCGCCACGGGTACTAAATGCTGCCTGGGTGGAAACCCATGCTGTTACCTTGTCCGCCTGCACATCCACCAGGGCGGCTTGCGGTTCCAGGTGGGCGTGGGCCGCCAGCGGCGTGCGGAATTCGGCCGTCAGCACATCGCCATCCAGCAAATTGCCGATGTCGCCTTCTTTCTGCGCCACCACGCGCGTGCCGTTGCCCACGGTGACCATTTCATCAATTTCGGACTGCTGCCAGAGACGGCCTTCTTCCCATTCCAGTTCCAGATTGCCTACACCAGCATACGCTTGCAGCCGCGATTCAGCTGCCACGCCCGCAAAATCTTTCTCGGCCACTACGGTGACCACGCCGGGCCGATTGGGAGCCTCGCCAGGGGCGGCGCTTTTCAGCTTGCCCTCGATGGTGTTGGGACGGGCCACCGCGCCGTAAAGCATGTTGGGCAGGCGCATGTCGTAGCCGTACTGGGCTTGCCCGGTCAGCTTGCTTTCAAAATCCACGCGCGGCGTGGATTGGCCCACGTAGCGGAATTGGCTCACGGGTTTCAGCGTAGGCGCCTCTTCTGGAACTTCCCAGCTGGCCATATCCGCCCCGGCTACAATCTCGCCGTAGGTGATGGACTTTGTGGGGTCGTCGTTGGCGGTAAAAACGCCAGCGGCCACGCTAAGGCTGGCAGCGGGCACGCCTAGCTGATTGGCGGCTTCGCTGCGCAGCATTTCGCGCAGGGTAGCCGCCGCTTCACGAATTGGGGTGAAGGTGCTGGAGACCGAGGTGCTGCCGCTGGTGCCCATGCTGTCGTTGATGCCCTGGGCGGTGCTCGCCGTGACCACTTCAATTTGCGCCCACTCTACTTCCAGCTCTTCGGCAGCAATCTGAGCCAGCGAGGTGTGGACGCCCTGGCCCATTTCCACTTTGGGATTAAAGAAGCGAATGCGGTTGTCGGCGGTGATTTCAAACCAGCTGGTAGGCGGTGCGACGATCCCGCCAAACGAGCCACTGCCCGCAATAAAATCGGCGATCGCCAGACGGGCGCGAGGCAAACCAATCGGTACACCAATGGCGACCGCTGCGGCGGTGGCACCCAGGCCAATCAGGAAGCCACGCCGGGAGACGCGCCATTTTTTGACGTTGCTTTGGGGTGGTTGTTGGGTGGTCATACGGCCGTTCCCTCCCGCACTGCCAACTGTTCTGCCGCTTTGGCCACCGCACCCTTGATGCGGAAGTAGCAGCCACAGCGACAATAATTTTCGCCCATCGCCTCCACAATTTCAGCCTCGTTGGGGGTGGGGTTTTTGGCCAGAAAGGCGGCGGCGGTCATCATTTGGCCGCTCATGCACCAGCTGCACTGCGGCACCTGGTCTTTCAAAAACGCCTGCTGCACCGGATGCAGCTCAATCATGCCGTCAGCGGTGGTGGTAGCCAACCCTTCGATGGTACGAATCTCGCCCGCCACAGTGCCGATGGGTACCGTGCAGCTGCGCACCGCCTCACCGTCGATGTGGACGGTGCAGGCGCCGCAAAAGCCCGCGCCGCAGCCAAACTTCGTCCCGGTCAGGCCCAATTCATCCCGCAGCACCCACAGTAGGGGGCGCGGCGGCTCTTCCGCAATGTCGTATTCAGTTCCGTTGATTGTCAGTTTCATGTTTTCCTAATCCCAAGTAAGATTGTAGACGGCCGTTATTCTAGCACAGAATGAACGCTTTTTGCACATGTATTGTACAGTTTAATTTGCTTCTTAATTGTTTTGCACAGATTTTTGCGGAGAAATGACGATGAGCTGGGTTCAAAAAGAGATTCGCCTGGGGGCGCGCAGTCGGGGGTTTCATTTGGTAACGTCAGAGATTTTGCAGCAGCTGCCGGAGCTGCGTGAGATTCATGTGGGGTTGGCCCACATCTTCATCCAGCACACTTCGGCGTCGCTGGCGCTGAATGAAAATGCGGACCCGACGGTGCGGCAGGACATGGAGCGTCATTTTAATAAACTCGTCCCAGAAAATGCGCCTTATTTTGTGCACACATACGAAGGGCCGGACGATATGCCCGCGCACATCAAGGCGGTGCTGTTGGGCAGTTCGGTGACGGTGCCGGTGAAAGACGGCCGTTTTCATCTCGGCACCTGGCAAGGCATCTATTTGTGCGAACACCGCAACCGGGGCGGCAGTCGTCGGTTGGTAGTGACCATCCACGGAGAATAATTCAGGATGAAATTTCGGACACAGCGGCTATTCATTGTCTCTATTTTTATTTTGCTGATGGGCGCCCTTCTGGCTTGCAAGGCACGCTCTGAAACTGAAGATATAGCCAATGATGCTCCGTTTGCAGAAGATGCGTTGACCGAAGAAACGGCCGTTGCACCTGCTCCCACACCTTTTTTGCGGGTCAATGGGCGAAACATTGTGGATGGAAACGGCCGTGTCATCTATTTGCGTGGTGTCAACTTCGATAACAGCTATTGGCTCGAAGGCGCTACGCCGCTCGACTATGCCACAGAAAGCGATGTGCAATTACTTAATGAGCTGGGGCTCAATTTAATTCGTGTCGTGCTTGACTGGCGTTATTTTGAAACCGACCTCGGCTTTACCTTAATTGATAACTACATCCAGTGGAGCAAAACCGCCAGCGTTTATCTCGTTCTCGACATGCACATCGTACCACCAGATGATGAGCTAGGTGATGAATTAATCTGGCAAGAGATGGCTGCGCAGCAGCAGTTTATCGACCTGTGGGTAACAATTGCCACCCACTATGCTGATGAGCCAATCATCGTTGGCTATGATTTGTATAATGAACCCTCACCGCGCGATCCTGGCCAATGGTGGGACCTAGTTAATCGTACTGTAGTCGCTATTCGCGCCGCTGATCCGAGCCACATTCTGTTTGTAGAAAAGCCGTTAAACAATGATCAACTTGAGATCATCCCCGACAAAAACGTAGTTTATTCTTACCATGACTACAACCCTTTCATCGTCACTCACGCCGGTGCTGAGTGGGCGGCCGATTCCCCCATTCCCGATAACTACAGCTATCCGGGTCGTATTTTAGAAGGTGTGGAATGGATCGATTGGTCGCCAGATGAGGCTGTACTTACAGAAATGACTCCTGATTGGATTTATTGGGACAGTGGCTTGTTGACCGCACCCGCGAATGTTGAATTTGCCACCGTCAAGCTATCGGTTAGCGGTAATGTTGGCCATGTCTGGTTTGATGATTTGGAACTCTTGCAAAATGATGAACCGCAATTTGTGTATAACGCCGACATAGAGGAAGCATCCATTACATTCGAGGGCGACCCGGCTAACTGGTCGTTTTGGAGCGAATTTGAGACGGGTGACAACGCCGTCATCGGGGCCTGGAGCAGTGAACAAGCCCGCAGCGGTGCACACAGTATCGAACTGAGCGGCTTTGGCAACGGATTTGGCATCTGGTCGCAATCCAGTGGCATGCTCACAGCGCCTCTCTTCCCGGTTTCATCGGGCGATACATTCCAGGTTAAGGGCTGGATTTATGCCCCAGAAAACAAAGGCAGCATTACGCTTGGTTTGGATTATTTAAACGGTATCTATGTTGAATATGATTCGCAGCGGCTTCGGGCCGATATTCAACCTTATCTTGATTGGGCAGAAGCGAACAATGTACCATTATTTGTAGGCGAATTTGGTGCTATGACTGGCTCGCTGAATAATGCCCGCTATGTTCTGTTGGCAGATAAAATCCACATGATGAACGAAGTTGATCTGCATTGGGCGTTGTGGACATATCGCGATACCGGTGGCTTTGGATTGTATGCTTATGATGAAATAGACACGCGGCTGGCTGCTATTTTGCAGCAATAAATGCCTGTTGTTGGTAAATCTCTGACTATTGACTGACTAGTCAATTTGCTGTAATATTTTCCATTGTGAATGATAAAGCGCATCAACTTATTGAAGCCTCAATCGACCTTTTTGCAAAAGAGGGATTCTGGAACACGCCTACCTCGCGCATTGCCAAACATGCGGGTGTGGGGACCGGCACGCTGTTCAACTACTTTGAATCTAAAGACGTGCTGATCGACGCGGTGTACAAGCAGCTCAAGCAGGAATGGATGGAACATTTGCTGGCGGGTTTCCCGCAAAATGGCACACTTAAGGAGCGCGTGGAGCATATTTGGTTCCGCCATATCGACTGGGGGCTGCGGTTTTCTCGCCGGAACAGCCTGCTGAATCAGCTCAAGTTGTCTAACCTGGTAAGCCAGGAGGTGCAGCAAAGCCAGGAGGCGGAGCTAGCCTTTGCCTACGACATGATCGTCCAAGGCATTGCTGATGGCGAGCTGATCGACATCGATCCGGCGTACTTGGGACTGATCTTTTATGCGCAATTGGAAGCGGCCGTTTCCTACGCCACAGAGCACAATCTCACCGACATGCCGCTGACCCGACACATCACTCAAGGCTTTGAAATTTTCTGGCAGGGCGTCATAGCCTAAAAAATTTTTGAACTAAAATGACTGACTAATCAATCTGAAAATAGGAGTAGTTTTTATGAGCAACAAATGGACACAAAACGATATTCCCGACCTGACGGGCAAAGTAGTGATCATCACTGGGGCCAACAGCGGCTTGGGACTGGAATCTACCAAGGCATTGGCGGCTAAAGGCGCGACGGTGGTGATGGCCTGCCGCAATTTGCCCAAGGCAGAGGCGGCAAAAGCAGAAGTTTTGCAGCAGGTGCCCAGCGCCAAGCTGGACCTGATGGAATTGGACAATGCCAGTTTGGCGTCGGTGCGGGCGTTTGCTGAGGCGTTTAAGGCCAAGTATGACCGTCTCGACATTTTGCTGAACAATGCGGGCGTCATGGCCATCCCCCGCACGGAAACCGAAGATGGCTTTGAGATGCAGCTGGGCGTCAACCATCTGGCCCATTTTGCTCTGACGGGGCTGCTGCTTGACGTGCTGACCACCACGCCTGGCGCGCGGGTGCACAGCGTTTCCAGCAGCGCGGCGTTTGGTGGCGGCATTCACTTTGACGATTTGATGGGTGAAAAAGCGTACAGTCGCTGGACTGCCTATGGGCAAAGCAAACTGGCCAACGCTGTTTTTGCCACCGAACTTAACCAGCGCCTGAAAATGGCAGGGCACGACACGATTGCCAACTCGTCACATCCAGGTTTAGTGATGGGCAACTTGCAGACGAACAGCTTGCAGCAGTCTGGGGCGCCGCTGAGCGAACGCATTCTTTATGGCCTTATGGGGCCTTTGATTGGGCAGGACATTAGCATGGGGGTTTTGCCCCAGCTTTATGCCGCTACTGCACCAGAAGCGAAAGGCGGTGTTTTTTACGGGCCAAAAACGTTCCGCGTGCGTGGCTATCCCGCCGAACAGCATTGTAATGATGCGCTTGACGATGCGGCTTTGCGTAAGCGGTTCTGGGAAGTTTCTGAGGAGCTGACTGGGGTGCGTTATTTATCTTCTTAAAGGGAGTATGAGGTTGGGAAACGGCCGTTTCCCAGCTTGCTATACTAAAAAGATAGTTTGATGTTTCGCAAAAAGGATAATGATTATGAATAAAAAGTTGATTGGTGTGGTGGTTGCCATCGCCGCCGGGCTGGGCCTGGCTAAATACGTGCGCTCGCGACAGCAAGATGGCGTAATGGACAGCGGCGAACAGTGGACCACGGCCAACATGCCCGACTTAACGGGCAAGGTGATTATTGTAACCGGGGCCAACAGCGGCATTGGCTTTGAAGCGGCCAAAGCGTTTGCCCGCAAAGGGGCGCAAACCATTCTGGCCTGCCGCAACATGGATAAAGCGCAGGCGGCGCTGGCTACGCTCCAAGCCGAGATTCCCCAAGCCAAGGCGGAAATTATGCCGCTCGATTTGGCTAGTCTGGACTCTGTGCGCCAGTTTGCTGAGGCATTCAAGGCCGAGTATGACCAGTTGGATGTGCTGGTGAACAATGCGGGGATCATGATGGTACCATACGGCCGTACCGAAGACGGCTTCGAGCGGCAGCTAGGCACCAATCATTTGGGCCATTTTGCGCTGACGGGGCTGCTGTTTGACCTGCTGCTCAACACGCCTGGGGCGCGGGTGGTCAACGTGAGCAGCGGCGGCCATCGCTTTGGCGAGATGGATTTTGATAATTTGATGTTTGAGGACGGTGAAGGGTATTCGCCGATGGGAGCATACGGCCGTTCCAAACTGGCCAATTTGCTCTTCACTTACGAACTACAGCGCCGTTTTGAAGCGTTGGGTGCAAAGGTAATGGCCACGGCGGCGCATCCCGGCATCTCAGAGACAAACCTGGCGAACCACATGGTGCCTGACTGGGTTATGCCGTTGGCACGGCCATTATTTGCCCTGATGATGCAAAGTGCGGCGATGGGTGCGCTGCCGACGATTCGTGCGGCTGTGGATCCGCAGGCCGAAGGGGGCGATTATTACGGGCCGGACGGGGCCAAAGAGCAGCGCGGCTATCCGGTCAAGGTGACCTCCAATGAAGCCTCACACAACGTGGCCGATGCACAAAAGCTGTGGCAGGTGTCTGAGCAGTTGACCGGCGTGATGTATGGAACTGGGAGAGAATAATTATGGCAAATGAGACATTACAAGATCAGCTATCTGAACTCCACGAAACGTTGCAACACACAACGGCCGTTTCGCCCGAAACTAAAACCCTTTTAAAGGAGTTAGCCGCTGACATTCAGCAAATGATTGACGGCCCAGAACCAATCAATCCAGATTCGCTGGCTACCCGCCTGGAAGAATCATTGGCGGCGTTTGAAGCGGACCATCCGCAGCTGACAACGCTGATGCAAACTATCATCAGTTCGCTGAGCAATATGGGTCTGTAACTGTTTGTTATTCAGCGCTAAAAATGGTTTTGTCCAGGTAGGGATTGCGAAATTTACCCGTGGGGTCATATTGCTGAAGCAGCGCCTGGAAGGCTGGCAGTTTCTCGTATTGCGCCTGGACCTCAACCGGCGAGAGGGTAAACAGCTTGCCCCAATGCGGCCGAGGGTGAAACGGCCGTAACGCTTCCTCAATCAGCGGCAATACCTTCTGCACGTTGGGCCAATCCCGCTTCCAGGTAAAGTGGAACGCCACGCTGTCTTGCTGGTAAGCAGGGCTCAACCACAAATCGTCAGCGGCGATAGTGCGCACTTCTGAGATGAGAAGATGGGGAGCCACCTGTTCTGCCAGCGGCTTGATTGCCTGAAAGGCCGCATACCCTGTCTCCTTCGGCACAAAATATTCCGACTGTAACTCCTCGCCGTTGCTCGGCGTAAATTCCAACCGAAAGTGGGGCAGACGCTCATGCCACGGCCCAGGGATGCCCATCTGCCGGGTGCAGTATTCGGCCGACTGGCTGCGGATGGGATGGCGATCGGCATCGGCCAGCGTGGCCCCGTAAAAAGTAGGCTGCGGCGTTTGGGTTGGCGTATCGTCCACGCGCTGCTTGAGCCAGACCTGCTCCACCGCGTCGGTTTGCCAACTGGTGAAAAGGCTAACGCTGTAGGCCGCACCCATGATCGCCTCGAAGTTAGCGGCCAGTTCTGCCTGGGGCAGATGATCATACACCAGCTGGCGCACATCGAAGGTGGGCAGCAGATCAAGCGTCAGGCTGGTAATGACGCCTAGCCCACCCAGCGAAACAACGGCCCCGGCAAACTGCTCTGGCTGCTCAGCCCGGGAGAGGGTAACCAGTTCCCCAGTGGCGGATACAAATTGCAGGGCAGCAACGGCCGTTGCCAGATTCCCATTCTTCATGCCAGACCCGTGCGTGCCGGTGGCACACGCCCCCACCACCGAAATATGCGGCAGCGAGGCCAGATTCGGCAGCGCATAGCCCGCATCTGCTAAAAAGCGGCACAGCTCCCCATACCGTACACCCCCGCCGATGGTGACCTGTCGGTTCGCCTCGTCGAGCATCGGCTGCTGCTCCAGCCGGGCCAGCGAAACCAACGCTTCGGTTGTGTCGGCCACGTCATTAAACGAGTGGCGTGTACCCAGCGCCTTAATTTTGGTCGCCTGACGGACGATTTCTTGAAGCTGCTCAATTGATTCGGGGTAATAAATATTGTTTGCCTGGTAGCTGTAGTTGCCGGCCCAATTCTGCAAATTGATACTTCCCATGATCGTTTTTCTCCCTGTGGTGTGCCTGAAGCGTGAGTATAGCCCAACAAAGAGCCATCAAAAAAAGCGCAGGGCATTTGGGCCGAACTGGCCTATAATTTGCCAAAATCTAACAGGCAGGTGTGTTTTATGGGTAAAAGAATTGTTTTAATTGGCGCGGGCAGCGCACAATTTGGGTACGGGACGATTGGCGACATTTTCCAGAGTGAGGTGCTGGCGGGCAGCCACATTGTGCTACATGACATCAATCCGGTGACGATGGGCGTGGTGCAGGCAAACAGCCAGGCGTTTATCGACGCCAATAATTTGCCCTTCACCGTTTCGGCTACGACCAACCGGGCTGAGGCGCTGCAAGGCGCGGATTTTGTCATTATTTCCATTGAGGTGGGCGACCGGTTTGAGCTGTGGGAACTGGATTGGCGCATTCCGCAGCAGTATGGCATTCAGCAGGTGTATGGCGAAAACGGCGGACCTGGTGGTTTGTTCCATGCCCTGCGCATCACCCCGCCCATTTTAGAGATTTGCGCCGATGTGATGGAGATTTGCCCCGAGGCGTACGTTTTCAACTTCAGCAACCCGATGAGCCGCATTTGCACGACCGTGCATCGAGCCTTCCCGGAGCTGAAGTTTATTGGGCTGTGCCACGAGATTGCTTCGCTGGAGCGATTTTTGCCATTTGTGCTGGAACGGCCGTATACCGATCTTTCCGTCCGTGCTGCTGGCCTTAACCATTTTAGCGCCGTGCTCACGGCAACCTACACAGAAACCGGGGCGGACGCCTACCCGGACATTTTAGCGCGCGCGCCAGGATTTTTTGGCAACATGCCCGTGCAGGACACCGAACAGAAATATTTTAAGGAAACCGGGCATTCTGGCGCTGATGATGAGACTGAGCCAGTTTTTAGAACGGAAGCGTGGCCCGAGCGGCGTGTGTTTCAGGCGGTGCTGGAGCGGTTTGGCGTGCTGCCCATCACCAGCGACAGCCACTTTGGCGAATACATTCAGTGGGCTTACGACGTGACCGATCACAAAGGTATCAATGACTTTTACCGCTTCTATAAAAATTATCTGATGAAAGTAGAGCCAAAAATTGAGCTAAAACTCAAAGAACGCATTGTGCCGATTGTGGAAGGAATTCTCACGGATTCGGGCTATGAAGAGCCAGCCGTTAACGTTCCCAACAAAGGGTTTATTGATGAACTGCCCGAGTGGCTGGTGGTTGAAGTTCCGGCGACGGTGGATAAAAATGGCATCCACGGCATTGCGATGGGGCAGTTGCCCAAGGGCTTTTTGGGCCTGCTGCGCAACCAGGTGGCCGTGCATGACATGACGGCCGAAGCGATTTTGCACAAGTCGCGCGAGTTGGCGCTGCAAGCGCTGCTGGTTGACCCGATTGTGACCCGGTATCAGGGAATGGAAGCGCTGCTGGACACGATGATTGATTACCAGTGGAAATGGCTGGGCTACCTAAAATAGGTAATCCGCTGCGCTGCTAACAAAATAAAACGGCCGTAAATTGGATTCCAGTTTACGGCCGTTTTTGATTTAAGCAGTGAAGTGGGCTTAGTTTAACGGACCAAAAAACAAATTCCCCGGTGCCGCCGGGTCGTCGCCAACAAAAAACTCATCTGAGAGCGTGATCAGCTCATCCACCGTAATCCGCTGATCCTGGTTGAGATCAAGCTTGGTAAAAATCTGGTCGGCATATTCTTCGCCTAAGCGCATGACGGTGCACAGCTTGCGGTACTCTGAAAGCGAAACATGACCATCGCCATTCAAATCCCAGAGGCCAAAAATCGCTTCGGAAATTGGCCGAACGATCTGATACTTTTGTGGCGCGTTAGCCACACCAGACAAAAAGCTGATCCAATCATCCATCCCCACACTGTCTGATTGGGTGACTTGTTGCAATGCCTGGGCGAATCCGGCAAAACGGCCGTTGAGATCATCAAATTGCGCGTCGCCAGGGCCAATGCCGCGCATTTCATAGAGGCGGGTGTGAAACAGCTCAAAGTCAGCCTGCTCAATTTTGCCGTCGCCGTTAACATCGAACATGTTAAACATGTTGGCCCACTTCTTCTTTTGTAATTCAGATGCCATGCTTGTTTCTCCTTTCGTGGCTAGAACCGCAACCGGCGGGCGCTGTGCCGTACCGCATTGCACTCGATAATCAATATCTTTACTTTAAGCGCCGGGCGATCCCAAAACGATCCAGAAGCAGCAGATAGCTATTTTTATGAAGAGAGAATCTGTATGTGGATGAAATTTTGTTGGGGCGGGACGGTGCGGGGCAATCTCCAGTATGACAGATAGCCTTGTCACCGCGCCGTCTCGCCCAAAACGGCCGTTCACGCAAGGCTGGGTGAGACGGCGCGGAAAAAAGATACCCTGTTTAGCCCAAAACCAGGCCGCGCCGTCCCACCCCTACCGAAGCCATATTTGGAACTGTTGCGTTACGGCCGTATTACCACCGGCAAAAATGTTTCGTACAGCTGGTTCACTACCTTGAAGGTAGCTGGGGCACTTTCCTGGCTGCGGCTGGCGTCGTAGATGGTGATGTTGTAACTGCCCAGAGTGTTTAGATCAGAAGCAGGGAGAACTGCCGTAACTACCGACGAACTTACATAGGTCGTGGCCCGATTGACTCCGTTCCAGCGCACCACGGCGCTGGATGTAAAGCCCACCCCCTGCACAGTCAAAATCACATCCTGGGGGTTGGTCACAAGCGACCAGGGCGGCGTTAGACTTTGCAGCTGCCAACTGCCACCATATTCAAATGCGCCGATGTCGCAAGTGCCACTTCGCGCAAAATCGCGCTGGTCGAGAGTGGGGCAATTGCTACCCGCATTGATGGCCGGGCTGCCTGCCAGAATGGGCACGACTGGGGTGAGCCCGCCGTAGCTGCCAATCGAACCGACCTGGGGATTTACGGCCGTTTGCCCGGCAAAACATTCATAATCATTCCAGTTCCCCGTCGTTTTTTGTGGAAACTGAATATTGTTGCCCGCATTGGTCAACACATCCGTGCAGTTTTCCTGGATGTCCCACGGATTGTCGCCGTCGTTGTTGGCGATGATTGTATTACGCACCGTGGCTGGCCCGGCAATCGCCCCGCCGACAAAGCCCGCCGTGTTGTTCACCAGCGTGCTGTTCACAATTGTCGTGGCGCTGCTGGTGCGGATGGCCCCGCCAAAGCCGCGATGCCAATCGTCAGCGGGCAGGGACAGCGGCGTGGTGGCGTCGTTGCCCGCAAACGTACTGTTGGTAATGGTGACCGGCGCATCTAGCAGCCAGAGCGCCCCACCAGAGCTGGCGCTGCCGTCGGTGGCGTGGGCGTTGTTGTTCATAAACGTGCTGTTGCTAATGTTGAGCGGCCCGTTGCTGGTGGCGCTTTGGTGATAAATCGCGCCGCCCTGCCCGCTGCCCGTGGCCGAGTTGCCGTCAAACAGCGAATGGCTGATGAGCGTGCTGCCAGTGCCTTCCGGGAAGCTAAAAATGGCCCCGCCCAGCTGATTGCTCTGGTTGTTGCTGAAGGTGCTAAACGAGATGTCAATCGTGCCGTTGAAGTTTTTGGTACCGTCTACATAAATGGCCCCACCACCGCCCCCGCCCGCGGTGTTGTTGGCGATGTTGCCGGTGAAGGTGCTGTCTGTGACGGTGAGATTAGCCCCTAAAATGTGGATGCCCCCACCGTTGACGGAGGTGTTGCTGCTAAACGTGCTGCCGCTCACGGTTGCCGTTGAGCCGCCGGTGATGTACAGCGCCCCGCCGCCATTGCCCCCGCCAGGGATGGCCGCGGCCGTAGAGCTGTTGCCGCTAAAGCTGCTGTCGGTGACGATAAGCGTGCCGCCGGCATCGCTGGAACCCCAGCCGTTGAGGGCGATGGCCCCGCCATTGGCCGCCGTGGAGCTGTTGATGGCGCTGTTGGTGAGGGTGAGCGTGCTGAGCCGCTCCACATAAATTGCCCCGCCGTTGCTGCTGCTTTTGCCACTTTGCAGGGTGATGTTTTGCAGGGTGAGGTTGGCTCCGTTTTGCAGGTTAAACAGGCGGGTGGTGCCACCGCCGCTGAGGGTGATTTGCCCCCCGCCGTTAATCGTTGTGTTGCTGTTGATTGTTTTCTGGCTGGTGAGGGTAATGGTGTGGCTGCCGCCGCAGTTGAAGCTAATGCTGCCGCCGCCAGACAGGGCGGTGTTGAGGGCGGCTTCGGTGCAGCTGCCGGGTGTGCCACTGCCGACGACACCCGCGCCTTGCACTGGTCGGGTCATAAACAGCAGGGCCAGGACAAGCAGCAAAACGAGCAAAAGGCCAATCTCGCCTGATAATCTTTTAGAAGGGGACAGTTTGCCACGTTGGCTGTCTGATTTATTGGTTTGTTTCATGAGGTCACGCTCCCTTTACGGCCGTATTTTGTGCGGCGCGGCTAATTCTGCAATCTCCATAGAAGATTGTGCGTGAGGAAACGGCCGTATTGAAGGTGACTTTAGTACGGGGTATGGGTGGGGCAGGCGGCCAAGTTACGCTAAAATTCAGTTGTCCAACTAGGATTCCGCTGCTCGCGGCATAGGCTGGAACGAGTAGCGATTTGTCGGGAAACGGCCGTTTCCCACCCACAACAATAAAGGAGTTTCAACATGGCAGTTACCCATAAACGTCTGGGCAAACACGGCGTTGTCGTGAGCAATCTGTGCCTGGGCACAATGAACTTTGGCTGGCACACCAGCGAAGAAGAGAGCTACAAAATCATGGATCGCGCCCTTGAGTTGGGCATCAACTTCTTCGATACGGCCGATGTGTACGGTTGGGCCGTGGAGCATGGCTACACCGAAGAAATCATCGGGCGCTGGTTTGCCCAGGGTGGCGGACGGCGCGAGGCGACCGTGCTGGCCACCAAAGTGTTTAACCCCGTCACCCGCAAAGCCAATTTGCCTGAGGTCAACAGCGACAATCGCAGCCTGTCCGCGTACAAAATCCGCAAGCATTGCGAAGGCAGCCTGAGCCGCCTGCAAACCGATTGGATCGACATCTACCAGATGCACCACATTGACCGCGACTGCCCCTGGGATGAAACGTGGCAGGCGTTTGGCAGCCTGGTGGACCAGGGCAAAGTGGTCTACGTCGGTTCGAGCAACTTTGCCGGGTGGGACATTGCCACGGCGTGCCAGGAAGCGTCCAAACGGGGCATGATGGGGCTGGTGAGCGAGCAAAGCATCTACCATCTGAACAACCGCATGGTGGAGCTAGAGGTAATTCCCGCCTGCCGTCACTACGGCCTGGGGCTGATTCCCTGGAGCCCGCTGGATGGCGGCCTGCTGGGCGGTGCGTTGGAGAAGCTGGAAACTGGCCGCCGCAAAGGTGAGAACTTTGAGAAGCAGGTCGAAGCCAATCGGGGCAAGCTGGAGAAGTACGAAGCGCTCTGCCGCGAAATTGGCCATCCACCGGGGGAAGTGGCCCTTGCCTGGCTGCTGCACAACCCGATTGTGACCGCGCCGATCATCGGGCCGCGCACGATGGAGCAGCTGGAAAGCGCCGTCCGCGCCACGGAAATTGTGCTGGACGCCGAGACGCTGCAAAAGCTGGACGAAATTTTCCCCGGCCCCGGCGGCGAAGCGCCCAACGCCTATGCGTGGTAATTGAGAATCAAACGTGAGAATGGTTGGGTTTCTAACAATCATTCTCACAATCAGAACCCCACAGGAGGCCAGAAATGCCAAAAACAACGCGAGAAAGTTACAAAATGGGTTTGATTGCTACAGTTTCCGGTGTGCTGTTTTCTACCTTTTTTGAATGGTTCATCTTTGTTGCCTTTCCCGACCGACCACGAGAAATTTCAGCGCCTGCCCTTTATTTTGTTGAGCGGCCCCAGGCGTTTGGCGGCCCTGACCTATTCTTTTTCCTGTTCTTTCCCTTCGTCATTTTGGTAGCGGCCTGGCTGGTGAGTCGGCTGATTATTTGGTTGGGCGAAGAAATTCATATTGGTGCGGGCGCAAGCTGGCGCTTTGTGTTGTTGGGCTTTTTGGGCAGCTTTTCACAATTTTCAGACCTAGTTCCCAATATTAACTTTTTTGTTTGGCTACTGGTTTTGTTGGCTTATTGGCTGTTGTTTCACAAATTTGGGCTAAACCGCGAGCTTACAGCTGTATGAAAGATTTAGGTTCCCCGATCGCCTACGGCCGTACCGCCGAAATCTATCCCTGGCCAGACAACCAGGTGCTTAAGCTGTATTTCGACGGGTTTTCACGTGAGAGCATCGCCCGCGAAGCGCAACTGGCCGAGATGGTGTACAGCAGCGGCTTGCCAGCGCCCGCCGTGGGGGAGATGGTGGAAGTAAACGGCCGTATCGGTCTCATCTACGAGCGGGTGGCGGGAGCGGCCTTGTTTGAGGTGATGCCCCAGAAGCCGTGGACCATCTTCCGCTATGCGCGGCGCATGGCCGAACTGCACGTTGAGATGCACACGCGAACCATTACGCTGGAGATTCCTCGCCAGCGGCAGCGGCTGGTTGAGAAAATTGAGGCGGCTCAGGCACTGCCCGACGGCTTGCGGGGGCGGGTGTTGGCTGCCTTGGCCCAGATGCCAGATGGCGATCAGCTTTGCCACGGCGATTTTCATCCGGCCAATGTGCTGGCCACGCCGCAGGGGGAAGTAATCATCGACTGGATTGACGCTACGCGGGGCAATCCGCTGGCCGATCTGGCCCGATCGTCAATTATTGCCCAGGGAGTAGCGGCGACCGAACAAACCACCAGCGCCATCGAAAAGCTGTTTGTGCGGTTGTTCCATGCCGTTTACCTGCGGCGGTATTTTGCGTTGCGGCCAGCGGGGCGGGTGGAATACGGCCGTTGGCTGCCCATCGTAGCGGCGGCCCGGCTAAGTGAAGATATTCCTGAAATAGAGCAGTGGTTGTTGGCCCAGGCAGAGAAGTTGGTGGATTGAGAGACGGCCGTTTTCCGTTTACAATGTCCGCATTCTGTCCGTTTTGTGCCGGATCAGTCGCCCGGCACACCAGCAAAAAAGGTCCACTGCCATGTCTAAGCCTGCCACCCGGAAAAAAGCCAACCTGCTCGAACCCATCAACAGCCGCGCCGTGGCGCTGGAAGTTATTAAGCAAAGTGCCATCGCTTTTGTGGTGGTCGGCATCATCCAAGGGATTGTGGGCATCTTTTTGTGGCCGACGCTGCTGTTTGATGCGGTTTTGTATGTGGTGCTGGGCCTAGCGCTGCTGTATTTGCGCAGCCGGATTGTGGCCTTACTGCTGCTGTTGCTGTCTGGCGCGGCGCTGGTGATGACGGTGATGAATTCAGCCGGGATTACGGTTGGCGGGACCAATGTGTTTATGGCGTTGGTGGTCTGCGGCGCAGCGCTGCGGGCCGTGGAAGCGACGTTTAAACTGCACGGCCGTTTCGCTCATGAACCGGATGAAGTTAGGCTGGAAATGGTAACGGCCGTTGCGCCACCGCAGCAAAACAAACCCCGCCTCACCATGCTAGAATGGGGCCTGCTGGTCCTGGCGCTGCTGCTGGTGATGGTTTTGCTCGTGGTGATTTTGTTGGTGATGGGGTAGGGATGGAGGGAACGGCCGTAAATCCGCTACCAAAACCCTCAAGAATCTTTAACGCAGAGACGCAAAGACGCGGAGAAAAAACTCTGCGCCTCCGCGCCTCTGCGTTGAATGTTTACTAATCAGTTACGGCAGGAACGGCCGTTCCCGCCACACCAAACTCCGCCACAGACGCCTTCGCCTCTTGCACATTCACCTTGCCAATCAGCCCAATGGCCACCACGATGAGCACAATTTCCAGCACAAACGCCGTGCCGTAAGCCAGCATCTCGTTGCCGCCAGACACCGACAGCAAGCCATCCACAACAATGCCCCCCAGCAAGCTGGCCATCGCCCGCCCTAGCTGGTGGGCCACGCCCCAGACGCCAATCAGTAAACCAGCGCGGGCTTCCGTGGTGAACTCAATCATCGACACCAGCAAGCTGGCGGCGGATAGGCCCGTGCCCAGCCCCAGCAAAACAACCGCCAGTCGCAGCAAATTGGCGTTGCCCGTAAAACCAATGGCCACGATGAGCAAAAACATCACCGCCACCACGGCCAGACCGATGCGGTAAATGCGCAGGTAGCCGAACTTCTTGATGAGGTACAGCCCAGAAGCCAGCATGGCAATCAACGTGCCCAGACCCCAAAATGCGGTCAGTTGAGAACTCTCGCCTACCGTCATGCCAAAGCGAACGGCCGCATATGGCTCTAGCAGCACATCCTGAATTTGGGTACCCAGCAGCGTCAGCATCACCACCACAAAAAAGCGACGCACCTGCGGATTACCCAGCACCACCGTTTTCACAATCGTCTGGAAATCTTGCGAACGGGCGGCCTGGCTGCCCCGGTGAGCCACGTCGCGCGGTTCCTGGCCAGGGGCGGCAAGCAGGGCAAACACCAAGGCCATCGCGCCAATGACGGCCACCACGACGGTAAGCCGCTCCGGCGAGTACGGCTGCAAGGTCGCCCCCACGATGCCTGCCCCAGCGATGAGGCCAATCATGTTGACTACTTCATACAGCGTGGCGGCGCGAGAGCGGGGCGCACCCTCTTCAAATTTGTCGGCTAAAAGCGCCTGGAAGGTGTTGCTCGTCAGGTTTTTGCCAATACCGTACACAACGAGGAACAGCAGGGTGGCCAGGGCCGCCACGCTGAGTAATGCTTCGGTGCGCAAAACGAGGGCTACAGAAACGGCCGCTCCTAAACCAGCCAATCCTGCGCCAATGATGATGTACGGCTCACGCCGCAGCCCGCGAATCGGGTACGCATCGGAACGGTAGCCCAGCCAGACGCGAATAGGCGCTACCAGCAGCGGCACCGCCAAAAACAGCCCGGCCAGCGTCACCGGCAGGCCCAGCTCCACCACCATCACCCGGTTAATGACGCTGCCCGCCAAAATGCTAATCAAGGTGAGGCTCAACGGCACCGCCGCCAGCCGAATCAAGTTAAAACTTCGCTTCATTTCTCATCTCTCCTCTGAAAATAATTTAACCGCAGAGGACGCGGAGAACGCAGAGAAAAATCTGTGTAATCTGCGAAATCTGTGGATTAAAACCTCCGGGAGGCTCCTGGAACGGCCTTGGCTACGCGCTAAACCTCCCGGAGGTTGGCAAGCGCGGCTACAAATCTTGGTTTGTAAAAATTGGGTTGGGGTGAGGGTTTGCCCCCCCACAAACGATGCAGGGGAGGTTAGGCCTGATCGTCTGTGGGTGGGGCTCCTCTCGGGCTAAAAATCCTGTTGCAAAGGATGGGATTCGGTAAGATTGGTCATGATTTGCGCCACCACATCGCGCGATTGGCGAATGCAGTCAGGGATGCCCTGGCCGCGCAGCCCGGCCCCGGTGAGGTAGAGCTGCGGCAGCGACTGGGCCAGGGTGCGCTCGATGTTGGCAATCATCGCCAGGTGGCCGACGGGCGGCTGCGGGTTGGCGGGCTGCCAGCGCTGAATGTGAATGTGGGTTGGCGCGGCGGTGATATTGAAAATACCCGCCAGTTCATTACGCACCAGTTTGATAAGCGCTTCGTCTGGCAGTTCGGCCAGCTCAGGATTGGCTTGCCCGCCGACAAACGCGCGCAGCACAAACTGGTCCTCTGGCGCACGGTGCGGGAATTTGGCACTCATCCCCTCAATGGCCAGCAGGCGCGACGATTCATTTTCGGGCACAACCACGCCAAAGCCATCAAACGGGTCGTAAATATCGCTGCGATTGAAGGCGATGTTGACGGTGGTGACGGGATTGTAGGGAATGGTGCGCAGCTGGTCGGTTACGGCCGTTTCGACCACACCATCCAGCAGCTCAGCCATCACAAATGTGGGGGTGGCCAGCACCACCCCATCGGCGCGCAGCGTGCGGCCATCGTCTAGCGCCAGCGCATACGGCTGGCTGTGGGTTGGATTGTATTGCAGGGTGGCAACGGCCGTTTCCGGCAAAATGTCCCCTTCGATTTGGTTGGCCAGCGTCTCTACCAGCTCCATCAGGCCGCCTTGCAGCGTGGCAAAGCTGGGCTTTTTGGCCGGACGCGGCTCGCCAGACGCTTTGCGTGCCGCGCTCTTTTCCTTCATCAGGGCAAACATGCCCTTGACCACGCTGCCGTGTTTTTGTTCCATCTCCGCAAAACGGCCAAACGACACCTGCACGCTCATCGCATCCACGTTGCCCAGGTACACGCTGCCAATAGCGGGCTTGACAACGTTGTCCACCATCTCATCGCCCAGGCGGCGGCGCAAAAAGCTGCCCAACGACTCATCGCTGGCCTCGGTGCGCGGCTTGACAAACGGTTCCTTCAGCAGGCGCAGCTTGCCCCCCGCGCTCAGCAGCGGCGACGAGAGAAAACTGCCCGGCCCAGATGGCACAATGGCGGGACGGCCGTTGTGCAGCACATAATTTTTGCCAGGGCGCGTGGTGCCCACCAGCCGGTCGGCCAGCCCCAATTCATGGCACAGTTCCCATGCTTCTGGCTTGCGCGTCACAAATGATTCGGGGCCGCCTTCAAAGATAAACCCTTCCTGCCGCTGCGTGGCAATCTTGCCGCCCAGCCGCGCCTCTTTTTCCACGACGGTGGTGTGCAGGGCCAGCCCTTGCACCTGCGCCGCCTGCTCCAAATAATAAGCGGCGGCTAATCCAGAAATCCCACCGCCGACAATCACAATTTCAATCGCTTGTTTCATTTCAATCCTCTGCGCTCACCGCGTTGGCCACGGTGAATTTTTCGGCAAGCAGGTAAGCGATCAGAACGGCCGTTACCTTCAGCGACCTTTTGCCAAAGTCCTGCTATCTGCTTGTTTACTACGTGATGAGTGGATCTGTTTTACGATGTTTGCTCGTATGCCTGGGCAATGGCCAGATGCACGACGTTGAGCAGTTCGTTGATGCGGCGCATGAGGCGCAAATTGGCCTCTGGCTTGATGGAAACCGTGCTCGGCAGTTGAAACGCCGTGTCTACCAGCATATCCCGGAATAGCAGGGTTGCCTGCAACGCCTGGGTCAGTGGTAGATTGGTCTCGCGCGAGAGACGGCCGTATTGCCTGCCAATCTCCTCCGCCTGTTTCAGCAGCGTGCCATTGCTTTCTGGATCCGAAATGTATTGCAGCGTCAGCCCCATCAGGCGGCGGCCCAGCAGACGGTGCTGCTCCCGCATGTCGTCGTCATGGTTGGCCAACCAGCTGGCATCTTTGTGCGCCGAGATTGCCTGGCGGGTCTGGGTCAGCGCCTTTTCGGCCCACATTTGTTCAAAGCTGGCCGGCATCTGCGATTGCCGCCGTTCTGCGGAAAACTGCTGCAAATCCGACAGCGCAAAGCGGCGATGACCGCCCGGCGTGAGCATAAAAGGGATTTGCCCGTCATCGGCCCAGCGCCGCAGCGTGGTGCTGTGTACGCCTAAAAAGTCAGACGCTTTGGTCAGGGAAACCCACTGCTCAGTTTCGGGGAGAAAATCTTTCATAATCTATCCAGAAGCATTGTAAAACAGATTAAATCTATGCAAATCTATGCAACACGAGCGATTATACAGAGTGAAAAAGGTGCGTCAATGAATTTGAGCAACTGTTGACAAATGTCACACCATGCCGGTGACATGTGGCTTGCTGGGTGTGGAACGTGGGGGGATTGACAGAGAAACGGCCGTTTCTGTATAATGTGACCGATTAGTCATGTGACTAATCGGTCACATGCGAGACAAAGGAAGGCGAATGCCCAAAGAAACCTTTTTTAATCTACCGGAAGAAAAGCGGCAGCGCATCATCGATCTGGCCCTGGCGGAGTTTGCCGAAAACGATTACGACGCGGCGTCTATCTCGCGCATCGTGGCCCAGGCAGGCATTGCCAAAGGCAGCTTTTACCAATACTTCGAGAACAAAGAAGATTTGCACGCCTACCTGCTGACGCTGGGGGCAGAGGCCAAAGCGCAGTTTTTGGGCAGCAATCCGCCCGATCCGGCGATGGGCACCTTTGCCTACATTCGCTGGCTCAGCCAGGCAGGCATTGAGTTTGAGCTGGCCCGGCCCCTGCTCAGCCAGATCGGCTACCGGGCGATTCGCAGCGGCGCGCTGCCCCCAGACATGCAGGCCCAGGCCAAAAGTGGCGCGGCTGACTTTTTCCGGCAGCTCGTGCAGCAAGGCCAATCCCGTGGCGACATTGCCCCAGATATTGACCCTGATCTGGCGGCGTTTTTGTTCAACACGGTTTTTTCAGAGCTGGGCGCTTATTTGCTCAATCGGTTGCAGGATGAGGCGGGGTTGGCGGACGGCCGTTCCCTCTTAGAAACACCCGAGGCTGAACGACTGTTTAACCAGGTTCTGCACATTTTAGAAGCAGGCATGGGGACCATTTCCCCGGAAACTTCACAATAAGTCAAGGCCCCGAAAGTCAGTTTCCGGGGAAATAGATGAGGAACAACATGAAACCCAAAGTATGCATCATCACTGGCGGAAATTCCGGCATTGGCAAGGCTGCCGCCGTGCAGATTGCCCAGCAGGGGCACAAAGTCATCATTGCCTGCCGCAGCCAGGCCCGTGGCGAAGCCGCCCTGGCCGACATTCGCCAGCAGGCCAACAGCAACGACGTAGAGCTGCTGTTGCTGGACCTGTCGCGCCAATCGTCCATCCACGCTTTTGCTCAGGCATTCCTGGCCCGCTACGACGTGCTCGACGTACTCATCCACAACGCCGCTGATTTTGATATTCGGCGCAAGCAGATTGTTTTTACCGATGAGGGTGTGGAACAGGTGTGGGCGACCAATCACGTGGGCCCGGTTTTGCTGACCGATTTGCTGCTGGATGCGCTCAAGCAAAGTACGCAGGGGCGGATCATCACCATTTCGTCTAAGGGACTGATGACGTACCCATTCCTCAAAGTAAATCTAACCGATCCCGAGTTTCGCGAGCAAAAGTTCAGCGTGCAGAAGGCGTATTATCAATCCAAGCTGGCGCAGGTGATGTACACATATTGGCTGGCGAGGGAGTTGGAAGGAACGGCCGTAACCGCCAATTCCATCCGCGTGACCAACGTGCGCATTGATGTGGATGAGCGTTACCCGCATCTCCCCGCGCTGCTGCGCAAAATGTATGCCCTTAAAAGCCGCTACGCCATCACGCCCGAAGAGATGGCCCAGACCTACACTTACCTGGCCCTTTCGCCTGAAGTGGCCCAGACCAGTGGCCGCTATTTCGATGATCCCACGCACATCGTTGATTCACCAGCCTACACGCACGATTGGAACAACATTGACAAGCTGATGCAGGCGACGCGAACCTTCATCAAGAAGCCTGCTTGAGCTTTTCCCTGGCTTTGTCTAACTCCTCGTTTACCAGCAATTGAACTCTTCCAAAAGAAAGTTCTTTATTGGTACCGCCCATAGCCAGGAAACTTTTGGTTAAATCTTCTACGGTGGATTCGATAAGGACCATGAATTGAGTGTAGGCAAAATCGAACTTGGGATCATTTTCATCTTTGCCAAAAACGGTAAACAATAACCGTTCAAGCATTTGATCGAGCCCCCATAGTTTTATATGGAGCAGCTCGTGAATAATGACCTCTTCAAGATTTTCTTTTTTCGGATTGGCCGCATTGATCATGAGGATGGCATTTTTGTCGTCCTCATCAATTTTAATATCACCCGTCTTGCGCCACTCGATGTCCACGAGCATTAAGCGAATATCCCAATCTCGCAGTCGCAAAATATCTTGCCACTTGGCTAAATATTGGTGTAACAATTCTTCCTGCACCATGATTTTCTCTCTTAGGATTTGCCTTGGACGCTGTTGAAATACCAGGCATAAAGGAGGGGGATTACGGCCGTTCCCCCCACACCCACCGTCAGCACTCCCGCCACGCCCGCCCAGGCCAGTGCCCCTTCAGCCACGGTAAAGCCGACGGCTAATAAGGCCAAGGTCAGCAGCAGGAAAACGGCCGCGATGACCGCAATCATTCCTGCCACGCGTTGGGCTCGCTTCATGGAGACGCGTTTGGCACCGTGCAGCTTGCCGGTTTGCCCGTGCAGCAGCACCATTTGCGCCCGGTTGTCGTCGTCCAGGTAGTAGCTGGTGTAGAGCGGCAGCAGCAGCTGGGTCCATTGCTGGTTGGCAAAGCGCGGCGACCATTTGAAGCCCCGGCTGTGATCTGCTTCACAGGCAAGGCGGCAATCTTGGGCAACGGCCGTTTGCAACCCCACCACCGCCTCATTCCAGGCATCCTCCGGCGGGCGGTTGGGCAGATGCACCACAGAATTGTGCAAGTCGCCCGGCTGGAACGGCTTTTGCGCTTTTAGATCAAAACGGCCGATTTTGGCTTCCACCTGCGCCTGCTCTTCCAACGCTGGAGCCGCCTGATTGTCGTATTGGCGCTGCAAACGGCCAACGCGTTGTTCCCAGCGCACCCGCTTCTCTTTCACTCGCTCCGTCTGCCAATCGCTGTTTTTGAACTGCTCCCGATGGCTTACAATTTCGTAGTCGAAGCCCATTTCCGCCTGCCATTCGCCCTGAACCTGCGCATCCACCAGCCACATCGGCAGGTAGATGGGCTGCAAACGTCCCAGCAGTGCATTTTCGTTCAGGTCGGCTGGGGCCAGCCAGAGGCTTTTGGCAAACTTGCTTACGCTGGCACGCAGCTGGTTTTCGGCTGCGCCAAACGGTACTAACAGCTCCGGTGGTTGGGTGTAGATGGGCCGGTTATCGGCGGGATCCATCTGTGCCAGGGCCGCCTGGCCGCAAAAAGGACAGCGTTGGCTCACTTTGTCCGGTGGCAGCACAAACACGCCGTTACAGCTGGCACACCCTTCCAGCACCCAATCTGCCCCCCAGACACCGATCCAATTTCCGTTTTGAGTTAATTCCACTTCATCCATCAACTTAACCATTGATCAGTAGAGTTGTTCCCGAATAACAATTGTCATTCCCGCATAGGCGGGAATCCATTTATTTTCAGAAGTGGATACCCGCATTCGCGGGTATGACAGGGAAGAATTTATGTGAAAAAACAACTCTATTAATAGTTTACCATTCTATGTTTGCGCCATTTTGCCTGCTTTGCGCAGTGTATCGAACACAAAAATCAGCCAGCCAATCAGGCTAACGCCCGCCAGCAGGCCAAACAGACCGCCGATGTCGTAATTGTTGCCCAGCAAAACGGCCGTAATCAAGGCAAACAGCAGCGCCGGTAAAAATGTGCCAGCCAATATCCAGCCCACCTTGCGCCAATCTACGGGCCGCTGCCCGGAAATAACGCCAGTCTGCCCATTGACCATCACCTGAAAAACTTTGTCGCCGTAGCGGTAGGTGGCCAGGTAAAGCGGCAGCAAAATGTAGCGCCAGCTCTCCTCGCTGAAGTCCAGGTTCATGCTGAAGTTGCGCATGCTTTGGGCGCTGGCCTGCTTTTGGCACGCTTCCTTGGTGCGGGCGCGCATCAGCTTGCGGGCGCGTTCCCAGGCGGTTTCCAGGTCTACTTCATATGCCTGGGCGGAGAGACCCGCCAGGAAGGTGGCGTCGTAGGGCACCAAATCGCCCAGCCGATAGCCGCCCAGCTGACCGAGCAACGTGAGGCTGAGCTGACTGCTGCCGCTAACAAGCATGTCGTCCGTGACCAGGCTCACTGCGCCAGACTCCCAATCCCACACCTTGTCTTCGCGGTCGCCCAGCTTGAGCAGAAAGTGGCGTTCCCACTTCCAGTTGGGCGCGGAATGTCGTCGGCGGTTGGCGTCGGTGTTGTACACTTCGGCGCGCCAGGTAGCCGAGGTGCGGGCGTCAAAGGTCCAGAAGGGAATGTAGATGGGGGTGTACTCAGTGGTGCGGGCCAGTTTTTGCAGATCTTTGGGCAGCATCCAACTATTTTGCAGCCAAACGGCCGTTCCCTTGCGGCAATCTTCCGTGGTGGCGCTGAACGGAATCAAAAAGCGTGGACGCAGTACATCCTGTGGAGCGCGTGTCTGTACCACAGAGTTGGAGCCGCAAAAGGGGCAGGTGTGGGTGAGCATGTCGGTGGAAAGGGTAATGTGTGAGGCGCAGCTGTGGCAGACCAACTCCTTGCGCTCGGCCCCCCAACCGTTCACGGCGCGTTCAACCGTTTCTACGGTAAATTCAAATTCCTGTGCGCCCTTGCCCACCACCTCCACCTGCGGCGCTTCGTGGTAGCCGCAGAAAGAGCAGGTTAGCCCACCGCCGTCAGTGCTGTAGGCGGTGGCGCTGTCGCAATTTGGGCAGCGAAAATCCACCACTTCGCGGTTATCTTCTTCCGGCGGGTGCGGCATGTACACCTCAATGCCCGGAACGGCCGATTTTGTTTTGATGAAGCCTTCGGGGGGAAACAAATTACTCATGGGCTACCTTTTGGAAAACTCCACAGATTTCACAGATGACACAGATTGCTGCTTAAAGATAGATCATTGCACGGCAGTTGACAAGCGCTTGCAAAAGGTGCGACGCACTTTCTACGAATTGGTTGGCAAAGCAGTGTGGATGAAAAGTGCGTCGCACCTTAGCGCTCAACTCATTCGTGATTGCTTTTTCTGGGATTCTGATAAGATCATCGCCAAATGCGAGGTGTTTTGTGAAGCAAAAACAATCATTTTTAACGATTTTGCCGCTGCTGGCCGATGCCGTGGGCATTGCGGTAGCGGCCTGGCTGTTGCCGTCGCTGGCGGCGCAATTTGCCACGCTGTCTACGATTAACGTGCTAATTTTGGGCGGGGCGTTTGTGGTGTATTGTACGGCCGTTTACCTTATTCGTAAGCTGGAACCTATGGCCGATGCCGAACGCGTCTCCCGCCTGCCTGCCTGGCTGACAGCCACGCGCACCATGCGACCGCTGGCTATTTTCTTTGCCCTGGCGGTGGCCGTGATCTTTTTGCAGCAGCTGGGCTACTGGGATTCCATCTTTGTGGTGGATGATCGCATCCTGGGCGCGGGCGAATCCTCTTCCTTTTTTGTGTACGGGCCAGGGGCGTGGATTGCCGCTTCGCTGTTTTACGTGTTGGTGCTTAGCGCCTCGGTGCGGGTAACCATTGATGAGGGTTCGAGTAGTTATGCAGGGTTGGCGCTGCTGGCTTTGTTGGGGGTGAACGGGATGGTGGTGTTGGGAACGGCTGTTCTGCAATCTACCACCTTCTTTACTGGCTGGCTAGGCGCGATTGGCGGGTTGGTTCTGCTGGTGCTGCTGTTTGCCCCACCGCGCGTGTGGTATCTCAGCAAACGGCCGTCCCTGCTGGCGTCCGTTTCGTACCTGGCGCTGCTGCTGTTTTATGCCTGGCAGCTAGTGTGAGTGAGAAGTGGCAGGTTGCAGGTTGCAGGTCACTTGCCACCCGCAACTTGCAACCTGCCACAAAATAGTTCTTGACGGCCGTTTCTGTCTCCATATCATAGTGGGTGTGGCCTGACCCACCACCCACAACTCACTGAAACTCATGGAGGCACCGTCATGCACAAGCTTTGTGTCACCTCGGAAACTGGCCGTCTGCGCTCTGTTGTCATTGGCTACCCCGACAATTTCCTCGAAGCACCGCCTGAAATCATCAACGAAACGCAAAAGCAGTACTATTTTGGCGAGGAGTGCCCCACGCGGGAGCAAGTGATGGCCGAACTGGGCGGTTTGAAGCGCACGCTGCTGGGCCACGGGATTGAGGTGTTTCAGCCAGAACCGCTAAACGGCGTGCCCGACCAGCTGATGACTCGCGACATTGGCGTGGTGATTGGCGACACGTTTGTGGTAACGCAAATGGCCTGCCACAGCCGCCGCGATGAATGGCTGGGGCTGCTACCGTTGCTGGACCAGATGCGCACCGAGCGCATCATCAAAGTGCCGGATGATGTAGTGTTGGAAGGGGGTGATGTGGTGGTGGACAACGGCCGTATTTTTGTCGGCCTTAGCCAGCGCACCGGGCTGGAGGGGGCGGACTACCTGGCCAGCCGCTTTCCCTGTTTCGAGGTGATTCCCGTGCCGCTCAAGCAGCTCACCGATGGCGAAAACGTGCTGCATCTGGATTGCAGCTTTGTGCCGGTTGGTCGGCACAGTGTGCTCATCTATCCGGATGGATTGGCGGAAGTGCCCTCTTCATTGGCCGAGGCCTACGACTGGATTGAGGTGACGCGTGCCGAGCAGGACATGCTGGCGACCAACGTACTGTCGCTCTCGCCCACGCAGGTGATTGCCCGGCCGCAGGCCAGCCGAGTCAATACCGAAATGCGTCAGCGCGGCCTGGAAGTCATCGAGCTGCCTTTCGACGACCCGCCCAAGACCGGGGGCTCGTTTCGCTGTTGCAGCCTGCCCCTCTGGCGAGATTAGGCATTTGGGTAGGGGCGGGACTGGCGGGCCAATTTCCTGGCCACGACCAGGGTCTTGCCTCCTGCCTGTCTCGCCCAAAACGGCCGTTAACAACAAGTTGGGTGAGACGGCGCGGAGGAAGGCTATCTGTTTTGCCTCAAATTCTGCCGCGCCATCCCACCCCTACGCGTGTGCGCGATGAACAGAGAAGGTGCGAAAACGGCCGTTTTGCGCTAGACTCCCTGATCAAACCCGAAAAATCATAGAGTGTCCTAAATTCTTGGCGCACTCTGTGGCCAAACTAAAATTTATGAGGGCTTATTGCCTTTTTTGTCTGACAACATCAGTTGCCAAATAGGAACGAAGCAATTCGCAAATGTTGAATGAGTGAACTAGAACCCATCGAACAAACAGAAGAAGAAATTACCGAGCCAGAAATCGTCCTGCCGGAGCCTGAAGACGAAATTGAAGAACCGGAAGATAGCCTGCCATCGGTGCAGGTGGAGCACCTGACGCCGCGCCTGAGCGAGGCGGTCGCCCGCGCTGGTTGGACCAGCCTCACGCCGGTGCAGTCGAAAGCGATGCCGTACCTTTTTGCTGGACGGCCGTTAATGGTGCAGGCGCGTACCGGCAGTGGCAAGACCGGCGCATTTATCATGCCCATCATGGAGCTGGTGAATCGCTTTCAGGATGAGACGCAGGCGCTGGTGCTGGTGCCCACGCGTGAACTGGCGACCCAGGTCGTGACCGAAGCCAAAATGTTGTTTGGCGATTCGGGGCTGCGGGTAACGGCCGTTTACGGCGGCGTGGGCTATGGTCCCCAGCTGAAGGCGCTGCGCGAAGGCACCCATCTCATCGTTGGGACGCCGGGGCGCGTGTTGGACCATCTGCTGCGCGGCTCGATGTCGCTGAAAAAGCTCAAGGTGCTGGTGTTTGACGAAGCCGACCGCATGTTGAGCATGGGTTTTTACCCGGACATGCGCCGCGTGCAGGAATATTTGGCTGATGAAGTGTACACCTGTATGTTCTCGGCCACCTTCCCGCCCACGGTGCGCAGCTTGGCGCGGCAGTTCATGCACAAGCCGGATTTTCTCAGCCTGAGCCGCGACCATGTGGCCGTAGCTGACACCTCACATCAAACCGTCATGGTGCCGCCGCTGGAGAAAGACCGGGCGCTCATTCGGCTGATCGAGCTAGAAAACCCCGATTCGGCGATCATCTTTTGCAATACCAAGCAGCGCGTGCATTACATTTCCGTCGTCATGCAGCGTTTTGGTTACAACGCCGATGAGCTGAGCGGTGACCTGCCGCAAAAGGACCGCGAAAAGGTGATGGATCGGCTGCGCAAGGGCAAGCTGCGCTTCTGCGTAGCTACCGACGTGGCCGCCCGCGGCATCGACATTTCCGATTTGTCCCATGTGTTCCAATATGAATTGCCGGAAGACCCAGAGGTGTACATCCACCGCGCCGGGCGCACCGGGCGAGCGGGCGCAGCGGGCGTGGCCATCACCCTGGTTGGCGATTTTTCTGAGCAGGTGCAGCTGAAGAAGATTGCCCGCCAGTACAACATTGAGTTCGAGGAACGGCCGTATCCCGATGAGGCCGCGCTGGCTAAAGTGGTAGCCGAGCGCATGACGGTGCGCTTGGAAGCGCAAATGCGCGACCGCGACAAGCTGCGCATTGAGCGCTTGCAGCGTTTTGTGCCGATGGTGCGCGAATTGGCCAACGATGAGGAGGGTGTTCAACTCTTGGCGATGCTGCTGGATGACCTTTACCAGCAGTCGCTGCATGCGCCGCCTGCCACTGTGGAAGAGGAACCCGCAGCGGAAGAGCGTGAGGATTGGTCGGACAAGCCTAAAAAGAAGCGTCGGCGATCACGCGGCCGTTCCCGCCAATCTTAACTGTGCCTGCGCCGCGCTACTTGCCAGACCAGTACTGGTTTTTGCGGTAGCTGCGATAAAGTAACCAAATAACAAAAACGGCCGCACCGCCAAAGATAATGGTTGGTGCGGTTTCGTTAAAGCCCACAATGAGCGCCAGGGTGACAATCAGGCAAAAGATGAGGCCGAAGACGGCTCCAATGACCCCTAAAAAGGTAAGCGGTATGCCAAAAATGCGCTGTAGAAGTTCTTTTTTGTGATTCATGACGTTCCCCCAATAATCAATCAAGTATTATCAAGTTACCGAGCACAACTGGAGTATTTTCGTGAAATATCTTATCACAGGCATAAATGGTGCGGTAGGCACAGCGTTGCATGCGCATCTGACTGGTTTGCAAGAAGAAGTGGTTGGTTGGGATCGTACGGCCGTTCCGCCCAATGATCTGTCCGCCGCCGAACAATTCCTGGATACCGTTCGCCCGGATGTTTTGTTTCATCTGGCCATTGCCTCCCAATCGACCGGCCAGCAAAATGAAGGCTGGCTGATCAATGTCGCCTGGCCCGCCCAGCTGGCGCAATTGTGCCACCAGCGGGGCGTTCGCTTTGTGTTTACCAGCTCCGTTATGGTTTTCACCAATAATGCCGTTGGCCCATTTACCCCGGAATCCGTGCCTGATGCCCGCGAGGGGTATGGATTTGAGAAGATCACAGCGGAACAGCAGGTCCGCGAGGCCAATCCCAACGCCGTCATTGCTCGGCTGGGCTGGCAAATTGGCGAGTCGCCTGGCTCCAACAACATGATCGATTTCCTGGCCAAGCAGGAGGTGGTACGAGCCAGCGAGAAGTGGGTCCCAGCGTGCAGCTTTTTGGCTGATACGGCCGTTGCTCTCCACAGCCTCGCCCATGCTACCCCCGATCTTTACCTGCTAGACAGCAACAACCGCTGGAACTTCTACGAGATCGCCACCGCACTCAACAATCTGCACGGTAACCAGTGGCGCATCGAAAAAACGGCCGATTTCATCTATGACCAGCGCATGAGAGATACCCGTGCCAACATGCCCCCGCTGGACAAACACCTGCCCTCCCTCGCATAATTACAACCGAATTGAACATGGACGAGCGCAGATACTGTCTTTCCTCTGTGTATCTCTGTGACTCCTCTGCGTAACTCTGTGTTTCGCTTTTTCAACAAAGGAGAAGGGTATGGGTGCTTGGGGACCCGGTAATTTTGCCAACGACGCCGCGCAGGATTGGCTGTACGATTTTGGCGAGAACGATTTTCGACTGATTGATCGCACGCTGGCGGGCGTGGCGGCGATGGTTGAGGCCGACGAGCTCGACGCCGCAGAAGCACAAGAAGTACTGGCTGCCGCTGAATGTGTCGCTGCCGCTGCTGGCTTCCCGCCTGAGAACCCCCCGCAAGAATTGGCTGAATGGTTGGCGGAAAACAGCCCCATGCGCGTCAAGCCCGAGTATATCGAGATGGCGCGTCAGGCGGTGATCCGCGTGCTGGCCCAATCGGAGCTGCGTGAGCTGTGGCTGGAAAGTGAAGAATTTGCGGGGTGGGAAACGGCCGTTCGCAACCTTCAATCCCGCCTCTACCAAATTCCCTAACAAACGGATTTTGAAAATGGTCTGGTCATACCGAAAGAAATTTTTCTCGATGATGTTTCTGGTTACTCTGCTGCTCTTGTTTTCTGCTTGCAGCGACCCATCCCTGCCCGACATTCCCGCCGAGGAACTGGTGCAGCGGGCGGCCGAACGAATGAAAGAGAGCGACGGCTTCCAATTTGTCATTGCCCGGGATGGCGCACCCGCTTTCCTCGATCCTGGGGAAACGCTCTCCTTCCGGCGAGCGACGGGGGCGTTTGTGGCGCCAGACCGCGCCCTGGCCACGGTGCGGGTCATCGGTCCCGGTATCATCACCGATGTGGATGTGATCAGCGTGGCCGAAATTCAGTGGCAAACCAATGTGGTGACGGGCGATTGGGAAGAGTTGCCGCCTAACTGGGGCTTTAATCCGGCCGTGCTGTTCGACGATGATATTGGCATCCAGGCCGTGCTATTGGCTGATTTGTCGCAGGTGGCCCTGGCTGAGCCGGAAAATTTAGCGGAAAGTGATGGGCCAGATGAATTGCTGTACAGTGTAACGGCCGTTGCCTCCGGCGAGAATATTTACCAGATGAGTGGTTACCTGATCGGTCCTGAACAGGTCAGTATTCAGCTGTGGATTCGGCCAGAAACGTTTGAACTGGTGCGCATCGTTGTGCGCGAGCCGGAGCCAAATTACGAGGACCAAGAAAGCATCTGGCAGGTGGACATTTCCCACTACGACGAGCTGATCGATATTCAGCCGCCGGTGATTGAGTAATTCGGTAATTAGGTAATTGAGTAATTATGTCAATTACCTAATTGCTCAATTACTCAATTACTTTCTCTAGTTGCGGCGGATGATGTAGATGCGCCCCCACTGACCGAGCACGGCAATCGAGTAGCCAGTTAGAATTTCCAGACCGGGGCAAGCACGCACGGCATCTTTTACCAGCTCGTATTCGCTGCTTAGGACTACGGCACGGCCGTTTCCACCCACCAGCACCCGTTCCAATTCCCGAAAAAACGCTGGGTACAGCTTCTTGATCGCTTTAGGTGAGCCGATCTGCTTGCCAAACGGCAAGTTGGTGGCCACTCGCGTAATGCTACCCGTGGCCAGCGGCAGCCGGGTTGCGTCGCTGTGCAGCGTGCTGAACCCAATCGGTGATTCTTTGCGCAGCGCTTCGACGTTTTGCCGGGCGGCCTGCGCGTGGTCGTACACAATGTCCCCGGCGAGCATTTGCGCGTAGGCGCCAGCATAGCGCCGTTCCATCACCAGCGTGCCGCTGCCGCACATCGGGTCCAGAAAAATGTCGTCGTCGGTGGGGTTGGTGAGGTGAATCATGGCAGCAGCGACAGACGGCCGTAACGCAGCCTTGAGCTTCACCGGCTTGTTAAACCGATGGCGCATGGTGCGGTCCGTCAGGCGTAGGCCACAAACCAGGCGTGAGCCGAGCAAATTGGCCCAGATTTCCAGCTGCGCGTGATCGTCTACCAACCGCCAGCGCGGATAGCGCACCTTGATGCCGCGCTCCACGGCTTCGCCCAGCTGTTTGCGATAAATATCGTGGCTACCGTACAAGCGGCTGATCACCCGATAAGACGGCCGTCCCGGCTCACTGCGCAGTGACATGGCAATATCAATTGCCTGCTGGAATTCAGGCGAGTTGGTTACTAATTCGGTTAGCTGTGGCAGCACCTTCTTGGTGCGCGGCACCTTGTCCAACGATACGGCCAGGGCAAACACATCCTCCACCGTGCGCAGGTTAAACAGATCGTCACTTTCGCCTTCGTAGCTAAAAATCAGCAGGCCGTTTTGCTCCTTGGCAAAAACCGTCTCGCCAAATTTGGCCCCCGGCAGCTTATCGCGAATTTCCAGCCAGGCGATTTCTTCCACGCCGGGCATCGTTTGTACGTAGTAGGTGCTCATAAACAGTTACTTCCCAAAACGATCCTCGCTGCGGGCGCGGAAAAAGAGCCGGATCGGCACACCAGTAAACGGCCATTGCTCACGCAGCCGGTTTTCCAGGTACCGCTTGTAGCCAAAATTCAGCCAGTCGGGATTGTTCACAAAAAAGACAAAGGTAGGTGGGGCCACGCTGGCTTGCGTGGCGTAGAAAAATTTAGCTCGTTTGCCACCTTTCCCCGGCGGTGGATGCTGGGTGATGGCTTCGCGCATAAATTTGTTTAGCTCGCTGGTGCCCACCCGCTGATAGCGCGCCTCATTGACATCCACCACGTGTGGCAAAACGCGGCTGACGCGCTGCCCGGTCATGGCCGAGATAAACAGCACCGGCACGTAGGGCAAAAAGTTGAGGTCTTGCCGCACTTTGGCCTCAAAATCCTGCATGGTGTAGCTGTCTTTTTCGATGGCGTCCCACTTGTTCACCAGCACGATGGCTCCGGCCGTTTCGTCGGTAATCATGCCCGCCACGTGAGCGTCCTGGGCCGTAATGCCCGCTTCGGCGTCGATGAGCATCAGCACCACATCGGCCCGCTTGAGCGCTTTCATGGCCCGCAGCACGCTGTACTTCTCGATGCCGGGGTCGATTTTGCCGCGCCGCCGAATGCCTGCTGTGTCAATCAGGGTAAATTCCTGGCCGTGCCAGCGAATTTGGGTGTCGATGGCGTCACGCGTGGTCCCGGCAATAGGGCTGACAATGACGCGCTCTTCGCCGATGAGCTTGTTTACCAGGGTTGATTTGCCTACGTTGGGGCGGCCCAGCATGGCAATTTTGATGGAGTTATCTTCTACATCATCTTCCGGGGGTGAGGGTGGAACGGCCGTTACCACCGCATCCAATAAATCACCCGTGCCGTACCCGTGCAGCGCTGAAATGGGGAACACCTCACCCACAGCCAGCTCGTAAAATTCGTAGACATGGTCCGTCTGATTGGTTGATTCCAGCTTGTTGGCCGCGACAAACACTGGCTTGTTGGACTGGCGCAAAATATCCGCCACTTCCCGGTCGGCAGCGGTGATGCCCACCTGCCCATCGACCACCAGGATCACCACCTCGGCATCGCGAATGGCGATAGCCGCCTGCTGGCGAATGTACGGCAAAAACTGCTCCGAATCTTCAGACAGCGGCTCGGTGTGCCAGCCAGTAGTCACTTCAATGCCGCCGGTATCCACCAGTGAAAAGGCCACACCGCCCCATTCGCTGTCGGCGTAGAGCCGGTCACGCGTGGTGCCAGCCGTATCGGAAACCACCGCCATGCGGCGGCCCACGATGCGATTAAAAAGGGTTGATTTGCCAACGTTGGGTCGTCCGACCAACGCGACCAAAGGTTTTACTTTCATAAGCTATCTACTAAAATGTTCTGGGTTTGGGCAGCCAGGCAAAGCTCATCGGCAAGAGTGAAGGGGTGGAAACGGCCGTACGATTTTCCGCACGGCTTGTTTCTAACGGCTGCTGCACGTCCAAATTCAAGGATTCAATGTCAGAAAATTCTTCGGTTGGGGTCATTGGTTCAGAAATAATCACTTCGATGACCGAAGGCTGAATCGAGCGCAGCTCCAGGCCGCGATCCGGCACATCCACATCGGGTTCCAATGAATATTCGCCCGGTTCCAGTCCAAACAGGTCCAACGAGACCCGCACTTCTTGCTCTGTTAACGTATCCAGCACAGGCGATGGCCCAAACAAAACAACCCGCACCGTGTCTGGATCAATGGTTACTTCCAGGTTTTCGTTCACGCCCAGAAGCTCGATCGGCTGATTATATATCTTTGTGCTGGAAAATGGTTCAATTTGCACCGTTACTGTGATTTCTTCAACGCTATCCAGCGAGATGCCCTCTGGCAAAATGAGCGAGACCTGAGATTCAAACGTTTCCGTAAGCCCCGTTATGTCAATTGACTCGGTCTGCACGCGGAAGGGCAGCGCCAGCTGGGTAGGCCGTCCGGTCACCAGCACGCTAGACGGTTCGATGGTGACGCCCAGCACGCGGTAGCCTGGCGCTGGCTGTCCTACAACATCGGCCGTAATGACCTTGTTGGCAAAATCGGCCGATTCATTGATGGGAATGGTCACCTGCACCTGGTCGGTGCTCAGCTGCAAACCGCTCACGCTCGCGACTCGCCCCTGCCGGTTATAAAAAAGTGGCTGTGGCGATTCGATGCGGGTTTGTGTATCGCTGCTTAAAAAGATGGTGACCTGGGCAAAATCCAGTCGGTCCACTTCCGATTCAGTGCCTGTTACGCTAATCACGGGCGGATCGATCAGCGGTTCGCCCATTGTGTGCCCACGCGCCACCTCGCCGCGGATGTCCAGCTTCACATCAATTTCTCTGGTCACCAGTTTTTCCAACCGTACCGTGACGGCGTTGGGAATGGGATCATCCAGAGTTACCTGCGTGTTTACTGTTTGAATCTCAACCGGCACGCTCACTTCGCTGCCTAAAGGCACTTCACTCAGGTCAATGATGGCGCTGAAATCGTCTGGTGACAGCTCGGACACAATGGAGGTTGGGCCCTCGTAGCTAATCAGCACAGAGGGATTATCATCCGCAGGACTGATGCGAGTAGCATCTTCCGGCAACCCAATGAAGGTGGCCGGAATTTGCAGCGCTCGCTTGAGGTCTGGGTCTTCCACCTGCATGGCGTTGACCCAAATGACCACGGCCAGGATGAAGCAAAGAATCAGGGTAGCCAGATTTGCCAGGAGGGATCGGGTAAGCCGCATCATGTTTCTGGCCCCTTAGTGCTTTGCCGATTGTGCAAAAAGGCGTGCAAAATTTCATCCAACCGGGATGGGTCCTGGCGGCGAATAACACGGCCGTTGTGCGCAATAGACACCTGGCCCGTTTCTTCTGATACCACTACCGCCACGGCATCACTCACTTCGCTGATACCCAGGGCAGCGCGGTGGCGCAGCCCCATTTGTCGGTCAGACAGGCTGCTGGTGGAAAGCGGCATCACGCAAGCCGCTGCGGCCAGCCTATCATTGCGCATGATCACTGCACCATCGTGCAACTCCGTGTTTTTGTTGAAGATGGTCAGCAGCAGATCGGGTGAAACTTCGGCATCGAGCAAAATGCCTGTGTCGATGTACTCTTGCAGGCCCGTGTCGCGTTCAAAAACAATCAATGCGCCATGCCGCCGTTGGGAGAGGCGAATGCTGGCATCCTTTACCGCTACCACGACCGGGCTGACTTCGTTTTTGCGTAAAAAGCGGAGGTAGCTACCCGTTCGGCCTAGCTGTTCTAGAGCGCGGCGCAGCTCCGGCTGAAAAATGATGGGGATGGAGAGCAGCAGTGTGGGCAAAATCCAGCTGACCAGTTGGCGAAAAGCGGTGAGGCCAGGAATGGAGGAGAGCAGCAGGACGATGAGGGCCAGGCCAACAAAACCACGCAGCACCTGCACGGCACGCGTACCGCGAATCAGCAAAAAGGCGCTGAAAATAACGGCCGTTACCAGCAAAATATCAATGGCGCTGATCCATAAAGCCGGGGAGCGGTTCAGCGCACTAAAAAAACTCTCCCAGGAAAAAACGTTCATAGATTGGTGAGATGCTACAGCTTACGGCCGTAGTTGGGCTAACAGTTGGCGATAGCTGGCGGCGTTAGGGGGATTCAAAGCCAGAATTTTTTCTATCGTGGCATAGGCGGCGGCCGTTTCATTGGCCTCAAGCTGCGCTTCGCCCAGCTTGTCCAGCAGCTCAATCGCCTCGGTGCGTCGCTGTTGTTGGAGATAAAGTCGAGACAGCCGATCTACCAGGTTTTTGTCAGACGGCCGTTGGCGCACCATATCTTCTAAAATGCCGACCACTTTGGCCCCACGTCCACCGCGAACCAACTGCTTCAGGTAATTGTCCAGTTCGCCCACCGCATTTACCGGCTGCCCAACCTTGTAATACAGGTCAACCAGGGTGATGGCCGTGCGTTCGTCGTCGGGGTCCAGGGCGCGCAGCTCTTTATAGGCGGTCAAAGCCCGCCGCCAGTCAAAGCGCTGCATGTCAATTTCAGCCGCCAGCCGTAGGAACTGGACCTTCCATTTGCGTTCGGTAGAGCCGCGTGGTGCCAGTTTTAACGCCTCCTGGTACGTGTCGCGGGCTTTGTCTACCTGGGCCAATTGGTAGTAGGCATCGCCCATCGCCAGGTAATGCTCCAGGCCACGATCAACCTGACCATGCCGCTTAAGCAAATCAATCAATCGGCCACGAATGGTTAGGTCCAGCGGGGTCATCTCTACCGCTTTTTCGTAAGACAAAATTGAGCCGTTTGTATCACCTCGGATTTGGTAGGTGTCGGCAATGGTCATGAATTTTTGAGCGGCCGTTTCGCGGCGACCTTGTTTGCCAAGCAGTTCACCCAGCTGAATGTGGGCGGGCAAATAATCGTTGGACAGCTGAATGGCGCGGTAGGTTTCTTCAACGGCCGTATCATACATCCCCCGCCGCGCATATTCCTGGCTCAGGTACAGCGACTCCAACACCTGCTCGGAACCCGCCGTGAGCATATCGCCCAAAATCATCATGCCAGAATCAGAAATGGCGTCCAGACGGCCGCGGGCTTCCTTTGCCTTGTCTTCCCACCCTTTGTGGCTGAGGAACTCCACCAACGCATTGGCAAAAGCCGACGCCTGGTCTCGTTCCCCTTGAGCCATCAGGCTGTCGGCCAGATTTTCATACAATTCAATGAGGCGGTCGGCCTGGCTGTGCTGCACCGTGGCCAGATCAACAATCTTGAGTACGTTGATGAAATTCTCAAGCGCCTTTTCGATGCGTCCACGTGCCCGGTGACATTCTCCCAGCGAGAAGTAGCTGGCCAGCCGGAAGTCATGATCCTTTACCGATAGCTGGAACTCACGAATGGCGTCTTCAAAGCGCAGTTTGTCCTGGTAGAGCAGACCGAGGTTGAAGTGAGCGGCCGTATTGTCTAGCCCTAGCCCCATCGCCTCTTCGTAAGCGCTGATGGCCTCATTAGTCATGCCCCGCGTTTGGAAATCCAGCGCCTTGCTGATGAGGGTGGTCAGCTGAAGCGTCTGGACGTTCAGGTCGCCATCTTCATCGCCAAACAGATCTTCCGCCAGTTTTTCTGAGGCCAACCGGCGGGCATCCTGCACCGGGCTGGCGGCGTCGGCAGCTTTACCCACACCGTCTCCCGACTTTTCGCGTAGGGCTGCCGCCATATGCTGCGCCACTTCGCTAATGCTATCTGAGGATTGGAATGCCGGCCGATCTGACTCGCCTGCCAACTTTTCGCCGCTGCGAATTTGCTCGATGGCAGTTAAGACTTCGGCATTGCGAGGGTCTAACTTTAGCGCCAACTGGCAGGCTTGCAGCGCGTTTTCTGCTTCGCCCTGCGAATTCAGGATGCGGGCAATGGCTAAATATTCGCGAATGGCATTATGTACGGAACCTTGCCGCTCGTAAATTGACGCCAGCCGCTGATGCCCGCGCAGCAAATCCGGCTCCAGGCGCACGGCCCGGTTCCAATTGTCCATGGCCTCGGTGAGTCGCCGTCGATTCAGCTCTACTTCTCCGATGGCCATGTAGGTTTTGCCCGCTTCGCCGTATTGCCCTAGACGTTCCTGCACATCGGCTACCTGGCGCAGGTAAATTACATCACCACGCGAAAAACGGGCGGCCAGTTTGTAATTCTCTAGCGCCTTTTTTAGCTGGGTTTGTTCCAGGTAAGCCATGCCTAAACCGGCATAGGGTGCTGGTTCATTGGCAATCTCTGTGATGGCAACCTCAAATTCGTGGATTGCTTCGTTCCACTTCTGGTCCCAGCTATGAGAATGGCCTCGGTTTAGCGCTTCTTCGAATCGGGCACGGTTTCCTGCCACGCCAATGCCTCCAAAAATCTATTTAAGTTGGGTTGCCCATTAGGTCTACCAGAATGGCTTTCTGGGCATGCATCCGGTTCTCTGCTTGGGGAAACAGTACAGAGTTGGGGCCATCAGCCACTTCGTCTGTGATTTCTTCGCCCCGGTGAGCGGGTAAGCAGTGCATTACCAAACAGTCTGGTTTGGCCAGGTTAACAAGCTGTTGGTTTACCTGGTACGGAGGGAAGACTTTGAGGCGTACGGCCGTTTCTTCTTCTTGCCCCATACTTGTCCAGACATCGGTGTAAATAATATCCGCATCTGCCACGGCGCGGCTGGGATCTTCATACACTTCTATAGAAGCTCCAGCCGTGCTGAACTTTTCACCCAGCTCGTAATCTTCTTCGGTGAGTGTGTAGTGTGGCGGTGTTGCAATGGCAAAGTGCATGCCAACCTTCATACAGGCAAATAATAAGGAGCGGGCAACGTTATTGCCATCCCCAACATAGACCATTTTTAGCCCTTCCAGCCGCTTTTTGGCTTCCAAAACGGTGAAAATATCGGCCAGCGCCTGGGCTGGATGGTTGTAATCGGACAACCCGTTGATAATCGGCACGGAAGCATATTGGGCCAGCTGCAAAATATGGTCGTGCTCAAATACACGGGCCATAATGCCATCCACATAGCCAGACAGCACGCGGGCTACATCGGCCACGCTCTCGCGGCCACCCATTTTGATCTCGTTGGGCGATAAATACAGAGCGTGTCCGCCTAGATGCACCATGCCCATTTCAAAGGAAACGCGGGTACGCAGAGATGGCTTTTGGAAGACAAGGGCCAGGCTTTTGCCCTTGAGCAGCGGGCGGTTCCCACCATTTTGCCATTCTTGCTTTAAAGAGAGCGCTAAATCCAGCAAATTGTGAAGTTCATCGGGGGACAAATCAGCGATGCTAAGAAAATGTTTCACGGTGTTAATTCTCCAGGTGGGTGACGTGGTTTTTAGGGGGTGAGTGTAGACGGCCGTATCCAAAATTTCCCCAAGTGCGCCACTGCTTACCTTAAAAAAGTATACCACAGGCAAAAACAGAGGGAAAGCATTAAACATAACTTGACTCGGTAAACAGTTATGGTAAGATACGAAATGCAGAGGGGATGTTATGTCATTTTCATAATGTCTCTAGTTGGGGGCCATTGAAGGTAGGTGCCACATGGATTTTATAAAGAATCGACCAGGTTTGTCTGTTCTTATCGCTGTAATTATTGGGTTTGTCATTGGGCTTACCTATGGCTGGGTGATTGATCCTGTGGAATGGACCGGCGCCGGCCCTGGTGACATGGAACAGGTAGAACAGGATGTTTACCTGCAAACCATTGCCGATGCCTATTCCTTGCAGCCTGGGAACACCGCTCTCGTAACCCGCGCTTTGGCCAGTTGGCCCGATGCAGCCACCGCCATTTGTGACCTGCGCAACAACCGCACGGCCGATCCCGCTGCCCAGCAACGCCTTGATGCCATTGCCATGGTGCAGACTGGTGGGCAATCGTGCGGGGCCGTTGCTGTTCCTGGTGCGGAAGGCGTTCAACCTGTACCCGAAGCCGCTGAAGAAGATTCCAATTTAGGCACGATTTTGGCGCTGCTGCTAGTGTTGGCTCTGGTTGGGGCGGGCATCGTGGTGGTGTTGAACCGCCGCAACAGCATGATGGCCGAGGGTGACAACGTCGATACTTACTACGACAATATGCCGGAAAGCGCGCCAACCATGGTGAGCGAAGAAGGCGTCAGCGCTGTGCCGATTGCCCGATTCCAAAGTGATTACGTATACGGCCGTGACAACTACGACGACTCGTTCAGCATTGAAAACAGTAGCGGCGAGTTCCTCGGCGAATGTGGTGTGGGCATTGCTGAATCGATCGGCAGCGACACCCCGAAAAACGTAACTGCCTTTGAGGTCTGGCTGTTTGACAAGAACGACATCCGCACCATCACCAAAGTTGTGATGAGTGACCATGCTTTCTTTGATGAAGCGTTGAAAGCCAAGCTGGCGCCCAAGGGTGAACCGGTATTGGCCCGCGAAAATGAAGTGATCGTGCTGGAAACGGCTACCCTGATCATCAATGCCGAAATTAAAGAGATGCAGTACGGTGCGGGCTCCTTGCCGCCACAGAGCTTCTTCGAGAATTTCTCCATTGAGCTGTCGGCATGGGCCAAAGAGGGCGATTACGGCGACCCGGACATTGAGGGTCGTGTCGATGAGCTGCTTGAGTATTAAGCACCTAATCTATTGATAATAAAAAGCCCCGGCTGAATTTCAGTCGGGGCTTTCTTGTTTGTGGAGGAAGTAACATGCGTTTTCTCGTGACGGGTGGAGCTGGTTTTTTGGGGGCAGCCTTAGCCAACCGATTAGCTGCCGATGGGCATCTGGTGATGGTGCTGGACGATCTGAGCAATGGGGCTGCCAGCAGCTTGCGGCCCGAAGTGGCATTTACGCAGGGTGATGTGCGCAATATTCCGCTGCTTTGGTCGCTGCTGCGGGATGTGGATTGTGTCTATCATCTGGCAGCGAAGGTGTCGGTGGCTGAGTCTGTGCTGCATCCGCAGGCTTACAATGAGGTGAATGTAGGCGGCACGGTCAGTTTAATGGAGGCGATGCGTGACACGGGGGTGCGGCGGGTGGTTTTTACATCGTCGGGGGCGGTATACGGCCGTCTCCAAATTCAGCCCGTTCATGAAAATGATGCGCCCAATCCAGACTCCCCTTACGCTGTTAGCAAATGGGCCGCGGAGCAGTATATTCACACCATCGGCCGACTGAACAACATTGAAACGGTGGCGCTGCGAATCTTTAACGCGTATGGGCCGGGGCAAAGCTTGCCCGTTTCTCACGCACCGGTTATTCCCCGATTTTTGCAGCAGGCGCTCACCGGTGGTTCGCTGGTGCTGCACGGCAATGGGGAGCAAACGCGCGATTTTGTATACCTGACCGACGTCGTGGAGGCGATGGTGGCCGCAGCGACAGCAACGGCCGTAAATCGGCAGGTGATCAACGTGGGCAGCGGCGTTGAAACCAGCCTGAACCAGTTAGTGAGTGAGATTGAACAGGTGATCGGCAAGCATGTCAATCAGCTGCACAACCAGCAAAAATCAGCTGGGGCGCCGCGGCTGGTGGCGGACATCAGCCGGGCACGGCAACTGCTGGGGTTCCTGCCGCTGGTAGAACTGGTTGAAGGATTGCAATGCACGCTACGTGAAGACGGCCGTTTCCGACAACAGAAATAAAAAACGCCGACACAATTTGTGTCAGCGCTTTCATCATGCCCAAGAGAGGACTCGAACCTCCACGCCCATAAGGGCACAGGCCCTCAACCTGCCGCGTATGCCAATTCCGCCACTTGGGCTTAGATACGCTGGCAATTATAGCCATTGCCAGACGGCTGTCAATGCAGTAACCAAGCTCTAGGCAGTTACCAAATTTGCTCTTGCAGGCGCAGTTGCGCCGTTTGTGTAGGGTTGGGTGAGCCGCGTTGGGGCCATTTGCAAAACGGCCGATGCCCAGGTGAGGCCAGAGCCAAAACTGACCAGCAGCAATCGATCATCGGGCCGAATTTCCCCAGAGTCCAACCCATCGCAAATGGCTACCGGAATAGAAGCGGCCGAGGTGTTGGCGTATTTGTGAACCTTCACCAAAAAGCGCTCCAGCGGCAAATTCATGGCGCGGGCGGCGGATTCGATGATGCGCAGATTGGCCTGGTGCGGCACGATGCAGTCGATGTCATCCAAGGTTAGCCCGGCTTGGGCCAGGCTGCGCTGGCTGGTGTTGCCCAAAATGCGGGTGGCGAACTTAAACACCTCACGGCCGTTCATGCGCAAATAGTGTCGTCCATCGGCAAACGTGTTGGCATTCACCGGTTCGGCTGAACCCATCGCGTGGGCAATGATGTGCTGGCTGCCGCTGCCATCGGAGCCCATGTCAAAACCAAAAAGGCCGCACGGTTCGGTGGTGGCTTGCATGACAAATGCGCCAGCAGCGTCACCAAACAGCACGCAGGTGCTCCGATCTGTCCAATCCACGTAACGGCTAAGCAGTTCCGAGCCAATAATGAGGATGTTCTGGTAAACACCGCCGCTGATGAATTGCTGGGCCGTGGTAAGCGCATACAAAAAGCCCGTGCAGCCGTTGGCCAGCACAAAAGCAGGTACATTGGTAGCCCCCAGCATGTGCTGTACCTGGCTGGAAACTGCCGGAGTGATGTAGTCGCCCGTGGTGGTGGCCACGATGATCAGGTCCAAATCAGTAGCGGCCAGGTTGGCTTTTTGCAAGGCACGGCGGGCGGCAGCGGCGGACATTGTGGCGTTAGTTTCTTCCGGGGCCGCGATGTGACGCTGGTGAATGCCGGTGCGCTGGACGATCCACTCGTGATTGGTGTCTACAAGCTGTTCCAAATCGTGATTGGTGAGTATTTTTTCGGGGACATACGCGCCCCAACCGGTGATACGGCCGTATCGCTTTTCCATGTTGTTCTCCTCAACGAGTTGCTGTCTTGGCAGCAGATTCTAGCGTATTAAACACGACTCCCGCCAAAACGTCACGGTGCTGTGCGTCATAAAGGCGCAGGCAAATAGCTGAATTGTCTCATGCGGATGATTTCAAACGATATAAGAACCGTCAGATAGATCGCAGATAAACAAAAGACGAAAAGCCCTAGAGAATTAAGTGATCCATTGAAAACCAGCTTGTGGAGCAATGAATCCTGGAAAATTTATGAAAAATCTGGCAAGTTACCTTGCCCCACCCCATTTTAAAGATCCTGAGGAGTATCGGCAGGCGCGATGGCTGAACCGCTACTTGCTAACCTTTTGTGCTGCCGCATCGCTGCTGTTGTTGATCATACGGCCGTTTACCCGCTTTTCGGGATTGCAACGTATAGCGGTGGTCAATAGCCTGACTGTGGCAGTTTTTATATCCTTAGTTTGCGTGGGACTTGTTTACCACGGACGTGTAAAACTGGCTGCCTGGATTTTTTCGGTCATTGGTTTTTTTATCCTTATTGCGCTGATGTTTACCTTTAACGGTATTCGTGGTTCGGCTACTGTAGGTGTTTTTATCGTTGTCTCGCCTATCAGCCTCTTTATTAGGGGTAAATCCACCCTGGTTTTTCTAGCGTTTAACGTGATTGCCCTCGTAATTGTGTATCTGGCAGAGTTAAATGGACTGCTCTTAAATGATTACAACACGCTGCCTACCATTGATGATCTGATCATCATTGTCCTTTCCCTGGTGCTCAATACACTGCTGCTGCGCCAGCTTGTTGAGGGTGTCATCCAAAATGCGGAAAAGTCACGCCAGACGGCCGCTGCCCTACTGGTGACTAATGAAGACCTCCGGCTGAGTCAGGCATTGCTCACTGAACTGCATCAAGAGTTGGAAGCTCGTGTGGCCACACGTACGGCCGAATTGCAAATTGCCAATGCCCAGCTACAGCACGAGGTTGCTGAGCGTAAACGCACCGAAGAGGCCATGCATCAAGCCCAAAAGCGCGAGAGTTTGGGGCTGATGGCCAGCGGGATTGCGCATGACTTCAACAATTTGTTGGTGGCTATGCTCGCGCAAAACAGCTTAGCCATGCGTCTGTTGCCGCATCAGGAAGAGGCACGGGCACACATTCAAAAAGCAGTAACCGCCGCAGAGCAGGCGGCCGATTTGACCCGGCAAATGCTGGCTTATGCAGGAGGTGGGCAGATGGAAATGGAACCCGTTGACCTAAATCAGATGATTGAGAAAAACATTCATCTCTTCCGGGCGGCCGTTGCTAAACATGTTTCGCTGCACACCGACTTAGCGGCCGATTTACCGATGATCGAAGCAGATCGCAGCCAGCTACAGCAGGTGATCATGAACCTGATTCTCAACGGAGCCGAGGCCGTAACGGCATCCAGGGGTGATGTTTGGGTCAGGACCGGCTTGCAAACGCTCACCGAGGAAGACAGCCATTACTGGCATTGGACGGGCGGCACGTTGCCCCCTGGTGAATATGTTTTTTTGACGGTACAGGACAACGGCATGGGCATGTCGCCTGAAGTACGCAACCGAATTTTTGATCCGTTTTTTACCACCAAGGAAGATGGTCAGGGCCTGGGCCTGGCTTCTGTACTGGGCATTGTGCGTGACCATCATGGCGGGCTGCATGTGGCCAGCCAGCCGGGCCAGGGAACGGCGTTTCTGCTGTTGTTCCCCCAGAGCCAGCGGCAAGCAACGGCCGTTTCTCCCACTGAATCTGTTGTCCCCGCCAACCATGTAGGCCAGTGTATCCTGGTCATTGATGATGAAGCTCCGGTGCGGGAAGCTGTAGCGGACATTATGGCGTTGCATGGCGTTGAGGTGATAACGGCCGTTAACGGCCAGGACGGCATTGAAACGTTTGCCCGGCACAAAGAGCAGGTTCAGCTGGTGTTGTTGGATATGTCGATGCCCGGCCTGAACGGCCTGGACACGCTCAATGGGCTGCGCCAGGTAGACCCCACGGTGCGCATCATTCTTTCTTCCGGCTATGCTCAGCAGCAAATTGCCCAGGTGGTCAAACTCAATGGCCGCACCGGATTTTTGGCCAAGCCGTACGATATGGAAACCTTGGTCCGCAAAGTTTGGCATTATTTATCGGCGAACGGCAAAGCTTAACGTTCCCACTTTTTCCCCAGCGATATCCCTGCTGCGGCTTGACAAACCATAAAAACAGACATACATTGCCCTTCACAAACCTCCGGTACCGCAAAACCGGAGGTTTTCACTTTTTTGGAAGGAGATCAAGTAAATCATGAAAAGATGGTTGTTCTTGTTAAGCTCGCTGATTGTACTGTTGCTGCTGGTTTCTTGTGGCGGCGCGGCTGAGGTCACCCCTACACCAATTGCGCCACCCGCTACCCTGGAAACTCTGGAAAATACGGCCGTTGCTCCCACCATCGCCGCACCTGTCCCCACGACCACTTTGCCCCCACCACCCACCATTCCGCCTGCGGCCACCAACACGCCAGAGGTAACACCAGAAGCTGCCGGTCTGAGCTTGCTAACCGCGGCCGACTTTGGCACCGACCGCAATCCGCTGACGGGTGAATTGGTTGATGATCCGGCTCAGCTGCAAAGACGGCCGTTAGCCATCAAAATTTCCAACGCGCCGCCCAGCTATGTGCGGCCACAGTCCGGCCTTAACAGTGCGGACTGGGTGTTTGAACATACGTCAGAGGCCAGCATTACTCGTTTTACGCTCATCCTGTACGGCCAGGATGTAGATGTAGTCGGCCCCATCCGCAGCGCTCGGCTGATTGATGTGGAACTCCCCGCCATCTACGATGCTGCCCTCGTTTTTTCCGGGGCCAGCGTGGGTGTCAACCAGCGGCTTAACGCCTCTGACTTTGCCAGTCGCATCATTCGCTCGGCCGATCCCGGCTACTTCCGTACCGGGGAAGACAAACCGTTTGAGCATACGCTGTACGGCCGTCCCGCTGTGTTTCGCCAGGGATTAGAAGCGCTGGGGCTGAACACGCCGCCCAATTTCAACGGGCTGCTCACCTTCACCAGCGAACCACCCGCCGGGGGCACGCCGGCCAGCAGCGTGGCGATTGATTACCAGTGGGAAACAGTGGCGTGGCGTTATGACCCGTCCACGGGCCGTTACTATCGCTGGGCCGCCGGGGAACCGCACTTGGACGGCAACACGGGCGAACAGGTCAGCGCGGCCAATATCGTGGTCATTGCCCCCTTCCACGTAGAAGATGCAACCATTTGTGAGCAAATCACCAACGGCGTCTGCACCCATCTCTCCGTGCAGATTCAGCTGTGGGGCAGCGGTACCGGCTTCATTTTGCGCGATGGGCAGCAGTACCCCGTCACCTGGCACCGCGAAGGGCGCAACGACCTGCTCACCTTCACCAACCCCGACGGCACTCCCTTCCCCCTGCAAATTGGCAACACTTGGGTGCAATTGGTGCCCACCTGGTATGATGATCCTGTTACGGTGACGGAGTGAACGGGTGACAGGGTCACCCTGTCACCTTGTCACGCTTTGATGAACCCTTGCTTTACCAATAGCTCCGCATTCAGCACAGAGCCACTTGCCGCGCCGCGCAGGGTGTTGTGGGCGATGGCCAGGAAGCGGATGTCGTTGACCTGGCATTTGCGCACCCCGCCGACGGTCCAGGCGAGACCGTTGCCAGAATCGCGGTCCAGGCGGGGTTGGGGGCGGTTAGCTTCGGGCCGGTAGATGAGAACCGGATCGGGCATGGTGGGCAGGTCGCGGATAATTTCGGGTGGCTGCCACGTTTTGAACAGCTCAATCACCTCTTCAGCAGAGGCGGATTGGCGCAGCTTGACGGAGACGCTGCCCAAATGGCCATCCATCACCGGCACGCGGTTGGCCTGGGCGCTGACTTTGAAGGGCGCCATCTCAATCGCGCCGTTGGCGTAAGTGCCGCACAGCTTGCGCGGTTCGGTTTCCAGCTTGCCATCTTCCCCGCCGATGTAGGGAATGACGTTATCCATGATGTCTAGCGAGGGGACGCCGGGGTAGCCTGCGCCGGAGATGGCTTGCATGGTGGTGATGACGGCCGTTTCCACCCCATACGCCTGGTGCAAAATCTGTAACGGCAGGACGATGCTCGTGGTGGAGCAGTTGGCGTTGGCTACGATCCAGCCATCCCAGCCGTATGCTTCTTTTTGGCGGGGGATGAGCGCCGTGTGGTCCGGGTTCACTTCGGGGATGAGCAGCGGCACGCACGGATCCATGCGGAACGGTGAGGCGTTGGTGAGGACGATGTAGCCTGCTTCGGCAAACTTTGGCTCTAGCTCGCGCGCCTCAGCCGTAGGCAATGCGGAAAAGAGAACGCGCGGCTCCAGATTTGGCTCGGTGGGCTGGACGATCATATCGGCGACGGCGGCAGGCGGATCGCCAGCCAGCAGCCAGTTCACGCCTTCACGAAACGGCCGTCCCGCCGTCCGATCCGAGCCAGTCAGGGCGGTGATTTCAAACCAGGGATGGTCAACCAGATGTTGAATAAAGCGCTGTCCCACTGAGCCAGTGGCCGCGAGAATGCCGACGGGAATTTTGTTGCTCATAATAAAATCTCCATTTGGGGAGATTAGAGATTGGAGATTTGCGATTCTCTCGCTTTTAATCTCCAATCTCCTCATCTCCAATCTCCGAAAATAAAAAACGCCGTCACCCACATGGGGCGACGGCGTCGCGATTCCACCCAATTCAGTAATCAGTGGTCAATAATCGGTAATCAATTCTGAAAACTGATTACTGGATACTGGTTACTCTCAAGACGGCCGTTAACGGGGCCAACCGTGCTTCCTTACTCAAAATGCTTCAGGAAGTCGCTCTCAGGGGGTTTTCGGGGCTGTCTTTGTCTTGGAGGCTTTCAGCCGGTGGCGCTCCAATCTCTTTTACAGGCTCAGACCGTACTCGTCCTGATCATTGCTTTACAGGATATGCAACTTTGCAAATCCTTCTAAATTTCGGGGGATTATAAAGAATCTGGTTGACCTGTCAAGTATTTTTGAGCTACCAAGCAGTTTACAAACGACTTTGTAATTGGGTAATTTGGTAATTGAGTAATTAGCTCAAATTACCCAATTACTCAATTACCCTCTTCTAAATTTAGAAACAGTGCACATCGCCCGACCAGGGTTGCAGGGTGAAGGTGTGCTGCTGCCGGTCGGAAACGGCCGTTACCTCCCGCGCCGCATCACTGGCATTTAGCGCCACCCAAACGGTTTCCTGTTCATGCACCTGAGCATAGACCAGGGTGTGGTCATCTGCCTGGAGGATTTGGGCGCAGCCTTGGCGCAACGCCGGATGCGCTTTGCGGAACTGGATGAGCCAATGGAAATAACTGCGAATCTCGGCATCTTGTTCGTCGTCCCACAGCATCGGTTGGCGATTTTCCTCCATGCCCTGGCTGCCGGGATCGGCCATGCTTTTGAGCTGCCGCACGCCTACCTCTGAGCCGTTGTAGACGATGGGTGGACCAACCAACGTGAATTGGCACAGGGCGGCCAGCTTCAGCTTGCGCTTGTCGTGGCCAGCGGCAAAGTAGAAGCGGTTCATGTCATGGTTGTCTAAAAAGCTGGGCCGACTGAACGACTCAGGGAAAAAGCGCTCATGCTTGATGAGGAAGCTGGCAAATTCGGAGATGGTCATGCGTTGCAGAGCAAATGTATCGCGAATTGCCTGCTCCAAGGAAAAGTCCAGGCAGCCGTCGAGACGACCTTCGTAGCCTAATAACGTGCTGGGCGTTTCCACCACTTCGCCAAAAATCCAGGCGTCTGGTTTGGTTTGCTTGACGGTGGCCCGCATTTCGGTCCAGAAGTCGTGGGTCGGGCCAAGCGCGTAGTCGAGGCGCAGGCCATCGAAGCCCACATCGCCTAGCCAAAAGCGCACGCTGTCTAGCAAATATTGGCGCACCTCAGGATTGTTGACATTGACCTGGGGCAAATCCATCACGCCGAAAAAGGTTTCGTAATCAACCGGGTAGTCGATCCAGTGGTACCAGCTCACAAACGGGCTTTGGGGATCACGAATCGCTTCCTGGAAGCTGTGGTGGGCGCTGCCCCAATGGTTGGCTACAAAATCTAGCAGTAGGCGGATGCCTTTGCCGTGCGCCATTTCTACCAGCTCGCGAATGTCGTCCATGCTGCCCAGGCGCGGGTTGACGCTGAAGTAGTCGGTGGCGTGGTAGCCGTGGTGGCTGTCATCGGGGAAAAATGGGTTGAGCCAGATGGTGTTGAAGCCCATCTCGGCGACGTAATCGAGCTTGTCGATGATGCCGCGCAGGGTGCCACCGTAGATGTCGTTGAGGCTTTGGGTGGGGTTCCAGGTACGGTCGTTTCCCACATAAAATCGGTCGGGGAAAATCTGGTACACAATTGCGTCCTGGCTCCAGGTGGGCGGGGTGCTGTGGCCCACGAGGTACGAAAACACCTCGCCGTCGTCGGCCAAAATCGGCTCCGAGCCATCGGCGGGATACGCTTTGATGATGTAGCGCACAATCGTGCCTTCGGGCTGGGATGGCAGGGTGACCTGCCAATGCTGCAAATATTGCCAGTTGAGTAAATCCCACTTGGTTTCGGTGCGGGTGAAGGGGCAAACGGCCGTTTCTGGCAGCATCAGTTCGCATTCAATCCGGTCAATCAGCTGCGGCAGCCCCACGATAACTGTGAGAACCGGCGCATCGCCAGCCTGCGGTGCGCGGGGCGAAATCTGGCTGTGGTGCTTCACACCCTGTCGCCATTTCTGGTAATACTTCAATCGTTTTTCGGTGGTGGAGAGGGAGCCAAAAACAAAATCTTCCATGTAAAAAGCCTCTATGAATTGAAATTTTTTGGGGACGCGGATCATTTCAAATCCGCGTTCATCCGCGCTTGTCCGCGTCCCAGTTTGCTTACATTTGACTACGTCGTTGTTGAAAGTAAAGCCAGCCGCCTACGAGAAGCACAAGCGCGATTCCCAAACCGATGAAAAGCGGCGTGCGATTGGGGGCGGGTTCGCTGTCTGTTGTTTCAGATACGGCGGGTGTTTGGGTGGGAACGGCCGTACCCTCCACTGCCACCTCAACCTCAGCAACCGCTTCAACTGGCTGGTCCAGCGTTACCACAAACTGTTTCGCTTCAGCCACGGGCAGCGTGCCAGATTTAGCCCACAGTTCGCTGTTTGTGAGGATGTAGCCGGAAGCTGCCGTTTCCCACGCTTCCATCGAATCTAGTTCTGCTAAGTTGGTGCCGTTGAGAGAAACGGCCGTAATCACCGCATCCCCAACCGCTAGCTTGAGCACATTGTCGCGGCTGGCGGGTGCACCGTCATAGCTGCCCTCGGCGGTGGCAATTTCCACCGTCATTTGCCCATCGAGCCAGCGCTGGCTGATTTGCGTGGTTTGCAATGCGCCAGATTGGTAGGCTGTGGAACGGCCGTCGTCTTCAAACAAGGTAAAGCTGCTCGGTTCTGGTGCGGGCACCACGTACACAATCAGCTCGTCCCGCGTGCTGCCGTCCCGGCGCAGGCCGTACATATTCATCGTTTGCACGTCTACAAACATTTGCGGCACGATGGCCCCGGCCCGGACAAAGATCGGCAGTTGGAACAGGCCGTCGTGCGTGGTGGGCACATCCTCCAGCCATTGGCCGCTGCTGTTGACCCATTCGCCGGTGTGGAAGTTGACCCATTGGCCAGCGGGGAGATAGACGGGAACGGCCGTTACCCCAGCCTCCGTCACCGTGCGCACCAAAATATCGCGGCCCAGCAGCTTATGGTCGCCCAAATCACGCGTTTGCGGATCGTCCTGGTAGTAGAAAAACAGCGGCGGCACGACGGGCGACCCGGTTTGCGCCGCCAGATGCGCCAGCGAGTAGTAGTACGGCGAAAGCGCATAGCGCAGTCGCACGTTGGCCAGATTGCTGGCCAGGTCACCGACGCGGTCGGGGGCGGTTTCTTTGCAGTTGCATAGGTTTTCTGTGTGCGGCCGCAGCGGCACGTCCAACAGGGCGCTGTTGGCCAGCCAGACGGTGTACAGCTCGTCCAAATCGGCCGGGCTGATGTTGCCGCGATGGAAGCCGCCCACATCGGTGCCAAAATAATCCAGGCCGGAGAGCGACATGTTCATTTGCGCGTTCATGTGCGCCGCCAGGCTGTCAAAATTGGAGCCGATGTCGGCCGACCACATCGCCGCGCCGTAGCGCTGGATGCCCGTCGTGCCGGAGCGGGACAAAATGACGGGGCGCTGCATGACGCCGTTGCGCTGGTAGCCCAAAAAGATGCTCTTGGCCCAGAACAGATTGTAAATATTGTTGTTCGCCAGCTGGTCATGCAGGTCTAGGCCGGGCAGGCCCGCATACCAGCTGTTGGGCGCGACCATTTCCGGCTCGCCCAGGTTAGTCCAGTGGCCAAACACGCCCGCCTCGATGAGCGGCTGGCGCACCAGATCGTGCCAGTAGGCTGCACCCTCTTCGTTGGTCCAATCGACCATGCCGCCGTTGCCCCACCATTCACGTATCGTGGCCGGGCCGCAGGTGTCGCACGCTTTCACCAGGTAGCTCTGGCTGGCCATCAGGCCAAAATTTTGCAGATCGTCATCCACATACGACTCTTCGATGAGGATGAGTCCCAGCCCATCGCTGGCTAGATCAGCGATTTTGGCGGCGGGATCGGGGAAGTTGTTCAGGTCCCAGCTGATGGAGCCCATCTGGCTGGGCGGGTGGATGTTGCCAAACCATTGCAGATCGAGGACAAAGCCGTCCTGCGGGAACTGGTTGGCGTTGAGCGTTTGCCGCTTGTCGTCCAGCTCGGCCCAGTTGTCGAAGCCGTACTCGGAGACCCAGAGGCCAAACAGCGCTTTGGGCGGCACGGGCGGACGGCCGTTTAACTCCAAATAATCGGCACGCAAATCGGGCAAATCGGGGCCGCCCAGCAGGTACCAGCGCAGCGGATCGGCCGAGGTGGTCATGCTCCATTCCGCGCCGATAAACTCCCACTCCTGTTTGTAGACGGCATCCACAAACAGGGCGTAATTGTCTCGGCCCGCGCCGAGGGCGTACAGGATGGGAAATTGGGCGTTGCCCACCATGCCGCCGCTGAATTCTTCCATGACGTTGCCAAACAGGCCGGGATCGCGCTCGCTGCCGATCCAGTCGCCGTTGGGTTCGCCGGGGGTGCGGAACTTCTCGCCCAGGCCGTAGACATCTTGCGTGGCGGCGGGGTCAATGACCAGACTGCTTTTGCGTGCATCGAGGTCTTGGGGGCAAACGGCCGTTAAACGCAAAGGCTCCTCTTTCGTCAAATCCCAAACCGTGCTGCACAGCGTTTGCGGATCAACCTGCACCTGCAATTCGGCCGTGGTTAGCGTGCCCTGGCCGTCGTCCGTGAAGCTCGTGGGGCCGGGATAGTCCGTTTTTTGCACCATTGGGCTGGTGCCAAGCGGGGTGCCAGCGGCGGGCGGAGTGCCTTGTCCCGCTTCAAAATGGATCAGGTCGTCGTCCAAAACCTCCACAACGAGGTAGCTGTCGCCAGAGGTGTAGGTGCGTTGGGGAACGGCCGTCTCGCTTTGCGCGGACGTTTGGCTTGGTAAAAATAGCAAGATGGCCAGGAGGCTAAGAAAGAGTTTGCGAGTCAAAAGAATCTCCTGTTGTGTCCGGGAAAAGCGGAACACAGAGGTGCACAGAGGAGCACGGAGGGGCACAGAGAAAAGACTGTGCCCCGTTTTCAGTTAGTCAATCGTGCCGCCGACGGGGAGACCGCTGGGCACCGCGTCGGGAACGACGTGGCTCAGGTCGGTGGCCGTGGGCGAGGTGAGTGCTTCCAAAAAGGCGACCAACTCGGCCACCTCCGCATCGGTGAGGTCACGGGTGGGCATGGCAAAGGAAGGGGCGTTGAGAGCAGCAGTGTGTACGGCCGTATCGCCCGAATCCTCCGCCAAAACCAGTGGCGGCAGCTGGGTGAAATCGTAATTTTCAACGGCGTCGCGGGCGTTGAGATGATGCCAGATGACCGCCTCCAGCGTGGCATACGCACCATTGTGCATCCACGGCCCGGTGATGGCCACATTGCGCAGCGGCGGCGTGCGGAAGGCAAATAGATCGCTTTCATCACCCGTTTCGCGGGCACGGCCGTAATCGTACGGTTCCTCATTACCCTTGCCCGGCCCAATTTGCGGCACGCCGATGTTGTGGAACTGCATGTCGCTCAGCAGCGAACCGCTGTGGCAGTCGGCGCAGCCCGCCTCGCCGTAAAACAGTTCCGCCCCGGCCAGTGCTTCGGCCGAGAGGGCGGTCTCGTCGCCCTGCAAGTAGCGATCCCACGGACTGTCCAGAAAGGTAAAGGTGTCCATCTGGTACGCGGCCAGGGCGTTGGCAGCGTGGCCAAAGTTAAGCTCGTCGAGCGGCACGCCAGGGTAGGCGGCCTGGAACAGTTCCTGGTAAGCGGGTACCGCCAAAAGTTTGGCCATCAGCCCATCCCACATGATGGCCGCCTGATGCCCTTTGAGGTTGCCCATCTCGTTGCGCTCGCCAAACATGTCTGTGTCGCCGGGGTGGCCGCGCATCTCGTCGGGGGAGGTGACGGGGAACATGGCCTGGACGGCGACGGCATTTTCGAGATTGTAGGGCAGGTCATCGTTAGCCGGGCTATCGAATTGGCCATCGGCGAGCAGGGCAACACGGCCATCCCAAAACATCACGTCCATGCCATCCAGCCCTAAATTGTAAACGGGCGTGGCGTTACGTGGCACCAGCACCTGCCGCGTGCCCACAAAAACGCGCTCCGGCCCCAGCCCCTGTCCGCCGGTGCCGATGGGCAGCTCCAGGCCATCGCCAGTGCCTTCGACGGGATGATGGCAGGTGACGCAGGCGGTGTCTTTATTGCCGCTGAGGATCGGGTCCCAGAACAGCGCCCGACCTAGGGCTACCTGTGCCTCAGGAGCGGCGGGCAGCTGTAGCGGTTCGATGGCTCCAGCCTGGGCCAGTTTTGTAGCCAGTGTGGGTTCGGCTTCGGTGGGTGGCGGTTCGGTTTCGGCGGCTTGCAGGTTGGTGAAGAGGTAAACGGCCGTACCCACCACCAGCACCACCGCGCCAACTCGCAGCACTGCCTGACGTGTGATGCCCAACGGACGGCGCAGGCGCAAGATGCTCAGAAACAGGAGTGACCAGGCTACAAGGTTGGCGACGATGAGGGCATTGGTAGGTAGTTGGTTTGCGGTTAGTTTGTTAGTTGCTGGTGGATAAAGCGCGGTTTGTTGCGCGGCTTCGGCGGTGGCATCCAGCGGATAGGGCAGGCTGATTTGACGGTTGGCGGCGATGTCTGTGAAGGTTTGGGAACGGCCGTCTGGCCAGCGAATGGTCAGCTCTTCAACGGTGTCGAACGTGCCCAGACCAAAATGGAGGCGCAGCTCGTGGCCTGCGCCCAGGCTGCCGCCGCTTTGCACTTCGCGCATCTGCACGTTGCCATCGGCGGTGCGGACGGTGACACGCGTGCCGATGGCGTCCCGGTTTACGGAGCCGGCACCGGCCAAGTCTAGCGTGAGCCAGTGCCCATCTGCCTGGCTACTTTGGTTGCGCAGCAGGCTGTAGCCGTCGTCTTTGTTGCCCAAGAGGAGGTCAATACGGCCGTCGTTGTCAAAATCGGCCAGGGCAATGCCCATGGTGGGGCCGACGTCGCTGGCCCCGCTGCCGGAGCTAACGCGGCTGAAGGTGCCATCGCCGTTGTTGTGGAAGAGCGGGTTGGCGGCGATGCCGTCGTGGCTGGCGGTGGTCATGACGGCCAGGTACAAATCTTGCCAGCCGTCGTTGTCGTAGTCAAAGGCAGAGGCGGCCCAAGCGACGCCATCGGGCAAATCCACCCCGGCCAGTTCAGCCACGTTGCCAAAGGTGCCGTCGCCCTGGTTTTGCAGCAGGGTCATCGGCCCGGCGTTGGAAAAGTAGAAATCGAAATCGCCGTCGTTGTCGTAATCGGCCGTGGCCAGCCCCATGCCCATGATGTGTGTGTCGGCATTGGCGCTGGGCGCGACCTGGGTGAAGCAATGGCCATCACAGCCGGGGCCATCGTTGCGCCACAGCTTGTTGCCGGTGGGGAAGAGGAATTCATCGTTGAGCAGGTAGATGTCCAGGTCGCCGTCGTTGTCGTAGTCGGTGAAGCTGGCAACAAAGCCTGCGCCGTAGGTTTCGCCGCCGAGCAGGGGAGTAACGTCGGTAAAAGTGCCATCGCCGTTGTTGTGGTAGAGGCGGTCGGTGTCGCCCTGGCTGGGGCGGCCGCAGCGCGGGTAGCAGGCCCAGTTGGCGACGTAGAGGTCGAGCCAGCCGTCGCTGTCGTAATCGCCCCAGGAGGCGGTTTGGCTGTTTTCGCCCTGTCCGCCGACGCCTGCTTCGGTGGTGACATCGGTAAAGCCCTGGCCTGCGTCGTTGCGGAAGAGGACGTTTTGCCCCCAGTTGGCTACGTAGAGGTCGGGCCAGCCGTCGTTGTTGTAGTCGGCGAAGCTGGCCCCGCCGCTAAAGCCGTCGGGCAGGGCCACGGTTTCGGCAAAGACGGGGCGGCTGAAGGTGCCGTCGCCGTTGTTGTGGAAGAGGGTGTTCGGACCTTTGGTGTCGGTGACGTAGAAATCTACCCAGCCGTCGCGGTCGTAATCGCCCCACGCCTGGCCGATGGCCCGATCGTTGCCCTGGCGGGTTTGGGTGATGCCTGCGGCGCGGCTGACGTTTTGGAAGAGGGGGGTGGATGGTGGGGTGGAAACGGCCGTTTCCGACGCCTGCTTGCACCCAACGAATAAAAATAAAACAATGAGGAAAGCAATTTTCTTCATGGTTTGGCTACCCTCCTAAAAATATCCCCCAAAGAAAGTTGACCGTGGCATGAACGACGGCTGAAGCGGTGATTTTACCCGTTTTGTGCCAGGTCCAGCCGTAGGCCAGCCCCGCGAGTGAGGCCATGAGCACGTACATCCAGTTGGGCACTGGATACCCAGCTGTGCCATTGTTGAGATGAGCCAAGCCAAAAATAACGGACGCGATGAGCAGCGCCAACCATTTGTTTTTTAGGTGGCTTTGCAGCTGATTTTGGATGACGCCGCGAAACAGCAGTTCTTCCGGCAGGGCGGTGAACAGGTAGCCCAGCGGCCAGGCGAGTATCCAGGTGAAGCTGTCGAATGGAGCAATGCCGAAGACGAGAAAGCGGGTAAGCAGGCCGATGGGAATGCCGATGAGGGTGTAGGCGGTGAGGCCGTTGAGGATTTGTTTGCCGTCATTGCGGTTGAGTTTGAATGTGTAGCCGATGCCGGGCAACGGCCGTATCACCAAATAGAGCAGCAAAATCAGCACAACGGCCGTTAGCATGGGAATGGGCAAATCTACCCCGGAGGCCAAATGTGCTTCAACGTCTGGCAACCAGCCAAATTCGATGGGGAACCAGATGGCTAAAATGACAAAAATGTCCAGCCAATGGAGCCGTTTGGCGTGGCCGGGGCGGTAGATAACGGCCGTTGTCGTTGGCCCAATGAACAGGATCATCTTGGCCAAATCGCGCCAGAAGGCAGCCATGTCTGCGGCAGCGCGGGGCACGGTTACGAGTAGGTAGGGGATGAAAAGCAGCGCGATCAACAGGAACGGGCGCAGGTCATTTTTGTGGGCATAGTGGCGGAGTTTGGTGGTGAAACGGCCGTTTGCCAATCCCAAATACGCAGCTAATAACAATAAAATGGCGATCCAATCGGTAAGAGCGTTCATTTTAACTAATTGCGGTGTCAGGCTCCTGGTTAGGGTGTAAGCTGCAAGATGTGCACTGACTGCGGCGGGATTTCGTCGAAGGGGATGTAGCCGCTGCTAGTGAAATCGGTTGTTGGTGTGAGGCCGTGGAGAGAAACGGCCGTACTTACCCCATCCAGCCCCAATTCCAAACTGTAATCTTCTGCCTCGACTGGGTTGCGGTTCACATTGATGATAACCAATATGGTCTCATTTTCCGTCTGGCGCAGGAAGGTGAGCAATCTGGGCGAGCCAGATTCCACCAGCGTCCAGTCGCCAACACGCAGCGCTTCATGTGCGTTGCGCAGGTGAATGAGGTCGCGGTACAGGCTCAGCAGCGAATCCGGATCGTCGGTTTGGCGCTCGATGCTGCGCACGGGGAAATCAGCGGCGGCGGGTCGCCACGGCGTGCCTGTGGTGAAGCCAACGTTGGGGCTGTTGCTGGCCCATTGCAGCGGCAGGCGAATATCTTCATCGGGCTTTATGCCGGTCATGCCGATTTCTTCGCCGTAGTAGATGAAGGGGACGCCAGGATTGGTGAGCAAAATGGCTGCCGCAACACGCGCTTTCCCTTCATCCTCATCCAGTTGGGACATGATCCGGTTTTGGTCATGGTTGGTGATGAAAGTGGCGTACTGGTTGGCAGGGAAGGAGTCGTATACTTCTTGCAGCGTGTCGGCGTAAATGGGGGCCAAACCGGCGCCGGCACTGTTTAGAACGTCTTCTGCCAAGAAAAACTGGAAGGCAATGTCTACTTCATCACCGGTGTAATCGACGACCTGCTGAGTGCCTGTCCATGCTTCGCCTACGGTCAGCGCCTCGGGATTGACTGCTTTATAAAATTGGTGGAATTCTTGCAGCCATTCGTGGGTGCTGGGTGTGTTTTGCTGCCCTTCGCCTTCTTCAATCATGTGTTTGATGGCATCGAGGCGGAAGCCATCGACGTTCATTTCTTCTAGCCAAAAGCGGGCGGCGTCGAACATGGCAAAGGTGACGTTGGGATTTTCATAGTTGAGGTCTGGCATGCCACTCCAGAAAACGCCATAGTAGTAGCCGCTGGCGCTGTTGTGCCACACCACCTGACCATCTGGCCCGCGATAGCCGGGATTTTCCTCGGCCCAAATGTACCAATCGCGGTATTCGGAATCTGGGTTTTGCGAATCCAAGAACCAGGGATGGGCATTTGAGGTGTGGTTCATCACCAAGTCTACGATGACCCGGATGCCGCGCGCATGCGCTTCTTCCATAAGGCGCAGAAAATCTTCGTTGGTGCCGTATTCGGGGTCTACCTGAAAGTAGTCGGTGACATCGTAGCCATGATAGCTGGGTGAGACTGTGATGGGCATGAGCCAGATGCCGGTAACGCCTAAATCTTCGGTGGTGTTGGGATCGCCGTCGTTCAGGTAATCCAGCTTTTCAATAACGCCGTTCAAGTCGCCTACGCCGTCGCCATCGCTGTCATAAAAGCTGCGCACGAAGATTTCGTAGAAGACAAGATCGTTCCACCAGGGGAAGTCGTTGGTGCCTACGGTGAAGGGATCGGCCGTAGCTGTGGGGCTTGGTGTATTGGTGGGGGCTGGTGTGGCGGTTGCGGTGGGCACAACGGCCGTTGCTGCCGCATCATCGTTTGGTGTGGCTGTGGGACGTACCCGTGGGGCTTCCTGGCAGGCAATTAGCAGGAGAATGATGGCGAGGAAGAGGAGCAGAAGGCGTTTTTTCATGGAGAAATCCTGTTGCAAAACGGCCGTTTCCTTTGTCACCTTGATAGGTTGCTGGGGAAACGGCCGTAAAAATTAACTATTCACAATTCTCAATTAAATTATTAGCTATCCTTTCACTGCGCCTTGTGTCAGACCGCCCACAATTTGGTCTTGCAGCAAAAGATACACAATCATGATGGGCAGCGCGCCTAACAGCGCCCCAGCGGCAAACGGTCCCCATTTTTGCGAGAACTGCCCGCTGGTGAAAATAAACAAACCCACCATGAGCGGATATTGCTCAGTGCTTTTTAGCAGAACCCGCGCCAAAATGAAGTCACCATAGGTGCCAATAAACGTGAGAATCGCAATGACAACCAAAATCGGCCGCATGAGCGGCAGCAATAGCTGCGTAAACGTTTGCCAATGCGTAGCGCCGTCCACCATCGCACTCTCATCAATGGCCCGGGGAATGGTGTCAAAGAACCCTTTCATCAGCCAAATATTAACGCCCATCGCCCCGCCCAAATAGACCAGAATCAAGCCCGCATGGGTGTTTAGCCCAATGGCAGGAAGAATGGCCTCAAATTGGGTGATGAGGGTGAAGATAGCGATCATGGCCAGCAAGCCAGGGAATACTTGAATTAACAAAATGCCCTTGAGCATTGTCACGCGTCCCGTAAAGCGGAAGCGGGAAAAAGCATAGGCTGCCAGCGTGGTGATAGTAACCGAGAGGAACGTGGTAATGGATGAAATCTTGATCGAGTTCCAAATCCAGATGCCAAACGGTGTTTCTGGCGTATTGAACAATGTCCGATAATTATCCAGACCAATGTTTTGGGGAATCAGGCTGGACGTTGCCAATGTATTTGATGGATTGAGGGAGGCAGACAAAATCCACAAGACAGGGAACAAAGCAAAGGCAATTAAGAAAAGCGCAAAAAACCAGCGCAGTGCATGAGAAATAAACTTGCGTTGTTTAAAAGTTAAATTAGACACCTTCGCCAACCTCCTCCCACATCTTAGTGTAGCGGAATTGAAACAGTGTAATCACTGCTACGATAACAAAAATTACAATCGTAATAGCGGCACCCAGCCCGTATTCCTTGCCGCGTCCGGCAGCAAAGGCCAGGTTGTACACATAGCTAATTAAGATATCCGTGTGCCCCGCCCTCGTGGGCGAACCCGCAATCGGTGGCCCACCTTCAATAAAGAGGAAAATGATGTTGAAATTGTTGAAGTTGAAGGTAAAAGAGGCTACCAGTAAGGGGCCAACCGCAACCAGCAGCAGAGGCAGCGTGATTTTGAAAAAGCTTTGGAACGCATTGGCGCCGTCAACTCTAGCCGCTTCATACAAGTCTGAGGGAATGGCTTGCAGCGCCCCGCTACAAATCAAAAAGAAATAAGGATAGCCCAACCACAAATTGACAATTAAGATGGCGAGCTTGGCCAAGGTCGGATCTACAGTCCATTCTGGGGCAATGTGGAAAACATCCATCAACATTCGGTTGATCACCCCTACTTCATTGTTGAACATACCACGCCAAATGAGGATGGTGATCAGGCTGGGAATGGTGTAAGGGATGAGCAAAAATGATTGGATGATTTTGCGCCCAGGCAAGGTGCGATCATTAAAGATATAGGCGATGGCCAAACCAAGGGAAAAGGTGGAAAAAACGCTGAGAAAGGCGAAGGCAAAGTTCCAAATGACGATACGCGTTAATGGTCCGCGGAAGGCGGAACTTTCAAAGAAACGCGTAAAGTTGTCTAGCCCGACATTAGCCCGATACCCTGAGGTGAGCTCTGCGCCGTTATTCGCCGTCCAACGCCCTTCGACCGGTAAGTACTCAAGCCCCGTTTCCTGATCCACCAATACATCATTCAGTTCATCATATTCAAACTTGGGCTGGAGCTGTGCGGCTTCGCTGGCTGAGCGAATTTGTACACCATCTTCTTCGGAGCCAAATTGGATGGTGGGAATGTTTTGGTCGGCGGCCACGCGGATGGCGTTGAGGCGTTCATAGCCTGCAATTTCGGTAGGGATGCCATTATCATCCAGTTCGCCTATGCCTTCTGCTTCACTGGCAGGAATGAGTGGTGTGCCAGGGTAGGCCAGGTAGCTCTCGCCAGCATCATTTTGTAACCAGAGGACGTATTCGCCTGAATCATTAATGTAGCCGGTCCAAGAATAGGCTGCGCCCCCTTCTGGAATGTACCGTTCTTTGACTATTTGTTCGATAGATTGTGGCTTGGTAAGCAGATGCCCATCGCCATAGTTGGTGAAGGCCACAAATACGGTGAGTATGATGGGCCAGATGGCAAACATGGCCATCATCACCAGACCAAGCAACATCCAGCGCAGCGGGTACATGTCTCGCACAAGGATGATGTAGTTTATGCCGGCTGCAATGAGGGCGATAACAACGCCAAGGGGTGCAAATCCTTCGGCAAATGCCCGTAGGGCAAACCAGATGGCAAAGCCATCAATTGCTAAGAGTAGTACTAAGCGCAAAACTACGTTAAGTAGCGTGGCGCTCGGACCCGCTTTATTATTTTGTGGTTTGTTGAGTACTTGAGCTGCCATAAGGCAAAACCTCCTATCCCAAAGAGAAATATCCTCTCCCAAGATTCTCTTTTATGTGTGGCAAAGACAAACGCGGGATGTGTAAATTCCAGAGGAAGCGTGTTAAGGAAAAGTGAGGCAGGGAAACGGCCGTTTCCCTGCCCCACTTCTTAGTTACAGAGACTTATTCGCCGGTATCAATCGTGAGAATCTTGGAGTCAGAATCCCAGGTGAAGGTGACCGGACCGTCTTCGGCAACGGTGAAGGTAATGTTATCACCATCAGCCACGCCGTCAGCGCCATAGTTCTCGTCCCACAGACCGTCAAGCGCAACTTTGGCTTCATAGTCGCCAGCGGGAATGTCGAAAGTGGCAGAGTAGGTGCCATCACCATTGTCGGTGAGTGCGGACTCGGCACATGCCTGGTCCCAGTCGCCGCCACATACGCCAGAAGCAGCCTGCCAGGAACCTGGGATGTTCACCATGCCTTCATTGACATTTACACCGCCGATGAGGTCGCGGATTTGAGCAGCACCGTTGGTCAGTGCTTCTTCAGCAGTTTGTTCACCGTTGATGATCAAGGTGAAGGCATCGCCCCAGCTACCCCATACGGAACCCATTTCTGGAATCGCGGGCATGGGAACGGCCGTTTCGCCAGATTCGCCCAGCGCAGCAATGTCTGGATCATCACTGGTGATGGAAGCAAAAGCAGAAGGACGGTTACCAGAGCTAGCCAGCTGCTGCATAACCTCTTCGGTAGCCACAAACTCGGTCAGGAAGGTTTGTGCCAACAGAACGTTTTCACTCAGAGCGTTTACAGCAAAACCCTGAACGCCCAGGAAGGATTGACCAACCTGCTCTGCGGCGGGGAAGGTGGTGATAGCATACGGTACGCCAGCTTCACGCAGACGATCCAAAGCCCAAGGGCCAGCCATCAAGAAGGGAACCTCACCGGTTTCAAATTGCAGGTGAGCGGTATCCCAATCTGTGCTGCTGCTGATGTAACCAGCTTCAACATTTTCCTGGATGAAGTTACCAGCGGCAATCATGCCTTCGCTGTCGATACCAACATCGCTGGGATCATAACCTTGATCGTTTACACCAAAGACGTAGCCACCAAAAGCGGTCTGCAGAGGATATCCATCGTAAGTTGTACCAGAAAGGGCCAGTGCATAGGTGGCATCACCACTGTCAACCAAAGCCCCACCCATTTCGATAACCTCGTCCCAGGTCGTGGGAGGTGTTTCGATCATGTCTGTGTTGTAGAAGAAACCAAGATTCTCAATCGCGTAGGGCATACCTACCAGTTGACCTTCATAGGTAAAGGCATCTACGGCAACGGGCAAGAACAGATCTGCTTTGTCACCCAGATCGATCGGAGCTAACAAACCACTGGCATAGAAACCACCAATGCGGTCGTGTGCCAGAATCAGGATGTCTGGACCTTCGCCAGCCGGTGCGGCAATGGGGAACTGGTCGTTGATGTCAGCAACTTGCTCAACAACCAGGCCAACGCCATATTCTGCCTGGAAGGATTCAGCCAGCTCGGTGAGGATTGGTGCACGTGTGTCATCAGCCCAAATGGTGATGGAAACGTCGAACTCTTCTGCGGCTGCTTCTTCTTCTACAGCTTCTTCTTCAGCCATATCTTCTTCTGCGGCTGCTTCCTCTTCTACAGCTTCTTCTTCAGCCATATCTTCTTCCATGGCTTCTTCTTCAGCTGTGTCTTCTTCCATTGTTTCTTCGTCGGTGGTTTCGGTTGTTGCTGGTTCGTCGGCTGTATCGTCAGCAGCGGGTTCTTCCGCACCACCACAGGCGCTCAAGAACAGAGCCCCCATTAAAAACAAAACTACTAAGATGTACCATTTTTTGTTGTTCATCTCTCTCCTCAATTAAATTTATTGTTGAAAAGTATTATTTTTGAAGTTGTGTTGCTTGATTAATCTGAGAATGCACCACCTCCTTGCCTATGGAGCAGATTTACCGATTATTTTTATCTTTGTTAAAAACGGTGAGGCTGATGGTCATATTGCCTGAGGATTTGTGGTAAGTGAAAAGATTCTACGCTCAGGCACCGTCAGCTTTATTGCCATTTACTGGTATTAATGGATGGGAAAGCTCTTCTTGTAATGATTCATTTAATAACGAGAGGTTTTCCAGGAGATTTCCTTGAGAGATTTCATTGATGCAGCTTAGCCGCAGCTCGTTGTATTTTTCGTGCTCGGCGCTAATTTCTGTGCAGACTGACTGGCCTTTTTCGGTGAGGTAGAGGCGGAGGGTACGGCCGTCTGTTTCATGCGGCTTGCGGATGATATGATCGGTGTTTTCCAACCCCTTCACAATGCGCGTTACGTTGCTTTTATCGCACAGCAGCCGTTCGCTTAACTCACTAGAGGATAAGCCAGGCTTTTCCATGATATGAAGTAAGGCATAGTATCGGGTGGGGCTGAGATCGTAATGACAAAACAAACGACGATCGCCATCGTCAAGAAGAATAAAAGTTTGTTTTAGAAGGTTATAAAGCGTTTCTCGATCGCTCATGCTGTCTAATTTTGGTCTGTTGGGAATTGAGCGTTGGTAAAAATAATTTAGTTGATAGCTCAATAGTTGATGCGTCAACTATATCACCGAATTTTGGGCATGTCAACCAGTTTTTGGCATGAAATTTTGGTTATTTCGTATACAAGAGAACGCTTTTGCTTTTGGCCTAAATGGCCTCTGGTGGGGGATCAAAAAGAGCCAGATGGCTGTGCTGCCATCTGGCTCTTGCGGTTACTCGCGTAATTGGGCGTTTAGCCTGTGTTTTAACTGACCAATGATCTTCTTGCGGTTCTTCTGCACCACTTTGTCAGTGAGCGTTTTGTCTGGTGCCTGGAAGGTAAGATGGTAAGCGAGGCTTTTCTTGCCTGCGCCAATTTGTTCACCTTCGAACAGGTCAAACAGCTCAACATCTTTAAGCAAGAAGCCACCTGATTTGCGGATGACCTCTTCAACTTCCTGAGAAGCGACGCCTTTGTCCACGACCACCGCAATATCCTCATGCACGGCCGGGTACGGCGAGATGGGATCATAAGGATAGTGGGATGGAATCTGGCCAATGAGCGCATCCAAATCGATGTCGGCGGCGAGAACGGGCTGATCGTCATCCTCTAGCTGCACGTCGAACTGCTCCGCGACCAGCGGATGCAGCTCACCCATCACGCCCACCTGGTTTTCGCCCAACAGCAGGCGGGCGGTGCGCCCTGGCCGATAGCTGGGATGCTCCACCGGTTCAAAGGTGATGTCTAGATGCAGCTCGTTGAACAGCGCTTGCAGCACGCCCTTCAAATCGTAGAAATCGTAGGTGCCTGCGTCCCCAGGTTGCCAGCCCAGCACGGTGCGCTGCCCGCTCATCACAATGGAAAGGCGGGTTTGCTCGGTGGGCAAAACCTCGTCCTCATCGGCAATGAAGATGGGGCCGATCTCGAACATGGCCAGGCGATCTTGGAAGCGGCTGTTGTTGGCGGCAATCTCCACCACGGAGGCAAGCAGGCTGTGGCGCATCTCGGCCCGTTCGGCGGAGAGGGGGTTGGTAAGGGTGACATACGGCCGTACATCGGGTCCCGCCGCATGGTTCTTCGGCATCAACTTCGCTTCCTGCGCCTTAGAGGTGAGGCGGAAAGTGATGAGCTCTTGCAAGCCAGCCTGCACCAGCGTGTCCTTGATGCGCTCTTCCTGCTCCAGCTTCGGATTGCCCCGCTGCGGCGGTAGTACATCGGACAGCACGGTGGAGGGGATGTTGTCGTAACCGTACATGCGGCAGATTTCTTCGACCAAATCGTGCGGCCCCTCAATGTCCATGCGGTGATCCGGTGCGGTGACGACGAGATGATCGTCATGCACCTCGGCCTCGAATTCGAGGCGTCCCAGCAGTTTGGCCATCTCGGCACCGCTTAAATCCAGGCCGCTGAGGCGGCGCGCGTAATCCAGCTTGAGCGTCACTGTGACCGGTTCCGGCGGATTGGGGTAGTAGTCGATGATGCCGTTGGCGACGGTGCCGCCGGCGAGTTTATTGAGCAGGTTGGCGGCGCGGTTGGCACCCAGCAATGCCTGGCTGGGATGCACGCCGCGGCTAAAACGGAACGCGGCATCGGTGTGGATGCCCAGCTTGGTGCTGGTGCGGCGAATGTTGATGAAGTTCCAGGCCGCGGCTTCCAGGAAGACGTTTTGCGTATCTGGCCGGATTTCACTGTCCAGACCACCCATCACGCCACCGAGGCTGAGGTTGCCCAGCGGGTCAGTCACCAAAATGCTGTATGGTTCCAGTTTGTGGCTGGTGCCGTCCAGGGTGGTGAGCGTTTCGCCGTCGTGGGGCAGGCGGGTGTTGATCTGGATGGGGCCGCCGGGATTGTACTCATCGGCGCGGCGGCGCAGGAAATCGTAGTCGAAGGTGTGGTTGGGCTGGCCCATTTCCAGCATGACGTAGTTAGAAATGTCTACGACGACGTTGATGGGGCGCTGCCCGGCCAGGCGCAGGCGATGCTGCATCCAGTACGGGCTGGCGGTTTGCTGCACGCCTTCGATGATGTAACCAACGAAGCGGGGGTTGAGTTCGGGATTTTCGGTGGTAAGTTGGATACGGCCGTCTGCCTTCGGCCCGTCCATCGTCACCGAGTAATCCGGGTAGCGGATGGGCTGGTTGGTGAGGGCGGCATACTCACGAGCCACGCCGACCATCGAGGCGCAGCGAGCGATGTTGGGGATGATGTCGATCTCCAGCACGGCATCGCCGAGTACGTCTTGCAGCGGCGTACCTGGCTGGTAATCGGGTGAAGTCGGCCCTTTTTTGATGAGGATGATGCCTTCGTGCTCTTCGCTGATGCCCAGCTCTTTTTCGGAGCAGAGCATGGCGTCGTTGTAGATGCCGCGCAGTTCGCGCCCTTTGAGCTTGGCGGTAACACGGCCGTCTTTGTGGCCGTCGTACAAAACAGAGCCTTCAAGCGCGATGGGCGAGAAAATCTGCAAGCCGCTGATGTCGCCCTGGCCGCGATAATCGAACAAGTTTGGCGCGCCGGTGACGACGGTTTTGGAACGGCCGTTGCCATAATCCACTGTCGCCAAAACCAGCTTATCGGCATTGGGATGCTGCTCTACTTTGAGCAGGTGAGCCAACAGCACCAGCTCGCGGTCCCATTCCAGCGCCGCGCCGGGGATGCCGATGTAGTCGATGGTTTTTACTTCCAAACCGGCGTTAGTCAGCAGGCGGTCAACCTGCTCGACCGGTTTATCTATGGTGACAAAATCTTTAAGCCATGAGAGTGGTACAAGCATGGAAAAACTCCAGAAAAATTGCGTTTGAGCAGACCCTAAGGGTTTGGCTTTTGCTAGCCAGCCCTTTACGGACAAAACCCTTAGGGTCTAGTTGGTAATTAGAATTGTTTTAGGAACCGCAAATCATTATTCCAGAATTGGCGAATGTCATCAATGCCGTAGCGGAGCATAGCGATGCGCTCTGGCCCCATGCCGAAGGCAAAGCCGGTGTACACCTCGGGATCGTAACCGCCGTTGCGCAGCACGTTGGGATGCACCATGCCGCTGCCTAAAATCTCCAGCCAGCCGGTGTATTTGCACACCTGGCACCCCTTGACTCTCGCACAAAAAGCAGGTAACGTCCATCTCCGCGCTGGGTTCGGTGAAGGGAAAGTAGCTGGCCCGGAAGCGCGTCTCGCGGTTGGCCCCGAACAGGCGGCGGGCAAACTCGGTGAGCGTGCCTTTGAGGTCGGCAAAGGTGATGTTGGTGCCGACGGCAAGCCCTTCCACCTGAGTGAACTGGATGCTGCTGCGGGGTGGTGATTTGCTCGTTACGGTAGCACATGCCGGGCAGGATGACGCGCACCGGTTCGGGATAATATTCACGCATGGCCCGGATTTGCCCGGCGCTGGTGTGCGTGCGCAAAATCACATCCGGGTTTTCGGTGTAGAAGCTGTCTTGCATTTCCCGCGCCGGGTGGTGGGGCGGGAAGTTGAGCAGCTCGAAGTTGTAGGCGTCGGTTTCTACATCGGGCGTGCGGTAGATTTGGAAGCCCATGTCGCCGAAGATGCGGTAAATGTCACGCAAGGTTTGGGTGATAACGTGCAGACCGCCGCTGGTTAACGGCCGTCCGGGCAAGGTCACGTCAATGGCGGAGCTGGCGATCTTGTCGGCCAGTTCGGTCGCTTTTAGCTCGGCCAGCCGCGCTTCGTAGGCCGCTTCCAGCTCATTTTTGACGACGTTGATCCGCTTACCGAAAATCGGCCGTTCGTCGGCGCTAAGCTGGCCGACCTGGCGGGTGAGCAGGTAGATGCCCCCTTTTTTGCCCAGGGTGTCGCGGTACCAGGTTTCGAGAACGGCCGTACTGTCCGCCTCGCCCAGCTTGGCCAGCGATGCTTCATACAATGATTCCAGTTGGTCTAGCATATTTAACTTCCTAAATGTTTTTTTGCCACAGAGGGCACAGAGAAATAAGAGAAAATCCTCTAAAACCTCTGTGTCCTCTGTGGCCAATAATTCCAAACGAAAAGTTTAACGGTTCTTGGCTAAACAAACAAAAAAAGACGCGGTGTTGGCCGCGTCTTTCAGAGGATGTTCGTTTTTTAGCGCTGCTTCTTCTCAGGCAGAACGAACCTCCGGCGCAAACGCGGCGCGGATGGTGTTAAAAAAGAAGAAGCTAAAAAATCGCTGTTGGTTCATCGTGGGCGCATAATAGCACCGGGTTACAGGTGTGTCAAGACAAATTTAATCGGGTTGGTAAGCAGTAACAACGGCGGCGGCGCGGTCGATCTGTTCTTGATCCCAGCTGACCAGGGGTATTTTTAAGCGAAGGGCAACGGCCGTGTACAAAGCATCTGCCCCGCGCAATTTTTGTTCGACGGCCAATTTTGCTGCCAGGTTGCCTAATTCGGCATCGGTATAAACCAGTCGCAGGTTGGGCGTAGACAAAATGTGGTTCACTGCCTGATGCCCCAACTTAGCATCCCCTGTGCGGCGAGCAATCGCCCCACCGACTTCTGCGAGTAAAAGTGCCGGTGCAGCAATGAGGGTGCCGCTGCGGACAACGGCCATTAACCAGTCTCGGCTGGCTGCATGATGGATTTCCTGGGCAATTAAATGGCTAACCCAGACGCTGGCGTCGGTAACAATCATAACTCTCGGCGTACGTCTTTCACGGCGTCCACAGCCGAAACGCCTTCTGGCCATTTGGCGCTGATTTCGGCAGTCAGTTGGTCCAAATCAGCCCAAACAGCGGCAATATCTTCATCAGAAGTCTCTGGCTGTGCCACAGGAACCAGCCGGGCGATCGATTCACCATGGTAAGTAATTTCGATAATTTCTCCGTTCTCCCGAACTCTCCGCAGCAGTTTGCTAGTTTGTTGTTTTAGTTCACGTATGCCAACACTGATCATATTCACCTCTTAAGCGCGCCTTTGTGTACACATTTGTGAACACATTGTAGCATTTTTGGCAAAGAATTGGCAATGACATAATTACGCCACCCCAAACGTGAGTCCCAAAATTTTTAACCATTGCCGGTAGGCAATTGCCGTGCGGTCGCTGCGCAGATGCAACTCGGCCTGCAAATCTAGCGGCAGCAGCTCGGGCCGCTGTGACTGCACGATGGGCACATCTTGTCCTGTCACCTCATCCTGGAAGGCGCGGATTTCGTCTCCGGGCACGTCGTGGCCGTAGTTCATGGCCATCCACATCCAGGCGCGACAGGCGGTTTCAGTAATGGGCGCAATGGTGAAGAGGGCGGCAAACGAGTTGCTGGTGCCATGTTTGATGAAGTAGGCGGTAAACGGCCGTAACACCCGATACGTATAGGTCACATTCTTACCCTCACCCGTGCCGTCGGGATTGGGCTGGTACACGGTAATGTTCTCGGCAACGATGCCGTCTGGCCCGGTGTGCACGTCGTAATCGTTGATTTCGGAGTGCTGCGGATCGCCCAGATAACCGGCGTGGACAAAGGGGAAGTGGGCCACGTCGAGGAAATTTTCGATGGCGCGGGGTGCGGCGGCGGCGTAATCGTACGGGCCGCTCATGATTTTACGATAGCTGGCGTCATCCCATTCGGCAAAGGCAGGGATGTCGTGGGCTGGCTCGCCTAAACATACCCAGACGAGGCCGTACTGCTCTTTGATTTGGTACGTTTTGGCGCGGGCTTTGGCGGGCGGCACCTGGTCGGGATGGGCGGGGATGTGGATGCACTGCCCGGATTCGTCGTAGACCCAGCCGTGGTAGGGGCAGTGCAGTTGGTTTTCCGCCACGCGGCCCAAGGACAGTTTGGTGCCGCGATGAATGCAGAGGTCTTGCCAGGCGAGGGAACGGCCGTTTGCCCACCACAGCACGATCTCCTCATCCAGCAGCCGAGCACTCATCAGTTGTTTGGCCTGCAATTCTGCAACAGTCGCTACCGGATGCCAATCATTTACTAAAACAGGGTCGTTGATCATCCTGTCTTCTCCTCTATTTTTTGTTTACCAAGGTTTGTTGGGCTAAATGCTACAGTTTTTGTTGGAGTTTGCCAGCCTGGACGGCTTCATAGCCAAATTGGAACTGTTCGCGTTGGAGATTGGTCAGGGGAACCCATTCAGTTTGAGTCGTTTCTTCAGATTCGGTAAGGGCGGTGGCGGCAGTTAACGGCCGTTCCAAGCCATAATACAGCGCCGATAACTTCCACGCCCGGCGTTCCTCATCAATGAAAAACTGGTCTTCCACGTACAGGAGCGAACCGATGATAGGCGTCAGGCCAGTGAGCTGGCGAAAATAGTGGCGCACCACCTGAGTAGGCGTATCGTTAGCCGCCAGGATTTTGCCCGGCGGGTACCATAAGCCGGTCTGCGGCTGCTTTTGCAGCAGAATCTGGCTGTTTTCGATGAAAATGCCGTAAACAGCGGGGCGAAAAGTGATCGTTTCCGAGGCTACCGGAACCGCATTGCCATAGATATCGTAACAAACAGTGGTGGCCATGAATCAGGAGGATTATTCGGGAACGGGGAGGGGGAGAAAATGTTCTTTCAGCTGAGGGATGTGGTCAGCTAATGTGCCGAGTACGCCGTTAATGAAGCGCGGTGCGCTGTCTGAGCCATACGTTTTGGCCAGTTCAACTGCTTCGTTAATGGCAACTTTTACGGGGGTTTCAGCTTCAATCAGGAATTCAAAAATGGCAATGCGTAGGATGTTGCGATCAATCACCGCCATTTGGTCCAGCGGCCATTCGGGGGCGTACTTAGCGATGAGGGTGTCCATCTCTTCCTGGTGCTGAATAACACCTTGAATTAGCCGAGAGGCAAATTCAACGCCAGTCTTTTCCATCGGGTTTTCCTGTAGCCGCCGCTCCAGAACTTCACCCGGTGGGTGGTTGGCGATGTCATATTCGTAAAGCGTTTCCAGGGTTACGCGCCGGGCGCGACGTCTCGTTTTCATAGTTACTAGACGAATGGACCATTTGCCAGGAATTTAATCGGTTGATTCTTCCTGAGCGTAGACGACATCCTCAACATGCACGTTGACAGCTTCTACGGAAATCCCAACCATGGTATCAATTGCCTCGGCAACGGCCGTTTGCAGGCGTTTGCTGGTCTCCATAATGTTCACGTGCGGACTCATTATAACGTAAATATCAAATTTAACCTTATTATCCTCGGTCAAATTTAACAAAATGCCCGTTTGGCGTGATTCGCGACGAAAAAGGCGGGCCACATCGGCGGGAATGGAGGCCATCTTGGCCACCCCTTCAACCCGCAGGCTGGCATAATGGGCAATCGTCACCAAAACATCCGGGGCAACTTCGATACGGCCAATGCTTTCCTGTACGTTATCCATTATTGTTTGCTCCCTTTCTAAATTCAATAGGCTCTTGGTTCAGCCATGAACCAGGGCAGTGAGTAGGCGGTTACATACCAATTCCGCCATCCACACTAATGACCTGCCCGGTAATGTAGGCAGCTTTGTCTGATGCTAAAAATGATACCAGATACGCCACCTCTGGCAATTCTCCCCAGCGTCCTAGCGGGATCAATTTCTTGGATTCATTCATCGTTTCTTCGCCCAGCACTTCGGTGAGGGCGGTAGGGAAGAAGCCAGGGGTAATGACGTTCACCGTAATGTCGCGTGAGCCAATTTCGCGGGCCAGCGATTTGGAAAAGCCGATGATCCCGGCCTTAGAGGCCGCATAGTTTGTTTGCCCGGCCTGGCCCATCAGCGCGACCACGGAGGAAATATTGATGATGCGGCCGCCTTGTTTACGCCGCATCATAGGGCGAACGGCCGCTTTGCAGCAGTTAAAAACGCTCTTCAGGTTGGTATCAATGACGGTGTCCCACTGATCTTCTTTCATGGAAAGCAGCAGCGTGTCGCGCGTAGTTCCAGCGTTATTCACCAGGATGTCGATCTGCCCGTAGGTATCAGTAGCTGCTTTGATGAGGTTTTGCGCGGCTTCAAATTGGGAGACATCGGCTTGAACGGCCGTTGCTTCCCCGCCATTCGCCTGAATTGCCGCCACAACTTCTTCCGCGGCAGCACTGCTGGCATTGTAGTTAATAACCACCTTGGCCCCGTGCCCGGCTAACTCTTCGGCAATGGCTCTGCCAATCCCTCGCGATGCTCCCGTCACTACGGCAACTTTTCCTGCTAACAAAGACACAAGCCTTCCTCCTAAAGATTTTCGCCAAAAGTCAATTTTACCCGGCTAGCCTGGCGGTCGATGCGCTTGATAAAGCTCAACAGCGTATCGCCTGGCCCTACTTCCACAAAAGTATCAACACCCTGGGCTAGCAAATAGTTCATCGAATCGGTCCAGGCCACGCCCGCCGTGAGCTGCGCCTTAAGTTCTTCGCGAATTTGTTCGGGTGTGGTGAGTGGCTGGGCCGTCACATTACCAATTACGGGCATGTTGGGTGCCTGAATGGGAGTGGCATCTACCGCCTGGGCAAACGCTTCGGCGGCCGAGGCCATGAGTTTGGAGTGCGCGGCAATGGTGATCGGCAGCCGGACTACTTTGCGGGCCTTCGCCGCCTCAGCCAGTTCCATGGCGCGAGTGATAGCTGCCTCATCGCCCGAAATCACAACCTGTCCGGGGCAGTTATCATTGGCTACCTGAACGGAACGGCCGTTTTCCGCGCTGGCCTGTTCACAAATGGCGGTCACGGTGGGAATGTCCAACGCCAGAATTGCCGCCATCGCTCCTGGTTCACGCTCACCTGCGGCCTTCATCAACTCGCCGCGCTGCCGCACCAGCCGCAGCCCATCAGCAAAAGAGAGTGCCCCAGCGGCCGTTAAAGCTGAGAGTTCGCCCAGGCTATGCCCGGCCATGAAGGCGGGTTCGGCCCAATCCTGCACCTGCATCCGCTGCCACATTGCCAGGCTGGTCACAAAAAGCGCGGGCTGCTGATTCACAGTATCGGTCAGCGTGTCTTCTGGCCCCTCAAAGCACAGGCTAGAAAGCGCAAAGCCTAGCTGTTCATCGGCCTGATCAAAAACAGCACGTGCCTCCGGGGTGTTTTGGTAAAGCTCTAACCCCATGCCCACGTGCTGCGACCCTTGTCCAGGGAAAAGATATGCACTACTCACTTGATAATGTCCAAGTTAAATGAGGGTAAAAAAAGAGAAAGGCCGCAAAAATACGGCCTCTTTTTCAGAAACTACGCTTCGGCTACCGGCAAAATCTGACGGCCGTTATATTTGCCGCACTCCAGGCACACATGGTGGGAGCGCTTCATTTTGCCGCAGTCTGGACATTCCACCAGGTGAAATGTTTTGATTGCGTCGTGCGCCCGCCGACGATCCCGACGCGCTTTGGAAATTCTTTTCTTTGGTACAGCACCCATGACAACATCCTCTCTAAACTAAATTCAGGCTTGTTTATCTGAGTTAGACAAAATGCCTGCTAATAATTCGACTCTCAACAAAAAACAAGCGGCAAATTTGCCGCGACTGGCAATTATAGCCTTGCTAACCTGACTGTCAAGAAAAATTCCGGGTGGAGTTTCGCTAATCTGCGTTGGGTACGGTGGCGGCTTCCTGTTCACGCTGAACTTTGTTAAGGCCGTTACGCACCACAGATAGCGAACGCAGCAAATCTTCTTCTAGCTTCACCAACACTTCCATCACGTAGGCATCCGCATCGTGGCGCAGGGCTTCGGCATCGCGGCGGGCGCGTTCCAAAATGTTGTCGGCGCGCTGCTGCGAGGAAATTGTGATGGCGTCCCGCTTGACCAACTCGCCTGCTTCTTGCTTGGCCAGCTCACGAATGCGCTCGGCTTCTTCCTTGGCCTGGGCCAGGATGCGATCTTTTTCCGCTTCGATGCGGTTGGCCCGCTTTACTTCTTCGGGGACGGCCACACGCATTTGGTCAATAATGCTAAAGATGCGATCCTCGTTCACAATCAAGTTCGCTGTCAGCGGTACCCGAGGGCTGTCGTTAAGCGCTTGTTCCAATCGATCGACCAGATGTTGAATGTCCATACGGTTATCCCATTTTCTTCACGAAGAAGCGTTTTTTGCCACAAACCGCCGTTATTATAGTGGTTAAACGATTAATCACGCAATGGCACGGGCCGGTTGAACGACTCGCCCCGCTTGCTGTTGAACTGTTTGTACAGCGCTTCAGCCACATTTGGCGGCACCATGCTGCTAACATCGCCGCCCAGCGAGGCGATTTCCCGCACGGTTGTACCGCTGAGAAAGGTGTGATCCTCATGGGTAATCAGGCTGATGGTTTCGATGGAGGGATCGAGTCTTTTGTTGGCCAATGCCAGGCGGAATTCAAATTCAAAATCAGAGAAAACGCGCAGCCCTCGCACAAAAACGGCCGCACCCATCTTGCGGGCAAAGTCAACCGCCAGCCCACTAAAGCTGGTGACAAGAATGTTGTCCGGTCTGTTTTCTTCTAAGGCTTCTTCAATCATTCGCACCCGTTCTTCTACCGAGAAGAGGATCGATTTGGTCGGGATTCGGTGATCGTAAACGGCAACAATGAGCTTGTCGAACAAGCCTGCGCCACGAGTCATCAGATCGAGGTGGCCATAGTGAACCGGGTCGAAGGTGCCTGTGTAGAGTGCTGTAATCAAGCGGTTTCTCCTGGGGATTAGGGGTATCTGGCTAGTGGCCCGTGGTTGGTTATGAACCGTGGGCCACCAGCCTGCTAAAACTAACTTGCGTCTCCGGCGTCTTGCCAGAAGCGGGCCACGCGCTGGCGCAGCAGTTGGTGTTCCGGTAGGGTTAGGTCCGGGTCTTCGGCGGCGATGGCCTGAGCTTCGGTCTGGGCGATTTTGAGCATGTCCATGTCCAGCAAGGACGCGAGCTGCAATTCAGGCAAGCCACTTTGGCGACGGCCGAAAAATTCACCCGGCCCACGAATCTCCAAATCTTTTTCGGCCAGGGCAAAGCCATCGTTGGTTTGGGTGAGGGCTTCCAGCCGTTCGGTGGCGTCTGGCGTATCGCTGTCGGCGACGAGGATGCAGTACGATTTGTGCGCTCCACGTCCGACGCGCCCGCGGAACTGGTGCAGCTGGGCCAGACCAAAGCGGTTGGCTCCGTCGATAAGCATGACGGTGCTGTTGGGCACATCTACCCCCACTTCGATAACCGAGGTGGAAACGAGGATGTTTAATTTGCCTTCGTAAAAAGCGCGCATGACGCTTTCTTTTTCGCTGCTAGACAAACGGCCGTGTATCAGCCCCACCTGTAAGTCCGGGAAAACAAGCGCTTGCAGCCGTTCGTATTCAGCAACAGCCGCTTTGGCATCCACCTTGTCACTTTCTTCCACCAGCGGATAGATGATGTAGGCTTGACGGCCGTTTTCCACCTGCTGACGAATAAACGAATAAGCCCGTTCGCGTTCCCGGGTGCGAATCCAGCGAGTGGTGATTTCCTGCCGTCCCGGCGGCATCTCGTCCAAAATGGAGAGGTCCAGATCGCCATACAGCGACAGGGCTAGCGAACGTGGAATTGGTGTGGCGCTCATAGTGAGCAGGTGCGGGCTAAAGTCGCCGCCAGACAGACCTTTGTCGCGCAAGGCTTGCCGCTGATCCACACCAAAGCGGTGCTGCTCGTCCACGATGGCCAGCGCTAAATTGTGGAAAGTAACGCCTTCCTGAATGAGCGCGTGGGTGCCGATGGCCAGGTCGAGTTCGCCCGTAGCCAGCTCGGTGTAAATGCGGGCTTTTTCGGCGGCGGAGGTGCTGCCAGTGAGCAAGCAAGTGCGTAAGCCAAACGGAGCCAGCAGCGGCTGCAAGCCATTAAAATGCTGCTCAGCCAAAATTTCGGTGGGAGCCATGAGGGCAGTTTGATACCCGGCTTTAGACGCCAACAGCAGCGCGGCGGCGGCGACGACGGTTTTACCCGCGCCCACGTCGCCTTGTAGCAGGCGGTTCATTGGCGTAGTGGCCGCCAAGTCTTGGGCAATTTCCTGAATAACGCGCTGTTGGGCATCGGTCAGGGTGTAGGGTAGGCTGTTTTGGAACTCGGTGAGTACGGCCGTATCCACCCCAACCTCTACCCCTGGCTGCGACTGCCATTCGCGGCGGAAGTTTTGCATGCCCAGCTGCAGCAAAAACAGCTCATCAAAAATGAGGCGGCGGCGGGCTTCATGCAGCGCGTGTTGGCTGTCGGGGAAGTGGTGCTGCTGTAGGGCATCGGGCAAACTTTCTAGCTTTTGCCGATGCCGCACGCTGGCGGGCAGTGGGTCTGGCACGCGGGCGGCCCAATGATTCACCACGCTGCGCATGATGTCGCGCATCCGGTTGCTGGTCAGCCCCTGGGTGAGCGGGTAGATAGGCACAATGCGCCGGGTGCGCAGCGGGTCTAGTTCCACCGGTTCCCACTCAGGCGAGTTAAACACAGGGCGGCCTAAATATTGCTCCACCTTGCCGCTGAGGACAATTTGCATGCCGGCTTTGAGCTTGTCGGCCAGCCATTTCTGGTTAAACCAGGTCGCCTGTACCTTGCCCGTGCCGTCGCTGATGACCGACTGGACAATGACCTGGTTGTTGCGGCTGCGGCGGGCACGCGTTTCCCAAATGGTGCCGATAACGGTGACGGTTTCGCCGTACACCAGCTTTTGGATTGGTTTCATCAGCGTGTAGTCGTCGAAGCGGCGCGGGAAGAGGTAGAGCAAGTCTTGAATGGTAGCGGCACCCAGACGCTCAAACTGTTCGGCCAATTTGGGACCAATGCCGCGAACGGCCGTTACCGGCTGGGCCAATCCTTCGGGGTCTGGTTCGATGGCCTGACGCGCGCCACGACGCTCCCACTTGCCCGGTTTCTTGTTTTTGGCTGGCGCGGTTTGGGCTTCGGCTTGTGCGGCAGGCGAGGGTGCTTCGGCGCGCGTGCGGGGTGGTGGCGCACTAGCCACGGTCTGTGGTTCGGGACGTCTTTCGGGCTTGGGTTGGGATAGTTGCGACGGTGGCGCGGCCTGTGCTGGTGCGGGCTCTGGTTCCTGCTCCTGGCGCTGCCGCAATTTTGTTTGCAGCTGCTCAATTACTTTGGCACGCGCTTCGGTACCGGGGAGACGGCCGTAATCTGCCAGCACCTCGGCAACTTGTTCAACCAACGCTTTGTCCATTTCGGAAACGGCCGCTTCACGCGCCTGACCGACCCAAAACGTGGCAAATTGACGAATGCCACCAACCACGGCCTTGTTTTTGTAACCCTGGCTGGCTTCTAAATCCAATACACGCTGCAATCTGTTCAATGCTTTATTCATGTGAACGAGTTTATCCTAAAGGATCATGTCCAATCAAATTTACTCAGATGGCCGGGCAGAAACGGCCGCAAATCCTACCGCCCCCACGCCCAAATGGGTGCCAACTGCCGGTGTCACGCCCTGAATCAGGGGCATCGCACCCGAAAAACTGGCAAACAGGTCGGTGGACAGCTGATAAAGCTCTTCGGCTGCTTCCTGAGCGTTGACGTGAATGATGGCCAATCGCTCAAATGGCGCCAGTTCAGCCACCATCTTGAGCATTTGGCTGAGCGCCCGTTTGCGAGTGCGCACTTTGGCCGCGGCCGAAATAACGCCGTCGGCAATCATCATAATGGGCTTGATTTGCAGCAGCGAGCCAATGCCAAACTGCGCCCAGCTGACGCGCCCGCTGCGGTGCAGCGCTTCCAGCGAATCAATCATGCCAAAAACGCGGGTGCGGCTCACCTTCTCATTTAGCATGGCGATGATTTGCGACAATGTTTGCCCGGCGGCGGCAGCTTCCGCGGCCAGCAGCACCAGCAGGCCAGCTCCCAGAGTAATCTGGCGCGTATCAAACAGGGTCACGGGTGCAGAGTTGGCCGCAACTGCGGCGACGCGGGCGGCATTGTAAATGGCGCTCAAATCATGGGCAATGTGCATCGAGAGAATCTGCGTTGCTCCGGCAGCGGTGAGCCGTTCGTACTGCTCGGTAAAAGTGCCAATGGCGGGAGCGGCCGTTGTTGGATACTGTGGGAAGTTGGCGAGACGGCCGTAAAACTGCTCGCGGGTGATGTCTACACCTTCCAAATAACTGGTCTGGCCTACGTTGAGGTAGACAGGCACAACGGTAATATCGAATTGGTGAGCCAGTTCAGGCGGCACATCGCAGGCGCTGTCGGTGACAATTTTGATGGTCATAGTTGGCGAATTAGGAGACCCTCACCCCGGCCCCCTTCCGGCCAGGGAGAGGGAGCAAGATTTCCACCCCTGGCAAGGGGCTGTTTAGGGAGGGGATCATTCTGCCCCTAAAATGTAAAAATAGTATGGCTGGCCGCCGGGTAGCAGCTCGATTTCAATATCTTCGTACTGCGCCTCGATTTGTTCGGCCAGTGCACCGGCCTCTTCTTCGGAGATGTCCTGGCCATAATAAAGCGAGAGCAGCTCGCGCTCTTCCATGTCCATGTCGGCCAGTACAGACGTTAACACCTCAGCCAACTCAGAACCTGATGTACACAAACGGCCGTCTACCAACCCAATAAACTCGCCTTCATTGACCGACACGCCATCCAGCGTAACAGAGCGCGTGGCGCAAGTAATCTCGCCAGTGGACACCTGTTTAGACGCCTCGACCATGGCGGCTGCGGTTTCGTCCAGCTCACCGTCTGGGTTCAATGCCAGCATGGCGCTAAGTCCTTGCGGCGCGGTTTTGGTGGGCACAACGGCCACGTGCTTCGGGCTGAGATCGCGGGCGGCTTCGGCGGCCAGAATGATGTTTTTGTTGTTGGGCAGGATAACTACCTTGTCGGTGGGCACATCCTGGATGGCCTGGAACAGCTCTTCGATGCTGGGGTTGTTGGTCTGCCCGCCGCTAACAACAAAGGAAGCGCCCATGCTGCGGAAAATTTCGGCCAGACCTTCGCCAGCGGCCACGGCAACCACCCCGACCTGCCCCGGCTGCACGGTAGGTTTGATGAGCGGAACGGCCGTTGCTGTGGGCATTGTTGGCGTTTGCACAATCTCTTCCATCTGCATCTGCATGTTTTCTACAACCACGTCGGTAATTTTGCCCAGGCTGATGCCGTAAGAGAGCGGCACGCCGGGATCCTTCACGTGGATGTGAACCTTGATCGTTGTTTCGTCGCCGACCACCACGGTGGAGTCGCCCATCGCGTCAATGCGGTTCCGCACTTCGATGACGTTCAAGTTTTCACCCATCAAGATAAATTGGACATCGTACGGATTTTCAATCGAACCGCCATCGGGAACGGCCAATTCTTGCGCCGAAATTTGGCGATTGTCTGCGACATGGTTGCTGCTGGGAACGGCCGTAAACATCAACTCATTCATCTTGCCGTAAACGTAATTCAGCATGCCTTCCAAAATATAAACCAGCCCCTGCCCGCCAGAATCCACCACGCCAGCCTGTTTGAGAATGGCCAGCTGTTCGGGCGTGCGTTCCAGCGCCTGGTTGCACCGTTCCAGCACACGCTCAAGCAAAAAACGCAGGTCGCGGCTCTTTTTGGCGGCGTCGGCGGCTTCGCTGGCCCCTTCACGAATGATGGTCAGGATGGTGCCCTCAACCGGTTTCATCACGCCGCCGTAGGCAGTGTCGGATGCCGCCTGGAAGGCTTGGGCCAGGTCGGCAGCATCAAACGTTTCTTTGCCTTTCAGTCCTTTGGCCAACCCGCGCCAAATCTGGCTGAGGATAACGCCAGAGTTGCCGCGCGCGCCCATCAGTGCGCCGTGGGCCAGCTGCTCAGCTACTTTACCGACGTTTTCTTCCTCACTGTTTTGGATACGGCCGTACGCCGACTTCATCGTCAGCAGCATGTTGGTGCCGGTGTCGCCATCGGGTACGGGGAAAACGTTGAGGGCGTTGACGTGTTGGTGATTTTGGTCCAGCCAGGTGAGGGCCGCGTAGGCTAATTTTTGTAATTGACGGCCGTTGCATTGTAACCATTTCGGGGGCGGGGCGGTTTGCGTCGCCTCTTGTAGGTGAGTTTGTGTCACGAATTCTTCTCCGAACGCGCAATTACTCATTTACCCAATTACTTAATTACTTACGCTTTGTAATTGGGTAATCAAGTAATTGGGTAATTAGCTATTTTCTTTGCCCATCCGTAAGCCTTGTACAAAAATATTGACCTCGCTAACGGTCATGTCGAGGGCTTTTTCGACATGGAACTTGACGGTGTGCTGAATGCTTTCGGCCACAGCCCGAATGCGGACGCCATATTCCACGATGACATAGACATCAATTTTGATCTCGTGGTTTTCGATCGTGACGTCAATCCCACGCTTGCTATCGCGGGAAAGCAGGTTGGCAATACCATTGGCTAAATTTTTATTGGCCATGCCCACCACCCCATAGCACTGGTTGATGGCCTGACTGGCAATGGTGGTAACGGCCGTTGTCGAAATATCTATCACGCCGAGGGTTCCTTCATGTTGAGTCATAGTAACTCCTGAATACCAAGTAAGTTACAAAATATTCTAGGAAAAAGTGCCAGATTAAGGCTGCGGCACCGCCAGCTGAGTTTGTGAACTGCCAATTGTATCATAACCTTTGGGGAAGGCATCTAAAGGGAAAACCACGCATGAACGAATGATACATTCGTGCCATTCGTCTATTCGCTGTCTTCAATTTAAGTTCAGGTCAGAATGGTGGTGAGGATCGATTTGGCTCCTGCCTGATGGAGGGCGGCGCGTACGGCCGTTTCCATCTCGTCATTGGCTACCAGGGCAATCATGTTGCCGCCGCGTCCCGCGCCGCTGAGCTTGGCCCCCAACGCGCCTGCGTTTAAGGCCGCCGCAACCAGCCTGTCTAGCTCCGGTGAGGAAACCGTCATTTGTTGCAGCCAGGCGTGGTTTTCGGTCATCAGCTGGCCTACCTGGACTACATCCCCAGCTTCGATGGCAGCCCGCGCGGTTTGGGCGATACGGCCGCAGGCGTCAAAAATCTCGGTGAATTGGGCGGGCTGTGCCTCATACTGGCCGCGCACATCGCCGACGGCAACTTTGGTGCTGCTGCGCACGCCCGTGTCGGCCACCACAAAGCGCAGCGGCGTGGCCACGGTAAACGGCTCAATCTGGTTCTGCGGCGACTGGCGCACAAACCAGATCGGCTGTTCGTAGGCCACCACCGTGTTGTCGATGCCGCTGGGCGTGCCGTGGTGAATTTTTTCCACTTCGTAGGTCAGCGCCGAGACCATTTCGTTGGTTTGCAGGTCGGCGCGGCGCAAATGTTTAGCCAGGGCACGAATGATTGCGGCGGCAATGGCCGCACCGCTGCCCATGCCGCTGGCAATGGGGATCTGGCTGCTGACGTAAATCGTTACATCGGGCGGTTGGGCAATGTGCGCGGCGTCTAGCACCTGCCGGGCGGCTAAAGCGAGGGCGTCGTCGGGCGGCAGGTCTTGCAGCCGGTCGTGCCGGTTCAGGTCGGGGGCAACGATGTAGCAGTTATTGCTCGATGAGTAGGTGATGGTCGCTTTGGCGCGTAGTTGGGAAATGGGGGCAGCGATGGCGGGACGGCCGTATACCACCGCGTGTTCGCCAAACAAAATAATCTTGCCTGGAGCCGTCGCTTCGGTGACGGCATTGAATTCGATCATCTTCCAAAAATATAGAGGGTCAGGAATACCACCACGGCAAAACCTATCAGCGATACCTGAAAGGAGCGATCGCGCAGCAATATTTCTTCCGGGGCACCGCCCAACTCTTGTACGTGAATCAGGTAAAGGTAGCGGAAAATGCCATACAGCACAAACGGAATCGTCAGCATCATCAAGTGGTTTTGCGGTAGACCTTCGGCCAAAAAGGTGTACAGGCTGTAAGAAACAATGGCGCTGGTGGTCACAATGCCCAGCATCCGGTCAATCAGGTCAAGATTGTACTCTTTGAGAATGGCCCGGTGGTTATCGGCGTTGTCGCCCAGTAAGGTCAACTCGTGGCGACGTTTGCCCAGCACCATAAACAGCGCCAAAAAACCGCCAAACAGATACAGCCACGGCGAAAATCGCTGCACGTCGATCACTGTCACGCCCGCGGCAATGCGCAGGACAAAGCCAGCGGTCACAATGGAAATATCGAGCAGCACCACATGCTTGAGCCAGAAGGAGTAAGCTATCTGGCTGAGCAAGTAGGCCAGCAGCACCAGCCCAAATTCCCAATTCAGCAAAAATCCCGCCACCAGACTACCCACGGCAAAAATAACGGCCGCTATTTTAGCGACTTGTGGATTTAGTGTGCCCGCAGGCAACGGCCGATTTTTCTTCACCGGGTGCTGGCGGTCGTTCTCAATGTCCGCCAGGTCATTCATAATGTAGACGGCGCTGGACATGAGGCACAGCAGCACAAACGCGCCGATTGTGGGCAGCAGGCTTTCTGGCTGTAGCAGTTTGCCGTCAAAAAAGAGGGCGACAAAGACAAAACCGTTTTTGGTCCACTGGCGAGGACGCATCGTTTTCAATAAAGGTAACAGCAAAGGAATCTCTCCAAAAATTGCGCAAAACTGCGGTGGACAAAATCGCTTATGAGTGACGCAATGCTGCTTAGAAGTCACGAAATTCGTCCAAAGCGGCGAGTTTAGCGCAGCGGTATCTGTTGCGCAACGCACTTAAAGCGGCGGGGGACGAACCATTTGCCAGGCAGAGCGATTGATTCGCGCAAAGGCGCAAAGTTTTTTACGCCTTCGCGCCTTTGCGTGAAATTTAATGACGGCTTGTTCGTAGACCCAAGCTGAGTCCTTAAATCAGGGCTGGATCGTAGCGGGCGATGAGTTCGTCCAGCAGTTGGTCGAAGGCTGGCTCAATGACTTGCCGCGCCGGATCGGCATCGTACCAGGCAATAATTTCTTGGGCACCCTGCCAGAAGGGAATGGTGGCCACAAAATCAGGTACCAGTCGTTTGATTTTGCTGTTGTCAAAAATGACGCTGTGAGCCTTATCGCCCAGCAAGCCACTGCCCCAATCGGCATCGTAACGGGCCAGCGTTTCCGATGGGATGTGTACCAATTGCGCTTCTGCGCCTGCTGCTGCGGCCACCTGCTGGAAAATCTGGTTCCAGGTCAGCAGTTCATCCGACGTGATGTGAAACACATCACCAATGGCGGCTGGATGCCCGAGTAAACCCACAAACCCTTTGGCAAAGTCGCGGTGATGGGTAAGCGTCCACAGCGAAGTGCCATCGCCATGTACCACTACTTTTTTGCCCTGACGCATCCGGTTGATGACGGTATACCGGCCACGCATGGGCAGCAGCGTTTGGTCATAGGTGTGCGACGGCCGTACTACCGTTACCGGAAAGCCTGTTTCTCGATGTGCTCGCATGAGCCGCTCTTCACAGGCAATCTTTTGCCGCGAATATTCCCAGAACGGATTATGGAGCGGCGTCGATTCGGTAATGGGCAGGTGGGCAGGCGGCGTCTGGTAAGCCGAGGCCGAACTGATGAACACATATTGCCCGGTGCGCCCAGCAAAGAGAGCCAAATCTGTTTCGATGTGCTCTGGTGTGAAGGCGACCCAATTTACGACGACATCAAAATAGTGCCCCTCCAGCGCCGCCTTGGCTGCCGCCAGGTTACGAATGTCCGCCTGAATTTGTTTAGCACCAGCCGGAACGGGGCGGCTGGATTGCCCTCGATTGAGCAGGGTGAGTTCATAGCCGCGCTCAATAGCCAGCTGCGAGCATGCCGAACTAATGATGCCGGTACCGCCGATAAATAAAATTTTCATCATTTCCTCCCGGAGTAATCGTGACGGGTGGTGTATAGCTTGCTGTTCTTAGCAGCTACGAACCACCCGTCCCTATTCAAATTGCCAGTTATGCGGGGCAAACCAGTTTTGGCGCATGGCCAGCAGCAGTAAAACGATGCTTAGACCAATAACGGCCGTCATGATGCCAAACAAAAAGCCGCCGCCCCAAAGGTCATAAATTTTGCCATTGAGCGCCGAAGTGAGCAGTGGAGCCAACCCTAAAAATGCGGCCTGGAACATAGATTGTGCGGTCGAGTTCCAACCATCCGGGGCGCGTTCGTTAAGCAGTTGAACCATCACAACGAGCAGCAGCCCATAGCCTACGCCTCTGACGCTGTTTACCACAATTAGCACAACCGGTGACCAGGCCACAGCGTTGCCCAGCATGGAGAAAAAGAGAATGACCATGGCCAACAGCAGCGTGCGCGGTCCTTGGAGCTTTTGGATAATGACCCCACTGTAGCGCATGACGGGTACCTCGGCCAGAGCGGAGAGGCCAAAAAGGAGGCCGATATGGGTATCGTTGCCGCCCAGTTGTTTCACATATACGCCAATAAAAACGTAAGCGCTGAACAAGGCCATCCCCAGAAAAAATGCGCTGACAATCAGGATTACGATGCCTTTGTCTTGCATTAAAAAGCGGGCAGAGCGACGGCCGTTTCCCACCGCAATCTCCCCTTCTTCCAACCGACGTGACATGAATAGAGGCGGCAGCATCGCAACCGCTGCGGCCACAAACATGGCCGAATACCCGGTTTGCGCCCAAACAAGACCGCTGATAATGGAAACGGCCGCAAACCCCAATGAACCCCACAGCCGCATCTCGCCAAAATTGAGCTTGTGGCGTATGGCCATGCGGGCAATCAGTCCATCGGCAATGGGTAAGCCAGGGCTGCGCAGCGCCGATTCTAAAATGACCAGCAGCAGCATTGGCACAAAGCTGGTCGGAAAGCGGTATAAAAGCAGCACAATCGCCCAACCGACCAGGCTGATCTGTAGCAGCCGCCGCCGCCAGCCATGCCGGTCGGCCAGTGCGGAAAGAGATGGGGCCACGCCAAAAGCAAACAGCGGAAAAACGGTGGATAAAATGCCAATCTGTGTGCCGCTAAAGCCTAACGACAACAGGTAAACATTAAAATAAGGCGCATACAAAGCCACCATCGGCCAGAAAAAGCCGTAGTAGGCAGAACCAATCATGGCGGGTCGGGCTGGCCGAAGCGCCAGACGTTTAGAAATCATTGTGTTCTCCAAAAGTAAGGTAGGCGTGCCAACCTCAAGGCCGGCTCCCGAGCGTTGATTATATGCGGCTTAAGGGGAAATGGGGATGCTAAACCAGACTGATCTGCCCTCCGATTGTCCTATGATCCAGGGGAGGAAAGCTTGAAGATTAGTCAGCGGGTTCCAGGGTAAAACGGAAGGGGAATCCTTCCAGGCGAGCGGCCATCGTGGCGATCTTCACCCGCCGTTCGGCCTCAGCTTTGGGCAGTGTGTCCACCACCGACAACCCTTCATTGTGGACCTGCCACATGATCGCTTCAGCAAAGATGAGCGGCTTCTTGAACACCTGCACCATAATGCGCACCACAAACTCCATTGTTGTAACGGGGTCATCGTGGGCAATCACCTTCCAGCGCGGCTCCAGCGCTTCGTCGCGGTGGGTATGCACATCTTTCTCAATTTCGGTGTCGTGGGAAACGGCCGTCATCATCCAACTACTCTGCCCGTTTGCCACTAAGAAAAAATTGTGGGTCATCGTTTCCTTATCTATCAATTCTTCAGGCATTTTAGAGCAACTGGGCCTGAATGGCGACTTTAGGGTCAGCACTTGCCCAGAGAAAACACAAATTTTTATGCTTTCTTTGGGTTCGTAACGAAGATTGACAGATTTGTGATTACCATCTCCTGTGATACCCGAGTTCGTAATAGCATATCTCGTCTGTGAGTAAAACCATGAAAAAAGTAGCCATACCTCTTGTTTTGATACTGATTGCCTTCCTGCTGACCGGCAATTTGCTCGCCATGCAAGCCAACCCTACGCGGGGCACCATTCGCGGCACGGTGTACCTGGATGCCAACGGCGACGGCCGTTGCGGCACCACGTCCGGTGATTTAGCCGTCCCCAACATCGATCTCACCTTTATGACTCTGGCCAACGACCAGCGCGCTGCCCTGTATACCGGCAGCAACGGCACTTACGGCTTGCCGTCTGTAGGCGCGGGCGATTGGGTAGTGACGGCCGTTCCCAACCCATCCCTCTGGCGCGTCACGTCCACCAATCCGGTACAGGTGAAGGTCTCAGACCGTGACGGCTGGGTGAAGTTGAACGTAGACTTCTGCGTGCAGGCGGCACCGGGTGTCAGTCTGTCCACCGCCCGATTGCAAACCCTGCCCAAGAGTGACGCCGCTGCCGTGCTCGTTTCCCTCCCTACCGCTGTGAACAACAGCGACACGAGCAGCAATTCAGCAATTTCTGAGCAGCTGCTTACCAATCCCCCAGCACCCCAGCCTGCGCCCAACCTGGAAGCCACCGCTGCTACGGATGTAACGGCCGTTCCTGCCGAAAGCTGGCTGACCTACCTGAACAAATTTCGCGCTATGGGTGGCCTGACCCCGCTGCAAAATTCCCCGGACCTTTCTAATGGCAGCCAGTTGCACAGCCGCTACATGGTGCTTAACGACACGCCTATTGCTCACAGCGAAGTCAGCAGCAACCCACTCTACACGCCTGTAGGTAATCAGGCGGCACTCAATGGCAACATCTTTGCCACCACTCAAATTCAGGCCGACTACACCTGGGCCATCAACTTTTGGGTTTCGGCTCCGTTCCATCTGGTGCCCATGCTTGATCCGGCGCTGAACACGGTGGGTTACGGCAACTTCAACGCTGCCAATGGGAATTTCCACATGGCCGCCGTTCTAGACGTACGATCCGAGCTGGGCAACAGCAGTGATGCAACTTATCCGCTCTACTTCCCTGGCGATGGCACAACCACCTGGGTGGTGCGCCACAGCCTGTTCGAGTGGCCCGATCCGCTGGCCAGCTGCCCTGGCTACCAACGTCCGGCGGGTGCCCCCATCGTGCTGCAACTGGGCGATGGCAGCGGTGTGCCGCGCGTGACCGGGCATTCGCTTTCGGTGAATGGCAAGCCGGTGGACAGCTGTGTTTTTACGGAAGCCACGTACAGCAATCCAGACAGCTTTGCCCAAAAGACGGGCCGCGCCATTTTGGATGAGCGGGACGCCATCGTCCTGATGCCGCGTTCGCCGCTGCTGGCCAACAGCACCTACACCGCCACCGTCGTGGCCGATGGGCAGACGTACACCTGGTCTTTCACCACCGGCAGCCCGCCATCTACAAATTAAGTTATCATGACTTGAATTGATTTTAACAAGGCATCGCTTCATAGCGGTGCCTTTTTTTGTGCGCTGCTGACCAAGCAACCTAACCGATTACCGACCACTACTTACTGCTTACCGCTAACCGCCTACCGCACTTTTTGCAAACGGCCGCTTGTTTGCCCCAGTTCCGTCACCGCAGGCACAAAAGTAGAGTCAGACAGCCACGAGGTTTGGGGGGCCATGGTCATGCGGGCCAGCGCTACCAACACACTGTCGTAGTTTACCCGCCAGCCAGCAAAATGCAGCCAAGCAGCTTCGCGGTCTGGCTGCATGGGGATCCCCTGACTCACCAAGCGGTCATAAGCTTCATCAAATTCGGCCTGGGTGACGCTAATTGGGTCGGTCGGATAGTGCGGATCGACATTGTAGGATACCCGGAAGGCATCGGCGATGTGGCGCAGGGCGACATTCCCGGCGCGAATTACCAGCGCCTGTGACGGCGGATCGTCTTCTGGCCGCACTACGGCGCTGAGGAAGAGCGCGGCCCCATCCAGCACCGCCCCAGCAGACACCACCCAACTTTGGTGTGCTCGCGGCGAGCGAAAGAAAACCAGCGCGGCCAGCGACGTGTGGCTTTCATCCAGCTGCGTAAACCAATGTTCCCAATAATCCCAAAAATTTTGCGACGATTGTAGATTGCCCAGACCGTGTAGCCGCCACACCAGCTCTGGCGCAGTGGGCGGTGCGCCGGCGCGCACTTCAAGCAGCGAAACTGCCTCCTCGCGCTGAGAAAAGGCGGTGTACATCGTGGGCAAGTAGGAGATGAGCATGGCTACCAGAATGAGCCCGGCGGTGGCTTCGATAAAGGCCAGAATTGTTTGGGGCATGGAATTGGCCGTGGCAAACCCCAGGGTGAGGATGGAAGAGCCGCTTAGGAGAAAAGCGTCTTGCCAGGGCGTAACGCCCATTGCCCAAAACATCCCGGCAAATCCTATGCTGGTGAACAGCAGCCAGGCTGGTACCAGTAGCAGTAAACTGATCGGCGCATAAAGGGCCATGAGCTCATCCCGCTGCTCATAGGTAGGCAGCCGCCTCATGACCAGTTTGAACAAGCGGCCCACGGTTGTGAACACAAGATAGGTTAGCTTTACCGAGGCGCTGCGTGGCAGCACAAAGGTGCGCGTGGCAGAAAGAAAGGTGTACGCTGCCAGAAACAGCCCGATTAAGAAGACGAACATGCGCAGCAAGATCATAAGATGATCATACCGCTGTTTTTACGGTCTGCCTACGTGGGATTGGTTGCCAAAAGTTTGGCTGACTCATGCCCGCTTGTGACATTTGTCACAATAACTGGGTGACACCCCGCGCTAACGGCCGTATGGTCCATACCCTATACTTCCAATGTATTCGGATAGGCGAATACATGCATAAGCTATAAGGTGTACTAATGGAAATTCCCCAGATCGAAGAGCTAGAACTATTACACGCCAATATTTGCCAGGCCCTGGGCGACCCCAAGCGCATTCAAATTTTATACGCACTGCATGGCGAACCGCGCTACGTCTCTGCCCTGGCCGATGATTTGGGGATGCCGCAGCCGACCGTATCACGCCATTTGCAGGTGCTGCGCCAGCGCTCGCTGGTGGTTACGGAGCGTGATGGCCAAACCGTAGTCTACAGTCTCTCTGATCCACGCATTATTGAAGTGTTGAACGTTATGCGCCAAATCATGCGCGATGCGCTGGAACGGCAGGCCAATGTTTTAGCTTAAGCACCGGTTTTCCCGCACCAAGCCAATTTTAGGGGGGCTTTCTGCGGCATTTATCAATTGACTCAGACAGCAAGCGCTTGATAAATCATGGTTTATCAAGCCATTTTGATTTTGTCTGACCAACCCTGAAGGGTAAGAATCAATGAAGACGTTCAAATATATTTGGATTGTTGGCCTCACCGCAACGCTGCTGTTGATTGCCATTCCCATCATTATTTGGATTCCCAACGAACCGGCCAAAGCGGACGACCCGTGGGCCAGCGTGAATGATCCCATTCCCCACACAGACCATACCAAATTGATAGAGGGGCCATTGGAAACGGGACCGGAAGTAACGGCCGTTTGCCTGGATTGTCACGAAACGGCCGGGCACGAAATGATCCAAACCGTCCACTGGACCTGGGAAAGTGAACCCGTGCTGCTGCCAGGGCGAGATGAACCTGTCACTATCGGTAAAGCCAACCAGATTAACAATTTCTGCATTGGCATTCAGGGCAACGAGCCTGGGTGTACCCGCTGCCATGCCGGGTATGGTTGGGAAGATGAGACGTTCGACTTTAGCAATGAGCTGAACGTAGACTGCCTCGTCTGCCATGCCGATACGGGCCTGTACAGCAAAAGCACGGCTGGTCGTCCTGCTGAAGGTGTTGATTTGGTCGCCGCAGCGCAAAGCGTTGCTTCACCAACCCGGCAAAATTGCGGCAGCTGCCACTTCAACGGCGGCGGTGGTAATGCCGTTAAGCATGGCGATCTAGATGAAACGCTCTACTTCCCCTCTGAAGAGATTGATGTGCATATGGGGCGGTACGATTTTCAATGTGTGACCTGCCACAAAACGGATGATCATCAAATTCAGGGTCGTTCCATCTCGGTGAGCGTAGATAACGAAAATCGGCTGACCTGCACCGACTGCCATAGCAACGATTTGCATGAAGATGACCGCATCAATGACCACCTCGATACCGTTGCTTGCCAGACCTGCCACATCCCCGAAGGGGCTGTGCGTGATGCAACCAAGGTGGACTGGGATTGGTCTACGGCTGGTAATCCAGACATCCCCGAAGATCCGCATGTGTACCTGCAAATCAAGGGTAGTTTTGTCTATGAACAGGGATTTATGCCAGATTATCTCTGGTACAACGGCACGGCCGATCGCTACATCCTCGGTGACGTAATAGACCCCGATCAGGTGACGCCCATCAACTTGCCACTGGGCAACATTGATGACCCCAATTCGCTCATCTGGCCGTTTAAAGTTCATCATGGCAATCAGCTTTATGACACAGAATACAACTACCTGCTCCAGCCCAAGACGGTCGGCGAGGGTGGTTTCTGGACCGAGTTTGATTGGCAGTTAGCGGCGGAATTGGGTGCTGAAGAAACGGGCATGCTGTTTAGTGGCTCTTACGGGTTTACCGAAACAGATATGTACTGGAATTTGTCGCACATGGTGCAGCCCAAAGAAGACGCGTTGCAGTGTTATGACTGCCACGGTGAAAACGGCCGTATGAATTGGGAAGCCCTCGGTTATTACGGCGACCCAATGGAATGGGGCGGCCGCGACCAGTTCACAACCGCTTCGCAGGATTAAAAACGACACAAAATGGATTTTCGATGAACAATTCAAGAAAAATTCACCTTTCTTCTGCCAAATTTTGGCTGATTGCATTGCTGGGGCTGGCGGCGCTGCTGCTGGTAGCCCAACAAACCCTGGCCCAGGACGAAACACCAGTTGATCCCACACCCACTGGCCCGCCCTTGCATCCCAACTTTGCTTTGTTGGATGCCAATGGCAACAACGTTCTGGACAGCGGTGAGGCTATTTCCACCATGAACACCTGCGGTGTTTGCCACGATACCGAGTTTATCGCCACGCATAGCTTCCATGTGGATGCTGGTTTGAGCGAGATGAGTGCGGCAGGGGAAACCGGCAACGGCCGTTCCTGGGACACCAGCACCGGCACTTTTGGCAAATGGAACCCGCTCGTCTACCACTATCTCTCGCCCGAAGGGGATGACACGGTGGACCTCACTACCCCCGGCTGGCTGATGCTGTTCAGCGACCGGCATGTGGGCGGTGGCCCGGCCGTTACCAGCCGCGATGGCGAACCTTTGTTGAGCCTGGCTCCCGATGTCAATAGCGTGGATGCCAGCATCATTGATCCAGCGACGGGCGAATTGGTTGGCTGGGATTGGCAAGAATCTGGCGTGGCAGAGATGAACTGCTTCCTCTGCCACCTGCCCGATGCCGACAACGTGGCCCGCATTGCCGCCATGGAAGTTGGCGATTTTCAGTGGGCCAGCACGGCTACTTTAATAGAGAGTGGCGTGGTGACGATTACAAACGGCCGTTACCACTACAACATCGACGCTTTTGATGAAGATGGGGTGCTGCTGGACGGTTTTGTGAACGTGCAGGACCCCACCAACGCCAACTGTGGCAACTGCCACGGCGTTGTGCACACAGACCTGGAGACACCACTTACCCTGGAAACTTTGCAAATGGGCGACTGGACAACCCTCACCACCGGGCAGGTCATGTCGCCACAACGGCTGCTCAACTCTGGCCTGAATTTGAGCGACAAAGAGACGCTTTCTCGCTCCTGGGACATCCACATGGAGCGCGTGGTTGATTGTGTTGATTGCCATTACGCGCTGAACAATCCAGTTTATTACCAGGAGAAAGATGAAGATCAGCTAGACCATCTGGTGTTTGACCCGCGCCGCCTGGACTTTGGCGAATACCTCTACCGGCCGCTACACGAGTTTGCCAAAGGCTCCAGCGCTCAGGGCACGTTGGCTCCGCAATACGACAACAGCCTGCGCCGCTGCGACGACTGCCACAGCACGGAAGTGGCTCACAGCTGGCTACCTTACCAGGATCGCCACATGGATGCTGTGAGCTGCGAATCGTGCCACATTGGCGAAATTTATGCGCCCACGCTGCAATCGGTTGACTGGACCGCGTTGCAAGCAGACGGCACGCCGCTTACTGCCTATCGTGGCCTCGAAGGTGAATTGGGTGGGCCGGGCAGCTTGATTACAGGCTACGAACCGGTGCTGCTCCCTCGCGAAAACGCCGACGGCAGCACCACGTTGGCGCCGCACAACCTCATTTCCACCTGGTTCTGGGTCTATGGCGACCCAGAGCGACCGGTACGTGAACAAGATTTGCAAGCTGCCTGGTTCGACGGCGTTGCCTATGCTGATGAGATTGTGGATCTGTTTGATGTGGATGGAAACGGCCGTCTCTCCACCACCGAACTCATCCTGGACAGTGACGCCAAAGTGAACCTCATCGCCGAGCGCCTAGCTAACCAGGGATTGGCTAACCCGCACATCAGCGGTGAGATTCAGCCGTACAGCATCAACCACAACGTCGGCGGGGCCGATTGGGCCATACGCGACTGCGGCACCTGCCACGGCGAAGAATCGCGCATCAGCCAGCCATTACAGCTGGCCAGCTATCTGCCCGGCGGTGTGCAGCCCACCTTTGTCAACGACAGTGGCAGCAGCTTTAACGGCACGCTCAATGTCACCGACGACGGTGCATTGGAATACGCGCTGGTGACCAATGAAGCTGGCCTCTACATCTTGGGCCACGACGCGGTGAACGTGGTTGACTGGATCGGCATCATCCTCTTCCTGGGTGTGTTTGCCGGGGTGATTGTGCATGGCGGGCTGCGCTATGCCGCCCTGCGCCGTCAGCCACCCAGCCATCCACAGCTGCGCGAACTGTACATGTACACCGTCTACGAGCGGCTGTGGCACTGGCTGCAAACCGTGGCCATTCTGCTGCTCATTGTTACCGGGCTCATCATCCACAAGCCGGACAAATTTGGCGCCTTTAGCTTTGCCTACATGGTGCAAATTCACAACATTTTGGCTGCTATTCTGGTAATTAACGCTTTCCTGTCCCTGTTTTATCATCTGGTGAGCGGCGAAATTAAGCAGTACCTGCCCCGCCCGCGCGGTTTCTTTGACCAGGCAATTGAGCAGAGCTTGTACTACGTGCGGGGCATCTTCCGCAATGAGCCGCATCCATTTGAGAAGGTGCCAGAGCGTAAGCTAAATCCGTTGCAGCAAATGACCTACTTTGGCATTTTGAACGTGCTGCTGCCGCTGCAAATCCTTACCGGTATTTTGATGTGGGGGGCGCAGCGTTGGCCGGAGAAGGCTGCCTTGCTAGGGGGCCTACCGGGTTTAGGCCCATTCCACACGTTAATTGCGTGGCTGTTTGCCACCTTTATTGTGATGCATGTGTATCTGACCACCACCGGCCACACGCCGCTGGCGGGCATTAAGTCGATGATGCTGGGCTGGGATGAAGTGGAAGTTCATGACCCCGCTGCGGCCCATGATTAACAGGAGATCGCAAATATGACAACTCTGAGTTCACCAAAATCGGAAACACGCGGTAGGCTGCGGACGTTGACCTCTCGCGTGGCGAAGGATTATGTCAATCCGTACTATGCGGGCATTTTGCTCGGCATCGTACTGTTTGGCGCGTTTTTTGTGTCGGGCAATGGCCTGGGTGCCTCTGGTGGCCTGAACCGGCTGCTGGTTGTGGTGGAAGACGCCATCGCACCGGAGCATGTGGATCGCACGGCGTACCTCATCACGATGGCTGGTGGTGATACCAATCCATTGGACAGCTGGATTGTATTTTTAACTGTGGGTACGGTGATTGGTGGTTTTGCATCGGGATGGCGCAACGGCCGTATTAAGCTAGAAACCAACAAAGGGCCGCAAATCTCGACGCGCACACGCTGGGTCATGGCGTTTATTGGCGGCACACTGATGGGGTACGGTGCACGGTTTGCCCGTGGCTGTACGTCAGGGCAGGCGCTGTCCGGCGGCGCGGTGCTTTCTGTAGGTAGTTGGGCGTTCATGTTTGCCGTCTTTGGCGGCGGCTACGCCCTGGCTTACTTCGTCCGTAAACTGTGGAACTAAGAGGTGCATGATGGCTACTTTTCCTTTACCACTCACACAACTCCTCGGTCATTGGGGAGCGTACGTTGTCTATCTGATTATCGGTTTTGCCTTCGGCTACGTGCTGGAGATCGCCGGATTTGGTAATTCTAAAAAGCTGGCGGCGCAGTTCTATTTCAAAGAAATGACCGTGCTCAAGGTGATGTTTAGCGCGATCGTGGTCGCGATGGTGCTCATTTTCCTGGCTTCGGCCGTGGGCTTGCTAGATTATAATTTGGTTTATGTCAACACAACCTATTTGTGGCCCGGTATTGTCGGTGGGCTGATCATGGGTGTGGGCTTTATCGTCGGCGGCTTTTGCCCCGGTACCTCGCTGGTAGCAGCGGCTACGCTAAAGTTGGATGGCATCTTTTTTGTGCTGGGTGTGTTCTTTGGCATCTTCCTCTTTGGCGAAACGGTTGGCGGATTCAGCGAATATTGGAACTCTTCTTACATGGGCCGCTACACCTTGATGGATTGGCTGGGGTTGCCCACTGGCGTGGTGGTTTTGCTGGTGGTGTTAATGGCCCTTTTCATGTTCTGGGGTTCAGAAAAGCTGGAGCAATATTTTGGCGGCAAGGATGCCAACGATGAGCCGAAATGGCGCATCGGGGCAGGCGGGGCGCTGGCGCTGGCGGCCGTTGGTCTTGTCATCATTGGCCAACCGACCACAATGGACCGCTGGAACCGTATTGCTGATGAGAAGACGGTAGCGCTTGATGAGCGTGCTGTGCAGGTGCATCCGGCGGAGATGCTGGAACACATTCATGATCCCAAGCTGAAAGTGATTATGCTGGACGTGCGCAGCGAAGCAGATTACAACCAGTTCCACATTCTCGATGCGCAGCATGTGCCGCTGGAAAATATCTCTGATATCGTACCAGCGCTGCACCTGGAGCCTGCAAACGCCGTCTTTTTTGTGATGAGCAACGATGAAACGGCCGCTACCGAAGCATGGAAAATTTTGCAGGCTGAAAGTGTGCCCAATGTGTACATTTTGGAAGGTGGCATTAATAACTGGCTGGCTCTATTTTCTAACGATGAGTTTCTGGCCGCTAATCCGCGTATGGCCCATGCGGACGATCAGCTGGCCTACACCTTTGCTTCGGCATTGGGGGCTCGCCAGTTCCCGGCGGAACCCGACCCGCACCAATACGAATTTATCTACGAACCCAAGGTTATTCTTGAACTAAAACGTGCCCCCACCAGTGGTGGCTGTGGTTAATCCAACGTTCCTGTGATACTCCTTTAGCAAACGGATGTTTCCTCTGTGGAGCATCCGTTTTGCTTTGCCTGGGCGGTGTGAAACGGCCGTAACCTAGTCCAGCGGCTCATGGTGTAGGATGGCTCTGATTTAGTTGGGGGGTAAGGATGGGGCAGCCCTAATTCGTCAGCTGCCAGGGAACGTCTGGCCGGATTTTCTGGCCAAATGTGATCAGCTCATCGATCCGGTTGGTGCGTTCCAGCGTCTGGATCAGGCTCAAAACCTTCAGGCGGTGCTCTTCCCCGGAGAGATTTTCATAGGGCACACCCAGGTCAAAACAGAGGGTTTGCAAATCGCCTGGGCTGAAGCGGTCGGCCAAAACCTGGCGCAGGTGGACGAGCAGATTGTGCGGTACTTGCCCCTGGATTACGGCCGTTTCCCCCCGTTCTTGCTGTTGTTCCTTTTGTGCCTGATAAGCCAAAACCCGTCGCTTCCAGTCGGCAAACACCATTTGAAACTCATTGCTGGTCAGTAGATTCTCTTCTGGCTTAATGTACATCACATACCAGTCGTAGTTTGGCTCCAACAGCCCCTCGTATTTCATGCCTTCTTCCGCCAGCACCAGCAGGGGATGCCCCAACGTGTAAGCCATCGTCGCCTCAATCTGGTTCCAGACGGTAGGCAAATTCAGCCCCGCAAGCTGGCGCTCGTTTTCGCTGCCCCGCTTGTCCACCGCTTCCACCAGGTGGGTACGCTCGTAGGCCAGGATGATCGACCCGGCGCATTCGTGCATAAGCTCTTTAATGGCCACCAGGGGCTGCTTGCTAGAAAAGTAAGTACGCCCCACGGTTTGCGGCAGCAAATCGTGCATCTTTACGTAGCTTTCGACGGTATCTGCCAACTGCTGATGCAGCTTGTTTGCTGTTGTGCCGATGCTTAAAAAGATTTTCGTTTCGGGCATGGATATCTCCTAAATATTTCAACACAGAGGAATAACAGGTTGGTGACTGTATTGTATCAGGGAGAGAGGAGGATGGGTAAACGGCCGTTCCCCCTGTGAGTGACAGAACCTTTAGTAATTCAAATTTATGGGACGCGGCTTTTTAGAAATCTGTGGCGTGTTTGCTGTGGAGCAGCAGTTCCTGCATGTGAATTATTAGATATAGTTATTCTTCACAATTCAAGATTAAGATTCGACTTAGCCTTGATTTTCACCACCGTTTTTAGATTCTTCTTGTCCTGTGTGGTTGTCCAATTTTGCTAAGTTCGGCTCGGTTTCGGGGGAAATTTGGACTATCCAGTCAGCAAATATGGCCCGTACATGTATTAACTCTTCAATTGCAGCCGTTAACGTTAGTCCAAAAACATCCACAACAAAGATTTCTACTTCTTTTCCCTGCGCTTGGATTTTGCTTGCCAAGGTGTAAATTTGATCAGAATTTCGAGTTGTCTGCACACTAGTTACAAAGAATGCAACTATAATGAATAAAATGAGGCCGCTCGTGATTCCGTTAGCCATAAACAAAGAACGCGCAACAATCCCTATGGGGGCTATCTCTGACACATTGTTAATAAAAGATGCTTGGAATGTGTACCACAGAAAATCAAACCATCTGATAGATCCAATTACTGTAAATTGCGTTGGCTCAATCTTATAAATCCCCAAATTTAGCAAGGAGAAAACCACCAAAGTTGCAGCAAACAACCAAAGTATTTTTATTCCCGCAATTGCAGCAAGTACTTGACCCTGTCTCAAAGTTATAAGTTTGTCCGCTAGAAAGTAACAAAGTCTATTGTAAAGAACGCTGAATTGTAAATTGGCAATTCTCGTATTTTTCTGAGACTCATTCAACATTTCTACATCAATACCCCTGAGTTCATCATTCGGAGTAAAGCTTTTGCTTAAAAAAGACCATAATTTATCGAGACTTTGAGGAGAAAAAGTGTCAAGCGATGACCGAAAAGATCCTCTTATTGCTCTGATATAAATCGCAACTAGAAATAGCAGTAAAAAGCTCATTCCGATCCAGAGAAAAAAACATTGACGCTTACAGACACTAACACAGTTCCGACAACAAAAAGGCCAGACAGTATAATAGTTGAGCGCAGAGAGCGGATCAAAGAAATTGAGCCAGCTATTACTGCCACTGAAAGTGTCCAAGCGCGGCGGCGAATTAGCCATGCTGGTATATGAAAAAAAACGAAGATGAACGGAAAAAAACCAATATAAAGAAGCCCTCCCAAAAGCTTGAAATTCCACATTAAAAGCGCAAGGAGTGCAAAAATGGCAATGGTGAAAACACCTCTGTATTCGATAAGCCAAGTGGCACCTGGAAATAGCCATTGGATAAGCAATATATCAACGTCAAAAATGAATAATTTCAGGAATGCATAACTCCAAAAAACTGTGGCGATGATTTTTATTATCGTCCATCTGATTTTTCGTTGGATCTTTTGAGTTTTTGATACCGGTTCTGTTTTGGAGGCAGGTAAAGAATTATCCTTTTGGTCGTTTGTATCTTCGTTCATGCAAATTCCTCTAATGGATCAAACAAGTCACTGGCAACAATGATGCTTTTGAAACTCGACTATTGATTCTAAAATTGGTCTAAATTTTTGCTAATTTTACCATAAGAGCAATCAAGAGTTTGAGAATCGGTAAAAAGTAAAGCCGTTTTGCAACCCATCACCCCAACGCTATACTTCCCCCATGACAGACGTGCTCGTTGAATTGACCCCCACCCAACAGGCCGCCATCATGGCGGAGCAGACCAGCTTTTTGCTTGGCCCGGCGGGCACGGGCAAAACTTTTGCCCTGCAACAGCGCCTCCTCCGCCTGCTGCAAGACGGCGAACCGGCCTACACGCTGTTGGTCATCGTGGCCGAGCCGGACCAGGCGCCCGCTTACCTGGACGCCGTGCACCAGTCCGGCCTGGGGCCGTATGCCGACCTGAAGATTACCACCTACAACCAGATGGCGATGGAGATGGTGCAGCTGTTTTGGCCGTTGGTGGCGCGTCCGGCGGGGTTTGAACGGCCGTATCACCCCCCCACCTTCCTCAGTTACGATCTGGCCCAGCTGCTGATGTGGCACATCATCACCCCCATGCTCAACGAGGGTGCCTTTGCCGACCTGCGCCTGCGCCCGCAGCAAATTGTCAGCCAGCTGCTGGACACGCTCAACCGGGCCGCGCTCAACAGCCTCAGCCTCGACGAGGCCATCGAACGGCAAATTTGCACTTGGGCCGGTGAGCCAGAGCGCATCCGCCACCTGAACGAGGCCGCCACCGCTGCCCGCAATTTCCGCGCCACCTGCCTGCGTGACAGCCTGCTGGACCTCTCGCTGGCTGTGGAAGTGTTCGACACGCAGCTGGTGCAGCATCCCGAATTTCACAAATATTTTAGCGAGCGCTACCGCCACCTGATTGTGGACAACATTGAGGAGCAAACGCCCGCCGGGCAAAATTTTGTCGCTGAACTGAAGAACGAAACGGTGACAACGGCCGTTGCCTACGATGCCGCCGGAGGTTACAAACGGTTCCTCGCCGCCGACCCGCTGGGAGCCAACAAATTCCGCAGCCTCAGCGCCTACGTCTTCGACTTCCAGGAATCATTTATCACCAATACGCCGCTGACCCACCTGGCCAATCTGGTGGAAAACCAGCTGATGCACACCACCAAGCCGTTTGCCGAGGCCCAACCAGCGATTTTGGGCACTGTTGGCGGCCGCTACCGGCGCGAGATGGTCATCCAGCTGGCCGAGGCGCTAGTGGACCTGATGGCCGCGCACAATTTGCATCCGTCCGAGATGGCCATCATCGCCCCATATCTGGACGGGGCATTGCGCTACATGCTGGAAAACGCTTTCCGTCATGCTGGGCTGCCCTACTACCTGCTGCGCCGCCGTTCCAGCCCGCGCGATGAACCGCGCGTGCGCGCCTGGCTTACCTGGCTGGCCCTGGCCCACCCGGATTGGGAGCTGCTGCCCAGCCCGTTCGACGTGGCCGAAGCGCTCACCCTGAGCATTCATGGCCTGGACGCCGCCCGTGCCGAACTGCTTACCGAATCGCTCTACCGCGCCGAAACGGCCGAATTGCTGCCCATCGCCGAGCTGCCGGACCGCATCCAAAGCCGTGTCGGCATGGATTTTGTCGGGCTGTATGAGGAGATTCGCCTCTGGCTAGCGGGGCAAGACGGCCGTGCCAGCATCGACGTGTTTTTGCACCAACTGTTTACCTTGCTCTCTGAACGACGCTTCCAGCCGGAACCAGATGTGGCCGGAGCGGCCGTTTGCGATTGGTTGGTGCAGGCAGCGACCCGGCTGCGCCAATCTGCCGAGGCGATTGGACTGTACACACCCGCCGCTGTGGGGAACGCATTTATAGACGGCATCAACCAGGGGTTGGTAACGGCCAATCCGCCAGAGCTGGGTGACCCGCCCGACCCCAACGGCATTATGATTTCGACGATCTACGGCTACCTGCTGGCCGGTTCGCCCGTGCGGGTGCATGTGTGGCTGGAAACGGCCGCTACTGGCTGGTGGGACATCCCCAATCAGCCGCTCAGCAACGCCTTTGTGCTGGCGCAAAGCTATGATCCCAGCCAGCCATGGACGATGGACAACGATTTCCACATCCGCAACCAGCTGCTCAGCCGCATCGTGCGCGGCCTGACGGCGCGGTGCAGCGATGGCATTTTGCTGGCCAGCAGTGACCTGGACCGTCGCGGCGTGCGCCAGGATGGGCCGCTGTGGCGTGCTTTGCAAGCGGTACGATGAGAGCGAGTAACAAGTGAAAAGTAAAAAATGATAAGTGGCTTCTACTTTTCACTGATCACTTTTTACTAATCACTTGCCCCTTTTCCCCTCCATCCCTGACTTATTTCCCTGTGAACGCACAGTAAAAAGTCGTTTATAGCCGAAACGGCCGTACCTCCCTGTGTTATACTGCCCTCAACGAAGCGGGCGCTTTCTAAATTCTCCAAAAAGAGCCACGCGGAGCCGCCATAAGGCAAATTGAAACTTTAATCTTTACACTAAAAATTTGAGAGCGGAAGACAAAACCACAGCCGCCGGTGGTCCTCCCCAATCCCGGCCGCGCACTGCGCTACAGCAGAGGGTAACAATGGCAGCAAAAACACAACAGGTCGTTTTAGTCATCGAAGATGATCCCGTGATTCAGGGGATTTTGACCATGAACCTCAATGATGAGGGGTATGAAGTCCTCACGGCTGGCGAGGGGCTGGTGGGCGTGCGCGTAGCTACCGAAGCACAGCCCGGCTTGATTTTGATGGACATGCGTCTGCCCGACATCACCGGCTGGGAAGCGACCCGCCGCCTCAAAGATCAACCCGAAACCAATCACATTCCCGTTATTGCCCTGACGGCCCAATCCACCTCTGAGGATTTGCGCCGTTGTTTTGATGCGGGCTGTGATGCTTTTATGACCAAACCGATTCAGTTTTCCCAGCTGTTTACCAAAATTGAGATGCTGCTGAATCGTTCTGTAGGCGAACTGGATTAACGTCAGGTATTCGTAAGGGATTAGCTCGATCGATGTTCAGCGTAGATTTAACGACTAAGCGGCTGCACCAAGAGGAACGTGCTCTGGTGCTGGTTGTCGATGACAACGACCTGAATGCCGATTTATTGGCCCATCGTTTGCAAGATCAGGGGCATGGGGTGATGGTGGCCCGCAACGGCCGTATCGCCCTGGAGATGCTCGCCCAAAACCCCGTTGATATCATTCTGTTGGACATTATGATGCCGGAGCTGAGCGGCTTTGAGCTGCTGGCCATCATTAAAGCCGACGTCAAGCTGCAAAACATCCCCGTCATTATCATCTCCGCCGCCGATGACGCGGCCAATATTGTGCAGGGCATTGAGCTTGGCGCGGAAGATTATCTGCCCAAGCCGTTCAATATGCCGCTGCTTAGTGCCCGCATCAAGGCCAGCCTGGCCCGCAAGCGGCTGTACGATCAGGAACAGGCGCGTTTGCAGCAAATGGCCACGCTGCAAGCCATTGATGCCGAACTTAACGCCACGCTCGACATGCGCCGCGTGATGGAAATTTCGCTCAATTGGGCGCTGCGGCAGGTGGGCGGCGAAGCGGGCATCATGGGCACCGTGACGGAAGATCGGCTGCATGTGCTGGCTTCCCAGGGCTACACCTACGAAATTTACGAAGATTCCCCCTTTGTGCTGCTGGATCAACTGCCCGCGGCACAGCAAGCTTTAATTTCGGGTAGGTTGGCCTACGAGCCGCAGACCGAGCGGGCGGGGCTGTTGGTGCGCACCCAGAGCCAAATTGTGCTGCCGCTGTACCGGGAAACGGCCGTTATCGCCCTGCTTGTGTTGGAGAGTACCCAGGCGAGCCAATGGCAGCCGGAACAGCTCAGTTTTCTTAAGCGATTGGGCAGCCATGCGGCCATCGCTCTGGCCAATGCCCAGCTGGTAGATGCCATGAAGGTGGCCAATCAGGCCAAAAGCGAGTTTGTTTCCTTCGTCTCCCACGAGCTCAAGATCCCCATGACCAGCATTAAGGGGTATGCCGATTTGCTGCTCTCCGGTAACTTTGGCACGATCAACGAAGCGCAAACCACCTTCCTGGAAACGATTCGCAACAACGTCAACCGCATGAGCCGCCTCGTGAGCGATTTAACCGATGTCTCGCGGCTGGAATCTGGCCAACTGCATCTGGAAACGCGGCCTATCCAGCTGGCGGAAGTGGTAGAAGAGGTCGCGTCCTTCACGCGGGCGCAAATTGAGGAGAAGCAGCAAACGCTGGTGCTCACCGTGCCGGACAATTTGCCGGACGTTTGGGCGGATCGCAACCGCCTGGCGCAAATCCTGACCAACCTGGTGAGCAACGCCTACAAATACACGCCGGAAAACGGCCGTATCACCATCCGCGCCGAAGAGATGAACAGCGTCAACGAAGACGCCGAAGTCCAACCCATGATTCACGTTTCCGTAGCCGATACCGGCCTGGGCATTAAGGACGAAGAACAGAAAGCCATTTTCAACAAGTTCTTCCGGGGCAGCGACGATGAGGCGCTCCGCTCGCCAGGGACGGGGCTGGGGCTAAACATCACCAAAAATCTGGTGGAACTGCACGACGGCCGTATCTGGTTCGAAAGCAAATACCGCGAGGGGACAACTTTTCACTTCATCATCCCGGTGGCTAACGGCATTTGGCACGACGGGGTGAAGGAGTGACATGGTGAAGGGGTGATCGGGTGAAGAGGGTCACCCACGAGCCAAAAACAGTTTACCGCTTGCCGCACGTTCCTGAATTGTCATTCCCGCGAATGCGGGAATCCATTCCCCCGCCAAATTTATGGATGCCCGCCTGCGCGGGCATGACAACCGCCACTACCCCGCTCCAACAACCATTAACCATTGGCCATTAACTATTGACCATTACTGCCCATCCAGGTCTTCCAGAATTGCCCCACCGACGGGGGCCAGGTCTGGCTGCTCGGCCAGCAGGTTTTCCAGGTCGGTGATGGCCCGGCCAAGCTGGGCGTCGTTGCCATCATAGCGATCGAGCAGCGTAATGCCCGCCGCGTATGCCTCTTCAGCCAGGCGGAACTCTTCCAGGCGGAGGGCCGTCAGCCCCGCTTTGAAGACCGCTTCGGTGAGATCGTTTAGCGCGTTTTCGCTGGTGGGCTGGATGAGCTGGGTGGCCTGTAAATAATCGCCGAGCGCTTCCTGGTAGCTGCCCGCCTCGTAGCGCACATCGCCGCGCCGCAGGTAATGCCAGCCCAGGTTGGCATCCACAAAAAAGTCACGCCAGGTCTGGTGCTCGGCTGGATTCAAGGCATAGGCACGCTCTATATCGGCGATGATTTGGGTGTAGATGCGGGCGGCGCTGTCTTCCCAGCCCGGTTTGGCGGGGAAGAGGTCGCGCACGACGCGGAAGCCGTATTCGGCCCGGTAACGCCAGTACAAATCAGGGTGATCGAGATTGGCAACGGCCGTTTCTCGCGCCTTCACATCATCCAGCAACGGCCAATACCACTGCGTCAGGGTCACATTGTCGTAGCTCAGGCCAAAGGAGGCCAGATTAGCCCCGGCCTCGCGCACCACGCCAATATCCTGGGCAGCGACAGCCAACTCCAGGCCCAAATTACCCAACAATGTCGCTCGCTGCCAACGGCCGTCCAGCAATGCGGCCTGTGCCAACGCAAACGCGGTAGCCGCATCGGTAATGTCAGACGGATCAACCTCCAAATCGGAGCTGCTGAGCAGTTCCAGCAGCGGCGTAACGTCCACGGTGGCTCGATCGGCAAACTGGATGAGATCGGCTTGCGCCAGCAAAACGGCCGCACCGTCATCGGCGGCTTTAGCCCGGTTTAGCCCTTCGGCGTACCATTGCTGTGCCAGTTCATAATCGCCCAGGGCCACGGCAGCCAAACCGGCCTTAAACGGGGCACGCACCACCTCCGGCGCACGCGTTGCCACCAGTTCGTAGTAGCCTAGAGCCACATCATACTCGCCGTTGGCAAAACGGCCGTCGCCCTGGGCCAGCGAGCCATCAACGGCGCGCGGATAAATGAGATCGTACCAGCGGTTTGGCTGGTAATCGCCAAAATCGTTGGGGTCGAGGGCCAGGGCGGCGTTGGTATCGTCCAGGGCGTCAAACAGCCAAACGCGGGCCGACGGGCCGGTGCCTGCGGGCAGATTGAGCCAGATGCCATACGCGGTGCGCCCGCGCACGTGCCAGTAATCGGCGTTGGTGGGGTCCAGTTCGATGGCCGCTGTGTAGCTGTCGATGGTGCCTTTGAGCACATCCACCAGGTCATAGCCGGGGCAGCTGCGCAGCAGGTACTGCACCCGCGCCAGCGATTGATACGTCTCGGCGACGTCGGCAGGGTCGCGGCCCGGCAGCGCGATGGCTGTCTGGAAGTTCTCGATGGCCAGCTTTAGCTCAGCCGCCGAAGCTAGCTTTTGCGCCTCAGTCAGATTGGGATCAGCGCAGCGGTCTTGGGCCAGTGTGTCTTGTTCGTCTTGCAACATGCCCAGCCGCCAGTGCAGCGTGCCCAGCGAGAGGTAGATGGTAGGTTCTTCCGGGGTGAGTTCGGCCGTTTTTTGCCATGCTTCTAGCGCCTTGTCGTATTCGCGCAGAGAGTAGTAGCTAAAGCCCAGACCCAGGTATGCTTCATCAGAGCGATCATTGAGGGAAACGGCCGTTTCAAATCGTTCCACCGCCGCTTCATACCTGTTTTGCCCGTAGACCAGCCAGCCCAACCCGGTCCATGCCTGCACCTGGCTCTGCGTGTCCAGCGCTCGCTCCCCGGTGATGTCCAGTGCGGCCTGGTAATTGGCTTCGGCGGCGGTTACATCGCCCAAAATATGGTAGGTCACGCCGCGCCACAGCCGGTAGTAGGCGTTGTTAGGCTGGTTGGCAATGAGCTGCCCCTGCTCCTTCAAAATGGTCTGGAAGTCGGGCGATTCCGCGTCGGCCTGGGTGCTAGCGCCCAGCCGGGCCAGATTGCGGCTGGCCAGCAGTTCGGTGGTGGTGGCATAGGTTGTCAGCTGATCGTAATCGGCCAGGGCGGCATCAAAATTGCCCAGCTGCATGAAGATGGCGGCGCGGTTGGTCAGCGCCTGGAACCAGACGGATTGGGTGGGCCGCAAAATGGGGGCCAGCAGTCGCACGGCGGCGCGAGTGTCTACCAGCCCCAAAACTTTGCGTTCGGCAATGTCGATGGCGCGGGTATAGGTGATTAATGCATCGTTGGCCAGGGCAACGGCCGTTGCTTCCTCCGTTTGCACCAAAGAATCATCACGCAGGCTGTTGCCAACAATCAAAAAGTGGTAGCTGCTCACTTCGCGCAGCAGGTGCCCGCCCATGACAAACCAGGTAAACAGGGCGATGACCAAACTGCCCCAGCGTAGCGCCGCCGGGTACGTGAGCGGCTGGCGGGACGGCACGCGCGTTTGCCAGAAGGCGCGGGTGGCGCCGCCCACCATCAGCAAGATGCCCAGCGAGGGGTAAATATCGGGCATGGTGAACCAGGGGAAGAAGAGTGACCCCAGCCGCAGCACCAGTAACAGCAGTCCGGCCAACCCAACCCACCAGGCCAACCGACTGTTGCGGAACATATCGTGGCGAATTTGCAACGGCCGTAACACAAAGGCCCACAGCGGCGGCACAAACAAGCCCAGGTAGAGGTATGGGTACAAGTCGGCCAGGCTGTAGGGCGTGCCGGGAAAATCGAAGTTGAGCAGCGTGGGGAAACTGCTGCCCAGCAGGGCCAGCACGGTGAGCAGCGCCGCCGTGCCGATGTACCATGCGCCCATTCGGCTGTAGACCAGACGGTAACTCCAATCTTGCTGTGGCAGCGTGGGGGGCAGGTAGCCCATCGCCCGCTGGCGCACGATGTCGTAACGGGCCGTGTTGCCGGGCACAATCACCTGGGTGGTGTCGCTGTTCAGAGCGAAACCGGCATCATCGGCTAAGGGTTCGCGGATCAGCTTGAGATCGGCGATGATGAGTTTGGTGACATCTTGCCAGGCAACGGCCGTATCGTCCACTGCCAGACGACTGCTGTTTAGCTGCACGCGGCCACGCCCGGCCTGCTGCAAGGTGGTCAGTGGGGTAAAAACGAGCGCGGCCACGCCAACGGCCGTTGACAACAGCACATACCCCAATATCAAAATGATACCCAGCTGCAAAGCGACATCGGTGTCGGTGGAGGGCACGGCGTTGACCGTTAGCCCGGCATCAGACACGGCGGGGCGGAACTGGAGCGGAGCGGCCGTATTGCCCACGGCGGGGGCATCGGACTCAATTTCGGCGTCCGGGTTGCTCTGCGTGGCGTCCAGCTCCTCCACGATGAGCGCGGGCCACAGCACAAATTCACGCCCTTTAAAGGTGATGGCGGGCGAAACCAAACTGCCGGTGTCCAGCCGGATGGTATACAGCGGCAGCAAAAAGATGACGATGGAGAGAAAAATAAAGATCGCGTGGCGAAAGATAACGGTGGCTGGATGGCGATAGCGGATGGGATAGGTATATTCGGAAACGGCCGTAGCTACCCGCCGCGCGGCTTCTTGTTGATTTTCGTCCAGTCGCTCATCTTGGGTGATGGCATACAGCCGGTCGGCAATCTCGGTCGCCCAAATTTCATCGTGTAGCTGTTGGTAGAGGCTCAGGGCACGTTCAAACTGCAAAATGGCGGCCTGGGCTTCGCTTTCTTCGGTGGCTGCCATGCCTAGATGCGCTTCGGCCAACAGCACGCGCGTACGGGCTTCCAGAGCGTCATCCTCATATTGGCTAATTTCGGCCAGCGCTTCTTCGGCATAATGTTGGGCTGCTTCGGGCTGGCGCTGACCCAGCAGCGCTTCGGCCAACCCCAGATTTACCGACAAACGGCGGAAGCTGCCCAGCGGCGCATCTTCTTCAGCCAGCAGCCGCCGGAAGAGTGTTTCGGCCTGCTGGTTATCGTCCAGGCTCAGGTAAAGATAGGCCAGCTTTTCATCGGCGGCGACCCCTTCGACAGGTTCACCGTGCTGTTCTAGCAGGCGGTCGGCCAGACGATACTGGTGCGCCCCACTGACAAACAGGCGGGTGACGATCCAGTCCAGGTTGAGCAGTGTGGACCAAAAGCGCGGATGCCAGACGCGCCGTCCCAGGTAAAAGCTCATGTACACCAGCAGCGGCAGAGAGAGCAAGAAGACGGCAAAGTCGCGCAGCTGGTGCAGCCAGTTGGCCCGCTCAGGAATGACGGGCGGATTGTGCTCGCGGGTCGCTTCGGCCAGGCCGACGTAGGCATCCCCCAGGGCCAGCCGCGTGTAGGCACGCTCAATCTGGATGCGAGTGAGATCGGTGACGCTGGTGACCGCTTCTGGTTGGGCGGCAGGCCCCGTCTCTGGCTCACGCAGTCGTTGTTCTTCAGCTTGAAACAGGGTCAGCGTTTCCTGGTAAGCGGTGATGGCTTCCACAAATTGGCCCATTTGCGCCAGCGATTCACCGTGGGCGCGGGTGACGTAGGGCAGCAGCAGAGGCGACAGCGTGGGTTTGGCGCGCAGTTCGGCTAACGTATCGAGGCTGCTTTGCCACAGGCCGCGCAGCTGGTTGACCCGCGCCCACATGTGGCGCAGCAGGTCGTCGAGCAGGGTCAAATCTTGCTTGAGCACCGCCAGGTAAAAACGGGCGTCGGTGACGGTGTCCAGCAGACGTTCGATTTCGGTGATTTGCCGCTCTTTGTGGTAGAGGCGGAAGCTGTCGATGAGAAAGTTGATGCCTGCGGTTTGATCGATAAAAAGCAGGTGGTACAAAATAAGGCGGCGCTGCCGCTGCGGATTCGGGTCTGGGTAATTTTGCCAATAGTTCAGGGCGCGTTGGTGGGCCGTGAGATAGGCGGCGCGGTCGCGGGCAATCCAGCGGCGCTGCAAAAAGACACGCTCATCAGGGCGGATGGTGTAGGTGGTGGGTTCGTCTTCGGTGGTGGAGAGGGTGCGGACAAAGGAGTAGCGCAGCAGGCGTTCGATAAGGCCATCGTTACGGCCGTCTTCCACCTGGCGCATTGCGGCAAATAAATCGGCGCTAAACCAGACCGGTACAGCGGCCAGGTAAAGCGCCTCAGCCATCATCGGATGCACTTCATCGAGGATGCGCTCAAGGTAGGTTACGGTGGTGGCGGTAACGTCGCTGCTCATAGTTTGCTCAAAGATCGCTGAAAAAATCGTCGTCGGCGCTGGTGGTGGCCATGGCGTGATCGGCCATCATGGCCAGGGCACCGGGCACACCGCCGCTGGTTACCAGGATGGTGCGCCAATCCAGCCCGGTGATAACCACCTTGCGCCGCGATTCAAAATATTCGCGTACGGTTGGTTCGTCGAACGGTTCTAGCTGGGTTTTGACCAGCAGATTGTTCATGTTCAGGTCGCTCAGGTCCGGCGTTTGTCGCCCAGTGATGATGATGACCAACTCGCTGAGGTGGCCGTCGCGCACGCGGGGCAGCAGCTCCTGGCGCAGCCAGCGGTCGGCGTCGGGCTTGATCGCTTCGTAGGAATCGAAGAGCAGCACCAGCGAGGCGTGGTCGGCGACCAGGGCGGTGAGGGCGGCAAAAAAGGCGTCGTTGATCTGGCGCTCGATGCGGGTTTGGTCGGCGGCGCTGTCAGCGCGCAGGAAGCCCATGTTGTCTTCGGTGATGGCGGCGTGGGTGGTGGGTGTGGTTACGGCCGTTCCCCCTCGAAACGCATCCAGTCCATCCCACCAGTTCAGATGAGCTCGCAGTTCCGCACAGCGCGTGATGAGAATGGTGAGCAGCTGGCGGCGCTGGCAGTAAGCTACCAACGATCCGGCTCGCGCCGATAGGGTTTCGCCAATCAGTTCTTCGTAATTGATGGTGATGTCCAGGCAGATGCCGCGAATTTCTTCCAGGTTGAAGCTGTTGACGATGTTTTGCCGCAGCAGGCCGAGAGCGGAAACGGCCGTTACCGGCCCTTCGCTGTAGCTGTTGATGATTTCGTTGAGAGGGTTGAAGTAGGTGGGCTGGTTCAACTGCTGGCGAATGAGGCGCACCAGCCCTAAAAAGTCATGGTGGTCCTGCTTGGGATTGCGAAAGTCAACGTAGACGGCGGGCAGGTTGACGGTGGGTTCCAGGCAGTGATCCTGCATGCGCCCGGCGAGCCACGTTTTGCCCATGTCTTTGGTAGCCTGGATCAGCATCACCGCCTGCCGCGTCTCGGGGCGCAGCAGCTTTTGAAAGCCGAGGAATTTACGTTCCTGGTTAACAAAGAGGGCAGGGTTGTAAATATTGCTCATACACTTCTGCAATTTTTGGGGCGGGCAAGGGGAGAGTAATTAGGTAATTGGGTAATTACTGAATATTATTCCCTTCATGCCGCTGCCAGAACCATAAACTAGAGATAGGAATACGGCCGTAACGCACGTTATGTCGTGGGGCACATTGTAACATCCCCGTTAGCATGGGTAAAGATGAAGTTTTATGTAAATTGAATGTGGGGTTTGTGGTAGAATTACGGACAGTTTCTCAAACATCAGATAGGATGTATTGAATAGTCAGGTTTTGGGAACTACGGCTGCGCGTTTTATGTAGTGAGTCACAATGTAATATTCCCCTTAGCGTGGGCAGTTGTAAGTTATGTAAGCTAAATAGGGATTGGCCCAATCTTAATGTAGTGTATGTTAGAGTTACGGCGGCAACCTATCGTGAATCGTGAGTAGGGCATTATGAATATCACAAGATGGGACAACAAAGCAAGGTTTGGAATTATTTTCGTCATAATGTTGCTTGGTATTTCTTTGGTAATCACAATGATTCTAATCCAACCCAAGCGGCAAGAGAAAGAGATCGGAGAATATGTTGTTGACATGCTCGTCATGGAACAGAAGGAATATGCCAGTATGGGTGGTCGATCTCCAGCTGGATCAATATTCGTTCAATATTCATCAAAATTATTTATGGAAATAGGGCCACCTCTTTCAGAAGCTAACTCGACACCATATTTATCAGCTTGGAAATATGATGGAAGCCAAATTCGAACTGCAGAAAAGCAGGAAATTATTGAAGGTATTGATAAAGACGTTTTCTGGGTTTTTTTCACGGTTCGGTCCATTCACAGAGAAGAAGCTTTAGTAGATGTGACCACTATTTACCCAAATCGGGTAGGTGGATATGCTTCACATCGGGTACTGACGCTAGAAGGTGATCAGTGGGTTTTGAAGTCAAGGTATGATTTTTTCTTCTGGGACTGAATTGCCTTGAACTCAGGACCTTTGAAGCCCATGGCAGAGAGTCCTTCTTTACCAACTTCGTGTCTGCGGCGTACTGCCGTTATCAAACAGTTTCACAAGCGCTAAACCGGCAATAAAGCCACCGATGTGTGCAGCGTAGGCGACGCCATCGTTGCCGCCGCCCAAGACGCCCAATCCACCCACCAACTGGAGTAAAAACCAGACGCCCACGGCAAAAATGGCCCGCACCTGGGTCACCACGCGGATCAAAATGACGGTGACGCGGCGGCCAGGGAACAGCAGCAGATAGCCGCCCAGCACCCCCGCAATGGCCCCAGACGCACCCAGGCTGGGAATGAGCAGGTTGTCGCCGATGAGCACGGAGGCAAAGACGTGGGCCAGCGAGGCCAGCAGCCCCACGAGCAGGTAGAAAATCAGGTAACGGCCGTGTCCCAACCGGTCCTCCAAATTGTCGCCAAAAATCCAGAGGTAGAGCATGTTGCCCAAAATATGAGCCCAGCCGCCGTGCATAAACATCGAGGTGAGCAGCGTGATGTAGACGGAGATGGGTGTTGGTTGCAGGCCCGGTAAAACGTAGACCTGCCCCGTGCTGGGATCGCGCACCTGTTCGCTTTGCGTTACCACATCTTCGCCCGTGATGATTTCTTGCGGCACGGTGGAGAAAGCGTAGGTGAATTCCAGGTTATTGCCCATCCCCTGAAACAGCACAAAAACGAGGAGATTGAGGGCAATCAAAACGTAATTGACGTACGGCGTAAGGGTCCGGTCGCGGTTGTCATCACCAATGGGAATCATTTTCTGCTCCTTGGGAAATCCACAGATTACGCAGATTGCACAGATTAAGCTCTGCGTTCTCCGCGCTCTCCGCGGTTAGATTTAGTACGGGCCACGGATGTGGTCGGTGACGTGGGTTTGGTAGAAGGTGGCCAGAGTTTGGTGAAGTTCGGGGGAGAGGGGCGGGAGTTGGGAGACGGCCGTATTCGCCACCACCTGTTCTGGCCGTGTCGCTCCGGTAATGACGGTGGTTACCGCCGGGAAGTCCAGCACCCAGCGCTGCGCCATTTGGGCCATCGTCATGCCGTCGGGCACCAGCGGCTTTAGCTGGTCGGCTAGCGAGACGCCCAGCTCAAACGGCAGCCCGGCAAACGTCTCGCCAACGTTGAAGGCGTTGCCGTCCCGATTGTAGTTACGGTGATCGTCTTCGGGGAAGGTGGTGTTGGCGGTAAACTTGCCCGCCAGCAGGCCAGACGCCAGCGGCAGCCGCACGATGATCGCCACGCCCTTGGCCTGCGCTTTGTCAAACAGCGTGTGGATTGGCTTTTGGCGGAAAATGTTGAAGATGATTTGCAGCGAGGCCAATCCGTCCTGCTCCAGGCAGATGAGCGCCTCTTCCATTGACTCCACGCTCGCACCAAAGCGCTTGATTTTGCCTTCCTGCTGGAGCGTGCGTAGGTGGTCAAACACGTCGCCGCGGCGCAGCTCATCGGTGGGGATGCAGTGCAGTTGAGTCAGATCGAGGGCTTCCACCTGGAGGCGGCGCAGGGAATCTTCGATATGCTGGCGCATCGTGGCCATTGTAAAATTCTCTGGCCAGCCAGGGTCGCCCGAACGGCCGAGTTTTGTGGCCACAAACACATTTCCCTCGTGCTGCTTTAAAAATCGGGCGATACGCTGCTCGCTGACGCCGCCGCCATACACATCGGCCGTGTCAAAAAAGGTGACGCCGTGATCAACGGCCGTTTGCAAAATCTCTTCGGCGGCGCGGTCGGTGACGCTGCCCCAATCGCCGCCCAACTGCCAGGTGCCCAGGCCAATTTCAGATACTGTGATCGTTTCGTTGCCAAACGGCCGTTCGTTCATCATCCTCTCCTTGTTTAGTCCATCCACAGATTGCACAGATGACACAGTTTGAAATTTTTATCTGTGCAATCTGTGTCATCTGTGGATTATTTTCTTCCATTCATAGCATGAAAATGGAGTTTGGGCGAGGGCAAAAGATACATTTTCTCTGTGCTAAAATCGGGACGCAGAGATGTGGAGCTGAAAAGAGATTTGGAGAGAGGATGGTACGTATGGAAGCGTTAGAAGAGAAACTGGCAGCATACATCGAGCAGCAGATGGCGACCGATTCGGCCCATGATAGGCAGCACATTGAGCGAGTTGTGCGCACGGCGCGGCAGCTGGCCGAAGCTGAAGGCGCAGACCTGGCCGTCGTGATTCCGGCGGCATGGCTGCATGATTGCGTGACGCTGCCCAAAAATGCGCCCAACCGGCACGAGGCATCCCGGTTGGCGGCGGCTGAGGCGGTGCGCTTTTTGCGCTCGATAGCGTATCCCGACCACCATCTGGAAGGTATTGCCCACGCTATTGCCGCCCACAGTTTCAGCGCGGGCATTGCGCCTACCACGCTGGAGGCGAAGGTGGTACAGGATGCGGATCGGTTGGATGCGATTGGGGCGATTGGCGTGGCGCGCTGCATGATGGTAGGTGGGGTGTTGGAACGGCCGTTGTACCACCCCAGCGATCCCTTTTGCCAGCGTCGCGAACCGGACGACCTGACCTACACGATTGACCATTTTTACCGCAAGCTGTTCAAAATTGGCCAGACGCTGCATACGGCCGCCGCCCGTGCCGAAGCCGAGCGGCGTAATGCGTTTATGCACGCCTTTCTCGACCAACTTGGCCATGAAATTCGGCCGTAATTTGTGTTTAGGTTGGTCCAATCTTTATTGCATTTTAAGAAATAAACCAGGTAACGGAATCTTGCGTTTTGTCGAAGTAGAAAGATTTCTCGGAGGACCTCGAAATGACACCTCTCCTAAGTTGTTTTTTACACTAAAGAGATTGAACTACCCTAATTGAGGGCTGCAAAGTAGGACGGCCGTAATGATTACTCCTCCTTAAACTGGGTGAGGAAGATCGCGTTGACCTGCTCCATGTAGTCGAGATTGACCTGTGGCGGGGGCAGCACATTTTTCGGCACAAATTGGCGGAAGGTGTCAGTGGCAAAGTGGATTTGCTCGTGCATGTACGGTGCCTGGAAGGCGATGCGACGGTTGATCACTTTTTCCATCGGGTTCATCGGTTCATCTTCAAATTGATCGGGCGGCACCAGTTTCAAGCCAGTCATGTCCAAACTGGTCACCAGGGCATGATGCACTTCTTGAACGGTCGGCGGCTGCTCGTTCACAATGTTAAACAGGTGCGTTTGCGCCGGATCAAGTTCGGTGCAATGAGCCAGGTAGACCATGCTGTCCACCACAAAGTCGATGGGCACCAGGTTCAGCGGCGTGTGGGGATTGCCTTGAAGGCGGGTTTGTACGTTGCCGTTAAACCCGTCGCCCTGGTTGCGGGCCAGCAGGGTGCGCAGGCGGCGGCACTCGGTGAGCACCTGGTAGTAGCCGGAATTGCAAAGCACGGCCGTTTCCGGCGTACCAATCACAATCGACGGGCGAAAAATGGTGACGTCCAGCTTTTGCGCCCGCTGGTACTGGTCTACGAGACGCTCGGCATTGTGTTTAGACCATTCGTAAATCGAACGAAAATGGGAGACTTGCGCTGGAATTTCTTCGGGTACCGACTCGTTAAACTCGCTGCCCAGACAGTAAGCGGTGCTGATGTAAAAGAAGCGGGGCGGGAACTCAGGATTGATCTGGCAGGTTAAATCCAGCAAATGCCGCGTACCTTCGATATTGGTGGCTTCGACCAACGGCCGTTCGCGTTCCTTAAAATTAAAAATGGCCGCACTGTGCCACACCTCGTCAATAAGGGCATCAAAGCGGGAGCGGATGGCCGCGACTAGCTGATCTGCTGGTTCCTCCACCGTGCCGGGGATGGCTACCAAATTGGCCAAAACATCGTCATCCAGCGGGCCGACTTCAAGAACGGCCGTTTCAATCCGCTCCTGTACCGACTGCCCACCTTTGCTGCGCACCAGTGCCAATACGATGTGCCCATCCGCTAAAAACCGATGCGCCAGATGGCAGCCCACATACCCCGTTGCCCCCGTTAGAAAAATCGTTTTTGTCATAGCCTTCTTCCCATCACTCGCTTGATAAGTCTAGCCTATCATAAACATCTCTTTTTGATCCAACCACTTATCGCGAAAACTTCCAGGCGAAATTGACTTTCGTTGGTATAAAATCCAATCAGGGAGCTGTGTCGCGCGTTGTTGTTTGCCTTTAGAAGAATGCCGCAGCGAGCAAAAAGTTACGCAATTGCCCAAAAGTGAGGTGACCAAGGCCGCATCAGCCAGAGGTGGCGGGTTTGCCGCGAGAAATGCTGGGGCTCGGTTAAGGTTAGAAATATAAGTCGGGCAAATGGAGGGCAGACACGGAGGTCTGCCCCTACAAAACGTTGTTTTCTGGCCCAAGAACCTGGCGAATGTAGTACACCGTTTTGTTTTGCGACTCGTAGTAGGTGCGCACCATGAGCTCGGCAATGAGGCCCATGACCAGGAACTGCACGCCCAAAATAACAAGCAAAACGGCCAGGAGCAGAAGCGGCCGTTCGCCGATGTCGTAGCTGTTAAAGCCTTGCCAAAAGCGGTTGGCTTGAATGCCTGCCCAAACTTTCAGCCAGGTTAGATACAGCCCCAGCAGCACGCCAAAACTGCCAAACGAGAGGCCCAACATGCCAAACAGGTGCATGGGGCGGTCGCTGTACTTACGCAAAAAGAGGATGGTCATCAGGTCCACAATCACGCGGAAGGTGCGCGAAATGCCGTATTTGGATTTGCCCGCCACGCGCGGTCGGTGGTTCACTGGCACCTCGGCCATGCTGAACCCGGCAAAGCTCACCATCTCTGGAATGAAGCGGTGCAGTTCGCCATACAGCTTCAGCTCGTCGGTCACCTCGGCGCGGAAAAGGCGCAGCGAGCAGCCACGGTCGCGCAGCGGCACGTCGCTGAGCCGGGCGATGAGCCGATTGGCAATGTAGGAGGGTAGCTTGCGCATCAGGAAGGCATCTTGCCGATTTTCGCGCCAGCCGTTGACCACGTCGTAGCCTTCCTCCAGCTTTTTGAGCATGGCGGGAATATCAGCCGGGTCGTTTTGCCGATCGGCGTCCATGGTGAGGATGTAGCGCCCACGGGCCTGGTCGAACCCGGCAGCAAAAGCGGCCGTTTGCCCATGATTGCGCCGGAACTGAATCGCCACTACCCGGTTGTCCTCGCGGTGCAGCGCTTCCATCACGGCAAAGCTGCTGTCGCGGCTGCCATCGTCGATGAAGATGACCTCGTAGGTGATTGGCTCTTCTTTCAGCGCGGCGGTGATTTCGGCCAGCAACGGCCGTAAATTTTCTTCTTCATTATAAACGGGCACTACAATTGATAAATCGATTTGTTCCATAGTTTGCTTCTTAAAAACGGCCGTTTGCTACACATGTTGCTATGCCATTTAGCGGGAGGGGTGCAACGACCGAACTTATTTGGGGTTATTGATAAAGCAAGTATCTAAACTGGGCGCGATTATAGCATATCGCCACGAAGGATTCGCGTTGATGAAAGTTTCTGTCATTGCCACAGTTAAAAATGAAGGGGAAGCGCTGCGACCGCTGCTGGATTCGCTGATCCAGCAAAGCCAGCTGCCCGATGAACTCATCTTCTGTGATGGCGGTTCTACCGACAGCACCCTGGAAATTTTGACCGAGTACAAAACCTGGCTGCCGCTCAAAATTTTGGTGGCGCCCGATGCCAACATTAGCCAGGGGCGCAACCTGGCCATTGCCGCCGCCGCTGGCCCCATCATTGCCGCCACCGATGCCGGTGTGGTGCTGGCTCCCTACTGGCTGGAAGAGTTGGTTCAGCCTATTGTGCGCGGCGAAACGGCCGTTGCCAGCGGCTGGTTTGAACCCGACCCTTACACGGATTTTGAAGTCGTGATGGGTTCCACGGTGCTGCCCACACGCCGCGAAATTGTAGCCAAGGATTTTCTGCCCTCCAGCCGTTCCGTCGCATTCCTCAAATCGGCCTGGGAAGAAGTCGGTGGCTATCCCGAGTGGCTGGATTACAGCGAAGATTTGGTATTCGACTTTGCCCTGCGCGAACGATACGGCGATTTTCCTTTTGTAGATACGGCCGTTGCCTACTTCCGCCCCCGTGGCGACCTGACTGGCTACTTTAAGCAGTATTACCGCTACGCACGAGGCGACGGCAAAGCCAACCTGTGGCCCAAGCGCCATCTGGTGCGCTACTTCACTTACCTGGTAGCGCTGCCTTACGTGCTGCGGTTGATCTGGCGCGAAAAGTGGGCCGGCTGGGTGCTGCTGCTGGTAGGCAGCAGCGTTTATTGCCAGAAACCAGCGCAGCGGCTTTGGGGCAATACCTGGGGCTGGCGACCGCCTTCCCGTGTGCGCGCCTTCGCACTGATCCCCCTCATTCGCCTGGTCGGGGATGTGGCCAAGATGCTGGGTTACCCGGTAGGCTTGCTCTGGCGCTGGCAGCACCGAGATGTGATTCGGTAAACCGTAAGCCGTAAACGGCGGCCGGTAACCGGTAATCCGCCACCACTTACCGAATACCGATAACCGTTCACCGGATACCGACCATTAGAGCTTTGCAAGAACCAACTCCCCTTTCTTGACGCTGTTTCAACCCATGTTAAGATCGCCCTAAATTAGCCGACCTTGCCGTCGGCTCTTTTATCGTAAGACATAGGTGACAGGTGCGACGCACTTGTGCTGCGAGGAGCTTTGCAATTGCCTTCGAGAAAAGTGCGTCGCACCTCGTAATCCAAACAATCTCATGATTATTCAACGCAAAGACCCCCCTTATCCGCGACGCGGCCCCTCTTGCCTGCTGGTGATTTTCATCGGCGTGGGCATTTTTTTGAGCATCTATGTGATCCAGAATGCGGAAGAGGTGCGAGATGTAATTATCCCCACCCCTACGCCGGAGCCGACCCGCTCGGCGACGGAGTTTGCTCTGCTGGCTGACATTGCTGAGCGGGATGGGGAACTGGCCGAAGCTGCCGATTACTACGCCGAGGCCGTGCGCTTAGATGCCACCAAGCCCGAAATTTACATTCGCTACATCAACTTGCTAATCAAATTGGGTCGTGGGGAAGATGCGCTGGCTCGGGCTGAAGAAGCGGCCGTTCTGGCCCCAGAAAATGATCGTATTTGGACGGCCGTTGCCGCCGCCTACATTGCCAACGGGGAGCGCCTCAACGATGCGGGCGACCCTACCGCGGCCAACCTCCAGTTCGCTCAAGCTTATCGTTCCGCAGAAACGGCCATCAGCATCAATCCAGAAAATGCCACCGCCTATGCTTATTCGGCGGCGGGGCTGGTGCTGCAATTTGAGCCGGAGCTGTACCAGGATGCGCAGGAGCGCGTGCTTTACGCCACAGAATTGGAGCCAGATAATCCGATTGGGCGTCTTTACCTCGGTATTGTTTTGACCAACCAGGGTTTTTATACGGCCGCTCGCGAACAGTTTCAGTTGGGCTTGCAGGCGGAACCTTTGCCTCAGCTTTACTATGAGCTGGGCTACAACTTTTTTGGCGATGGGAACGTTTCAGAGGCGATTTTGAGCTTTCAGGAAGCGGTTTCCATCGATCCGAACTTTGCGCCTGGGTATGATGCTTTGGCCCACATGTATTTGCAGTTGGGGCAGGACACTCTGGCAGAAGAAAATGGTCTAAAGTCCATTGAGTTGAATCCAAATGTGGCGCGGGCCCATGGCCGTTTAGGGGAAGCCTATGTTCGTCTGAATAAGTTCCAGCAAGCCATTGAAGAGTTTGGCAAAGCGGTTGAGCTGTATGGTGAGCCGACTGACCAAAATGCGCGCTTTTTCTATCTGCTGGCTGATGCGTATCTGCGTGAAGGTACACAGAACTGCTCGCTGGCCGTGCCATATTTTCAACAGGCCGCTGCTGCCAATGACTTTTATGCTGAAGCGGCTCAGGAGGGGTTGGTTGAGTGTCGTCGGGCAGCCCTGGAGAGTACACCGTAGCTTTTCAATAACGGCTAAATAGTTTGTTAGCAATCACTCTGAAAGAGTGCTAAAATCTGCTTGACATCAAGGAAAATTCTGCTAGAATGCCACAAGTATCGTTAGCACTCTAGTAGAGAGAGTGCTAAACCCCCACTTTGAAAATAAAGAAATAAGGAGAGTTAGGTATGAATCTCAAACCGTTGGGCGATCGCTTGGTTGTTGAACCAATGGAGCGCGAACAAACGACCCCTTCTGGCCTCGTTTTGCCAGAAACCGCTAAAGAAAAACCGCAGGAAGGCGAGGTAATCGCCGTTGGTCCAGGCCGTCGCGATGACGATGGCAAACGTGTTGAAATGGATGTGCAGGTCGGCGACAAGGTGCTGTATGCCAAATATGGCGGCACCGAAATCAAAATCGACGGCAAAAAACTGCTAATCCTCAAAGAGTCTGATGTTCTGGCTATCGTAGAAGGCTAAACAAGCACATTAATCTGAAGGAGATTATTGAAAATGGCGAAACAACTTGCATTTTCTGAAGAAGCTCGGCGCAAGCTGAAAAAAGGTATTGATACATTGGCAACGGCCGTTTCCACCACCCTCGGTCCGAAAGGCCGCAACGTTGCTCTAGACAAAAAATTTGGCGCGCCCACCATCACCCACGATGGTGTGACTGTTGCCAAAGAAATTGAGCTAGAAGACCCCTATGAAAATATGGGTGCACAGCTGCTCAAAGAAGCGGCTACCAAAACCAACGACATTGCTGGTGATGGTACCACCACCGCCACCGTGTTGGCCCAAAACATTGTCAACGAAGGTCTGAAGAACATTGCCGCTGGCGCAAATCCCATGCTCCTGAAGCGTGGTATCGAAAAAGGCGTCGAGGCTTTGGCCGAAAAAATTAAGAGCATGGCTATCTCCATCGACAGCAAAGATGAAATTGCCTCTGTGGCTTCCATCTCTGCCCAAGACGAAGAGATTGGCGACCTGCTGGCCGACGTGATGGACAAAGTCGGCAAAGACGGCGTGATCACCGTAGAAGAATCCCGCTCGATGGCCTTTGAAACCGAATATGTCGAAGGTATGCAGTTCGACCGTGGTTACATCAGCGCTTACTTCGTGACCGATTCCGACACGATGGAAGCCGTGATTGAAGATGCCTACATCCTGATCCACGACAAAAAGATCAGCTCCGCTCAGGATATCATTCCGATCCTGGAAAAACTGGTCCAGACCGGCCGCAAGAACCTGGTCATCATTGCTGAAGATGTTGACGGTGAAGCGCTGGCGACCCTGGTGCTGAACAAACTGCGCGGCATGATCAACGCGCTGGCCATCAAGGCTCCTGGCTTTGGCGATCGCCGCAAGGCTATGCTACAAGACATCGCGACCTTGACCGGTGGCCAGGTTATCACCGAAGAAATGGGCCGCAAGCTGGACAGCGTTCAGCTGAGCGACCTCGGCCGCGCCGCCAAAATCGTTTCCTCCAAGGACGACACGACCGTTGTGGACGGCCAGGGCGACGAAGCGCAGATCAAAGCCCGCGTTGAGCAAATCAAAGTGGAAATTGAGCGCAGCACTTCCGACTACGACCGCGAAAAGTTGCAGGAACGTCTGGCCAAACTGGCTGGTGGTGTGGCTATCATTCGCGTGGGTGCCGCAACCGAAGTTGAGCTGAAAGAAAAGAAACACCGCGTTGAAGATGCTTTGAGCGCGACCCGCGCCGCTGTGGAAGAAGGTATTGTCCCTGGTGGTGGCGTGGCTCTGCTGAATGCTCTGCCCGCTCTGAACGATGTGGTTCTGCCGGAAGGCGACCAGATGACCGGTATCGGCATCTTGCAGCGTGCTTTGGAAGCCCCAATGCGCAAAATTGCCGAAAATGCTGGCCAGAACGGCGACGTGGTTATCCAGAACGTGCGCCAGGCGCAGGAAAAAGCTGGCAACACCAACATTGGCTACAATGTGATGACTGGTGAATACATCGACATGGTGAAAGCTGGTATCATCGACCCGGCCAAGGTTACCCGTGGCGCTTTGGAGAATGCGGCTTCTATCGCTTCTATGGTTTTGACTACCGAAGCTTTGATCACCGACATCCCCGAAGAGGAACCGGCTATGCCCGCAGGTGGCGGTATGCCCGGCGGCGGTATGGGCTTCTAGGAACGGTTGTCGGTGAACGGTAAACGGTAATCGGTTTGAACACTGATTGCCGTTTACGGATAACGGATTACCGATTACCGGCCTGACCTAATCTAACCTTTAACAAGACCCTCCCTGGTCGAAACCGGGGAGGGTCTTTTCATTTTTGCGGGGGACAGTTACACTAGCAGCAAGTTCAAGATTGGGTCGCTGAAGTTTGAATACGGCCGTTTTACAAAAAGGATTCCCCTATGGGTCAACAACTCATTGCCAAGCTGGTCCCGCTTTTGGAAAAGGTAACCTGGCCAACAGATATGGCGGCTACCGAGCAAGGCCGCCGTTCTTACCTGGTCGGTCTGGAAAAAGTAGATGCTTATAATGGCGATCCGAATCAGTTAACTGCCGCGCTCAAAACGTTTGTTACAGGCGGCTCACAGCCGTTTGCCTATGCTGGAGCGGCGTACACGCTCATCGCCGCCGCCGAGGAAAAGGATGGCAGTTATGATGCCGAAGGACTCGATGTGGCCATGTCGTGGCTGGAAAAGGCGCAAGATTTGGAGCCAGACGTGTTGGAGATCAACATGTTAGAGGCGCTGATTTATGTGCATAACGGCCGTCTTGAAGACGCTCGCCTTGTTCTGGACTATTTGCACGATCTCAGTCCCTCTGAATACTATCTTTATCGCATCGAGGTGGCCTATTGGCAGGCTCTGGGCGATGTTGAGCAGACGGTTTCCTGGTTTGAGCAGGCGGCCAGCGTGGCTGCATCTGTACCGCAGCGGTTGGCCATGCGGGCGCAACTAGCTGATTTTTACTTCCGGCAAAAAATGTGGCCTGAGGCGCAGGAAACCTACAAAGAAGCGCTGCATTTCGACAACAGCAATGCGCTGCTGTGGCACAAGTTGGCCCTCATTCATTGGCAGCTAGAGGACATTGACGAGGCCGAAAAGTGCAACCAGCAAACGCTGCGCCTGAAAGATTTTCCGGCGGCGCGGCAGCTCGAAGAGACAATCAAGAAGAAAAAATCAGAAGGGGGCGTTTGGGGCAAGCTTTTTGGGAGCTAGCTAATTACTCGCCTCGTCCACCAGACCGCGCAGCAGGCTGGCGCGGCCCAATAACCCCACCAAACGGCCGTTTTCATCCACCACCGGTAATCGCTTTACTTTATGCTGCACCATCAGCTGCAACGCGGCCGCAGGCGTAGCGTCGGCGGCGATGGTGATGGCCGGTGTAGTCATCAGGTCAGCGGCCCTTTCAGTGGCCAAGGCCAGGACTGGGTGTGATGCAGTGTCCGGTTGGCCAATCATCAGGCGGCGCAGGCGGGTTAGCAGGCCTGGATGGGCTTCCTGGCGGCTGCGGCGCAGCAAGTCGCCATCGGTGATGATGCCCAGCACTTGCCGTGTTTCATCTACCACCACGGCGCGGCGACGACGATTTTTCTCCAGCGCTTGCAGCACCTGTTCTAGCGTCGCTTGTGGCGGCACCGTTGGCACATCGGCATACATTAAATCGCGGATGGTTTTGCCGGGCTGTGGCTGTTCCTGCTCGGCTTCCACGATGGGTTGGTGATACTCGATCTGCTGCAAAATATCCACGCGACTAATCCACCCGGCCAGATGGCCGTCGTTATCCGCCACCGGCAGTCGCTTCAAATCATGAGCCACCATTTGCTGCACAGCCTGGCGCAGCGGCGCACTGGCGGCAATGGTGATGACGGGTTGGCTCATGAGGGAAACGGCCGTTTGCCCCTGATCACGTAGGTCGGCCAACTGCTGCTGCCAATCGGCCGTAGGCAGCGTGGCTTGCAGATCCAGCCGGGCAGCCAGCTGGGTGCGGCGCAGCAGGTCGCCGTCGGTGATGATACCCTGGAGACGGCCGTTTTCATCCACCACTGGCAGGCTGCGATACCCTTTTTGCAGCAGCAGGGCAACAATTTCGGCGGCTGAGGTGTGGGGTAGAACGGAAACAACGGCCGTACGCATCACGTCCTGCACCGGTTGAGATAACGGGTCGGGGCGGCGACCCGGCGCATACTGCACCACATCCACTTCTTCCACGGTGATAAGGCCATCGTTCACCATCTGCCGCAGCTGCGGCAGCAGATTGGCCACCAGGTCTGCCTGGTCGATCCACTCCACGCGAATGGGCAGATCGGCTGAGAGGTCCACCAGGGTGGCGGTGTGGATGCGGCTGTGCGCGCCAAATCCGGCCAGCCCACGCAGCACGGTTGCGCCCGATGCGCCTTCTTGTTTGAGGAAGTGCAAAATTGCCATGTAGAGCGATTTGCCCTCATAATGATCGCTTTCGCCAATGTAAATTGTTACCCGAACAGCTTTCCCTTGTAACTGCATCATTTAACCTCCCTGTTGCAGCCATTCAGCCAGAGCCCGGCCCAAAACGGCCGCTAACAGCCCCACCAAATTGTTGCCAAAAATATTAAGCAAACTGCGCCAGATGCCTGCATCGCGCCACAAATTTAAACTTTCCACCGCGTACGAAGAAAAGGTGGTGAACGCGCCCAAGAAACCTACCGCCAGTAACAGGCGTGCTTGGGGCGAAAGCTGAAGCCGCCCCGTGCCGAGACTGAGCAAAAAGCCCAGGACAAAGCTGCCCAGGATGTTTACCAAAAACGTGCCATACGGAAAATCTGCCCCAAAACGACCGCTGGCCCATACCCCCACCAGATACCGGGCATTGGCACCTAAAGCCGCACCAATGGCAATCAACAAATAACGATTCAACAGCAAACTCCTTCAATGAGTCTCAACAAGCGGCCTTCCGGTAATAAAAAAGCTTCTACCACGGCAGAACTCGCTCGTTGGTAGAAGCTATCAGCCAGCGGGTGGCGGTTTTCTCAATAGATCGAGCGGGTGAGCTTCATCACCGGATTAGACCATTTTAACAGCCATCATCAGCCACGGCGAGTAGGGAGTAGAAATTGTCACTGAATTTCGCGCCAAGTCGTAAAGACGCGATGGTAAAGAAAAAACTTATCGCCTCGTGTGAATCATTTACTTTGCCTGATGGAGCGTTTATGGCCCTTTGGAAAAGGCCATAAACGATGAAATGTGCATTACCTATATCTTGCCTTTATATCTCTATCCATAGAAGCAAGCGCTCTTCTCCCTATACTTAAAACTATAAGCTTTTAATTTAAAGCAAAGGAGTTTAGTAATGGAAAATAATCATGTGAATCTGCTTTCTGCCGGTACCCTGAAAGGAACCGATGTTGTAAATAAAGTAGGCGAAAACCTGGGCGAACTGGAAGAAATTATGCTGGACCTGCGCAACGGCCGTGTGGCTTATGCCGTCCTTTCTTTTGGTGGCTTTATGGGCCTGGGCGATAAGCTGTTTGCAATTCCCTGGAAAGCTCTCTCCGTTGATGAAGAGCACGAACAAATTGTCCTGAACGTGGAAAAAGAGGTGCTCGAAGACGCGCCCGGCTTTGATAAAGATAATTGGCCCCAAACCGCCACGTCGGCCTGGTTGGATAATGTTTACAGCCACTACGGCTTTTCATACTCTTAAGATTTAATCAACTGACTCTTCGGGCAAAATTTATTAATTGTTTTTGCTTGAACGAGACAGTAATCGAATTGCCCTCCTGGTCTGCTCTCCTGGACCGTTCTTCTTCCCGTAAAGGAACCGAATCCAAGTGATTCGGTTCCTTTTTTTTGCCAAAATCTAGCGAAAATAGAGCAACAAAAAGGCAACCATGAGGGTTGCCCTTTTAATTTATTGGAAACAATTAGCTGCTGATCATTCAGTGTCTTCGGCCGATTGGGGATTGAGTTCCCAACGCTTGGCATCTCGTTTGGCCAGCTTGTCACCCGTGTGCAGCGGTTCATTTTCTTTGTAGGTAATGCCGTATGCTTCGCCAATCTCTTCCACCATGTCCTGGTCTGGCGTGGGGGCCATGCCGCCAGCGGTTTCTTCACCGACGTTGGCATCTTCCCAGGCAGCGTCAAGGTCACCACCGGAAAGTTCTGGTGATGTGGCATGATGTTCAGCCAACCGCTCTTGCAGTTCGCGTGCGCCGTTGTTAAGCGCCTGGCGTTCCTCTAGCGATTCCTGAATCTCTTTGTCGAAAGTGTAACGGCCGATTTCTCTGTCGTACGCTTCTTCTTCAGCATCTTGTAGAAGGTCGAGGGTGGTTTCGGCACTCAGTTCCAGAGGTGTTTCCCCCTCCTCGTCTACATCTAGCGAAATGATTTCTACAATCTGCGTCGGCTCACGGTATAGCTCTGGCCTGGATTCAGTAGATTTCTTTGATAATTGATTTTTGTCGCTCATTGGGCTGCTCCTTGAGAGATCTGTTGGTTTGTGGCCAACATCACATGATTCTAAAAATGAATTTTCTCTTCAAGATAGCAAATGAAGCACAACACCTGTATAGATCGCTGTATACGGGGCGGGCATAGATGGGGATAGATTTAAACAGCGAGGAGTATCAGGTGCAGTTCACGCGGGCCGTGCATGCCCATCACCAATTGCATGGCGATGTCGGCCGTTCGGCTAGGCCCGGTAATGACGACGATGTTGCTGTGCTGACGCGTTTGCGCCAGTCCGGCAGCTTTTTGCGCCGCCCACCAGCTTTCTAAATCGGGCAAGATTTGACTGGCCGCAACCACGGCAATGTGGATCGGAGGCAGGAGGGAGGCGGCGCGGGGACGGCCGTTTCCACTCATCACCACCAAACTTCCCGTCGCCGCCAACGCGGCATCCACGCCAGTTAAGCCAACCCGCATGCTGGCATCCTGCCCCACCAGCCCAATGTTGGCGTTGGCCAATGCTTCGGCCAGGCCCGGTAGCGGAATGTGTTCCAAATTCCAGGAGGAAACGGCCGTATCGTTCCCCACAATCTGCAAAATGGCGGCAATCGCGGCTTCATGGGATGCCGCTTCGTGCACAATGCAGGCGGCTTTGGTGGCTTCCTGGACGAAACGGCCGTACAGAGCTTCCGGTGAGGTATCGGCCAGGGGCACAACGTGTTGGTGTGCCTCCGGTGGTGCCACGGTGGGAAATGGCAACCCCGCCTCGCGCCGCTCTCGCAGCTTGCCCAAAATCTTGTCACGACTGCTCATTGTTTTCCCCCGAACTAGATAGCCCACACATGAACTGGAAAATCTGCGTCATCTGTGCAATCTGTGGATTTTTCATTCTTCTTCTCGCTCTTGCCACAGCTGGCGGAACGACTTCGGCGCAAACTTGGGTGGCGTGCGGTAATTGGTCCAGCCCTTGAGCGGGCCAGGCAACGTGCGGGGCATCAAGTTGCGTCCCATTGCAGCTGCCTTGCCACCGAGGTTAAACAGCGCCGGTGATTGGTTGCCCCAGGCCCACGCCTTCATGCCCACGTTCCAAACCGTGCCACCTTTGCCCATCTCTACCAAATCATGGCGCAAATCTAGCAGCATCCGCGGAATGTCGATATTGACCGGACAGACTTCCTTGCACATGCCGCACAGACTGCTGGCGTAGGGCAATGGGCTGGCGTTTTCCAGGCCCGTCAGCAGCGGCGTGACGACCGCGCCAATCGGGCCAGGGTAGACCCAGCCGTAAGCATGGCCGCCCGTCACCTGGTAAACCGGACAGCCATTGAGGCACGCACCACAGCGGATGCAGGCCAGGGCCTCGGTGTAAGAAGTGGTGTAGATGTCGGAACGGCCGTTGTCCACCAAAATCACGTACACATGCTCCGGGCCGTCTGTTTCGCCGGGCTGGCGCGGGCCGTTGACCATGTGCGTGTACACCGTCATCATTTGGCCGGTGGCGCTGCGCGGCAGCACTTGGGTTAACAAGGCGTAATCGGCCACGGTGGGTACGATTTTCTCGATGCCCACCATAGCTACATGGATGCGCGGTAAGCTGGTTGTGAGCCGGGCGTTGCCCTCGTTAGACACCAGGCAAATCGAACCTGTTTCGGCCAAAATAAAATTACCGCCGGAGACGCCCATGTCGGCCGCCAAAAACCGTTCGCGCAGCAGTTGGCGGGCAAATTGGGTCATCTCGCCGGTGTCGTCGGTGGGCGGCATGTGGGCCTTCTCCACCAGCAGATCGCGGATGCTTTCTTTTGTTTTGTGCACAATCGGGGCCACGATGTGGCTGGGCGTTTCTCCGCCAATCTGGATGATGTACTCGCCCAAATCAGTTTCCAGCACGTCGATATCGGCGGCTTCCAGCGCATGGTTCAGGCCCGTTTCCTCTGTCACCATGCTTTTGCTCTTCACCACAGATTTTACGTCGTGCCGCCGGGCGATTTCCAGCACGTGCCGGTTGGCTTCATCGCCGTCGCTGGCCCACAGCACCTGGATGCCGTTGGCCTGCATGTTGGCTTCGGCCTGCTCTAGCAAATCGGGCAAATGGTTGAGGGCGTGTCGTTTGATGGCCGCCGCTTGCTGCCGCAGCGCTTGCCCATGCGCTTCGCCATCGGCAAACATGGCGGCTTGCCGCTTGGTAAAGCCAGAGTTGGTGCCAAAGGAAACGGCCGTTTGCAAATCCACATCGTTGATGGCGATCTGCGCCGCCGGAATGAAGTTGTTCGATTGAACCTTCATGATTGCTCCCGAATTCCTTCCGCCAACACATCGGCAACGTGGCGCACGAGCGGCCGTTTGCCTTGTTTCTCCAGGCCGCCGTTCATGTGCGTCAAGCAGCTCACATCACCTGTCACAATGGTATCGGCCTCGCTCTGTTCGATGTGGGCGATCTTTTTGCCCAGCATCGCGCCACTGACGTCGGCCATCTTCACGCTGAACAGGCCGCCGAAGCCGCAGCACGTTTCGCTGTTGTCCCATTCCACGATGGTGGCATTTTCCAGGCTGCCCACCAGGGTGCGGCTGGCTTGTTTCAGACCCAGCAGGCGCAGCCCGTGGCAGGAGTCGTGGAAGGCAAAGGTTTGTTCGGTGGGGAGACGGCCGTTTAAATCCGTCACCCCCAGCCCATCCACAATAAACTCCGTGAATTCCCAGGTGATGCTGGCCAGCCGCTGCGCCACGTCGCACCACTGCGGATCGTCGGCGAAGAGCTGGGGATATTCATGTCGCACCATCGCCCCGCAAGAGCCAGACGGCACGACAATGACCTCAGCATCTTTGAACGCCTTGAGGAACTGGATGGCCACCTGCCGTGCCTCATCGCGATAGCCCGCGTTAAACGCCGGTTGCCCGCAGCACGTCTGCCCCAGCGGGAAATTCACTTCGACGCCCAGGTGTTCCAACACACCAACCACCGACATGCCGGTTTCTGGGTAAAGCATATCCACCATGCACGTCACAAACAGCGAGACGCGCTTGCCTTTTGGGGATGGTCTGTCTTTCATAGTTTTTGGTCCGCTAACTGCCCTCGCAGGCGAGAATCCACTCTTAGACGGAATGGATACCCGCCTTCGCGGGTATGACAAAACTCTCTTACCGCAGGAACGCCTCGTGCAGCCCGCCGTCCACGCTGATAACTTGCCCCGTTGTTTTGCTGAGCTTGCTGCTGGTGAGCAGGTAAGCTGCTTCGGCCTGGTCGGCCAGGGTGATGGGCGATTTGGTCAGAGTGCGCTGGGCGTAGAAGTTGGCCAGCTTGTCGCGCAGGGCGTCGGTATCTTCGCTCTCGTCGTGGGCAATGTTGTACTTCACCAGCGAGCTGATGACTCGATCCCGTGGGAACATGCTGCTGCCTTCCACGACGGTGGCCGGAGCCAGACCGTTCACCCGCACCAGCGGCGACAGCTCAATGGCCAGTTCGCGTACCAGATGATTGGCGGCGGCTTTACTGGTATCGTAGGCCACAGAACCTTTTTTGGCAACGGCCGCATTGACGCTTGTCGTTAGCACCAGAGTGCCGGGCAGTTGCTGCGCTTCCCAAATCTGCCGCGCTTCGTCGGCGATGAGGTAGCCACCTTTCACGTTGACGGCGAAGGTGAGGTCCCATTGTGGATCGGTGATACGGCCGTCTTTTGTCGGCGGCACAAAAATCCCGGCAGTCACAATGATGTTGTCGATGCCGCCGTAGGCCAAAATCACCTGGTTCAGCATTGCCTGTACCGATTCCCGATTGGTGATGTCGGCTCCCAAACCAATGGCCGGGCCGCAGGCGGAGATGCCTGTTCCGGCCACGCCGATGCCCATGCCATATTTTTTCGTCAGTTCGTCGGCCGTTTCCTGGGCGGCTTCTGCGTTCAAATCCACGCAAACCACGTGTGCCCCTTCTTGGGCCACGCGGTGGGCCGTCGCCTTACCAATGCCGCTGCCTGCACCTACGACAATTACCACGTTGCGCGCCAGCTCTTTTTCCGGCGGCATCCGCTGCAACTTCGCTTCTTCCAGCAGCCAATATTCGATGTCGAATGCTTCCTGTCGGGGTAAGCCCTGGTATTCGCTAATCGCTTCCGAAGCGCGCATCACTTGAATGGCGAGGGAGTAAAATTCGGCCGTTACGCGGCTTTCGCTTTTGTTTTTACCCCAGGCAATCAGCCCAACGCCGGGGATGAGAATCACGGTCGGATTCGGATCGCGCATGGCAGGGGAGTTATCGTGTTTGCACGCTTGGTAGTAGGCGGCATAATCTTCGCGATAGGCGGCCAAACCGGATTCCAGCTTACTAAGCAGCGCGGCAAAATCTTCGGTCTGCGGATTCCAATCCACATACAGCGGCTTGATTTTGGTGCGCAGGAAATGGTCCGGGCAGCTAGTGCCAATCTCCGCCAGGCGGGTGGCGTCGTGGCTGTTGACAAATTCCAGCACGCTGTCGGTGATGTGTACCGTGCCGATGAATCGCTTTTGCTGTGACACCATCCCGCGCAGCGTTGGTAGCAGCTGAATCAGTAACGCTTCGCGCTCTGCTTCGGGCAGCGATTGGTATTTGGCTCCGCCAAATGTTTTCTCACCCTTGTCGCGGTCTTGGATGTAAACGGCCGCTTTCTCAATCAAGTCCAGCGTTAGTTCGTAACACGCTTTGTCGTCGTCGGCCCAGTTGATCAGGCCGTGCTGGCCCATCACCAGCCCCTTGAGCTGCGGATTTTTGGTGGCCATGTTGCCCATCACCAACCCCAAATCGAAGCCGGGGCGCTGCCAGGGCACCCAACCCACTTCGCTCCCGTACACATCTTGCGTCAGCTGCTCCTGGTCTTTGCTAGCGGCAATGGCAATGGCCGAGATCGGGTGCATGTGGTCCACGTGCCGCGCCGGGATGAAGCCGTGCAGCGGCGTGTCAATAGAGCTGGCGCGGGGATTGAGGTTGAAGGTGGTGTACGGGTACATGCTCACCATCTTGTCTTCAATCTCGGTTTTGACGCCTTTGACCTCGGCGGCGTCGTAAATCTCTTGCAGGGCCAGCAGCTTGTCCATGTACAACGAGGCGAAGTTAGCTCGGGTGGAGGTGCGCAGGTCACCGCCAGAGCCTTTGACCCAAAGCACATCCACTTCCTCGCCAGTCAGCGGATCTTTCATCATCACTTTGGAGGAGGTGTTGCCGCCGCCAGTGTTGGTGATGCGCTGGTCATCACCCAAAATGTTGGAGCGGTAGCGCAACCGCTCGACGGAATCGAGCTGGTCAGTGACAGTGTTGTCCCAATTGTAATCTACGTGTTTATACTGTTTTTGTGTCATGTTTTCCTCTTGTTAAGTAAGCCCATAGGCTTGTTCCAGGTCATTAATTTCAGCATCCCCGATAGAGACGAGTGGGCCGAGAACGGCCGTATCTATCAAAGATTTTGCACTATATTCTGCTACTTCCAGCCGATCAAACGCCGTTAAAATATCAGTTCCAACCGTAAGGATGCAATCATTTTCTACTATCGAAACAGGGGTGCTGAGAGATATTGTTTCCGCGACTTTTTCTGCCTTTGTATACAATGTTTTAAAGGGAATGATAGGAACATCGCGCAGCAAAATGAAGCTTTCGGGGATTGTGCGCGAATTGAATTTTGTGGCGGTGATGGCGTAGGCCGTGACGTTAGGACATTGCGCTGTCATCACGCAGTGAATGTTTGGATGCCGTGCGTAGATCGCCTCATGCAGTCGCACCGAGCGGCTGGGCAGCTTTCCCGTCTCACACATGCCGTGGCGAATCAGCACCACGTCTTCGACGGTTACAGTGCGCCGATCCTGTCCGGCGGGGGTGATGAGGAAGCTGTCCTTGTCTAGACGTGCCGAAACCACACCCATAGTACTGATCATCAGATGCCGCTCGTAGGCCCGGGCCATGATTTCAATAATTTGCTGGCGCAGTTTCCGTTCCTGGCTGCTGTGCGTCGTTGGTACAAATTCGGGTAGAACGTTGTGTTGGTGGTCAAATAAATTGAGAGCCGATTCCGACAAGCTGCTCACTTTGCCCAATGATCCTGCCCGAATGAGCGTTCGGGCGCAAAAATCTAACGTTTCCAGGCGGTAGAACGCATCAAGTAAATTGGCACCCCCAGCCGCCATACCGTGGTTTTCCAAAATGATAATGTTGTACCCTTCAGCAAAGGCATTCGCGATGTTTTCGCCCAATTTTTCGCTACCGGGCAGCGCGTAAGGCGCGTAACCAACTGATCCACAGACCCGGTTGGCTTGGGGGATGATGCAGGTATCGGGGACTTTGCGAACGATGCTGAAGGAGACCAGCGCTGGCGGATGGGCATGCACAATGGCTTGAAAATCGGGTCGCAGCTCATAAATTTTGCGATGAAACGGAAATTCGATAGAGGGTCGGTGTGGACCGAGGATGGTGCCATCGGCCTGGACGCACATAATGTCTTTTGGCGTCAGCTTGCCTTTGTCGATGCCGGAGGGCGTAATCCAGATGTCGCCGTTGTCGTCTTTGATGGAGAGATTGCCGCCACTCAGGGTGGTCATGCCTTGCTTGTAGATTCGATTCATAATGGCGACCAGTTGGTCGCGAGGATGTAAGAGTTGGAAGTTCATCACGTGTTCCTGAAGTCGTCCAATCTCTTGTAACGGCCGTAAGCTTCATTCCAAACGGCCGTATCTTGTGGTTCATAGGTTTGCAGTTCACCCGTCCGCGCCACAACTTGCCGCGCTTGTGCCCAATCGCCAATTTCGCCCAGGGTGATGAGCTGCACCAGGGCATTGCCCATCACCGTCGCCTCAATCGGCCCGGTGACCACGGGCAGGCCAGTGGCATTGGCCGTGAGCTGGTTGAGCAGCCGGTTTTGCGTGCCGCCCCCCACAATGTGTAACACCGAAACCGTTTGCTTGGCAACGGCCGTTACCTGTTCCAACACCTCACGATACGCCAGCGCCAAACTTTCCAGCACGCTGCGCACCACCGCACCGACGGTTTGCGGCGCAGGTTGGCCAGTGCGTTGGCAAAAGTCGCGAATGTACTGCGGATAGTCGCCCGGCTGTAAGAAAATCGGATCGTTAGGATTAAAAATTGCGGCCAGTGGTTTGGCCTGTTCGGCCAACTGCACCAGTTCGCCGTAAGAATATTCCTGCCCGTTGGTCGCCCAGATGGCCCGGCACTGTTGCAAAATCCACAGCCCAATCACGTTTTTCAGCAGGCGATAGGTGCCGTACACGCCACCCTCGTTGGTGATGTTGGCCGCCAGCGCCTCTGGCGTCAGGATAGGTTGAGGCACTTCCAGCCCCACCAAACTCCAGGTGCCGCTGCTGATGTAGGCAAAATCCTGGGTGGCAGTGGGTACCGCGGCCACGGCACTACCCGTGTCGTGGCAGGCTGGGGCAATCACCGGAATGCCGTCGTAGCTGCCCAGCCGGGTTCCCGGTGGCACAATCTCAGGGAAGATGTGGCTGGGGATGCCCAGATGGTCCATGAGCCCAGTAGCCCAGGTGCCGCTGGTGGGGTTGAACAGCTGCGTCGTCGTGGCGATGCTAAATTCGCATACTTTTGCGCCCGTCAGCCAGTAGTTGAGCAAATCGGGCGCGGTCAAAAACGTCTCGGCAATTTGCAGCTGGGGCGAGCCCGATGCCACCAGACTCAGCATCTGGTACAGGGTGTTGATGGACATGAACTGGACGCCCGTTTGGGCAAAGATGTGGGCTTTGGGCACTTTGGCAAAGGCGGATGCCATCATTTGGGCGGTACGGCCGTCGCGGTAATGCACCGGGTTGCCAATCAAATTTCCCTGCCTGTCCAGCAGCCCAAAATCTACCCCCCAGGTATCCACGCCAATGCTGGCCGGGTTCAGCGCCTTGCCCTTGGCAATGCCCGTCTGAATGTCGTCCCACAGCCGCAAAAAGTTCCAGTGCAGCGTACTGTTGACGGTAACCGTTGTGTTTGGGAAGCGGTGCAGTTCTTCGAGGTGGAGGCGGCTGCCATCAAAATGCACCGCCATCACCCGCCCCGATTCAGCCCCCAAATCCACTGCCAAAACTGTTTTCTTGTCCATATTTCTGAATTTGCCCACAGATTACACAGATTAGAAGTATTAATCTGCGAAATCTGTGTAATCTGTGGATGTTTATCCTCGCTGGGCTAGTATTTGTTTTTCGTAAGTGCGAATCTCATCCATAAACGCATAGCCTACCGGCACGTTTTGCTGCTGGCAATATTGATCCCAAACCGCGCCAAACGGCATTCCTTTGAGCTCCTCCAGCAGGGCCAGCCGAGAGGTGAAATCGCCGCTGGCTTCCAGCTTCTGCAAATGCTCGGTTGGCTCCAGCAAGGCCATGAGCAGGGCACGCACCGCATTGCGCGTACCAATCGTCCAGGCCGCCACGCGGTTAATGCTGGCGTCAAAAAAGTCCAGGCCGATGTGGGTGCGCACCAGGAAATTGCCACGCACCAGCTCCTGCATAATGGCTTGCAGCTCGTCAGTCAGCGTGACCACGTGGTCGCTATCCCAGCGCACGCCGCGGCTCACGTGCAGCAGCAGCTCCGGGACGTACAGCATCACCGAGGAAATTTTGTCGGCGATGGTTTCCGTGGGGTGGAAATGCCCCGCATCCAGGCAAAGCAGCGTCTGCCGCGAGGTGGCATACCCCATGTAAAACTCGTGCGACCCTACCACGTAGCTCTCTGAACCGATGCCAAACAGCTTGGCTTCCACGGCATCGAGATTGTGTCGCGGATCCAGCGGCGCGGCGAAAACCTCATCCAGCGATTGCACCAGCAGTTCGCGATGGACGCGGCGGTTGGCTGGCGTATCTTTGTAGCCGTCGGGAATCCAGACGTTGGTGACGCAGGGTGTGCCTAGCTGCTCGCCGATGTGCGCCCCAATTTCGCGGCTGATGCGGCAATGTTCAATCCAAAAATCGCGCACGCCCTGGTCTAAACTGGCCAGGGTAAAGCCGCTGTCGGCCATCGGATGCGAAAAGCAAGTGGGGTTAAAGTCGATGCCGTGATTGTTTTCTTTAGCCCAGGCGATCCATTTGTCAAAATGATGTGGCTGCCAATCGTTGCGGTCTAGTTTTGCCCCGTCGGAGTCGCCGTAAATGGCGTGCAGGTTAAGGCGGTGCGTGCCGGGGATGAGACTGTAGGCCATGTCCAAATCCTGACGCAGCTCATCCGGGGTGCGGGCTTTACCAGGGTAGTTGCCCGTAGCCATGATGCCTCCGCTGAGGCCTCGGTCCGGGTCTTCAAAGCCAATGACATCATCCCCTTGCCAGCAGTGCAGGCTGATGGGGATGGTGGCTAATTTTTCCAGCGCGGCGTCAGTATCAACGCCCAGCGCTGCATATCGTTCTTGGGCCAGCGTGTACGCTTGTTCAATTGAATTGCTCATAATTGCTTCCTGGTCTGTGCATTTTACCGAAAACTCCTTGCATTTTAAGAATTAAACTAGGTAACGAACTTGTCATTCCGAACCCTTCGAAGGTCTCAGGGCAGGCTGGCTTCGGAGTGAGGAATCTTATGCTTTGACCAAGCAGAAAGATTTCTCGGAAGACCTCGAAATGACACCTTACCCAACTAATCCTAAAAACCCTAATGAGTTTCCGGGAAAATAGTTAATCGAGGTGGAAAACCTCTTCCAATTCCACCATCATTTTATCGGCATGGGCACCTTCAGGTGACTCAAAGTAGGGGGCCATGAACTCTTGCCATTTGGCGTTGATTGCTTCGCCGTCCATGCCGTCGAGCGCGGCCTGGAAGCTGTTGGGCGTTTCAAAGTAGCCAAACAACGTGCCGTCTTCGCGCATGAAGATGGAGTAGTTGTGCCAGCCGTGGCGGCTGAGCGCTTCCAACATCTCTGGCCAGACCGCTTCGTGGTGCTTTTTATATTCGTCTATCATGTCTGGTTTGACCTTGAGCAAAAAACCAACTCGTTTCATGATTTCTCCAGTTGTTTTAGTGGTTGGTGGTTAGCGGTTAGTAAAAGCGTAAGACTAGCCACTAGCAACCAGCCACTATTACCTAAATATCTTAGCCAAATGGTAACGAGGATGAGCCGAAAAGGCGTGACATTGGGAGCCGTCGGGAAAGTCCACGTTCCAGTTTTCCCAGGTGGTGGGGTAGCCTTGCCGCACCCAGCGGCCCCAGCGCAGTTTGATAATGTTGAGGATGGCTTGGGTACGGCCGTTTCCACCCAACGCTTCAAAAATATAATGATGCATAAACGGACTGGCCAGCACCATTTCCCCGTCTTCGTGCTCGTCCCGCTCATTCAGGGAGCGAGCGACGATTTCATTGAGCAAATTGTCTGCTTCTTCCGGTGTGGCGGTGCCGGTGAGCAGGGCCATCGCTGCGCCGAGTTGGGAGTGGGTGGTGTGGGCTAGGTCGTCATGGAAACGGCCGTTCCCCACAAACCCCTCCCGACATCTTTGTTGCAGTTTACCCGCCGCTGCTTGCCAAATGGTTGCCATCTCTGGCTCAAATTCGTTAGCCAATTCCGCTGCGATTTGCAGCGCCAGCACCACGTGCAAATTAAACACCAAATGCGGGTCACTTTGCGCCGTGGCTGACCAATCAATGTAAAAGCGGCGGCCCGGCGGATGCACCAGCAGACCCTCTTCGTTTTGCAGCCCCAGCAGCGCGGCGAGCACCTGCTTCAGCGTCGGCCAGAGCTGGCGCACCAGCGCCGCATCGCCCGACTGCTGCCAGTGAAGCACCAGCAGCTCGACCCACATGCAGTTGTAGCGGGGGATGGTGTAGGCGTGTACTTCGGCCGGAGCGACGCTAGGCAAGATGCCGTCGGGATAGATGCCTTGGGCGGTGTCGAGGAGGACGGTTTGTAACGGCCGTAAATCATCTCCCATCGCGTTTAAACCCAGCGCCTGCGGCAGCGCGTCGCCAAGCCATTGTGAGCTTTCGCGCCAGACGCAGTCCACAAAGGTATCTTGCAGGCAGGCGTGCAGCGTGTTTTCGCACAGGGTCACGATGCCGTCCAACAAGTTGTCACCCGTGTGCAGCGGTTTGCTAATCACGAGCGGATATTCAGCAACGCGCACGTGCGGCGTGAACTGCACAGCCTCATCTGCGCCAATCAGTTGGAAAAGTACAAATCGCCCACCGCGCAGGGCAAACGGCTCGATCGTTTGGTTGCCGGGGCGCAAGGTAAAAAAGTCAGTGGGGCGCATCCGGCAGTAGGTGGCAGGGTCGGAAATGACGAGTTGGCCAACGGCCGTTTTTTCGGCGTAAGTGATGGCTAGCTGTTCCCCACCGCTGGCGTTTGTGATTTCGGCCCAGCCTTGGCAGGTGTGCGCCCGGCCCAAGTCGAATAGCCAACTCTCCACCCTCACCCCAGCCCTCTCCCTTAGAGAGAGAGGGAGCGAGTCCCCTCCCCCTGCCAGGGGGAGGGTTAGGGTGGGGGTTGCCTCTTCCCAAAGAACCTTCACCCATTCATGCGATAACTCGCTCCTTTCAGCCTGCGTAATGCGATGCTCAACAAGCGTCATCACTGCCTCGCGCTCTTCCATTTGCGGCGTGAGCCGCTTTTGCAGGCCAGACCAGATGGGCCCGTTGGCTCCGGCAACCACGCGAGCGGGTGACCAATGGCTGTCGTCGAAAACGGCCGTTTCCCACGCCACCACCTGATTCAAATCCCGCTGCTCAACACCGCTGCCATAAATGGAAATGCGCGGTACATCGTTGGCAAATGAAAGATCACATTCGGCTCGCCAACGGCCGTTTGTCACCAAAACAACCTCGCCATCAATTTCAACCCAGGCCAGCAGCCCCGCCGCCGCGCGATGTATCGCGCTAAAATGCGAGTAGCCCGGCTGATACACCTGCACTGCCAGCACATTTTCGCCCACGATGAGCTGATCCGTGATCTCAAGGACGTCCATTTTTTGGGCGTGGGGCCAGCTGCGAGCCGGGCCTCTGCTTTGGAAACGGCCGTTCACCCACAACTTATAGCGCGAGTCGGCCGTGATCCACAGCGTTACCTTGCCTGTACCCATCCATGCCCAGCGCGGCGACCGAAAATTGAGATACACCTCGTGCAGATCAAAGGGGTGAGGGGTGGCAATCCAAACGGCCGTTTCCGGCGGCTGAATCTGCAACGCGTCAGGCTGGGGCCAGGGTGCCATACTGCTTTGCCAGCTCGTTGACTACTTTGTACGCGTCCACCAGCCGCTGCGGCGGGATGTCTGGCTGCACAAAATGGCCGGTGTTGAAAATAAAGCCGCCGCCGGGCGCGTAAATCGCAAATCGTTTACTGATGTACTCGGCCAGCGCGTCGCCATCATAAGCGAGCAGACCATCGATCACGTCCAGCGAGCCGTAGCAGACAAATTTGTCGCCGTAGCTGTCCTTAATGGTTTGCGGGTCCATGCCCGAACTTTCCTGCAGGGGATGCCAACTGTGGTAGCCAATCTCCACCAGGTCATCCAAAATTTGCATGATGTAGCCGTCGCTGTGCAAGTTGATATAAAGTCCCATTGAGCGGGCGTACTGTACGACGCGTTTGGCGTATGGTTTGATCAGCTTGCGCCACATGCGCGGCGAGAAGAGCATCGTTTCGTTGCTGCCCCAGTCGTCGCTGAGGGTCACGATGTCCACATTGGCCGCTTTCAGACTGTCCATCAGGCCGCACAGCCAGTCGGCGTAGCGGTCGAACCAGGCGGCCATTTCCTTAGGCTTGCCTGCCAAATTCATCCAGCAATTTTCGATGCCGATGAGCTGGCTGGTGCCCTCCACAATGCCCCAGGTGTGGGCGATGATGGCGCGTTTGTCGCCCTGCTGTGCCACTGCTTGCCGCACGTTCAGTCCGGCAAAATCGTAATTCCAATCGGTATGGGACAGCCATTTTTCGTCGGTCGGATCGCCCAAATCCACATCCGCCAGTTCAGACACATCAAATTTACGGCCGAATTGATTCGGATACGGCACAAAGCCCACAAAAATATCAATGTTGAACTCGTCCAGAAATTGCTCCCGTGTGCCGTACTCGGCTGCCAGCTTTTCCACAAACTGCTTCTGGTACAGCCAGCAGTCGATGGGCGTGCGGTCGGTTGGTTGGCGTTCCAAAGTGGCGATGACGCGTTCTCGGCTGTTCATTCATTCTCCTGTTTTCGATAATCCGTTATCGGTGGTCGGTAATCCGTAATCGGTAAACAGTTTACCAATTACCGATTACCGTTCACCGTTTACCGGTTTTAACTGCAATGCCTCATCCCACGCCGCCATCGCCACGCCGTCCACAAACTGGCTGTGGAACGATTCCCAATGCACCTGCTCCCAGACGGGAATGACGGGCTTGAGGTCATCGGGCAGCTTTTTGATCAGCTCGGCGTAGGCGTGCTCCAGCAAGCGGTAGCCAGAGGTAGGCGAGACGGCAAACTTGGGATGTGGTTCGATGACGCCGTCGGCGACCATGAAATGGTCAAGCACATCGCTCATTTCGTTCAAAAGTTCCAGCTTGCGCTCCCATGGCGTGCTGAGTTCTACCGCTTCATCCACCAGCCGCTTGAGCGGCGCGGCCAGGCGAGGCAGCTGGGCAAAAGGAGCCATGATCCATTTGTCGTACGGGTAGTAGGTGCGCTCTAGCATGAAGGCCAGCTGAATGGCCCACTTCACGGCGCGGCTGAAGGTGATGTTGGCGTAGTACGGATTGTCGCGCAGGATGGCCCGCTTGAGGGCGTAGCTGCCCATGCCGGAAAAGTAGCGGCACCAGTGGGCGATGCGGCGCAGGCGCACCGGCTCCGGGTAGTATTGCTGGAGGGTTTGGCGAACGGCCGTAAATTCCCCGCTCTCATCATGCCACACTTCGCCATTGATGACGTGGGTAATGTCCTCTTCCGGCACGTGCAGCCATTCCACGTGAGTTTGCGGCGCACGTTGCAGGCCGATGGTGCGCTCCAAAAAGCCGGGCAGCGTGTCCAGCGCCAGCCCGGCCCCGGCCAGGTGCGCGGCGTAGAGCGAATGGCCGCGATAGCTTTCTGGCAGGTTGGCGCTGACGGTTTGCATGATTGCTTGCTGCTGAACGGCCGTTACCGACCCCGGCAGCAGCGCATCAATCCGCACCCCCCAATGATGGTCGCGTGAATAGTCGTCGTCCAGCCCCAGCGCTTCCGAGCCGTAGCCAAAGAGACCAAAGGCAGTAACGGCCGTGATCTCCGGGAAATGTTCCGCCAAAATTGGCTTAACGATTTCCTCAAAAAACGCCCGGCTGGTTTCAATGATAGATTCGCTCATTTCGGTTATCCGTTATCGGTGAACGGTAATCGGTCATTTTCGCCGATTACCGTTCACCGTTTACCGATTACTGATTACCGACTACCGTTTACTGCGAAGCCGCTTCCACATTCGTCTCGTCGTACACCGTAAACGGGCCCATCAAAACGCGCAGGCCGTTGTCACGGGTCGGGTCAACTTCGATGGTGTAGGTGCCCATGCGACCTGCTTCAAAGGTAACGCCAGGAGCGGCTTCCATCTGGCCCGTGGCGATGAGGTAGGTGGTGTAGTAGGTCAGGTAACCCAGGTCCACGAAGCTCCACAGGGCAAACTGCGGGGCGCAACCATTCAGGGTAAAGCTCACCATTTCGGCGGGCAACCCCAAACCGCTGACTTTCACATCGTCGCACAGACCTTCGTCTTGCATGGCCTTGGCCGCTGCGGCAATTCCGACCGTCGTGGGGGCCATGATGAGCTTCAGGTCAGGATATTGATCTACCAATGCTAACGCCTGGTTGTAGCTTTCTTCGGATTCATCGTTGCCGTAGACGGTGTCAACCAGTTCCAGGTTGGCGTAGGTGCTGTCATTGGCTAAAACCTCTTCCATGGCGGCAATCCAGGCATTCTGGTTGGCGGCGTCTGGGCTGGCGGAGAGGATGGCAAACTGACCACCCTCATCGCCCATGATGCTCAATGCCATGTCGGCCATTACCTTGCCGGTTTCGTCAAAGTCCACCTGAGCGATGAAAACCTGCTCGCCCTCGCCAGAGGGGATGGGGGAATCCCAGGTGACCACAGTCAAACCAGCGTCAACGGCCGCTTGCGCTGCCGGGGCAATCTGGTCGCCAGCGTTGTTGGAGATCATGACGGCATCCACACCTTGCGTGGCGGCGTTGGTCATGATTTCAATCTGACCCTGGACGCTGTTTTCCGGGGTGGGGCCGGTGAATTCGAGGGTACCCGTCGAGCCCAGTTCAGCGGCAGCTTCTTGTGCCCCGTTGTTGGCCTGGTCAAACACCAGGATGCCCAGGAACTTGGGCAGGAAGATGCCGTTCAATTCTTGTCCCGGCTCAGCGACGATAACGCCATCGCTGCTGGTTTCTTCACTTTCCAGCGGCGCGACCACTTCACCACCAGCGGCGGCTTCCACGTTAGAGGCATCATAGACGGTGAACGGACCCATCAAAACGCGCAAACCGGCGTCACGGGTGGGGTCTTTTTCGATGGTGTAGGTGCCCATGCGGCCCGCTTCAAAGGTCTGGCCTTCTTCCGCGGTGATGTTGCCAACGGCCAGGTTATAGGTGAGGTGGTAGGTCAGGTAACCCAGGTCCACAAAGCTCCACAGGGCAAATTCTGGCGCACAGCCGTTCAGCGTAAAGCTGGCCATTTCGGCGGGCAAGCCCAAACCGCTGACTTTAACGTCGTCGCACAAACCTTCGTCTTGCATCGCTTTGGCAGCAGCGGCGATACCGACCGTCGTGGGGGCCATGATCAGCTTCAGGTCGGGGTATTGGTCCACGAGGGCCAGGGCCTGGTTGTAGCTTTCTTCGGATTCGTCGTTGCCGTAGACGGTGTCTACCAGTTCCAAATTGGCGTAGGTGTCATCTGTGGCCAGCACATCTTCCATGGCGGCAATCCAGGCGTTCTGGTTGGCGGCGTCCGGGCTGGCGGACAGGATAGCAAATTGGCCGCCGTCCGCGCCCATGATGTCCAGCGCCATGTCGGCCATCACCTTGCCGGTCTCGTCAAAATCTACCTGAGCCACAAACACCTGCTCGCCTTCGGCAGAGGGGATGGGGGAGTCCCAGGTAACGACGGTCAGCCCGGCGTCCAGAGCAGCCTGGGCAGCGGGGGCGATTTGGTCACCAGCGTTGTTGGAGAGCATGATTGCTTCAGCCCCTTGCGTGACGGCGTTGGTGACGATTTCAATCTGTCCCTGCACGCTGTTTTCCGGGGTGGGGCCAGTGAATTGCAGACCGCTGGCGGTGCCGAGTTCGTTGGCGGCTTCCATTGCGCCTTCGTTGGCCTGGTCAAACACCAGGATGCCCAGGAATTTGGGCAGCAGGATGGCGTTGAATTCGCCGTCAGCCATGACACCTTCGGCCATTTCTTCACCAGAATCGGCCGTTTCGCCACTGTCTGTGCTGGTGGTGGCTTCATCGGTTGTACTGGTGTCGGTTTCAGTTGTCTCTTCAGTGCCGGATGAACAGGCGACCACAAACAGGGAAACCACTAATAAAATAATGAACCATTTTCCAATCGTCTTCATTTTTCGTTCCTCCTCTAAGAACTAAAAGGGTAAATAGGGGTCTGCCCATGTGCAAAATGAGTGCGAAATTTCGCTTGGGCTTAAAGCAGGGTTCTTTTCCGGTACTAGCCTCCTTTGGCCTGAGCACGGGCCTGATGATCGCGGCTCCACCATGTTTGCGCAGTTTGCAGCCAGTTGGGAATGAGGACAGAGAGAATGAGCAGCAGGCCAATGACGCCGGTTTGGGTGTTGCCGGGAATGTTGACCAGCGAGAGGCCATTGCGGATGTTGAGGATGATGAGGATGGAGAGCACGACGCCTGTCAGTGTGCCCGATCCGCCAAAAATGCTGACGCCACCAAGCAGTACCATGGTGATGATGTCTAGCTCGAAGCCAACGGCCGTACTGCCCCGCACTGCCCCCAATCTGGCCGCAATCAAGATGCCAGCCAGAGCCGAGACAACGCCGGAGATGATAAACAGACTCATTTTGACGCGCTTGACGTTGACGCCCGAGTAGCGCGCCACGTCTGCACTGTTACCAATGACGTAGATGGTACGGCCGTATGCCGACCGCTGTAATACGATCCACACCACCACTACGCCCACAAAAAAGAGCAGCAGCGCAAACGGTATCGGCCCAACCAGCCCTTGCTGGCCCAACGATTCAAACCAGGCGGGGAAATTGCCAATTGACTCGTCTTCAATCAAGATGCTGGCCACGCCGCGATAACCAATCAGCCCGGCCAGCGTGACCACGAGGGAAGGCAGGCCCACGTAGGCAATCCAAAAGCCGTTGAATGCCCCAGCTAGGGCTCCCACCAGCAGGCTGGCGACAATGGCCAACCAGAACGGCTGGCCCTGGTTGTGCAGGTAAGCCAACAAACCAGCCGACAATCCCATTACTGAGGCTACAGACAAATCAATTTCCGCATTGATGATGATGAGCGTCATGGCCAGGGCGACGATGATTTTTTCGATGGAGAGTTGGAAAAGGTTAATCTGGTTGTTCAGCCCCAAATAAAACGGCGACAGGCTGACGTTGATCAATACCACCACGATGAGAATGAAGAGCAAGAGTGCTTCCCAGCTTAACAATTTGCGAGTCATCTACTTTTCCTACAATTTTCTACCGCGGAGGTCGCGGAGAGCGCTGAGTTTTTCTTTTTCTCTGCGTCCTCCGCGTTCTCTGCGGTTAATTCGTTAGGCTGTTTCGGCAGGCAGCGGTTCGTCTGCCTGGAGTTGTTCAATTTCGCCGCGCGCCCAGAGCAAGCGCAGGCGGGCGAGAATGACGGAATCGGTGGCCACGGCGAGTAGGATGAGCAGCCCCAGCAGGGCGTCGCGCCAGAATTCGCTGACGACGCGCCAGCGCAGCAAGCTTTGCTCCAGCGTGGCGATGAGCACGGCACCCAGCAATGTGCCTAGCATGGTGCCACTGCCGCCAAAAATGTTGACGCCACCCACCACGACGGCGGCCACCACCTGCAATTCCAATCCCTGGGCGGCCACGACGGTGATGGTGCCAAATCGGGCCAGAAACAGGAACCCGGCCAGACCGCTGAGCGCACCGCAAATGGTGTAGGCGCTGATGGTCATGCGGCGCACGGGCAGGCCACTCATTTGGGCGGCATCCGGGTTGGAGCCGATAGCGTACAGGCGACGACCCCAGGGCAGGTAAGCGACGACAAATTGGAAGATGATGATAATGGCGATAGCGATCAGCACAATCAGCTTGATTTCAATTTCACCCACGACAAACGCATTGACCTGGGGCAAGTTCACCAGCCACTCGGGCAAAGCGCTGGTGATAATGGTTTGGGCATCGGAAAATTGGACCAGGAGGGAGCGGTAAATGGCCAATGTGCCCAATGTGGTGATGATGGCAGGAACACGGCCGTATGAAATAATTAATCCATTCACCAACCCCAAGCCACCGCCCATGACGATGGCCAGCAGCACCACTACGGCGGGCGACATCTCATTGTTGGCCACGACGGCGCGACCCACAAAATAGGCCGTAAAGCCGACAATCGATCCGACCGAGAGGTCAATATTGCGCATGAGGACAACGAGCGTTTGCCCGACGGCGACCACGGCCAAAATGGCCACGGTCGAAGCGATGCGGGTGAAGGTGCGTGCCTGGTAATAATTTTCAATTTGGGAGCCAAAGAAGAGGATTGCCCCAAAGATGATGAGGACAAGGATGAGTTCGCGGACTTGTTCTGGACGAATGGTGCGTTTGATGGCGTTCATGCGATTTGTCCCATGGCGGCGGTCATCACCCGCTCTTGTGTAGCTTCACTGCGATCCAAAATTGCCATCTGCCGCCCCTCGCGCATAACCACGATGCGGTCGCTCATGGCTAGCACTTCGGGCAGGTCAGACGAAATCATGATGATGCCCATGCCTTGCTGGGCCAGTTCGTTGATGATGTGGTGGACTTCGGCCTTGGCCCCCACGTCGATGCCGCGCGTGGGCTCATCGAGGATGAGCAGGCGAGGCTGGGTGTTAAGCCATTTGCTGAGGACCACTTTTTGCTGGTTGCCGCCGGAGAGGGTGCCTGCGGTTTGCTCCAGGCTGGCAGCGCGAATATTGAGGCGCTCGCGGAACGATTCGGCCGTTTTCTTCTCTTCTTTGCGCTGGACCAGGCCGTACCGATTGGTGTAGCTGTGCAGCATGGGCAGCGAAATGTTGGTGGTGATGGACATGGGCATCGTCAGGCCCAACTGCCGCCGATCCTCGGTGACGTAGGCGATGCCCAGCTTGACCGCCTGCTGCGGCGAGCGCACGTCCACGGTTTGCCCGTCGAAGGTGACGGTGCCGGAATCGGCCGTTTCGATGCCAAACAGGGCCAGGGCCACATCGGTGCGGCGGGAGCCAACTAGCCCGGCAAAGCCGACGACCTCCCCGGCATGTACGTCAAAATTAATGTCGTGGAAGACGTTTTCTTTGCTGAGATTGTTTACGGAGAGTAGCAAATCGCCCTGTTCCGTGGCGGATTTGGCGAAGAAGTCGTCCATGTGGCGGCCAACCATGTCACGAATGGCGGATTCGGGGGTGACTTCGGCGGCGGGATGGGAGGAAACAAAACGGCCGTCTCGTAACACCGTCACTCGATCGGAAATCGTAAACACCTCTTCCATCCGGTGGCTGATGAACAAAATGGAGACGCCCTTCTCCTTCAGCCGCCGGGTGAGCTTGAACAGTTGGTCCACCTCATGCGCGGAGAGCGACGCGGTGGGTTCGTCCATGATCAGGACGCGGGTGTCCAACGAGATTGCTTTGGCAATTTCTACCGCTTGCTGCGCGGCCAGGGTCAGTCCCCGCGCCGAGCTGCGTACGTCCAGCTTGATGTCCAGCCGGGCCAGAATTTCGGCTGCATCGCGGTACATTTGCCGCCAGCGCACCACACCACCCCGGTTGCGGTGGCCAATAAAAATATTTTCGGCCACGTTAAGGTCGGGGAAGATCATCGGTTCCTGGTGGATGGCGGCGATGCCGTTGGCTTGGGCGTCGAGGGGATTGGTGATGGGGGTGGAACGGCCGTCCAACAAAATCTCCCCCTCATCTGGCTTGTAAATGCCCGTCATGATTTTGATGAGAGTGGATTTGCCCGCTCCGTTTTCACCGAGTAATGCGTGAATTTCGCCAGGATACAGCGTGAGCGAGACATCATCCAGCGCCTGGGTCGTACCAAACCGTTTTGAGATATGCTGCATCTCCAAAATAGGCTTTGCCATGCTCTTCCAGCTTCCTTGATGGTTATTCAGCAATTTAGAGAGGGTGAACGCTTGCGCGAACTTTTGCGGCCAAATATTGTTGATATTTGTTGAAAATTGCCGAATATTGGCGAAATCATAACATGCACACTAAAATACGTCAACGAATTAACTGAAATCCCCAAAAAAGCGGGCAAACACGCTGTTTACAAATACCATTTGTCAGCTTTCGACAAATTTCTACAATTTACGTTGTCATATAAAAAGGTAAACGGCAGCTCTTCATTATGATTGGTTTTGAACGGCGACAAAATATCCTGCGCATCCTGGCGGAAAAGCCAGGCATTCGTGTGCCGCAGTTGGCCGAGCAGTTGGCCGTGTCTGAGGGCACCATCCGCAACGATTTGACCGCCCTGGAAGAAGAGCAGCAGGTACGGCGCGTGCGCGGCGGCGCTGTGTTGGTAGAGCCGGAGACTCCGCTGCCGGGTCTGACGCAGGTGGCCAATGCTGAAGTTAAACAGCGCATTGCGCGTTGGGCGGCAGAAATGGTGGACGAGGGCAGCACCATTTTGCTGGATGCCAGCACCACCGTCCAGTTCATGATCCCCTATTTGCGTGAACACAAGCGATTAACCATTGTCACCAACGGGCTGGAAACGGCCCGACAGGTGGCGCGGAACACCAGCCACACGGTGGTGTTGGTGGGCGGTATGCTCAACCGCAGCGGCAATGCCACCACCGGGCTGCTCGGGCTGGAAATGCTGAAAAATATGCACATCCACGCCGCCTATGTTTCCTGCGTTGGCTTTGATCTGGAATCTGGCCTGACAGAGCGATACATCGAAGAGGCGCAGCTTAAAGAGGCGATGCTGGCCTCAATTCCACGTATCATTGCCTTGGTGGGCTCCAACAAAATAGGGTCGATGGGCACCCTGCCGTTTGCCAAACCCGAGCGGATCAGCCACTTTTTGACGGACAGCGCGGTACCCGCTGGATTTGTGGACCGCATGCGCCAGGCCAGAATTAACCTGACAGTGTGTGGCGAAAACACGGTGCGTTCGTTTACGGTGGATGGCCAGAAGGCGCAGTTTACGATTGGGTTTGCCAACCAAAGCGAAGAGCTGCCGTTTGCGGTGGACGTGCGGCGCAGCCTGGAGCGAGCTGCCGCAGATGTGGGCAGCATTGATGTGGTGGTGGCCAACAACCGGCTTAGCGGCGAAGAAGCGCTGCGGGTGGCTGACCGCCTGATCCAGCGCAATATTGATCTGGTAATTGAGTATCAGATCGATTACAAGGCGGGTAACTTGCTGATGGACAAGTTCCAGCAGGCGGGCATTCCGGTAATTGCCATTGATATTCCGATGCTGGGGGCGACCTTTTTTGGCGTAGACAATTACCGCGCCGGTCATCTGGCGGGGCGGGCTTTGGGGGAGTGGATTCAGCGGCAGTGGTACGGCCGTTTCGACCATCTCATCATCCTGGAAGAACCACGGGCTGGGTCACTACCAGAGGCTCGGATTCAGGGGCAGCTCGATGGGTTAAAAGAGGTTGTCCCGCAACTGCCGGAAGCCGATTGTATTCATCATATTGATTGTGGGAACACAACGGCCGTTTCCGAAGCCGGTGTCGCCAAAGCATTGCAAAATTTACCCGACAGCCAGCGCATCGCGATTGTCTCCTTTAACGATGAAGCCGCGTTTGGCGCTTTGCAAGCGGCACGCCGGGCCAACCGGGAAGAGCATGTGGTCATCGTGGGGCAGGGTGCCGACCGGCTGGTGCGTAACGAAATTCGCGATCCGCAGTCGCGGCTTATTGGCTCGACCGCCTACATGCCAGAGCGTTATGGCGAAAAAGTGATCGATCTGGCGCTGAAAATCCTGCGCGGTGAGTCGGTGCCTCCGGCGGTGTACATCCAGCACGTGTTTATCAACGCCAGCAATATTGACCGCTACTACCCGGTGCTTGAGTAAATCTGGTGGGAACACCACCAGAAAAACCAGTCGTCACCGGACATCTTGCTGTTATAATCCAACCCTATGACACAACAAGCCCCTTTTGATCCCATGCCCTTGCGGGCGCAGTTCCCAGCCTTACAGTTAGAAGTTGACGGGAAAACGGCCGTTTACCTCGATGGTCCCGGCGGCACCCAGGTTCCCCAAAGCGTCATCGACGCCATGAGTGGCTACCTGCACCATGGCGGCAGCAATTCTGGCGGCCCCTTCTTTACCAGTCGCTACACGGATGAAATCACCGATGCTGCCCGTTTGGCCATGATGGACCTGTACAATGCGCGTCGCCCCGACGAAATTGTCTTTGGCCAGAACATGACCAGCCTGAACTTCAGCATTAGCCGTGCTCTGGCCCGTACCTGGCAGCCCGGCGATGAGATCATCGTCACCCGGCTGGACCATGACGCCAACATTTCGCCCTGGCTGTTGGCTGCTGAAGATCGGGGGGTGACGGTGCGCTGGCTGGATTTTGATCCCGCCGACTGCACCCTACGGCTGGAGACTCTGCCTGAACTGCTCAACGAAAAGACGCGCCTGCTGGCGATCACCTACGCATCCAATGCCGTAGGTTCCATCAGTGACGTGCGGCGTGCGGCTGAATTGGCCCACAAGGCAGGTGCGTTGGTGCTGGTAGATTCTGTCCATTTTGCGCCCCACGGCCTGATCGATGTGCAGGCCATTGACTGCGACTTCCTCATTTCCAGCGCTTACAAATATTTTGGCCCACACACGGGCATTTTGTATGGCAAATATGAGCTGCTGGATGGCTTGATGGCTTACAAAGTGCGTCCTGCGCCCAGCAAACCGGCGGGCAAGTGGGAAACGGGCACGCAAAGTTTTGAGAGCCTCGCAGGGGTAACGGCCGTCGTCAACTATCTGGCGACGCTGGGTGGAGAAGCCGGATCGCGGCGGGAGCGGTTGGTGCAGGCGATGGCGCGTACCAAGACGTATGAAATGTCCTTGAGCCTGCGCTTTTTACGAGGGGCAGCACAGGTGCCTGGCTTGCATGTGTACGGCATTACCGATGTGGAGCGCCTGGATGAGCGCACGCCTACTTTTGCCGTAAGTTTAGATGGTTTCTCCCCTGAGGCTGTGGCTGAACGCCTGGGCGAGCTGGGAATTTTTGTCTGGCACGGGCATTATTATGCTGTGGCTGTTATGGACCGGTTAGGGTTGCTGGACAAAGGTGGCCTGGTGCGCATTGGCTTTAACCATTACAACACGGCCGATGAAGTGGATCAGGTATTGGCAGCGCTGGCTAGCTTGCGTTAGACATGAGAGAGTGGAGAGGGAACGGCCGTAACCGACGCCAGTCCGTTATGATTATCCGTTGCCGGTGGGCCGATTAAGAATAAACCAGCCGATCATCATCAAAATAAACCCGCCGAAAAAACCTACGCCCACACCCAGGCCAGTGATAAGCATCCGCACGACCTCGCCAGACGTGATGAGCGAAATGCTGATGGCAACCATGCCAATTCCCCCCAATGCGCCGGAAACGAGCAGCATGCAGCCAGGTAACCGTTCCGTCTGCTGATCTCTTCGACGTCTCACGATTAAATATTCAACAATCGCTCCGACCACGGCGCTGATTAACCCAACACCCACGCCAATAAAAAATGATTGCCAATTCATCGTTGTTATGCCTCCATAGCCGTTGTGAACGCCTTTTTCTGTCGGTTGACGTGCCTATACGCCTTGATTCTACCCGTCATCATCTAAACAAGTAGATAGTGGTCAATATCAATATAAGGAGAAATCAGCTTTTGCTTGCAGCTGAGCAAGAAGGTGTGATTTGTTCAAGCGGCAACTTTAGATAAAACGTGCTGCCCTCGTTCAGGCGGCTTTCCGCCCACAACTTGCCGCCATGTAGGTCGGCGATGGACTGGGTGAGGGCATAGCCCAATCCGCTGGTTGTTTCATCGGGTGCGTGGCCCTGGTAAAATTTTTGGAAAATATGTGGCAAATCGCTTTGCTCAAAACCCGGGCCGTGATCCTGCACCTGAAGCAGCACATGGTGGGGCTTGGGAATTAGGGTGACCTGTACCTTTTCGCCTGGCGGGGAGTGTTTAATGGCGTTGCTAACCAGACAGTTCACCGCCCGACGCAACTGCGCCGGATCGCCAAGCACCTGATATTGGCCAGATTCGGCCGTTAAGGCTAAGGATACCGTGTGTGTTTCAGCTTCGGGCTGCAACGCGCAGACCACTTCATCCACAATGGTGAAAAGATCACACGGCTGTTGTTTGGCTTCTAAACGGCCGTTTCCCTGTGCCAGTTCAATCAACCCGACCAACAACTGCATCATCTGCTCGCTGGCTTGAAGAATATGCCGCGACAGGCGGGCTTGCTCCCGGTTCAGCGGCCCGGTTTCGCCAAGCTGAGAAGTGAAATCTTTGAGCTGGTGCAGCGGCTCGTTTAAGTCATCGGCCAGGCTGGTGAGAAAATGGGTTTTGGCCTGTTCCAGTTCATGTCGTTCGGTGACATCTTGCAGGGTCATTACGACACCCGCGTTGGGAATTTGGGCGATTTGCGGCAGCCAAACCGAGCCATCTGGTAGGGTGACCTCTGGCGGTGTGGCAGGTGGATCGGTGATGAGCTGCGCCAGGGTATCGGGTTGGAGAACGGCCGTTACCGACTGTCCAATCGCGTCCTCATCCAGCTGTAGCCGCTGGCGGGCTTCGTGGTTTAACAGCAGCACCCGCTGCTGGGCATCGGTAATGAGAATGGGGCTGTTGATGTAGGCCAGGGTCGTTTCCAACTGCTGCTTGCGCGATTCGGCCTCATCAAACAACAGGGCATTGCTCACAGCAATGGCAATCGCGGTGGCCAACGCTCTGGCCCGCTCCAGATCGCCCTCATGAAAGTCACCTTCCATTTTGTTAAGCAGCTGCATGGCTCCCACCACCTTGCCCCGGAAAATAAGCGGCACGCATAGGATAGAGCGCGTCTTGAACCCCGTTTCTACATCGGCCTGCCGGAAATGGTTCTCATGGTGGGCCACATCATTAGTGTAGATGGGCTTGCCCGTGCGCACGACCTTGCCCACAATGCCCTGGTCCAGGGTGAGTTCCAGCTTTTCTACCATTTCAACGGCCGTACCCACGTTGGTCAACACGCGCAAAGTCTGGGTCGCCTCGTTGAGCATCCACAGCGAGGACGCTTCAATGGCCCAGCTGTTGTGCACTTGCTGGATGGTGAGATGAATCACCTCCTGCAAATCCAGCGAGGCGGTGATGGTTTGGGTGATGTGAATGAGGGTGTTTAGCTCCTCCAGCCGCGCGGCCAGCGCCTGGTCGGCGGCCTGGAAGACGCGGGCGTTTTCCAGGGAAATGGCGGCAAAATCAGCCAGGAAAGAGAGCAAAAACTCGTCTTGTTTGCTAAAAGCGCGGAAGGCCGAGCGATTGCTGACGCCCAAAACGCCCAGGTTAATGCCGCGCAGTTGGAGCGGCACGTAAAGCACGGCGTGGGCAAAGTAGCCAGTTTTGACCTTCATGCCCTGCCCAGCCATAGATGATTGGCGCAACGGCCGTCCCGATTGCATCACTTCTCCGGCGGGAGAATCGGCCATGGGCAGAATAGGCCCTTTTTTGTTGGTGTACAGCTGAGTTTGGCGATCATACGGCCGTAAATGTTTCCCCTCGTCATCCGGCAGCCAAATAGTGCTTTCTTCAGCGTTGGTCAGGTAAGTGGCCGCTTCCAGCACCCGTTGCAGCACCTCATCCACGCTCAACAAGGTCGTGATCGCCTTGCCGATGTTCGACAACGTGCGCATTTCGTTGCTCTGGCGGCTCATTTCCACCTTCAGGCGGCGAATTTGCTCGGCCAGCTCGGCTTTGTCGTGCAGCAGGCGGGTTTCCACCAGGGCACGGTCAATTGTTTCAACAATTTCGTCCGCTGTAAACGGCTTGATGAGGTAATCTTTGGCTCCTAAGCGAAACGCCTCGATGGCGCTGAGTTCTGAACCGTAGCCGGTCATTAGCACAACAGGATTTTTGAGCGATTCCTGCGCCATTTGCTGGAGGACATCCAGGCCGGTCATTTGCGGCAGATTAAAGTCCAGCATGACCAGATCGGGGTCTTTTTCGCGAATGAGTTCCAGGCCCGTCTGGCCATCGTAAGCGAACATGGTACGGTAGCCAAAGGTGGGCAGAACCGTCTCGGTTAGATGTTTCACAATTTCTCGACTGTCGTCGATTATGAGAATGAACTCACCGCTCATAAAGATAACTTCTTGAAAGAATGGTTAAGCCAGCCGATGCTCCGAGAACCCCCAATACGTTTCAGCAAATAGATGAATGTTGTGTGGATACGGCCGTTTGCAAAGAACCCTATATGAATATTCTTACGCGTGTTATTAAGTGAAATCCCTGTTTATCTCATGCACCGGTTGAGGGCGTTTACGATAACATATCGTTGACTCATTGTGCCCTTAGAGCATACACCAGACGCAGCAGGCAATGGTGAAATTTCGGTAAATGTTCCATGCTGTTAACCAAAATATACGCGGATTACCCTCTAAACTGACTCACTTACGCTTTCAATACATGCAGTTGGCTCATCAACCTGTGAAGCTGTACAGCAGATGATTTGGTTGAGTTTGCCAAAGCTATTTGCGATTATAGCATAGCCTGTGGCTCAGTCGCTAAATAAGTCGGTGGCAAAGCGGTAAACGCATCAAAATAATTTTACAAATAACTTTACGTAAAGCAGGGAACGTGCTATAGTAAGCGCATTATTGGTTATGTTAATGTAGCAGGGGCGATTTTTCCGGCAATTTTGGCAAAATCAACCCGCTCAGCAGCACCCAGGCGCATGCGGTGCTTTTGAGTCAATCGTCAGTTTTGTGGAGGTACAAGATGGTTTCCCAGCGGCGTTTAATTAGCTTACTAACATTGTTGATTGTAATCAGTTTGTTTGCGGTTGCTTGTGAACGGCCGCTTGGCGGTACCGATGACACAGCCAACGAAAATGAACAGGTCGAAGACCCTGACGTTGGCGGTGGCGTGGACACCAGTGGTGACACAACAGCCGATACCGGCACCACGGACGGCAGCACCACCGATGAGGGGAACACAGGCGATACGTCTGGGGATACAACTGGCGACACTACAGGTGACACGACCGATACCAGTGGCGATGGCACCACCACCGACACGAGCGGTGACACGACCACGGATACAGGCGACAGCACACAAGACGATAGCAGCGAAGCAGGCGGCGGTGCTGGTGATGCTACGGACACAACTGGCGATACAACCGCCGATGACACAGCCACCGATACCACTGCGGGCGATACTACTACCACGACGACTATCCCAGCTACACACACCGTAGCCGCCGGGGAAAACCTGTATCGGATCGGTCTGAAGTATGGCATTTCTTGGGTGGCCATTGCCAGTGCTAACAACCTGGCTAACCCCAATATGTTGACGGTTGGACAGGTGCTTACGCTGCCGGGTGGCTCTTCTAGCCCAACGCCTGCCCCCACGCCATCTCCGCAGACGGAAACGACTTACATCGTACAGCCAGGGGATAATCTGTTCCGCATTGGTTTGCGCTTTGGCATCAGCTGGGTGCAAATTGCCGAGGCTAACGGGCTGGTTAATCCGAACATGATCACCGTGGGCAGCGAGCTTAAAATTCCGGTGAATACGCCAGGACCAGCACCCGCATTTTCACATGTGGTGAAACCGGGTGAAACCCTCTTCCTGATTTCTTTGCAGTACGGCGTTGCCTGGCCTGCCATTGCCGAGGCCAACAATCTGACGTCACCCTACGTGATTTACGTGGGCCAGACGTTGCAGATTCCTGGCAACTAAACGCAGCAACTTCAATAAATTACAAAAAAAGCGCACCATTTTCCGGTGCGCTTTTTATTTTGTGTAAAGCTCTTTAGTTTTGGCTGAAGTGGTTTTTTGTTTCTTGAGCCGCCCACTGCATAGTGTACAAGTTGTAGTAGCGGCCTTTTTGCGCCAGCAGTTCTTCATGGGTGCCTTGCTCAACAATACGGCCGTGATCCAGCACCACAATCTGGTCGGCCCCCACAATCGTGCTGAGCCGGTGGGCAATGACAAAACTGGTGCGTCCTTCCATCAGCTTGTCCAGGGCCTGCTGGATCACTTTTTCGGTGGTGGTGTCTACGCTGCTGGTGGCCTCATCGAGGATGAGGATGCGCGGATCGGCCAGTAGGGCGCGGGCAAAGGAGAGAATCTGCCGCTGGCCAACGCTGAGGTTGACCCCGTTTTCGCCCACTTCCGTGCGGTACCCTTCTGGCAGCTTGCGAATGAAGTCATCGGCACCAACGGCCGTTGCGGCGGCAATCACTTCTGCATCGGTGGCCTCAAGACGGCCGTAACGAATATTGTCCTCAATCGTGCCCGTAAACAGGAACGTATCTTGCAGAACAATCCCCAACTGACTGCGCAAACTTGACTGTGTTACCTGGCTTACCTCGTGGCCATCAATTTGTAGCGAGCCATCCGTGATGTCAAAAAAGCGCGAGATGAGCCGGATGATGGTACTTTTACCCGCGCCAGTCTCGCCGACCAGCGCGATGCGCTGGCCTGGTTTGGCTTTTAGCGTAATGCCTTGCAATACCGGCACGCCATCCTGATAGCTAAACTTCACATCACTGAAAGCGACATGCCCTTGTACGGGTGGCAAGGGGTGGGCGTCCGGTGCATCCAGCAGATCGGGCTTGGTGTCCAGCAGGCCAAAGACGCGCTCGCTGGCAGCCATTGTTGCCTGGAAGGTGTTGTACCGCTGTGCCAGTTCGCGAATCGGGTCGAAGAAACGGTCGATGTATAGCACAAAGGCCACCAGCGTCCCTGTGGTGAGCGCATCGCCCAGCACCAGATAACCGCCGATGCCCACAACCAGTGCCGTGGCCAATGACCCCATAAAATCAACCCCAGGGAAGAAGATGGCCGCCAGACGGCTGGCATCTACGTTGGCATCGAAGAAGGAGTAGTTGAGATCGTCAAAGTGCTGGCTGTTTTTGGCTTCGCGGTTGAAGCTTTTGGTGACGCGAATGCCAGAAATGGATTCGTTCAGGTAGCCATTGATGAGCGACAGCCGCTGCCGCGTGGCCCGGTAAGCGCCGCGCACCCGCGTTCGCCAGTAGTTGGTCAAGGCTACCATCAGCGGGAGCACGGCAAAGGTCACCAGGGCCAGCCGCCAGTTCAAAATCAGCATGGCAATGATAATACCCGTCAGCGTGAAAAAGGAGCGGAACAGGCCGGTGATTGACCAGGTGATGAAGTCTTGCAGCACGCCCACATCGCTAATCAGGCGGCTCATCAGGCGGCCTACGCTGTAGTTGTTGTGAAAGTTGAGCGACAGCGTGTGCAGGTGGCGGAACAAATCGCTGCGGTAATCGGCGACTACCTTGGTGCCAACGTAGGCCATGACGGCGATGCGGAACCGGTTAGTGACCCATTCGCTGAGGGCTGCCGCGGCAAACAAGCCCGTCCACAGCCGCAGGGTGCCAAATTGGTTGGCGCGAATGCCGTCGTCGATGGCCTTGCCCACGATGGATGGTTGGGCCACCGCCAGCAAGGAGCTGCTGATCATGAGTACAATGGCCAGGATGAGCTGGGACATGTACGGCCGCATATACCCCAACAACCGCCGGACCAAACGGCCGTCGTACGCCTTGCCCAACATATCGTCATCATCTTCCTTAAGCAGTGCCCGGATGCGCTCTTCACGGTCGCGCCGTTCCTGTTCCTCGATGCCGACGCGGGGATCAAATTCTTTTTCATGGGAACGGCCGTTGCGGTTCCCATTTTTTTGCTGCTTGGGTTGAATGGTCATCGGGCACCTCCTTCCATTTCCGCTTCCAGAGCCACAAACGCTTCCTGGTCTTTGAGCTGTAAATCATAGATTTGGCGGTAAAGACCACCCTCGGTCAGGAGCTGTTGGTGAGAGCCACGCTGGACGATACGGCCGTTGTCCAACACCAGAATCTGGTCCGCATTTTTCAGCGTCAGCAGCCGCTGGGCGATGACAAATGTTGTGCGCCCTTCCATCAACACCGCCAGCGCTTCCTGGATGAGATGCTCGGTTTCGGTGTCTACACTGCTCGTGGAGTCGTCCAAAATCAAGATGCGCGGATCAGTAATCAGGGCGCGGGCAATGGCAATGCGCTGCTTCTGCCCGCCGCTGAGCGTGACGCCACGTTCGCCAACGCGCGTGTCGTAGCCATCGGGCATTTCAGAGATGAAGCCGTGGGCGCGGGCCGCTTTGGCGGCAGCGATAATTTCATCCATTGGGGCATTGGGACGGCCGTAGGCGATGTTTTCGGCCACTGTCTGGCTAAACAAAAACGGATCTTGCAACACAATGCCAATTTGCCGTCGCAGTGACTGTACCTGTACTGAGCGTACATCTACACCATCAACCAAAATTTGGCCTGAGGTTGCATCGTAAAAGCGGGGAATTAAGTTGGTGATGGTCGATTTGCCGGAACCGGTGGGGCCGATTAGGGCTACCGTTTGGCCAGGCTTTGCCTGGAAAGAAATCGCTTCCAAAATAGACCTGTCTTCACGATACGCAAAGTACACATCCTCGAACGCAACGCCTCCATCCAACCGCTCCAGCCAGACGGCATCTTCTGCCTCTTCAATTTCGCTGGGCGTGTCGATGATGTCAAAGACGCGCTTGGAGCTGGCTCCGGCAGTAGCCGCCAGATTCACCAAGAAGCCTAATCGCTGTACCGGCGCACCCAACATCAGCACGTAAGAGATGAGGGCAAACAATGTGCCTACGGTGATACGGCCGTCTAGCGCTGCCGGACCGCCAAACCACAGCAGCAAGAAAATAGACGCGGCAACCAAAAAGGTAAACAGCGGCCAGTTGTTAGCCCACACCTTAATGAGGCCATAGCGGCGATCGAACCATTCGTTATTTTGCTCATCAAATTTGGCCAGCTCGTGTGGTTCACGGGCAAACGCTTTCACCACGTGGATTCCCGTCATGCTTTCCTGCATGATTGAGGAGAGCGTCCCCATCTGCTCTTGAATCAGGTTAAACATGGGGCGAACCGTGTTGCCAAAGCGGATCGTGGCGTAGATGAGCAGCGGCACAGGGATAAGCCCCAGCAGGGAAAGCTGAACCGATTCCAACAGCATGGCCACAATCACACCCAGCAGCAGCAAGATGGTGGAAATTAGCCCCATCAGCCCAGAGCCGACAAAGCGCTCTGTTTCGGCAATATCGCTCGTGGCCCGGCTCATGAGATCGCCAGTTAGGGTGCGATCGTGAAAGCTAAAAGGCAGCGCTTGGACGCTGTTGTAAAAATCGTTGCGCAGATCGTAAGAAACGCGATGGGTGAGCCACTCGCCGTAGAAAAACTGGCCGTACCCGGCGATGCCACGCACCACCGCAATGCCCAAAATGATGCCTCCGGCCACAAACAAAGCGCGGGCTTCGCCAGCGGTCAGGCCGTTGTCGATGGCGTCTTTAATAATTTGCGGCACAAATAAGTTGAGCAGGGTGGCAAATAGCATGGAGAGGTAAGCCAGAAGCACCTGCTTCCAATAGGGCTTCAGATACCTCAGCAATCGTCGATAGACGGTATCTTCCTTCATAAATTTGTCCTCCAAGATAGTACAATTAATCCCAGTACACAGCCCCGGAATAGCTGCTTCGTTAGATAATCATCTAACTGAATAAATTAGTTTATACAAACACGCTTAGGCTGTCCACCCATGAGAATAATTGCCCCTTAATTGCCACTGACAAACAATTTCGTAGGTGACGAACTATTGTGCGGAATGAGAACAGGTCTATAATTCCAATCAGCAGTTCTTTGCATAATTTATCAGACTCTATCAGTGAGCCGAAATAAGGAAATGAACCAACTTTCTGACCCTGGCCCTAGTCCTAGACGGTGGCCAGACCTGCCAACTAAATAAATTCCCCTGGTTGGCAGCTCCTTTTCCGCCTCCAGGGAATCCATATCCTGGAGGTGTCCAATGTTACAGGTAACTCTTGATGATGTATTGGCACAGGTGCGCGCTCTGCTTGAGCAGGGTGATCTCGCTAGCGCTGTGGCGCTAATCGAGTCGCTGCGCGCGCCGGATCAGGCTGATCTGTTCTCGGAATTAGATACAGCGGAACAGACAGCGCTGCTGCCCCAATTAGACCCCGGTGATTCGGCCGATATTCTGGAAGAAATGGCTGATGAAGATGCGGCGCGTCTAATTGACAACCTGGCGCTTGATGATCTGGCCCGAATTGTCGATGCGATGGAGCCGGATGAGGCGGCTGATCTGCTGGCTGAGCTGCAAGAGGCTCAAGTTGATACGATTTTATCGCAACTAGAAGACCCGAACGAAGTACGGCCGTTGCTAGTTCACCCGCAAGACAGTGCCGGGGGTCTCATGACCTCTTCGCACCTGGTTTTGCGCCGCCGCATGACGGTGGCCGACGCCCTGGATGCCATTCGCACGCTCAAGCCGGACTCTGAAGAAATCTATCAACTCTTCATCGTGGATCAACACGGCAAGCTTTCGGGCGAGATTAGCTTTCGCCAACTCGTGATGGCCGCGCCCTCGGCCATGCTCAAAGATGTGATGGACCAGGAAGTCATCTCTGTGCCGGTGGGGGTGGATCAGGAGCAAGTGGCCCGGTTGGTCGCCCGCTATGATTTGCTGGCGCTGCCGGTTGTTGCTGATGATGGCTCGTTGGTTGGGGTAATAACCGTAGACGACGTGATTGACGTGCTGGTGCAGGAAGCAACTGAAGATATCCAACGCTTGGGTGCATCTGAGCCGTTGGACAAGCCCTATCTGGAAACAACCGCTCTCACTGTGTTCCGCAAGCGGATAGGCTGGCTGCTGCTGTTGTTTATCACTGAAACGTTAACCGGCACCGTGCTGCGCCACTTTGAGGAGGAACTGGCTACGGTTGTTTCCCTGGCGTTTTTCATTCCCTTGCTCATTGGCACGGGCGGCAATGCTGGTTCGCAAACCACCAGCACCATCATTCGTGCATTGGCCTTGGGGGAAATGGACAAAAAGAAGGTGTTCAAACCATTGTGGCACGAATTGCAGGTTGGTTTGTTGTTGGGCCTGGGGATGGGCGTTGTGGCATACGGCCGTGCCCTTTTGTGGCATACCGGGTCGGGCGTGGCGCTGACGGTGGCTGCGGCCATCTTTGTGATCGTGGTATGGGCCAATGTGTTGGGGTCGGTGCTGCCGCTGCTGGCGCATAAGTTGAAGATCGATCCGACGGTGGTGTCTGGCCCGGCCATGACAACGCTGGTGGATGCGACCGGTCTGTTTATCTATTTTACCGTGGCCGGGATTGTTTTGAGCCTGAAGTAGACATAACTGTTCTTAATTGGCCCAGATTTTGCGAAATTTGGGCCAATTAAGTATTTTTGCCAAAATTTTTGTTGACAATGCCAAAATTTTTGTGTATATTGCCAACATTGTTTAATTATTTTGAAAAGTTATTGCACTGAGAAGGATTTTGTTCATGCGCAAGTTGCTCGAAAAATGCCCCGCCTGTGCCGGTGAGCTGGTCGTAACCCAACAAACCTGCCGCAGCTGTGGCACGATGGTCGTTGGGGAATTTACGCCCAACATTTTTTCTAAACTCTCCCCCGAAAATCTCCACTTTCTGGAACTGTTTGTCAAGAACAAAGGCAACGTCAAGGAGATGGAGCGGGAGATTGGCATGTCTTATTGGACCATCCGCAACCGCCTGAACGAAATTGTAGAGGCGCTGGGCTTTGAAAACAAGGATGTTGAACCAGCCGCCACCGATGAAGCGCTGCGCCAAAGCCGCCAGGAAATCCTGGCCCGGGTGGATCGCGGCGAGATTGATGTTCATGAAGCGGCGCAGCTGCTGAAGCAGCTGAAGCCCGCAGCATAAAACGCAGCCAACACTTAAACCGAAAACTGATTCACCGTTTGCAGGAACGGCCGTCTCCACACCACTCTTCTGGTGCTGTTGCCCGCTGCCTGCTGCCGAAATGAAGGAGAACGTGATATGAAGGAAGAACGAGCCCAAATTTTAGAGATGCTGCAAAAAGGTAAAATCACCGTGGATGAGGCGGATTTGTTGCTAGAGGCGTTGGGAGATACGGCCGTATCCATCCCCCCGCATCCGGTTGCCCCACCGGCTGTGCCACCCGTGCCGCCTGTACCCACCAAAATGCCCAAGGGCAGCCCCAAACTCACCGCCGAGCATATTCTTCAACTCAACCGTGAAGGCGTTGACCCCAATTTTATTCGTGCGGTGCGGCAGCTGCCGCATACCAAGCTGACCGGCGACCATATTGTGCAGATGGCTATCGAGGGCGTGGACCCGGACTTTATAACGGCCGTTAGCCAGCTAAAGAATGCCACCCTTACCGGTGATCACATCGTCACCCTGGGCATTGAAGGCACAGACCCCGATTTCATTCGCACCCTGGCTGAACTGGAAAACCTGCCCCTCGACGCGGATCACATCGTGCAGCTGGCGGTTGAGGGGGTAGACCCGGACTTTCTGCGCGCAGTCGATGGCCTGCACCTGCCCGGCCTTACCGGCGACCATATCGTGCAGCTAGGTGTTGAAGGCGTGGATATCAATTTCATCGAGAAAATGAAAACGGCCGATTTTATCCACGAACTTGACGGCGATACCTTTGTCCAAATGGCCATCGAAGGCGTGGATGACGAGCTGTTCCAAGAAACGATTCAACTGCTGTAACCTAACCTGCCGCAGTTCTAATGAAAATCGTAGGTCGGATTGCTAATCCGACTATCGGATTAACAATCCGATTTACGAAGGAGACGAAAATGAGCGACGAACGCAAGATGATTTTAACCATGCTGGCCGAAGGCAAAATTTCGGCCGAAGAAGCGAATGTTTTGTTGGATGCCCTGGCTAGCAGCGAGACCAAACCGGTGCCCCCGGTCCCGCCCTTGCCGCCCAAAATGGTGACGCCGCCAACCATCACCCACCAGGTGCACAAAATTGTGGAGGTGCCCGACGTTCCTCGCGATGGACGGCAGCACAACCATTTTCGGGTATCGGCGCAGTTTACTGAAGCGATGGCCCAGGTTGGGCTCAAAGATTTAAGCGAGGATGAGCTGTGGCAGCTGCAAATTCACCACGTGCGCCCCGCCTACGTAAAGCAGCTGCAAGAAGCCGGTCTGACGGACCTCTCCGTAGACGACATTGTGCAGATGGCCATTCATCGCGTGCGTCCCGAGCTGATTGTCGAGGTGCGCAGCCTGGGTCTGGCCCATCAACTCTCGGTTGATGATGTGGTGCAGCTGGGCGTACACAACGTGCGCCCCGAATATCTGCGACAGGTGCAGGCGCTGGGACTTACTGACCTCACCGTGGACGACATCGTTCAGTTGAGTATTCACCGCGTCCGCCCGGAGATGATTCAGGAAATTCGCGCCCTGGGGCTGGATGACTTAACCGTAGACGATGTGGTGCAGTTAGGCATTCACAACGTACGGCCGAATCTCGTCCGTGAGGTGCGCAGCATGGGGCTGACTGACCTGACCATTGACCAGATTGTCCAGCTAGGCATCCACAACATTCGCCCGGACCTCATCCAGCAGCTGCAAGCAACCGATCTTGGCCCATTCAATCTGGACACGATCATCAACATGGGCATTCACAACGTATCGGCTGAGTTTATCAAGACGATGGTCAGCCTGGGCCTGCCCGATTTGGACGCCGATCAGCTGGTCCACATGCGGATTCATGGCGTGGATTCACATTACGCGGCGGCTATCATGGATTTGCACCTGCCTGACATTTCAGCGGAATCGCTGGTGACGATGCGCATTCATGGGGTGCGGCCCCAATATGCCCAAAAGATGCAGGAAATCCTGGGCAAAACGCTAACGGCCGATGATCTCATCACCATGCAAATTCACGGCGTCTCCACCAAATTTGCCGAGCGCATGCAGGAGAAGATGGATGATGCGCTGACGGCCGATCAGCTGATTGAGATGGCGATTCACGGTACGCCGGAAGGGGCGTGGTAATCGGTGAACGGTAATCGGTGGTCGGTTTACCGATAACCGATTACTGATTACCGATTACTGTGAGGACTGTTTCGTTTTTGCGTAGCTTGAGCAGGGGGGCGGTTTTGCTGCTGTCGTCCAGGGGGGGACGGCCGTTTTCCAGCCAAATGAGTTGTTGTGAAGTGAGTAACGGCAGCGCCGTGTCCTCGGCACTGGCCACGGCCGCCATGAGATCGCTGCGTCGGGCAATGAGCGATTTGCCCTTGTCGTTGTCTTTTTCCGGCTGGGGCACCCACTCCGCCAGCAGCTGACGGCCGTATCCGTCGCTGGTGATGAGCAAAATGGGGTCAGCGGGTTGGCAGAGAACGGCCGTTTCCACCCGGTCGCCCTTGGCCACATTCATCAGCTGCGTGCCCGAACCGCGCAGTTGGCTCACCTGGGTCCGCAATCCTTTGCCGCCACGAGTGATGAGCAGCAATGTTTCATCGCCCTCTGCGCCATCAACAAAGATGGGCACGCCAGGCAGGGGATTGTCAAACATCAGCGGCACGGGCGCTTCAATGCTTTCGATCATGACGCGGGTGGGATACGGCCGTGCCACTCCCGCCGACGTTACCAGGAGCAGCTTCTCTTGCTGCTTGATTTTGCGCCAACGCGCCACGGTACACAGCACTTCCCGTTCGCCTAGCTGGAACACCTGGCTGAGCGAGACACGCGCCACCTGCTGTTCGGCCATCTGGCGCGGCGTTAGCAGCAAAAAGCGGTACGTGGAAGTCACGATCAGCAGCTGCTCATCCCAATCGGCGGTAATGGCGCGTTGGCCATTTTGTGGGAGCTCTAAATCACTCAAATCCACAGATGGCACCGATGTATCCTCTAAATCTCTCTGCTCTCCCACTTCTCCGTGCTCTCTGCGTCCTTCGCGTCCTTCGCGGTTAAAAATATTTGGTAGAGGAACGGCCGTTACCGTCTTATCATTCCCCAGCACCACCAGCGCCTGGTCCGACTCGGCCGATTCGGCGGTGATCACCCCTTCCTGCACCTGAATGCGCCGCCGCAGCACTTCGATGTTGGCCGGGCTTACTTTTGGACGGCTCGTTTCGGCTGGTTTGATGGGATCTACGTCCGTGTGAGTGTAAGCCTGGGTGGTTTCTGTGCCGGCCTCTAATCCTTGGGCAAAAATACCCAGCCCGGCGGTGACGCTGCTAAACGTATCCACGCGGCGCACCTTGTCTGCGCCAAACTTGCGTTGCAGCATCTCGTCAAAGGCGGGAATCTGGCTGGAGCCACCCGTGCGAATCACCGCGTCAATTTGCTCAGCCTTTAGGCCCGAGGCGGCCATCGTTTCGTCGATGTGGGCGTCGATGGCCTGGATTTCGGCGCGAATGATCGTCTCAAATTCGGAGCGGGTCACAAATTCCTGTACCTTGAAGCCCGGTCCTTCCAGGGTAATCGTCGAGCCGCGTTTGTCGGATAGCGTGCGCTTGGCTTGCTCCACAATGTCGAACATTTGCAGGCCGTAGTTGCTGGATACCAGGCTTTCCAGCGCCTCGATCTGGTAGCGACGCTGGGCAGTTTGGGCAATGTCGCGCAGCATCTTTTTATTTTCGGCCGTTTGCAGCTCCAAAATGGTTTGCCAGCTGGAAAACGCGTCGTAAATCCAGGTGGGAATGGTGAGCGCTTTGTGGCGGGGGCCAAAATAGCTACCTTCACCAAAGTGGCGCGGCAGCTTGGCGCGTACCAGCTTCTGGTCGAACACATCACCGGCTACCGGAATACCGCCCGTGGCCAGCACCCGCTGGCTGACGCGTTCGCCCAGGCGCATCACCGTCAGGTCTAACGTACCACCGCCAAAGTCAAACACCAGCACGTTTTGCGGCGAGTCGATGCTGGCTTCGTAGCTGTAGGCAGCGGCGATCGGTTCCGGCTGGAGGTAGACGGTCTCATAGCCCGCCTGAAATGCCGCTTGCAGCAGCCGCACCTGCGCCAGTCGGTCCTTCACGGGGTCGGTGGCAAAGCGGACGGGGCGGCCCAGCACCACCTGCTTGAGCGGTCGTCCCAAATGCTGTTCGGCGCGGGTTTTGGTGATGTTGAGGTAGAGAGCGATGAGGTTTTCTAGCGAGTAATAGTGCTGGCCGATGACGGTGCCGGGATAGTCGCTGTCGCGCAGGCTGGTTTTGATAGAAAGCAATAGTCGCCCGGGCGAGAAGAGATCAACGTACACATAGACGTCGGTGACGTAGTGCATGTCGGCGCCACGAATTTCGATCTCGCCAATCCACACCTTCCTGGTTTTGACGGGACGGCCGATATTTTGCGCAAAATACCGGTTTAGGGCGTCGCGCCCGATGTAGATTTGCTGCTCGTTGGTGATGTAAAGGGCAGTGCGGGCGACGCGCGGGTTACTGTTGGCTGGATCGAGGGGTAAGATGTTCACGGAACGGCCGTCGTACGCCGCCATCCCTGAATTTGTGGTCCCAAAATCCATCCCCACAATCATGGTTCACCTCCTTTATCAGGTAAGGGCGAGGCAGTTGGTAGTGTGTTGGCTTCGTTGGACCCTGCTTGCTTCCAACTGCCTCGCCCCTACGCGGCTGACCGAATCAACCAGTCTAAACGCCGCCTCACGTTTCGTCAAATTTTGGAACACGAATCAGACAATTGAACGAATGGCACGAATGTTTACCTGTTTTATTCGTCTTATTCGTCAATTCGTGCCATTCGTGCCATTCGTGTTCTGCTTTTAATTCGATGTTGTTCGTGAACGCGAATTGCCGTATAACCATCCCTTATGGTAGAAGACTGGGAAAAACTCGACAGTGAAGAAATAGCCAATTACCGCATCTTCAAAATGCGACGCGATGTGCGCCGATCGCCGCGCACAGGCGCGGAGCACAGTTTTTTTGTGCTGCAATCGCCCGACTGGGTGAATGTGGTAGCGCTAACGCCGGAAAACCAGGTGGTGCTCATCCACCAATTCCGTCACGGCACAGAGCGAGTGACGCTAGAAATCCCCGGTGGCATGGTAGACCCCCACGAAAATGATCCAGCCGAAGCCATTCGGCGGGAGCTGCTGGAGGAGACGGGCTACGCGGCGGAAGAAGTTATTCACATCGGCACGGTGGACCCCAATCCGGCATTTTTGGACAACCGCTGTTACACCTACCTGGCGCTGAACGCCCGCTGGCAGCAGGCGCCCCAGTTTGATGGCGCGGAAGATATTGCGGTAGAGCTGGTGCCGATTGATGACATACCAGGGATGATTGGGAACGGCCGTATCACTCATGCTCTCGTTGTTGCGGCGTTCTACCACTATGAAAACTATAAGAAGCAGAGTGAGAAGTGAATAGTGAAAAGTGAGTAGCCTATACTCTTTACTTTTCACTTTCCCCAAAAGTGAAGAAAAATGGCCAAACAAAATAAAAGCCAAAAACAGCTAAGCGAAGACATCCACCTCCTTGGTGATATTCTGGGCCAGGTGATTCGCCGCCAGGCAGGTGTTGAGGTGTTTGAGTTGGAAGAAAGCATTCGGGCGCTGGCGAAGGCGCGGCGCATGGATGCCAGCCCGGAAATTGACGCCCGCATGGCGCAAATTGTCAATGGGCTGAGCGTGGAAAAAGCCGAACTGCTGTCGCGGGCGTTTGCCAACTACTTTGAGCTGGTGAATCTGGCCGAGGAGCAGAACCGGGTGCGTGTGCTGCGCGACCGCGAGCGCAAGGCCCATCCCCAACCGCTCAAAGAGTCCGTGGCTGCGGCCATTGCCCAACTGCACCAGTTGGGTGTAGACGCCTACGAAATGGAAAAGCTGCTGAACAAGCTGCACGTGGAGCTGGTCTTCACCGCTCATCCCACCCAGGCCAAGCGCCGGACGGTGCTTTCCAAGCTACGCCGCATTTCCTCGGCGCTGACCGACCTGCACGTGCGCGATTTGCTGCCAACGGAGCAGGCCGACCTGATGACCAGCATCCAGGCCGAAGTGACGGCGCTATGGCTGACCAATCGAACGAGAACGGCCGTTATCACCGTCACCGATGAGGTCAAAACCGGCCTCTACTACATGAACACCACCATTTGGGACACCATCCCCGAAGTGTATGCCAGCATGGCCAGGGTGCTCGCTGAACTTTATCCAACTATCGCCCCGCCCAAGCGTTTTCTCACGTTTGGCTCGTGGATTGGCGGGGATCGGGATGGTAATCCTAACGTCACGGCCGATGTCACGGCTGAGACGCTGCGGCTGCATCGTGGTTTGGCCGTGGTGGAGCATCGTGAAGCGGCCACCCGGCTCAACCGATCTCTGACCGTGTCTGAAACATTGGCACCCATCCCCGACGTGTTCATGGATGCGCTGGCCGAGGTGCAAAACCGCTCCGACCATCTCTCCTTTTTGCAGAACCGGTACCCCAATGAGCCATACCGCCTGTGGGCTGCTGCGCTGGCTGAGGATTTGGCCGCTGCCGCCGCTGGCGACATGGTGGCCCGGCTTAAAGGCGAGGCCAATCCGCCGCTGCGCGTGCGCAGCATGAAGGATTTGCTGGGGCCGCTAGACCTGATGGATAAAACGCTGCGCGAAAATAATTTGGGCGATCTGGCGGCTGACCAGCTGGCGCGGATGCGGCGGCAGGCCCAGGTATTTGGTCTGCACGTGGCCCGCCTGGACATTCGCCAATACAGTGATTACAACACGGCCGTTCTCGACGAACTCTTGCGCAAACTCAACCTGCATGATGGTTTTGGGCAGCTGGCTCCCGACGAACGCGCCCACATCCTCTCCAATTTGCTGGCGTCGCCCAACCCGGATTTGAGCCAGCTTACCGACCTGTCACCCGAAACGGAAGAAACTTTGGCGCTGTTCCAAATTTTGTACCGCGCCTTCGATTTTTATGGCGCGGAGCTGATTGGCCCGTATATCGTCAGCATGACCCACGGGCCGGAGGATATTCTCACGCCGCTGCTGCTGGCCAAATGGCACGGCATTTGCCTGGATGCCAATCGCGAAGAAGAAGGGCTGACCTTCGTGCCCCTGTTTGAAACGCGCACGGACCTGCGCAATGCGCCCGACATCATGACGGCACTGTTCACCCATCCGGCTTATGCACCCCATCTGGAGCGGGTTAAGCGAGATCAAACGATCATGATTGGCTACTCCGATAGCAACAAAGATGCAGGCTACATGGCGGCCAACTGGGAGCTGTACCAGGCGCAAGAAGCGTTGGCCCAAACCTGTGCCCAGCATAATGTCAACATCATGCTGTTTCACGGGCGCGGCGGCACGATTGCCCGCGGTGGTGGCCCCGCGAATCGAGCGATTTTGGCGCAACCACCGGGGTCGGTAAACGGCCGTATCCGCATTACCGAGCAGGGCGAAGTGATCGACGAGCGGTACGGGCATCCTGCCGTAGCCCGCCGCCATCTGGAGCAGGTGGTGCACGCCACCCTCATGGCCAGCGTGGATCAGCGGCATGGTGGCACCACCCAGCCGCAGGATGAGTGGCGTGAGGCGATGGATGAATTAGCGGCCGTTTCTTACCGCACTTACCGTCGTCTTATTTACGAAACGCCGGAACTGTTGGAATATTGGGACGCAGCCACGCCGATCACCGAAATTAGCCAGATGCGCATCGGCAGCCGGCCGTCGCGCCGCACCGCCAAAGCCACGTTTGATAGTTTGCGGGCCATCCCCTGGGGCTTTAGCTGGATGCAAAGCCGCCATGTGCTGCCCGGCTGGTATGGGCTTGGCGAAGCGCTGGAAGCATACGGCAGCCAGTCGCCGGAGCATCTGCATCGCCTGCACGAGATGTACCGCAAATGGCCTTTCTTCCAGGTGGTGATTGACAATGCCCAGGTGTCGCTGGCCAAAGCCGACATGGGCATCGCTAAACTGTATGCCAATCTGGTAGATGACGAAGCGATTCGGGACAAGATTTTTGGCGAGATCGAAAGCTCATTCGGCCGTACGGTAAGCTGGATTTTGCGGGTGACGGGTCAGCGGGAACTGCTGGACAACGATCCGGTGCTGCAACGCTCGGTGCGACAGCGCAATCCGTATGTGGATCCGCTGAATTTTGTGCAGGTGGCCCTGCTGCGGCGGCTGCGCTTCTTGCCAGAAAAAGACAGCCCTAAGGCGCAGCAGCTGCTGCACGCCATCTTTTTAACGATTAACGGAATTGCATCTGGGTTGAAAAATACGGGTTAAAAGACCAAACTGGATCAGCTAAAGTCGAAGTTTTTATCAACAGTTCGCAGATTGCCTAGATTCTGAATCTTTTCAATCTGCGAACTCTGTGTTTTTAGGTCAATATGCCGGAACTTTGTGGGTGGCGCTTAATCGGTCATTGAGTCTTTGAAGCTTAGCAGTAAGATGTAGGCACGAGTTGGCTTATCCTTAAAATAAGCTGGGCTGAAATCATTCTCCAAAAAGCTGGAAAATCCGGCTAATTCCTCTTCGCTCATCTGATCGATATTGCGGAAACCCATGCGCCAGTCGGGGAATTGGCGCTTGGCGATGGGGTCTTGTGACAGCAACGTCACATCTTTGTGACGGGGGTCGGCCTTGATATTATTATAAAGCTGTAACACAGCTTCATCCTCGCCCTCAATCACCTGAATGAAATTGCCGCCCCGGTACAGCAGCATTCCCGTGATGTCATTTTCTACATTCATTTCTCGGCTGTACTCCAGCAGATCAACAAGTTCCTGGCGGTTAAACAGGCGTACGGCAGAGCTGGCATAAACGATTGAGAGCATAATATTTTCCTCTAGTGTGAATTGTCCAGGTCATTCTAGCAAGGATGTATAAGAGAGCAATCCAAAATTGCGCAAATTTCACGCAAAACCAAACCCAGAGGTACTAGCTGCTGGTGGGCTTTGCCAAACTATGGCTTGGTATTTGGCAAGATTGGCTGGCCAATCCATTCTTTGGGCGCGGCGATGCCGAAGTGGTGAGTAATGGTGGGCGCAATGTCGGTGATCTGAACGGACTGGGTAAGGCGGCCGCTTGCCGGGATCTCTGGCCCAGCCAGGAGCAGCGGCGTGGTCATGTCTTCGGGGCAGTCGGTGCCGTGCATTTGCTCGTGGCCACCGTGGTCGCTGGTAACCATGATGGTGCAGTCTAGCGGCAGCGCCTCCAGCACCGTGCCGATGCAGCGGTCGGCGTGGGCAATGGCTTGCAGGTACGGCTCGCTCATCCAGCCCCAGGCGTGCCCGGCAATGTCTGTACCGCCCAGGTAGATGAAGGCAAAGTTGAATGGGTTATTCGCCAGCCAGTGTGAGGCCAGTTGGGCAACGGCCGTATCTGCCCCACCATCCCCCGTTGTATCCTTCACCATAAACGAGGCGTTGAGTGCCCCCGGACGGCCCAAATCGCGCAGCTCTTCCCAGTTGTAGAAGAAGGCGGTGGTGAGGCGGGCGTCTTGCAGCACGTCAAACAGACCGGGGATGGGGCGCACCTGAGGAGTCCAAATGTTGGTGGTGATGCCGTGACGAGACGGCCGTACGCCCAAAAACAGCGACGTGTGGCAGGGCAGCGTCATCGAGGGCATGACGGTTTGGGCGGTGAGCGTGTGTGCCCCGGCAGCCAGCAGGCGATCCATCACCGGCGTATCGGCCTGCATTAGCCCATCGGGGCGCATCCCATCGATTAAAAAAAGTACAAACTGTTTTGACTGGCTCATGTTGAAAACTGTTCCCCTTTAATGGATTCCCGTTTTCACGGGAATGACAGATGAATATATCAATCAACCAATGCCTACCAAGACCAAGCCAATGGAAACAATACCAATACCAATCAGCTTGGGTGGGTAGCGTGGCTCTTGCTGCAACGTCAGCCCCAGCACCGCGCCGATAGGAATGCTGAGCTGGCGGAAGGCGGCGACATAACTCACATTTGTCACGTAGGCCATTGCTGCCAAAACCAGCCCGTACGTGGCCATAATGATTACACCGGTCAGCAAACCGGTCAAAAGCAAAGAGCGATTTTGCCCAATTTGGCGCAGTTGGCGGCGCTCCGCAGGTGAAAACAGGGTCGCCAGCCCTAGCATGAGGGCGGTGCTGCTGGTTTGCAAAGAGATGAACAGCAGCGTGATTTGGCTGTTCTCCAGCGGAATGGCGGCGCGCATTTGGCGTAGTGCCTGGTCATCGAGCAGGGTATAGCCCGTGGTGCCAATGGCGGCCACCAGCGCCATGAGGATGACAGCATCCTGGTAATTTTGTGGGCGCAGTTCCTGAAAATTGGGCAGCGGCAAGATGATGCAGCCCGCGGTGATTAGCACCATGCCGAACAAGCCTAAGCGGCCAATGTCGCCGCTGTTGCCCAGCAGCAAGCTCACGCTGGCGACGAGGAGCACGGGCAAGGCGCGGGCCAGCGGATACGCCAGGGAGATGTCGCCCCGACGGTACGCACCCGCCAGACCAAAGAAGTAGATGGCTTGGGCCACGCCGGTTGCCAGCACCAATCCCCAAACGGCCGTTGGCAACAAGCGCAACACGTCCCGGTGAATGAACAGGATGGGTGAAATGGTGAAGGCGGCGCAAACGGCCGTTACAAAGAAAAACGCCAGCGACGGGCTGCGCCGCTGGCTGATGAAGTTCCACCCTGCATGCATAAACGCAGAAATAATGATCAAAATGGCAGCGATGAGGCTCACAGGGACAGGAATGATGGAAAAAGATTGTCGTTTTGGCTAAAGGTCTGAATTAGCCGCCGCCACAGGTTAAAGTCGGTACGGAACAGTCGCCGTTCGTTCCAGGAATCATGGGGGCAGAGAAGAACACCAATAGCAAACCCGTAACAACAGCGATATGGACCAGCTTCGTTTTCATTTTTTGCGACATATAACTCTCCTTGGGTAGATTACCCTTTGCACAAGTTGGATAGCGAATGCTAAAAAGATAACTGCTAGGGCGAAAGATGGCAAATAGATTGCCCAACTCAATTGGCTAAACTGCGCTGGCCAGGCCCGTCTGTACTCGCCTATAACCATGCGGCATGTTAGAATCGCGGGCGTGATGAAGCTGGATTATTTAGTAATTGGACACGTGACGCGGGACGTGACGCCAACGGGCAACCTGGTGGGCGGCACGGTTTCCTACTCTGGGCGGGTAGCGCAGGCGTTGGGCCGCCGTACGGCCGTTCTCACCAGCTGCCAACCCGATTACGAAGGGCTTCATGATTTGACCGATCTTACGGTCGAGGTGGTCCCCTCGGCCAACACCACGACGTTTGAGAATATTTATGGGCCAGACGGCCGTACCCAGCTCATCGACACTGTGGCCGATATTATTGGACCCGAACATATTCCCACTGGCTGGACGGAAACGGCAGTTGTCCATCTGGCACCTGTAGCAAACGAAGTAGACCCGGCCATCATACAGCATTTTCAGCACAGCCTCATCGGGCTGACGCCGCAGGGCTGGCTGCGCCGCTGGACCGATGATCACCGTGTTTATGCCCGTGATTGGCCGGAAGCAGAACAATATCTGCCGCTGGCCGATGTGGTGATTGTGAGCGAGGAAGATTTGCTCGACGAGGCGATGCTGCCACGCTATCGTCAGCTTTCTCGGCTGCTGATCATGACAGAGAATGTGCGTGGCTGCACCGTTTTTGCCGGAGATGAATCGCGCCAGATTCCTGCGCCGCAGGTGACGCAGGTGGAACCCACCGGCGCGGGCGATATTTTTGCCGCGGCTTTTTTGACCCGATATGCTCAAAACGGCCGTAATCCCTGGCAAGCGGCCGAATTTGCCAACTTTGTGGCGGCGCAATCCGTCACCCAGGTTGGCCTCGATGCCAAAACTGAACTTATTCAAAAAGTGACACAAGAAAATTACTCAATTACTTAGTTACTCAATTACTTGATTGCAGCATTTTGTAATTAGGTAATTGGGTAATTCGGTAACTGGGTAATTGGGTAATTTGTTGATGACTGCAAAAATTTACGCAATTGCCAATCAAAAAGGGGGCGTGGGCAAGACCACCAGCGTGATCAACCTCTGCGCCTTCCTGGCTTCCAGCGGACGGCGCGTGCTGATGGTCGATATGGACCCGCAGGCCAATGCCACCTCCGGTCTGGGCTTTGACAAGTACGAATTGGAACGCTCGACGTACGATTTGCTGCTGGAAACGGCCGCTTTCGACGATGTTCTCTTGCCGCACAAAGAGTACAAGCTGGACATCCTGCCGTCGCATCCGGCATTGGCCGGGGCCGAAGTGGAACTGGTCAACGCCATTGGTCGTGAATATCGGCTGCGCAATGCCCTCACGGCGGTAGACGGCCGTTACGACTACATCCTCATCGACTGCCCGCCCAGTCTCTCCATGCTCACGGTCAATGCCCTCACCGCGGCCAAAGATGGCATCATCATCCCCGTGCAGTGTGAATATCTGGCGCTGGAAGGGCTCACCCAGCTCACCCAAACTATTGAGCTAGTGCAAAAATATCTCAATCCCAATCTGGCTATTCGTGGCCTCATTATGACCATGTACGATAGCCGGACTAACCTCAGCCGCCAGGTGGTGGAAGAGGTGCGCAGCTACTTTCCGGGCAAGGTGTTCCGCACCATCGTGCCGCGTAACGTGCGCCTGAGCGAGGCACCGAGCTTCGGCCAGCCGATCAATTTGTACGCGCCCAACTCGCCCGGCGCGGTGGCCTACAAAGTGCTGGCCGCCGAGCTGGTGAAGGGGGACATGACGGCCAAATCAACAGCAGCGGGGGTGGCGGCATGACCAAAAAACGAGGCGGGCTAGGCCGCGGGCTGGGCGCGCTTATTCCCAGCGATCATTCTGCATCAACCGAAGAAGGGGGCGTGAAGGTGGTGCCGGTAACGGCCGTTTCCCCCAATCCACACCAGCCGCGCACCCACATGGACGAAGAAAAGCTCAACGAGCTGGCCGAATCGATCCGCGAGCATGGGCTTATCCAGCCGCTGATTGTGACCCAGGCCGATGGCGGCTACACGCTCATCGCCGGGGAGCGCCGTTGGCGGGCTTGCCAGCTGGCCGGGCTGGAAGAAGTACCGGTGGTGGTGAAAGAAGCCACGCCCCAGGAAATGCTGGAGCTGGCAATCATCGAAAACGTGCAGCGCGCCGATCTGAATCCGCTGGAAGAAGCGTATGCTTACCAGCAGCTCAGCGATGAGTTTGGCTTCACCCACGAGCAAATTGCCCAGCGCATGGGCAAGGGGCGCTCGACCATTACCAACCTGATTCGCTTGCTGGAGCTGCCGGATAACATACAACAGGCGGTGGCCGACGGCCGTATCAGCGGGGCACATGGTCGGGCACTACTGCCATTGCCTAACGCCACCATGCAAACCAACGTGATGAACGATATCATCAAGTTCAACCTCAGCGTGCGCCAGGTGGAAGCTCGCGTCACGACGCTGCTGTCCGCCAAAAAGCCCAAGGCCAAACCCCGTGCCGGTTTGCCTGTGGAGCTAGAAGCGCTGCAAACGCAGTTCCAGGAATCGCTGGGTACTCGGGTGAATATCGAAACCAGCGGCAAGGGCAAGGGGCGCGTCATCATCCACTACTATTCCGACGAGGAGCTGCAAGCCGTCTACGACGCCATCATCGGCGACGAATGAGTGAGCATATGAATGAGTTGCCCATCAAGGTTTCTGAATCCGCGATTGCTGCTTTTTGTCAAAAATGGTTGATCGAGGAGTTTGCTCTATTTGGCTCAGCCGTGCGCGATGATTTTGATCAAAACAGTGATGTTGATATTTTGGTCACCTTTAAGCCGGAGGCCAGATGGACCTTGTTTGACCATGTTGATATGCAGGATGAGTTGCAAAAACTTTTTGGGCGAGATGTGGATTTGGTAAGCCGCAAGGGTATCGAGCGGAGCCAGAATCATATTCGTCGTCACGAAATTATTGACTCGGCCAGAGTGGTATATGCAGCCGCGTGATAACAGATCCTTCTCGATATTTTAGCCGTTCGTCAGCTCATTTATTCTGAATTTTTCACAATTGCCACAGCCATCTAGCCTAAGTTTAGGGACAACCAAATATGATTAGTATTGCAGCAACTGTGGTAATTGTGGCCGACGGCAAAGTGCTGTTGGTGAAACGCGAAGATTTAGAGGTGTGGGCCTTGCCCGGTGGTGGCGTGGATGAGGGGGAGTCGTTGGCAGAAACGGCCGTACGCGAAGCCTACGAAGAAACTGGGCTACAAGTTGAGTTATCCCACCTGATTGGCCTCTACTCCGAAATTGGCAGCTGGAGCGACTGGCACGTGGCTTCCTTTGCCGCCGATGTGGTGGGTGGCGAACTCCAGACCCAGCTTGGTGAAGTGCTGGACTTGCGCTTTTTCCCGCTTGATGCGTTGCCCGAAGATATGTTTTGGTGGCATCGCCAGCACATTGAGGATTACCAGGCCGGGCATGGTGGATCAGGAGCCAATCGGCAAGAGGTTGTGTCGCGGCCCGGTGCTGCTAATCGGGCCGAGCTGTATGCCATGCGGGACCAATCGGGCCTGACCCGCCGCGAATTTTATCATTGGTATTATCAGTCAGACGGCCCGTTAAAAAGAACCCGCCAGGTAAAGTAAAAACCTGTTCGCAGAGTAGATGTCATACTCGCGTAGGCGGGTATCCATCTTGGATACTGGAGTGGATTCCCGCCTTCGCGGGAATGACATACAAAAAAGCAACAAAGTGGTAAAAGAAGGCAGTTATGGACAATAAGCAGTTGATTCGAGAAAAAGTAGCCCAGGCAACACAAATTCTCAACGAGTTTGACGTAGACCTGTGGCTGACCTTTGTGCGCGAGACGACTTTGTCGCCTGACCCGGCGCTGGAACTGATTGCTGATGTGGATGTGACCTGGAGTTCCGCGTTTATCCTGTGCCGCGATGGAGCACATGTGGCCATCATCGGCCGTTTTGACCGTGAAAATGTGGACCAGCTGGGCGTTTATCCGCAGATCGTTGGTTATGACCAGGGCATTGGGGAACATTTGCGTACCGTGCTGGCCGAAAAAGCACCACGCACCATCGCCATTAACTATTCTGAAAACGATGTGGCCGCCGATGGCCTGAGCCTGGGCATGTACCGCAGCCTACAAACCATTCTGGCGGGCACGCCATTCACTGACCGGCTCATTTCAGCTGAGCAAATTATTGCCGCCCTGCGCGGCCGTAAAAGCCCGGCAGAAGTGGAGCGAGTGCGGCAGGCAGTGATCACCACAGAAAAGCTGTTCGACGAGGTAGAAGCGTTTGTCAGACCAGGCATGACCCAGCGCGAGATTGCCGAGTTTGTACACGGCCGTATTGATGCCCTCGGCCTCGGTTATGCCTGGCCCAAGCCGTTTAACCCGATAGTGACCTGTGGCCCACATTCGGCCGTGGGGCACGCTGCGGCGGGCGACGTAGTGCTGGAAAAAGGACACACCCTGCACCTCGATTTGGGCGTCAAGCAAAACGATTACTGCTCCGACATTCAGCGCATGTGGTACGTGCTGGACGATGGCGAAACGGCCGCACCGCTCGATGTGCAGCGTGCCTTTGACGTGGTTTATGGGGCAATTAAAGCGGGGGAATCGCTGTTGACGCCGGGGACACCTGGCTGGCAGGTGGACGAAGCCGCCCGCGACTTCATTGTGGACAACGGCTACCCGGAATACATGCACGCCTTTGGCCACCTGCTGGGCCGCGTGGCGCACGATGGGGCCACCGTGCTGGGGCCGCGCTGGGAGCGATACGCGGGCATTTGCGAGTTGCCCGTAGAGGTTGGCAACATCTTCACGCTGGAACTGCATGTGGTGGTGCCCAACCGGGGCATCATGAGCCTGGAGGAAGATGTGCTGGTTACCGAAATCGGCGTCAAGTACCTCAGCAATCCGCAAACCCAATTGAGGTATATCAAAAGCCAGTAATCTGAATTTAGCCGTATTTTCACCAATTTTTAGTCTTTCGGATTTCGTAGGACCAAACTGATCTTTGCACCGAATTGACGCGAATTTACACGAAAATTCGCGTCAATTCGGTGCTAGCGCCTTGAAATCCCTAAAGAGCCTTCAATCTTTTTGGTGCGCCACTTCCCTTGATACCGGTTTTGCTGATTATGAAGCGGAGGAGATGCTTCGGAGGACCTCCGCATGACAATCCATGATAATTTGCCATGCTGAACACATTCGCTGTACTCCGGCAGGTCGGGAAGCATCCGACAAAGTGCCAATTGCGAGAATCCTTGAAGTTCATCTCTAAATTCCTGTGGTAGAATGAGGCAACTCGCAGCAGTATCCTGATTCAACAAGCACAATTCAGCCCGCAACGCACCCACTCCCCGGTGTCTTATGAACGAACGTTTTGACTGGCAAATTGGCGAAGAGGAAGACGGCCGTATTTCTCCCCATCCCACGGCCGTTTCTCGTCAATCGCGGCTCTGGTTTTGGTTGGGGCTGACGGCCGTTCTGCTTCTGAGCGGTGGTTGGTTGTGGCGCACGCTGCAAGCCCAACTGGCCGATGCGGGGCATGCCGCCGTAGAGATGACGCAAGTGGCGCTTAACTTCGAGCGTGATGCCTATCTGGCCGGAGATGGCGATCTGTTTTACAGCTTCCAGGCGAGCCAACCGGACTGGTTTTCTGCTCAGTTACAGCCGCTAAACGGCCGTCTTTACCGCCACAATCCCATCATTACCCAGGCAGAGCGGCATGATGCCTACTTCTGGGCCAACGTCCAGTGGGCCGAAGGTAGCCAGATTTACCAGCGGGTGGCCTTTTGGCAGATGCAGCCCGATGGCAGCCTCATCCATCAGCCGGAAGCGCCAGGGTATTGGGGCGGGTTTGACTCGGCCCTCTACCCCTGGGGACAGTTGGACTACTTCCAAATTGATGCTGATCTGGCGGGGCAAATTGGCCCGTATGTGACCGCCCAAATTGCTGCCTTGTGCCGCGATAACTGTCCCACGGCCGAACGGCCGTTTATCCTCACTCTGGCCAACGATTTTGCAGAAACGGCCGCTCCTAACCAAATGCGCGTACCCTCGCCGCGCCTCGTCGGGTTGGATGAAAATGGGGCGCCGTCAGATCTGTTTTGGGAATTGCTAGACGGTCGTCTGGTTGACCGTTTTGGCCGGATAACGTTGCGTTTTGGCATCCCGGTGGCCGAAGCGCCCCTGATGGATTACGAAACGGCCGCGGCCCAATTCATGGCGCAAAATCCGCGCATCGCCATCGAGCTGGTTTACCTGGAAACGGCTGAGCCCACGCTGGTCGATCTGGCTACGCTCGATGCTGTAGGCGCAGCCCCCACCGCTGACCTGCTGGCCGCAGGTGCGGTCCATGATCTCACCAGCATGATGCAGACCGACAGTGATTTTGACCGGGCTGATTTTTATGAGCAGCTATGGCAGGGTGCGTGGTGGCGTGACCGCATGTGGTTTATGCCCCTGGCCGGTCGCATGAATGTGCTCTACTACGACAAAAACGCCTACCGCAATGCCAACCAGCCGGAGCCTACCCTGCGTTGGACCTGGCAGGAAATGGAAGCTGATATGACGGCCGTTTCCCTGGGCAGTGCGTCACCAGACGGCCGTTTGGCCTGGGGCTTTTTGGATGTCGGACCGGACGCGCTTTTTTCTTATGCCTACAACTGGAACAACCGCTGTGAAGAGGCCACCGTGCGCTGCGATCAACCGCTGACAACCGAAGCTATTGCTACCACATTGGCCTGGTACCATACTTTGGCAGGCCAGCCGGGCCAGATTCCCGATTTTACCCAGATGAGCGCGGTGGAGCGGACTGGCGTAATGTCCAACTGGCAGTCGGCCCGCCGCCGAGCGGCCATTTGGGTGGAATCACCGCTGCTGTACGAACTTCGCTTCCAGCTGAATCCGCTGGGGGTGCTGCCCTTCCCCGGCTCGGATCGATTTGACGGCATTACGCCGCTGTGGGTGGATGGGGCGTTTGTGACCGCTGGCTCGGAAAATCCATACACCGCCTGGCAGTGGCTTAAATTTCTCACCTACCAACCGCCGTCGGCCCGCTTCCGCACCGTGCCCACCCGGCCATCCGTCGCCACCACCAGCCAATTTTGGACGCGCCTACCGCACGATTTAGGCAACGCCATGCGCACGGCTTTCCCCTTTAGCCGCCCCGTTTTTATTGAGGAACAAGTTTTGTTTAGCTGGGAAATGTTAACGGCCGTACAAAATGGCACTCCACCCGAACAGGCCGCTCAACTCCGCCCCCGCTTGCTTTGGTTTCAGCCGTAAAAAGTTGAAAGTGAAAAGTAAAAAGTGATAAGTGGACTCTTTCACTTTTTACTTTTCACTCTATTTCTTCTCACTTGCTCAGTGATGCAAAATCTGCGATAAGAACAACTTCGTCCGGTCATTCTTTGGATTGGTGAAGAAATCCTCCGGCGTGTTGATCTCCACAATTTGCCCAGCGTCCATAAAGATGACCCGGTCCGCCACCTCGCGAGCGAAGCCCATCTCATGCGTCACCGCCAGAATGGTGTAGCCAGACCGCGCCAAATCGCGCATCACGTCCAGCACTTCCTTGATCATTTCCGGGTCCAGCGCGGAGGTTGGCTCATCAAACAGCAGGATGTTGGGCTCCATCGCCAGCGTACGGGCGATGGCCACGCGCTGCTGCTGCCCCCCAGAAAGCTGCCCCGGATATTTGCCCGCCTGCTCTGGAATCCCGACGCGAGTCAGCCATTTCATCGCCACCTCTTCCGACCGTTCACGAGACCATTTGCGTACGTGAATTGGGGCCAGCGTCACGTTTTCCAGCACCGTCAGGTGGGGGAACAGGTTGAATTGTTGGAACACCATGCCCACATCCCGGCGAATTTCGGCGATGTTGCGCACGTCGTGGCTCAAGGTAATGCCATCGACGATGATGTCGCCACTTTGGTGCTCTTCCAGGCGGTTGATGGTGCGAATAAAAGTGGATTTGCCGGAGCCAGACGGCCCCAAAATCACGATGACCTCACCCGCTTTTACCGTCAGGCTCACATCCTTCAGGGCATGAAAATCACCGTACCATTTGTTGATATTGCTGCAAACAATCACATCTTCCATTTTTGTTAGTGTTGCTGCTGTTGTCATTTTTGTCTCCTGTGTACATGTAGAGTACCGCTGTAGGGGCGAGGCAGTTGGGTGAGGAGTTGGACTGCAAGACAAAGTTCACAGCCAACTGCCTCGCCCTTACTACCGTTCGCCCAGGCCGGTGCGTTTTTCCAGATAGCGGCTGTAAGCGGTCATGATCGCCGAGCCGACAAAGTAAAGCACAGCCAGGAACAGGTACGGTTCACGCCGGACGCCTAGCCAATCTTCCTGAGCCGCGATGGCGTTGGCGACATTCAACACGTCGAAAACGCCAACCAGAGCAACTAAAGAAGTGTCCTTAAACAGACCAATAAATTGGCCAACGATGGCGGGAATTACCACGCGCAGTGCCTGGGGTAGGATGATGAGTCGGTATTTTTGGTACGCGTTGAAGCCGAGCGAGTCAGCCGCTTCGTACTGGCCTTTGGGGATGGCCTGCAAGCCACCGCGCACATTTTCGGCCAGATATGCTGCGGAAAAGAGCGCGAAGGCCCATAAAATGCGCCAGGTGTTAAGGATTTCTAGCCCTGGCGGCAGCAAAATCGGGAAAAGGATAATGCTGGCAAACAGAACTGTGATGAGTGGTACCCCACGCACAAACTCAATGTAGAGCGTGCTGAACGCGGCCAGGACATTCCCGTTAAAACTGCGCTGGAAGGCGTAAGCCAATCCCAGAACTAGAATGGGCCAATAGGCTAATGCCAGCTCAAAGCTGTTCCGAGCGTTTTCAATCATCCCTGGTGTGCTCTGGGTAAAGCCCCAAATGGCAATGACAAGCGCAGCCCCGTAGGTGAGCCAGGCCGGAATGCCGCGAATTTTGCTGCGGCGGCCTAAGGCCATCAACAAGCCAATCGGGAAGGAAACCACAATGGCAAAGATGGTGATGATGATGGTGAGCAGGAAGCCGCCCCAGTTTACGTCGGGGTCCAGGCTGGAGAAGATCGGTTGTTTTACTTCCTCAGGCACATTGTTAACCACCAACTCGCGGGTATAGCTAAAAGAGCCGATGATCATGCTGAACACGTCCAAAAGGGCGAGCAGGGCTAATACGGCCGTAACAATCAACAGCACCCGCAAGACCGCCCGACCAAATCGGACCAACTCTCCTTCACGCTCTTTCTGCGGGAAGCGGCGGTTGATCAGCCAGGTGAGCCCGCCAAAGATGATGAGTCCTAAAACGCCCAGCAGGTTGCGATTGCCGGTAAAGGTGGCCCGCAGACGAGCCCAAAAGCTGATTGGGCTTAAGACCCCATTATCACCGCGTAGGAAGGGACGGCCGTTTACCACCGTAATCAGTCCCGCGTCCGTCAGCTCTTGCAGGGGGCTGGTCCAGGCAAATACTTCCTTGCCAATCCCCGAAATGACCGAACCTGGGCCATTGACCTCAAACGGCACCGGCTCCACGCCGCGCAAGAAGAGATAAATGAGGATGGGCGAAGCCAGCCACAAATAGGTGAGCAAGCGGCGAACTTGCGGATTTTTGTAGCTGTCGCGATAGACAAACAGGGTAGGCACCAACAAAACACCCAGCAAAATGACCACTGCCCAAATGCGCCACGTTTCGTTGCGATTAAAGCGGAAGATCATCAAGGTGGTCATGTTGGCTTCAACCGCACCCCAGTTTGCTCCACTAAAGGTGCGCTGAACGGTGAAGAAGTCGGGATTTTCGGCCGTACTTTCAAAGCAAGTGATGCCATTTTCAGGGTCATCTGGGTTTTTGTCGAAGCAGAAAGATGACGCTTCTTCGCCCACGGCCAGATTGCTGGGTGGCGCTGCCAGGGTAGACGTGGCAAAACATTGTTTTGTAGGGTCTGTGACGATTTCCGTTGACGAAACGTTTGTGTCGATGCCGCCCATCGTGAAGCAATATTCCCGCCCATCAGCGTTGATCAACTCGGCACGGTAATCAGATGCGGGAACGGAGACAAAACTGGCATTCACCCAGGCATAGTTAAAAAAGGCAATCACCGCGGCAATGATGCCCAGCACAATCAGTAAACTGATTTGTGTGTTGGTGATGTTGTTGTACATGTTGTTCTTCAGCCACAGCGAGAGCGCGTTGTGCTTGTGGCGCAGTTCGTTTATCACCACCAGCACGACCGTGACCACCCAAACAACCAACACCAAAATCGTAGAGATAGGTGCCGCCTGCACCCGGTTGACAATCATGGCCAGCGTAAATCCGCTGAGCAAAACCACCCACAGCGTCAAAAGCCACGAGCGGGTAATTTGCTCGGTGACAAACCGGTTGACATGAGCCTGAAAATCTTCTGGTAAAAAGTTAAAGCGCGTTTGTTTTTGGGGTAATGTTGACATGATTATCTCTCCACCAGCGCTATTTTCTGGTTATACCAGTTCAGGAAGAACGAAATGAACAGGCTGATCGATAGATAAATCAACGCCATGATCACAATTGGCTGAATGGGCCGCCCAGACTGGTTGATGATGGTATTGATATTGCGATACAGGTCTGGGAATAAAACGGCCGCTGCCAAACTAGAGTTCTTCGTCAGGTTCAAATATTGGCTGGTGAGCGGCGGAATAATGACCCGCAGTGCTTGTGGTAGCACCACCAGCCGCAGCCGCTGCGTTTCCGACAGCCCCAACGCCCGCGCTGCTTCCGTCTGCCCCTTGGAGACGGACAAGATGCCCGCCCGAACAATTTCGGCGACAAAAGCGCCCGTGTACAGCACCAGCCCCAGCAAAATGGCGGCAAACTCTAGCGTGAGCTTGGAGCCGCCCACAAAGTTAAACCCTTCCAACTTGGGCGCTGACACTCTAACTGGGGTTTCTGGCAAGGGCACAATCAACTGATCCGCGCTGTTTTCCAATAGGTCACGCTCTGCAGCCAGCGTGGCCTCGCTGGCCACAAAGATTTCACAGCCACCTTCCGCGTAGGTTTCAATCGCTTGATCGGGCCGGTCGCTGCGCTCAACATCAAACGGCACATCAGCCGCGCGCAACTGTGCTGTCAGGTTAATTTCGGAGGCCGCCTCGTTGATGGCGCAGATTTTTAAGGCTGCGTCATCCACTTGTTCTTGCGTTAGCGTGCCATTTTCCAGGGATGTTTTGATGTCGGCGACATCAACGCCCAAACGGTGCTCGATCAATGCCGGAATGTCGTCAAACGTGCGAATGCGCGACGCCCGCGATACCAGCGCCGCCTCGGTATGGCTGTTGCTGCCAGCGATGAACCAGCCAATGACCACCACAACCAAAAAGGAAAAGATGGCCCAACGACCACGGTTTGCTTCCTGGCCTGTCTGTTCTTCGCGTTTTCCCAGGATCACCCATATGAGCTGGGCCTGCACAAGGCCCAAGACAATAAAGGCAAACCAGGTGGCAAAGGAAGCCATCGGCACTAACGAGGGATAGTTCATGCCGCGCTGGCTGATGAAGATGGGGAGGCCCAGGAAGGGCCTAACTTCATTGACCGACGGTAAGCTGACCAGAAAGATAACAAAATAGAGAAAAAAGAGCTGAAGCAACAGCGGCGTGTTGCGCATGAGGTCGATATACCATTTGGCAATATTGCTGATCAGCCAGTTGCTGGAAAGCCGGGCAATGCCCGTAAAGGTGCCTAAAATGGTGGTGAGGATAATGCCAAACACGGCAACTTTGCCAGTGTTTAAGACACCAATGCCAATAGCCCGCCAAAAAGAATCTGTATTGGGATCGTAGCTGATGACCGATTCGCTGATGGGGAATTGGGCTTCACCACTGAGGAAGTCGAAGGCGCAGCGATAACTGGTGCCCCCTTCCTTACAACTGAACTGGCCAGCACCCAACGCATCCAGATTATTGCCGATGTTCGTGAAGAGCCAGTTGAGGCTGAAAATGAGGAGTACAACGAAGACAATTTGTAACAAAATCCCAATGATACGGCCGTCGCGCCAGGGTGGAATCCGTTCATTGCCTCGCAGGGATGGTTTTAGTGTGTCCGACATAGACGTTACCCCTGTGTTCTACCTGCCGGAGACGTTTCGCAAGGACGTGTGGCAGGTAGATTCTTTTGTTAACTACCCACCAGACAAGTTGCTGCCAGATGGGTTAGAAGTCGCTAAAGTGGTTGGATACAACACAGCCCGACACGAGGTCGGGCTGCAGAAAAATTCTAAAATGGGTGTGGCGATCATCGATCGCCACACCACATGACCTCAAATCTTAGCGGAACGGGATGGGGTAAATGATACCGCCGTCGGTGTACAGAGCGTTGCGGGCACGCGCCAGGTCGAACGGCGTGTCCGGGCCCAGGTTGCGGTTGTAAATATCTTCATAGTTACCAACCTGCTTGATCACCTGGTAGCAGAAGTCATTGGATAGACCCATTGCCTGACCATGATCGCCAACTTCGCCCATCACGTTTTGGATGGCCGGATCGTCGCTGCCCAGGAAGCTGTCTACATTTTCCTGGTTGATGCCCAGCAGTTCACCATTAAACGTACACTGAACGACCCAGCTTACAATGTCGTTCCAGTTGTTGTCGCCGTGACGGGTCAGCGGGCCCAGCGGTTCGCGGGACATATCTTCTTCCAGAATGACGTGGGCAGTCGGGTCAGACAGCAGAATCAGCTGGGAAACCAGGCCGGATTTGTCGGTGGTGAAGCCGTCGCAAGCGCCGGAATCGTAAGCGTCGCGGGTAGCTACAGCATCGTCACCAACCAGTGGCGTGTAGCTGATGCCCAGCGCGGTCATGTAATCAGACAGGTTTTTCTCGGTGGTCGTACCAGACTGCACACAGACGGTCGCGCCGTCCATGTCGCTGATGCTGGTGATGCCGCTATCTTTGCGAACCATCATGCCTTGCCCATCGTAGAAGGTAACGGGGGCAAAGTCGAAGCCCAGAGCAGTATCGCGGCTGCTGGTCCAGGTGGTGTTACGAATAAGCACATCAATTTCACCAGATTGCAGGGTAGGGAAGCGGGATTGGCCTGTGGTCGGCGTTACCTCAATGGCTTCTGAATCGCCCAAAACGGCCGCAGCAATGGCTTTACAAAAATCAATGTCAAAGCCGCTGAAAGCGCCGCTATCTGGGTCCAGGTAACCAAAGCCTGGGACGTTGGCGTTGCCACCGCAGTTCAAAACACCGCGCGACTGAACTTGGGCCAGCGTGTCGCCACCACCAGCAAATTCAACCGCAACTTGCTCCGTCACAGTCTCGGTGACTGTTTCCACAACCGTTTCGGTCACGGTTTCGGTGACTGTTTCCGTGACGGTATCGCCCTGTACTTCCACGATGCGGGTGACTTCCACAAACACGGTTTCTGGTTCGCCGCCACCGCAAGCTACCAGGCCCAAGGCCAGCAGCACCAACAAAGCAACAAAAATATTTTTCTTCATTCGGTTTCTCTCCTCCAAGATGAGTAAAACTTGATAAAAATACAAAGAGTTCGGGCAATTTTTATGTGTCTTTGGTTGAGCGCGCACCTCCTCTTCTCTGATTTAGCTAATTCAATTGTGAGTATCTAAACTTGTGCCAAACAGCGAGTAATTACAGCAGATGTGCCAAAATACCGCTCAAGAAAAGTCTTGGGTGGATGACTGGCGATTTGTTGTCTTGATTTGGTTAGTGTGAATTCAACATTATGCTTCGAAATCGATTGACGGCTGAAGAAAAAATGCCTTGCTGATGCGTCGATTTCCGGGAAATGTGGGACATCTTAGTGGCAAATCCCTATCATTTTAAGTCTTTTAGTATAACGAGGCTGGAGAAATGGTCAAATTTTGCTGTGACCAAGGAGGAAACGGCCGTTTCCTATTAAAGTTGCTGGGAAAACGGCCGTTGCATTCTGTGCAGTTTTGCTAAGGGGTAGACGGGTCTAGTGGACTGTTTTTTGTGGCGAGTCTTCACCTGTTTCCGTTTTGTTGCGAATAAAGTCGATGAGCTGCTCCACCGAGGCAAACCCTTCCTGTTCGCCGGTGTGTGGATTTTGAAGGGTCGCGCGCCAGGGTAGTCCGTCTTCCTCGCGCCACAGCCGCAAAAGATAGGCATGGTAGTGTTGCAGATTTTTACTCATAAGCATTATCCCCTCTTGGCAGGGTTCCTCATTTGAAGATGGTCTGTTTCTTCCACTATGACAGTAGAAACTAAGGATTTATCTTTCGATGATAGGTTTTTGCGGCGAAATCGCCAATCTTCTCTCTCATTCACGATTAGAGTGCGTTATAATGACAAGGGGTCCTGCCCGCTGGGCGGCCGATTTATGGCACAAAGCGCCTGCCGCGCCCACCCTCAAGCAGCACATTCTTGCCGGGTAACGTACTCTTTTGATAAGTGTATTGCGGAAACGATCCGAAAACGATCCACCCGCCGGGGCGGCTACGCAGACCGTACAGCGTTTTGAAAGGAACAAAATGTATCGTCTGTATGGTTTGGTCAGGCAACTGGCAGATAGAACAGTGAACTTTTTTAAACGACTTTTGCCAAGCACACAACGAAGGTAAATGACAGCAAAGTTAGAACTGATCCTCCTTGGGGAGAGCACCATCAAGCTCAATGGGAAACCAGCCGCCGAACTGCCGTCGCGCAAGGCAGAGGCGATGCTCATTTACCTGGTTTGTACGCAACGGCCGTATTCCCGTGAGCTGCTCGCCGATTTTTTCTGGGATGATCGTTCCAGCGAACAAGCCCTGGCCAACCTGCGATCCCTCCTCTCTGGCCTGCGCCGCAGCTTTAAACTGTTTCTAGAGATTTCCCGCCAAACCGTGGCCTTCAAAGAGAACAGCGATCACTGGATCGATGCAGTGGCCTTCCACGAATTGGCCCAAAGTGACGCGATTGAAGACTGGGAAACGGCCGTTTCCCTCTACCAATCTGACTTTTTGGCCGGATTTGATATTCGTGACAGCCGGGGCTTTGAGGAGTGGGTGACGCTAGAGCGGGAACGGCACCATCGAACGGCCGTCCACCTGCTGCGGCGCTTGGTGCAGCACTTTTTAGACCACCAACAGTACGAAAAAGGGATTCGTTACGCGGCTCGGCTGCTGGCCATCTCGCCGCTCAGCGAATGGGCCCACCGCCAGATGATGCTGCTGCTGGCGCGCAACGACCAGCGTGCCGAGGCGCTGCGCCAATACCAGGTTTGTTGTGACATTTTAGCCGAGGAATTGGGCATCGATCCCTCCCCAGAAACATCCACCCTGCACGATCGCATTCGCGCGGCGGTGGACAGCCGCCGCCACAATCTGCCCGTGGCCACCACCCCTTTTGTGGGGCGGGCCCTGGAACTGAGCCAAATCCAGGCGCAGCTGGTGCAGCCCGCCTGCCGACTGCTCACGCTGGTGGGGCCGGGCGGCATTGGCAAGACACGCCTGGCGCTGCAAGTAGCGCAAACGGCCGTTGGCACCACTCTGAATGGCGTCTTTTTTGTGCCCCTGGCGGCTGTGCCTGCGCCCGAATTTATCATCCCGGCCATTGCCGAAGCAGTCGGCTTTACCTTTGCTGGGGCTGCGCCGCCAAAATCCCAGCTGTTTAACTATCTCCAGGCCAAGGAAATGCTGCTGGTGCTGGATAATTTTGAGCATCTGCTGAAAGGTAGCCAACTGTTGGCCGAGATGAGCCAATCGCTGCCCGAGGTGAAGATTCTGGTTACCTCGCGGGAACGGCTCAATTTGCAAACAGAGTCAATCTTTGAGGTGGGTCCGCTGCCGTTGCCCAACGGCCGTACCGACGAAATTTCCGATTCCCTCATGCTGTTCACCCAACTGGCGCAACGGGCCCAGATTAGCTTTGCGCTGACGCCAGAAACCATGCCCGACGCTGCGGAAATCTGCCGCCTGGTGGCGGGCGTGCCGCTAGGGATCGAGCTGGCTTCGGCGTGGGTGCGCCAGCTTTCTTGTGCCGAAATTGCCCAGGAGTTGGCCGCGGGCATTGGCTTTTTGCAAACTCGCGCGGGGGATGTGCCCGACCGGCATCGCAGCTTGCAAGCCGTCTTCGACCACTCCTGGACGCTGCTCACCGCGGAAGAGCAGCAAACGCTGGCCCAACTGACCGTGTTTCGCGGTGGGTTTACCCGCGAGGCGGCACGGCAGGTGACGCAGGCGTCGCTGTGGACGCTAACGGCGCTGGTGGACAAATCGCTGCTGCACCGGGAGGCCAACGGCCGTTTTGAGATGCTGGAAATGGTGCGCCAGTTTGCCGCCGCCCGGCTGGAAGCCCAGCCCGAATTGGAAAACAGTGCCCGTGCCCGGCACGCCCAATACTATTTGCTGCTGCTGCACCACCAGGAAGAGTATTGGCAAAGCCAGCGGCAGCAGGCATTTGATTTGCTGACGCCGGAGATTGAAAATGTGCGCGCCGCGTGGCAGTGGGCCGTGGCCGCTGTTGAGGACCCGGCGGTAGCCCCCGAAGCCATCGACTGGCTGGATCAGGCCTTGATTTCCCTCTTCTTTTTGTATGAATCGCGCGGCTTGTTCCAGGATGGCGCGGCGGCGTTTGGCTGGGCGATGGCGGCTTTGGTAGAGGTTGGCGAACAGGCGCAACAAACGTACGGCCGTATGCTGGTGCGGTACGGCCGTTTTGCCATCTTCCTGGGACAGTACGACAAGGCGCAGCAGGTGCTGGAGCAGGCGCTGAACCACCTGGAAGACGATGCCAGCGTCAAAGAAATTTCGCTCTGCCACTGCTATTTGGCCATTGTGAATGGCTTCCAGGGCAACTATGAGCGGGCCAAGGCGGAAGCGGAAGCAGGCTATCAGCTAACGAAGTCGATCAACCATGTGCCGGGATTGGCCTTTGCCCAGAACTTGCGCGGCACGTTGGCCCAGCAGATGGGCGATTACGTCGCGGCGCACGATTATTTCCAGGAAAGCCTGGCGCTGCGGCAGCAAATGGGCGATGTACACGGAACGGCCGTTGCGCTTAACAATCTGGGGAATCTGGCCAACGCGCAGCAAGATTATGAAGCCGCCCGCCGCTACTACGAGGAGAGCCAGCTGCTCTTTAAGGAAATTAACCACCGGCCAGGCCGAGCGGCGACGCTGGGCAACGCTGGGGTGGCCGCCATGCGTCTGGGTGAACTGGCGGAAGCCCGCCGCCTGCACGATGAAAGCCTGCTGCTGAAGCAAGAGCTGGGCAACCGGCGCAGCATCGGCATTTCGCTCATCAACCTGGGTGAGGTGCTGTGCCAGTTAGGCGAATCGGATGCCTCACGCCGCGCTTTCCATGAAGCACTCCGCCTGCTGATGGAGATTCAGGCGCACCCGTTGGCGCTGGATGCCCTGGTGGGATTAGCCATTTTGTTGCAAGAGGAGCGCCTGGAGCTGGCGCTGCGGCTGCTGCAATTGGCGGCGCGGCATCCGGCCAGTGGGCGGGAAACGCAGCAGCGTGCCGGGCAGCAGTTGGAAGCGCTGGAGACGGCCGTTGCCGGGGGTAAGTTGGAAAATTTGGAGGAAGTTGTGGCCGAAGTGCTGCGACCATATGCGTAAAAAAAGACGGCCGTTGGGATTTGCAACGGCCGTCTTCACCAATGGGAAGAACCGCACGCACCGCTCATTTGGGCGCTGCGTGCGGTTTTGGTTTACTTACTGCTGCTGTAGCAGCGCTCGCTGCGTTGCCTGGACAAAGAATTCCACAAAGTAACCGTCGTTGGTTTCACCAGAGAATTTCCACGTTGGCTGCACGATAACCGTAGGCTGTCCATCATAGCTGATTTCACCATTGTCGTTTGTGGGCCAGCTGTATGTGGTGTAGTAAGCCAACGAAACTTCATTTACGGTGACCGATTGATAGGTGAACGGCTCAAATGGTCCATCTACGGGTAGCGGCTCTTCAATTGGCTCTACCGGCAGCACCTCTTCGCTAGACGGCAGATTGACAATTTTGTCCATATTTTCCCAGTCCAGTACTGGATATTCTTGCCCCAGGTCGCGGGCAGCCCAGGCAAACAGGTACACATCGGTGCCAGCCTCAATATCGGTGGGCGCATTGGGCACAATGAAGGTCTGGCCCGTGTTAGCATCCGTGAACAGAACCTGGTCACCGCTGCGGCCGATGGTGCCCTGGCCCGTGGTGGCGGGTTGGAAGTTCTCGTCTACCGGTTCCCAGCCAGCCAACTCAAGAGTGGTGCCATCGGGGCCAATCTGCCCCCAAATGTGGGTTTGCTGGCCTACACGCTCGGCCAGTGCCTTGAGCGTTGCCAAATCGGCCTGGACAACGTAGTTACGCAGTTGAATGCGTGGGTCGCTGTCATTGCCAACCGGCGTGTAAACAACTGGCCAGTCGTACAGATGAATCTCATCGCCAGGGGCATATTCACGTATCCATGATTGGTACAGGTCAAGGATAGGGTCGTCTATGACGACAGGTTCTTCAATCGCCAGCTCTGGGCGGACCACAAACTGGTACAAAACATCGTTATCCACTACCCCACTTTGCAGAATGTCCCATGCTTCTTGGGCCGAAATGAGCGGGTAGCGGCCCACAATTTCTGCATTGCGCATCACCTGGTAGCTAACGAAGTAAATACGGCCGTCATGGCTGACACCTACCGTGATTTCCGGTTGGTTGCTTGGCTCACCGTCAATGGTGCGCACAAAATTCACGTCGGAACCCCAGATTTGCTGTACTTCGTAGTCAAAGTTGAGCAGACCATGTTCTTGCAAAAACGCTTCGGCAATGGGAACGGCCGCTTCAAACGAAATCGGGTTCTCAAAATCGTTGATGATGCTGAAGTCGTTGTAATAGGCACCCCATTGATCCACAATCAGCGTACGCGAGCCATCAAAAAGATGGTATACCACAGGCGGTACATAAACACGTTCGCCGGGCTGCGCCTCATAAACCGGATACTGTTCACGGTACAGCTGGGTGGAAAAGCCAAAGCGATTGGCTAACTCTTGGGCTTGTTCCAAAAGCAGGGCTTCATTGGGCAAATTTTGGATCACTGTCGCTAACCTTGGCTCTGTGGGCAAGGTGGTATTGAGCGTGAAAACGGTCCCTGAAAATGGATCGGTGAAAATGAAGCCGCCATCAACGGCAATCGCTGTGTCTGAAGCAATACCGCCACCTCCGCCGCCCATGGGCCGAGCGCTAACGCCCCCACCGCCCAGGCCCGTTGCCTGGTCACCAGCACCAATGGCGGGTAACGCGGGCAAATCCGCAACTTCTACAGCTTCATCGCCGTTATCGGATTCGGTGGTGGGCTGCGTGGCATCTTCTTGAACTTCGCTGTCTGTGGCATCGGCCACGGATTCCACATTGTTGTTATTGTTACGGCTAAACAGTACGTACGCGCCCACAAGCACAAGGGCCAGGACGCCCAGTGCGCCGAGTAGGTATTTGTTACGATTCATGGTGGTTCCTTCCTTTACTATTCGTGATAGCTGCTGCCAGAACGACGGCCGTTCTGGCGGCGCTGGGTTATTTTGTTGTCTGGCTTTTTGCGCCGCACGCCGGGCCAGCTGGCTGCCCAATTGGGCCACAAAGTCCGGGTCGGGGTGCGTGTCATTGGCCAGGTTGATGAGTTCGGCGGCCAGCTCAGCTTCGGGCTGGATGGCCTCGCTGACGGGTGGCTGCGTTTTGCCCTGCATCTCGGCCGTGATGCGCCGGTTGAGTTCGTCCGCCAGGATTGGTTCTTGCTCTTTCATACGGTTGCCTCCTGGTTGGGATTTAGCCGGGTTTGCAAATCTTGCAGTCCCCGATGCAACAGCATACGCACAGCTGGCTCTTGCTTGCGCATCAGGCGGGCAATCTCTGGTATGTCCAGCCCCCCAAACAAACGGAGTGAGATTACTTCAGCGCGGTCGGGTGACAGGGTTTGTAGCTTCTGCGCGACCGCTTCAATTTGTAACTTTTGGCTGACAAAATCATCAGGCATCATGTCGGGGTCGGCCAGATCAACGGCCGTATCCAACATCAGTTCCGGTTTTTGGCGACGGTACTTGTCGGCGACTTTATGCCGGGCAATACCAAACAGCCACGCCAGGAACGGCCGTTCACCCTTGTACTTGTCCAGATTTTCCATCGCCACCAGAAAGGTTTGCGAGGTCAAATCTTCGGCTTCGGCCACGCTGCCTACTCGCACCAGAAGGTAACGGTAAACGCGGGTAACGTGCCGTTCATACAGGCCATTAAAAGCACGCAGGTCGGCCCGGGCCGCCTGCACCAGCGCCCGATCGTCCTCGATCGTGGCTGGCGCTTCTGCCATGAGTGTTGTGATTGTCAACCAGATTGGCACCCACGGTGCCTGGACAGGTTGGTTCAGTAACATGCATGTTCTCCTAAACACCGGCGAATGGTTGACCTGAACGTAACGTTTCAACAACTGTGTTTGCTTGCATCGTTGTTTTCATGTCAACAGCTTCATTCGCCGTTCTGTGTAGTATGTCGTAGGTCGCAGTGAATTTATAACAGGCAATTTTTTTTGTGGGCAAGTTTGTGGATAGCAATGGTACGTAAAAGAGAGGCTCTTGCCGCTTTTACTTTTCTGTTCTTATCGATCAAGTCCTTACTTCCTGCCGGAAGTTTAACCGAAAATAGTCACGAAAAGTGGCTGCCTGGTCTATGATTTGGGTATATCTTGCCCGATTGCCCTACGCCAGACACAATTACGGCCGTTCGCCACCAGTTTATTGGGGTTTATCATAAGCGGCGGCGCAGCACAATGAAACAATCCACAGATTGCACAGATTTTCTTATCTGCGAAATCTGTGTCATCTGTGGACGCTTTGGAGGAAAAGATGATGGATGTAACGGCCGTACTCAACACACTCTTACACGGCAACCAGCTCAAACGGACCGCCCGCACCGGCTGGGCGCAGCGCGGCGTGCCCAATGCCGAAAACGTGGCGGCGCACAGCTTTGGTGTCGTTTTTGTCGCTTTGGTTTTAGCCCAGGTGATGGATGAAGAATTGGATTTGGGACGACTGCTGGCCATCGCTGCCCTGCATGATTTGCCGGAGGCGCTCACCACGGACATTCCCACACCCGCCTGGCGTTACCTGCCGCCCGGCATCAAAACCGACGTGGAGCGCGGCGCGATGCAGGAGATGCTGGGCGAAACCGAGCTTGCCCCGGCCTTCATGGATTTATGGGAAGAATTACACGCCGCCCAAACCCCAGAAGCCAAATTGGTGCACGATGCGGACAAATTGGAGATGTTTTTGCAGGCGATGGTGTATGAAAAGCAGACGGGCAATCAGCAGCTAGAGGAATTTTGGGAACGGCCGTATACCTTCAACTTCCCCCAGGCCCAGGCCATCTATGACGAACTCCGCTCACAGCGCCCTCATTAACTGGCCGGTCACCTTGTCACCCCTTCACCCCTTCACTATACTTCCTGCCGATGACCACGCGACAAATTATCCATGTAGAAAGCGGCAACGTTCTTATTCCTCAGGCCAAATGGTGTGATAGCTTCGGCAGTAAGCTGCGCGGCTTCACCTTCCGGCGCACGCTGGGGCCGCAGGATGGCCTGGTGCTGGTCGAGGCCAAAGACAACCGCGTCAACACCGCCATCCACATGTTGTTTGTCTTTTTTGACCTGGGCGTGATTTGGGTCAATGACGCGGGAGAGGTTGTTGGCACTGTGGTGGCCCAATCCTGGCGACCCTCGTATATGCCGCCCGCGCCTGCCCGCTATGTGATTGAAGGCCAGCCAGAGCTGGTGAACCAGGTAAAGGTGGGCGACCATATTCAATTTGTTCGAGAACCTGGGGCTGAAGCCCCAGGCTAATGGGGACGCTTTTTCGTAACTTAGATTCGAAGATTTTGTGGATTTGCCAGATTTTGAATCGTTTCCATCTGCGAAATCTTTGATGAGAACTTCTTTGTATGAAACGTATTGGACTGTTTTTACTGCTGCTGTTGCTGCTGCCCGTGCCCGCGCTGGCGCAAACGGCCGATCCCACCCCTACTCCGAATCCTGACGACGGCAGCTTGCCCATTCCCCGTGTGCACACTGTAGCCGAGGGCGAAAATCTCACCTACATTGCCAGCCTGTACGGCATCACCATTGAAGAACTGCTGGCGCTGAACGGCCTGGCCAATGCCGACAATTTGTTTGTCGGCCAGACGCTCATCGTGCCGGGCGGCGAAGGCGAAGCAGTGGCGACGGTGTATACCGTGGGTGGCGGCGACACGCTGGCGCAAATTGCGGCCGTTTTTAACACCACTCCAACGGCCGTTTTGCAAACCAACCGCATGATTAACCCCGCCCAGGCTCCGGCTGCAGGTCAGACCGTGACGGTGGTCAGCCGCACCGGCTCCTCACTGCCCCAGCCGGTAACTGGCGTGCCCCATGTCGTCGCTCCTGGCGAAACGGTAACGACCATTGCGGCGCAGTACGACATTTCGCCTTATGCTCTGGCAGCTGCCAACGATTTGCCGTACCCCACATACCTTTTTACCGGGCAGCGGCTGCGCATTCCGGGCGAGGCTACCTACCAATATTTAACAGGCGAGTGGCAGCAGGTGGTGATACGGCCGTTTCCCATCATCCCTGGCAATACGGTTTCGATCTATGTGGAGAACTTGTTAGACGGACGGCCGTCGGGTAGTTTTGGTGATCAGGCGCTGCAATTTTTCCCGCAGGGCGATGGTTACGCCGCTCTGGTGGGTATTGATGCTTTTGCCGAGCCGGGCCTGTTTACCCTGCGATTGGAAGGTTCCGGCAACCGACCCTGGCGCCCGTTTACCCAGCAGGTGCAGGTGGACCGGGGCGATTATTCACTTCAGCAAATTCCGGTGGACGATGATCCCGAGATTCGCCAGCAGGAAGATGAAATGCTGGCTTCCATTTACCTCACCGATACCGAAACGCGCCAGTGGGATGGCGTGTTTACGTCGCCCGTGCCCGGTGCCGTGATAACGGCGCGATACGGCGACCCGCGCTCTTACAATGGCGGCCCGGTTTATGTGTACCACTCTGGCGTTGATTTTGCAGGCACCATTGGCACGCCGATTTTGGCTCCGGCCAATGGCACGGTGGTCTTTAACCAACTGCTAGAGCTGCGCGGCAACACGGTGATTTTGGATCATGGTCAGGGAATCTTCTCGGCCTATTTCCATCTTTCGGAGACGTTTGTGGCCGTCGGCGACACGGTAACAGCCGGCCAAACGATTGCTTCTGGTGGCTCAACCGGCTTGTCTACCGGGCCACATTTGCATTGGGATTTACGTGTCCATAACGTGCCCGTCAATGGCTTGCAGTGGTTGGAGACAGCCTACCCTTAGGGTGCGCCGTTTCTATTCTGGGTCACATTGGCGTAGGGGTAGCAGATTGGTATAATCTTGCCCTGAGTGGCCGCTTTGTTTTGTGCATCAAATCGCACCACTGTCGAACAATTCAACCGCTCAAATACCGAATTTTCCCTGTAACGAGGAGAACGTTGTGATTCAGCCCCGTACCCAAAATGAATCTTATTGGGGACCGAATTTTGCCCTAACCAATACAGATATCGAGCAGATTTACAACCACTTCCTAGAGGTGGAACGGCCGCAAACCGCTGATGAAATTGCTCGCATGATTATTGCCTACCGCGTGGCCGAAGAGGCTAACGCGGTAAAAAAGAAGCTGTCTGGACGCACCATTTACCAGCCGCAGAACAGTTATGAAGTGGGGGCGCAGTTGGTTTTCCCTGCTTTGCAATTTGCTCACGGTGACGTAACGGCCGTACGCGATGGCTACAATCCGCATGATGGCCAGTTCAAAGTTGTCACCGTTGGCATTGACGACGAAGAACGTGAATTTGCTGCTGAACTGCAAAGTGAACACGTGCTCAACGCCACCGAGGGCAACGCCCTGGCCGAACTGGTGCAGGTGGATGTGGATGATCTGGTGCTGCGCTACGGTGATCGGGTGAAAACGGCCGTTGCCCAAGAGCTTAAAGATCGTCCTGAATTTGTGAAACTGGGCGATGTCTGGTTTGTTAAGCAGCTGATGGCCGAAGTAAATGCCGGACATTTGCACCTGGCCGAAGCCGTGCTGGAAATTAACGAAGGCGGGCCGCTGCCCACTTCCGAAATTGTGCCCCACCTGGACATGGACCCGGCGCTCGATCCATCCGTGCAGAACTTTTCATTGAACTACCACCTGTTGTCTGACGCCCGCTTTGATGAAGTGGCGCCCAAAGGTGAAGTCGCCTGGTTCCTGCGTCGCCTGGAGCCTGAGGAAGTGCAGAAAACGCCGGAGCGGCTGCTCTACCAGCCCATCCCCCATGACCGGGCGCTGCTTAGCCCGCAGCTGCTGCTGTTGGAGCGCGAGCTGGACGATGAATGGTCCGATCTGCCTGAGCCATCCTCACCGCAGCCCGTGGTCTTTACACTGCTCTTCCCCCATCGCCATGCCGGGGTTATTCCGCTGAGTGCCCGGATACGGCCGTTGTTCCCTCCCAGCTCCTCTCCACGACAGCGCGTCGTGTTTGTCGATGACCAGACCAATGAGGAAGTGATTGGTTGGGTGGTGCATGAAGGCCGCTACATTTACGGCCTCGGCCCGTGGTACGAAAAGAACGGCATTCCCATTGGCGGGTTTGTCCATTTGCAGCCAGGGCCAAAACCCGGCGTCATTAGCCTGGGCTTTGACCGGCGTCGGCCACAGCGGGAATGGGTACGGTTGGCAACGGCCGTTGATAACCGCATTCAATTTGAACTGTTGCGCCGCTCGGTAGGCTGCGGCTTTGATGATTTGATGATTGTGGGCACCGACACTGTGGCGGCTATTGATGCTTTATGGCGGCGCGCCGAATCACACCAGCGCACCGTCTCGTCATTGCTGGCCGAAATTTTCCCCAAACTGTCTGAGCTGACGCCGCAAAGTGCTGTGCATGCCAAGACGCTGTACAGCGCCATCAACATGCTGCGCCGTATGCCGCCGGGTCCGCTGTTTGCGGAGTTGGTGCGCCATCAGGCGTTTGTGCCGGTTGGGGATCATTACTGGCAGTTCGATAAAAATCGCTGGCAAGAAGGCGCCTGACGAGAAACGTAAGGGAGATATACCTTGGCCAATAGTCCACGACCTAAACTGAATCCGTCGGTCCTTAAAAAGGCCACGGCGGACACCCGTTTTTATATTGATTACGACTGGTGGGATAAATCTGATCTCGACCTGAAAACTTACCTGCTAACGCGGCTGGACATTGGGGAAGACATCAACCTGGAATCCGAAACGGACGAAGTAGACCTGGTAGACGCCGAAACAGGCGAAGTGTCCCGCGTTGATGGCTTTCAGTATGTGGTGCAAGCCTATTTCAGCCAATTGCCCGATGATTTTGTCACACGCACTTCGCTGGTGGACGCTGTGTTCTGCGTGCTGCTGGCCAACGCCAACAAGCCGATGACTGCCGCCGAAATCGCCCAAAAAGTGAAGCGTTCGCCGGATACCATCATCAAAACGATGGGTGGCCCCAAAATCTACCAGGGTGTTCGTCCCCTTCTGGACGACTAGCCGCTTAAAAATGATGATTGAACCGTCGAGTCCGGTATGCCTGGCTCGGCGGTTTTTTGTTTACCGCAACCCCGCTTTGTAGGGCTGCACCCTGTGTGCTCCCGGATTGGGCAGACACGGAGGTCTGCCACTACCCGTGGCGTTAGCACAAAATTTGTTGGAGAACATCGTGAAGGTAGAGGTAAAGCTGTACGGGATGCTGCGGGCCAATCGCCCGGTTGGGGTGGCTGGTGCGCCACATCGCCCATTTGACATAACATTGCAAGATGGCGCTACGGCCGTTCAGGTTGCCAAACAGCTGGAAATTAACGAGGGATTGTTAGCGACCGTTGCCATCAATGGCCAAACGGCCGAACTGGATACCGTGTTGCAAGATGGCGACCAGATCAGTTTGTTCCCGCCGTCGGCCGGAGGCAGCGAGCCTCTGCGCGTGTTTTTGGCCGGGGTGATGCAGGCCAATCGACAAGACACGCTGATGGAAAGCCAGGATTACCGTTTGCAACTCAGCGACGCATTGCGCCGTCTCATTCCCGACGTGCAGCTCATCGATCCGTGGGCGGAAAACCCGGGTAGCCTGGATTATGATGACGACCAAGCGCGGCATACTTTCGTGACCATGACCAACAAGGCCAGCGAAGCCGATCTGCTGATTGCTTACCTGCCCCTGCCCAGCATGGGCACCGCCATGGAAATGTGGCAGGCATTCCAAAACAACACCTACATCATTGCCATTACCCCGTTTGTGCACCATTGGGCCATTCGCTTTACGGCCAACGACATTTTGCCAGACATGGATAGCTTGATGATGTGGTTGGAAAACGGCCGTTTCCTCCAGGAAATTGTCCCTGCTGCTCTGGCCCGCCGACAAAGTTGACGCCCCCCGCGTTGCCGTTTAGAATTGCGCTCTGTACCTGCCCCAGTAGCTCAACGGACAGAGCACCAGACTTCTAATCTGTAGGTTGGGGGTTCGATTCCCTCCTGGGGTACCTCTCCAAAATAGCAGGCAAGTTTTTACGCAGGCAAGTGAACAAGTGGTGTTCGCACACACCTGCAACTTGCCACCTGCACCCTACAAACTTCTTATGATTTTAATCACAGGCGCAACCGGCTTTTTGGGCCACCATCTTGTTCCTTACCTGGTGGGATTGGGTTATTCGCTGCGTGCTGTGGTGCGCCCCAGCAGCGATACGCGCTTTCTGCAAAAGCATGGCGTGGAGCTGGCCTACGCCGAAGACATCACGGATGTGGACGCCATCGCTCAGGCATGTGTCGGCTGCGATCAGGTCATTCATGCCGCTGGGCTGTTCCGCTTTTGGGGGAACCCAGACGAGTTTTGGCAAACCAATGTGGAGGGGACAACGGCCGTTCTGGCAGCAGTCAAACAGCACCCCATCCAGCGCTTCATCTACATCTCCACCATCGCCGTTGTGGGCAAGCCGCCCACCAATCGACCCATCGACGAAACTACGCGCTGCAATCCGCTAGAGCCATACCAACAAAGCAAGCTGGAAGCCGAAAAGCGTGTCCTGGCCGCCCACGCTGAAGACGGGCTACCGGCCATCGTCCTGCGCCCCGGTGCATTTTACGGCCCGTGGGGGCATTACGCTTTTAACCGCCTCTTCTTTGAAGAACCGCTCAAAGGCTGGCGCATCAAGGTGAATAACGGCCGTCACATCACCTTCCCCGTGTTTGTGCCCGATGTGGTGCAGGGGGTGGAGCTGGCGTTAAGGAACGGCCGTTTCGGCGAAATTTACAACATTTGCGGCGAATCGCTGGAGCACAATCGCGTCAATGCCATCGTTAACAAGCTGGCAGGCATAAGCGATTGGCGAGTGAACTTTCCCACCTGGATGGTGCTGCTGCTGGCCCGTAGCTGGACCGCACTCTCCAAATTCACTGGCCGCGAGCCGTTTTACCCCATCAACATGGCCCCCTACGTCTTCCAGGATTGGCACGTCAGCTACCAAAAAGCCACCGCCGAGCTGGGTTTCCAACCGACCCCATTTGCGGAGGGTGCCCGCCAAACGTTAGAATGGTACTGGCAGCAAGGATTATTGAAACGGCCGTCTTAAAAATCACAGATTACGCAGATTAAAATAAATTCACGCTTTTCTCTGTGAAGCTCTGTGCTGCCTCTGCGAACCTCTGTGTTCCGCTTTTTCTATGAAACTTTTTACAGTAGAACAAATGGTGGCCGCCGAAAAAACGGCCGATTCCCAGGGCAACAGCTATGCCCAGATGATGGAAACCGCCGGGCGCAGTCTGGCCCAAGCGATCATCGCCCGCTGGCCAGTAGAAAATACCAGCGTCTTGGTACTGGTTGGTCCTGGCAACAACGGCGGCGATGGCCTGGTTGCCGGGCGCTACCTGGCCGAAGCCGGGGCCGATGTTGCCTTTTACCTCTTCAAGCCGCGCGACCCTGCCAAAGACGAAAATTACGCCAAAATTCAGCAGATGGGCCTCTTTGCCGTCGAGGCCACGTTTGATCAGCGCTTCCGCGTCCTGCGCACTCGCCTGCGCGTCACCGACATCCTCATCGACGCCCTGCTGGGCACCGGCGTTGCCCGCCCCATCACCGGCGACCTGGCCAAGCTCATGCAGCAAACGGCCGTAGGCTTGGAAGAGCGCCGTGCAGAGCTGGCAGATGCGGCGCGTTCGCCACTCACAAACTTAACGAATTTTGCTGACAAGGTGACAAGGTGGCAAGGTGACAAGGTGGCTGGAGAGCCCTCTGGCACCTTGTCACCCCCTCACCTTGTCACCCCTTCACCTATCACCGTTGCCGTAGACTGTCCCTCCGGCCTCAACTGCGACACCGGTGCACTCGATCCTGTCGCGCTGCCTGCCGATCTCACCGTGACTTTTGCTGGTCCGAAGCGGGGCCATTTTGTGTTTCCAGGGGCAACGGCCGTTGGCGAATTGGTTGTGGCGGATATCGGCATCACGGCAGAAATGGTAAGCGACGTACTGGTCGAGGTAGCTACGTTGGATTTGGCGCGCAACCTGCTGCCCGCGCGGCCTAAGGATGGACACAAGGGCACCTTTGGCAAGCTGCTCATCGCTGCGGGTTGCGAAAAGTATCGTGGTGCACCGCTGCTGGCGGCACGCGGGGCGTTTCGCGCCGGGGCGGGGCTGGTGACTCTGGCCGTGCCGACGGCGCTGCGGTTGGGCATTTCTATTGCGCTGCCGGAGGCGACCTATGCGGAAATTGAGGAAGAGGGGTGGTTAACGGCCGTTTCCGCCCACCACATCCACCAAACTGCCAGCCGCTACGATGCCCTGCTCATTGGCCCTGGCCTGGGCGATGCCGACGACTTTATCGCCACGCTCTTCCCCGCCGACGGCACCGCGCCCGACGTTCCCACTCTGATCGATGCCGACGGGCTGAACGCCTTGGCGCGGCTGGACAGCTGGTGGGAGCGGCTGCCCGCCCCCTGCGTTCTCACGCCGCACCCAGCGGAGATGGCGCGGCTGATGGGCATTTCTCTAGCCGATCTTTTGGAAAAAGATCGGATTGAAACGGCGCTGGCTCAGGCAAAAAAGTGGAATCAGGTTGTGCTTTTTAAGGGGGCGCACACGGTGGTCGCTGCGCCGGATGGCCGAGCCACGCTGCTGCCGTTTGCCAATCCGGTGCTGGCCGTGGGTGGCAGCGGCGATGTGCTGAGCGGCGTCATCGCCACTTTGCTAGGGCAGGGACTGTCGCCCTACGATGCAGCTCGCCTGGGCGGTACGCTGCACGGCCTGGCGGGTGCGTTGAGCCAGAAAAATCGGGGGCTACTTGCGGCTGAAATCGCTGATTTTGTCGCCGAAACTTTCACGCTGCTGGCTTCCCAATAAAAAGCGCAAATAACAAAACACGCAGATTGAGCATTTTTCGACATGTTCAATCTGCGTGTTTTTGCTAACAATTGGAGAACGTGCGTTTGGTTTAGCCAGACGGTTTAATGATTAACGGCCGTAACACATAGCCTGCATCGAGGCGCTGGGTGCAGGTAAGGCACCAGCAGCAGCCCCACGTATCATCTTTATCAGCGGGTTCTTTTGTTGCCTCGGGAACGGCCGTTGCGCTAGGTGGCTCTTTCTCGTCATCTTTCCCGGCCAGCTGCGGCCAAAGAGGCAGCGTATCGCCTCCGTCAACAGAAGTACAGCTTTCTTCGTAGCGTGTCCCCCCAACTATCAGATCCGCGATTAGGTTTTGGGCGGGCTGGTAGAACTTTTCGAAGTTCACAATACATTCGTCCACATCCACACCGGGCAAAAATTCACCGTTTTCGTCTACGCACCGTTTGCGAATAATTTCCAGCTGATCGCTGTTGCTGATGAGGCTGTCCTTCAGGTTAACACCGGTGGCGTGGAGCTGTAAACACTGGTTGCGATTTTTAGGAACAGGGGGAATCCAATTGCCGGAGCCCGGGCCGTTGCCATCACTCATGCCCACCGCGTTGGTTAAATCTGTACCAGAACTATTTTCCAACAAGGCGCAACTCGTTAATCCACCCGTCACCATGAAGAAAAAAAGAATTAAGCCACCAACAATCAGTCGTCGCTGTTGCATTTGTTACCTCCTTGCTGCTGTCTAATAAAAGTTTGTTTGCATGACAAATAGTTATCAACCAGTGTAAAGAGGCAGCGATCTGAAAACGATCATTAACGATGGAATTGTGAAGGGGAAATTACGGCCGATTTCTTACGCGATGGCCCGATTGATCCATAAATCAGTTGCAGAGGCCCAGATTTGCTGATTGCTCTGGGCACCCTGCGGACGCATTTTTATAACATCATCGCGTGTTCGCCGTGGTAAAGCTCACGACGCAGCGCGGCGATGGTGGGATCGGCCAGATATGCTTCCAGAGTCATCATCCGGTCGATGGCCCCACCGGGGGCAATTTCCACGATGCGGTTGGCAATCGTGTTGACAAACTCGTAGTCGTGCGAGGCAAACAGCACCACTTCGGGGAACTTGATGAGGCCTTTGTTCAGCGCGGTGATCGCCTCCAAATCGAGGTGATTGGTCGGCTCGTCCAGCATCAGCGCATTGGCTCCGCTGAGCATCATACGCGATAGCATACAGCGCACCTTTTCGCCACCGGAGAGCACGCGCGTATTTTTCAGCGCTTCCTCACCGGAGAACAACATCCGTCCCAAAAAGCCGCGTAGGAACGTTTCGCTATCGTCCACCGTGGCATACTGGCGCAGCCATTCCACCAGGTTCAGGTCGGTATCGAAGTAGGCGCTGTTTTCTTTGGGGAAGTAGGACATGGTGATGGTGGTGCCCCATTCGTAGCTGCCGTAATCGGGTTCCAGCTCACCTGCCAAAATATCAAACAGGGTGGTTTTTATCAGGTCGTTGTCGCCGATGAAGGCGATTTTGTCGCCCTGGTTCACTTCCAGGTTAAAGTTACTGAGGGCCGCTTGCCCATCCACCGATTTGCTGAGGTCTTTCACGCGCAGGACCACTTTGCCACACGGCCGTTCCGGGTCAAAGCCCACAAAGGGAAAGCGGCGGGTGCTGGCAGGCAGCTCATCCATCGTTAGCTTGTCGATAAGCTTCTTGCGCGAGGTAGCCTGACGTGCCTTGGCCACGTTGGCGCTAAAGCGACGCACAAATTCCTCCAGCTCCTTAATTTTGTCCTCGCGCTTCTTCTTTTCATTCTTGCGCTGCTCCATCGCCAGCTGGCTGGATTCGTACCAGAATTCGTAGTTGCCCACGTACAGCTGAATCTTGCCGTAATCAATGTCGGCGATGTGGGTGCAGACGTTGTTGAGGAAATGCCGGTCATGGGACACCACGATGACGGTGTTGTTGAAGCGGAACAGAAAATCTTCCAGCCAGCGGATCGTGTCCAGGTCTAGCTGGTTGGTCGGTTCGTCCAGCAGCAGGATGTCGGGATTACCGAACATGGCCTGGGCCAGCAGCACGCGCACTTTTTGTGTGCCTTCCAAGTCGCGCATCATCCGGTCGAGCAGCGCTTCCTCGATGCCCAATCCTTTGAGCAGCGTGGCCGCTTCGGATTCCGCTTCGTAGCCGTTCAGCTCGGCAAAGGTCGCTTCTAGATCGGCGGCCAAAATGCCATCTTCCTCGGAGAAATCGGGCTTGGCGTAAATGGCATCACGTGCTTTTTGCACCTCGTACAGCTGCTTGTGCCCCATGATGACCGTTTCTAGCACCGTGTACTCATCGAAGGCGAACTGGTCCTGCTGCAAAACGGCGATGCGCTCGTTGGGATCGGTGATGATCTCGCCCTTGTTAGGCTCGATTTCTCCGGCCAATACCTTGAGGAAAGTCGATTTGCCCGCGCCGTTGGCCCCGATCAGGCCATAGCAGTTCCCTGGTAGAAATTTGAGATTGACATCTTTAAAAAGCACCCGCTGCCCAAATGAGAGGGTGATATCGCTGGCTACTAACATCGTTTTATCCTAATTTTAACTTTGCCACAGAGCGCACAGAGATTTTAGAGATCGGTTTTTCTCTGAGTTCTCTTTTACCGCTGTGGCTAGAGCTTTTTAAGTGGGGGTGATTCTTACGGCCGTTTCTATCCAGACCGCATGTTATTTTCGAGTTGACCCTGAATCCTAACCGCACTTGCCTGAATCGGCAATGGATATGTTAAAATGCAGGTGGAAAATGGGACACGGATGAGGAAATTGATCATGGACGAGAAAATTAAGCAAGCTTTGGCCACAGATGAGACCATTGATATCACCACAATGGGACACAAGAGCGGAAAACCCCGGCGGATTGAAATCTGGTTCAGGCAGGTAAACGGCCGTATCTACATCACCGGTACGCCCGGCCCGCGCGATTGGTACGCCAATTTGCTGGAAAACCCCAACTTTATCTTCCATCTAAAAGAGTCGGTGCAGGCTGATTTGTCGGCTCGTGCCCGCTTTGTGCTCAACCCAATCGAGCGCCGTACCCTCTTTAGCGATCCGGCAATGGCCTGGTATCGGGAGCAGGTGGAATCGTTGGATGAGCTGATCACAGGCAGTCCGCTGATTGAAGTCATTTTTACGGGGTAAAACGGTGAGCGTGATGCCTGGTTTCCTCATGTATCACGCTTCTTTTCTTCCATGACACACGAACCAGTCAAACTCCTCACCATTGGCGGCTCGGACAGCGGGGGCGCGGCGGGCATCCAGGCGGACCTGAAAACGTGGACGCTGCTGGGCGGTTACGGGATGAGTGTGCTAACGGCCGTTACCGCCCAAAACAGCCGCACCGTGCAAGATGTCACCTGGATGACACCCCAATTTGTGCAGTCGCAGCTGGAAGCGGTGCTGAGTGATTATGGGGCAACGGCCGTAAAAACCGGCTTTCTGGGGCGGGCGGAACTGGTTATCGCCGTCTCTGCCATGCTGCAAAAATACAAACCAGCCCACATTGTGATTGATCCTGTGCTGGTGAATCATCGCGGCCAAAGCATGTTCCCCGATGTGGTGCGCCAGCTGTATCTGGCCTACCTCCTGCCATTGGCTGATTTAGTGACGCCGAATCTGGTAGAAACGGCCGTTCTCCTGCAAACTTCCACGATTGATTCCTACGCAAGCCTGCGCCGTGCCGCCACGCAACTCCACGCACTAGGTGCCAAAAATATACTCATCAAAGGTTTCCGCGAAGGGGATGAATTGGTGGATGTGTTGTTCAACGGCCAAACCTTCACCGATTTTCGCCAGCCGCGACTTCAAACCCAAAACACGCACGGTTCCGGCGATACCCTTTCCGCTGCGATTTGTGCCTTCCTGGCGCAAGGTATGCCTCTCGTAGATGCGGTTGCCTTGGCTCAACAGTTTACCCACCGCGCTATCCTGCGCGCGACCAACTGGCAGCTTGGCGGTGGGCATGGTCCGCTGGCACTTTTTAGTGAAAAGTAAAAAGTCAAAAGTGAAAAGTGGGCGACTTTTTACTTTTCACTTATCACTTTTCACTCTCCTCCCCCTGTTGACGAGCATTCACAACTTTGCTAACATCAGGTACATTCAAAACGTTCTGAACGCAGGGGAAAACGATGCACAAAAGTTTAACGGCCGTAAATGACAGTACCGTGGCTGGCTTGGGTCGCTTGGCTCGCTTTTTTGGCTTTAGTGAAGTGATGGGAAGGCTTTACGGTACGCTACTCATGAATCCAGAAGCGCTCTCGTTGGATGATCTGGCTGACACGCTGCAAATTAGCAAAGGCTCCGTAAGCATGAACATGCGCGCTCTAGAGCGGTGGGGCATGGCCAACGAGGTCTGGATGCGCGGCGAGCGCAAAAAATATTACCAGGCTGAATCGGACCTGTGGCAGGTGATTCGCAACGTGTTGGACAGCCGCGAGCGGCGCGAAGTGCAGGTTGCGTTGCAGGTGTTGGGTGAAAGCGTGGCCAAGCTGCAATCGGCCAATGACCAGCTCAGCGCCGAAGAGCAAGAGCTGGCCAAATATTACCTGGAGCGTATGGATGATCTGCAAGCGTTTTTTGAATTTGCCCAGATGGCTCTGGAAACGGTGCTGGGTGGCCAGGAAACCCTCGATTTTGACTCTGTTACCAAAATAGAAATTGGCTAAAACAAAATTTGACGCAAAGGCGCGAAGGGGCAAAGAGAAATGAAGCAATTCTTTGCACCTCTGCTTCTTTGCGTCCTTTGCGTTGAAAAATCCCTATGAAGATTGCTGTTGGTTCCACAAATCCGGTAAAGGTTACGGCCGTTCGCCAAACCATCACCCGTATCTGGCCAGAAGCGGAAATTGTGTCCATTTCCGTACCCTCTGGCGTCAGCGACATGCCGATGACGGACGAAGAGACACGCATCGGGGCACACAATCGGGCCATCGCTGCCCGCTCTGCGCTGGACGCGGACTTTGGCGTTGGGTTAGAAGGGGGTGTGCACCCGGAACCGTTTGGCCTGACGCTGCATGGTTGGGTCGTGGTGGTGGATAGGAACGGCCGTACTGGCATCGGTGGCGGCGGCAGATTGCCTTTGCCCGACCACATCGCCCAAAAAGTGTTGGCTGGCACCGAACTCGGCCACGTGATGGACGAGATTCTCGACGACCACAATGTCAAGCAAAAGGGGGGCGCGGTGGGGGCGCTCACCAACGGCCTGGTGCTGCGCGGCGAGACGTTTGCTCTGGCTACGGCGTATGCGTTTGCGCCGTTTGTTTCGCCTGAACTTTACCGTGAACCGTAATCAGTAATCAGTATTCGGTAATCAGAAAAGCTCCGCGTCCTCAGCGATCTCTGCGGTAAAATATTTTGGTTTACGCCTGTTTGATTAAGGTTTACAATAGCGCCCATGACCCTGGAATTTGAAAAGCTAACCGCCGATTTGGAAAAGATGGCCCAAACCACCGCCCGCCGCCTGAGCCAGCGCAGCGAGCGCGTGGCCGAGGCGCTGGACACGTTGCACACCTACCGCACGAACTGGACGGCCGTTTCCCAGGCCCTCACCACCGCTAAAGAGAAATCCGACGAAAAATATTACCGCTCGGCACGGCCGTTTTCTGAAAACGAACCGCTCGATAGCCACATTCCTGCGCCGCCGCCGCCGCTCCAAGCCACCATTATCGCCGCCGACGGCAGCCAGATCATGCCCGATCGCCACGCGGCGCACCTGTACTACCTGATCAACGTGGGCGGCATTATTTACCATCATGGCAGCGACCGTACGCCCGAAACCTTTTCCCAACCAGATATTTTCTACCCCGAAAGTGACGAAACGATTGCCAGCTTCAACGACACGCCCGGCGCGGTGAGCATTGAGCGAGATATAAAAGAAATCGAAACGTTGGCGCGCAAATCAGTCGCCAATCGGCACAATGCCCCGCCGCTACTGGCCATTTTGGACCAACGGTTGTTGTACTGGCCGATTGGCTCGGCGGGGGTGGCGGATAATACGGCCGTTACCGAATGGGGCAGCCACATGATCGGCATGCGCCAGGCTGGCGCACTGCTGTGCGGCTACATCGATCGCCCCGGCACCAGCGCCGTGATGACCTTGCTGCGCTCTATTTCTGGAATGTCCGACGCACAGTTCAATTGGAAGGAGCTCGGGCAACGCAAGACCACGCAGGGCGTGACTGATGCCGACGTGTTTAGCCAGATTTTGGGACCGGGCGAACGGAGCGCCGTGTTTGCCAACATTTCCGACGCTAACGACGTGTTCATGGCTCAGGATGCCGCCAATGAGGTTTGCTTTTTCTACCTCAATCCAGGGCAGTCGGGGCAGAACATTGCCCGGGTGGATATTCCCCGATGGGTGGCGGAGGATGATGAAGCGGTAACGGCCGTTCACAGCCTCCTCATCGATCAATGCCGCATCCTGGGCAACTACCCCTACGTCATCGCCCGCGCCGACGAGATGGCCGTGGTCGGGCGGCAAGACGCCAGCGAACTCAACTTCATGATCGACATCATCATGGAGCGGCACGGCATCAGCAACGACATTACCTCCAAGCAAGGCAGCAAAGATTTAGCGCGAGGCGCTCGCACCCGTCACGAGGGATTTTAGAAATCAACATGAGGAGCATACGACCGCACCAGCTTTTTCGTTTTGATTTCGACCAAATTTTGGAAGAAGGGAAACGCCAAGAAGAAATTGACTTGGTTAATGGAGGCGAATTTGCCCTTGTTAAAAATCTACATCACTTCTTTTCTGTTGAGGTTCTACCATTAATATTGACCAATGATTGGGTTTTCGAAGGGGCAAATAGTTTTGCTTCAGAATATGTAGATGATTGTTTCCGCAATCTACGGCTGAGTGGAGAAGAAATTTATAAAACTCAGCAAAAGTTGGTGAAAATTAAAGAGTTGGTCTCTGAGTTTCTTGCTCGTGCTAAGCTAGTTGATGCTGTTTCTTTTGATGGAATTATTAGGTTGACCAAATCAAGCGATTTTATTAGCTTTGTGCACCTCGATAAACTTGAGCCAAGAGTGCAGCGTTTCGCTCTCCAGCTTTTTGAAAAAGCGAAAGATCACGAAGAATTACAATTGAGAGTCGTGCTACGTGGTATTAAAGATAGCTATGAAATGACTTTCACTCGGGTAATGTTTGTTGTTCGTCGCGCTTTAAAAGTAAAAGAGGGATTGCCTGAAACCAAGAGTGACACTTCACTTTTGCCACCTTCAGACTATATTGATTGGTTGCATTATCATACAGATAAATCGCACATTCTTAACAAGTTGTTTGTGCAAGAAAAAGAGTTCTATAGAGTGTCGCGAAATGTTGGAAATCATCACCTAGGATTGAAATGGATTCCTCAAGAAGACGAAATTATATTGCCTGATCGTAACCAAACACTCGCCATACATGTAGATGACTTTCACAAACGGTTTAGGTATTTGATACACTTTTGCGAGTTAGGTGTAAGGGGGATTCTTTCCGCGTTCTGTGAAAAAGACAGGGGAGAGCTTTCGGACAGAATTGTAAAGAACTACACTAAGTCATTCCCTGAAAACTGGTCTCAGGGACAACAAGGGATTATGGAATTTTATTCTCAGAAATAAAATCCCAAATTCAAACGGTATTAATATGACTAAGAATCAGGAAATCGGCCGTATTTTGCGGGCCAGTACGACGGGGTTTGCCGTGGGCTGTCGCGTGGGGCAGCTGAGCGTGCCAGCGTTTGGTGGGTTGGTGCGTGCCCAGCCGGTGGATGACCGGGAATGCATCTACGGCCTCATCTACAACATGAGCATCGACGATGATCCGCTGGTGCGGCGGCTGGTGCTGGCTGAAAATCCCGCGCTGTCGGTAATTGAAGACCAGCGCAACAACCGGCTGCTGCCCATTGAGATGAGCGTGCTGGCGGTGGGCTACCAGCTCAATGGCGAAGTGAAGCATGGACTCCCGCCACGGCCTCCACTCAACCTCGATCCCGTCGAACTGCTAACCAATCCCGACGACATCCGCGACTTCACCGATAAACTGAGCTACCTGCGCCTGATTTTGCGTGCCGTGGGCAGCAGCGTCCCAGTTGATCAACTGCTCGTGGCTCACATCAGCAGCGCCTATGCCCTGCGCGGTAACGATCAAGCCTGGGCTGTCGAAGTCGTGAACGAACTGATCGAACTGCTGCGCAGCAACTATGATGTGCTAATTCCCACCCTGGAGGCGTTGAGTGATGCGTTGCCGGATTTGGGGATTGGTAATTTGGTAATTGAGTAAATCGGTAATTGGGCTGGTCTAATTACTCAATTACCCAGTTACCCAATTACTTTCCGAGGATTTTTATGGACGTAATTAACGAACCCATCGGTTACATCGTTGGTGGCGGCTTGAAGGAAGGCTTTCGCATTCGGTTGACGGTGCCGGCGGACCGGGTGCAGGAAGGGAGCTTTGTGGTGTGTGAAAACGGCCGTTTCCATTACTACGGCCTCATCACTGACCTGCAACTGGGCAGCACCGACCCCCGATTTGCCGATGAAAAAACTGACCGGCTCCAGCCTGCCATCCAGCAAGCCCTGCTGGGCAAAACCCTCTACACCACCCTGATGATGTACCCCACGCTGCTCATGGACACTGGGCCAGAATTTGGCTCGCCAGAACGCGCCGAATGGGAAGATCGCGTGGCCAATAACTTGGAAACGCCAGGCCCCAAGCCGGTAAAAACCGTACCCGCCCACCACGCCGAGGTGCGCCAGGCTAACGAGGCTGACGTGGCCCAAATTTTTGGCGAGTCGGGCGACGGCATGTTTGTCGTCGGGCATACCATCGAGCAGGGCTACCCGGTGCGGCTGGATTTGAAGAAGTTTGTTAAGCGCAGCAGCGGCATTTTTGGGGCGACGGGCACGGGCAAAAGCTTCCTCACCCGCATGGTGCTGGCCGGGCTGATGCTGGAAGATGTCGCCGCCGCCCTGGTGTTCGACATGCACAACGAATACGCCTTTGACGACACGGACACCGACCGCATGGTGACGGTGCGCGGCCTGCGCAGCCTGTTTGGCAGCAGCAAGGTGCAGGTGGCGGCGCTGGGCAAGGGGGCGATGGTGCGCGGCAAAGCGCCGGACTTTACGCTGGAAATTGCCCTTAAAGATTTCCAGACGAGCGACATTGAGCTGTTGTCCGAGGCGCTGAATCTGACCGACACAGCGGGCGTGACGCTCAACGCGCTGTTCCGCGCTTTTGGGCCAGACTGGTTTGCCGAGTTTATGAAGCTGGAGCCAGGTGCCGTGGAAACCGATCCCGAAAGCGGCAAATCGTTCCCTGCCGACAACTCGGTGGCGGCCTGGGCGCGACAAAACAACGTGCATGAGAAAGCAGCTGAGGCGCTGCATCGCAAGCTGGCGGTGATTTACGACAAGCCGTACGTGGTGGAGCGACCTGCCCAGGACTTTGTGACGGAAATTGTGGATAAGCTGGAAAACGGCCGTCACGTCATCCTCAGTTTTGGCGAATACGACAACGATTTGGATTATTTGCTGGTGTCCAACATCCTCACGCGGCGGATTCGGCAGCATTGGGTGAAGAAGACGGAGCGGCACAAGACGCATGGCGACGCTGCCCCGCGTCCGCTGCTCATTGCCATCGAAGAGGCGCATAAATTGCTGAACCCACATCTTTCCGGGCAGACGGCGTTTGGCATTATTGCCCGCGAGCTGCGTAAATATTTTGTCACGCTGCTGGTAGTGGATCAACGGCCGTCGGGCATCGATGACGAAGTAATGAGCCAACTGGGTACGCGCATCACCGGCTGGCTGGGGGATGAGGACGACATTCGCGCCGTGCTCACTGGCCTGGCCGGGCGCGACCAGCTGCGCGGCATGTTGGCCCGTCTGCAAGAGAAAGAAGAAGTATTGCTGCTGGGCTGGGGCGTGAAGATGCCCATCCCCGTGCGCTCTCGCCGCTACGACGAAACCTTCTACGAAGAGATGAAAGGCCGCAAAGCCAGCATTCCTCAGCCAAAGGGCGAGGAGATTGATGATTGGTTTTCATATGGGTAGATCAAATGCGGAAGAAAACCTTCTGTAGATTTGAAAATCAACCAATTATTGTGATAAAGGCAATCTTATGAAACAAAATATCGTCAATGTAATGTTAGGATTTGGTCCCGATGAAGAAATAGATTTAGAAGGGATTCGATCTGATTTTGTAACTGGTTTGAAAGAATACAATGCGTTTGTTGATATGGTACCAGGGCCAAGCTTATCTGATTCTATTAGAGAAAAGCTCATTATCGACGACGCCAATTCTGAAACAGTTAAAAAATATCTTTTGCTCAAGCTTTCAGAAGAAGACTTCATCAAGCTAAATCGCCCACATAGAAATCTCGAAGGTATAACATTTGGTGACCTAGAACGAATTGGTAGACCCTACCCGATAGGTGGTGGGGCGGCAGCATTTGAATATATTGTCAAAATATTAGAAACTGATGCACCCACTGCCATAGCTGCTCTTGGTGCTTTATCAGTTGTAATTAGACAATTGATTCAATCAACAGTAGACAAAGGGGTTGCTCGCGCGATTTCTGTGAAAATCGGAGATTTTTCATTTAGTTCAACAGGGCTAAGTAAAGAGGATGCAATTAAGGATTTCGAGATATTCTATTCAAAATATCTTGAGTTAAACGATTCCAAGGATTCTACTGAACAAGGTAATGTATCTTCACCTGTTGCAGAATCTCATGATGAAGTTTAGATTGTAAAATTCATGGTGCGCAAAACGCTCGGGCCGACACATTACCTCCCTTGATTGGCAAACAGCAGCTCCTAGATCCGCTTCTTATTTACAGTTGGGCGAAAAGCTTGTAGCTAGGCCAGAAAGCGGTTGTCGCCGACGTGACATTTGTCTGTCTGCCAACCTAACTAATTTGCTGATTGCACCTTTGTTCTGGGTATAATCCCCGACATGAACTCATACTTTCCCCACGACACCTACGACACGCTACCTAACACTCCGCGTCACTGGCTCGATCGGCTGCTGTTAGGCAGCCGATGGGGGCTGCATCTGCAATTTGTTTGGGAAATCATCAAGGCGCGGCGCTTAGTGGCGCAAGGCAAGTATGATCGGATGGCCTGGGCAGGCACGGCCTACGCCATTTTTAAGATGGTGGAGCAGTGTAACGGCCGTTTCCACATCACTGGCCTGGACAATATTCGCGACTTGAACGAACCCGTGGTGTTTGTGAGCAACCACATGAGCAGCATGGAAGGCAACGTTTTTGGCTGCTTGCTGCCGCTGCACCAGGAGATTAGCTTTGTGGTGAAGGAATCCCTGCTGCGCTACCCGGTATTTGGTCCGGTGTTGGGAGCGCGCGAGCCGATTGCTGTTGGCAGAGCCAATCCGCGAGAGGATTTACAAAAGGTTTTGGTAGAAGGCGTAGAACGGTTGCAGCGCAAGCGTTCCATCATCCTCTTCCCTCAACACACACGTACTCCCGAATTTGTTCCGGCTGAGTTTAACTCGTTGGGCGTCAAACTCGCCTCACGCGCGGGCGTGCCCGTGGTGCCGGTGGCCGTGAAGACCGACTTTTTGGTAAACGGCCGTTATCTCCGCGATTTTGGCCCGTTGGATCGTCGCCAGGCGATCCATGTGGCATTTGGTCAGCCCATGGTGGTGCAAAATAGCAAACAAGCCCATCACGACATCTTAACGTTTATCCAGGACCATTTACTCAGCTGGCAGGCCTAAAAACGAGTGACCTGCCCGCAGATCAAGTGTCTAAATTAACCGCACATCGTTTTGCCAGAAAACGGCCTCCGTTGGGTTCGGTTTACAAAACGAACTGGCAACTTTGACGCCCATCTTTTTTTTGAAAACTTAGTCAAGTACACAAATGCCTCCAAAACTATTTGGGCGGGTGCGTCTTATCATGTCTGGGGCTGTTTTCTCCTGGTTCAAGGGACTAAAGTAAGATTGTCAGCATCGGTTATAGATCACAAAATATAAGTCGGCACGGTTGTCCAAAGCACGAAAATATGAAATCTATCCTCTATCACATGGCATATTGTCGGCATTTATCGATCAACAAATGCCTGCCTTCTAATGCCAACGGCACAAGTTGTAAGTGCAAGCACCTACTCTCGTCAGGAGCTGGTTTATTCAATGCTTCTATTCAGCCAGAACGGCCGTTTGGAGGGATAATGTGATGCGCAATAAGCTCATACAACTCCTGACGCCTCCCGCGTATGAAGATGAAGCAACCAACAATCGTGCGCAGCTTCTCAATGTCATTCTGCTATCCCTCATCGGGTTGCTAACGTTCCTCTATTTTGCCCGCCTTCTCATCGGGGCCGCGACGCCAACTTCAGACAACGCCATCATTCTTGCAGCAGCGATTGCCATCTTGGTAGGAATCTTCACGATCACCCGATTCCGCCGTTTACAACTGGCCACTTACCTCCTCGTTTCTCTGGGTTGGGTTGTAATTAGCGTTTTTAGCTGGAACGCGGATGGCGTCAAAGATTCTACTTTCATGGCTTACCTCACCTTTATTTTGGTGGCCAGTTTACTCTCTGGTTGGCGTCTGGCGCTGACTTTTATTGTGCTAACAATCGTGTATGGTTGGGGTATCGTGTTTATGGAATCGGCCGGTTATCGGCCCGTATCTGTATCTGATCCAGCCTCCGAAATCATGCTGGATTACACGTTCATTTTTAGTCTGAGTGGCGTCCTCATTTATCTATTGGTGAGCAACTTGCAAAAAGCGCTGCGAGATGCCACGCAGAGCAACCAGGGACTTCAAACCTTAAGTGAAGAGCTAGAATTAATTGTGCTTGCCCGCACCGAGGCTCTGGAAAAATCTATTGAAGCCAGTATTGCCGCCAATGAGAAGCTGAAAGAGCATGTGGCCCACCTGACCACGCTCAACTTCATTTCCCAGTCCATAAACGATACGCTGGATTTAGAGACAACACTTTCAATCGTCACCAGAGAATTTACGACTTTGTTGGCTGGCCACAGAACAAGCATTTCTCTCCTGAATGAAGCCGGAACACACTTACAGGTAATGGCAAGTTACAGTCGCGATGACGGTGAATCTACCAATAATTTTGTTGGTAAGCTCATTCCTGTGCTTAGCCCAGACAATCAGTGTGTCATGCGTCATGGCGAGACAGTCCACAGTGAGAATGCTCAATCAGACCCCCGGTTTGAAAGGATCCATGACATTCTCAGGGCTACGGGAACGCACAGTATGCTCGTGGTTCCGCTGCGGGCGCAAAGAAAAATCATAGGCACCATTTCTATTGCCAGAACCGAGCCAGGCCACAGATTCACACCAGATGACGTAAAGTTGGCGGAAACAATCGCCGGGCAATTGGCGGGCGGCATTGAAAAGGCCCGCCTTTATAACGAATCTGAAAAGGCGAAAAAGGCTGCGCTGGTCGCCAATGCGGCCAAGAGTGAATTTCTGGCCAACATGAGCCACGAAATTCGTACGCCCATGAACGCCATCATTGGCCTGACCGGGCTGCTGCTGGACACCCCCCTCTCACACGAGCAAAAAGATTTTCTGGAAACTATTCGCCTAAGCAGCGATAGCTTGCTGAGTATCATCAATAACATTCTGGACTTTTCTAAGATTGAAGCAAGCAAACTGGAACTGGAAAAAGTATCTTTTGATTTGCGGGAATGTGTGGAAGATGCGCTGGACCTGAATACGGCCGCTGCGGGCGAAAAAGGTTTGGAGCTGGCTTGTTTTGTTGATGATCGTGTACCGGCGCTGGTGATGGGGGATGTAACTCGGCTGCGCCAAATTTTGGTTAACTTGCTTAGCAATGCCATTAAATTTACGGCCGAAGGCGAGGTGGTTGTTTCGGTGACGCTGCTTGGCCGTAAAGATGATTTGTGTGAACTGCGCTTCTCGGTGTTGGATACCGGTATTGGCATTCCTGCTGAGCGCATGGATCGGTTGTTCCGATCTTTTAGCCAGGTCGATTCGTCCACGACGCGCCAGTTTGGTGGCACGGGCTTGGGCCTGGTGATCAGCCAGCGCTTGGCCGAGGCGATGAACGGCCGTATGTGGGTCGAAAGTGAACCTGGGGCTGGTTCTACCTTTAGCTTTACCATTGTGGTGCCAGAAAACAAGACGGAAGAAACGGCCGTCCTTCCCTCTTTACTCCAGGGTAAACGAATCCTGGTTGTGGATGACAACGACGTCAACCGGCTCATCCTTAAGCATCACTTGTTCCACTGGCAGGCCGAATCTTTCCTGGCCGCTTCTGGCGAAGAAGCCTTGCGCTTGTTGGCTGACGGCCACGAGTTTGATCTGGGCATTCTAGACATGCAGATGCCGCAGATGGACGGCGTGATGTTGGCCCAAGCTATGCACGATGCTTCTGGCGAACGGCCGTTTCCGCTTATCTTGTTAACTTCATTGGGGCAAGCAGTGAGCCCGGAGCACCAATCCTTGTTTGACCTGCAATTGGGCAAACCGATCAAACAGAAAAATCTGCTTCATGCGCTGGAGCAGGTGTTGGGGCAAAATCGGAAAAAGAAGATTCAGCTAGAAACGGCCGAATCCACCGACCATGAACCAGATCAGGAGCTTCAGCATTTGCGCATTTTGCTGGCCGAAGACAATGCCATCAACCAAAAAGTTGCCTTGCGTATGCTGGAACGACTGGGCTATCATGCAGCGGTTGCCTCTACTGGTTATGAAGTGCTCGACATGCTGAAACATTTGCCGTTTGACCTTATTTTGATGGATGTGCAAATGCCAGAAATGGATGGCCTCGCGGCCACCCGGCACATTCGGCAAAATCCGGCGATCCATCACCAACCTTACATCATCGCGCTCACGGCAAATGCACTCAAGGGCGACCGCGAACGCTTTTTAGACGCGGGCATGAATGATTATCTCAGCAAGCCCGTGCGTTTAGAGGAACTGTCTGCGGCCATCGACCGACATACAAACTCCTTGCTTGTGCCTGCCAAGCCAGCCATTTCCTCCTAAATTTTTGCTTGGCGGCGTTTGTGTTTATACTGTATTTTACTCCTGTAAGAAGGGACTAAAGTCAGCTTGTCAGAACCTGCTGCGCTTATCAAAATATTGAACAGCAGACTAAGCTCTACCGCATTGTTACTTATGAAATTCCATATTCAGCGTTTGCAAAACTGGTGGCAACAAATGACCAGCCGATTCTCCAAATCGGTAGAAATCGCCATCGTTGCTGGGGTTCTGGCGGCCGTTTACGTCGTGACCTTTAGTTTTTTGCGTCCGATTTTGGGGAATGTGGTATCCAGCTTCATCATGGTGCCGGTGCTGCTGTTGGCCTGGATTTATGGGTTCTGGATTGGCGTGTGGGCCGCCGTTGCCGCCTACTTTGTGAATGTGCTGGTGTTTGTGGCCATGGTACGGCCGTTTCCCACCATCTTTTTTTTGGAAGCTCTACCGGGTCATGTCATTACCCTCCTGGCAGCTATGATCGTGGGTAAGTTCAAAGATTTAAGTATCAGGCTGAAAAAAGAGCTTGTGGAGCGGCAGCAAATTGAGAAAACGCTGCAAGAAAGTGAACAGCTGTACCGGCTCCTCTCAGAAAATCTCAACGATTTAATTTGCCTCCATGAACCGGATGGCAAGATGACCTACGTTTCCTCCTCTAGCATTGACATTCTGGGCTACGCTTATGATGAACTGCGGGGGAAGAGTCCGCTGCCACTGTTTCGCCCTCAGGATCGCCAAATTTTTCGTTCTCCAGAATATCTGCACACGCTCGACCAAAACGAAGATTTTTCGTTTGAAGCCCAGATGCAGCACAAAGATGGCCATTATTTGTGGGTAGAGGTTCGGGTACGGCCGTTTACCAGCGCGCCACAAACTCTTTGGCAATCCATCACCCGCGATATTTCAGAGCGCAAAGCGCGTGAAGCTGCGCTCAAGCAGGCCAAAGACGAAGCCGAAACCGCCACCCTTGTCAAAAGCGAGTTTCTGGCCAACATGAGCCACGAAATTCGCACGCCCATGAACGCCATTGTTGGCCTCACTGGCCTGCTGTTGGACACTGAGCTGACGTCTGAACAACAAGATTTCCTGCAAACGGTGCGGGTCAGCAGCGACAGCTTGCTGGGCATCATCAACAACATCCTAGACTTTTCCAAAATCGAAGCCGGAAAGCTGGAACTAGAGCAAGCGCCCTTCATTTTGCGCGAATGTATGGAAGAGTCGCTGGATCTCAACGTGACCGCCGCCGACCAAAAAGGGCTGGAAATGGCCTGTTTCATCGGCGAAAATGTGCCAGAAATTGTGAATGGAGATGTCACCCGGCTGCGCCAGGTTCTGGTTAATTTGCTGAGCAATGCCGTCAAATTTACGGCCGAAGGGGAAGTAGTTCTCTCCGTCACGCTGGTCGGTACGCAGAATGGGATGACCACGCTGCGCTTTGCGGTGCTGGATACAGGCATCGGCATTCCCAAGGGGCGCATGGACCGCCTGTTCCAGTCGTTTAGCCAGGTGGATTCTTCCACCACGCGCCAATTTGGCGGTACGGGTTTGGGGCTGGTTATCAGCCAGCGATTGGTAGAGGCGATGGGCGGCCAAATGTGGGTCGAGAGTGAACCGGGGCGAGGTTCCACCTTCAACTTCACCATCGTAGCGTCCACAGAAAGCATGTTTGATGAGGATGAGACGGCCGTTCCCTCCACCTTACTCCGAGGTAAACGCATCCTGGTTGTTGATGACAACGACGTCAACCGCCTCATTCTTAAACATTACCTGTACCATTGGCAGGCCGATTCTTACCTGGTGGCCTCCGGCGAAGAAGCCCTGCGTTTGCTGGCCCATGACAAGCAGTTTGATTTAGCCATTCTGGATATGCAGATGCCCCAGATGGATGGTGTGATGTTGGCTCAGGCAATCCGCAAAAATTGTGCGCAACGGCCGTTTCCACTCATCTTGCTCACCTCGTTAGGGCAACCCGTCAGCCCCAAAGATCAGGCCCTGTTTGCGCTGCAAATTAGTAAGCCCGTCAAGCAAAAAAATCTGTTCTACGCGCTGGAACAAGTGTTGAGCCAAAACATAACCGTCAGAAATGGGCAGGAACCAGTTAGCGCCTCCTTGGAATTGGAGCAATCAATTCCGCACCTGCGCATCCTGCTGGCCGAAGATAACGCCATCAACCAAAAAGTGGCTTTGCGCATGTTGGAACGGCTAGGTTATTTTGCCGGTGTGGCGGGAACAGGCCAGGAAGTAATTGACGCTTTAAAGCAGCAGACTTTTGACATTATCTTGATGGATGTGCAGATGCCCGAGATGGATGGCCTGAGCGCCACGCAGCTTATCCGCCAGAACCCGGCCATTCAACAACCCTACATCATTGCCCTGACCGCCAACGCCCTCAAGGGCGACCGCGAACGCTTTTTAGCGGCGGGCATGAACGACTATCTGAGCAAACCAGTCCGCTTAGAAGATTTATCCGCCGCAATTAACCGGTATTCGCTCCCCCTGAGCATTTCTTCAGACGCCACCACGTCCCAATAAACACACCTACACTTGATTTTGAATTTGCATCAGGGCCAGTTTGCGGTCTCGTTGTTTTTGCTCTTCCCACAAAATGGTTGGCTCCACGGCTCGTTCGCGGCATTGTTCGGCCGTAAGCGGGCACCGCTCGCACGTTTCATTGATGATCACCTGTTGAATGGCTGGGTCATGTGCAAAGCGAATCGTGTTTTTTAGCTCCGGCTCCACCCGGAAACCCACAATCACGCTGCTCGTCACCCCCGGCGACAGGCTTAGCTCTCGTGAAAAGCCCAGGCACAAAAACTTGTCCTGCGTCTCCACAAATTCGGACATCTGAATGCCCACATACGGTTGGTCAGATGTAGTTGGCACCGTTTCTGCGCTTTCCATGTCGCTCAGCAGCCGCACCGATAACCAGCGGCGGCAATAATGCTCCAGCAAGCCAATCCCGCTGGGCACGATGAGTTGGTTCATGTTGAGCTGCTTAACGAGCTGGTACGTCCCGCTGTTGTGCCGATGATGAAACCGTAAAAAGTGCAGCTTCACGCCAAAAAACTGCGGGATCAGCTCACTAAAGCGGTAAAACAGCATTTCTGGCGTCACGTGGTACTTATCCAGCATGGCCAACAGCAAATGCGCCGACCAGGTGGTTTGTTCAAACAAATGCTGCAAATCGGCAATGATGTGAGCCCTGGGCATCAACAGTGCGCCGCCAAAATAAGCCGCCTTAAAGTCGTTCAGAATTTGCTGGAAAGAGTTGATTTGGTCTGGTGTAGAGGCAAACGACCGTTCCTTGAGCTTGAGATATTGATATCCCACCTCGCGGGCCAAGATAAATTTGATTTGCTGCGGATTTAGCGAATTATTGATCAATAAGCGTGGCTTCCTGCCCTCAAAAAAGACGGAACGATATTTGATCAGAGCGGGACGGGTGGCAATGGTTTCCAGATCGATCTGGTAACCGTACTTTTCCTGGAGTATTTTTTGCAGCGCATCTCGGCTGGCTGGCGGATCGCTGGTCAGGCCAAAGTCCGTGCCAAATTTGTCGATAAACTTTTGAGCAGCGTCTTCTAGCTCCTGGAAATAATTTTCGTGGATTTCCTGGTACGAGCGCAGTGCTGCGCGCAAAAAATCTTCTTCGTGCAAATCATAACGACGGCCGATTTCCAGTACCGCGTGCAGTAAAGCGCTGGCCTTCTCCGGTTCGCGTGTGAGCAGGGTAACCAGGTCGCTCAATTCCAGGCCAAACTCTTCAAAGGGAAACCGTTGGAACGTGACAGATTTGAGGGTGGTGCTGAGGTGGGTCATGGAGTGGGACAGCTTGATGGACACCAGATCGTCGTACGGTTTGTCCAGCACTTCTACCATGCGCATGATTTTGTCAACACGCGGGTATTTGCGCCCCTTCTCGATTTCGGTGACGTAAGAAGGGGAGAGTTCGCATTGAGTGGCAAATTCAGACAGCGTTAACCCCGCTTCCAGCCGGGCCTGGCGTACTTTCATGCCAAAAATAATGTTGATGAGATTGTTTGTCATAGATACTTTACTCGCCGGTATGTAGGCTGCTTGGGTTTTATGTAAACGGTTCTACAAACCACACCTCGCAATAATACAACTTTTAGCGAATTTTCGCTATAAAACTAGAAATCGCCGTTTTTACTCTTGACACAGTGCGTCTTTCGTTTATACTTTTCTTCACAAATAGCGAATTTTCGCTGTGCGTGTCGTTTTTGCAAGAAAGTAAGTTTGTAGCAACCCTGCAAAATGCAGAGAGGAGCCCACTCATGTCCCGCGATTTACAGCTTACTGGCGAAATGTATCCAGACTTTGATCGGATTTTAACCCCTGAAGCGTTGGCGTTTGTCGCCACTTTAGAGGAAACATTTGGTGAGCGTCGGCAGGCGCTTTTGCGAGAGCGTTTGGTGCGCCAGCAGCGGCTAGACGCTGGCGAAATGCCCGACTTTTTGCCAGAAACGGCCGAAATTCGCAACCGTGAGTGGCAAGTCGCCCCCATCCCCACCGACCTGATGGACCGCCGTGTAGAAATTACCGGGCCGGTAGACCGCAAAATGGTCATCAATGCCCTTAACTCTGGCGCCAACATGTACATGGCCGACTTTGAAGATTCGCATTCGCCCACCTGGTACGACACGGTTCAAGGGCAGATCAATCTCTGCGACGCCATTGATGGCACCATTACCTTCACCAATCCCGACGGCAAGCTGTATGAATTGAACGAGACGATTGCCACGCTGCTGGTGCGCCCCCGTGGCTGGCATCTGGACGAAAAGCACCTAGCATTAAACGGCCGTACCGTCTCCGCTTCCCTCTTTGATTTTGGCCTCTACTTCTTCCACAACGCCAAGAAACTGCTCGGTAAAGGCAGTGGCCCCTATTTTTATCTACCCAAATTAGAAAGCCATCACGAGGCGCGGCTGTGGAACGATGTGTTTGTGAAGGCTCAAGAAATGCTGGGCGTGCCCCAAGGCTCCATTCGCGCCACGGTGCTCATCGAAAATATCCTGGCGGCGTTTGAGATGGACGAAATTTTGTACGAACTGCGTGACCATTCGGCCGGATTGAACTGCGGCCGTTGGGATTACATCTTTAGCGCCATTCGTAAGTTCCGTAATCATCCCAGTTTTGTCATGCCCGACCGCGCCGAAGTGACGATGACCACGCGCATGATGCATTCCTACTCGCTGCTGCTCATCAAAACGTGCCACCGGCGCGGTATCCACGCCATGGGCGGCATGGCGGCACAAATCCCCATCAAAAATGATCCGTCCGCCAACGAGACAGCATTGGCGAAAGTACGCGCCGACAAAAAGCGCGAGGCCGAAGACGGTCACGATGGCACCTGGGTGGCTCATCCTGCCCTGGTGAGCATTGCCAAAGAAGAGTTCGACAAGGTGATGCCCGGTCCCAACCAGATTTACCGACTGCGCGAAGATGTGCAAATTACTGCTGAGGATTTGCTGGCCGTGCCCCAAGGCCACATCACTGAAGCTGGGTTGCGCACCAACATCGACGTGGGCATTCAATACATGGCGGCCTGGTTGGGCGGTAATGGCTGCGTGCCCATTTACAACCTGATGGAAGACGCGGCGACGGCCGAAATTTCGCGGGCGCAGGTGTGGCAGTGGCTGCACAATCCAGGAACCAAGCTGGCAGACGGCCGTTCCATCACCTCCGAACTGATTCATGAAATGATGCCCACTGTGTTGCAAAAAATTAGAGGGTTGGTGGGGTCAGAGCAGTTTGAGCAGGGCAAATATCGGGACGCCAGCCAGTTGTTTGAGCAAATTGTGACGGGCAAAACGTTTACCGAGTTTCTCACGCTGCCCGCCTATGAATATTTGAACTAGTTTTTTCGCGGTGGCTGCTTTTAGCCAGACGCATTATTCAACATTTTGTTTTCAAATCGGAGGAGTGAGCATGTCGAAAGAATACGACGCAGCACAAATGGAAAATAGCTGGAAATTTGATAAGCGGTGGCAAGGCATTGAACGGCCGTACACCGCTGAAGATGTTAATCGGTTGCGGGGCACCATTCAGATTGAGTACACGTTGGCGCGTATGGGCGCAGAACGGCTCTGGCGATTAATGCACCAGGAGGATTATGTCAATGCGCTCGGCGCACTGACCGGTAACCAGGCGGTGCAAATGGTGCAGGCGGGCTTGAAAGCCATCTATCTAAGTGGCTGGCAGGTAGCCGCCGACGCCAATGGCGCGGCCCACACTTACCCCGACCAGAGCCTATATCCGGCCGACAGCGCCCCGCAGCTGGCCAGGCGGATCAACAATGCGCTCATGCGCGCCGACCAAATCTACCACATGAACAACCAGAACGGCGTTTACTGGTTTGCCCCCATCGTCGCCGATGCAGAATCTGGTTTTGGCGGGTCGCTCAACGCCTTTGAGCTGATGAAGATGATGATCGAAGCTGGGGTAGCCGGGGTCCATTTTGAGGATCAGCTCTCATCGGCCAAGAAATGCGGCCACATGGGCGGCAAGGTGCTGGTGCCTACCCGCGAATTCATCCAGAAGCTCATCTCCGCCCGCCTGGCGGCCGACGTGATGGGTGTGCCCACGGTGCTCATTGCCCGCACCGATGCCGATTCGGCCGAACTGCTTACCAGCGATATTGACCCGCGCGACCAGCCGTTCCTCACCGGCACCCGCACGTCCGAAGGGTTCTACGGCATCAAGGGTGGCCTGGAAAGCGCCATCGCACGTGCGCTCTCTTACGCGCCATACGCCGACGTGATCTGGTGCGAAACCTCTACGCCAGACCTGGGCGAAGCCCGCGAGTTTGCTGAAGCCGTGCATGAGAAGTTCCCCGGCAAGTTCCTGGCTTACAACTGCTCACCTTCGTTTAACTGGAAGCGCAATCTGGACGAAGAAACCATCGCCAAATTCCAGGTGGAGCTGGGCAAGATGGGCTACAAGTTCCAGTTTGTTACTTTGGCTGGCTTCCATGCGCTAAACACCAGCATGTTTGAACTGGCTCTGGCTTACAAAAATGAAGGCATGGCAGGTTACTCGCGCCTGCAAGAACGTGAATTTGCCCTGGAAGCCAGCGATGGCTACCGGGCGGTGAAGCACCAAAGCTTTGTTGGTGCCGGTTACTTTGATGAAATTCAGTTAACGGTTTCTGGTGGCGAAGCATCCACCGCCGCTCTGAAGGGCTCTACTGAAGAAGCCCAGTTTGAACCGGCACACGCCTAACTGTCTATTTCTTCCATTCACTCCTTGGTAAAAGAAACGGCCGTCTGTGGGAGACGGCCGTTTCTTTTCGTTTGGGCATATTTTCTGGCGACGTAAGTCAGACGGTAACTTTGGCCTCTTAAGATCAAAATGCAGCTTTGCAAAAGCCTGCTGACCGGGCGCTTGATCTCAAGTGGAAATTGTTCAATATACCATTGCCCAGCTTCCACTGTCGCAAAGTTTGCTCAACCATTAGACGTAGTAAGCAAGTTATTATGGGCAGCAAAGCTGACATGCATCACGGAAGCCAATGCTCTAACAACAAAGAGACCAATGCAGCCAATCGAACACGTGCAGTACACCAAACAAAATGAGCGGGTGGCGTCTTCCACCTATCTAGAAATTCATCTATTTGGCACCCCCTCATTTTTCATCAATGGCCAGCCGCTGGTCGAAACAACGTCGAGCAAGGTTGAAGCGTTGTTTGCCTACCTGGCCTGCCACTCTTACCCCCATTTGCGTGAGGTGCTCGCCTCGTTGTTGTTTAATGCTCAGTCCCGCGGCCAGGCCAACAACAATTTGCGCGTGCTGCTCTCCCGCCTGCGCCGCGTCTGCGAAGATACCATTTTGATCAACCGGCAGACCGTGCGCCTGAACCCCGCGTATGATGTGTGGCTGGATACGGCCGTTTTCCAACAAAACATTCTGCAAAACCCGGAATATGCCCTGGAGCTTTACCAGGGAGACTTCCTGGGAACGATTCAGGTGCAGGATGCCAAAGGGTTTGTGGAATGGGCGGCCCTCAAGCGTGAACAATACCGCCTCATGGCGCTAGAAGCGCTGCTGCGTCTGCTCAACCAGCATGAAGCCAGCGGCCAATTCCAACAGGCAATACCCCTGGCTCAGCAGCTCATCACCATTGAGCCACACCACGAGGGCTGGCACCGCCGACTGATCCAGCTCTATCTGCATACGGGCCAGCGCGCCCAGGCCGAAGCCCAACTAGCCGCTTGCGGCGAAAATCTCCAGCAGGCCTTTGGCCAGGAGCCATCGCCCGCCACGTTTGAACTCCTAAAATAGCGCCCCGCTACACCCCAATTTACAAACAGTTTACGAACCGATTGCAACTTTCGGTGAATTGTCCGGTATCTATGCACAGAATCGGACAAGGGCCAACGGCCGTATTTCCTACGGAGCCATGTTTCTCACGGTCATGGCATAACCACTTCGGTTGAAGGAGCAATCTCATGGTTGATGTTTATATTGTTGTTTACTCCCTCTTGGGGATGCTAATTTGCTTGCCTGCCCTGCTGCTGGCGCTGAATTTACTCATGCCGCAGGTTACCCACCGCATTGAAACGCGCCTGGAACAAACGCCGGGCAAAAGTTTTTTCCTGGGGGTGCCGGTAACGGCCGCTTTTCTCCTCTTTATCGCCATTACCGCCAATATTCCCGGCCTGGGCCAGGCCAGCGCCTTTTTGGCGGCCTTTATTGGCATGGGGCTGGGCACGGTGGGCGCCGCCGGTTTGTCCCGTCTGCTGGCCCGGCGGGTTACCCTGCTGGCCAGCCCCAGCTCAGACGTGTTGAACCTGCTGCGCGGTGCCGTGATTTACGAACTCGCCTGCCTTTTCCCCATCGTTGGCTGGTTCCTGTTTGCCCCCGTCGTTGGTATTACCGTGCTGGGCGCGGCCACCTTTGGCTTGCTGGGCTGGCTGCCGCGGCGGGCGGTGAGTGAGCCGGTGGCGGTTGCCAGTAATCAGTAAGCGATAAACGGTAATGGATGAAGCAGTGAAAAGTAAAAAGTGAAAAGTGAGCTACTTTTACTTATCACTTTTCACTCGCCAAGGACATATCATGAAACTAACCCGACGTGATTTCCTCCGCCTGGGTGGTCTGACGGCCGTTGCGGCCGGAACCGCCGGATGCAGCGTGGTAGGGCGTGAACTGGCGCAACATGAACTGCCAGAGACGCTGCTGGTGCCAACGGCCGTTCCCGGTAATCCCAGCCTCACGCAATCTGCCCCAGAGCTGCCCGCTCTGGCGGTGAACCCAGCGCGACGGCTGCTCGATCGGGCGGGGTACGGCCCTGGTCCCGGCGAGGTAGCCCGCGTCGAGCAGCTGGGGCTGGCCGCCTACCTGGAAGAGCAGCTCAACCCGGAAGGCATCGACGATTTGGCGGGTGATCTCATCGCCCGACACCAAACTCTGTACCAGATGGATGCCAGCGTGCTCATCGAGCAGGAGCCACAGGATGGCGCGGTGGAGTTGATTGGCGGCACGTTTTTGCGCGCCATCTACTCCAAACGGCAGCTGTATGAGGCGATGGTGGAATTCTGGTCGGACCATTTCAATATTTACCTGCGCAAAGATAAGGTGATGCCCCTGGCCAAAATTGTGGATGATCGGGAGGTGATACGGCCGTATGCTCTCGCCAACTTCCGCGATCTGCTGGGTGCTTCGGCCAAAAGCCCGGCGATGTTGCTTTACCTGGACAACATCAGCAACGAGCCGAGCCATCCCAACGAAAATTACGCCCGCGAACTGCTGGAGCTGCACACGCTGGGGATAGACGGTGGCTACAGCCAGCAGGATGTGCAGGAAGTTGCTCGTATTCTCACTGGCTGGACCGTCGCCAAACGGGGCCGTTTGCGCGGCCAGTTTATCTTTGATGAGGCCAGGCACGACTTTGGGGTCAAGCAGGCGCTTGGCCATGCTTTCCCCGCCGGGCGCGGTGAGGCCGAGGTAGAAGAACTGCTCGATTTGTTGGCCAGTCACCCATCTACCGCCACTTTTTTGGCCACCAAGCTGGTGCGCCGCTTTGTCGCCGATGAGCCACCTGCGGAGCTGGTCACCCAGGTGGCCGCAGCATACCAGCACAACAACGGCGAAATCAAGCCGATGCTGCGCGTCATCTTCTTGAGTGATGCGTTTGCCACAGCCCCTGCCAAACTGAAACGGCCGTATTCCTACATGGTCTCGGTGCTGCGGGCGCTGCACGTGGACTTTCGCCTGGGCCGGGGCCGCGCCATCGCCGACTGGATGCAGGCGATGGGCCAGCCGCTGTTCCAATGGCCCCCGCCAGACGGCTACCCCGATGTCTCGGCGGCGTGGGCGGCTAACCTGCTGCCGCGCTGGAACTTTGCCGTAGCCCTGCTGCACAATGAGATTCCGGGCACCACCGTGCCGCTGGACGATTTGCTGGTGGCGGGCGCGGACGAAACGGCCGAATCGGCCATTCAACTGTTTGCTGGATTGGTATACGGCCGTTCCCTTCACCCCGATGAGCTCACCCTCTTCACCAACTACATCGGCAGCCCATCCATCCAGGATGACGAAAGCCAGCTGCGCCTGCGCGACTGTATCGCCCTGCTATTGGCCAGCCCCGAATTTCAATGGACATGACGGTAATTAGGTAATTGAGCAATTAAGTAATTACCCCAATTACAAATTACTCAATTACCAATCTGGAGAAACTCGATGACAACCCAAACAAACCATTGCCAGGAATACGAACAAGTCAGCCGCCGCACCTTTTTGGGCCGGGGCGTACAGTCGGCCGCCGCGCTGATGCTGGGCAACAAGCTGGTGGCCTTGCCCACCTGGATGCCGCGCATCAGCCTGGCCGATCCGTACGTGGGGCCAGCGGGCGACACGCTGGTCTGCATCTTTTTGCGCGGCGGGGCCGACGGCCTGAACATGATCGTGCCGCACGGCGATGAGCAATACTATGCCCACCGTCCTCTTATTGGTATTCCTCGGCCCGATGACAACAAAGCGAGCGACGGCCGTTCCGTTGATCTCGATGGTTTTTTTGGTCTGCACCCCGCGCTCGCTCCCCTGCACGACATCTACGCCGCAGGCGATATGGCCTTCATCCACGCCACAGGTTCCCCCGATGAAACACGCTCCCATTTTGAAGCGATGGATTTGATGGAGCGCGGCGCGACGCAAAACGGCGACTACACGGGCTGGCTGGCGCGCCATCTGGCCACGCTGGACAGCGGCAACAGCTCCTCACTGCGGGCCATCGGCGTGGGCGACATGCTGCCTGCTTCGCTCACCGGGGCCGTTTCCTCAACCGCGCTGCAATCCATTGCTGAGTACCATCTGAACGGCAGTTCCGAGCGCGTCGGCCAAATGACCAGCCTGTTGCAAACGCTCTACAGCCAAAATCAAGACACGCTCACCGCCGCAGCGCAGCAGACGTTTGCCTCCATCGAGGTACTGAGCAAGATTGATACGGCGGGGTATGTGGCAAACGGCCGTCCTTACCAGGAAAACGAGTTTGGCCAGGCCATGCGCCTGGTGGCCCAACTCATCAAGGCGGAGGTGGGGGTAGAGGTGGCCTGCATTGATGTGGATGGCTGGGACACCCATGTGGCCCAGGGCGGCGCGGTAGGCAGTATGGCCAGCAATCTGGCAGAACTCGCCGAGGGACTCGCTGCCTTCTATGAAGATTTACAGGCACATATGGGCAACGTCACGGTAGTGGTCATGTCCGAGTTCGGGCGGCGGGCGCAAGAAAATGGCGGCCTGGGCACCGATCACGGCCACGGCAGCATGATGATGGCCCTGGGCGGCGGTCTCAACGGCGGGCAGGTGTACGCTCGCTGGCCCGGCCTGCACGATGAGCAGCTTGTCGGCCCCGGTGACCTGGCCGTTACCACCGATTACCGGGACGTGCTGGGCGAAATCATCCAAATGCGGCTCAATAACCCGCTGCTGCCCGTCATTTTCCCAGGCTACACGGTGAATCCGGTGGGCTTGGCCGTACCCCGCTAGTCATCTGCTGGATTGATTCATTGGCTGGAGCGCGTCTGTGCGCGTTTCTTGCAAAGACAACTGAAGGATGCAGCGATGGGTAAAAACCCTTACAAACCTTCTGCCCATAGGTGCGCTGGTACGTCTGGTTGTTCTTCAAAGCCGAGTTTTCTGGCTAAAGCCACGGAAGCTTGTCGTTCGGGCCAGCATGCCCAATTGGGCCTTACTCCTTTGCTCCGGCAAGCCACGATAAAGGCACTGGCTACCAGCTGAGCGTAGCCTCTCCCTTGATATTCTTCCTTTGTGTGAATATCTATTTCCGCTTCGCCGCCACCCACGTAAATCGAACTACACTCGCTGATAACTTCATCGCCTTTCAGCAAACAGAAACCAAAGCGCTTGGAGCGAGGCTCAATCAAATGTTGATAAACTGGATACTTCTGAGCCAGTGCGGAGTCAATCGGTTGAATTGTTAATCCATCTGGTAGGCTTGCTTGACTTCTTCGGTAATCTGCAAACTTTTCCGGGTTGAAATGAAATACTTTTCGATGAATTGTGATCACGCCTTTGGTGCGCAAGAGCAAATCCAGGCGATTTCGCCAAGCTGTTGTGAAGGCGAAAATAACCGCTTCTTTCTCGGTCGCATTTGGCAATATTTCATCAAAAATAAGATTGGATACCGATTGGCAAAAGGCCGTATCGTTCTCATCGCCGTTTATGTAGAAGAACGTCCCTTCAGGAAAAAGGAAAACGCTGGATGGCGCTGCTAGCTCATTAACGAATACTCTGCCTGGACTATTCCCTTCCAGCACCGCAAAAACAATTGCTATGCTGTGGTTAATATTTTGGAATAGCGGGATCACTTTGTGGTATTCAGAGGCATTGATTTCTATCATGGCTTTCTCCCCGGGCCTTTCTTGTTCGCCAGACAGCTCATTTTAATCATCAAGCGTTTCAGCGATTTGTATCGCTTTCTGCATCAGCCTCGGCACAGCAACGCTTAGCGGCAGGCGAGCAGTGTCAACTTGAATAACCTCACCGGAAACAATGTTGCCGACGGCAAGCGCCTTGCGTACCGAGAGGCCCTGCCTTCTCGCCACCAGAAAGGCGCCAAGAAAATTATCGCCTGCACCGGTGCTGTCTAATGCTTCAATCTCTTGAGTCGGCATCAAAAATTCTTCACCGCCGATTCGCGCAAAGGCGCCAGCGGCGTCCAGGGTGACAAGGGCATCAATGGGCGTTTTGGCGAGTTCAGCCCTCACTTCGTCTAGAGTTGCCTGTGGGTTAAGGTTTAGCAGTACGGCCGTTTGCTCAAGATTCCCGGCTACCAGCTGCGCTTTCGGGGCAAACGTGTCGTAGAAAGGGCGATAGTTGTTAACGATTCGCGTGCTGGCCAGGGTAAGCACAAAAGGCACATTCGCCGCCTCGGCGACCTGGGCACAATGGGCCATGGCCGCTTCCGATTCTGGACCAAAAGAGAGTACCGAACCATCAAGCAGCACAAGCTCTGCACCTTGAATTGCGTCGCTATCAATTCGGTCAGGGCTCAACAGGGCGTTTGCGCCATGCGTTAAGATGATGGTCCGTTCACCCGCTTCATCATAAAGATAGAAGTCATAACCGGTAACCGCACCCTCCTCCAGTTGAGAGAGGAACGCCAATGAGGCGCTTGCACAGTTGGCGACAAACGCTCTGCCGAAGGCGTCGTTGCCACCAACCCCCATGAAGCCACAGCTTACGCCCGCACGCGCTATGAGGTTGGCGGTGTTGCCCACCGAACCACCGTTGCGAGGCTCGGGAAGGGTGCCGCGAGTCTTTTCCAGCGTCAGGCGGATCGCCTCAATTCGCGCCACAGAGAGGATCGAAAAGCTGCCCGGTGTCAGCCCCAGCGCGCGTAGCTCCGCACGGCTAGAAGTAAGATTAATGCCAACGGTAACAGGACCCACTGCTACGATGGAAGTCATTTAGAATCCTCATCAAAGTCAATTTAACGTATAACGTTGCAGTATTTATTAAATCATCGCACCCTATACACAGACATCCACCGTTCCAAATCGTTGCGCTCGATCATCATACGCCTATGTAGCTCTAACTTTTATTCGATAACTTGCCAGTGTGAACACACTTAATTTTTATTTAGTCAAAAAAATAGGTGATGTGTTTGCCTTGTGTTCCCGGCTATCGATCGAATTCAAAGCAGTATAGATGCTTTTTAGCGGTTTCACAATTCAGGTAACAAATAGTTTGGCAGGGTATTGACATCCCTCGAATATCGGGGCCGCCTGGCTGAGGTAAATTAGCATATGGTCCACCATAACGCTGCTGTTCGCCTGTTCCACCTTCCGCCTGCCGAATGTGCAGCCGCCGCAATTCGCATAAATTCTTTACCAATCCAAGCGAGGGAACATTTGCGATATTTCGTAAAATTTACGGCCGTAAAATCACCCCTGATTGCGATGCTAGAGCCTATACCCTTTTTGAATAATGGTGAGCCAGATAACCGAATTCTTTGTATTGGCTCAATAGATTTTTGAGATTATTGACGTAAATTGCAGAATCGTGTACGCTATCGGCGTAGATTTTGCGAGTTTTGTCCTGGATTACTAAAAGCACTACCTGGACGGAAAAAGTCGGGTGAGTGCTTTTTTCTTGGCAAAGTCGCAGTGTAAACGGCCAAATTTTAGAAAATATAGATGTGGTTACAAAACGGCCGTTTACCGTAGAACCACAAGGAGATTCTTTTTCAATGTCAGAAACAACAACCGGAACCGTCAAATGGTTCAATGACACAAAAGGCTTTGGCTTTATTGCTGTAGACAATGGCGATGACGTCTTCGTTCATTACTCGGCAATTAACGGTTCCGGCCGCAAAACCTTGTATGAAGGTCAGCGCGTCGAGTTTAGTATCGAAGCTGGTCCCAAGGGCCCGGCGGCTGCCAATGTAACGGCCGTCTAAGATAAAACTCGCGTTAACTCTTGTGGTTGGGTGAACGGCCCAACCACAGGTGATGCAAGTTAAAAGCTGTAATTTGAAGACTTTCGTTCTGCTACAGGGCGAAAGTCTTTCTTTTTCCCAGAAACGGAATTAGGGAGAGTACGATGAGCGAAGCGTTAAAAGTAAAAGATGGCGTCGTGGTGACGCTTGAATATGTTTTGCGCCTGGATGATGGCGATGTGATCGATTCTTCAGAAGAAGAAGGTCCTCTGGAATATTTGCACGGCTACGGCCAGATTATCCCCGGCCTGGAAAAAGCGTTGGTGGGCATGTCTGTTGGCGACCGTAAGACGGTCGTTGTGCCGCCAGACGAAGCGTATGGCGATGTGGATATGGAAGCGTTTGAAATTGTGCCGCGTTCCATGTTCCCCGATGACATTGAATTGGAAGAAGGGCTGGAACTGAGTCTGCGCGATGTGGAAACGGACGAGCCGTTCGACGCCACCATTGCTGAAATCCGCGAAACTGAAGTCATGTTAGACTTTAACCACCCGCTGGCTGGCGAAACTCTGCACTTTGAGGTTCACATTCCGGCCATCCGTGAAGCGACGGCCGAAGAGTTGGCCCACGGTCATGCGCATGGTGAAGACGACCACCACCATGATTGAGGGCGAATCAGCCCGTCAGGTGATTTGCAACTTCAAAAAAGGACACTCATGCGATGGGTGTCCTTTTTTATTTGGGCCGTGCGGAACTATTCTCCCGGTTTGGGCGTTGAATAAATGGCTTGAGAAAGGTTTCACAAGCACAACAGAAAATATCGGGTGCATTGGTCTTACAAAGGCAACGCACCTTTCAGAAATTTTGAGGAGAAACAAAATGAAGTTGCTAAATAAATTTGCAAAAATGATGATCATGGGTTTGTTGTTCATGATTGTGGCGGTGGGCTGTGGCTCATCGGGGAGTGACGGTGGGGCACTGGAACCGGAGATTGAATCCGGCACCAGCTTAGACGGGACGAGTTGGGTGCTGCAAGAATTTGGTCCAGATGGTGGGCGCACGCCCATGCTGCCGGATACGTCCGTGACGCTGATGTTTGAAGACGGCCGTATCTCTGGTTCGGCCAACTGCAACACCTTTTTTGCCGATGTGACCCAATCCGGGGATGCGCTGGATTTTGGTCCAATTGGCTCAACCCGCATGGCTTGTGCGGAACCTATCATGCAGCAAGAAAACGCGTTTTTGGCAGCGATGTCCTCCGTGAGCCATTACGTGGTGGCCGAGGGGCAGCTAACGCTGACCTATGATGGCGGTTTGCTCGTGTTTGCTACCGCCCCGGCTGAGGGGGAAACAGGCCCGTCGGAAGAAGGAACTGCCGTAACTCCCACAGCAACACCACATGAACAAGACAGCGAATTATTGCAGGGCACCAGCTGGGTACTGGAGTCTTTTGGGCCGAGTGATAACGTAACGGCCGTTCTACCCAACTCCGCCCCCACGTTGAACTTTGAAGCGGGGCAGGTTAACGGCAATGCCAGCTGCAACAGCTACTCGGGTGAAGTCACGCTGGACGAGGACGGCACAATGACGGTGAGTATGCTTGTTAGCACGCTCATGGCCTGCGCCGACCAGGCGATGATGCAGCAGGAAGCAGACTTTATGGCCGCTCTGGCCCAGGTCACCAGCTACACGCTGTCTGGCAGCCAGCTTACCCTGCAAACGCCTGACGGTGTGCTGAATTTTGAGGCTGCTGAGTAGCGCTTGGTTTTAGCAGAACTGAAGTAAAAAGTGAAAAGTGATAAGTGAAAAGTGGCTCACTTATCACTTTTTACTTTTCACTTATCACTCACTCTCCCGGCGTGCTTGTTGGTGAAGGCGAAGATGAACCGCGAATAACGCTGAGCGGGCAAACGGCCGCTGGCGCCATACGGTAGCCGGAGGATTGGGCCCACTGTCGGGCTTTGACCTCATCCGGGTAGAACGGGGGGACGGGCAGGTAGAGCCGCACAGTCGCGCCTGCTGGGGGACTGGTGCTGTTGATAACACATTCGGTGGGGCGGGGGATTTTGCTGCCGTTGCTCAGCTCTGGTTGCGCATCCAAAATGCGCTGGCCTTCATCGGCGGGCAGCGACATGGTAGAGAGGGTCCATGCGCCTAAATTTTCACCCATGTTGGTGTTGTAACTGATGCGGGCATTGCCGTGCGTGGGCGCACCGACGATAAACCAGTCGTTGCGGCTGGCAGTGCAGCGGCTGCCACCCGTGCCCGAAGGTAAGCAAACGGGGCGCAGCTCAATCCCCTGGGGCTGGATAAAACCGGTAGCGGGCGGACGGCCGTTTACCCACAAACTTTGCATCATGGCCGGATCGTTATAGATGGTTTGCATGATGTTGTTCCACAGCGGCGCGGCGGCGCGCAAACCGGACGAATCGATCATGGGACGGCCGTCTGAATTGCCCATCCAAATGCCCACCACCACGCCGGGCGTGTAGCCAATCGTCCAGTTATCGCGAAAATCATTGGTAGTGCCTGTTTTTACGGCGGCGGGGAAGGGCAGCTCTAGCGGATTGTTGTAGCCCATCGCCGCCACACGTGCCTGGTCGTCATCCAAAATGTCGGTGATGATGTAGGCAATCTTGGGGTCGAGGGCATTGACCGCCGGCAGCTGGTTTTGCTGCGCGTCAAAAATGACGTTGCCCCGGCTGTCGGTGATGTGCAGCACTGAGGTGAGGCGTGGTTTTTGCCCCTGGTTGGCCAACGTGGCAAAGGCGTGGGTCATTTCTAGCAGGGGCACTTCGCCGCCGCCCAGGGTAAGGGCCAGACCGTAAAAGCCAGGCGGCTCGCGCAATGATTCGATGCCCATGCTGCGGGCGGTGGCGATGAAGTTGGGCACGCCCACATCGCGCAGCAGCTGGACGGGGGGAATGTTGTAGCTGTTGGCCAGCGCATCGCGGAACAGCACCGGGCCGCGATAGTAGCCATCGTAGTTGACGGGCACCATCTTTTGGCCGTCGCCCAGGTCTAGCTCGATGGGTACATCCCACAGCACGTCGGCCGTGGACCAGCCGCGCTGCAAAGCCGTGGCATAGGTGATCGGCTTGATGCTGCTGCCGGGCTGGCGTGGGCTAAGGGCCACATTTACCTGGCCGTCAATCGACTCGTCGAAATAGTCCAGGCTGCCCACCATGGCCAGAATTTCCCCGGTGTTTGGCTTGAGAATCACCACTGAAGCGTTGCTAACATTATGTGCCGCCGCCCGGGCCGCGACCTGTTCGCGTGCGGCCGTTTCCGCCATTTTTTGCATGTTTAGGTCCAGGCTGGTGGTGATTTGCCAACCGCCCAGGGCAATGGCATCCGGGCCATAGAGCTTTTCCAGCTCGTTTTGCACGTAAAGCACAAAATGAGCCGCTTCCAGCGTCACATCGCCTGCTGCTTCGTTGGCGGTGATGCGCGGCGCGATATGCAGCGTCACCCCCTTGGCAATCTCCCCATCCAGCGCGGTGATGGTGCCATCTTCCACCATCAAGTCCAGAATAAATTCCTGGCGCTCTTTGGCGGCGTCAAAATTGGTGTATGGGTCCCAATCCAGCGGCGATTGGGGCAGCCCGGCCAGAAAGGCAGCTTCGGCCAGCGTCAGGTTTTGCGCCGATTTGGCAAAGTAGGTTTGCGACGCGGCCTCGATGCCGTAGGCCAGATTGCCGTAGTAAATCTCGTTGAGGTACATCTGGATGATGGCCTCTTTGCTGCGCTGCTGGGTCATGATGAAGGCAAGGAACAGTTCACGCAGCTTGCGCTCGTAGCTGACGCTGACGCGCTCCTCGTAGGTGAAGGCGATGTGCCGGACCAACTGCTGCGTAATCGTGCTGGCCCCGACGGGACGGCCGTCTTGATTCCGGTAGTTGTTCAGCAGTGCCGCGCCAATGGCCGCCGGGTCAAAGCCATAGTTGGTCCAGAAAGTGTCATCTTCCACAGCTACGGTGGCATCAACCACCGAGCGCGGGATTTCATTGTAGGCCAGCCACAGGCGCTTTTCGGTAGTGGTCAGTTCAAAGAGCAATTCGCCGTTGCGGTCGTAAAAGCGGGGTGTACCGCCAACGCCAGTGCCCCGGTAAGCGACCACCTGGTCGATGGAGTCCGACAACTCGTTGCTGAGGTAAATGTAGGCCCCCACAAAGGCCAACACGCCAAATAGCAAGCCAATTAAGCCAAGCTGTACCAAGATGATCAGCGTTTTGGACAGGCAGCCGCGTGGTTTTTTGTTGGGATTGTTTTTGTTGCCAGATGGCTTCTGGGGACGGCCCTGGTATTTTTCCAGGTACTCTAATTTGTAACCACCGTTATTTGTCATAACAATATGGTAAGCGGAATTAGATTTTGGTCAAGGAATTTGGCGGCACATCAGCCCCCCGAATTTAGTAGGGGCGGGACGGCGCGGTGTAATCCCAGGTGTGACAGATAGCCGCGCCACCGCGCCGTCTCGCCCAATGCTATGGCCAATCTGGGCGAGACAGGCGGGGCAAATGGCGTTGGTGATAGTCCTGGATGTTTCCCGCCTGTCCCGCCCCTACCAAGACCGCTTTATCTGGAACGCTGGGCGTTTACGCCTCTACGGGGCTTGGTGCTAAAATGTCTGCTTGGAGGCTTGTATGTGGCAGAACTTTGTAACTTTTTGGACATCTGGGACTTTATGGAGCGACGTGGTGCACATCGCCGTTTACTTTTTGCTGGCTTACCTGGTGTACCGATTGTCTGGCCGTTTGGCGCGGCGGGTGCTGCGGATTGGCAGCCTGGCGGGCAAGCGGCGTGAGCTGCGTGCGGAGCGGCAAAAGACGTTGGTTAGCCTGGTGGCCAGCGCGATTACTTTTTTGTCGGTGGTAACGGCCGTTCTGCTCAGTCTCAGTTTGTTTGTCGATGGCGAGACGCTGATCTGGCTGGTGGGCTTGTTTACGGCCGCTTTTGGCCTGGGCGCACGGCCGTTGGTTAGCGATTATCTCACCGGGGTGGGCTTCTTGTTTGAAGACACCTTTGACGTGGGCGAAAAAGTGGACATTTTGGGCAACGAGGGCGTGGTGGAGACGGTAAATTTGCGCACCACCACATTGCGCTCACCTAGCGGGGAGCTGTTTGTGGTGCCTAACGGCGAAATTCGCATTGTGCGCAACTTTAGCCGGGGGCGCTTTTCGCCTGCCACGGTATCCATTAAGCTCAATGCTGAAGATTTGGGTCGGGCAATTCCTATTTTGGAGGATTTGAGCAAGGAGGCGCTGCTGTTGTTGCCTAACCTGCTGGAGCCGTGGCAAATTATTAGCCAGTCGGGATCGCTGGCGCACCAGACGGAGCTGACGCTGGTGGCCAAGGCTAAATACGCCAAGGGGGCGGAGATGCGGCCCCGGCTGCTGGCGCTGGTGCATGAGCGGCTTAACGAGGCCGAAATTCAACTGGCGGATTAAGGAGGGTTTGTGATGGAACGAGGACAGATATTGCGGTTGGTGGGGGTGATTACGGCCGTTTGTTTGTTGGGAACGGCCGTTGTGTTGGTCATTAGCCGCCTAATTTGGGGCACGGCACTCAATGAGCCGACCACCATCGAGGTGCAAATTGATGCGCCAGAGCAGGTGACCGTGAACGAACCATTTGCCGTCACCATTCAGGTGACCAGCCTGATCACCAGCAGTCAACTTTTGCACAGCATTGATCTGGATACCGACTACCTGGAAAACGTGCGCTTAAGCGGTAGTGCGCCAGCCTACCAGGCCGTGCAGTCGCTGCCGCTGACCCATTTTGCCAGCTACCGCTTTGAGACAGAGATTCCTGCCAAGAACAGTCAGGCTATTGAGCTAATGTTTGTCGGAGAAACGGTGGGGGAATTTTCTGGTGTGGTGGATATTTGCTTGGAGGATGGCACTCTTTGCCTGGCGCAGCAGTTGCAAACCAAGATTGTGGAATAAAACCGCAAAGACGCCAAGAACGCAAAGTTTTTTCCTTTGCGTTCTCGGCGTCCTTTGCAGTTAACTCTTACATATTGTCCACGATGGCCTGCGCAAATTCAGAGCAGGATAGTTTGGTAGCGCCTTCGATCTGGCGGTGCAGATCGTAGGTGACGGTTTTGTCCTGAATTGTCTTGGTCATGGCGTTTACGATTAACTCGCCCGCTTCGACCCAGCCCATGTACTCCAACATCATCACGCCGCTGAGGATGAGGCTGCCGGGATTGACCATGTCTTTGCCGGCGTACTTGGGTGCGGTGCCGTGAGTGGCTTCGAACAGGGCCACGCCGTCGCCGATGTTGCCACCGGGGGCCATGCCTAAACCACCAACCTGGGCCGCTGCGGCGTCGCTCATGTAGTCACCATTCAGGTTCAACGTGGCGATGACATCGTAATCGGCAGTACGGGTCAGCAGCTGTTGGAGCATATTGTCGGCAATCACGTCTTTGATGATGATGTCTTTGCCGTTGTTGGGATTCTTCATCACGTGCCAGGGGCCGCCGTCCAATGGCTGCGCGTCAAATTCGTCACGCGCCAACTCATAGCCCCAATCACGGAAAGCGCCTTCCGTAAACTTCATGATGTTGCCTTTGTGGACCAGGCTGACGGAACTGCGGTCGTGGTCGATGGCGTACTGGTACGCCTGACGAACCAGCCGCTTGGTGCCAAATTCGCTCACCGGCTTAATGCCAATGGCCGACATTTCGCGCACGTTTTTGCCCAATTCATCGCGCAGGAAGGCAATGAGCTTGTTGGCTTCGGGGGAGTTAGCCACAAATTCCACGCCGGAGTAAACGTCTTCGGTATTTTCGCGGAACAGGACGATGTCCATCCGTTCGGGGTTGGTCATGGGGCTGGGGGTGCCGGGGATGTAACGCACAGGGCGCACGCAGGCGTACAGGTCCAGCACCTGGCGCAGGGTCACGTTTAGGCTGCGGAAGCCGCCACCGATGGGCGTGGTCAGCGGGCCTTTGATGCCGACGACAAATTCGCGCATCGCCTCGAAGGTTTCTTCGGGCATGTAGTTGCCGTCGTACAGTTCGGCGGCTTTTTCGCCGGAGTAAATCTCCATCCAGGCAATTTTGCGCTTGCCGCCATACGCTTTTTCTACGGCCGAATTCCAGACATGCAGCGAAGCGGGGGTGATGTCTACGCCGATGCCGTCGCCTTCGATGTAGGCAACGATGGGATGATCGGGAACATGCAGTTTACCGTCGGTATAGGTAATTTTTTCGCCGTCCGGCACGTTAATTTTGGCATAACTCATGGGTGTATCTCCTTGGATTTTGTCACGAAAAACAGCGAGTTGAATTTTGCGAAAAGGTCTGTTTCCCGCGAAGATTGCTTGAGGCGAGTCCGCGTTGGCCAGGCAGGATTGGTTCCTGGTAGTTGATAGACTCTTTATTGTTGGTAACGGTTTGGCTGTCGAGGAAAGATTATACGCGATTGGTGAAAATGGGTAAATGGGAAACGGCCGTATCTTATATGAGGAGGGTGAGATACGGCCGTTTCCCCAATTTTAACTATCTTTCAGGCAATCGGATGCGTACGCTGGGTGGGGCATCATGCGGTACCTGCTGGGCCAAAGTAAATTGCCCTCCAGGAGCACCCGCTGGCATGGGCACAAGCACATCCTCAATTTTGACATCTTTAATCCGGCACCACTTGTCAGTGATGACGGTGTGCCGCTGCGCTCGCACATATTTACCCGTCGCCCGTCCATATGCATCAAAGTCCGGGGGATCACGGAAAAGGCCAGACAGAGTAAGTCCGCCCGCTTCGTTGCGGTTTACCGACATCCATTGAATTTCAAAGTAGTGGTTATTCCGCACCTCAAGCGCCTGGCGAGCTTCCCAAGATGCTAACCGCGTCATGTTTGCTACGCTGTAATAAACGGGTGGCGGTAAATCTTTATTTATTGAAGCAGTAAAAGCCTTCATTGCTGGTATGATGACCATGATAGCCGCAATTAAGGGGAGCCCTACCAGGAAAGACCATATACCTAAATATTTCACATCTGCAACTACGTTTGTCCTCAGGCGGGTTGCCGCGCCCACCCGTGCCTGTTTGATAGCCGCTATTTCGTTTTCTAACTCCTTTTGCAATCGCGTCACGCTTTCCTGGCCAGCGCCGGAAATTTCCCCGGCAGTAAGCAGTGCTGTGCTATCTAGCTCATCAGATATTTTTTCCAATTCTCGTTCTAATTGAGGCAGATCATTGGTGGGCAGATTATTAATAGCGATGCCCAATCCTTTAGCAAGCTCATTTAGCTCGTTGATGGATTGATCTACCTTTTCGTTGAAGTCTACGGCGATGTCGTCGCCCACTGTTTGCACTTCATCTTCTGGAGACGTATCGACAAATTCCACGATTTTTTGAATCGTTGCAGGCCCAATTTTGAAGAAAATTATGGGGAAGACCAGCGTTGCCATGAGTAACCATGCCAGACCACGAAGCCACAGATTCACCTCAAATCGTCTCGACTTGGGGAAAATTTCGGCATCATATTTGTCTTTGCGCAGCTCTTTCCACTTGGGGGCAATATCGCTAATGAAAAGAGCTGGTGCCACAACGATGCTTAGAGCCAGGACAATTGCCTGTAACCACGAAATCTCCAGCTGAGGGCGCAAAACCAACGGGATGGCGGCAAACACTACGGCAATCAGCAGAGTGGAGAAAACTTTATGGTAGCGCCGCTGCCATAGCTGCCACTGTCGGAAAAAAGATAGCTCGCTTTCATCTTGAAGCCGAAGCCAGTTACGATTATCGGCTCCGCAGCGCGGGCAGTTAATGGGATAGGGTGTGAAATCAATAGGACGCCCCCGACCAATTCGATCTTCAGGGTTAGAGGGTGGCCTGGTAGGTACAGGCAAAATGGTGCGCTGCTGGCGGTTGTCTTCGTAATGCAGATTAACCGTGTTTGGCAGGTTGGCTGATACTCGCCACTCGGCTTGGTGCCCTTCGGTAACCACAAAGTTTTCGTTGCAGCTCACGCAGGTAATATTTCGGGTGGTGTAAACATCAGGATAGTCAGGACGGTTGAACACACGACACCTCTTTGGCTGACGGCCGTTTCCCATGAACGACAATCACTAACTCTCCTCAACTGGCGGAGGAGAGGGACTCAAAACAAGACGGGCGCAGTTTGACCAACAAAACGTAGCCCAACACCAGGGCCACGTATGGCGAAATAAGCCCCTAAGGTTTCAGCAAATCAACGACGAAGATTCATTGTACTACCTGAAAGAAAGCAAACTCTTTTTGGCGACCAAGCGTAACAATGTCCATAGCATACTGAAACTAATGGCCGCTGACAAGGTCATGGTTGGCACCATAACGGGAAAAAAGCCAGCATTGCGTTTAATGTTTTACAGATGCAAAAGGCATTCATGGTTACAGTAGAAGACTGCCTTGGCACGGGTAAAGGACTTTTTTCGCTTCAAATTATGGGTAACTTTCCGGTATAATGCAGCTGTGTCCAGGTGATCAGACCGCAAAAGGAGTAGGCAAATGAGTACTTTCAGTCCAGAACAGATGGCCCATGCAACGGCCGTTCTCAATTCCGTTCGTGATGAATGGCTGGCACGCGATGGCGTAACTGCCGTTGACCTGGGCTTCAAATGGTCTCAGGGGCTTATGACCGGCCAACTCTCCATTCGTGTCCATGTGGCCGAAAAACTTCCCGCCGCCGAATTGTCCGATCAGGAAATGTTCCCCAAAGAAATTGAAGGCATCCCGGTGGATGTCATCGAAGCCGAATATGGGCTGCAACTGCTGCCCGGTGGAGCGCAGCTAGAAGCTGCGCCGCAATCGCGTACCGCTCGTTATAATCCGGTGCCATTGGGTGTCAGCGTGGGCAATCCGCGCATTACGGCTGGCACCTTGGGGGCTAAAGTGTATGACGCCGCCAGCCTGCTACCGATGATTTTGAGCAATTGGCACGTCTTGGTTGGCAGCCCATCGGCTGTGCCTGGCGAGCCCATCTGGCAGCCCGGCGCGCTGGATGGGGGGCACACCACGGACACCTTGGCCACCTTGAGCCGCTCAGTGCTAAGCCCGTATGATGCGGCCGTGGCTCAGCTTACCAACAGCCGCGAGGTGCTTGCTGAAACGGTAGAAGGGTCGCCCATCGAAGATGTGACCGCGCCGCAGTTGGGCATGATGGTGTGGAAAAGCGGCCGTACCACCGAGCGCACGGAGGGGTTTATCGACGGTATCAAAATGTCCACTTCAGTGAATTATGGGGCAGCAGGTGTGCGAACGATGCAGGAAGTGTTCCGCGTGGTGCCGCGTCCCGGTGTGGGTGACATTGAAGTGAGCATGGGTGGTGACTCCGGCTCGATTTGGGTGGATGAAGCCAGTGGTAGAGGCGTGGGGCTGCATTTTGCCGGGGAAATAGGCAATGCCCCGGAGCACGGTCTGGCCAATGAGTTGCAGCCGGTGCTGACGTGGCTCAACGTGCTAATGCCTGCCCAACGGCCGTTACCGCCAGACCCAACGCCTATGCCCATCGAGCCGCCGGATGTGCCGCCCAGTGACGATTTTCCCCCACCACCAACGCCAGGTTTTTGGCAACGGCTGTGGCAGCGATTGAGAACTGCCTGGCAAAGCCTCTTTGGCTAATGTGTAGGGCGTGGTGAGGCCAGATTATCTTAACAATTGCTGAGTGACTCCAGACTAAAGCGACGCTGCTGGTGGCACTCGTTAAAATTAAAGGTGGCAGCATTGCCACACATCATTGGTGTACTTTTTAGCAAGTAATGGGTTTGATGTAATGAGCCGAAAATTCTTTGGGTTGATTGTTCTGTTTGTTTTGCTTGTCGCGGTTGGCTGCAATAGCCCAACGGCCGTTCCGCCAACCAACACGCCAACTGGAGCGGTGCTCAGCACTGATACCCCGCAAGACACGCCTACCGTTCAAATTCCGCCAACCAACACACCAACTCTACCCGAAGCGCCAACAGAAACGGCCGTTGCGCCCCAGCCTGATCTTTCTCTGGATGAAGGCGACGTCATTCTCTACCCGGTCCCTGAAATTTACGCGGGCGATAAAGTCACTTTCCAGGTGCTAGCCCACGTGCCAGACAATGTTGACCCGCGCACCGTGACCGTGCATGTGCTGGTCGATTACCAGGATGTGGCCGAAGGTACGCTCAGCTCGCCGAATCTGGCGGGCGACGCCATTGGGCTGTTTGAGTGGGCCTGGGACACCACCGACAACGTTGGCGAGCATCTGGTGCACGTTATTTTAGACCGCTTTGATACGGTTTCGGTGGGCGACGAAAACCGGGACAACAACCAGGTGATGCTGACGGTGGCCGTACACGATCCGCTGGAGCTGCCGCCCAATGAGCGTAATGCCACCTGGGTGACGGCCGAAACCGACTGCTGCAATGTTTACGTGGTCAGCGGAACGGCCGCTTACCGCGATTTGCCCGATTTGTTGGTGAAGGTAGAAACGGCCGTCGATCTAGCCGCCTCTCGCCTGGAAGAAGAACTCAATCGCAAAATTGATATCTATCTTGTTGATCGGGTCATTGGCCAGGGCGGTTATGCCGGGAATGCCGTCGTTATTTCTTATCTGGATCGGCAGTATGCCAGCCAGGGTTTTGAGCAGGTGCTGACGCATGAAGCGGTGCACATCATCGATCGCCAGTTTGCCCCCGATCGCATCACCTTCCTGGCCGAAGGTCTGGCCGTGTGGGGCAGCGGTGGGCATTACAAAATAGAAAACATTCCCCAGCGAGCCGCCGCCCTTGTGGCGCTGGATCAATACATCCCGCTGGCTCAACTCATCGACGATTTTTATCCCATTCAGCACGAAATTGGCTATCTAGAGTCGGCGGGTTTTGTGAGCTACCTCATCGACACCTACGGTTGGCCGCGTTTTAAGCAGTTTTATGCCGATGTGGCCGCCTCGGATGCGCCGACTATGTCACAGGCGATGGATCTGAATTTGCAGCAATATTTTGGCATTACTCTGGCTCAAGCTGAAGCCGATTGGTTGGCTTACCTGGCCACCCTGCCTCAAGATCGCAATGTGCTGATCGATTTGCAAACAACGATCCGTTACTTTAACGTGATGCGCAATTATCAGCGTTTGTATGACCCCACCGCTTACTTCCTCACCGCCTGGCTGCCTTACCCCGGTTCGCTGAAAACCGAAGGGAATCCGTCTGACCTCACGCGTCACCCGGATGGAGAGGTGAATGTGACGCTGGAAGTGATGCTGCAAGCTGCCGATGTGGCCTCGCGTGCCGGGGATTACAACAAAGCCAATGTGCTGCTAGACAGCGTTACCCGCGTCCTCGAAAATGACGGCGTCTTTATCGATCCGTTAGCCGCCAGCTATTTGAACCTGGTTCGCTCCCTCACGAACCAGGGGTACGAGGTGCAGCAGGTGCTACTCAACGGGGATCGGGCCGAGGTGAAGGTGAATGGGGCAAATACGGCCGTACTTACCCAACTCACCCTCACACTCTTTGGCCAAAACTGGGTGCTCTCCAACTAATTAAAAGGCGATACACATTTGCTCTGGTGGCATGGATAAATTTTTACTTTATGCTACAATGCCCAAAATACGAACAGAGGACAGACACTGTTCCTAGCAGTGACCAAGCACCTGTCAAAGATTCAACTGAAAGACCGACAGGCGCTAAATGAAGAGGGTGAACATGATCGAAGTTGTCGTAGACAGCATCCGTATCAGCCTTGTATCTCAACATCGCATCGTGGTGCTAAAAGAAATTGATAGCGAACGCCAACTGCCCATTTGGATTGGCCCCTATGAAGCCGACGCTATCACCATTGAATTGCAGGACGTGGAAATGGCCCGCCCTGTAACCCACGATTTGCTCAAGAATGTCATTACCGCCATGGGTGGTAAAGTTTCCCATGTGCTGATCAAAGCGCTAAACGATGGCGTTTTTTACGCCAGCCTTTTTATTGATGTGAACGGCGAACTTAAAGAGATTGACAGTCGCTCTTCCGATGCCATTGCCCTGGCCGTACGTGTAAAAGTGCCCGTCTTCGTGAACCAGGATGTGATGGACGAAGTTGGCGTGCTGCCCGAGCCAGACATTCTTCAGGAAGATGCCAAAGAGACGGATAGCGAAGAAGCCGAGACCCTAGATATTTTTACTGACTTTGTCGATTCCCTCGACTTTGAAGATTTCGACGAATAGTTTTCCCCCAGCTTAAAATTCAAGCTGTATTCTGAAATTTAAACGTGAAATGCACCAGTTGGGCATTTCACGTTTTCATTCTAAAATCTGATCCATGAGCACAATTGAACGCCTACCCCCCCACAGCCTCGAAGCCGAAGAAGCCGTTCTCGGCTCTTTGCTCATTGATCCCGATGCCCTGTTTGAAATCTCCAACTTTTTGCGTCCTGATGCATTTTACCGCACGGCCAACAAATGGATTTACGAATCCATTCTCAGCCTGAGCGAACGGCGTGAACCGTTAGACTTTGTGACGCTCACTGAGGAATTGCGACGGCGTGAACAGCTGGAAGAAGTAGGCGGTGAAGCGTACGTCATTGGCCTGATCAATGCCGTGCCGACGGCGATTAATGCCCGTAACTATGGCAAACTGGTGGAAGCGGCCGCTTTGCGGCGTAAGCTCATTGGCGCGGCGGGCACCATTGCCAACCTGGCTTACGACGAAGCCGAAGACATCAACGTGGTCATCGACCGGTCGGAGACGGCGCTGTTTAGCATTAGCGAGCAGCGCACCACGCGCGACTTGGTGCCGGTTAAGCAGATCGCCGGCGAATATCTGGACCGTATTCAGCGGCTCATGGAACAGGGGGAAGATGTCATTGGTGTGCCCACCGGCTTCACCGATCTAGATCGGTTGCTGGGCGGTCTCAATCGTTCAGACCTGCTGATTTTGGCGGCACGGCCTGGTATGGGCAAAACCAGTCTGCAAAACGCCATTGCTTTGACCGCCGCGATGCGCTACGGCAAGCGTGTGGCCATTTTTAACCTGGAAATGTCTGGCGAACAGCTGGTGCAGCGTATGATCGCGTCCGAAACGCGCATCGACTCGCAGCGGCTGCGGCGTGGCCAGCTGCATGAGCACGAACTGCCTATTTTTATGGAGGCAATCGGCCGTTTATCGGAAACGCGCATTTTTATCGACGACACGCCGTCCATTACGCCTAACCAACTGCGCACCAAGTGCCGCCGCCTCTACGCTGAGCATGGTCTCGATCTAATTATTATCGACTATTTGCAGCTAATGTCAGCCGAGCATAGCACCAACAACCGCGTTATGGAAATCAGCGAGATTTCGCGCGGGCTCAAGGGGTTGGCCCGTGAGCTGGATGTGCCCGTACTGGCCGCTGCCCAGCTCAGCCGCGCCGTCGAGCAGCGCCAGGACAAACATCCCCAGCTCTCTGACCTCAGAGACAGCGGTAGTATCGAGCAAGACGCGGACATCGTAATGTTTATTTACCGGGATGAATATTACAACCCGGAGACAACGGAACGGCCGAATATCGCCGAACTCACTATCGCCAAACACCGCAACGGCCCCACGGGCACCATCGACCTCTACTGGCACAGCAAACTGGCCACCTTCCGCAACCTTCAGCGCCAGGAAATCAATCTTTAGGGAGATTGGAGACTGGAGATTAGAGACTGGCTTAATCTCTAGTTTCCAATCTCTAATCTCCAATGACGTTGACAATTCACCATTGACCATTCACAATTAACCATTATGAAAGGTTTCCCCGGTTTTCCAGACGGCAAATTACGCACGACCATGGTGCCTAACCTTTTTTTTAGCGATCTGCTGCCCAACATTGACAACATAGCTGAATTGAAGGTGACGCTGTATGCGTTTTGGGCCATGGGGCAAAAAGATGGCAAGGTGCGCTTTTTGCGCCTGACCGATTTTTTGAACGACACTGAGTTTGTTAAAGGTTTGGGTCCAACAACCGCCATCGCGATTGAAGCGCTGACGGATGGCATTGAGCGGGCTGTGGCGCGGGGGACCTTTTTGCACGTCAACATCGAAAGCGCCGACGGCGTGATGGACCTTTACTTTTTTAATACGGAAAAAGGGCGGGCGGCCTTTGAAGGCATCACCAAAGGTGAGTGGCGGCCCAATCCTGATGAAGATGAGCCAATCACCCTGCTGGTGGAACGGCCGAATATCTTCATCCTCTATGAACAAAACATTGGGCCCCTCACCCCGATGGTGGCCGATGAGCTGCGCGACGCCGAGCAGACCTATCCCGTGCGGTGGATAGAAGAAGCAATTGAAACGGCCGTTGCCAACAACGTACGTAAGTGGCGTTACATCGTGGCCATTTTGGAACGATGGAGACAGGAAGGAAAGAAAGATGGAATCGGCCGCCGAGATACTCAAAAAGAGCTACGCCAATCAGTCCCAGACGAATACCGCGACATCATCAAGCGCTAATGACCTGCCCGATGACTCGGCTGAAGCCAGCGGCTTAGGCCAGCCAGACTGCCCGCTGTGTGACGGGTTGGGTTACATCATTCCCAATGTGCCCCCGGCCGACCCGCGCTTTGGCCGGGCGGTGGCCTGCACCTGCCGCGCCGCCGAGCGCGAGATGGCCCGCATTGATGGCTTGATGAAGCTAAGCCAGCTGGGCGCATTGCAAAGCTGCACCTTCGACTCGTTTTTGCCTGAGGGGCACGGCCTGACCCCCGGCAAGCAGCTAAATTTGAAGCTTGCTTTTGATCGGGCGCTGAGCTTTGCCCAAAAACCAGATGGCTGGCTGGTGTTGAAGGGCGGCTACGGCTGTGGCAAGACGCATCTGGCTGCGGCCATTGCCAACCAGCGCATCGAGATGGGACATCCAGCCCTGTTTGTCAGCACACCTGATCTGTTGGACCACTTGCGGGCGACCTACAGCCCCAATTCCCCTACCGGTTACGACGAGCGTTTTGAGCAAATTCGCAACACGCCGCTGCTCATCCTGGATGATTTGGGCACGCAGAGCAACAGCGATTGGGCCCAGGAAAAACTGTACCAAATTTTTAACTATCGGTATAACGGCCGTCTTCCCACCGTCGTTACCACCAATTTAGAGCTGGAAGCGATTGAAATCCGCATCCGATCGCGCATGGTGGACCCCAGCCTGGTGCAAATTGTGCACATCGCTGCGCCCGATTTCCGGCGCGCCGGGGTAGATCAGGAGCAGTCGGAGCTGTCCACGCTGAGCCTACACCACGACAAAACATTCGATAACTTTGATTTACGCGAGCGGGAACTGCCCCGCGGCCAGGCCAATAATTTGCGCAATGCCTTCGACACCGCCCGCGAATTTGCGGAAGCGCCTGCTGACTGGTTGGTACTGAACAGTTTGGGTTATGGCAATGGCAAGACCCATCTGGCGGCAGCTATTGCCAACCAGATAAACAATCGGGGCGAGCCGGTGCTTTTTGTGTTGGTGCCAGATTTGCTGGATCATTTGCGGGCGACGTTTAATCCCGCGAGTGGGATGCGCTACGACAAGCGCTTTGACGAGGTGAAAACCGCGCCGCTGCTGGTGCTGGACGATTTGGGGACGGAAAGCGCCACCGCCTGGGCGCGGGAGAAGCTGTATCAGCTGTTCAACTATCGCTACAGCGCCCGCCTTCCTACGGTTATTACCACAGCCACGCCGATTGATGAGATTGACCCCCGGCTAGCCACCCGCATGTTAGATGGCAGCCGCTGCACTTTCTTCTTGCTGGAAGTGCCCAGTTACCGGGGTGGGGTGAAGCCGAAAAGCGGCCGTAAACGGTAATACGTGGTCGGTAATCAGTAATCCGTAAACGGTCATCGGTTTACCGTTCACCGATAACCGACCACCGTTTACTGACTCTCTGGGATGACCAGGGTGGTGCCGACGGTAACACGGTCGGGGTTGGTGATTTCGTTGGCGGTGACGATGGCCTGGACGGTGACGCCGTACTGTTGGGCAATAGCAGTCAGGGTTTCACCCGCTTGAACCGTGTGCGTGCGGGCAGGTACGGCCGTTGGAAAATCTCCCGGCTGTTCAGGCTCGCTAACAACTTCTTCTGATTCGGCTGCTTCCTCTGGGGAATTTTCTGCCTCCGTTGCTTCTTCCGTATTTGTGTCTGTCTGAGTTTCTTCGGCGGGAACGGCCGTTGCTTCTACCTCTTCCATTTCCGGCTTAATCGTTTCGGCCTCGGCGTCATCGCTCACCAGGGGCGCGGCGGGTTGTCCTTCACCTAAAACGGCAGGGATGATGGTGTTAAAGATAAACGGCCGTAACAAAGCCACAACCAGAATTGTGCCCAGGAAAATGATTACCAAAATGCCGAATTTCACCATTTCACTGCGGCGATTGACTTCAGGCTCAACGACCACAACATCATGTTCATGCATGTGGGCGGTTCTTTCTTCTACTTCGTAGGGGTCAACATTTGTGTCGCTCATGGGAAACACTCCTCCTCAGCATAAGCGTAAAAACATTATGACAAATGATGCCACAGAGTAGCAGGCTTGCCCAGTTTGGTCAAGGACGCGCCACTTCTGTTACAATGCACGCCGATTGGGTGATTTTTAGCAACGCCAGTTTCCCTGGCGAGACCCTAAGGGTTTGCCACTTCTGGCGACAAATCAGTCGAGTTCAAAACCCTTAGGGTCTGTATAGCTGCGATCTTTATGAGATTTTCTAAACGATTTTTGATGCTCCTGCTGGGGCTGATGCTAGTGGTGGCGGCAACGGCCGTTCCCCCCTACCATACTCAGGCAGGCACCAACCAAACGCTGTACCTGCCACTGATCACCGTCCCACCGCTGGGTCCCAACCTGCTGGCCAATGGCTCGTTCGAGGGTGGCTGGTATCATCCCAACGGCACCCCTGAACTGCAAATCCCCGAAGGCTGGCAATTTACGTTTGCCGAAGGCACCAACACGCTGGACCCCGATCCCTGGAATGTGTGGGTTCGGCCCGAAGTACGCGTCTTGCCTTCGGCCTTTTTGCCGCCTGCTGAGCATGATCTGTTCATTTGGGATGGCGACCAGACGGTAAAAGTATTTAAGGATTCCGGGGCGATTAGTTTTGAGCTGACAACGGCCGTTTTCCTCCAGCCTGGCACCTACCTCCTCGTCATCAACGTCTTCCCCGACCTCATCGTGGGCTACGACAACGGCCAGAAAATTTGGGCGCCCGATCCGCTGTCTGGTGAGGTGAAGCTCATTGCGGGTAACGGCACCACTGGCTGGCAGCTACCCACCTTTGGCCAGAAAAACCGCTTCCAGACCACCTTCACCGTCACGCAGCCACAAACCGTGGTCGTCGGTGCCGCCATGCGCGGGCGGTGGGCTATTTTGAACAATGGCTGGTTTATGGACGATTGGGGCGTATATGTGAAAGGGTGACGAGGTGACCGTTTAATCTGTGTCATCTGCGAAATCTGTGGATAGAGCTTTTTATGAATGAGATTGGGACACTGGCGGAGAAGTCGCTGCATGCGGGGATCAAGGAATGGTACGGCCGTTCCGGTGACCAGTTTGAGGTGCAGGTGGACGGCTTTTTCATCGACATTGTGCGTGGCGAGCAGCTGATTGAGATTCAGACGCGCCATTTTGGGGCAATAAAGCGCAAGCTGGGCCGCCTGCTAGACAATCACCCGGTGCTGCTGCTGCATCCGATTGCCCAGGAAAAGTGGATTGTGCGGGAAACGGCCGTTGGCCAACCCATCAGCCGCCGCAAATCGCCCAAAAAAGGGCAGGCGCTCGACCTCTTCTCTGAGCTGATGCGCATTCCGCACCTGCTGCCGCATCCCAACCTAGTGGTGGGTGCCCTGCTTACGCGGCAAGAAGAAATTTGGCGCGACGATGGCCAGGGCAGCTGGCGGCGCAAAGGGTGGAGCCTGCACGATCATCGGCTGCTGGAGGTCGTTGGCCTGCACACCTTCGCCACCCCCGCCGAGCTGCTCACGCTGCTGCCACCCGACCTGCCGCAACCGTTCACCACGCGCCACCTAGCCCGGCAGGGTAAACTCAAGCTCAACCTGGCCCAACGCATCACCTACACACTCTCCCGCTGTGACGTCATCGCGCAGGTGGGCAAGGAGGGAAGGTCGAATTTGTACAGGGTAGTGGAAAGTATTCAGTGAAAAGTTAAAAGTGATAAGTGGGTTCCGCTTACTTTTCACTTTTTACCTATCACTTATCCTCCCAGGACAAAAATCGAGCCGAACCGCCCCGTTTTGCCCCGCTCGGCGCGGTGGGAGAAAAAGAGGTCGGTGCGGGCGGCGGTGCAGAGGCCGGACAGCTCGATGTGCTGCATGCCGGCGCGGGCCAGGTTGCGCCGGTTGGCTTCGGCGAGATCGAAATGGTAACGGCCGTTCCCCTCTGGTTTCTTCAACAACGTCGCCCAATCGGCAAATGCTGCCTTCACTTCGCTCACCAGTGGCTCATCCACCTCGTAATTTTCCCAGCTGATGCACGGGCCAATGCCCGCCCGCAGCTCCGCCGGATTGCTGCCAAACTGCTGCTGCATGGCGTGCACCATCGCGCCGGGCAGGTCCACCACGGCCCCTTTCCAGCCCGCATGGCCCAACCCAATTGCCTGCTGCACCGGGTCGTACAGCATGATGGGGGTGCAGTCGGCAAAGTTCATTGTCAGGGCGCAGCCGGGCTCGTTGGTGATGAGCCCGTCGAAATGCTCCAGCCAGGTGCCATTGTTGGCCTGGGTGACGCGAGCCACGGCATTGCCGTGCACCAGATGAGCGTGCACCACCGTGTCGTTTTGCCGCCCAAACAGCCCAAACGCCCGGGCCCGATTGGCGTAAACGGCCGTTTTCTCATCCGGCACACTCACGCTCAGGTTTAGCGAATCGTGTGGTGGCTGGCTCACCCCGCCGTGGCGGGCAAAGATAGCGTGTTGAATACGGCCGTCGCCAGCCAAACTCTCAAATTCAAAATAAATGATGCCGTTGCGTTCGTGTTGAATCATTCGGTTTCCCCAATAAAATTGCGGTGTCGTGCCAGACGCATAAAAACTTATCACGAATTTGACGAATGAACGAATAATACAAAAAAGCTTCGGGCTTGAAGCTGGGGATACTCATCAACTTTGGTACCAAACGTATCCAATCCGCTCGCATCGCCAACTAAAATTAGAAATTCGTCCCATTCGTCTATTCGTCTCATTCGTGTTTGCTTTTTTCTCCTCCGGCTGACGGACGGCCGTATCCATGCTATAATGCCTCCCTACCGATAGGAACATCTGAGCTATGGCCAAAAAAACGACGAGCACGCGTAAACCGACCAAACGCAAAACAGAAGCCAAATCCCGCACCACGCGTGGGGGCACGGGGAAACGCACGCCGCGTAAAACCACCACCAGCCGCAAAACAACCACCCGCAAAAAGACCAGTCAGCCAATCAGCCTCAACGTTGCCCAAAAAGCGCTGATGGTGGGTATTCTCATCATCTTCATCACCGTGATTTTGGTATTGAGCCTGCTATCGCCTAATCAAGGCCAGCTGACCACGGCCTTAGCCGGGTTGATGCGGCGCACCTTTGGCTGGGGTGGCGTGGTGCTGCCGCTGATCACGGGCGGTATTGGGCTGTATCTGGTGCTGTGGGGCATGGAGCAGCCGCCCGAACTGCCTGCTTACCGCATCACGGGCGTGGGCTTGCTGTATCTGGCGTTTGAAGGCTTTGCCTCGGTAACCTTGCTGCTGATGGAAAATGAATTTTTTGATCCCTGGGTTGTTGCCCAGGCCGGAAAAGGCGGCGGCTACCTGGGGGGGCTGATTGCCAACGTGCTGATGACGGCCGTTGGCAATCTCGGTGCTGTTTTTACGCTAACGGTGGTCGCCATTGTGGGGGCGATACTGGCATCCGGCGTGACCCGCGAAGATATGGGCCGCTTTTTGCAGGCGCTGTTTGAAAGACGGCCGTCCCTGCCCACTTCTGCCCCGCGCACGACCACACGCGATCTACCCATCACCAACAGTCGGCCCACGCGTGCGCCCGTCACTGAATCCAATCAGCCCCGTCTGATTCCCGATGCGCCCACAGCTGCGCCGATTCGAGCCGAAACGGCCGCTGCCAAACCAGAAGCCAAGCCAGCGCCCAAACCTACCGCCCAACCCGTCCGCGCCACGCGCGGTAAGACGGCCCCAGAACCAGCTGATACCCCTACCATCGTCACGCCGGTTTTTTTGGGCAACAACGGCCGTATTCCCCAACACCATTGGACCCTGCCCGTCATCAGCGAAATTTTAGAGCCAGGCACCGACCAGGACCCCAGCGGCGCGGTCATACGTGAGCAGGTGGAAATTATCGAGCACACCCTGGAAAGTTTTGGTGCTCCGGCCACCGTGGTGGAAATTAACCAGGGACCAACCATCACCCAATTTGGTGTGGAGCCGAGCTTCTTGGAGATGCGCGGTGGCAAGCGGACCAAGGTGAAAGTGGGCAAAATCGCCAGCCTGGCCGATGACCTGACGCTGGCGCTGCACGCCCAATCCATCCGCATTCAGGCCCCGGTGCCGGGCAAGGGATACGTGGGCATTGAGGTGCCCAATCCGGCCAAGGCACTGGTTTCTTTGCGCGACGTGATGGAAACATCGGCCTTTGGCAAGCTCAAATCGCCGCTGCGCATCGGGTTAGGGCAAGATGTGGCCGGGCAGCCTATCGTGGCCGATCTGGCCGGGATGCCCCATCTGCTGATTGCCGGGGCCACTGGCTCTGGTAAATCAGTCTGCGTCAACGCGATTATTGCCAGCCTGCTGCTGCTCAACACGCCCGACCAGCTCAAGTTGGTCATGGTCGATCCCAAGCGGGTGGAGCTGACGGGCTACAACGGCATTCCCCATCTGGCTGCGCCGGTGGTGGTGGAGATGGACAAGGTGATTGGCGTGTTGCAGTGGGCCATGCGGGAGATGGACGGCCGTTACAAAATGTTTGCCGATGTGGGCGCGCGCAACATTGTCGATTACAACAGCAAGGCCAAGCGCAACAAATCCATCGATCCGCTGCCGTACATCGTTATCATTGTGGATGAGCTGGCCGACTTGATGATGCTCTCCCCGGAAGAAACAGAGCGCGGCATTACCCGGCTGGCCCAGCTGGCCCGCGCCACCGGCATGCACATGGTCATTGCTACGCAACGGCCGTCTGTCGATGTGGTCACCGGTCTAATCAAAGCCAACTTCCCCGCCCGCGTGGCCTTTGCCGTGGCCTCCAGCACCGACAGCCGCGTCATTTTGGATTCCACCGGCGCAGAGCGACTGCTGGGCCAGGGCGATATGCTCTACCAAAGTCCCGACGCGGCCGCGCCCGTTCGTTCGCAAGGCTGTTTTGTGAGCGATGGCGAGCTGAACAAGCTGATTGGCTACTGGCAAACCGCCCGCCGCTTCAACGTGATTTCCGCCGCCGAAAGCGCCCAGCCCAAGCCGGTTGATATTCCGTCCCAGCCAGTTGCCACCCAGCCGGTTGCGGCACCACCGCCCGTGGTGAGAACGCCAGCCGAAAAGCCTGTCGCACTGTCCGCCAAACCTACGTCTGTGGATGCGCCGGTGGTGAACATGGGTAAACCAGCCGCCAGACCGCCCGTAGCGGAAGATGCCCCGACGATGGTGAACCGTAAGACGGCCGTTCCCGACCCCAAACCAGAGCCGACTCGGCCGAATCCCCCCGCCCCAGCCAAACCAGAACCCAAGCAGCAGCCGCTGTGGGAAGCGCTGCAAGAAATGGAAAATGAAGAGCCGCAGGTGGACATCAACGACGATTTGATGCCCGAAGCGATTGAACTGGTGCGCAAGCTCAACAAGGCCTCGACCTCGCTGCTACAGCGCCGCTTCCGCATTGGCTACACCCGCGCCGCCCGCCTCATCGACGCGATGGAGGAGATGGGCATCATCGGCCCACCCACCGGCACCAGCAAAGCCCGCGAAGTGTTAGGTGCCGACGGCACCGCCTCTGCCGCTGCTAGCGATGATGATGAGGAGGACGACGATGAAGAAGTGGTGGATTTGGTGACGAATACGGCCGTTTTCCCCGACGACGACAGCGAATAAAAATTCAACACGAATCAACGAATAGCACAAATTTACCCAAACGATCCGAGCCATTGGTGTCATTCGTTGGATTCGTGTTTTGGGTGGGCGCTTGCTAAAAGTGATGGACAAAATTGGCAAACGTCCTATGATCAAGGCCAAAACAACTGGCGGGATCGTAGGGGCAGGTCTCAGACCTGCCCCTACGCTGAACGTAAACGTAAGGTTTTCAACATGGCACACCTACAAGGACAAGAACGCGCACAATACGTGCAGAGCATGTTTGCCCGCATTGCGGGCCGTTATGATTTGATGAACCGGCTCATGACCGGTGGCCAGGACATTCGCTGGCGGCGCTACGTCATTCAACAGGCGAGTTTGCCCCGGAACGGCCGTCTCCTCGACATTGCCACCGGTACAGGTGATATTGCTCTGGAGGGGCTGCACCAGGTGCCCGGCCTGCGCGCCGTGGGCGGCGACTTTACCGTGGAGATGATGCAGGCCGGCAAACAAATCCCGGAGCGGCAATCTATTCAATGGGTTGGCTCAGACACGCTGGCCCTGCCTTTCCCGGATGCCACATTTGATGCGGTCACGTCTGGCTTCCTGATGCGCAACGTCATCGACGTGCCCGGCGCATTCCGCGAGCAGATGCGCGTGACGAAGCCTGGGGGGCGGGTGGTGGTGCTGGAATCTAGCCCACCGAAGCGGAATTGGTTACGGCCGTTTATCCTCATCCACCTCAACCACGTCATTCCATTTCTGGGTAAGCTCATCACCGGCGAGTCCGACGCCTATCGCTACCTGCCCGACAGCACCCAGCAGTTCAAAGACCCGGATACCCTGGCCGACATCATGCGCCAGACTGGCTTCCAAAATGTGACCTACAAGCTGTTCATGTTTGGCACTGTCGCTATCCACAGCGGGCAAAAGCCAGAGTCAGCGGCATCTTAAGTGAAGCTGTGTACGCTGGGCGAGCTAAACATGATGAGTGAGAAGTAAAAGTGCGGCGGATTTACGCCCCTAACCTGTGATTGACTCGCCTGAAAAAATGTCTGAATTGCCCCTCAAGCTTACCCAAATTTCGCCCCGCGTCTGGATTTTGCCACGCCACCCGGACAAAAATCGGGTTCAGGCTACGGTTGGCATGGTAATCGCCGCCGAGCAAACCATTCTGATTGATGCGGGCAACAGTTTACATCTGGCCCGGCAAATCCAGGCCACGCTGGCCGCGATAGCTGCCCCGCCCATCAGCCATGTGGTCTACACACATCATCATTGGGATCATACGTTTGGTGCCTGTGTCTACGGAGTGCCCGCCATTGCTCACCGATTGAGCCGCGAATTGCTCACCCAAATGCGGCAGGAAAACATCGGCGAGACCTTCCTGCGCACCAAAGTGGAGCGCAATCCCCGGCTAATTCTGAACTGGACGGCCGAAGATTGGGCCAAATTTGAAATTGTTTTGCCCACCATCACTTACGAAGGGCGCGATCGCCTGCAATTTGGTGATGTCTCGCTGGAATTGGTTCATGTGGGTGGTGTACATGCGGCCGATTCTACCGTTATCAGGGTGGTGGACGATGGCGTCATGTTCTTGGGCGATTGTTACTACCCTGCGCCGGGCTACGAAAATCCCACCGACCAGATGCTGGACATGGCTATGCTGGCCAGCCTGCTAGACAAGAAGTACGATACTTACATCGACGGTCACAACGCGCCGATGGAAACCTCCTTCGTGGAACGCATTTTACGTTCGCGGGCGGTTCTGGCCCGCCTCAATAAAGCTCGCCAAACCTAGACAGCATCCCACAAAATCTGTACAGTATAGACACAGCGCCGACGCCTGAATTTTGTTTGTTTAAGCGGGACAAAACGGCCGTTATCAGGAGCAACCATGTTAGATGTATCGCACGAACCCGACCTGGGTTTTATTTTTTATCCTTCTGAAATCCCCCATTATCCGGGTCATCCCCGCCTGGATGTTATCTTGACTGAACACCCCACTGAGCGGCATTTCGATCCGACCAAAGTTCAATACCAAATTGCATCGCCGCAAAATCGCATCGAACATTTGACAATCCATCATCCCTGGACATCTGGCAACAAGTACCGCGTCTGTGCGGGGCGCATTTTTATTGCCGACCGCATTGGCAAAAGGGTGGAAGCGTTTACGTTTGGCGGCGAGCTGCAAGTTTTTTCTGATCAACAGCATACCATCTGCGCCCTCATCTCGTCTGCACCGATCTTGGATTTATGTGCCGCACACAACTTGCCTATGTGGCTCACGGCCGAAGTGGAAATTTTGTTGGCTGAACAAAATGCGCATGGCTCGTCGCATCATGATGATGAGGTTGATCTGCACCTGGCCAGCCTTGATCCGCTGCTTTTGTACGCCAGCTGCCTACAAGCGCTGCATGATAAAAGCTGGCCCGCTCGGGACGAGGCAAGTGTGGAAGGACCGCACTTTGTACAGGCAGAAATCCAGCGCCTGCAACAATCGGGCGAATGGCCCCTGCTGGTTCCTGCTTTACCCCAGCTCCTTTAATAAACCTGTAAGACCTGTCCTCGAAAGGCCCGGTATACTAGGGGCATGAGACGAATTTTGTGCCTCTTACCCCTTTGGCTGCTGCTTTCAGCCTGTACCCCAACGACAGAAACGGCCGTTTCCCCTTCACCATCACCTGAAACGGCCGTCTTGCCCACCGCCACCTTTCCTCCGCCCATCATTACCAACACGGATACGCCTGGAGCAACGGCAACGGCCGTTCCCGATCCTACTGCTACTACTTTAGCTACAGTTGAACCAACGGCCGTAGCTACAGTCACAGAAACTGGGGTGATCAGCGGCCGTACTGCCGACGGGGCCTTCTTTTTGGGCGCTCCCAACGCCCCCATTACCCACATCGACTATTCCGACTTCCTCTGAGGCAGTTGCCGTGCCTACGTGCGAGGCACCGAGCCGGACATCATTGCCAACTACGTGGAGACAGGGCGAGTGAAGCTGGTTTTCTGGCCCGTGTTGAACCACGGCAACCCCAGCGTCTATTCCACCCTGACGGCCGAATGTGTGGGCCAGCAAGACCCCGATCTGTTCTGGGCTGCGCATGAATTTTTGTTTGAGAATCAGGTTGATTTGTGGCAGGCAGACCGGGATTATTACGTGAATACGGCCGTTGTCCTGGGTGCCGATCAAGCTATGTTTGAAGCCTGTTACGATGGGCCGGATGGTTTGGCGGCCATTATGGTGCTAGACGCCATTCGGCGCGATCGCGGCATCTTTAGCCAGCCCATTTTTGACATTAACGGCGAAATTTTTGTGGGGGCGCAACCGTACGACAGTTTTGCGGCCGTTTTTGATGCCTTGCCGTGATTTAGCCCAACCGCCTTTTCCCTGCTGCGTACAGCCCGATTACCCAAAAGTACGAAACTAGTTGCCTTCTCCCCTGTGCTGTATTAGTATTCTGGTTATGCTTATTGGGAATTCTGAAGACACCACCTATAAAATTTTGGTTGTCGATGACAACATCTCCATTTTACGGGCTGTGGAGACGGCATTGCAGCGAGAGGCGTTTGTGGTGCATACGGCCGTATCTGGGGAAGAAGCCCTCTCTGTCATCGCGCGGACTGGACTGCCCCATTTAGCCATTGTAGATTTGAACATGCCAGGCATGGACGGCTTTGAACTGTGTGAAGCCATCCACGAATTCTCCGATTTGCCCATCGTGATGCTCACCGCCATCGACGACGAAGAAACCGTGGTGTTTGGCCTGGATCGGTACGCCGAAGATTATATCGTCAAACCGTTCCGCCCCGCTGAGCTAATCGCCCGGGTACGCCGCGTGCTGCGCCGCATGGGTGACTTCTCCTACACGCTAGAGCCAGTTGTCAAAGTGGATGAGAACTTGCAGGTGGACTTCCCCAACCGCAAAGCGTTTGTGGGCGACCGGCCGGTGCAGCTTACCCCCACCGAAACCAAGCTGCTTTACATCCTCATGCGCAACGCCGGGCGCACTGTAACCAACGGTTTTTTGCTGCGCCGCGTCTGGCCCATGGACGACGCCTTTGAGGATCGCCTGCACACCCACATCTATCGCCTGCGTCGCAAAATTGAGGCCTCGCCCAAAGACCCCCATTACATTATTTCTGATTGGGGCACCGGGTACAGCTTTTTAGCCCAACAGGAAGCCTAGCTCCCCACACAATTCAGAGCAAGCCAAATTAACTGCTTACGCTGCTACTCACCGGCAATCTCCGCGCGGCCGGTCATGCCGGGGCGAATGTCCAGTTCCTCGCTGCTGATGCTGATGATGACCGGGAAAACGGCCGCATCGCCCACTGTCCCCGTTGCTTGCGTGCCAATGCGCACCACTGTGCCTTCAATCACGTCGTTGGGATACGCTTTCAGCGTCACCTGCACCGCCTGGCCAGGGGCTATGCGGGCCAAATCCCGCTCGCTCAGGTTGTTGGTGTGGAACTCCAACTGCGTTGTGTCTAGCAGGGTAATAATCGGTGAGCCAGCGCCCACCATCGCGCCTTCCGCCACCTCGACGGAGAGTACTGTGCCCGCCGCGGGAGCCAGAAGTTCGGCGTCAGCGATGGCATCCTGCGCCTGTGCCAGACTGAGCTGGCTTTGCTGCAAGGAAAGTTCTGCCTGCTGCACATTCAGCTGGGCGCTTTCGATTTGTTCGGCAGTGGGTGGCTTTTGCGCGTTTTCCAAGGCTTGCTGCGCGTTAATCACGGAGGCCTGAGCGCTAAGCGCTGAGTCGTTGTTGATACCTGCGGCCGCGAGGCTGTAGTTGGCCCGCGCGACGCGCAAATTTTCTTCGGCAAACTGCAAATTGCGCGTGGCGGCTTCCCGCTCGTTCTCTAGAAGCTGCTTGCGGAATGGATCGCCTAGCTCCCATTCACGGCCAGGATCAAAGGCGGTGTTGTAAGCTTCCTGGGCGTCAGCCAGCTGGCGCTCCGCCTGGGCCACACTGACGTTGGCCTGCGTCACGCTGTTGCCGGCCACGGCGTCGGACGCCTGGGCATTTTCCAGTTGGGCCTGGGCGGCGGCGAGATTGGCTTCAGCGAGGGCAACGGCCGTTTCATCCGGTTCCCACGTTAGCAAACGATCTAACTCAGCCTGTGTCTGTGTCAGGTTCAGCTCCGATTGGGCTACCTGGAACTCAGCATTGGTCACGTTGTCCCGCAGCGCCTCATCATCCAGGGTGGCGATGAGATCGCCCACAGCAACCACATCACCTGGCTCCACGGCCAGCTCCAGCAGCCGCCCGCTGGCGGTAAAGCTCACGGCCAGCACTGGTTTCACCGCCACCACGGAGCCATCGGCCAAAATGGTGACGCCGCTCTGGCTGGGACGGGTGGCGGTTGGTTCGGCTTCGGTTTCGGTGTCTGGAGCGTTGTCGGGAACGGCCGTTGCTATCGCATCCCCAGGCCGTCCACCACAAGCTGCTAGCAGCAGGGTCAAAATCAGTCCAAAAATCGCAAACAAATTCTTCACTTTCATACCATTGTCCATTTTAATTTACCGCAGAGAGCGCAGAGGACGCGGAGAATAAAAAAACTCTTCGCTCTCTGTGTCCTCTGCGGTGAAGTTTTTACATTCTTAAAATTTCGATGGCCCGCTTCTTCACAATGCGCCGGGCCGAGAAGGCTGCGCCGATGATGCTGGCCAAAACTACCATGATGACCACAAACGGCATCACCGTCGTGTCTACCGCCAACTGCATCGGGCGCTGGGCGGTGATGCTGTCGAAGTAGGCAAACAGGTAGCCCATCGCTGCCCCGGCGGTGATGCCCGCCAGCGCCGCGCTCAGCGTCATGGCAATCGACTCCACGATGAGCATTCCCGTCAGTTCACGGGTGCGCGTGCCGATAGCCTTCATCATGCCAATTTCCAGCCGTCGGGCGTAAATCGTGACGTAAATGACGGCGAACACGCCAAATACGGCCGTTGTAAAACTAATGATCGTTAGCACCAGCAGAAACGCCTGCTCTTGTGACCGACTGGCCCGTGCCTGCTCTAGCCGTACCTCTACAATTTGGGTAAAGATGCTGTACTTCAGGCTGAACCGGTTGGTCATCTCCGAAGAAACTTCAAACGGGTCTGCGCCCGGCGCAGTGGTGCCCAAAATGCGATCCAGAATTGGTTCGTCGGGGTCGGGCAAGGGCAGCAGTGGGTCGTTGGACAGACGGCGGAAGCCATCCATCGAGACGAAGGCGGTGCTGCCGCCCAATCCTTGCGCCCGCACCCGGTTAAAGCTGCGGAAGCCAGGTATGGTGCGGGCGATACCCACTACGCGCAGCTCTTCCACATGGTCCAGCCCCGCGCCGGTAACTTTAACAATGCCCCCCAGCGGCACGGCCAACCCTTCGGCCAGCCCTTCGCTGATGATGATGGCGTTATCGTCGGTCAAAATCTGGTCTAGCGATTCTGGGCCACCGCCGACAAATTCAATCAGATCGGTGAAGAGCACATCGTTGAGACGGCCGTTTACGCCAATCAACGAAATTGACCCAGTTCGCATCCCTACAGGATCGCTGATGCGGGTGCCGTAGCCGTAACTCAGCCCCACCGCCTGGTCCATGCCGGGAATAGCCAGCAGCTCGTCGTCGATGAAGCTGGGCTTCAAACGATCCAGCGATGGGTCGGCGCTGCCGCCAAACCCACCAAACACTTCAACTTCCACGGGGGCGCCTGCGTTTAGCCGCACGTCCGATTCCAGATTTTTGTTGCTGATGGCGCTTTGTGTGGCTAAAAAGCTGGGCAGCACGCCGCTGAACAGCACCAGCAGCGAAATCAGTGTGTTGCGCCCCTGGTTGCGCCCCACGTTGCGCTTGGCAAAGTAGGTCAGCCGGGGCATCACCAGCCCACTCAAGAACAAAATGAGCCGCTCAAATGGCACTGTGGTGATGAAAAAGATGAAGCCAACGCCCACCACCATCATCAAAACGGCCACCAAAATAATCGTCGCCTCGGCCGCGGGGTTGCCCAGCGAGGAAACGACGTCCAGACCCACGGTCATCATGACCACAAACATGAGGAACAGGCCGATGAAAAACATACGGCCGCTTGGTTTCCGTTCGCGCAGTCCAGCCAAATCTTCCAATTGTAAATTGTCGGCCACGCCGGGGTTAATGGCGTGCATTACCTTGGTGTTGGCTGCATCGCGGGCTGGTTTGAGGGCGCTCACGAAGAGCACGATAATGGCGGAAATAATGGCGGGGAGAACGGCCGTAATGCTCACGGCCGGTTGCAAACGAGCCACCAAACCAGACTGGCTCATCTGGTAGCTGATAAATGGCACCACCGCGTACGTGGTAATCAGCTGGCCCAAAATGACGCCCAGGCCAATACCCACCGCGCCAATCACGGCCACCTCGCCAATGACCAGGGTGAACAGATACCGCTGCTGGCTGCCCAAAATGCGCAAGATGGCCATCTCACGCTTTTGCTCCTGCACGTTGGTCATCACCAACGTATGCACCAGCAAGCCCACGACGCCCAGAGCCATCAGGCCGTAGGTATTGATGAGCGCTTGCAGCACCAAAAATGCCTGCGCACTGGCGTCTAAAATGACCGCTTTGTCCAGGTTGTACTGGTATTCTTCGCCCAATGCTGCCTGGACATTAGCGGCTACATCGCGCACGCTCAACGCCGCTGCTTCTGAGTCGCGTGATTGATACAGCCGCGAATCGACCAGGCCAATAACGCGGTCGGCGCGGCCCACCAGCCCTAGCCAGCTTTGGGCGTCTGCCAGATCGATGATGAGGCCATCACGCACGCCAGAATCGGCCACGCCGTCTTGCCGCACAATGGCGTTGACGGTGAAGTGGGCGGTGGTGCGCTGTTGGCTGCTGCCCACGGTTTCGGGGCGGCCTTCTTCACGAGGTTGCGGGTAGCTGTAGGAAATGTCGATTGTGTCGCCGATTTTCAGGCCAAAGGCGTTGGCGGTGGCTTCTAAAACGGCCGCTCCGTTATCGCCCAACTTGTATTCACCCTCGACTACATCAATAAAGCCCACATCGTCCACACTGGAGTCTAGCGCAATGAGCCAACCATTGGCCTGTTCGCCGTTGCCGGACATTTCGACGATGGATTGGATGCGGGGGTAAACGGCCGTAATGCTCGAATCAGCCGCCAGCATCGCTTCACTGACGCGGGCCACATCGACAAACGGCTCCGAGCTGATGTCGGTTTTGGCTACGGTCAGGTCGTAGCGGCCTACGCCAGAGGCGATCAGCTCCACATTTGATTGGCGCACAGTTTCCACGGTGGCGCTCATGGCCACAATCAGGCCGGTGCTTACCAGCAGCGACAGCACCATGAGCAAGGTGCGCACCTTGCGCCGCCGGAAATTTTTGATGACGTATTTGAGTACCATAATGAGTGAAAAATTACTCAATTACCAATTACTCAATTACGTTTTGTAATGAGGTAATTGGTAATTGGGTAATTATGAAGCTGCTCCATTCAACAGCTTGCCATCTTGCAATTCCACCACGCGCCCGGCAAATTCAGCCATGCGCGGATCATGGGTGACAAACACGATGGTCATGCCTTCCTGGTTCAGCTCTGTGATGAGCCGCATGATGGCAAAGCCGGTCTCAGAATCCAGGTCGCCGGTCATTTCGTCGCCGATGAGGATGGGGGGATTGTTGGCCAGGGCGCGGGCGATGGCCACGCGCTGCTGCTGTCCGCCAGATAGTTCGCTGGGGTAATGGTGGGTGCGGTCGCCCAGACCAACGCGCTCCAGCAGCTTTTTGGCGCGCTCCTGCCGCTCTTTGCGCGGCACATTGGCCAGCACCATCGGCGCTTCCACGTTTTCCTGGGCAGTGAAGTTGGCCAGCAGATTGTAGTTCTGGAAGATGAAACCCATCTTTTCCAGGCGGAGCCGGGCCAGCTCGTTTTCACTGAGGGAGACGAGGTTTTGGCCATCCACGATGAGGTGGCCGCGGCTGGGCTCATCCAGCCCGCCGACGACGTTGAGCAAGGTGGTCTTGCCAGAACCGCTGGGACCCATCAGGCAGACAAATTCGCCTTTTTGAATCTCTAGCGAGACACCGCGCAGGGCGGGGACGGCTTCTTTGCCCATCAGGTACGATTTGTGAATATTATCAACAACAATGATTGGTTCGCTCATGAGTTTGGTAATTGGGTGATTGAGTAATTTGGTAATTGGCCGATGCCACTTTTATAAACACCGCCACAGCTAGCGTTGTGACAAGCAGGGAAGGTTACCAGCTTTCGCTTGATTTCGCTTGGGAAATTTGTTTGGTTGGTAAACGGCCGTTGCTCACCGCACAGTACGGGCATATCGGCCGGGGGTTGCAAAGTTGCCAAATTAGTGAAAAGGTTTTCTGTTATAATGCCCGCATGGATACGTATCAGCTAACGGCCCAAAAGCGGCTACAAAAGCAGCAAGAAGTTGTAACCCAGCGTCGGGAGAAAGCTTGGCAACTGGCGCAAATGGCCGCTGTCTTATTGAAAGAAGAGTTTGGCGCGACACGGGTGGCTGTTTTTGGCTCACTGGTTCAACCCAAGTTATTTCATCGCCGTTCCGATGTAGATCTGGCGGTTTGGGGCCTGGATGGAACTGAATATTATCGTGCTGTTTCCCGACTTTTGAGTCTAGATTCGGACTTCTCTTTTGATCTGGTTGAAGTTGAGCACGCATCCTCGCGTCTGCGCGAAAAAATTGAGCGGGAAGGGCAGTCGCTATGAGAGAGTATGTTGCCCTTGCCAGCCGTATCCAAGAGGCCACTGCTGAGTTAGAAACGCTCATTGAGCGGACCGAGCGTCAACGAGATAAGGCCGTTCACACGTCAGATGACGATTATTGGGATGGGGTAGCTCTAAATCTGCATGGATTTTATACGGCCGTTGAGCAAATCTTCGAAGATATTGCCCGCACTATTGACCAAAATGTTCCTGAAGGCTCCCAGTGGCACCGCGATTTGTTGTTGCAAATGTCGGCTGAACTCAAAGATATTCGTCCCGCTGTAATTGGTCGTGAAACACGCCACTGTTTGGATCAATATCGTGGGTTCCGGCATGTGGTGCGCAATGTGTATACATTTACCCTTTTTCCCAAGCGTATGACTGAATTGGTTGAGAAGTTGCCAGATTGTCATACGGCCGTTGCCGCTGATCTTATCGAGTTTGCCCGCTTCCTCAATTCTGTGGATTAGTTCACTGGCGTCAATTCCCCCCGTAAATTTTGCTGCATTTTGTGCTTTAATACCTCAACGTCTGATTCAATGCTAAGTAGGTAGGCCAATTTGGTCAGGGCGGCTTCGGCCGTCATATCGTAGCCGCTGAGCAGGCCGATGTCCGCCAGGGCAGAGCCGGTGGCATATTTGCTCAGGTCTACCGTGCCGCGCAGGCATTGGGTGCAGTCCACAATCACCACGCCGCGGGTGATTGCGGCGGCGAGCACGTCTAAAAAGGCAGGATCGTTGGTGGGGGCATTGCCCGCGCCGTACGTTTCCAGCACCAGGCCGCGCAGAGGCGGCTGAAGCACGTTCGCCAAAATACGGGCGGACATGCCAGGATAGAGCCGCAACGCGCCTACTTCGCCTGGTTCGCGGATGGTTTGTAGATTGATAGGTGGAAGGGGGAGAGACGGCCGTTTCACCAAGCCCCAATTCACCTCCACATCAATCCCCAGCGTGGCCAACGGTGGGCAGTTGGGCGACTCAAACGCATCGAAGCCATCGGCATCCACCTTCACCACGCGGCAGCCGCGAAATAACTGGCTGTGGAACAGCAGACACACTTCCGGGATCGGATGGTTGGCCGCCAGCAGCAAGGCGGCAATCAGGTTGTCTTGGGCATCGTTGCGGATTTCGCAGAGGGGGATTTGTGAACCGGTGCAGATGACCGGCTTGCCCAGGCTATCCAGCATAAAAGCGAGTGCCGAGGCCGTGTAGGCCATCGTGTCCGTACCGTGCAGGACAATGAAACCATCGTATTCGTCGTAATGATCGCAGATGTCGGTGGCGATGCGGGACCAGTCGCCAGGGGTCATGTTGGGCGAATCGAGCAGCGGATCGTACTGGTTGATGGTGAATTGGGGCAGCTCCGGGTGATTGAAGGCGGGATTGTCGGCCATGAGCTGTTGTAAGAAGTTGGGGATGGGGAGGTAACGGCCGTTTACCTGTTGCATCCCAATTGTGCCCCCCGTGTAGGCAATATAAACTTTTTTGGTCATGTGCATCCTCGATTCAGTGGTGTTTGGGATTTGCCACAGAGGATATAGAGGAAAAAGAGGGTTCCTCTCTAAAATCTCTGAGCTCTCTGTGGTAAAAATCTGGGCAATTGTGGCCCTGCTGCACCAAATTGCCAACCACCTGCGCCCTTTCATCACTTTTGCTATCATCGGCACAATATTTAACCACACGTGCAGATTTTCTCTGCGTTCTCCGCGTCCTCTGCGGTAAAATTTAGGAGTGGGAAGATGGCCTGGATTAAGATGATTTCTCTGGAAGAGGCAACCGGAGCGCTGAAGGCGATGTATGAAAAATATATCGAGCCAGTGGGCGTGGTGGACAACATTTTGCGCATCCACAGCCTGAATCCCAAATCGCTGCGCACCCATTATGACCTGTACGCCCACCTTATGCGAGGCAAATCGGACCTGAGCCGGGCGCAGCGGGAGATGATTGCCGTGGTCGCCTCGGCGGTTAACAAGTGCCATTACTGAATCGTGCATCACGGAGCCGGGCTGCTCCGCCTGACCAACGACAAAGCGCTGGTTGATGCGCTCAAAACAGATTGGCACACGGCCGATCTCAGCGCCGCCGACTACCAGATGCTCACCTACACCGAAAAATTGACGCTCGCTCCCTGGGAGATGGTTGAAGCCGATGTGATTGCCCTGCGCGAAGTCGGCTTTAGCGATGCGGCGATTTTGGATATAAATCAGGTGACGGGGTATTATGCGTTTGTGAATCGCCTGGCGGATGGGTTAGGTGTGGAATTGGAGGCGTATCAACTGGATAAGTGAGAGTGAAAAGTGATAAGTAAAAAGTGAAAAGTACAGGCTCACTTTTCACTTATCACTTTTTACTTTTCACTAAAAACGGAGAGGTAAATGAGTGAGTTAGTCCTAACCAAACAGTGGGACAATATTTTTGAAATTATTCTAAATCGGCCGGACAAGCGGAATGCGATGAATGCGGCGTTGATTGAGGAGTTGGATACGGCCGTTACCCAAGCCAATCGCACCCCAGGCATCCGCACCGTCATCATTCGCGGTGAAGGCAAAGCATTCTCGGCGGGAATTGACGTGAGTAACTTGCTGGGGCTGGCGCAAAAGTATGGCCCTCACTGGCAGCAGCGCATGCGTGGCATCACCGATGATTTTCAGGCGGTGCACACCCGGCTGGAGCGACTGGAATTGCCCACGATTGCCTTGCTGCACGGCTACTGCCTCGGTCTGGCGATGGAGTTGGCCCTGGCTTGTGACATCCGCATTGCTGCTGAGGGGACGCAGATGGGGTTGCCGGAAACGCGTCTGGGCATCATTCCCGATGTGGGCGGCACGACGCGGCTGACGCGCCTTGTCGGCCCGGCTCGTGCCAAGGAGCTGATTTTCACCGGGCGGCATTTTGATATGGCGTATGCGGAACGGTGGGGCATTGTGAACTACGTCGTGCCTGCGGATCAGCTTATGGTAAAGGCGGAAGAATTGGCTGCCGAAATTAACCAGGCAGCACCGCTGGCCGTGGGCATGGCCAAGCGGGTCATCGACGGCCTGAGCGACATTGATAGGGGGCTGATGCTGGAAGGCTGGGCGCAGAGCCAGCTGATGAGCAGTGAGGATTTTCTGGAAGGGGCGCAAAGTTTTATGATGAAACGGCCGCCTCAGTTCAAAGGAAAATAACAGTGCAGGTGCGACGCACTTCTTCGCAAGAGTGCGTCGCACCTCTGTGGCAAAGGAAAGTAAAATGAAAATTGGCCTGGCTTTAGGCGGGGGCGGCGCACGGGGCGCGGCCCACATTGGCGTGTTGATGGAGCTGGAGCGGCTGGGAATTCGTCCAAACCTGATTAATGGCACCAGCATCGGTGGGCTGATTGGCGCTTTGTATGCCTCCGGCTTGACGTGCGATGATCTCACCGACTGTTTTCGGGAGATCAATATCGCCTCGATGTATTCGTTTTCCGGCAGCGCTCCATCGTTGACCGGCGTTAACAAAATCGAGCAGCTGCTGGAGTCGTTTATCGGACGGCCGAAATTTTCGGAGTTGGGCATTCCGCTGGCTGTCGTCACATCTGATTTGGTGGCCCGCAAAGAGGTGATTTTGGATGAGGGGGATGTGATTACGGCCGTTCTGGCCACCATCGCCATTCCCATCCTTTTCCCCCCGGTAGAACGCGAGGGTATGGTTTTAACCGACGGCGGCATTCTGAATAATACGCCGTTTAACATTGCCCGGGCGCGCGGCGCGACCTTCGTCATTGCCGTCGATTTGAGCAACACGGCTCCCTACGGCACGCCAGACAAGCCAGCGCCCACGCCAACGGGCGTGCTGGGCCGGGCGCTGGCGCTGACCCAGCGGCGCAAAACGTGGCAAATTATGTCCGTGGTGGCCGACATCATCACGGCGCAGACGTTACAAAAACATCTGGCCATTTCTCGTCCCGAGGTTTTGCTTCAGCCGCTGATGGGCTCGATTGGTCTGTTTGATTTTCATCGGATGGATGAAGGCATTGAGGCGGGGCGAACGGCCGTACGCGAAGTTGAAAATAAGTTAGCCATAATCGGTAAATAGTGAACGGTAATCGGTAAACCGTTTACCGATTACGGCTAACCGATAACCAAAAATGGAGGTAAACATGATCACACTTGGCATAGACATCGGCGGCAGCGGTATCAAAGGCGCGTTGGTAGACACGGTAAAAGGGGAAATGGTGACGGATCGGCTGCGGATTCCCACGCCGCAGCCAGCCAAACCGCAGGCGGTCATTGGCGTGCTCAAGCAAATTGCGGACCATTTTGAATACAGTGGGCCGATTGGTGTGGGGATTCCCTGCATTGTCATCAACGGGGTTACGCTGTCTGCCGCCAACATCGACGACGAATGGATTGGCTTTGCGGCTGAGCAAGCCATGGGTGAAGTGACTGGTCGCCCGGTGACATTGGGCAACGACGCCGATGTGGCCGGTCTGGCGGAAATGCGCTTTGGTGCAGGCCGCGAGCAAATGGGCACGGTGATGATTTTTACCCTGGGGACGGGCATTGGCAGCGCGGTGTTTGTGAACGGCCGTATCGTCCCCAACACCGAACTGGGCCATGTTTTCTTGCGCAACCAGAAAAAAGATGCCGAAGCATTTGCTGCTGAGCGCATCCGCGACGAGAAGAAACTCAGCTGGAAGCAGTGGGGCAAACGGCTCAACACCTACTTCCAGCACATGGAATTTCTGTTCTCGCCAGAACTGTTCATCATTGGTGGCGGCATCAGCAAGCAGCACGCCGAATTCCTACCGTACATCAAAACGCGGGCGCGCATGGTTCCAGCGGAACTGCGCAACGAGGCGGGGATTATTGGAGCGGCCGTTCTCGCCGCCGAAGCAGCTGGCCAATGAGTTGAGAATGGTGCAAGAAATGTAGCCTTTTCAATTCATCACTCCCAGGCTTGGAAATCAAGAAATGGTTTATTTTGTCCCGACCATCATTGTCTTTTTGATTGAGGCTTATCTTCTCGTGTCCTGGTGGAAAGCGCGAAAAAACAGTGAGAAAAACGCGGGCAAGCTCATTTTCTGGGGGTTCCTCGTGGGGCAAATTTACCTTCTTTGGGAACTCCTGCTGGTGCAGCAGACCGGAACGCCATTGCCGGGTTCACCAGAGCAAGAACGGTTGATGCTCAGGCTGGCCTGCGGTGGTGCGCCGGGTGGGCTGTTTGTCATTATTGGGCTGTTTTACATCAGTTTTGCGGCTTTTGGGGTTAGAAAAGTTGGGCAGAATGAGGGTGGATAACCAGTTACTGCAAAGCGCAGTGCGTAATGAGATGGGGATGGTAGGAACGGCCGTTCTGGTTGCCAAAGCAAATTCTTGATCCGGTTTAAGACCACCATCTAACTGACTTGGTCACGACAGAAACCGGTATAAAAAGCAATGAATTTCGTTAAGAACCATTTGAACTATACGGCCGTACCGGTGCTGGTTACGGCCGTTTTGTATTTCTTTTTCTTACTCTTCTCGTTCAATAAATATGATCCCGGCATTTTTCCTCAAGCGGCTGATTATTTTGCCAATTCCGAGCAAGTTCCCTCAAATTTAGTTGTCTTGCCCAACTCTACCTGGTACGACGGACAATTCTACTATCGCATTGCCCTCAATCCACTCACTCGTGATAAAGAAGAATTCGGCATCGACATTGGCAGCCCTCGGTATCGTCATCAAAGAATCATCTATCCGCTTTTGGGCTGGGTATTTTCGTTTGGCGAACCACTCCTCGTTGTTTATTCGTTAATTTTCGTCAACTTTTTAATATTAGGGCTCATTGGCTACCTAGCTGGCAATTATGCACAGTTATCCAAACGGCACGCAATTTGGGGATTGGCACTTTCTTTGTATCCTGGTTTTATTTATACACTGAGCCGCGATCTTGTGGAAATTACGGAAGCGGGACTTTTATTGGTGGGTCTTCTTCTCCTTGAAAAGAAAAAGGACACCTTGGCATCTACCTTCTTGTCATTAGCCATTTTAGCGAAAGAGACAGCTTTGCTTGCCGCTGTTGCCTTAATTTCCCAAAAGAAATACTGGCGCGTAGCCATTGTGCCAATTGCTGTCTATGGCATTTGGCAACTTCTGATGAATTGGTGGTGGCAATATGGGCTTGACAGTTCCACGCGGGTCAATATTGGCTTTCCGATAGTGGGTATTATTAAGGGATATCAAATTGGCTACGAACCGGGTCGTTGGAACGTTGCTTTTGGATTCCTACTGCTCTTTTTTGTGTTCGTTCTAATTGGTTTTCAAAAATCTGAAGCAGGTAAGCATATCAAAACTGCCTGGGTCTTTTATGCAATTTTACTAACCTGTTTGACGAAAAATGTTTGGGTTGAGAGCCTTGCATTTCTTAGAGCCGCTTCCCTATTCTACTTAACTGGCACGCTCATTCTATTAAAAAATCGTTCCCCGATATCATTTATCAATTTTCTCGTCTCAATAGCATTTTGGACATGGTTGGCTATCGATTGGTTTAATCGGTAACGCCCTCACTAAAAATGTGACTCTAATTGTCACAACTTCTGCTATAATTATGTCATGTTAAAACAAAGGCCCGGACAGCGGTTGGCATTTCTGGCAGAAGCAAACGTCGAAAGTTTGGCGGAATGTTTGGTGGCGCTGGCCAATGGGGACGGCGGGTTGATTGTGCTGGGGCTGAACGAAAACGGCCGTCCTGTCACCCCCATCTGGGAAGAAGAAGCCGAAGGTGCGCTGCTAGAGGCAGCCCGGTTGTGCCATCCGCCCGTGCCCACCCGCTGGCAGCAGGTCGAAACCCCTCAAGGCACCCTCATCGGTATCGAGGTGCCGCGCAGCACCGATTTGCATACGCTGGATGACGGCCGGGTGATTGTCCGCAGTGGCACCGTTAATCGCCCCCTCACCGGCGACGAAGTGCGTAACCTGGCCAACAGCAAAAATACGGCCGAATTTGAAACCGAACTTGTCCCCGGTGCACGCTACACCGACCTGGACCGGGACATCGTGCAAGATTACCTCGACCGGCGCGAGCAGCGCGGCCAGGGCCGAACCCTTTCCGCCCGCGAGCTCCTCTTTGAAATTGGCGCGACCGATCGCAGCGGCCATCCCACCACCACCGGCATTTTGCTCTTTGCCCGCAATCCGCAAATGTTTTTTCCCCAAAGCGGCATCGTGTTTGTGAAGTTCCCCGGCACGGAACCGCGTGGCGAAGATGGGGGGATTGGATACGGCCGTCGCGACGAAATCAGCGGGCCAGCCGCGCGGGTCATTGAGCGTGCCTGGAACATCATCTTTGAAGAAATGCGCGTGGGCGCTACGGTAAACCAACTGGAGCGGGAGGAACTGCTAGAGTATCCTCGCTTTGCCGTGCGCGAAGCGCTGGTCAACGCCGTGGCGCACCGTGATTATCGCATTCAGGGACGCCGCATCGAAATCCGCATGTACGCTGACCGCTTAGAAATTATTAGCCCCGGTGGCCTGCCCGGCTACATGACGCTAGACAATCTGGTTGAGGAGCATTTTTCGCGCAATCCGCGCCTGGTCAATGGCCTATACCAGTGGGGTTACATCGAAGAATTGGGTCTGGGCATCGACCAGATGATTGAAGAGATGGTGCAGGCTGGCAGCGAGCCACCTGAATTTCGTGCTACGCCACACCTCTTCACCGTAACCCTGTACAACAAGCGCCAGCGTTCGCCCACGCCCAAATGGACCAAAAGCATGAACGAGCGGCAAACGCGGGCGCTGACCTATGTGCGGGAAAATGGCTCCATCACCAATCGCGAATACCAGCAGCTTTGCCCCGACGTTTCCGCCGAAACCCTCCGCCTCGATCTGGTCGATCTGGTAGACCGTAGTATTTTGCTAAAAATTGGTTCCAAGAAAGGGACGCACTATATTTTGAAGTAGTGGTGCTTTTCCCAATTTATCCCAAATTTATCCCAAGTTTGATTTTGGGATAAATTGGGTTATAGGCCAAAACTCCTCTCATTTATCCCCAGAGTTATCCCAATTTCCCAAATTTTGTAAGGTGAAAAGTTGGTATAATGGCGCACAATCGTTGTAAATCGATTGAGGTATTAACCACACAGCATGACTTTGACGCAGCAGTTTCTTATTATTTCGGCCTTGCCCTTAAGTTTTATTGGCATGATCGTCTACCTTTGGCGGGCGCAGCTGAAGCGACGGCCGTTATTTTTGCGTTGGTCGTTTACGTTGCTGTCGATGGCTGTGTGGGCCAGCAGTGTCATTCGCTTTTTTGGCGGCACTACCTTCTCGTCCATCCTCATTTATAACTGGGGTATCGTTGGCACTTATGCGCTGAGCTTTACGGCCGTTTGCCTCCTTTTCACCAGCCTTATCTACTTACCCATCCCCAGCGGCTATGGCCAGATTGGCGTAGGGCTGAGTTTGGTTCTTCTGGCCGGGGCGGTGCTGCTTGATCCTAACATTTGGCCCCAAGCCATTCCCAACTTCATCCTGGTGGGCCAGCCGGTGCGCCAGTTCGACATTTGGGCCTCGGTGTGGATTGCCAGCTGGCTGTTGCCAATTACCGCGGCCTGGATGTTGACACAGAAGCTCAACAGTAATTTGCCGCCTTCGTTGTACCGCAACCAGGTGCAGTACTGGTTGGTGGTCATCATTTTGCTGCTGATCGGCAGTGCGCTGGGCTCTATCCAGCAGCCGGGGCAACCGGGGTGGCAGCAGGCGGGTGTGCTGGTGATGATGTTGGCCGGGCTTACCGGCACCATCAGTTTGGCCAGTACCACACTGCCCGATTTGCAGCTTTCGCTGCGGCAGCTGTTGAGCCGGGTGGTGAGCATCCTGGTTGTGTTTGGCCTTACCTGGCTGGCGCTCACTTTACTGGTGCGCGCCGTGCGTGACCTGCCAGAGGATACGCCGCAAAATGGTGAGATTTTGGTGCTGCTGGTGGCAACGGCCGTTTTCGTTGCTCTCTTTACCCTCGTAAGCCGCTTTATTGACGAGCTGTCGCGCCGTATCTTTTTGCCTGGCGTGCAGCGGCAGGAGGCGGTATTGGCCGAATTTAGCAACGCAGTTGGCAATTTGCCGGAGCCGGTGCAGCTAGGGCAGCTCTTTTTGCGGCTGGTGCAAGCCAACCTGACGACCGACGAGGCGTGGCTGTTTACCGTGGATGACGGGCCGGGTGGTAAGTTGATTTTACGGCCGTTGGCCAGCCTGGAGCCTACCCCGCTGGATACGCTTACTCTCGATGCGAAAAGTCCGGTCACCCAATTTTTGCGGCAAAACACCGTGCCGCTGGTGCAGTACGATATTGATTCGCTGGATCGCTTTGCCGAAGCTCCCGAAGTGGAGCGCGAAGTGCTGTCCCGCTGGGAGCGCGTGCTGTACAAGCCGCTGCACGCGGGCGACAGCCTGATTGGCGTGTTGGCGCTCGGCCTCAAATACTCTGGCGCATCCTACGACCAGCCCGATTTTGATTTGCTGGAAAGCATGTCTAGCCAGATTAGCCCGCTGCTGGCCCAGGCGCAAAATGTTTCCAGCCTGCGCCAGATTAACGAGTATGTGTTCCACCAAAACCAGACGCTGACTCGCGATCGGCAGCATTTGCAGGAACTGGTGGGTCTGTATTCGCAATTTGTGGATTTGATTTCGCCGGAGTTAAGACGGCCGTTTACCGTTCTCACCCAGGAAGTCCAGCAGCTGCAAGGCCGGGATGACGCCACTACGCACAAACTGGCCACCCAAATTGACCAGCACATCAGCGACATCAAGCTGCCCATCGAAAAACTGATTGCCATCTCTGGCCGCATCCAGATGCGCAGCAGCTTCAACTTTCAGCTTACCCGGCTGGATGAAATCGCCCAGCAGGCGATTCGCAATCTGCGCACCATGGCTGAGGCGCGGCGGGTGGTGGTGGAGTTTACCGCCAGCACGCCGCACACTACCGTCCTGGGCGATGAAGATCAACTGCTGGAAGCGGCCCAGCATGTGATGCACAACGCCATCAAGTTCAACAAAATTGGTGGGGTGGTGCAGGTGGAATGTGGGTTGGCCGGCAGCGAATTATTCCTGCGCGTCGTGGATACCGGCGTGGGCATTCCGCCGGAGCGATTGGCAACGGTCTGGTCAGGCCTATCCAAACTAAAGGCAAATGGCAACGGCCGTTCCGGTGGGTTAGGCCTGGCACTTAGCCGCTTCATCGTTATGGCCCACGGCGGCCGCGTCGAAGCCCAAAGCAAATATGGTGCAGGCTCCGTCTTCACCCTCTACCTGCCCCTCTACTTTGACGATTGATTTTTGCCCCAGAGGTCACAGAGGAATAGGAGAGGGAACGCGCTCAACCCCAAACCATTTGTCTTAGGCCGGTTACCACCAACGAAAAATCAGCAACGCACTTTCGCCGAAAAACAAAAATCAGCGTTCATCCGTGTTAATCCGCGTCCCCTTAAATTTTTCGCACCGTTGACTAACCGCAGATTAACCATCGGCGCAAACCATTCCCCAAACCCGCAACATCCCCTATAATGCCCCCAACCAATGACGGGATCGTCAATAGCCAATGGTTAATGCCATGACCAATGACCGGTACTCGTATCACTTTTAACTTATCACTTTTCACTTAAAAATCGTGAACTTCACCACTCCGCTCGCCCTCCTGCTTTTGCTAACTGTCCCCTACTTCTTCTGGTTGGGGCAGCCACGGCGTGCCGTGGGGCGGCGTTGGCGCGATTGGCTGAGTCTGGCGCTGCGCATTTTGATCATGCTGCTGCTCATTCTCAGTTTGGCGGGCACCCAACTGGTGCGTGCCGCCGACGAGCTAGCAGTAGTCTTTCTCGTCGATGCCTCCGATTCGATTAGCCCAGCTCAGGCCGAAACGGCCGAATCCTACATTCGCACCGCGCTGGAAGGCATGACGCCCAATGACGAAGCGGCCGTTATCCTATTTGGGGCCAATGCCCTGGTTGAACGACCCATGAGTGGTCTGGCAGAGTTGGCCCCCGTCAGCTCTGTGCCCCAGGCGCTGCAAACCGACATCGCCGAAGCAATCCGGCTGGGCATGGCTCTGTTTCCCGCTGGCTCGGCCCGCCGCCTGGTGATTTTGAGCGATGGCACCGCCACCGTGGGCGACGCCAACGAAGCGGCCCGGCTGGCGGCCAACAGCGGCGTGGAGATTAGCTACGTGCTGCTAGGACGCGAAGCTACCGCTGCTGAAGCGCTGCTCACCAGCGTCAGCGCCCCGACGCGCATTAGCCAGGGAGAGACGTTCCGGTTGGACATCACCGCCGAGAGCAGCGCCGACATGCCCGCCACGCTGCGCGTGCTGTCTGGCGGCAGCGTGGTGTATGAGGAAGCGGTGCAGCTGCGGCGCGGCGTGAACAATTTTGCCGTGCGGCTGCGCGCCCTGGAGCAGGAATTTGCCCGCTATCGTGTGCAGCTCACCCCGGCCAACGACACCTTCTTCCAAAACAACGAGCTGGCCGCCTACACCGAAATTACCGGCCCGCCGCGCGTGTTGCTGGTGTCCAACGATGGCACTGTAGCCGATGACGGCACGGCCCAGCCAGACGAATCGCCCCAGCTGCTGCAAGCGCTGCAAGCCACTGGCCTGGAGGTGGATCGCACCACGCCCGCCGATTTGCCCGCGAGTCTGGCCGAGCTGAGCAATTACGCCAGCGTCATATTGGTGAATGTGAACGCTAAGAACCTGTCGCCGCGCAAGATGGAAGTGTTGCAAAGCTATGTGCGCGATCTGGGCGGTGGGTTGGTCGCTGTGGGCGGGCCGCAAAGCTACGGCATGGGCGGTTATTTCCGCACCCCGCTGGAAGAAACTCTGCCCGTGGAGATGCAAATCAAGGATCAGGAACGTTTCCCCTCGGTGAGCATGGTCATTGTCATTGACCGCTCCGGCAGCATGGGAGCGCAAGAAGGAGGCGTGACCAAAATTCAGCTGGCGGCTGAAGGGGCGGTGCGCGTGGTGGAACTGCTCAACGATTTTGACGAGATTGCCGTTTTCCCGGTGGACACGCAGCCGGACAATCCGATTGGCCCCATGCCCGCCAGCCAGCGCGAAGAAGCGATCAGCCTCATCCGGCAGATTGGTGCGGGCGGGGGCGGCATCTACGTGCGCACTGGCCTGGAGGCAGCGGCAGCGGCGTTGGCGGATAGTCCGAATCAGGTAAAGCACATCATTTTGTTAGCCGATGGCGCGGATTCGGAACAAAAAGAGGGTGTGGAGCAGCTCGTGAGTTCGCTGGTAGCGGACGGTGTGACGGTAACAGCCGTTTCCATTGGCAGCGGTCCAGATGTGCCGTTTTTGCAGAACGTGGCGCAGTGGGGCAACGGCCGTTTCCATTTCACCAACGAAGCCGCCAATTTGCCGCAGATTTTCACGCAGGAAACCACCTCGATTCAGCGGACCTATTTAATTGAAGAACGATTTTTCCCCAGCTTGGTGAGCAATAGTCCGATTTTGGCAGGCATTACGGCCGTACCGCCGCTCTATGGCTACGTGGGCACCAGCCCTAAGGATACCGCGCAAGTCATTTTGAACTCCGAGCAGGGCGACCCGGTGTTGGCGGCGTGGCAGTATGGCCTGGGCCGCTCCGTCGCCTGGACCTCCGACGCGACCGGGCGCTGGGGGCAGGATTGGGTGCAGTGGGAAGGCTTCCCCGCGTTTTGGGCGCAGGCGGTGCGCTGGACCATCTCGCAGGACCGTGACAGCAACGTGGAAACGGTGGTCACCTACACCGACGAACAGGCAACGCTGACGGTGGACGCTCGCGGCAGCAGCGGCGATTTCCTCAACAGCTTAACGATGGAAGCCAACGTGGTCGCGCCAGATGGCTCGGTGCAAAACGTGACGCTCAGCCAGGTGGCTCCTGGTCGCTATGAAGCGGAGTTTGCCCCGGAGACGGACGGAGCCTACTTCATCCGCGTGGCTGGCTCTGATGGGACCGAGGAAAATGTGGTAGGGCAGACCAGCGGTTGGGTGCTGGGCTACTCGCCCGAATACCGTGAATTTGAGACAAATCCGCAGCTTTTGGAAAACATTGCGGTGCTGACAGGAGGGCAGGATTTGGCGGGGCGGGAAACGGCCGTATTCGATCACACGCTCCCCTCAGAAGCCACCACCCGACCGGTCTGGACCTGGCTAACATTGCTGGCGGTCATTCTATTGCCAATAGACATTGCCGTGCGTCGTCTGGTGATCACCAAGCGCGATTGGCAACGGGCCTGGGCGGCCACATTCGGCCGTTTGCAGCCCGCTACCGTTGCCCCCGCGCCGCGCACCGAGCAGGTGTCGCGCCTGTTCGAGGCCAAGCAGCGCGCGGGGAAGGAATCCACTGCGCCACCTCCAACGGAAGACGCAAAGCCTGCGGTGATTTTGCGGAAGGAAGAAGGTGGGGGAGAGGAACGGCCGTCTACGCCTGGCACCCCCTCACAGCCGGCTACTCCTCCTAAAAGTGGCGATTCATCAACTTTGGCGGCTCGGCTGCTCAAGAAAAAGCAGCATCAAGAGTAAAAAATATGACATTAGCCACCAGAATTCAGGAAAAATAGCACCTTTCATCTTTGTCATTTGCTTGATAATCGGCATAATTGTGTAAATTTTGCGTGCACCATCGTCCTTGCGCCGCTGCCCCATTGTAGCCCTTGCAAAAATCTAATAGGAGAGAGTGAAATATGTCTAAGCGTTACTTGGTGATTAGCCTGGTTGTTCTTCTGGCTGTCCTCCTTATCCCTGTGGCTATGTTTGCCCTGCACGGTGGTTTACCTCAGCTGGCTGAAGGTATTTCCAACCTGACGGGTGGCTTTGCCTGGTCCGGTGGCTACATCTGGACCGGCGGCTTTGCCTGGTCCGGTGGGTATATTTGGACAGGTGGTTACATCTGGACGGGATAACCATTTTAGAAAACAGAATAGATTAGCCTAATACCAAAACGGCTGTGCAAAGTTCGCGCAGCCGTTTTTTTATGACTGGAAGCAAGTTATGAAAAACCTCTCACGAGAAACCGTTTCCCAAGCGGCCTACTTTGTGCTGATTTCCCTTATTTGGCTGGTTATTGGCTGGGTGCTGCGCAGCCAATTCGTTACCCGACAAACTTCATTGGAAGATCAGGTGAAGCAGATTATTCAAGATGATTTTCCGGGGGAAATTCCCAGCGAGGCGGATCTATCTTTTGCGGCCGTTCAGGGGATGTTGAGCATTGTGGACGATCCATTTGCCGTGGTTGTTCCCCCACCAAGCTCTCTAAAGTTTGCCGCTGATATGGCCGGAGAAACGGGGATTGTGGGCCTGGTGCCAAATATTAATGAAGCGGGCCAGATGTACATTGAAACGGTTATTCCTGGCAGTACGGCCGATTTGGAAGGTGTGCGCGTGGGAGACATTTTGCTTTCCATCGATGGTATTCCGGTGAATGCGGCTACGACGGTTACGGGGTCGGCGTTGCTATTCCGTGGTCCGGTGGGGGAACCAGCTCAACTGGTGGTTGAGCGTAATGGTGAAATTTTAAACTTTGCCCCGGTTCGCGTTGAAAGAGTGGCGCTAGAATGGGAGATTTTGGATAACGGCGTTGGTTATATCGCGCAATATACCTTCACCACCAATGTGCCCAAGCTTTTTGATGAAGCTCTGGCCGCTATTATGGCGACTAATCCACCTGCCATTATTTGGGATGTGCGGTTTAATGGGGGTGGCTCTATGACGGTTGCCCAGGACGTGCTGAGCAATTTCATTGAGGACGGACCTTTGTTCGAGGTCACGCTGAAGGATGGGGAGACGCGTCTTTTTTCAGCAGAAGGTGATGCTGCTGCGCCAGATGTTCCTTTGTATGTGCTGGTGAATGAATTTACGTATTCGGCGGCGGAAACGGTGGCTTCAACGATTCAGGAAACGGGTCGGGGGACCACGATTGGGGCGACCACCTATGGCAAGGGGACAATTCAGAACAGTGTTCCCTTGCCGGATGATTATTTATTTGAGTACACCATTGGTTACTGGCATACGCCAAATGGGGTGTCTTACCAGGGTGTGGGCTTTACGCCAGCCATCAACGCACCAGACGACCCGGAAACGGCCGTAGATGAAACCATCGAAGCCGCTCTGGCCCAAATTTCATCGCGAGATTAAACAAATCGGCATGCGTTTAAGCAAACCACAGAGAGCTCTTTAAAAATCGAAGGGCAATTTTTGTGATCTGTTATGGTACTAAAGCAAGACTTTACAGATATATATCTAATCATATAGACTGACTTGACGCAAAATATGGAAGTGGCTCTGCATAGCCTTTTTTTGCTCAAGGAAAGCCAAATTTGCATCGTCGTTACCCAATAAGCTTTTGGCTCTTACAGAAATCTTCAGGTTGTCTTGCATTTTGTCAAAACCGTAGTCTGCTCAACTTTGTCAAATTGCCCAGAACGAGAAAACAATTGCCGTGAATAAGTCGAGGTTTCACCAACCCTATTTCTTGTACTTGTTGGCTGTCACTTGTGCCGGATTAGCACTGGTTGTGGTTGGGCTGCTTCAATTCCCCACGTTTGATCCCAAAGCGACGTTTCTCCTGATTCTAACGCTGGCTGTTTTTGCCGAAATCACTTCAACGACTGTTAAAACTACGGCCCAAGGCATCGGGTTTGAGGTGGGTACGGCCGTTAGCCTGGTACTTATTCCACTGTATGGCCCTGAAGCGGCCGTTTTAGCCGCCACGGCCTGCACCGTAACCATCTGGCTGTTGAAGCTAGAGCAAGGAAAAGCATGGAAGAAAAGCTGGGAACCGCTGGCGTTTAACGTGGGTATGCACAGTGTGGCGATTTACATCGCTGGTGTGGTTTTCCTCAATTTGCAGCGGCAGCTGGATATCAATACCTTACTTGGACAAATGCTGCCGTGGATTATTACGGCCGTTCTCTACGATCAGCTCAACTTTGGCATGGTTATGGTCATTATTCGCCTGAAGCAAGGCCCAGCGGTTAGCCCACTGGCGATGTGGAAGGAAAATATGTGGGCCGCCCCTATCAACATTATGATCTTGGCCGTGGGTGGGGGAACTCTGGCCCTGGCCGTTAATCAGTTTGGGGTTGTAGGGATCATCATATTTTTTATGCCCATTGTGCTGTCTGCGTATGCCTTCCGGCTGTACGTTAACCAGATGCAGGCCCACATGGACAATCTGGAACACATCGTCTCGCAGCGGACCGAGGAACTGCAAAAGGTTATGCAGGAAAAAGATGCGTTTTTGGCGGTACTAACCCATGACATGAAGTCGCCGCTAACCAGCATCCATATGTACGCCACGATGCTTAAAGAGTACCCGCAGATCATCCAGCAGAAGCCCCATATGCTGGATGCGGTTTTGCACAGCCAGGAGACGCTGACCGGCATTGTGAACAACATCCTTGACCTGGAGAAACTGAAGGCTGATGGCCAGGTCCCTATGGAAAAGACCGATTTTGACTTTGTGGTTGTGGCAGAAAAGGTGCTCAGCATGGTTCAGGTGCAGGCCGATAGCAAGCATATTGCTTTGCTGGTTGATGGCCTTGATCGCCACACATTTGTCTATGCCGATCAGAACCACCTGGAGCGCATTCTCAACAATCTTATTACCAATGCCATTAAATACACGCCGGAAAACGGCCGTGTTACCGTCACGCTCGCCACGCAAGACAACCAGCTGATTTTACAAGTCCAAGATTCTGGCTTTGGCATCCCCGCCGAAGATTTGCCATACGTATTTGAGCGCTTTCACCGGGTTGTGTCCCATCGCAAGCTGGCCGCCGGCACCGGGCTGGGTCTGGCCATCACCAAAGCACTGGTTGAAGCGCACGATGGCAAAATTGAAGTGATCAGCAAAGAAGGGTACGGCAGCTGCTTTACTGCTTATTTGCCGGTGCTGCCCCCGCCACCCCACAACCAGCCCAATGCCAACAAGCCAAGCGGGCAAACACAGCAGCAGCACGCTGTGAACATGGCGTGAAGGCTCGTCAACAACCTTTTTTTCCTATTGAGTTGCGTTCTCACTTTACCAATAATTTATGATTAAATGGGAAGCTAAGTCTGCCTCAATAGGGGCGTTCCCATACAACCAATGTCTGAAGGATTAAGAGCCTCTTCGGGCAAACAAGTAGTATGAGTAAACAGCATCTCTTTTTAAGAGTTGAGAGCCAAAATCAAAATGCTGTTTGCGCAAGGGGAGTCAATCACATGAAGCACAAATTTTTTCTTACAGCCTTGTTGGTCATATTGACTGCGCTACTGGCTGTTCCATTTGTTGCTGGTGGAACAAACACTGTTTCTGTGTTGGTTCAAGCCGACAGTGTGGAAACGGCCGTAGCCATTGTTGAAGCGTATGGTGGAACGCTCAACGAACAGCTAGACATCATTAATGCTGTCTCTGCTACACTGCCCCAGCGTGTATTAACGGCCGTTGCCGCAGATTCGCGCACGGTGGCTGTGCATCAGGACGACGAAGCCAGCGTTGCGGGCGTTACCACCACCCGACGTACGCCGCAGCTTGATGCCACCTTCACTGAGGTGATGGGGGTAGATGAAGTTTGGGATGAGAACGTCTGGGGCAAGCGAATTGGTGTTGCCATTGTTGATACCGGTATTGCCCTGGACACATGGAATGTGCGCCGCGTCGTGGCCCGTTATGATGCTTTGGACGAGGGCACCAGACTGCGCGATCCACATGGCCACGGCACCATGATGGCCAGCCTCATTGGCAACGATACCAAAGACGCTAACGGCTACATGGGCGTAGCGCCAAAAGTTCAGTTCATTGATGTGCGGGCGCTGGATGCCGAAGGCAAGGGCACCTACACCGACATTATCGAAGGGCTAAACTGGATTCTGGCCAATAAAGACCGCTACAACATCCGCGTGGTTAATCTGTCGCTGTTGGGCGGTATTAGCAGCCCGTATTGGGCCGATCCCATCAACCAGGCCGTTGAGGCTCTGTGGGATGCTGGCATTGTGGTGGTGGCTGCGGCCGGTAACGGTGGCCCAGACCCGATGACTATCGCCGCCCCTGGCAACGATCCATTTGTGATTACTGTGGGTGCATTTACCGACAACTTTACGCCAGACGACCTGAGCGACGATTATGTAGCTCCGTTTAGCGGCGCGGGTCCGACCGAGGTTGGTTTTGTGAAGCCAGATGTTATCGCCCCTGGCGCGCACATGCTGACGACGGCACCGTCTTACACCAGTTGGGCACGGGAAAACCATGATGCTCGGGTAGCCGGTAACTATTATGAAATTGCCGGAACGTCTTCAGCAACGGCCGTTACCTCTGGTTTGGTAGCTTTGATGCTGGATGAAAACCGGGGCATGACCCCCGACGAAGTGAAATATGCGCTCATGGCCTCGGCCCAGCCCGCAGCTTATGAAGATGGCTCGCTGGCCTGGAGCATCTTCCAGCAAGGTGCCGGGCGCGTGTGGGCACCCGATGCGGTACTCGACCCCGCTGAAGGTGAATCGAATGTGGGCATGACGCCAGGTGAACCATATGTCGGGCCTGTTGTTTACCGTGACGGCCAGTTCATTCTGGTGGATGAAAATGGTGAACCGCTCGCTGACGCCGAAGGTTATTCCTGGGTTGGTGGTTACAGCTGGGTTGGTGGCTATTCTTGGGTCGGCGGTTATTCCTGGGTAGGCGGCTACAGCTGGGTCGGTGGCTACTCTTGGGTCGGTAACACCGACTGGAATGAATGGACGCAGGACGACGTCTGGCAGAGTGGCTACTCCTGGGTCGGCGGCTACAGCTGGGTTGGCGGCTACTCTTGGGTTGGCGGCTACAGCTGGGTTGGTGGTTACTCTTGGGTCGGTGGCTACAGCTGGGTTGGCCTAACGCCCTTTGAAGAATAGTCTGAATCTAACAACATTTGAATAAAACAAGCGAGGCGGCTGCTCAAAAGGCAGTCGCCTCTTTTTTATGTCAGGGACGCAGGAGCGTCCCGATCTTCATTCCACGCAGAGCGTGGAACGAGATATTCCCCCTACCGATTACCGAATACTGTTTACCGAATACCGATTACTGATTAACTGCCGTCGCGGATGACGCGGCAGGATTCGATGTCGAAAGTCACTTGGCCGATGTTGAGATTGGTTTTGTTGCGGAACCCAGCGGCAAACTGCATGAAGCGGTACACGTCGGCAAAGTTGGTGGCCAGCCCTACAGAGATACGAATCGCCCCGGCGCTTTTGTTGCCGCGATGCTGGATGAGCTGCATGAAGCGGGGCAGGGTCATATCTTCAGATTCGGCGAGGCCAGCGAGCATGTCTTCGCGGGTGAGCCCTTCGGCCATTTCGCCTGCACCGGGGTTACAGAAGCAGCCGGTGCGCAGCGAGATGCCCTGCCCGTTGGCCAGCTCTTCGATGCGGCGGTAGTCCAGCAGGTGGCCATCAGGATCGTAGAAGTTGAGCGTGATGGTGCCGCCGCGCCGATCGGTGTTGGTGGGGCCGTAGATGCGCATCATGTGACGGCCGTTTTCATGCACCAATCCCATCAACTGTTCAATGAGCCAGCCGGTGAGACAGCGCACCCGTTCACCAATCGTGTCTAAGCCCACTTTTTGCAAATGTTCCAGACCAATCTGAATGGCCGGGATGTTGAGGTAATTCACGGTGCCATCTTCAAAAGCGGCTTCGTTGTGGGCCAGATAATGACCTCGCGCCTGTACGCTGGCAAAGTTCACCGTGCCGCCCGCAAACCAGGGGCGATGCAATTTGCCCAGCACGCTTTTACGAATGAGCAGTGCGCCAAGGCCCGTGGGATAACCAAACATTTTGTAAAACGACAGGCTAACAAACTCTGGCTTCACCCGGCTGAGGTCCAGATGGCAGGTAGGCACATAGGCGGCGACGTCCAGGCAAACGTCCCAGCCCTGCTTTTGGGCGCGTTCTATGAGTTCCAGCGGATGTTTAACGCCGGAGAAGTTGGATTGGGCCGGGAAGGCAAACAGGTTGTTCTGCGCTGGATCGCCAGCGGCCAGCAGGTCATCCAGGGCGGCCTCATCAATGCGCAAATCAGGCGTGGTGAGGGGCACGTAGGTGAATTCGGCTCCCTTGCCGCGGGCAAATTCGCGGATGCCGTTGACTGAGTTGTGGTTGTCGTAGGTGAGCAGGTAGCGGCCGCCGGGAGCAAATGGGTACGCTTCGCCGACCAGCTTGAGGGCGTTGCTGGCGTTCATAGTAAAGACGGCGATGTATTCGGCAGGATCGGCGTTGAAGTAGTGCAGGATGGCGCTGCGGGTGCCTTCAACCATGTCAGTCATGGCCAGGGAGGTGGGGTTGGCGGAATGGGGATTGCCCAGCACCTGGGTTTTGAGGATGGCCATGTGGGCATCGAGCTGGCTTTCCGCGTAGAGGCCGCCGCCCGTGTAGTCGAGGTAAATTTGCTGGGTGGCGTCGAGACGGCCGTATTCCGTTTCGCGCCATTCGTCCAGCAGGCGAGTGCCGCTGTAGGTGGGGTATGCTTGCAAAAACGCCGCGTACGCCTCGGGCATGGCATCGGGTTGGTCGGTTTGTTGTTTGGTTTGTGCCGGGTGGGTCATCAATAACTCCTGGAAGTAATCCACAGGTCACACAGGTTTTTCCACCTGTGGCCTTTGTGGCTGATAAGTTTTGCTTGTGCTGGGTTTCATTTTAGCGTGAAGATTGGCGATTTCATAGTTACAATCATCCGACAAATGTCATCAAATTTAATCCACAGATTTCGCAGATTGGCGCAGATTGCGCTCAGATTTTGGGCTTGATTTGAAAAATTTGTGGTAAGGAAGGGACTCATGTTTACGGATCATCCAGCTTTGCAATTGTTTTCGGAGTTGCTCGTAGCGTCACCCAGCGGGCGCGAGGCGGTGCTGGCGGCCATTGTGCGCCAGAAGTTGACCGATTGGGAGATTCCCCACGAGCAGGATGGCATGGGGAATGTGCTGGTGCGCTTAGACGGCCGTTCCCCCCAAGCCCCTCTCGTCATTTACGCCGCCCACATGGATGAAATTGGGCTGGTGGTGACCAAAATTGACCCAGACGGCCGTTTGCAAGTGAGCCGTAGTGGGGGCCTGATGCCCTGGAAGCTGGGCGAGGGGCCGGTCGAGATTTTGGGCGATCAGGCAGCCATCGTGGGCGTGCTGTCGATGGGTTCCACGCACACGGCCAATGCGGCCAACCAGGCCATCACCTGGGACGACGTGCGGGTGATGACGGGACTGTCGCCGGAACAACTCAAGGCGGCGGGTGTGCGGCCTGGCTCAACGGGCGTGCCCATTCGGGAGCGGCGCGGCCCGGTGCTGTTTGGCGATCCGGCGGACCCGCTGTTAGGCGCATGGACGTTTGATGATCGTATGGGCGTGGTGGCCCTGCTGCGGCTGCTGGAAACATTGAAGCGAGAGGCGATACGGCCGTATCATCCCACCCTCATGGCGTTTACCGTGAGTGAAGAAGTGGGCGGGCACGGAGCCAAATCACTGGCCCTGCGTGAGCAGCCGGAGATTTTCATCAGCGTGGATGGTGCGCCCATGCCGCCGGGAACGCCGCTGGAATTAGACGGCCGTCCCGCCATTTGGAGCAAGGATCGCCTGGGGCATTACGACCAGCCGCTGCTGCAAGCGCTGTGCCAGGCGGCGCGGGACGCGGGCACGGAGCTGCAACCCGTCGTTTACGACAGTGCCGCCAGTGATGCCAGCCTGGTGTATTACGCGGGCGGGGCGCAGCGCATTGCCTGCATGGGCCAGGTGCGGGCCAACAGTCATGGCTATGAAGTGGCCCGGCTGTCGGTGTTTGACCATATGTTGAATACGTTGGTGCAATTTGTGCGGGATTTTGCCGGTTAGCGATGGCGGAAGAGCGTTTGCTGGTGCCAGGTGAGCGAGTCGGGAAAGGGCCAGAGGGTTTGGTCGGTGGGGCCGAGGAACGGCCGTTTACCAAACGCATACAGGTGGCCAGGGATGTTGTCTGGGGCGGCCAGTTGGGGGGAGAGCTTGATCTGGTAGCTATTGCTGAGCGTTACCAGCCCTTCATCAAATGACCAGTGACAGAGGCGGCACAGCGCCAGGCCGTTACGCGGATCGTCGTTGTGGCTGACATGCCAGGGAATGATGTGCGCCGCTTCGATGGCGGTGTGGCCATCGGCGGTGAGGATGCGCACACCGCAGAAGGCGCAGCGGTGCTCGTAGATGGTGACGATGACGCGCCGGAAGCCCTGGTCGCGCACGGCAGGAGTGTACATTTCTTCTGGCGCTTCTTTAGCCGTGTTTTCCTTTGCCTTTTGTAACAGTTCCATACTGTATTGGAATGCCTCGGCGTTGCTCTGGCCGCGTGCCACCAGCCGTTGGTGAATTTCTGGGGCGAAGTAGGTTTGGATGAGGGTGGTGCGCAGCAGATTGCGCGACTGTTCGTCTTGCAGCAGCTGGTAAAGCACGTCATCCAACCGCGCGCCAAGCACCAATTGGCGCAGCTGCTTCAGGCCATCGGTGCGCCGTTTGGCCGCGAGAACATCTTCTTGCCCCGGCTGCGGCAGCAAATGCCAGAAGCCTTCGCTGTGCAGGTGGAAGAAAGGCATGGTGATGTCGCCGCGTTTGCTGGGCGGGTTGACAACCTGCCAATACAGGCCAAACAGCTCCATCAATTCATCATCCAGCGCAATGAAGTTGTGGCGGATGTAACCCTGGGCAAACAAATCAATGACAGAGAGTAACAGGAGGGGTTTATGCGGGGCGCGATGGGTGGAAACGGCCGTCCAGTGGGTGCGGTTTTTATCTGTGTGCAGCTGACGAAATTTTTGCAGATAGGGCTCGATCATTGGATGAAATATTGGCTGCGATGAATCTCAAGGAATTCTTGATCTGGTATGAATCTGTCGGGCATTGAGATAGAACAATTACTGTAGGCAAATAGCCCTTGTTGCACTGATTTGTGAAAGGAATAATTATCGAGTGACGGGCTGATCATCACTTTGAAGTCTTCACTGATACTTAAAATTCCTCTGTCAAAGGCTTTATCATGCAAAGCGCATAAGCACAATCCATTACTTGGGTTTAAGCGTAAATCTTCTCGATCTTTCCATGGAACGATATGACTGGCAATTAAAAGCTCGGCAATAGGCATACCACAAATACAGCAATGAATACGGTAATTTGCCAAAACGGAATCTCGGAAAAATCTTTGTCCCAACCTTATATTGACAACGCCTTTCTTTTCAGTTCGTTGGCTCTGTTTGATTTGTGGTAATTGGGGAACTTCAGATTGAGTAAGACTCTCTAAAAGATATTCGCCTTCTAGAATAATGTTCTCCCAATCGTTTTGTCCCTGTTCCCAGAGCTTTTGCGCTAGCTTACCAGGGGAACGTAACCCGCTGATGCCACGATTCTGATGATATGCATCCAGACTCGCAAAGTTGCTAAGTTGCATTGCAACAGAACTTGGAGTTCGATCGATTAGGCTCGCTAAACCAATCACTCTGGGGTTGTGCTGGTGAAACTGACCAAACGGTAACTTGTAGTACAAGTTCAACGCAAGTAATAATTCTTCACGTGTCCACAGCCTACCTTTTGTCATTTTCCTACTCAAACCTAGAAATTCATCACAAACAGGATGATCGTAAGCCCCAAACCTTTTTATGGAAACTAAAGGGAGTTCAGTCCCTATTTTAATGTATTTTGGCTTTCTTACACCCCTTATTGCGGGAAATCTCGCAAACTATCGCCTGCCTCAGGTGCGACGCACTTGCCAAGTGCGTCGCACCTATCTGCGTCTTACAAATTAACGACTTCTACATCACCCAGGGCGGAAATCAAATCGGCCGTTTTTAGCAAGACGGCCGTTCCCCTTACCCCACTCCCCAAGGAAATCTCCGCCTGGTTGAGCACCGATTGGTCAACCAGGATGCGCAGCGGAGCGGGCAGGCCAAAGGGGGCCACCGCGCCCATTTCGTAGCCGGTGACGCGGCGCAGTTCGTCCGGGCTGGCCATCGTCAGACGTGAGAGGCCCAACAGGCGGCGCAGCTGCTTCCAATCGATCTGCTGCGGCCCGGCGACAAGGACCATGAGGAACTCATCCTGCGCCAGGCGAAAAAGCAGGCTGCGCACCACCTGCTCTGGTTGCTGGTTGCGCTCGGCAGCGGCCTGCTCCAATGAGTGGATGGGGCCGGTGTGGGTAAACAAGGTGTAAGGGATTTGCTTCTGGTCGAGTTCTTGGGTTACCGGGGTTTCAATCATAACTTATCCAGTGGTTCTATCAAGCCTACGCGGAGGCAAAAACGCCCCCGCTACATGTGAACAGCGATTCCAATTATGGAATTTGTGCGCCATTAATGCGGCATCTGAGACATAAAACCCGTTAAAACGGGTTGGAATATGTCGCTCTAACGTGCTTTCGCACGTTTCTTGCCTCAGCCTGGGAATTCATTCCCAGGTGAACAGGCGGTTTAGACGCTAATTTCTTGTCCAAATAACGGCCGTATCATCCCGATACAGCTCCTGCCATTCGGCCGATTGTTCCAGCCAGGCGGCCAGCGGGCGCGTCGGTGGCAGAATGATCCACGCCACGTCATACTCCGCCAGCGCGGCTTCCCAGCCCGGCTCCGCATCGGCAATCTGCAAAAATTGGCGGGTTAAGGCCTCGCCGTAAAAATCGGTTTGGGCGTCAATAAACACCAGCCGTTCAGGCCACAGCCGGTACAGCAGGTAGCCGCCCCAGCCAAATTCGTTAAACATGCGCCCTGCGGGTAAATCATCTTGTATGGCATCAACGGCGGCAATGGGAAACATCTCGTCGTTAAACGTGTTTCCCCGGCCAAAGAGGTCTGTTTTGGCGCCATTGGCCTGGGCCACCATCACGGCAATCATCACCAGCACGGCCCACATCCAGCCCCAGCTGCCGCGTGCAGCCGCATCGGTGCTAGACAAAAAGCGACTCAGCCTGGGCCAGCTGACCTTGAGCCAGTTGTCGATCTCTGGCAGCAGCAGGGCCACCGCCACCAGCCCGTACAGCGGAATGTTTCGCGCAGAATAGAGAGCAAAGGCAGACCAGACCAACAGGGTTAGCAGGGGCGTCCAGGTCAGGCGTTTGCCAGACAGCCAGGCAAAGCCCAACGACCCCAGCAGCAGCGCGGCAAATGGCCAGGCGCTTATCTGGTGAAAGTCGGGGCTGCGGTATTCAATGGTAATGTTTACCAGGAAATCTTCCTGCAAATAGCCAAAGCTGTTGCTTAGCAGCGCCGCGCCAACCGGGTTGAGCAGCGAGGTGAGCACCAGCAAAACCAGCGTCGCCAGCAAGGCCAGCGCCGGGCGCAGCCGCTTCTCTAACACAGCGCCAACGGCATAAAGCAGGGTCAGGACAAAGCCAGCAATGAATGCGCCGTGGGTGTTGGTCCACAGCAGCATCAGGGGCAGCAGCCAGAGCAGCGTTTTTTCTTTGCCGCGCCGCCGGTATGTTTCCAGGATGAGCAGCGCCAGGGCAAAAAAGAACAGGGTAAAGAGGTGGGGTCGGGTAAGGGTGTGAATGGCACCAACCACGGAACCAAAGAGGCCACCGGCCAGGGCAAGGAAGGCGCGGACGCCTGCCTGCTGCAAGGTATAGGTGAGAACGGCATAGGTAGCGGCAATAAGAACGGCCGTTAACCAGGCAATCCCGTTTAACCCCGCCGCACGATGGACCAGGGCAAACGCCAGCTGGCTCAGCCATTCATGCGGCACCATAAACGTGCCCTGCATGGTGTGGGAAAAGAGGTCGGTTGTGGGGATGGTGCGCTGATCCAGAATATAATTTCCCAGCGTGATGTGCCGCCCCAAATCCCCATCGCCATTCATCATCTGGGGCATAAAGTAGAGGCTAATCCAAAAGACAAGCACAAATACCAGCACGCTCACCGAAGGCAGCAGCCATTGATATTTAGAGGAGACGGGGTTCTGATTCATTCGGTTATGACTCATGGCTCTGCTGAAAAACCACAGATTTCGCAGATTTTACGTAAGCGTTCAGACCCTAAGGGTTTTTGCCTCTGGTAAACAATGCAAATAAGCCGCAAAACCCTTAGGGTCTCTCTAGTGAAGTAACCAATTGAACACTTACGATTTTATAGATTTTTTCTTTGCCCTTCTTTCTGGCTTTGCGCCTTTGCGTCAATTTTTCCAGTGGACTCACTCATCGGTAAAGGTGGGAAACAGCCCTAAAAAGGCGAGGGCGGTGATGAACCCCACGTAATTATCCTGAAAAAAGCGCGACACAAAGCCCAAGGTAAAAATAAAGAGACTGGCGGCCAAAAACATGGCTGAGAGCGTGCGCTGCCGCCATTGATAGTACAGGCAGAGGGCAAAAACGGGCAAGCCTACCAGCAGCTGCCATATCCAAAATGGGTAATAGGCGAGGTCGGATGAAACCTGCTCAAAAATGACAAGCAGGCGGCCAATGGTGTAGCCGCGAATGGGATAGTTGAGCGTTTGAGCCGTGCCGCTGGCGTAGGCAAAGGTGTCGTCCATGAAGGCGGGCAGGTTCCACAGGGCAAACGGCCCTACCACCAGCGCCATGATCAGGCCAATGAGGGCAACGGCCGTTCCTACCTGTTTCCATCGTTTTTCTGGCGGGGCTGCCAGATACATAGCCAGGAGGAAGAAGGGCACCGTTAGCCAGGCGCTTTGCTTGAGCGTGCAGGCCAGCCCCAACACCACCGCCGCCCAAAGAAGCTGTTTCTTGTGCAGCAGCAGCGCAGCCAGCAGCAAGCCCAGCAGCACCAGAATGTCGTTCATGCCCCAGACAACCGGCTGGATGAGCCACGGATTGAGGCCAATGCCTACAATCAGGGCGAGTTTGTGGCTGGGTTTGCGGGTAATGGTGGGCAGCAGCAGCACCAGCAGCACAAAGGCCAGCAGGTACAGCAGCCGCTGATCGTAAAAGCCAAGAACGGCCGTTGCTGCCCACTTAAACGGCAGCGTCAGTAGCAGCAAACCCGGCAAATAAACCAGATGCTCCGTCGCCGGATTCACGTCTATCTGAAGCAGCCACAGTTCCATCACCGGATGTTCATAAGTGGCGGTATAGGGATTGATGCCCTCGGCGAGGTAATCGGTGGCCATTTCAATCTGGATAGCGCCGTCATGAATTTGCGCCAAGGCTTCGGTGGCATCTCCCTGGCCAGCCTCGGCCTGGAGCCGCGCCTGGATGTTTTGCAGCGTGACACCAATGGGGGCAATGAGCAAAATAAGCCAGAGTAAGGCCAGGCGGAGCAAAAAAGAGAGACGCTGAGCGCCAAACCGGTCGGGCAGCGCCGCTAAATCGGCCAGCGGCTGCCAGACGGTAAGCGCCACATACAGCAGCAGCGCGATGATGAGGAAATAATCGCCAAAAGAGAAAAGCTCAATTTGCGCCGGAATCAGAACAAGCAGCAGGAGCAGATCAATGGGTGGATTTTGCTTCATTGCCTAGCGTTTCTCCATAATACATGTTGGCACAATGGGACTGGCGACAGGTTCGATCCTTTTTATCCACAGATTTCACAGATTACGCAGATTTTCCCGCCTGTCATTCGCACCTCATGCCCTCACGGATTCAGAGGCGGACAGGTATTCGCTTTGAGGCAAAACTTGCTCAATGAACGTGTCATTCCGAGGTCCTCCGAGGAATCTCTCCGCTTTTTAAATCGTAAGATTCCTCACTTCGTTCGGAATGACACCCCAAGTTGCGCTTCATTTTGTAGCTTGTTCGCCCTTAAACCATTGCCTCGAATCCACATATGTCAGCCGAGATGGATACCCGCGAAGGCGGGTATGACAGCGGCACTTGAGAAAAGTCGGGGCAAACGTTTACGCGTCCAAACGGTTCATGTGGGCTTCGTAGGCTGCGTCCAGACTTTTTTCGATGATGTCGTGCCGGGCGATTTGCACTCCCGGCCGCTTTTCCGCCGCGCGGTGAATTTCGTTGGCGCAGCGGTTGCACAGCACATAGCCGATCAGAATCCCTCGCTTGCGGTAAATGTAGGCATTCAGCGAAATAGCTGCGTGGCCCTTGTGCTGCATGGCATTTACGCGACGACCGCAGCCGGGGCACGCTTCGCTCTCGTAAAACCAGTAGCCTTTCACGGCTTTGCCAAAATGCGCGTGCATCCTGGCAAACATCTCAATCATCGCCTGTTCGATTTGGTCTTCGCTGCTCATAAATTCACCTTCGATACGAGAAAGACCCTAAGGGTTTGCCTTTAACAGGCCAGAGTGATAAACACCAAACCCTTAGGGTCTGGCTGGGCTGAGTCATTATCTCTTTTCCACCACAAAGGTGGGCACGGTGGAGCCGCCGCCCGCGGAAACGTTGAGCAGCGGGTCAGTCGAAAGGCGAGTGAGGACGCCATCCACGTAATCGCCGTGGAAGATGAAGGGAGCGGTGTCCAGCATGCGGTCATAGATTTGCAAACGGCCGTCTACAATGCTGGGGTATGGTTCTTCCGGGATCACCACTCGCTCCTGCACGATGTATGGTGCTTGCAGCGCTTGCTGCACCGCCTGCTCCCAGCCGCTGGCGTTGGTTTGCCAGCCCAGCACAATGCCGTGCCCCCCGTAATCGTCGTTGGGCTTGAGTACCAGCTGGTCTTTGTATTTGTGGATGAACGGGACCAGGTCTACGGGCAGACCGCCGTACACCGTTTTGCGCTCTTCGACGCAGCGGGTCCACGGGATATGGTTGTGGATAACGGCCGTTTCTTCCTTGTTAAACAGGTGGGCATTACGCTCATCGCTCAGCACGGCCAGGCTCATCTTTTTGTACAAAATTTTGCAGCGGAACGGGTTCACCATCGTCACGTTGCCGTCGCGCACGGCCCGCACCACGGGCTGGTCCAGCCCGCCGCGCTCAATTAGCTCGGTAATCAGCACCCGCTTGTAGATGATGTCAATGTCAAACCCTTCATGGCTGAGACGGTCGTTTTCATACGTCACTTCACGCGGATCCACAATCTTGGCGTCAAACCCCTGCGAGGCGAAGTATTGGGTGAACAGTTCAAACTCGCTGCGCGTGGGCACATCGTGCCAGTCCAAAATGCCAATTTGCGGACGATGGGTGCCGCCACACTGGCGGTACGCATCTAGCAATACATGGAGAACGCTGTGCCGGGTGGGCAACGGCCGTACTGCATACTGGCGCAAAAATTCACCCATCACCGGCAGGCCATAAAATACTTCGTTCAGCACGTCGTTGTAAGCCGACGCAGCCGGAACTTCGGCGTTGTACTCGGTGAACTTTAGCTCACTGTTTTCCGTCACATAAAACGCGTCTAGCCGGGTGAGAGGGGTGTGGCCTTTGTACTTTGGCTCGTGTTTGATCAGCTCTTCTTCCCAATCCACCAGGCCAAACTGGGCGCAAAAGTCGGCATCGCGTACCGCCAGTTCTGAGATTTTCTCAAAGGCGCGCAGCAACGGCCGTATCGCCTGGCGCAGAAAGATATATTGGTCTGGAGTTAAAAAGCGTGGCCGCAGCACCGTACACAACGGCCGTGTGCCAAAATAGAGCCCTCGCATTTGCATCTGGTCGTTCAGCTGCCCCTGCGACTCAGCGGCCAGCTCATCGGTCAATAAATCATGGTATGTCCGTATTGCTTCCCTCAATGCCATCTTTTCCTCACCCTGCTGCTATTGTTGTTTACCCTCACCCCAGCCCTCTCCCTGCAAGGGAGAGGACAGGTATTCGCTTTGAGGCAAAACTCGCTCAATGAACGTGTCATTCCGAGGTCCTCCGAGGAATCTCTCCGCTTTGTAAGTTGGAAGATTCCTCACTTCGTTCGGAATGACACCCCAAGTTGCGCTTCATTTTGTAGCCCGTCCTTAAACCCTCTCAAGGGGAGGGTTAGGGAGGGGGACCTAAAACAATCCACTCCAGCGCATCTCCCCCACCTGTGTCTCTGATTGCTGCGCCAGCTTGATGCACATATCGGCCATGCCTTCCACACACCAGCGATGAAACTCATAGCCCAGCGAATTCACGTCCATATCCGGGGCGGGATTCATGAAGTCGATGGCGTACGGCACGCCGTCGCGGATAGCAAACTCGCAGGTGTTCATGTCGTAGCCAAAGGCGCGGCACAGCGTCTGGCAGTCAGAAACAATGCGATCGTACAGTTCAGGAGCCAGGCCATCGGGATGGCTGTAGCGGCGCGTGTTGGGATCGTAGCGCATCACCAGCACTTTTTCCTGCCCCAACACCATGCAGCGAATGTAATCGTCCCACTTGATGAACTCTTGCAGCACCATCGTCAGCAAGCCCGATTGGTCGTAGCTGCGGTACAGCTCTTCCATGCTGTGGCAAACGTACACTTCTTTCCAGCCGCCGCCGTGTGCATCTTTCAAAATGCAGGGAAAGCCGCCGATGTAATCGACTAAATCTTGCCACGGCATGGGGAAGGCGAGATTGCGCAGGCTTTTGCCGTGGTCGATGCCGGGAACGTACTCTTTGTTGGGCAAAGCGGCCGTTTTCGGGCTGGCGAGTCCTAGTTTGGTAATAAGTGAGGCACCAAAAAATTTGTCGTCGGCGGTCCACATAAATGGATTGTTGACCACGTGAGTGCCTTGCAGCATCGCATTCTTGAGATAGGTGCGGTAATAAGGCACCTCGTGCGAAATGCGGTCCACAATCACGGCGTATTCCCACGGCTGGTTCATCTGCGTGCCGCCCACGGTCACAAACTCGGCGATGACGTCCTGGTTACGGCCGTTTACCTCTTCAATAAACGCGGGCGGCCACGACCACTCCATCCCTACCATCAAACCAATCTTCTTTGTCATGCGTCCCTCTCCTTTGTTTTAGTTTGTTGGTGGTTAGTCGTTAGTTTGTGAGCATACCAACCAGCCGCTAGCCACCAGCCACTATTTCTAATCATGTCCGCCAATGTAGGTCAACAACATCTTTTCCCAATACGGCCAATCATGGCTCCAGCCATCCCAAATGCGCAGCGCGTTGCCAATCTCTTTTTGCCACAGCGCCGCAGACAGCTCCTCATTGTTGGCCCGCAAGCCGTCATCTTGCCCCACAGCCAGGATGATGTCTAGCTGCCGCAGCGCGTTCAGCCGCTCCCAGTCGTGTTCGTTGGGAATGTAGGCGCAGGGGTTGTTGGCGTAGATGTAACCGCCGTCGTGGCCATCCGTCCAGCGCGAAATATCGTAGATGCCGCTCAGGCCAATGGCCCGCCCCACCAGGTGCGGATTGCGCAGGGCGATGTTTACCGCATGGTATGCGCCAAAGCTGGCCCCCACGGTAATGAGGAACGGGTTGTTGTTTTTGCGCCAGGTGAGGGGCAGCAGTTCGTGGATGATATAGTTTTCATACTGCACCTGCCGCCAGGCACGGGCATGGGGATGTTTCCAACGAGCGTACCAGCTTTCGGCATCGACGCTGTCTACGCAATAAACTTGCAGCCAGCCCTGGTTGATGTGGTGACCCAGCACGTTCATCATGCCCCGGTCTTCCCACTCGTAAAAGCGCCCTTTGGAGGTGGGGAACACCACTACGCGAGCGCCGCTGTGGCCAAAGACCAGCAGTTCCATGTCGCGCTCCAGCGATGGACTGTACCAACGATGATATTCTCGATTCATTTGCTTCTCTCTTCCTGATTGGACTTTACAGACAAAGCTGTAAAGATATTGTATCAATTTTTCAACAATCGCCCTAAAAGCTGCTTTTTTTCGTCTGGGCAAAACTGATTATGGGGCAGCGGGTTAGATAGATCATTCATGGTGGCGAAACGGCCGTTTCCCTTCCGGCCACTCTGTGGTAAAACGTAAGCATCAACTGGAAGAGCGCATTCATCATATAGGAGAAGCATTTATGAGCAAAGCAAAAGTCGCGGTGGTGGTAGACAGCACCGCCTACATTCCTCCGGCCCTGGTGGCCAAATACAACATTCACGTCATCCCCCAGATTCTAAACTGGGAAGGCAGCAGCCTGCGCGACGATATTGACATTAAACCCGACGCCTTTTATGCCCGCCTGGCAACCGCCAAAGAAATGCCCACCACGTCCCAACCTTCCGCTGGCGAATTCCACGAATTTTTCTCTAAAGTTGCCGAAACGGCCGATTCTATCGTGGCCGTTCTCATCTCCAAGCTGCTCAGCGGCACACAGGCCTCCGCCCAAGCGGCGGCTGACATGATGGAAGGGTATCCCATCGAGATTGTCGATTCTGAATCGGCGGCGATGGGGCTGGGCTACATGGCTCTGGCCGCCGCCCGCGCTGCGGAAGATGGCGCCGACTACAAAGAGGCGGCCGAAGCGGCCCGCGCTTTGGTGAAAAAGATGCGAGTCTTGTTTGTGGTCGATACGCTGGAATTTTTGCATCGCGGTGGCCGCATTGGCGGGGCGCAGCGCCTCATTGGCTCCATGCTGTCCATCAAGCCCATCCTACACCTGCTCGATGGCAAGATTGAACCGCTGGCTTCTGTACGCACCAAAAAGAAAGCGCTGGCGCACCTGATGGACGTGGCTGAAACGGAAATGGCCGGTAAGTCGAATGTGAAAGCGGCCGTTATTCACGCCGCTGCTCCCGATGAAGCCGAAAATATTTATGCCGAGCTTAAACAAAAGCTTAACCCCAATGAAATTCACATCGTGGAGCTAAGTCCGGTGGTCGGTGCTCACGTTGGCCCCAAGGCCCTCGGCGTCGTCTTCTTCGATAATTAAAGTACAGTCAACATTGGGCCAATCTCGCAGATTGGCCCAATCTACAAAGTGAACAAAAAAGCCTCTCTCCAAGCGCTGGAAAGAGGCTTTTACTTTTCACTTTCAACTTTTAACTTTTTACTTCATTCTACCATTACATCTGGTCTGCCAGCGTCGCTGCCATATTGCCGTCTACAAAATAGCTTTCACACGCCTCATCAATCAGCTCTGGGGTGAGGGCTGGGGTGGTGTTGTCGTAGTTGCAGATGGCAATAACTGTCTTCACAATGTCGCGCGGGTGCACCGCTTGCATGATGCGGTTGGGCGCACGATACCATTTTTGCAGCAGGTGCACAAACGATTTTTTGTCGAAGGGCAGGTTAAACGACTTACACGATTCGGTGAAGATTTGGTAGAACAATTTTTCGCTGGGGCCACCGACTTCCACCTTCATCTGGATGCGGCGTAGGAACGCACCATCAACCAGCTGCATGGGGTCCAGGTTGGTGGAAAAAACGATCAGCTGGCGGAAAGGCACTTCCAGGCTTTGCCCAGACTGCAAGCGCAGGAAGTCGATGCCGCTTTCTAGGGGCACAATCCAGCGGTTGAGCAGTTCTTGGGGGCTGATTTGTTGGCGGCCAAAGTCGTCGATGAGGAACATGCCGCCGTTGGCTTTAAGCTGTAGCGGCGCTTCATACACCTTGGCAATCGGTTCATAGCGCAGGTCCAGCGACTCCATCGTCAGTTCACCACCCACCATCACTGCGGGGCGTTCAAACAGCCGCCACCGCTGATCATATTTGAACTTCTCGGTACGGCCGTTCATCAACATCCCTGTATGTATCGCCATCGCATCACTGCTTACCGGGGTATGAACCAGCGGATCAAAAACACGGATGATTTGGCCGCCAACGGTAATCGTTTCGGGCAGCCAGATGGGGGAGTCGTGGGCAATTAGCTTGGCAATGGCCTGAGCAATGGTGGTTTTGCCGTTGCCAGGGGGGCCATACAAAAAGAGAGAGGTGCCAGCATTGACTGCTGGACCAATGCGGCGGTGAAAGTTATCGGGCAGAATGAGAAAGCCGAGCGCCTGTTTAACCTGGGTTGGCGATACACGTTGTTCGCGCTTGGCTTGGAGCATGATGCTCTGCGTATATTTTTCCAGCGAAACAGGTACCCGGCCCACATACTGGCTGCGCTCAAAAGAATCTCGGGCCCGTTTGGCTCCGGCTTCTGTGAGGCCGTAGGTAAAGCTGAGGCTGCCCAGGCCACCAGCGCGAACAACCTCTACCAGATGTTCCTGCTTCATGCGGGCCAGCAGTTCATCAATAAGGCTGGCGTGAATGCCCAACACTTCATTGAAGCGGGCGATATTTACATCCCCTTCATTAAAAAGCAGTCGGAAAATAATGTCTTGCACTAAGCCGACGGGGATTCCCAATTCATCCAGCTTCATGACAGGGGCCAGAAGCTTCATTAACTGAGCTGTTGACATGAATGGTCCTGTTGTTCAGCCAAGGCCGCAAGAAGTATGCAGGGCAACCTCAGCTGCGATAGTTCATGATGGCTGTTGCGGTTTCCGATGGAGGCGGGTGGCCATCATGTGCATTCCTAAAATAATTAGTTGAAAAGCTTTCACGGCCACTTGCATAGTTGTCTCAGGATGGTAGCCAGTCTGCCTTAGTATAGGACCCACCCCGCCCTGCAAAACATAGGAAATAGGCGGGAAACGGCCGTTTCTCACTCCCCCAATCCTCCTATCACGCCACGCCAGGACTGCCCATTGTCACCCCGTCTGATTGGCGTATACTGGGCCAATGGAAAATTCTCTACACAACAAGGTTGCCATTGTGACCGGCGCAGGCCAGGGGGTAGGGGCCGCGATTGCCCAGGCTTTGGCCGCCGTCGGCGTCCGTGTGGCCGTCAATGATCTCAATCCAGACCGGGCGGAGCGAACGGCCGTTGCGATCCGTGAAGCCGGGGGGCAGGCGATTGCCGTAGCCGCTGACGTGGCCAACAAATTCCAATGCGTGCACATCATCGAAACCACCCGTGCCGAGTGGGGCCAGCTGGATATTCTGGTGAACAATGCCGCCATCATGCCCCAATCGACCCTGCTTAAGCTAGACGAGTGGGAGTGGAACCGCTGCCTGGAAGTAAATCTGAAAGGCACCTTTTTTATGAGCCAGCTGTGTGGTCGAGTGATGGCTGATGAAAATCACGAGCGCGGTGGGGTCATCGTCAATATCGCTTCGACGGCGGGGGTAGACACGCCGCTGGAAAATCGGGCAGCGTATTGCGCCAGCAAGGCCGGTGTGGTGGGTTTTAGCCGTGAATGTGCGCGGGAGTATGCCCAGTACAACCTGCGAGTTCACGTGCTGCTGCCGGATGAGGAACGGCCGTCTACGCCACACCAAATCGCCGAAACAATTGTTACGCTTTGCCAAAACCCCACCCAGGAGCTGATTCCGCCGCTGCCTGTGACATAAGAACTTTGCAGGATTTCAGGGATGCTTTTATACTGTTAACAAATTGTTAACAATCTAGCCTGCGGATCGGCTGAAAGATCTGCCCGACAGCGACCTGAATATCCATGACCTTTCCCTTTTTCCTGCTGCTGATTACGGCCCTGATTTTCGACTTTCTCAATGGATTCCATGACAGCGCCAATATTGTCGCCACGCCCATTGCCTCGCGGGCGATGGAGCCGCGCCGTGTCTTGTGGCTGGCCGCCACAGCCCATTTCGTTGGCCCGTTCCTCTTTGGCGTGGCCGTCGCCGAAACCATCGGGAAAGGCATCGCTGATCCCGTTCATGTGACTATGCCCGTGGTTGTGGCCGCTATGATGGCAGCCGTGGTGTGGAACGTGGTGACCTGGTATTTAGGCATTCCCGCCAGTTCATCGCACGCGCTTGTTGGTGGGGTCGTCGGCGCAGTTGTTGTTGCCTCTGGATTGAGTGCCATTGAAACCAGCGGCCTGACGACGGTGCTGGTCGCCCTCTTTTTGTCCCCCATTTTGGGTTTGATCGTCGGCTACTTGCTCATGAACCTGACGCTGTTTTTCGCGCGAGGAGCCTCGCCGCATGTCAATGTTTTTTTCAAGAAGGCGCAGGTGGTAACGGCCGTTGGCCTTGCCCTCAGCCACGGAGCCAATGATGCGCAAAAAACGATGGGCATCATCACCCTGGGCTTGATGGTTGAAGGACTCATCCCCGAATTTGTGGTGCCGGTGTGGGTTATTGCTTTGAGCGCCGGAGCCATTGCTTTGGGCACAGCGCTGGGTGGCTGGCGGCTGATTCGCACGCTGGGCGGCCGTATTTACAAAATTCGTCCGGTCGATGGCTTTGTGTCGCAAATTTCCGGTGCGGCGATCATTTTGGGCGCGGCACTGATGGGCGGGCCGGTTAGCACCACGCAGGTGATGAGTTCCAGCATCATGGGCGCAGGATCGGCACAGCGCTTTACCAAGGTGCGCTGGCAGGTGGGCTACGAGATGCTCATCGCCTGGATGCTCACAATTCCTGTGTCTGGCCTATTGGCGGCGCTGCTTTATTTTCCCCTGAACGCGATTTTATAGGTGTGGAGGCAACAAGTATGGAGTGGCTCAAACGATTCTTGAAACCTAAACAAAGCAACTTTTTGCAGCTGCTGATTCAGCAGGGCAGATACACCGTGGTCAGTGTGGAATCGCTGCAAGCCTACCTGAAAAAGCCCAACGAAAAACGCTCGGTGCAGGCGCGGCAGGTGGAAAAAGAGGCCGATGAGGTGCATCGTATTTTGGTGCACGAGTTGGAAGACAGCTTTGTCACCCCGCTGGATCGCGAGGACATTTTTGCCCTGTCTCGTGCTCTCGATAACTTTATTGATTATGTGTACGACACGATTGAGGAGCTGGAGATTTTTAAGCTGGCCCCATTTACGGCCGTATCCCAAATGGCCGATCTGCTGCTAGAAATGGCCAAGGAACTGCACCTGACGATGGAACGCCTGCTGGATCATCCCCGCGTGGCCAATGAACACGCTCGCCGGGTGAAGAAGCTGGAAAATGAGGTCGAGCGAGCCTACCGGCAAAGTTTGGCCGACTTGTTCCAGGGGCCGGAAGACGCCGAACACATCATGCGCATGCTCAAGTGCCGCGAAATCCTGCGCCACATCTCCAACGCCGCCGACCAGGGCGACAAAGCCGCCGACATCGTGATGGACATTGGGGTGAAGTGGAGCTGAGGGAGCGGTAATTGAATAATTGGTAATTAAGTAATTCACTCAATTACTCAATTACTCAATTACTAGTTACTCGTATTTGAGCGCCTTAATCGGTGACAACGTCGCCGCCCCCAACGCCGGATACAAGCCAGAAATCAGCCCCACAATCGTGGCAAAAATGAGCGCAAAAACAGGTAACCAAGTAGGTGTGGCTACCGCCACACTTGGCGGTGGCGCGCCGGTTTCCACCGACTGCCCGGCCAGGTAAGCTAGCGCCAGCACATTTACCACCTGGCCCAGTCCCCAACCCAGCAGCACCCCACCTAAACCACCCAAAAAACCAATCCCGGCCGATTCGCCCAAAAAGACGGCCAACACGTGCCGGTTGGTCGCTCCCACTGCCTTCATCAAGCCGATTTCGCGGGTGCGCTCCAAAATGGCCATGGCCATGGTGTTGGCAATGCCGATGGCCGCTACCAGCAGGGCAATTGCGCCCACGCCGCCAAAAATAATTTGCAAAATGGTGTAAAAGCCGCTGATGCCTTGCACAAACGATTGCGGCGAATACGCCTGGTAGCCCAGGGCCACAATCTGGTCGGTGATGTCGATCACATTCTCAATGGAGGCGGCGCGCACCACCAGGCCAGGATAGCCGACTTCGTCCCGATTGATCGGTTTGCCCTGCACCCAGGTGTTGTAGCCTGCCATCTCGGGCAGGGAAATGTACATCGACCAATCTGGTTCGTCGCGGGCTTCGGCGATGACGCCAGCGATGCGCACGCGCACCGTTTTGCGTGTTTCGGTGCCGTCGTTGTTCCATTTCACCAGCACCAGCGACACCTGCTTGTCCAGCAGCTCCTCAGCGGCGGGTGGTTCCAGCGATTCGCCGGGGCGGGGACGGGGATTGTACAAATTTTGCGGTACGGCCGATCCAATAATCATCGTGCCGCGTTCCAATTGCAACGTGCCTGCCTGCGCCTTTACGCCCAGGTTGCTCAAATCATCGGTGCCAATGCCCACCAGCTGCCCACCGCCCTCTAATCGATCCACTGAGATGAAGCCCCAGCCCTGAAAGTATTCTTGGGCGATAACGGCCGTTACCCCTGGCAGCGCTTGAATATCGGCAATGGTCTGGTCAGTGATGACCGTGGTGGTGCCTGGTTCGCCTGTTTCCGGGTTTGGCTCGCCCCAGTTGGGCCACACCTGAATTTTGGTCAGGTCGCCAATGCCGCCCAGTTGGCTGGCCGCATTTTGCTGCAAGCCGTTGCCCAACGACACCAGCAGCACCACCGCCGCCGTACCGATGATGACACCAACGGCCGTTAACGCCACGCGCCCCTTGCGCCGGGTCAGGTTTTCCCACACGAGTGAAAGCAAATCGAGTATACCCATCGTGAAACCTTTTTTTGACGCAAAGGCGCAAAGATGGAAAGGGGGAAAGAAACAAAAATTTTCTTTGCGCCATCCGCCTCTTTGCGTTCTTTGCGTTAAATTTGCTTACGGTCCGAAGACCGGCGCATCGACTGGCCCGTCCACCGGGAAATCGCCGGGGATGCCAAAGTCGGTTTGGGCGGGCTGGGGCACACCGCTGCTGAGGCCCAGCAACCCTAAGACGAAGCGCCACACCTTTTGGCCGAATGTTTCCGGCTCCACGACAACCTCAGGAATATTTTCCTCTGGGAACGGCTCAAATGGCTCTTCCGGGAAGAATGCCTCGACCACGTTGATAGTCAGCGTTTGGGTGAGCACCTGCGGCTGGTTAAAGTCGTCGGTGTAGTTGACACTGAGCAGCAAGTCCAGCGGGCCAGCCATTTCTGGGTAGATGATGGCATCTAGCGGGAAAAAGCCGCCAGGGTCCAGCGTACCGACGAAAAAGCTGTTGTTCTCAAATGTGGCCCCTTCGGCCGTGACGCTGAAATTGCCAAAAACGGCCGTACTTCGTCCGCTATTCACCAATTGCAGCGGCAAACTGCCCGGCTGCCCCACAAAAAAGTCAAACACGGGGGTGTAGAAGTTCATGTCTACAGACGGCCGTTTGTAAACCAGCAGCGTAATCACCTGATCATCTTCGTAGCTGTTGTTGCGCTCGTCGGTGTAAACAAACGACACTTTTACGGGGTATGCGCCGGGCTCCGTGGCCGCATTGACGATGAGGGCCATGCTGGTTTGCAGGCTGCCCGTTTCACCCAGATTACCCAGCGTTTGCACGTTGGACGCGCCGACCGGGGCAAATTTGCCAAAGTCGCCGCCTGCACCGTCCAGTCCGCCACCGGGGACCGGCGTGCCATCCACCGTGCCGCCGGAGGTGCTGCCGCCGCCCAAAATCATCGTCACGCGGCGCGCTTCGCTGTTGCCCTGGTTCTGCACCGTCAGGCTGAGCGTAAAGCCCATGCCCGGCTGGAGCTGATCCTGGTCAATTTCGTAGCTGGTCACCAGCAGTTGGGGCCGCAAAATCGGTCCGCTGGTGGCGGTGGCCGTCGGCGTTGCGGTTGGCGTGGCCGTGGCCGCTACCCCACCCGTTGCGGCACGTTTAATGGGGAAGGTGAGGGCAAACGTTTCGCTGTAGGAGGTGCCGTTCACGTCGGTGTAATCGACTTTGACTTCTAGCGTGCCGAGGGTTTGCCCAGCTAAATCGCGGCTGGCGGTCAGGGGCTGCCAGAAGCGCACCGTGCCAGATGGATCGATGGTGCCCAACGCCTGCACGCCGCCGGTATCCCGCGCGGTGAAGTTCCCGGCCACAAAGGTGGCCACAACGTTAGTAGCCCGGCTTTGCCCGGCATTGGCGATGGTCATCTCGAAGGCCAGATTTTCCCCAGGGGTGATTTCGGCGGAACTGGCCCCGTAACTGTTAACGACGAGCAACGGCCGTACAAAAGCGGTCGGGGCGGGGGTGTTGGTGGGTGCCGGTGTGCTGGTTGGGCCAGCCGGGGCAGTTACGGTAAGGGCGTTGCCCAGCGTGGCCGAGGCGGCGTTGGGATTGATGACCGTGAGGCTGTAGCCACCCGATGCGGTACCCGCAGGTAGGTTCGCCCGCAGCAGGCTGCTGCTGACAAAGGTGGTGTTCAGCCCACTCAGGCCAGACAAGACGACCACCGCGCCATCGACAAAGCCGCTGCCGGTGACCACCAGTTCGGTGTCTACCAGATTGCTGACGCTGTTGGGCTGTACGCCGCTCACCACGATTGAGGGCGTGGCCGACGGCGTTGGCGTGTCGGTTTGGGCCTTGGCTGGAATCGGGCGCAGCCCGCTGGCCAGCGATCCGCCTACGAACAGCAGTAAAAAGAAAAGCAAAACAAATTTTTGTGTTAGAGATTGTTTCATTCGGTTGCCTGTTGGCGGGAAGTGAAAAGTAAAAAGTAAAAAGTGAAAAGTTGGAAGAGGGCTTTTACTTTTTACTTATCACTTATCACTATCCTTCGCCTTTTAATGAATGGTCGTTGCCGCCTCATATTCGGCGTCGGTAACGATACGGCCGTCTAGCATGTGCACGGTGTTGGTGGCGTAGGCCGTCATGCGCGGGTCGTGGGTGACGACGAGGACGGTACGGCCGTTTTGGTGCAAATCGGCCAGCAACTGCATGATGCTGCTGCCGCTGGCGGTGTCCAGGTTGCCCGTCGGCTCATCGGCCAGGATGAGCTGCGGATTGTTGACCAGGGCGCGCGCGACGGCCACACGCTGCTGCTGCCCGCCAGAAAGCTCGGTGGGTTTGTGGTGGATGCGGTCGGCCAGCCCCACGCGCTGGAGCAGCTCAAAGGCGCGGGCGTAGCGCGGCTGGCGCGGCACGCGGGCAAATCGCATGGGAAAAGCGACGTTGTCCAGAGCGCTCAGGCTGGGGATGAGGTTGAACGATTGAAAGATGAAGCCAATCGTCTGCTGACGGTAACTGGCCAGCCCGTTCTCATCCAGCGTGCCGATGGATTTGTCGCCGACGCGAATCTCGCCGCTGCTAGGGCGATCCAGCCCGCCCAGCAGATAAAGCAGTGTGCTTTTGCCGGACCCGGACGGCCCCATGACGGCCCAAAAGGTGTTTGGCTCAACGCTCAGGCTGACATCCGCCAGGGCATGCACTTTTTCGCGCCCCATCTGGTACGTTTTGCGCAGGTTGGTGATGGTGATGAAAGACATGGTTTTATGTCAATTACTTAATTACTCAATTACCTAATTACTGACTGTCATTGTGTAATTGAGTAATTGGGTAATTAGAAGAACGGCCGTATCACCGTCAGATCGCTAAATTGGGCGGAGATGAGGGCGGGGACGCCGCGCAGCAGGAAGAGAACGAGCACGGTGATGAGAACGGCCGTCCACGTTTTTGTTTTGCCCAGGTTGGCTCCAAGCGCCAGACCTTTGCCCAGGAGCAGCCAGTGCCACAGCAGGTAGATGTCTACAAAGGCAAGCAGCGCTGCCAGGTAGAGGAAGGCGGTGCCTTCACCTACCGGAGCAAAGCCAGATAGTCCCAGGTTGGTGAGCTCCTGGCCGTTGTTCCACATGGCGATGGTGCGCACGACGTCGCGCATGGCAAAGGGCAGCAGCGACCACGCCGTGACGTTGAGGACCTGTTGGCTGCTCAGCCGCCCGCCCAGCAAGGTGAGACCCAAATGCAGCAGCCAACCGAGCACAAGCCAGCCCAGGTAAACGCCCAAAATGGCGACAACAGCGGGTAACACGTAGGTAAAAACGGGGCCGCTGGTGGCGGTCATCGCTTGTTGGAATTGGGCTTGCTGCTCTGGCGTGTAATATTCCCAGCCCGGCGGCAGGCTGATCTGGCCGCTGGCGGCGGCCGCGGCTTTGAGGCCGCCTTGCACCAGGGTGCGCACCAGTCCGGTGAGGACGAGGATGAGGATGGGGGTGTGCCAAACGGCCGTATCCAGCTCCACAATTTGGGTAAAGGCGCGACGCGGTTGGAACAGCACGGGCAGAACCCAGTTAAACCGCCAGCGCCCGCCCGATTCATACGTTGAAACAGACAAATCACTCATGTAGGATGATCCTTTTTCAGTTTCTGTACAGAGTGGGTCGATTTGCCTCTGTTGGTTCGCTGTGTACCAACTGTGACAGAGGGGGTACAGAAGTCTGTTGTCGCCAACTTCTGCAACTGTTCGCCACATTGCTGACAGGGGTTGTGCGTCTGGCTTCCGATCCAGACACTGCTGCGTAGTTTAGCGACTTTTTGCATGTACAACTTGACGCTGTTGATGCAAAATTTCGGGGATTTTCAACGATTGGGCTACGCAGCAGGGAGATAGGTGGGAAACGGCCGTTACCCGGCGGTGTCGTAAATAATTTTCAGGCGGGATACTCGCGCAAGGACGCCAAACTGTGTGAGGAAAAACTTGGCGTCTTTGCGTGAACTATAATGACAACACATTTGCCGACCTTCATCTAGCAGCCTAACCGACAAATTATTGAACTTTGTTATAATGGCACTTGATTCAACAACAGGCACCAAGTCGCCTGCTGCATGAACAATAAATTTGGATTCGTTGAGTTAACTTATGAAAAACAGCACCCCTGAACAAATTGAAGCGATGCTGGAACGTATTTTGCCGCGTGTGACCAAGCCTGGACGCTACACGGGCGGCGAGTACAACCAGGTCGTTAAAGATTGGGCCGAGATTGATTACAAAGTGGCCCTGGCCTTCCCGGATATTTACGATTTGGGCATGTCTAACCTGGGCTTGATGATCATGTATGACCTCATCAACAAGCACCGCAATTTGCTAGCGGAGCGGACCTACTGCCCGTGGGAAGATATGGAAGCGGTGATGCGCGAGCGCGACCTGCCGCTTTTCTCGCTGGAAACCAAACACCCCATCCGTGACTTTGACATGCTGGCCATCAGCCTGCCGTATGAGCAGCTGTTCACCAACGCACTGAATCTCATTGACCTGGCCGGAATGCCGGTACGTGCCGAAGACCGCGATGCCAGCTACCCGCTGGTAATTGCTGGCGGGCATGCCTGCTACAACCCGGAACCGATGTCACCCTTCATCGACGTGTTTGTCATTGGTGAGGGTGAAGAGGCGATTTTGAAGATCATTGGCGTGATGCGTGCCGCCGCCCACCTGGACCGCGAAACGCAGTTGCGCTACATCGCCCAGATTGAGGGCTGCTACGTGCCCCGCTTCTACGATGTGACCTACCACGACAACGGCGCGGTTAAGTCGATTACGCCCAACATGCCGGAAGCACCGGCCAAAGTGCTCAAAACCATCGTGCCGGTGCTGCCGCCGCCCGTGACAAAGTTCATTATTCCGTTTGTCGAGCTGGTGCACAATCGCGCTCCGGTTGAGATTATGCGCGGCTGCACCCGTGGCTGCCGCTTTTGCCACGCTGGTATGGTCACGCGCCCGGTGCGCGAACGCCCCGTCGAAGAAGTGCTGACGGCAATGGAGCAAATTCTGGAAAGCACTGGCTATGAGGAAATTGCCCTGCTGTCGCTCTCATCCAGCGATTACACAAATGTGCTGGAACTCACCGAAAAAATTGGTCAGCGATTTGGCCATCTGGGGCTGAATATTTCGCTGCCGTCGCTGCGCATTGAATCGGTTTCCACGCAGCTGATGGACAATTTGGGCGATCAGCGGCGCGGCGGCTTTACGCTGGCCCCGGAAGCCGCGACCGAAAAGATGCGCAACATCATCAACAAGTACGTGACGCACGAGGAACTGCTAGAAACGGCCCGCGAAATTTACCGGCGCGACTGGCGCAGCATCAAGCTGTACTTCATGATTGGGCATCCGATGGAAACGATGGAAGATGTGCAGGCGATTGCCGATCTGGCTCGGCAGGTGTTGGCTGAGGGGCGCAAGTTCCACAACAACAAAGCCAGCGTGAATGTGGGCGTCAGTACCTTCATCCCCAAGCCGCAGACGCCGTTCCAGTGGGAACCGATGGACGAAGTGGAAAATGTGTATGCCAAGATCGACCTGCTGCGCAACGAAATGCGTGGCTCGGGTCTGAAGCTGCGCTGGAACGAGCCGAAGGAGTCGTTGTTTGAGGGTTTCCTCAGCCGGGGTGACCGGCGCATGGGTGAGGTGATCGAGCTGGCCTGGCGCAAGGGGGCGAAGTTCGATGCCTGGCACGAACATTATATGGAAGATGCGTGGCAGGAGGCGCTGGATGAGGTGGGGCTGGAGCCGCGCTTTTACACCCACCGCCGCCGCACCATCGACGAAATTTTCCCGTGGGAACACATCGACATTGCGGTGACGAAGAAGTTCCTGACGCAGGATTATTTGATGAGCCAGGGGCAAGAAACGCGGGTTGACTGCCGCAACCAATGTTTTGCCTGTGGCATCTTGCCCAAGCTGAAGGATTTGCGCCGCGAGACGGAAGACGAGGCGTGGGAGTGCCCGCCCGTGCCGACGCGCCCGCACCACAAACTGCGCCAGAAGCCGGTGCCAGAGGTGGAGGGGATTCCGCTGACGGTGATTCGGTAGAAAGTGAAAAGTTAGAAATGAAAGGTAAACGGCCGTTTTCATAAGCAAAACGGCCGTTTTTTTGTTATTATTCAAATTGCAGATCGTGCCCAAAATAGTTGAACGGCTTTACATCTGAAAAAGCCAATTTCTCTCATACACCCAAACAAAAGGAGTTTTTTAATGCAAAAAAAACTGGGCTTGCTGACAATCGTAATCAGCCTCTTCTTTGTTCTTGCCCTGTTTTATCAAACCAGCCGTGCTGAAGTGATGGGTGCGCCTGCCCCGCTTTCCACTTTACGGCTGACGGATCGTGACAGCACCTTTTATAAGGCAAATAATCCAGTTGTGCTGGCTGGGAACTACGGTGCCCACGTGATCTGGTCGGAAAACATTGATTCGATTAATGACTCAGACCTGTTTTATGCGCAATTACCGGAAGGCACCGTCACCAAGCTGACGGACCGCACGGTAACCACAGGATTAGTAGGACTTTACAACAATCCGCAATACAAAGCGGTTTTGGATGATGCCGACAATCTTTATGTGGTCTGGAGCGAAGATGTTGGCGGGAATGAACGACAAGACGTATTTTTCTGGAAAACTGGCATGGCAGAGCCGACCAACATTAGTGACCACGCGTTAAGCAATGGCGATGTTGGTAATTTGTTTATTGTGTTGGACAGTCAAAATAAGGCCCATGCATTATGGGCTGAGGCCGTGAATGCGGGCACATTTCAGCCAAACATTTTTTACTGGTCTGAAGTAAGTGGCACAACCCAAAAAGTATCGCTGGGCACAGGGCTGTCGCTTGGCCAGTTTAACGTAACCCAGGCAATGGCCTTGGAAGCGCATGGTAACTATGTGTACGCCTTATGGCAGGATCTCGATGAAAATGGTTCCGGCGACCCCGAGCCATTTTTTTGGAGTTCAGAAACGGGCGTAGCTCAGCCAATTCGGCAGCCTGGCTTGCCGGGAGATGAAGCTTTACTAAGAAGTTTCCATTTTGATGGTAATGGGGTTTTTCATGTTCAATGGGGTGAATCTTCAGCAGGAGGAGGTTACGATGTGTATTATGGGGATACAGATAGCGGTGTGAATTTGCTGCTACCAGATGATAACCCTTCGTTATTTTATGCTGATGGCAATAGTAACGGCCACTTTTATTATGTAGATGGTGGCGTCTATCATTTTGATACGATGAGCCAATCGGCAACACTCATCCCGGATTTGCCTGGAACAGCAAATATTCTGGCGGTGGGGAACGGCCGTATCGGCAATCACATCCATTATTTGTGGCAGGCAGAAGATGCAAACTTTCCTGGACACCTGAACGACCTGTTTTACTGGCGGTCAGACATGACAGAGCCAATCAATATTTCCAACCATTCAGGCACGCCTGCCGATCCGCAAAATGTAAGGATGGTTGTCGATGAAACAGACACAGTTCACATTGCGTGGCAAGAAGATACACCGTTTTATTACAACAGCCAGTCAGCCAGCACCATCCAGCCGCCAGCTTCTCTCAATAGCTTGTTTTTGGGTCGTGTTGTGGCCCGCAATGGCGTAGCCTACGTGGAATTTTCCGATGTGGGCAACGACCCGCCATTTTACATTTGGCAATCGAACGATGACAGCATCACTCCAGCTTCGTCCATCCTGGGTGAGGCCGCTCAAAATGTGGTGGCCAACGGGGTTGGTGAGTCAACTTCGGTTGATTTTTGGTTGGACAGCAAGGACGAGCTTCACCTCCTGGCGGGTAATATATTGCACTGGGATGCCGTTCGCGGTATGCAGGATTTGACAGCGGGGGATGAGATGGAACCGGTTAGTGGTGGCACCTATGTAGTTACAGATGGTTCGGGCGGTTCTTATATTATTTGGCAGGGTGAAACGCCTGTCGATGATGGTTCGGATTTATATGCCGCCTTCGTTAGCCCTGAATTTTCAAACAAACTGTATCTACCTTTTATAACCGTGCCATAACATTCATCTTTGGGCGAGCGTAGAATAAACGGCCGTATTTTCTCATGAATACGGCCGTTTATTTTGGCTTCCATCTTCAAAGTCAATAAAATAACCCAATGCTTTAGGTTATCGCACTATCAATCTGTGGAAGCAGCGAAATAGCCAATGCTGCTCCTAACATTTATGACGGGTCGCGGGCGGAAGCGGCCGTACCCGCCGTCAACGGAATTCCTTTACGCGTTTTGAGTTAAAGATCTAACTGCCTGTTCACGTTTGGGCAGGCAGGTTTTCAATGGGGAGCCATCATTTATTGTTGGACAGTCAACAAAAAGGATGGGCTTGCCATGAATTATTTCTCTTTGTCTTTGCCAATCGGAAAGCTGCTGCGGGGAACGGCCGTATTTCTCCTGCCCGCGCTCTTATTTCTCCTCTTGTTTCAACAGATGAAGGCGGCGCCAACGGCCGTTCAGGCCACCATCACCGTCAATACTACGGTTGATGAGCTGAACAGCGACAGCGACTGCTCGCTGCGTGAAGCGATCCAGAGCGCCAACACGGGCAGCGCGGTTGCGGGCTGCGCCATTTCTGGCAGCGGCGATTACGTGATTTCTGTGCCCGCGGGCAGCTACTTTTTAACGGTGGGCAGCGCAGACGAAGACGCCAATGCCGCGGGCGACTTTGACATTCTGGTTTCGATGACGATTCAGGGGGCGGGCGCGGGCAATACGGTTTTGGATGCCAATCTGCTGGACCGCGTTTTTGATATTGATCCGGCGCAAAGCAACAGCATTACGGTAACCCTGGCGAGCATAACGATACAAAACGGCCGTCCGCCCCAGGGCAGCAATGGCGGCAACATTCGCAATGTGGATGATGTGTTGACGGTGCAAGATAGTGTGGTAGCAGACGGCCGTTTGACGGGCACAGAAATTACCAACGGGGGCGGCATTGCCAGCGGCAGCGGAGTCAGTACGCAGCTTGGTGTTCTCAACATCATTAACAGCACCATCGAAGACAACTCCTCCACCTTTGGCAGCGGCGGCGGCATTTACAATGATTGGGGCACGGTCAATGTGAGTAACAGCGTGATTGTTGGCAACTCGGCACAGGTAATTTCTGGCACATCTTCAGGTGGCGGGCTCTCCAACATCGGTGGGACGGTAAACATCCTGAACAGCGCCATTCTCAACAACGAATCAGATGGACATTCAGGGGGCGTCGGGAACTTTTTCTCGGCCGCGGTTATGAACATCGCCAATAGCACCATCAGCGGCAACCGGACCAACGGCAGCGGTGGCGGCATTCGCAACTCTGGCCAAATGTATTTAACCAACGTAACCATCACCAATAATACGGCCGATTTTGATGCCCAATTTGGCGGCTTTGGCGGTGGCATTCGCAACCAGGGTGTCTTGCACCTTAAAGGTAGCATCATCTATGGCAACATCGACAATTATTCACCTGATGTAATTAACAATGGCGATGAGCCTCTCCAGCCAGACATTGGCGATACCACCGGGTTGGTTTCTGAAGGATACAACATGCTGGGTATCATCACGGGCACAACTACCATTACAAACGGCGTGAATGAAGATTTGGTCGGTGTGGACCCAGATTTAGGCAGCCAAACCGGCTCACCGCCTTATTTTCCGCTCTCGGTAGTCAGCCCTGCATTGAATCGTATTCCGCCCGTTAATTGCACTTTCGTATCAACGGGCACCAACCCGCTGTTTGGCGATGGCCAGCCTAATTTGTTTGATCAGGTAGGGAACGGCCGTCCCGATGCCTCGATCCAGCGCTGCGATATAGGCGCATTGGAGCCACCATATTCGTTTATTTTTGTACCGTTTGTCTCGAATTGATGTGTAATGTGTGTAGGTGATGGAAACGGCCGTATCCTCAGCAAATACGGCCGTTTCTCTTTTGGCTTCAAAGGTCATCCGGGACTAAAATAACCGAATGGCAAAAACATTCCAAAAAACAATCCAGCTTATCCTTTTCTTTATGATGGTCATGGGCCTGGTGGCCTGTGGGGGAGCAGACAATTCCAGCCCCGTGAACGCTGCGGCCGTGGATTCGCCAACGGCCGTTGCTGTAGTGGAAACGGCCGTACCTGCCGCCACGGCCACGTTACCGCCACCCGTTGTCCCCACCAATACCCTGCCACCACCCGCCGTGGTGGACAATGAGCCGACCGCGACTGTGCCACCCGTACCGACCGCCACGCCGGAGCCAGTCGCCCTTTACAGCAAGGCCGATTTTGGCACTGATCGCAATCCTCTGACGGGTGAGCTAATGGCCGATCCTTCTGTTTTGCAACGACGGCCGATTGCTATCAAAATCTCCAACAATCCGCCGCAATTTACTCGGCCGCAGCACGGCATTGGCCAGGCTGACCTGGTGTTTGAGCACGTAACCGAAACCAACATCACCCGCTTTACCGCCATCTTCTACGGCCAGACGCCGTCCGACGTTGGCCCCATCCGCAGCGCGCGCCTCATCGACAAAGAGCTGCCGGCCATGTATGATGCCGCCATCTTCATGTCTGGGTCGCATCCGCTGGTTCTGGATGCCATTGCCCAGTCCGACATTGGTGACCGCATCTACCGCGAAACGGCCACCGGCTTTTACCGCAAAGAAGACGATCCGAACATTCCGTTTGAGCACACGCTGTATGCGCACACGGCCGAATTGTGGGATTCCGTTGAATGGGGCCATGACAATCGTGCCCCGAACTTTACCGCCAACATGGCCTTTGATACCACGCCGCCGGAGGGGGGCGATCCGGCTAGCTACGTGGAGCTGCATTATTCCACCTGGTCCAAGGTTGTGTGGGAATATGATGAGACAAACGGCCGTTACTACCGCACCGTCGATGATGTGCCCTTTGTGGATGGCAACAACGGCGAGCAAGTGAGCGCGGCCAACGTCATCATCCTGTACGCACCGCACGTGTTTAACCACGAAATTTGCGTCTACCCCCGCGAAGACGGCGGCTGCGACCTATACACCACGGAAATTCAAATTTGGGGCAGTGGCTACGCCATGCTCATCCGCGACGGCCACGAATATGACGTGACCTGGCTGCGCCAAAACCGCAGCGACATGTTCACCTTTGTGGATAACCAGGGCAATCCGGTGCCGCTGCAAATTGGCAACACCTGGTTCCAGGTCGTGCCCTTCTACTACGACGACCCCATTATTGAGTAGATAAGGTGACAGTCACTTAAAATCAAACTGGGCAAAAAACTTGTCATTCCGAACGGAGTCTTCGGAGTGAGGAATCTTACACATTGACCAAGTGGTAAGATTTCTCGGAGGACCTCGAAATGACACCTTCTTTTTAAACACTAATATGAAGGGACTATCACCTGACTGGTTTATTCGTCTTCTTCTGAGGGAGTTGGGTTGCCTTCGCGGAGGTTTTGGAAGGTGAGCTGCCAGCCGCCGCTAAAGCCGCTGGCACATTCCTCAAGGCGCAGCCCGCTCACCTCAGGGCTGCCATCCGGTAAACGCACCGTGTAAGACACATCTGGCGACATGTCAAAATCGGCATAGCCACGGCCGTTTTCAGGTTTAAATCCGGTAAAAAAGCGATCACGGCCGTTTTGCCACGTTACTTCAATCTCAATGCCCGGCATGTCGTTCAAAAACGCATCCAGCACAATGACCTCAATGCGGCTGATCGCCTCATCGTCGCGGCACAGGCGGGTTTGCTCCGTGAGGCGATAGTTGGGTTGTGGGGTGGCGGTAGCCGGGCTGGTGGCCGTGGGTGTGGGGCTAGGAACGGCCGTATTTGTTGCCGTAGCCGCAGGTGGTGGTGTATTGGTCGGCGTGGTTTCAAATGCAGGTGTGGGTGTGGGTTGGACGGTGCCAGCGGGCAGCGTTGGGGCAAACAGAGCGATGGCCTGGCCTTGCGCCCCTAGTTGGCGTGCCACCACGGCTAGTTGTTCCAGCAGAGGGGCGGGGCGATTTTGGCGAACGGCCGTTTCCAGCAAACCATTTACCGTCTCAGCAATGTTTGGGTCTTCCAACGCGGCTAAACGCTGCTGCGCCAGCGGCCAATTCTGGTTCACTGCGTAGCTCTGGCTCACCAGGATGATGTACTCTTCCCGGTACCGGTCGCTGAACCGGGCCGGACTGGCATCCGTGAACACTACCGGGTCCACCACCCAGGCGTAGTACAAGCCACCAATCAGCCCAATGACCAGGCTAAATAACAGCCAGCCGGTGCTGCTAAGTCGTCGCCAGATGGGTGGGGGTCTGCGCCCCGGTCGGCGCGGGGCAGGGGTCATGGCGTGGCCTCGGGCGTGGCGGGCAGGTACGGGTCCATCGCCGGGGTGTACTGCCCAATGTCGTTAGCCAGCCGAGTTAAGCGCCGAATGGCACCCTCATCTTCCTGCCGCAAAATCATCTCGATGAGTACCTGGAGCACGTAGTTGGAGCCGCCTTCCCCCAAATCGCCAATGCGCTGCTGGGCCTGGGCTAGATTGTTGTCCTGGGCATAGCTGTCGGCAATCAGCTGCACGTAATCGCGGCGGTACCGATCTTCCAGCACGGCGGGATTGGCATCGGTAAATTCGGTGGGCCAAAATACCCAGCCCACGGCCAGCCCCAGACCCACGCCAATGACCAGGCCAAGCAAAATAAAAATGGGGGTGGGAAGACGACTATTCATACCGTTTTGAAATTCACATAAAAAAGAGGGCTGCCCATGCTGGTGCAGCCCTCTGAATTTGCCCTGCCCCTGTGCGGAGCTTATAATCCAGCTGCTTTGCTGGAAAATCATCCTTTTTGCGGGATGACCAGTGCCGAAGGTGGGAATCGAACCCACACTCCCGAAGGAACACGAGTTTGAGTCGTGCGCGTCTGCCAGTTCCGCCACTTCGGCCAGCTTTCAGGACGTGCGGGAGTATAGTTCAGGCTCTTTTTTCTGTCAATAATGGGTAAGTAAAAAGTAATCAGTTAAAAGTGAAAAGTGGTCTGCTTTTTACTCATCACTTTTTACTTTTAACTATGTTATATGGACGAAGTTAAGCTCATCAAGCAGGCGCAAAAAGGTGACGTTCAGGCGTACAACACGCTGGTTTTGCAGTACCAGCAGGTGGTGTATAACGTTGCCTACCGCATCATGGGTGAGCCACAGGCGGCGGAAGATGCCACACAAGAGGCGTTCATCTCGGCTTACCAATCGCTGAACAAGTTTCGCGAAGGCAATTTTAAGGCGTGGCTGCTGCGCATTACCACCAATGGCTGTTACGATGAGCTGCGCCGCCGCAAGCGCCGCCCCCAATCTTCCCTGGAAGGTATTACCGACGACAATGATGAATCGTTTGCGTTTTTGCGTGACCCGGCGATTGGCCCGGAGAAACGGCAGCAGCAGCTGGAGCTGGTTCAGGCAATCGAGTCGTGCTTGCAGGGGCTGCCAGATGATCAGCGGGTAACGGCCGTTCTCTGCGACATCGAAGGGTACGACTACAACGAAATTGCCGACATGACCGAGGTGTCGCTGGGCACGGTGAAATCGCGCATCAGCCGGGCACGATCCAAACTGCGCGATTGTTTGCAAGGATTTAAGGAACTTTTACCGGACAACTATCGTTTATAGGGTGTACAACGGAGATTTGAGTAGAGGATTATAGGGTGTCATTGGGTATTGAGTAATTACCCAATTGCCTAGTTACTTAATTACAAGAACCATGTTCGATTTTTTGCGGAACCTAACAAAATCAGCCGAGGAGAAGCGGCAAGAAGCGGTGGCAGCCTACCTGGATGGGGCGCTGAACAACCGCGAGCGGCAGCGCTTTGAGCAAGAAATGGCCCAAGATGCGGCTCTGCGGGCGCAGGTAGACCAGCTGCTGCTGATCAAGCAGAGTCTGCGTCGGTTGCCGCAGCGCGATGTGCCGCGTAACTTCATGCTGGACCCGGCGGCATACGGCCGTCCCGCGCGTCAACCGTGGGTTCAGGCATACCCGGTGCTGCGTACCGCCACAGCCCTGGCCGCATTCTTTTTCATCTTTGCCATTGCCGCCGGAATATTCACCACTAATTCGGGCAGTGCCCAAACGGCAATGGCCCCGGCCGCCGATATAGCCCAGATTGAAACCACGCGTGTGGTCACTGAAGTCGTGATAGAAGCAACCGCATCCCTGGCATTTGAAGCCGAATCCGCCGCTGAAGAAGAGATGGCAGATGAGGAGATTACCGCCGAAAGTGCGCCAATGGCCGATACGTTTGAAGAGACGATGGAAGAAGCGGAAGCCGCTGGTGATGTGGCTGAGAGTGAAGCTCCGACAGAAGAAGCGATGGACGCTGAAGCCGCGCCGCCCGAAGAACCGGCCGCCATTCCGCAAGCAACGGCAACGGCACTGCCTACAGCCACTGTTTCCACATCGCCGCGCGTGGCGTCGCCCACGCCGCTGCCGGACCGCGATCTGGAGCAAGCACCCGCCACGGATGATGCCGCCAATGGGGCCATCGCCGAAGTGCCCGAGCCTGCGGTTGAGGATGGGACAGAAGCGGTAGAAACAACGGCCGTTCTCCCTGAAGAAGACGTGCAGAATGTAACGGTAGATGAGCCAGTTAGTTCGCTGCTTTGGCTGCAAATAGGCCTGGGTGCACTGCTGCTCCTGCTGATTGGCCTCACCTTTTACGCCCGCCGCCAACGATAAGTAAGAAAGATTATGTTTCACGCTAAGGCGCAAAGGTAAAACCATCACCTTTGCGCCTTGGCGTGAAATTTTTATGTCCCACATCTTAAAATGAGTTGCCCATAGAAACAGAATGACCACTACATCCGCCCCCGAAAATATAAAATTTTGTAGTCGTTGCGCCACGCCGATGGAGACACGTCTTTTTATGGATAAGCCGCGCCGGGTTTGCCCCAGCTGCGGCTTTGTTCATTTTACAGACCCCAAAGTGGGTGTGGGTGTTTTTGTGGTGCAAGAGGGCAAAATTCTGCTGGTGCGCCGCACGATGCACCCGGAAATTGGCAAATGGAGCGTTCCGGCCGGTTTTTTGGACGCAGGGGAGAATCCAGAGGAAACGGCCGTGCGCGAAGCCCTTGAAGAAACCAATTTGCAGGTCGCCATTGAAAAGTTGGTGGGCGTGTACCAAAACCCGCCAGGGCAAGGTGGTGCTTCCATCTTCATCATGTACAAGGCGCGGCTGCTGGGCGGCACCCTCCAGGCGGGCGACGATGCCGATGCCGCCGCCTTCTTTGCCCCAGACGAGCTGCCCGAAATTGCCTTCGCCTCCACCCGCGCCGCCATCGAACAGCTCAAAACGCAACTCTTATAAAAATGGGACGCCGATGAACGCGGATGACGCGGATAGGAAGAAAAATCTGCGTTAATCAGCGTCCTATTTCTGCTTAAGCGCTGTGGTACAATTGTTCGCATGAAGATTCATCGTTTGTCGGAACAACTGGCCTCCCAAATTGCCGCCGGGGAAGTGGTGGAACGGCCGTCTTCGGTGGTCAAAGAGCTGGTGGAAAACGCGATTGATGCTGGGGCCACCACGATCAACATCGACGTGCGCCAGGGTGGACGGGAGAGCATCCAGATTGCCGACAACGGCCAGGGAATTGTTGCCGAGGACATCGAAACTGCCTTTTTGCGCCACGCTACCTCCAAGCTGACCGCCATTGAAGATTTGAATGCCATCCGCACGTTGGGCTTTCGCGGCGAAGCACTGGCCGCCATCGCCGCTGTGAGCCAGCTCACCATCGTCTCCCGCGCTGAGGGAGCGGATGCGGGCACGCGGCTGGTGCTGGAAGCGGGCGTGATGGTGAATCGCGAGACGGTTGGGGCACCGCAGGGCACGGTCATCGCCGTGGAGAATCTGTTTTACAACGTGCCCGCCCGTCTGAAATTTTTGAAAACGGCCGCTACCGAAAAGCGGCTCATCGACGAGTTTGTCACCCGGTACGCGCTCGCTTATCCGCAAATTCGTTTTCGATTGACGCACAACGGCCGTATCACTTTCCAAAGCAGCGGCAGCGGCCAGGTGCGGGACGTGCTGGTGGCGATTTATGGGCCGGAAATTACGCGGCAGTTATTAGAGATTGGGGATTGGAGATTGGAGATTGACGAAGACACTAATCTCCAATCTCCAATCCCCAGTTCACGATCCCCGATTGAGGTCACGGGCTTTGTCGGCCCGCCGGGCGTGCATTTTGCCAACCGGGGGCAGATTACCTTGTTTGTGAACGGCCGTTGGGTCAAAGACACCCAGCTCACCTATGCCGTTATCCAGGCGTACCACACCCTGCTGCCTTCTGGTCGGTATCCGCTGGGTCTGATTTTTATGCAGCTCCCGCCAGAAGATGTGGACGTGAACGTGCATCCCACCAAAACCGAGGTGCGCTTTCGCCACGGCAAGGCGCCATTTGGCACCGTGCAGCGGGCCGTGCGCCAGACGCTGGTCGCTGATGCCCCCACGCGGCAGATGTCCGCCTGGGCGCTGGGCAGCATGGATGGTGGTGAATCGCCCGGTTGGATGGGTTCGCTCAGCCAGGAATCATTTGCCCCAGAGCAAGCCGAGCAGGCCGATTTGGCTCTGAGCTGGCTGGATGATTTGGATGATGAAGGAGGAGAAACGGCCGTTGGCCAGACGCAGCTTCCCCTCGACACGGAATCCCAACTGCCGATCATGCGCGTAGTGGGGCAGGTGGGCGCCTCGTACATCATCACGGAGGGGCCGGAGGGGCTGTTTTTAATTGACCAGCAGGCGGCGCACCAGCGGGCACTGTTTGAGCAGCTGCAAGCTGAATGGGCCGCCGATCGGGTGATGGTGCAGACGCTTTCAACGGGAACGGCCGTAACCCTCTCCCCCAGCCAGGCCAAGTTATTGGAGCAGTTTCAGGACGCCGTGGCGCGGGTCGGCTTGCAATTTGAGGCGTTTGGGCCAAACACGTTCATGGTGCGGGCCGTACCTAAAATCGCCGCCAGCGCCGATCCGGCCCGGTTGCTCGTCGCTGTCGTCACGGAGTTGGAGCAAAGCAAAGGGATGGTGGAAGAGGTGGGGTTGGTAACGGCCGTTTGCCAAACCATCTCGCTGCGTTCTGGCCAGGCGCTTACGACGGCGCAGATGGAGCAGCTCATCCACAATTTGGAAAAATGTGCCGATCCGTTCACTGACCCGCAGGGAAATCCCACATTTATTTATTTGTCGGTGGCGCAGTTGGCAAGGGAATTCGGCAAGATTTAACTTTGGCCACAGAGGGCATAGAGATTTTAGAGGGTTGGCTATGAGTTGACGTGAACGGCCGTATCTCCCACCATTAATTCACTTCCAGAATCCAGCACAGAGGTTTTGACATAGCCCAATCCGATAGTGCCGTGAGGACCAACGGCCGTTGAGGTCACCGTCCCAGCATTTTTGCCATTGGCTTGCAGTTCGCTGCCCGCTTCTAGCGGCGCGTCCGCCGTGAGTTTCACCAGCTTTTTGGCCAACTTGCCCCGGCTTTCCATGCGGGCAATGATCTCCTGACCGATGTAGCACCCCTTGTTAAACGACACATCTCCCCACAAATTGGCTTCTAGCGGAATGTACTCCTGGGAGAGCTCCCTACCAAAGCGGGGCAGTCCAGCCTCGATACGTAAATAATCGAAGGCGGCGGCATCGGCGACTACTAGGCCGGCATCCAACAGCCGCTGCCACAGCGCCGCGCGGTCTTTTTCTTGGCCCATCACAAAATAGCCATCGCCATGAATGGGATCGGTGCGGTGGAGGTAAGCGGTCACGTCGCCAAACGGCACTTCGCGCCATTGGTGCAGCGGCAGTTCCTCATCGGGGAAGCCTGCCTGAACCAGCTTTTGGCGCGCTTGCGGCCCATAAATGCCAAAAATCACGGTGTCGTTGGTGACATCCTGAATATGGAAATCATCCTGAAAAAAGACAAAGCGCATCAGGTAGCGGGCGATGTTGTCGTTGTTGTTTTCGCTGGTTAGGGCATACACCTTGTCGTCGGTGGCATACAGCAGCAGCCGGTCAATGATTCGGCCGATATCCGTGGTGAGAATGGTGGCGGTACCCGCGCCTTTGGGCATGGCCAGCACTTTTTGAGTGGACATGCGGTTGATAAGATCAAACCGCGTTGCGCCGCTAAAAATCAGGACGCCTAAATCGCTACGGTCGGTAAGTACGGCCGTTTCCCGTGCTGCCTGGAAAGCGATTGGGTCAATTTGGGTTTGGTTCATCGGGCGTGTCCTTTGGTCGCAGCAGAATCATCATGTCGTCAGGCGGGGCTTGCCATTGGCGGACCACGGCTTCCACCAAAGGTAGCGTGCGCAGCTCTTGCTCATAAGTCACACGAGCAATAAGTTGCGCCAGTGATTGTCCGTTGAGCCACGGGTACAGCCCTTTGTGGCTGAGCTGCTTTTCGGAAAACTCCTCCAGCCATTCTTCTACCTGCATACGCACCTGCGGCAGGTCATCAAAAATGCGATCCAGATCACGGCCCTGGTTTTCTTCGTAGCGGAGACGGCCGTATTCTTCTCGATTTTCCAGTGCCGCCAGCAAACGGGCCGGTTTTTTGCCCTGCGAAATCTGCATGAGGCCCGTTACCAGCTCCGATTCCCAGGCTGTTTGCTGCACCAGCAAGTCGGCTACCGACCAACTGCCAATGCTGTTGGGTTCCAACAGCGCTTCGTCCGGCAGCTCATCTATGGCTACCAGCAACCGTTCCCGCACGCTGTCTAATTCATCTAAAAGTTTTTCAACCGTTGAGGTCATTCCCTGTATTTCTCCAACTTTTTGAGTTTCGGTTTCGATGGCTGCATTTTAACACGAGGACGGGCAATGGGGCAGGCATTCTTAGGCAACCGCTAACGTGGCAAGATGGATGGAAAACGGCCGTACCCGTTACCGGTGCGTGACATCTATCACTTTATATCCGTGATATACCACTATCAAAAACAAAAGGGACATCCAGTAAACTTAACACAGATTGACAATCGGACAGAGAAAGAATAGCATCTCTATAAGAATTCTTGATGCAAATCGCTGTTTAGAGGCAGAAAAATCAGATAAAGCACCCCGAAAGCGTGAATCGTTATTTACAAACTGTAAAATCCTGTCCCCACAACCTGGATGACAGTATAATGAAAAATAAGTAAACATCGATTCTGAAAAAGTTTTTCACAAAACTAAGATAAAATCCTGAAATGTCTGATTCTGATTCAAGCGCTTTGCCTTTACCTTCCCATGAAAATACAGGTATACCAGGCGGCAGCCGAGAAGTGCGCTGGGAAGTTGTAGCTCAGGCTCCCGGCATTACTCCAGCCACCATCATTGCGGGTAGACTGCAAGCCGAAGGTTTGCCGGTGCGCGTCTGGCAAGAAGCAGCCGGGCAAGCCCTGGGTTTAACGGTTGGCTTGTTGGGGACTGGCTACGTGGCCGTGCCTGAAGAATATGTAGACCAGGCGCTGGAAATACTGGAATACGAAGAAAATTCAGAAGAGTGGGAAGACGCATTTGACGATTTCAACGAAGCGGACTTTGAAGACGAGATTTGAGGGCAGTCATTAAATTTCAATTTTAATGGCGGCCAAATGATCAAATAAGGAGCATCGAGTTATGGCAGATACAACGTGGACAACTACCGGTGAAGAGGCCCTTTTCCCCGCCAAAAATAACCGGCTGAAGTTTGCTGTGGGAGGCGTCCTGCTTTTAGCGGCCATTGTTTATTTGGTTGTGAACGCGATGAGCGGCAATACCCAGCTGTACAAAACGGTTAGCGAATTCTATGCCGAGCAGGATCGGCTGGTTGGGCGCGATTTACGCGTGGCGGGTTTTGTAATAGGTGACTCAATTGAGTTTGTGCAGATTGATGCCACAACCTCTCGCCTGGAGTTTGATATCGTTGATGATATGAACAATCCTACACAGCGCCTGCATGTGGTGGCCATGAACGAGCCAAAACCCGATCTGTTGCAAAACGAAGCGCAGGCCCTGGTTGAAGGCAGTGCCAATGCCGATGGCGAGTTTATCGCTAACCCTGGCGGGTTGCTGCTGAAATGCCCCACCCGTTACGAAGAGCTCGATCCCGCCGGTCATCCCGATGGGGTTGATATGCAAACAGGCAGTTCGAATTAAACCAACAGAGTGTGTCTAGTTGCCAGCTGCTGCCTTTATTAATGAAGGCAGCCCGCTGGCTTTGTTTGTTAGGAAGAGAGATATGATCCCCGATTTAGGTTATCTTGCCTTGATTTTGGCCTTGGTAGCGGCCGTATTTGCGGCGGGGGCGGCATATTACGGCCGTCACACCGATCAACCTCGCTGGATAGAAAGTGCCCGCAACGCCACCATCGCTACGTTTCCCCTGGTTACCATTTCTTGTTTGTTGATGATTTACTCGCTGGTCCAGGGCGACTTCTCTGTGGAATACGTGTGGCGCGTTAGCAGCCTGGACATGCCCACTTACCTGAAGATTACGGCGTTGTGGGGTGGGCAGGCCGGTTCGCTGCTGTTTTGGAACTTCTTGCTGTCCATTTTTACCGCCGCCGCTATGGCCCGCAACTGGCGCAAGCAACAAGAGCTGATGCCCTATGCCATCATGGTGGCCAGTTTTACCCAGATCTTTTTCCTGGGTATTTCTGTTTTTGTAGAGCATCCCTTTGCCCGTCTGGCCGTAGTTCCGGCTGATGGCAATGGTCTGAATCCTCTGCTGCGCCATCCCGGTATGATCATCCATCCACCCATGCTTTACCTGGGCTTTGTTGGCTTTACCATCCCCTATGCGTTTGCCATGTCGGCGCTCATTTCGGGCAAACTGGATGATGTGTGGATTAAAATTACGCGCCGCTGGACGCTGGTAGCCTGGCTGTTTTTGAGCCTGGGATTGGTGCTCGGCGGTCGTTGGGCTTATGACGTTCTGGGTTGGGGTGGTTATTGGGCCTGGGACCCGGTGGAAAATGCTTCCTTTATGCCTTGGCTGGCCGGTACCGCGTTCCTCCATTCGGTGATGATTCAGGAAAAGCGGAATATGTTTAAGATGTGGAACATTTTCCTCATCTTGTTGACCTACTGTTTGGTAGTCTACGGCACATTTATTGTACGCAGTGGTGTGATTTCCTCTGTGCATGCTTTTGCCCAATCAGCAATTGGCCCGCTCTTCTTTGCCTTCATCGCCATCATGTTTGTCTTTTCGGCATACTGGATGCTCAAGCGCCGCGTGGAACTACACTCAGAAAACAAGCTGAATTCGCTGCTCTCGCGTGAAGCAGCGTTTCTGTACAACAACTTCTTGATCCTGGCTATTTTGCTGGTGGTCTTTTTGTTTACCAACTACCCCATTTTTTCTGAGCTGATTACTGGCGAGAAGGGGTTTGTTGGCCCGCCCGTGTACGAGCAGGCGGTTGCCCCGCTGTTCTTGCTGTTGCTGCTGCTGATGGGGGTAGCCCCGTTAACGATGTGGTATCGCACCAGCGTTCAGCGCATTGGCATGTCGCTGCGTTGGCCTGCCCTGGTGGCCCTGATTATTGTGGGGGTGCTTTTTGCTTTAGGCATTCATGGCTGGGGCGCGCTGTTGGGCTTTTGGGTAGTCTCGTTCTCGCTGCTGCTAACATTCCTGGAGTTTTGGAAGGGAACGCGGGCGCGCATGAAGAAGGGTGAAAACGTGTTTGTGGCGTTTTCTAATTTGATGGCGCGTAACCGGCGGCGATATGGCGGCTATTGGATTCATATTGGCGTGATTGTGATGGCGTTTGGCATCATTGGCGTGGAGATTTTCCAGGAGCAAACGCAGATACGGCTTACGGTAGGCGAGACGGCATCGCTGGGCCGATACGAAATGCAGTTCCTGGGGGCCACGCGGTTTGCCGGGCCGGATGATCTGCTGATTACGGAAGCGACGGTGGATGTGTATGACAACGGCCGTTACGTAGGTCAGCTGCATCCGCGTTCAGAGCTATACACCCGCACTAACCAGCCGATGACCATCCCCGATGCGCAGTCAACGGTTACTGAAGACTTTTATGTGATCATGGTCAATTGGGAACCCACCTCGGCCGATCAGGCAACTTTCCGTATTTACCTGAATCCGCTGATTAACTGGATATGGGCCGGGGGCATTGTCTTTGTCATCGGTACGCTGGTGGCGGCATGGCCGGATCCCATTGTTGAGCGTTCGCTCTCGCGGCGGCGGCGTCCGGTGGTTTCACCCACTGACTAACAAAACATTTTGCCTGTAAGAGGTTTATTGTGCCTGGTTTTTTGAAACTTAAACACGTTCACGGTCAACGGCTGATAGCAGCGGCCTTATTTTTGTTAGGCTTTTTTCTGCTGGCTGCGCCTGCTCTGGCGCAAGATGTGACTGTGACGGATGATGATGTCAATGCTGTTGCCAAGGATTTGTTCTGCCCTGTGTGTGAGAGCACGCCATTGGATGTGTGCCCCACACAGGCTTGTGCCGATTGGCGCGAACTGATTCGGCAGCAGCTTACTGATGGCAGCACCCCGGAAGAGGTGCAGGCTTATTTTGCCCGGCAGTATGGCGATGGTGTGTTGGCTAACCCACCAAAAAGTGGTTTTACCCTGATTTTGTGGGTGCTGCCGGTGGTGGCCGTGGTGTTGGGCGGCGTCTTTTTTAGCCGTTACATCCGCAATCTACGCGCTTCGGCCGCAGACGAGACGGACGAAGCGTTTGAGGAAGATGTAATGGAAACGGCCGTTCCCGCCACTGCTCAACCTATCGCCAAAAGTGATTATAAATCCCGACTGGAAGACGAATTACGCAACAGGTAAAAACCATGAGTGATATTGCAAACAGACTTGAACAGCCGCAAAAATCAAAGTCATCGCGCAGCTTTCTCAGCATTGCCGTTTGGGTAATTGTGCTGGGTTTGCTGGCAGTGTTGGGATGGGGGCTCATCAACAGTACGGCACCACGACCCGAGGTGGGCGAAATGGCCCCGAAATTTAACCTGGAATTTTTTGACGGGTACGAATGGCAGGGCAAAACGGCCGCTTCCCTCGATGACATGAAGGGCCAGGTTGTGGTGATGAACTTTTGGGCTTCCTGGTGTGTGGAGTGCCGTGTGGAAACTGGCGATCTAGAAGCTGCCTGGCAGAAATATCAGGACCAGGGCGTGGTGTTTGTTGGCGTTGCTTATGCAGATGTTGAACCGAACTCGATTGAGTACATGAAAGAGTTTGATGTATCATTCCCGCATGCGCCAGACCTGGGCACGAGCATTTCCAACGATTACGAAATTACCGGCGTGCCGGAAACATTTATCATTGATCAAAATGGGGAAATTGCCTACGTGGCCATTGGCCCCATTAGCAGCAACACGCTGGACCAAGTAATTGGCCGGCTCCTGGCAGATGGAGGGTGAGCAGGCGAGAGGATAGGTAGCGAGAAGTAAAAAGTTAAAAGTAAAAAGTAAAGAAGCTGCTTTTTACTTATCACATATCACTGATTACTTTTCACTTACGCCCTCTTTCCGCTTCATTGATACAAAATTATGGCGATTGGTTCAATTTTAGTAGGGGTGGCGCTGTTGGTTTTGGTGGGCATTTTTATTGCTCGCCCCTTTTTGCGTCCGCAGGAGAGGCCGGTGGCGCTGACTGAACAGCAGCAACTGCTGGAGGAAAAAGAAGCGATTCTGGATCAAATTCAGGCGCTTGATTTTGATCACGAAACGGGCAAGATTCCCACGGAAGTTCATGCCTTGCAGCGGGAAAGATTGATGGCCGAGGCAACGGCCGTTCTGCAAGAGCTAGATGCTGCGGGTGGCGATCCCACCTACGTGTTTGCCGAGGCCGAAGATATGGCGTCGCCTGACGTGACCCCCTCTCTAGATGTGGATACCGACATCGAGATTGAGGCGGCCATTGCCCGTATGCGACAGCAGCGCAGCCAGGCACCTGTGGCGGCAGCGGTTGCCGCCGCCACAGTGAGCAACGGACATGCCCGCTTTTGCCCGCAGTGCGGTACGCCAATTGACCCCGGTGATCGGTTTTGTGCCCATTGCGGCCATAATCTGACCCTGACAACTTCGACAAAAACTGCGTGAGTAATGATGAAAAATAACCGACATTTTGCCCCAGCAAACCAGCGTTTGCTGGCAGTTTTAGCTGCCTTTACGGCCGTTCTCATCGGCCTGCTTATGTTCCCCTCTACGCCTCTGGCGGCACAAGATACCGTGGTGCCCGAAACTCCGCCCAATGCCGAAAATGGCCTGCTGATTTACAACGAGCGTTGTGTGATTTGCCATGGCCAGATGGGTGACGGGCAGGGTGAGCAGGCGCTTCAGGCCGGGTTGCAACCGGCTACGTTGGCGGACCCGGCGTTTAAATTTACGGCCGTTCCTTCCGTCATGTTTGATATTATCAGCAACGGCAATATGTCGGCTGGTATGCCGCCATTTGGGCAGGCCAGCTCCAATCCGCTGAGCGAGGCAGAAATCTGGGACATGATTGCCCTGGCGTACAGCTTTAGCACGCGGCCCAGCGAGATTGCCGCTGGTGAAGCGCTGGCCACCGAGTTGGAGGCCGATACGGCCGCCTGGCCAGGTCTGGACTACTGGTTCAGCCGCAGCAACGAGCAAATTTTGGCGGAGCTGGACAGCGAAAACATTTTGGGCATTGATGTTAGCAGTTTGAGCGAAGAAGATAAGCTGCTGTTGATTGATTACGGCCGTTCCCTGCACTACACCTACGCCGATCCTCTGGCGGCTTTTGCCCCGGTCGATTTAGCCACCATCAGCGGGCAGGTGCTCAACGGCTCTACCAACGAGATTGTAACTGAAGGCGAGGTGCGGCTGCGCGCCTTTACTGCCCAGCTCGAAGAGCTGTATTCAGAAACAGTGCCCGTAGATGAAGACGGCCGTTTTGAATTCCAGATTGAAAATGTGCCTGCCGATTGGGTGTTCCTGGCCGATGTGGCCTATGGCGACCTTACCTTCAACAGCGACGCCGTACAGGTTTCTGTAGCGCAACCCGCGGTGGAACTGCCGATGTTTGTCTTCGACACCACAACCGATCCCTCGGTGATCACCATCGATCGGCTGCACATGATCATCACCTTTGCCCAGGACCAGGTAACGGTGTCCGAGCTGTATATTTTTAGCAACACGGCATCGGCCGTTTTTGTGGGCGAGAGCGGTGACTTTGCCGAAGGTACGGTCAAAGTTGGCCTGCCCACGGGCGCAGACAACATCAGCTTCCAGCGTGGCTTTGGCACGACGCTGGATACCTTCATTCCGGCCACCAATTTTATGCAGACCGACACGGGTTGGGCGGATACCACGCCGCTGCGCCCCGGCGCAGGCAGCCTGAATTTGCTGGTAAATTATGACCTTCCCTACGATGACAGCCTGCTGCTGGCGCACCCGCTGGATTATACCCTGGTTGGTGGGGCCACGGTCATCATGGCCAATGCGGGTGTGGATATTACCGACAGCGATTGGGTATCGCAGGGCACACAGTCCACGACCAGCGGTTCGTTTGTGAGCTATGTGAATACCAATCTGGCGGGTGCCGATGCCGTGAGCCTGACGCTAGACGGCCGTCCGACCCAAACTACCGATAGCCAGGGCAACGCCTTGCCGGTGCGCAACCAAACCAACGAGCTGATTATTGGCGGTGTGGCTCTGGCGGCGATGCTGGCGGTGGGCTTTTTCCTGGTACAGCGTTGGCGCACTTACCCGGAGGCAGAAACGGCCGTTGCCACTGTTCCTCGCTCCGTGACGACAGCTCAGCCCCGTAAGGTAGTTCGTCGCCGCGATGATAAAACCGAGCTGCTGCAAGCCATCGCCGATCTTGATGATGCCTTTGAGGCTGGTGAGCTGGATGAGGCTGAATATGAGCAGCAGCGGCAGTCGTTGAAGAATAAATTGACGGCGATGTGGAATTAGCCAGCCATGTACAAATTTGTCACCATCTATCGTCGTGTTGATGATGAGGCTGCGCTGGAAGCCTTTTTTAGCCAGACGCACCTGCCGTTAGCCGAACAGCTGCCAGGTCTGGTACGGCGCGAGGTGAGCCGCGTTTCCCACAAACCCGGCGGCGAATCCCGCTTTCACCTCATGTTTGAGCTGTACTTTCATTCGCGGATCAGCTTTGAAGCGTCTATGGCCACGCCTATCGGCGTGCAATTGGTAGCTGCTCTGACCCCCTGGGCCGAAGCCAAAATCATCACCTGGTTTTTTGCCGATTCGTTCCTGGAAGATATGTCTGAGGAAAGTTAGGTGTGTTGAGCCACAGAAGGCACAACGATTTGTGCCCTCTAGCTATGGGCCGCTGCCTTCTACCGGCGCAATTGGAATGTAGGTCTGGTAAACCAACGGCTGGTAGATAAAAGTTGTATCTGTCACCGCGGCCCCCCGTTTACCCCCCACCGCATAAATTTTAATCTCGATATTGGCGATGCCTAAGTTGGCCCAGTTGGGCATGTTGCTCAGCGGCGGTGTGTTAACCACGGACCATTGGTCGGCGTCTGGGTTGTAGGATTCGCTGTAGGTGATTGGCTCCTCGCCAAAAGCGCCGCCGCCAAAGACGTACAGCTTGTTGAGCAGGCCCGAAGCGCCTGCGCCAGCGCGGGGCAGCAGCATGGGGGCACAGCGGTGCCAGCTGCCCAGGCTGTTGGTATTGTCGCCTGTGGGCAGCGGATCAAAATAGGCACACTCGTTTAACGGCCGTTCCCCATCATACCCGCCAACCACGTACAACCTTCCCTTTACCACGCCGCCAGTGACAAAGGCACGGGCCGTGTCCATGCTGGGTAAAATTTGCCAACTGCTGGCCGCTGGATCAAACCGGTAGGCGTCGGCCAGGTAGTTTTGCCCGTCCCAGCCGCCAAATAGGTACAAGAAGCTGCCATCAGAGAGAACCAGCCCGCCCGAAACGCCCGTTGGCAAAGGAGTCGTCGCACGCCAGCTGTCGTTGGCCGGGCTGTACACTTCCACAATGTTGGTAGGTTGGCCATCGGCCAATTTGCCGCCAGGGATGTAAATTTCGCCAAAAAGCTCCGCGCCGGTAATCTCGGTAACGGCCGTTGGCTTGGGCGCGCCTTCTTGCCAGACTAAATCTGAGGTGTTGAAGATGGAGACGGCGTTGGTAACGCCAACGGCCGTTTCGCCCCCAATCAGGTAGAGGTTCAGGCCGTTGCCTACCAGTGCCATGTTGGCCCGGGCCGCAGGCAGGGGGCGACTTTGCAGCCAATCGTCGGTGATGCGGCTTTCGGCGAATGGTTCCGGCGTGGGAGTCGGCGTGAGGGTGTTGCCAAATGCCTGGTAGCCAATAAAAACGGCCGCAACCACCACGATCAACACCAGGCCAATACCCCAAATGCGCCGGGGCAAAAAGCTGCGCTGTTCAACCTCTGGTTCTGTGGTGAGTTGGGGTGAGATGAGGAGGGATGGAACGGCCGTTTCTGTGTCTGAAACAGCCAGGTCACTTGTCGGTGAGCCATTTTCGGTTTCGGCAATAGGCTTCGCTGGGGCGTCGGCTTCGAGTGTTTCTGTGCTGACCACACCGTGCAGCGTTGCCAATCCTTGCTGCAATGCTACCGTCGTTGCCTCCGTGCGGGAAGTGACATCCAGCTTGGTAAAAATATTGCGCAGGTGGACCTTAACGGTATTGTGACTGATGGTTAAAGCAGTGGCGATCTCTTTATTGCCTGCGCCATCTACAACGCATTGCAAAACCTCAAGTTCTCGCTCGCTTAACGGTTCACCTTTCTCGGCCATACAGAAAATTATACAATGATTTACGGTGCGTCTGCGGGAGCCGTCGGTACTGCAAAAGACGGGGCAACAAAAGGAGCTGCGGTATCAGTAATCGGTCCCGTATTGGTAATGGGCACGGTGCCGGTAATGGGTTCAGATGGGGTGGGCGTAGCCAATAAACAGTTTTCTTGGGCCTGGGTTCGCTTATTCGTGAGCTCGCCGCTGCTCTGGTGCTGGCTGGCTTCTTGGTATAGCGCCTGCGCCGGGCACCAATCCTGGGCAAAGGCATACTGGTCACCCAAAGAAACCAGCACGGTGTACAGATGATCGCACGATGATTGGTAAAACGGGGCGGCCAGGCACAAATCGCGAAAATAATAGGCCGACGCATCCCAATTGACCCCGTAGAACGAAATCCCTTGCGTATAGAGCTGGGCCCACGTCTGGTAATCTTTCACCTGCTGCGGCAAATCGCCCAATTTTTGCGCCTGAGCCAGATAATACATGCCCAGCTCAACTTCCTCGCCGCGCACCAAATCCAGGCCATAGTTCATGTAGGTGTCATACAGCATCTGGTCGGTTTCTTCCCGCTCATAGCTAGGGAACTGCTGCTGGAAGGCTACCAGGGCGGGCAGTGCTTCTTCCCAGAACTTGGTCGCCACCAGCCGTTGAATGCGCAGCAGCTCTTCGTTGGGGCTGCCAATTGAGCCGGGGGTGGCGGTGGGTAGACGGGTAGAAGCGGGGGTGACGGTAACGGCCGTTACCGGGGTTGGTTCTGGGGTGGCGCCTAAACCAAACAGCGCCTGATCACGCAGCTGCTTGGCCTCCGCAGAGTTTGGATTGCGTTCCAGCACCCAATCCAGCCGGGTGATAGCCAACTCGTAGCTGCCCTGCTCAATGTTTTCCTGAGCCAGGGTGATCTGCCGGTTTACCTGTTCTTCTTGCTTATCAACCAGCGCTTGCTGCCCGCTTTGCCAGCCTAAAAAGCCAACCAGCAAAAACCAGCCTATCAGCACCGAGAAGATGATGAGCAGCAGGCCCATAATGCGCACAGAGCGCCGCTGCTTCTTGGGTTCCGTAGGTGATTGATCCGTGTTTTGTCTTGTGGGGGGTACCACGTCACTCATGGGCCGTAGTATACCTTATTTGGCGTGTGACTGTTTACAATCTGCGCCAACGTTATGTTTTGGTTAATGGGTCGGCGACCATTTCCCGGTACACCGCCACCGTCTGATCGGCAATTTGTTTTTGAGTGTACTGGGCAAGAACACGCTGACGGCCGTTGCGCCCCAATTCGTCGCGCAAGGAGCCAGATTGCATCACGGTCAGCAACTGTTGATGCAGGGCCGCTTCGTCGCCTTCCGGGAAGATGAGCCCCGCCTCGCCAATGACGTGGGGAATCTCGCCGCTGTCCGCACCAATTACCGCAACTTCGCAAGCCATCGCCTCCACCAGCACGCGGCCAAACTGCTCTTTCCAGTTGGGCAGGGTGCGCGAAGCCAGCACTAAGGCGTCCAACTGCTGCAAATAGCCCGGCATTTGGGCCGAAGTTACCACCCCGTCAAACTGCACCCGGTCCCAGATGCCTAACTGACGGGCGAGATTTTCTAGAAACGGCCGTTCTGGACCCTCGCCCGCAATGTGCAGCCGCCATACACCGGGCAGCGTGGCCACCGCCCGCAGCAGCAAATCCACGCCCTTTTCCGGCACCAATCGCCGATTGGCCGAACCGATGATGAACCCACGTCCCCGGTCGCGCTGGGCCGGTGGCTGGAAAATTGTTTCATCTACGCCAAACTGGGGAATTACCTGTAGCGGGCCACGATACCCTTTTTGTCGCCACACGTAGGCCGCCGCCTGGTTGCCCACGATGGCATAATCAATGTGGGCCAGCACCTGCTTTTCCATCAAGCTAAAGGGGAACGGGTAGCTGCGGCGCAAATTTTGCCAGGAAAAAAAGAGCGTTTTGGCCCCGGTGCGCCGCGCCTGCCGCATGGCCAGCCACGTAGCCAGGTTGTACGGCTCTTCGTCAATGTGTACCACATCAGGGCGAATGGCGCTGAGGCGCTGCTTGAGGCGGGGGAAGTAGTAAGTGTGAAACTGGCCGTTAAAGCGAATTGGATCAACCAGCAGACGGTATCCCTCGGTGTGGGCACGTTCTAGCTTGACCGGAGCGACCGGATCATACCAGGCGGGCGGTACAATGGCAGTGAGATCAACGTCTTCATGCCGGGCAATGGCCTCTAGCTTGGTCTGGTACGAGCCCACCAGACACGCCTTCGAGAGCATTAAAACTTTCATACTATCATCCACAGATTACGCAGATTTCACCGATAAAAACCTTCACGGGATCGATGAAACTTGCGGATCTTTTTCCTTAAAACCACATACTCAATCGTTCAAAATTAGTCTGGAAAGTTTGTTTTCGCCCCCGGTGTGCTGGTTGACGCAAGGGGCTATTTTGCTATACTTGCCCCGTTTTGACAAACAGGTAACGTATGCACATCCGCGATAAAAATTCCCGAAGCCCGTCCACTTTTGGATGGGCTTTATTACTATTGGCGCTGGGTACGGCCGTTTTCCTACGCCTATACAATTTGGGTAACTGGCCGCCTGGGCTGTATCGAGATGAAGCATTTAACGGGCTGGATGCGCTGCGTGTATTGCAGGGTAATCTGGCCGTTTTTTTTACCGCCAACAACGGCCGTGAACCCCTCTACATCTACCTCACCGCGTTAAGCATTGCTCTGTTTGGCCGGAGCGTGCTGGCGGTGCGGCTGGCTGCCGCCGTGGTGGGCAGCGTGACGACCTTACTGGTGTACAAGTTGGGGCGCAGCTGGTTTGGCTGGCGTGTGGGGCTGTTGGCGGCCTGGCTATGGGCCATCACCCTCTGGCCGGTGCACCTGAGCCGCCTGGGCCTGCGCACCATTTTGCTGCCTGCCGTACTGGCCTTGGCCTTCTGGCTGGGCACAGAAGCGTTCCGCCGCAATCAACCGCGCTGGTGGCTGGCGGCGGGTGCGGCCTATGGCCTCGGTTTCTACACCTACCTGGCGATTCGTTTTACGCCGTTGCTCCTGCTGACAGTCGGGGCATTTTTGCTCTGGCAGGGACGGGGAGAACGGCTGCGGCGGGGCGTGGGCTGGTTTGCGTTGGGAACGGCCGTAATCCTCATTCCCCTTGCCCTTTTCTACCTGCAAAATCCCGACCTGCTGCTGGGGCGCACCGGGCAGGTGTCGATCCTCAACCCGGCTATCAACGGCGGTGACCTGTGGGGTACGCTCTGGCAGCAGACAGGCCGGGCGCTGGGGCTGTTTCTCTGGCGCGGCGACACGATTTTGCGCCATAACCCGGGAGGACGGCCGCTGTTCGACTGGCTCATGGCCGGGCCATTTTTGCTGGGCCTGCTGTGGTGCTTGCGCCACTGGCGCAAACCAGCGACGGTTACCGTGCTGCTGTGGACCGGCATCATGCTGGGCGTAACGATTCTGGCCGAAGATACCCCCCACTTTTTGCGCGCGGTAGGGATTTTGCCCGCGGCCATCTTTTTGCCAGCGCTTGGTTTGGCCTGGGTGTGGCAATGGCCGCGGCAATGGCCGCGCTTACCTAAACGAATAGGCGGTGGGCTGGTCGTGTTGCTTGTGACGGGCAGTTTGCTGCTCACCGCGCGCGATTATGTTAACTACAGTCGGCAGCCAGACACGGCGCTACTGTTTGAGGCGGCAGCGACGGAGCTGGCCCAAGAGTTGAATGAGGAGGAAGCGGGAACGGCCGTTTACCTCGATCGTTGGTTTTGGGATGAGGCCAGCCAGAAGGGGTGGCCCAGCATTCCATTTTTAGCCGATTTGAGCGATGTGATGCTATACCGTCCGGAAGCTGGCTTGCCGCCTGCCGCGTTGGGCCAGCCAGTGAGCTTGTACACCTGGCCGTTTGGCGAGCTGGAATTTGTGCCCCAACTGCTGGCGGATGCAGAGATGGTGGTGGTACAGAACGGCCGTCTGGCCCGCGGTGATTTAGAGCCAGAGCCGTATCCTTTGTATGTGCGATATGCCAGCGCACCGCTGCCCGCAGCTAGTGTGCCAGTGAATTTTGACGGCCGTTTCTGGCTGCAAAGCGGCACGGTGACGCAGCTAGATGAGCAAACGCTCCAGGTGGATCTGATCTGGCAGAAAAATGGCACGGAACTGCCCAGCCAGGTAGCCTTTTTGCACGTGCTTGATGCCGACGGCCTGGTCACTCAAGATGATGCGCCGCCTGGTGGCCCGTACTGGTTTGCCCATTGGTGGCAGCCCGGCCAATGGGTGCAGGAGCGACGAATTTTGTATCTGCCACAGCCGTTTGACCCGGCCCAGCATACCATTCGGGTGGGGCTGTATGATCCGGCCACGTTGGAACGGCTGCTCGCCTTTGGCCCTGATGGTGAGAATCTGGGAGATGGCTGGCAGCTCACCCCGTAAACGTTGCCCGCAGATGCGATTTTTCTGAGAAATCAGCCCGCAGTATTCGTAACGTCTTATAATCGTGGAGAGGGCGTTGTTGAGAATGGTCAAAAGTGGCGTAAAACAGCGGTGGATGTGGCTCATGTTGTTCATAGGTTTGTGGGCGCTTTGGCCCCAGCCTGTGTTGTTGGCCCAGACGGAACCCACCGCCACGCCGGATGCCGATGGCATCATTTACGCCATTGTGCAGCCCAACGATTCGCTGTGGGCCATTGCTGCCCGTTCGGGCATCTCGTTGACCGAGCTGTTGGACCTGAATAATTTAACCGAGTCGGCGCTGATCCAGCCGGGCGACCGGCTCATTGTGGCCATCGTTGCGCCGCCAGAGACGGCCACGCCAGAAGCCTCGCCCACCGCAGCGGCCACGCGCCCCCCGCCAACACCTTCCCACACACCGCCCCCGCCGCCGCTTACGGTAATCTGCCTGGTGGCTTTTACCGATGAAAATGGGAATGGTGAGCGGGAATCTGTTGAACCGCTGCAAGCAGACGTGGCGTTTACGGTTTTTACCAGCGAAGGCGTTGTGGCCAATTATGTGACCAATGGGTTTGCTGAGCCTTATTGTTTGACCGACTTGACGCCGGGCAATTATCAGATTACCCGCTCGGTGGGGCGTACGGAGACGTTGACCAACAGCGGCAATCGCACGGTCGTGCTGAATGCCGGGGACCAGGTGATGTTGGGGTTTGGCAGTTTTATTGGCGCGACCCCACTGCCGACGGTGGCAGTTACGGCCGTTTCACCCACGCAGCCCGCCGTTGTTATTGGCAATGAGGCCGATACGCCACTCGCGGATACACCATCCAGTGCAGCCGAGAACAGTGCGGGACGGCCGTTTCTCATTGGCGCAGGTATCCTGATCGGCATATTATTGATGGCAACGGCCGTTTATCTGGGCCGAAAGCGTACGTGAGCTTTACCATTTGGAAGAAGGGGTTTGGGCCATTCACCAGGCTCGATCAAATTAATCCGAGGACGAAGATGCATGAAAAAAAATAGCATGAAGTTACTGTTACTTATTTTGTTGCTGTTGGGTCTGGGCAGTCAGGCGCAGCGCAGCGTGGCGCAGACCAATTTGCTGCAAAATCCGGGCTTTGAGCTGCCCTACAACAGCGATGGCTCTGCCAATGGCTGGGGGCGCTGGTTCCGCAACAGCAGCGCCGACCTGTTTAGCGACTGCGCCAACGGCTACCACAAAGAGCCGCACTGGAGCGCGGAAACCACTAGCTCGCCGCTGATCAATTCCGGGTCTGCCTCACAGCATGTGGGCAATTCCTGGGATACCTGGGCGGCGGGCGTGTTGCAAACCGTGACCGTAAAGCCCGGCAGCACCTATCGCTTTACCGTGTGGGCCAGGGGCCGTGCCTCCAACGATGATTATCCGGCCCCCTCTGAAAGCGGTCTGCGCATGGACGTGCAGGTGGGTATTGACCCTAACGGCAGCGGCTTATGGAACGACTCCGATGTGAAGTGGAGTGGGTTTATTCAACCGCATGATACGTGGCAGCAAGTTTCGGTAGAAATTACCGCCACGGGTGACAAAGTGAGCGTGTTTACCGCCGCCGACTACGGTTTGCAGGGTGTAAATCAGTGCCGGGCGCACCTGGATGTGTGGTTCGATACGGCCGAACTGATCGAAGTTGGCCCGCCACCGACCAATACGCCGGTGCCGCAGCCCACCTCGCCACCACCGCCGCCGTCAACCAGCACACCGATTCCCACCGCTACGTTGGTACCCACGGAAACGGCCGTACCCACCGAGGCACCTACCGAAACTCCCACAACCCCGCCTGGAGCAACCCTCTGCGTCAACGCCTTCGCCGATGATAATGGCAACGGCCAGCAGGACCCCAATGAAGGATTTATGGGCAGCGTTTCGTTCCGCGTGGCCAACAGCAGCCAGGTGGTGGCCCAGGCAGTTTCTAGCGGTACCAGCGAACCGGTTTGTTTTGAAGGTTTAGAACCGGGCGCTTACCAAGTTGAGCAGATTGTGCCTGGACCGTTGGAGATGACCACGGCGGGCAACGCTACGGTGAACATCGAAGCGGGGCAGACCGCTGGCGTACAGTTTGGCAGCCGCATCCGCATGGACGCGGTTACGGACACCAGCGAACAGCCCGATGAGGTGGCCGATGCGGGCAGCCCGGATGCCACGCCGACCGTGACGGTGGACAACCAAGCAGATACTACATCAACCGAAACAGAAAGCGGCGGCCTGGCCTCATACAGCGGCCTAATTTTGCTAGTGGTCGCCGTGCTGCTGCTGGGTGGCATTCTTTTTGTGGTACTGCGCCGCGCGGCCTAAATTATTGATTTTTTATGAAGGTGCGACGCACTTTTGGTGTCTGAGAAGATAATCAGGTAAGTGATTTTGTCATTCTGAGCGAAGCGAAGAATCCCGCAAGGACTAAGCTTTAGATGCTCTGGCTGGATCAAAGTTTGACTGTTTGTCAAGCGGGCGGGATGCTTCGGGGGACCTCAGCATGACAAGTTGACGAGCCTGATAAATTTTTACTTTACAAGTGAGTGCGTCGCATCTTTAGTTTTAAAAAGGATGGATAATGAAGCAGCTACCATTCGGTGAGAACTTTCAAACACAGTTCGACCGGATCGATAGACAAATTACAACTTGGATGGCCCGCTATGGCATGACGGTTATGCGTGTGGGCCTGGGTATTGTGTTTTTCTGGTTTGGTGCGTTGAAGCTGGTGCCAGGGCTAAGCCCCGCCGAAGAATTGGTGCGCCACACCACTTACTTTGTCAACCCAGATTGGTTTATTCCCGTGCTGGCCGTCTGGGAAATGGCTATTGGCCTTGGGTTGATGTTTGGCATTTTTATGCGGCTGACGCTGCTGCTGCTCTTCTTGCAGATGCCCGGCACGGCGCTGCCGCTGGTGGTGCTGCCAGAAGCCGTCTGGACCCAATTTCCCTACGGCCTGACGTTGGAAGGGCAGTACATCATCAAAAACCTGGTGCTGATTGGCGCGGGGTTGGTATTGGGTGGCACCGTGCGTGGGGGTCGCCTGGAGCCAGACCCGGAAGCGTAAAATACGGCCGTATCCATATCTTTGCTGCGTGTGGCGTGATGCCTATCGCAACACACGCAGCGCGTTCCCACCACCCCGAAGGACATTTTCTTGACTGACTCTGCCCGCACGCGCTGGTTTTGGCTGGCGGTTTTGCTGATTGCTCTGGTAGCTGCCTGGCCGGAACTGTCGCAGCCGGGCCTGCTAAACACGCGTGGTGGGGGAGACAGCCCGTTTTTGCTACAGCGGTTACAGCAGTTGGAAACGGCCGTACTCGATGGTCATTTCCCCGTCCGCTGGATGCCCGACGCCAATTACGGCTATGGCTACCCCTTCTACAATTTCTACGCGCCCCTCTCCATCTACATCACCTTTTTGTTTCGGCTGCTGGGCTTTAGCTACGTGCGCGCCATTCATTTGTCGCACCTGCTGGGGTACATAGTGGCCGGGCTGGGCATGTTTGCGTTGGTGCGGCGGTGGGTTGTCGTTTTGTTTGGTCGAAGACCCGGCCATGAATGGCCGGGCTATAAAGGCGAATGGGCTGGATTGATCGCGGCGGCAGCGTACACGGTGGCCCCGTTTCATTTGGTGAATGTTTATGTACGGGGCGATTCGCTGGCCGAATTTTGGGCGATGGCGTTTTATCCGCTGGTCATTTTAACGGCGGATGGGCTGGTTGGCGGCGGGCGCAGGCAGGTGGCGCTGTTTGCCCTGGCGTATGCGGCGCTCATCCTCAGCCACAACATTTCGGCCATGATCTTCTCACCGTTTTTGCTGCTTTATCTGCTGCTCAAATATTTACCACAGAGAGCACAGAGGGCGCAAAGCCAGTCTCTAATCTCCAATCTCCAATCTCCCATTCTGGGGCTGTTGCTAGCCTTTGCCCTGTCCGCCTGGTTTTTTGTCCCGGCGCTGGCCGAGCAGTCGCTGGCGCAGTTGGGCACGGTGACCAGCGGCTATTTTCATTACAGCAATCACTTTTTGGGCACGGCCGAATTGCCGCTAACGCAAGCTACCTTTTTTGTGGATTACGGCGTGGCCAATCGAGAAGCATTTCGCATGGGATTGGTGCAAACGGCCGTTCTTATCCCTGGACTGCTGGCACTGTTCTGGCTTTGGCGGCAGCACCGGGAGATGCTGGTTCCGGCACTGTTCATTTTACTGACGGTGGCGGTAAGCACCTTCATGCTCACCCCGCTGTCCGATTTGTTGTGGCAGTATTTGCCGCTGCTCTCCTTTACCCAGTTTCCCTGGCGCTTTTTGTCGGTGCAGGCGTTTGGCGGGGCGCTGGCGGTGGGGGCGCTGGCCCTGGCGCTGCCCAAACCGCAGTGGTGGACGCCGCCGCTCATTGCCTTGCTGTTGGTGAGCAGTTTGGGCCAACTCAAAACCGATCATCTGCGCCTGACTGATGCCGATGTTACCGCCGAATCTCTGGCGCAGTACGAATGGTTCACGGGCAACATCGGCACCACGATTAGCTTTGAATATTTGCCGCCGACGGTGCAGCCACGGCCGTACACCAGCAGTTGGCTCAACATGGGCGAACGTTGGACGGTGACGCCGCTGGTCGGGGCGCTAAGCGCGGCCCAACTTGAGGAAGGGCGTACGACTTACCAGAACTGGACTGTAGAAACGGCCGTTCCCAGCACGCTCATCTTCCCCACGCTGCACTGGCCCGGTTGGCAGGCGCGGCTGGATGGGGAGGTGGTGGCAATACGGCCGTCTGCGGGCAGTGGCCTCATTGAGTTGGACGTTCCTGCCGGAACGCACCAGATTGAGCTTCGCTTGGGGCGCACGCCGGTTCGATGGGGCGCAGAAATCGCCTCTTTGTTGGCAGTTTTGCTCACCATTTGGCTATTGCAGTTGAGTCGCCCCCGCTGGAATCGCCAAACCGGATTAATTTTGGCAGGGTTGTTTGTGTTGGCAGTGGTGCCCCGACTGTGGCCAGAGGCGGATGCTGCGGCGAGTCTGCGCACCTGGGATTTTGTGCAGATGGGCTATCTGCATCCAGAGCCAGATGGCGTGACGTTTAGCTCCGGGGCGGTGCTGCACCAGGCTACGCTGCCGGAAACGGCCGTGCCCGGCGAGGCAATTCTTATCGAGCTGGCGTGGGCCGTTCCACCAACGGAAGCCGTCACCCTGGCACTGTTCTCTCCCGCGATCAACTGGCCCACCGTGCCCGAACTGCAACCGCCAGCCATCGCCCAACAAACTTTGCCCGGAGCAGCAGTGACCACATTTGAACTGACGCTGCCGGAAAATGCGCCTACGGGACTGTTTGTGCCGCGTCTGACGTTGGCCAACGGCCGTGCGCTCACGCCAGCGGGCAGCAGCCGGGACGCGATCTTTTTATCACCGCTGCGGGTAGTGGGAAGTGCCGGGAGCGAAACGGCTGAACAGCTTACCGTGCGCGGTGTGGGCGTGACGCAGTCCGCACGGGATCGCCTGACCGTGCAGCTAGCCTGGTTTACACCGCAGCCGATTAGCCAAAACTACAATGTTGCTCTGCGCCTGACCGATGCGCAGGGGCGATTTTTGCGGCTGGTGGATACGCAGCCAGGCTACGGCTTTTTGCCCAGCTCTGGTTGGCCTGCTGGGCAGTGGGTCAACGACTGGCTGACGATGCCGCTGCCCCCGGCTGAGGAAAATCATGAACGGCCGTTTGTCCTGGTGGCGCAGCTGTATGAGGCGGCTAATCCTGAGGCGGTTGTTTTAACGCGGCGGCTGGGTGAACTGGTAGAGGGAGATGCTGGCTGGCAGTTCCAACCCACGGAGCCGGTGTTTGTTTTGCCAGAGGAAATGGAAGCAGCAACGGCCGTTTTTGGCGAAGAAATTCAGCTGCAAGGTTACCAATTAAGCCAGACGAATGAGGCATTGGATCTAACGCTGGTGTGGCAGGCGCTGGCCGACGGGCAGACCGATTACATCCGGTTTGTGCATCTGATTGACGTGGCGGAGGGTGGTGCGCCGCTGGCGCAAAACGACAGCCCGCCGCGCTATGGCAGCTATCCGACCAGCCAGTGGGTCAGCGGCGAAGTTATTCAGGATCGCCTCTCGCTGCCGTTGACCGATGTGCCGCCGGGTAGCTACCAGCTGGCGGTAGGCTTTTACAGCCAGCCTACACTGGGACAGTTCAATCGCCTGCCGGTATTTGTTGAAGATGGGGGAGAGATGCCAGACGGCCGTTTTGTGCTGCCAGTTATCGTGACAATCGGACCGTGAGAAGAAAGGTGATTGGGTAATTAGGTAAGTGCGTAATTTGGCCCAATTACCGAATTACCCAATTACTCACTTATTTCTCCAAAAACTTCACGGCTCTGGCCACGCTGTCCTGCGGGCTCACTTTGATTTGCGTGTCGGCAAAACGGCCGTCTTCATCAATGACAAAGTGGCTGCGGATGATCCCCATGTAGGAGTTGCCGTACATCTTCTTTTCGCCCCACACGCCATATGCTTCGGCCACGGAATGGTCAGTATCCGCCAGTAGATTGTAGGGGAAGCCCATCTTAGCGCGCCATTTGGCCAGGTCTTCGGGGGTGTCTGGGCTGATGCCCAGCACGGTCGCGCCAGCGGCTTCAATCACCGGGTAGTTGTCACGGAAGCCACAGGCCTGGGTGGTGCAGCCGGGGGTGTCGGCCTTGGGGTAGAAAAAGAGCACCACTTTCTGCCCGCGTAGGTCGGACAGTTTTACGGTGGTGCCTTCATCGGTGGTCAGTTCAAAATCGGGGGCCATTTCGCCAACAGTCATCTTTTTTCTCCTGTTTTCTATTTGTTGCTACAAGTAATGAGTGGTTGTTTAGGTGATCTGCCATTTATTTTAGCGCCTTTACAGGCCGCTTCCCATTGGGTTTAAAGATTTGTTTAGATTGGCGGGAACTTTTCTGGCAGAGGAATCGTTTTACAGGCACAGCGTCAGGAAGCCGTTAGACGGCCGTTTTAAAACCATAGAGCAACCCGACCGCAGAAGCGTTATCCTGACAACAGTATTGCTAACCGATTGAACAATTGCTGAGGAGGTTACCATGCCCACACTTTATATGATTTGCTGGTCTATTATTATTGTTGCTGCTTTTTCTTTGTGGCGATTGGAATCCTGGAATCAACGGTTGGTGGTAACGGCCGTTACCTTGCTGGTTTTACTGGTCAGCCAATCCTTGTTTGTCTCCCTGGCTACCAGCGCGGGCCTGAACCCCAGCGATGCCCTTCTGGCCCCCGAGCGCTTTGTGCAGGGTGGTCCGGTTGGTTGGCTGGCCTTGCTGGTGATGCCGTGTGGCTGGTTGGGTCCGTTTGTCGGCTATAACCTGATTCAGCGATTTTCGGTCATTGTTGACTAGCTGTCGGTGGTCGGTGACCGGTAATCGGTTTACCGTTTACCGCTTACGGATTACTGCTCACGGCTACGCGCCGTGCATAAGTTTTGAAGCAAAGCGGAGGAGCCATTTAAACAGATGTTGGGATAACGTCAAACGAGGACGCGCCAGCAAACTTTCTTCCATACGCATCACCGCGGCCAGCCATTGGCCACGACGCAACTCCATCAGGCTCAGGGCACGCAGCACCTGGGCCTGTTTTTCTTTCTCACCGCATTGGGCAAATTCAGCGGCGGCGTTGCTGTAATGGCGCGCGGCGTCAGTGTATGCTTTCTGCTGCGCGGAGAGGTCGCCCAGGTTGCCCAGCGTTTGGGCGTGGCGGGCGTGGTCGCCAAGTTGGGCAAAGAGGTTGGCGGCTTGGGTGAGGGTGGTAACGGCCGTATCCATCTGCCGCTGCACCCGCAAAATAACGCCCATGTTGTTCAGCATTTCCGCCTGGTTGCCAATATCATCCTGCGCGGCAAAAGCCGCAGCGGCCTGCTCAAACGTGCTCAGCGCCTGGCCATGTTTGCCCTGCTGAAACAGGCGTAATCCTTCATCTTTTAATTCTTGGGGGGAAAGCGAGTTGCTCATTGGGCAGTCAATTACCCAATTACTCAGTTACACAATGACTAATTTAATAATCAGGTAATTGAGCAATTTGGTAATTAATAGGTGATTTCCAGCAGGCTTTCGGCCACCTGTCGCAACTGCTCCACGTCCATTTCGCTGAGCTTTTTGGCGGTGTCTAGGTAGCTGACGTTGACGGGGTTGATCAAAAAGGCCTGCATTTCCGGGGCCATGCGCTGGAATTGGCGCTCCAGCTTTTGTTTGGCTTCATGCCGTCCTAAAGGCCCATGCGGATCGTCGAGGAAGTAGTTGATGGAGACGTCCAGCTGGCGGCACAGCTGTTCAAGGTGCAAATACGGAACCGGCTCCTGGCCCATTTCATAGGCTTTGATGGTGTCTTCATCCACACCGATGGCTTCGGCCAGTTCGGCCGTGGATTGCCGGTTGCGCAGCCGCTGTTGGCTAAGCAGCACGCCAATGACCCGGTGGCGCAGGTCGATGAGGCTGGTAAAGTCAATTTCCGACTCGGTTTTGAGCGGTTCGCTGCCCCAGAAGTAGCCCATGGGGATGTTGAGGAAGAGGGCAATGGCTTCAAGTTGGGGCAGGGAGATGGGATATTCGCCCGATTCGATCTGGTTGTAGGTGGTGGCGTTCAGGCCAAGAACGGCCGCACATTCCTTCTTGGTGCGCCCAAAATGCTCTCTGGCTTTTTGCACCAGGTCTCCCAACATTTTTGCACGTTCTGCGTTCAGTTCACTCATCGATTTTTCTCTCACAGGTGGCATTCTTGCACTGGGGAAGATATTAACATAATTCAGTTTGAGGCACAACTGTGCCCTACTCCCCCAAAAGCGCTATTCAACTGCGCAAGCGTACAGATTTCTGCTAGACTGTCTCGCGAATGAGTTTTGAAGGGAAGGTGGGTGGATACGGCCGTATTCCCCGCCAAAAATATGAGGTCCCCCTATGCAAATTTATCTTGAACTGCTCGGCTACCTGGCATCGGTGCTGGTAGCCATTTCGCTGATGATGAGCTCGGTGCTCAAGCTGCGGCTGATCAACCTGGCCGGGGCAATTGCCTTTTTCATCTACGGCTTGCTCATTGGCGCGTACCCGATTGCGGCTGTTAACGCGGTTATAGTTGTAGTGAACCTCTACTTTCTTTACCGAATTTACACGAGCAAGGAGTATTTCAAGCTGCTAGATGTTGACAGCAGTTCCGCCTATCTGCGCACCTTCCTCAACTTTTACAAGGCGGACATTGAACGTTTTATTCCCGATTACCGCTTTGCGCCCAGCGAAAAGCAGCTCATCATTTTTGTCCTGCGCGATATGGTGCCTGCGGGCTTATTCATCGGCCAGCGTAATGAGCAGGGCGAATTTCACGTCTACCTCGATTTTGTCATTCCGTCTTACCGTGATTTTAAGATTGGCACCTACCTCTATTACCAGTCTGGGTTTTTCCAGCAGCACGGTATTTGCAAGCTGTTGAGCACACCACACAATAGCATTCACGCCAAATATCTCAAGCGCATGGGCTTCCAAGAAGAGCGTGACCCGGCGGGAAACATGGCCTACACGCTGACTTTACCCACGTAATTTGCAACTTTTGGGGCAACGGCCGTTATATCTCCATAGCGTATTGGCAATCTTTGGTTTGATTTGGAGGCATTATGTATCGGCGATATCTTCTTTCTGCTTTGATTTTGGTTGTGCTGGTAGCGGCTTGCCGCAGGCCAAATGCGGCTGACTACGTCACCGAAACGCTGGACATTGACGGCGTGACGCGGACGTACCACATTCATTTTCCACCTGAATTTAGCAAGACAGACGCCGCGCCGCTGGTATTGGCTCTGCATGGCGGGGGCGGCCAGGGGCTGAAATTTAATCAAAGTACAGCCGATACGCTCATTCCAGCGGCCGAGGCGCAGGGTGTGGTGCTGGTTTTCCCTGAAGGTATCGACAATCAGTGGTGCGACGGCCGTTCCGAGCACCTGGCCGACGATCGCAATTGTGAAGATGTAGACGATCTTGCTTTTCTGTCGGCGGTGATTGACCACATGATTGCCGACTATGGGGTTGATCCGGCCAGCGTGTATGCCACGGGCATCTCCAACGGGGGATTTATGTCGGTGCGGTTGGCGGTGGACCTGACGGACAAGATCGCAGCAGTCGCGCCCGTGGCGGCACAGCTTTCTGTGGCCCTGGCGGATGCCGCGCCATCGCAGCCCATTTCCGTCATGATTGTGAACGGTACCGATGATCCGATTGTGCCTTTCGACGGCGGGGAAGTGCGTTTGTTTGATTTTAGCCGCAGCCGGGGCGAAATTTTGTCTACTGAAGAAACGATTGAGCGATTCCGAGGGTATGATGGGTGTGCGACCACCCCCGACGTAGTTGAACTGCCTGATAGTGATGCTGAGGACGGAACGGCCGTTACCATCGAAACTTACACCGGTTGTGCTAACAACACCGAGGTGGTCCTGGTGCGTGTGGTGGGTGGCGGGCATACCTGGCCCGGCGGCCAGCCCTATCTCAGCCCCAAGCTGGTCGGCGTGGTCAGCCAGGAAATTAACGCCAGCGAGCTGATCTTAGACTTTTTCCTGGATCATGCGCGGTAGCTAAATACAAACAAGTCGTGCAAAATTCTCAAACAGTCTACAATGGGCGAGACCCCACGCTTTTCCTGATTAATTGAGAGGCACAAATGAATGTAGAATATTTGGCTGGTGAATTTGAATCGTTTCAAGGCGAGCTTAAATCCTTTCTGCTGCGCATGACGGCCAGCGTGCCGGACAGTGAAGACCTGGTGCAGGACACCTACATCAAAGCCCAAACGAGCATCAGCAGCTTTCGGGGGGAGTCGTCGCTGAAGACGTGGGTGTTTGCCATTGCCGCCAACCTAGCCCGCGACCTGCTACGCACCCGCCAGCGCTGGCCAGAAAACGTGACGGATATTTGCAAGGAGGCAGCTCTGAGCAATCCGCAATTTTTCCAGGAGGCGATGCAAATCCGGCACACTTCGCCGCAGGGCCATTTTGAGATCAAGGAGCACATAGCTTTTTGTTTTACCTGCGTGGCCAAATCGCTACCGCTGGAGCATCAGCTTGCCCTGCTTTTGAAAGAGGTGTACGGCTTTAGCGTCAAAGAAATTGCCCAGATCATGAACCAGACTGAGGCGATGGTGAAGTATTACCTGCATGTGGGGCGGGGCAAGATGATCGACATTTTTGAGGCGCGCTGTTCGCTCATCAACAAGCAGGGGGTGTGTTACCAGTGCACCGAGCTGAACGGCATTTTTAATCCCAAGCAAAACAGTCAGGAAGAAGCGGTAAAAATCCAGATGGTGCGTGATGCGGAAAATGAAAGCAAGGAGCGGCTGTTTGACCTGCGGCTGCAAATTTTGCAGGAGCTGGACCCGTTTGAATCGGGAGCGGCCGTTTTGCAACTGCATCATCTGGAGCACAACCGGCAGGTAATGGCAGCGTACCTGGACGAAAAACCGGCAGAAGAGTAACTGAATCGCAAAGCGTGCGAAGAACGCAAAGAGTAGCAAAAATCTTTGCGGGCTTAACGTCCTTTGCGGTAACAGGATTTTTCCGCAACGAATTTTGTGAAAATCCTATCATTTTTTGGCCCTGGTTCGTCTAAAGAAGAAAAAGGAGTTGAAAAATGACAAATTTAGCGCAAGTTCAGGATGGGAAGGCGGTTACGACAAAGACGATGTTTAGCCGGGAAACGGCCGTGCGCACCACTATCCACGCCGACCCATCCATCATCTGGTCGCTGCTTACCAACGCCGCCGACTTCCCGCGCTGGAACAGCACTGTCATTGCTCTTGAAGGCGACATTCGGCCAGGACAAACGCTCAAGCTCAAATCCACCCTGGACGAAAAGCGCACCTTCACCCTGAAGGTAAAAGAATTGGAACCGGAGCGCCGTCTGGTGTGGGGCGACAGCCAGGGCAGCCGTACTTACACCCTGGAAAAGGGCCCAGGCGGTGCCGTTGTTTTTACGATGCGCGAAAAGATTGGTGGGCCGTTCTTCCCCTTGTTTGCCCGCTTTATCCCGCCGTTCGACCAATCTTTTGAGCAATTCGCCGCCGACTTAAAAAAGGAAGCGGAAACAATTCAAAACGAGAAAAATTGAGAATCGACGATCTCTTAATACAGGTAGCCAGATTATGAACCGCGAAGAGTGCGTAGAGCGCAAAAAATGAAACAGAAAACCTTTGCGTCCTCCGCGTCCATTGCGGTGAAAAATTTTTGACGGCGTACCTGGCTACCAAAAATCCGCAAAATCTGCGGACAATAAGGAGAAAATCTTGGAAAAAAGAACGAAGGACAACCCCTGGAAGTTGAAAACCCCGCCACAAACTGCCGATTACGAAATGTACATCGACGAGAAAGATGGCCGGGAAATCATCGTCTGCACGGTGGGCAGCACGGTGCTGCATTACGATTACCGCGCCCTGGCCGACCTGCACGCCATGCTTAAGGCACACGGCGATTGGATGCTGCTGGGCAGTAAAGACGAAAAGCAGGAGACCGAAGAAGGTACCGTTGAGCATTGGGCACGCTCGCCAGAGAATCCGCTTGGCGGCTGGTATGGCTTGAAGAAAGGGTTTCGCGGTCGCTTTGGCATGTACATGCCGCCGCTGATGGAGGAACTGGGGCTGGCCGAGGTGGAGCACAACAAGCGCAACAACCGGATGCGGGCGATTTAGACAGCTTGGTTTGCTTTTTTAGAAAAGGGGAGAGGAACGGCCGTTTTCGCCGATCGTTCGTAAAAAAAGAGCCTTGCTCGTGTCAAGCAAGGCTCTTTTTGCTGTATGAGGGTATTGGTTAGCTAATTTAGCTGGCGTTTACAACGATACGTTTTGGTTTGGCGGCTTCCGCTTTGGGAATATTGAGGTTGAGCACACCGTTGGTGTAAGTGGCTTCAACTGCGTCGCCGTTCACGGCCATCGGGAAGCGAATGCTGCGGCTGAAAGAACCATAGCGGCGTTCCCGCACGTGATATTTTGCTTCTTCCACTTCTTCGTCTTGCTTTATCTCGCCCTTCAGAGACAGCACGCCGTCTTCCAGGGTAATTTCCATCTCATCGGGGTTGATGCCGGGCACGGTAGCTTTTACCAGATATGCCTCTTCTGTTTCGGCTACGTCCAGGGCAATGCTCCATTCAGAAGCAGTGCGGGCGTACGGCCGTTCAAACAAACGATCAACCTCATTAAACAAACTTGCGGGATTCATCGGGCTCCAACGAACTACTTTTGTCATCTTTCTGCACTCCTTATACCTTGTTTCTCTGGTTTTATTTTGATTACGTTTTGCAATGGAAGGTGACCGCCGGAGTAAACATTTCTATTAATAGAGTGGCTGTCACCTACACCCTTGTTTTCATGACTATGAAGAACATTTTTGAGGAAAAACGTAAGAAAAATGTATGCGCCATATAAGAAGTTCGTCGGAGAAATATAGATTTTGCGTTAACGCATTTGGAGGGAGGATTTTGGTTGGTGAATTCCCCGCACCTTGTCATTCATTCCAGCGCAAATACACCACATCCGCAAATTCCTCCAGCGGCGTATCGTAGCGGATGCGCAGGCGCGGCCAGACGTAGCGATTCTCAAAACCTAGCTGGTCGCCGCCCGCCGTGGTAACCGCGCCCCAAAAGTCGAGATGCTGCATCATGGCTACAACCGCATCATCATATCGGCCAGAGGGATAGGCGAAGTAGCGTGGCGTGTAGCCAATGTGCGCCGCCAATGTTTCCTGCGGGCCAAGGATTTCCCAAATCAGGTAATCGTTGTCCCGATTGCGCAGATCCGGGTGGGTGCGGGAGTGGGGCTCAAAGCGGTGCCCAGCGGCGGCCATCTCTTCGATCATGGGCCAGGTCATGTAGCCTGCCCGGTTAGAGTCAATAAATTCCGTAGGAATGAAGAAGGTACCAATAAAGCCAAACTCTTGCAGGATGGGATAAGCCGTCTGGTAAATGTCGATGTAACCATCGTCAAAAGTAAGGATGACGGGCTGTGGTGGCAGCGCCTCATGGTTGGTGATGACGCGGGACAGCGTGTAAAAATCGATAGGTGTGAAGCCGTTGTCCGCCAGGTACTGCATTTGGGCGCGGAAATTGTCTGGGGTCACAGAAAGGTCAGTCCGGTATTCATCGGCCCCTTCTGGTGGGATGCTGATGTAGTGATACATCAGCACGGGAATGGATAGGGTGGTGCTGATGCTGTCCACTGGCGTGGGGAGTGGCGGTGCCGTTGGGCTGGGGGTCGCGGTCCATGCCGGGTTGGGTGTGATGCTTGGGGTGCTGGTTGGCGTGATTGTGGGGGTGTTCGTCGGCGTAGGGGTTTGCGTTGGCGTCGGCGTGTTTGTGGGGGTAGCGGTGTCGGCGATGGTGGGTGTGGGTTGTACGGTAGCGAGGGCGTTGGATTCGGCCGTAGGGGTATTGACGCTGGCAACGGCCGTATGTCGCCCGTCCTGGTTCATAACAGCTCCAATAAAAAAGAGGAGCACAATGAACAGCAAGAGTGAGCCAAATAGGCCGCCGCGTCCTTCAGGGGTTGGATCATGGTTACTCAAATTCTGCCTCATCAAAGTGGAGCATAACGAAGCGCCGATGGGCCGTCAAGCACGATTCATCTACGGTTAAACGGCGCTTTACGGCTGGGTTTGTTAGGCAGGCGTTCTGGCATCTGATATACTGCGCCCTCGCACAAAGTTTGTGACGAAAGGCAGCCAGACCATCTGGCAGCGTTGTATTTAGGAAGAGGCACCGTTGAGTTCACCCGAAGATGAAAAAGCGCTGATTGAGCGTGCCAAAGAAGATAAAGAAGCGTTTGGCCAGCTTTATGAGCTTTACGTGGATCGAATCTATAATTATGTCTACTACCGCACCGGCAATGCGGCCGATGCAGAAGATTTGACGGCCAAAATTTTTGTGCGGGCGATGAAGCACATACCCCGCTATCAAGATCAGGGAGTACCATTTTCCGCTTGGTTGTATCGGATTGCTCATAACCTGGTGGCCAACTGGCACCGTGATCACAGCCGCCGTCAGATTGTGGCGCTGGATGACATTACGCATTGGCACGTAGGGGAGGAAAGCCCCGAATTTGCCACGCAGTTTATGGAAGACAAAGCCTCATTGCTGTCTTCTATTCGGCGGTTACCATCTGACCGGCAAGAACTGCTGATTTTGAAGTTTGTTGAGCGTCTCTCCAATGCAGAGATTGGCGATATCATGGGGCGGAGCGAGGGGGCTATCAAATCGTTGTATCATCGGACGCTGCTTTCTTTGCGGGAAGATTTGCATGAGCGTAACGGCCGTTCTCAACCCGCCGAACCCGCTAAACCGTCACTGTTTAAACGGCCGTTTTCGCGTCGGCAGCAGGAGTGAACGGCTTTTGCCTGAGAAATAGATTGTGCTAAAATCCACAAACGAGGCAGAACAACCCATATTCACTTGATGTGGCAGCAAATTGATGGTTAAATTGAGGTCGTTGTCGAACCCATCTTATAAACCTTGCATCTAAACATAGACGAACTTTTGGCGACCGGAGCCTTTTCGCAAAAACAACATACTTGAATGCGAGACCCCGGCAGGAGAAGAACCCTTGAACAGACCTGAATCGTGGAAAACATGGCTGCCTTTACTGGGCTTGCTGGTACTGTTTGCCCTGATTACGGCCGTTTGGCCAGCCTTAGCCAATGCCTTTTCGCTGCCATCCATCTCTTTTGGCGGTGGCACGACGACATCCGTCCCGTACGAACCAGAACCCATTCATCTGGATGCGCTCAAAACTTCATTAGCTGCGGGTCCGCTGGCATCTTTGGCAGAGGCTATACCGGATACCTTGTCACCATTTGTGGCTCTGGCTCTGGTGGCCGGGGCGGTCATCGGTGGCATCATTGTTGTTGGCGGTATCTTGTCCTTCCTCTTTAAGCTGCTGTCGCGCATTCGCGAGAATACTGTAGAGGGCGAAGCGTATAAGGCGCACCAAAATGCACTAGACCAACGCCAACGGGAGAAAATCAAGGAACTGCGCAACGGCCGTACCACAGACCCCATGCCTTCACACAAAATGCCGCGTTGGTCGGTCATCAGCAATGCGCTCATCACCCTCATGTTTGTCGGCTTTGCCACGATGGTGGTCGTACGTAACTTCTTCCCCGAGGGGGTCACGGAAATGAACGGCCGTATTGTGAGCGTCACCACGCCCGTCTTTGGTGTGATGGTCCTCATTGCTCTCATCGTAATGGGTGTGCGGTTGCGGCCGCAAAGATTGGAAGCCATTAATACAACTGATTACAACAAGATCCCGTGGGATTTTGTTGCGATTCTCATTACTGGACTTGTCATGCTTGGCCTGGGCATTGGCTTTATGGTCTACATCAACGCAGGCTAGACTATAGAATTGCTCGCTGTTTATTTGTCGTTAAAAGCGGATCCCCTTTTTGGCCCTTAGGCCATTGCCGCTTTTACACCAAAAACGACTAAGGAAAAACAAAACTATGGGAAAATTCAAGCACGCTATCGCTGTTGCTGTGCTAACGCTGGTTGCCGCTACCGGTTTATACTTCCTGTTCAACTGGATGTTTGATTTGCCGACAGCGGCTAGCACACAAGCTGGCCCTATCGACACCCTCTTCCAAAGTCACTTCATCATGATGGCCATTCTCTTTGCGTTTATCATGGTGATGATGCTCTACTCCGTGGCTGTGTTCCGCCGCCGTCCCGGTGACACCGAAGATGGTCCGCACGTTCACGGCCACACTGGTCTGGAAATTGCCTGGACCGTCATTCCTACCCTGGTAGTGATTGGCTTTGGCGTCTACGGCACGGTTATCTTGGGTGAAATCACTCAAGAGCAAACCAACGAAATGACAGTTTCGGTGGTGGGTGAACAGTGGGCTTGGAGCTTTGAATACCCGGCAGATGATATTCGCTCTAATCGCCTGGTCTTGCCTATCAATCAGCCTGTGGTGCTGGAATTGGAATCCAAAGACGTGCTGCACTCCTTCTGGGTGCCTGAATTTCGCGTCAAGCAGGACCTGGTGCCGGGCACTGTGAAAACGCTGCGCATTACGCCCACTCAGCTAGGCAGTTACCGTCTGCGCTGTGCCGAAATTTGCGGCTCGGGCCATGCCGGTATGCTTGCCGAGGTTGAAGTGGTGTCCCAGGCAGACTTTGAGCAATTCCTGATTGATTCCGCTTTCCGTTACTCAGATTTGTCTTCTGAAGAACGTGGTCAACAATTTTATACTGAGTTGGGCTGCGCGGGCTGCCATACTCTGGACGGAACAACTGGTGTTGGCCCAACCTGGCAGGGTATTTATGGGCGTGAAGAGGCGCTAACGGATGGCACAACTGTTGTCGTGAATGATGATTACATCCGCCACTCAATTGTTGCTCCCAATGACCAAATTGTAGCGGGCTTTAATCCCAACATAATGCCCCAGGACTACGAACAGCGGATCAATGATCTGCAAGCGGAAATTCTGGCCAGTGAAGGTGCCGAGTTAGACGTGATTGCTGACCTGATTGCCTTTATGCAAACATTGGACCAGTAGGAGAGGAAGAGATCATATGTTGACAATACTTAAAGTTGTTCGTTCAAGATTTGCGTATTCCGCGATTGCGGCCGTTTTTGGCGGTGTGATCGGCGGTATCTTGGCTGCGCTGGTGTTAGCTATCTTTGGTGCTGAGCCAGTGGCCGCTTTCGTCAAGTTTTTGCTAGAGTTTTTGCTCATTCCCGCTTCTACCCTGGATTCAGTCTATCCGGTTCTGATCAACGCCGTGGCCATTCTGCTGGTTGTGGTGCATGTGATCATCGGTTTGGGCAGTGGCCTGGGCATGTTCCAGCATATGAAACTCGGCCGTTTTCTTTACTTTGCCTCGGAAACGTCGTTGGTCTGGGCTTTGTCTGGGCAGGTAATCTTCTTTCTCCTTGGCAATGGACTGGTAAACGGCATACGCGCCCTGATGGGCCTGGAAACCGGCTTGCTTGTGGAAGGGGCCATGGTGCTAGGCGGTATTTTGAGCGTCTTTGGTTCGCTGCTTTTTGCCGGTGCCCTTACCGACTGGTTCTTGTGGATGGGCGGGCACAAAACCCCGTTGCGCCACGGCGCGCCTGAAGGTAAACCGGAATGGTTCCGCTACTTCACCGTGGATGTGAATCATAAAGTAATTGGTATTCAGTATGGCGTAACCAGCATCTTTGTCTTGTTTGTGGGTGGTATCTTTGCCATTCTTTTCCGGTTGGAGCTGGCCCAGCCGGGCATGCAGTTCTTGAGCTTTGATCAATACAACACTTTGTTCAGCGCCCACGGCATTGTCATGATTGCCAGCATTTTGCTGGGGGTTGGCGCTATGAGCAATTACCTGGTGCCGCTCATGATTGGCGCCTCCGATATGGCCTTCCCCCGCTTGAATGCCTTTAGCTACTGGATTGGTGTGCCTTCGATTATGCTCATCCTGGCAGGCATGGCTGTTGGCGGATGGGATACTGGTTGGGTTGGTTATGCGCCTTTGTCGTTGAATACGCAATCGGTTGGTGTGCAGCTTTTCTTGCTCGGCTTTTACATGAACGGTTTTTCGTCCATTGCCAGCGCGATCAACATCATTGTGACTACTATTACGATGCGGGCCAAGGGCATGAGCCTCTTCCGTATGCCCATTTTTGTGTGGGCGGCATTGGCGGCTTCGTTGATTCAGTTCACAGCTACGCAAACCGTGGGTGTGGCGTTGAGCATGACCATTGCCGAACGAACATTGGGGCTAACCTTCTTTAGCCCGATTAACGGTGGTGATCCCATCTTGTACCAGCATCTTTTCTGGTTCTACTCCCATCCCGTGGTGTATGTGTTTGTGCTGCCGGGGTTGGGTGTCATCAGCGAACTGCTGCCGGTGTTCTCACGCAAGCCGCTGTTTGGCTACCGCTGGATTGCTTTGTCTAGTATTGGCATTGCGCTGGTCGGTTTCCTGGTGTGGGCGCACCACATGTTTGTATCTGGCATGAGCGATGCGCTGCGCGTGCCGTTTATGCTATCTACCATGGCTGTGGCGATTCCTACGGGCGTAAAGTTCTTTAGCTGGGTGGCTACGATTTGGGAAGGTAAGCTGTCGTTTGAGACGCCGATGTTGTTTGTGCTGGGGGCAATTTCCGTCTTCCTGATTGGTGGTGTAACTGGCCCTATTCTCGGCACGATCCCCACCGACATGCACTTGCATGACAGCTATTGGGTTGTGGGGCATTTCCATGCGACGATGTTTGGTGGTTTTATCTTCCCCTTCTGTGCGGCTTTGTACTACTGGTATCCCAAAATTACGGGGCACATGTACAAAGAGTCGCTGGGCAAACTGCATTTTTGGCTAATGGTGCCGGGCTTCTGGGTAATGAGTTTTGGCCAGATGAGCATGGGTATCATGGGCATGCGCCGCCGTATTGCAGATTATGATCCAGGGCTGGGTGTTTCTAACACACAAATCCTGGTGACATTGACGGCGTTGGTGATTGGCTGGTCTATGCTGATCATGGTGTACAATTTTATTGCCAGCGCCCGCACCGAACCGGTGGCTTCTACCAACCCCTGGCGATCGCGTTCACCTGAATGGCAGACGCCAACGCCCATTCCTGAGTTTAACTACGATGTGCCGTTTGAAGTTGTGGGCGATCCCTATGATTACGGGTTGGCTTCATCGCAGTATGTGAATATGGCCCCGGCTGCGGCTGGAGATTAGCGGAAATTACGGCCGTATCATACCCAAGGAGAGTTTAACGTGAGTGAAGCGAAAGCATCTGCCCAACGCACCGGCCTCTATGTCTTTCTGGCGCTGTTGGTTCTGACAATTGCCGAATCCATTATCGGCAGCATGGCGACACCAATTACGGTGCTGCTCATCATCATTGCTTTGGTGAAGGCAGCCATGATTGTTTACTTTTTTATGCACGTATATCGCTTATGGCGTGAGGAGAGTCATTGATGAGTGCTGTAACAACTGAAGCACACCACGATGATCATGCCGTCAGCCACGAATTGCCCTGGCCACAGCAGCTGCGGGCAAACCGGCTGGGGCTCTGGTTGTTTTGCATTTCGGAGATTTTCCTGTTTCTGGCCCTGTTGGCAGCCCGGTTTTATCTATGGGGCGGCGAACGGCCGGAACTGAGCCAGGGGTTGGGTCTCATTACGACGACGGTGCTGCTCGTAAGCAGTTTCTTTGTGTATCGTGGTGAGACGGCGATGGAACACGGCGACCGCAAGACCTTTTTGAACAGCTTTATGGCAGCGGCCGTTTTTGGTCTGCTCTTCTTTGTCGGTGTGGTATTCCTGGAATGGAACGTCTTTGGCCTGGAGCTGAACCTGTTTGGCATTGAGTGGTTTGGCCATCTCAAACCCACCGATGGCGTGTTTGGCGGTGTGTTTTATGCCATGACCGGCATGCATGCGCTGCATGTGCTGAGCGGTTTGGTGATCATTTACATTGTGTGGAACTTGGGTCGTAAAGGCCACTTCACGCCGGAAAAACATTGGGGCGTGGAAGCGGCCGCCATCTACTGGCATTACGTGGACGTGGTTTGGGTTTTCTTCTACCCGGCGCTGTACCTGATTGGTAAAGTAGTCCACGGTTGATGACTTCAGTGACATGGTGAACGGGCGTCTGATTATGCCCTTATCGGCATAACTGTTTACCGATTACCGTTCACTGGCCACTGGATACCGGAAACCGATTACCGTTTTCTAAGCGAGTAAACCAACATGGATCCTGTCCTGAAAGCAATTTTGCTCTCCTGGGATTGGAAGATCGAAGTAATTGTCGTCCTGGCCCTGGCCGGGACGCTTTATTCTAGGGGGTGGTGGCATTTGCGGCAGCGTTCAGGCGCGGCGCAGCGCTATCGCCGTTCGGTTCGTTCCCGCTGGCGGCTGGTTGTTACCTGGCGATTGGTCTCATATTGGGTAGGCCTCTTTTCGGTCGCTCTGGCGCTGCTCTCACCCATTGATGCCCTTGGGCAGCAGCTCTTTTTTATGCATATGGTTCAGCACCTCCTGCTGATCATGATTGCGCCGCCACTGCTGCTGGTAGCTAACCCAATGCCGTTTGTGCTGTGGGGGATGCCCGGCAAGCTGCGGCGTAAAGTAGGCGGTTTATTTAGCCAGGCGCTGCACCGGGAGTCTGGCTTCCGGCGCTGGCTGCGCCAGTTGACCCAGCCGGGCATTGTGTGGATGTTGTGGGTGATTTCGCTCATCGGCTGGCATGACCCCAATATGTATAATCTTGCGCTGCGCCATGAATGGGTTCACAATGCGGAGCATCTCAGCTTTTTTATTGCCAGTATGCTGCTGTGGTGGCATCTTACCGGGGCTGGTCCGCGCGTACACAAACAGTTTGGTCTGCTGGGGCGCATTGCCCTGGTGATGTCCATAGTGCCGGTGAACATGCTGACGGGTGTGGTGTTGGCCTTTGCTGAGCAGCCCTACTACTCGTATTATGAAGCGGTGCCGCGACTGTGGGGCATCAGCGTGTTGGCTGACCAGCAGCTGGGCGGGGTGATTATGTGGGTGCCGGGCAGCATGATGTACATTATTGCGGCGCTGGTGTTAATCGGCCGTTTTTTGAGCCAGGAAGAGCGCAAACCTACATTGCCAGAATCAGAGTGGGCGTCGCAGACGGCCGTTGCGGCCCCAGGTTTGGAGCGGTAGCTGGCTCGGGGAAGGGAGCGCGGAGCCAATCATGAACTTGTTGAAACAGTTGTTTAGCCGCCGTTGGATTGGCGGTACGATTTTGGTGCTGGTGGTTATGGCGCTGTTTGTACGTTTGGGCATCTGGCAGCTGGCTCGATTGGAGGAGCGCCGAGGGCAAAACGCCGTGCTGCAAGCGGCCCTGGATGCGTCGCCTCTGGACCTGGCCCAACCGCTGTCCGATTTGCCAGAGGCTCTAGCCAATCGGCAGGCTACCGTAACCGGTGAATACGATTTTGCCGAGGAGCGCGTTGTGCTGCTGCAAACGTGGCAGGGACAAACGGGGGTTATGCTGCTGACACCTTTGATGATTGACGGTGTAGAGAATACGGCCGTTCTCGTTAATCGTGGCTGGGTGCCGCAGAATGCGTATGAAGCCGGTGAGCTGAGTCGCTACCAGACGGCCACCGGTACGGTGCAGGTGAGTGGCTATCTGGCGTTGAGTCAGCCCAATCGCGCCCAAACCACTGAACCTGCTGGTGCGGAAGTGTACCGCATGAACATCGACGATATTGACGCCGCGCTGCCTTACGACCTGCTGCCGGTCATTTTGGTGGATGCGCCGCCGGATGATGCCCCCGATTTGGAGCCGCCTTTTCGTGTGTCGCGCGAGGTGGACCTATCTGAAGGGCCGCACCTGAGCTATGCAGTGCAGTGGTTCATCTTTACCGTGCTGACGGGCGGCCTCTACCTTTATTTTGTGGTGCGCCGTTCGAGTGAGGCACGGCCGTCTCCCGCACAATCTTCCCATGAAAACGAAACCGAGTAATTTTCTCCGCCTGGTAATTTTGTTGGCTTTGCTGATGATGAGCTGGCAAACGGCCGTTGCTCATGGCGGGGGTGCCTTGCAAATTGCCAACGCGCCCGTTGCCGATTATCAGGTTTCTGTCTGGACCAACCCACCTACGGCGCGTGCCGGGCAGACGATTCACGTGACCGTTGGCGTGGCCATGGCCGGAACCGGCGAGCCCATGCTGGAAGCTGAAGTGCTGGCGACCGTGCTAGATGCCAACGGCCAGCCAGCAACATCTGCGGCGGCTACCACAGACCAATCCATTAACCGGCTGTTTTACGAGGCAGATTTGGGCGGACTGCCCGCCGGGGAGTACGAATTGGTTGTCCGGGTGTCTGGCCCGGCCGGCAGCGGGCCAGTTTCGGTGCCCCTGTCCGTGACGCCTGCGTCTGTCTTGCCCTGGGTTTTAGGTGTGGTTGGTGCGGTGATGTTTGTTGTGTTTGTGTTCCTCTGGGGCAGGCGAGGGAAGGTGGGGGTGCCAGTGCGGAAAACGGCCGTTCTCCGTTCCCGTTCTGTAGATTAAGCGTCAATGAAACGTTGTTTTATTGAGTGACATTTTGGTGACACACCGTTATAATTCCCGGCGAGAAGAAGATACATTGAGTAAACCGCACCATGTTCGCGGTCTACCAACGCCCGGGGAAAAAATATGCGTATTCGACCGAAGTTAGAAGAAGGTTGGTCCACTCTTATCCTCTTGCTGCTCATGATCCTGATTTCTGCGGCAGCCATTGCCCAGGCGGATCTCATCTTTGGCCTACACGTTATCCCCTTGGTTGGCCTCATTGCCGTGCTGGCTGGCACCGTCATTGCCAAGAGCCGCTTTGCCCCCAATAATGCCCACCTCATCTCACTCATCTATGGGCTTTTTGTTGTGTTTTACATGGTTGGCACGCTGGACAGCTTTGCCAGCATGCCCTGGCGTGACCGCATTCTAGACCCCAATAGCGGCATCATTTACCGCCAAATTATCTGGCTGCAAAAACTGGTCAATGGCGGCACCAGCCGCGACGGCTTGATTTTTGTGTTCCAGACCTCGCTGATTTACTGGGGGTTGGGGTATACCGCTGCCTGGTACACATTCCGCCGCCCGCGCGTCTGGCGGGTGGTCATTCCTACTGGATTGGTGCTGCTGAGCGTGGTGTATTACTATGCCGGGCCACGCCCGCTGGAATATTATCTGGCGCTGTACCTGCTGCTGGCGCTGTTGTTTGTGGCGCGCACCTACCTGGTGGAACAGGAAAAAGGGTGGTTGGCTGGTTCGGTGCGCTATGAAAAAACAATCTGGATTAACTTTATTCGGGCCGGGTTTATTGTGGCGCTGCTGGCGTTGGCGTTTACCTGGCGACTGCCGCCGCTTTCGGCCAGCACGACCGTGGGTGATGCGCTGAACGGGGCCAGAGGCCCGTGGCGCGATTTCCAGGACAACTGGACGCGGATGTTTTCGGCGCTGCGCACGTATGGCACCAACACCTCGGACCCTTACCAAGACACGTTGGTGCTGGGTGGGCCAAGAACGGTGGGCAATACGGCCGTTATGGACATCATCGTTCCGCGCGAACTGCCCTATGTTTACTGGCAGGCCAAGGTGTACCAGACCTATGAAGATGGTGGCTGGCAAAGCATAGAAGAACCGTACACCGAGCACTTCCCCGATGAAGGGCCGGTCACCGTGCCGTTTACCGCCGATCGCGAAGTGGTGACGCAAACCGTCATTTCCTACCTGCCTAACTCCAGCTTGATTTATGGTGCGCCAGACATCATTGATGTGGATCGACCCATTAACGTGTACGGTAGCCGTGATGGCGGCGGCAACCAGTTGGTGAGCCAGATTCGCGCCAAATTTGTTTTGCAGTTGGGCGACGAGTACGAAGTCACCTCTCGCCTGTCGTTGGCGGATGCTTCCAGTTTGCGTGCGGCCAGCACGGAATATCCCGATTGGGTGCTGCAAACTTACCTGCAAGTGCCCAATAGCGTCACGCCAGAAACTCTGGACCTGGCCCAAGAGCTCACTGCACCCTATGACAATCCGTTCGATAAAGCGATTGCTGTGCGCGATTACCTGCGCGAAAACATCGTCTACAATGACCAGATTCAGGCCACGCCAGAAGGGATTGACCCGGTGCATTACACGCTGTTCGTGAGCCAGGAGGCGTACTGCAACTACTACGCCTCGGCGATGGCCCTTATGCTGCGCTCGCAAGGCATTCCAACCCGCGTGGTGGGTGGGTACGCCCAGGGCAGCTTTGACGCCGAAACGAGTTCCTACCGCGTTCAGGCTAGCAATTCGCACACCTGGGTAGAAGTGTATTTCCCCAATTACGGCTGGATTCAATTTGAGCCAACTGCTTCGGTGCCCGCCTGGGATCGCCCCGAATCGGTGGACGAGGGCGGCAGCGGTGGCGATGCCTTTAGCGCTTTCTCCTCGCAAGCGTTTTTAACGCGTGATCAGCTGTTGGGTGAAGACCTGGATACGCCAGATGCCTCAACGCTGGATGAGGAATTGCTGGACAATATGCTGGCTGCTGAGCCAGAAACGGCCGTAGAGCCTTCATTCTGGGATACGTTCCCGGTGTGGCAGGCACTTGGCGCGATACTGGTGCTGGCCGTAGCCATTTCCCTGTCGTACGTGGCCAATGAGATGAACAAGCGGGTTGAGGGGGATGTGGACAAGAGCTTCTTGCGGCTGTGCAGTTGGGCTGGCTGGTTAGGGCTGGCGACTCAGGAAACGCAAACGCCGTATGAGCAGGCTGAGGTGTTGGTAACGGCCGTTCCCGAAGGGAGAGAACCCATCCGCACCCTGACCAAACAGTTTGTACTCAAACAGTTCAGCCCGGCCAAAACGTATGAAGACGGTTTTAATCCGCTCAGCCAATGGCAGCAGCTGCGCCCCATCCTCATTCGCCAAACCCTGGCCAAGAAGTTGGAAAATCTGCGCAATCGCCGCGCGAATCGGCGCAACCGTTAATCCATAAAGCTGAAGAAATTTGACGCAAAGGCGCAAAGGGGCAAAGAAATTTTAAGAGCCCCCTTTGCGCCTTTTTGTTCTTGGCGCTCTTTGCGTCAAAAATCCCCTTTCCGATGTCTTCAAATTCCCCTAAAATAGCGCGCATGATCCAGTCCAAGCTCAAGCAAATATTCGGCTATGATACCTTCCGGCCCCTGCAAGAAGAAATCATTCAAAACGTCCTCAACAAGCAAGATTCGCTGGTGGTGATGCCTACCGGCAGCGGCAAGTCGCTGTGCTACCAGCTACCCGCCCTGGAGTTTCCTGGCCTGACGGTTGTCGTTTCGCCGCTGATTTCGCTGATGGAAGACCAGGTAATGCAGTTGCGAGCGTTGGGGGTAACGGCCGTTTTCCTCAACAGTACGCTTGATTATGTGGGTTACGATTGGGTGGCTGAGCAGGTTCGCTCTGGCGAAGCCAAACTGCTCTACGCTGCGCCGGAGACGCTGGTGCAGCCGCGCACCCTGGCGCTGCTGGCGCAGTGCAACGTGGACTGCCTGACCATCGACGAGGCGCACTGCATTTCCGAGTGGGGCCACGATTTCCGCCCCGAGTACCGCCAGTTGGTGGACGTGCGCCGCCGTTTGCCAACGGCCGTTTGCTTGGCGGTGACGGCCACGGCCACTGAGCGAGTACGTCAGGACATCAAAACCAGCCTGGAGATTGCAGACGCACAGGAGTTTGTGGCCAGCTTCGATCGGGACAACTTGATGCTCGCCGTCGAACCCAAAACCGATGGCCTGGCCCAAACGATCCACTTTTTGCAAGCACATCCCGACGAATCGGGCATTATTTACTGCGCCACGCGCAAGCAGGTGGATTTTTTAACGAGCGAATTAGCCCGGCGCGGCTGGTCGGTGCTGCCGTACCATGCCGGTCTGGATGACAACACGCGTCGCACCAACCAGCGCCAGTTCATCAACGACGATGTGCCGATTATGGTGGCCACGATTGCCTTTGGCATGGGCATCAACAAGCCCAACGTGCGCTTCATTTTGCATTACGATTTGCCTAAAAATTTAGAGAGCTACTACCAGCAAATCGGCCGTGCTGGGCGGGATGGCCTGCCGTCGGATTGCCTGCTGCTGTTCAGCTATTCCGACGTGCAGACGATCAACTATTTCATCAGTGAACAGGACCCTAGCCAGCAGCAGGGAGCGCGAGCGCGGTTGGAAGCGATGCTGGGTTTTGTGGAGACAAATGTGTGCCGGAGACGGCCGTTGCTCACCTACTTCGGTGAAGCATATAACCAGGACAATTGCGAAACCTGCGACAACTGCACCACTGAGGCTGGCGATCTGGTCGATTTGACCATCCCGGCGCAAAAATTTCTTTCTTGCGTCAAGCGCACGGGGGAGATGTTTGGCGTCAACCACGTCATTGACGTGCTGCGCGGGTCGCAGAACCAAAAGGTGCTGGAGCGCGGGCACGATAAGCTGTCTACCTACAACATCGGCCTGGAGTTTAGCAAGAAGGAGTGGCAGTACCTGGCGCGGCAGTTTGTGCAGCAGGGCTTGATGGTGCAGGACATGGAGTACGGCAGCCTGAAGCTGACGCCCCAGGCATATGCGGTGTTCAAAGGAGAGCTGGTGCGCGGTACCTTGCCCGACAGGTCACAGGCCGTACCCTCGGCGACAGATTATGCCAACTATGATCAAGGTTTGTTCCAGCAGCTGCGCCAGAAGCGCAAGGCCCTGGCCGATGCGGCTGGCGTGCCACCCTACGTCATTTTCTCTGACCGGACACTGGTGGAGATGGCGACGTACTTCCCACAGTCGCGGGCCAGTTTTGGCACACTCTACGGCGTTGGCGAGGCCAAGCTGAACAATTTTGCGGATGAATTTTTGCCCGTGGTTCAAGCATATTGCGCAGAAAACGGCATCGAGGAAGTGAACAAATCGACCCCGACGATGGTTTCTTCAAGCAGCAGCATACCGGGTGGGCGGACGTTTGAGGTGCTGAATTTGTATAACAACGGCCGTTCCCTCCCCGAACTGTGCCAGCAGTACAACGTTAAGCAGCGAACCATTTTGGAGCATCTGTGGAAGGCGGTTCAGGCGGGCAAAACGCTGCGGAAAAGCAACCTGCTGGAACACTCACAACTATCGTCCGAGCAACAGCAGCAAGCCCTCGCCGCCTTCGCCCAACACGGCACCGAGTACCTGCGTCCCGTCTACCTCGCCCTCAACGAAACCGTTGATTACGAAGAACTCCACCTCCTCCGCCTCCACTTCACCAGCCAAAAGAAGGAATAGGCTGATGAACGCAGATGTCGCTGACTTTTCTTGTTTTCCATACAGTGATTGGTTTTCTGAACGAGCCACAAAGTAGTAAGGCGGGATGTCCACGGCAGTCAAATGCCTCACCAAAGGGGGGAAGAGCAATTGATTAAGAAAAGCTTGTTGTTTGGTATTACATCGATAGTAACGATTTTCGTAATTTGCATTTTGAGTTTCAAATGGATGACGGATGGTTGCATCGGGATTTTTTGTGTAGACGAAACGGATTTTTCTGTATATGAACTAGACATTCCCGACACCTATTTTCCAGTTGATTCAACTATCAATAAGTTGCTGCCGTTGTCTGAGCCAATGGGTGCACAGGAGGCAGTTAATAAGACTGTTTATTGGGGTGAGTACGGTATTGCTGTATACAATATTCACAGTTTTAAGAGTACAAATCGGGCCGCCTCAATGTTTGATGCTTTGCAAAATGATGCCTCTCGGTTCAGGTCTCATAAGGATGTGAATTATAGTAGCCCAAAAGCGGACCAATATTTTTCTGGATGTGGGTTTTCAGAATTCGGGGGTTATCGCTGTGCAGCATTTATCAGGTACGAAGGTCTAGTTATTTCGCTTTCAGCAAGAATTGATAGTCAAATGACTGAGAAACAATTCAACCAAGTTGTGAAGTTCGTCGATGAGTTGTTGGCACAACGATATGATTAATATCTTCCATTTACTGAGTCCCGTTTCCTGACTCTTCTACAAGGCAGTGAGGCAGGACGCAGATCGCAGCCAGGTGAGGTATTGTGCTGCTCAGAGGCTTTGGCATAGTAAAAAACCTACTTTTGTCATGCTGAGGTCCTCCGAAGCATCCCATCCGCTTAAGCATTTATGATGCCTTGGTGGGCAATCGAAAACCCGGGGATAAATCCCCAGGCTATGGGGCTGGGCTATTCGCTTGCTATGGATTGTTGATAGGCTTCTAAAGCGCGGGGGGTGGTGTGCCAGATACGGCCGTATTTCATTGCTTCTAACTTGCCCGTGCGGGCCAGCAGGCTGAGGTATTCCTGGCTGTAGGGCACTAATTCAGCCGCTTCGCGTAGGGGGATCCATTCATCTACCGGTGGGGGTGGGGCGGTTTGTGGCGTGCTGGCTTCCAGGTACAGTGTCAGGCTGCGCTCCACGGCGCGGCCCACAAAGTTCACCAGTGGCTCTGTTTTGCCCCGATCGGCCTGGGCCAGCACACGATAATATTGCTGCCGGTTCACGCGGGCAATAATCGCAGGCGGGTAGCCAGCCCGCATAAGAACCAAATTCATGATGAGTCGAGCGGTACGGCCGTTGCCATCAATAAACGGATGAATTGCCACCAGCTTGTGATGCGCCAGCGCCGCCAGCGCCACGGGGTCCATCTGCCCCTCGTGTGCTTGCAGCCAATCCATCCAATCCGTCATCAGCGCTGGAATTTCCCAGCCCGGCGGCGGCTCATGTGTGGCGCCCACGATGCGAACCTGTACCGTGCGATATTGTCCGGCGTTTTCATCATCAATTTTTGCCAGCACCAGTGCGTGAATCTGCCGCACATGGAACGCAGTGATTGGCTCCTCCTGTGCCGCCAGCGATTCCACCAGCTCAATCGCTTCCTGATGGTTCACCACCTCAAAATGTTCGCGCAAGGTTTTGCCACCGATGGTGATGCCCTGTTCCAAAATGAGCTGCGTCTCGCGCAGGGTGAGCGTGCTGCCCTCGATGGCGTTGGAGTTGTAAATCCACTCAATCGTGAGCTGCTCGTTCAGGCGGCGCAGGGCAGCTTGAGGCAACGGCCGTAATTCATCCAATTCGCTTTTCTTTTGCTGTATGCGTTTTTGCAGTCGGGCGTCCATCACAAACTCCATATCGGTATCGGATAGCATGTATTGTATCATAGCCGATATTTTCTTGGAAGTCTTGCCAGAGGTAACAACAAAAAATTTGAGCAACAACCGAAAGGGAAAAATTCGTTCCTTACTTTAATTTGCTACTGTCTCTACGCCATTGGTGAATTTGGTGACGAGGCTGGGGGGCGTACGGCCGTATCCCTCCACAAACGCTTCATTCAACGCTCCAATTACCTGCGGCACTGCCTCATTCGCAACTAAAACCTGCAAAAATCCACTGCTGCCCAGCCGGGCACCGAGGCAGCCGGGCGCGGCCCAGGCGGTGGCGGCCAGCAAATCGAGGGCGGGGTTGCTCGCTTCGTAATTGTCGCGGAGGCTGAGGTGGGATTGGCGCAGTAGGCGGCCCAGCGCGGCCAGATCGCCAGCGCGCAGGGCGGTAGTGGCGGATTGCACACGAGCATACTCGCTCACAACATGAGCCGCACGACGGCGCAGCGTTTCGGGTAGGTGGTGGCCGAGCAGGTCCAGCTCATCCGGGGAGACATCGCGCAAGGTTTGGATGTGGGGGAGATATTGGCGCAGAACGGCCGTTGCTTCGCCACATTCTCGATCCCGTTCGCGTAAAACGGCCGTTAGCTCTCGTTCGCCCGAATCAACCAGCACAAACGACACGTTTGGTGGCAGGGGCAGCAGTTCGTGGGTGAAAGTACGGCCGTCGAGCCAAACCAGGTGATTGGTGCGGCTGGCGGCAGCGATGAACGGCGTCGTCAGGCTGGCGGGAATGCCGACGTATTCGGTCTCTGCCTTTTGGGCCAGGTGCGCCTGGCTAAGCGAGTCCAGGGTAAACCCGGCCAGCGTTTCCCAGGCCCGCACAAATGCCAGCACCACCGCCGCTGAGGCGCCCAGCCCTACGCCGTGCGGTAAGTCGCTGACCAGCACGGCATCCATGCCAATTAGCTGTTGCCCTGCTTTTTGCAGCGCCCAGGCGGTAGCCATCGGGTAGTTGATCCAATTGCCCCCGACGCTGGAGGCAAACAGTTCCAGGTGGGGCAGTTGGAAAGCGGCCGTTTCGCCCATGTTCAGCGCGTGGATGGTGACGCGTTTGTCGGTTGTGGGAGCCGTGGCCAGCCAGATAGCTGGCTCGATGGTGCCCCCGAGCAGCCAACCAGCGCTGGATGCCAGTTCGCTACCCAGCAGCTTCACAACGCCAGGCGCACGCACAGTAAGTGCCGGTTTGCGCCCCACCAGCTCCCGAAAAATGTGCTGCACCTGTTCGTATTTAGAAGGCTCTTTGGTTGACATAATGCTTCAGGATGATCGAACAATGTTTGGTAGGGGTGCACCCCCGTGTGCACCCAGAATGGGCAGACGCGGGGGTCTGCCCCTACAAATTTGGGTTACTGCACAGTGCTGTCGAGCAGCAGGCCGAGCTGGGCGGCGGCTTCGCGCAGAGGCTCCCAATTTTCCAGGCGCACCGTGGCGGCTAATTCGCCCAGGCTCTCGTCGATGAAGGCGCGAGTTTTGGCATTGGTGCGCAGGGTTTCCAGGATGTTGGCATCCCGCACGCGCAAGATGACGGCCGTTTCCAACCGACCTTCCACCCCGCGTTCGCGCCATCGCTCGATGCCCCGTTTGGTTGAAGCGGGCAACGGCCGTTCGCTGGCTTCCTGCAAAAAGGTCAAAATGCGGTCCGGCTCGATGCCTTCTTCGCGGGCTTGCTTGAGCGAGGCGGGGGTGATCTGGTAGCTGTACGGCTTGCCCGGCGCGACGGACTGCGGCTCGCTGATGCGGGCCACCTGGAAGCGATGGTGCCGGTTGGCATTGTGGGCCACCAAAATGGTCGCGTCCGGCTGCACGATGATGGGCGTAGTGATTTCTTCACTGGCGGGCGGCGTGCTGGCCAGCCACTCCAGCGCCCGGTCGGTGAGGCGGAACAGGGTTTGTGGTCCGATAACGGCCGTTTCGGCCAAGCCCAGCCAAAACAGCGGCCCTTGCACCAAAAAGGCCAGCAGACGACCCTCCACCAAATCCCAATTTTCGATGCCCGTCAGGTAGCTTTCTTGCGCTTCGTCGCGCACGTACCAGGTGTCGTAGTTGCCGTCGGGGCGCTGGAAATCGGGATCGGCTTGCTTGATCTGGCCGATGAGATCGCTCAGACGGTACCAGTCGGGGGTTTGGGGCAGGGCATCGAGGAGGGCGGTGCGGGCCAGGATGGGATCGTTGCGCCACTGGTCGCCCTCGCAGCTGAGGCCGGGGGTGTGGCACAAATCGTTCCAGCCGCTGCTGCTCCAGGCGTCCATCAGGTCGCGCAGCTGCGCTTCGCGGGATTTGGTGAGCCAGGCAACGGCCGTACGCGTGGGCCGAATGCCGCCATCCACCTCGCGCAGCATGCCCATTTCGCGGGCCAGGTTCACCAGCAGGGAGCGGCGGTCGGTGTCTGGGTTGAGCAGGAGTTGGTTGAGCAGATCGAGCGCTTCGCGGCGCAGGCTGGTGCGCTGGGCCAGGGCCAGCAGGGTGGTGAGGTCGTCTACGGCGCTGCTGTTGGTGGGGTTGTAGCGGTTCGGTTCGGGGACGGGATTGAGTTTGGAAACGGCCCCTTCGGCAGGCTCAGGGCGAGCTGGTGGCACTGGTTGGATGGGTTTTTCCTGGCTAACCGGTTTGGCTTTGCTGGCCTTCGGTTTTTTGGCGGGAATGGCCGTTTCCTTCACCACTTTTGGTTTTTCTGGCTGGGGCAGCTTGGCAAATAGCTCATCGGGCAGATAGTAGAACTCGATCATGCCTTCGGCCGTTTCGTCGAAGCCGCGATAGACGTAGCCGCGATACCAGAGGGATTCCACGGCGCTGATCGGGTCAAACCACGGCTCTTCCCGTTCCAATGCACCCGGCCCCATGAGGCGTACCTCGCCGTGGATTCTCTCAAAGGTGGCGACGGGGGAACGGCCGTTGCCCTGCACCAACGTTTGAATGGCGGCCGCTTCTTCTGGCCCCAGGTACAAAATTTCCTGCGCAAAATCCAGCTCGGCCAGCGCCTCCGCCAGCTCGCGCACGCAAGCGGCTTTGTCCTCACCGGTTAAATCCAGGTCATACCATTCCCCCATCACCCGCAGGACGATGAGCTCATGTTCCTGTAACGCTTTCTTCAATGGTCGCATAAATTTATTCCTTAACTTGGTTATCGCGACTACTATTTATCTTTTCGGAGTTGATGTTCACTTGTCATTTCGAGGTCCTCCGAGAAATCTTTCTACTCGCAAAAATGTAAGATTCCTCACTCCGAAGACTCCGTTCGGAATGACAATTTGTGAGCTAGTTTGTTAAGCGTGATTGGCAAAATCCCCAATCTCTAATCTCTAATCTCCTCATTTACGATTACCTCAATCGCGGCGGGCAGGCTGGTGATGGTGACTTCGCGCACGTTGTCTTGCGGGTAGGCAAACACCTCGCCGTCGGTGTGGATGGGCATGGGGCGGTCGGCGCGTACGCGGATTTGCTTGTTTTGCCGCATGGTGATGCGCTTGGAGTGGACGTGGCTGCCGTTGAACACTTTCAACAGCAGGCCGATCATGCTGAGGCGGCCCATTTTGTTGGCGGTGCAGGTATCTACCAAATCGTCGTTTTGTTTGGCAAAGGGCGTGAGCAAAAAGCCGCCGCCGCCGCGTGGTCCCACGCCAAAAGCGATGAGCATGATGCTTTGCTCTACTTTTTCATTGTCAAAGTAGGCCGTCACTTTGGGCATTTGGGAATAGGTGGCGATGGTGCGCAGAACGGCCGTTAAATACATCAAAAAGCCGTGGATGCGGGTGATGTTTTCGGTGGTGATGACGACGATGGCGTCGAAGCCAATGCCGATGTTGTTGTCCACGATGCGAAAACGGCCGTGATCATCCTCGATGCGGGCCAAATCGATCGTTTGGGGCTGGCCTTTGAACAGTTGGTGAACGGCCGTTTCCACATCCGTCGGTATCTTCAAGCTCCAGGCCAGATCGTTGCCTGAGCCGATGGGGATGATGCCCAGTTTGGCCACCGCCTTGCTGCCGCGCATCAGCCCGTTCACCACGTCGCTAATGGTGCCATCGCCGCCAGCGGCCACCACCATGTCGTAGCCATCGTCGGCGGCTTGCCGGGCCAGCTCGATGGCGTGGCCGGGCCGCTCTGTTTGCACCAGGTCTACGCCGCCGTATTGCTGCGCCACCCGCTGAATCAACTCTACCTGTTGTGCCCCCCGCCCCCGGTCTGCCCACGGATTGAGAATGACTTGTACGCGCATGTGCCTCTCCAAAATTGTTGCCGTTGGTGTAATAGTGGACAGGAATTATACGGTACGGCCGTTTCTATACCAATCGTGTGTCGGTATTCCGTAAACAGTGAACGGTAATTGGTAAGTACCGACCACTGATCACGGGTGACAGACGGCCGTTTTCTGTGTATCATGAACGCGGCGCGATGAGTCCTTGCAAAGTTAACCCCACACCCTCATCGCCAGAGACAGCTATGATACGCCGGTTACTGGTTTTGAACGGATTGGCCTCAACGGCCGTTGCCTTCCACCACGCGGCTGCTTACGGATTTGCCGCCCTCTTTAACTGGACCAACGCCTACCGCGACGTGGCCGTGCCCAACTACGACATGTTGGGTTCCCCCGCTTATTACTATCTTCTGGGGGTGCGCCTGCTCATCGGCAGCTATGGCATTCCTGCGTTTTTGCTGGTGTCCGGCTTCTACGCCGCCTTTGCCGCCGACAGCAATGGCCAGATGCCGTGGAACATCATTTCCACGCGGGTCAAAAAGTTTATCGCCCCGTTTCTCCTCTGGACCGTGCTCTTTTTTGTTATGCAGCGCTCCCTGCCGCGCGGCCTGGATGACATCTTAAAAACCTACTACTACATCCCCCTGATTATTCAATTTTATTTCCTTTCGCCGTGGCTGGGGCCGCTGGCCAAAAAACATTGGCCGATCTTCCTGCTGGTGACCTTTTTCATCCAATTTGGCATTGATGCGGCTGGCTATTTGCGCGCGCTTGGCGTAGATTCGCTCCTGGTGCGCACGATTGTGAACCTTACGCCCATCTGGTTTTTTCCTACCCGCATCTTTTTCTTTGCCTTAGGCATGGTGATTGGTTTTCATCGTAAATTGTTTGGCAATTGGCTCACGCGGTACCGCTTTGCCCTGCTGGCGGCGTTGATTTTATTCGCCGTCTCCAGCTTTGTGGAGTACCTCTGGGTAGACCAGGCCAACGGCCCGCAGTGGCTAGGGCCGAGCTTCATTGGCGTCTTCCGCACGCTGTATGCCGTCACCTTTAGCCTGGTGCTGCTGGGTTTTGAAAAGACCAAACTGCCGCTAGAAAAGCAGCTTAGCGACATTGGCATGGTGTCGCTGGGCATTTACCTGGTGAACACGCCCGCCATTTACGTCACCTCGACCCTGATCTACAAGTTTGCCCCGTGGATGTTGGGCCAGCAAATTCTGTACCAGCCCATCGTCACGGCCGCTGGTCTGTTCATTCCCCTGCTGCTGCTGCGCCTGTTCCGCCAGCCACCGCTGAAGCGCTTTTCCACCCTCATTTTTGGCTAAACTTGCCTGATTTTAGACGGCCGTTTCCCGCATTTGGGGTGGAAAACGAACGTCATAGTACCAAGGCCCTATGCCCCTTACCTTTGCTTTACACCCTCAAACAAACGTGCTATACTCCGAGCCGTAACATTATGTTACGTCAAGTTGATTTTGGCTGGAATTTTGGCGCAAAAAACCGTATGTGAGCGCCGCATTTTTTATTATCGGAAGTACCACGGCCATTAGCCATGACGCAAACACCCAATCGCGACCCGCTCCTGGAACAAATTGCCACCGCCCTGAAACAACGCGGGTTGAACGGCGCTGCCCTGGCGTTGTTGGAGGTGGGGCAGCCGTTGGTCTTCATTGGTAGCCAATTTTTGTGGCTGGCCCAGCCTGCGCTGGCCGTGCTGTGGCCCTCGGCTCAGGTGCGCCAGATGGCTCAACTGTTGGAAGACCCCGCCGCCATGCACCGCCTCATGGAGCGCCTGGCCGCAGATGAGGCTGCCGTATGACCCCGCTGATTACCCTGCTTGCTTTGCTGGTCCTGGTTGTTTTGCTCTTTTTGCTCACGCGCAGCGTGCGCGCCGGGCGGATGGTGGTCTTACGGCCGTTAACCAGCTACGAAGGTCTGGCGGGGCAGGTGGGCCGGGCCATTGAGTCGGGTCGTCAGCTGCACCTGACGTTGGGGCAGGCCAGCCTGGTGGGCACGGCCAACCCGACCAGCGTGAGCGCCGCCGCCGTGCTGGACCATCTGGCCAAAGATGGCTGTGCCAACGGCACGCCGCCCCTGGTAACCGTGGGCGACGGCACGCTGCTGCCCCTGGCCCAGGCCAATATCCAACACGCCCTGGCCGAAGCGGGCCGTTCGGGCGATTTTGACCTTTCGCTGACCCAATTTGTGGCCCACGACACCGATCCATTTGCCTATGGCGCGGGCGTAGCGGCCGTTTTGCAGCAGCAGCGGGTGGCCAGCAACATTATGGTCGGCCGTTTTGGCCCGGAACTGGCGCTGATGGTGGAAGCCGCCAACCGGCAAACCATGGATCAGGTGGTGGGCACGGATGATCCGACCGCCCTGGCCGTAGCCACCGCCGCCACCGACAACGTGCTCATTGGCGAAGAATTATTTGCCACCAGTGCTTATTTAGAAGGCAGCCCCAGCCAGATTGCCAGCCTGCAATTGCAGGACATTTTGCGCTGGATTGTGGTGTTATTTATCCTGGGAGCGGCCGTTTACCAGCTGGTTTAGCGGGAACGGCCGTTCGGGACCAAGTGCATGAAGCTTAAGCAAAGCATCGCCGTTTTTACCGCAGTATTTTTTGGGCTCCTGACGCTGGTGGCCCTGCTCTTCAACGTGCGCGGCCTTAGCAGCGTGATTTTGGGCTGGGTCTCCTTTTTGGCGGCGATTGCCCTCATTTTGGGCGTATTGAACCTGCTGCTGGTCCATTTGAACCGCCTGATTAAGGAGCAGAACCTGTACAGCGGGGTGTTGGTGCTGGGCGTTTTGGGCGTCTTTGCGGCGGCCGTTCTCGACGGCTTATCCGGCAGCAACAGCGTAGACACGATATTTAGCTGGATACAGGCACCATTGGAAGCGGCGCTGGCGTCTTTGCTGGCCGTCTTTTTGCTGCTGGCGGGCGTGCAGCTGCTCAAGCGGCAGCGCACGGGTTGGGCTATCTTGTTTAGCCTGACGGCCGTTGTGATGCTGTTGGGCCAGGCGCTGCTGACCAGCCGTTTGCTGCCCGCCGGGCTGCGCCAGCCGGTGAACCAGGTTGTGGAATTTGTGCAGACGGTGGTGGTTACGGCTGGGCTGCGCGGCTTGCTGATTGGCGTGGCGCTGGGCACCCTGTTGCTGAGTCTGCGTCTGTTGATGGGTGTGGAACGGCCGTATAACAAATAATGAGCAACGAAATTACCTGTAAAGAATGTGGATATGAAAATCCACACAGCAGCAAATTTTGCAATAACTGCGGGGCCAAATTGCCCCTCAGCACGCACATCATTTGCCCCAACTGCGCCACCCCTAACACGCGGGATCGCATCTTTTGCGATACCTGCGGCACGCGGCTCGTGGCTGAGCATCCCCAGCTAAAACCAGAAGAACCGGCAGAAAGCCAGCCGATCAACAAACCATTTTCGCTGCCAGCCCGTCGTCCCGGTGAAACGGGCGAGCTGAACCCCAATGCCGTGCCCGACTGGCTGCGCACGGGCAACATTGCTTCCGACAAAACTGGGCGGTTGGGTGAAAGCGCCAGCGAGGAAGAAGCCGCCCCCGCGCCCAAAGACACCAGCGATCTGCCTGATTGGCTGGTGCACGACAGCGATCCCGACCCCATCATCAATGCGCCCACGACCATTTCTACCGAGTTCTACAAAGATTTGTTGCAACGGGCCGAAGATTTGCCCCAGCCAGACGATTTGTTCCCCGACGACGAAGGCGCTAATTTGCCTGATTGGCTCTCCGACGCGGCGGATGGCGGGCATGAGGCCGCCGCCAGCCAGGGGCTGACCGACTGGCTGAGCGATTTGGATGATTCGGATGAGGGGGAGGCCGAAACGGCCGTTCCCCACACCGTTGACGACGAAGATTCTGCCAGCGTGGGCCTGACTGACTGGCTGGCCGAGCTTGAGGACGATACCGACACCGCCGCTGAGCACGCCGCCGAAAATGCGGCCGCGCTCAACGAACTGCTCAGCGCCCAGCCCAACGAAGAAGCTGATTCCGAAGATTGGCTGACCGAGTTAGGCCCGCCGCAAACCGATGTCTTTCCTGAACCGCAGGAAGACCTGAATGTGGAAGATTTGCCCGGGTGGATGGATGAGCTGGGTCCCATCCAGACCAATTTGCTGGACCCCGACCAGATTGCCGAGCTAACCGGCCCGCTGCGCGGCATGGTGGACGAAGACGAAGACTTCTTTGACGATGATGCCGGGGAAGACGTTTCCTTCACCGATCTGTTTGAAACGTCGCGCGGTGCCACTGAGAGCCTGCCGGATTGGTTAGACGCCGCTGCGGAAAAAGGCGAATCCTTCTTGCTGGACCTGCCCGACGAGCCAGAAACGGCCGTGGCGGCAGAAGAGCCAGAGGTCATTTCTGAGGCGGACAGCGATTGGTTTACGGTGGATGAAATTGTCTCGCAGACCGATCTGGATTGGTTGGCCGACACGGGCAACCTGGAAAAGGCGGGCGACGAGGCGCGGCATGAGCTTGAACAGATGGATGAAACGGCCGATCTCTTTGAAGATGGCCTGTTTGACGATCTGCCGGATGATGAGCCGATTGATGCCGAGTTGCTGGCCGACGATGAGGACGATGATTTTGATTGGTTGTCGGACATGGCGGCTATTCAGACGGGCGAGCTGGTGATTGAGGAGGCTCCTTCGGAGGAAACGGCCGTTCCCGACCTCACCGCCGAAGAGCTTGAAGAAGAGCCAGAAGAAGCTGAACCAGTCGCTGAATCTGATTCCTGGAGCAGCGATACCTTTTTGGCGGAAACGGCCGTTGGTGAAGACCTGCCGCAGTGGTTAGAACAGCTCGACGAAAAACCGGAAACGGCCGACGCTTCTGAGCTGGACATGACCAATGAAGAAATGCCGGATTGGATTGCCAGCATGCGCCCGAGCCAGGGCATTTTTGGCAGTGAGCTGCCCGGCGTCCTCTCCGATGTGGACATTCGCGATACGCTGGAGGGCATTCCCGAAGAGCTGGCGGGTGCAGAACTGCCGGAATGGTTGCAAGACACGCCGCTGGATAGTGGCCCCGCCAAACCGTTTGTGGCCATTGATGCCGACAGCACGCAAGAAATCCCCGACTGGCTTCAGCCAGACACGGGCGCTGCCGCTGCCGCAGGTATGCCGCCCCTGCCATCGGGCGAGGCCGGGCCGAGTGGCAGCCGCAACGAATGGCGCTTCTTGCTGGAAGATTTGCCGCCGCTGACCCCGCTGGCCGAAACGCTGCCCAAAGCCGATATTCCTGAGTGGGTGCAGCAGCTAAAACCGCCGGAACTCACTGGTGGTGCGCCGCGCGATTTGCAGGGGCCAGAGGAAACGGTTGGGCCGTTGAAGGGTATGCAGGGCGTGGTGGCGATTGAACCCGCCATTGCCCGGCCCCGTACCGCCTCGCCGCTGATGCCGTACGTAACCACGCCTGAGCAGATGCAGCAGGCTGCTCTGCTGCACCAAATTGCGCGTGAAATGCCTACGACAATGACAACGCTTTCAGACAGAGCGTCTTATAGTACGGCCGTTTCTCTACGGATTGGTCTGGCGGTGCTGCTGTTTATCGCGGTTTTGGTGGGTTTGCGCGGCCCCAGTTTGCTGGCCACCGGCGGCGCTGTGCCGGCCCATGTGCAGGCGGTAGAAACGGCCGTCACTGCCGCCGCCGGTCAACCGGTGTTGGTCGCTTTTGAATATACCCCGGCGATGGCTGGGGAACTAACGCCGCAGGCCGAAATGCTGCTGGCACAGCTAGCCGCGAACAACAGCCAGGTGGTAATCGCCAGCCAGTATGCCGCCGGAACGGCCGTTGCCGAGAGCCTCACGGCGGGCAGCGGAGCACAGGTCATCGGTTACCTGCCAGGTGAAGGCATTGGTTTGCGCCAGTTAGGTGAATGTATTGCCGGACGCACTACCTGTGAACAGTTGAACGGCCGTGTGTTGCCCACGGACTTGCAGGCCAGCCTAAGCGAAATTGGTCTGGTGATTGTGGTAACGGGTGACCGTGATAACCTGGTGAACTGGGTCGAACAGGTGGGCCAGGTGGCCCCTAATGTGCCGCTGGTGGCGGGAGTGACGCAGGCCTTAGCCCCGCTCTCGCGCAGCTACGCTTCCACCGGGCAAATTACCGGTTTGTTGGGCGGTGCGCCAGATGTCGTGGCTTACGAGCAGTTGACTGGCCAGCCCACGAGCGGAATGTCGGCCCAACTGAACGCCCAGGTGATTGGCCAACTGTTGGCGGCCGTATTGCTCATTGTGGGGTTGGTGGCTTATGGCACGACGGGATTGGTAAACGGCCGTCGTGCTCAAAAATAGGCAGCATCTATTCGGTAAGAAGAGAAATGACTGATTTAGTGGGACTCATTATTGGCTTACTGCTGACGCTTTTTATCTACAGCTATCTCATTGGCGATAATCCGCTGTACCGCGTGTCGGTGCATTTGCTGGTGGGCGTCAGTGCAGCTTATGCTGTGGTGGTCGTTGTGCGCCAACTGCTACTGCCCATCTGGCAGCAAGTGCAGGCCAATCCCGCCAGCCCCGATTCGGTCATCTGGTTGGTGCCCATTTTGTTTGCTCTGATGTTGCTGGCGCGCCGTCTGCCCAGCGTCAGCTGGTTGGGCAACACGTCGTTGGCGCTGTTGGTGGGCGTGGGTGCGGCCGTTGCGCTCATCGGCAGCCTGACGGGCACATTGTGGCCACAAATTGTCGGCGTGCAGCCCGCCACGCCGCTGCAAGGTATTGTGGTTGCCATTTTGACCATTTGCACCTTGTTGGCTTTCCAATTTACTGCCTTGCGACCGCGCAGCAGTGGTTTGTGGCAACCGGCCATCTGGCAGCGAGGCGTAACGGCCGTTGGTCGTGTTGTCCTCACTATTACATTTGGTGCTTTGTTTGCTGCTCTGGTGAGCACCGGGCTTATTTTACTGGCTGAACGCCTCAATTTCTTCCTGACGGAACTGGTACAACGATTCTGATGACGACTGAAGCGCCCCAGGTAGAAACGTACGAATCCTTTTTGGTGGCCGATTGTGGCAGCACCCACACCACGGTGGTTTTATTTGACATGGTGGCGGGTGCTTACCGGTTTATTGCGCGAACGGCCGTTCCTACTACCGCACATGGCCCCTGGTTTGATGTTTCCCAGGGCGTACAGCAGGCCATTAGCCGCCTCTCTGAAATTACAGGCCGCAAGCTGCTTAGCGAACAAGGGCGGCTCATTCGCCCCGTGCGTGCCGATGGCTCCGGCGTGGACCATTTTGCCGCGGTTGCCAGCGCCGCCCAGCCGCTAGATGTGCTCCTGGTGGGCTTGTTTGACCAGGTGAGCATTGCCTCGGCGCGTAAAGCGCTGCGTGCCATTTACCATCACGAAAAAGATCACCTGACCCTTTCTGATCAACGTCCGCCGCATGAGCAGGTGGGCGCAGTGGTGCAGTCGCAGCCCGACCTGATTTTGATCACGGGCGGCACCGAGGGCGGTGCAGAAGATCGTTTGTTGCAGGTGGTAGAGTCCGTCGGATTGGGCGTGAGCGTAATGAGCGACAGCAAGGTGCCGGAGGTGATATTTGCCGGTAACTTTAGGCTGCGCGAGCGCGTTCAGGCAATGCTGGGCGATTATGCCAACGTGCAGATGGCCGATAACGTGCGGCCTACGCTGGAATCAGAGCAGCTAGATGATGCAGTTCGCTTGATCACTGCGCTCTATGAAGAACTGAAAATCAACAATTTGTCCGGTGTGCAGGAACTGCGCGACTGGAGCAGCTACCCGGTTTTGCCGACAGCCCATGCGTTTAAGGGCATTTGCCATTATTTTGCCGCTCTGCAAAAACAGTCGGTGATGGGCGTAGACCTGGGCAGTAACAGCGTTTCGCTGGTGATGGCCACGCCAGAACAGGCACAGGTTTCCATCCATGCCGAACTCGGCGCGGGATTCCCGGCAAGCCAGCTGTTGAACCAGGTTTCGGTTGATGAGGTGCGCCAGTGGGTGCCGATGGAGGTTTCGGCCGCAGAAACGGCCGATTTCATCTTTAACAAATCGCTCCACCCTTTCACTGTGCCTACCACCGAAAAAATGATGCAGCTGGAGCAGGCGGTGGCTCGTACCGCCATCCGTTGTGCGGTACTACAAGCAGGCCGTGAACTGCGCTGGCCAACCTTGGGCGAACAGCCCTCACCGCCACCATTCGGTCTGTTGTTGGCGCGTGGCAGCACATTAGCCAATGCGCCCCGCCCCGGCCAGATCATGCTGATGCTGCTGGATGCGATTCAGCCGACAGGCATCTTTTCCATAGCCCTGGATCGATATGGGGTGTTGCCGGCGCTGGGTGCCCTGGCGGCGCACCAACCGCTCGCCGTCATTCAGACGCTGGAAGCTGGCGTCTTGTCGGACTTAGGTTGGGTCATTGCGCCCACGGGCAAGGGACAGCTAGGCAAGAAGGCGATGGATATCACCATCGAGTCGGAGCGAATTAGTTTTGAAGGGGAAATTGAGTTTGGCAAGATTGAAATTTTCCCCATTGCGCCGGGCAAGAGTGCCAAGGTGACGGTAAAACCAACCAGTCGCTTCGACATTGGCTTTGGCCCTGGCCAGGGCAAGAAGATGACGCTGACCGGGGGCCTGGTGGGTGGTTTGGTGATTGATGCGCGGGGACGGCCGTTAACCTTACCGCGTGATGTAGCCGACCGGCGCAGCTTAATGCGCAAGTGGCTGTGGGACATGGGAGGCTAGGCGATGAAAGAGTTTTATCGTTCCACGGTCATCCAGACCCAAACCAAGATTCGGCGTGCCCGCGTGCTGCCCAAGGGCGGTGAAATTGTGGTGCGCGTGGGGCAAGAAGTCAGCCCTATCCAGGTGGTGGCCCGCACGACAATGGCTTCCGATTTTGCCATCATGTCCGCAGCGGAAAAGCTGGGTGTTGACCCAGATGAGATTAGTAAGTATTTGCGCGTGGAAAAAGGGGCCCCGGTGGAAGCTGGGGCCGTGTTGGCCTCGCGTAAACGCGTGCTGGGCGAGCGGCAGGTTCTTTCGCCAGTGGATGGCATCTTTTTTGATGTGGTCAACGGCCGTATCGCGGTGCAGCCAACGTCTGATTGGTTGGAGCTGCGAGCCCTGGTGGCGGGGCGTGTGGTTAGCTACATCGGCAATCAGGGTGTAACCATTGAAACCAGCGGCAGCCTGATCCAGGCCGCCTGGGGCTCTGGCCACGAAGGTGTGGGGCGGCTCAAAGTGGTGGCTACCACGCCAGACACGCTGCTGACACCTGACCATTTTAACGGCGACGTCACGGGTCAGGTTTTGGCCGTGGGTAGTTTGAACAGCGTCGAGCTGTTCCATCGCGCTGAGGATTTAGGCGTGCGCGGTCTCATCGTGGGCACGGCTTCGGCCGAATTGTGCCAGGTGAGCCTGGCTTCACCACTGCCCCTTTTGGTGACTGATGGCGTGGGCAGCGGCGGCATGGCCCCGCCCATTTTTGAACTACTGCACCATGCAGACGGCCGTTCTGTATCGCTGTTTGGTGATTACAAAGCCGAAGCGGGGCAGCGCCCAGAGATTATTTTGCCGCAGGCTGCGGCGCTGGGTGTAGATACCGCTACCGTAAAAAAAGAGATGGTTCCTGGCCAGCTGGTGCGTATTTTAAGCGCTGGATACACCGGAAAAGTGGGCAAAATTAAGCACATTTATAACCGGTTGCAATCCACACCCGTTGGCCTAAAAGTTCCTGGTGTGGATGTGGAACTTGCCAGCGGTGAAGTGGTGTTTGTACCCACGGCAAATCTGGATGTCATAATATAAACTTTAGAAACAAGCGTGCGAAGAGGCAGCGTTGCAGGCGGCCTTAAACGGTTATTGAACGGAGGAAATGATGCAAGACGATTATATTGAGGAAGAATATCTGGAAGAGGAGAGTTCTTCGAACCGGCGTCCATTTTTAATTGCGGTTGGTGTTTTGGTTACCCTGTTCATTTTGATGGGGGCCTGTACCGCCATTTTCCTGGTCAATAATCGTGCGGCCGATGATCGAGCGCAGCAAACGGCCGCTATCGAGACGCGTAATGCCGACACATTGGCGGCTAACGCGGCCACGGCTATTGCGGCCACGGAAGCGGCCGCGGCCATTATCCCGACCAATACATCGGAGCCGACCGTTGCGCCCACGAGCACCCCAGAGCCACCAACGCCCACGCCGACCAACACGCCTGTTGTGGAGGGGAGCGGGGTCGGTGACGTTACTGAAACGCCAGAGGCTGGCGTTGAAGCTGAAGGTACGGTGACGGCCGAAGGGGAAGTTATTGGGGATGGTACGGCCGTTTCTGATGACGATGCTACGGCCACCGCGGCCATGAGTGAAGCGAGTGATGGAACCACTGAGGCTACCGCTACACCAATTTCGGCCGTGGTGGGCACGGATGACTCTTTGCCGCAAACCGGTCTGGATACGTGGAGTGTCTTGCTGGTAGCTGTGGTATTGGTGGGCTTGCTCTTCTTTGCTCGTCGCTTGCGCACCTCTGGATAATGCGACATCAACAGGCACTGTAGTTAAAACAACTCGCCCAGCTTATTCGCAACCAGCATCTCAATGGGGTGCTGGTTGTTTGCTTTTTTGACAACCTTGGAACCTGGGTGGGGAACGGCCGTAACCGATTCACAAAAAGAAGAGACGTCAGAAATTAAGTACAAAATTCATACCGCGAGCAATCAGAAGAATTTGTATAATGCGTAAAGTGACGTAAGCGTAAAAAAAGAACCGGACTAATACTGCAAAGATGTTGGAGTCATGATACAACCTCCCGAAAAAACCAACAGCCGTACTGCTACCATCCTTATTGTTGAAGACGATCAATCAATGCTAGATGGCATGAACGATCTTCTAGAAATTGCCGATTTAGGCTACGACATTACCGTGCTGCAAGCCAATGACGGCCAAATGGCGCTGGATGTCATGGCTGAACATGAGCCAGACCTGATCATTTCTGATGTGATGATGCCGCAAATGGGCGGCTATGAGTTTTTGAACCACGTGCGGGCCAATCCCGAGTGGATTCAGATCCCCTTTATCTTTGTTACCGCCAAAGGCGAAGAGCCAGACATTCGCAAAGGTCGGCTGAGTGATGCCGATTTGTACATCACCAAGCCTTTTGTTATTTCCAAACTGCTCACTCTCATTCATACGCAGCTGGACCTGGCGTATGAACGCAAGCAGGCACGGCAGCGTAATATTGAATCGCTCAAAAAGAATATCCTGCAAATTCTAAACCATGAGTTTCGCACGCCGCTGACCTATGTGACTGCCTACTATGAGATGCTGGCCGATAGCGTAACGGAATTTACAGACGGCCGTAACTATCGGGAATATTTGCGCGGTATTCAAGCGGGCTGTTTGCGGCTTACGCGCTTGGTAGATGACTTTATTCGCGTCATGGAACTGCGCAGTGGGGAGGCCCAGGCCAACTTTTTAGCCCGCGCTTGCCAGGTACCTAATCTGTCTGCTTTGCTCAAAGATACAGTCGAAGCCCATCAGAATGTGGGCAGCGACGTGCCCTACGAAATCACCTGTCAGGTTCCTGACAAACTCCCAGCCATCTATGGCGATCCCGAAAGCCTGGTCAACATCATCGAGCGGCTGCTGAACAATTCCATCAAATTTACGGACACCAGCCAGAAGCAGGTGAACCACATTATGGTTTCGGCCAGGGTTCACGGTAAAAACGTACACATTTCGGTTGCTGATGAGGGAATGGGCTTCCCGGCCAGCATGAAAAGCCAGATTTTTGAGCCGTTTGTGCAGTATAACCGGGGTGTTTTTGAGCAGCAGGGGGCGGGCACAGGTCTCGCTATTGTGAATGGATTGGTGCGGCTGCACAACGGCCGTATTGAAGCCGAAAGCCAGGAAGGTATAGGTAGTAAATTTACCATCATCCTGCCGGTCTATCAGCGGCAAAAAGTATCTGAAGCGGGTAGTGATTCTGCGGATGCGGGTAAAGCTGCGGCTACTGTCTTGGTAGTAGAAGATGATCGTAACCTGCTCAACGGGCTAGAAGATTTGCTCACCATCTTCGATGGCAAGTACAAGCTCAACGTCCTTACGGCGCTAAATGGCAAAATGGCCCTGGACGTCATCAACCAGCAGGTGCCAGACCTGATCGTTTCCGACATCATGATGCCCCAAATGAGCGGCTACGAATTTTTGAAGCATGTCCGCGATAATCCGCAGTGGCTGCACATTCCCTTTATTTTCCTCACCGCCAAAGGGGAAAAACAAGACGAATATGAAGGCTTCCGCCGGGGCGTAGATGAATACATCACCAAACCGTATGACAGCGACGATGTGCTGCGTTTTGTGGAAAAACAGTTGGACAAACATTTCCACAATCAAAACCGTATCGCCCAAAGTTTTGATGATCTGAAGCGCAGCATTATTAATCTGATTACCCCAGATTTTCGTACCCCGCTAGCTTCCGTTTCTGAGCATTCGGACGAACTAGCCAAAGCACTGCAAGAAGCCAATACCGACTCTGACCTTAAACATTCGCTGCGTGGCATTCAAGACAACAGCCTCCGCCTCACCCATCTCATCGAAGATTTCATTTCTTTGGCCGAGCTGAAAACCGGTGAAGCCTGGACCGCACACAGCCTCAAGGCGTATCCCATTCCCAATTTAGGCAGCCAACTGTTTGAATCCTGCCAGACGTTGGGCCAGCTGGATGTGGCCGAGGGGTGGCGGGTAGAAATGGCTACCATTTCCGACATGCCCAAGGTAGAAGCCGATTGGGCTACCATGCATGAAGCCCTGGAACGGATTGTCACGGTTGGCATTCAGCAGAGCGAGCCCAAGAAAGGTGCCAAAGAAGTGCTGATTTCGATGTTTAATTCGAAGTCCAGCGTTGTGGAAATTGTTATCTCTTTCTCCACCGAATTTAGCGAGCATGTCGTTGCCGAAATCAACGAGATATTGTCCACAGACGAGCCAGACCTGATTAAGTTCCCAGAGTTTGGCCCCAGTTTGTACATTGCCAAAGGGTACGTGGCACTTCACAAAGGAAAGCTGCTATTCAGCAAAGGCAAACCCGCTGGTTTTCATTTTGTGATCCAACTGCCTGTCTATCAAGAAGGCCTCCTCAAAACCGCCGAATTGGAAGCATAACGGCCCCGCTACTTAGAATTTTTCGCTAACTGTCGCTTGAAAAACAGCAGACATTGTTTACAATGTCTCTGGGGAGTTTGCCTTACCAGCCTGCATAGCTGATTAATGCCTTTTATTACGTGCTGCGGCACAACAATTTGAGGAATTATTCGTAACAGGTACTATGAAATCGGCAAAGGACATTTTTAACCGATGCAAACTTGCAGGACACAATTTGAAACTCTAGAAACCCGATTATTTGCGTAACAAGGAGCAGAATCCATGGCAACATTACTCGAAAAAGTACAAACCCTCATCTCGGCCAATTTGCACGAGATGGTGGATAAAGCGCTGGAAAACAACTCTGTGGCGGTGATGAAACAGTATATTCGCGACGCCGAAAACAATCTGGACGAGTTGGAAGATGCGGCGGCTACGGTTGGTGGCGAAGTTAAGAGCATGGAGCGCAAGTACAAAGAGTACAAGCAAAAGGCGGACCAGCTAGACCGCAACATTGATGCGCTGCTTATGCAAGGCAAGGCTGATTTAGCCCGCGCGGCGCAAAATGAGCTGAACAGCGCGCGTCGGCTGCAAGAGCAGTACCATGAGCAATGGGTACGCCAGCAGCGCGAGTATGAATCGTTGTTGAGTGCTCGCTTGAAGCTGCAAGCCAAGCTGCAAACCATTCGCCAGGAGCAGAAAGAGCTGGAAGCGCTCATGCGTCTGGCCAAGTCTAAAGAGACGACTGTGAAGGCTATCAAGAGCCTGGATGATTTGATGGGTGTGGGTGACACTGATATTGCTCGCCTGGGCGAATCAATTCGCTCCCGGTTAGACAAAGCCAGCGCCCACAGTGAAATGTACGCTGACCGGTTGGACAACCAGATGGATGCTGCTTTAGGCAGCGCTGAGTTGGACCTCCAGCTGGAAGAGCGCAAGCGCCGTTTAGGTCTGGCTGAAGCTCCGTCTTATGCTGGCGAGGACAGTGAGGAAGCAGAAGCCACAATCGAGTAACGGCCGTTTCTATCTTGATGGCTAAAACGATTGGCTGGCTTACATGGTAGGAACCATGTCTGATGAGTCTGTACAAGAGAGACTGCGGGCGGGCATTACGGCCGTAAAAAACGGCGACCGTATTCAGGGCCGTGCTTTGCTGGAAGCTGTTCTTGAGGCAGACGAACGGAACGAAAAAGCGTGGCTGTGGCTGAGTGGAGCTGTAGATACCGCCGAAGAGCGGCAAATCTGCCTGGAAAACGTGCTGGCGATTAACCCAGAAAACGCATTGGCCCAAAAAGGATTGGCTAAACTGGCTCAGGCTACTTCGGAAGAAACGCCTGAGTCAGGTCGCGTCCAAGTTGTCCGGCGCGAGTATGCGCCGCTTTCCACCGCCTCCGCCTTGCTGTACCCGGATGATCACATCAAAACGTGGGAATGGCGAGACCCAACGGCCGTACAGTCCAAAGCCACTACCGCGAGTTATCAGGCCAACGAAAGCTACCAGGATATCTGGACCAAAGATGTGCCCATGTGTGGCTACTGCGGGCAGGAATTAGCGCCTGAAGATACGCGCTGCCCTACTTGCAAAAGGAATCTTACCGTCAGTACGTTTCGTTATCCCAATGCCAGCAGCAATCTGACGGTGTTGTGGGTGCTGCTGCTGGGCGTGGGGCAGCTGTATGTGTTGCAGCTGCTGTACAATATTCTGGCGCGGCACAATTTATTGGCGGCTGCGGGCAGCGGAATAGTGGCCGTCTTTTTTGTGGTACTGGCGGCAGGCGTGCACTTTCGGCAAAACTGGGCCCACCTGACGGCCATTTATGCGCTATCGGCTGTAATCCTGGCGCTGCTGCTGCGCTGGGCACTTCCGGCCGATTTGGAGGCGTTGGGGCTGGCGAGTTTAGACCCAGCCATCAAGGATTTCATTTTGCCCCTTACCACTGGATTAGGCGAAACGATTCGTGTGCTTATTTTGGTAGGAGCAGTGTTGGCCTTGTTTTATGCCGTGTTTAAGGCCGGACCTGATTTTGATCGCGTGACGGCGCGACAGGTGGCGACGCTCACCAAAGGTCCCAAAACGGCCGCTGATTTTAATGCGGCGGCTACGCAATTGGCGCGGAATGGGGTGTGGGCAACGGCCGTATTGCATTGGCAAAATGCGGCTGCTAAAGCCCCTGAACAGTTGTCGTATCAGGAATCATTGGGTCGCGCTTATGCTCAACTAGGATTTTTTGAGCGCAGCCTGGATGTTTTGCAAGGGGCGCTCAAGCGCAGTGGCAGCCCGGAGCGTCAGGCAATTATTCAGCAGCAAATTACGGCCGTTCAGGCTAAAATGGAACAACAAACGCAACAAGCAAAGTAAAAGCAATGTCTAAAGCTCGCGAAGTATTACAAGAACGCGTCCAAAAAGCGATCTGGCAGGAATCATTTGTGCGCTGGGAAAGCGGTGTGGTATTGGCCCTTACGGCCATGCTAACCGTTTTTTCGGCCGTTGGCGTGCCCCTGGTAGAGTTTGTTCCGTTTTGGGTCTGGCTGCTAGGGGGCGTGGTGGCCGAAGCCGGTCTTGTTTACAGCAGCGTGTTAGACCCGGAATTCGGCCGTAGAGTAATCACCAAAATGCTTACCAACGAGTTCAAACCGGAGCGTCTGAAAGACAAAAAGCTTCAGCAGCAAATGAATGAGGCGTTAGATTACCGAAGCCGCATTGAAAAAGGGATTCGCGAGCACACGGACTCGGTGCTCAAAGATGAGCTGATTGAGACGGCCAGCCAGATTGATGATTGGTTAGAAAATATTTACGATCTGGCTCGTCGTGTGGATCGGTATCAGGAAGAGCGTGAGATTTTGCACCGTGATCGGGTGCGGGCCGAGTCGCGCATGACCCAGCTCAATGCAGAGTTTGCCAAAGCGAGCAACCCGGCTGTTAAAGAGCAAATTCAGACCACGCTAGAAAGTCTGCAACGGCAGCTGCAAACCCTGGAAACACTCGAAGGTACCATCCAGCGGGCTCGACTACAGCTGGAAAATTCGCTCACGCATCTGGGCACCATTTACTCGCAGACGATGTTGGTGGATGCCAAAGATATCGATCGCGCCAGTGCCCGCCGTCTGCGGCACGAGATTGCCGAAGAAGTGACCGAATTGAATGACTTGCTGATGTCAATGGAAGAGGTATACACGGCCGAATCGCCCAGTTAAACGGCCGTTTCTCCTGTATTTGTCAAAATCCTGCCCCTCTGATAATATTTCCTGCTGCATAAGTAAGATTCAAACTTGAAAGATGGAGATGTACAGCTATGAAAGTGCTGTTGAAGCAAGATGTTGAAAATATTGGACTGGCCGGCGAAGTACACAAGGTGTCGAATGGATACGGCCGTAACTTTCTGTTGCCCCAAGGGATGGCGGTAATCGCCTCCCCCGGCATGATGAAACAGGCCGACGTGTGGCGGCGGAAAGCTGAAGCTCGTCGTGAAGAGCTGCGCCAGGAATACCAGGCGTTGGCCTCCCGCATCGAAAATGTGCGCCTTACCTTTACGGCCCGCGCGGGTGAAACTGGCAAGCTGTATGGCTCCATTACCACCACTCAGATTGCCGATGATCTCAACGAAGCCTTGGGCACCGAAATTGATCGGCGCAAAGTGGGTGTTGAGTCGCTGCGTCAGCTAGGTGAGCACAAAGTTGTGGTTCGCCTCAGCGGCGATTTCCAGCCCGAGTTTACGGTTGTCATTGAAAATGAAGCCGGTGAAACTGGCCCGACCACTCCTCAGTACGAAGAAGTGGTTGTTGTTGAGACAGTTGAACCCGAAGCAGAAGACGAATTCGACGAAGAAGACGAATAATCGTCTCTTCTTGGCTTAGTCACTGATTCAGGCAGCGTTTGTTAGCGGTTCCCTGCTAACGCCTGCCAGCATCAGTGACTTTTTTCGTTATGATAGACGAGCTCGGCCACATTCTGCGGGAAGCCCGTGAAACCAAAGGGTTTACGCTGCGCGAAGTGCAGGACAAAACCCGGATTAACAGCCGGTTTCTGGAAGCGCTGGAAATGGGTGACTTTGATCGATTGCCCACCCCCACGCATGTGCGCGGCTTTCTGCGGAACTACGCCCGTTTTTTAGGCCTAGACCCTGAACCGCTGCTGGAGCGGTATGAATTGGGTCAGTCACAGCGCCCCAAACGCCGCCAGCAAGCTGTTATCATTGATACTAGCAAGCCCGTCGCCCCGCCGCTGGAAGCTCCCCCAGACAACCATCCCTTTTTTGATCCGGTCAACATGGAAGTAGACACTGCTTACCAGCGCAATGCTACTAGTGGGGGCGGTGAATCAATCCTGCGTATAGTCATTATAATTGCCCTGATTGGTTTGCTTTATTTGGCTGGGCAGCGATTCTTACCGCTCATTTTGGGTCAGGGTGACGGCACGGCTGAATTTACCGAAGCGATAAATGGTGCGGTGCAAAGCGTGCTCAACCGCGAAACGGCGACGCCAGAAGCAACGGTCACAACGGAGAGCCCCTCTAGCGTTCTCCTCCCCACTGGGCGCAACGATATTCCGCTGGGCGACCCGACGATTGCGGCGACCCGGCCTCCTCTGCCGGCAACAATGGAAACCATTGACCTTGAAATTATCATTCTAGAGCGAACCTGGATGGAAGTGACGATTGATGGCAACGTGCTGTTTACCGGCATTGCTCGTCCTACGGACCCGCCTTATGAGTGGACGGCCAATGAGGAAGTGCGCATCAATACTGGCAACGCGATTGGCGTTTCCGTTACCATCAACAACGTGCCGCTGGGGCCGTTGGGTGGACGCGGCGAAAACAAAGAAGAAGTCTGGACAACCACCAATTAGCCAGTGGTCCGTAAACGGTAATCGGTGAACGGTTGACCGATTACGGATTACCGATATACCAATTACCGTAACCCATGAGTAAACACCAACAAAAAAAGCAGTTTTATCTGCTCAGCCTGGGCTGTAGCAAAAATACGGTTGATTCTGAGAGCATGGCGGCTTTGCTGCTCAAAGCTGGCTTTAGCGGCGTCGGCGATCCCGACGACGCCAGCGTGCTGATTGTGAATACCTGTGGCTTTATTGAAAGCGCACGGCAGGAGTCGATTGGTGCCTTGCAGGAACTGGCCGAGCTGAAAAATAAAAACCAGTTACTGATTGCGGCGGGCTGTATGGCACAGCGTTACGGTAGCGAAGTGGTGGAGTGGGTGCCGGGCATTGATGGCGTGATTGGCACACGGCGCTGGATGGATATTGTGCCTTTTGTGCGCCAACTGCGCCGTAAAAAGTATCCCGAGCCGCTATATCATTTGCCAGACGAAGCTAAAACGGTGGGGTTGGACGAAAAAGGGGTAATTCGAACGGCCGTACACGGCCGTTCTGCGTACCTCAAAATTTCCGATGGCTGCCGCCGCCCTTGTGCCTTTTGTGCCATTCCCCAGATTAAAGGCACCCACGTTAGCCGCCCCGTCGAATCCATTGTGGCTGAGGCGGTGGCCTTGCAAGACGCCGGGCTGCAAGAACTGGTCATCATTGCCCAAGACAGCACCGATTACGGGCATGATTTGGGCTTGAAAAATGGCCTGTCACACCTGCTAAAGCAGGTGGCTAAAGCGGCCCCGGACATTCCCTGGATTCGATTAATGTACGCCTACCCCGGTTACGTTACAGACGAACTGATCGAGACGATGGCCACCACGCCACAAATTGTGAACTATCTGGACATTCCGTTGCAGCACGGTCACCGCGAAACGCTCAAGCGGATGCGCCGCCCGGCGAATATTGAGTGGGTGTACAAAACGGTGGAAAAGCTGCGCACGGCGATGCCCGACATTGCCATCCGCACCACGTTTATTGTGGGCTATCCGGGCGAGACGGACGAGGAGTTTGATGGGCTCAAGCAGTTTGTGCAAGATTTGAAATTTGACCGTTTTGGCGCGTTCACTTATTCCTATGAAGCTTCTACCCCATCAGCAACGGTTGCCTGGCAGGTGCCGGAAGAGGTGAAGGAAGCGCGGCTGGAGGAGCTGATGGCGCTGCAACAGCCGATTTCGCTGGCCAAAAACCAGCAGCTGGTGGGGCAGACGCTGCCCATCTTCATTGAAGGGCACGGCGATGGGGTGAGCGTGGGCCGCTCTTACCGGGATGCGCCGGAGATTGACGGCATGGTGTTTGTGCCGGGCGAGCTACCCGTCGGCGAACTGGTGCCGGTGCGCATTGACGGGGCGATGACGTACGATTTGACCGGTGTGGTAGAAACGGCCGTTCCGCAAAACATCCAGTTATCGGTGAGCAGCAAATAGTCATTCGCACCGTTTAAGACCTGGCGGCCAATCGTGGTAAAATAAAACCATGATAAAGACGCGCTTTGAATGGACGGTTGTACTGCTGCTGGCGGCTTTGCTAGGCACGGCCTGGACGGTGGTGTCGCGGGAGCCGGTATCCCAGGCCAGCGGGCCGATTACGCTTGATGAGGCCCCTATTGTTGGTTTTTTAGCGCCAGACTTCTCCCTGGAAACGGCCGTTGGCCAAACCCTCACCCTTTCTGAACTCATTCAAACAAATGGCGCCAGTGGTCAGCCAGTGGTTCTGAATTTTTGGGCCAGCTGGTGTGGTCCCTGTCGCGTGGAGATGCCCAGTTTGCAGCAAGCCAGCGTGAAGTACAACGGCCGTGTGGCCTTTGTCGGCGTTAATCAAGGCGAAGATTGGCCCACTGTGCTCGACTTTGGCAGCGAATACAACGTGACCTACCCACTGGTTGTAGACCCCGAGAATCTCGTTAATCGCCAATATGAAGTTAACAGCCTGCCTACCACGGTGATCATTGATCAAAATGGCGTGGTGCGCGAGGTGATCATTGGCATTTTGAGTGAGGCGGTGCTGCAAAGCCGCGTTGAGAGCTTGTTGGCCGAGGGCGGGTAACTACGCAAGTGATAAGTAAAAAGTAAAAAGTGGATTGTTAATGACCCGTCCTAAATATAGTTGACAGATATAATCACCATTTAGGATGGGCAACCTTATGAAAAAAGAAACCGTCAGACGTTACAGCCTGGCCTTCAAACAACAAGTCGTGCGTGAGTACGAAGCCGGGGCCAGCATCTACAGCTTGCTTAACAAGTACGGCATTGGCGCACACACAACGGTGCAACGATGGATTGAGCAATACGGCCGTTCCGGCTACCGTGCCGAACTGGTGGTCATTCAAACAGCTGAAGACCAGCAGGGCATCAAAGCACTCAAACGACGGGTCGCGGAACTGGAATCCGCGCTAGCGCAAAGCACCTTGGACAACCGGATGTTGGCAGCCACGCTCACGGTGGCCAGTGACGCCTTGGGCGTTGACCTTAAAAAAAATTTCGGCAAGAAATCATAGACCATATCCGGCAAGCGGGCCAAGTGCCCACTCAGGCCGCCGTGACCTGGTTTGGCATCAGCCGCCAAGCCTACTTTCAAGCCAAGCAGCGGCAACAGCAGCAGGAAGCTGAAAATCAGCTCATCCTGAACTTGGTCAAAGAAAAACGGCGGCTGCATCCCCAGATGGGCGGGCGCAAGCTGTACCATGAGCTGCGACCCTGCTGGGAAAACCTGGAGATTACTCGTGGTCGGGATGCTTTTTTTGACCTGCTACGCGCCCACAATTTGTTGATTGTGCCCAAGCGTAATCGACGGCGAACCACCTTAGCTGGCTCCTGGCGTTGTCCCAATCGTCTAGTTGGTTTGACGTTGGCGACCACTCATCAGGCGTGGGTTGGTGACATCACCTTCATCACGACGGAAACAGGCTTTGTCTATCTGGCGCTGCTCACAGATGCGTTTTCGCGCTTTATCGTCGGTTATGATATTTCGGCCTCTTTGGCCACGGAAGGTTGCCTGCGGGCCTTGCAGCTGGCCATCAACCAGGCGCATTGTCCGGTGACCGGATTGATTCACCATTCTGACCATGGGGTGCAATACACCTCGTGGTCGTATCGAGACTGTCTCCAAGAGCACCGCTTGCTACCCAGCATGGGTGAGGTGGGCAATTGCTATGACAACGCGTTGGCAGAACGCATGAACGGTATTTTAAAGAACGAATATGGTCTGGATGACCTGTTTGTCAATTTGGCGCACGCGCAGCAAGCGGTGGCTGAAGCAGTTTGGCTGTACAACTATGATCGCCCACATCTGTCGTTGGGCTATGCTAAACCTGCTGAAATTCATTTTGATAACTGATGTGAAGTAGTCACTATTTTGTGTCAACTTATTTTAGGACTTGACATAACCATTAACCATTCGCTATTCACAATTAACCATTAGTTATGTTTCCGACGTTGCATGTTGGCGGTGTTGTTTTTCCTACGACCGGGCTGGTGATCCTCTTAGGCACCTGGCTAGGTTTAACGTTGGTGGAGCGGACGGCGAATCGGGTGGGGCAAAATCAGCAGTTGCTGTACGGCGTGGCGGTTACGGCCGTTTTCATCGGTTTTATTGGTGCCCGGTTAACTTTTGTCGTTCAGTTTTGGTCTGCCTTCCGAGAGAATTTGTTTAACATCATCTGGCCGCTGAACACAGGGTACAACGTGTGGGGCGGTGTTGTTTTGGGGCTGGTGGGTGCCTTTTTTTATGCGCGGGCCAAATGGTTGCCCTTCTGGCCAACAGTCGATGCCCTGACGCCAGCGCTGGTGTTTGCTTTGATGGTGGCTAGTCTGGCTGATTTTGTAGGTGGACCGGGCTATGGGGCGTTAACGGCCGTTCCCTGGGGCGTTACCCAATTTGGCGTGCGGCGGCATCCGGTGCAGTTGTATGAGCTCATTGTGGGTGGTTTGGCGCTGCTCATCTGGTGGCGGGCCAGCCGCCCCATGAGGTATGAAGTGGGACGGCCGTTTTGGTTGACAACGGCCGTTTACAGCGCGGGTCGCCTTTTTGTGGATGCCTTTCGAGACAATGTTCCTGTGGTTGGCGACGGCTATCACCTGTTGCAGATTTTGAGTTTGCTGGTCTTGTTGGCTGCTTTGTTCCGGCTTGGTCAATTGGCAAAACCTGCGCCAGAATCGTAGCCAACTGTTTACCAATGACCCAAATAGCATTACTATTTAGAGAGGCCATGACACCAGGTTCTTCGTTTACCTGATTGGTTTTGGTGAAACGAGATGATGGCGCAACTCAAAAGGCAGCTTCAGCAGTGGACCCAACCCGGTGAGTTACAAAATAATGCCGACTTACTGCGTCTGACGGCATGGGCTGGTGTGTGGGCAACGGCCGTATCTGGCCTCATTTTATATTTAATTCCCTCCTCCCGAAACGCTGCCCCCTTCCTCATCATTCCGTGCTTTGTAAATATTCTGGTGCTGCTGCTCCTCAAATATGATCGGCTGCGGGCGGCCAACTACACTTACCTCATCCTTCACTGGCTGATAATCACCTATTTTGTCTTTTTGTTTGGCGGCGCTACCTCGCCCCTCTTCAATATCTACTACGTTATTTCGTTGATGGCCTTGCTGCTGCTAGACATTCGCCAAGGGATAGTCGTTGGGGTGGCCAGCCTCCTGGTCGGGGTTATCAGCCTCTGGTTGCAGTACAAATATCCAGGTAACTGGCCGATTCTTGAACAAACTTCGGCCGTTTTGTGGTTGGCCCAGAGCATCATTTTTGTCACCATTACTCTCATCTTTATTTTGATTCGGCTTAATCTGGCGCGGGCTGTGCAAACCGCGCGTAGCTATGGGCAGGCTCTCGTGCAGCGGAATGAGGAGCTAGAAACCACGCGGGTGCGCCTGGAAGAGGAAGTGGACAATCGTACGGCCGAATTGAAAGCGGCTAAAGAAGCGGCTGAAGCGGCCAACAAGGCCAAAAGCGAATTCCTGGCCAACATGAGCCACGAAATCCGCACCCCGCTCAACGCCGTCATTGGCATGGCCAGCCTGATGTTAGACACCGACCTCACCGCCGAGCAGCAAGAATTTGCCGAAACCATTCGCAGCGGCAGCAGCAGTTTGTTGGGCATCATCAACGACATCCTTGATTTTTCCAAAATTGAGGCGGGCAAAATGGTGTTGGAAGAACAGCCGTTTTTCCTGCGGGCCTGCTTGCAAGATGCGCTGGAATTGATTGCCCCCCACGCCTTTGAGAAGGACCTGGAACTGCTCCAGCAAGTTGATCCCGCGCTGCCGGCATTGTTCTTGGGAGATGTGTCGCGCTTGCGCCAGATTCTAGTTAATCTGATCAACAATGCTGTTAAATTTACCCTGGAGGGCGAAGTTGTAGTGCTGGTAACCAGCCATCGTACCGAGGACGATAGGCATTTGCTGCACGTCACGGTGCGCGATACCGGCATTGGCATTCCCCACGAGCGTCTGGCCAATTTGTTCGAGTCATTTAACCAGGTAGATGTTTCTACGACCCGCCTGTTTGGTGGTACGGGGCTGGGTCTGGCTATTAGCAAGCGCCTGGCTGAGCTGATGGGCGGCACACTGTGGGTGGAAAGCGAACCGGGCTACGGCTCAAATTTCCACTTTACGGTGCTGTTAAAAGAAGAACCGAGTGAAGAGCAAGCCTATTTGGCATCCGAGCAGCCTGAGTTGAAGGGGAAAACGGTTTTGATTGTGGATGACAATGTCACCAGCCAGAGCATTTTGCGTGACCAGTTGGTGTATTGGGATATTCAGGTGCAGGTGTTCTCGACCGGTTCCGAGGCCAACCAATGGCTCAAAACCCACCATGCTGACGCTCTTATCTTAGATTTGCAAGCGCCGATGATTAGCGGCGAGACGTTGTCTGACGCGGTGGAGCAGGTGCCCACCTTTGCCCAGATTCCGCTCATTTTGATATCTACCTCGGCAAGGCGGCCGTCGCTGCCCGCAAACTTTCCCATCGCCGCCTACCTTAAAAAACCGATCCACCCCGCTAATTTGCATGATGCTTTGCTGCAAACCATCTTGGGCACTACCCAGCACAACCCGATAGATGAGCACAGCAGTGGCGAGTTTGATCGACTCATGGCTTACAAACATCCCCTGCGCATTTTGGTTGCCGAAGATAACAAGATTAACCAGATTGTGTTGCAGCGCATGTTGGAGCGGTTGGGCTACCGGGCCGACATTGTGGGGGACGGCTATGAAGCTATTCTGGCGCTGGAGCGCCAGCCTTACGACGTGGTGCTGATGGACATTCAGATGCCCAATCTAGATGGGGGCAAGGCCACCCAGCGCATTCGTCAGCGCTGGGGCAAGGGGGAACGGCCCACAATCATTGCCATGACTGCCTACGCGCTAAAGGGGGACCGCGAACGTTATCTGGCGCTGGGGATGGATGAGTACATCAGCAAGCCCATTGCCGTGAACGAGCTGGTGAAGGCGCTGTACGCGACGCGCCCATTGGCCCACTAATCGCTGCTTGTCAGCACCCCGCCGCTGCGCTACACTTTGCCCATGCGCGTTATTCGTCGATTGCTACCCTGGTTATTTTTGCTGGTAACGGCCGTTATCGTTCTCCTTTTTGTTTTGCGACGGGATACGCAGGCGGCTTATGGAACGGCCGTTGCGCTTTGCCCTGGCCCAGACCTCTACGGCTACACCTGTGACGGGGGCACCGCCTTCGCCTACATTGACGCCACCACCGACACATTTCTTTACGCCGACGATGGCGTGATTACCCTGGAACTGCCCTTTCCTTTCACCTTTTACGGCACCCCCTACACCGAACTCAAAGCCAGCAGCAACGGTAACGTGCAGTTTGGCAATGGCAACACCTTCTACGGCAACGACTGTATGAACGAAGGCCCGGTCGCGGATATGGGCGACATGATTGCCCCATTTTGGGATGATTTGGACCTGACCAGCTACGGCTATCTGGAGTACGACGTAGTTGGCGAAGCACCAGACCGCATTTATGTGCTGGAATGGGATGACGTGCCCCGCTTTGGCGATTCCGAAGATCGGGTAACGTTTGCGCTCCAGCTGTTTGAAGACAGCCAGGACATCCTCTTTTTGTATGAAGATGTGACGATGTTCGATGGCAACAACGGCAGCAGCGCCACCATCGGCATTCAGAGCGAGGCGCAGGGGTTGGCGTTGCAGTTTGGCTGCAACCAGCCCGTAGTGGCCAATGCCAGCCGTATTCGCTTTACTGAACCCGCTGAAGCAAATGGTGCTGTGGATGGTGTAGAAACGGCCGTTATCCAACCCACCACGCCTCTCTACACCAAGGGAGACGTTGCTGAACTGCTCGACCAGATGAATCTGCAAGGTCCCGCGGCCCTGGCCGATATGCACGTGCGCTGGCTGAACCAATCGCCACCGCGAACGGCCGTTTGGCAATGGCTCGATCTCACGGGTGACGGGCAGGATGAGGTAATTCTGCTGCGTACCGGCACCGCGCAAAATGCCACCCTCAACGACCTGCTGATCTTTACCCCGGATGCTTCCGGGACGTTCAGCTTGCTGTACAACCAGCTGCTGACCAATCGGGAACAGCCTGGTAGTCGCCCAGAGTTGGCCGCGACCGCTGATCTTACTCAGGATGGTTTGCCTGATGTTGTGGTGCGAGACACGGCCAGCGGCCAAAGTTTTGTGTTGACGGTGGGCGCGGAATCTGTGCAGCAGTTGCCCTTGCCTGGCAGCTGCACGGGTAGTCTGGGTGTGATGGATGTGAACGGGGATGGGCTGGCTGAGGTGGTGCGAGATGGCTGTGAAGGGGTAAACGGCCGTACCGTCACGCAATGGAATGGGTCCGCTTTTACCATACTCCCCTAGAAGCTCCTCAAATAAATTCCAAAAAGACTTGCCAAGAGGCGTTGAAAACGATACTATGCTGCGCAAATTGGTCTGAACGACACGCCATACTTACCTGGCAACAAATCGAGACGGGAGATAGAAGCATGTTTGAGGTTAACGGCGTTTACGCCAACCGCAAAGGGGAATATAAAGTTCTGGAAATTAACCCGCCCAAAATGCGTGTTCGTTTTACGGAAGACGGGTCTGAAGCAGAGCTGAAAATTGAGCTTCAGGCACGCATTTGGGAAAATATCGCCGCTGAATATGAGGCGAGAGCCGCCAGCCGCAGTGCCCGCGCCGCAAAACGCGGTCTGTCCTCTAATGCCAACCATTTCATCAAAATCATCAGCGTACCGGCTGTGGACGAGATGAACTTTCCCGGTTGGCCAGAGCGCGTGGTCATGGCACCTCCGGCGGGCAGCGATGTTAAGCTGCAATCTGGGGATCGCCTCATATTTTATGCACTAGAAACACAAACCTTCTTTGCTGTCGCCACCATCACTGGTGAGCCGAGTGAAGCAAATCCGAAGGAATACTTCTTCACTGTGCCGGTAGAAACGGCTGAATTCTATCCCATCGACATTGATGCCGTTTCCAGCAAGCTGGACAAAGGTGCCGATATCGACTCGGTAGAGCTGGAAAGTCAGCCGCGCTTCAAGCGTCTGCGCCTGGAAGCCGAAGCGTTCTTCCCCATCAACGAAGATGATTTTGAACTGCTGGCTGAAGCCCTCACCGAAGTAGCGGAAGACGAAGAGGAAGAAGAGGAAGAAGAGGAAGAGTACGAAGAAGAAGACGAATAAATCGGCCTCACTAAATAATTGGCGGATTTGGCGTTAACCAGTTTCAAAACCTTCCTGTCTATTAAGCAAACCACAGAAGGCTGTTAAAAACCAACGAGCGATTTCTCAGTGGTTTGCTCAAGTAAAAGCGGAAGAAATGGCTTCAATGTATTTAAAGGACTTTCCCGCTTTTACATAAATAGCAATCGAGTAGAGAATGGATAAAGAATATATTCTTGTTAGTGTGGCCTGGCCTTACGCCAATGCCGATATTCACCAGGGCAACGTGACTGGTTCTTACCTGCCTGCCGACATCTACGCGCGGTACCATCGCTTGCGTGGCAATCACGTGCTCATGGTGTCCGGCTCGGATAGTCACGGCACCCCCGTGACCGTTAAAGCCGAAGAGATGGGCAAATCGGTAGCTGAGGTGTTTGATTATTATCACGGCCGTTTCCTGGCCCTGTTCCAAAAAATGGGGCTCACCTACGACCTGTTCACCCACACCGATACCGAAAACCATTTCAAAGTATCGCAAGATATGTTCTTGTCCTTGCTGGAAAACGAGTACATGTACCCCAAAGTTACCAAGCAGATGTATTCGCCAACAGCCAATAAGTTTTTACCAGACCGCTATGTAGAAGGCACCTGCCCCAAATGCGGCTACTTCCCGGCGCGCGGCGACCAGTGCGACAACTGCAACACGCTTTTTGAGAGCGCTGCCGAACTGCTGAACCCGCGCAGCAAGGTGGACGATTCGGCCCTGGAATTGCGCGACACGGAGCATTTTTTCATCGATCTGCCCGCCATTTCTCAGGATGGCCTGCAAGCGTGGCTGCACGACGGCAAGGATTATTGGCGGCCCCAGGTGATCAACTTTGCCCGCAACTTTGTTGATCAAGGGCTCATCGGCCGCGCTGTGACCCGCGATATGGATTGGGGCATCCCCGTGCCGGTGGAAGGGTACGAACACAAGGTCCTCTACGTCTGGTTTGAAGCGGTCATTGGCTACCTTTCGGCGGCGATTGAGTGGGCCACAAACAGTGGCGATCCCGACGCGTGGAAAAATTGGTGGCAAAATCCCAAAGCACGGACCGTTTACTTCATTGGCAAGGACAACATTCCTTTCCATACCATTTTCTGGCCGGCCCAGCTGTTTGGCTCCAAGGGACTGTACAACGAAGACCCGGAAGCGCAGCTCAATTTACCCTACGATGTGCCCGCTAACGAGTTCATGAACATGGAAGGGCAAAAGATCAGCGGCAGTCGCAACTGGGGCGTCTGGATGCTAGACGCGCTGGATCGGCACGACCCGGACCCGATGCGCTATTATTTAACGGCCGTTATGCCCGAAACCCGTGACAGCGATTGGAGCTGGCAAGGGTACGTGGACCGCAACAACTCCGAGCTGGTGGGCAACTGGGGTAATCTGGTCAACCGGGTCCTGAACATGACCAAGCGCTACTTTGGCGGTGAAGTGCCCGATCCCGGTGAACTCACCGACAAAGACACGGAATTGCTGGCAGCCGTAGACACTGGCTTCGAGACTGTTGCCAGCTTGTACGATGGCTGCAAATTCCGCGCTGTGGTGCAAGAAAATCTGCGCCTCTCTAGCCTGGTAAATCAATACCTGGAAGATACCAGCCCCTGGACCACCGCCAAGACCGACATGCAGGCGACGGCCCGCTCGCTCTATACCGCCATCCAGGCTATCAACGGCCTGAAGGTGTTGTGGGCGCCCATCCTGCCCTTTACCAGCCAGCAGCTGCATGAGATGTTGGGTGAAGATGGCCAGCTTTTTGGCCAACAGGTGGTGGAAGAATACGCGGAAGGTAGCAAAACACACCTGGGATTGACGTACAAGGGAGAAACGGCCGTTGGCCAATGGACCCGCAGCGATATTCCGGTGGGACGGGCCTTGCCTGCGCCCAAGCCCCTCTTCAAAAAGCTGGATCAAGCCATCGTTGAGGATGAATTGGCCCGATTGGGCAAATAATTCAACGAATGTAATGCAGGGGCGAGATGGCGCGGGCAAAACTTTGCCGAGCGAGAAAGGATTTCTCCGCGCCGTCTCGCCCTTTTATGCAAAATTTGGACGAGACCGACGGGAGCAAACTGGATTCTTCGTGGCAAAGAAAGTTCCCCGTCGGTCCCGCCCCTACAGCAGGTCGCGTGATGCCAAAATATGATCCGCACAAACATCAGCGGCGCTCGATTCGCCTGAAAGGCTGGGATTATCGTTCGCCTGGCTATTATTTTGTCACGATTTGCACGCACCAGCGCCAGAATTTGTTTGAAACGGCCGTCTACCAAGAAATTGCCACCCACGCCATCGAAAGAATTCCTATCCAAAAACATGCCGCTCACATTGAATTGGATGAATGGATTGTGATGCCCAATCATATCCATTTGATTTTAATTTTCCTGGAAATTGTTCTCGGTGAGCGTGACCCAGTAACCGATTGTGTCTTGCAAAATGCGCCAGCTGGTTCTTTGGGCGTGGCGATGGGGCGATTGAAAACGGCCGTTACCACCCGCGTCAATCAATTGCGTCAAACTCCTGGCGGCAAAGTCTGGCAGCGTGGCTATTACGAACGTATCATCCGCAATGAGCGCGAATGGCGCACCACCCAACAATACATCCAAAATAATCCTACCCGCTGGGCCGAAGACCGCGAAAACCTCGATGCCCTCCTTGCCAAAATGATCCACCGTCCCTGACAACCAATTGTAGGGGCGGGACGGCCGGGAAGGCATCCTGGCGATACAAAGGTAGAATCGCCCCGGCGGTCTCGCCCATTACTTCGCCACATTTTGGGCGAGACGGCGCGGCATTACGTTTGTCTGTCAGGCAAAGGCCCTGCCGCGCCATCCCGCCCCTACGAAAGTTGGTGGATAAGGGCGCAAGCCGAACGGCCGTTGTATAATCCCCACATCCAAACTGTAACAACAAAAGAGAGTGTGTTTAATGACCACCGACGATAAAAAAGTAATTTATTCGATGATGGGCGTGGGCAAAATTGTGCCGCCCAACAAACAAATCCTGCGTGACATTTCCCTTTCCTACTTCTACGGGGCCAAAATTGGCGTCCTGGGTCTGAACGGTGCGGGTAAAAGTACCCTGCTGCGTATCATGGCGGGGGTCGATACAGAGTTTGTTGGTGAAACGGCAGTTTCTCCTGGCTACACCATCGGCTATCTGGAGCAGGAGCCGCAGCTCGACGATAGCAAAACCGTACGCGACATTGTGGAAGAAGGGGCCCAAGAAGTGGTCGATGCCTTGCGCGAGTTCGACGAAATCAACATGAAGTTTGGTGAACCGCTGAGCGACGACGAGATGAACGAACTCATCGAGCGGCAGGGGGCACTGCAAGACAAGCTGGACCACATGGATGCCTGGAACCTGGACAGCCGCCTGGAGTTGGCGATGGATGCTTTGCGCACCCCGCCTGGAGATACGGCCGTTGCCATTCTTTCCGGTGGCGAGCGACGGCGTGTGGCTCTGTGCCGCCTGCTGCTCAAGCAGCCAGACATCCTGCTGCTGGACGAACCCACCAACCACCTCGACGCCGAATCGGTGGCCTGGCTGGAAAAGCACCTCAAGCAGTACCCCGGCACCGTCATTGCCGTAACGCATGACCGCTACTTTTTGGACAACGTGGCGGGCTGGATTCTGGAGCTGGATCGTGGCTACGGCATTCCGTGGAAGGGCAACTACTCCTCCTGGCTGGCGCAAAAGCAGGACCGTCTGGCTCAGGAAGAAAAGGCCGAATCGGCCCGGCAAAAGACCCTCCAGCGCGAGTTGGAATGGATCAATATGTCGCCCAAAGGACGGCAAACCAAGGCCAAGGCGCGTATTAGCCGCTATAGCGAACTGCTCAGCGATGAGCGGGAACGGGCCAACGAAGAGCGCGAAATTTACATTCCGCCCGGGCCACGTTTGGGCGACATCGTGGTGGAGGCCAAAGACGTCAGCAAGAGTTTTGCCAGCACCTTGCTTTACGAAGACCTCTCGTTGGACATTCCGCCAGGGGCCATCGTGGGCATCATCGGGCCAAATGGCGCGGGTAAAACCACGCTGTTCCGCATGATTGTCGGCGAAGAGCAGCCCGATGGCGGTACCTTCCGCGTGGGTGATACGGTCAAGCTGGCCTATGTGGACCAGAGCCGCGACGACCTCGACCCAGACAAAACGGTCTGGCAGGAAATTTCCGACGGCGAAGAAACGTTGCAGTTGGGGCCACGACGGGTGAACTCGCGGGCGTATGTGTCGCGCTTCAATTTTGCGGGCAGCGACCAGCAGAAGAAGGTAGGCACTCTTTCTGGCGGTGAGCGCAACCGGGTGCATCTGGCCAAGCTGCTCAAGTCGGGCTGCAACTTGCTGCTGCTGGACGAACCCACCAACGATTTAGACGTGAACACGCTGCGGGCGCTGGAACTGGGTCTGGAAAGTTTTGCCGGATCGGCCGTCATCATTTCGCATGATCGCTGGTTTTTGGACCGCGTAGCGACGCACATCCTGGCCTTCGAAGGCGAGAGCCAGGCGCATTGGCACATTGGCAACTACAGCGACTACGAAGAGGACCGCCGCCAGCGCCTGGGTGACAAGGCGGACCGGCCGCATCGTATCACCTATCGCAAGCTCACCCGCGATTAATCGGGCGAGGAGGGAGCATTCTCAAATGCGACCGGCATCTGAGGATGCCTACTCCTCATAGAAGAAGTAGCCGAGGATTCCAATCCTCGCTTTTCGCGCTAAGAAAGCGCGGCTACGGCACTTATGCGTTTGATTGCTAACAAAAAGTGGCTGCCGGATGGGTTGGCGGTGTTGGGATTGGCAACGCCCGTTCTCATCTTCTTCTGGCCCGTGGTGAGTGGTCAGGCCTGGATTCCTCGTGGCGGCGGCGACCTGGTCTCGTTTGTCTACCCGATGGTCCGCTTTGCGGCGCAGAGCCTGCACAACGGCGAGCTGCCGCTGTGGAATCCATTTTTGTACGCTGGAGCCCCGTTTCTGGCCGATAACCAGTCGGGCCTGTTTTACCCGCCCAACCTGCTGCTCTTTTTGTTGAACCCCAGCCCGTCTTACCGGGCAATTGAATGGCTGGTGCTGTTTCATTTCTGGCTGGCGGGGACGAGCCTTTACCTCTGCCTGCGTGGCTGGCAGCCACACAATCGCATCGGCATTCTACCGGCCATGCTCGGTTCGCTGGCCTTCATGTTCTCCGATTTGTTCATCACCCACACTGGCAATCTGAATTTGAACGCGGTGATTGCCTGGCTGCCGCTGGCGTTGTTGGCGCTGCACCGGGCAATTGAGGCGGTCGGCTGGCAAGCACAGCTGCGTTGGGCGCTGCTCGGCGGGTTGGTGGTGAGCGTCAGCACCCTGGCCGGGCACGGGCAAATGACGTTTATGGTGGGCACGTTTTTGGGCTGTTATGGACTGTATCGGGCGTTGGCAGGATGGAACGGCCGTCCCCTCATCCATCTCGCCATCATTGGTGTAGTGGGCATTGCGGGCGCGGCACTGGCGCTGCTGCCCGCCGTGCTGCTCATCCCCCACACCGTGCGCGCCGCCTTCGACTTTACCCAATCGACCAACTATTCGCTGCCGTTGGAGGGGTTGGTGGGCTTGCTGGTGCCCAATTTTTACGGCCGTGGGTTCCTCGGTTTTTGGGGTGACTGGCCGCGCGTGGAGGCAGGCTACGCCGGGGTGCTGCCCTGGTTGCTGGCACCGCTGCCGTTTTTGCTGGGCAAAACACGCCAGGCACTCTTTTTTGCGCTGGCCGGACTGCTCTTTTTGCTGCTGGCGCTGGGTGGCAATTCGCCAATTTATGGCCTGGTGTTCGGCTGGCTGCCCATCGTGCCGTTCCAGGTGCCCGCCCGCTTTGTGGTGCTGGCCAACCTATGCCTGGCGATCTTGGCAGCTTTTGGGTTGGATGCCTTATTGAAGCACGTTGAACCGCAAAGGACGCAGAGGGCGCAAAGGTTAAAAGTGGATTTTTCTTCCGTGTTCTCTGCGTCCTTTGCGGTAAAAATTCTTTGGTGGTTGGGGGCGACGGCAGTTTGGCTGCTCATCTTTGGCGTGTGGCTTAACGGGTACGCGGGGCGGTTGGGGGCCGTTCGGCCAGACAAGGTGGCGCAAATGGGAACGGCCGTTACCACGTTTGCTATCTTAGCTGGGGCGAGTTGGCTGCTACTGGCGGTTTACGTGCGCGGTTGGTTGGCAGGGCGATGGCTGGCGGGAACGGCCGTGCTGCTCCTGGCCGTTGATCTAATTGGCCTGGGCCACAACGTGGAAATCGAACCCAACGACCCGACGCTGGGCTTTGCCGCGGATTCGCCCGCGCTGGCGTTTATCCAGCGCGATGACAGCTTTTTCCGCGTGGAGATCGACTCGCAGCATTGGCAGCCCAGCCTAGGGCAAATCGAGCGGTTGTACGACATTGGCGGCGTGTACAATCCGCTGCAATTGGCCAACTACAATGTCTACAACGGCTCGCTGGGCTTTCGCGGTTCGCCGCTGTACAACCTGCTGGGCGTGAAGTATGTGGTGGCCAGCAAAGGGCCACCGCCGGGCGACACCACCTTCCTCATCCCGGTGTTTGAGGATGACCCGCAGGTGACAGTTTACCTGAACACACTGGCGCTGCCGCGCATTTTGCTGGTGCCCAATGCCGTCGTTTTGCCCGACAAGGATGCGGTGTTTACGGCCGTTCACGACCCCAATTTTGATCCGCAGCAAACCGTTTTCCTGGAAAGTGGCGAACCGCTTGATGGCGAACAGGCCCCGGCGGAACTGCTGCTTTTGCGGTATGATTTGAACGAAACGGCCGTACAGGTCAACAGTAGCCAGCCCGCCTACCTGCTGCTCACCGATATGGCCGCGCCCGGCTGGACGGCCACAATTGATGGTCAACCTGCCGAGATTGTGACCGCCAACTATGCCTTCCGCGCCGTGTTGGTGCCGCCGGGGCAGCACGAGGTCCGGTTCACCTACCGGCAGCCGGGCTGGATTGTGGGTTTGGCGTTGTCGCTTTTCACCTGGCTGTTGGTTGGTGCATTTTTCATCTGGCAGTGGCGTCAAAATCGCCTGGTGATGGACATCAGCCGCTAAAATGGATTTGCTATGAAAATTACGCGATTGGATCATGTGCAGTTGGCGATGCCGCCGGATGGCGAGGAGAAGGCGCGAGAATTTTACGGTCGTATCCTCCACCTGCGTGAGCTGGAAAAACCGGAGCCGCTTAAGGCAAAAGGTGGCTGTTGGTTCGCTGGGGAAGGCGCGGAGCTGCACCTGGGCGTTCAGGCTGATTTTGTCCCGGCGACCAAGGCGCATCCTGGCCTGCGTGTGGTTGATCTGGCGGCAGCTCAGGCTGAGCTGTCCGCCGCAGGCGTGGCTATCATTGCTGACGAATCTGGTGTGGCCGTGCGGCGATTTTATGTCAATGATCCGTTTGGCAACCGGCTGGAGTTTATGCAAGAAGGAGATTCCTTTTGAGAGACAGCGATAGGGAAAATCTAGAACAGGAATTCGCGCCAGAACGGCCAAATCTGTTTGTAGTTCAAAAAGTAGGTGATTATGTCTGAATCCTGGCCCACCATGCCCAACTTACCCGTCCCCGCGCCTTACCGTGGCTGGACCACGGACTATGTCAAACATTCAATTGATCAGCGCCTTTTGGGCATTTTGCAGCGTGTTTTTACAGAGAATGATCTGCCGGAGACGGCCGTTCCCCTTCTGAAGCGTCTGCTGGATGACCTTCCTTACGGTGAGATACGGCCGTTGCCCAACCATATCGCCCCAGACTTTGCGGCCTGGCAAGACTATATCGATCCGCAGTTGGGCCAAAACTGGCTGGAAGCGCCCTGGTTTTTTGTGGAAACATACTGTTATCGGCACATTGCCGCCGCTGTCGATCACTTTCGTAGCGGCTTTGATCCGTTTACCTATCAGAAAAAACAGAGTCTGGTGGCCGCCCAAGCCCAAACGCACGCGCTTGTTCTTAAGCTCAATCAGATGATTTCCGAGGGATGGCACGCCGAAAATTTCCGCCAACTGCTGCTGGCCGATCTGTGGGGCAACCAGGCCGACCTGAGCAAGTGGACAGCGGGAGATGAGGCTATGCCCAACCACGCCGACACTACTGACCGCACGGCACATCTGCTGGTGAATGATGAAACGGCCGTTACCGATCTGGTGCAAAACGGTCTGTCGCAAATCGACTTTATCATCGACAATGCCGGGTTTGAGCTGATTGGCGATTTGTGCCTGGCAGATTACCTGCTGGCGGTGGGCCAAACCAACACGGTACGGTTTCACCTCAAGCTGTTCCCCACATTTGTCTCTGATGCCACCATCATTGATACAGAGGCAACGATTGCCTGGCTGCGCCAGAACGAAGATGCGGCTCTACAGCAGATGGGTCAACGGTTAACGGAGTATGTGCTGGACGGCCGTTTGCGCCTGCTCACTCATCCTTTTTGGACCTCACCCCAGCCGCTATGGGCCTTACCCAACGACCTGCGGCAAACATTGGCCGCGGCGGACCTGGTCATCAGCAAGGGCGACGCCAACTATCGGCGTGCCTTGGGCGATGCGCAGTGGTCAAAAACCACGCCTATCACCAGCATCGTGAGCTATTTGCCCACGACGGCGCTTTTCCTGCGCACCGGTAAGTCGGAAGTGCTGGTTGGCTTAAGCGAAGAAACCCTGGCCAAGATGGCTGAGGCTGAGGATGATTGGTTGGTTAACGGCCGTTGGGGTGTTATTCAGTTGGTGCCGCGGGCGGGGTAGCTGGAGTAGGTTCCCAAAAACTTTCGGCAATTTGCAGGCGATAGACGCCTTTAAAATCATCTGGCTCGGCAGGCTTGCCTTTGCGCAAAATCTGCACAAGTCCCGCTTCGGCTAGCTGCTTCACGGCCAAACGAATGCGTTTGGTAAGCGCTTGCCACTCGATTGGGTGCAGCGTCATGGCAATATCTTCCGGGCGCACGGTTTCGTCGGGCCAGGAAGCGGCACACATTTGCAAAATTGTTTCAAAAACCGCTTCATCACTAATGCGGAACTTTCTTGGTTTGGGCATTTTGTTTTCCTGCTTTTGGTATGGGGTGTAAGGTAGGGTGTTAACGGCCGTTAATAGCCATCTTGCTTGCCTGCAAATAAACAGGGTTTTTGGCCGCCATGGCCAATACCTTTCGGGCTTCGGTCATTTGCTGGTTGTTGGCATAGAGCAGGCCGAGCATAAAGTAGGCTGCGGGCAGCTTTAGCCCGCCACGAATGGCGCGCTGATAACAATTGATGGCGTCATCAAGGTGGCCGCGTACTTCAAAATCCATGGCTTGCCCCAATAAGGCGTCCCGTTCTAGCTTGCTCAGCCCGTTGGCTGCCTCTGAATCTTCCTCTTCCTCACGGAATAGCTCGGCTGCCAATTCTTCATGGGCTACCCGGCGCGCCTTTTCGATAGGATCGGTAATCTCTTCCTGTTCGGCTATCGCCTGTTCATTGCGTTCGGCTTCAAAAATGGCGGCCATTTGGCGCACCGTTTCTGTAAGACTGTCGGCTTCGGCCTGTTCTTCAGCGGAAAGGCCCGGCGCTACCTTGGGCGGTTCCGGAGCAGGCGGGGCCTCTGGCGTTTCAAATGCTGATTCCCCATGACGAATGAGTTCAACGGCCGTTAAGACATCTTCATTGCCGGGGTCCAGGCGCAAAGCCGCCTGGCACATCTGCAACGCTTTGCTCTTGTCGCCGCGCATCTGCAAAATGCGGGCAATGGCCAGATATTCGCGCACGGCGTCGCGTGTCCGGCTCAACCGCTGGAACACCATCGCCAGCCGCTTATGCGAACCCAACAGCGCAGAATCCAGCCGAATCGAGCGCTCCCAGTTGCCAATGGCTTCTTCAAGCTGGCGTTGCTTTAGCAAAATTTCACCGATGGCCAGGTAGGTACGGGCGGCTTCAGCCAGCTGCCCCTGTCGCTCTTGAATGTCGGCCACCCGACGCAGATAGACAATGTCACCTTTTGAGTAGCGCGCCGCCAGCTTAAAACAATCCAGAGCACGATCCAACTGCTTGAGTCCCAGACACGCCTCGCCCAAACCGGCGTAAGCGGCCGCATCGTTGGGAAATTCCCCAATGGCAACACGAAAAGCCGTAAACGCATCTTTCCAGCGTTTCGCTTTATTGTAGGCCGTGCCTACCTGGATTGCCTTTAGATATTTTGCTTTATCTTTTGCCATGGGTTGTTTTAAGTCTTTGTCACACTATCGCTAAAAATTCACGTCTCGACAGACAATCTTGAGCCTGGGTAAGCGTATACCAGTGTGATGGGATTCGCAAGCAAAACTTGCTTATTTGATGATGATAATGCAAACGAATCAATTTTAACCTGTTCTAGCAAAACATAAAATGTCACTATAGTCCGCCTAAATAGGTCAAAAGTACCAAGATCTATGTACGCCATTTCACCTGTTCTTAATTACAATCTTAAGTATACGGTGATATTATGTCACTAGTCCAGCCCCAAACGGCTGGGCACCCCAGGGAGCCATGGTATTGGTCATGCGTCACGCCAGATGACGCCAGCAAACATGCAAGCGAGGTCAACTTAACGATGGAATCCTTCTCTTTCTACCAATGGCTACAAACCCAAATCGAACGCAAAGACATCATTGGTGACTTTGCTCATACCATGAGCCACTTTGATGAGCCACAAGCCACGCGCAAAAAGGCCAACGGCCACATGATTTGGGCGACTTGGTTGGTAGATAAAAATGCTTCCCCCGACGTCATTGAGGCGTTTAATTTAGCCTGGAATGAATACCAACACCTGATACGGCCGTCTTGATTTCAGTTATTTTTGAAATCGCTAGTTTTGGCTCTTACCCAGAAAAAAGCAAGTCTAAAAACCTTAATAGAAGCCGTAAGAAAACGGTACTACTTTATAGATACTCTTCCTATTTTTACTTCTTCCCCTAGAATTGTGGCGCCACTTAAACCAACTTGGTTTAAGTGGCGCCACTCCTCTTTTAAGCAAACTCACCCAAATTTGTACAAGCGTCAATAACCTTGCAGATATCCCACATTTTTAAGAATGCCCTAAGGTAGAAAATAGGCAAGCATCAGCCTGATCATTGCTTGGCGGTTTACCATATTGATTTGACGCGATGGTTATTTGGACTGGGCTTCTTGGATGGCCGTGCGGATGGCCATCGCCAGTTCATGGGCCCCTGGCTCTAGAACTAAGCCGGCATGGGTGCCTTCAGCAATTTTGGTGTGGAGTTCTCCGGAAATTAATTCCGACCATCTGATGTGCCACACTTTGTCCGGCAGTTGGGCGGATTCTCGGCTGCGGATGAAAGTCACATCCCCATTGAATATACCGGAGCGGTAATCGCGGTGAGCTTGGGCATGGGCCTGACGGAGAATGGCAAGACGCTGCGCCTCATCACCGCCTAAACGCAACAGTAAGAGATTTTGGTAAAAAAGTCGCAGCTTCCAAGCGATGGCGTGCCGAAGGCGTTTATCTTGCCAATAAAACATGGCGCGCCAGGCAATATACTTTATGCGGGATATCTGTGGTGGTGTAATGTTTGGCGGTTCTGAATCTACCAGGATTAATAACCGGACCTCTTCACCAGCGGCCTGTAACTGTTGGGCCATTTCAAAAGCTACCCAGTTGCCAGCGCAGTGCCCGCCCAAATAGTACGGCCCATGAGGTTGAAGGGAGCGCATCTCCCTGATGTAATGCGCGGCCATATCCTCTACGCGGGTATGATGCGGCTGATTGCCATCTATGCCCTGTGGCTGCAAGCCATACAGTGGTTGATCTTCGCCCAGATGGCGGGCCAATCGGGCAAAACTTAATACGCTAATCAAAAAGGGTGCCACGTAGAAGAAGAGTGGCTTTGTGCCGTTGGGTTGTATGGGCACCAATGAGGTCCAACTGCTTTGCCAGCCTTCTTCGCGTAATGCGTCGGCGAGGCAAGCAATGCTGGGGGCGCGGAAGAGTATGGGCAGCGGGAATTGGCGCTCGGTGAGCTTTTCGATTTCGGCAAAAACACGGATGGCGAGCAGTGAGTGACCACCCAGCTCGAAGAAATCATCATGACGGCCGATTCCCTTGACACCCAGCACTCGTTCCCAAATTTGGATGAGCTGTAGTTCCAGCGGATCGGTTGTGGTTGTGTGACCTTTGGTGGAAACGGCCGTTAACAACTCAGGCACGGGCAAGGTACGCCGATCAATCTTTTTGTTGGGTGTGAGAGGAAAGGCATCCAGCGACACAAAAGCAGCAGGAATCATGTAATCTGGCAGGTTGTCAGCGACAAATTGGCGAAGTTCGGCCGTTTCTGGCGGATCGTCCCAGGGAATGAGGTAGGCCACCAGCCGCACATCCCCGGCGGCAATCTCCTTGGTGGTGACCACAACTTCGCGCAGCGCCGGATGTTTAGCCAGCACGGCTTCAATCTCGCCCAGTTCAATGCGATAACCGCGCACTTTTACCTGGTGATCCAGGCGACCCAAAAAGTCCACATTGCCGTCGGGCAGGAAGCGAGCCAGATCACCTGTGCGATACAATTTTTGCGTCTGGGCAGCCTCTGGCAAAAGCGCAGCCAGAGGTCCCAAATCCGCGACACGCAGGAATTTTTCTGCCGTCAGCTCTGGCCGGTTGAAGTAGCCACGCGCCACCCCATCGCCGCCAATGTACAGCTCGCCCGGAATGCCAACGGGCAACGGCCGTTTCTGCTGGTCGAGAATATAAAAGGCGGTGTTGGCAATTGGCTGGCCCACCGGAACAGGGCCATGCCCATCCTGCACGCGGTAGGTGGAGGACCAGACGGTTGTTTCCGTGGGGCCATACATGTTCCACAATTCCTGGCAGCGGGGCAGCAGCTGTGTGGCCAGATCGCGGGGCATTGCTTCCCCGCCGCAGAGGATTTTCAACTGGTCGTCGCCAGCCCAGCCGGATTCCAGCAGCATCCGCCAGGTGGTGGGCGTGGCTTGCATCACCGTGGCCTGGGAACGGGTGAGAGCCGCTTGTAGTTTTTCGGGCGTAACGGCCGTTTCCCGACTGACCAGTTCACCTTTGGCCCCCACAATCAAAGGCAAGAATATTTCCAGGACGGAAATATCGAAGGAGAGGGTAGTCACCGAAAGGAGCGTATCTTCTGGGGTGAGGCCTGGTTTTTGGGCCATGGACAGCAAGAAATTGACCGCATTGCGGTGCGTGACCTGCACGCCCTTGGGCTTGCCGGTGGAGCCAGACGTGTAAATCATGTAGGCCAGATCATCGGCCGTGGCCACAGGGGGCAGGTTATGCGCCTCAAACTGCGCCAGCGCTTGGGTGAGCTGGTCCACATAGGCGATCTGCAAATTGGCATGACCCTCATCGGCGCTAAAAAGGCGCGTGTGGGTGATGATGGCCCGGGCGTTTGAATCTTCCAGCATGAAGGCCAGCCGGTCTGGCGGGAAGCCTGGGTCCAACGGAATGTAGGCGGCCCCGGCTTTGTGCACGGCCAGGAGCGCTACAATCATTTCCAGCGAGCGTTCTAACTTGACGCCAACCAGGTCACCCTGGGCAACTCCCAATGTTTGCAAGTAACGCGCCAGGCGGTTGGCTCGTCGGTTAAGTTCCTGGTAATTGTAGCTTTGTTTGGCAAAGGAATAGGCCGTTTGCCCCGCTCTCTGCGCCACCTGAGTTTCAAATAGTTGGTGAATGCAGGTGGTGTGGGGGTAGGAAACGGCCGTATCATTCACTTGTCGCAGCTGTTCAACCTCTGGCTGAGTGAGCAATGGCAAGGCGGCGATGGGCTGATCGGGCTCGGCCAGGGCTGCCAACATGAGGGTCCAGTAATGACCAAGCAGGCGCGCCATGCGATCCTCATCAAACATCGCGGTATTAAACTCCAGCATCGCCTGATGGGTCAGCTCCGTGTCTACCGTTAGCGACAGATCAAATTGGGCTGCGCCTCGGTCTACCAAAATTACTTCATTTTTGATTCCGGGCAGTTCCGGCAGGGTAAAAGGTGCGTTTTGCACATTAAAGAACAGCTGGAAAAGCGGCGACCGGCTGGTGTCTCGCTTCACCTGCAAGCGATCGACCAACTGCTCAAACGGCACATCCTGATTTGCGTACGCTTCCAGAGCAACTTCTTTTACTTGCTGCAAAAATTGGCGAAAGGTGAGGTTTGGTGCAACGGCCGTTCGCAGCACCAACGTGTTCACCAATGTACTAATTAACGGCTCCGTCTGCGCATAACGCCGGTTGGCAATCGGCGTACCGATTGGTATGTCGTCCGCTCCTGTGTACCGGTTGATGAGCAGGTAAAAACCCGCCAGCATGATCATAAACGTCGTTACGTTTTCTTGCTTACCCAGCTGGTTGAGTTCATCGCGCAACGGCGCTGGCAGCGGCGCGCTAAGCACTGAACCCGCATACATTTGCACATTTGGCCGGGGGCGATCAGCTGGCAATTCAACCACGGGCAGGTCTGCCAGCTGCTTTTCCCAGTAGGCAAACTGCTCATCCAGACCACCGGCTTGGGCCAGGCGACGCTGCCATACCGCATGATCCCGCACCTGGATGGCCATTTCCGGTAGTTCGGTGGGCTGGTTTTGCAGGTAAGCCTGGTAATATGCGGCTACATCCCGGCTCAAAACACCCAAAGACCATTGATCAGAAATGATATGGTGCATGTTAACCAGCAGGACATACTCCTCTTCATCCAACTGGAACAGTTTCGCAACCAGCAGCGGCAGCTGATCCAGCTTGAAGGGAGTGCGCACCGCCTCTTCCAGGACGCGCATCACGTACGCCTCACGTTGCTCGCGCGGCAAAGATCGGCAATCTTCTACGGGCAGCTCCGGCGCAAAATCAGGTTCAATGAACGTAACTGGCTCGCCCCCTATGGCCAAAAAGCGGGTGCGCAAACTCTCATGGCGGTTAAAGACCTGATTCAGGCTCCAAGCCAAAGCGGCAAGGTTCAATGGTCCGGTTAGCCGCAGCGCTCCGGGAATGTTGTAGGCAGTGCTTTGGGGGTTGAGCTGGTGCAAAAACCACATCCGCTCCTGGGAGAAGGAAAGTGGCGGGTTAGCGGAGGCCGGTTGGGCCACGAGCGGCAGCTGCATCTCAGCGCCTGATTTTGAGCGCTGTTCCTGAACAACCTCTGCCAGTTCGGCAACCGTGGCCAGTTCAAACAGAGCCTGGATAGGCAGCTCAATCTTAAACGCATCCCGAATGCGGGATACGATTTGCGTGGCCAGCAGGGAATGTCCACCTAGCTCAAAGAAATTATCATGAATACCCACATGCTCCAGGTTGAGTACCTCACACCAAATAGCAGCAATTTGTGCTTGTTCAGCGGTATGGGGCAGCGAGGGTGCCGTTTGCCGCACCAGGTTATCACCCTGGATTGGGGCGAGAGCCCGTCGATCAATTTTTCGGCTTGTGGTCAGGGGGAATTGATCCAGCCGGACAAATTTGGTGGGAATCATGTAGTCGGGCAGCGTACGCTTCAGATGGGTTTGCAGCTGCTCAAAAGTGGGCACGTCTGTTTTGGCGGTGAAATAGGCCACCAATTTGTTATTGCCTGGGGTAGATTCCTGGGTGATTACGGCCGTTTCCAACACCGCCGGATGTTCAACCAGTCTGGATTCAATTTCGCCCAGCTCAATGCGATAGCCGCGCACCTTCACCTGATGGTCCAGCCGACCCAAAAATTCGAGCGTGCCATCTGGCAGCAAGCGCACCAAATCGCCCGTGCGGTAAAGAGCAAGCGGCTCAGTTTCAGCTGCCAACCAGCCATCGGGAAGCTGCGCTGGTAAATCGGCCGTGGTGAGGAATTTTTGCCCCGTTAACTCTGGCCGCCGAAGATAGCCACAAGCCACGCCTGCCCCACCAAGATACAGTTCACCTGGCACCCCCACGGGCAGCGGTCGCTGCGCCTTGTCAAGGATCAAAGCTGCGGTGTTGTCAATGGGTCTGCCAATCGGGACGGAACCGGTGCCGGGTTGCACCTGGTGAATGGTGGACCAGACCGTGGTTTCGGTGGGGCCGTACATATTCCACAGTTCCTGGCAGCGGGGCAGGAGCTGCTCTGCCAGTTCACGGGACATCGCTTCACCACCACACAGGATTTTGAGATTGGCGTCGCCTGTCCAGCCGTTTTCCAGAAGCATCCACCAGGTAGTGGGCGTCGCCTGCATGACCGTGGCTTGTGAAGCAATGAGGGCAGATTGAAGCTGTTGGGAATTTACGGCCGTTTCCCGACCCACAATCACAACCTGAGCCCCAACCAGCAAAGGTAAGAAAATCTCCAAGACGGAAATATCAAAGGAAAGTGTCGTGACCGAAAGAAGCACGTCAGCAGGGGCGAGACCCGGTTTGTGCGCCATCGCCTGGAGAAAATTCACCACATTGCGCTGCGTAACCTGCACACCTTTGGGCTTGCCCGTAGAGCCGGAGGTGTAAATGACGTACGCTGGGGAATCCGGGCCAGCTTGTGCAAATACGGCCGTTGGCGAACATATCTCAATCGCGGTTTTCCATTCCGCATCCATGCCAATAACTTCTGCCGAAAGAGCTTGCAGTCGAGATCGGTACTTGTCAGAAATCAACAAACATTCGGCCCCGGCGTCCTCAAGGATGTACGCAAGTCGCTCCGGAGGGAAGCCTGGATCCAACGGCAGGTACGCGGCACCCGCTTTCATAATGCCCAAAAGGGCGACCACCATGTCTGGCGATCTATCGATCATCACGCCCACAAGGTTGCCTGGCCCCACGTTTTTTTGTTGGAGAAAATGGGCTAACTGGTTGGAACGGCCGTCTAACGCGGCATAGGTCATCTCTTGGTCATCAAACCGTACCGCCACAACTTGAGGCGTCTGCGCCGCCTGGGCAGAAACAAGCGCTGGCACTGTCTTGTCGGGCAGAGCCACTTGCCTACCTCGCCCCCAACGAACCAGTAATTTCTGTTCTTCAGCCGATAAAACAGAGAATTTGCCTATCGGCGTTTCGGGGGCGGCAACTATTTGTTCCAAAAGCGTTTGGAAATTTGCCGCCATTCTACGGATTGTCGCTTCCTCAAAAAGATCGGCTTTATACTCAAACGTCGCCATAATCTGATTGTTTACTTCGGCTAGCGAGAGCGTCAAATCCAGCAAAGAAACATGCGCCTGTAGCGGATAAATTCCCCCCTTGAACCCATCAACCTCTTTGTCCTCGCGAGCCACGCCCAAGGCACCCGAACTCACCAAATCTGAGCCGATTTTTAATGACTTTTGCCAGTAAAACCCAACCTGAAATACTGTTTGCCCCTGGCCCGTACTCATTTTGCGTACCGCCTGTAAATCCTCCAGAATTTTCTGGAGAGGGTAAGCCCCATGGGCAAATGCATCATCAACAATTTGATGAACCTGCTGCACAAACTGGCTGAACGGTGGATTTTCCGCTTCTTTTACCCGCAGAATAACCGGGTTAACAAAATAGCCCATCAACCGCGCACTCTGTGCAGAACGATTGGCGTGTGGCGACCCAACCAGAATATCATCCTGCCCACTGTACCGGCGTAAAAGAAGCTGATAAGCCGCAAATAATTGCGAAAAGAGCGTTGTTTCGTGGCAATCGGCCAATCCCTTCAACTGCTCAGACAGTTGCGCACCCAGCGGTAAAAGATAAGTCGCTCCCCGGTGAGATGTTGTTTTTTGCCTTGGCTGATCGGTTGGCAAAGTTAATACAGGCAAATCACCGGATAATTGCTGCTGCCAAAATTCCTGCAAATGCATCCCTTGTGCGCTGTTCAGCATCTCCAGTTGTTGGCCCGTAAAATCCTGATAGCTTTTTCGCAGAGGGGGATATTTTTTGTGGGCAGTACCGTCTATTTCATTGTAATAATGAAACATATCTTTAAAAAAGATAGCGATGGACCACAAATCGGTAATGATGTGGTGCATGCTAAACAAGAAAATATGCTTTTCAGGACTTTGTGAAAATAAGAATGCCCGAAACAGGGGGCCTTCAGCTAAATCGAAGAGTCGGTAAGTCTCCTCCGCTAACCTTTTATGTAATTCTTGTTCACTCCAGCCAGACGCATCTTCATGTTGAAAGAACACAGGGCGATATGAATGCACAACCTGGACCGTCTCCCCATCCACTTCCGTAAAAGTGGTTCTGAGCGCGGCGTGTCTGTTGGTTACCGCTTGCAAAGCTTCCCTAAAAACCGCAATGTTCAGCTCATTTTGGAAATGTATTGCTTGCGCGACGTTGTTCGACACCGACTGTGGATTTAAAACATGGTGTAACCAAATAGAGCGCTGGTTGTATGAGAGGGGCGCGTATTCAATGTCATCTCCTAAATCAGAGGTGAGCTGGTTATCTATTTGCAAGGGGCTAGTTATTGATATTGACTCCTTCATATAAACAACGGGGAAGTGTTTCATTCTGAAGTAACTGAAACTTTTCAATAATGAGGAATCGTGCATCGTGATTGTTGACAAACGACTCAAAACGGAGCTCAATCATGAGCACGATCCCCACAAGTTTAACCGAAAAGCAATTTGAACAACATGTTCAACCCTTTATCTCGACAGCAAAGCATGGTTACGAGTGCACGGTTACACTCTCAACTACATCTTGTATCGACTCCGTACCGGGTGTCAGTGGGAAAAAGTACCCATCGAGGCGCACTAGTTGATCTGTTTTAGATGATACAAACAGATTGCTTTTTAATGAATATTTGAAATTCTTTGTTAACTATTGGAAGATTATGAATTTCCGCTTCATAGCCTAAGCTACTCCAGCTCAGAGGATTACTCCTGCTCCACTCTTAGAGATTATTCAGGTTCACTTACAGGATAAATTACACTATGGTGCTATAAATTGTGCTGTTACCTATTTCGTGTAATAACAGAGAGCCAATATTGCTAATTCAAGTCAGTTTCTTTGACCTCATAAGGTTCATTAATCGAACGAGCGTCTTCGATATTGCAGTGCTTCGGCCAGGTGTGCTGGCTGGATGGCATCGGCCTCCGCCAGGTCGGTAATGGTGCGCGCCACTTTCAAAATGCGATGAAAGGCGCGGGCGCTGAGATTCATCTGGGCCATGGCGCTGCGCATTAGCCGATTGCCGGTATCATCGAGCTGACACATAGTGCGTACCTCGCTTGGCCCCATATCAGCATTGGCATACAGGTTCAGTTCTTTAAATCGTGCTGCCTGAATCTGGCGCGCTTTTTCTACCCGCTGCCGAATCTGTTCTGAGGGCTCGCCGCGATGGCCGCTGGTGAGCTTTTCATACTCCACGCGCGGTACTTCCACATGCAGGTCAATCCGGTCCATGAGCGGGCCAGAAATTCGCTTCTGGTATCTGGTGATCATGGCGTTCGAACAGGAGCAGGCGTGAGTGGGATCGCCGTAGTAGCCGCAGGGGCAGGGGTTTTGCGCGGCGACCAGCATGAAGTTGGCTGGATAGGTAACCGTGCCAGACGCGCGTGAGATCGAAACCTCGCGCGGGATGCCTTCCAGCGGCTGGCGCAGCACCTCGATCAAGTTTTGGCCAAATTCGGGCAGTTCGTCTAAGAACAGGACGCCGCGGTGCGATAGGCTGATTTCGCCGGGGCGAGGCCAGGCACCGCCCCCGACCAGCCCAGCGTAGCTGATGGTATGGTGCGGCGCGCGAAACGGCCGATTTCTGACAAGCGGCGTATCGGGTGGTAGCAGTCCGGCTACGCTGTAAATTTTGGTTACTTCTAGCGCCTCATCGACCGACATGCGCGGCAAAATGCTGGGCATAGACTTCGCCAAAAGGGTCTTTCCGGCTCCGGGCGGCCCCGACATCAGAAGGTTGTGCGACCCGGCGGCGGCGATTTCCATGGCCCTTTTCACGTGCTCCTGACCCATGATGTCGGCGAAGTCTGCGGCGTAAACGGGGTCTTGGCGAAACTGCTCTTCCAGGTTTACCGTGAAGGGATTGAGTGGCTTGAGGCCGGTGAGATGGCCTACCAACTCAGTCAGATTGCGGATGCCAAACACTTCGACGTCGGGCAGCAGGGCGGCCTCTCCTGCGTCTTCGGCGGGGACAAAAACCCGGCTGAATCCTTGCTCGCGTGCCAGGGCGGTCATGGGCAAGATGCCTTTGGTGTGGCGTGCCGTACCGTCTAGCGACAGTTCGCCGAGGAAAAAGGCATTGGCCAATTTTTCAGACCATATTTGCTGCGAAGCAGCGAGAATGCCCACCGCAATGGGTAAGTCGTAGGCGGGACCTTCTTTGCGCAGGTCGGCGGGGGCCAGGTTAACGGTGATGCGCCGCCCCGACGGAAAAGAAAAGCCGCTGTTCTTGATAGCGCTGTGGACGCGATCTCGGCTTTCGCGAACGGCCGCATCTGGCAGGCCAACCAGGTTAAAGGTGGGTCCACCGCGGATAATGTCTACTTCAACTTCTACGATTTCGGCTTCCAGCCCAACAATGGCACAACTAAACACTTTTGCCAGCATGGCACATCCTTCTTTGGTGATGGGTTCCTAACGCGACGGATAAATTATAGCAACTGTTGTGAGGGAACGCGATGGGCGGATACGGCCGTTTCTCACCATCCACCTCTTAACGATTTCTTGACACCAAAACGTCACATCTTGCGACTTCCTTGACCAAATCCAGGCTACACTGAAAGCTAGACAATTTTGCTGTTCCCCACAAGCGAGGAAAAATCATGAAGCGTTCAACCAAGCGCATACGCAGGTTTTTGCTGTTTCTGGTTGGCGGAGCTATGCCGGTGATACTCATACTCGGCATGGTTTTTCGCCTTCCGCCTAGTTTGATTACCGTCTTGATTTTGGTATTGGGTCTGATGCTAGCTGCCATGTGGTTGTGGTATCAGGCTAACCTTGACGCGACAGGGGATGAGTGGTGGCAAGATGACCAGGCTTCCGGTTGGCGTGGCTACTGAAACACTACAGCAAATTGGCGCAACGGTCTATAATGGCGGGATGCAAGAGAAGACCAAAGTTTTGATTATTGATGATGAAAATGCTATCCGCCGTTTTTTGCACACCTCGTTAGACGCACACGGCTATGCTGTCTCAGAAGCTACCACCGGCGAAGATGGCCTGCTTCAGGCGGTAAATGTTCAACCCGATCTCATCATCTTGGACCTGGGCTTACCCGGTATCAGCGGCATTGAAGTAACGCGCCGAATTCGGGAGTGGACCGATACGCCCATCATCATTCTTTCCGTGCAGAACCAGGACAACGATAAAATTGAAGCGCTGGATGCCGGAGCCGACGACTTCTTGACCAAGCCGTTTAGCGTGGGTGAGCTAACTGCGCGACTGCGTGTGGCCATGCGGCATGTGCGCAAGGAAGAAACGGAGCCTGTCTACCGGGTCGGTAAACTTTGTGTTGATCTGGCTGCGCGGGTGGTCACTTGCGGTGGTGAAGAAATTCAGCTGACGCCCACGGAGTACGACTTGCTAAAGGTGCTGGTGCAATATTCCGGGCGGGTGTTGACCCACCAGCAGCTCTTGCGCGAGGTGCGCGGCGTCGGTTACCAGACAGAAACACACCTGCTGCGGGTACACATGAGCAATCTGCGGCACAAAATTGAGAAAGACCCTACCAATCCGCAATACATTTTGACTGAGCCGGGCGTGGGTTACCGTTTGGTGATGGACCCTTAGCTATGCTTCTGGATGGGCGATGGGTAGGGCAATGTAAAAGACAGCCCCGCCATTCTCCCGATTTTCAGCCCAGATACGGCCGTTATGCGCCTCCACAATCCCCTTGGCAATGGACAAACCCAATCCTGTGCCGCTCACCCCATCAACGTTGACTCGGAAAAATCGATCAAAAATATGCTCTAGTTCTCCCTCTGGCAGGCCTGGACCGCGATCTTTTAATTGCAAAACCACCTCGTTTTCTGTGGCTTTTGCTTGAATCGTGATCGGCTTGTCTGGCGGGGTATATTTGAGCGCATTATCGATCAGGTTCACCAGCACCTGCACCATGAGCGTAAAGTCAATGTTGATGAGCGGTAAGCCGGGCGGCACCTCAATTTGCAGCGTGCGCTTTTTTAGTCGGTTGGGCATTTGCGCCAGGCTAGCGCCGATTAAATCTTCCACATCCGAGGGTTGGCATACTACTTTTAATGCCCCAGACTCCAGACGCGTCATGTCGAGCAGATTACCCACCAGTCGGTTGAGGCGACGCGCTTCCTCCCAGGCCGTGCTGACCATCTCGTGGCGGGCGGATTCTGTTAGCAGGGCAGCGTCATCGTGCAGGCTGCTGAGGACGCCGGTGATAGAGGCCAGCGGCGTGCGCAAATCGTGCGAGATGGAGTTGAGCAGAGCCGTTTGCAGCTTTTCCGTTTCGGTAAGCAGGTGCGCTTGCCGTGACTGTTCAGCCAGGCGGGCGCGTTCCAGGGCCAGGGCCACCTGGCTGGCAAACGACAGCAGCAGGCGGTGCTGCTCGCCGGTGAGGGGCGTTTCATTCTGGGTGAATTCTACGGCCAGCACACCCACACCGTGCCCCGAGCTGATGAGCGGCAGGTAGGTTGCTCCGACGCCGCTGAGGGTGTTGGTGTGGCGTCCGGCCACCTGGCGGTGACGAAAAACCCAGCTGGCCACGGCCTGGCTGTCTTTTTCTAGCTGGAATTCCAGCGTTTTGGCTTGCAGCATTAAAGATTGGTTGGCGACGGCGGGTAGGAACAGGGCGGCGGGATTGCCGAGCGTTTCTTGCATGTGGTTAACGGCCGTTTGGGCAATCGCATTCAGGTCGGTGACCACGGCTAATTTTTGGCTGAGCTCGTACAAAGCGGCAGTTTGCTTTTCGCGGCGTCTGGCGGCAATTTCTTGCTCACGCGCCCTGGCAGTGAGAGTGCTGATGACCAGCCCCACGGCCAGCAGCCCGGCAAAGGTGAGCAGATATTCGGCATCATCCACGGCAAAAGCGTAGTAAGGTGGCACAAAAATGATGTCAAAGGCCAGCACGCTGAGCAGCGAGGCCAGGATGGCGGGTGCACGGCTCAGCCAGACCGCTGCCACGATGACGGCCACGAGGTAAAGCATGACGAGATTGGTGGGATTGATATACGGCCGTAACGGCAAACCAATCAACGTTGCCGCCACCACAAGCATTGTGCCACGCCCGTATGCTCCCCAGGCGATGGCCGCTGTGCGTATTTTGGTGGTGGCCACCGGGCGTGGTTCGGATGTGGTTTTGCTGCTGATGATGTACACATCCAAATCCTGGCTTTGGCGCACAATTTGGTCGATGAGGGAGCCGCCTTGCAGCAGTTCTTTCCAGCGCGGGCGCAGCGGTTTGCCGGCCACGATCCGCGTCACGTTGCGGTTGAGCGCATAATTGACCAGGGTTTCGGCTACGGAACGGCCGTTTAACCGCACCGCCTGCGCCCCCAATGATTCCGCCAGCTGCAAATTCCGCGTCACCCGTTCCCGGTCCGCCGGTGACAAACTTTTGTGGGCGGGTGTTTCCACGTAAGCTGCAATCCATTCGGCATTGAGCCGAGTGGCCAGCCGTCGCGTGGTGCGCACCAGCCGTTCGCTGAGCGGGCTGCTGCTGATGCACACCAAAATGCGCTCGCCCACGGGCCACGGCCCGGCAATGGCGTGGCTTTGCATGTAGGCGCGCATTTGGGCATCAATGCGGTCAGCGGCGCGGCGCAGCGCCAGTTCTCGCAGCGCGGTTAAATTGCCCCGGCGGAAAAACTTTTGCATCACCCGCTCTTTTTGCTCGGGCAGGTGTACTTTGCCCGCTTCTAGCCGGTCCAGCAGCTCGTCGATGGGCAAATCGACCAGTTCAATTTCGTTGGATTCGTCGAGGATGGTGTCGGGGATGGTGTGGTGGACGGTAAGGCCAGTGATTTGGGCCACGATGTCCTTGAGGCTTTCCAGATGCTGCACGTTGACGGTGGTGTACACATCAATGCCAATGCTGAGCAGTTCCAGCACATCCTGGTAACGATGTGTGTGGCGCGAACCGGGCGCATTGGCATGGGCAAGGTCATCAATCAGCACCACCTGGGAGCGGCGGGCGATGATGGCATCCGTGTCCATCTCGGTCATGGTGATGTCGCGGTAAGTTACGGTGCGGCGGGGGATGATTTCCAGGTTGTCGAGCAGGCTGTTCGTTTCGGAACGGCCGTGTGTTTCCACAAACCCCACAACCACGTCTACCCCTTCTGCCAGACGCAGCTGCGCCGCTTTGAGCATGGCATAGGTCTTGCCCACGCCCGCCGCGTACCCCAGAAAGATTTTTAGCTTGCCACGCGTCTGCTGGTTTTCGGTCAGCAGTGTTGGCTCAGGTTTTTCATCCATTTGTTCATTTCCGTCAATAATAGAGCGCTTGATTTGGACACATTTTAGCCAGCAACGGCCGTCTCAAGCCATCTTGATATTTTCTTGATACCGCACAAAATCATCTTTACCCTTTCTTGACCCAAAAAAGAGTATCTTTATACCTAAGTAAAACACCCGCGCTGGGTGTTTTTTCACGACAAAAGGTGGTTTTAAAAGAATGGCAATTGATTTACCCGATATTAAACGTGTGCTGATTGGGAAACCGTTCCCAACCAGCCAGGAAGTTCATGAGCGCCTGGATAAAGTCCGGGCTCTCGCTGTTTTTGCATCTGATCCTATCAGCAGTAATGCGTACGCAACTGAAGCAATCATGAGCGTCATTATTGTGTTGGGTAGCGGCGCACTGCGGCTGACCCTGCCCTTGGCCATCGGCGTAGCGACGCTGGTGCTGATGGTGATCTTTAGCTACATCCAGACCATTTTACACTATCCCGACGGGGGTGGCGCTTACACCGTAGCCAAGGACAACCTGGGCACCATGCCCTCCCTCATTGCTGGTGGTGCTTTGCTCACTGACTATATCCTCACCGTTTCTGTTTCTGTGGCGGCTGGGGTGCGTGCTTTAACTTCGGCTATACCGGGTGCCTATGAATACCGTGTACCCATCGCGCTGTTGGCCATTGTGCTCATTACCTGGGTCAACTTACGCGGCGTACGGGAAAGCGGCACCATTTTTGCTTTACCCACTTACGCCTTTGTGGGTGGTGTTTTGGTTACTATCGCCATTGGTATGGCCCGTTACGTAGGGTTGTTTGGCATGGAGCCGCTGCCCTCGTTTGAGGAGACCGTTCCGGCAACCGCTTCCCTGGTGGGATTTGCCTATATTTGGCTGCTGCTGCGCGCTTTTGCCGGTGGTTGTACCGCCCTGACGGGTATCGAAGCCATCAGCAATGGTGTGAAAGCGTTTAAGCCACCGGAATCCCACAATGCGGCCAAAACAATGGTGGCGATGGGTGCCATTGCCATGTCCTTGTTTGTGGGCATTACCTTCCTGTCCACCCGGATGCACCTGGTTCCGGTGGAGCATGGCGAGAGCATCTTGTCGCAAATGACGCGGCAAATTACCGGCAGCGGCATTATCTACTACTGGGTGCAGATTTTTACAGCGTTGATTTTGTTCCTGGCGGCGAACACTGGTTACCAGGACTTCCCCCGATTGAGTTCTTTCCTGGCAAAAGATGGCTTTATGCCGCGCTGGATGCAGAATCGTGGTGACCGCCTGGTTTTTAGCTCTGGTATTTTGGTGCTGGCCGTCATTTCTTCCATCATCGTTGTGGCCTTCCATGCCGATGAAATTGCGATGCTGCCGCTCTATGCCCTGGGTGTGATGTTGAGCTTTACTCTTTCTCAGGCGGGTATGTCGCGCTTGATGGGTAAGGTGGGTAAGCTGAAGCCCGGTGAATCGGCTCACACAGACAATACGCAGATTCATTACGAGCGCTCCTGGCGCTGGAAGCAGGCGTTGAATACAGTGGGTTCCATCACGACAGGTGTCGTCTTCATCATTTTGGTGGCGACCAAGTTTGTGGACGGCGCGTGGATTGTGGCGCTGGCCATTCCGCTGCTGGTAACCATGTTTAATATCATTCACAGACATTACAAAAAAGTAGCGTACACGCTCAGTACGGAAGATTTTTCGGAAGATGAGCTGGTGGATGTGGCTAACGTGGCCGTCGTGCCGATTGCTGATGTGCATCGCGGTACACTGCGGGCGTTGCAGTACGCCAAGCTGATTTCTACAGATGTGCGCGCGGTTTGTGTCGCTACCACGCCAGAGATTCATGAGCGTATTGAACGACGCTGGGCACGCTTCCCCCGATTAACGGAAGGCATCGAATTGGTGATCATTGATTACGATTACCGCGATATTTTGACGCCGCTGGTTGATTATGTGGATCGCGTTAACCGTCTGGAGTTTGATGAGCAGTTGGTGACCATTGTTATTCCTGAATTTGTGCCGGAAGATGTTTTGGCGCAAGTGCTGCATAATCAAACAGCCAACATTTTGCGCCGCGAACTGCGCAACCGGGAAGATGTGATTGTGATTGACGTACCGTATCACATCCCGGCTGTTGTGGAGTCTACTGAGGTGAAAGCCGACGCTGAGGAACCAGAAGCAGCGGAAGCTGAAGCCGTCTAAATTTACCAACCACCACCTTTTTGTCGGAACGGCCGTATTCTCGCCAAGAGTACGGCCGTTCTTCTTTGCATTTAGGTGGGTTTCGGCATGACGGTCGTGCCCTTTTCCATTACAATTCCAGACCATGTCGATCATAAATAATGCACTCAACGGTAAAAAAGTTTTGGTAACCGGGGCCACCGGTTTTATTGGCGGGCGGCTGGCCGAGCGGCTAGCGCGCGAAGAAGGGGCCATTGTCACCGGCACCGGGCGCAATCTGGACGCGGTGCCTTTTGTTAAGGAAGCAGGCGTCACCCTGATGACGGCCGATTTGCTGGATGAAGAAGCCACGCGCCGGGCGATGGAAGGCCAGGAAGTGGTTTTCCACGTGGCGGCCTGGTTGGGGCGGCACGGCGGCGAGCAGCAAGCGTACGCCCTAAACGTGGCGGCCACGGCTCTGGCGGTGCGGCTGGCGGCCGAAGCGGGCGTGAAGCGGTTTGTCCAGGTGAGCTCCATTGCCGCCTACGGTCATCCGCCGAAGGTGCTGCTGGTGGACGAAGACCAGCTGTTGGACACCGAGCAAGAGGTGATTTACGGCCGTACCAAAGCGCTGGGTGAAATTCGTGCCTTTGAGCTAGGTCGGCAGTTGGGGTTGGAGGTAACGGCCGTACGACCTGGTCTGGTGTATGGTCCGCGGGCGCAAAGCTGGACGATCAACATGATCAAGCTGGTGTGCAAAGGGATGCCGGTCATTTTTGGCGACGGTACGGGCCACGCCTACCCGGTTTATGTGGATAACTTGATTGATGGCATGCTGCTAACGGCCGTTCGTCCTGAGGCCGTAGGACAGGCGTACAACATGTGCGATCCGGTGGTGACGTTTAACGAGTGGTTTGGCTATTACGGCCGTATGTGTGGCCGCCAGCCGCGTCGTATTCCGTTTTGGGCAGCACACGTGCTGATTGCCCTCAATAAAGTGCTGCGGCTGGATTTGCCGCTCAACCGCCCTCGTCTGCGCATGTATGGCCTCAAAGCCGAGTTCCCGGCAACCAAGGCCAAAGAGCAGTTGGGCTTTGAATCCCGCGTGTCCATCGAAGAGGGTATGCAAAAGACGGAAGCCTGGCTGCGCGAAGCGGGCTACCTGGATAAGAAACCCCAGGCGTAAGTGCACACCAATAAATGGGAATCCACAGATTACACAGATTGCACAGATAAATTTTCTTATCTACGAAATCTGTGTAATCTGTGGATTATTTTTCTATGAGTGAATCGGCTTAGACTCGGCTTCTCCCTGCTGTTACAATCCCACCATGATTTATGTGGACATTTCTGCGGCCGTTCATGCCCGTGCAGGGTTGGGGCGGTATAGCGAAAAGCTGGCCCAGGAGCTGATCGCCGCTCAACCGGAACGTTTTGCCCTTTTTTATAATCGGGGGAAAGACGGCCGTTTTCCTCCCTCGCTTCCCACCAATATCCCACAAAAATCGGTGCAGTGGGGCTACAAGCCGTGGCGCATGGCCGTGCTGCTGGGGCAGTGGGGTCACGTAGGTTTTAACCGGTTGGTGCCTGGTGCGGAGCTGTTCCACAGCACCGAGCATTTGCTCATGCCTCTGCGCGGCGTGCCTACCGTGCTTACCATTCACGACCTGATTCCCAAACTGTTCCCCGCCTACCACAAAAAGCTTAACTACTGGTACCTCAACCTGGCCATGCCGCTTTTTTGCCGTCGCGCCGACGCCATCGTTGCTATTTCGCAGGCAACCCGGCAAGACATCGTCACGCACTATGGCATCGATCCGGCTAAGATTCATGTTGTGTACGAGGCACCGGCTTCCCATTTTCGACCTGTGTCCCCGGCCAGGGTAACCCAAATTAAACAGACATACGATTTACCCGACCGGTACCTTGTTCATCTCAGCACCATCGAGCCGCGCAAAAATCTAAATCGCCTGCTCGATGCCCTCAAATCTCTTCGCTCCTTCTTCCCAAACCTCTCCCTCGTCCTGGCTGGGGGCAAGGGTTGGCTCTACGATGACTTTTTTGCCAAGATTGAGGCCGATGGGTTGCAAACGGCCGTAAAAGTTCTCGGTTGGGTGCCAGATGAAGATCTACCCGCTGTGCTGGCTGGTGCCGCTCTGGGCGTGCAGCCTAGCCTGTACGAGGGCTTTGGCCTACCCATTTTGGAGCAGATGGCTTCGGGGCAGGTGGTGGCCGCCAGCAATGCCGGGCCACACCCGGAAGTTGGCGGTGAAGCGGCGGCCTATTTTGATCCGCGCAATGTGGAAGAGATGACGGCCGTAATCCACCGCCTGCTCACCGATAAAGACGAATATGCTCACCGCCAGCAGCTTGGCCTGGCGCAGGTGCAAAAGTTCAGCTGGGCCAAAACAGCGCAAGAAACCATTGCCGTCTATGACCAACTACTCAAAAAGTAGGAGATTGGGGACTGGAGATTGGAGATTGAAGACCTCACCTAATCTCCAATCTCTAATCTCCAATCTCTTTTTAATCACGCTACTCTTCACCCTTTACCTCCTCACCCTGGCCCAATCGCCCGTGCTGGGTGACCCCAGTGAATACACGTTTGTGGCCAACATGCTGGGCATTGCCCATCCGCCCGGCTATGCGTTTATTACTCTGGTTGGCAAACTGTTCCAGACCCTCATTCCCTTTGGCTCGGTGGCCTGGCGGATGCATTTGTTAGCGGCCGTTTCGGCTTCGCTCGGGGCATGGTTTGTGTTTGGCATCATTCGTACCATCGCTAAAAAAGTTCAACTTCCTCAAGATGTTGAACTTTTTGGGACGATGGTGGCGTTGTTTGGGGCGCTGGTGGTGGGAACGGCCGTAAACCACTGGCAGCACGCCATCCACGCCAATCCGCACATCCTTACCGCTACGTTTTTCGCGGGAAATCTGTACTTTTTAACGCGCTGGTGGGCTTCGGTACGGTCGAAGCATGCTTCGACCCTACTTTACGCCTTTGCCCTTACCGCCGGGCTGGGCATTACACACCATCCGCTCACCGTGTTTGGCTTTCCGGCGTATGCGCTGTTTATTTTGAGCGTTTGGTGGCAGAGAGAGATTGGAGACTGGAGATTAGAGATTGGAAATACGCGCCTCAATCTCCAATCTCTAATCTCCAATTTCCTCAAAATGGTGCAGCACAATTGGAAAACCGCCCTCAAGATGGTCGGCTTCGCTCTGCTTGGCCTCTCCGTTTGGCTTTACTTCCCCATCCGCAGCCCGATGGACCCTGGCTTTGGCCCCACCACCATGAACACGCTCAACGGCTTCCTGGATCACGTCCTGGCTCGTGGCCTCAGCGATACCCTGCCTTACGTCTCCCTGGCTGACCAACCCAACCGTGTCCGCGTCTTCTGGAGCCTGCTGCGCTTGCAGTTTACCTGGCCGGTTCTTTTGCTGGCAGCGTTCGGCTTGCTCTGGCCGATTTTTGACAAGGTGACTGCGATTTACAATCGCTTGAGACAAGGTGACAAGGTGACAAACGGTCACCCCGCGATGTCCTCATCGCACACCCTGTCACCCCGTCATCCCGTCATCCTCTACGCTCTTACCTTCCTCAGCATCTACGCCTTCGTTATCAGCCTGCGGGCGCAGGACAGCATGGCGTACCTGATTGGACCGTTTTTGATTGTGGGTCTGTTTGCCGGGTTGGGTCTGCTCGGGCTTTTGGTAATTGGGACGCGGATGAACGCGGATGAACGCGGATTTAATTTATCTCCGCGCCTTCGCGCCTCTGCGTTGGCGTTTTTCTTTATTGTGGGGCCGATTTGGCAGGTGTGGCAAAACGTTTCTCGTGTTTCTTTGCGCGACTACGACGAGGGACAGCAGGTGATTGAAGCCGTTGAACATTGGGCCGACGAGCAAGAAGCCGGGGCGGTGCTGCTGAGCGATTGGGAGCACATGACGCCGCTGTGGTACGAGCGTTATGTCAATAATAATTGGCCTGATCCGGCGATTGTGACGCCAAAATTGGTGGCGGCGGGTACAGAAAATCCGTGGTTAACGGCCGTTTTCGAAAATCTTGCCGCTGGTCCTGTCTACCTGAGCAACTACCGCCCTGGTCCGCTGGCTGGCACAGATTTCCGGCTACGGCCGTCTGGCCTCTTTTACCAGGTGGTGGAGCCAGGGGATACGTCTGTGCCTGAGGAAATGACGGCGGTAACGGCCGTTGCTGACGCCATCGAAATGGTGGCCTACGATCTGCCGGAACATCATGTCGCCGCTGGGGAGTTTGTGCCGCTCACCCTGGCCATGCGTGTTCCTGTCGTGATCGAAGATTATTACGTGCCCGTGCTCTACGTCGGCGACATTCGCTACGAGTTTACTACCGACAGCCACCTCATCACGCCGCGCTGGTGGGCGGGCGAGGTTATCGTAGAGCGGTTTGACTTTGCTCTACCGCACGACTTGGCCAGCGGCGTCTACCCGCTGCGGCTCAACGTAAAAAACCTCAGCCAGAACGAGGAAATCCCGCTTGATGTGGATTTAGGGCCGCTCAGCGTGACCACGCAAGACAATCCACCTGAAACGGACGGCTTGCTGGCAAACTTTCGGCAGCGGGTGGGGTTGGTAAGCGCGTCGGCCAGCGCCAACGGCGAACACGCCACAGCGCCCTGGGAAGCGGACCAAATAATCAGCGCCCAGCGAGGTGATGTGGTAAATGTAACGCTAGAGTGGGCCGCGCTGGCGAAAGCGGAAGAGAGCTACACCGTCTTTGTCCACCTCATCGACGGCAATAATGTGCCCTACGTTTTTCTGGATTACACGCCGCTGGGCGGCTCCGCCCCGACCCATTTGTGGATTCCCAAATGGCTCCCCGGCCAGCACTACATCGACCCATACCGCCTGCCCATCCCCGCAGACCTGGCACCGGGCACATACTACATCGAAGTTGGGCTGTATGAAATGGTCAGTGGTCGCCGCCTGCACATTTCTGACCAGGATGGCAACCTCAATGGCGACCGCTACATTTTGGGCCCGATTCTCGTCCAGTAGCCGCGGATTCTTTCCGCGTAAACCAACGCAGTAAGAAACTGCGGCTACGAAAATGTGCGGTGTTTGAACTGGCCACCCACGATCGTGCCGTCAATCGAGACGTCTAGCAGTTCATCCCCAGGAATGGTGAAGATATCCCGCCCGAAGATGGTGAAGTCGGCCAGCTTGCCGGGGGTGATGCTGCCCAACTGTGCTTCCTGGCCGCTGGTGATGGCGGCGGCGGTGGTGAAGGCGTGGATTGTCTCGGCCATTGTGAGCTTTTGTTCGGGATGCCAGCCATCGGGGCCTGGACTGCCATCGGCGCGGCGGCGGGTAACGGTCGCATGAATTCCCGGCAGCGGATCAATCTTCTCAATCGGCGCATCGGAGCCAAACACGAGGGTCGCGCCGCTGTTGAGCATGGTGCGCCAGGCGTAGCTGTCCTTGGTGCGGCTGCCCCAGTGGCGATCGGCCGTTTCCATGTCTGATGTGGCGTGGATGGGTTGCATCGACGCGATGACATCCAATTGGGCGAGGCGTGGTTGGTCTTCTGGATGGATGAGCTGAACATGTTCAATGCGGTGCCGGAGTTGCGGCGCTTTGGGGTAAGCGCCAGAGGCATGGGCGCGCACTTCCCGCTTTCTGACGGCCTCAAATACATCCAGCACATCGTGGTTGGCCTTGTCGCCAATGGCATGGACGGTGACGCTGAGGCCGTTAGCGCTGGCGATGCTGGCCTTGTTCATCATCTCCTCTTTGTCGGTGACGACAATGCCGTAGTTCTCTGGCTCGCCTTCGTAGGGGGCGATCATCGAGGCGGTGCGCGGCCCCAGAGCGCCATCGGCAAAAATCTTGACGCTGCCGATGCGCAGCCAATCATCGCCAAAGCCGCTGCGCAGCCCGACCCCAATGGCGTATTCCAACCGGTAGACGGGCACATTTTTCACCACGCGCAAACCCAACTCGCCATTTTGCTGCAAGGTTTGCAGAGCGACAAAACAGGTACGGCCGTCAAAATCATGCAATCCGGTCAGCCCCACTTCCCAGCAGTACGCCTGCGCCTTGTGCATTGCTTTCACCAGCTGGGCGTTGGACTCTTTGGGGATGTGGCGGGCAACGAGGTCAATCGCGTCTTCAAAGAGGATGCCGGTCGGCACGCCGTTGACATCGCGCTGAATTTGCCCGCCCGGTGGATTGCTGCGGTGGCCGTCGATACCGGCCAGGCGCATGGCCCGACTGTTGACCCAGGCGGCGTGGCCACTGTGGTCATGCAGGCAAATGGCCACATCTTTGGAGATAGCATCGAGGTGCGCTGCGGTGGGGAAGTTGGTTTGCCCCCAATCATTGACGCGCCAGCCGCGACCCTGAAGCCAGGTTTCTGTGCCAGAGGCCACGGCATCGGGCAGTTTGGCCGTCACGCGGGCCAGTGCTTCGTCTAGCGATTGGGTGCCGCGTAAATCCACGCGCTGCAAGCTGAGGGCAAAATGCTGGAAGTGCACGTGCGCATCGACCAGACCGGGCGTGACGCAACGGCCGTTTAAATCTACCATTTCGCCGCCAGCCGCCAGCAGTGGGCGTATCTCGTCGTCGCTCCCCACAGCCAAAATGTGGCCATTGCGGACGGCAACGGCCGTTGCTGTGAGCTGTTGCGGGTTCATGGTGTGGATACGGCCGTTCAGCAAAATCATCGTCGCAGACATGGTATACTCCTTTTCCGACGCGGCATACTGTTTAAAAGTGAGAGCCGGATCGTATCACATCGCGGGCTTTGGGGCAGGCATTTTTTAGGTCAAGACACCCCTTCACCATGTTCAGGTTGAAGGGGCTTTTATTTTAGGAGGCAGTATGTCTCATTTTCATAGAATAGTTCGCATCGTCTGGCCGTTGGCCGGGCTGACGTTTATGGCCTGGCTGTGGTGGTCGTTCCAGGCACACAATTTGCCCGAGGGGGTGATGGATTCGGATACGGCCGTAACCATCACTCAGACCCGCCAAACCATCACCTTTCAACCCACCGGCAACCAATCCACGACTGGCCTGATTTTCTATCCCGGCGCCATGGTTGAACCGACAGCTTACGCTCCTTTGGCCCGCACGATGGCTGAAGCGGGATATCTCACCGTCATCGTTAAGCTGCCTTGGGGCACTGCCCCGCTAGACAGTCATGAAGTGCAGCTGTGGCAAACCACGCAGGCGCAAATGGCCGCAGCGAGCGATGTTCAGCAGTGGGTGGTTAGCGGCCATTCGCGCGGCGCGGCCATCGCGGCGCGCACCCTTTTTGAGCATGAAGACAGTTTTGCCGGATTGGTGCTGATTGGCACCAGCCATCCCAAAGAAGCGGCCTACAGCCTGGCCAACGCTCAAATCCCCATCGCCAAGATTTACGCCTCAGAAGATGGTCTGGCCAGCCAGGCTGAGGTGGAAGCGTTTCGCGGTTATCTACCGGAGCAGGCGGAAATGGATGAAATCGAAGGGGGCAATCATGCCCAATTTGGTTACTACGGCACGCAGTTGGGTGATGGTCAGTCCACAATCAGTCGCGAAGATCAGCAGGCGCAAACGGCCGTTTACCTCCTCACTTTCCTCAATAACCTTTCCCCATAAAAAATGCCCGCATCATGGGGATGAGGCGGGCCAAACAAGGAGTTCAGATACGGCTTCGCGGGTTACATTTTTACCGGCGCAGGCCCAACTAGGACCAATTAACCAGTACCCTTGTAATAGGTTGTGTAAGCCTGCAATTAGAATATACAGGGAACGGCCGTAAACCTGTAAATTCGCAGTGAAACCATTGTGAATGGCCCGTAAAGAGCAGAATTAGGCCACCCGTTTGGTCAGAATTTGCCGTTATAATAACTTACATTACCTATTCAAAAAGTTGATATTGGCACACTGATGAATCCACCCAATTTTAAGCAAGAAGCAGAGGCGATGTTCGACGAGCTGGTCGCTACCCGCCGCGATTTCCACCAGCATCCCGAACTTGGTTTTGAAGAAACACGTACCGCCGGCATTGTTGCCGAGCGGCTCAATGAATATGGCTTTGAAGTCCAGGCCGGAGTAGGGCAAACCGGCGTGGTAGGGCTACTTGAAGGCCCGAAGGATGGCCCTACTGTGCTGTTGCGCTTCGATATGGATGCCCTGCCGATCGAAGAAGAAACCGGGCTGCCGTTTGCCTCGCAAAATACGGGCGTCATGCACGCCTGCGGCCACGATGGCCACACGGCAATGGGGCTTGGTTTGGCCAAAATTATGTCTCGCTACCAGGAAAATCTGGCTGGCACGCTCAAATTTGTCTTCCAACCGGGCGAAGAAGGGCTGGGCGGAGCCATCGCCATGATTGCCGATGGTGTGTTGGAAAATCCCAAGCCCGATGTGGCCATGGCGATGCACCTGTGGACGCCGGAACCTTACGGCAAAGCGCGGGTGATCAACGGCCCTTGCATGTCGTCTTCCAGCGTCTTTACCCTCACCGTGCAGGGTAAAGGTGGGCATGGTGCCGCCCCGCACCTGGCGATTGACCCCGTTTTAGCTGCGGCGCACATTGTGGCTGCGCTGCAAAGCATTGTCAGCCGCAATGTAAACCCGCAAGACAGCGTGGTGGTGTCTATTGGCCAATTTACAGCGGGCACCACGTTCAACGTTATTCCTGACAAAGCCATCCTTAAGGGTACGGTGCGCAGTTACGACAACGATTTGCACCGCATGATTTACCGACGCATTTTGGAAATGGCCACCAGCATGGCCGAAGCACTCAACTGTAAAGCCACGATGGAAACCATCGCTATTGTCCAGGCTGTGGTAAATGCACCTGAGCCAACGGCCGTTGTCTACGATGCCGCCTCAAAGGTATTCGGTGCGGAAAACGTCCTGGCCAAACGGACAATGGCCTCGGAGGACATGGGCTTCTTCTTGGATGAAGTGCCTGGCTGCTATTTCTTCATCGGGGCCAGCAACGAAGAGGCTGGCATCAACTTTCCGCACCATCACCCGCGCTTTAACTTCGACGAGCGCGCCATGATTGACGGCGTGGCCGTCATGGGTGAAGCGGCGGCCAGCTACGTCATGCGCAACGGCCACAGCTAGAACCCGTTTCAAACAGACCTCTCCCGCAAGGGCTGCATCGTATCCATGTGATACAATGCAGCCCTTGTTTTATTTTGGGACATTGATGAAGGAGCGGAGATGAAAGTTGTGGTTTTGGCAGGCGGCGTGGGCGGGGCCAAATTGGCTGATGGCATTGCCCGCATTTTGCCCCCAGAAGACGTTACCATCATCGTCAACACGGGGGACGATTTTGAGCATTTGGGGCTGACCATTTGCCCTGATTTAGACACGGTGATGTACCGGCTGGCCGGTGTGGCCAACGATGAAACCGGCTGGGGCCGCGCGGGTGAATCGTGGCGCACCATTACCGAACTGGCTGCGCTGGGCGGCCCAGATTGGTTCCGCCTGGGCGATTTAGACCTGGCAACGCATCTGGTGCGGACGCAAATGCTACGAGAGGGAGAAACGTTAACGGCCGTTACCCACCACCTCTGCCAAAAGTTGGGTATTCAGGTCAGCGTGCTGCCCATGAGTAACCAGCCCGCGCCGACGCAAATTCAAAGCGGCGAAACGATCTATCCTTTCCAGACCTGGTTTGTGCATGAAAAATGGCAGCCGCCCGTCACCAAAGTTGTCTTGCCAGAAGATGTGCGGGCGACCCGTGCTGTGATTCGCGCCTTTGAAACGGCCGATCTTGTCCTCATCGCTCCCTCTAATCCGTTTGTCAGCGTTGATCCTATCCTCAACGTCTATCCCATCCGCGCCTTGATGATGGACTTGCCCCAGGCGGTAATCGCCGTCAGCCCAATTGTGGGTGGGGCAGCGGTCAAGGGGCCAGCGGCCAAAATGATGCAGGAGCTTGGGCTGCCGCACACCAGCCGCGCCGTTGCCGAGTATTATGGCGAACTAATCGATGGTTTTGTTTATGACACTCAGGATGCTGGGAGTTGTGACGATTTAGAAGTGGCGACGCGCTGTCTGGATACGATGATGTACACCGAAGCGGACCGCATTCGGCTGGCGGGCGAAATTATGCAGTTTGCGGAAGAAATGCTTCGGGGCTAAATTTTCCTGGAAACTTTAACTTTTTGCAGCGCCCACCTGCACAGTTTCCGGGAAAATATTTGTTGGGCAATTAGGTTTCAGGCTGTGCGGTAAAGGCAAGCCCTAGGGCAACACCAATGGCCATACCCGCGCCGATGCCCAAGGCAAGATTATGCAGCGCGATGCCAATCCCGACACCCAAAGCGACACCAATGCCAGCCCCTACGACAACGCCAATCATCGTTTTGTTTTTTGACGGTTGATTTTTAGGTTTCATTTGTCCTCCTGCGGGATTGGCCCATAAAGGTTGCCCTGCCTACAAGCGCCCTACGTGGAAACGGCCGTCCTCGTTGCACCTTACACAAAATCGACACAAACAAGCTTTGTGCGAGCGTATTTCTATCGTGCCCAATTTTGCTAAACGACAACTGTGGTACAATTCCCGCTGCCCAAACCAACGAATTGGAGAAAAACATGGCACCACATATTTCCATCGAAAATATAGCCGATTACGTCGGCCAAAAAGTGACAATTAAAGGATGGCTGTACAACAGCACTCACAAAGGCAAACTGATGTTTCTGCGCCTGCGCGACGGCAGTGGCATGACCCAAGGCGTTGCCTTTCGCCCCGAAGTTGGCGATGAACTGTTTGAAACGCTCAAAGGCCTGGGGCAAGAATCTTCGCTCATCGTGAGTGGGTTGGTGAAGGAGAACAACCGCGCGCCAGGGGTTCCCAGCGGCTACGAAATTGCCGTAGAAAGCGTGGAAGTTATGCAGAACGTCTCTGACTATCCGATCACGCCCAAAGACCACGGGGTGGAGTTCTTGATGGACAACCGCCACCTCTGGCTGCGCTCCAACCAGCAGTGGGCTATCATGCGGGTGCGTACTACCATCAAGCGGGCCATCATCGACTTTTTAGACAACGAAGGGTTCCTCAACATCGACACGCCGATCATCACCCCAGCGGCGGCAGAAGGCACCAGCACGCTCTTCGAGCTGGGCTACTTTGACGATAAAGCGTACCTAGCTCAAACTGGCCAGCTGTACAACGAGGCCAACATCATGGCCTTTGGCAAGGTGTACTGCTTTGGCCCTACCTTCCGCGCCGAAAAGTCCAAAACGCGCCGCCATCTGACCGAATTTTGGATGGTGGAGCCAGAAATGGCCTACTTTGATCTGGACGACCTGATGGGTTTTGAAGAGCGGTTTATCGAGTACATTGTGCAGACAACGTTGGCCGAGCGGCGCAACGAGCTGGAACTGCTAGAACGTGATCTGACCGCCCTGGAAAACATCAAAGCGCCCTTCCCACGTATTAGCTATGACGAAGCGATTGAGCGCATCGCCGCCATCCGCGAAGCCACCGATGACCCAGAATTGAAGGAGTTGTTGGCCATTGAGTGGGGCGACGACTTTGGTTCGCCGCACGAGACGGAATTGACCAAGCAGTTTGACCGGCCGGTGTTTGTCTATGGCTATCCGACGCAGGTAAAAGCGTTTTATATGGAGCCGTGGCCCGGTCGGCCCGAGGTGTGCAAGAGCGTCGATTTGCTGGCCCCAGAAGGGTACGGCGAAATCATTGGCGGCAGCGAGCGTATGAGCGATCCAGATTTGCTCGTCGCGGCGATTGAGAAGCACCAACTACCGCAAGAGCATTACCAGTGGTATGTCGATTTGCGCCGCTTTGGCAGCGTGCCGCATAGTGGCTTTGGCCTCGGTCTGGAGCGCACGGTGGCCTGGATTTGCGGCATCGACCACATTCGCCAGACCAGCCCGTTCCCGCGTACGATCAACCGGATGAATCCGTAGGGAAAATCCACAGGTTACGAAGCTGACACAGATTTTTGTATGCCCGTTTTCGCGGGCATACATTTTTTTACAAGCGTGATGGATTCCCGCCTTCGCGGGAATGACAATTAATACTTTTCCGATTCAACAACCCGAAAATCAAATGAAGCGAAAGCAAATTTGGCAAATTGTGGGCTTGCTGGTGGTCATTGGGGCCATCGTGGCAATGTTTGTCTGGTTTGTGGATTTGCAGGCGGTGGGGCAGGTACTGGAAACGGCCGTTCCCTCCCTCCTCCTCCTGGCTTCTCTGTTTCTGGTTGCTGGACTCCTCTTTTATGCCATGCGTTGGCGCTTGTTGCTGGGCAACAAGCCTACCCTGCGCGATACGTTTCACGCCAGCAATATTGGACATGCGGGCAACATCATCGTGCCGGCCCGGGCCGGCGAGGCAATGCGTATTGTGGTGCTGGGGCGCGGCGGGGCCGTTTCCTACACCGAAGCAACCTCCAGCTTTGTCGTGGAGCGATTGTTTGAGCAGCTGCTGCGTCTGCTGGCGCTGGTTGCGGCTGTGGCTGTGGGGGCTGGCATTGAACTGTCGCCCGGTACCATTTTGGGCGGGGTGGCCGTGCTGCTGGCCGCTTTCGCCGGGATTCAGTGGCTCATCCGGCAGCGTGAGCGGGTGTTGGCCCGGTGGCCTGCCCGGTTTGCCCGCCTGCCGCGCATCACCGAGGCCGGGGCACGTCGTTCATTGACCGATTTGCTGGATAATTTAACGGCCGTTGCCGAACCTAAACAATTAGCCAAAGTGATGGGCACCTCGCTGCTGGCGTGGGGCTGCTTTTGGGCTTTCTTTTACGTCACGCTGCTGGCGCTGGGTGAAGGTTTTCCCCCAGCCGATCGGCTGGCTGTCTCTTTGGGGGCGTTGGCCCTGTCGCCGCCATCCGCACCCACGCAGCCAGGCATTTTCCATGCTTCGGTGGTAGTGCCGCTGGCCGCCGTCGGCTTTGATGAGGTGGCGTTGACGGCTTATGCGGTGCTGCTGCACATTTTAGAAATGGTGTGGATGATTGGCCTGGCGCTGTGGGGTTTGTCGCAGACTGGCTTATCGGTGCAAGCGATGCTTGGCTCCCCAACGGCCGTTAACGATCCCCAATGAATTGAATGCTGTCGGCAGGTCGCCACTCCCAGCGGTGGCGCTTGACCGGATCGATGACCCCATCAGACTGGTTTTCGCGCCAGAAATCCTCAGCAGGCAGGCCAGAAACGGCCGCTTCAATCACGTGAAAATTATACTGCGACGGTAGTCCAGGGTACGAAATCGAATTGGTGTTGGTTTGGTATTGGCGATGAGTGTCCGGGCGTAGCGTAAATGCGGCGTTGGGCAGCGCCAACTCCTCTCTCAGGCAGCGGCTGGCGGCATCTTGCACGGTTTCACCCGGCTTGATTTTTTCAGAGGGTGGTTGGTTGCGGTAGCGCCGCTGGCCGTTAAAAAACTCCTGCTCGGCCTCTACCAACACCTCACCGTCCTGGCGGATGATAACCTGTACCACTTCCACCCGACGCAATGGCGGATTCTCAATAAGCTGCACTTCCCCAGCTTGCAGCTCTTGCCACAAATTGCTTAAACTTTTGCTGCTGCGGTTCCCCCACGACTCATAGTCAATGCCATAATCGCCTAGCCACGTTTCCAGGGCTTGAATATCGGTAAATTGATTCACAATAATCCTTCTTGTCTTCAGCTGCGGTGTGATGCGGCCAATACAAACTATCCAATACAACCCGATGCTGTTTTTTAATATGATACCTTTATTGCATCATAGGTCACAAAAGTGACCGTTTTTCACGCGGGATTTATGGGTTAGGCTGAAATAGAAGCGGTTTAGGGGAAACTGATCTGTCGTGAGTGCAGGATTGGCCGACCTGGGCTTACAAATCGCGGCGGGAAAAGGCCACCAGACTGAGCAGTAGCAGTACGGCCGTATACGCCACCGCATAGCCAATCATCAGGTCCGAAGGCTGCGACAAAACCACAAATGGCCCGGCGGTGAAGGTCGATGAGGTGATCCGTGGCTGAAGCAGGGCCAGCGCCTGCCGCCACAAAATTTCTGTGGGCATGATCAGGCTGGTGACGATGCCAATGTCAACGGCCGTTTCATTTTGCAGCATACTACCAATTTGCTCCACCCAGCCGCCAATGAAGGCGATGCCCACCATCATAAAGGCCAGGACGCCGTTGGCCAGGGTGGAAAGACGTGTGCCGCCCAGCAGCGTCAGCGACAGGATCATCAAGCCTTGCAGCAGCAGCAGGCCCAAACCTGCGGCGCTGTTGTTTATTGCCAGACCGGTTTGCCAACGATAGAGCAGCATCAGGCCGCCAACGAGCAGCAGCGTGTAGAGGATGAGGATGCCCGCGTACCCCAGCCATTTGCCCAGGATAATCTCCCAACGGCGCACGGGCTTGGTCACCAGGGTTTCGATGGTGTGCGAATCGATCTCGCTGGAAACGGCTGTTACCGACACCAAGATCGCCATCACAATGACCAAAAAATTGACCATGTACAGGGCGGCGGAAAAAAGCACCCCAAGCACGACTTCTTTTTGGTCGGTGTCTGCGCCAAACTGCTCCAAATCCTGAAAGATGAAGTACAGGCCCACGCTCAAAATAGCCAGAAAGCCCAACGCCAGCACCAGGGCTAACCACAGCACCTTGCGCCGTTGGGTTTCGCGTATCGTCAATTCGGCAAAAATTAGGACAGTTTGCATGGTTTTTAGGTGGCAGGTTGCACGTAGCAAGTTGCAAGTGAGCCGCCGATCGCTTGAATAATTGCCAACTTGCCACCGGCAACTTGCATACTTGTTATCCTTCCGATTGGTCGCCCACGATTTGCAGGAAGCGATCTTCCAGAGTCATGGCCTTTGGGGTGAGTTCGTAGAGCGTGTGGCCCTGGCTTACCAGCCAAGTGGCCAACTGCGGCAAGGCGGCTTCGTTGGGCAGGGTCAGGTGGATACGGCCGTCTGCCGCCTGCACAACCCCATCGCCAAACGCGCCCAATTCGGCGAGCAGCGGCGGCGTGGGCTGCCCCACTCGCAAAATCACCGGAACGGCCGTTACCGGCTCGTGCAGCGACACCGTTTCCAACACTTCTCCCTGACGAATAAACGTTACCCGGTCGCAGGTTTGTTCAACTTCACTCAGCAAATGAGAGTTAAGGAAAACGGCCGTACCGCGCTGCCGCAGCTGGTTGATTACATCGCGTACCAGCCGCCGCCCCAAGGGGTCCAGACCAGAGGTTGGTTCGTCCAAAAAAATCAATTCTGGATCATTAAGCAGCGCCTGCGCCAGCCCAATCCGTTGCAGCATTCCTTTGGAGAAAGCGCGCAATGGCGTGTCGGCGCGTTCTTGCAGACCCACCAGCGCCAGCAGTTCCGGGATCGCCTTGCGGCGTGCTTCGGGAGCCATCCGGTATAAACGGCCGTGTAAATCCAAAAATTCAGCGGCAGTGAGCCATTCGTGAAAGCGAAAATGTTCCGGCAAGAAGCCCATCTTGGCCCTGGCGTGGCGGTCGCCTAACGGCCGTCCCAGCAAGGTGGCGTGGCCAGCGGTGGGGCTGGTTAAACCCAGCAGCATCTTGATGGAGGTGGTTTTACCCGCGCCATTGGGACCCAAAAAACCAAAAATTTCGCCACGTTTTACCTGAAGCGTGAGGTTGGAAACGGCCGTTTTTGGGCCAAACTGTTTGCGCAGACCCACTGCTTCAAGGGCAAAATCCGTCATGGTTATCCGGTGTACCGCTCGTACCAGGTGTGGCCGCAAAACGGGCACTTGTATTCATGAATATAACGATGTTGGGTGCCGGGCAGGATGTTTATTTCTTGCTCTTCCAGCAATTCGCGGCGGACGGGCTGTAGCTGCTTCCAGCGGTTGCACTTGGGGCACTGCACTTGCCAACCAACGGGGGAGGGTTGGGGCGGTGTTTCGGCAGGCTTAGCCTCGCGCCGGTAAGAGACAATCAGGAAAATCACCCCGGCGATGACAACCCCCACCGCGACGGGAATAAACAAGGGATGTTGGAACATGGCGTTTATTCTAGCCCATTTGCCAGTTCGGCCAATTCGGCAGTGGATTGTGCCCCGACCAGCAAGTACAAACGGCCGTTTTCCTGCCAGATCAGGGCGTGCATACGGCCGTCTATGCTGGTGAGCCCAATGCCGCTGCTGCCATGCACCGTTATCTCCTGGAAGGAAGCGATGTTGCTGGGGATGGGCAGCAGCAGGGTGGTGGTCCAATCGATCTGGTTGGCCAGGCGACGGGCTTCCAGCGGACTTAGCCCCAAGATTTGCAGCAGCGCCTCGCCTAACAGTGCGGGGTCTAGCTGCTCCGGGTATTGCACGATGGGGCTGTCGGTTTGCAGCAAGGTGGTGCCATCGGCCCAACGCTGCTCAATGCCGCTGAAGGTAGCCACGGTAATGCGTGCGCCATCAATGCCCTCAGGCAGCAAATTGGGGTTGAGATCGGCCGTTTCTAGCAGGCGGCGGGCATTGGTTTCGTCAATGGTCAGCTGGCCGCTGCCGCCGGAGGAAATAAAAATCTCTTCTGGTTCACCCAGGGCGGTCAGGGTTTGAACGGCCGTTAAGCCCGTTTGGGCAGCGGCTTCGGCCAGGGAATTGACGGGGGTCAGCGCACCGGGTTCCTGATCAATTTCCAGCTCGCCGGGCATGATGCCTTGCTCGGCAACTTCGCGCAGCATGGCCATTTGCTCGGGTGAGACGGGGATGGCGGCAAACTTTTGCACGCGGAACAGGCCGAGGAAATCACTGGCGGCGGCGCGCACGGCGGGGAAGCTGAAGGTAACGATGAGGAGGACGAGAGCCAGAGAAACGGCCGTAGCCAACCGACGCTGTGGCGCTAACAATTGCTGCATCAAGCGGACCAGCCAACTCGGCCGTTGGGGCGGTGCCAGCGCTGCCTGTAGCCGGGCAAAGGCCAGCCGTGCCGGGCGGGGCGCTTCGGTGGCGGTTGGTTCTAGAATGGAGAGCTGCTCCATCACTTCTTGAACTTGCTTATCTTCGCTCATTGTCTTATTCCGTAAGCGGTTATCCGTCATCGGTAATCCGTAAACGGTAATCGGTAATCCGAACACCGATTACCGTTCACCGATTACCTCTTCATACGCTTGCTTAAATGCTGCTGCCGCCCGAGCCAGCAGGGTACCTACCGAACTGGGGGCGACGCCCACGGCTTCGGCGCATTCGGCGTAGCTAAAGCCCATCTGCCGCATGAGCAGGAGTTGGGTGTCGCGTTCCGGCAGCTGGGCCAGGGTTTGGCGGACGGCCGTTTCCCGCTCGCGCTGCTCTACCTCTTTATCGGCACCGGGCATGCCCTGAGGGTCCGGCACCAGCAGGGTGTTGCGTTCCCAGCGCCGCTGCCGCCCGCGAATGGCGTTGTAGCCTGCGTTGGTGGCGGTGCGATACAGCCAGGCGCTCAAGTTATGTTCCCGGTCGCGGTTTAAGAAGCGGCGACTAAAGGCGTGGTCGTGCAGCTTGAGAAACACTTCCTGGGTAACATCTTCCGCTTCACCCCGGTTGCCCAACAGGCGGAACAGCAGCCCATAGACGCGATCGTAGTGCTGGTGAAAGATCGCCTCAAAAGAGGCCACATCACCCTGACCCATCTGCTCTAGCAGAAGATTGTCGCTGAGGCTGGTCACATCTGTTCCTTTTGCCATGCTGGTTACGTTTTTCTGCTCCTCTAAACACCGGAAAACGGCCGTTTGTGACATTCTTTGCCATCTTACGCGTTCCCTCAGTGGCTGGCAAGGGTGGACAAAATCTGCCGGTTGACAAACGGCCGTTTGCCTGTTAACCTTTTCAGACCGAACGGTCTTTTGAGGTGGGTATGCGCAAAGGTGAACAAACCAAAGAGTATATTTTGCAAAAAGCGGCTCAGCTGTTTAATGAGCGGGGCTATTTTGGCGCATCCATGTCGGACATCATGACGGTGACGGGGATGGAGAAAGGAGGCATCTACAACCATTTTAAGAGTAAGGATGATCTGGCCGTGCAGGCGTACGAATATTCGGTGGATTTGATGCGCCAGGCATTTGCGGATGCCATCAAGGGCAAATACCATGCGGTCGATCGTTTGCAGGCGGTTGTGGGTGTTTTTCAGAAGATTCCCAATGGTTCACCTCTGGCGGGGGGGTGTCCAGTAATCAATACGGCCGTTCACACCAGCCACACCCATCCGCAGCTGCACGCCTCGGCGCAGGAGACGATGCTTGAATGGCAGGATTTTGTTCGGCGCATTGTGCAGTTGGGCATAGACCGCCAACAGCTAAAGCCGGACACAGATGTAGAAACCGTCACCACCTTGCTGATTTCGACGCTGGAGGGCGCCATCATGCTGACGCAGCTGCACCAGGACAGCCGCTACATGGATCGCGCCACGGCGCATTTGGTTAGCTACTTGCAGAGCCTGGCTTTAACCGAAAGCTAAATTTTTTTTGCCGAAAAACAGACCGGACGGTCTTAAAAAGGAGCAGTTTTATGATTCTTAATGGTTCATTGCCCAAGGTTTTGGAAAGTACGGCCGTTGTCCGGTTCCAGGATTGCGACCCCTTCGGCCATCTCAACAATGCGCGCTATGTTGAGTATTTCATGGATGCCCGCACCGATCAGCTACAAGCACATTACGGTTTCAATATTTTTGCCGTGGGGCAAGAAATTGGCAGCAATTGGGTGGTCAGCAAAACGGAAATTTCGTTTTTACGTCCGGCGGGACTCATGGAAACGGTACGCATTCAAACTCAGCTCATTTGGGCCACGCCGCGCAAGCTGGTGGTGGAAGGCATCATGTTTGATGCGCACGGGCAGCACATGAAAGCCGTGTCTTGGGTGGAATTTACGTTTGTGAATCTGGCCAACGGCCGTCCCGCCAGCCATCCCGAAGAACTAATGCAGCTCTTCCAGGCCGTGCAGGTGAATGGCATTTATGAAAACCAGACATTTGACGAGCGTCTCAGCCACCTGCGCCAGACCCAACGGCAAAAGCGCCGCGCACAGACGGCTGCCAATTCTTATGCTTAAAACGAGGTGGACCTGATGGAATGGTTTGGTATGGATCCGATCATTATGCGGTATCTGGGACAAGCCGCGCCGTGGGCCGATGTTGACCAGGTGCTGGCGGCCTCGCTGCCCGCGCTCATTTTTCGGCCAGTGCAGCCCGACGATACCGACCTTATTGTGGAAATGCACCAGCGCCTGTCTGTGGCTACAATCTACAACCGTTACCACAGCCCGCGCGTGCCCACACGGCAAGAGATTGCCCAAATTTGCCAGCTAGACGGCAGCAACGGCCGTGCGTTGGTGGCTGCGGTTGGCGGTAAAAAAGCTGCCGTTGTGGCCCTGGCTTATTATATGCATGTGAATCCGCAAACGGCCGAAATGGCCCTGTTAGTCGAAGACGGGTACCAGAAGCAGGGAATTGGCAAACGGCTGATGCAGCAGCTGCGAGACATAGCCGTGGCGCAGGGCGTTTACTTTTTTGAGGCGTTTGTGCTGCCAAGCAACAAGGCTATGTTGCATTTGCTCCAGCAAAACGGGCAGGTAGTACAAAATAAATTGGGTTATGGGGCGCGGGAGATTCGTCTTCAGCTAACGGCCGTACCCACCTGGGAAGTTCTGGTGCCGCCGCGGCTTAAACCCGCCGATTGTCTGCCAGTTTGGTAACTTCAGGTGGGGGACGGCTGACTGTTGTCTGGATCGAGAACGGGGCCAAGCGTATCGCGCAGCCATTGGCGGGCGCGGTGCAGGCGCACTTTGGTGGCGCTGGGTGTAAGGTTGAGGGTGACTGCCGTTTCTTCTGTGCTCATCCCTTCCAATTCCCGCAGCATAAACACCGTTTGCAGTGATTCCGGCATAGCGGCAATTGCCTGGCGCAGTTCCGTTTGCACTTCTTCGCTGTCGTAGGTTTCTTCGGGCAGGCAGCACCAGTCGAACAGCTGGCGCGGCACGTAGCCGGGCATCTCGTTGAGCGTTTCTTCCACGGAGACGGTGGGGGCATTGGGGCGGCGCAGGCGCATCATGGCTGCGTTGTAGGCGATGCGGTACAGCCAGGTGCTCAGGCTGGAACGCCCTTCAAAGCTGTCGATGGCCCGAAAAGCGTTGAGGAAAGTTTCTTGCAGCACATCTTCGGCGTCTTGTTCGTTGCCCAGCAGTCGCAGCAGCAGCCGCAGCAAGGCGGGAGAATGCAGGGCAATGCATTCATCACAGGCTGTCGAATCACCTGCCTGAATTCTGGCAATTAGTTCTGTTTCGTCTACGGCCGTCTCATCAACGGCCGTTTCATCATCCATCTGTGTCATCTGGTTCGTTGCCTCTTCCAATGTTTCTGTTTACACAAACCTCAGACACTCTATCGCGAGGCAGCAAAAAAGGCAACCATCTTTGGTTGCCTTTTTTGCGCTTTTTTTGGTGTGTTTTGGCTCTTCCCAGAGGTGGGCGGTCAAGCAAAGGAGAAAAAATTAGGCAGAAGCCATCGTCGGAACGATGTTGGCTTCAATTTCAAACTGTGGTGGGTTTTCAAAATGTTTCTTGACGGCACATTGATCGGCGGCACGGATAACGGCCGTTTTGTATTTTTCCGGGAAGCCAGCGGGCAGCTGAATGTCCAGCTTGATTTTGCTAACCATACCGGTCATCCGGTTTACTTCCAGGCTTTGCACCAGGCGAACGCCTTCGGCATTGATGCCGCGCTGTTGGCAGAAGCCCAACACATAAATGCCCGCGCAGGTGCCGATAGAGGCTAAAAAGGTGGCAAATGGCGTTGGCGCGGAAGCCATGCCGTTGTAAGAAGGTTGGTCAGTCGGAACGGTGAACGGGCCAAAATGAGCGTCTACGCGGGCCCCACCGGGGAAGTCGATAATCATTTCCATTGTGAATTGTCTCCGTAAAAAAAGTTTAATTTTGGCCACAGAGGACACAGAGGGTTTTGAGGGTTGGTTTTCCAGACTCACCCTTATCTTTGTTTTTCTTGTCATTCCCGCGAAGGCGGGAATCCACTCTGGTCAACAAGATGGATACCCGCCTTCGCGGGTATGACACTCCCTTTTATGTGGAAAAGGGCAAAGTTCATGTCATCTGCGGCTTGTTAATTTAGTGGGAAACGGCCGTTGCCTTCCCACACTTTTTCTTTAGATGCACTCACTTGGCAATGGTTACAGACAATTTACCGCAAAGAACGCCAAGCGCGCAGAGTCCTTTATATTTCTTTGCGTCCTCTGCGTCCTTTGCGGTGCAATCTATTCGTGAATGTCCAACGGCACTTCGTTGCGCAGGCCGGTGTGCAGGGCAAAGGCATTTTTCACGGCGGCTACCAGCGCGGCCTCGATCCAGCGGCGGTGGCGGCGGTCGCAGGCGTCGTTGGCAAACCAGATGCGATTGACGGGCCGAACGATGTTGTCATAGAAACGGCCGCTCATCTCGTGTGGGCGGAACAGCGGGCCAATGCCCCCGGCATACTGGTCCAGCGACCAGTCGTGCGAGATGCCAAATTCAAACGTGTTGCGGGCTTCCGGGTGGATTTTGCACAAATCTTGCAGTGCCTGGGTGATGCGCTCCTGCTCGCTCAACATGCTGTACGCCATGCTGTCCTGTCCCCAGGCATACGAGGCGATAATGACCCCCTTGTTGTAGGCTGGGTCCTGCCCGGCAGGCGTGTACACCACGTTGCGAATCGCCAAATCGGTGACGGTGACGCCGTGGGAAATGTTGTACTTGGTTTCCCACCAGCGTTCGCTGAACTGCATGAAGATTTTATGGGCACGGCCGTAATACACATTGCGGATGGTGTACCATTTGTTCACATCCAGCCCGCCAATTTCCATGTGGCGCAGCAGGTTAAACGGCACCGTCAAAATGCACTCATCGCCGCTCACGGTCTGGCTGTAGCCCGTCGCATCTTTAAACGTGACCGTCACGCCCTCTTCCGACTGCTGAATCTCTTGTACGATGGCCCCCAGGCGAATGCACGACTGCAAGTGGGGCACAAAGGCGTTGGGCAAGGCATCGGCACCATCCTCGATGAAAACCAGATCGCCAAAGACGTTTTCGTAGTAGTGGGAAAACCATTCCAGCAGCGAGAAATGGAAGCGCCCTTCGAGGTTGAGCAGCGGTCCAATCATGGCGAGCGCCCCATCGCTCAGATCGCTTTCACGCAGGTAGTCGATGAGCGAATAGCTGTCGTAATGGTTGATGAGGTGGTTCCAGCCGCCCGGCTCGGCCATTTTGTCGATGAGTGGCTGCATGGCGGTTTTGAGCAGTTCGTCGGGCAGCTTGCCTTTTTCATGAGCAGGCAGGTTGTAATCGACCTTGTCGGGATGGAATTCGCTGCGGCGTAAAGAGGTGCCGTTGACGTAGATAAACGTATCCTCGTCGTACATGGGAAACGGCCGTGTGGCCAACTTAAACCGCTCGTGGATGAGGTGCTGGGCCAGCTTGTGCTGCTTGGGGAAGCGCATCGCGCCAAATTCGCCATACATCTTGCCCGGAAAACCGTGATAGGTGTAGACGCGCCCGCCCAGCCGGTTTTGCGCCTCCAAAATGGTGACCGTGTGCCCCGCTTCTTGCAGCAGCAAAGCGGCCGTCAGGCCCGCCATACCCGCGCCAATAACGATGATGTGCCGTGGCGCGGCGCTGCTGCTGGGCAGCCCTTCTTGCAGAATCTTTAGAGAATCAATGGTTTGCATTGCGAGTTCCTTTTGTTGTGGGTTGTGTATTGGCCACATAGGACACAGAGAACTCAGAGGATGAGAGGGGGACTGTGCCATTTGGCCCGGTGTTCGGGCGCAGAATAGCATAGGTTTTTGGAATGTGTCAATCGGTGAGCGGTTATCGGTAATCAGAGGAGAGAATTTGACGCGAAGTGGCAAAGGGGGAAAAGTGGCAAAGAAAAAGGCAAAGGATAGGATTTTTCCAGCCTTTGCCTCTTTTTTCTCTTAGCGTCTTTGCGTCAAAAACGTCTTACGAAATCCAGGATTCCGTTACCTCGCCAGTCCAACCGTCGCTGGTGCGGGTGTAGTGGATGGTAAAGCCGCCGCCGCTGAGGTAGAGCATGTCGGAGTCAGTGCCAATGGCCCAGGTGCTGCCCAGGGATACATTTACTTCATCGGTGGAAACGGCCGTAAATCCCTGGAACCGCAAGTACGGAAAGTCACCGTCGGCATCGGCTTTGGCCTGAATCTCTTCGGGGGTCATCGTCACCAGGTCCACGCCGTCCAGTTCTGGCAGCAGGGCCGGGTCAATGTTTTCCGTGGAAAGGACAATTTGCCCTTGATCTGCTAACAGCGCATAGTCCGGGATTTCCTGGTCTACTAAAGCGCGTACCAGCGTCAGGCGCAGCAGTTCGGTCAGATCCTCGTTGGGCAGGCCCAAATCAGACAATGAACCATCTTCGCTGCCAGGCAGTTGGGGTGAGTTGTCCATGTCCAACGTAAAGCTGCTGGTCGTGCCGTTTACGTCCACGGTGTAGGCGCCTGCGGGCAAACCGGCCACATCAAGCGTGACGTTTTCTTCAAAGCCAACCAACTGCTGTGTGCACATCATGTCGGTTGGGCGTTCGGTGTATATGTGGACAGAGAAGGTTTCACCGTCTTGCTTGGTGGTGATATCGCCCAGGGTGGTGCAGCCATCGCCCAGATAACCGGTTACGTGCACGCTCACCTGCACGGGGAATGATTCCATGATCATCACGTCAATTGCTTCCACCATTGCGTCGCCAATTGTGATGTTTTCGGCCGCATCTGGCTTGCCTTCGCTGGGCGTAGTGGTGGGGTCGTCGGAACTGACGGGGGCATCCATGTCGGGCGTTTCGGTCGGTGTTTCGGCCGTGGGATCGTCAGAGGCGGCCGGTTCATCGCCGCCAGAAGGGGTGCAGGCCACCAGGGCCAAAAGCAGCAGGACGAGTAGGGTTAATTTATACTTCATGAGTTGATTCTCCTTTTCTTTTCAGTAAAAAAGACCGAGGCAAGTCCGGCCTTCATGAAGTATAACGAGGCAGGGGTCGATTTTGTTCCCGCAAGCTTCATTCAGGGGTGCAGTTACTGTTTTAGTCTCAGCTATGACCCATCGACCGGCTCGATAAACAAAGCTTCGCTACTGTCAGGATTAACGGCTTCTATGACCAGGAAACGGCCGTCTGGCGAGAAGCCCAACGGGTAAATTGTTTGTTCGGCAACGGCATAGGTGGCAAGCACGGTGGCATCTGGCAGGGTCAGAAGTTCAAGCTTGTCACTGTAGCCAACGGCAACATAATCGCCAACCGGTGCTGCCCGTGGATACATTGTTTTGTCATGGCTCGCTAGGCGCTGGGGTATGCTGTTGGCCGGATCAATCGGGCGAACCCACAATTGCGATGTGTTATCCTCGTTGTAAGCGCTGAGCAAGAGCCACTGCTCATTTGCTGGATAAGTGACATAAGATTCGCGGGTGCCTGGTAAGGTGATTGCTTCATGCTCGTCTGTTTCTGAATGATAGAGACGCAGAGGCGCAGCTTCATTAGAAGCTTCAAGAAGCAAATGAAATTGACCACTTCCATCGTCCTGCAATGCAAATACGGCACTTTCTGGTGTCGTAGCCCTGTCAAAAAAAGTCAGCCCAATGTTTTTTATGGTGCCGTCCAGGTCGATAAGCAAAGGCCCCAAATCTTTGCTGGTGACGATAACAAACTGCGAGTTACTCAGCCATTGAGGGGCACCGAGGCCACCTAAACCTATTGGTGACTCCCACTCAGCAATGTGTGAAACCGTTGCGGTAGTCACGTCCAGCAGGTAGCTGCCACCTTCGTCGCCGTTGAGGGCTACATAACGGCCGTCTGGCGAAAAAGCCGCGCCCCCATCCATTCCCTGGTTAAATTCAAGCACCTGCCGCACCTGATGTCCCTCGGGCTGGTAAAGCCAGTAGCTGTTTTCGCTGGTCAGTAGAAAGTGGGAGCGATCGGCGGTGGCGGTGACCACACGGGTGATGGGTTCGGGAAATCGGTCGGTGAGGAGGGCAAAATTATCGCGGCAAGGCTGGAAGGCCACAACCTCTTCATCGCCAAAGACAAGAATTTCGCCATTGGGCAGCCACAAATGCCGCCGCTTCCATGTGGTGGCCCCGGTGCGATAACCATCAAAGGGGCAGCTTTGTTCTTGTTCCGCGTCATAAATGTAGAAGTCACCGGGCATGAAAACGTCGGCATCTTCTGGCATGTGGGTCCAATAGGTGAAGTAACGGCCGTCTGGCGACCAGTCGCCCACCGTGATTTGAGCAGCAGCGGCAACGGGTTGGCCAAGCTGGCTTGGCGCGGGCACGGCCGTTTCCTCTACAGGCATTGTTGTTGGCGTCGGTGTGTCAGGTAAAAGTGTGATGGTGGCGGGAACGGCCGTTGCCGCTGCCGTTGGAACAGGTGCGGTGCTGGCTGCCTGCCCCTCATCAGAAGCACAGGCAGCCAGCAGCCAAAAGAGGCTGAACCATAACAAGTTACGCTTAACGTTTTTCATGACACACTCCTTTTTAAAAACGGAACACAGAGTTACGCAGAGAAGACACAGAGGGGCACGGAGATTGGTTAGCGGTGACAGGTACTTTCCAAAGTGCCTGTCACCGCTGGACGGTAGTTACTCAATTGTGACGGTGAGGGTGTAGCTGGCCGGTTCCAGCGTGCCAATGGCGCGGATGGTGTAATCCTGCGTGGTCGGCAGTTGGCCCTGCCAGGAAGTCGCGCCGGACATGTTGCCGTTGGTCAGTGGGATGCCATCGGCCCCGACGATGGTGAGCAGCACGTTGTCGTTGGGCGAGTCGATGTTGACGGTCATCGTCTGGCCCGCCTGGGCAGACAGGATGTAGTCGTCCGAGACGTGGGCGGCGACGTCGCCCTGCACCGTGGCCGAGGTGGCACCGGGGGCAAAGCTGATGCGCTGGGGGATGATGACCTGGAGGGTGTAGTCAACAGCTTGCCCTGAGCCTGCCGAAGGGGCCGTTTCCTCGGCAAACACGCGAATCACATAATCACCCGTCTGCGGCAGCGTGCCCTGCCAGAAGGTAAGGCTCATCTGCCCATCCACGTAGTTGCCCTGGCCATCCAAGACAGTGATACGCGCCAGCGGATCTTGGGCGGTGAGCATGACGGTCATTGTTTGCCCGGCCTGTGCCGCCAACGTGTAGACGGCCATCCCCTGCGGTTGAAGAGTACCGGTGACGGAAGCGGCCGTTTCGCCTGCGCCAAACTGGATGCGGTTGCCTGTAGGCAGTGAGGCCAGGTTAAATAGCGGTTCTGCCGGGTTGAGCGCGGCCGCCTGCTGCAAATCTGCGCCAATTTGCGGGTCGGCGGGGTTGTTGAGATAGGTGCCCCAGGCGCGGAAGTAGTGCGCGGCAGCTAGCGTGGCCGGGTCCAGCTCGGGCACGGCGATAGCGGCGTTGCTTTGCGTTAACAGATAGCTGGCCAGCCACTGCTCGTTGCCCTCGGCCACGCTGCCCTGGATGATCGGCGGCCTGGCGCTGAAAAGCTGCTCATTGCCATAACCGCGCATGATGTCCAGCGCGGCGGCATAATCGCCGTAGAAGATGTTGGTCAGCACCGGGAAAGGCGTGTTGATTAGCTCGGCCTGGTACGCCTGGTTGTAAAGGCGAATGAGCGCCGCATCCCAGGTGAGGGTGTACGTGTCGGCTGGCTCAGTGGATTCGGCGGCCAGGCGCTCGGCTTCTTCGATTTGCGGCAGGGCCTGCTGCCACAGCCCGGCATTGGCCAGTTCAACGGCGCGATTGGTGGGTTGGCGGGCGGGGTGCCCTTGCTGGCCCATCAACATCGGTTGGAGGGTAACCTCTACCATGCGCTCGTTGACTGCATCCCAGGTGTAAACCACAAAGTTCAGCTGGCGCACGCCGCAGGCGTAGCAAAAGACGTAATAATCGTGTTGGCGCAAAATGACTTCAGCGGTGCCATCGTTGTTTAAATCTTCCAGGTAACCTAGCCCCGGGCTGGAATTGGTGGCGATAACTTCCACATGCAGGGCGGTGCCATCGAAGCGCAGCAGCTGGAATGAGCCGCCATGCGCGCCCACCCCGCCGTCGATAGCCAGCCAGACAGTGGTGGGATCGATGTCTACCTGGGTGACGCCCTGTTCGTAGATGTAGTCGGGGCCGAAGTTGTTGTCATCCAGGTTGTTCAGCTCCTGGCGGGCCAACTCCTGCCAGCTGCCGTTTTGCCAGGTGTAGATGGCGATAAAGTGGCTGGGCAACGGGCTGATGTCGAAGTTGTGAAATCCAGCGCTGTGGACAGCCCACAATGGCCCCTCCCCGGCGGTCACATTTAGTGGCAGTACAGCCAGGCCATCGAAGGCATTTTCCGGCAGGCTATTTTGTACGAGCGTTAGCAGGGTGTTGGTGTCGGGAACGGCCGTTGCTTCAGCAGCGCTGGTGGTGGGGGTAGGAACGGCCGTAGCACCCTCTGTCGGTGGCTGGCTGGTAGGTTGCAGGGTAGGCGTGGCGGCCATGTCCAGGGTTGGGACCAGGGTGGGGGTTGGGTTAGTCGTGGCCGTGCAGGCGGTGGCCAGCAGGCCAATGAGGATTAGTATAAGTAGTTGTTTTACAGTTATGATTTTCATCGTGAATCCTTTGGTTCGCCGGGTGGGCGTCCATTTGCCGAGGGCTGAAGCCCCCGGCTAAAACAAGAAGTACGCTGAAGCGCACTGTGGAGAGCAAAGCCCGTTAGTCTGCTTGAGCAGACTTTTTTTGCCAGCCGCCGAATTCATTCGGTGGCGAGGGGAAAGGTGAACTCAAAGCAGGCGGCGCCGCGCTGGTGGATGATCTGGCCAGTCCAGTTGTCGCCCTCAGCTTCGCCCAGGTAAAGTGTTTCCTGCAAACGGCCGTCAGGCCCCACCGCTCGTGTCATTTCTTTGCTGTAGGCTGAGGAACGGCCGTTCAGCAGCACAATCGGTTTATCTTCCGGCAGCAGCCCGGTGACCGCCAGCAAAACGGTGCGATCTTGTTCGGCCATGCTGATGGTGAGGCGCATGCCTTCGGGCAGCGGCGTGCAGGGGGCGGGGGTGGCGGTCGGTTCGGCTGTGCCCACTACCCTGGTCACTTCGACCAGATTTTCACTTGAGGTAGGGGTGGGGAGAACGGCCGTTGGCACTGCCAAAACGCGCGTGACCGCGATAGGACTGCCCGGCGCTCGACAGGCGCTGAAAATCAATAAAATGATGGGCAGAATCAGAACTTTTTTCACTGTCTTCCTCACTCGGTGGTAATTTCAACCACGTAAAAATCGTTTTCGCTGATGAAAGCCAGGTGACGGCCGTTGGGCGACCAGCGCAGGGTGTTGACTTCCGGCATGGGCTGCGTGACCGGCACGGGCTCGCTGTGGGCCGCTAGGGGATCGGCCAGCCAGTAAAGGGTACCTTCTACGGACAAAATCGCGACGCTACTGCCAGCGGGCTGCCAGGTGATCTCGCTGACGCCGTAGGGAAAGTCTAGCCAGCGACTTTGGCCAGTCTCTGCCTGCACAAACAGCAGATGCTGCGATGCGCCATAACCCAGCGCCACGATGGGCGCACCCGGATGCCAGGCGGCGAAGTCGGCGGACTCTTCGGCGACCAGCTGTGGTTCACCGGCGGTGGGCATCAGCCAGGTCTGGCCGCTGCTCGCTTCCCGGTTGGCGACGTTATTGTAGGTGAGGAAACGGCCATCGGCCGACCAGCCGAGAAACAGCAAATTGCCGGGCATCGGTACAACTTCCAGGGAAGGCAGGGTAATCAGGTAAGCGGGGTCGGCGAACTGGTTGTACACCTCGTCCACGTATTCGGCGCAGGTGAGCCAGAGATATGCACCGTTGGGGGCGACAAACGGGGCACAGTCAACGATTGTTTCCGGCAGCGATAGCAGTTCGATAATGTCGCGATAGGTTTGCGATTCCGGATCAATTAGAGGTAGCGCCCGTTTTGCCGCTTCACTTTGGAAAAAGACGCTATCCGGTTGAATAAGAATTTGCGCGTCATCAATAAACCAGCGGCTTTCTGAACCATAATATCCCGGCCCCACCCCAACGCCGCTTACCCAAAAGCCAGGAAAACTATCGCGGGTCCAAAATTCACCAGTCGCAACGTTTGCGTAGCTAAAGCAGCATTCAAAGATCTTTGTTTCATTCTCAGACCAAGCGGGGCGGGGAAACTTAACCCGTGCCCAGCCGCTCAGCGAAACCACTTCGCCGGTAGACAAATCGATCCAGTTGTGCCCGGCCAACAGTCGCTGGCCGCTGGGCGCAATAAAAAGCGGCAGGGAACCAGGATGCGTTGCCGCAATGTTGCCTGCGAGGTCGCGCAGGCGTACCTCCCCATTGCTGGCTTCAATCACTTGCTGGCGCGCCGCCGACCAGACGGGCAGATCGCAGCCATCTGTTCGCGGGGCGTCTGGCAGCCAGGCGGTGCCATCGGCGGTGTTAAACACCACGGCCTGGGCCACTTTGCCGAGGGTCGGGTCTTCGTACGCGGCCGTGTAGGCGACAACGGGAAACAGCATGAGCTGGTCGTCGGTTAGCCAGCGATAGGGGCCAAATTCGCAATATCCGTAAAGTGCAAAGCGAAAACCGTATTCAAAGCCAGCCAGTTTCTGCAAAGGAAATCCATCTATGCTGGGAACGGGAGTCCAGTTCAAACCATCGGCCACGCGCTGGGCAATTTCCTCCGGGGGAATCGCTGCGGGAGCGTCGGCGGTCGGGTTTGGCGGCTGGGGTGGGCGAGGCGTCGCCGTGGTTTCGACGCCGGGTTCAAGCGGCCGCCCGGCCGTATTGGTGGGCAAGGGTGTAGGGCTGTTAGTTGGGGGCACGTCCGTTACCTCTGCTTCAAGCGTAACAACAGCGGTGGGAACGGCCGTTTCCACCAAAGTCACCGGTCGGGTTACAGAAACAGGGTCGGCAGGTGGGGTGCAGGCAGCGAGGGCAAACAAGATCAACAAACAGGTGGCGAACCAGCCAATGGTTTTCATCACAAACGCTCCTTTACCGTGGGGGAAGACGGCCGTTACAAACAAAAATTCCCCACCCTTCATTCTAACGAGCGAAATGAAAGTGGGATGTATGCGAGGACTATGTTTGGACTACGATTCGGGTATAAACAATTATAGATCGAGGATTTGGGCGGCCAGGGAACGGCCGTCTTTTTTGTCTTTTTGCTGGCGAGCATCGTGCCACTTGCGGCGGGCTTCTTCGATGTCGCGGTTGAGCTGCATCCAGTTGGGGCTGGCCAGTAGCAATCCATCGCGGCGCACGCCAAACAGCAGGCGGGGGAACCAGAGCGTGCGCTGATTGAGTGTTTTGGGCCAGCTGTTTAACGCGACAAAGGTGCAGGCCACGCCAAAAAAGGGCTGCACCAGGCTGCGTTCGCGGGCTTTAAGGGCATCAAACTCAAAATGCTGGGCCATTTGGGTGGAGGTGACGCCGGAAATACGGCCGTAACTAATTTTCACCCCGCGCAGTGGCCCTTGCAGCAGTAAATAGTTGGGTGCAACGACCACCCCGGCGCGGCGCACCAGCACACTGTAGTACAGCCACAGCAGTGCCACCAACCCTATGACCAGCCAGAGCAGATAAAAGTACGTGCCGAGGAACGGCCGTAGCAAATCCACCACGGCCAGCACCAGCAAAGTAAGGCCCAGCCACAAGAGCTTGCCCCGCATCCGGCGGCTCATTTGATCGTACAACAGGAGCTTGTGCTTTTTCATCTTGGGGGTTTTGAGTGATAAGTGAAAAGTAAAAAGTTAGCCACTTCTCACTTTTTACTTTTCACTAATTCTACATCTGGAAAACACCGCGCTGGTAAGGCACCACTTTGTAACTAAAGTCGGTGACATACTGCTCTAGCTGGCTGTTCAGGGTCAGCCACATCTCATTATCCAGCAGATCGTCTATGGTCTGCCGGTCGCGGCAGACAAAGCCAACCAGGCGGTTGGGCGCATCACCGTAGGCGGTGTGCCATACTTCGCTTACCTGAAAACCCATCATTTGCATGGCGGGTACGTACCGCTGCATGACAAACTGCTGGTACGCCTGCAAATTGACGTCTAGTACTTCGTAGCTCAGCAACAGTTTTAATCCCGATGGCTTTTCTTCCATTTGTAACCTTCCTCACGACGGCCAACTTCTTAAAAGACGGCCGTAACTTTAACCGCTTCCTTCCATCTTAGCCAAAGGAATGGTAAAAGTAAATGTACTCCCTGCTCCTAATTTACTTTCGAAGGTAATTTCGCCATCTTGCGCTTCTACCATGCGACGCACGATAGAAAGCCCCAGGCCCCACCCCGGCTGCTCCCGCACCGCTTTGTCTTCGGCGCGGAAGAACTGGGTAAACAATTTTTGCTGGTCTTCTTCAGAAATCCCCAGCCCGTTATCCTGAATGCTGACGTAGGCGGAACGGCCGTTGGGCCAGGCCCGCACCGTAATCTCACCACCCTCTGGCGTGTATTTGTTGGCATTGCTCATCAGGTTGGAGATGATCTGGGCAATACGCGTGGAATCGGCAAACACCAGCGGCAGCTCATCTTCGATGTCGATGTGCAGCGTCTGCTCGCGGGTGGTGATGCGCTCGCGCAGGCTGTCGGCCACATCGGCCACCACTTCGCGCAGGTCAAACGGCTTCAGATCAAAGCGCATACGGCCGCTTTCAATGTGGTTAATGTCCGACAGGTCGCTAATCAGTGAACTCATCCGGGTGAGATTGCGCCGGATTACTTCCAGAAACTGCTTCTGCTGGTCGCTGAGCGGTCCGGCCAGCCCGGCATTCATCAAATCGGTGTACCCCTTGATGGAGGTCATTGGCACGCGCAGTTCGTGAGCCACCAGCGAGATGAAGTCACTCTTGGCCTTGTTGGCGGCATGAATCGCCTCGTACAGCTTGGCATTTTTAATGGCCACCGCTGCCCGGTCGGCCAGTCGCTCCACAAATGCGATATCTTCGCGGTTGATTTCAACATTTTGCTGGGTTTCCAGCGTGATCAAGCCAGTGATCTCACCCTCCTGTACAATGGGTACTGCCAGCTGTACGCTGGCCGGTGTGCCGTCCACCGACTCTTCTTCAGAAACATTGCGGGTGAGCACCGACCGTTTCTCCTGCATGATCTGGTGCACAATGGGATGGCGCAGTGGCACCAAGCGGCTCTCGCTGTGTTCCTCCTCGCCCCGGAACACCATCAGGCGCAAAACCTGGTTTGTGCCCATCTTGGCCACTTCGGAATCTTCGGTGTCTAGCTCTTCAAACAGGCCAATCGAGCCGCCGGCGGCGTTGGTAAGGGCAATGGCCCAGTTCAGCGACAGACTGAGCACCTGGTTCAGGTCCAGCGAACGGTTTAGCTGCTGGTCGATGCGCTGGAAGAGGGAAAGCTCTTCGACGCGGCGGGCCAGCGCCTGGTCGGTTTGGGTAAAGAGGCGGGCGTTTTCAATGGCGATGGCCGCCTGGTTGGCAAAGGTCACCAGCAGGCCCAGATCATCTTTCTCAAAAACGCCGCTGAACAGGCGGTTGTCCACGTAAACTGCGCCGAGGGTGGTGCCACGCACCAGCAGCGGGGCGCACATGATGGAGCGCAGCTGGTAGCCCACGACGCTGGTTTGGTCAGAAAAGCGGGCATCTTCCTGGGCGTTGCTGGACAAAATGCCTTCGCCCGATTTGATGGCCCGGTCGATGACGGTGTAGCTGACGTTGACGGCCCCTTCTTCGATGTTTTCCTGGTCGAAGTTGCGGGCGGCACGAGTTTGCAGACGGCCGTTTTCATTATCGTAGAGCATCAAAAAGCCGCGTTCGGCTCCGGTGAGCTGGATGATAGAGTCCATGACCTGGTTTAGCACTTCGCCCAGGTCCAGCGTTTTGCCCAGCTGTGAGCTGACCTCGTAAAGGGCCGCAAGCCGAGCTTCGTGTCGTTCAATCAGTTGGTTACTCATGGGATTTCCCTGATTTGTTATCGCAATCATATCACGCTTTTAGTCGTGGCCGTGCCGGATGGGGCAACGGCCGTTTGCTGCGGTACAGGTTAATTTATAGGAACAAACGCACCGCGCATAGGTTACCATTGTAATCAATTCTATTTTGGCCCTACGCATAAATTGCGTGAAAAAATGAGTTGAGCAGGGGGAAGATTGGGTGGTTTTACGGCCGTATTCTGGGTAAACTGAGCAGGATGAAAACGCTATCTCAGCAGAATTTCCTCAAGAGCTTGCCTGATGTAATGATTCCGCATTTGCAAAAAATTCAGGTGCATCAGCCGTGGCGCTGGCTGATCCAATTCCACTTCGGTGATTTGTATTGAACATTGCTGGAAGGCGATCTTGGCCAAAGTAAACATGTAATTTCTTGAAACTACCCAAAATACAAACAAGTTGATGATAGGTTTGCGGGGGTGAAGAAGGCGGCAAAACAGCGAGACGATATTATCCATTTTTGCGGTATATCGTCTCGCTGCTAAAACTCTGTTATTTTCGCCAGTTCATAGATTTTGCATCACTGAGTGTGCTGCCATCTACACCGAATCTGACTCACTGCTAGTTCCAAATCATTCAGATCGCATTATGGTCTGCCGGGTCTACCACCGCCGCCGGGGCCTTGCGAAACATAGCTATCGGTAACCTCAGTGTAGGTACCATTCGCGCTTAGGATTCGCACCCGACCACCAGTCATAGAAAATGATGTGTCATAATCAATGTCTGAATAATCACGATAGCTAGCCGGTGTTTTGACAATCGTATCGCCGCCGGTAACCGTAATCGTGCCGTTGGCATCCAGTCCATCACCGTTACCGCTGCCAGCTGCGGCGATTGTAATCGTGCCGCCGTTGATGGTAATTGAGCCCTGGCTGCTAGAGAAATTATCTCTCTGGAAACCACCGTTTGCGGCACTGGCACTGCTATCGTTACCGCCAGCGCCATTGATACCGTCATCACTGGCTACGATATCAATCGTACCGCCGTTAACAACAACACTGGTGGCTTCAAGCCCTTCATAACTGGTTAGAATGGCAATCGTACCGTCATTGATAGTTAAAATTTCGTCAGCGTGCATCCCATCATCGCTGGTGGCTAAGGTGAAATTACCGCCATTGATGGTCATGGTGCCGTTGGAATGCAGGGCATCATCGGCTGAGGTGATGGTGAACGTGCCGCCATTCACCTGAAGGTCGGCCACGGCTTTCAGACCTTTGCCGCTGGCGGTGGTGATGGTGATGTCGCCGCTGCTAATTTGCAGGCTGGTTTCAGCTTGAATACCATCCTCTGTGGCGTTAATCGTGATCGTGCCGCTCTCGATGGCGATGTAACCTTTTTCAGCATCTTCATCATTGTTCGCCTGCATCCCGTCGCCACCAGCGTTAATGGTGATGGTAGCGTCCTTGACGGCGATAGAATCGCGCCCCTTGATGCCATCGTTGACCGCATTGACGGTGATATTGCTGCTGATGATCTTCAGGTCGTCTTTGCTGGTAATACCGTTGTTGTAGTTGGCGTTGACGATCAGCGAGCCGCTGCCGTTGATGGTCAGATCATCTTTGCTGAAGATAGCTGCATTGGGTTCATCAGTTTCGGCATCGGCAAAAATGTATGCGCTGCCATCCGTGACGACATTTTCGGTGCCTTCAGCCAGGGTGATGACGACTTTTTCGGCATTGCTGACAAAAATGGGCGCGCTGGTGGCGTAGGTAATGTCTACCCCATTGAGAATGAGCACCACCGGGTCGGCATCGGCCGTTTCTACGATGATTTGGCCATTGTTGAGCGTGCCGCTAAGCGTGTAGGTGCCAGCCGACGTGATGGTGACGCTGCTGCCATTCACAACCACGCCTTCACCAGCGACAGAAACCGCATCGCCTTCCAGGCTGATGGTGGTTGCTGCGCTATTATCCACTACCGTTTCCAGGTCTTCGCTGTCGTATGAGACGTCAATGGGAACGGCCGTTGCTACCACCTCGTCAACCACAGAGGTAGCGGCGGATGTGCTGCTACTACTGGTACTGGTAACGGTCTCGGCGACGGTGCCGGAACAGGCGGCTAGCAGGGTCATTAGGATTGATAAGTGTAATAATCGAGATAATTTTTTCATTTTTATTAGTCCATTTATGTGTTTGTTTTTTACGGGTTCAGCGGTAGGCAAATTGCCCTGGCGCTGCCCCTTGTTTGCCGGTACCAAGTCGGTAGCCGGTGTTTTCTTAATTTTGGGCGACGGTCTCAGTTGGTCCATCGCTTGGCGGTGTATCAGGATGGGCACAAAGGCTTGCACCGGCGCATCCAGATACTTCAGTGCAATTTCAGCGACGACGCGGTGAACCTGCTCCTGTGGCACTTCTTCATTCAAGTCGTGCCACACTTTTTCTACCAGCGATTTATCCACCAAATTGTTCTGAGATTGACCGTCGGCGCTTTGCGTAACTTTTGTAGACATCTTCATGTTTCCTTTCGCTCCGCCCATCTGGGCGGAGCGTATCGCTAATCATGATTGATTCATCGTTGCTGCATTTGGTTTAGACTGAGCATTGCCACAGATTAGGTTGCCGAAGGAATCGAATAGTCGCAGTATCCATCTCCGTTGGAGTCAGTGTAATGATGGCATTTGCCCGGATAGGGGTCGTACGTCTCACCCTTAGGGCAGGCTGTTGATGTGCTCTGCGTCGAGATCACGGTCAAGGGAATGCTCGTGCTTTCCGACTCAACAACGGTGTCGTCTGTTTCTGTTGTGGTGGCAACGGCCGTTTCCTTGCTAAACAACGCCTTGTAACCCACTGCGCCAGCACCCACAGCCACCGCTCCCAGCCCGGCGGCCTGCAAAAAACGCCGCCGACTCACAAGAGCGCCACTCGCTACTGCGGGCACTGGCCGAGCCGATTTTGCTGGTGAAAAGAAATTCTTTTTGGTCATGGCCACAATCCATTTCCAATGCAGAACTAGATGGGCCAAAACCCCGGTGACCATGAGTAAACTGCCCCAGGTATGCACCTGATCCCAGACGCTGTAGCTAATGCCCAGCACCGTTGAACCGCTTATCGGAAAGAGGAAAATAATGCCGCTGGTTGCGCTGAAGATAAAAGCGAAGGCAATCAGTAAATCAACCCAGTAGTTCATTTGTGTTTTGTTCATGACAATCTCCTTGCAAATTTCTCGCGGCGGATGTTTGAGACTTCCGCGTGTGTTCAAGTTGCCAGGAGTTTAATGATCAAATGTTTAGTTGTTTTTAAGATGCAATTGGGAGGTTATTAAGTTTTTGGGAGGGGACACTGAAATTCCTGGTGTGAATAAGTACATCCAGGTTCATTTTGAACCCAAGGGAAAATGGATACAAACTGAAAAGTATTTGGTCTAGGCAGCGAAGAGGAGAAAGATTGTGCTAAAATGGCCGTTGCTTTTTGCCACTTTTGGTCGGTCATTAAGGTGATGATATGATACCCACAAGCGATGACCAAACTCTCCCACACTCAATTCCTGCAAACTCTTCCCGAGCTGGTGATAGCCGTCTTGCCGGAGTCACTACAAGGGATTAAGGTTCATCAGCCATACCGTTGGCTGATCCAATTCCATTATGGTGAACAAAGGCTCCATTATGAAGTTTCCTCTGCAAAATACCGGACAGGGTGGGAGTTGGGGTTCCACTGTGAGGCTGGGGACCGCGACCTAAATCGCTACCTGCTGATGGGGTTTCGTCGCCACCTTTTCGAAATCAAGGATGCGTTAGGGCCTGGTGTCGAAGCCGAAATGTGGGATAAGGGCTGGACCAAGATTTATGAAGTGTATCCTGCTGAAGAGTTGAATAAGAGTTACCAGGCAGCACTTGCCAGTCGAATGGCTCAATTCATCATATGCCTGCACCCGATTTACGTTGAGCTACGCAATGATGTCGCAAAGAGTTACCGTTAATCACCCTGGCGGCAATTAGGCAGGAAGGTGCCCCATTGCACCCTTTTGCGCGGCCTCGCGGCCTGTGTAAAACGTTAAGACAGTGAAAAGTGATAGAGTGAAAAGTGACTGCTTTTTACTCTATCACTTTTCACTTATTACTTCCCTCCCAACTCTTCCAGTTCCGTCTCAGTGAGAAACCCCGCTGCTGCCCCATCGCTGCCGATTTTGTAGGCGGCGAAGCGAATTGCCTTTTGCAGGGCGGTGTATGGGTTGCGGCTGGTGCGGTAGAAGTGGTTGAATGACGAAAAAAGCGCATCGCCCGCGCCGATGGTGTTGACGACGGGGCGCACTTGCACAGCGGGCAGCCGTTCGCAGAAGTTGTCGGCCTTTACCGCCAGCAGGGCGCCCTGTGCCCCCAGACCAATTACCACAATTTCCGTGCCAAATTCGTTTTGCAACAACCTGGCCCACTGTTTTGGCGGCACGGGCAGCCGCTCGTTGCTCATGAAGAGGATGGTGGCCGCGGCCATGTAGTCGCGATTGTAGGCGTCGTTTAGGTCGGCAATGGTGTGCACGTCGGTGGCGATGGGGACGCCTGTCTGCTGCGCCTGGGCCAGAAACGGCCGTGTGTAATTGATACTGCACAAAATAGCTAGGTCGCTTCCTTGCAATGCTTGTTGGAACAAGTCGGGGGGATACGGCCGTTCCTGCACATCCTTTAAATCGGTATTGCCCTGCCTTTTGCCCTGCTTGTCATACAAAATGACCGCCTGCGCGGTTTGTGGCATGGTGGCGACAACGTACTCAGCGCCTAACCCATCGGCCAGCGCTTGCTGCTTTACCTGCTGCCCGGCCACATCTTGCCCGACCAGCGTGAGAAAGTTTACCGGGCTGCCCAACGTGGTGAGTGCTTTGGCAATGTTGTAGCCCACCCCGGCAACGGCCGTTTGAATGCCAAAAAACGGATAGCGCATGGGTGTGTATTCGATGGGAAACTGTTCCACCGCTAGCGTGGTTTCCAGATTGGTGTGTCCACACACGAGAATCTTTTTCATGCTATCTCCTCAACAAAAAATCGACCAAATCTTACGTCAGTCGTGGATTCTGGCCCAATCGACTGCATTTTAGTGCGTAAGTCATCTTGACGGTGCATAGGTCGTCGGTTGTAGACTGAGAGATAAACGTGAAAGCAATATTGACACGCTTTGGGATGAACGTGAGCCAACCAACAACCAACCGTACCGTTATGGAGACCTCGACTTGCCGATTCATTTTGCATGAAAACGGTATTCTTTACCTTTACATCCACGACGATTTGTCAATTGATGGGCCTGAAGCCCAGCAAATGGTACACGATGCGCTTTCTATTGAGCATTCCGGGCAAACTCGTCTGTTGATCTCTATCGGGGCGAACGATGAACTGAGCTTTGCTGCTCAACGCGTTTTTGCCTCGGCCAAAGGCTTTACCCGCGTGGCTTTTATGACCCGCAACCGGCTACAGGCGGAGGTGGGGCAGTTCTTGGTCACGATGATGCGCGCTCTAAAATCCAGTTACGAATTTAAGTTATTCTATGATATGAGTGACGCAGAAGCCTGGCTATTGCGTCCGTAACGCCCCATTTTTGAGCCAACAATGAGCCAATCCCCCAATCCTGACATCATGCACACAGGGTACGGCCGTATCTTCCTTCACCCCAACGGCATTGTGTACATCTACATGGCTGACGACGTTTCCATGGGCATCGAGGATGCCCGCCAACTGGTGCTGGATGTTCGCAAACTGGACAGTTCGGGCAAGGCGCGGCTGCTCATTGTGGAGGGCCTCCGCAACGATCTTGATTTTGAGGCGCAGCGCTATCTGGCCACGGTTCGGGGCGTTACCCATCTGGCGCTGGTGGTACACAGCAAGTTGCAGGCCGATGTCGGCCAGTTTTTCCTCTCTCTCCTGCAAATTTTTCATTCCCCCTATGAAATGCGCATCTTTCATTTGCTCCAACAAGCGGAAACGTGGCTGCTTGCTGTAAAGCCCTAGCTACAGGCAAACTAATGCAGCGCGGCGTCAATTGCCTGGCTAAGCTGTACGGGATCAATTGGCTTGGGTAGGACTTCAAATATCCCCAGCGTCTGCATATCTGCTTGCGACATGTTCAGTGGATGCCCGGAAATAAGGATGACGCGCGTCTTTAGCCCGCGTTCGCGCAGGGCCTGAACAAAAGCCGCGCCACCCATTTTGGGCATAATCACATCGCTCACAATTAAATCTACTGTGACACCCTGGTCTAACAAAGCCAGCGCCTCTTCGCCGTTGCTGGTGGGCAGCACTTTGTAATGCCATAAAGCCAGGCTTTCTACCAGAGCTTCGCGCAAGGCTGGTTCATCTTCGATGACTAGCAGCTGCTGCCCGTGGCCGGGAACGGCCGTTTCCATCACATCGGTTGATTCAACTTCTTCTTCCAGCAGTCTGGGTAAAAAAATATCAAACTGTGTTCCGGCTCCGAGCTGACTAGACACTGTCAGAAACCCCTCATGCTGCGCCACGATACCGTGCACCTGGGAAAGGCCCAAGCCGGTACCTTTACCAGGCGATTTTGTCGTGACAAACGGCTCAAAAATATGGTCCAGCAGTGCCGGTTCAATGCCGTTGCCGCTGTCGATGACCGAAAAACGAACCCAGTCGCCGGGACGCAGGTTGGGTACCGTCAGTCCGTTGGCCGCGTAAATAGACAGAAACGCCAGCTCAAAGGTCAGCTTGCCGCCTTCGGGCATGGCATCGCGAGCATTTACCGCCAGGTTCACAATTGTCTGCTGCATGCGGGTCACATCCGCCAGCACAACGCAGGAATCCATGTCAGCCACCAGTTCGATTTCTACATTTTCGGGCAGCGTGCGCTGCAAAAGACGAACTTCTTCTTTGAGGACCACCAGCAAATCCAACGGACGGCGCTCAAAAACGGCCCGGCGGCTGAAATCCAGAATCTGCTCAATGAGCCGCGCCGCCCGTTTGGCTTGCTGCCCAATGATGCCCAGATGCTGCCGCTCTTTTACCAGCAGGCGCGGTGAACGTTCTACTAACTGAGCGTGCAGTAGAATGACCGCCATCAGGTTATTAAAATCATGGGCAATGCCTGCGGCCAAATGACCGATGGCGGCTAGCCGCTCCTGCCGCTGAAACTGCTGTTCCATGCGTTTTTGCTCGGTTACCTGGCGCAGCACCACTGCCCAGCCCTGCGAAAGGGGGCCAGATGTGACTGATTGGGCAATTAGCTCAAAAGTTTGATCGCGGGTATGAATTTCGTGCCAGTTACCGCTGATGGGCGGGTTTAGAAGTGTGGCTAGAGGGATGTTGCCTATGGTTGTGAGGGTGTCGTCAACGGCCGTTTCTGCCAGGAATGCCAGGTGTTCAGCGGCTTGAGCATTGGCCATCAAAACCTTGCCCTTGGCGTCCAGCAGAAAGAGGCCCTCCGGCACGCTCTGCATAATCTGGTTCATCTGCTCTGCCTGGTTTTTTACCTGCTCCAACAGCCGTTCACGTTCGCGTTCTGCCTGTTTGCGTTCGGTGATGTCTTGCTTGATAGCAATGAAGTGCGTCATCTCGCCGTTTTCATCCCAAACAGGCGTGATGGCTTCTTCTTCGGTGTAGAGGGTGCCATCTTTGCGACGATTTATCACTTCGCCGCGCCAGATGTTTCCGGCAAGAATGGTATGCCACATTGCGGCAAAGAAAGATGGCGGGTGCTTGCCAGATTTGACCAATTCGCGGGGATTTTTGCCCAACGCTTCTTCTAACGGGTAACCGGTTAATCCGGTAAAAGCAGGATTAGCCCACTCCACTGCGCCAGAGATATCGGTGACAACAATGCCGTTGGCTGCTGCATCCAGGGCGCTGCTTTGCAGATGCAGCTGTTTTTCTGCCTTGCGCCGCTCGGTAACATCTACCGCGATGCTAATGGCCCCGCGACGGCCGTCGGGGAAGTATCCTAGTGGCGTTGAGCTAAAGTCCCAGATGCGCTGTGTACCATCTTTGCAGGTGATCATGAACTCGCCTTCGTCCACCCGCTCATCCAGGCCATAAATCTGGGCAATACCAGCCATCACGTTGGTGTGGCTACTGCCATAGGCCAGCCGGGTCCAATCGGCCACCGTGGGGATATCGGCCAGCGCGTAGCCGGTAATGTCTAGCCATGCCTGGCTCACAGCCAGCACCTCGCCATCTTCGGCGTGGATGATGACTGGAATCGGCGCATAGTCAATGGCCCGGCGGAAGCGCTCTTCGCTGAGGCGCAGCGCTTCTTCGGTTAGCTTACGTTCATTGATGTCTAGAAAGACGCCAATTACTTTTTCCAGTTCACCCTGCTCATTCATCGTCAGCATGCCGCGATCCATCATCCAGCGGTAAGTGCCATCTTTTTGGCGGAAACGATATTCAATGTTGATGTTATGCTGTTCCTGGATGGCAGATTCGACCTCTTGCCAGACCCGCGGGCGATCATCGGGGTGGATTTTTTCTTCCCAGCTGGTCGTGGTGTTGCCTATTTCCGCTACTGAATAGCCGACGATGCGTTCCAGCTCCCCGTCCCACAGCACTTCGTTACGTTGGGGTGACCATTCGTAGACAATTTCACCCAGCGCACGCACCAATGCCTGGTTGCGCTGGAAAATATTGGTGCGTTCTGTTTCGATTTGCTTTCGTTCAGAGATGTCCTGGCAAATAACAATGCGGGCGGAACGGCCGTTGTGCACCAGCGCATGGGAGATCACCTCCACCGGGAAAACCTCGCCATTCTTCCGCCGATGTCGCCATTCACCAGTGTGGTTGTGCTTGCCCACAATTTGGGGTAGCTGGCCCACCAGCAGGTCCAAATCTTCCGGCGGACGAATCTCTTTGATGGTCAATTGGAGGAATTCGGCGTGAGTGTATTGATACTGGGAAACGGCCGCTTCGTTCACCTCCAAAAAAGCCAGCGTGTCGATGTCATAGACCCACATGGGTAGGGGATTGTTTTCAAAGAGGAGACGGTACCGTTTTTCGCTCTCAGACAAGGCAGCTTGGGCAGCCCGATTTTGCCGTGCCGACCTGGCTACCAGGCTGTAAATGATGAGACTGCTCAGGCAGACGTAAATCCACCCTTTGTAGGTTTGCAAAATGACCGTCGTATCAAAATCCAGCCTCAGCAGAACCAGCAGACGATCAGTTAACAATATCCACAACAGTCCGAAAATTGCATAAATGAGAGGAATGCGGATCGTATCAGGCATGAATTTCTTCATATAAGCCTTCCTCGTGCATAAAAAGGGATCGAATCCCAAGAATTTATGAGCGCAAAACCGGCGCAAAATGCGAATGAAATGCGATATCCAGTTTGTGCGGGCCAGTTCTTACAGGAACGTCCAAGTTATCCTTCAGGTGGGTGTTTGGCCATTTTACAACAGCCTAAACAAAAACTGTAGCGGGCGGGTGAAACACGCTTTTCAATGAAGCCGCAATGACTAGCTAGCGTCAAATTTCAGCTTCTCTTTTGTCCTCAGCAATCACTTAAGAAGTTTACAAACGCGTTACAGCTCCTGAATAAAATCCTAAAGAGATTTTAGTAAAGTAAACAGCGTTCCATGATGTAGCACACATCACTTACCAATCAAGCAAACCGCACCACCAATAAGCTTATTTCTTTAGAAAGAGCGTTGTGCGGTTACCAAACTCAAGGAGAAACAATGTCTAAAATGAAACGTGTATCTGTGCTGCTGTTAGGTTCTTGTTTGCTTGCCCTGTTTGTCGTTGCCCCAGCACTGGCTGCGGCTCCAGACAACGTATACGGGCTTGTCTTCCTCGACGAGGACGGCGATGGCGTCTGGGATGTTGGTGAGTCAGGTTATGATGGTGAAATGACCTGGCTCGAAGATGAAGAAGTGTGGCGCAATATTGGGGCCACCATCACCATCATTACCCCGGCTTACGACGAATATGTTCTGACTTCGGCAGGGGCCCGCGCGGCAGACTATGATGGGGAAACGGCCGTATGCTCTTACCAGGACACTGTGGTGGACGATGAGCTTAACGAATCCCCAGAACGGCCGTGTTCTGGCACATGGGGTCTGTCTGGGGTGAGCGAAGGCGTGAGCTATGAAGTGTGGCTAACTGCCCCGGATGGCTACACCGTCACCTCGCAAAATCCGCAGGTCTTCACCACTGGCAGCGGCCAGGCCGCCCTAGACTTTGGCATTGCACCCGTAGCCGACAACTAAATCAAGCGACTTTTTAGTCTCTTCCACCAAGGGCTTATCCACCAGGGTAAGCCCTTTTTTGTGCGCATCGGGCATAATGAGTAGACACTTCTTCAACTTGCGGTAAACTGTGTAAAGTAAAGCGGGGCACGATCAAATTTTATGAAGCTGCGTCCCGTTTTGGCACGGAAGCGGAGGCGAAATCATGCTAGACAGTGACGGGAAGTTTTACCTGGGCCGCGTTGTAGACCCCAAAACCAACGAAAAAACAGACCAACCTTTGTTGTACGATTCTGACGATCTGGTGACTCATGCCGTGGTGGTGGGCATGACTGGTTCTGGTAAGACGGGCCTTTGCCTGGACTTGCTAGAAGAGGCCGCGCTGAACAAGGTGCCCGCCTTGATGATCGATCCCAAGGGCGACATCACCAATGCGCTGATGCACTTCCCTGAGCTGGCCCCGGCCGACTTTGCGCCGTGGATTAACGCCAACCAGGCCCGGCGCGAGGGTAAAACAGTGGAAGACGCGGCAGCAGAAACGGCCGCTCTCTGGCGCAACGGTCTGGCTGATTGGGAAATCACCCCCGAACGTATCCAAAAGCTCAAAGATTCGGCTCAGTTTGCCATCTACACCCCCGGCTCCGACGCGGGCCTGCCCGTCTCCATTTTGGCCTCGCTCAAAGCGCCAGACATCCCTTGGGAAAACAACCGCGAACTGCTGCGCGAGAAAATCTCCGGCACCGTCACCGCCCTGCTGGGGCTGGTAGGCTTGCGCGACATCGATCCAGTGCGGGCGCGGGAGCATATTTTGCTGGCCAACATTTTTGAGCACGCCTGGAGCCAGGGGCAGGACCTCGACCTGGCGTCGCTGATCATGCAGACGCAAGCGCCGCCATTTACCAAGCTGGGCGTGTTTGACGTAAACACCTTCTTCCCCGAAAAAGACCGCTTTGAGCTGGCGATGATGCTGAACAATATTTTGGCTTCGCCCGCCTTCCAGGCGTGGATCGAGGGGGAGCCATTGGATGTAGCCGAGCTGCTGTACACGCCAGACGGCCGTCCGCGCCACACCATCTTCTACATTGCTCACCTTTCTGAGGCGGAGCGCATGTTTTTTGTGACCTTGCTCTATTCGGCCGTGGAGTCGTGGATGCGAGCGCAAAAGGGCAGCACCACGCTGCGCGCCCTGGTCTACTTCGATGAGATTTTTGGCTATTTGCCTCCCACCGCCAATCCGCCGTCCAAAGAGCCGATGTTGCGCATGTTGAAGCAGGCACGCGCTTTTGGCGTGGGCATGGTGCTGGCCACGCAAAACCCGGTGGATGTGGATTACAAGGCGCTGTCCAATGCCGGGACGTGGTTCATTGGCAAGCTGGGCACGGAGCAGGACAAGGCGCGGCTGCTGGATGGCCTGACCACCGCAGCCAGCGGCGGTTTCGACCGGCGCATTTACGATGATTTGATCTCCGCGCTGGGCAAGCGGGTTTTCTTGCTGCGCAATGTGCACGACAAGCAGCCTTCGCTTTTCCAAACCCGCTGGGCGATGAACTACCTGGCTGGGCCAGTCACGCGCGACCAGATTCCGGCGCTGAATGCGCTGGCGAGGATCGGTGAACCGTCATCGGTGAACAGTGAAAAGTCAGAAGTGAAAAGTGAGGGGTTGGCGGCGACGACGCCTGCGCTGGCGGAAGCGCAATCTCCAGTCTCCAATCTCCAATCTCCCCAACTGCCGGGCGAGGCGGCCAAGCCGGGTGTGCCAGGCCGGACCGAGGAGTATTTCCTACCGCAAAATCTGACCTTGAGCGAGGCGGCTAAGCGAGACGGCCGTTCCCTCCCCATCAATGTGCAATCGGCAGGTATTTTGTACCAACCCGTGCTGCTGGCCCAGGCCAGCGTAAGTTTTAACAACCGTCGTTACAATTTGGATCATGAGGTATCGCAAACGGCCGTTGTGCCTGAACCGGACCGTCGTGGGGTGGTGCGCTGGCAAGATTTTGAGGCCGAGGGCATCGACATGCGCCAGCTGGATCGTGCGCCCGTGCGCGACGCCCGTTTCCAACTGTTGGAAGCTCCGTTGGACGATGCCAAAAGCTTAACTGCCCTCAAAAAAGATTTTGAGGATTGGGTTTATCGCACGCTGGAAGTGGCCGTAAAAGCCAACGAAACGCTCAAGCTGTATGGCGGCCCCAACATCTCTGACCAGGAGTTTGCCAAGCAATGTGCCGCTGCCGCCAAAGAGGCGGCCGATGCCGAAAGCAAGAAGGTGGCCGAGCAGTATGAAAAGAAAATCGACGCTCTAGAAGACAAGCTCAAGCGCGAAGAGCGCGAACTGGCGGAGGATGAGGAAGAATACTCCCAGCGCAAGCGCGAAGAAGCCGTGACCCATGCCGAAACGCTGTTTAGCCTGTTCAGCAAGCGGCGGCGCAGCGTCTCTTCCTCCATGACCAAACGGCGCATGACGGCCAAAGCCAAAGCCGACATCGAAGAGTCCAAGGATGAAATTGCTGACCTGCAAAAAGAAATCACCGCGCTGGAGCAGGAGGCTGAAGAGGCTTTGGCCGAAATTCAGGCCAAATGGGAGGCCGTTGCCCAGGAAAGGAACAGCATTCCCGTGACCCCCACAAAAAGCGGCATCAATGTAGCGCTCTTCGGCGTCGCCTGGCTGCCGCAGCACATCGTCCAGGCCGATGACGAGTTCGTCTTGCTGCCCGGCTATGCCTAAACATGCCCCGTAGCCGCGCTTTCTTAGCGCGTTCTTTGGGCGCGGAAAGAATCCGCGGCTACGACGCGGTTACCTTAGGAGGAGATATGACAGCAATTGCAAGAGAGCAAAATCTGGCTGGGGCTGCCTCTTTGTGGGACGAAGTTGAGCGCCACCTGGAACGCGAAAAGCAGCGGATTTTTGATGAGATTCTCCACTACCCGCCGCCAATTCCGGCTTGTGATGTGCAGTTCAATTTTCTCCTGGCGCAGCGGGCAGAAATGATGCAGGAATTGCAGCGGCTGCGGGCGATTGCTGGCAGCGGGTATAGGCCTTTGCGTGAATTTATTGAAACCTGTCAATTTTTTGATGCCTCTCGGCAAGCTGAGCTGCTTGCTGAAGTAGATGGTGTGCTGAATGAGTGATACTGCTTCCGATATTGTGCGTTTGCGGCTCAAATCTTGGTTTGGGCCGATCTTAGATGAGCCGGGCTGGCGCAGTAACCTGGTGGATGACCAGGCAGATCAACTGCTGCATTGGGGCATGGCGCAGGTGGAAGAAACGGCCGTTCGCACCCAAAACCTCCCCGATGATGACGCCGACCCGCTGCTAGAGAAGGACAGTACGGCCGTACGTCTCATCATGGCAGGCATCAACGACCTCATCGGCACGATTGGCCAAGAGCCTGAATTTGACCTGGTTGATGACACCATGACCCGCGTGCTGAAAAATTTACGCTGGCTCACTAACCAGCCGCTGCGTCCCGATAATTTGCGGCGTGTCAGCCAGTTTAACCAGGCCCGCGACGCCGCCGACCGTGCGGCGGCTTTTCAACACCTGCTGGCGCTCGTCCAAACAAACGCTGGCTGAAATTCCCACATGACACAACCCGCACCGGCAACCCATTGCCCCGAATGTGGCGGCACGTTTACGGCTGAGGCCACCTGCACCGATCGCTACCACGCCTGCATGGCGCTGGAATTGACCAATCCCGATTATGGTGCTGTACATCATTTCACTGTGCCTGCCTATATGCTTCAGCACCCAAGCCAGCTTTCAGCCGATGGCTGGCAGGCGATGGCTCAGGTTTTGCATGAGTTTCTGATAGATGGCGTTTCCCCGGCGCGGATGCGGCAGCTGATTCGACAGCAGCAAAAAACGCAGCCCAGGTCATTTAGCATGGTGAAGGGGAGAGTGGCAGAACGGCCGTCCCTGACCTGGCGCAAAACCATCATGGACGTGCGGCTGGACGACCCGGCTACCTACTGCGCCGATGTGCGCGCCTGGGCTGAGGCGGTGCATTACGACATTCAACATTTAGACTTGACAGGTTTTGCTTGAACAAGAACGGCTCATTAGGATTTCAGGGGATGAGCACCGAATTGACGCGAATTTGCCCGAAAATTAGCGTTAATTCGTGTCAATTCGATGCAAAAATCAGTTTGACCCCACGAAATCTGAAAGACCCACAAGAACCTGTCAGGTCTAAGAAAACGAGGAAGTTTCATGAATAAAAAAGCAGGTGGCGCGATTCTCGTGCTGATTTTGGCCGTCTTGTCGGTTATTTTTGGACAGGATTTGTTAACGCAGTTTGGTCTGAACGAGGGCGATCCAGTGATTGATCCCGTGCCGGACACCTCGGCCCCGGCGGATTGGTACGAAATTTACTTCACCGATCCCAGCTGTCCGCCAGAAGCGGAGCGCGTGGGCGGGCTGGATGAGGACATTGCCAACGACATACTCACGGCCGAAGTGCGGGTAGATATTGCCGCCTTTGATTTGGATGCGGAACCCATCGTCCAGGCGCTCATTGATTTGGAAGCGCGTGGCGTAGAAGTGCGCGTGGTGACGGATACAGACAACGCCGGGCTGAGCAGCATCAACCGGCTGCGGCGCAACGGCATCAGCGTGCGCGAAGATAAGCGGACCAGCCTGATGCATGACAAGTTTGTGGTGATAGACGGCCGTATCGTCTGGATGGGTTCGATGAACTTCACCACCAATGGCGTCTACTGCAACAACAACAACATCGTGCGCATTGCCTCGCCGCGCCTGGCCGCCAACTACACCGCTGAAATGGACGAGATGTACGTGGACCAGCTCTTTGGCCCCGATTCGCCGCAAAACACGCCCAACGAGCTGCTTTCGATTGGCGGCATCGACGTCGAAAATTACTTCGGCTCCGAAAAAGAGCTCAGTCTGATCATTGCCCGCCGCGTGGCGGCGGCCCAGAGCGAAATCTTGTTCATGGCTTTCTCCTTCACTGATGAGCAAATTGGTGAAGCCGTGCTGGGCCGGGCCGACGCGGGTGTGATTGTGCGTGGGGTGTTTGAGCAGGTAGGGTCCGATACGCCGTTTAGCTACTACACGCCACTGGCGCAGGCGAGGCTCTCCAACGTAGCCGTGCGCACCGATGGCAATCCCCAGGTAATGCACCACAAAGTATTTATCATCGACCGCAATACGGTGATTTTTGGCTCGTTCAACTTCAGCGACAATGCCAACCGGCGCAACGACGAAAACATTCTCATTGTGCATGATCCGACGTTTGCTAGCTACTTTTTGGAAGAGTTTGAAACGGTTTGGGCTGAGGCTCCGGCCAGCCAATAACGGACAGCTGGCACATTAGAACATGGTAATTGGCGGCGCGAAATGGCTGGAACAACGGCCGTATCCGCTATAATTGCCCCGATTGAGGACAAATTCGACTCGCTGAGAGAGTGTTATGCAAGCTACTGCCCCCCAACCGATGATAAATACGCGCCGCAATTTGGCTTTCTTTCTGGCCCCCATTTTGGCCAGCTTTTTGCTGCTGTTTGTGGCCCTGGCGATTGTGTTGGTTGGTTACCAGAGTAAGCATAACGGCCGTATCTTCACCGGCATCAGCGTCATGGGCGTGGACCTGAGCGGCATGGAATTGGCCGAGGCCGAAACGGCCCTAACGCAAAGTTTTAGCTACACCAGCAGCGAGCAAATCGTTTTTGTTGATCCCGAAACCCAGCAGCAGTACGCCAAAACGCCCGCCGAACTAGGCCTTACCTTTGATGTGAACCAGACCGCGCAAGCCGCTTACGATTTGGGCCGCACCGGTGGGCCGTTTAAGCAGGCCCAGGAGATGTTTGATAGCTGGTATTACGGCCGTTCCCTTTCTCCCGTTCTGGTTTTAGATGAAAGTCGGCTGGATAGTTCCCTGGCTGAACTGGCCGCCGAAATCAACAAGCCACCGGTTAGCGCGGCCTTTAACCTGAGCGGCAGCGACACCAGCTATGCCGCCGGGCAGCCCGGCCGTTTTGTGGATGTGGCCGATGCGCGCAACCGCGTCATTACGCCGCTCACCAGCTTCCGCCCGGCGCAGGTGGAACTATTGGTCCACGAAGTTGCCCCCGCCGTGTACGATGCCGGGGATGCTGCGGCGCAGATTCAGCAGGTGCTGGGCAGCCCCATCACCTTTTACCTGGAAGAGCCGCTGGACGATTTAGACCTGGCCCCCATCACCCTGAACCAGGCCGATTTGGCCGCCTGGGTGCGCGTGGAAGTATCGGAATCGGCCGATGGCAGCAGCACGCACAACGTTTTTGTCGATGAAAATGCGCTGCGCCACTGGCTGCGCCAGTTTGAAGATCAGCTTTACCGTGAGCCGGTGAATGCCCGCTATTATTTTGATGATGGCACCCAAGAACTGGTATTGGTTGCGCCGCACGTAAACGGCCGTGAGCTGGACATCGACGCTACGATCGAGCAGTTTAAGGCGCAGGTGAACACGCCCAACCGCTCCATTCCATTTGTGGTAAAAGACATTGTGCCGCTGGCCAATTCCACCGCCACCGCCGCCGATTTGGGCATTACGGAGCTGATTACCGAAACGACCACCTGGTTCTCTGGTTCCTCTGATGAGCGCAAGCATAACATCGCCACCGCCGCCGCTAACTTTTACGGCATCGTCATTGCCCCGTACGAAGAGTTTTCTTTCAACAAATACCTGGGCAGCATTTCCGAGGCGGATGGCTATACCGAAGGGCTGATCATCGTCGGGGGGCAGACGGTGCGCGGTGTGGGTGGTGGCGTTTGCCAGGTGAGCACCACGCTGTACCAGACCGCCTTTTTTGCCGGATTCCCCATCACCGAGCGCCTGCCGCACGGTTACATGGTGGGCTACTACCGCGATGGCGCGGGTCACGGCATGGACGCCACAGTCTTTAATGATGGGGCCATCAATGTAGATATGAAGTTTATCAATAACACGCCCTACCACCTGCTCATCGAGAATTATTTCAGTGAGGAAAACCAGGCACTGACCTTCAAGTTTTACAGCACCAGCCTGGGCCGCACTGTGGTGAAAGAAGACCCGGTCTTTGCCAACGTCACCGAGGTGCCTGGCCCCGATCAGGATCGCTGGGAATACATCGAGTCGATGGAGCCCGGTACGGTGGAGCAGATCGACTGGGCCACAGAAGGGGCCGATGTGTCTATCCGGCGCATTGTCTATAATGCGGAGGGCGAGGTCATCAACGATCAACTCTTTGAAAGCCACTACATTCCAATCCCCAGCCTGTTCCACTATGGTCCCGATGTGGAGCCGTACAGCTACGATTTGGTGCCCGATGACAATCATTAAGCCGTGATTGGGTAATTGAGTAATTGGGTAATTAAGTGGAGCGGCAAATTACCCAATTACTCAATTACTTAATTACCGTTATGACCCAACTTCCCCCATTTTCCCGACAACTTTTTCTTTTAGTAGTTATTGCCTGCCTACTGGCTGCTTGTCGGGCTGACGTGGCCGTGACGCCAACGGCCGTTCCTCCACAAACCATTCCCGCTCCAACCGAGACAGCAACGGCCGTTCCTTCACCCACCGTCACAATCTCGCCCACAGCCACCCAGGTTTCACTGCCCGCCGTCACCCTGGAGCCGCCGCAAAGCCGCGCTGAATTTGTCGCTGAGCTACAGCAGGTGCAGGCCGAGGTTATTGGCCTGGTAGAAACGCAGCAGCAACTGCTGGCCCATCCGCGCCCCAACGATCCAGAATGGGCCGGGGATGTGGCGGTGCAGGCGGCTTTTATTCAGGCCAACCGGTTGGCGCTGGAAGATTTGGCTGTGCCTGCTGCGGGGGAAAATTTGGTGGAGGGGTTGGTAACGGCCGTTCTCACCTGTGAGCAAGCCGCGTTTGCTGAAGATGCTGCCGAATTGGCAGCTTGCCTGTTCCCGCTGCAAGCCGTTTCTTTGGGTGGCCGAGGTGGGGTGAATACGGCCGTTGTCACCCCGTTCCCGTTGGTAGGCTGTGCCCAAACCAGCGTTGGCCTGGTACCGCTTACCGATTTAGGCGCTGATTTGTACATGGGGCAGGCAGGCGGTCTCTACCCCGATGGACAAAACACAATGCCTGCCGAGCATCTTGCCGCCGGACTGGCCCAGGCGCAAGCCATCCAGCCGCGCGCTGCCGATGGGGCACCCGACCCGGCAGGCAAAATTGGCCTCATTTCCGTGGGCATGTCCAATGCTGCGGCCGAGTTCAACGCGTTTGTGCGGCTGGCCAATGACGATCCGGTCAAAAATGAAGCGGTGGTGGTGGTGAACGGCGCGCAGGGTGGCTGGGCATCCAACAAGCTGGTCAGTAATGGCAGCGCCGCCTACTGGCAGGTACTGGATGAACGTCTGGCGGAAAATGGCCTGACCCCGGCGCAGGTCCAGGTGGTTTGGCTGAAAGAGGCCCGCAGCGGCATCAAAAATGAGCCATTTCCGCAGGAGCCGCAGGTGCTGCAAGCCCAACTGCAAACAATCGTGCAGGCGATTCAGGCGCGTTATCCCAACGTACAAATTGTTTATCTATCCAGCCGCATTTACGGCGGCTACGCCACCGGGCCGCTGAACCCGGAACCCATCGCCTACCAGTCTGGTTTTGCCGTGAAGTGGCTCATCGAGGCGCAAATTAACGGCGATCCGCAGCTCAACTACGACCCGGCGCGCGGGGAAGTGGCCGCGCCCTGGCTGGCTTGGGGACCCTATCTTTGGGCCGACGGCCTAACGCCGCGCCACGACGGCCTCACCTGGGCCTGCGACGAATTTGCCGATGACGGCACCCACCCCGGTGACGCCGCCCGCGACAAGGTCGCAGCCATTCTGCTCGATTTCTTCAAGATGGATGAGACGTCGAGAATTTGGTTTTTAGATAGGTGATGAAGCGTAAAATGTTCTGGAGGAGCACTAACCAAGCTACTTCATGTAGTCGCGCTTATGCCAAAATGGGCGGGAGCTTGATGGCAATCAGAAACTGACCGCTTAATCTGGTTGGGCTAATTTAGAACTGGCTAGACGATTGAGGCTCACTCCTGCTTCGGCGGCCTCCAGTGCTAAACGGCGATGTAGTTCCGGGGGAATCCGCACCAAAAACTTACCGCTGTACTGTTTTAGGGCTATGGGTTCGGGAATCTCTTCCCCATTGTCTGTGAGGTCAGCGACTACATCGGCCACTACTTGGCGAATACCGTTCAGGGCTGCTTCGGGCGTGCCATCTAGCCAGCTCAAGCTCGGGAATTCGGCACAAAGCCCCACATATTCTTCATCTTCTTCAGACCAGGTGACGCGGTAGGTGTACCGATCTTGATTGAGCATTACTTTATGCCTCCAACTTGTCAATTGCTTTCAACACTTGCCGAACTTGATACGCTTTAGCTTTTCCCTTGTCATTTTGAATATTAACGCGGGGATTGCCCTGCCATGGCGTTTGATAGATTCGGTGGCTGCTCCCGCTTTGGCGTGGTTCACCAAAGTAGTAATCGCAAACTTTGCAAAGGTCCGCAAAATTGACCCCTTTGGGATTGCGCCGCATTTTTGCCACCAAATCTGCCACGGTTGCCATGCTTTTATGGTATCACTATTGATACTGTTGTCAAGGGGGATTTACTGTCAATCTGCGTAGCGGTTAAAATTTATGTTAACTCTTTTAGCGCAGCCAGGGCCGCTTCGGCGTGGTGAGTTTGTACAAAGACGTGGTCGTGGTAGTAGGCGGCGATGACGTTGGCGCTGATGTGGTGTTCGGCGAGTTTGTTGGCGACTACGGCCGTTAATCCCACCGCGTCTAAACTGGAATGCACCGACAGGGTAATGCAGCGAAACACGCTGTCATAGGCGATGCCATGCTGGTCGGCGCGGGGTTTGGGGATGACCAGAGTTAAGCCCTCTGCTTCCATGAAGGAGGCGATGGGTTCCAGCTCGGAATGGTCGCCGTAACGGCCGTTACCCATCGTGCAAAATATGTATTCTTCGTCGTGCAGGTGTGGTTGGAGCGAGGCCAGCATCTTGGCTAAATCGGTTTCCCCGGCCATAAAATCCCCGTTTGTTATGTTAACCTTTTGGCTTTAGCACGTGCGCCGTGCAGTGATTGTGCTTCTGGTTTTCGTGGACGACAAACTGTTGTATCTGAAAACCAGCTGCTTCGAGTTCGGTTTGCAGGCCAGTGGGTGTGGGCAGGAAGCGGTACGGTCTGTCCTCAAATTCTAGCATCTGGGCAACGGCCGTTTCGCTGCATAACGAACTCACAAAAAAGAAGCCACCGGGCTGAAGCAGGCGGAAGACGTTGCCTAAAAAGCTGGCCCGGTCCTGGCCGATGATGCAGTGCAGGCAGTTGCCGTCCACAATCAGATCAAACGTTTCGCCGGACAGCAAACCCGGCTCAGTGAGATCGGCAACGAGATAGGTGATGAATTCACCGGTTTGTTGCGTTTTTTCGATGGCCCAGGTAACGGCCGTTGGCGACACATCAACGCCTGTTACCACATACCCTTTTTGCGCCAGCAGCCGGGCATAGTGACCTTCGCCGCAGCCTAATTCCAGCACTTTGCCCTGCTCCGGCACTGCTGGATAAGAAAACAGCCGTTCCAGCCAAATGTTTTCTCGGGCCATTCGCTCTGGCCCGCCCCAGCCGGGCCAACCTTTAGCCCGCGCTTGCTGATACTTTTCTTCGTGAATCAGGTAGTTAGGTGTCATATTTCCCCAGTTATTCATCCACCAGCCCCAGCGATTCGGGGATGTGGGCGGTGTCGAACGGGCTAAAGGAGATACGGCCGTCTGCTTCAATGCGCATTTTCATAATGGCCCCATTGGGCAGCGGGATGCCGCGTGAGAAAAACAAATACCGCTCCATCGAGCGGCGGGTCGCCTCGCGAAAACCCGTCAGGCTCATCCACAGAAAGGCGCGCAAAAAGAGGCCGTGGCTAAAGATGGCCATGAACGGTTCTGGCGCGCCCTGGAGTTTGGCTTCCATTTCTTGCACACGCGCCAGCATTTCGGCAAAGGATTCCCCTTCGCCCCCTTCGTTTTCCAACGGGTTCATGCGGTGCCAATACGCCTGAGCATCGGGCCAGCGCTCATCGCCGGTGGTACCGTTGTATTTTTCCGGGTGCAGGTAGCTAAACTCAAAAACGGGCCATTCAGCCACAGGAACGGGGTTAAAGCGATTGATGGTGGGAACGGCCGTTTGCTGGGCACGAATGTATGGCGACACCACAATTAAATCCGGCTTGCGCGTAAACGCCTGGGCGACGTATTCGGCCTCGCGGTGACCCTTCGCCGTTAATGCGGATTCCGCCGGGTGCGTTGTGGGCAAATTGGCGTTAGAGACGCTTTCGCCGTGCCGGATAAACCAAACTTCTTTGCTCATGGCCAGTTCCTGCGTGAACGGTAATTGAGTAATTTGAGCTAATTACTCAATTACCCAATTACACTTTTTATGGATTCACGTACGATTCTACCAGATTTACCAGTTCGTCGGTGGGTTGAGCATACCGTTCTTCTACCAGGTCTTCACCAGAACCCGTCGAGAACATCACAAACGAGGGGCATTCATCCAAATATGTGTCGATCGTTTCCGTGCCGACCACCTCACCCGTTTGGGCGGCATAAATGGTGAGCTCGTATGTAGCATCGTAGATTTCTACTGTGCCTTCTTTATCCTCCCCGTCGATTTCGTAGCCGGTACACGTTTCTACCAGCGTTTGCTCGGTGCGGGCCAGGCAGCCAACCAGTTCAATGGGGCTAAACGGTTGGTCCACTGCTACGCTCCACTCTTCTGGGAAGTTGGTCTGCGAGGGGAACATAATGTCGTAAATGGAGCCGTCATACGAATTTTGGTTGTACATGGCGATGGGGTGCAGCTCGCTGCTGCTGGCGTCGTAAGGGGCGGCGACGGCAATGGGGGTACCGTTGCACACTTCGGCCAGATGGAAGCTTTTCAGCTCGGCCGGGTCGTCGGGCGGCTGGATGCCGCTGCTGCCGCTGTCGCCATCGTCGCAAGCTGCCAGGCTGAGCAAAATAGAGAACAAGAAGAACAAAAGCAGGGGTTTTTTCACAGGGTGCCTCCTGAAATCAGGGCAGGTGCCGGGTTAGCGCCACCTATCCGGGTTTTGGGCAACACGCGGTTACCAGATGTAAGGGCTTATTTTCCTGAATTAAAGCGGGACAGGCTGTTAACCGGTTGACATGGCCAACGGCTTGCTCAAATCTGGCTACACCAGGCCAAAGGCGCGGACGGGGAATGTGCCAAACGCTTTGACCTTCACCGGCACGGCAAAAAAGCGAAAGTTAGCTTCAGGGAGCGCTTTGAGCGGTGCCAGGTGCTCAACGATGGGGATGTCGTGGCGCAGCAGGGTGGAGTGCACAGGGCGACGGCCGTCTTCGGTATCGTCAATATTGTAGGAGTCGATGCCTACCAGAACTACGCCGGACTGTTGCAAGTGAACGGCCGTTTCCTCTGTCAAAAAAGTGTGTCCTTCAAAATATTGTTCCGTGTGCCAGTGCTGCGACCAGCCCGTGTCGAACAAAACAGCCTTACCCTGTAGATTTTTGCCTTGCAGCAGATCGGGGTGGAGGGAACGGCCGTAGCCTTTGGGCACGCGCACCACCACACAATCCAGGTTGGCCAACGAACTCAGCGGCAGCTCCGACAAATCCTTGCCGTCGGCGTAGCGATGGAACGGCGAATCGACGTAGGTGCCTGTGTTGGCCACCATCTCAATCTTGCCAATGTGGAATTCAGTGCCCTCCGCGTAATGTTCCCGCGAGGCTTCGCGACTGAGATAATCGCAAATAATCGGCGCGGGCAGCCCTTTGTAGGTTACCAGCCCGTGGGCTACGGTATGGCTCACATCGATCAATTTGCTAACCATAATTTGATTCCTTTTTGATAGTTAAAAGATAGTAAACGGCCGTTTGAGCCGTCCTAAAATTGTGATACGCTACGACTCAAGAAAGTGAGCAACTAAACGGGAGGCCAACTATGGATAAAGCTAGAAAATTAGCAACCAACGTTATGGGGTACACCATCGGTGAGGAGATCGCCAACAGCGTTACGCACGGCATTGGTGCGGCGCTCAGCGTGGCTGGGCTTACCTTATTGGTTGTGCTGGCCGCCATCTATGGTGATGTCTGGCGTGTGGTAAGCTTTAGCATCTACGGCAGCAGCCTGGTTTTACTTTACCTTTGCTCCACGCTATACCACAGCATTCAGCACCCCAAAGTCAAGCAAGTCCTGCGCATTTTCGACCATTCGGCCATTTATTTGCTGATTGCCGGAACCTACACCCCGTTTACGTTAGTGAGTATGCGCGGTCCCTGGGGCTGGACACTGTTCAGCATTGTCTGGGGTCTGGCGCTGCTGGGTATCGCCTTCAAAACTGTTTTCATTGGCCGCTGGGAAAAATTAGCAACGGCCGCTTATGTGCTCATGGGGTGGCTGGTGGTCTTTGCCTTTAAAGAAATGCTGGTTACCATCCCCCCCGGCGGCGTGTTCTGGCTGATAGCTGGTGGCGTGGTGTATACGCTGGGCGTGATTTTTTATGCCTGGGAAAAATTGCCCTACAACCACGCCATCTGGCACCTGTTTGTCCTGGGCGGCTCCGCCTGCCACTTCTTCGCGATTTTGTTCCACGTGCTGCCTGTGCGGCAGTAAAATTACTCAATTACCGAATTACCCAATTACGATAGGTAGTTCAGTAATTGAGTAATTCGGTAATTAAATTCCCTCGCGCGTTTCCTTCACCAAATGATCAACCACAGCCCGCAGCGCTTCTTCGCGGTTGTCGTCGCCGCCGTGAGCCAGGTAGGTGGCAATTTGCCGATCGGCGCTGGTGCCATTTTTCAAGATGGTGCGTACGTACTCAACCTCGTGGCGGCTGCCTAAATCATCCACCACATCGTCCAGTAGCTCTAGCAGTTCTTCCATCAGTTCGGGGAAAGGCACCGACTCCTGCAAACCAAAGTCAATCAGCTCGCCATTAATGCCATAGCGCACGGCACGCCACTTGTTTTCGGTGATGTGCATGTGGCGGTACTGCCGCCAGCCCATGTTTTGGCGGCGCAGCTTGAGCAGCTTGGCGCAAATCGCCTGGAACAGGGCGGCAATGCATACGGCCTCGTCAATTTTGGTACAGATATCGGTGATGCGGAACTCTAAGGTATCGAAAACGGGATGCGGCCGTATATCCCACCAGATTTTGGCTCGTGTATCCGCCTTGCCAAACGCGCCCACCATGCCCAACGTGCGTTCATAGCTTTGGTATTCACCCCATGAATTAAAGGAGTGGGGAATGCCGGTGCGCGGCAGCGATTCAAATACCACGCTGCGGTATGAACGAAGACCCGTGTTACGGCCGTGCCAGAATGGCGAACTGGTTGACAGTGCCAACAGGTGGGGAATGAAATAGCGGGCCTGATTCATGGTTTCCATCATCAGGTTCTTCGATTCCAAATCGCTGCCAAAGCCAACGTGCACGTGCATTCCAAAAATAAGGAGCCGCTTGGCGACACCTTGCATGTCGTCCAGCAGTTCCTTGTAGCGTACCCCCTCGGTGATTGATTGCTCGTCCCAGCGGGCAAACGGATGGGTTGAGGCGGCGGCAATGGCCAGCCCGTTGGCATCGGCCAGTTCGCACACGGCGCGGCGCAGCCGGACGACCTCTTTGCGTATTTCCCCCACGTTTTGGCAGACGTTGCTGCCCACCTCCACCTGGGACTGCATCAGCTCTGGCATTAGATTGAGTTTTACTTCTCGCTGTTGATCTTGGGACAATAATTCAGAGATGTAGGCATGGAGATTGCGGGATTTGGGATCAATGATCTGATACTCTTCCTCAATTCCCATCGTCAGTGGCGGGGTCGGTACAGACATCTGGTTCTCCTATTTTGTGTGGACACAGTTTAGCGTGAGCGGATTGTTGGCGGAGATTATAAAGGGGGAGGGGAAAAGTGCGCAAGTATGCAAGTGGCAAGTTGCAAGTGGCGGCTTAAGACTTTCCACCTGCAACCTGCCACCTGTAACTGTCAAGCCCAATTGCGCAAAAACTCAATGAGCAGACGCACACCGTAGCCGGTGCCGCCGCGCGGGGTGTAGGTGCTGCCGCTTTCGCTCAGAGCCATTCCGGCAATATCCAGATGGACCCAGGGATAATCCGTAAACTGCTTGAGGAAGATGGCCGAGGTGGCCACGCCGCCAAAACGGCCGCCGCTGTTTTTAATGTCGGCCACGTCGGATTTGATGGCTTCTTTGTAGTCGTCCCACAGGGGTAAAGGCCAGACACGTTCATGTACGGCCGTTCCTGCCGCCACAAGTTGATCACGCAACCCATCATCGGTGCTGAACAGGCCAGCTGCCATGCCCTGTCCCAGCGCAATCACGCACGACCCGGTCAGCGTGGCCAGGTCAATGACCGCCTTGGGATTGTAGTGTGTGGCGTAGACCAGCCCGTCGGCCAGCACCATGCGCCCTTCAGCGTCGGTCGAGATGATTTCGATGGTGGTGCCGTTGCTGGCGGTGATCACGTCGGCGGGACGGTAAGCGTTGGCATCGGGCATATTTTCCGTGCACGGCGCAATGCCGATGACCCGCAGCGGCAGGTTCAACGCGCCAACCACTTTCATGGCTCCCAAAACGGCCGCTGCGCCGCCCATGTCTGACTTCATCGCCCCCATTCGCTCAGAGGGTTTGATGGAGATACCGCCTGTGTCGAAGGTGATGCCCTTGCCGACCAGTACGATCGTGTCTAAATCTTCTTGATCGCCGTTGTGCTCTAGCACGATGAACTTGGGTGGTTCGCCTGCGCCTTTGGCGACCGCCAGGAAGGCCCCCATGCTGTGCTCTGCCGCCCAAGCGCGATCGCCCACGATGATGTTGAGATTGTGCTCATTGGCGATGGAAACGGCCGTTTCCGCCAGTTTAGTTGGGGTAGCCACATTGGGCGGCATGTTCACCAGGTCACGCGCCAGGGCCACCCCGGCGGCAACGGCCTGGGCCTGTTCGCTGCCCGCTTCGATGGCGGCAACTTTGCTGCCGTCAAACTCCACAATCGTTAGCGAATCAATCGCGTGGGGCGGTTCGGGTTCCTGCTTGGTGGCGGCAAAGCGGTAGGTAGCCAGCAAACTGCCTTCCACGGTGGCTTGCGCCGCGGCCTGCACGTCCAGCCCGCCAATGCCCGCGCCATGCACAATCGTGGCCACATTGCTGGCCTTGAGCTTTTGCGCCTGCTTGATGCCATTGGCCGCGGCCTGCCGCACGCCTTCCAGGTTGAACCCGACCCGTTTGCCCAGGCCCACCACCAGCACTCGTTTAGCGGCAATGGCTCCGCGTGGGTAAAGCACGCCCACTTCGCCCGCCTTGCCCGTCAGGTCACCGCTGGCAATCAATTCGCTAATGGCCCCATCCAGCGCCCGATCGATTGCGCCGGTTGCTCCGCTGGGCGTGGTCACGTCATCAAACAGATTCACAATGAGCGTATCGGCCGTTACGCTCTGGATTTCACCTTGCTGTATGTTAATTTTCATATGCTTCTCCTTAAGAAAATCCACAGATGACACAGATTTCGCAGATTAAGATAATTTGCCTGAATTGTACCCTGCGCGACAGCTAAACACTAGACAATCATCTAATCTTTGTTATGCTTGACACCAAAAGGACCGGTCAATCGAAGGTCAAGATAGTTGTAACTGAAACTGAGCCGACAAACAAAACCTTACGTGTCATTCTCGCGAAGGCGGGAATCCAAATCCAGTGGACTCCCGCCTTCGCGGGAGTAAAAGGTGAGCCCGGTTAGTTTCTATTTGTTGATGAACAACCATCTTGGCCACAAGCAAGGAGATTTAGGCATGAAACTGTTGGTCATTGGCGGAACACGGTTTTTGGGGCGGGCCATTGTGAACACGGCGTTGGCGGCGGGGCATGAAGTGACATTGTTTAACCGCGGGCAGAGCAATCCAGATTTGTTTGAAGGCAGCGTAGAAACCCTAATTGGTGACCGTGATGGCGGACTGGATGTGCTAGACGGCCGTTCCTTTGATGCCGTCATTGATACCTGTGGCTACGTGCCGCGTCTGGTGCGCGATTCGGCCACGAAGCTGAAGGGGATCATCGATCATTACACCTTCATCTCAACGCTCTCCGTCTACAGCGACAACAATACGCCAGGGCAGGATGAAAACAGCCCGCTTGGCACCATTGAAGATGAAACGGTGGAAGAAATCACGGGCGAGACGTACGGGCCGCTGAAAGTATTGTGCGAGCAAGCCATCAGCGAGGTGATGGGGGCGGAACATGCGCTGCATGTGCGTTCTGGCCTCATTGTTGGGCCGCACGATGTATCGGACCGCTTTACCTACTGGCCCGCCCGCGTGGCGCGTGGCGGTGAGGTGCTGGCCCCGGATAAGCCTGAGCACCCGGTCCAGTTTATCGACGTACGCGATCTGGCTACCTGGACGGTAAGAGCCACCGAAGCCCGGCTGCACGGACCATACAACGCCACCAGCCCGGCGGGGCACTTTAGCATGGGGCAGGTGCTGCAAACGTGCCGCGAGGTGTCTGGCAGCAATGCGACCTTCACCTGGGTCAGTGATGAATTTTTGCAGGAGAACGAGGTTGGGGCTTACGTGCAGCTGCCGCTTTGGGTTCCTGCCGAGTACGCGGGGTTTGATATGTTTAGCACGGATAAAGCAGCAGCGGCAGGCTTGGCAATACGGCCGTTGCCCGAAACCGTCCACGATACCCTCATCTGGCAGGCCACTCGCCCCGCCGACTATGCCTGGCGCGGTGGTCTCACCCCGGAACGCGAAGCCGAACTTCTGCAAAAGTGGCATGCACAGGAGTAGCATGTAGCAGGTGGCAGGTGGCAAGTTGCAGGTAGCAGAAACTTGCCACCTGCAACATCTCACTTCCGCCCATCTTTTTGCCGCCACCAAACCTCTGCTGTATGATTCCGCCTCACTATTTTTGCCTTCCCACAGGCATTTTTTCGGAGGTCCCACTTGTCCCGCACTGCTCTGGTCGCCATTGGCGGCAATTCACTCATTACCGATAAAAATAATCCCGATATTCCCCATCAGTGGGATGCCGTGCGCGAAACGTGCCGCCATCTGGCCGATATGGTCGAAGATGGCTGGCGGCTCATCGTCACCCACGGCAACGGCCCACAAGTAGGCTACATTCTGCGCCGCAACGAATTGGCGGCGCACGAGGTGCATACTACTCCGCTAGACCTCATCGTGGCCGATACCCAAGGGGCGATTGGCTACATGCTCCAGCAAGCGTTGAGCAATGAACTGTTCAGCCGCAACATGGAAGTGCCGGTTGTGTCGGTGGTGACGCAAGTGCTGGTGGATGAAAATGATCCGGCTTTCACTGCACCATCTAAACCGATTGGCGGCTTTATGACCGAGGCTCAGGCAGAGCTGTTTCAATCCCAAGGCTGGCAGGTGGTTGAAGATGCGGGGCGCGGCTGGCGGCGCGTGGTGGCTTCACCACGACCCGTGCGCATCGTTGAGGAACAGGCAATCCGGCACCTGGTATCGGCTGGTGGCGTGGTGATTGCCGTTGGCGGTGGGGGCATCCCTGTGGTGCAAAACAGCAAGGGCGAATTGCGTGAGATTCGTGGCGTGATGGCCGTCATCGACAAAGATTGGGCCAGTGGTTTGCTGGCGGCTCAGCTAGACGTTGACTTGCTGCTGATTTCCACGGGTGTGCCGCAAGTGTGCATCAACTTTAATACGCCGCAGCAGGAGAACTTGGGCGAGATTACGGCCGTTCAGCTGCGCCAATATCTGTCCGAAGGTCACTTTGCGCCGGGCAGTATGCGACCGAAAGTTGAAGCCGTGCTTGATTTCTTGGATAATGGCGGCAAACAGGCACTGATCACCAGCCCGGCCTACATTGGCCAGGCCATGCGCAAAGAAACCGGTACCTGGATCACGGCTGAGTAGCGATTAACGATAAACCTGCGCTGCCAGCTAACAATCGTTAATCTGGAATCGTATGGGTTGTTTTCGAATTGATTTATCCAGTCCGCTGGAGCTGCTTTTTTATGGTCTGTCGTTGCTGCAAGCGTATCGCGCGGTGCAGCTGACAGGAATTCTCCGGCGGGATTGGAACGGTTTTCGGCAGCCGCCGCTCACCCGCCAGAAGATGCATCTGGCCGAGCAGGCGGCTTTTTTGCTAGCCATTCCCCCTTCCGTCATCGTGCATGAATTTTTCCATGCCATCCCCATTTGGCAGTTTGGTGGCCGGGTGGTGAGCTGCGGCTATGGTTTTTATTGGGGCTATGTGCAGCCGGATCGGATTTTCCCGCCTGGGCAGGAATGGCTGATTAGCTTGGGTGGCACCCTTGGGTCTTTGCTGTTTGCGGCCGTTTTGTTTACGCTGCTATACAAGAACCGAAGCGTCTCCCTGCGTTACTTTGCCCGCCAATCGCTGCGCAATCTGCTGTACTACTCTCTGATTTATTACCCCATCTTCACCATGCTGACGTTTATCGGCGACTGGCGCATTATTTACGATTTTAAGGCGACACCGGTGCTGAGTGGGGCAACGGCCGTTGCCCACGCTATCCTCCTCTTGCTATTTTGGCAGGCGAACCGGAACGGCTGGTTTGAACTGGTCGGCCACAGCTCCGATGCCGATGCTGTGGAATTTGCCCGGCTGCAAGAGCAGTGGCAGCTAAATCCGCACGATACCAATCTGACTTTGCAGTTGGTGTCTGCCCTGCGCCAGGGTGGTGCGCCGCAAAAAGCAACACGACTTTTGCAGCAAGCGATTACCCAAAATCCCAATGTGGCGGGTTACTATTTGCAGCTGGCTTTGCTGCAAAATGGGGACAAGAAGCGCGTGCCGGGAACGGCCGTACGTAACCTGGAAAAAGCATTACAACTAGGACTTAACGATCCGCGACAGCAGGCGATGGCCCACCAACTGCTGGGGCAATATGCTCTGGACAAAGGCCAGGGGCCGCAAGCGTTAGATCATGTGGACCAGGCCATTCGTATTGTTGATGCCTGGACCGAAACGCCGATCAATCCCCTGTTTAAGGCCAATTTGTACCACCTGCGCAGCATGGTGCAGTACCGGTTGCGGCATCCAGAGCTGGCACTGCAAGATGCCCAGCAGGCATTGACGCTGGTTCAGGGCAATGAAAAAGCCACCGCTTTTTACAAGCAAAAGTTGGCGATGATCGAACAGTGGAACGACCGTCGCTAGCCCCTGCCAGCCGCGCCGCGTAAATTTGTCTGACAAAAACATGATCTATATCACCCCATACCAATGCTATGCCGCACTAACCGAAAGTGAGGATATTTGGTTACTCTTTACACTCGACCTAACCAGTGCCTACTGGTAGCATTAGCCTATCCAGGAAACGCAGGAAGAGTAAGGAGGTGATCCCGTACTTAAAAGCGACAATCAAATAAAGACTTGCTTTCAACCGTAAAAAATTTGAGGAGAGAGTAAATGATGAAAAACAAAACCCTTTGGATTTTCTTTTTGATGATGTTGGCTTTGGCCATGACGCTATCTGCCTGTGGCGGTGGCGATGAACCGGAAGCTGAAGAAGATACGACCGCTGACACAGCGGACACCACGGCAGACACCACCGAAGATATGGCGGAAACCACAGACTGCACCAGCAGCACTGGTGAGGCCGAACAAGAAGGTAGTTACCAGATTCCTACAGCGATCGAAGGTTGTTACAACGTCGCTTTTGTGTATGTTGGCCCCCACGATGACGGTGGTTGGTCCCAGGCCCACGATGTCGGCCGTATGTACGTGCAGGACAACGTAGAAAACGTGCACACCGCCTACGTAGAAATTGTGGCCGAAGGCGCGGATGCTGAACAAGTGATTCGTTCCCTGGCCCGTAAAGGCTTTGATGTCATCTTCACCACCTCTTTTGGTTACATGGATGCATCCGCTACCATCGCTGATGAATTCCCCGATGTTGACATCATCCACATCAGCGGTTTCATGACCAACGGCGAAAACTTTGGCAACCTCATGGGCGCCATGGAAGACATGAAATATCTGGCCGGTATGCTGGCTGGTTCCCGCGCCATGCTGGATGGCAATCCAAAATTGGGCTACATCGCTACCTTCCCCATCCCCGAAGAGCTCCGTTTGGGTAACGCCTTTTCTTTGGGTGTCGCGCAAACCTGCCCCGAATGCACCATCGACGTGCGCTGGATTTACACCTGGCATGATCCCATCATCGAGCAAGATGCCGCTTCCTCCCTGTTCGACAGCGGCGCACAGGTTGTGATGACTGGTGCCGACACGCCCGCCCCGGCTGAAGCTGCCCCCGAAGGCAAATGGGGTATCACCTACGACTATTCTGGCAACTGCGTCGCCGACGCCTGCCTTACCTCCATGTACTGGAATTGGGGCCCGGTTTATGCCCGCATCGTTGAAGAATCCCGTGATGGCACGTGGGTAGCTGGCTCTGAATACTTCGATGCCGACGCTGGCGCGATGGGCCTGTATGGCTTCATGGACGGTGAAACATTGCAGCCCGGCACGGCCGAATTGCCCGAAGAAGATTTGCAGATGATTCGCGACACGCTGGCGGCTATGCTGGCTGGTGAATTCACCCGCTTCGACGTCTTCAAAGGCCCCATCGTGGATAACCAGGGCAACACTGTTCTGGCCGATGGCGTGAGCCTGGAGCAGATTGATCTCGATGGTTTTGCGCAGTTTAGCAGCCCGTGTACCACCTGTATGTACTGGTGGAACGAGAACATCACGGCCGAATTGCCCGAACTTGAATAACCCGTAAACGGTAATCGGTAAAACGGTAATCGGTAAGCGGCCCAATCTGCTTACCGATTACCGACAACTGATTACCGACCACCGATTACAAGGGACATAGCCATGAGCGAGGCACCTTTCGCCGTTGAAATGCAGGAAGTCACCGTGCGCTTTCCTGGTGTATTGGCCAATGATCGGGTCAACTTTACGCTGAAGCGAGGGGAGATTCACGCCCTGCTGGGGGAAAATGGGGCTGGTAAGAGCACGTTGATGAACGTGCTGGCCGGTTTGTACAAACAGGCATCGGGCACCATACGAGTGAATGGGGAGCTGGTTAGTTTTAATTCGCCCAAAGACGCCATCGCCAAGGGGATTGGTATGGTGCATCAGCATTTTATGCTGGTGCCTACCCAAACCGTTACCGAAAATATTTTGCTGGGGCTGGATGAGCCGAAATTTTTCATGAATCTGGCCGAGTACGACAAAAAGATTTTGGCGCTGCAAGAACAGTTTGGCTTGCGCGTAGACCCCAAAGCCAAAATCTGGCAGCTTTCAGTGGGCGAACAGCAGCGGGTAGAAATTTTGAAAACGCTGTACCGTGGTGCCAATATTTTGATCATGGACGAGCCTACGGCCGTTCTTGCCCCCCAAGAAATCGACGACCTTATGCAAACGATGCGCGCCATGGTCGCTCAAGGCAAGTCAATTATTTTTATCAGCCACAAACTGCATGAAGTAACGGCCGTTGCCGACCGCATCACCGTGTTGCGTAAAGGCAAAGTCACCGCCGAAGGCCAAAGCATGGCGGGTATGACCCGTGAAAAGCTGGCCGAGCTGATGGTAGGCCGCAGTGTAGTCTTTGCTGTGGAAAAGCAGCCGCAGAAAGCAGGCCCAGTGGTGCTGGCCATGCAAGACGTGCATGCTGAAAACAACAAAGGTGTGCCTGCACTGCGCGGCGTTTCGCTGGAGGTGCATGGCGGCGAAATTTTAGGCATTGCCGGTGTGGCGGGCAACGGCCAGAGCGAACTCGCTGAAGTGATCACCGGTTTGCGCCCTTGCTCTGGCACCATCCAGGTGAATGGCGAAGATTTGTCCAACCAGCCGCCTATCAAAGCCATTCGCACTGGCGTGTCCCACGTGCCGGAAGACCGCACTCGGGTAGGCAGCGCCCCCAACATGACCATCACCGAAAACACGATCATGAAGAGCTACCGTGGCGATCCAATTAGCAGCCGCTGGCAGATCAACTTCGGGCGTGCGCGTGAGCGTGCTCGCAAGCTCAAGGAAAAGTACGACATTTTGGCCCCCAGCGTGGAGACGATGGCCCGTAAGCTGTCTGGCGGCAACCTGCAAAAGGTAATCTTGGCCCGCGAAATTTCGGCGGAACCCAATTTGATGGTAGCTGTCCAGCCCACGCGCGGCCTGGATGTTGGGGCCATCGAGGCAATTCAGACTTTGCTGCTGGAACAACGGGAGAACGGAACGGCCGTCTTGCTTATTTCTGAAGAGCTAGAAGAACTGCTGGCATTGAGTGACCGCATTGCCGTGATTTTTGACGGCCGTATCATGGGCATCGTTGAAGCAGACGAAGCCAACATCAACGAAATCGGCCTCATGATGACCGGCAGCACAAAGAGTGATAGCGCCAGGATTGGCAGTGTTAAAGGAGAGGTAACCGCATGAGCAGCACACCAGCCACAACCCCCAAACGAACCTTTCCCTACACCCTGAGCATTGAAAAGCGCGTCGAAGATATTCCGCGCTGGCTACCTGCGGCTACGTCGCTCGGTTCAGTGGTCATTGCCTTTGTCATCGCGGGCATCATCCTAAAGATCATTGGTGGCCAACCGCTGGTGGTGCTGCGCTTCTTTTTTGATGCCACTTTTGGCAGCTGGCCTGTCTTTTCCGACACGTTGGTGAAAGCCTCGCCCCTGCTCATGGTTGGCCTGGCCTGCACCGTGGCCTTCAAAATGAAGCTGTGGAATATCGGGGCTGAAGGGCAATTTTACATTGGCGCATTTGCCGCCAGTCTGGTGGTGTTGGTGCCCCTGGTTGGCCCAGAGACGCCCCGCTTCATCGTCATTCTCATGATGGTTATCATGGGCATGTTGGGCGGTGCGATTTGGGGCTTTTTTCCCGGCTACCTCAAGGCCCGTTACCAGGTCAACGAAATTATCACCACCCTCATGCTCAATTACGTGGCCATCTTGTGGAACAACTTCTGGATTTTTGACCGCTGGTCCGACGCCGGTTTCCAGATGACCCCCGTGTTTGAGAAAAATGCGTGGCTGCCTCGCCTGGCCGACTACGCCCGCGAAATCAAAGCCTTTTCTGGCATTACGCTGCATCTGGGCATTGTGTTTGGGGTGATAGCGGCCGTTGCCGTCTGGTGGATTTTGGAGCGCAGTCGCTGGGGCTATGAAATCAAGATCATTGGTGACAACCCCAATGCGGCCAAATACGCCGGGATCAACATCACGCGTAACATCGTCTTCGTCATGATGCTCTCTGGTGCATTGGCTGGCTTGGCGGGTATGACCGAAATCAGCGGCGTGGTGCACCGTCTGCAAGAGCGTATCTCACCAGGATACGGCTTCACCGGCATCATCGTTGCCTGGCTGGCCAAGCTGAATCCCTTTGCTGTCATCATCGTTTCGATTTTGTTTGGGGCGCTCATCGTCGCTGGCCGCGAAATCCAGCCATCAGGTTTGTCGAACCTGTTGCAAGGCATCGTTTTATTCATGGTCATCAGCAGCGATGTTCTACTGCGCTACAAAATCCGCCTCATTCGCCTATAAAGACTTCCAC